>NZ_CP023513.1:0-20632 GCF_002393265.1 Enterococcus sp. FDAARGOS_375 | reverse complement strand
TTCTAAGTAAAGACTTAACCCTAAATGATCTTTCATTAATAAAATTGTTAACTGATTTCTTTGTATACTTTTTTTCGTATTTATTAGGAGTTTTAATTATCACTATATTATCCAAAATATTTTCTAAAAAACGGACTTCATCTTCATGGAAAAATTAACTAAAGTAGTAATCATAGTTCTGTTATTTGTTATACTATACTCCATGCTTTGCATTATTTTATCAGCATTAGTAAGTCTTTATAAGCTAATAACAAAAAAAGAGCCTTTCTTGGATAATTTCAAAGAAAATTATGTTAGCTTATTCTTAAATATATTTGATATTTCCAATTATTTTTAATTTATATCTGTACAACCGCTAAACTATCTTTGGATATTTAACGATTGTATTCTTACATTGAATAGAAAAGGGGGCTGTATGAAATATTTTGCTAAAAGCTTTTTAATATCTATCATTGTGTTAGTTTTTATCGTGCTTATAGATTTATTCTTTGGAGAATATACTTTACAGTCTTTACCAACTACCAATTTAGTAGTCAAATTTATCATTTTTTTCGTTGGATATAATTTGGCTTTGAAGATATCCCAATCTGAAAAAATTACTGACTAGTTTATTTAAGAAAACCTACTATAAATTAAATTTAAATAAATCAGCTCTTTTGTGTTTTTTAATGATATTAAACTAAATGTTAAAAACAAGAGCAAATTTGAATTTGTAAAAGTATTGGAACCAAAAGGGTGTGGGTCTTGGTATATTCATATGCTGCTAAAATTTCCACATTTGAAAAGTGTTTATATCCCAAATGAAACATTTGCGCAACTTTGGTCTCATGGGTTTGTCGATGTGAAACGAATTGATAAAACCGATAATTTAGGGGCGTATTTGTATGTGTATTTAACCGATTTATGCTTTTTATTTTTTTAAATGTATCAAAAAGAAAAGTCTTTATTCTGGAGAATCTTGTTTGTAATCAGCTTGATTACTTTTATAATTTTAATTTTGTCACAAGTAACTTATGTCTTTCTATGAAAATGTATAGAGAAATGGGAAGAAGTGCGTATTATCTCTTCTCTTTTTTTATTTTTAAATTTTTTTATGTTGAGAAAGTTGAGGGTTCAATAATGAATAGAAAAGGCAAAAAATTTGTGATTATAAAAATCACTCAGATTATTATTTTTTGTATTTCGATCATAGCTGCTATTTTATATAGGGACATTTCTCCAAGTTGGCCTTTTTATCTTTTATTAATAGGGATACTGCTTGGGCTATTAATCCCTATTAATTATCGTTCAGGTTTTTCTTCAAAAGAACCTGGTTTTATTTTAAAAAGTTATACAAGAGGGACTGAGAATTTAATTGAGTTTATACTTGATTGTATAGCAATCGTAATTGTTTGGGGTTTAAATTTATTTTAAAGAAGAGATATAAGATTTATCTTGGAAGGGAAAAAGGAATGACAAAAGAACGGCTGCAAATTTATATTGATCCTGAACATAGAGAAGCATTAGAAGAATTAAAAGAACTGTTAGCAGTGGAAGATTCAGCAACGGATAGTGCCTTAATTCGCTATATTATTTTGGAATTGTATCGATTAAAGACAAAAGAAAATATCCAAATGCGGGCACTTTTAAACCGTTTGGATGAACTTTTAATTTATTCAAATAGTTTTGCGGAAACGATGGACGTCGATATTTTTGATCTCGAAAATTCTGAAAAATACAAAGAAGTAAAGACACAACAAAGAGGAAAATGGGCGAATAGTCGGCGAAAAAAGCAAAAAATAAATCACAAAAAAGACCCGTTAATAATCAAAAAGAGAAAGCAAAAGAAGAAAAACTAAATTCAGAATCGCTCACTTACAATGATCTGATTGCGAAGTATTTGTAAAAATTTGTCTTTCAAAAAGGACGATCGATGGTGGTACCTAGAGACTACTTTTCGCAAAAATGACTACTTGAGTAGTCTCTGAACAACTCCCTGACAACTGCTAAAAACTATGCTGTGGTATCACATTCATTTTCTTCAAAACGCAATAGGCACAGCCTATTTTCCCACTTTCAACATGAGAGTGGTGCGTTTACCTTATGCTCTTTCCCTTTTTTGATCTAAAAGAAGCAATCGATTTACCTGTTCCTTCCTTTTTTTATCAATATTTTTTCCTAAACGGTGAGTATAATTGTCGCTTTTCATTTTTATTTTAATATTCAAATTGAAGACAAGGAGTTCGGTTATTTGATTTATACAATTAGTGACATTCAAAAATTATGTACACCAATATTTTTAGAATGGAAAATAAAAAAAGCTTTTCTGTTTGGGTCATACGCTCGAAACGAAGCAACAGAAACCAGTGATTTAGATATTTTAATCGACGGTGAAGGGTCTTTGCTCCACAATATATTTGATGTGATTCGGTTAAAAAGTAAATTAAGTAGCGCATTAAAAAAAGAGATAGACCTTATTACACTACGTGCAATCAACGCAGAAACAAACAAAAAAAGAAACCCTCTTCTCAAAGAAAATATAGAAGCAGATTGTGTAATGATTTATGATTTTAAAACGAGCGACTCATTTAAAGTAAAGGATTGAAGCGCAGATATCATTGATCAATTTTTACAAAACTTTTGATTAGCTCGAGAGAAAAAACTTTGCAAAATAGCTTACTTTCGTTATGATAAAAAAGAGAATTGGCGTACAGCGTTTGCTGTGCAGACGCTGTAGGATTTTTGCGCTAGCAAAAAATCCTTGTAGCCTTTCTGGTGTCACTTCAGCTTGCTGTGCGAGCTGAAGTGACCGTGAACCCCCATTTACTAATAGGGGGGTTAGGAAACGACTTCCTACATGTAACGAGGTCAGAAAAACTTTAGTGCTGCAAGGGATTGAGCAATTTTAAAGTTGGTTACATTTTTGACCGATAAAAGTTGAGAATGTAACCAACTTTTTTAGACAGAAAATCGCAAATAGTTTCAATGTGAAAAAACGATCGGTACTGATTGCTGCATTTTGATTTTTTAAAAGTTTCTTGCTATAATAAGTGTGCGAAGCGAAATTAGTTTAAAATCATAGTTACACCAAAAGCCCTCCTACAGCGAATAGGAGGGCTTTTTTTGCGCTGTTGCGACTCCAGCGTTGGGGCCAGATGGCAACTGCTTCGACTATCGGCTAATCGTCTAACCAGCGATCAACTAGCAAAAGTACTAGACCCACCAAAAGTGGGGCGATAATCAGCGAAATTAGTTCCTTAATCATAGTGACACCCCCTTACGGGGCAGTTGCCATTAACGAGTATAACATGAACAATTCAAGTGATCAGTTGTTTCTTTATTTTCTATTGCCTTTATAATAATCCATAAAAAGAGGAGTTGATCTTGTGCACAATGCAGAGGATTCTCGGTTAACCTATGAACTTTCCCGCTACTTGACCAATACAGAATGGGATCGAATCGAACGAACCAAAAAAATTTATGAAAGGATCAAGAGTGAGGAAGAACTGAACCGACTCAGTAAATCCACAAAAATCCCTTTCGACCATTTACGGCTGATCATGCAAGGAGAGATCATAGCGGAAGACTATATACTAAAATTACTAGAAGAAAACATGTAGTTTTCTTACGGCATGTTCCTCTACTTTGATTGCTGCATTCAATCTGTTTCGCTTCGACAAGCGAATTCATGTATACTAATAAGAAAAAAGCAACTGAGGTGACAACCTTTTGACAACAGATAGACAACCAAAAGAAATGTTAACAGTAAAAGAACTTGCTGAAATTTTTGGTATCAGCAGACAAGCTATGAGGAAACATGTTGACAACATAGAGCCAACGTACCTTGCCAAAAACAGCCAAGGATACAAGACAGTGCTATGGTCGGGGGTGTTGCACCTTGCAGACAAGCTAGGACGTACCGAGTTGCTTGAAGCCTTCGAAATCCCTGACACAGCAAGCTCTGACAGTATAGAAATGAAGTTGTTTGCACAGTTGCAACAAAAGGACGCACAAATTGATCAGCTGCAGTCGTTATTAGCCCAACAGCAGAAACTTCTTGATCAACAACAACAACTAACTTTGCAAGTGAACAAACAAATACTGCTTCTGACGTCGCAGGAACGCTTATCAGGCGATTTAAATAAAGAATTGAATAATGGTTCGGAAAATTTTAAAACGCCTCAAAACGCTTATGATAGTCCCTCAGAGCAAGAAGAGAAATTCACTTCTGAAAATGAAGTCGTGCGACCGAAACAAGAAAGAAAGAAGAAGTGGTGGCACTTTTTCCGTGAACCCTAAGATAACGCTGAAAGGATGGATTGTGTATGCCGTTTTCAGCTTATGTTGACAGCTATCCGATTACTGCGTATATTGTGGGGCACCTTGGTTTATCGGTGAGTGATTTTTGTCGACGGTATGAATTCGATCCTACGATCGTCACCGGGTGGTAAACAGCGAATCAAGTTCGCTGTATTTTACGCTTGTTAGAAACGCAACATTTCGCTTATCTTGCGACAAGTCTGGAGTGGAACATAACACCTTTCCAACTCGCCCCCCCGGTTTCTTCACAAACGACCCAAAGAGAAGAAGCTTGATTTACCAGTATTTTAGTGATCAAACATAGCTAGACCAATTGAAAATCACAAAGAACGCCCGTCAATCGCTTGATTGACGGGCGTCTTGTGTTAATGCACATTATGTTAACTATTTGACTAAGGAGTAGCATGGTATTCTGAATTAGTTAACCCTGGTGCTTCTCTTTTTATTTCTTGGAAAATAAATTCTATTTCATCATTATTATGAGCTCCCATGTTGAATGAAAGAACTATGTGGTCCTCTCCGTTGTATACATATATCTCATTATTTAGATTATTAACATAATTTTCAATAAACTCTTTGAAATCAGTGTATGGTGTCTTGGGAGCTAAAACAAAGGTTACTGTGTAATTATATAATTTGTCTAACTCTTTTTTCTGCTTTTGTACTTCATTACTTTTTTCAGATATTTCATCAGCTTGATTTCTGATAGTTTTCAAATTGACAAGATTCAATACTGTCATAATAAAAATACTAACTAACAATACAGGGACTATATATCTAATTAATTTATTCTCTTTTTGTCTATCTTCAACTATTTCTTCTATCAGCAATATCTCAATAGATATACCTAATAACTCTGATATTTTTATCACATTTTTTTTACTAGGATAAGTATCACCTAACTCCCACTTAGATATACTTTTATCACTAACATCTAATATTTCAGCTAATTCTTGCTGAGTAAGAGAATTAGCAATTCTATATTCTTTTAATTTTATTGATAGGATAGATTCACTCATTTTACTCACTCCTTAAACATTGATACTTCCATTATTACTTTTTTAAACTCTTTATTACAGGAACTTTCAAAAATAGAGTAAGAAATAACTAAGTATAACGCCAAATATGTAAACTCTGACAACGTTTAAGATAAAAAAGCAGATAATCACCGTACAAAACATTTAACGCCCTCAGAATTGTTCTGAGGGCGTTTTTACTTGGTATAACATCTGATTATGTTAACTAAGTGTTTAAATAACTTCTTCTAGCCAAACTTTATATGAAATATCCGAAGCGATTGACGTTTGTATTTCAGGACTAACTATGAATCCGTACTCTTCTTCACTTGTTTCAAAACCATACATAACGTCTGAAATCCTATACAATTGCCCATTCCATAGGATTTTTTCCCCTTTTCTTGGAATAAATGGTAGCGCCACAATATCAAATTTTTCAGAGTAGTTTTCACTGTTTTTGTTTAAGGTAATAGCTAATTCAATCGCGTACAATTTTCATATCCTCCAAAAATATTAATTAATTGAAACCACACGTACAGGAGAAAAACAACTTGCATTTCCCTTTGAAGTATAAATTTGAGCAACCCCATTTATTCTGTAAGTTCCTCCTTTTTTATACGTCCAAGTTTGAGAAATAGTCACACCACTAAATAATAGATTTAAATTTTATGTGAGAAATTCCAAGTATCATTGATTTATGTCCCAATCGTAAATCCCTTTACTTGAAATCCTAATAATGAATAACCGTTTACTTTTATTTTACTGTGTCTTTAGTGTTGTTTGTCTTTACAAAATTTGAAGATGCGCTGGTTTGATTTCAAGTGAAAGAAATTTGTAAGCCTGAATAGTAAGATTTATTCCTGAAACCTTAGTAAATTGATTTTTACCATTTACTTTTTTGTATTCATAATTGAAGGATACATTTCTCCAAGTATGAATCCCTTGTTCGAACGAATAATTTTCTCCCATGAACAGTCATTACAAAATCACCATCATCAATCTAGTAAAAATCAATCTCGACGATCCTCTTTATCTTTTTTATCCTGATTTATCTCTTCTTGTTTATCTCCCAAATACTTTTCTGCTACTTTTTTGGGAATCCACTCATATTTATCGGTCTGATCATTTAACAATCCAACATAATCTTTATCTGAACTAAGTTGCAATGACATTTTTTACCCCACTTCCTATTCTTCAAAATCCTACTCTCATTTGCTTTTGGTTAAATATAGAGCCTACTAAAATTTCCTTTTTATCATGATTTAAACGATAAAATAGAGCAAATTGTTTCCCTATCAGAATTCTATAAGTTAACTCTGATAAATTATATATAGACGAAACTTCCTCATGCATTTCTGGAAATTCACTGACCATTCTTAAAGATGCTTCAATTGATTGAACAAATTTTCTTATTTTTTCAAGAGGAAATTCTAGCTCTACTTCCCATTCATAGATTAATCTTTCTAAACTAACTGTAAAACTATTTGAATAAGTTAATTTATACATTACCAGATCCCCAACCATATTTTCCAAATTTATTTTTAAGATCTTCTTCAAGAAGAATATTTCCATTTGAAAAATCCTCGAAGCTGCTTTCAATTAATCTTTTATCATGCTCTTTGTCTACGTTTTGGGCATCTAAAATTAATTTTTTCCCATCTTGTTTATAACCTAATAAATCTCCAACTTGTAGACCACTTTCTTTCGGCAAAATAATACCTATTGAATTTCCAACTTTTCTAACTTTTATATTTTTCATGAAATCACCTCTTCAAAATAATTATAACAAAAGTTATAACTTATTTCAATTAGCTATGCAAATATTTTTCTAATCCAGAAAAAATGCTATTTCTAGATATAAAACTAGAAAAAATAATTGAAAACAGTAATACAACTAACGGTGAAATATTCGTAAATGTCATAATAAAATATACGAGTAAAAGATAGATAAACGTGAAAAGAATTCTTTTAACCCAAATCATTTATTCTCACCTCACTTTACAAATTTAACTGTGTCATAACTTTTTTTTAATATCTGTAGTAATTAGCTTTTTGACAAAATAATTTTTCTGCTGAGAGCATTCCAATCGTTTGACCTTATATTTGATACTTAAGCTTAAATTGGCTAGGTTTTTTTTTTATTATATAAAATTGATATATAATTTCCTTCCCGAAACATATTTCTATTTTTAGTCAATGTCCAAACCTTCTTAGTAGCAACTATCGTTTCTCCATTATTCAGAGGAATTTCTACAGTCAACTTAACCAGTCGATCAGATTCTCCCCTGGCATGACTTACTTCTGTTCCCCACGTGTTACTCGAGAGAACACTTTTTATTATCTTTGCGTTAGTCTCTACCCATTCAATTTGTTGTTTTTTCTTACTGACAATTTGAACTAAAACTAAAAATATAGCTATACAAAGAACAGGAGAAACAAGAGCAACTGGCAATCTCCATGAATTACCCAGATAATCAATTACAATGTTCCTGAGTAACTTGGTTGAATAAGAAGCACAAAAAAACAATACCCCATTCATCAGACAGCTTAATTTTTCTACTTTGTTATTCCACTTTTCCAAATTCATTGTTAATTTAGACATATATACCTCTCATGTTCCATAAACTATACGAAAGTTCTCTTTTTCATTCACTATTAAATACCTTAAAAAACTATTCTTAAACACATGACTATATATCAGATTTCGGAAATTGTTATTTTTTATAGCAATATGACTTTGTAACTTTACAACTACATTTGCAATTTTTTAGACTAATGATCTATAATATGTTTGTCTTTAGTCGCTTGTAAGAGAGTTATTTACGATACTCTGATTGAAGAATTTTTTTATATCCTAATAATTCACTATGGACACCATTTAATCTTGCTAATCCTAATTCATCAATATCGGCATTTTTAGTTCTCACTTGTTCTATTGCATGAATAACTTTATTTAAAATATCTTCATTTTGTAAGTAATAGTATCCTTGTGAACCAAGATGTAATATAAATTTATATGTCCAATTTTTCTCTGCAATAATTCTATTTTCAAAGTTACTACTATCAGATTCTTTATTAAAAGAGTATATCCTGCCAATGCCAATAAAAATATTCGGTTCGCTTGCATAAGCAAAAATTCTCTCCTCTAAAATTTGGTCATCATAAACAAAATCATTTATAAACATAGTAAATCCAATAATTCTAAAAAAAGATATTGGTTCAGCCTTTTGAAATATAAATTCAAATATTTTATTAGCAAAAAACTTATCTTTAAGATCTTTTTCAGGTAATATAATGTAACTATTTTTTAACCAAGTCATAAAAACATTTTTTATTGCATCTTTTTTTTCTTTTCCGTTAACATTATCATAAACTAAATTATTAGGAAGAATATAATCTAACTCGTAATAGTTATAATTGTAAACAGACAAACGAACAATCTCTAAGAAATCCATACCTACACTAGATAGAAATTCATTATACTGATGGTCAGAAAAATTTAATAAAAGTTTGTCAAACCAATTTTTAAATTCATATTCATAATTCCTATCACCTATAACTTTTCTAGAGACTTCCAAAAATAATTGATCATAAAGCGACCAAAGTAAATATCTTTGATTATCAAAATCATTATTCTCTTCTTTAGGTAAAACTTGCGCTAAATTATCTTCGAGCAATTCCTGTGTTTTCTTAAAAGTATAATAATCTAAGTCGAAATCTCTGTAAAAAACTAATAAAAAAGATCGCTTTTCTTTTGAATCTATTAATTTTGAATATTGTTCAAAGTACAAGTCTAATAAAGCATCTCGATCCATTCCTTCTCGTTCTTTAGAATCATTCCAAATCAAATCCCATACTTCAAGTCTAGTCTGAAAATCTTCACTGGACAAACTTTCAATATATTTTTGACGATTAATATTTTTAAAATTCTCTCCATCTATCTTTTTGGAGACAATCCAATAATAACTATTTTTTAAGAGTGTTAGTACTTTGGATAATCCATACAAATATGCTAAAAGGACAATCGTATTTAGTACATAATTTTCTTTCGACCATAATACTAATGGAAAAACTATTAAACTTAATCCCACTACAACATTCTTTATATCTATAACTTGATTAAATAAAACCATTTTATCCCATTTAAAAGATCCATCTGTGCTATTTCCGTTATTCTCAATAACTAATAAAGCCACAGGAATTAATAAAGCAAGTATAGAAGCTGTTACTGCCAATATACCTTCAAAAGATATATATATAAATAAGCACTCTAGCTTGTGATTCATCCATCCAAAAAAACTAGCGAGTATTTCCATATAAATTGCCTCCGAATCATCATAAAAATGTATTATCAGTGCAAATTTTCAAATTTTCTCTTTATAATAATATTCTAATAAGTTAGACCCCAGCCTAATTGGCTTAAATCCAAAATCAAGATAAAATTCAAGTAATTCTTCCTGCTCTAATTCATTAGAAAACCTCTGCTGAACACTAGCAGCAGTTAAATAAAAACCTAATATATTTTCATTATTCCCCCATTCTATTAATCTTTTCAACATATAAGTAGCTATACCTTGATTTCTATACATTTCTGAAGTAAAAAGGCGGTGAATTTTTATCATTTCCCCAGTATTTCTGCCACACTCAAGTTTCCCTATCATTTGTGCCCACTTCTTATAGTCTAAGTTTGCACTGACATCAAACATCCACTGCTCAATTGGTCTACTGATCTTATATATATATATTTCAGGAAAGTTCTTAGAATCCAATCTGTCAATTAAAATAATACTATCGACACCAAAATTGAAAGGCGGGTATTCTTTACATCTATCATGGATTTTTTCCTCAAACAAATATTTATTCTTATAAAATTGAAATTCAGAATCGTCTATATCATTTATATAGTTTTTTTTCTTAGACTTAAATATCATTTACGGATCCTTTCTCAGCCAGAGCAATCTTCTTAATTCGCTGCAATGTACTTTTACTAAATCCTGTCATTAGAGAAACCTCTCTATAACTCTTTCCTGATTGCAACAAATCAAAAGCATGCAGTTTCTGTTTGTTTAAAGTTGCTTTGGGTCTTCCTTCGCGATAATTTGGATTATGCTTTTTCGCGTAAATTTTCCCCTCTTGTGTACGCTCTAAAATCATATCTCTCTCCATTTCGGCAACACTCAATAGAGTACGCACAATCATTTTTCCCATTGGTGTGTTTTCAATAGCACCTAGATTTAAAACCTTTATTGTTACATCGCTATCTAAAAGCGGCTCAATAATACCTAAAGCTTCCCTTGTATTTCTAGCGAATCGATCCAATTTTGTTACAATTATTGTATCATTTTTTTTTAAAAGCGATAACATTTTTTGAAACTCAGGACGATTAGATTTTGCACCAGTATATTTTTCATAAAAAATGTTTTCTTTATCAACACCCGCATCTTTTAATTGCTTAATTTGTTCCCTTAAATTTTGTCCCCGAGTTGAAACACGTGCGTAGCCATATATAGTCATTTTAACTCCCACTTTCTGAATAAAGTTTTTGAACATCCTCTAACCCTTATTCTACCTAACAAAAGAAGAGTATTCAACAACTGTTAAGTTGTTGAATACTCTCTTGTGTTTTTTACTTTAAAATTTACGTTCCACTCTTATAATATTGGTTCAGCAAATTTAAATATCTATAAAAATTAAACTATCTTCATGATTATTTAACTCTTCTACTTTTTGTTCTGCCTGGATTCTTTCTAATAGTGAAGAATCCATCGTTTCTAAAACTAAATGATAATATTTCAATTGTAAATATTCAGAGGTTGGGTTAATTCTATCCAATATTTCCTTTGCCTCTTTTAAATTTTTTTTTCTTATATTGTACAAACATTTTAAATTTAAAAATCCATTGTCAGAACTAATATTTAAATGTTTATATTTTTCGTGTGTTTCATTTAATATTTTTTGAGCATTATCAAGCTCATTTAAATTAATATAAATATTTGCTAATAACAAATAAAATTCACGTCTACTATTAGGGTCTGATATTGCTTCTTCTGCTAGTTTTTTTGCTTCTGAAAACTTTCCTTCTCTAGAAAGTAAAGATGCTTTTCTATGCAAAACACTTCCAGGATTATCTACTTTTTCCAAATATTCTATATATCCTCTAGCATCTTCAAATTTATTCTGCCTTATAGCATTCTTGGCTGCTAAATCCAACATAAATTTATTTTTGAATGACGTTTTTATTAGCCCTGCATTTAGTATATTTCTAACTTTATCTAGTTCACCTAATTGATAGTAGCATTCCCCTAATTCTCTGAACACATAGTGTGGCGCGTAATAATTATCTTTTACTTTCTCGTAGTTTTTAGCTGCTCTAACAAAATCTCCTGATTTCATATATTTAAATGCTGAAACATTGAGATATTTTTCGATTGAAAGTGAATGTAATCTTTTTAAATCATTATCAGTTTTTTCTTTTAATCTGATTTTAGAACGTATATAAAACTCTAATGCATCTAAATTATCTGGATCTAATTTCAACAATTTTTCATATAAGTCTTTTGCTACTAACCACTCTTTACTTTTATAGGCGTTGTGAGCATTTTTAGATATATCCGAAGGTAAAATCAATTTTTGAAATTCTTCTAAATCACTATTTACATCAGCACGTAATAAAGAGCTAATCAAAATGTCCAAAGTTTTAACATCTGGCACATTATTGTCTGATCCATAATCTTTTTTAAGAATATCAACTATATTTTTGTAATCTTTTTTGCTTAACACTCCAAATTTTGAATTCAAAGCACTCTTTAAAGGGGATGAAATAGAATATGTCTTGGAATCACTATTCAAAGTAACAATACTCAAATCAATTAATCTAGACAATTCATTTTCTAATTTGGGTAATAATTTCATTAGTATTGTCAACGACAACTCTCCAAAATTATTTATAATTTTAAGTAAGTGTTCTTCATTTTTGTGGACGTTCTTAAGAATGTACTCATCAAAAACACCACTATTATAACGAATAAGACTCATAGGTTTTTCTTTTATATAGTCTACTCCATAAATAGAAATTTCATTTGCAGCTATTTTTACTGTAGGTGGATAACCCGAAATATATTCACTAATTCTTATGCTGTCTTCCTTAGTCAAACTTATGTTATAAAATAAAGTGCAATATTGTTTCAGTAGTTGTTCCGTTGCATCTGAATTTAATTCAGGAACATAAGATACAAAATATTGATTATTATATTTATTACTGGGGTTTCTGTTTTGTATATAAGCAACGAACAAATTTTCTGTTGAATTAATTTGTTTCATTAATTCAAGTATTTCTTGTCTAAACTCTCCTTCATCATTTAACATGCCGTCTTTATCAACTAGCACGGGAACTTGATTGTGAAGTGAAAACTTACTCAAATAATGAACAATTTCTTTAACTTGCTGCTCTATAATTAAAGTTTGAAATACTTCAATATTTTTATTTATTTCTTCTATAGATATATTTTGATTGAAATCTATAAGTAAATCTCGATACAAAGAATCGAGAGGACTAACATCCTCGATGCTATATTCACTTGAAATACTTTTATTAAAGTGTTGCTTCAAAATATTTTTAGCAAAGCTTCTACGACCAATACCATCTAGTCCAAAAAAAACTAAATTTTTTGCTTCTTTATCAGAGGAAAAATAGTGTTTTGAAAATTTCTCATGCTCTAATCCTCTTCCAAGGTATAGCGTATCATCTTTTCTCTTTAAAATATCAATAATTAGTTTTGCTGCTATTTTTGCATTATCAGCCTGTTTCACTAATGAGTTTTGTAACCATTTGGGAAGATCAGAATGTGTAATTTCTCTATCTACTAAAATAACTAATATATTTGATATATCTCTATTTAATATAGAAATTTCAGCTAAGTTCATTTCATAACTAACCCAAGGAGCATTTAAAGATTCTTTACTAGCAAATAATACAAATAAATCAGATTGATTAAGATAATACTTAATCTGTTCCCTTAAATCTACACCTTCATTAAAATCATATTTATCAACAATAGCATTAGTATGTCCGAGTTCATGGTAAACACTTAAAACAAATTCTTTATCTGCAGAGTTATGCGATAAAAATGCTCTTTTCATAATGTAATCTCCTCTATACATAGTAACTATATTATGCTATAAAAAAAAATAAAAATAAACTTGTTATTTAAAAAAAGAACCAAAATAAATCCTAAAAAGAATTAAAACTAAAATTAATATAAAAATATACTATGCAACTTGGTCTACTCTATAAATAATTCGACATGTATATATTTATTTACCTTGGTTAGGATTTACTATACATTTATATATTTGCTTCTGATGTTGACCAATCATGCATAGGGATTCTTGTTTGATCAGGAAAATCTTGATCATAATAAGCTTTTACAGCTGGTGCAGCTTGTTCCTTAAACCAATTCTTAACGTAAATAAAAATTAGATTCGACAAATTATTCACTTCTTCTGTTTTTTCTTTTTGATATGCCTTCAACATTGTTATATACAGTTCATTGGTATCAACACCATAGTTTTCAAGTTCTTCAAAAACGAACTTTTGATCTGCTTCTTGTTCGGCTTTAAATTTTGCATTATGAATGATCTTTACTGCTTGTTGGGCTTCTTCGAATGTGTTTGAAAAAGTTTTAATTAAGTTTAGCACCTTCACTGGTATGAAAGTAGAAACGCTGCTGTCTTGCATAAGATCTACAAAATTTTCAAGCAGAATAGAATTTTGATCTGCTTCTCTAGTGTCTTTAGAGTGTCTATTAGTGTCTAATGTACTAGAAGAATAGAATAGATTGTCTGCGATTTTCGCATTTACGGTTGAACTATTGGTATTACTAGGTTTTGCCGTATTTGCGATTTTCGCACTTACGGTATAATCGTTGATTTTAAGGTCTTTTACCGTATTTGCGATTTTCGCATTTACGGTAGATATAGAGTCTTCCTGATTGATTGCAAAAATATCTTCGCTTGTGACTTCTGGTTTACCTAAATACAATCGATTTGGTGTGGCTTTAATTTTTCCACACTCATTATTAATCCGCCCCTTTTTTTGTTTCAACAAGCCTACTTGTTCTAACTCTTTTTTGATCTTTGATACTTTACCTTCTCGACAATGTAGTAAGTTCATCAATTCTGTAACCGTAAAAATAAAATAGATATTATCATCTTCATCGACCCAATTATTTTTAACCGAATAGTCAAAACGATCCTTCAACAACATATAGGCAATTTTAGCATCGTTCGATAGTTCGAAGTATTTTTTATTTGTAAAAAACACTTTAGGCATTTGGTAATATTTTTCTCTATATAGTTCTTTTGATTTATAAAAATTAAAATCTGACATGAGTTTTACCTCGCTAAATATATATTTATTTGATCTTAATCTGGGAACGTTTACTCCTTTAGCATATAGGATTTTTAGTGATATGTAAACACTTTTATTATGGTATAGAAATAGGGATATTTCTATATTTAGAATTATCCCTATTTCTATATTATATAATTTCGAATAGTGTTTGATCTGTTTTTATTAAATGTAAAAAGCTTTATAATAAAGACTTTTTCAGATAATAAGAAATATAGAAATATATAATTATCCCTATTTCTATATTTCTATATTTCTATATTTCCCTATTAGTGATATAATTAATAGGGAAAGTGAGGGTTATATATGAATTGGAAAAAATATAATGATAAAGCAACAACTATTACTATTGGGAATTATAAGGGTGGAGCAGGAAAGACAACAAATGCTACTCTTCTTAGTTATACTCTATCAAATATGGGAATCAGTACTTTAGTTGTTGATTTGGACCCACAATCAAATGCTACAAAAGAATTAATGTTAACTAAATTTATTAATTCACCCGAAGAAGACACTACAATCAATAAAACACTTATGGCTGGTATTGAGGATGGATCTCTAATGGATTTACCAGTTCATATAAAATCTAATTTAGAACTTATTCCATCATTCATAGATTTTGAAGGTTTTGCAAAGTATCTATATAAGAATACTTCTAGTGATGTCGAGGAAGATTTTTTCCTGTCTAAGTATTTTGAACCTTTGAAAGAAAAATACGACCTAATAATTTTAGATGTACCTCCAATGAGTATTGAAATCACAAAAAATGCGGTGACGTCTAGTGACTATGTTTTAATTTCATTGCAAACACAAGAATATAGCTTAACTGGAGCCGAGAGTTATGTTGAAGAGTTAGGAAAACTTACAAGTATGTACAATCTTAATCTGGATGTTGTTGGTATATTACCTGTACTCATGAAAAATAATGGTAAGGTGGACGAGTATATTTTAGATAGTGCCAAAACATCATTTGGTGAAGAAAATCTTTTTGAGACTTATATACCACAAATGGAAAGAATTAAACGATTTGCAGTTAATGGTATTACAGATCAAGATAGACATGATAGAAAAGTATTGAATGTTTACGAAGAAGTTGCTGCTGAGTTACTAAAAAGACTTGAACAATTCAACAATCAATAGAGAGGGAAATAAGATGGCTGAAAAAAAAATCGGATTACTCAATAAACAAAATACTTTGGAAAGAAAAGAAGGAAATATTGTTCCCAAAAGATCATTTAATGATAGTTCTACCGATAGAATGGCAAAAAAGAAAAGTGAATTCAAAAATCAAAAAGGAAGTATAAAAGTACCTATGTCAACAAAAAATGAATTGGCAGCACTTAAAGATATCACTAAAACTAAAACAGATTACGAAATAATTCAAATGTTAATCGACTCCTATATCCCCAATTTAGATACTGCTAAGCAAAAGAGATTCAGATTGCTCATAGAAGAATAAAATATAGAATTAGGGAAATATAGAAATTTCTATATTTCCCTAATTCTATATAAAAGAATAAAAAGTATACAATACTTTCCTTACCGTTATTTTCTGCACAGCTGTTCTAGTAACCCCTTATCCAATACAGCAATATCACGATATAGTTGTATTTTACCATTATTATATTCACTAATAATAACAATAGTATAATTAAAAACTATTTTGCAAAAGTTTACAGTTTATGTAATTTAAAGTACTATTATAAATAATAAAGAATATATTTAAATAATTTCTTGAAAGAAAGGTGGTTTACTTATGAGTAACATTAAGGATTTTTTTTCTAAACGGAAACAAGAAAAGTTAGACAAAATGAGAAAAAAGAATTGGGAACTTAGACAAGAAGGAAAAGATCCGCACAAAGGATGGGGATCAATGGTAGACACCGGCTTAGGAGGCTTAAACAATTCTAATAGAGATCATAGTGGAGCAAGTTTTAGAACAAAAGAAATTGATAATAAAGCATTCTATATAGAAGAAAGTAAAAACAAAAGAAAAGAATAAGCCCAAGATCCTATTAATAGCGACATAAATTTTTATTAGATATTAATATGCCCAGGTTTTAACCACTTAATGAAGAATATAGAATTTTCTATATTTAAACAGAGTTACATCATAATATTGTATGACTTTAGGATAAATTTTACTGCGTTGACGATAGGCAATAATATAATGACTACAGTGTTTAAAATTACATTTATAGTTTACTTTTAATCTATCTTCTGGTTTAATTAAGGTAAATAAAAATTAGAGGTGAAGAAAATGAAAAAGTTAAGTAGTATTGTTTGTCTTGGCATAGCTATGTTCGCAGTATCAATTCTTGGAACAACCAATCAAGTAAGCGCTGATGAGGTAACACAAATTTCATCAGTTAGTTTTGATGATGAGAACACAATTGTTGGACCTTTAATGACTTATGATGAAATGATTGAAGAAATTGCTGAAACCAATGGCATTAGTGTGGAACAAGCGCAAAGTGAAATGGTAGGCAGCAATCCTAATAATTTAAGAGCTGCAAGAGCAAAACAATATCGAACATTGTCTCAGCAATTTACAGTAAATAGTAAATATAAACCAACAATGAGATTTTATTGCGAAACAACCGAAAGTGGTGGATTTAGGGCTATAAAGAAAATTGAAAGAGTTGAGATGATCAGAGGTTATAAAGGTCTTTCTAAGCAGTTCGGTGGAAGTGTTTATGTAAACTTAGAAGATCCTAATATTATCTTTTATATTGTAAATGGTGATTTTTACAATAACGGTTCTACAACTTATGAAGCGGGAGTAAACATTGGACTGGGCAAAAATGCTTCAGTAGGATTTAAAGCAAGTTCTACAAGCAGCCATTATCAATATAGATATGTAGAAAGTAGGCTTAGATTTTGATTAATCAAATAGGTAGATATATTTCTTTTATAGTAAACATAATTTGTTGCATCATTATGTTTATAATTCCCAATGCCTTAGTTAAATCCATTGAAGAAGCAGGCTATAGTGGAGATATGTTTAGTGCTATATATGGAGCTAAGGTAATTGTTTATTCATTGATATTAATTATTATTATGGTATCAGTTAGCAAATTCTTTGACTCTTTTGACAAAAACAAAAAAAATTAAAAGTAATTGGTGTGAAGGATAAGTTAATCTTAGGCTTCATGCCTTTTATTTTTTATATAATAAATGGAGTACATGGAATTTCCATACTCAAAATAGAGAAACAACCAATCCCTTAATTGCATGTTTTGATCTAATAGATTAATATTAATGCAAACGCAGTTATATATGTAAGGAGTTGCTTTCCCACTTTGAAAGTTAATACTTTTGTATACACACATCCCATCAATATGTACGTTATTCAGCATCTAGCTATGCCAGTAGAAACATTCTGTGCCCTCTATGGTTTTAAACAAGGAACTGTTTCCAGTTGGATAACAAGAAATAAAACCGTAGATTCTCTACCAGTAACCTTTATTTACTGCCTGGGACTAGCTTCTAGTAAGCCTATGGATTTTGTTTATCAGAAGCTTTTAGATTACGAAGAACCTTACCTAAAAAGAAAAAGAATTAAGAGAAGAATTGATTTATAGAAAAATTATCTATACTAATAAATTTGAGGTGTAAAATATGGAAATATCAGGCGAATTTCTATTAACGTTTTTACCCTTAGTAGCTATCTACTTAGGAGCCTTAGCAGTTGTCCGATATGACACAAAAAAGCTTGAAAAAAAGATAGATATGTTAGAGAAAAAAATAGACGACTTAAATAAGTAAAACCATGATAAATAAAAAAGGCAGATCAAACAATTTTAATATTGCTTGATCTGCCTTTTTATTCATTTCTATTAATCTTTAAATTTGCCACTAGAATATACTTTCTCATACGTTCCGCTAGCAAGAATTTCTGACAATTTACTTACTTTATTTGAAGAATCCACCTCACCTAACTTGAGGGCGTGTACGGATCTGGTTTGCACGAGTTGTCATTTTGCTTTTCCAATCAGTCACGCCGGCTTTATGATTTGGTGTGATTGTAATGCTTTTCGGTTTCTCATTCGAGTTTTCCCAAACAAGAATCTGTGCAGCCATCCATCGCTGCTTTCCGGCATCATTATTTGTCCAACCACCCAATTCACGATAAGCGCTGATAATAGAAGTAATCGTTTCTTTTTGTGAACTACTCAAATAACTGCTTCCGGCATCTGTATAGGTCTTAGTGGCTGTTACCCCGGCTTGTAAACAAAAGGCATCTTTTCCATCGATCGTCCGGCGAATCCCACGATCTTCTGTATAAGAATAGCCATTGCTACGAACTATATACATTAGCCAAGGATAACCAGAAGGCGGATTGATCGTTGTTTCAGATACTGTTTTTGATACCGAAGCTAATAAGGCAACTTTGCTTTCTTTCAGCATAGAAGGAACATCATTCAAGTTGTTCGTTTGATTGAGGATCTCTTCAGCATAAAAGAAACGTGTTTGCATCAAGATCTGTTCGGATTCCTCTAAATCTTTTGCTTTTGACAATTCTTCAGCAACTTGATCTTCTTCAATAAATGGAAGATCTTCACTATTGACTGCCGATTGCAGCGATTCAACATCATCTAAATCAATTTCATCAAATTCTTTGATTTCTTGATCTGCCTGATCTGCTTTTTCTTGCCGTTTTTCATCAATCCCTACTTCAACAGCTGTAAAATCGCCTTCTGTTTTTTCAGCGATTTGTGGCGTATCTGAAGAAATCAGCTGTTCTTTGTCTGATTTGTCTGCCACCACGTATAACAACCCATCTGCACCTTGTACGACAGCTGATTCTTCAGCTTGATTAAGCACCTGGTCAGATACCTTCGTTTTTTCTTGATCTTCTTCAGGCGGCGTAGTCGATTCAATAGCAATCACACTGTGAATATTGCCGATTGTTATTAGGAAAACAAAAGATAAGATAAGTGTTAAAAAGAAAAATTTCTTTGCCTTAAAACTTCTCATTTATGATTTACACATCCTTTCTAAAAATTATTTCAATTATTCGGTGGAGAACGATTACTCAATAAATCATCCCTCAAATAGTAAATAAGCATTTTCTTTGTAATTCATATTTTTTTACTTATAATTAATAAGGGCATAATAGTTTGTTTGATCTTTCTAGCGGAAACTAGGGAGATCTTTTTTTGTGCTCATCGATTACAGTTTCTATGATTTGATATTAAAGCAGAATAAAGCCAGCAATTTTGAAATCAATTGCTAACTATGTTCACTCTTATTAACATTTTTTAATTAGACTTATTTATCGGTTATCAAGTTATAAATAATTATCAAGTTATTTTTTATTTGACTAAGCATTTTAATGTGAGATAATTTTTAAAGAAAGGGGGTTATCATGAATTATCACATTACCAATATTAGATATCTCAGAATTGCTCAATTATCATTGCTTATCTACTATGTTTACTTAGTATTCAAAGGTAATTTAATACAGGGATTACCATTACTTATAATCAATGGGCTTTTAGACTACGTATATCCACCAAGTTATGCAAGACAATCATTTTGGAATCCTTACAAAATTAAAACTATTTTTCTTAAGAAAAATAATTTAGTTGCTGAAAGGGTAATGGAATTTACTCTAATACTCTCTTTAGGTGTTTTATTATATTTTATTTTTTAAACTACTTTACCAAAGGAGAATTTTATATGAAAAATAAAAAATTTAGAACCGTCATATTAGTATTGTTAGGTTTTATTGCTGGCATTCTTCTAAGTTCCTTTTTAAGAAATTTTTGATTTCAATTCAATATTCTACTAACAAGGAATACTTTAATCACAATAATATAAAAAAGGAGGATTAAAATGAAACATCTAGCTACTGCAGCACTAATGTCTCTTGTTTTAAATATAGTTAATTATTCTATTGATC
>NZ_CP023514.1:0-147615 GCF_002393265.1 Enterococcus sp. FDAARGOS_375 | reverse complement strand
AATTTTTTACGGTCGTCATATCAAATGCGGTCCCGAACAGGTAGTTGTAGTGCTGAATGGCTAAATGTAAATTCTCATTGGTTTCTCGTTGCGTATTTCCGTTACTCGTATCTAACGAAAAGCTAACCGCTATGTTTAAACGATCTTGAGGTAACAACGTTTGATTCACTTCCTGGAATTTTAAAAAGTACTCCATAGCTCTCGGTGTACTCGCTTTATTGCCTCCCACATGAACAGTAAACAACGCATTATACATACGATTATTCGAACGATTCCGCCAATTTTCAACAATATCTTTGACCACTAAGTCCACATGTTCCGGACTCGTGTCATAGACACTCCCCTTTATGTTGTCATCAAAATCATTTTCTTCAGGATTCTGAGGGGGTTGGATCGTTTCTTTAAATTCTACTTTGAACCCTAATACATTTTTATCTGCAATGGCTTCTTTAATCGTATACGCGTGTAAGAGATCCCCAAAAATCAAGCGTGTTTCAGGAAATTTAGGCGTTCCAGTATACCCTACCCAAGCTGCACGTGGCAGTTTGGTCCGAATGGTTTCTAACATACCTTGACTATCTTTTCCATCACCTGTTGATCGATGCGCTTCATCGACAATAAATAAAATATTCTCTTCTAGTGTTTTAAATTGAGTACTCGCTGCATACCGTGACATTTTTTGAATACTCGTCACAATAATATTTCGATCGCTTTTTTGGGTTAATTGACGATGTAAATCTTGCACACTGGCCGTTTCACTGATGACACCTGTTTTGCCTTCAAAACCTGAAACCGGATCATACGCTTTATACGCGTCTACCGTTTGATTCGTTAACGCAATACGATCCACTAAGAAAATCACCTTATCTACTTTTGGTAAACGACTCGCCAACCACGCCGTTTTAAAACTCGTGATGGTCTTCCCACTACCAGTTGTATGCCAAATATAGCCCAATTGGTTTCCTTCAGTCTGACTAAAATCATAGCGTTGGACTTGTTCCAAGACTCGTTTTGTCGCATACACTTGATACGGTCTCATGACCTTTAACCCTTCTCGATTCTTCGTCCCATCTAAAATCATGTAGCGCGTCGCGAGATCATGTGCCATAGGAATCGATAAGACTTTATCCGCGAATGTTTTCCAAGCCCGAATGGGTTTCGCATCTTCTTCATTTTGCCAGTTAAACGTAAACGCCTTATTGAACTGACTTAACGTGGTATTGGCCATATATTTACTGTCATATGGCGTCATAGCCACCAAAATCTGTAAGGTACTAAAAATATCTGAATATTGCTTTTCCGCAATATATTGTTCCATTTGATTAAATGCCTCTTCTGTACTATGTAAGGCTTTCTTTAACTCAATTTGGATAATCGGTAACCCATTGATCAATAATGTCACGTCAAATCGACGGTTTTTCTTCCCTTCAATAATGCGTTGTCGTTCAATTTGATTGACCACTTGATACTTGGTGGCTCCTGACCCAACTTGTGCTTGATCAAACACTGTTAAATACACATGTCGTCCATCATCTAAATTCAATTCAATTTCTGATACTCCATTTACTCCATATAAAAATTGACCTGCTTCATAAGGAGTTGAAATATCCGTAATTACTTTTTTAACTTGATTAAACTCCGTCACAGATAAGGGCTGCGTTAAACGACCTGGATTGTTTTGTTCTAAAATCTGTTTAAAATTTGCCCATAATTGTTCGGTCGTTTTAATATCTTGTCTATACTCCCATTGTCTTACGCTACCAATTTGAGTCAGATACTCTACTACTTCTTGTTCAAATGCCAATTCTGATTGATTCTTACTAGAACTCATAGCCTTATACTCCTCTTTTCTTCATCCTTACTTGAATTCGTATGTACAACTTTATTCTTTAGCTCATCTTTAATTTAACCAAATGAATTCCGTTATGTATAGAGGAGAATTTGTAACCATATATCCATTATGTAGACTATATCTACGTCTTCGTCTACTCAAAAGGTCTTGACTTTCAGCTTTTCGCTGACCAGAATAGGAGAAACAAGAGCAACTGGCAATCTCCATGAATTGCCCAGATAATCAATAACAGTATTCCTAAGTAACTTTGTCGAATAAGAAGCACAAAAAAATAATACTCCATTCATCAAACAGCCTAAATTCTCTACTTTATTATTCCATTTCTCAAAACCACTTGTAAATTTAGACATACCTACCTCTAATTTCTATGGAATTTACTTTCAAATTTAAACGTCTTACAATAAAAATATTTATATAAAACTAAACCTAATACAGCAGCAATCATGCATCCTATACCACGAGTAAGCCAAATATTGATATTAGGATTATTTTCTAGAATTCTTGTAAAAAAATTGGTAAGAGTGATCACACTCAGAAACCATACAATTCCTTTAACTACTTTAATCTCTTTCTTGTTCATATGAGACCTCCTATTTAGCTAAAATTATCTTTATTGTGTATCAAAGCAAGCTTTTTTATACGTTGCAGAGTACTCTTACTAAAACCAGTCATGAGTGCAACTTCTCTATAACTTTTTCCTGATTCTAATAACTCAAACGCATGTAATTTCTGTTTGTTTAATGTCGATTTTGGTCTGCCCTCACGGTAATTAGGATTATTTTTCTTTGCAAAAGCCTTTCCTTCTTGAGTACGCTCTAAAATCATATCTCTTTCCATTTCAGCAACACTCAGTAACGTTCGAACAATCATTTTACCCATTGGCGTATTTTCAATAGTACCTAAATTTAAAACCTTTATTGTTACTTCACTATCTAAGAGCGGTTCAATAATTCCTAAAGCTTCTCTTGTATTTCTAGCAAATCGATCCAACTTTGTTACAATTATTGTATCATTTTTTTTTAATATCGATAGCATTTTTTGAAATTCAGGACGATTGGACTTTACACCAGTAAATTTTTCATGAAAAATATTTTCTTTATCAACACCTGCATCTTTTAATTGCTTAATTTGTTCTCTTAAATTTTGTCCTCGAGTAGAAACACGTGCATAACCATATATAGTCATTTTAACGCTCACTTTCTGAATAAAGTTTTTGAACAATCTCTAACCCTTATTCTACCTAACAAAAGAAGAGTATTCAACAACTGTTAAGTTTCTGACCACATCCAAGATTTGTCCTAATACTCATAAATTTAAATATTAATTGAACAATGATTTAGTTACGAGTTTATGAACATAAAAATAGAGCAATATACATCAATCGTTGTATCTAAAAAGAGTGTCCAGAAATTAGTCATTTTATGAACATTCAAACATTCACTTGAATATAGATGGATGTTCTGATACAATACATTCAAACAAACATTTGAATGTAAAGGAATGATCGTATGAATAATGAAATTTGTGAAATAACTTGTATTCATGAAGACAAAGTTAATCGTGCTAAATCTAAACTAGCAAACTTTGATACTCCGTCAGTAAGTGGTTTCTTTAAAATATTGTCAGATGAAAATCGACTTAAAATTGTACATGCTTTAGTTCATGAAGATGAGCTATGTGTTTGTGATATTGCTAATATCATTGATGCTTCGGTCGCAACAACTTCACACCATCTGAACTCCTTAAAAAAATTGGGAGTAGTTGATAGTCACAAGGATGGTAAGTTAGTCTACTATTTTATTAAAAATATCAAAATCTTAAATCTTATGGAGCTTGGCGTAAATTTTAAAGAAGAGGTGCTAGCATGAGTGAGAAAATGACCGAAAAAACCTATCGAATAGAAGGATTAAGCTGTACAAATTGTGCAGGTAAATTTGAAAAAAATGTAAAACAGTTGCCAGGAGTTACGAGTGCAACAGTAAACTTTGGTGCAAGTAAGATTTCAGTAGAAGGCCAAACAACAATTGAAGAACTCGAAGAAGCGGGAGCCTTCGAAAATCTTATCATTCGTGATGATCAAGAAAATGATGAACAAGTTAGATCAAAAGAGTCTTTTATTAAACGGAATATCGCTTTAATCATCTCTCTTGGTTTTATACTTGTTGCTGTGATTTCCCAACTATCATTGGGCGAAGATCATTTATTAACGAAAGCTCTTTATATATTGGCAATAATAATTGGTGGATTTGATTTATTTAAAGAAGGGTTCTCTGATTTGATCAAATTGGACTTCTCCATGGAATCTTTAATGACTATTGCAATTATTGGGGCCGCATTTATTGGAGAATGGGCCGAAGGTTCTATTGTAGTAATACTATTTGCTATTAGCGAAGCTTTGGAACGATTTTCAATGGATAAAGCAAGACAGTCGATTCGTTCTCTTATGGATATAGCTCCCAAAGAAGCTCTTATCAGGAGAAACAATGTAGAGCAATTAGTCAGTGTCGATAAAATCGATATCGACGATATTATGATCATTAAACCCGGACAAAAAATAGCCATGGATGGGCTTGTTATCAACGGTCATTCTTCAGTAAATCAAGCAGCAATAACAGGAGAATCGGTTCCTGTTGAAAAACAGTTAGATGATGAAGTGTTTGCAGGAACACTAAATGAAGAAGGTGTTCTTGAAGTCAAAGTAACAAAAAAAGTAACGGATACAACGATTGCCAAAATCATTCACTTAGTTGAAGAAGCGCAAGGAGAACGAGCTCCTGCACAAGCCTTTGTAGATAAATTTGCAAAATACTATACGCCATTCATAATTATTATGGCCCTTTTGATAGTGGTTGTTCCTCCGCTATTCTTTGGTGGTGACTGGAATAAATGGCTTTACCAAGGGTTATCCATTTTAGTTGTCGGATGTCCTTGTTCATTAGTGATCTCAACACCTGTTTCAATTGTTTCGGCTATTGGTAATGCAGCAAAAAATGGTGTTTTAGTAAAAGGCGGAGTCTATCTGGAAGAAATTGGTCATTTGAGAGCAATTGCTTTCGATAAGACTGGAACCTTAACAAAAGGAAAGCCTGTCGTAACGGATTTCATTGCAACCAGTTCTGAAACTGATATAAATTATCTATCGATTATTTCATCGTTGGAATCTCTTTCTCAACACCCATTAGCTTCTGCTATTTTAAACGAAGCGGATAAAACTAATGTGGATTACAAGTCAATACAAATCGAGGATTTCCAATCTATCACAGGTAAAGGACTTACAGGTATACATCAAAACATACGTTACTATATTGGAAGCCCTAAACTGTTTTCTGCATCAGTAATCGAAGAAACAGCGGTCAAAGTACAATACAGACAATTTCAAGAACAAGGGAAAACCGCCATGTATTTCGGTACTGACGAACAAATTTTAGGAGTAATTGCTGTCGCGGATGAAGTAAGAGATTCAAGTGCTGCCGTTATTTCTGAACTCCACAAGTTGTCAATTGAACACACTATTATGCTTACTGGTGATAATACTAAAACCGCTGAATCTATTGGTAAGCAATTAGGTGTGACTGAAATAAAAGGAGATCTAATGCCTCAAGAAAAATTAGATTCGATTAAAGCGTTGCGGACAACTTATAATAAAGTAGCAATGGTGGGCGACGGCATTAATGATGCACCAGCATTAGCTGCATCGACGGTTGGTATTGCAATGGGCGGTGCAGGAACAGATACGGCTCTCGAAACTGCTGATGTTGCTCTAATGGGCGACGATTTACAAAAATTACCATTCATTGTTAGACTTAGCCGCCAAACTCTAAAAGTAATTAAGCAAAATATCACCTTCTCATTAGGTATAAAACTATTAGCTCTACTACTAGTCATACCAGGTTGGCTAACACTATGGATTGCTATTGTAGCAGATATGGGAGCAACGCTTTTAGTAACATTAAACGGATTACGATTGATGAAAGTTAAATAACACAACAAATAAAAGAAGGCATGTTTATAAGCGTGCCTTCTTTTTATGATACATTTTTAGTTTTTTTGAACGCTAGTTATGAAGCAAACTATGCGCCATTTAAATATTAAAATGACAAGGCCCTAAAAGAAAAGTGATTTCCTCTTAGAGCCTCTAAGGATGGAGCGATTTTAACGAATGTGACAGAATCTGATTGTGTCACATTAGGGTTTTGATATTTTCGGTAAGATTTGATTATCTCAGAACATTAATATTGTCCCTTTAAAAAATTTTGTCAGTACTTTTAAGTTATTCTATTCTGAAAATTCAAAATTTTCAGTCTATATCATTAACTTATATTCAGTTTTACCAAATGATAAGCTTTAAAAAGTATTCAGAATTTAGTCATGTTATGGATCCAATAAAGTAGATATGGAATATTTATTTTCTCTTGTCTAATTTGTAAGAATATGATTTGTCAAAGAATTAAAGCTATGAATTATTCAGGAATAAAAATTATTTTTAATAACAACCTATTATCCTTTCCAAGCTTGTAGATATTTTGGTTTAGATGTTTTTTATGTGAGTTCAATTGGTTCTGTTGCAAAGTTTTAAATCTACTATCAAATAAGGTAGAATAATAGAAAAAGATAGCAGGAGGAATGACGATGAATCCTTTTAAAGGAAAGCAATTTCAGCAGGATGTGATTATTGTAGCCGTGGGCTACTATCTTCGTTATAACCTTAGCTATCGTGAAGTTCAAGAAATCTTATATGATCGTGGCATTAACGTTTCTCATACGACTATTTATCGTTGGGTGCAAGAATATGGTAAACTACTCTATCAAATTTGGAAAAAGAAAAATAAAAAATCCTTTTATTCATGGAAAATGGATGAAACGTACATCAAAATTAAAGGAAAATGGCATTATTTGTATCGAGCCATCGATGCAGATGGTTTAACCTTGGATATTTGGTTACGTAAAAAACGGGACACACAAGCAGCCTATGCTTTCTTAAGCGGTTAGTGAAGCAGTTTGATGAACCGAAGGTTGTAGTCACAGATAAAGCCCCTCTATTACAAGTGCCTTTAAGAAACTAAAAGAATACGGCTTTTATCAAGGGACAGAACATCGTACCATTAAATACCTGAATAATTTGATTGAACAAGACCATCGTCCAGTAAAGAGACGCAATAAATTCTATCGAAGTTTACGCACTGCCTCTACCACGATTAAAGGCATGGAAGCCATTCGAGGATTATATAAGAAAACCCGAAAAGAAGGCACTCTCTTCGGGTTTTCGGTCTGTACTGAAATCAAGGTATTATTGGGAATCCCAGCTTAAATCATAGATACCGTAAGGGATTTTATTCTTTATTTAAAACTTTGCAACAGAACCCTTTTTTTATTTTTCTTGAGCCGTAGGCCTTTCGGCTGCGGATAAATTCTTCAGCGACTACTTCTTCAAGTTCTGATTCGTCTTTCTTTGGTTTTGATTGATAATAATAGGACTGACGTGATAGACCTAATATTCTGCACATCGCTGATATAGGGTAAAGATGCTTATTCGCATCGATTACTTGTCTCTTCGTCCGAATATCAGCGCTGCTTGCTTTAAAATATCATTTTCCATTTCTAATTGCTGGTTTCTTTTACGTAGTTCTAACAATTCTTTTTGTTCAGGCGTAAGATTATCTTTTTCTTTGAATGAACCACTCGTTTTAGATTGCTTTACCCATTTGTCAAATGCTGAAGCCGTTAGTTCATATTCTCGAATGATTTCTACACGTGGCTTTCCAGCTAAGTAAATATTGACGATTTGTTGCTTGAATTCTTGTGAAAAAGTTCTTCGTGTTCTCTTAGACATAAAAATTCCTCCTGGTATATTTTCTTCTAGTCTACACACCTTAATTTTTCTGTCTAGTTAATTGTAGCCTATCCAGATATTAGCTTTTCGTCACCCACTACAGTTGACATAGACCCACAAAAAACTTAAAAACCTTGCGATGTAAGACTGGCACGGAGAAGACCAATCTATCATCACAAGGTAAGAGTATTCAAATCTTATTGAAGACTCAAATAATAACAAATTTTAATTAAGGATAGTAATATCATAGATTTTTCTAGAAGTTTCTTGAGGTGAAATTTTCGTTACCTGTCTTTTATCTTCTAAGAAATTACCTTCTTCAAGTGAAGTGGAGAGACCACTCCAAGGTTCCAAAGCAATGAATGGACTTTTATTAGTTGTAGACCACAGAATCAAGTTCGGAAAATTATCAAAATCTACTCGAAGACCTTTACCAGACTTCCTTGACCGAAGCGTTACGCTACGAGACTTGAGCTGGTCAAGTGTAATGGCATCATGGGAAAAAAGTGAGTAGTCCAAATCGAGAATCTTTTGATTTTCCAAAAAAGGTGTGCGATCTTGCAAATCTAATAATCCTGTCTCAGGAAAACTCTTTGGTATCGAGCAAGATTCAACCTCACTAAATTCAATATAATAATCCTCATAGTTTTCACCTTCTACTAAAGGACAATTGAATGCTGGATGGGCTCCAATAAAGTAAGGCATTGTTTTTTCCATTTCCAAGTTCGTTACCTGAAATTCGGTTCTAATTGATTTACCATTCAAGGTATAAACAACTCTCAGTTCAAACTGATATAGGTAATTATCAAGCATCTCAGCATTTGGTTTAATACTAAAGGTCACGCTATTATCATTGACTTCTTCCAGAATAAATTCTTCTTTTCGAACAAAACCATGTCTACGAATAAGACCTGTAAAAAAGGGTCTTTCTTGAGGTCTATAAATAGCCCAATCATTTCGTAAACTACCACAGATAGGAAATAGAATAGGCGCCTGTCCATTCCAATAATTTGGATCAGCTTGCCAGAGATACTCTATCCCATCCTTGTCTTTAATCGAAGTCAGTTGACCACCCAGTGTTTTAAACTGAACAGTAAGATACTCGTTTTTTAATTCGATAGTCACAACTAATTCCTTTCTTTTTATTATTGGAAAGGCAAATAATTTACCTCGAAGTGAATAGTCTCACGTATTTCTACATCGAGTGCTTGTAAAAATTCCCATTCAAATGCTGATAACTCTAAATCAGAATGGCAAATCCACTCTTTTCCAGTTGAAACATACCATTTACCACATTTTAGCAACGGGGTAGCTTCAAGCTCAGGAATCATAGGACAATCTTCGAAACTAACAATGTATACATTTTCAAAGCCTGGTCTAAATAAGTGTTGTACTTTTTCTAAAGTATCGGATAACAATTTTTTACATTTTCAAGTAATATTACTCTATCACTTGAGTTTCTGCTACTTTCTTATACCAATGAGCTGATTTCTTAGGATAGCGTTCTTGCGTGTCAAAGTCTACATAGAATAGTCCATAACGTTTTTCGTATCCGTTTGACCATGAGAAGACATCCATAAGTGACCAGATGAAGTAACCTTTAACATTTGCACCATCCGCAATTGCGTCTGATAAAACTTCCAAGTGTTTCTTCACGTAATCAATACGACCATCATCATAAACGGTATTATCTACAAACTCATCTTTGTATCCAAGACCGTTTTCAGTGATGTAAATCTTCTTGTAGTTTGGATAATCATTTTTCACTCGCATGATTTGGTCATACAAGCCTTCAGGATAAATAATCCAGTCCCAATCCGTTCTAGGCACATAATCTGGTGCGATTCGGCGACCAACACCTTTAATCTGGTACTTAGAACTTCCTTTTTCACCCTTACCATTGTGAATGATTTCAGTCTCACCATCAAAGGCTTGCATCCAATCACTCATGTAGTAGTTGATACCAAGGAAATCGTTCAAATCTTTAGCTGCTTCAAGTGCTTGGAAGTCTTCATCACGAAGATCAAGTTCTCCACCATTTTCAGCTAGGATGTGGTTGACCCCTTCCATCGTTTTATCTGAATAGTGTCCAAGGTAGGTTGCATCCAAGATAAATTTGTTATGGATGATATCTTCTAACTCAGCGGCACGAACATCTGCTGGATTTTCTGGATCATAAGGGTATTTGGTTGGCAACGCATGTACTACACCAATTTCGCCTTTATAACCTTTATCTTTATACAATTTCACAGCACGTGCATGAGAAACCATCATATTGTGGTGTGATTGGAAGACTTTGGCAAGATCATATTGAATGCCTGGAGGGAATTTACCAACCAAGTATTGACCATCTCCAATTGGGCCAATTTCATTGAAAGTTGTCCAGTAGTTTACTTCTGGGAACTCTTCAAAACAGAAAGCGGCATAATCTACAAAGTGTTCTATATTTTCGCGGTTTAAGAAATCTCCATCTGAGTGAAGAACTTCTGGTGTGTCAAAGTGGTGCAAAGTCACGAATGGCTCAACATGACGTTTGTGGCACTCGGCAAAAAGATTATGGTAGAATTCAACACCTTTTTCATTTACTTCGCCATAGCCAGTTGGGAAAATACGAGACCAGGCAATTGAAATACGAATACCATTAACGCCATATTTTTCAGCTAATTCTAAATCAACAGGATATTTATGGTAAAAATCACTTGCAGGCTCTGCTGTGTACCAATAATTGTCTTCAAGATACTTATCCCATGCAACTGGGCCTTTACCATCCGTGTGAGTCGCACCTTCTGCTTGATAAGCAGCTGTAGCACCACCAAAAATAAAATCTTTAGGAAGTGTTTTAGTCATAACTATAAATCCTTTCAAAAAAAGCATTTGAGACGATATTCTGAGTTCCGGAAACCAAGGAAATGAAATGAAATGCAATGATATGGTTAACAATATTATAAGGAACTGAAAGAATAATCTCGTCTCAAATAACTTTTACAAATTTATTAATCAAACTGTTGTTGAACAAATGCAAGAGCACCTTGTCCATCACGTGTCAATTTGATATATTGAGCTCCTTCAGTTTTTGCAAGTTTAATGCCCAATTTATCTGTTTCAGCCTTCATATCATCGAAGTTTGAAGCGACCTGTGGAGCCAAGATAACCAAGTCAAACTCTGGCAACATTTCACGGTGAGCACCGTAACTACCCGCTGCCGCTTTGACTGGAACATTGTATTCTGCTGCTGCTTTGTTCAAGGCATTGGCAAGCAAGCCACTTGTACCTCCACCTGCACAAAGAACAAGGACATTAGTTTCTTTTGTGATATTATTGTTTGCTGCTACATCTTCTTTAGCAACGCCTGCTTTTCCAAGAACGGCATCTGCTTTAGCAGTATTGAAGTTTACAGCTACTTTTTCTTTAAGAGCATCGTTTGTTTTACCAGAACGTTCTTCTTCAAGAATTTGTTCATCGTATACCTTAACAAATGGGTAATAAATGATAGTATCAACAACTACCAAGAGTACGGCTAAGATAAATGATAGAACTTGGAAGTTAGTACCGAGTACAATTCCCAACGGACCAGGAGTAACCCATGGAAGGTTGGTAGAGAATGAGTTCATGTTCAATGTGTCAACAAAGAATTTAAAGATCCAAACGTTGACAATCGGAGCGAAAATGAACGGTACAAAGAAAATCGGATTCAATACGATTGGTGCACCAAATAAGATTGGCTCATTAACCCCAAAGAATGTTGGAACAACTGAGGCACGTCCGATGGCACGGTTACGTTCTGATTTACAAATCCACATGAACAAGAATGGAACAATCAATGTGGCTCCTGTTCCACCCATGGTAACAATAAACATTTGAGTACCAGAAGTGATAACTTTATCTGCATGTTGTCCAGCTTGGATAAGTTGCAAGTTGGTATCGATATTGGCATAAGTGATAGCAGCGATTGCTGGTTCGACAATTGAAGGACCGTGGATACCAACAAACCAGAAGAAGGCATAAGCACCAAAGATAAGTGTAATTCCAAGGTAACCATCTGCAGCTGAGAAGAGAGGAGCAAGAAGGGTACCGATTGATTCTGCAACGGTTACACCAAGAGTTCCCTTAACAATGAGTTCAAGTCCATAAAGGAGAACAACCGATACAGTGAATGGAATCAAGTCTTTAAATACTTGAGAGATATTTGGTGGAACCTCTTCAGGCATACGAATAGTAACATTATTTTTCACACAGACCTTGTAAACATTAACTGTCACAAAGGCTGCAATAAATGCTGTCAAAAGACCTTTTGTTCCCATGAAGGCTGTCAAGAAGCCTCCTTCTTTTGCAGGCTCAGCTGCCATCAAAAGGAACCCTACCATAGACGCTAGCATCGTAGATAAGAAGTTAATCTGATTGGTCGCAGGTAGGTCACGGTTCATTGAGTCCGTCAAAGCTTTAGCGGTAGTACCACCAACAAAGAATGCTAGGATACCCATCGAATAGCTATAAGGAGTCATCAAGAAGGTCTCAATGTCTTTTGACCAGTGGAATCCCCAAGCATTTGGGACATAGGCAATAAGGATAAAGATAGATGAGAAAAGGATGACTGGCATACCAGCGATAAATCCATCACGAATAGCACGAAGATAGATGTTTCGAGAGATTTTCTCAAAGAACGGTTTCCCTTTCTCAATAAGTTCAATGAGTTTATGCATTATTTTGCTCCTCTTTTATAAAGTTCGATGAGGTGATGAATCACATCTTTTAATAAGACAGTAGTCATTAAGTGGTCCTGACCATGCATCATGGTAACGCTGTATGGAAGTTCCTCCCCAGAAGCTTCTCGAGCCAACATAGCTGTCTGAGAATTGTGAGCCTCTGCAATACAGCTTCCTGCTTCTACTACAAGACTATCTGCCTTAGCGAAATCACCATTTTCAGCCGCTTTAAGCGCTTCTAAAAGTTTAGAGCGAGCATCTCCAGCATAAGCAACAATTTCAAACCCTAAGAGAGTCATCTCTTCTCTGTTCATAACAATATCCTCCGTTTTATGTTTTTACTATACTTTATCAGTCCATGGACTAGCTGTTTTAACAAGAACTTTGTTAAGTTCATCAATATTTTCGAATCCAGTAGTACGCAACCATTCACGTGCTGCTTTTTCACCTTCTTTGATGTAAGGTTCTACAGATCCTGCCCAAGTAGCACGTCCACAAAGCACACCATTAAACTTGGCACCTGAGTCGTGAGCAAATTGCAATGTTTCTTGGAACAATTTAGCAGATACACCTGCACTTAGGTAGATGTATGGAAGGTTAGTCGCTTCTTCTTGTGCTTTAAAGAAGTCAGCAGCTTCAGCTTTACTGTAAACCACTTCACCATCAGCAAAACCTTCGACATATTTAACGTTAACTGGTACTTCTACCTTAAGAACATCAATGTTAAAGCGTGGATCAGAGAAAACTTTCATCGCTTCAATGACTTTGCGAGGTTTCACTTTTGCATATTCAACAGAACCTGCATCTGAGATTTCTTCATCATAAGCAAGGATTTCCAAGAAGAAAGGAATATCTTCAGCGACACATTCAGAACCAACACGTTCAATATAAGCTTGTTTTTGTTGGTTAAGTTCATCTGAGCTGTCTACATCATAGTAAAGCAAGAACTTAACGGCATCAGCGCCTTGCTCTTTGATACGTTTTGCAGACCAAACATCCAAGCAGTCAGGCAAACGTTTTGTACTTGATGTATCATAACCTGTTTTTTCATAGGCAAGAAGAAGACCTGCTTCTTTATCCAATGCTTTTGTTGCTGGAAGTCCATATTCAGGGTCAAGCAACATTGAAGAAGCGTATTTTGTAAGTTCATCAGCAACCAAAACCTTTAGTTCTTCCATTTGAGCTACAGTTGGTTCTGTATCTTGATACTGTGCCATCAAACGTTTCAAAGCACCACGTTGGTCAAATGCCAAAGCTGAGATAACACCGTTTTTATCTGAAATTTTTTTCAAAGATTTGCGTTTCTGTTCTGTAAGTACCATTTTTATACCTCTTTTACTCCAATTTGTGAGTTTAGTGTTTCGTAATTAGTCATATTCACATGCCCTGTCATTGTTTCTTGAGCATTTAACATACCCAATGTCATCGCATGTTTTAATAAGTCAGCGTCACTTTTTTTACTATTTAAGGCTGATGCAATACCAGCTACCGTTGAGTCCCCTGATCCGACTGGATTAACAACTGGGATATCAGGAATATCTACCTTATAGAAAACATCACCATGTTTTGCAAAGGCACCGTTTCGACCTAATGAGACCACTATCCATTCGATACCACTAAAAAGTGACTCTTTAAGAACGTCTTTGAGTTCTTCAATATCTTTTGTTACTTCTTTTCCAAGCAACTGTGAAAGTTCCTCATTATTAGGTTTGATGGCAGTAGGTTTAGCCGACGATTTTAGAACTGTTTCAAGAGGTGCACCTGAACAATCCAAAACGACTGCTACTCCTTCATCCGAAGCAAGTTGGATAAGTTTTTCATAATAATCGTTGGGAAGTCCTGAAGGTAAACTTCCTGAAATTGTCACAACTTCTGATTGTTTAATAAGATTGCTATAGTGGTCAAGAAAGCCTTCTGCTTCTTCATGAGAAATTGTTGGTCCTTGTTCCAAAATTTCTGTTTGGTTACCCTCGTGTAAGATAGCAATACAGTTTCTAGTGTTTCCTGAGATTTTATAAAAAGCTGGACTAACAGGAGATTGTTCTAATTCGCTTTCAATAAATTCACCAATTTTACCACCTAAGAAACCTGTAGCAGTAACTTTATCACCAGATTCATACAAGACTCTAGTAACATTTAAGCCTTTTCCACCAGCTGTCTTACTAACATCTTTTACCCTATTCACTGTATCAATTTTCAATGTTTCTAGAGGATAAGCGATGTCTACTGAAGGATTTAGTGTGACTGTCAGAATCATTTGTTATACCTTAATCGTGGTAGTCACCACGGTCCCATCTTTCAAGGAATTCTGTAAAGAAATCTTCATCTGCTTGATGTGCATTATGTGTTTCAACGTGTTCGATTTTTGCAATCAATTTTTTATTTTCTTCTGTTGGTTTGTACTCAGCTTCAATGAAAGCTTCAATGATGTCATTCATAAGAAGACCACCAGTAATCATTCCACCGAAACCGATAACATTCGCATTTAACTCTTCTTTTGCATATATAGCTGATGTCATATCACGAACCAACGCTGAGCGAACACCTGGAACTTTATTGACTGCATTGTTAATGCCGACACCTGTACCACAGATACATACTCCCAAGTCTGCTTGACCACTTACTACTGCTTCACCGACTTTTTTACCATAGATAGGGTAGTGAGTACGTGCGTGGTCATATGTCCCGAAATCAAGGACCTCATGTCCTTTTGATTTCAAGAATTCTGATACTGCCATTTTTTCATCTGTGACAATGTGGTCACATCCAATTGCGATTCTCATTCCTTAACTCCTTTTCTTAACACATCTTGTTAAGCATATCTACTCGGATTTGATGACGTCCGCCATCATATTTACCATTGACGAAACCTTTAGCGATGTTTTTAGCAAGCTCATCACCGACGATTTCAGCGCCAACCGTAATCATTCGTGAATTGTTATGTCCACGTGTCATATAAGCTGAGCGTTCATCTGAAACTTCTGCTGCAACCATACCTTTAATTTTAGTTGCTACCATGAATGGACCAGCTCCATAAGCATCAATTACAATACCTAAGTTTTGCTCATCTTTATTTACTTCAGAGGCAACTGCCAAGGTAACATCAACAAAATCTTGTCCGTCCTTAGTCACATCAATTACCTCAAAACCTTCTTCTACAAGAAAATTTTTCACAACATCTTTTAATCTCGTACCTTTGAGATCTGCACCAACAACAATAGCCATTTTGACCACCTCCTAAATTTTAGAAAGAAATGCTACGTAGAAGTAGAAAACATTTTGCAAAATGTTCGAAAAAACGTTTTCATCATTTCTTTGTTTATATAATATCAAACATTCAAACAAAGAGCAACGTTTTTTTGTTTATTTTTTGTTTTTTTTATTTGTTTTTTTAAAAAATAGATAACACCGTTAAATTATTGTTAATTTTTGTTCATTTAATCCATCACAAAATGGACGTGAAATATCTATTCAAGTATTACAAAAGTCTTTTACTTTCTATAACTTACTGATTAAGAGGTCCTACTTTATTTTCGTCTTATACAAAATCTGACCTAAGCTAATATACGTCAATCCTCTGTTCTTATTTCATCATCTAACATTTGTTTTTGTTTGAAATTGTTTGTTTTACCTTGAAAATATTGTCTTTTATGATACAATTAAAAGAGAATTATCTTTGGAAAAAAATTACTTTATGAAAGAAGAGTTTTCATATGAACAAAAAACGACGATTAGAAAAAATTTTAGATATGTTAAAGATTGATGGGACCATAACCATAAAAGAAATAATAGATGAACTAGATATTTCCGATATGACAGCCCGTAGAGACCTTGATGCTCTAGAAGCTGATGGACTTTTAACACGTACTCATGGTGGTGCACAATTGCTTTCCTCTAAAAAGCCACTTGAAAAGACACATATCGAGAAGAAAAGTCTAAATACAAAAGAAAAAATTGACATTGCTAAAAAAGCCTGCTCTTTAATCAAAGATGGCGATACTATTTTTATTGGACCCGGAACTACACTTGAACAACTGGCATTAGAATTGAAAGGTCGTAAAGGTTATAAAATTCGTGTCATTACAAATAGTCTCCCGGTGTTCTTGTTTCTAAATGATAGCGAAACCATTGATTTATTGCTTCTTGGCGGTGAATATAGAGAAATAACTGGAGCTTTTGTAGGTTCAATGGCTTCGACAAATTTAAAAGCAATGAGATTTGCCAAAGCTTTTGTTAGTGCAAATGCTGTTACCCATAATTCTATTGCTACATATAGTGACAAGGAAGGTGTGATTCAACAACTTGCCCTAAACAATGCTGTAGAAAAATTCTTATTAGTAGACAGTACTAAATTCGATCAATACGATTTCTTTAACTTCTATAATCTAGATCAACTCGATACCATCATTACAGATAACCAGATTAGCCCTCAACACTTAGAGGAATTTAGCCAGTACACTACTATTTTAAAAGCGGACTAGAATTATGACTTATAAAAATATTGTTTTTGACCTTGATGACACTCTTTATGACCATCAACTCCCCTTTAAACGTAGCGTTGAGAAATGTTTTCCAACGATTGATATCCAACAAATAGATAACATTTGCAAACGTTTCAGATATTGGTCTGATGTTGCTTTTCCTAAATACACGAAAAAACTCATCAGTATTGAGCAGCTTAGAATTTTTCGCTGTCAGAAGACTATGGAAGAATTTGGCATCGATAGTATTTCTAGGACAGAAACTCTAGACTTCCAAGCTGACTATGAATATGAACTCGATCAGATTACGATGATTCCTGAGATACATCAACTACTGCTGGCTCTACATAAAAACCACATCCCAATAGGTATTCTAACTAATGGCCCTGTTGACTTACAGAGTCGAAAACTCCAAAATATTGGTGCCTATCAATATTTTGAAAAGCAAAATATCATCATTAGTCAGTCCACTCACGGAGGAGCTGCAGAAAATAGCTATGAAGGTAATATAAAAAACTTACAAAGTTACCGAAATGTCCAATTATCTAAAAGGGCTATAGAAATTCTTAAAGAGGAAATTGAGTTAAATCACCAACATATAAGATTCAATCCTGATTATAAAGATAATGGATGGATTTTTACTTCCAAAAGTCGTCATAAACCCGACTATAATGGAACACCTCTTCATTATAGTGTCCTTAACAATTTCCTCAACTCACCTGAAAATGGAAAATTAAATCGAAAAGGTAATCCAAAACGAGCAGGAATTGATATTGATAATAAACTTAGTTTTAATAAACATATTACGGACCATATATTCCGTCATACGCATATTAGTTTCTTAGCAGAGCAAGGAATACCCCTAGAAGCAATTCAAGACCGTGTAGGGCATTCTAGAGGTAGTCGTGTAACAGAAATTTATTTGCACATCACTAAAAAAACAAAGGATCAAATTATACCTATCCTTGATACTCTTACACAATAAGTGTGGCAAATCTGTGGCAAAACATAAGAAAAAGGCTTGTCCATATTGGACAAACCCTTTATTTTCAAGCTTATATAACCTAATTAAGCTTTACCAGCTGATTAGAATAGGATGTTGCATGTTTTACTACGTCTTTTTCATAGAGTTTCACTAATTCGTCAAAATTTAGGTGCTGTTGTTTGAACGTATCGTTATGTTGAAAGCCTAAAACGTCGGTAAATCAAGCTTCTTCTCTTTGGGTCTTTTGTGAAGAAACCGGAGGGACGAGTTGGAACGGTGTTATGTTCCAAGCTGGACTCGTCGCAAGATAAGCGAAATGTTGCTTTTCTAACAAGCGTAAAATGCAGCGGACTTGATCCGCTGTTTTGTCGGACGTAATAGCCAGGCATTCCACAAAGTCAGCAGGCAAGGAGAAAACGGAACGATTCGCTGTCTGCCAGCCGCTGACGATCGTGGGATCAAATTCATACCGCCGACAAAAATCACTCACCGACAAACCAAGGTGCCCCACGATATACGCAGTAATCGGATAGCTGTCAACATAAGCTGAAAACGACATACACCATTCATCCTTTCAACGCTATCTTAGGTTTCACGGAAAAAGTGCCACCACTTCTTCTGTCTTTCTTGTTTCAGTCGCACGACTTCATTTTCAGGAGTAAATTTCCCCTTATGTTCTGAGGGGGTCTCATAACCACTTTGAGACGTTTTAAAATTTTTGGTATCATTTGTTGGATTCTTTGTTTAAATCTTATGAGAAGTGTTCCTGCGACGTCAAAAGCAGTATTTGTTTGTTCGCTTGCAAAGTTAGTTGTTGTTGCTGATCAAGAAGTTTTTGTTGTTGGGCTAATAACGACTGCAGCTGCTCAATTTGTGCGTCCTTTTGTTGCAACTGTGCAAACAACTTCGTTTCTATACTGTCAGAGCTTGCTGCGTCAGGAAGTTCGAACGCTTCAAGCAACTCAGCACGTCCTAGCTTGTCAGCAAGGTGCAACACTCCCGACCACAGAACTGTCTTATACCCTTGGCTGCTTTTGGCAAGGTATGTTGGCTCTAGGTTGTCAGCATGTTTCCTCATAGCTTGTCTGCTGATACCAAAAAGTTCAGCAAGTTCTTTTACTGTCAACATTTGTTTTGGTTATCTGTCCGTTGTCACAAGGGTGCCACCTCGTTTGTTTTTCTTTTAGTATACAGGAATTCGCTTTGCCAAGCGAAACCGATTGAATGCAGCAATCAAAGTAGAGGAACATGCAGTAAGAAAACTACATGTTTTCTTCTAGTAATTTTAGTATATAGTCGTCCGCTATGATCTCACCTTGCATGATCAGCAGTAAATGGTCGAAAGGGATTTTTGTGGATTTACTGAGTCGGTTCAGTTCTTCCTCACTCTTGATCCTTTCATAAATTTTTTTGGTTCGCTCGATTCGATCCCATTCTGTATTGGTCAAGTAGCGGGAAAGTTCATAGGTTAGCCGAGAATCCTCTTCACCGTGCACAAGATCAACTCCTCTTTTTATGGATTATTATAAAGGCAATAGAAAATAAAGAAACAACTGATCACTTGAATTGTTCATGTTATACTCGTTAATGGCAACTGCCCCGTGAGGGGGTGTAAATATGCTAGAAACTTTAATATCGCTGATTATCGCTCCACTATTCGTGGGTCTAGTACTCTTACTAGTTGATCGCTGGCTAGACGATTAGCCGATAGTCGAAGCAGTTGCCTTCTGGCCCCAACGCTGGAGTCGCAACAGCGCAAAAAAAGCCCTCCTATTCGCAGTAGGAGGGCTTTTTGGTGTAAACATGCTTGTTCTTTAATATCGCTTCGCACATTTATTATAGCAAGAAATTTTGAAAAAATCAAAATGCAGCAATCAGTACCGATCGTTTTTTCACATTGAAACTATTTGCGATTTTCTGTCTAAAAAAGTTGGTTACATTCTCAACTTTTATCGGTCAAAAATGTAACCAACTTTAAAATTGCTCAATCCCTTGCAGCACTAAAGTTTTTCTGACCTCGTTACATGTAGGAAGTCGTTTCCTAACCCCCCTATTAGTAAATGGGGGTTCACGGTCACTTCAGCTCGCACAGCAAGCTGAAGTGACACCAGAAAGGCTACAAGGATTTTTTGCTAGCGCAAAAATCCTACAGCGTCTGCACAGCAAACGCTGTACGCCATTTCTCTTTTTTATCATAACGAAAGTAAACTATTTTGCAAAGTTTTTTCTCTATAGCTAATCAAAAGTTTTGTAAAAATTGATCAATGGTATTTGCGCTTCAATCCTTTACTTTAAATGAGTCGCTCGTTTTAAAATCATAAATCATTACACAATCAGCTTCTATATTTTCTTTGAGAAGTGGGTTTCTTTTTTGGTTTGTTTCTGCGTTGATTGCACGTAGTGTAATAAGGTCGATCTCTTTTTTTAATGCGCTACTTAATTTACTTTTTAACCGAATCACATCAAATATATTGTGGAGCAAAGACCCTTCACCGTCGATTAAAATATCTAAATCACTGGTTTCTGTTGCTTCGTTTCGAGCGTATGATCCAAACAAAAAGCTTTTTTTATTTCCCATTCTAAAAATATTGGTGTACATAATTTTTGAATGTCACTAATTGTATAAATCAAATAACCGAACTCCTTGTCTTCAATTTGAATATTAAAATAAAAATGAAAAGCGACAATTAATACTCAGCGTTTAGGAAAAAATATTGATAAAAAAGGGAAGGAACAGGTAAATCGATTGTTTCTTTTAGATCAAAAAAGGGAAAGAGCATAAGGTAAACGCACCACTCTCATGTTGAAAGTGGCAAAATAGGCTGTGCCTATTGCGTTTTGAAGAAAATGAATGTGATACCACAGCATAGTTTTTAGCAGTTGTCAGGGAGTTGTTCAGAGACTACTCAAGTAGTCATTTTTGCGAAAAGTAGTCTCTAGGTACCACCACCGATCGTCCTTTTTGAAAGACAAATTTTTACAAATACTTCGCAATCAGATCATTGTAAGTGAGCGATTCTGAATTTAGTTTTTCTTCTTTTGCTTTCTCTTTTCGATTATTAACGGGTCTTTTTTGTGATTTATTTTTTGCTTTTTTTCGCCGACTATTCGCCCATTTTCCTCTTTGTTGTGCCTTTACTTCTTTGTATTTTCCAGAGTTTTCGAGATCAAAAATATCGACGTCCATCGTTTCCGCAAAACTATTTGAATAAATTAAAAGTTCATCCAAACGGTTTAAAAGTGCCCGCATTTGGATATTTTCTTTTGTCTTTAATCGATACAATTCCAAAATAATATAGCGAATTAAGGCACTGTCCGTTGCTGAATCTTCCACTGCTAACAATTCTTTTAATTCTTCTAATGCTTCTCTGTGTTCAGGATCAATATAAATTTGCAGCCGTTCCTTTGTCATTTGTTTTCACTTCTTTCAGTCTGTTTATTTTTTAGTCGTATATTTTGCTACTTCTTAAGTATAATAAATATAAGCAATTAAAATATTCAGAAACAACGGTGCACATAATGTTGGCTCTATAATTTATGGGACTGATGAATCAGAATTGATTCTTCAGCCCCATTTTCATTTTAGGTATTAAAAAACATATCGTTCTCTAGTATGATTAAATCACCACAAAATAAACAACTGAGAGGACGATATGCTATATGAATGATTCTATCAAAAAAATGCTGAGAATAATAGAGAAAGATTTGATGATTACAGAGGTCTCTTACGAGACCCTTCAGAAGAAAAAGACGTTGGTCGTCGATGCTGTTCTCTCGCCTACTCCTCGTGCTTGTAGAAGTTGTGGTTCTACTGTGGTAGATGGAAACGGGAAAGCAATTATAGTGAAAAATGGGAAGAAGGAAACGATTGTCCGTTTTGAACAATACAATCATATGCCTTTGGTTATGCGCCTAAAAAAGCAGCGCTATACCTGTAAAAACTGTCGCACCCATTGGACTGCTCAAAGTTATTTTGTCCAACCCAGACATTCAATCGCAAATCATGTTAGATATAAAATTGCTTCTTTACTGACTGAAAAAGTATCTTTATCTTTTATTGCGAAAAGCTGTCAGGTATCTTTGACCACCGTTATTCGTACATTGAAAGAGTTTAAAAGCTATTTACCAAAGCAATCTAAGAAGATTCTCCCAAGAGTATTGATGGTTGATGAATTTCGTTCGCATGCTTCCATAGAAGATAAAATGAGCTTTATTTGTGCAGATGGCGAAACAGGAAAATTAATAGATGTTTTGCCTACGCGTAAATTACCCCGATTAACAAGTTATTTCTTAGGTTGTACCAATCCGGAAGAAGTAGAATTCTTGGTGACAGACATGAACGCCGCCTACTTCCAGCTCACCAAACGTGTTCTGCCAAATGCGAAAGTAGTGATTGATCGGTTTCATATTGTCAAACACATGAATCAAGCGTTCAATGAGTTGCGTATCCGTGAAATGAATGGACTTCGTAAAGCCGGACAGAAAAGCCAGGCAGAAAAACTGAAAAAGAACTGGCGCTTTTTGCTAAAAATCGTGCAAACATCAACCATTATGAATACAAAACATGGAAAAGTTTCCGAGCACCAAAATACCCATTTCTTACTGAAGCAATGATGATTGATCGATTGCTTGAGTTTTCTCCGCCCTAAAGGAGGCGTATCCCTTTTTTCATGAATTAGTTGAAGCCTTTCGAGACAAAGACCCTGACTTATTTTTCTCCTTATTGGCAGAACTTCCCGAAACGTTAGATGACAGCTTTCGGGAAAAGCTTCAAAACCTTCTTACCCATGAAGAAGGCATCACCAACGCAATGATCTATCCTTATTCCAATGGAAAAATAGAAGCGAAGAATACCCACATAAAGACAATGAAACGAGTATCCTACGGATTTAAATCATTCGAGAACATGAGAATTAGAATCTTTTTGATCAATCAATTAATCAATGTAAGATAACAAAAAATCTGAGCCAGAATGTGGTTCATTCTGACCCAGATTTGATTTTGCACAACTCATCAGTCCTTATTGACAAAGAGCCGTTTATATACCCTTGTGTTTTCGACTGGATATGTTAAGGTAACAAACAGTAAATGACACGTTACAGAATGCAAAATGTAGCAACTGAAAAAAGAAAGAATGCTGTTGTGTGCTTTATTTCTCGATCTGCTTTTAAAAAATGAGGAAATTTTTTTATAAGAAAAGAGTAGTTACCGTTTTTTGGTAACTACTCTTTTCTTATGATGCATGATATACCACTAGTAACTACTATTTTTTAAAAAACATACGCTTTATCATTAGCTTCTTTCATCGAATCGACTATTTGCCCTGGTTTGTTAGCGTCTCCGACCACCATTACATGAGCAAAAGATTCTTGAATTGATTTTACAAATGATCTACGAGGAGTCACACCGAGAGCGAGGACGACTGAGTCACATGGCAACTCATGTTCAAATCCCATATCAGGCTCCTTGAGCAATACATGGTCGCCATTGATTTTATCTAACATCCGATTGGTTTGAATAGAAACATTTGCTTCTTTCAAGTGATTTAAAAGCATCATTCTATTACTTGTATACAACGCGTTACCTACACTATTTGACATTTCAACCACGGTGACGTGATTATTCATTGCCATGACTTCGGCTGTTTCTAGCCCTGTCACACCACCACCGATGATGACGACCTTTTGATTTTCTATTGTCACTTTTTTTAATAGAACATCTTCAGCAGTAACGACATGTTCTTGTTCGACACCTTCGATTCGAGGAACAATTGGGCTACCTCCACACGCAACGACAACACCAAATGGATTCATCTCTTGTAACCATTCGATTGTGACTTCCTGATTCAATATAACTGTCACTCCAGCATCTCTTATTTCTGCGGCTAGAGTCTTAATTAACTCACCAATCATTTGTTTTGCTGGTGGTTGTTCAGCTGTTTTTAATGTCCCACCTAGTGAGTCAGTTTTTTCGACTAACGTCACCCGATACCCCCGCTTAGCCAATACAATAGCTGCGTGCACTCCACCAGGCCCTGCACCGACAACAACTACCTCACGTCCATCCCCATCTTTTATCAGAGTTTGGTCGTTGTACCGTAGTTCTCTTCCAACAATCGGATTGACCGTACATTCGATTGGCTTACCATTAAAGACCGTTTTAAAACATTGCAAACAACCAATACATTTATGGATGAGTTCCTCTTGACGTGCTTTCGCCTTATTAGGCCAGTATGGATCAGCTAAAAAGGCTCTACCAAATGATGCAAAGTCGCAAATTCCTTCTTCTAAGAACAGTTCAGCTGTTTTCGGATATTTTAAATTATTTACTGCAATAACAGGAATCGATACTTCTTCACGAATAGCTTTTGCTAAATGTTTTTTCCAGCCTTCTGGTAAAAATTGTGGTTCGATGACTGCATACCCAGTTTCGTAAGTCCCTGCGCTTACATCAATGGCAGCAACGCCTTGCGCTTCTAGTATTTTTGCGATTTGAATGGTATCTTCAAGCTTTAGGCCACCTTCGATGAACTCATCGGCACTTATGCGGACTGATACAGGAAACTTAGGACCACATGCAGCTTGAATCCCTTTGACAATACTCGTTAAAAACGTTAGTCGTTTAAAGAAATCACCGCCATATTTATCCGTTCTCTTATTTGTATAAGGACTCAAAAATTCATTAATTAGATAGCCGTGTGCTCCGTGAAGCTCTACACCATCGAACCCCGCCGTTTTAGCAACCACTGCTCCTCTAATAAACTTCTCAACGAGGTCATCGCATTCTTCAGTTGTTAATGCACGAGGCATTTCTTTTACTACCCCACAAGGAATCGCGCTGGGTGCGACAGGTTGAACACCATTTAATAAACTTCTTGACACCTGGCGACCAGGATGATGCAATTGCAAAAAGATTTTACTATCATATTTGTGCACAGCCTCAGTTAATTGAACCAGTTTACGAATGTATTTACCTGATGTCACACTCAACTGTCCAGGTTCACCAATACCAGTCACATCATCAATACGAGCGATTTCAGTAATGATTAACCCGCATCCCCCTTTGGCACGTTCCTCATAATAACGAATGACTTCATCCGTCGCCTCACCGGTAAAACTTGAAAGACTTGTACCCATAGGCGGCATAACAATTCGATTTTTGATTTCTACTGATCCGATCATTCCAGTAGCAAATAGTTTTTCATACATACGATTTCCTCCTAAATAAATAGAACTTCCACAAGTTCAATTTATCACAATACAAGGGAATCTGACTATGTGCTAAAGTCTAAAATCACAGTCCTGAATTGTACATGATGCACACTTCGTACTAGAGATGCGTTCAAATGCGTGAAAAGCCAATTGTAAAAGTTGATTTTTAGCAAAATTTTTATATTCGTCCTGATAACAGACGACATAATAAGAAAATATTTGGTAGGAAATCAATAATTGCACAAGGATGACGGAATTAGAATAGGAAAATTCACCTATTTCGCTCGCTCGTTTCAACTTATAACGGACAGTATTTCTATGGATGGACAGACAAATAGCTGTATGATTGACATTTTCATGTTGCAATAAATACGTATACAACGTCTCAAATAAGTCTGTATGATGTGCCAAATCATAGTGGATTAACTTTTGAAGTACTGGATGGAAATATTTTTGCTTCACTTGTTCAATTGGCATACTTGGCAACAGTGCATAAAGATTGACCTCATAGTACTCTGTAAGGGGCTTAACCGGTAGTGAAAATCGTGCCAGTCGATCGCATTCCAATGCCTCTATATACGCTTGGTTTGTCTGTAATAAATCCGAAAAATCCGCACTGACACTAATTTTGAGTCCGTGCTTTGTTGCAAAGGCAGATAGGCTTTCTTTGTTGGTCTGAAAGCTTATACTATCAAAAAGAATCACTAATTTCTCTTGATAGACAGCCGCTGTTTTCATTTGAAGTAACTCCTGAAATCTAGCCTGAATCTCTCTCAACGTCATACGTGAACGGCTTGTTGAATGCGACTGTTGCCAAAAATCAATGATTAGTAGTCGCCAATTACTAATTTGTAATAGTTGCTTATTTTCTATCCGTTCAGCTAGTTCCTTTGATGAATGAATGGATTGGTCTAATAAGTCAATCACAATCATTTCTGTATTATGAGTGGATAACCGATTTCGCTCATTCTTGGATAGTAGCTCTGAGACCATCTTTCCTAAAATATCAATCAGTATTTTATCATCTGATGTCAATTCGCGTTGAGAGTCAAGCATAAGTAAAAAGCCTAGTTCTACTCCTCTATTCTTAACAACTTTCACTAATTTCGTGTCGTGACAAATCTGACATGGAAAAAAATAAGGCGATTCATCACTAACCGTCATATGAGCTAACTGCTTTGCTTTAAAAACATATTCAACTGAACAAAACCCTCTGTTCACATAGGATTGCCAATAAGGATCAGTAATGTTTTCAGCATTCGAATGAGACACGATTTTATAGGAATTATCCAGTAATACCAAGGGATTCCCCAATACATTCGCACTTTTTTCCAAAAATTCATTTATCGTCGGACTACCCAGATACACGTCTAGCATGCCAGCTTTCATTTGAATAAGATCTTCCATCAAGAACGCCTCTCTTTTGAGTTTTCTATCGTTCATTATATCACAATCACACGTCGCTTGTGAACACAGAAAGGAGTTAGTTTAGCAGTAAAGGTGAATGTCCAGATACATCTCGTAAAACCAAGTTGGATAGGCTACAATTAACTAGACAGAAAAATTAAGGTGTGTAGACTAGAAGAAAACATACCAGGAGGAATTTTTATGTCTAAGAGAACACGAAGAACTTTTTCACAAGAATTCAAGCAACAAATCGTCAATCTTTACTTAGCTGGAAAGCCACGTGTAGAAATCATTCGAGAATATGAACTAACGGCTTCAGCATTTGACAAATGGGTAAAGCAATCTAAAACGAGTGGTTCATTCAAAGAAAAAGATAATCTTACGCCTGAACAAAAAGAATTGTTAGAACTACGTAAAAGAAACCAGCAATTAGAAATGGAAAATGATATTTTAAAGCAAGCAGCGCTGATATTCGGACGAAGAGACAAGTAATCGATGCGAATAAGCATCTTTACCCTATATCAGCGATGTGCAGAATATTAGGTCTATCACGTCAGTCCTATTATTATCAATCAAAACCAAAGAAAGATGAATCAGAACTTGAAGAAGTAGTCGCTGAAGAATTTATCCGCAGCCGAAAGGCCTACGGCTCAAGAAAAATAAAAAAAGCCTTATCAAAACGAGGCATTCAGATCAGCCGACGAAAAATTAGTAGAATCATGAAAAATAGAGGATTAAAATCGAGCTATACTGTTGCTTATTTTAAAGTACATCATTCTACTTGCAATGAAGCCAAAACGACAAACGTATTGAATCGTAAATTCTTAAGAGACAACCCATTAGAAGCGATCGTAACAGACTTGACTTATGTACGAGTCGGGAAAAAATGGAATTATGTCTGTTTCATTTTGGATCTGTTCAATCGAGAAATTCTCGGCTATTCTTGTGGAGAACATAAAGATGCCGTTCTAGTAAAAAAAGCATTTAGCCGTATCAAACAACCTCTGACAGAGGTTGAGATTTTTCATACTGATCGTGGAAAAGAGTTTGATAACCAAGCTATTGATGAATTATTAACAACTTTTGATATCAATCGATCATTAAGTCATAAAGGCTGTCCTTTTGATAATGCCGTAGCTGAATCAACTTATAAGTCGTTGAAAGTAGAATTTGTCTATCAATACACATTTGAAACCTTACAACAATTGGATTTGGAGTTATTTGACTATGTCAATTGGTGGAACCACCTTCGGTTGCACGGTACACTTGGCTACGAGACACCGGTTGGTTACCGTAACCAGAGATTGGCGCAGCGAATCCTTGATAATGAGCTCGGATGTGCTAACGCTAGCGAGGCAGTCTAACTTTAACTGTTAGCTCCTGCCGAAGATCGTCACATCCGAGGAGGCTCATTGTCAAGGACAATCGGAATAGCATACGGAAAGAAGTTCTGCACCTTATAAAATTTGTCAAAAAAACTGTTGCCATTCCAAGTCAACTCGTTAGTATCGTAAGTTTCATAAAAAAAGCAAGTACCATAGTAAGGAATTACGGTTCTATAATATTTGGTGTTGTTACTCACATTGAGTAACAACACCAAATATTATAGAACCCCTTTTTTAAGGTTTAAAGTCCTGGAAGTTTAGGTGTCTTGGGTATTGGTGGTGTAGGTGGCTGCAGGCATTCCATTTTTTGTTGAATTGCTTTAAATTCAGGGGTTTCTTGGTGTTGATTTTGAACCATTTTTTGCTCTATTCTCTCCAAAGTCGGTTGAATTTCTTTCCCTGATACTTTACGATTTAATTCTCTTTCTAAGGTCTCTTTCGGACTAATGGAAGGCGTTTCTAAGCTTGAATAGAGTTTCACTCCTTCTCTATTGTAAAGCCTTATATCGCTAAATAAGCCCGTTTTATGAAGGGTTTCTAAATTGGTCGGTAAGTTTTTGACAACAATATCATGCGCTTGTTTTGGTGTTGCCCTGGCTGTCATTGGATCATCTGCATACATGGTTTCATATCGTTCAATCGTTCCTAAGTATGATTCAATTTTCGGTACTGCCATGACGTATATTTTTGTTTCATAACCTTTAGATTGAAGCATTGTGGCTGTTTTAATAGGAACGTCTGTTGTTCGTCCTGTTCCTTCAATCACTAAATTATAGCCTTGATCGCTTAAACGGCTAATAAGTGCTTCTGTCATACGATTAGAATAGGGTGTTGCATGTTTTACTACGTCTTTTTCATAGAGTTTCACTAATTCGTCAAAATTTGGGTGCTGTTGTTTGAACGTATCATTATCAATGATAACAACATTTCCTTGTGTTTCTTCGGAAATTGCCGATCGCAAACTGGTTTTCCCTGATCCTGGTTGCCCACCAAGTAAAAAAGCGGTTGGCGATTCAACCGCTAGTCTATTTTTAGTTAGTCGTTCAACATTCTTTTCTAAACGATCTTCAAATTGCTTTTCGGTGAAGTCAGTAATATTCGCCATATCTCTCAATCCCACCCTATACTTATTAATAAAACTAACTGGAAGCCATTGAATATTTGTTGTATTATTTAAAACTATCTTTTCCCCTTGACGTTCATAAATTGGAACAAAAATTTTCGTATTATCGTATAGCATAACATTATCACAAAGAGGGGCTATATATTCTAGATTCTTTAATGACTGACTATACCGCTTTTTTATGAGTTCATCAGGTATGCCATGACCGCCCTTTTCAACTCTTTGTTTGACACGTTGTATTGCCAAATCAGCATTGTCTATCCCAACATAAAATAAATTTACCTCATAACCCTGTGCCTTGGCTTTTTCAATCCATTTTTTCTGTCCTTGTCCAGATAATGTGGTTTCTTGGTGAAAAGACCTTTTAGATTCAATTGCTTGATTCATTTGTTTTACAACTTCACGCATAGCCTTCATATTATCTGAGTTTTTTCGCCAGTCACCACCATTTTTATTTAGAATTTCATCAGCATTAATTCGTTGTGTATCTTGAAAGAGTTGCGGTACTGTTTGATAAAGTGTTGATTTCCCTGCTCCATTGACGCCCGAAACAATAATATATTGTGGTCTATCCTTCATATTAAATCACAAAATCTTTCTGCTTGATAATTAGTTTTTGCTTTTGTTGCAATTGATAAGTAAATAATTCCTTATAAAACTCAAATTCTTCTTGTGTTTCAGCCAACTCATACGCTTTTTTTAGTTCCATAATGTCCATTTTTGACACAGTGTGATAGATTTCTTTTAATTCCTCTTGAGTTGTCATATTAGATCACTCCTTTTAAAGAAGGTGACATTTCAACAATTTGTTTTGAATATTGATTCATTGACCGCCAATACTCATGAATAGCTTGTAATTTTTCAAATGGTTGTTCAAATAAATCAACTTCTTGTGCCACTTCTAATTGATTTAAAAGATTCACTTCTAGTAAACGAGTATTTTTAGTATCTAGTTCATGATTCAAAACATAATTTAATACCCGATTATAAACACTTGCCGATAACTCATTAATGATTTCAATTTCAAATGTTTTTTTATACGTAACTGCCATTTCATGTTCACTCCTTTTAAAGTTTGTCAGGTAAATATTTCCGTATATATTCTTCTAAGGCTTGATCCATAACTTCTTTTACGTTTCCGCCATTCTTTGCTGTTTCGATTTTTATGATATGGTGCAAGTCAGCACGAACACGAACCGTCTTATCTCCCATTATATCTTTTTTTGCACTGATTGGTGTATCATTTCGTTTTGCTTTTTGTACGCCTAAATTTCCCACAATCACTCACTTCTTTCTATTTCTTCTTATTCTTATTTTATCATCAACAATCACAAATCACAAGTGATTTGTGATTAATCACTTGTGATTTGTGATTCTATTCTTTTTCATTTTCTAACTGAATGATTCGCTCAACCATTTCAAAAAATACATTCTCATACATAGATAAAACTTTTTTGTCATAGCCTTTATGTTCTGTAATGCCGTTCTTAGACCAGGTACTTACTTTATTACTTCGCTTGATAATATTTTGGAAAACCAAATTATCTTCTTCATGTTCTTTGTACAGTTCTTCCAGGTTTGATTTTATCGTTGCGCTGTCCGTATCAACTAAATAAGGAACAAAACCAATCATATCTAGTCCAGGGTTAAACTGTTCTTGTAAATCAATCAAATAGGAAATATAGTTTTGAATGTTGTTTGTACTTTCTTCTTCTGCTTGTAAAGGGATCATGACGTAATCACTTGCCACGATTGCATTATTTGTATAAACGCTTGGCGTTGGTACAGTATCAATAATAATGAGATCATAGTCACTTTTTAAAGGTTCCAACAGAGTAGCAAGCAATCTACTTTCGTTTTCAAACGTCCATGAGCGAGTTAATTTTGGTAATAACATCAAATCAAACGTGCCAGGGATCAAGTCTAAATTATCAGTCAAATGAATAATAGAAGAAGCCAAGTTTCCATTTTTCAAGCCTTCATAAAAATTGACACGTGGCAATTCTACCTCAAAAGTTTTTGCTAAGTCTTTTGTCAATGTTGCTTGTAAGTCCTTATCGATCATTAAAACTTTTAAATTCAATTTGTCTGTCAAGTAAGCAAACATAGTCGATAATTTTGACTTTCCAACACCACCTTTAAAGTAATTATTCAAGATAACAATTGCTTCATTTTTATTGCTTAAAATACGTCTTAATTCTTCAAGTATTTTGAGTTCTTCCTTCTCCATAACTACGCCCCATTCTTTTTTTGTATAGTAATATTGTATCATTAAGAATCACAAATCACAAGTGATTTGTGATTAATCACTTGTGATTTGTGATAAGTGATTTGTGATTAATATATAAAAGCCCTATTTAAAGGGCTTTTATATTTATTTTGAGAAAGATATAAAATCAATATATCCCTTTTCCCCAATTTTTACAACGGCATTGTAGGGCTTTTTCTCTTTGTTTTTGATTCCTTTTACCAGAGTTTCTTTTCCCTCTAGTAATTCTTTTACATTTGTTTTGGTTAGTTTTTTCTTTCTAAAATGTTCAGCTAAAGTAAACTTACATTCAGGATAATTTGAACAACCATAAAACGATTTTTTCAATACAATATTGTTGCCACACTTAGGACATTTGCCTACAATACTTTTTTCTGCTTCTTTTTCTTTCTGTTCCTGGTAATCAGAAAAATTTAGTTTTTCTATATCGTTAGGTACAGCTTCCAGTAAATGAACAATGAATTTTTTGATATTCGTAATAAAGTTCTCTTGATTGCCTTCTCTTTTACCGATTTTTTTTAAATACGTTTCCCATTTAGCCGTCATTTCAGCACTCGTTAAAAGGTGCTGACTTTCAACTGCCTGGCACAATAATTTTCCTTTTTCAGTCACAACAAGCTTATTCTTAATCACTTGGATATATTCTTTTTGTTTCAAGGCTTCAATAATGCTTGCTCTTGTCGCTTCTGTTCCAATCCCCTCAACTTCTTGTAAAATCTTGATTGCTTCTTCATCATCAACCGTTTTATTCGCCGTTTTCATAGCAGTTAATAATGTACCCTCTGTAAAAGCTTTCGGTGGTTGTGTTTCTTTTTCGGCACTCTTAACGTCAACCTCGGCATGTTCTCCAATGATAACCAAGGGTAACGTTTGAACGTCCTCTTTTTCTTCTTTATTTTGTTGTTTGAAAAGAATTTTCCACCCTTCTTGTTTTGGTGTCTTTCCGATCGATTGAAACAGCAAATCAGCTACTTTCGTTTGTATCTTGGTTTCTTCATACAAGTAATCAGGTAAAAACATGGCAACGGTCGTTTTAACGACTAAAGCATAAATTTTTCGTTGTAAATCGTCCATTTTCGCTAATGCAGATTCGGTAGGTACTTGTTTTGTTGGGATAATGGCGTGGTGTTCCTGTACCTTACTACCGTCCACATAACGCTTTCTAGGCTCTGTTTGAACCATTTCAAGATCAAGTCCTAAAAAACCGCTATATTTGCCAAAATTCGCTTTTAAATAAGCAAATTCGTTCTCTGTAATAAATGGTGTATCTGTTCTTGGATAACTCAATAATTTTGCTTCATACAGCCCTTGCATAGCTTTTAAAGTTTGGCTCGCTGTCGCTTTATAAAGCTGATTGACTTTTGATTGCAAACTACTTAAAGAAAACAGACTAGGACTATTCGTTTTTTTCTCTTTAGTTTGCACGTCAGCGATTCTGCCCTCTTGATTGCCTATTTTAGCTTGTTTAGAAGAAACAAAGGATAAAAGTTCCTCTTGGCTCTTAAAACGCTGTGTGGGGCTTAGAACGCCCTTAAATGACCCTTGGTTTACTTTTATACTAGCTTCCACCTCGAAAAAAGATTCTTTTTTAAAGTTTTCTATTGCTTCCTGGCGTTGATAAATGAGGTATAAGGTGGGCGTTTGAACACGTCCTAGTGAAAATGTACCTTGTACGCCCTTCTGTTGTAAATTTAACGTATACAAAGGGCTTGCGTTCATGCCGATCAACCAATCGGCAATTTGGCGTGTTTGCGCTTCTTGATAAAAGGGATAGTAATTCATTCCTGGTTGCAAATTTTGAAAACCGCTTCGGATCACATCTTTTTCTAAGCTATTGATCCATAGTCTTTTAAATGTTTTATCTTTTGAAAAGGCATTTGCTTTATGGATAATCGACCAGGCGATATTTTCACCTTCTCTGTCGCTATAATTGTATTTGCCTTTTTGAGAAGTTCAGCAACAATTTTAAACTGCTTTTTTTTATCTGTTGCAACTTCAAAATCGTATCGATCAGGAAAAATCGGCAAAGATTCAAGTTTCCAATTTTGCCACTTTTCGTCATAATGACCTGGTTCTGCTAATTCCACCAAATGCCCAAAACCAAAGGTGATAAACGTTTCATCTGTAAATAGTGGGTCTTTGATCTCAAAATAACCGTCTTTTTTGGTGCTTTGTTTTAAAGCACTTGCGTAGGCTAATGCCTGGCTTGGTTTTTCAGCTAAAATAACCGTACTCATTAACTATCCCTCTTTTCATTGTTTTTTCTTTGATCTACTGTCACGTTATATCTTGCTCGATACCTTCTAAACGTTCGGCGATTGATTCCAGTTTTTTCTTCAACTTCTTTAATTAAGAATAGCGATCCTGCTTTAAGAAATTCTTCCTTTTTGATAATAGAACTCCTCCAATTCCATTTAATTATAAGCTATAAAATTTTATATTTAAATAAAGCCCCCAAAATCGATTTTAGGGGCTTTCTAGTTTAGTATAATTGGAATCATATTTATCTACTAGTACAGTAACTAATTAATTAGATTTATATATATTGTCTTAACCAGTCGGGAAGATCTGAGTCATCAATATTCCAACTTTCGACTTCCTTTTCACTTTCTTCCCATCCATTTTCATTTCCATCAAAAAACTTCTGTCTATTACACTTGTACTTAACTATTAAATCACCTTCCATTCGATATTCATGCCAATAATAGTTTTGTTTTCCATATCCATCCCATTCATTTGTTACATATAGAGTTCTCATACCTACTCCTCCATTTCTTTTTATCAATTATACCAGATTTTTTGATACCGCTTTCAAATATTTGCTGATGTAATAGTGAGATATCAAAGATAGATAATATAGTAAGTCGACAGCACATACTGTCGACTCTACGGTATCTTATGTTTCAAATTTTCACCACAAATGCCTCATAAGGTTTCAATTCCACTTCACCACTTAAACGATTACTTCCTTCATAATTAGAAATGATGACTTCCTTACCATCACTCGGCATTTCGAACGTATTGTTCTCTTCGCTAATATTTGTCACAACTAACCATCTTTCGCCATCCAGCTCACGAATATAGGCAAAGACTTCATCTGCCGTCTCTTCCAACAAGTGATAGCTACCCCAAACCACAATCTCGTTTTGCTTACGCAATTCGATCAACTTCTTATAGGTGTAGAAAATTGAATCAGGGTCAGCTAATTCCGCTTTGACATTGATGGTCTTGTAATTGGGATTTACGTGCAACCAAGGAGTTCCAGTGGTAAAGCCACCATTTTCACTATCATCCCACTGCATTGGCGTCCGCGCGTTGTCTCGACCCTTGGCATTGATGGATGCAATAATATCTTCCTTAGCATACCCCTGTGCAATCCGTTCGTTGTACATATTAATGGTTTCAATATCTTCTGCTTCGGAAATATCAGAAATCGGATAATTGGTCATCCCGATTTCTTCCCCTTGGTAGATGTAGGGCGTCCCCTTCATCATGTGTAACAGAATCGCGAATAATTTCGCGCTTTGCTTATGGTATTTTGTGTCATTGCCCCAACGGGAGACAATTCGTGGCAAGTCATGGTTGTTCCAAAAAAGACTGTTCCACCCTTCATTGCCTAAGGAATTTTGCCATTTTGACAAGGCCACTTTTAAATCTTTGATTGCCAAAGGTTTTAAATCCCATTTTTCTTTGCCATCTTGTTGGTCAAGCCCCACATGTTCAAATTGAAACACCATTGAAAGTTCTTGGCGTTTTGGATCAGAGTACATTTTGGCGATTTCAGGTGTCGCACCCCACGTTTCACCAACCGTCATCAAGTCTTTGTCACCAAACGTTGCTTGATTCATTTCTTGTAGATAATCGTGTAACTTAGGGCCGTTGCCCGTGATTTTTTGATCGGGAATTTTGCCAATCAAATCAATCACGTCCATCCGGAAGCCACCAACGCCTTTATCGATCCAAAAGTTCATCATATCGTAGACCTCTTGACGAACCTTTTCATTTTCCCAATTCAAATCTGGTTGGCGTTTACTGAATAAATGAAGGAAATATTGTCCAGTGGTTTCATCAAACTCCCAGGCCGTTCCACTAAAAGTTGAACGTAGTCCGCTGGGCACATCACCATCTACGCCATCACGCCAGATATAGTAGTCTCGGTATTCATTGTCTTTGCTTTTTTTAGCTTCAACAAACCATTTATGCTCGTCAGACGTGTGATTGACAACTAAATCCATAATAATCCGGATATTGCGTTTCTTCCCTTCCGCAATCAACTGATCCATGTCCGTCATCGTGCCAAATTCATCCATGATATCTTGATAATCGCTGATATCGTACCCATTATCATCATTTGGCGATTTATAGACTGGTGATAACCAAATCGCATCAATTCCTAAATTTTCCAGATAGTCCAAACGTTGGATGATCCCTTTTAAATCACCGACACCATCACCATCTGTATCTTGAAAACTGCGGGGATATACTTGGTATACCACCGAGTTTTGCCACCATTTTTTCTCCATTGTCTCTACCTCAATTCAAACTCAGTCCATCTCAATAATTAGCGTTCCCCAAACTAGAAGTCTAGGTATTTCCACTACTAGGTATGGACCAAATTCACTCTCTTCAATATTATAAGCTAAACTATCAAATTTGATAACGTCTCCATCTGGAGTAAGATAAGTGACTGCCTTAATTTCTCGATTCATTAAAATCTTAAGACTAAATACATCACTTTCTTGAATATCCTTTTGATGATTCCAAATGGTATCCTGAGCCCCAGTAAGGTTCACAAAGTTAATGAATTTCATCATATCATTTTGACGGATATTCGTCCAAATTTTTCCTGCCTCCAAATTTGGTGTTAAATATTCACAGTCAGATACATATTCTCTATTATCACCTAAGAAATGAGTACGGGAAGCATCGCTTAACGCATTAATTCTCCAAAATTCTGCCAAGAAAGTAATGTAGTCGTAATATCTTCTAATCTGTTCTTTTTTGCTTGATTCTTCTACATGGAAGTATTTAGCGTAGTAACCTTCTGTGATTATCCCACCATTTTCTCCATGAATCAGATGACTTGCACCTAGACTAGTAATAATTGCAGTTAATAACCACAGCGAATTGTATGTTTTCTCTGTCACTTCATATTCGAAAGGTTTCAGATAAGCAGCCAAAATTATCTGCTTTTCCTTATTTTCACGACGAGCGTTAGTGATAATCTCTTCAATTCCTTGATAGGTTGAATATGGATCCCAAACTTCAATGTAGATAGCTTCTTGATCCCTATTGGCAACAGAATATACAGGCCAGTTCCCAACATTATTGAATATCAACTTAACATCTTCATTAACTTCTTTTAATACAGCCTTTGAGTCATCAATCAATTGACCAAAATCTTCGGGTAAATCTAGTATTTCTCCTTTTGCGTTGCGAGCTTCCTTAGGAAACCCGTAAGTATCCATATGAATTCCATCGAAACCATATTCAACAGCTTTTTTATACTCATTGATTATATGGTCATGCCAACCGCTCTCTTTATTAACATTCATGATTGACAAGAAGTCAAAGAAGCCAATTGGTTGTCCGTTCTTATCATACATTCTCCAATCAGGATTAGCAGCTGCGAAATCATTCGTTCCTCCGTAAATTGCACCATAGGCAATGTTTACCATTCCGGCTTCTCGGGCCTGTTTGATTCTACTTTGAATCGTATTACTGGACAATTTACGTCCTAACAAATCTTCGAAAATCTCAGTTTGCGGAATCAAATCATCATGGCGATACATCCAATCATAATATTGAATATAGTTAAGATGTAATTTATTCATCCAACGAATTGATTGATTCTCATTTTCTCCACCTTGAAAAAAATCACTCAGAAAGCCGTAACGAATCATATCTGAATCAACATCAAAAGCAGTCTGTACGACCACTTTATCTGAGGAAGTTACTTCAACTAAATAGCCACCACGACGCGCTTCAAATTCTGGAAGTTCAATTATTCCCTCTTTGATCTCGACCGTTTTGTTAAAAACAGGTTTACCTACTGAAAAAATTTGTAAATTAACTGTTTCATCTACACAATTCTCTATATGAAACGAGATAGGCTCACCTTCTCTAAATTGTGCTTTTACTGGAAATAATACTATCATTATATTTTCTCTCTACCCTTTCACTGATCCGGAATTTAATCCGCTCATAAAGTATTTTTGTCCAAAGATAAATGTAATCAATGCTGGCACCATTGCGATAATAGTTGCAGAAGACATAAGATGCCATTGAGCTCCAAACTGTTGGAAGAACAACTGCATTGCCAAAGGAATTGTCTGTACCTTCGCATCTTGTAAATAGAAAACTACTTGAGCATAGTTGTTCCAAATCCCGATTCCTTGAATGATAACAACGCTCATAAATACAGGCTTTAGCATAGGCAAAATAATTCTGCTAAATCGCTGGATAACTGATGCACCATCAATTGCTGCCGCTTCTTCTAATTCAATCGGAATGTTAGACATGTAACCCGCAATTAGAAAAGTTGCAAATGGCATACTGTTTGCAGCTAACAAAAACATCATCGCAACACGTGAATTGATACCACCAATTGCTTGCATTACTTTGTACAGCGGAACACTATTAATAACTGCCGGTATCATCATACAAAACAGAAAGGTATAGTAAATGAGCTTATTAACCACTATCTTATTTCTCGAAATTGAATAGCCAGCAAGACTCGAACAAAAGAGCAAAATAACGACTGCACCAACCGTTATCACAGCTGAATTTCCAAAAGCCCGAAAAATATCAAACTTATTCATGACCTCACTAAAATTTTCCAATGTAAATTCCGATTGATTATTGAAAAAAGCCAGTTTAATCAGAACAATAAATGGAATCATTGCAATAAGACATAGAAGGACCAAGACAACTCGGTGAATACCAATCAAAAATTTCTTGCTCATTAAATCGCCAGTCCCTTCTTCTTAGTTGCCAAGATATACGCCATTACAGGAATTAGTGTGATAAAGAACATGATGATTGCAACTGCTACCGCATAGCCGGTAGAACCACCATATGACATTCTCATGATATACATACTCAGTGATTCTGTTGCATAACCAGGTCCGCCATCCGTCAGAGCTACAATCGCATCAAAAATTGCTAAAGAACCAATGATATTAGTTAGAATGTTGACCGTAATTGCCGAAGTAATATTCGGCAATTTTACATCGATCAATTTATTCCAATAATTCGCACCATCAATATCCGCTGCTTCGTAAAGCTCTTCTGGAATCGCCTGTAATGCAGAAAGATAGATAATCATAGTCATTCCCGAGAATTGCCAAGTATTAACTAGAATTATCAACGCTAAAGCCAATTTAGGATCAGCTAACCAGTCAAAGACCAATCCATTCATACCCAATTGAGCAAATAACTCTTGCGCGGTACCACCACTCTTCATAATGAAGAACCAAACATACCCCATAATTAATGGTGAAATAATCGCTGGAACGTATACGAAAATTCTTGTAAGTTTTACCATTTTTGACTTTGAGTTCTCTAGCAATAAGGCATACATCAGCCCGAAAAGATTTAGTAGTGGCGTGCTGAATAAGGCAAATACAACTGTATTTTTAATAGCACTCAATGCACGAGGGTCTTTCAGGATATTTTTGAAATTTTCCAATCCAATAAAAATCGGATCAGTGTATCCGTTCCATTTAGTCAAACTCAACCAAAATCCATTTAGGAAAGGATAAATAAAGAAGATAAAAAATACTATAAACGCAGGAAGTGCGAATAAATAATCTATTCTTTTTTTACGCACTTTGTCTCACCGCTTTCACTTAGAATCGTCCCAAGCTTTATTCCACGCATCCGAGTACGCTTTAACGAAATCGTTTGCAGTTTTGTATTGACCTGAAAGGAATGCTTGGACATAACGACCGCTATCATCACCGGAAAATCCTGATGGGAAAACAGTAAATCCTACAGGTACACTATCTTTGATTACTGACTCGTATTCTTCTGGATTATCAATCCATTTAGAATCTACATCACTGTAAGCTGATGGCAAATGTAATGTTTCACTGTATTTTTTTAAATTTTCTTTTTCTAACAGGAACTTGATAAACGCTTTAGCACCATCTTGGTTTTTACTTTTTGCTGGAATACCAAGCGTTGAGTCCTCTGCTGACAACACAACTGGCTTTTTACCATCCTCCATTGGAGCAAACGCCGCAAAACCGATATTCATGTCAGGATTCTTCTCTTTGATTAAACTAACCGCCCAAATACCTTGAGGGATACATGCTACTTTTCCGGAAGCAAAGTTAGCAATTTGGTCGTCATAAGAAGCTGTTGCTGCATTTTCATTGATTATTCCATCTTTTTTCATTGATTCAATTCTTTGAGCAAACACACCAATAGGACCATCATTTTTAGCGAATTTCAAAACGTCTTGATCATTATCAATAAAATACTTTTTCGCTTCGACAATCGAATAATCTTGTTTAACTAAACCATGTCCCCAGAATTCCATGAGTTGACCAAGAGTCCATGAATCTTTACCACCAAGGAACATAGGTGTTACGTCTTTTTTGTTCGTTTTAATTGATGACACGAAATTCTCCCACGTATCCGTTTTTACTTCTGAAATAATATCTTTATTGTAAAAGACACCTCCAATACTTTTAGCAAGAGCTACTTTGAACTGCTTGTTGCTCTTAACATCAGTCACCATTTCCTTGATTGAAGGATCTACGTTATCCCAAAAATCTTCTTTTGATAGATCTAAGAAAAGATCATTATCGATGTAATCGCGTGATATCAGCACTTACAATATCTGGAACATCCCCAGAAGCAAACTTGGTTTGCAATGCGCTACTTGCATCCTTTTGGAACTCTTGAACGACTTTAAAATCTTTATTTTTTGAGTTAAACTCTTCAATCAAATCATCCATTAGCTCTACAGACTCTGTTTTACCATTGAAGAACTTCACTTCTTTGGAAGAATTTTTGTTTCCCGTAGCACCACACCCAGTCAAACTCAATGCCAAGAGAGCAACTCCTGTTAATACTGAAATCTTAACCAATCTTTTCATGATATAACCTCCAATATTTTTGGTGTTTCGTAACACTAAATTACACAAAGAAATATATCACACGCTGATACCGTTTTCAAGTATTTTAAAAAATAAATTTCGTCGACTGACCTTCAACTATGAATGTATCAAGGTTTCGCTCAACAATTTCTTTTTCTCCCTTTTTTATCATCTTTACTAATTCAGTAACTGCCACTGTCCCCTTTTCACTCACATTTTGATTGACCGTTGTAAGTCTCGGGTTAGAAAACTTCGCTAAAACATTGTTGTCAAATCCTGTAATCGAAATATCTTCCGGTATTCTTGCGCCAAGTTCAGATAAGAAACTGATCGCATCGACGGCATAGTAATCAGATGAAAAACAAAGCGCCGTGTAACCATAAAACTTATTAACATATAACTCTTTCAACATGGCTCTACGGATAGAGTCTCTAAAACTCAAATGAAAAAGACTCTTCTCACCAGCCTCTAAACCGTTTCCTAACATAGCCTCACAGTAGCCAGCAAACCTAGCCTCATCAACCCCAATCAACACCTCAGAATCTGATAGAAAAGCAATTTTTTTGTGACCCAAATCAATTAAATACTCAACCAACCCTTTCATGGAATGTTTATCATCAATACCAACGTTGGGTATTTCACTACCGTACGTATCAATAAATACTACTGGTACACTGCTACTCTCATAGAATAGTTTTGCTTCATCCGGAGTATTCCCAAGAACTATAAGCCCTTCAATATCCCAAGCTTGAGCAAGTTTCATACTCTCGTCTATACTTGCTGAAGTATAGAGCATCATATAATAACCACTCTCTCGAATCGTATCCTCTAAGGCACCGATAATTTCACTATAAAAAGGAAATTCCGTGGCATTATTTTCTTCTCTTCGGGCGTAAGTCATAATCACACCGATGATTTTTGACCCACGACGAGCTAATAGACGCCCTCCCATGTTCGATACATAGTTCATCTCGTCGATGGCACTTTGAACCTTTTCCAAAGTTTCTTCAGAAACTTTATTTACACGTCCGTGAAGAACGTTAGATACCGTCGTCGGACTAACTCCAGCTACCTTTGCTAAGTCTTTAATAGTTACCACTATAGAAACATCTCCTTTAAGGTGTTCGGTAACACCTATTATAAGCGTTTTCTTGTAAATATCAACACCAAGAACGTATCAAATTAGCAAGACCAAGAAAAATGCGACGAATTACTAGTAATTTCGCCGCAACTTTCAATCAAATAGTTTGAATCCACTGCTTAGTCATAGATTCGAATTATCGAAAACGACATAGATGAACATTAACAATTGAATAGATTAATGCTGGAATGTTACATTTTCAAAAAAATTGTGATCTTACACCTACTCATCAAGAATTTCTGAAATAAAAATTTTTTCATTTACTTTTATTAAGTCAACAAACTCCGAGTATCTTTCACAATTACGTGGTATAAGTAATCCTATTTTTTTAACTTCAATTTCTTCCCGAGTGGTTACATTTTTTTCGTAAGTTGTTCCTTTTTGTAAATTAAATTTCTCGATATGTTTCTCACCGTTTTCAGGATAAAGATAGAAACCTCTCGATGCGTCGAAACGAAACATGTAAGCTAAAACTTGTAAATAGTCCCGATTTCCAATATTTTCAATTGGTTTGTACTTCGCATCCGCTATGATTCGGTTTGTACAATCTCTACTGATAAAATCAGGATAGATTAATCCTAATTGCCGTCCACTACTAGCAGATAAGAACAAACGTTGTGCACCTTTACCACCTTTATTTTGCGGATGATAAAAAGAATCCTTAATCAATAAGTTGATATATTCCTCCCACAGCCATGCGCCATCAAATAGTATTCCATTTACTTCTTTAGACCCTTCACCAAATTGATGTCGGTCGTATTGCAGAATCATTATACAAAGAAGCTGTAACTGTCTATACTCACGATAATAAGCATGTCGAACCGGGTTCTGCTTATTTTCTAGGACGATCTTGCGCCGGTCATAGAAATTATAGCCCTTTGTCACTTCAATCACACTTGAAGCTTCTTCACGTATTTTTGAAGCAATGGCCAAATGATAGGATTTTGTTTTAACAAACTCTATAGTATGCCTGATTAATTCCATAAGATTATTATCATAAGAAAATTCTCTTTGACTATATGCCACTTTACCTGTAAATGGAGTATTTTGTTTAATATGACACTCCACATTAATCCGCCCTCTTACGTTAGCACTATTATAATTTCTATTAATATATGTTTTGTATATACCTTTACGCATAGCTTTTCTTAAGTACATCGGAAACAAAAAGATTAGTAAGTCCTGTACTCTTTCTTTTTGATTTATTTGCACATGAAGATTAAAAATATTTGGAATATCTAGTACTTTCTCTAATAAATACTGAAATAAAAAATCGGTCTCCCCTTCAGAAAAACGTGAGCTAATAGTCATCTGTTCACTGCCACAACCCAAATAACCCATGACGTTGCCCGTACAATAGTAATCATCGACTTTTTGTAAGACTATTTGATCACCTGTTAAGTCCTCGGCGTCTTTTATTAACTCTGGAAAGACAAATATTCCCTTCTGTTCAAGATTAAAAAGAGTCTTGTCTTCTAAAAGAGCCGCTAGTCGAGGAATCTCGCGTCGAACGCTATCTACTAAGTGATTTTTACAATTATCAATTAGTTTCATAATCGTCGCCTTCGTCGCTACTAACCAGTTTGTATGCTTGATAGAAAGAATCCATTATTTTATCTTCTTCATACATTCCCCGGATATAGTCTTGAAGAAGAGGCTTCAAATAATCGTTCCACAGTTGTTCTTCGTCCAAATCTTTCAATTTCAGAAAATATGCCGCTCCTATATGATAATTAGGATTCAATTCACTAACATTTGAAATAGCAACATTTAAAGAGGTCAGCCTTTTTCGAGCAATCTGCTCTTTTTCTCCAAGATACATTAACATATCACAACTTTGCTCTGCCGTGATTTCAATAAATCTAAAACGTCGACGCATCGCAAAGTCAAAACTGTCTACCGAACGATCAATATCGTTCATAGTTCCAATGATATAAACATTATCAGGAATATAAAATTTTTCTTCCGAACTCTCGTGTAAATTTTCATACTGCGTTGCGACTGCCCCCAACGGACCGCGATAACCTGGATCTACCGAAAAGAAGAGTTCCCCAAATATTTTCGAAATCTCACCGCGATTGATTTCATCAATGATAAAAATATATGGTTTTGCATCAGTACTATCAGAAGCAGGAACATAGTCTTTAAGACCAAACGCTTCTTTTAGATGTGCGACAATAGCCTTACGATAACTATCTAATCCCCCCTGTGGAACTCCCGGTTTTCCTTGATAGATATTGCGACACTGCTCTTTATTATAATACCTTCCTCTTTTTCCATATTCCCAAACACCTTCCATATCCCCACGTACATAACTTTGTAAATGCATATCTTTTTCGTAAGTGATTGTCTTAATGTTGTATGTCGCAGTTATGTCACCTGTTTTGTCTTGAGCTTCATTTACCGCCTCGAAAAACTTCTCCCACGCTTCATCAAAATTATCTATGCCCCCTATCTTCTTTGATTTCCTAGCTAATGTACAAAACTCTTTGAAGACACCAGGACATAATTCAAAACCAATTTGACCCGTTTCATCATCCGTAACAGGTCGCAACCCTTCTACAAAATCAGTATAGTCATAGCTTGGATGAAATTGAACAAAAGCCATTTGATTCAGTTCTTCCGGTGTAAGCTCCTCTAATGTGGCAGTCCGTCCACCAGAAATTAGATCTGCAGCAATCTGCTGTGCAAGAAACGTTTTCCCCGTTCCCGGTGCTCCTCTAAAAATTAGATTCTTGGCGATTAGCAGTTCTTTCGTGTGAGGATTACAATACTCTTCTCTCATGGACTCGCTCTCCTCCTCACTAGATTCATCAAATTTCTCATGGTTCGTAAGCTTAATCATTGCCTTTAGTAATTCTTCATAGTCGATTGCATCGACTGAAGACACAGCTTCATACCCAAATACTTCATTCGGATTTTTACCAAACGTTACATTGATTCCTTCTTCCAAAGGATGACTAAAATACTTCGACGGCTTATTCGGAATCGACACAAATAAAGTGGGCTTATCAAAATACTCTGGTTTCCAGTCAAAATATAAATTCGTCCAATTATCATTATTGACATACGGATACCTATACAGTCTATTGCCAGTGCCAGCGAATTTTCTGCCTAGCGGAAGCCCAGTAGACAACTTTGCTCGCTCTCTGGAACCACCAACTACATAATTTTCTATTTCTTTTCCGTTTTTATCTATCCCAATATTTCCTCGACTATTGTTGACAACTTCAATAAAACTATCGAGATATTCTCGAAATACCATAAGATCTTCACTAGAGATAACTTCTTCTCTTGGCTTCAGATACTTCGACCAATCTGGTTGACTTAGAAACCACGAATAATCTTGGATGTTGTCACTCTCGACATACTCAATTAATTTTTTTGCCTCTTCAAAAGGCGAAGATGAAACGTTCCAAATTGTCTCGCGACCTGTGAAAAAGTACCATTCTTTCGGCTTAAACTCCCGATCCCAGTCTACTAGGATGGTATGCCCATCATTAAGATTTCGTTGGACTGTTCCGGAAGCCTTTAGATTCATTACTGATAAATATTCACCAGACGGATTCTCAAAAGGAAGTCCATTCTTTTTTGTATAAGTTGACTTAATAATAATTTTATCGCCCGGACTCATTGCATCAAGCTTTGAGCGCATCTTTTTATATTGTGTATTTTCTTCTTCTCCAAGCCAACCAAGCACCCATTTTCCTTCTTTGACGAACTGATCCGTTTGATCATTCCCATCAATATTAGCCCCAACGAAATAATAATTCTTCTGACTTACCACTTGTCTTCCCTCATTTCTGATAATCACTCAATAATTAGATTTTAACACACACTAGCTCCTTTGAAGTAAACGTTATCAAACCAATTTTTTTAATAAATATTGGTTGAATTAGGTTATTAATTATAGGAGTTTTATTAATCTAATTCTCGCATTGGTTCTAGAATAAAACATTTAATTATAAATAACAAAAAAAGAAAGTAATCATCTTTACTCTTTGAAGAGTTGACGATTACTTCCCGATGAATTCTCAGATTAATTTCTACTAACAAAATTTTAGCTTCTAAAAATCGCTTGAGAAAAGCTAAAATAGAAACTCCAAACCGCTTTATATGGTTCTGTTGCAAAGTTTTAAATCTACTATCAGATAAGGTAGAATAATAGAAAAAGATAGCAGGAGGAATGACGATGAGTCATTTTAAAGGAAAGCAATTTCAGCAGGATTTGATTATTGCAGCCGTGGGCTACTATCTTCGTTATAACCTTAGCTATCGTGAAGTTCAAGAAATCTTATATGATCGTGGCATTAACGTTTCTCATACGACGATTTATCGTTGGGTGCAAGAATATGGCAAACTACTCTATCAAATTTGGAAAAAGAAAAATAAAAAATCCTTTTATTCATGGAAAATGGATGAAACGTACATCAAAATTAAAGGAAAATGGCATTATTTGTATCGAGCCATCGATGCAGATGGTTTAACCTTGGATATTTGGTTACGTAAAAAACGGGACACACAAGCAGCCTATGCTTTTCTTAAGCGGTTAGTGAAGCAGTTTGATGAACCGAAGGTTGTAGTCACAGATAAAGCCCCCTCTTTTACAAGTGCCTTTAAGAAACTAAAAGAATACGGCTTTTATCAAGGAACAGAACATCGTACCATTAAATACCTGAATAATTTGATTGAACAAGACCATCGTCCAGTAAAGAGACGCAATAAATTCTATCGAAGTTTACGCACTGCCTCTACCACGATTAAAGGCATGGGAGCCATTCGAGGATTATATAAGAAAACCCGAAAAGAAGGCACTCTCTTCGGGTTTTCGGTCTGTACTGAAATCAAGGTATTATTGGGAATCCCAGCTTAAATCATAGATACCGTAAGGGATTTTATTCTTTATTTAAAACTTTACAACAGAACCGAATAATCCAACAGTAATAAAAGATAAAGTCAAAATCCCATAATAAATTTTCAAAAGAACAGACCATTCTTTGATCCTATTAAGAACAGCTATCTCCTCCTCCGTCATCAATCAATTCACCTGTTCTTTCTTCTTTTTTGGATCCATACTCTTTAAGAACTTCTCCTCCAATACCAATAAATGACGATAAACATCATCCATCGACCAGCCTGAAGAAAGACTAAGGCAATATAAAAAATCACAAGGTAACGTTTTTACTGCACGGTTTCTTGTTACCCAGCTTGCTACCGTACTCTGCTTATATCCATGTAACTCACAAAATTGCTCTACCGTAAGACCTAACCGCGAAATAATAAACACATTGATCGGGTAGGGATATACAAAGGTATTGATACTCATAGTCAGAAAGACCTCCCACGATATTATTACGTTTGCGATAATAGTACTACTCTTTCTTAAGACCAGCAAGCAAGGCGGAAGAAAAAGTAGGAACGTATCATAGATATAATGTAATAGGCAATTTGCACCTTTTAATTTCAGCCTGTATCGATCATGAACAGATCTGTTTGCACGCCGATCTTATTGGGATCTATCAAGCGTTTCAGTGCTGTCTGGATAAACGTGTATTCTCTTCCAAAAGCTTCTGAGATCGCAGCGAAATAAGCCCCCTGGCTTTCTTTTTTTAGCCGAATAACGGAGCACATCAATCCATGTATCGAAGCTAGCATAATACCTCCTTTACGACCAGCACGAACACGAAAATGAATTTTGTTCTCTTCTCTCAACTGCTTCAGCACTTTGTCCAGGGAACGTTTTGGGATCTTTAAACGTTCAGTTAACTCTTTTTTTGTAGAAAGAATGTATGGTTGTTCTTCATAGGATTGCTCATTCAAATAGGACACTAGATCTTCTGCCCATTCATGACTATGTGAATATTTGCGAACAGCTCTTTCTTTCTTGAATTTCCACCAACCCCGTTTTTTGTTGAATAGCTGCTCTTCAGAAAGATTGGCATCGACCCACTCTTGGCATAATAGGACAATTTTTTCTCTGTGCGCTGCTTGATATTTTCCAGAGTAAGCGGATCGAATGATTCTGGTTAATTCTCGATCAGATAAAGGGTTAGCCAAGCGGTCATTGAATTCTAACATCGTCAATTCACATGCTTCTACTTCGTATCCTGACGAAAAGTATGCCAAAGACAAGGTGAATATCACATTATTTCGACCATATACGCCCTTTTCACCTTGTATTTTTTGACTTTTTAGCAACAGCTGGAACCAAGGTTCATCAACTTGACGAAATTCTTGAGTAGATGGCAATACAAAAACGTTCTTGATCTCCGCTTTTTTGTCCGCATCTTCTCTCATTGACCAGTCGATCCATTCTTCGAAACTATAACGATAATGTGGTTCAAAGAATAAAACATTCTCTTCAGAAGGCATTCGTGTGATCCCAAAATGATTGGCATTTACATCAACAGGAAACCGATAATCATTTGAAAATTTGTTTCTTAGATTTTTTGAGATCATTTTAGCCACATTGATCACTTTAAAATTTGATTTCTTCGTCACGTATGCAGGCTTGTCTAGTACATAGAAAGCTTGAAATCCATGCGGTGTACGTAAAATCATTGTAGGCATAAAGCCGATCTCGTGACTGGCTAAGATAATTTCTCCGTAGTCAAAGTTTGGATCCAATGTGTCAAAATCAACAAAGAATGTATTGATTTGACGTAAATTGTCCTCCGAATGGCCTTTTGTAAACATTCTGGCTTCATCAGCATACGTTCCATAGCGAAATACATTTGGTGTCCAATGAGTGAATCGATTATTGTTTTCGATCACCCCTTCTTCTGAAGTGATCACTAGTCCAATCCCCTCGATCATGTGTTCCTTTGAACGGTACGCAAAAATAGCCCCCTTTCCCGACTGATCACTAAAAGAGACCGGTTTTAGGTGGCTGTTTTTATATTTAAATTTACGAATACCATTTTGTAATACCGTCGAATATACGACATCCAAAGAAGCTGCCATGACTTTATTCCTTCCCAAACTAAAAGAGAACACAAATAATCTTAAAGATTTGTGTTCTCTCAATGGCTTAGAAGTCTCAAAGGAATGACAAAATAAGCGTATATATATTGAGTTGCTCGTCAAAAAATGGTAGAATAAGTCTGTAAGTTCGGATTGTCAGTCCGAAAGACTTATCAAAATTACATAAGTGGTCTCCAGCCGCTTACATAATCCCTGAGACGAGCGAGAACACATAGTTGTTGTATGTGATTCAGATGAAAGAGTGACCCAATTCACTTTTTTATCCGTCTCTTTTTTTATTTTTTTTTTCAGTTCTATAAATACAAACCTAGCATATCTTACTTTTTCCATCTTGTAAACTCTTATTTTTTATAATTTAATATAGTTATTGTCGCACAAACCTATTAATACCAACAATTACATCAGGCATTAAAACACTTAAGTACTTAAGTGTTTTAATGCCTTTTTTTAGTACTTAAGTACTATGACGTTTTAAAGTTGCATTTAATTGCTGATAAATCACATTCTAAACATAGCCGAATTAAAAGTACTTAAATACTAAAGGTGCTATTGACTCGTAACTTTCTAGGTGGTATTATTATATTGCATACAAGTATTTTAACACTTTAGTACTTAACTTAAGGAGGTAGGAAAATGAAAAAAAATCGATCGAATTCAGCAGAAATTATTTCGCTAGTTAAACAAGTCAAAGATCTCGTTGCTGAAAAAGGTGGTCCCATTGTAATTTCTGTTGCAAATCAAAAAGGTGGTGTTGGGAAAAGTGCTACCGTAGATAATCTGGCTGAACTGTTTGCTAGTTTCGATCTTATAACAGATATCATAGACATAGACGCACAGTCAAGTATAACTAACCTAAAAACTGATCTTAGAAATATCATCGATGAAAATCTACCAGAAATGACTCAAGTAATGCTAGAGGAAGAAACATTAGAGAACATTACTTATCAGATTAAGAATAATCTATTTATTTCCCCAACAACCTTGCGTCTATCAGATGCCGAACTTAACCTAGTTAACGCTACATTAAGAGAACTGATTCTGAAGAAGAACATAGAGAGCCTTGAGACAAAATTTGATATCATTTTGATTGATTGCCCTCCTTCAAGAGGACTGCTTACTGTAAATGCTCTTAGTGCATCAGATTACATCTTAATTCCTGTTCAGTCCGAGTACCAAGCTCTAGTAAGTATAGAGTTGCTTTTTTCTACAATCAATAAAGTAAAAAATTCAATTAATCCTAATCTAAAGGAACTTGGCTATGTAGTCACTATGGCAACTAATACAAACCACAGTGACGAAATTATTGAGGAAGTTAAATCTGACGATAAAGCGGAAGTTATTTCTATCATCGATAGAAGCATCGTAGTTTCCGACGCTGGCGTTGCTAACATGTCAGCTTACGAGTTTGATTCAAATAATAAAGCTGGCATTGCATACTATAATCTTGCGGTGACAGTTCTACAGAAAATAGTATCAGAAGGAGTTGTATAAAATGGCTAAACGTGTATCTATTAAAGACAAAAATATAGCTAAAACAAATGATATCGACACACTATTTCCTACTTCAAAACCACAAACTTCCAATCAAAATGGAACTAAAAAGAAAATTAATATTCTTAGAAAAATTGAAGATATAATTTCATATTACAAAAATTTTAAAGGCGGTAAACAAGTTTCGATATACTTGCCTGAAGAGATTCATCGAATGGTTAAAATGAAAGCCGCACAAGACGATCGAAATATGAAAGACGTAATGAAAGATTTAATTCTCGATAACTATCTAACTGAGTCAGAAATTAAAGAAGCCTACCGTTCATACGTTGATAAATTAGAGGAAGATAGCAAGTAGACATGAGACACTTTAGTACTAAAACATTTTTATTGTTTAGTGCTAAAGTGTCTTTTTCATACTATCATCATAACACGAACTTTTTAGTATTAAAGTACTTAACCGTTTAAGTGCTTAACCATTAAAACGTTTTGCTACTGACTTCTTTCGACGAAGGCAATCGAAACTTCGTAATCTTTATTTTTTGGATTAATTTTAGGGGGACTCCGCAGCTTCTTATTGTATTCAGGGTCTTTAATATTTAAGTGTTTAAGTACTTTATAATTAAAACTCTTAAGATCTTTGGGACTTACGGAGTATATTGTTATTATTATCCAAACGGTGGAACGTCCACCTATTTAAACATTTTGACACTTTGGTATTTTGACACTTAACCATTAAAACCGCAATGATAGAATTTTGATCTGTTCTCTTGACTTAATCAGCGAACATCCACTTAGGTTACTTGAAAATGGAAAAAAAGATTATTCTGTGGTATTTAAGAACGGAAGGCAATTGATCACAACGAAATATTTGAGAAAGTTATTGAATAACGGTTTTTCCATCTTTTTATTGATTACCCTACCTCGTTGTTATATGACCGTGTTTGTACACCTCCAGTAACTTAGGATAAGCTACTTGGGGTGTGTTTTTTTTCGGGTTTGGAGTCCGACTATCTTTATTTGTATCTGAAATAAAACGGAGATAGTTTCATTAAACGTTTATATATTAGTGTTTCATACTGTTTCAGGTAGTAGTTTTAGTGAAAAAATTTTTAGGAAATTTGTATATTTTATACTACTAGATAGTACTGTTTTTTTATGGAAAAAATCATATGTAATTGTTTCATATGTATCTGAATGTTTCTAAAGATAACTATGTAGAAATATAAACAAATTAACGATCTAGTTTAAGTTATGTCAAACAACGTTAGTCTCCTCTCACGTGGTTTATTAGCAAGAATAAGTTTTTTCTTTTTCTAAGAGGGAGTATGCTAAAATAAGAGGGTATATAGCAATTTAATTAAGAGATAGGAGTGTATCTTTTTGGGTGCAGAATTAAATCAAAAATTATTTAGTGCGGCAGATAATCTCCGTAGCAAAATGGATGCGTCAGAATATAAAAATTATGGTTCTGTTGCAAAGTTTTAAATAAAGAATAAAATCCCTTACGGTATCTATGATTTAAGCTGGGATTCCCAATAATACCTTGATTTCAGTACAGACCGAAAACCCGAAGAGAGTGCCTTCTTTTCGGGTTTTCTTATATAATCCTCGAATGGCTTCCATGCCTTTAATCGTGGTAGAGGCAGTGCGTAAACTTCGATAGAATTTATTGCGTCTCTTTACTGGACGATGGTCTTGTTCAATCAAATTATTCAGGTATTTAATGGTACGATGTTCTGTCCCTTGATAAAAGCCGTATTCTTTTAGTTTCTTAAAGGCACTTGTAATAGAGGGGGCTTTATCTGTGACTACAACCTTCGGTTCATCAAACTGCTTCACTAACCGCTTAAGAAAAGCATAGGCTGCTTGTGTGTCCCATTTTTTACGTAACCAAATATCCAAGGTTAAACCATCTGCATCGATGGCTCGATACAAATAATGCCATTTTCCTTTAATTTTGATGTACGTTTCATCCATTTTCCATGAATAAAAGGATTTTTTATTTTTCTTTTTCCAAATTTGATAGAGTAGTTTGCCATATTCTTGCACCCAACGATAAATCGTCGTATGAGAAACGTTAATGCCACGATCATATAAGATTTCTTGAACTTCACGATAGCTAAGGTTATAACGAAGATAGTAGCCCACGGCTACAATAATCACATCCTGCTGAAATTGCTTTCCTTTAAAATGATTCATCGTCATTCCTCCTGCTATCTTTTTCTATTATTCTACCTTATTTGATAGTAGATTTAAAACTTTGCAACAGAACCGAAAAAATTAATGCGGCTCAATATGATCAAAAGTTACGGTTTTACTCTTCTAGCATCCAGATTATAGTAGATATTGATCCTATAAAAATCAGCCAGGTTATTCAAAATTTACTGAGTAATGCTATTAATCATTCTGAGAATGGTCGTGAAAATGATATTTCTATCAATGAAAAGGGAGATACTGTCCTAGTTTCGGTCGAAAATCCTGGTCCTGAGATTCCCGATGAGATGAAGGAATTAATCTGGGAAAGGTATCAACAAATCCAGCATCAAGGTGGCCACAAAGAGGGGACTGGTGTTGGACTGGCTATTGTGCGGACTATACTTGAAACTCATCAAATGAATTTTGGTATCAGATCTAAAAATGGCATCAATTGTTTCTGGTTTGAAGTAAAAAAACCTATAAAGTAACCCAGCCACCCGTGAAAACGGATGACTTTTTAATACCATTAGAAGGGGCCTACACTCGCGGCCCCTTAAAAGGGGCTTTTTAAAAGACTGCCACCCTCTCACCTTCGCTCATTTACTTCTCTTTATTTTAAATGGGTCTACGTACTCTCTTTTCCTTATACTATCCCGAATACGATCATCCGCTTCTTGTTCACGAAAATAGTTCTCAATTGTCTTTTGACTCAATCCTATTTTACTTACATAGTATTAGTATTCCTTTGACCAAAAAGATTTGTTTCCATATTTATATTTGAGATTTGCATGTTGTTCATGGATTAGCACGACACTCCAACCTTTCAGATATCCCATGAAACTGGATATACTCATTTTAGGCGGCACCCGAACTAGCATATGAATATAGTCTGGCATTGCACGTGCTTCGATGATTTCCACATCTTTCATTTCACGTAACTTCCTTAGTATCTTTCCAATGTCTTTTAATCATTGTCCATAAATGACTTCCGTCTATACTTTGGTGTAAAGACAATGTGATACTTACAATTCCAACGAGTATGCGCTAAACTTTTATCGTCATTTGACATGAAAAAAATCCTTTCGATACGATGAGCGGTTGGTAGCAACTCACTAATATATCGAAAGGAGTTTTTTATCGCTAAAGTTACTTCACCCACGCGTAGGAACGCGCGGTTTTCTTGTTTCGCACGCTTTACGCACGAAACTGACTAAAGTCATTAATAAAAAGAAATTTCACGGACATCCATGAAGAGTGTTCGTCAAATCTTTTTTTAGTGCGTAGAGGCGATTTTGTCCCAGCCTCTTTTTCTCAACGTAGCTTTAGTCTTGAAGCTTTTTCAAATAAAAACGTTGCGATACATAATCCCCAGTTAATTCAGGGTCAATATAAAAACCGATATTCATCAGCTCATCACCATAATAGATATCATCATTGAACTGATAGGACCCCTTAGGATCCAAATCGGCCAGTTTCAAATTAAATAAAGGATAAGAAGCTTCAGCCAGCACGCGGAAATAAAAAACTAGCGCCTCGCTTTGATCAGGGGCGGTCACCATCCACGCCACATCGTTACTTTCAAAAGGACTCACTAGGCGGGTGAATTTCCCAAATTGCAACAAGTGACGGTATTTTTTATACTCGGCCACTTGCAGCTTAATGGCTTCTTTTTCAGCTAGAGACAAGGCAGTCAAGTCTAGCTCGTAACCAAAAATTCCGGCAAATGCCGTATCGCCGCGGGTCTCAAGACTTGTGATTCGTCCTGTTTGATGGTTAGGCACGGCTGAGACATGGGCTCCCATAGTGGATAGCGGATAAGCCAAGCTCGTCCCATATTGAATCTTCAAACGCGCGACGGCATCGGTATTGTCACTGGTCCAAGTTTGTGGCATATAATGCAGCATCCCCGCATCAAAACGGCCACCACCACCTGAGCAACTTTCAAACAAAATATCCGGAAATTCTGTGATCATTTTTTCCAAGAAGTCATATAACCCCAGCATGTAGCGGTGACTGACTTCTCCTTGTTGTTCTGGTGCCAATAAAGTAGAGTAGATTTCAGTCATATTACGATTCATATCCCATTTGACATAATCGATATTGACAGTCTTAAAAATCTGGCGCATTTGTCCATAGATATAATCTCGAACATCTTGTCTGGAAAAATCTAAGACATATTGGTTACGACCAAGAGAGCGGCCTCGCTGAGGGACTTGCAAGATCCAATCAGGATGGGCTCTAAAGAGATCACTATCTTCTGAGACCATCTCCGGCTCAAACCACAGCCCAAACTGCAACCCTCTTTGGTGGGCTTCATCAGAGATCCGCTTCAATCCTCCTGTGATCTTGCCTTCATTTTCATACCAATCCCCTAGAGAGGTGAAGTCACTTTCTCGGGCGCCAAACCAGCCATCATCGAGAACGAACATCTCAATCCCCAGATCAGCTGCTTCATCTAATAAAGCCAACAGTTTTTCCGAATCAAAATCAAAATAGGTCGCTTCCCAGTTGTTGACTAAAGTGGGCCGTTCTTGCTGTTGATACTTCCCTCTTACCAAATGTTGATTGATAAAATGATGGAAAGACTGGGACATCTGGTTCAAACCGTTGGCGGCATAAGTCATCATGACTTCTGGTGTTTCAAAAGTCTCTGTTGGCGCCAGCTGCCAAGTAAAGTTAAAGGGATTGATCCCCATCATGATGCGCGTTTGCTGATAAGGGTCCACTTGTACGGTGGTGCGGTGATTGCCGCTATAGATCAAGCAATAACCATAGGCATCCCCGGCAAATTCTGTCGTATTTGGCGCAACTAAGACGGCAAAAGGATTTTGTTGGTGAGAGCTAGATCCTCTTTTACTGTCAATACTCTTGATGCCAGTATGCAAAGCTTCTCGGGTGATTTGTCTTTCCCGTGCCCAAGTACCATTCAATTGGATCAGTTCAAGGGACTGTTGCGGGAAATCCATCGACATGCTAGCCAAATGATCAATCGCCACCACTTGAGACCCCCGATTTTCCACTGCGGTGGAACGCACTAGAACATCACTATCTGGAAACAAGCTATAGTTCAGCGTCAGACGCAGGGCAGCGACTTCATCCACCAAATGGATCTTTAATGTCTGGGCACCATTTGCAGCATAGGTGGCAGGCAGTCCCTTTAGTGAAGGTTTACTATCTAAGATCTCATAAGACTCATAGCGAAAATCGGTTTCCCGACTGCCATTGGTATGTTTGAAATTATAAGCCGGTTCCCGAAAATCGCCATAACCATAGCCAGGATACTCCATCAGTAACGTATCGATGGAAAACAGCCGGTCAGGATGTTGTGGTGGGTTAGGAGAAAAGGAACGGTCAGTTCGTGGATAAGCTAAAAGACCGTGGTAATTGCTGATCGCCTTGCCATAATAAAGATGGGACAGATAACCATATTCCTCGACTTGGATCAAATAGCTAAAGCGCTCATTGCTTAGATGGAAAACTTTGTGGGTAGCATCGTATTGAATCATGGGAAAAATCCTTTCTTTCACGTTTATTTAACAGATCCGCTGGTCATACCGGAAATGATATTCTTCTGGAAGATCAGGTACACGATCAAGATCACTACGATCCCCACCACATAAGAAGCAAAAGATGGGCCGTAATCGCTGAAATATTGACCTTGATAATTGTATTGGAACAAAGGCAATGTCCAGTTGGAAGAATCTTTGTTCAAGATCAACAACGGCAACAAGAAGTCATTCCACAACCATAGGGCATTGATGATCAAGGTGGTGGCATGCATTGGTTTCATCAATGGAAAAGCGATCTGGAAATACATCCTTAATTTGCTACAACCATCGATCTCGGCCGCTTCATCCAGTTCCACAGGGATCGCTTGTTTGATATACCCTACATATAAGAACAATGTTTGCGGGACGGAATAAGCCAGATACAAAATGATCAAACCGCCGATATTTGACAGTCCTAATTTAGTCATCATGGAAGTGATCGGGATCATGATCACTTGGAAAGGAACGAAGATCCCCAAGATCAAGAATGAATACATCAAGGCAAAGGCTTTTTTACGGGAAATATTACGGGCGATGGCAAAAGCCGCCATCGGCACAAAGATCGTGATCAATACGATCGTCACTACTGAAATAGTAGCTGAATTGAAGAAATAATGACCGATACCATCTGAAACCAACCGTTGATAATTATCCGTGGAAAAAGGATTCGGTAAGCCAAAGAAATTATTGGTGATCTGAGAGGTCTCTTTAAAAGAACTGACAACGGTCAAATATAAAGGAACCAAGATCAAGATAAAACCTAAGATCAAGAAGAGATAATTTAAGGGACTACTTTTTGTTTTCATGGTAAACCTCCTATATTTTGCAGCCTGCTTATCAGCTGATCCTTTCAATGAAAGATCCTGATAGTTGTTTAGAAGTCGGTGGTATCCGGATCTTCGGCCTTGCCTACGACACCACCTAAGCTGTCGATGATCTGCATATCTTCGGCGCTGAGTTGGAAATCAAAGACTTCCGTATTTTCCTTGATCCGACTAGGGGTGATCGATTTGGGTAATGGTAAAAAGCCATGTTGCAAGGACCATCTCAACACCACTTGCGCGATGGTCTTGTGATACTTGTCAGCTAATGCCATGATCTCTGGCACTTGGAAGATCCGCCCAGTCCCCAGTGGGGAATAAGCCTCTAATAAAATCTGCTGCTCTTGACAATAGGCGACCTCTGCCGGTTGTAACTCCCCAGGCGCTAAAAACATCTGGTTGACCATCGGCTTGATCTCTGCTGTCTGCAGCAACGCTTCCAGATGATGTTGCCGAAAATTCGATACCCCGATAGCGCGGGCTTTCCCTGCTCGATATAAGGCTTCTAAACCCCGCCACGTCTCCTTATTAGCTTGTTGCCAATGGTCACGGAATTCTGGTGGATTCGGCCAATGGATCAATAATAGATCCACATAGTCGGTGGCCAATTTTTCCAGAGATTCTTCAAAACTAGCCAGTGCTTTATCATAGGTATGTTGATCGTTCCAAATCTTAGTCGTGACAAACAATTCTTTTCGTGAAACGCCACTTTGCTGGATCGCCCCGCCGATACTAGTTTCATTTTCATAGACTTGGGCGGTATCGATATGCCGATAGCCGATCTCTATGGCGGTTTTGACAGCCTTGATGGTGGCTTCACTATCGGGAGCCTGCCCCGTTCCTAAACCTAAAACTGGGATCTTGACACCATTTGCTAAGGTATAAGTCGCAGTCAAATCTTTCATTTCTATCATTAGGAAGTTCCTCCTATCTACTATGCTTCAAAGCGTTTTGATGTTTTGATCTGGATCAATGAGATCACCGCTACTGCCAAGAATAACAAGACAGCGATGGCATTGGCATAACCGTATTGGTTACTCTTGAAGGCATAATTGTAGACCAATAGCCCCATCGTGGTGGTCTTATCACTAGGACCGCCACCAGTCAGTGCGTAGATCAAATCAAAAGCCGTCAAACCAGCTTTTAGTGCCATGATAAAAACCATACTCAAGGAAGGGATCAAATAAGGGATCTCTATCTTCAAGAATTTTTGCCAATTGTTGGCCCCATCCATCGCAGCTGCCTCTAAGATCTCACTGGGGATACTTTGAAGACCGGATAAGAAGATCACAATGGGCATTGCCACCCCTTGCCATAATGCGACAAACAAAACACCCCAAAAGACAGTCTTTTCATCGGCGATCAGATTGCTTTGCAACCAGCTGATGCCCAGTTTTTCTCCTAGTTGAGGAAGACCATAGTTGAAAATCTGTTTAAAGATCAACCCTAGGGTCACGGTACTCAAAACTGCTGGGAAGAAATAGGCTGTGCGAAAGAAGCCCACGCCTTTTAATTTTTTATTCAAGAAACGGGCAATAACGATCCCCAGTACGATCTCACCAACAATAAGTCCTAATGTGAAATTAATGGTGAAGCCCACTGATTTGGCAAATTTCTGATCGGCAAAGACCGCTGTAAAGTTTTTCAAGCCGATAAAGTTGTAGTTCGAGGTCAAACCAGTCCAGTCCGTCAAGCTATAGAAAAACCCTTGGATCATGGGGATATAAAAGAAGATCAGTTGTAACACGATGGGCACTAAGACGAAGAGATAGGCCCAGGTCAAGTTGTGACGTTTTTTAATATTCATGATTTACCTCCAATTAGAAAGGGCACGTAAGCTCGACGTGAAGCAAAAATTTGTCGAGGTCTCTTATCGTGCCCACAATGTTTATTTACTTCGTTGCGATTGTAGATACGACCGGAATATCATAGAGACGATCATTTCTTCATCGTGTCGAAGAAATTATTCAGATTGTCCGCTAATTGCTGCTTGTCTTGTGAATTGACATATTCAACAGTCATATGGTGGAAGGTTTCTTCAGAAGTCCATTCTTTTTGCAACCAAACGATTTGGCGATCAGTAAAGACATATTGCGTAATCCCTTGGGTCTCTGGGAACTTGCCTTCCTGATCCACGGCAGTTACAGAAGTTGGGGCACCATCTTTGTCATAGTATTTTTGCATCGCTTCTTTGGTGGTCATATATTCCACGAATTTCTCAGCTGCTTCTTTATGTTTTGACTTCGCAGAGATGGACAAGGCTAAATCGGCTGCCCCCACGGTCATTTCTTCACCGTCTTTCAAACCAGGGTAAGCAAATGAAGCAATCTTGAATTCTGGTTTTTGGTTTTGGATCGCTGGTAACGCCCAGATACCATTAGGGAAGATCAGTGCGTTGCCCTTTGCAAAAGCCGCGATGGCATCGTCATAAGTAGCCCCGTTGGCATTTTTTTGGCCGTTCCCATGAAGAAGATCCAATTCTTTGGTGACTTCTTGGAAATCGGGATTGCTGGTCTTGATGGCGCCTTTAGGACTATGCACCAACGCATTGTTGGCACCCTCAAAGCCACCATCTACTGTTGCCCAAGCTAATTGGTGGTAACCGTTCAATGTCCAAGCATCCGCTTGGGTCAATGATAAGGCGAAAGGTGTCTCCCCTTTTGCTTTGATATCTGCGACGAGTTTTTCAAATTCAGCCCAAGTTTTTGGTGGTTGTAAGCCTAATTCGTCAAACTTATCTTGGTTGAAGAAGAAGCCCCAGGCGTTACTCGTCAATGGCACGTTATAGACTTTATCATTGATGGCGTAAGTCTCAGCCGCCCCTTCTTTTAGATTTTTCAGATAGTCTTTGCCAGTTAGATCTTCCCAGATACCTGCTTTGGCCCATTCTTGAAAATCAGCATTTTGTGGAAAAACATTCACCACATCCGGTGTGTCATCGCTGGAGATCCGCGTCTTCAAGACCGTTCCTGCATCAGGTACATTGGTGAATTTGACTTTGATATCAGGATTGGCTTTTTCAAAATCATTGATGATTTCTTGCAAAGTCGGCTGCATTTCCTTTTTCTGACTGAAAAACTCGATCTCAGTTTTGCCACTGGCTGTGTCTTTCCCTCCGCCACAGGCCGCCAAAACCAATAGGCTCACTCCGCAAACTGCCGCTGTAATCCATTTTCCTTTTCCCTTCATAATAACCCCTCCTAAATAGTATGCGCTTTCTTTCTGCACTCTCATCATAATGCTCACTAAATGTTTTGTCAACTGTTTATTACAAAAAAATCTATATGTTTATTTATTTGTTTTCGATGGATTTTACTTTTGTTACGTAACTATTGTTACGTGTAATTGAAACTAGTTCGACTTCACCTTCAGTAAATTTCCGAAGAGCATCCCAATCAAGCAAAAAAACTTGAAAAATCTACAAAGAAACCACTTCAAAAGTGAAGTGGTTCATCATTTGTTCGGTTTTTGAGACATCACCAAAGGCGATTTTTATAGCCGTCTTTCCTAACTCTTTTCGTGTCCGTTTTTTTATCAAGAGACCGTTGTTTCACTATCCCGCTGAATGATCTCATTGGATAAGGTGACCTGAACGGCTACTTTCCGCTGACCTTGGATTCGTTCCATGGCGAGGCGCACCGCGATTTTTCCCAGCTCTTCTGTCTCAATATTGACCGTACTCAAAGGCGGGGTGAGATATTCCGATATCTCGATATTATCAAAGCTCACCACCGAGACATCCTCTGGCACGCGGTAACCATGCTTTTGCAAACCGCGATAGACTCCCACGGCAATAGGGTCACTGGCCACCATCACAGCAGTAGGCATCTTTCCCTGATTTTCTCTGATCAACTTTTCAGTGACCTTCAAACCATCGATTGTACTCCAATCACCTAAATAGACTTTCATTTCAGCCTGTAATTCATGGGCCAACATCCACTGTTGGTAGGCCAAATGTCGCACATCGTTGTTTTCTTTCATCTCTTGACCAGCTTCATCTGTGATGGTCCGCTGCGCACCGATAAAAAAAATTCGGCGGTGACCTTTACCATATAAGCGATCCAGTTGACGGACCGTCGCACCAGGAAAATCGGTGGCGACTGTGTCGGCCCCGATTTCTAACAATTCAGGACGTGAATCATCCACCACCATCACATGAGGATTGACCTCCCTGATTTTACGGATTACTGCCACCGGTACTTGGCCGATCACCAAGATTGCGGCGCTAGAGCGCAGGTCTTGATAGTCTAAAGTCTGCTCTCCCAAGCGGATCACTTTTTTTGTGGCGATCTTACTCAACTCAGACTGTTGCTGGATTCCGATCCGAATCGAGCGAAAATACGGATCTTCCAACTCTTTGATTTCGGAAACAGTCGTAATCAAGCTCAATACGTGTTTACTCTTGGTCACCCGTTCTTTTTTCTCATAATTAAAATAGGCTACTGCTTCTAAAATTCGCTCTTTGGTTTCTTTGGTGACAGATAGAGTCTTATCCTCATTCAAGACTCTAGACACAGTCGCTGCTGAAACACCCGCCCGCTTTGCCACAGTTCTAATTCCAACCATTTTTCTCACCTCAAGTATGTATTCATGTACACTATAACTGTTTTAAGTTAACAATGCAATGTTTACCTACAGAATTACCGATCTCTGTGGCTACAGAAAAGCAAACAACAATCGCACTAAATTCATTCGCGTCATCTTTTCAAGTGCTAGCATTAATCACAGCGATAATAGTCAATGTGGCGAGCTCACCTACTAGAACCGCATCAGTATTCCCGAAACGAAATAATCAAGCCATGTTATATTTACCTTATTTCATCTGTCGTAACAAGTGATGGAGACAAAAATATCATCATTAAAAATTCAAAATTGTTATCAAAAGACGCCTTCTGGAATTGTGAAGATGTTACTGTCTATGATTCAACGATCATCGCCGAATATCTTGGTTGGAATAGTAAGAATTTGCGTTTCGTGAACTGTTATATAGAAAGGGAACAAGGTATGTGTCACATCGAATATCTAGTAATCGATGGCGCTAAAATCATCAATACCGATTTAGTTTTTGAGTACTCCACAGTGGACATCAATGTCACATCAGCAATCAGTAATGTTAAGAACACGTATTCAGGTTCTATTAGCGCTAGTGAGATCAAAGAGCTAATTTTGGAACAATCACAAGTCAATCCCATCAAAAAATGTAAATGCGCGACTATTATGAAGCTGTATTTTACATATAGTAACCAAAGAGTTAATAAAATAAAAAGAGCGAACCATTATAGATCAGCTCTTTTTTCATTGCTGTTTTTAATCTTATCTAGAATCACTTCAAATGTTTCAAAGGTATTTACATCTAACTGACATAACCAAAGCAAGTACTTCTTTTCTTTGTAAGTCCAATCAATATTACGGTAAGAGGACATTAGATTATGGTACCTTGCTCTTTGTTCAATAGTTGCAGTTAAACTTAACATTCGCCAAAAATATATAACTCCCGAATACTAGAATAAAGTGCAACATCCAGCAATTCTCTGTTGGGTGTTTTAGTTATATACCAGGGGTTAACATTAACGAATAAGCTATTTTAAGCTAAAATTTAAATATACTTATACCGGCTTAAAAGGAGGCATGTTTATGATTCAAAAGAAACGGCTTGAGTTAATTTTAGAGGAATTGAAGACGCGCGGAACTCTTAGTTTGAAGGAAATTGTTACCTTAACAGGTTCTTCAAGAGATACAGCAAGAAGAGATATTGTCAAATTAGCACAAAATAATGCTATCGATCGCACATATGGTGGAATTAGTTTGCCCAATACATTTAGTCGTTTAGATGAATATCTTGAACGTACTGAAGATCTCAGTGCTGAAAAAGATATTCTAGCAAAAACTGCTAGTAATTTAGTAAAAGATAATTCCCATATTTTTTTAGATATTTCGACAACGGTCAGTTGCATTCCAAGACATATAAGACCTTATGACAATGTCGTAGTAACGACAAATTCATTAGATATTACCGATCAACTATTGAGAAATACTAAGTGTAAAACTAAGATTTTAGGTGGAACCGTCGATCCTATCAAACGAAATGTCGCTGGAACGAAACCGATGCTTGAGCTGGATTCATTTATCTTTGATGTTGCTTTTATGAGTGCCGCTGGAATCACAACCTCAGGCATTTATTACGCCTACGATGAAGATATAGATTTCAAAAAGAAGATAAGAAAACAATCCAAACTTGTAGTTTTACTAATTGATAATACAAAAATCGGATTAAGTCATAACTATGAAGGTTTAGATTTCGAAGATATTGATTTTCTTGTTGTAGAAAGTCGTCTACCAGATGATTTAGAAAGAACAATATCAGATAGTAATGTTTCTATAATAAATTCAAAGTGGGTGCAAACATGATTAAAACGGTATTATTTGACGTAGATGGAACAATCTTAGATACAGAATTTGTCATGATTAAGTCTTGGCGAATTTTAAAATGAACTTAGCCACTTCATAAAATAAAAAAACATCATTGCCCAATTTCATGTATTATTGAAGTTCCTACACAATCAATAAAGGATGAAATGACAATGACGCAAACTGAGAATACCACATTTTTACGCAAAGGCAAACACCTTGATTATGAAGAACGAAATAAAATTGAAGCTTGGAAACAAATCGATCGCCCTTTGTCGAATCGTGCGATCGCAAAATTACTCGGACGTGCCCCTCAAACCATTCATAGCGAAGTAAAAGACGGTACGGTTCGCCAAATCAGGCGCCAAGTCCAAAATGGTAAAACCTACGAATATGAATCGTTTGTTTATTCCGCAGATGCTGGTCAAGCCGCTTACGAAAACGCACGAACAAATTCTCGAAAACAACTGAAATGGGTTTCTTCGCCAAAGTTCATGGCGTATGCCGATCATCAAATGAAGACAGAAAAACAAGCGCCTGATGTCGTTGTTGGTCGTGCAAAGAAACTCGGCTTGTTTCCAAATGAGACAATCCCTTGTACCACAACCCTTTACACCTATATTGATCTCGGCTGGCTGGAAACAAAAAATATTGATCTGCATCTCAAGGTTCGACGAAACACCAAGCGATCACAGAGTAGGAAGAATAAAAAAAGTGATTGGGAAATTGATACGGTGAACGGACTGCGCGTTGGCAAAGACCAAGCATTGCTTACATTGACCGAACGTAAAACACGTTACGAAATAATCATCAAAATCGATGGAAAAGCAGCTAATCCAGTTGATCGTGCACTGACTGCTTTAAAAGAAGCTGCGGGCAACGATTTCGAAGTGCTTTTCAAAACGATTACTTCAGATAATGGTGCTGAATTCGCTGGTCTAACCACACTTCTTAAAGATATTACGGAAGTTTATTTCACCCATCCCTATTCTTCATGGGAACGAGGGACCAACGAAAATCATAATGGGATGATTCGCCGTTTTATACCGAAAGGAACACGTATGGAAGATGTAGCGTTGACTACCATTCGTCGTGTACAGGATTGGATGAACAATTTGCCGAGAAGAATATTGGGTTACGCCACTCCGCGTGAGTGTTTATTGAACGAGCTATCGGAGCTATCCTTAGCCGCTAGATAACCATCAAAAACTAAATAACCAATGAATTTCAATAAGTGGCTAACTTGCACTTGAAATTTGGGAGATTTATAGTTTTCATATACTACTCCTTTATTTTTAAAATCAATAAAAAAATTCGCAATGTTTTTTTCCGTGTCTGATATAGTTTACTTTGTTATCTTGTCATATCAATTTCCAATCTCGGCTTCAGTACTTATAAGTATATTACTTCTTTAACAAATTATTGAGACTTATATCCCTATACCTCATAGGAAAAAAGTGCCTCCTAACCATGATTACTCGATTAATCCTCTTACTTGTCTCTAACAGGGCTCCTGTACGTCATTTAAAAGTATTTCAAAGCCTCTTTTTAAGTTAACGACGGTCAGGACATCATCTACAGCCACATTCTTGGCCCGATTATACTTAATAATCTCTTCTGTTTGTAATAGCGTTGTATTCAATCCTTCAAATTTCCCCGTATTATACACTAGTTCCACAATATTTTTCTTCAGACTCTTTGCGAGATAAATGGTATTTATCGGGAAATTTAGACCGTTTTTCTTCATTCATTTTCTCACCTCTTGAATTTTTCCTTCTATTATATAAGATATTATTCTGTCATAGATCCAAACTCTTTACTGCGGTATCTTTGTCTTCCTGGGTGATCCCAATATAGCGTAAAGTCTCCCGTTGTGAAGAATGGTTGAGCAGCGACTGAATGATTTCTGTTTTGGTCCCTTGCTTATACAAAAAATAGCCGAAGGTCTTGCGCATCGAATGGGGGCCAATTTCTTTCAACCCAACCGCCGTTCCTGCTTCATGAATGATCCGCCAAAGGCTTTGTCGGGTCAAAGGCGTATCTGCTCCCTTTCGGCTTGGAAACAAATAATTGCTGAAGTCATGTACTTGTAGCTGCTCAGTAAATTCAGATTGAACATAGTCGAGAATCACTTTTCGTAATTTATTCGAAATGAAGACCGAATTGTGTTTGGCCGTTTTTTGTTCCTTCATGGCCAGACGTTCCTTAACAATCACCCGTCCACGAGAAATTTCTAATACATCACTTAATTTTAACTGTCTTAAATCGGAGATTCGATAGGCTGTATTGATCCCGACTGAAAAAAGCACCAAATTCCGTTGCCCATATTTTCCGGAAGCCAAAATTGCCTTCATGGCATCGATCTTTTTTTTGTCGCGAATCGGTTCCACGCTCTTCATTTTTAGCCCCCTCTCAAATGTTACTTAATATGATTATAACAGATAATAAGTCACATTTAAACAAGCTATAGAAAAAAGGCCCTAAAAGAAAAGTGATTTTCTCTTAGAGCCTCTAAGGATGGAGCGATTTTGATGAATGTGACAGAATCAGTTTGTGTCACATTTGTTTCAAAAGATTTACATAGAACCTTCAAACTATTAAACTAGCGAAAAGGCATTAAACTTAATTTAAAAATATAAAAAAATTTATACACTTTTTAAATGACAAGTGAACATAAAGAGAGTGTAAAATATTTTGTGTAAATAGAAAAAAGGAAGTCCCTTCTGTAGAATGGTTCTGTTGCAAAGTTTTAAATCTACTATCAAATAAGGTAGAATAATAGAAAAAGATAGCAGGAGGAATGACGATGAATCCTTTTAAAGGAAAGCAATTTCAGCAGGATGTGATTATTGTAGCCGTGGGCTACTATCTTCGTTATAACCTTAGCTATCGTGAAGTTCAAGAAATCTTATATGATCGTGGCATTAACGTTTCTCATACGACTATTTATCGTTGGGTGCAAGAATATGGTAAACTACTCTATCAAATTTGGAAAAAGAAAAATAAAAAATCCTTTTATTCATGGAAAATGGATGAAACGTACATCAAAATTAAAGGAAAATGGCATTATTTGTATCGAGCCATCGATGCAGATGGTTTAACCTTGGATATTTGGTTACGTAAAAAACGGGACACACAAGCAGCCTATGCTTTTCTTAAGCGGTTAGTGAAGCAGTTTGATGAACCGAAGGTTGTAGTCACAGATAAAGCCCCCTCTATTACAAGTGCCTTTAAGAAACTAAAAGAATACGGCTTTTATCAAGGGACAGAACATCGTACCATTAAATACCTGAATAATTTGATTGAACAAGACCATCGTCCAGTAAAGAGACGCAATAAATTCTATCGAAGTTTACGCACTGCCTCTACCACGATTAAAGGCATGGAAGCCATTCGAGGATTATATAAGAAAACCCGAAAAGAAGGCACTCTCTTCGGGTTTTCGGTCTGTACTGAAATCAAGGTATTATTGGGAATCCCAGCTTAAATCATAGATACCGTAAGGGATTTTATTCTTTATTTAAAACTTTGCAACAGAACCCTTTGCACAACTCCCTACCATCGACTAGAAACAATTCTTGCACCCTCTTTTAATCTTTTAATATTAAGTTTACGTTTTTCTCTCAATTCATTTTATTCTTTTGCTGAAAGTACAACTTTTTTTCTATAGAATTTTTCTAATTCTTTGGAGCAATCATACATCACTATCACCCTTCTTTATTTTCTTCCTACTTTCATTAGTAACACCATACTTCATTCTGTACCTTCTAAATGTTCTTCGATTTATACCTGTCTGTTCTTCAACTTCTTTGTCTGTAGATCCTTCCAAAAATAATTTAAATGCTAATTGCAGACGCTTATCATCTTCTCGATACTTTGGCTTTCCACCCTTATACTTACCTTTTGCTTTAGCAAGCGCAATACCTTGCTTCTGTGTTTCAAGTATATATTTACGTTCATCTTCAGCCTGGTACTTATATAATTCAATAATCAAGTTATTAAGTAATCGGCGTAGGTTATCATCAGTAATACCTGTTAACGCTGGTAAATTTAATACTTCAAGCGTGGCTTTCTTCAATTGAATTAAATTCATTGTTTCCGTTAATTCTTTATTATTACGACCAAGACGTTTAAGTTCGGTGACTACCACAATATCGTCTTCACGAATAAAATTCATCATTTCTTGAAATGCTTCTCGATTTGTATCCTTTCCACTCAACTTGTCAGTAAAAATTTTATCACAGTCAGATAAAAGCTCTAATTGTCGATCTAAATTTTGATCTGTACTACTTACTCGTGCATATCCAATTTTGGCCATAGAAAAAACTCCTTTGAAAATTCAAAATTTGGATCATTTTAAAAATCCTGTTGCCCAACTCTGTTGACCTCTTAGAAAACCAAGTATATCATGAATACAAAAAAAGACCAACAGGGTATACTCTGGTGGCCTCATAATATGTTATGTAACCTAATTAAATTAGGCTACTGAAAGAGTGAAGAAAGCGAACTATGGATTTATTATGGAATTTTGGGATACAAAAATAAGAGACTCAAGCAGATTGTGTCTCTTATCTTTATAACTTAATATAATTATTTTATGAAAGAATTGAAAAATTCTTCCGTATTATCAGCACCGGAAACTGTAATAGCTATTTTCTCGTATAAATCTTTTAATTTGATTTTAAATGAGGCAGACTTTAAATCTTTTCTTAAGATGGTACTCACATTTATAGGTACAGGTATGTCGTTATCTTCGACTTCTAAATCTCCAAATGAAATAAAATAATCTAAATTATCATGGAATTTATCGCTATCAGTATAAAAACGATCCATGTATTGTCCGATAACCATAAAATTGTTACTAACGCCTTGAGATAGATAACCATTTAGAAACCTTGTTTCTGGTTCATCACTGATAAACACTCCTGTTTCTACTACGCCTCCTCTAATAGTATCCCATTGCATACTTTCTAATTTTTCTTCAATTAAATTTATTAACTTCATTGCAACGTCTTCTTTATTCATTTCAATTTATCCTCCCAGATTTTCAGTTCTTCTGTGAAATCATTTTCTTCTTTCAAAATTGTTAAATCACTATAAAGTGAATTGACAATTTTCATATAGGACAAAAAAGTAATTTTCTTTTTAAACCAATTAACTTCACTTTCATTACTGTAGCTATTAAAGTCTGAAAAACTATCAATATTGATTTTGTAATTTTGAGTAAGTTTCGTTAAATTCTGTTTAAGTTCCCTATGTTGTTCCATACCCAATTCTTCCTGCTTTTGAAATTCTTCGAAGTCTTTGTCATAATTCAAAAATTGTTCCATTATTATTATAGATTCGTTGTAAAGATTTTGAATTGTGTCAGATTTCCTCTTATTTTGCATGGCGTCCAACAATCTTTCTTTCTCGGTGATTGATTCTAACACTAAAATTCCAACAAGAAAACTAGATATACCTAAAATAAATGAATACCAATCAATAATATTTATATTTTTGAATTTATAGCTTAAAGCAATTAAAATTAGGATTGGAATAACAACTACTACAACAATAGTCCAGAATTTATGCTTCAAAATCAACTCACCTAGACTATCTAATTTTTTATCTGTCCATTTTTTCTTTTTCTCCGCTTGTACTATTGGAAACACCCTCCATTTTAAGTCTTTCTTAGTATTTTTTTGTGCCGGTGTATTTTTCACTAAAGATTTTTTCAGCAACAGTATCTTCTAATTTCAAAATTTGAGTTTTGTAATCTTGATTGCTGGTATTGACTCGTGAATACCAATAAATTGCCATTTTTTCTCACACTTGCTGGGAATAAGGTTCTGACACCTTTCAAAGTCAAGTATATCAAGGAAAAATAAAGGGGTCAAAAGCTTAAAAGTTTCTGACCCTTTCTTTTTTTAATAATCTTTAATGAAACGAAAGATTACCATTCATTCAAAATTCTTCACCCATTTTATGCCCTTAACTTTAAAGGGTTATTTATGATGTTAATAAATGTTTAACACCTACTAACAAAATTAAATGGGCTGGATAAAAAAAGTAAAAAAAAAGATTAAAAGATTTTCTGCCATGATACTCAATATTTTTATAACTTTTTAATATAGGCAATGAAAACAGAATACCAAGTGATGTAAAAATTTCGTAAACAGGGATCTGTATCGGATTTTTAATATATTCAAAAAAGAACAATAAAAAAACATAAATCGTAGTACATATAATTGGAAGATGTGTTTTATTATTCTCTTTTGTAATAAAAAAACCAATTATTAATAAAATACCTATTATTCCCCAATCAGATGAAATAGTAATCAAACAAGCCATAACAGATAGAATAAATTTCACGATATTATTTTTAAGTTTTTTCAAAAGGACCAATAGTATCAGTCCCATCATTAGGGTGAAAAAAACATTTCCAAATATATTTATGGATTCAAAAGTATAATCGTGCTTTGTAAATAGATAGAATGGATATATAGAAATAATCCATCCTATGAACATCCTGAATAAATATTTTTTAATATTTTTTGTATGTGTGAATCCTTCAACTAATAGAAAGGCCATGATTGGAAACGTAAGCTTGCCTAATATTTCTGTTAAAAAAAAGGCAATACTTGAATATTGATATATCTCAAAAGTTTTACCAAAATGATTGATAAACATTGTAATAATACCTATAACTTTTAGGGCTTCTCTAGACAGTAGAATGCACCTCAGATTCATATCCAAAAAACATTTCATACAGATAAAGGTATGGGCTATAGTCAATTCCTAATTTAGAATCTAAAAAATCTATAAATTGACCATCCAAAAACCCTCCTGAACAAATAGATCCAACATTTAGGTAAGTAGATGCTAGAGATATATTTTGGGCAATATGACCACACTCTATATTCAAAAACCTGTATCCTCTATCTTGATATTTATAACAGGTTAGTCTAGGATCGCCTAGAAAATGAATTGAAAAAGCTGCATTTTCTGTTAGAGTTCCAGATGAAGTTATTTTTTTATAATCTTGCATTGCGAACATTTTTGATAATGGGTATAAGGAACAATTAATAGGATCATACTCATAAATTCCTGAATCTATTTCACTTATGTTATTAACAATGACCATCAACTTTATAGGGTATAATCCACCAGCGGAGGGAATAGTTATCCTATTGTCACTATTCATACTATATCCCATCTTAAATATTCCTGAAAAAATACCAATATCAATAATTTGATTCTTAAATACTCTACAACTTTTTCTTTTAGAAAAAATTTTTTCAATTTCTATATCTTCCATAAAATTATCTAAATTTATTTTATTCTCGTTATTTTTAAATTTCCTTTTTTTAACGTTTAAAAGCTCATTTAAAAACAAATTATTATCAAAAGCTTCTGAAATAGACCGATCAAAAACATGTTTATCTTTTAAGGATAGGGATGTTTCATTATGAAAATATTCAAATAGTGTGGAGTCATTACACCTGATACATTTTTCTTCATAATTCATATATAATCACCTCTTTCAATATTTCTGTATCTTTTGACTGTCAGACAAAATGAATTATAGTTAAAAGTAATCATGTCTTTGATAGTCATGGAATTATTTTCTTGTGTATTACTATAAAATAAGTTTGTAATCTCAATGATCTCTGTAATAACATGTCCCAAACAAATTGAAAAGTTAGAACATTTTATTTGATTATTTACATAATAGTATCTAGACATCTCTTTTCTCAAGCTGAATATTGCATTTGCTAAGCTTGATAATGGACTTATTTGGGGTCCAATTGAAAAATAATTATAATTTGAAATTATTGGGAGAATACAATTTAATCCAAATTGACCTATTGTTTCAATGACCTCTGGTTCAACCTCCCAAAAAATAGGAATAACAATGTGATATTCTTTTTCAAGGAGAACCTCAAATTTAAGATCGTCAAAAGTTTCGTATTCAGCAAGTGTAGTCTCATAATTATGGGCGATTAAATCATCTGAATTATCAAAGATATTTTTAATTTTTCTGCCCAATTTTTTCTTAGAAAAATCAATTAGCAAAATGTTTATTTCATCGCTATCTTCTATTTCTCTTCTTAAAATTTGACACAATAAAATCCGTTCTTTAATCAAAGTAAGGACAATTGAGTGAATTTTATCGTAGTCTGGTTCAAACATGAGCGTTTTTTTCAAATGAAGCGTTAACTTTTCCAAACTTGAAGGTGCTATAAAATAATCAAATATAGGAATAAAATACTTTTCAACATTTACACCTCTTAAAATAATTTCTTTTCCATACATTTTTACTATAAATTTTTCATCATCCACTCGGTTATAAATTGCTTCCGGATTTTTTCGAATTTCTAACATTTTACCTCCTATTTTAAGGAAACGGAATAAAGTTTGCTGACCTATCTAAAATACAATTACCTTTGGTTTCAACACTATCATATATTTCATCTGTAAATGTTGGTAAATTTAACGACGGAAACCAGGTCAAATCAAATACTTTAATGTTTTTACTATAGGTATACCTTGAAGTATTGTAATGATCATTCATTAAAGCAGTACACATAGGCTCCATTCCCCATAGTCGATTCAATTCATCTAAGACCTCATCTTGTTTTGGAACTTTTTCTTTTTTAGGTTCGTAGATGTTTATACTCGTTTCTAAAAACTGATATGCTCTGATTATATTTTCGATTGGTAGCATATGAAATAGATGTATATAGTCATATCTTTCCCCATCTATTGCCTTTATGCTACCATGTGGTGAAAAAGAGGAAATTTCTTTTGCTAATTTTGACAGTGCTTCTTCATCCGTATATCCCGCTCCCAACCCTATCACTATAGAGGTATTCAATAGCCCTATCGAAAAAAAAACTTTGTATGACGAAATTAATGATATTTCGTAAAATTTCAAATCATGAAGAAAGTCAGGTATTATTTCTTTGAAAAAGTTATTTTTAATAACCTTCTTAACTTTTCTTTTTGAGAGATAGGTGAATATAAAAGATTGCCTTTCAATAAATTCTCCTAGAGCATTTTCCAGTGCGTTTGAGGTACTAAGATGCGTAGCCAGTCCGCAGGTATCAAAAAAGAACTTCTTCGTATGCTGATTTACTGGTATAGACTCTATTTTCTTTGTAAAGAGATTGATACAATTTAAATTTAAATTATTTTCGACATTAGAATCATATAGAATTTGCCTTTCCATTCCTTCACCAATAGTTCCTAGAAGTGCTTTTCTGAAGTCACTATTTGACGAACCGGAAAAACTGTTTCCAACATTTAAAGACAGTAAATTGCCTTCACTATTCTGACCTATAAATTTGGGAATATCTATAATAAATGTATACCCATTTGAGTATTCCAAAAAACATTTCCCCCCTACTGTTAACCTTTTGTTAAGTAACCCATTAGTACACTAAACTTCAATTAGGCAATCTTTCATTTGCAACAAAGATATACCTCCATTTTCTTTGACTATTGGAATATGCATACAATTTTTCAAATTATTTATGGCAGGCACACATTTGATTAGATAATCCGACGTGATCGACAATGTTTTACCTGAGTAATTGTAAGGTACCTTGTTTAAAAATATCACATCTAAATTTTTTATCTTAGAAGTCAAATATATATCTAAGTACTTAATATAATTTTGTTCTTCCGTTTTAACATCACTTAAAAAGGTAGGAAGACTATTAGTCCATTGATATAACCATTCATGATCTTCTTCACTTAAATTAAAGTATGATTTTCGAGCATACATGTTAAGCATTCTCAAAATTCTAGCTTCCTCGATAGCATTTTTAATAGCCTTATTTAAGTCAGGATCACATGATATTCCATAAGACACTAATTTTCTATCTTTAAACACTATATGTAGAACCGTAGGCCAGCTGCTGATATTCTTAATTAAAAAAAATTTATTATCAAAATTTTCCAAGCCGTTATTCTTTAAATCATTTTCTATAGTAATATTTAATCTTATTCTAGTCCCCAATTTTTTATACCAAAAAAGGAATAACTCATTTTTTTCAATCAATTCAGATAATGCCTTTTCTATTATTTTTTTGGATTCCATATTCCCTGATGCGCTTCCTGTCGAATCAACGTGTCCATTGGTTTTATTAGGTCCATAAGAAAACTCTGAGGCAGTAACTTTTTTATATTTTCCGCTCAGTAAATTCAAACTACTGATAGATGATTTATCATTGAATAAAAAGGCAATTGATGAACGCTCTAAGTACTCACTGTAAAATTTAGAAAGAGAAATACTCAATCTTTTATCGTATGAAGAAGCAGTATATGGCATTAATTTATTGTCAATATACAATGTGTTGATAGACCCTAAAGTGATAAAACCTCTCGATAAGAATTTTTCATTAGATGTGACATAGTTCATGTCGTAAGTATCAAATAGCATTACAGTTCCTTCCCTAAAATACCAATGGCATCCAAAAATAATACTTTATTTACATTTAAACCAGCCATGTTAGTTAATTTATTTGGGCTTGTTTTAATTTTTTTGCTCCTTCTCCCGTTCTCTCTCCAGAATTTTTTAGAAAAATATCTAATTTCTCCAGCCTGCTTTAAACTCTCTGATAAACCAACTTTATGGAAATGCTCTATCCATTCTAGTTCTGTGTATACAAAAAAAATCATCTGACAATCCTTCTCAGTAAGTTGACCGGTTCTTTCTTCTTCAAATTTATCTGTGAGCAATAAGTAGGGGAACTTTAAATTATAGCTGCCACGCTTTAACGAAAAATAGTCTTCGCAAACCAATACTTGAATTGAGGTTATCTTTTCATGAGAGTAAATAAATTTATTTAATTGATTAAAATAATTATAAAGTTCCATAGAAATATTTTTAATTGGTATTTTAGGATATACTTCAATATTAAAATCCTCATCATTCTCGGTATCACGATTCTCGGCTACTTCAATTAATTTATAATTATCTTCAATTTGTGGATACGTTAAATACCCAAAGAAATACTGATGAATTTTTTTTATTATAATTTTGTTTGTCATTATAACCTCACCTAGCGAACGTTTTATTTTGGAAGCATTTTCAGTATATACAATCACATAATTCCCAATGTATCGGTTGATCATACTGAGTCTCACCTTTAAGATCAATTTCGATAATCTCGTTAGCATGCCTCTCTACATCTAATTCATCAAAGGATAATAGTTTTTGTACCAGACCAATCACATTTCTATTAGATACAGGTAATTCAGGAGTATATTTTATATTCTTGCTATAAATTAAATCCACAATTGTTTGGAATGTCACACTATGACTATTTCTATTTTTTGCTCGTAAGCTGGCTTCGAGTTGCGAAAAAAAACATTTTGGACATGGATTATGCCATTCTCTTTTAAAAATATTTGTAATATAAAATTTTGAATTATATCCTATACAATAAACAACCTTTAAATTTCTTTTTCTTATTAAGTCATTACTCTTTACAAACATATTATAATCAAAGGGATTTAGTACCACTATAATTAAAAAATCTTCAATGTTTGAAATTTCCAAAATTTTACTATCTATACTTTCAGCTGATTTTATACACTCTATTCTAAACTCTATTGAAGATCCTTCTAAGTTGAAATTTAAACTTTTATTTATTGTTTTATCATTTGAAAAAAACAGAATTTGGCTATATTCTTCTTTTTTCTTGACCTCATTAATAATGCTTGATTTTTCAAAAAATTCGATTACCCGAGGAGTCAGTTCTTTAAAAAAATCTTCTATATATTTATGTTCAACGGTCAGCACATTTTCGCGATCAATTATTTTTAAAAATTCAATAACCTGGGGGTGATTGATTTTAGTAATACCAGATGTATTTTGAATTATTGACTCTTTATCAGATAAATTCATCATGATAAATTGATCAAATCTGTATAATTTCATTTTTTAATCCCTACTTTCTAGACATATTTCTTTCATTCCTTTTAGAAGTTTAGGTTCATGCGTTATTACAATGACTATTTTATCCTTTGAAATAAAGTCTAACAGTCTTCTTAGTACTGGAATTAGATCATCAAACAAATTTGATGATGGTTCATCGAAAACATATAGTTTTGTATTTTTCTTCAATATTGTTCCTAGAATATATACCATCTGTCTCTCTCCTGAAGACAGAACATCAATATTTTTGCTTAAATTATCGTATATTGAAAAATATTTCGAATCAAAAAAATCTTTCATTACATCTTTTTCTAATATTGAGTAAATCTCATCCATTTCTCTAATTGATGTTAGATAAGATTTAACATCTAGATTATCAACAAACATTGAATTTAGGAAAACCGACGTCGATTCTTCCCTAACTTTTTTCATATTAATATCGCTCAATTTATTCTTATTATAATAAATTTCGCCTTTTGTAAAATTCTTCAATAAACCAATTAAACATAATAAAAAAGTAGTTTTTCCAGCTCCATTTTTTCCTGTAATCCCATAAATATTGTTAGTCTCAAACTTAAAATTGAGATTTTGGGGGAATAAATACTTTTCTCCGTCATAAGAAAAATTGTAATCTCTAACCTCAATCATACGAATCTTATCCAAACTATAGAATCCATCAATATCATTAGGTAGCTTGTTTATATCTGATAATCTGTTCCAAGAAACTTTAGATTTTTGCACATCTGAATAAATTGAGAACATTTCATCAACAGTATTTAGTAAAAATGAGAAATATTGGATAGTAACTGTAAACAAACCAATCGTTAAGTATCCATTTAAAATAGCAAATCCTCCCAAAATAAAAAAAACTATTTGAAAAATCAAAGTTAGAGTTATTTTTATTGACGATAAGTTAAAGAATAAATGATAGTTTATCTTTTTTTCATTTAACAACTCTTTTTCTGTTTTTTCTAATCTCTTTATCTCTTTATCTATTGTTTCATTCGATTTGATATTTACATATCTGTTATAGATAGAATTTAGAATGGAATTATATATAGTTTGTTTCTCAGATAAAAAATAGGTGGATATGTAAATTTTTTTGTTATAAATAATAAACAAAATAAAATATAAAGGTATTATAATAACTAAAGATAATAAAATTATCTTATTAACAAAAAAGAAGAATACAACTATAGTAGCAACAGTGATTACATTAGTTACTAACAAAGGCAACTGATCAAAGAAAAAGGTTAATACTTGCTCAAGATCATCATTAACTCTAAAATTGAGATAGTTTAGATCCATTTTCACCATCTGACTGGAATCTTTTCTCAAAATTTTATGAAGTATTTTTTTGTTAATATCTACTGTCACTTGCTGTTTTACAACAATTGTGACTTTAGTAGTAAAGTATGAAAATATTATCCTGCCTATTCCTAATCCTAATAATATCAAGCAATAAAAAATAAAAAGGTTTTTATTTTTTATGTACACTAGGCTATCTATCAAACGCCCTTCAATAAATGGGATAGTTACCATTATTATAGCGAGTCCTATGGTCGATACATATAACAATAAAATTTTGGCTTTATATGCTGATATACTTTCTTTAATGCTCATTTCGTATCTCCTTTAGTATCACGACGTTTAAAAGGTATACTCTTTTTTTATATTCTTGCTAAAAGAAGAAAATATATACCGCAACGAGAGATTTTCTTTATAAAATAATATCGATTTTCGAAACTACCTCAGACAAATCCATTGCATCGGATACGCCTCCACCAATACATAGACCTGCGCAGGCACTACTGCATTTTGAACTGCATGCACTAGCACATGTACTACCACAATTAGACGAACATTTAGAACTACATTGACTAGCACAAAGAGAACTCAATTGTATAGAATTTTCAGACAATTGAAAGTCAGAAACACCGAATTCATCTTCCATAATATCTTTAACGTTTATTTCTTTAAAATTTTTTGCAGCACCCATAATTACCTTCTTTCCGAAAAGTTCTCTCGCAGCAGTATATAAATCACAGATTTCTCTGGATTAAAATAATGATATTATTTCTAATCACACATGTCAATATTTAATTAACTTAACTTGGTCTATTTAAATTGTTATAACCCGAAAATCTTAATGCTTTTTATTTATAATCAATACCAAAAAAATTTTTTTTGGCTTTATTGTAATAAGTTGTGCGAAATCAAATCTGGGTCAGAATGAACCACATTCTGGCTCAGATTTTTTGTTATCTCACTTTGATTAATTGATTGATCAAAAAGATTCTAATTCTCATGTTCTCGAATGATTTAAATCCGTAGGATACTCGTTTCATTGTCTTTATATGGGTATTCTTCGCTTCTATTTTTCCATTGGAATAAGGATAGATCATTGTGTTGGTGATGCCTTCTTCATGGGTAAGAAGGTTTTGAAGCTTTTCCCGAAAGCTGTCATCTAACGTTTCGGGAAGTTCTGTCAATAAGGAGAAAAATAAGTCAGGGTCTTTGTCTCGAAAGGCTTCAACTAATTCATGAAAAAAGGGATACGCCTCCTTCTAGGTGCGCAGAAAACTCAAGCAATCGATCAATCACTATTTTCGCTTTTGGCAGAACACGTTTAGCGAGCTGGAAGTAGGCGACGTTCATATCTGTCACAAAGAATTCTACTTCTTCTGGATTGGTACACCCTAAGAAATAGCTTGTTAATTGAGGTAATTTACACGTAGGCGAAACATCTATTAATTTTCCTGTTTCACCATCTGCGCAAATAAAGCTCATTTTATCTTCTATAGAAGCATGCGAACGAAATTCATCAACCATTAATACTCTTGGGAGAATCTTCTTAGATTGCTTTGGTAAATAGCTTTTAAACTCTTTCAATGTACGAATAATGGTGGTCAAAGATACCTGACAGCCTAGAGAACGATATGTTTTTTAATACCTAAAGTAAATATCCACCCGTGAAAACGGGTGGCTTTTTAACAGCCCTAAAAGGGATCACCACTCGCAAGCCCCTTAAAAGGGGCTTTTAAATAACCACCAACCGCTCACAGTCCTATCTCTCTTTAACCATTTAATTAGATAACTATATAAAACGAATCAAATATTAACTTATTTGGTTTAAAAAATAGTGTGTAATGCGAATTTAACTGACGTCTATAGTTTTTTTCAAAACTTAACTGCATGATATGTGGGGAACATGGAACATCCGTGCGAAACAGTGCGATAGTAGAATAGCACGAACAATAGGTCAATTTATCGCTGTAAAGTTTTGGGACACTTTGAATTTACAAATAGAAAAGATTTAAAATAATGGTGGTACTTAGACCTTTTTTAAGAAAGAAAAGCGATCTTTTTTGCCCTCCACGTTCCAGCCGCCTCCACCACTTAGGAGGGCAAAAAAAATAGACGTGCAAGGCACGTCTGTAGAGCAAAAGGTTGATATTTCACTGAAATCTTGCTATACTTACTATGTAAAGAGGAGTTGCGCTAACAACTCCCCTACAGCACCGTTTAAGACGGTGGCCAGTTTAATTAATTGTTAAAAAATAATCGTCCTCTGGCTAAAGCTGACGGTTATTTTTTTGCATTCTTTTTTCGTTTCTTCTTGCTTTTACGCTTAGAAGAACGAGTGTTTATAATCGTATCTGCTAGTTTCACACATGCTTCGATTAAACCAATGAAGGCTAACAAAACAGGCGCTATTGCTAACAAAATGCCGATTATATCCACATCTTGCAAAAGGCTACCCTTTCTTCAGATTTCGATAGTACATTCATAATGCACCACCTCACTTTCAAAAAAAGCGCCACCGTCACAAACTTTACTGTACTCATATTATACCATAACTCACGCTAAAAACCTATATTTATCAAGGCTTTTAGCGTTTTTTTTATGTCTAAATCCGAGTGAAATGCTTGTTCCTTCAGTCGCTCCAGCCACCACCACCGCTCCTTCAGAAACCGTGTTGCTGACACAACCCGAAGTAATCGGTAGAAAAAAATACCAGGATCAGGCAGAGATCTCTTGTTCTTTTAAAGCCAAAATAGACAAAGCGTTCGCAAACTGCAGTAAGCCTGATTGAGAATCATCGACGATCACATTTTTCTGATAATGGATCCGATCGCTCACATGATTGATTGATAATCCGTAGACAAAACGCATCAAAAAAATCTTTCGTCTCCGATCGGTAATTTCTGGTTTATATGGATGGCTAATGGCCGTCAGACCCAAAGAAAACAAGTGGTGAAAATAAAGAAACTCTTGTTTGAACTGCTGATTTTCTTGAACAAAGCTAGAGTGTTTGATTTCTGGTATATCTTGGTCTAAAAGCGAATACGTTGAATGGATCGGCGGCATTCTCGTCAATCCCATCCTTTCTCTTGAAACAAGATAACTAGAGAGCATCGATCCGATCTCTCCTTTGGTTTTTTCCCAATCGATCACCTCTTTTTCAGGTAATTCAAATTGGTGAACATCAAATAATCGCACATTATTCCTCTTTTCATGATAGGTGATACAAACAGTTGTTGTTTGAACCTGAATTTTATATCAAAAAAGACCTGGAGTTTCCAGGTCTTTTTTCGTCTTTGTTTCTCAAAATGGCAACGATTGACGGGCGTTCTTTGTGATTTTCAATTGGTCTAGCTATGTTGAGAGCCTAAAACGTCGGTAAATCAAGCTTCTTCTCTTTGGATCTTTTTTGAAGAAATCGGGGGGACGAGTTGGAACGGTGTTATGTTCCAAGCTGGACTCGTCGCAAGATAAGCGAAATGTTGCTTTTCTAACAAGCGTAAAATGCAGCGGACTTGATCCGCTGTTTTGTCGGACGTAATAGCCAGGCATTCCACAAAGTCAGCAGGCAAGGAGAAAACGGAACGATTCGCTGTCTGCCAGCCGCTGACGATCGTGGGATCAAATTCATACCGCCGACAAAAATCACTCACCGACAAACCAAGGTGCCCCACGATATACGCAGTAATCGGATAGCTGTCAACATAAGCTGAAAACGACATACACCATTCATCCTTTCAACGCTATCTTAGGTTTCACGGAAAAAGTGCCACCACTTCTTCTGTCTTTCTTGTTTCAGTCGCACGACTTCATTTTCAGGAGTAAATTTCCCCCTATGTTCTGAGGGGGTCTCATAACCACTTTGAGACGTTTTAAAATTTTTGGTATCATTTTGTTGGATTCTTTGTTTAAATCTTATGAGAAGTGTTCCTGCGACGTCAGAAGCAGTATTTGTTTGTTCACTTGCAAAGTTAGTTGTTGTTGCTGATCAAGAAGTTTTTGTTGTTGGGCTAATAACGACTGCAGCTGCTCAATTTGTGCGTCCTTTTGTTGCAACTGTGCAAACAACTTCGTTTCTATACTGTCAGAGCTTGCTGCGTCAGGAAGTTCGAACGCTTCAAGCAACTCAGCACGTCCTAGCTTGTCAGCAAGGTGCAACACTCCCGACCACAGAACTGTCTTATACCCTTGGCTGTTTTTGGCAAGGTATGTTGGCTCTAGGTTGTCAGCATGTTTCCTCATAGCTTGTCTGCTGATACCAAAAAGTTCAGCAAGTTCTTTTACTGTCAACATTTGTTTTGGTTATCTATCCGTTGTCACAAGGGTGTCACCTCGTTTGTTTTTCTTTTAGTATACAGGAATCCGATCTAATAAACGAATTTCAATAAGATCCTTTCTAATCAATTAGAAAATATTTTTCAAAAATGCATATGAAAAAAATATAATAAGCAACTATTTAGAGATTAGAGAGAAAAATGAACGCTAATAGTTTTTATCACTAATCGGTCGTAAGGTCCATGGTTTTCCATCCAAATTATGTTTTAATAATATTAAAATCATTTATGGAGAATACTTAGTATGAAAATAGTGAAGCGTATTTTATTAGCTGTAGTGACAATATGTGTTTTATTTTTAGGGATTATCTATTTTTGGGGGTATAAATTAAACATATATTTAGTACCACCATCTCCTCAGAAGTATGTACAAGTTGCCCTAAATAACATGGACGAACTTGGGCTGTTCACTGACTCAAAAGAATGGGTAGAAACTAAAAAAAATACGATACAAGAAACATCAAATGCTAAAGATTATGCAGAAACAATCCCTAATTTAAAAAAGGCGATTAAAGTTGCAGGAGGCAAGCATTCGTTTATTGAAGATGAAGAAAATATGTCAAAAAAAAGTATTGAAGAATATGTAAAACCCAAGGCAGAAGTCGAAAATGATATTTTAGTATTAACTATTCCTGCATTTACTGGAAGTGATAAAGAAGCCGAAGAGTATACTACTATTTTAGAAACGGCATTGCATAAGAAAATTTATAAGTCCGTAATTGTTGATTTATGTGGAAATACAGGAGGAGATATGGCTCCTATGATATTAGGTCTATCTGCCATATTACCAGATGGTAAATTATTTAGTTATGTAGATAAAAACAACGATTTAGAGCCTGTAACTCTTAAAAGTGGCGAATTAAACAGTAACATCTCAACAATAAAAATAAGTGATAACAAAAAAATAAAAAAAGTGCCGATTGCCATATTAATAGACAGTAATACAGGGAGTTCTGGCGAATTAACCGCTTTGTGCTTTAAGGGGATCCCTAATGTTAAATTTTTTGGGTCTGATTCAGCAGGTTACACTTCTGCCAATCAAACTGTCTATTTATACGATGGATCGACATTACAAATAACTTCTGCTTTTGTAAAAGACAGAACAAATAAAATTTATAAAAATGTTCCTATTAATCCAGATGTTCGAACAAATAATAGCAAAAGTTCTGCAATAGAATGGATAAGATCTCAATTAAAGTAAAAAAACTTGCAAAGAAAAATCTTTGCAAGTTTTTTTTTACTTTGCTACTTGTGCTTTTTTCTTGCAACATGAGTAAATCCAATACTTAACCACCCGAAAAATAACACTAACCAAATTGTACTATGTCTTGCTAGAAATACGATTAAACTTAAAATAACGACAATAAAATATAAAAAATAATCATATTTTGAAAAGAATTTACCCATAACTATTCCACCTTAAAGTTATATTTTCTATAATATATTCTCTTTTCTTAATGTTGGTCTATCAGTTTTTAGTCTTAGTATACGTGCAGCTGCTGTGTCAGGAACTTCGAACGCTTCAAGCAAATCGGGACGACCTAGCTTGTCTGCTGATACCAAAAAATTCAGCAAGTTCTTTTACTGTCAACATTTGTTTTGGTTATCTGTCCGTTGTCACAAGGGTGCCACCTCGTTTGTTTTTCTTTTAGTATACAGGAATTCGCTTTGCCAAGCGAAACCGATTGAATGCAGCAATCAAAGTAGAGGAACATGCAGTAAGAAAACTACATGTTTTATTCTAGTAATTTTAGTGTATAGTCGTCCGCTATGATCTCACCTTGCATGATCAGCAGTAAATGGTCGAAAGGGATTTTTGTGGATTTACCGAGTCGGTTCAGTTCTTCCTCACTCTTGATCCTTTCATAAATTTTTTTGGTTCGCTCGATTCGATCCCATTCTGTATTGGTCAAGTAGCGGGAAAGTTCATAGGTTAGCCGAGAATCCTCTTCACCGTGCACAAGATCAACTCCTCTTTTTATGGATTATTATAAAGGCAATAGGAAATAAAGAAACAACTGATCACTTGAATTGTTCATGTTATACTCGTTAATGGCAACTGCCCCGTGAGGGGGTGTAAATATGCTAGAAACTTTAATATCGCTGATTATCGCTCCACTATTCGTGGGTCTAGTACTCTTACTAGTTGATCGCTGGCTAGACGATTAGCCGATAGTCGAAGCAGTTGCCTTCTGGCCCCAACGCTGGAGTCGCAACAGCGCAAAAAAAGCCCTCCTATTCGCAGTAGGAGGGTTTTTTGGTGTAAACATGCTTGTTCTTTAATATCGCTTCGCACATTTATTATAGCAAGAAATTTTGAAAAAATCAAAATGCAGCAATCAGTACCAGTCATTTTTTCGTTCTGAAATTATTTGGAAATTGATATCGAAAAGGTAGGTCACATTTTCAACTTTCTATGGTCGAAAATGTGACCTACCTTAAAATTGACCAATCCCATGCAGCACTAACGTTTTACTGACCTCGTTACATGTAGGAAGTTGTTTCCTAACCCCCCTATTAGTAAATGGGGGTTCACGGTCACTTCAGCTCGCACAGCAAGCTGAAGTGACACCAGAAAGGCTACAAGGATTTTTTGCTAGCGCAAAAATCCTACAGCGTCTGCACAGCAAACACTGTACGCCATTTCTCTTTTTTATCATAACGAAAGTAAACTATTTTGCAAAGTTTTTTCTCTCTAGCTAATCAAAAGTTTTGTAAAAATTGATCAATGATATCTGCGCTTCAACCCTTTACTTTAAATGAGTTGCTCGTTTTAAAATCATAAATCATTACACAATCTGCTTCTATATTTTCTTTGAGAAGAGGGTTTCTTTTTTTGTTTGTTTCTGCGTTGATTGCACGTAGTGTAATAAGGTCTATCTCTTTTTTTAATGCGCTACTTAATTTACTTTTTAACCGAATCACATCAAATATATTATGGAGCAAAGACCCTTCACCGTCGATTAAAATATCTAAATCACTGGTTTCTGTTGCTTCGTTTCGAGCGTATGACCCAAACAAAAAAGCTTTTTTTATTTTCCATTCTAAAAATATTGGTGTACATAATTTTTGAATGTCACTAATTGTATAAATCAACTAACCGAACTCCTTGTCTTCAATTTGAATATTAAAATAAAAATGAAAAGCGACAATTATACTCACCGTTTAGGAAAAAATATTGATAAAAAAGGGAAGGAACAGGTAAATCGATTGCTTCTTTTAGATCAAAAAGGGAAAGAGCATAAGGTAAACGCACCACACTCATGTTGAAAGTGGGAAAATAGGCTGTGCCTATTGCGTTTTGAAGAAAATAAATGTGATACCACAGCATAGTTTTTAGCAGTTGTCAGGGAGTTGTTCAAAGACTACTCAAGTAGTCATTTTTGCGAAAAGTAGTCTCTAGGTACCACCATCGATCGTCCTTTTTGAAAGACAAATTTTTACAAATACTTCGCAATCAGATCATTGTAAGTGAGCGATTCTGAATTTATTTTTTCTTCTTTTGCTTTCTCTTTTTGATTATTAACGGGTCTTTTTTGTGATTTATTTTTTGCTTTTTTTCGCCGACTATTTGCCCATTTTCCTCTTTGTTGTGCCTTTACTTCTTTGTATTTTTCAGAGTTTTCGAGATCAAAAATATCGACGTCCATTGTTTCCGCAAAACTATTTGAATAAATTAAAAGTTCATCCAAACGGTTTAAAAGTGCCCGCATTTGGATATTTTCTTTTGTCTTTAATCGATACAATTCCAAAATAATATAGCGAATTAAGGCACTATCCGTTGCTGAATCTTCCACTGCTAACAATTCTTTTAATTCTTCTAATGCTTCTCTGTGTTCAGGATCAATATAAATTTGCAGCCGTTCCTTTGTCATTTGTTTTCACTTCTTTCAGTCTGTTTATTTTTTAGTCGTATATTTTGCTACTTCTTAAGTATAATAAATATAAGCAATTAAAATATTCAGAAACAACAGTGCACATAATGTTAGTGGGTTTTGGTTGTGCTAAATACTTTATATAAATCTTCATATTGTATTATCCCCCTCTATTTGTAACAACCGTCATGCATTTTACGAGCTTTATCTAAATGATCAATAGGATTTATCTTATTTATTCCCTAGTCCATATTGTTTTCCATTTGATATTCTAGATAGTCTAAATTATTAGTATAGTGAAGTTCATTCTCTTCTTTACTTCTATTTAACGCCTCACCTATTGTATTAATAAATCTCGATCTTGGTTAACAAAATCATTTTTTAAAACCAAATATATATCCTGATTTCAATCACTGACAACACATAGATTCTTCTTCTCTAACGAATCTATTATAAATTGAGATAGTTCATAATCACTAGATATTAATTTATCCACTGTCAAATTTGCTGGATTAGATATTAGTATTATAAATGTATTTTAAAGAAAACAAGTGTCTTCTTCATAACTATTACATCTCCTCCATCCTCAAAAATTTATACCAAAAAATAAGAAAACAAATGCAATATAAAGGAGGATTCCCCCTCCCAAAACAATAAAAAAGTAGAAAACATATTTAGTCGTTTTGCTAATATCATTCGCATTTCTTATCTTAATACTAATAAAAATATAAAACCCTATGAGTATTAAAAGTGGTAGCATTTTGATCAACAATTTTTATCCTTCCTTTGAGAAAATCATTTTGGAACTTTTTTTTATGTTAACCGATATTATAATTTAAATTTTAATGATTATTCATACACATTATATGCGTCAAGTAAATCGCTATAATTAAAAACTAAGAGATATACTGTAACAACTATAAATAAAATAGCAATACATTTTGAAAATGGATCAACTTCAACGTTAAAGACACTTTTAATTATGTTAGATAAATTAATCGCCACAGTAAATCACCTGGTTTCTTGAAAACTAAAAATGCGGCCGCAATCCTTTAGGAATTTACTATAGATCTACTCTGAAAAATAAAATAAATTCATTAAATTGAATTAAAACGTTTCTAAATAACACAATTTATTACACTTAAATCTTTTGATAAAGGCCTATATAAAGATTTACACCATTTTTCTGACAAAAATACTACCTGTCCAAATAATACTCATATTCCACCTGTATACATTTTAAAAACATAAGAGAAAGCCTAGTATTCTTTACTCAGCTTTTATAGATACATATATCTATACCTTCAATTCCTTCTTCCAACATTCATAAGACTCAACAGTTGCACTTTTTTTCATTCTCCTACAAATTCTACTAAACAATGACCACTTATAATCATCAAGAATGGCAGTACCTACTCCCCCTAATCCTAAAAAAAACAGTAAAAGTAAATATAAAAATAACATCATATTCGTCCATAACGATAAAAGAGTCAACAAAAGGGAAACTAAGCCTACTGTAACAAATGAAAAGAACAGAATACCATAATAAATCTTCAAAAGAACAGCCCATTCTTTGATTCTATTAAGAACAGATAACTCCTCCTCCGTCATCAATCAATCCACCTGTTCTTTCTTCTTTTTTGGATTAATACTCTTTAAAAACCTCTCCTCCAATACCAATAAATGACGATAAACATCATCCATCGACCAGCCTGAAGAAAGACTAAGGCAATATAAAAAATCACAAGGTAACGTTTTTACTGCACGGTTTCTTGTTACCCAGCTTGCTACTGTACTCTGCTTATAACCATGCAACTCACAAAACTGCTCTACTGTCAGACCTAACCGCGAAATAATAAACACATTGATCGGGTAGGGATATACAAAGGTATTGATACTCATAGTCAGAAAGACCTCCCACCATATTATTACGTTTGCAATAATAGTACTACTCTTTCTTAAGACCAGCAAGCAAGGCGGAGAAAAAGAGGGAACGTATCATAGATATAATGTAATAGGCAATTTGCACCTTTTAGTTTCAACCTGTATCGATCATGAACAGATTTGTTTGCACGCCGTTCTTATTGGGTTCTATCAAGCGTTTCAGTGCTGTCTGGATAAACGTGTATTCTCTTCCAAAAGCTTCTGAGATCGCAGCGAAATAAGCCCCCTGGCTTTCTTTTTTGAGCCGGATAACGGAGCGCATCAATCCATGTATCGAAGCTAGCATAATACCTCCATTACGACCAGCACGAACACGAAAATGAATTTTGTTCTCTTCTTTTAACTGCTTCAGTACTTTGTCCAGGGAACGTTTTGGGATCTTTAAACGTTCAGTTAACTCTTTTTTTGTAGAAAGAATATATGGTTGTTCTTCATAGGATTGCTCATTCAAATAGGACAGTAGATCTTCTGCCCATTCATGACTATGTGAATACTTGCGAACAGCTCTTTCTTTCTTGAATTTCCACCAACCCCGTTTTTTATTGAATAGCTGCTCTTCAGAAAGATTGGCATCGACCCACTCTTGGCATAATAGGACAACTTTTTCCCTGTGCGCTGCTTGATATTTTCCGGAGTAAGCGGAACGAATGATTCTGGTTAATTCTCGATCAGATAAAGGGTTAGCCAAGCGGTCATTGAATTCTAACATCGTCAATTCACATGCTTCTACTTCGTATCCTGACGAAAAGTATGCCAAAGACAAGGTGAATATGACATTATTTCGACCATATACGCCCTTTTCACCTTGTATTTTTTGACTTTTTAGCAACAGCTGGAACCAGGGTTCATCGACTTGACGAAATTCTTGAGTAGATGGTAATACAAAAACGTTCTTGATCTCCGCTTTTTTGTCCGCATCTTCTCTCATTGACCAGTCGATCCATTCTTCGAAACTATAACGATACTGTGGTTCAAAGAATAAAACATTCTCTTCAGAAGGCATTCGTGTGATCCCAAAATGATTGGCATTTACATCAACTGGAAACCGATAATCATTTGAAAATTTGTTTCTTAGATTTTTTGAGATCATTTTGGCCACATTGATCACTTTAAAATTTGATTTCTTCGTCACGTATGCAGGCTTGTCTAGTACATAGAAAGCTTGAAATCCATGCGGTGTACGTAGAATCATTGTAGGCATAAAGCCGATCTCGTGACTGGCTAAGATAATTTCTCCGTAGTCAAAGTTTGGATCCAATGTGTCAAAATCAACAAAGAAAGTATTGATTTGACGCAAATTGTCCTCAGAATGACCTTTTGTAAACATTCTGGCTTCATCAGCATAAGTTCCATAGCGAAATACATTTGGCGTCCAATGAGTGAATTGATTATTGTTTTCGATCACCCCTTCTTCTGAAGTGATCACTAGTCCAATACCCTCGATCATGTGTTCCTTTGAACGGTAAGCAAAAATAGCCCCCTTACCCGACTGATCACTAAAAGAGACCGGTTTTAGGTGGCTGTTTTTATATTTAAACTTACGGATACCATTTTGTAATACTGTCGAATATACGACATCCAAAGAAGCTGCCATGACTGTTATTCCTTCCCAAACTAAAAGAGAACACAAATAATCTTAAAGATTTGTGTTCTCCCAATAGCTTAGAAGTCTTAAATGAATGACAAAATAAGCGTGTATATATTGAGTTGCTCGTCAAAAAATGGTAGAATAAATCTGTAAGTTCGGATTGTCAGTCCGAAAGACTTATCAAAATTACATAAGTGGTTGTCAGCCACTTACATAACTTCTGAGACGAGCGAGAACACATAGGCTTTTTATGTGATTCAGATAGAATAGTGAGGGCAATTTCACTTTTTTATCCGTCTCTTTTTTTTATGTAATTTTCTTTTAAAGTGTAAACTTTTTTTTAATGCTGTAAACCTTTTTTTTATACTACAAAGTTACCCTATTTTTAAACATTTGTAAAGATTATTAAGTGACTTATTTATAATTTATATTTTATAAATTATAAAATATAAATTATAATTGACAACATATTTCCTTCTGGTATAATGTTCTTAGAAAGATATATATATTATATTTTGCAATTTATATTTTATATTTTATAAACGGGAGGTTTGTTTAATGGAATTATCGCAAGAAAACTTGAGAATTGTTTTTGAATATAGAAATGTCGTTAGAAGACCACTAACTATTACTGTAGCAAATTCCAAGGGTGGAGTAGGTAAAACTACTATTATAAGATACTTGAGCTACGTACTTGCTAATATGGGATTTAAAGTGTTGGTAGTGGATGCCGATCCGCAATCAAATACTACAAAGACAATGTTGTTGACTAAAAATTATCACTCTAAAGACGATGACATTTTCATTATTGAAAAAACTATGCTAGCTGGAATCGTTGAACGAGATTTAAAACAATTAGTTCTTCCAATTATTGAAAACTTGGATTGCATTCCATCACATATAGATTTTAAAAACTTTCCAAAATATTTAACTAAGCTTTATGGGGACGCTATAGAAGGAATAGACGCTGATTATATCGAGGTCGAAAAAAACAGAATTTCAGTCTTGAAAGATTTACTTGAGCCAGTCAAGCCGGATTACGATTTTGTTCTCATCGATACTCCACCTACTATGTCTGATTTCACTAGGAATGCTGCTTACGCTTCTGACTATATTATTATGGCTTTTCAAACACAATCCGACAGCTTAGATGGCGTTGAAGATTATATATCAGAAGAAGTCACTCCTCTTGTTGAAAAATTTGATTGTAAAACTGAAATAGTTGGAATACTTCCAAATCAGTTGAGTAAAGGTAGTATAGATCGCCAAGTTGTCAACGATGCTATCGAAAAGTTTGGTGATCAAAACCTTTTTGATAATATTTTACCACATGTTAAGCGAGTGCAAACAACACCGAGGACAGGTCTAAATACTGATACTTATTGGGACAAACTTGCTTACGAAGAAGTTTTTGTACCTTTAGCAAAAGATTTCATTCATAGAATAAAATTATTCGAAGGAGAAAACTAACATGACAGATAATGCAAAACCAGGTTTCTTTTCTAAGCAAAAACCTGATAATTCTTATAAAGAGATCCCTAAACCGAAATCAGCATTTACTTCTGACAACACAGATTTACTAGAAAATATTCATCCTGAAGAAGATGTATTAAAGATAAACAACAAGTCTCTTGGTGTACCAGCCATAGTCTGGTGCGAATTTACGGCTTTGCTTGATACAACTGATAATGATTATACCTATGAACTACTCGAAGAATTAATTCACGAAAGAACTGCACGTTTCGATCACAATCAAGAAATAACCTACAAACGAATATTAGAGCGGAAGAAAGATCAGGAAAGAGAACGTATATATAAGAAAGAAAAAAGGAAGAAGATTTAGATCTTCTTTTTTTATTTACAAATTATATTTTATAATTTGTATTTTATAAAATATAATTTGTAAAATACAATTTTGCCTTTAAAATCAATTAATTAAACACTATAATAGATTTTTGTAAATTTTATTTTATAATTTATATTCTATATTTTATAAATATAATCAGTAAACACTAAATCATAATATTTCAGGTTCTGTTGCAAAGTTTTAAATAAAGAATAAAATCCCTTACGGTATCTATGATTTAAGCTGGGATTCCCAATAATACCTTGATTTCAGTACAGACCGAAAACCCGAAGAGAGTGCCTTCTTTTCGGGTTTTCTTATATAATCCTCGAATGGCTTCCATGCCTTTAATCGTGTAGAGGCAGTGCGTAAACTTCGATAGAATTTATTGCGTCTCTTTACTGGACGATGGTCTTGTTCAATCAAATTATTCAGGTATTTAATGGTACGATGTTCTGTTCCTTGATAAAAGCCGTATTCTTTTAGTTTCTTAAAGGCACTTGTAATAGAGGGGGCTTTATCTGTGACTACAACCTTCGGTTCATCAAACTGCTTCACTAACCGCTTAAGAAAAGCATAGGCTGCTTGTGTGTCCCGTTTTTTACGTAACCAAATATCCAAGGTTAAACCATCTGCATCGATGGCTCGATACAAATAATGCCATTTTCCTTTAATTTTGATGTACGTTTCATCCATTTTCCATGAATAAAAGGATTTTTTATTTTTCTTTTTCCAAATTTGATAGAGTAGTTTACCATATTCTTGCACCCAACGATAAATAGTCGTATGAGAAACGTTAATGCCACGATCATATAAGATTTCTTGAACTTCACGATAGCTAAGGTTATAACGAAGATAGTAGCCCACGGCTACAATAATCACATCCTGCTGAAATTGCTTTCCTTTAAAAGGATTCATCGTCATTCCTCCTGCTATCTTTTTCTATTATTCTACCTTATTTGATAGTAGATTTAAAACTTTGCAACAGAACCTTCTTTATCGATTGGAGAAGTTGTTTTTATATCCATAGTGTTTTTATTCCTTTCATATGACCTTTCGTTCATATCTATATTACCATATGAGCGAAACAATGCTAATCTTTTGTTTATAAAAGAGAAGTGGCGTTCTCTTTATCTTGACAAAATGTATATAGCGATATAAAATGAGTATACAAACATATGATTAGTTAGTCATATGTAAAGTAGATTCATTACGATTTACTTTTGGAATAGACGAAAGGATCCAGAAATAGCGGAAATTTTTGTGATTCAAGAAGTAAATGATGGAAACAAAGGACTTATAAATTATATAGGGAGGCAATAGAAATGGAAACTGTCCAAAAACAACAGTCTCAAGAAAAGCATAATCACAACCACGGTCACGATCATGATCATGGGAAAATGCCAGTCGTTTTGTACTTTGTTGGTTTAGCATTAGCAGTGATTGCTCTATTTTTGAATGAAGATTATCAGTTGGTACAAAATGTTTTGTTCTCAATCGCTACAATCAGTGCCGGGTATCACGTTATTCTTCTTGAAGGCCTTGGAGAAACAATTGAGAATTCAAAAGCACAAAAAAAGTTCATACCTAATTCTCATATTTTAATGGGATTAGCGGCAATTGGAGCTTCTTTGATGGGGAATTTTTGGGAAGGAACATTATTGATTCTTATTTTTTCTGGCGCACATTTTTTGGAAGATTATGCAGAAGGAAGAAGCAAACGAGAAATAACGAAATTACTCGAAATGAATCCAACGACTGCCCGGTTAATCCTACCTGATGGCAGTACAAAAAATGTAGATGTCAGTGAATTAAAAGTGGGAGATCAACTTCAAGTTTTGAATGGCGATCAAGTACCTATTGATGGCGTCATTTTGTCTGGATCTACATCCATTGATGAGTCGTCTATTAATGGAGAAAGTATCCCGAAAGAGAAATCCAAAGGAGACGACGTTTTCGGAAGTACAATCAATGGAACAGGTACTTTCACAATGGAAGTCACTAAAGAAAATAAAGATACAGTATTTTCAAAAATTTTACAGTTAGTAAACCAGAACCAAGACAACCAAACAAAAGCTGCGAGTATAATCCAAAAATTTGAACCGAAATACGTTACAGTTGTTTTAATTGCCATTCCGTTATTCATGTTATTGGCTCCTTTTCTACTTGATTGGACATGGTCACAAAGTGTCTATAGAGGATTGGTCCTTTTAGTTGCAGCTTCACCGTGTGCTTTAGCAGCAGCTACTGTCTCGGCAACGCTATCGACGACTTCTAATTTAGCCAAAAAAGGAGTCCTTTCAAAAGGTAGTTCTTACCTGTCTCAATTAGCCGATATTAAAGCAATTGCATTTGATAAGACGGGCACCTTGACCAAAGGAAAACCTGAAGTAACCAATTATTATTTTGCTGATTCCGTGAACGAAGAAAACATGATTGATATCGTAGTAGCTCTTGAAAAAGAATCCAATCACCCCTTAGCAGATGCTATTCTAAGAAAGTTTGAGCAAAAAAACAAACTAACTATTGAAGTAGAAAACCAAATTGGTAAAGGATTGACGGGAGATTACAAAGGGAGAAATTATCGTATAGGAAAACCGACTTCGTTTGATGATGTTTCAGATGAATATAGTCGTTTAAATAATGAATGGGCGTCAGAAGGTAAGACAGTCGTATACGTAGCAGTAGATGAAGAGGTTATAGGCCTTATTGCCCTTATGGACGTTCCGAGTGAATATGCTAAAGAAACCATTGAATATTTTAGGAAACAAGGTATACACACCACATTAATTACTGGTGACTCAGAAATGACGGGAAAAGCGGTTGCTAAACAATTGGGAATAGATGAAGTGATTGCAAATGTCATGCCGGAAGACAAATCCAGAATAATAGACGAACAAAAAGAAAAATACGGTGTGACCGCCATGGTTGGAGACGGTGTAAATGATGCTCCTGCTCTTGTTAATGCAGATGTGGGAATCGCTATGGGAGATGGGACTGATGTGGCAGTAGAGGTATCTGATTTAGTTTTAATGCAAAACAATTTATCAAAATTGGTACAATCTCATAATATTTCTTCGAAAATGAACCGTGTTATTTGGCAGAATATTATTTTTTCAATGGCCGTTGTTGCTTTTTTAATTGTCGTTAGTTTCTTGGGCTTAACGGATATTGCCATCAGTGTCATTATTCATGAAGGAAGTACATTGGTTGTTATTTTGAATGGACTTCGATTGCTAAGGGCAGTCTAAAGAATGATTGCACACCTTCAAATTAATCGAGTAATAGAGATAATTAAGGATTACACTACATTTTTTATCTCTATTATTTATTTATATTTATCTAGATGTTCAAAGTCAAAATGATATGTCAACCATACTCTTGTGGCGTGACTTGAATACAAGACACATAAAATTGTATAAAAGCGTGTATCATGAACCCGTTAACCAAAGGGTTCATTTTAGCCTAATAAGTAATTTATTGAGTATAGTAAGCCCAACCTTTTCCAGTTGCATGTCCAGCTAAATAAAAGAAAGCTATGATGAGTAAGCCATAACAAATTATCTTTAAAATCTCTTTTATATTTTAGTCAAGTCCAGACTCCTGTGTAAAATGCTATACAATGTTTTTACCATTTCTACTTATCAAAATTAATGTATTTTCTTGAAGAATATATCCATTCATCATGCAGGTCCATAAGAACGGCTCCAATTAAGCGATTGGCTGATGTTTGATTGGGGAAGATGCGAATAATCTTTTCTCTTCTGCGTACTTCTTGATTCAGTCGTTCAATTAGATTGGTACTCTTTAGTCGATTGTGGGAATTTCCTTGTACGGTATATTGAAAGGCGTCTTCGAATCCATCATCCAATGATGCGCAAGCTTTTGAATATTTTGGTTGATCGATATAATCATGAATCAATCGATTTTTAGCCTCACGCGCTAAGTTAATATCTGTGAACTTAAAAATTCCTTTAACAGCTTCTCTGAAAGATTTTGAATTTTTTTTAGGAATGGTGGTAAAGATATTTCTTAGGAAGTGAACTTGGCATCTTTGCCAACTTACGTTGGTGAAGGATTTTCTAATGGCAGAGACTAATCCTTTGTGCGCATCAGAAATAACGAGTTCCGTACCTTGTAAACCACGTTCTTTTAGGTATTCAAAAAATGTTGTCCAGGTCTCTTCGCTTTCGCCACTTTGAATCATGAAGCCGATAATTTCACGGTCGCCATCTTTGGTTATTCCAATCGCTATATGACAGATTTTTGAGAGTACTCGATTTTCTTCTCGTACTTTTATATAGAGTACATCGGTCATTAAGTAAGGATAATTTTTTTCTGATAATAAACGATTCTGCCACTCGTTAACCATAGGTTCTAGCTGTTCTGTTAAGCTAGAAACGAAGGACTTAGAGACGGATTTACCACAAAGTTCTTCCACAATTTTTGATACTTTACGAGTTGAAACGCCTGATACATACATTTCCAACATTGAAGCCATGAGGGCTTTTTCGTTTCGTTGATAACGTTCAAACACTGTGGGTGAAAAATGGCCATCACGTGTTCTGGGTACTTTTAATTCTAGCGTGCCTACACGTGTCGTAAAGCTGCGCTCATAATAGCCATTTCGTTGACTTTGTCGGTTTTCTGTTCGTTCATATTCTTTTGCTTGAATATATTCTGTTCGTTGATTTTCCATTAGTTGATTAAATACCGTTGTTAAAATATTTTTAGAAACGTCATCCTTTACAGAATATTCAATAATGCTTTGAATCTCTTCGCTTTTCAGTGTAAAATGTACTTGGGTCATGTAAAAGTCCTCCTGGGTATGTTTTTGTCGTTAAAAACATTGTACCGTAAAAGGACTGTTATATGGCCTTTTTACTTTTACACAATTATACGGACTTTATCTATATTTTGATATTTTTTTAAATCATTTGTATCTTTTTTGATTTTTTTCATAAGATTGACATCCCCCTTTAACATATAATCTAAAGATAATTGATAAAAATGGTTCTGTTGCAAAGTTTTAAATCTACTATCAAATAAGGTAGAATAATAGAAAAAGATAGCAGGAGGAATGACGATGAATCATTTTAAAGGAAAGCAATTTCAGCAGGATGTGATTATTGTAGCCGTGGGCTACTATCTTCGTTATAACCTTAGCTATCGTGAAGTTCGAGAAATCTTATATGATCGTGGCATTAACGTTTCTCATACGACGATTTATCGTTGGGTGCAAGAATATGGCAAACTACTCTATCAAATTTGGAAAAAGAAAAATAAAAAATCCTTTTATTCATGGAAAATGGATGAAACGTACATCAAAATTAAAGGAAAATGGCATTATTTGTATCGAGCCATCGATGCAGATGGTTTAACCTTGGATATTTGGTTACGTAAAAAACGGGACACACAAGCAGCCTATGCTTTTCTTAAGCGGTTAGTGAAGCAGTTTGATGAACCGAAGGTTGTAGTCACAGATAAAGCCCCCTCTATTACAAGTGCCTTTAAGAAACTAAAAGAATACGGCTTTTATCAAGGGACAGAACATCGTACCATTAAATACCTGAATAATTTGATTGAACAAGACCATCGTCCAGTAAAGAGACGCAATAAATTCTATCGAAGTTTACGCACTGCCTCTACCACGATTAAAGGCATGGAAGCCATTCGAGGATTATATAAGAAAACCCGAAAAGAAGGCACTCTCTTCGGGTTTTCGGTCTGTACTGAAATCAAGATATTATTGGGAATCCCAGCTTAAATCATAGATACCGTAAGGGATTTTATTCTTTATTTAAAACTTTGCAACAGAACCCCTTTTCTTATGCTTAACTGTGGTGCACTTAACAAAAAATTACCTTCTTTCTCATCAGATTTGCTTAAACTGCTTTTTAGACAAAGCTTACCGACTGTCTAAAAAGCAATCACTGTCCTACCCTTATCTTTTGCATTCATTTTTAAGCAGGTCTATGCTTGGTTATAGAAAGAAGGGGGAAATAAATCAAGCGTACGAAAAAGAGATATCCTTAAAAATTGGAAAGGAGCAATTCATCATGAAAAAGAAATTGTTTAGCATTGGTTTAACAGTAGGTGTCCTTGCATTAGGTGCAGCTTATCTTGCTAAAAAGACAGGCTTTTTCGAAGATGATAGTCACTTATACGATGAATATGAGTCTATCTAGTTTCTAAAAAGGGAATAAGTAACAATGATGGAGGAATTAGTGATGAAAAAAAGTAAAGTTATAATGATTGGTGCCGGTTTAGCAAACATGGCAGCTGCTGTCTACTTGATTCAAGAAGGCAGATGGAATGGCGAACAAATCACCTTTTATTCTTTAGATGATCATGGTTCAAATGACGGTGCCCCAACAGAAACAGTCACAGATGAATATTGGAATAAAAATCATCCCCTTGAAAACCAAAAGGGCTATGTAGCCCGTGGCGGACGGATGCTGAATTATCGGACGTATGTTGATTTAATGGATCTTTTAGATCGAATCCCTTCTGCTACCGAGCCTCATATGACTGCCGCAGAAGATACCCGCGACTTTGATGCAAAACACCGCACATTTGATAAAGCACGGTTATTGGAGGGCGGAAAAGGAATCATTGATGGCGGTCACTTGGGATTGAACAATAAAGACCGTGTTCTTTTAACTAAGCTGATTGCTATGCCGGATTCGGAGGAAGAAAAACTGGATAATGTCTCTATTTCCGAATACTTCAAAGACGATCCTCACTTCTTTGAAACAAACTTCTGGTTCATGTGGGAGACCACTTTTGCTTTCCGTTTGCAAAGTTCTGCTCAAGAATTACGTCGCTATATGCATCAAATGATTTATGAATTTACTCAAATTGAACATTTAGTCGGTGTCAATCGTACGCGTTACAATCAATATGAAAGTATCATGCTTCCATTAGTCAATTATTTGAAAGATCAAGGCTGTCACATTGTACTCAATCGGCTAGTCACTGATTGGGAATTCAAAGAAACAACAATGCAAGATGAAATCACTGTAACCGGGTTAAAAATGACTAATACTGAAACGAATGAAGAAGAATTTGTTCCGGTAGACGATGATACTGCAGTCATCTTTACAAATGGCTCAATTACAGATTCTGCTACTTTAGGCGATTTTGAAACACCGGCTCCTGAAAATATGGACTACGGGGCAGCATCCAGTTTATGGAAAAAAGCCAGCGAACGTTTCTATAATGTAGGAAATCCCGACAAATTTTTTGCTGATCGAAATGCCAGCGAATGGGTCAGCTTTACCTTAACGACGCGTGACCATATTCTTTTGAATGAAATCACACGAATCACGACCCAAATTCCTGGCAATGCACTGAACTCCTTTGTGTCGACTTCGCCAATTACGCCGTTAGGCCAAAAGGATGTCAATATGTCGATTGTCGTCCATCATCAACCCCACTTCACGACCCAAAAACCAAATGAAACAGTCATCTGGGGTTACTTCTTGTATCCTCGCCGTCGTGGTGAATTTGTGGACAAACAATACATTAAGATGAATGGAAAGGAAATGCTGCAAGAACTGATTGGGCAACTTTCTAAAGTCGATCCTGGTCCGGGCAATATCCGCGATAAAGAAGCAGAAATCATGGCTAGTGTAATCAATAATATTCCGGTCTACATGCCCTATGCTTCAGCATTATTCAACAATCGTGCCAAAACTGATCGGCCAAAAGTAATTCCTCAACATTCTACAAACCTTGCCTTTACCGGTGAATTTGTTGAACAGCCTTATCAAATGATTTTCACTGAACAAAGCGCCGTCCGTTCTGGAGAAATTGCGGCCTTTCACTTCGCAGGTATTCCAATGTCTCGCTTAGTACCAACCCCTCGTTACGATAAAGATTTGAAGACATTGGCTCGTGCCGCGAAAAAAATGTTTGCCTAATAAAAATGCCCTACAAAAACTTTTTAATGAAGTTTTTGTAGGGTGTTTTTATACGATATTCACTTTTAACTTTGCACGGTTCTGTTGCAAAGTTTTAAATCTACTATCAAATAAGGTAGAATAATAGAAAAAGATAGCAGGAGGAATGACGATGAATCCTTTTAAAGGAAAGCAATTTCAGCAGGATGTGATTATTGTAGCCGTGGGCTACTATCTTCGTTATAACCTTAGCTATCGTGAAGTTCAAGAAATCTTATATGATCGTGGCATTAACGTTTCTCATACGACTATTTATCGTTGGGTGCAAGAATATGGTAAACTACTCTATCAAATTTGGAAAAAGAAAAATAAAAATCCTTTTATTCATGGAAAATGGATGAAACGTACATCAAAATTAAAGGAAAATGGCATTATTTGTATCGAGCCATCGATGCAGATGGTTTAACCTTGGATATTTGGTTACGTAAAAAACGGGACACACAAGCAGCCTATGCTTTTCTTAAGCGGTTAGTGAAGCAGTTTGATGAACCGAAGGTTGTAGTCACAGATAAAGCCCCCTCTATTACAAGTGCCTTTAAGAAACTAAAAGAATACGGCTTTTATCAAGGGACAGAACATCGTACCATTAAATACCTGAATAATTTGATTGAACAAGACCATCGTCCAGTAAAGAGACGCAATAAATTCTATCGAAGTTTACGCACTGCCTCTACCACGATTAAAGGCATGGAAGCCATTCGAGGATTATATAAGAAAACCCGAAAAGAAGGCACTCTCTTCGGGTTTTCGGTCTGTACTGAAATCAAGGTATTATTGGGAATCCCAGCTTAAATCATAGATACCGTAAGGGATTTTATTCTTTATTTAAAACTTTGCAACAGAACCAACTATATCATAAACTAAACACCTGTCAGACACTCAGAGATCAAGCTTTTCTCTGGGTGTTATTTACAGAGCAAAACCCTCATTCGCAAGCTCATGTAGCCCTCGACGTTATCAATGCCTTTCCCTCACTTCGTTCAGTCCAAGCCATCGATAAGTTTTCAGGACAATTCCTTCTTCAAACCCTCTAAAAACCTAATCGACGTACTTCTTTTCCTTTTTCGGATCGATACTCAAAAGAAACTGCTCCTCCAGCTGTAGTAAATCCTTATAAACATGGTCCATAGGCAAGCTTGCAGCCAGACTTAAACTATAAAGAAAATCGCAAGGAATAGCTTTAACCGACCTATTTCTTGTAACCCAGCTAGATACCGTCCCCTGTTTATAACCATAAAGTTCACAAAACTCTTCCACGCTAATCCCTAAACGCCCAATAACAAAAGCATTGATAGGATGTGGATACACGTAAGTTTTCACACTCATAGATAGAAAGCCCCCTCAGTCTTATTACTGCGTATGCAGTTATACTACTACTGTTCTTAAAACCTAGCAAGCAAGGGATAGACCATCTATGAATAAATCAATACGCAAAACCAGAACACTATCAAAGATATTATGTAATAGGCAATTGACGGGTTTAAAATTTATCCTGTATCCAACTCAAATAATTCGGTTTGAACCGCTGGTCTTTTAGGGTTTAAGAGCTTTTCGAACGTTGAATATACTTTTGTATGCTTCAAGCCAAATGCTTCTGAAATCGCAATGAAATAAGCCTCTTGAACTTCTTTTTTTACACGTATAATGGTGCTCATTAATGCTTTTACGGAGGCTAATGTAATCCCACCATTTCGGCCGGATCTCACACGGAAATATATTTTATTTTCTTTTTTCAAATGCTTCAGGACTTTATCAAGTGATCTTTCAGGAATCTTCAGTGATTCTCGTATATCTTTTTTTGTAGTAACGATATAAGGTTTGTGTGTGTAAGAATGCTCGTCTAAATAAGCTAGCAAATCCCCCGCCCACTCGTGAAGGTGTGAGTATTTGCGAACTGATCGATCTTTTTTAAACTTGTATAGTCCTGGTCTTTTGGCGAAAAGCTGATCTTCTCCAAGACTTACATCTACCCATTCCTGGCACAAAATAATAATTTTCTCGCGGTCTGCGGCCTGATACTTCCCTGAGTAGGCAGATTTAATAATTTTAGTTAGCTCTCTATTCCTCAAAGGAGACTGCAAACGATCATTGAATTCAAGCATGGTCAATTCACATTCGTCGATTTCATACCCAGAAGAATAGTACGCTAAAGAAAGGGTGAAAATGACGTTATTTCGCCCCATTACACCTTTTTGTCCTCTGATTTTTTCGCTAAATAATAGCATTCGAAACCATGGATCATCAACTTGGCGGAATTCCCGCTTTGACTTCAGCTGATAAACATTATTTTTTTTCGGCATGTTTTCGAACTCATAATTAATCGACCAATCGATCCACTCTTTGAAGCTATATCTTTGGTCAGCTTCAAAGTAAAGTATGCTATCGTCAGCTGGAATACGCGTGATCCCAAAATGATTGGCATTCAAATCGACTGGATATCCTTTTTTGGAGAAGAAATCTCGCAAATTCTTTGAAATTCTCTTTGCACAATCGATTACTTTAAAATCAGTATTTTTGTTAACATACGCTGGTTTCTCTAACACATAAAAGAATTGATAGCCACGAGGACTTTTTAGAACCATCGTTGGCATAAAGCCCATCTCAAAACTATCTAAAATCAATTCTCCATACTTGAAATTAGGATCAAGTGTATCTACGTCTATGTAAAAAGTATTGATTTGTCGTAAGTTATCCTCACCATGACCAGTTGGGAAAAGTCGATACTGATCGCTATATTTTCCATAACGATAGACGTTTGGAGTCCAATGGCTAAACTGATTTTTGTTCGCACTAATTGCTTCTTCAGAAGTGATCACTACTCCCATACCATCAGCCATATGCTCTTTTGAACGGTACGCAAAAATCGCCCCTTTCCCCGACTGATCTATGTAAGAGACCGGTTTAAGGCGGCTATTTTTATATTTAAATTTACGAATACCGTTCTGTAAAATAGTCGAATATACAACATCTAAATTATATGCCATGGTTGCTGATCCTTTCCAAACAAAAAGAGAACACAAATAATCTTTCGATTTGTGTTCTCTCAACGGCTAGAAATGTCAAAAAAATTTGAAGAAAGCATGACAAATAAGCGTGTATATATTGAGTTGCCCGTCAAAAAATGGTAAGATAAGTTTGTAAGTTCGGATTGCGAGTCCGAAAAACTTATCAAATTACATAAGTGGTTTCCAGCCACTTAAATAACTTCCGAGACGAGCGAGAACACATAGTTGTTGTATGTGATTCAGAAAAATTAGTGGGGTCCAATCCATTAACTTTTCCGTCTCTTTTTTTTATTTTTTAAATTCTTTATTAGGTTAACACCTAAAACAGTGTTGTGCAAATAGTTTTTTTCTCAACAACAGTTTACCACTTATTTCAATTTACGTAAAGTCACTTTCATATATTTATTATTTTACTAATGTTGACTTAACGCTAGCAATAATAACGTTAATAATACTAATAATATTACTATCTTTATTAAAATCAATATTGCTATTACTATTACTACTAATATTGCTAATAACATTGCTAGCCACAATAATAATAAAGTTACTATTATTATTGCTAGTATTATTAATAGCAACAAAACAAGCACAGTCCGATAATGATTTAATGAGTAAAGCCACAAGGAAAGACTATGAAATAAGCTTTTGGGGGAAAGCTATCAATATTGCTAGCAATGTTGATATTAATAGTAATAGTATTATGCTAAAAAAAAGAAGGGCTCGCGCTCTTCATTTTTTTGGGGGAAATTGTTTTAAAGCTTGATCCACGTATTCTCTATTTCTTTCAAAATACTCTTTTAAAGCATTTTCCACAATCAAAGACTTTCCACCGTTTTGCTTACCCACGAATTTACCCATGGCATATAACTCATTTCGAGTGTCATCGTCATACAAATAAACGTTCACTTGTGCATTTTTACTATTCTTCTTCTTTTTTCCTAATATGCTTGCTAAATCAGAGCTACTTTCCGATGGGGAAGTCTCTTTAACATCTTCTTTTCTGTCTTCCTGCAATTCTTCTGCAGGGGCTGCTTCAACGTCCTTCGTTCTTTTTGGCTTTTCGTCACTAATTGCTTTTTTATCTTTTGTATTAGTTTGATTAATCTCTAAATCTAATCCCGCCGTCAAATTTTCGGGAATAAATCCTGATCTACCATTTACTGATCTGGCCATAATATATCCTCCTCATACACATCTATTAGTAGCCTAATTCGTCGACAAGATTTTTGAATACTTCTTTAAGCATAATAAGTGGTTCTCTTTCTTTTTTAGTTCTTACTGAGTCAGTATCAATCATTGTATAAGGCATATTGTACTTTGCTAATGCCTCAGCTGGCTTAATCGATTCAGGAATTACTGTTTTTGTGATATCAAGAGAATCGTTGTTCGAACTGATAATTTGGCTTGAACTATCAAGAAACACAGAGTGTGTGATCGTCTGTTCTTTGAGTTTGACTGGAATAATCGCTTTAACATTAAGATCGGGATTTGTTTGTTTCCAGGAATTTATGGTATTTATTGTTTTTATCAAACTTCTAAATGAATATTTTTCAGGGTGGAAGGGAATAAGAATATCATCTACAGCATTGTAAACATTACCAGCGACAATTCCCAATTGAGGCGGAGTATCGATAATAATGAAATCGTACTTCGTCTTTAAAGGAGCAATAGCTTTTTTTAGCAACACATAGATATCTTCAACGCTTATTCCGCTAGCTGCTATTTTCATTTGTAACTGTCTTAAATGTCCCTGTGCCTCATTTTCAAGACTCTCGACTTTAGATAATATTTCATCATCCTGAACCATAGATTTCAAAGAATTTAGAATTAAGAGTAAATTCTTAATCATAGGCAATATATTTTCCATGCCTGCTAAGACTTCTTTATTGGCCATACCTGTGAGAACGTCGAGTTCAAAGAAAGCCATATCATCATTTGCGGGAATAATATGCAGATTATCGTTAATTTCAATTATGGCTTCTTCCGCTGGTAAATCGTTTAATAAAACATCGTAGATAGTATTCTCAACCTTATCGGGGTTCATACCAAAAGTTAATAAAACATTTCCCTGAGAATCTTCATCAATCAATAGCACTCTATTTTTTCTCCAGGGTTGCAATTTATTAGGCCGCTGAGATAAATTTCCGGCTAAATTCACATTGATCGTAGTCTTTAAAACCCCACCTTTTTGTGTAGCAGAGGCAATACATTCAGCATTATAAATGGCTTCGTTACTCACTTCAGTGTTAATCATCTAATCCTCCTAGTTGATTTATTGGCTAAGTTAATTGCTATTAACATTGCTAGCAATATTGCTGTTAACATTACTAATAATATTAATATTAATGTTAGTACTAATACTATTATTAATAATGATATCTTTATTCTTGAGTTTTCTGCTTTTTCCTCAACGTATCTTTGTAAACTGTATAAAGTTCCTCTAACAGATAGCTATCTTTTAAAATCTCAGAATTAACTCTAACTAACACTTCTTTCATCGCTTCATCAGTAATTGATTCTGGAACAATTTCTTTTATAGTATCTTTCATAAATTGATCCAGCATACTCGTGAAGGATAGGAACGCTCCTTGATCCTTAAAAACTAATGTTGATTCTCTTTGTTCATCATAATAGTTTGCTAATTTCTCTCCTATCTGGAAAGACATTTTTGAGAAGTCGTATGTATCTTTCCTCATGTTTACAATAGAGGGTCTGGTTACTCCAGTTCGCTTTTCTAACTCATATGCAGATAAATCTGAACTTAAAACACTTTTTATTTTGCTTAAAGTATCCACTAAATCACTCCTATGTTTAAATTTAATACCATTAACATTGCTATTATGATTGCTAGCAACATTGATATTAATAGCAATGTTAATATCAATATGATTCTAACTATCTCCTATAATTGTATTTTACACTATTTACAGTTTGTCGTAAAGTCATATTACGATATATTATATGATTTACCATATTGACTTATCTATATTGATCGAATTATAGTAACTTGACTTTTAAATCTGAATCATGACCCGATATAAAAAGGGAAGTGGGACCACTAGTCAGAAAGATAAGAAGAGCGGATACTCCTTCATTTTTCCATATAAAATATAAAAGTAAGTCTCACCAATAGCTATCTTTCCAAGACAATACCTAATTACACTTGTGTAAATGTGAACTCGTTGATTTATGTACATTTACACAAGTCTAAATGTGTAAATTCCTGCCATATTAAACAGGTATTTAATCTTAAATTCTCGTTCTCTTGACTTTTTTAGCGAACGTATGTTCTAATACGTGTATATAAAATGTATCTTTTTTTATAGAAAAGAGGCGTTACTATGGTTATGCAATTTGGCGCAAACCCAAGGTTTGACTATACTAAAGAACCCTCACGAGATATTCTCTGTATCGACTGTAAGTCATTTTATGCATCCGTAGAATGCGTAGAAAGAGGACTAAATCCTTTAAAGACAAAGTTAGTGGTCATGTCCTATCCTTCGGACGATCCTTCTCAGCGAGGAAGTGGGTTGATTCTGGCATCGAGTCCGGCCGCAAAAAAAGCCTATGGAATTTCTAATGTCAGTCGATCACGAGATCTTCCTTTTCCGTATCCGGAAGACCTCGTGATTGCACCACCGAGGATGGCACTATATATGAGAAAGAACATGGAGATCAACAATATTTACAAGAAGTATGCTGACGAACAAAATCATTCCGTATACAGCATCGACGAAAGCTTTTTAGACGTCACTGACTCCTTAAAACTGTTTGGCGCAAAGAACGCTCGAGAATTAGCTAGAATGATCCAAACAGACGTTTACCGTCAAACAGGCATATTCACGACTATCGGAATAGGGGACAATCCGCTATTAGCGAAATTTGCACTTGATCTCAAAAGCAAAAAGAACTTAGATATGAAAGCAGAATGGCGATATGAAGACGTCCAAAGGAAGCTATGGGCTGTTGAAAATATTACCGACGTGTGGGGGATTGGACGTCGTACAGCTGTTAGATTGAATCGTATGGGCATATTTACCATGCACGATTTAGCTCACGCAAATTATTTCCAGCTGAAGCAAAATTTTGGTGTCTTAGGTACTCAACTATATGCACACAGCTGGGGCATCGATCGATCATTCTTAGGTCAGAAATACAAAGTAAAATCTAAGTCGATAGGGAACAGTCAGGTCTTAAATCGAGACTATACACGTCGAAAAGAAATAGAAATTGTAATCAAAGAAATGGCCGATCAAGTAGCAACTAGGCTACGCCGTACAGGAGCGAAAGCTGAAGTCATATCTTTGTGGATCGGTTTTTCAATGGGCTATGTCGATCGATCAGGAAGTCGAGGGTTTCACCAGCAAATGAAGGTTGCAGCAACCAATAGCAGCAAACAAATAGCAAACTACGTACTACAGATATTTGATCGTCATTACAAGTGCCAGGATATTCGAAATGTAGGAGTAAACTGTTCAAAGCTCGTTTATTCTAATGCTTTGCAGCTTGATCTCTTTGAAGATCCGGACGAACAAGTAAAAGACTTAAAAATCGATTATGTGGTAGATACGATACGCAAAAAATACGGGTTTAAGTCGATCGTTCATGCAAATAGCATAATGGAAGGTGGACGTGCGATCGCTCGCAGCAGCCTTGTCGGAGGGCATGCAGGTGGTATGTCTGGACTTGAAGGTGCTGAAGGTCATGGTAAAACGTACTAAGAAAACTTTTACGGACTATAATCAATACAAAGATCGACCATTCGGATTGAAGTGGGCAACGGCTTACGCCATGGATGATTTGATGAAAGGTATCTTAGAAAACGAAGCCTGGGCTACAAAAGAAGTTGTTGGTTTGGATTTAATGAACCGTGAGGAAATCGACGCAATTCTATCAGAATCGTTCCTTTATCACAAGCCTATATCGCTGCAATTAAACACTAAAGACGAATTTGGGCGATTTTTGGATCCTGTCGAAGGACAATTTCTTGGTGAAGCATATGAAGATTATTTTGTACTCAATGAACAAGCGATCAATTGGACAGACGTTCGACACGTATCTTTAAAAAAAGAGGAAAAATGGTTTAAGGTTGACTATTTTCAGGACGGAAAATCTTCTCGCAACAAACAAAAGAAAAAAGCGAGTAAAATAGAAAAAGAGATTGAGCTAATCAAAAATGAGTATTATCAGGACTTTGCAGACGACGATTGAAGATCATTGTCCATCATTTAACTTTGAAATTGTCTTAGAATGGCTCTGTGGCACACGATTTTTAAACAGATCAGAAAAGGAGAGGAAGAATATGTGTGGAAGATATTTTTTTGATTTATCATCAAGAGAATTGAAAGACTATTATGATCAAGTGATTCCCAATGCTACCAGCAAGCAAATTCGAGTTGGATACAATGAAATTTTCCCTTCAAATCATGTTGTGACCTTAGCAGTCAACCAGGAATCAAAAATTGTTCCTGGCGTTACCAAGTGGGGATTCCATGGATTTAAAAAAGGCCAGCTCATGATCAATGCACGGGCGGAGACAGTGGAAGAAAAGAAAACTTTCTCAAAAGCCTTCAGAGAAACACGTTGTGTATTCCCTCTTTCTGGATTCTACGAATGGGATTCCGAAAAGCGGAAACTATTGTTTACTTCAAGTGAGAGTGACGTTTTTTATTTAGGCGGCTTTTATCGCATTCATAAAACTGGTGCAGGTTTTGAAACGGAATCGATCATAATGACGACCAAGCCTAATGAATCGGTTTCATCTATCCACGATCGTATGCCGCTGATCATCCAGAAAGATCACATTGAGAAATGGATCACTGAGCTAGATTTTGCACGAAACTATCTTACAGCTGGCATGCCAGAATTATGTCGCACTGAAGTAACAAAATAAAAAAAGAGCGAATCTTTCATAGATTCGCTCTTTTTTCATTGCTATGTTTAATTTTATCTAGTATCACTTCAAATGTTTCAAAGGTATCTATATCTAACTGACACAATCAAAGCAGATACTTCTTTTCTTTGTAACTCCAGTCAACAGCGGGGTAGGAGGAGATCAGATTTTTGTATCTAGCTTTTTGCTCATTTGAAGCTAGTTGCCAACGCTTCTTTTGAGTTTACTCTTGATTCAGCCGTTTTAAGGAGACAAAAACTTTGATTTTTTTATAGAAATAAGTTGTTGACAAATTGCGTTTACACATGTAAAGTGATCTTATAATAAACGTTTACGAGTGTAAACGAGGAGGATGAAAGATGGTTGCTACAGTCTTACCGCCCCACGTAACAGATGCTGAATGGGAAGTCATGCGCGTGGTATGGGCAAATAAAAAAGTCACCAGTAAAGAAGTTATCGCTATTTTGGAAGACAAAATGAATTGGAAACAGGCTACAATCAAAACGCTATTAGGCCGATTGGTAGAGAAAGGTGCATTGTCTACTGAGCAAGAAGGGAAGAAGTATATCTATTCCGCAAAAATTGAGGAAAATGAGACCATAAAAGATTACACAAATGATGTTTTTAGTCGGATTTGCAATAAAGAGGTAGGTTATGTAATTGAAGGTTTAATTGAAGATCACATCTTGAGTTTCGATGATATACGGCGCTTGGAAAAAGCTTTGGAAATGAAAAAAAAATCTGCTGTAGAAGAAGTTAGTTGCCACTGTGCGCCAGGGCAATGTGAATGCAATATGAAACACCATGGAATGAAGATGAGAGGAATGGAATAAAAGATGGAAAATAAAACATTTACCATAGAAGGCATGACTTGTGCTTCTTGCGCCCAAACAGTAGAAAAAGCGACCCAGAAGTTATCAGGCGTAAAAATCGCTAATGTGAATTTTGCAACGGAAAAAATGAGCATTCAGTTTGATGAGGCGTCACTTTCGGAGGCTGACATTCAAAAAGCCGTTTCAGATGCAGGATATGCTGCAATACCTAATACCGTAAGGAAGACTTTTAATCTTGAAGGTATGACTTGTGCTTCTTGTGCACAAACCATTGAAAAAGCTACTCATAAACTTACCGGAGTAAATACGTCATCGGTAAACTTAGCCACGGAAAAAATGGTGGTAGAGTATGATCCAAGTAGGTTAAATATTTCCGATATCACTCAGGCCGTATCCGATTCGGGATATGAGGCACATGAAGAGAGAGCAACTGCGGACACGGTGGACTTAGACCAAGAAAAGAAACAGAATGAAATCAAGAGCCTCTGGAAGAGATTTTTGATTTCGGCCATCTTTACAGCCCCATTACTTTATATCGCAATGGGTCATTTGGTAAATGCGCCCCTACCTGCTTTTATCGATCCGATGATGAATCCGGAAAATTTTGCTATCATTCAACTCTTGCTGACGCTTCCGGTTGTCGTGGTCAATAAAAAAATTTACCAGACTGGATTCAAAGCGTTGTTTAAGGGACATCCCAACATGGACTCATTAATCGCTTTGGGAACAAGTGCCGCTTTCCTTTACGGTGTATTTGCAACGGTCATGATTTTCTTGGGAGAGGCATCTTATGCCAACGAATTGTATTACGAAACAGCGGCTGTTATTCTAGCCCTAATTGTTCTAGGGAAGTATTTAGAAACCCTGACTAAAGGGAAGACATCTGAAGCCATTAAGAAACTGATGGGATTGGCTCCAAAAACAGCACTGGTAGTACGAAACGGAAAGGAAATAGAGATTTCGATTGATGAAGTGGCAGTGGGTGACATCGTTGTTGTGCGCCCAGGTGGAAAAATGCCTGTGGACGGTATGGTAACAGAGGGGTTGACGTCGGTAGACGAATCCATGTTAACTGGTGAAAGTATCCCCGTAGAAAAATCGGTAGGGGACGCGATTATTGGAGCAAGTATCAACAAAAACGGTACGATTCATTATCGAGCCACAAAAGTTGGGAAAGATACCGCACTATCTCAGATTATTAAACTAGTAGAAGACGCGCAAGGATCTAAAGCTCCGATTGCTAAGATGGCAGATATTATTTCCGGTTACTTCGTACCAATCGTTATTGCGATTGCAATCCTTTCTGCGCTTGCGTGGTACTTTGCTGGACAAACAGGGGTATTCGCGTTGACCATAGCCATTTCGGTACTGGTGATTGCGTGCCCATGTGCACTCGGGTTAGCTACCCCTACAGCAATCATGATTGGAACAGGGAAAGGTGCCGAACATGGCGTATTGATTAAGAGTGGGACAGCATTGGAAACAACTCATAAACTGAAGACCATTGTTTTTGACAAGACAGGAACCATTACAGAAGGAAAGCCTAAGGTAACAGATATTATTACTGCAAAAGGGATCTCTCAAGAGGAACTCTTGATGTTGGCGGCTTCCGGTGAGAAAGGTTCTGAACACCCACTAGGGGAAGCAATAGTTAAGGATGCAGAAGAAAAAGGATTGTCTCTGAAGAAAACTGAAGCTTTTGAGGCGATTCCGGGTCATGGAATCGAGGTAAAAATCGACGGAGCTACCCTTTCGTTGGGTAACCGAAAACTGATGGATGAGCGAAATGTCCAACTAGGCAAGTTGGCGAAGGTATCCGATGAATTGGCTAGTCAAGGTAAAACGCCAATGTACATTTCCAGAGGTAGTGAAATTCTCGGAATCATTGCGGTCGCCGATACGGTAAAAGAGAGCAGCCTACGAGCCATTGAAAAGTTGCATAAGATGGGCATTGAAGTAGCCATGATTACTGGTGACAACAAACGAACGGCAGAAGCAATTGCAAAACAGGTGGGAATCGACCGTGTATTGAGCGAAGTTTTGCCGGAAGATAAAGCTAACGAAGTGAAAAAGTTGCAGGATGAAGGCAAAAAAGTAGGTATGGTAGGCGATGGAATTAATGATGCTCCTGCACTTGCGCAAGCCGATGTAGGAATTGCCATTGGATCTGGTACGGATGTAGCGATGGAATCAGCAGATATTGTCCTAATGCGTAGTGACCTCATGGATGTCCCTACGGCTGTGGAATTGAGTAAATCTACCATCCGAAACATTAAGGAAAACCTGTTTTGGGCATTTGCGTACAATATTTTAGGTATTCCCTTCGCGATGGGTGTAGTTTATGCCTTTGGCGGTCCATTGCTTAGCCCGGTTATTGCAGCAGGGGCAATGACTTTTAGTTCTACTTCTGTTTTATTAAATGCATTACGCTTAAGACGATTCAAACCAGCAGTTGTTTAGAAAACACGTAGCTTATCTGGGATTTAAACTTCTTCCTATTCTATATAATAGGAGAAGATAAAAAAAAAAAAAGGGGAATAAAATAATGAAAAAAGAAGTCTTATTAGATGGCGTAAAATGTGCAGGTTGTGCGAACACGGTACAAGAAAGATTTTCAGCTATTGAAGGGGTTGAATCTGTAGAAGTTGATTTAGCGACTAAAAAAGCAGTACTTGAAAGTCAAACAGAGATTGATACCGAAACGCTCAATGCTGCTTTAGCAGAAACTAACTATTCAGTATTAAGTGCATAAAGTACAAATACCATTTATTCATAGATAGTAGATAGAGATAAAGTATAGAACCCTTTTCATGAGAATTATATGCAGTGTTAGATGAGAAAGTTCTAAAATTTTAAAATTATTCTCTAATATAATAAGGAGGAATTAAAAATGAGTAATAACAAAAAACATTCGTCACATAGTCATCATAATCACGGCGACATGGATCACAGCAAGATGGACCATAGTCAGATGGATCACAGCAAGATGAATCACAGTGAAATGGATCATGGCGCAATGGGAGGGCATGCCCACCACCATCACGGTAGCTTTAAGGAGATTTTCTTGAAGTCACTCCCATTAGGAATTGCAATCTTACTCATTACTCCTATGATGGATATTCAGTTGCCTTTCCAAATTATTTTTCCTTATGCAGACGTTGTAGCGGCTGTATTGGCAACAATTCTATACATTTATGGCGGAAAACCATTCTACATGGGTGCGAAAGATGAGTTTAATTCAAAAGCTCCAGGCATGATGTCCTTGATTACTTTGGGAATAACGGTTTCTTATGCCTATAGTGTTTACGCAGTGGCCGCTCGATATGTGACCGGAGAACATGTCATGGACTTCTTCTTTGAGTTTACAACGTTAATTTTAATCATGTTATTAGGACACTGGATTGAAATGAAGGCATTGGGTGAAGCAGGGGACGCGCAAAAAGCATTGGCTGAGTTGGTGCCGAAAGATGCTCATGTTGTTTTAGAAGACGATTCGATTGAGACTCGTCCTGTGTCTGAACTTCAGATTGGAGATGTTATCCGTGTTCAAGCAGGAGAAAATGTTCCAGCTGATGGTATCATTATTCGCGGAGAATCACGTGTAAACGAAGCGCTTGTGACTGGGGAATCGAAACCAATTGAAAAAAATCCCGGAGATGAGGTCATCGGTGGATCAACCAATGGTGGCGGAGTCCTCTATGTGGAAATAAAGCAGACGGGCGATAAGTCCTTCATTTCTCAGGTTCAGGCATTAATCAGTCAAGCTCAAGGCCAATCTTCTCGAGCAGAAAATCTTGCACAAAAAGTTGCAGGATGGCTCTTTTATATTGCGGTTATTGTAGCGCTTATTGCCCTTGTCATATGGATGGTTATAGCTGATGTACCAACGGCAGTTATTTTTACAGTCACCACATTAGTTATTGCTTGTCCGCATGCCCTGGGTCTGGCTATTCCATTGGTGACTGCTCGTAGTACCAGCTTAGGGGCCAGTCGGGGATTATTAGTGAAAGACCGGGACGCTTTGGAGTTGACTACAAAAGCAGATGTTATAGTTTTAGATAAAACGGGAACTTTAACAACTGGTGAGTTTAAAGTATTAGATGTTGAACTCTTTAATGATAAATATACGAAAGATGAAATCGTTGCCTTATTGTCAGGTATCGAAGGTGGATCTAGTCACCCTATCGCTCAGTCAATTATTAGTTACGCAGAACAGCAAGGGATACGTCCAGTAAGTTTTGATTCGATTGATGTTATTTCTGGCGCTGGTGTAGAAGGTCAAGCTAACGGACATCGTTATCAATTAATCAGTCAAAAATCATATGGACGTAATCTGGATATGGATATTCCAAAAGGAGCAACCCTCAGTGTCTTAGTAGAAAACGACCAAGCAATCGGTGCTGTAGCTTTAGGGGATGAATTAAAACCGACAAGTAAAGACTTAATACAAGCCCTTAAAAAGAACAAGATTCAGCCGATTATGGCAACGGGTGACAATGAAAAAGCGGCTCAAGGAGCTGCAGAAATTTTAGGTATTGATTATCTAGCTAATCAATCTCCTCAAGACAAATATGAATTAATTGAAAAACTTAAAGCAGAAGGAAAGAAAGTTATCATGGTCGGTGACGGGGTCAACGATGCACCTTCTCTTGCATTAGCAGACGTTGGTATAGCTGTTGGTGCCGGAACTCAAGTAGCATTGGATTCAGCCGATGTCATCTTGACACAGTCAGACCCTGGCGACATTGAATCCTTTATCGAGTTGGCTCAGAAGACCACACGTAAGATGAAAGAAAATCTTGTTTGGGGAGCAGGGTATAACTTTATCGCGATCCCAATAGCTGCAGGAATACTAGCACCAATTGGCATAACATTAACTCCAGCAGTCGGTGCCGTCTTGATGTCACTTTCGACTGTAATTGTTGCCATCAATGCTATGACATTGAAATTAGAGCCAAAATAAACAGTTATTTGGCACATGAAATAATTGAATGACCTTATCGTGTAAAAATACAATAGTTTCACAGGAAAGGAAGAGATGAAATAATTTAAAAAATCATCTCTTCCTTTTTTAGTTTATAAGGAGGAAAAATTATGAGGCTGGTCCTTTTAGGGTTACCTGGTGCTGGGAAAGGCACCCAAGCTAAAAGAATCGCAGAGGAGTACCACCTGACGGCTATTTCAACTGGTGAAATGTTACGAGAAGCAACCAAGGAGAAAGATACATTCGGACTCAGAGTGCAAGAATATATGAATAAAGGAGAGCTAGTTCCAGATGAGTGGATAATCTCATTGGTTAAGAGTCGCTTACAAGCAAAAGATGTTGAAAATGGCTTTGTTCTAGATGGTTACCCACGTACCCTTCAGCAATAAGCCAGGTATTGCTTTGTTGCAAGCTTTGAATTATATGTTTTCTGGTATAATGGCTGGCTATTTTTTAAATGTTATTTGGCTGGATGCTTTTTTCTTTTACCATTCATTATTGACGAGATCCACTTTTTCATTGAAAAGAACATTCTGCTGAAGCGGTACATTGTGTGAATTTTTCTGTTGATTGTTTCGAATTTTTATATTGCATATATGGTTACTTTTTTTCAGTTCTATTCTTTTTTGCTGTGGGGTATCGAAGGCATCTTCGAATTGCGGAATTTAGTCGAATGCTGCTAAAACTTACTGTTTATGCACTATTAGCGTTATTAATGACGGCTGCACTTATTCTCCCCACATTGTTCTACTTGACGTAAGGGATTCGAAACACTGTTCAAACGATAGAATCAACTTTTTTTACTAAATTCTTAGCAAAGATTTTTAACGGAGTTTATTTTAATCGAACCTTTGTTAATACAACAAAATCAGTTTATCCGCATATATATAGTGACATACAATCACTTGTAGTGGTACCGACTTTCTTTCTCTCAAAGCAGATTACTCGTCGAGAATGTTTAATCTATGGCATGCGTTTCTTTTTAGTTTCCTATGTATCTATTTAATGGCACGGGCTCTAGACTTAGGTTTATGGGAAATGAAGAAAATACTAATCAGCTGAATTTTTTTGGTCAGTGATTCTAGGTTATTTGCTAGTAGTGTAGGAAATAAATTTTGCTTTATGGTTTTGGAATCAATTATTAATATTGCTACTTGCGGTCATTACGAGGATATTCCTTAGGAAAATCACAGTCTGAATCTTCCCTAGAAACTATAGAATGACAAGGGGGAGATGAGCAAATTCCTAATTGATTAAATAGGGTGCGTTACTAGTTAGCTCCATAGTAAGATTTTTTCAAAATTTTCTTGAGGTTGGATCAAAAAGGGCTCTTTTCAATTAGATTAAAGACACTCATAAAAAATAGGGAAACGAACTTATAATCGCGTTCGTTTCCCTATTTAATTTATTATGACCATAAAACAATTTGAATTTAGAAAGCACCTTCTTTCTTTGATAAAAAGTACTACTCGTAATCTGTCAGGACTGATAAGACTTTTTATATTAGCTAAATAAAGATTGGATATATTGATTAGCATTCTTAAATTCAACTGTATCGATCAGTGTGCCTTGTACAATCAATCTCGTTACAGCTTCCAAATCCCCGCATGTAACAAGAGTGATCATTTCTTTATTAGGAATATCATCAATGACTTCTACTTTTGATGGATCCACTTTTTCTTTCAAAGACACTTGGTAAATATAAATATTCTTTAAGTCTGTTACATATATTTTTTCTTTTAGAGAAATAAACTCTAATGGAGAAAATAATATAGTTTTATCTTTAGCACTATGGCTTGCTAAAGCATAATTTCGTTCTCCCATCTGCTGATTTGATTTCATTGTACCAGCCCCAGAAAGTAGTGAAATATTGTCTAAGCCTTTGTATATGGGTAAAGATAATTTTACATCGGGTATAGCGATACCACCTATTATAGGTAAATCACTATTTTTAAATTGTGCTTTTAATACTAACTCATTTGAAATAGATCCAACAGAATCAAAGTCAAAGTTTCCTTTCCTTTTCAGATTGTCTTCCAAATCTTTCTTTGAATAATTTGCTATGTCATATTGTTGAACTTGTTTATTCAGTAAGTAAGATCGAATTTGAAAATTAAATATTAAAACTAAGCCTATAAGAAAAATGGTAATTAAAAGTAAATTTAAAAAAATACGCTTGATTCTTTTTATCATTTTTAGATTCCTAGAAATGGAGCAGGATCTACGAATCCAGACCAATTTGAGCTAGTCGCTATTCCAAAATGTAAATGAACTCCAGTTGAATTTCCTGTAGTCCCCATGGTGCCAATGGTCTGGCCAGCACTCACTGATTGGCCCAGTGTAGCAATAAAATTACTTAGGTGAAGGTAATATGAGTAGTAGCCATCTCCGTGATCAATAATAATGTAATTACCTGCGGATCCATCAAAGGATGCCTGCACTACAGTTCCTGATCTAGATGCCATGATAGGCGTTGACGAAGTTCCACCCATATCTATACCATCGTGAAAAGATCCAGAGAATCCAGTAGGATCAGATCTTCCGCCAAATGGACTTGTGACAATAATGTTGGCTACGGGTGCGCCCCAACCAGAAGAACTAGGGCTTTGAACCTGATTATTATTGGAAGAATTATTGTTGTCTTGGTACTCATCTTGATTAACTGAGTTAGATTCTTTATCCGAAGTTTCATTTGTGATCTGTTTTTCTTCCTGCGTATCAGTATTTCCTTGATCTGTTCCTATGTCTTCGTTACCATCTATTTGTGATACTTCGTTTTTCTGATCTTTTATAATAGATGCAGATTCTTCCTCTTGAGCTTTTAAAATAGCCGCAGCTTCTGCTTCTTTTTTCTTTTCCTCTGCTAGGGCTTTAAGTTCCTCTTCCCTTCTTTTTTCTGCTTCTTGTTTTTGATTTTCAAATTTTTCTTTCTCGGATTGCTCTGTCGCCAAAGAAGCGGATATCTCATTAATTTTTATACTTTGATTCAATTTAGCTTCTATAAGATTTTTTTCTTTCTCTTCGAGAGAGCGAGTTTCCTTTTCCGCATCTATAACTTTTTTCTCAGCTTCTTTTTTTAATTCATCTAAACTTTCTTTATCATCTATCTGAGCCTGCATAATCTCATTACTAGCAGAAATAAGCTTAGTCATACCAAAGGCTGCTGTGACTGCATCTGATAATGATTCAGCGTTTACCATGACAGATATTATAGAGTCACTTTTTTGATTTACTTGTGCATTCCGAGCTTGTTCTTCGATAAGTTTATTTCTAAGGTGTATTTTTTTCTCAAGAGTAGTAATTTTTTGATTAATTTCGGTAAGTTTTTTCTCAGATGTGTTTTTTTCCTTTAGCACTTTTTGATATTCATTTTCTAGCTGAGTTATTTTGTTATCTAAATCAGTAAGATAAATTTTAGCTGATTTTTGATCTTTCACAATCGTTTCAATTTTATCATTTTTTTCTTTAATTTTTTCCTCAATAGTCTGCGCTTTAACTAATATACTATTACTAAAAAATAGCGAAAACACAATGACCGAGGTAGATATAATTATTTTTTTCAAATTGATTTTTCACTTCCCTTATTTTTAATTGTGAAGAAATATTTTACAAATATTCTCCCCTCTATTTTTATGTGTATTACAGGTTCTATTAGGAACTGAAATTGGAATTACTATACAAAAAGTAATAGGATCCATATGCTACATTTCAATTTAATAGACAGATTTAAAATAACTAAAACTTATGGAGATTTTGTGGAGTAGAAACATATCTACATAAAATTCACACAACTGTAAAGTATGATATCAAAAGTTAATATAGGAGAACGAATTTAGTGGATAAAATATTGAGACTTACGAAACCTTGGGACTATCTCATTATTATTGGAGTCATTATGGCATCATTTTTACCATATTTACTATTTGATACTAATAAAAATGAAAATAATAGAGAAAGTAAAGATGTAATTGCAGTTGTTAAAATAGATGGAGAAGTCGTAGACAAATTTAACTTATCACAAGTTAGTGAGTCTTTAGAAAAAACATATTATCCTCAAAAAGGGAAATACAATATTATTGAAGTAGCTCCAGGGAAAATTAGGGTAAAAGAAGATAATAGTCCTGATCAAATTGCTGTTCGTACAGGCTGGATTAGTAGACCAGGGGAAATGAGTATATGTTTACCTCATAAATTGATTGTTGAAATTTTAGGAATAGAAGAGAATCCATTAATTTATTAGTATGACTAATAAATAATACAAATCCTACATTTACATTGATTACAGAATGGAGCCGAACTAGACTTTTAATAAGAAAAGTCATAGATATCAGGCCAAAGTAACTACTATCGTTATAATTGATTATATTAGGAATGTTGCATGTAGCACGTTTTATTAGAGATGACTAGGTTATAAAAATATTAATAATTGATATTAATAGGGATGGTGGTTATCATTACAGTGGATAATACTTATTTAACAGATGTGTTTAATCAATATAAATTACGCGAAAATTTACTGTATCAAACTTGGTTTATCAAAAGTGAAAAACGTTTGAAAGCGTTTAAAAAAGTTAGGAAATACGTACAAGTACTTATCAAACATGTCAATAACGGAACGTTCCCAACAGATTTTAAAAATTCAGCCCTAGAGGACATAATGAATGTAATTGCAGAACAAACAGAAATTTTTAAAGGAGCCAAGCATGCATTTATGTGGAAACCTAAATTGAGAATTCCGGATATTTATGAAAATAGGGAAAATCAGTTAGCTTTTTCACTTTGTCTTGATCAAATTCTTAAAGCTAATCAAGAAATTAAAATGTTATTTGCTATAAATATTCTAGCAGAAAAGAAAATCAGAGGGCTTGGTCCAGCTGTCGCAAACATTTTATATTTTCTAGAACCTACCATTTTCCCTCCTTTTAACACAGCTATTGTAAATGGATATAATTATCTTACGGGCTCGAAAATTCGCTTAGGTAAATGGGAGGACTATTTTAAACTCCGTGATGGTATGATTGAACTCAACTGCTTAGGAGGACTTTTTTCGAAAGATTTGGGTGCTATCTCAGCTTTTTTATTTGATATTGGGAAACTAAATTATATTGTTCGCGAAAATGAAGAAGAGTATGTCAGAATTTCAGAAAGTAACACACAGAAATTAATAAAACAGAAGTTGGAAAAAGAGGATGGCAAAAATGTGCACCAAAAAATCCAATATATCTTAGCTACTTTAGGTAATGAGATAGGTTATCATGCTTGGATTGCCTCAAACGATCATAATAGAATTGTAGATGGGAATCGCTTAGGAGATGTGTCTATACCTCTATTACCAGAAACAATCTATCAATTACCAAATCCGTTAAGTAGGACGATTGGTTTGATTGATGTTATTTGGTTTTCAAAAAATGGGGAACCGATATGTGCTTTTGAGGTTGAAAAATCGACGTCAATAATTTCTGGGATAAATCGAATGGATGATTTGTATTCGATTCATCAAGAAAATTTGATGATGTATATTGTCTCACCAGATCAACGTGAAGAGGAGATACGAGCACAATTTAATAGACCACATTATATGCGTAATCAAAATTTGCATGATCACTTACGATACATTCTATTTACAGATTTAGAGAAACATGCTAATTTTATGAAGAAATTTGGCAAAGATTTTACAATTTTAGCCCCGATATCTCATTATCCAAGTGGTGAACTAGTTCGGTAGTTATTCTGGACAAAGAAGTTGAAATTAATACGGTTAATTGTAGTATAAATAAGCATTTGGGCAGAATTGGAAATCAATCTTCCCTTTTTTTACGAGTAGCTTCCACATTTATAATGGCGCTCATTGCTATTGAATGTCTTAGCAACGTCTAGAAGAAAATCATCATATTAATGCTGCCCATGCTTCCATTTTAGTAACTTTTCGTTGAAGAAAATTGCGGATAGAGTGAATACTATCTATTCATAACCTAGAAATGTTATCTAAAAAGGTATTTTCCTTATATTCATCGAAGATAATGGTTTTATTTGCACTTAAAAAAGAAACAATAAATCTTACTTCTAGAATCCCCTGGTGTATGGACTACCCCATACACCAGGGAATGTTATGTACTCTTGGTGGAATGCAACGAGTGGATGGAATGATGAGGATCATTTTCTTTGGTGTCAGAAATACATAAAGAAAGATTATAAACCACGCATGCCTTATTCGTTTTATAAAGAGTAAAGTTAGACTAAATATTTTGAGAGAATCAATTCTATTCTGAACCATGAATTTAGTGAATTTTAAAGGAGTGTGAAATATAAATCACACTCCTTTAACTTATTTTAACCGTGATTTCAAATCGCTTAGTTCACTACTTAAGATATCATTTTGCTCTTTTAAATTTTCAAGATCCTGTTTCAATTGTTCGTCATCTTTTTCATTATGCGATCCTGAGTGCATACCCCTCATCATAAATATCATCATTATCGGACATAATAAAAGTAATAACCACTGCATTGTCATCGCTCCTTAACTAAGTTCTTTAGAGTAGCAACTTCTTCTTTTAATTGCTCAGTTTGGATTTTTAAACTTGCTATATCATTTTCGGAACCAGTGTGTTTTGAATGATCTTCTCCATGCATATGATGATGCCCAGCATGTCCGTGCCCTTTATGCATAAACATCATTGAGATAGGGCAAATTAGTAGTAATAGTAGTGGTAAGAGATTAAGTAATGCTTCCATGTAAATCTTCCTCCTTAGATTTTTTGAGATAGATGTAAGTTAATATAGAGCCAATTAATAGGACTATGGACAGGACTTGAGCCATTCTCAAGTTTGCTGTTAGCATTAAACTGTCGGTCCGTAATCCTTCAATCCAGAATCTCCCGACGGAATATAGTGAAACATAAATTAAAAATATTTGCCCAAAGAACATTCTATTTCTAGACACCAGAAGCAAAATAATGAGTACTCCTATATTCCATAAAGACTCATATAAAAAAGTCGGATGATGGTAGGCCCCATCAATATACATTTGATCAATTATGAAAGATGGGAGTTTCAGAGATTGCAGGAACTCTATGTCTACAATTTCTCCATAGGCCTCTTGATTCATAAAATTTCCCCATCGTCCAATGATTTGTCCAATTACTATACTGGGAGCAACTACGTCAGCAACATTCCAAAAAGAAAGATTTTTCTTCTTGCAATAAATAACCCCTGTCAATACAGCACCAATTAATCCACCATGTATTGCTAGACCACCTTCCCAAATTTTTAAGATACTTAAAGGATCATCAATGTACAAAGGTAATTCAAAAAGTACATAGTATAATCTGGCCGATATAATAGAAACTGGCAATCCATATAACAACAGATCAACAATTGTATCCTCAGGCAATGCCGCACGCTTTGCTCTTCTATTAGCAACAAAATATCCGATTATGATCCCAAACACTATGAAAATGGCATACCAATAAATAGTAAATGGACCAAACGAAATAAATACTCTGTCGTAGGGTTCTCTCAAATTCTTCCCTCCTTCCTAATGAACTTGTTTTGACTATAGCAGGCTATTATGGAAATTTTATGTAGACTTTTTGACAGATACATTAGTACACATTTTCTACACAAGTTTTTTTATCATTATATTAAAAGGAGTGATCTAATATAAATATTAATTTAATGAAAAAAAGCATGCTATTTCTATTATTTTTTGTCTTTGCTTTATCCCTCGCGATTACATTGACAATCAACTTCCCTGGTTTGCTCAAAATCAATTTATTCTTTCAAAGCGATATAAATTTTCAAAACTGGAGTAGATCTCAAGTTAATCAAGATTTTAAAAATTTAATGGGCTATTTAAATAATCCTTTTCAAAAAGAATTGGTTTTTGATAATCTATACGTCTCAGATCGCGGTATAAACCATTTTAAAGATGTTAAATTTTTGTTCCAGCTTAACTATTCATTGCTTCTTTCTACGAGTAGCGTTCTTTTATACCTAAACAGGAAAAAATTAGTAACGCGTGATCAAGTCAGAGAAATCACTAGTTTAATCAAGTGGATGATAATATCAGTCTGTGTAATGGCACTTCTGTTTTTTGATAAAGCATTTGTGCTTTTTCATCAAGTATTTTTTGACAATGATGATTGGATGTTTGACTATCGTACAGATCCAATTATCAGTTTTTTACCGGAAACATTTTTCTTTTTATGCTTTTTATTAATTGTAACTATAAGTGTTTCTACTTTGACAACAATTCATCATTTGTTTAATAAAGAAGAACGTACTTTATGAATAGCCTAAGGAGGGATGGTCTTGGTCGAACGCAAAATACAGGTATCGAATTCAGAGTTAGATGTTTTAAAGTTTATCTGGAGATATGAACCGGTAACATGTGGTTTAATAACACATGGAATGCAAGAGCGTAATAGTTGGCATCCCTCCACAACAAAAACGTTAATAAGAAGGTTGTTAGATAAAAATGTGATCACGTTTAACACTTCAAAAAACCAAAGATACTACACTTCACTGATTAAGAAGCAAGAATTTTTAGAAACCGAAATACAAAGGTTACTTTCTGGAATGGATGAAGGTTGTATCTCAGAAGTAAGCTACTATTTAAACGGATTGGTTAAACGTTCTGACACGGAGGAATTCAATGATTTCAAAATATAATCTTTATGGAATGACTTGTGCAGTTTGCGCAACAACAATAGAGAAAAAAATTCATGAGTTGGATGGAGTATATTTCGCTAAAGTTAACTTAACAACTGAGGTTCTAAAATTGGAATATGATGAAGGTGTTTTGTCTAATCATACAGTTATAACAGCTATTCAAGACATTGGTTATGACGCTGAGATTCGAAAAAAAACTGAGATAAAGGTATTTGGAATAAGTGGAATGACTTGTGTGTCCTGCGCTAACAAAATTGAAAATGTAGTTAAATCAATGACTTATGTCAAATATGCCAACGTAAATTTTGAAGCAGAAAAACTCTCGGTAATATCAACTGACCCTTCAGCGGTTGCAAAAATAAGTGATGTTGTCAAAACTCTTGGATATCAGCTATATGCTCTTTCTGAAGAGGAGGAACAAGTAATTTATAAAACAAAAGAACAAGAGCAACAGAAGCTAAGGCGAAGATTTATCACGTCAATGCTATTTACAATTCCTGTTCTATATGTTGCTAGTGCAAATATACTTGAGTTACCCCTATTTGAAATAATTGATTCTACGACAAACCCTAGTTTTTTTTCGCTGACGCAATTGATATTTACCACTCCGGTTATATTGGCCAATAAAGACTATTATAAAACTGGATTTTCCGCACTCATGAAAAAACATCCGAATATGGATACATTAATTGCTTTAGGTACAAGTATTGCTTTTTTATACGGCACCTTTGCAACAATACAGATTATATTCGGAAATTATCTCTATACAAAAGAGCTCTACTTTGGAGCATCAGCAGTGATATTAACGTTAATCAGACTAGAGAAATACCTAGAGTTGGTGACGAAAGATAAGACATCTGAAGCAATACAAAAATTAATGAGGATGACTCCCAAAACAGCGAAAACTATCAGACATAATAAGGAACAGACTGTTCCTATTGAATCAGTTTTAGTAGGAGATGTGATCATAGCAAAACCAGGAGAGCGTTTGCCACTGGATGGTATTGTAATAAGTGGTAAGTCTTTAGTTGATGAATCTATGCCTACAGGTGAAAATCTTCCTGTTGAAAAGAAAGCTAATGACCGAGTAATAGGACCCAGTAAAAATAAAAATGGCGTAATAAGATATGAAACAACTCATATTGGTAAAGACACCACTTTAGCTCAAATAAGCAAACTAGTGGATGATGCACAATCTTCGAAAGCTCCAATCGAAAAACTGGCTGATATCATTTCAAGTTACTTTGTATATATCATTATTCTAGTTGCGATTGGATCTAGTCTACTTTGGGTGCTATCTGGACAAAGTATTTCGTTTTCATTCTCAGTCTTAATTTCAGTTTTAGTTATAACATGTCCTTGTGCATTCGGTTTAGCTACACGGACAGCTATTATGGTCGGTATGGGAAAAGGCGCTGAAAATGGTATTTTAATTAAAAGTGGTGAAGCTTTAGAAACAACTCATCACGTAAAAACAATATTATTCGATAAAACTGGTACGATTACAAAAGGAAAACCTGTGGTAACAGATATAATACTTGCAGAAAATATGGATAGAAACTTTCTCTTGTTTTTAGCGGCCTCTGCTGAAAAAGCATCCGAGCATCCGCTTGGGGAGGCAATTGTAAAAGAAGCCGAAATCGTGGGGATTGATCTGGTTGAACCTAGTATATTCGAATCTTTCTCTGGATTGGGCATTAATGCTATATTGAAAGGTACCGAAGTAAGTTTAGGAAATGAAGAGTTCTTTAAGCAGTTGAATATAGACATTAGTAAATTTAAGTTAATTTCAGATAATTTAGCATCTAAAGGAAAGACACCAGTGTATATTGCAAATGATCGTATCTTTCTCGGAATAATTGCGATTGAAGACACTATAAAGCCAGCAAGTGCATTAGCAATTCAAAAGTTGAATAAACTTGGCCTCAATGTGGTTATGCTCACGGGTGATAATAAACTTACTGCACAGGCAATAGCTAATCAAGTTGGGATCACCAACGTTATTAGTGAGGTATTACCTCAAGAAAAGGCCTATTATGTTAAAATGTTGCAGTCAAAAGAACATAGGGTTGCAATGGTAGGTAATGGGATAAACGATGCACTTGCCCTCGCTCAAGCGGATATAGGTTTTGTGATGGGTTCTGGTACTGATATAGCGATGGAATCTGCGGATATAATATTGATGAACGACGATCTGCAATTGCTAATGTCCACGATTGATTTAAGCAAAAAAACAATTTGGAATATAAAGTCAAATTTGTACTGGGCATTTGCTTATAACATGTTAAGTGTTCCAATAGCGATGGGTGTTTTGAACATTTTTTGGGGGCCTTTATTAAGCCCGTTAATTGCAGGCGTTGCTATGAGTTTTAGCTCAATAACAGTACTTTTAAATTCACTTCGCTTAAAAAACTTCAAAGTCAAATAGGAAAGGTGATTGTCTTATGACTGAACATTTACAGACCTTATTTATTAGTGGAATGGCTTGTCTAGGATGCGCCGGAGAAATTAAGTATGCATTAGAAAAGAATCCCTCAATTTCTGTTAGGAAAGTAAATCTCGAAGAAGGTTTAGTAACTATTGCAACAAAGACAGATTTATCAATTAGCGTTATTAATCAATTGTTGAAAAATACGAATTATAAGGCATTATAAGTTTGGTGAATCATCACATTAAATATGTGAATTCTTATGGTAAGAAAGTTCCTCTATATTCTACTTTTTTCAAATTGAGATATATAGAAAAACCAGTTTTTTAAATTTATTCACTGCTTTTTGTGCATAAGTATATGTTGAATCCAATGGACGGATTTCTGAGAGGCATTTCATGTTTTTTTGAACTCAAAAATCCTTTGGAATCCCAATGTAGGTTTTTGGTATTAGTTGAAATGGATTTTCACTTGGTAGTAGAGGAGGGTAGAGAGGATTGTGAAATTCTTATGTAGAACAATTATTTATTTGAATAGGAGGAAGAACTATCCAAAATAGCAGTTCTAAACTTATATTTCATATTAGGATGCTTATCGAATATCATCATAGCACTTCTACCTGTTAGGATATTCATGAAACTCGAAACCTATGTTTTGGGCGCGATACTTAGCGATATATGTACATGATATGCAATCATACACTAAACAAATCAATCTGTATCTATCCTATATTTAAAAGCTCTAAAACAAACTCTATACATGGTTTCTTCATAAATTTTCCTTATGATACTTGTAAGACAATTCTTAAAAGATTGATTAGATTAGTAAATCCAATATAGGCGACTTTTTTAAGAAAGAAGGAATTTTATGATGAAATATTTGCAAATAGTGGTTATTGACGGAATGAATTGCTCAAGGTGTGCATCAAAAGTAAGAAATGCTTTGGAAGCAGAGCCAACAGTCAGTGTAAAAATAGTTGATTTGGCTAGAGGTACAGTTACTTTCGATGCTGATTCAAAATTAACTTTAACATTCTTAAATCAACTACTAAAAAATACAAAGTATACTGTAACTAGGGATATATCTATATAAGTATAAGTATATGTGGGGTAATCAACACAAAATCTCCACATATTTTTTTTATGGTAACTACATAATAGATATGGGAGATGATGGGTTGAAGAATAATAAATATATTTGGTTAGCAGCAACAATATCAATGTTGACCCTAGGCGGTGTTTTCATATTGATTCAACAGCAGAACAAGGAGGAGCATGCTGAAGTTGTCTTTCAAGAAGAACAACGACAAATCTCAAGTAGAATGTCCAATATGATGGGGGATAATCAAGAAGCTGATTTGAAGGTAGTACACCAAACGGAGAGACAACTATTGATTCCCCCTGTTCTTAAACCATCTTCAAAAAGCAAAGAAAATGTGATATATGATATAGTTGCTCAAAACGGAGAAGTTCAAATAATGGATGGAGAAAAAACTGAAACATTAGGCTATAACGGGGATTTTTTAGGACCAGTTATTAGACTGAAAAAAGGTCAAAAAGTTACTATCAATACAAACAATAATCTTGATGCTAGCACATCTTTTCATTGGCACGGTTTGAAAGTAGCTTCTGATGCAGATGGAGGTCCACATCAGATTATAGAAGCAGGACAGAAAAAAAGTGTAACATTCGAGGTTGATCAAGAAGCTTCTACACTCTGGTTTCATCCCCATCCGGAAGGAGAAACAGCATCTCAAGTTTATAAGGGTTTAGCAGGTTTGATGTATATTGATGATGACAACTCAAAATCATTAGATTTACCTTCCAAATATGGTGTCGACGACATTCCCTTGATTGTGCAAGATAAATCTTTCAGCTCCACTAATCAAATTAACTATGAAAATGATTTTAACTCTGATGGAACAAAAGGGGAGACGTTGCTTACTAATGGCACTATCAATCCATATATTGAGATAAAAAACCGATGGATGAGGTATAGAATTGTTAATGGATCTAATTCAAGAAACTTCACTTTTACTTTGGATAAAGATGAATCATTCTACCAAATTGCTACAGATGGTGGTTTTTTGAATACTTCTGTTAAACTTAGTAAACTACTTTTAGCCCCCGGGGAAAGGGCAGAAATATTAGTGGATACTCAGAATTATAAAAAAGGTGAGGTAATTCATTTACTAGCAAATAATTTGGTTGCCTTGACAATGAGAATTGAGAATACGATAGAAAACAAAGAGTTTACTCCCTCTGATAGTCTAAATACTATTAGTACTTTAGATGAAAAGAAATTGGAAGATTTAGCAAGACAAAGTATTAATTTAAGAGGAATGTCTCACATGGTAAACATCAACAATAAGCAATTTGATATGGAAAGAATAGATTTATATAAAAAATTAGGTACTCAAGAGATTTGGGAAGTTAACAATATTAGTAGTATGATGGGAGGCATGATTCATCCGTTCCATATCCATGGTGTTCAGTTTCAAATTTTATCTAGAGATGGAAATCAGCCCGCACTAAACGAGCAAGGATGGAAAGATACTGTGCTGGTAAATCCGGATGAAACAGTAGAACTTCTTGTGAAATTCGACCGTGAAGGTATTTTCATGTATCATTGTCATATATTAGAACATGAAGAGTATGGAATGATGGGACAAATGGAAATTAAATAGAAAATAATTTAAGAAGGATGATTGTCTATGAAAATTCTTATTGTGGACGATGAAGAAAAAATATTAGAAATTATTGATGCCTATCTAGTTGCTAATCATTATTCAGTTTATAAAGCAATAAGTGGCGCAATGGCATTGGAAAAGTTCGAGAAAAATAATCCTGATTTAGTTGTGTTAGATTTAATGCTTCCGGATACTGATGGATTGACTGTGTGTAGAAAAATCAGAGAAGTATCAAATGTACCAATTATAATGTTAACAGCTAAGTCTGATGAGGATGATATTCTTACTGGTCTCAAGTTAGGTGCCGATGACTATATGATTAAACCATTTAGTCCCAAAGAATTAGTTGCGAGAATACAAACTGTATTGCGCAGAACTGAGACCTTATCAAATCCTAATAAGCTTTCTTCAAGTAATGGGGAATTGATAGTATATCCTGAAAGTCGCCAAGTTTATCTACATCAAGTGGAATTAACCCTCACAACAACTGAATTTGATATTCTACACGCCCTAATATCCACACCTAATAAAGTCTTTTCTCGTAGTGATTTGATAGAGAAAGTTAAGGGAATAGAATTTGATGGACTAGATAGGAGCATCGATTCTCATATAAAAAACTTAAGACATAAAATTGAGAATGATGCTAAATCACCTATGTATATTTTGACAGTCCATGGTACAGGATATAGATTTGGTAGCCACTAATGAGAAAAAGAACGATAAAAACTCAATTAGTTCTTTCCTTTTTAGCAATCGCAACATTAATAATAGGATCGATTAGTTTAGTCGCATTAAGTTTGACGAACAATCATTTTAGTAAATACGTAGAAGAGCGACAAGAAGATTTGTTGAATCAGTATGTATATACAATTGATTTATTGTGGTTAAATAGTGGAGAAACATGGAACAGCGAGGAACTTGCAGCACTTTCTGAGAAAGCATTAGAAAATAATATTTATTTTTCTATAGAAGACGAACAAGGCAACATGGTTTGGGAACTTAAAGGAAAAAATTTGAAGTCAGCACAGGACAAACTGAAAAAAAATGCCTTGAAAGTTTCCGAGAAAAAAAGTGTGAAACTAGACGAAACAATAGAAGCGAAAAAGAAGTTAATTAATGATGGAAACGAGTTTGGAAAAGTAACGTTTTATTATTTCGGACCTTTTGCTTATACTGAGCACGATGCCTTGTTTATCTCTAGTATGAAACAAAGTTTAATGTATGTTGCTATTGCAGCTCTTCTTGTATCATTTATACTTGCTTCGTGGATCTCTGCTAGATTAGGATTACCACTAAAGCATGTAAGCGACTTTACACATAAATTAACCCGTGGGGAATATGCTGATAAAATCCCACAAGAAACTTCAATTATTGAAATTAATTCCTTGATTGATTCCCTAAATGATTTAAGTAGTCAGTTGGAGAAACAGCATGGACTTCGAAAAAGATTAACTACTGATATTTCACATGAATTAAGAACTCCATTAGCTACCCTTAAAGGCAATGTGGAAGGAATGATTGACGGAGTCTGGAAAATAACTCCCGAGCGCCTACAATCTTGTTATGATGAAATAGATCGTCTAACTCGTTTAATTGGAAATATAGAAGTAATCAACAAAATTGAAGCAAAATATGATTATTTAAATAAAACTGAGTTTAACATATATAAGTTGATTGAATCCGTTATTGAAAATTTCGCCAGCAAAATTGAGTCAAAAAACCTTCATGTTGAAATCCAAGGGGATAACATCAATATATCTGCAGATAAAGATAAAATGAACCAAGTTGTTATCAATCTTTTGAATAATGCTATTAAATTTACGCAAAAGGAGGGAACCATTAAGTTTTCTATAAGTAAAAATAAAGACCATGTTCTTTTAATTGTTGAAGACAACGGCATCGGTATAGAAAAAGATCAGCAACTTCATATTTTTGATAGATTTTATATGGCTGACCCCTCCAGAAGTAGAGCTTTAGGGGGGCAAGGTATCGGATTAGCTATTGTAAAGAGCGTTATTGAAGCGCATAAAGGTAGTATAACTGTAAAAAGTAAATTAGGTCTAGGAACTAAATTTGTTATAAAGTTACCATTTCAATAAAGGAGGAGAGTTATTTGTTTCAAAAACAGATAAAAATTGCTAAACTAGTATGTGAATGTTGGGCAAAAAAAATATTTTTTCAACTGATTTCGATAGATAGTGTCGAAAAAGTTCATTTAGATATCTTATCAAATTCTGTAGTAATCTTTTCTAAAAAGGACTTATCAATAGCTACAATTAAAAAAGAAGTTTTTGGATTACAAATTTATGAGATGACCTAAATGTGATTAATTAAAGGAGGATGAAGACAGTGAAAAAGATGACAAAATTAGTATTTGCAAGTCTTGGAATTATTGTATTTTTAGGAGCGTGTAGCAATCAAAGTGAATCGAATAATTCTAAAAGCACAAACGAGGAATCGACTTCTACAGCGTCTAGTGAAATGAATAGTATGGAGGGAATGAATCACGAAGGTATGGTTCCTTCTTCAATGAAAGATGCTGCGAACCCTAAATTCCCGGTGGGAAGTAATGTTATACTGCTAGGCGATCATATGGAAGGGATGAAAGGTGCAAATGCTCAAGTTGTAGGGGCCTTTGATACTACAATGTATGAAGTAAGCTATGAGCCAAAAACTGGGGGACCAATGGTTAACAATCATCGATGGGTAGTACAAGAAGAGTTAAAAGATACTGAGACTGTAGCAAATGAGGGCGATACTGTTATCTTGAATGCCGATCACATGGATGGGATGATGGGAGCTGAAGCAAAAGTAGATAAATCTATTACAGGAACTGTTTACGTTGTTAATTACACTCCAACCGATGGTCAAGAAGAAGTTAAGAATCATATGTGGGTAACTGAAGATGAGATGGAATATGACGAAAATAATGAGTAATTTTATATACTAAACCAATAAGCTGGTACATGGCCTTCGTATTCTCAACATAAGGAATATGAGCTCTTTGTTAATAAGGACTGATGAGTTGTGCAAAATCAAATCTGGGTCAGAACGAACCTCATTCTGGCTCAGATTTTTGGCTCTTCGACATTTAGTGCTGGTAGAGAGACAACTGAAAATTTAGTCATAACCAGTTAGGCAGAGTGCTTAACTGGTTTTTGTTTTACTTGGAAGATCAAGCCTTGAATGAGATAAATTCTTGCTCGAAAGTTGTGGAAATTTCGATAGCCGTAGGCTACTCGTTTTATCACTTTTATCTTATTATTTGTTCTTTCCAATGCACCATTACTATACCTGGGTTTTAAAGCATATTGAATCCCTAATTTGTATTTATTTAAAAACGTCAGCTTCTTACAAAACCATTGTGGAAGGCATTGATCTAAGCTGTTGATCGTATCGAAAAAACTTTGGTTGTCCTTGTGTTTAAAGTGATAGAGGAGGAGCTGGCAAGTCTCGTAAGCCCTGGTTAATTGCTCGTCGTAACTCAAAAGCTCATCGACCATCGCTTTTTGCGTCATTGGTCTGCGAAAGGATCGATCATATTGATAATCGGAACTATCCAGATCATAGGCATGCGTAAGGAGTAATTTCCAGAATCGCTTCAATCGTCAATACTTTGTCGGTTCCGTTTTTTGAAACCTGTTCATTGTTTTGATTCGCAACTGATTTAACGTACGAGTGATTTGTTGGACAATGTGAAAGCGATCGGTCACGATTTTGGCGTTTGGGAAGACCGCTTTTACAAGTTCAAAATAAGGGGCATCCATATCCATCACGACGTATTTTACGTTCGCTCGTGCTTTTCGAGTGAAATTAAGGAAATATGGTTTTAAGAAAGTAAGGCGACGATTCTCCAATACACCGATTAATTGCTGGGTCTGCCCATTCATAAAAACAAAACTCATTTTTTCCACTGCAGGACTTCATCGATTTGTACTCATCAAAACAAAGGACCGAAGGTAACGTATCAAAACGAGGATGATACGTTTTTAAACAGGTGTGCAGGACACGCAAAACGATTACGTCTGATACAAAATAGCGATTGGCAATTTCTTTTCTTATTGTATTCTTCGCTAGTTCCAAGGCAATTTGTACCTTTAATTCCTTTGAGAGATAGCAGTTTTCATCTACCAAATTGGTCTGAGCGTTGAATGTCGACTGACATTCTTTACAGTAAAAGCGCGTACGTACCAAGCGTAATTCTGTTTTGGTTGCTCGGTAAGGCAAAAGTTGGACTTTTGTTTTATGTGAGCCATTCTTGATGATTTGTCCTTCATTTTTGATGCCACATTTACGGCGGTTCTGTTGCAAAGTTTTAAATAAAGAATAAAATCCCTTACGGTATCTATGATTTAAGCTGGGATTCCCAATAATATCTTGATTTCAGTACAGACCGAAAACCCGAAGAGAGTGCCTTCTTTTCGGGTTTTCTTATATAATCCTCGAATGGCTTCCATGCCTTTAATCGTGGTAGAGGCAGTGCGTAAACTTCGATAGAATTTATTGCGTCTCTTTACTGGACGATGGTCTTGTTCAATCAAATTATTCAGGTATTTAATGGTACGATGTTCTGTCCCTTGATAAAAGCCGTATTCTTTTAGTTTCTTAAAGGCACTTGTAATAAAGGGGGCTTTATCTGTGACTACAACCTTCGGTTCATCAAACTGCTTCACTAACCGCTTAAGAAAAGCATAGGCTGCTTGTGTGTCCCGTTTTTTACGTAACCAAATATCCAAGGTTAAACCATCTGCATCGATGGCTCGATATAAATAATGCCATTTTCCTTTAATTTTGATGTACGTTTCATCCATTTTCCATGAATAAAAGGATTTTTTATTTTTCTTTTTCCAAATTTGATAGAGTAGTTTGCCATATTCTTGCACCCAACGATAAATCGTCGTATGAGAAACGTTAATGCCACGATCATATAAGATTTCTCGAACTTCACGATAGCTAAGGTTATAACGAAGATAGTAGCCCACGGCTACAATAATCACATCCTGCTGAAATTGCTTTCCTTTAAAATGATTCATCGTCATTCCTCCTGCTATCTTTTTCTATTATTCTACCTTATTTGATAGTAGATTTAAAACTTTGCAACAGAACCAATAAGGTTATAGTTAACATAAATATTTAGCACGTATATAACAGTTTGATTTTAAGCTGTTTAACATCTAAATCTTTGCATAATATATCTTATGTAAACTAAAAATATTAAAGAGTGAACCTAAATCACTCTTTGTAAGCAGGTTTTTTATACAACACTTCTTCTTCTTCGGAAATTTTATTTATTGCTTTTGCTTGGAGTAATGTGTACTTGATTTGTCCTGATCCATAGTCAACATTTTTCTTGAAATTTGAAACACATACATAATTAGCAGGCTTTGCTCTATATTCTTCCAAAAATAGATATCCGGAATCAGTTGTATTATAAGTAAATTCAAGAAGATATGTCCATCGAATTTTACTATTAGGAATCATTAGCTTTCTAAATTTAAAAACACTATTTATATTGAAAAATAGGTTTTTTAACGATAAAAGTATTGATATTCTATCTTGTATTAAAGTATAGAAAGAGGAGGCCTCTAAATCACTTAAGCATATTTCTCTTTCAAGTATTTTTGAAAAAACTATGCTCGCATTTTGCTTATAGACTTGTACTATGTCAGTTAATTTGTGTAAACCAGCCAGATGATGAAAATCACTATCTTCAAAAATAATTGTAAATACTTCTGCCTGGCCTTTTCTTCCTATTGTAATCTCAATTTTATAGGATTTAATTTCTTCAAAAATTTTAGCTGCTTGGTACAATATATCATTATTTTCCATTGATTTTTCCTTACAAAAAAAGAGATTTCTTTCGAAATCTCTAAAAGTTAAAGTATGAGTGTTTTAACTGCTGGTTTGAGGTGTACACACACAACCCTATTAAAGCTCAAATCTCCAGTGCATGCCAGCGCACCGATGATTATCACAGCTAAAGTAGATACTCAAGTTATCTACACTATTATATTCTCATCTTTGCTCTATTTTGTCAAATATTTCTTATGAATTGTCACTAATTATTCGTTTAAATAAAGTAAGGTTTAAATCCTGTTTTATCAAATTATCAATATGTCTAAAGTTCTTTAGCTGATTTCCATAAGAAAGATATTTATCCAACAAGTCTTCTTTATTTCCCAAAAACTTTATTTCTTTTTCAGTTAGTAATTTCCATCTATTTTCAAAAATTCGTTCTATTAATATTTGTTTACTAATTAGAGTTAAATCATTATAAAAAATAATATCATCAAAGCGAAAATAAATAGGATCGGGAGCGTCAATAATTTTGTGTAAATGGTTCTTTCCTACTGTAGATTGTTTCTAATTCTCCATCGGTTGACTCAGCATTTGTTCGAGCTCGCCTTCGGCCTGTTGGAAACCTTTATGACTGCGACCTAGGAATTTTTGGTTGTGAGTATCAAAAGACGAGACTAAGAAACGTTCCATCGACTCTTCATTTTGGAACTGTTCCTTGCGGTGGCTGTATTTCTTGATTTGCTTATTAAAGGATTCAATCAATCCAGTTGCTGCACTATATAAAAAATTTCATCATAGTTTCGCCCTAGTCGTTCCAAAGATTCGATGACAAAAATATCCTTCTTCCTTAAAAAATGAAGTTCTTTTTGTAATTATTCTCGTGAGGTCTTCTTTTAACTACATAAAATTGTAACCACTGGTTTTAAGAGTAGTGTATCATCCCAAATCATATAATTAATTGACTGCGATTGTTATAAAACTCACGGTAAGCCATATAACTAGCAATAAACGAAGAAATCGCAGTAACTGAAATCAACATAAACATCACAACAATTTGGTAACGAATCGCTTGAACAGGATCAATTCCCGCAAAAATCAACCCTGACATCATACCTGGTAGGCTGACAAGTCCAACCGTTTTTGTTCGGTCAATAGAAGGAGCCATGCCCGTTTTGACGCTTTCTCTTACAATACTCATGGACGCTTGTTTTTTATTGGCTCCCAATGCCAATTTTTCCAATACCTGTTGGCGTTGGTCCGTAAATTTTGAATTCAAAGACCGATAGGTCACTCCAATCGCAGTCATGGCGTTGCTGGCAATCATGCCTGTAATTGGAACGATTTGGGAAGGGGACCAGTCAATGACTCCTGAAAAAACAAGAATGAGTAAGGACAAGGCTGTTCCTACTCCAATAGCCGTCGTTGAAATTTTAAAAGAGCGGTTGATCCCCTCACTGCGTGTATGGGCGTTATAAGAAGCGTTGAACACAATGAACAAAACCATCGCTAAAGTGAGAAAGTTGTTATCCACTCGTAATACGTAGCTCAATACATATCCAATAAGGAATAATTGAACGACAGCGCGAAATCCCGCAATAAAAATGTCGTTTCCTAATCCCAATTTCTCTTTGTAATCAATCAACAAGGCAACTATCAAGAGGACAGAGGATAAAAGCAAAGAAAGATTACTGATTTCCAAATTGTTTGTCATTTCGATTCCTCCATTTTTCCACCTTTGATAGTAATCAGACGAGAAGCTTGGTCGATCTCTTCCTGGTTGTGAGTGACGGCCAACACCGTAGTTTGTTGGTCTTTCATCATGTCTCGGACTAAATCAAGGACAATCGCTCTGTTTTCTTGGTCCAATGAACTGGTAACTTCATCCAGGAGCAACACTTTCGGTTGATACATCAAATTTCGGACCAATGCAACCCGTTGTTTTTCCCCTCCTGATAGTTCCTTGACCTCTTTCGATAAGTAAGTTTCAGGTATTTGAACTCGTTCTAACAATTTTTTGCACGTTCCCGATCAAATCCTTCTTCTCTTATGCGGGCAGGAAAAGACAAGTTCTCTTGAACTGTCTCATCGAATAGAGAAGCGTTTTGAAAGAAATAAGAGACTTCTTTTCTATACTCCACAGGATCGATTTTTTGCAGATCCGTACCTCGATAATAAATTTTTCCGGAAATTGGGGAAAGCAGCGTACCAATTAATTTCAAAAGGGTACTTTTTCCACTTCCAGAAGGACCAGAAAAAACAATCACTTCCCCTTTGTTTACTGTAAAAGAGATATCTTGAAGGATTTGGTTTCCGTTTGCCTGAAAACCAACCTTCTCTAATTGAAACAATGAATCACTCATACCACTTCTCTCCTTTATAAAAAAGCCCTGCACCAGTGGACCATCCATACGGGTGCAGGGCTTTTGTTTCATCCTAGTGTACCTCAGTGTTCGTTTGGATCGTTTTTGGCGTCTTCATGAGTAGGGTGAACCGTTCCTTCAAGGTGATCTGGACCAGCATAAATGGTATACAGTCTGAGCGGCTTATCACCGGTGTTTTCGATGTTGTGCCACATGTCCGCCGGAACAAATACGGCGTCATCATCCATCACTTTTTGTTGAACATGTAAGTTATCTTTAGAAGGCCCCATTTTACATACGCCTTCTCCTTCTTCAATACGGATAAATTGGTCAATGCCTTCGTGCACTTCCAAACCGATGTCATCGCCCGGTTGAATGGACATTACGGTGACTTGCAGTTTACTGCCTGTCCAAATGGTCGTCCGGTAATTATCATTTCCTGTGGTGGCGTCTTCAATATTAATGATATACGGCTTCTTCCCATGATCCTTGTAGTCTATTTCCATCTTCCATTCCTCCTAGTCTTTGTACTGAAACAATGATACCTACTTCTTATTTAGAATAATTCTAATTAATGGTACCACATCTAAAAATTCTATGCAAAAAAATTGGCTTTTTGGAGAGCGATTCTAAACAAAGACCATATAACGCGCAATTACAATTGGTACCCCTTAATCCTCAGCACATAAAGGAAAAAATATGGAATCAAAAAATAACCGATATGTACTCTGGTTATGACTTGAATCAGGGAGAATTTCAGAGACGACACATCGTACTTTTTTAGTTTACACTTGTAAACTAACTAGCGTACATTAAGTTTATGCTCACTATCAAGCGTTGTCAATCCTTTAGACTCTTATCAATTTCGAAAGAAAGTAGCAAGGTTATTGATTGTGACTGTAAAAGTGGGGTGTTCCTATAAGCACATTAAACTATCTTCTCTAATTTATCATGCTATTTAAATTCTGTTTTTTCATGAGAATTTTTGTCCAAAACTTGTTAAAATGATTTTAAAAAATACTTACATACACAATCCCCAAAAGACACTAATGTCATTTCAGTCAAAAAAGATACCGCAGAAAATTTCCACCTGAGATTCAATACGATATTACTCTCTTGACAGCCAGCTTAATTCCTTAGTTGAATAGATTATTAAAGTGCACAAAAAAACAATGCGGCGTTTGTTATATTTTCTGGTATAAGCGACGGTGCTATAAACTTTTTTGCAGATTAAAAATCATATGAATTTAACTCCAGTAATAAGAGTTTAAGCGCCAATGCATGCATGATTCTTTCAATTTCCGTTTTATGAGTAGACAGAGCGATTCCTTCATTGCATTGGAAAATGAGTTTGTTTCTCGTAATATGTATGCTCTCATTTTTGGTTGCATAGTATTCTCTCCATTCGTCTTCATACATAAGAACGCCTCCTTTGATCATCCTATATTTAAGTCCTTCGTTATTAATATACGTAAAAAGTTGGTATTTTATTTTTATTTTCTCTCTCTTTAAAAAAACTGAAAAAAGAGCGGTTTACAGGCATTTTCATGGATAGTTACCCATAGATCAATCTGAAATGAGCGTAGAACTTCCCTCTCAAACACTGGTTTTTTAGAGAAATACGAAATATTAGGGTTATTTGCAGAATAGCTACTTATTCTTACAAAGCAACAAGCGAGCAAAAGAAAAATTCCTTTCAAGCGTTTTTTGGCGGTACACTATTTTAGCGACAGGCAAGATAGCAAATATTTTTTACAACTAGTTTGACTGTCGGCGACGACAGCCCACAGCCAAAAATAAAGAAGTCAAGGACTGTGAGGGTGGAGATTTTTTGGTGGTCTGCCAAAAAATACTTACCCGTTCCTTGACTTATTTAAGTGTTAGATTTATTGACAAGAGCCTTTAAAATATATCTATTTTCGGTTTTTTATATTCAACAAGAAAAGACAAGATTCTCGAAGTACTGGAAGATTCTCGTCTTTTCTTTCATTTCATTGTTATTTAAGAGTTAGTTTGTTTTATTGAATATATCCTACTTTTTGCCCTATAAATCGTGTCCGAACATATTGTTCGGGTGCAAAATGGATCTCTGTATATTCAAATATTTGACCGTCATCTAAATAAGCCCAGTTTTGAGTTAGTCCAATACAGTTTTCTTGCTTTAAGGCCAAGTAATTTTTATCTAAATCAGTCGCCAAAATTACTCTATCGACTAAACGTGAGCCAATAATCTTATGATTTGTGACAGACTGAATGTATCGGTAAATTGATTCTTGTGCGATCTTCTTTGTCAATCTTGGTACTACCTCTGATTTGAAAAAGCTATCATCTATCATTACAGGTTTACCATTAATTAGACGCAAACGAATAACGTGATAACAAGTAGTTCCTATTTGAAACATTGATTTCGCTGCAAGTGTAGCATCAACAATTATTAAATCCAACGAAAGTACCTTAGTTTCGATGGATTTTGTTTGAATTTTTGATCCACGCTCCATATTTCCAGAATCGATTAATAAATCCTCAACAGCTACCCTTTGTAAGACTACATTGGCACTACCGAGTTTACTGTAAACTAATCCTTCACTATTTAGCTGACGAATTGCCTTTCGGATTGTATTTCGAGAAACATTATATTCTAACTCTAAACTTTTCTCTATAGGAAGTATTTGATTTTCATCAAACTCTCCTTTAAGAATTCTCATTTTTAAATCTTCATAGATCTTCTCTGACTTATTTATTTGAACCATTTTTATTTTTCCCCTAGAATCGAATAATTTTTTAGTTTATAACCTTCCTTCCTTATCATACAAATAGTTTGCAAATCTGTAAATAACTTCAATTCTTTGAGCCGAGAAGTATCAAGCGAAGATACCTTACTAAGCTCTTCCGAGAGATAACCAGGATGACAGATTACCTCAACAACAGAACTATTATTACCATTACTTATTTTTAAACTTTCATACAAGTAATTTATTGAATAATCTATTCCGACAACATTCGAAATTCGCTTATCAGGCATTTTTATCCCTGCATTAGTTAAATAAGTATTTAGCCTTTCATCTGTAACTCTACGAATGGGTACATCATAAAATTGAGCAATTTTAATAATGATGTCAGCCATTTTATAATCAATAATGATGTTTTTATGATAGGTTAAATGGGTTAATATCAATCCTTGATTTAATAGATACTCACATTGAGCAAAAAACTCTTTTTCTACCCACTCATAATATTCAGATGTTCCTACTATCATAATTTCATTTGGTAGTTTACTACCGTTATAACATGAACGACCTATCTCTAGATTTAAGTGAATTCCCATATGATTTATCTGATTAATTTTTGCTAATCTAGCTGCTTCAACACAATAATCTGATGTTGCAATATAGTTTGTTTCTGTAATACATCCATTTGATAAGCCTTCTATAATTCCTTCTGTTACGCTAGGAACCAGGCCAAAATCATCTGCACTAACAATTAAGTAATGTTCAGCTTTCATTTGAAATCTCTTCTTTATACAATGCATCATCTGCAACTTTAAAAAATGGATAATAAATTATCGTATCAATTAACAAGAAGAATAATTGTAACACACCTAATTTCCAGCTTCCTTGTAACAAACCGACAAAAAATATTGGAATAGGCATCCCTAAAATCGATGCTCCAGAAGGTGCTGGTGCTAGGCCAATTTTAATTACAAAATAGCCGATAACAAGATTAATTAGTGGTGAAATGATATAAGGTATTGCATATAAGGCATTAAAGACAATTGGAATCCCAAAAATTAATGGTTCATTAATCCCAAAAATTCCCGAAGGAAGTGATAATTTGCCAAGAGTTTTATATTGTTTACTTTTAGATTGAAAGGCCATTAGAATATTTAGACCCAATGTTGCTCCACCTCCACCTATTGAAGTACATAAAATCCAAAAAGCTAATCCAACAATATTTGGAAGTGGATCTCCATTGGTAAAAGCCTCTAAATTTTGTAAATCCAAGGGCATAAAAACGGTTAACAAGATAGGCATTAAAACGAGCATTCCATGGATGCCTATCATCCAAAGTAAGCGAGAAAGCAACGTTATTAATAATAATGCCCACAAAGAATTTCCAATATTCGTAATCGGCGTTTGAATAATCGTAAATATAACTTGATGAATACTTCCAAAAGAGGTTAAAGAAAATAAATATCTAACGATCATAGCTAAAGTAACTATCACAGCTGAAGGAAATAATCCTGCAAATGATTGGCTAACCATGCTAGGAACTGCCTCAGGCATTTTTAGAATCCAATTATTTTTAATCATTTTTGTGTAAATACCACCAACAGCAAATGCGGTCAGAATTGCAACAAAAAATCCCGCACTCCCTAACCATTCAAAACCAATATATGATACTTCTTCTATAATTGATAATGGTGTCATAATAAGGAAAGCAATTACTGAAATAATACTTGGAATAATCGAGTGTATGTCGTATTTATTAACATAAGTATAAGTAATACTGATAACCGCAATTAGCGAAATAATACTAGTAGAAAATTGTCCACCCATTGAAAAAATAGTTTTAATTCCATGCTCCGAAATAAAATTTTGATAGGAATTAAGAGGGAAATTTGCAAATAATGATGAAAAAGCTCCTACAATAATAACCGGTAAAATCATTGTTAATCCTGATGTTAAAATCTTTAGAAAAGTATAACTGTCTAACTTTGCATTAATTTTTTCTAAATTCCGTATAAATCTACCATCTGCTCTAAACATTTAGATCTCTCCTTTTTGGGTTAACTCTTTTTGGTTGCACTTACATATTAGGTTAACCCAATATCATTGTCAAGTTATATTTTGTCTGCAGCACATTAGCCAGTTTATTGATCCAAAATAGTTAGACTTTTAGGGAGTTGTAGAAATCCAATACTTACCGAAATCGTGATGTAATTTAATTCAGTTTTCAACCTGGATCTTCGTTTACATTTTGTATTTCTTAGCTAGAATGGTAAATATATAGTTATCGTTACGATAATTTTGTCCATTTATTTTCTTAAAATCACAACTAAATTTTATCATAAAAAAAATGATTCCTATAAGTTAGACTAAGAATCTAACTTTTGGGGATCAGTTCAAAAAGTCTAGTTTCTTTATAAATTCATGAAATTATCAAATTCTAAAAATTCATTATATCCGAGAATGATTGAGGAAGAGAACAAATCTCTTGTCGAAGAAATCAAAAATGCACGAGAAAAAATCGCTTCTTTCACTGAAGAAAAAGAATATCAAGTCGGAGAGCAGTTAGCAAAAACGGAAGACTCAATCACCAGTTTGGAGAATACGATTGAATCATTTAAAGGCAACATTTCAGATAATCAAACCAAAATTTCTGATATCGAAAAGACGATTCAGTTGATTGAATCGAAAATTGACGAACTAAAAAAAGGTGTGTGAGATAGCATGTCAAAGCAACGAATTCCGGTATTTTTAGACATGGAAAATGAAGATGCTTTGAAAGAATTAAAAACCTATCTGCCTGTTGACCAGGATATTAAAGACAGTCCGATAATTCGATATGCGCTGCTTGAATTACTTAATCGGGTGAGAAAATAAATAAATTTCGAAAAAAAGTATTAGATTCTTTATCTTTATTAGAGATTATGACCAATGCAAAATTGGAGCAAGATCATACCAAAATACAAGACCTTTTTTCTTCTGATGTTTATCAAGAAGCAGTCACAATGAGTAAGAAAGTTGTTCGAAATAAGAACTATCGCTTTAAAAATTGGAAGGACGAATTGAAAAAAGAAGAAAAGAATAAGATCAAATCTTTTCAAGAAGATATCAAAAAAGAACGTGACTTTAATGATATTGTATCCCAATATTTACGATAATAATTGAGGGTTGATGGTGGCACCTAGATGGCACTTTTTACAAAAAGTACAACCTAGGTGCCATCGGTAGTGGTATCTGAGTGCCATTAATAAAAGGGTTGTGGTGACTTCTCTAAAGTTCTTGAAACGCAATAGGCACAGCCTATTTTCCCACTTTCAACATGAGAGTGGTGCGTTTACCTTATGCTCTTTCCCTTTTTTGATCTAAAAGAAGCAATCGATTTACCTGTTCCTTCACTTTTTTACCAATATTTTTTCCAAAACGGTGAGTATAATTGTCGCTTTTCATTTTCATTTTAATATTCAAATTGAAGACAAGGAGTTCGGTTATTTGATTTATACAATTAGTGGCATTCAAAAATTATGTACACCAATATTTACCTAGTTACAGAAAACGGAGAAAAAGAACTGCCACAATTAAAATCTTTTGAAGACTTTAGTCCTGAAAATATAAAAGCTTAAAATATAGATTTTATTATTTCTACTTTCATAAAAAAGAATAATTAAAAACCTAGTCGGAAATTAATCAAAGTTTCACTGATTTCATCTTCATTGATCCCGATATATCGTTTAGTAATTTTCTCACTACTATGACCGAATATTTCCATTAGTGTAGCCACGTCTTTGGTTTTTTTATAATAGTGGTAACCAAGCGTCTTGCGCAGCGTGTGCGTACCGATATCGTCTCTTCCTAACAGCTTAGCGACCTTTTGAAACATCTGATAGACCGTATTCACTTCTACATGCCCACCTTTGGTGCTCGGAAACAAATAATCCTCGGGTTGTAGGTCTTTTGTATAGTCTTGGATCAAGTCCTGTAAGCTACTCAAATACAAAATGCGAGTTTTTCCTGTTTTTTTCTCTACTATTCGGGGGTTTTTTGAAGAAATAATGTCTTGTTTCTTTAATTGGTTCTGTTGCAAAGTTTTAAATCTACTATCAAATAAGGTAGAATAATAGAAAAAGATAGCAGGAGGAATGACGATGAATCATTTTAAAGGAAAGCAATTTCAGCAGGATGTGATTATTGTAGCCGTGGGCTACTATCTTCGTTATAACCTTAGCTATCGTGAAGTTCGAGAAATCTTATATGATCGTGGCATTAACGTTTCTCATACGACGATTTATCGTTGGGTGCAAGAATATGGCAAACTACTCTATCAAATTTGGAAAAAGAAAAATAAAAAATCCTTTTATTCATGGAAAATGGATGAAACGTACATCAAAATTAAAGGAAAATGGCATTATTTGTATCGAGCCATCGATGCAGATGGTTTAACCTTGGATATTTGGTTACGTAAAAAACGGGACACACAAGCAGCCTATGCTTTTCTTAAGCGGTTAGTGAAGCAGTTTGATGAACCGAAGGTTGTAGTCACAGATAAAGCCCCCTTTATTACAAGTGCCTTTAAGAAACTAAAAGAATACGGCTTTTATCAAGGGACAGAACATCGTACCATTAAATACCTGAATAATTTGATTGAACAAGACCATCGTCCAGTAAAGAGACGCAATAAATTCTATCGAAGTTTACGCACTGCCTCTACCACGATTAAAGGCATGGGTTCTGTTGCAAAGTCTGAAACTCAAAAACACTATCTCTGACCAACCGTCAATCTAAGCAGGTATTCCCATTAATATTTTGATTTCAGTAGAAACTGAAAAGCCGAAGAGTGTTCCATTTCTTCGGTTCTTTTTATATATCCCTCGAATGGTCTCCATCCCCTTAATCGTGGATGAGGCAGTCCGGAGACTTCGATAAAATTTATTCCGTCGCTTAATTGGCCTATGATCTTGTTCTATTAAATTGTTCATATACTTCACAGTTCGATGCTCTGTTTTGGTGTATAATCCGTTTCTCTGTAACTTTCTAAATGCAGATCCTATAGAGGGTGCTTTATCTGTTACGATGACTCTAGGTTGTCCAAATTGTTTATGGAGTCGCTTTAAGAAAGCATACGCCGCCTGAGTATCTCGTTTCTTTCGTAACCAGATATCTAAGGTTAAACCGTCCGCATCAATCGCTCGATAGAGATAATGCCAACGCCCCTTAATTTTGATATAGGTTTCATCCATTTTCCACGAATAGAAGGACTGTTTATTTTTCTTTTTCCAAAGATGATAGAGGATTTTACTGTATTCTTGAACCCACCGATAAATCGTAGTGTGACAAACATTTATTCCACGGTCATAAAGCAATTCCTGAACTTCACGATAGCTCAGATTGTAACGTAGGTAATAACCAACAGCGACAATGATGACGTCTTGTTGGAATTGTTTGCCTTTAAAATGATTCATCTCTCAAGCCTCACTAACCTTTTTTCTTACATTTTACAATAAATACAGGAAATTAAAAAACTTCGCAACAGAACCGAAAAGCGCATCAAGAATCGTTCACAAATGACTCCTGAGGAAGGACTCTCTTTATCTTTAAATACGCAAAAAAGAGCAGCAAACCAACTTTAGTTAGTGGTCTACTGCTCTTTTGTCTTTATTTTAATAGTTCAATAAATTTCGCTAGTTCTTCTTTTGCCTCGTCGTTTGTTCCTTCTAACTCAGATAACAATCCAAACAGTTCGTCTGTCGATTGAGATACTTCTTGGCGAATCGTGCGTAAGTCTTGCCCGATTTCACTTAATGGTTTTACGTCCTCCTCTTCAAACGTATCCACGTAACGAGGAATATTTAAGTTATAGTCGTTTTCGATAATTTCTTCTAAACTTGCGACATGCGCGTATTTCTCAATATCTTCACGAGTTGTATACGTGTCGATAATTTTATCAATATTTTCTGGCATTAATTTATTTTGATTTTTCCCTTTTGTAAACTCAGAAGAAGCATCAATGAATAAAATATCTTTATGTTGACGTGCTTCACGTCCTTTGAACACTAAGATCACCGTAGGAATACTTGCGCCATAAAAGAGATTGGATGGTAAGCCAATGACTGCATCCAATTGATTGTTTTCAATGATTTGCTTACGGATTTTAGCTTCTGTACCACCACGGAATAACACTCCATGAGGTAAGACAATCGCCATTGTTCCTTTTTCATCTAAATGATACAGTCCATGTAAAACAAAGGCATAATCTGCTTTCGAAGCTGGCGCAATCCCATACCCTTTGAAGCGTGTATCTTTCTCACGATCAATCGTTTTCGTATCCCATTTTTGAGAATACGGAGGATTTGCGACTACTGCATCAAATTTTAAGGGCAATTGGATACCATTTTTCTCTGTAAATGGCCAATCACTATCCAAGGTGTCTGCACGTTTTAAATCCATATTGCTATATTTCACGTCATGCATCATTAAGTTCATTCGTGCCAGGTTATACGTAGTCGTGTTTAATTCTTGTCCATAAAAGTGAACACTACCTTCATTTTCTCCATTCGGTAATTCTTTTTGAACCGTTAGTAGTAAAGAACCAGAACCCATTGTTGGGTCATAGACGCGGAATTGATGCCCTGTCGCTTCATGATCTTTCGTGACCAATTTTGCCAACACTTGACTTACTTCATGAGGCGTGTAGAACTCCCCACCTTTTTTCCCTGCGTTTGCAGCAAATTGACCAATTAGGTATTCATAGACGTCACCTAAAACATCATGGCCTGCGTCATCTTTAAAAGTAAACTCATTGATCATCAAGACAATGTCATTCAGCGCTTTTGCACGTTCATTGGTAGAATCTCCTAAACGACTATTGCCTAAGTTTACATCTGAAAAGACGTTTGCAAATTCGCTTTCTGATTGCGCATTACGTTTCGCATTGGCATTAAAGGATTCAAATAGATCTTGAAAATCACTTGCTTTGATCGTATGATTTTCAATTTTTGATACAAGTGCAGTCCATGTATATTGAGGATCAATGACATACCCAATCCCTTGGCTAATGTCTGTAAAATAGTCTTCTTTTTCCTCCTCATCCGTTACATCATAATACTCTTCTAAACCATTTTGTGTTAAATACGCATCTTGATTTTCGGATAAATAACGATAGAACATAAAAGGTAAAATATAGTTTTTATATTCACTTGCGTCCATTGTGCCACGTAAGCGATTGGCCATAGCCCATAATTGTGAGGTCATATCTTTAACTGTCGTCATTTTCTTTTCTCCATTTCTATATAAACATGTCTTTTAGTAGTATTTTCTTCATTTCTGCCAAAGTATCTAACTCACGTTGATGTAAAGCGATAGTATCATCTAGTTGCTTGAAGAATTGCCCGATTTTTTGTTGTTCTTCAAAAGTGGGACAATAAAACTCGAAATTTTCAACATTCGGTTTAGAGATATTTTGAACCTTAGTACCCGCTCCACGCTTGCTAAAATATGCCTGAGATATGTTGATTGCCTTCGAAAGAAAATAGCCATCTATGTTCTTATTAGGTCGTATCTCCGCCACACGCTGATTGAGTACAAACTTTTTGTCTACAGGTATTTGTGCAGTCATGCCCAATAACCCAGGTGACTGTTCGCTCAATATCATAACCAATGTTCCTTTTTCTAAAGTACGTACATCTAAATCTAAAAATTTTCCAGAGCTAACCAAATTTCCACTCATATCTACAGATTTTAAGGTAATTAATTCATACTTTCCGTAAGGTAAAACATCATTTTCATAACTACCTCCGTTAGAATAAACAGATACTTCTTTTAACTTACGCTGTTCCCAAGGATCAGTAAATTCTGGAAAACGAATTTCTGGAACATTTCCCCCATTTTTAGGGAACATTTTATTCAGCAAACTCTTCTTCATTATCTTAAATGACTCTAGTTCACGCTGATGCAACATGATCATTTCTTTGATTTTCTCAAAAAATTGTCCTACTTTAAATTGTTCTTTTTCTGAAGGTACGTATATTGAGAAGCTTTGTAAGGTTTTTTCATGGATCCTTTTTGAACCAGTTCCCGAAGCAGCTGATTCTTTATCTTTCCAATAATCTTTTCTAGATACATAAGTATATAAATAATCTATATCAATATCTTGGATATTTAGAGAAGGTACATCTCCTGAAGTAGCTTTTCCATCTAAATCATTTGGGATGATGGCCATTGATCCATTGAAAAAATTTTGTTTTCCATAAATAAATTGTCCAGCTCTTCTTTTATAATAGACTGTTGATCCTAGCTCTAAAGTTTCTCTTTTACTACCAGATTCAATTCCGCCTAAATTTAATTTTACTGTCATTAAATCTTCTTTTGAATTTACTACCGTTTTAATTTTCTCTGGTATTGTAAGGTAGTTTCCTAATTTACGATATTTCCATTCTTCAGTAAATCCTGAAAAACGAATCTTTGGTTCTTTTTGATTACTCATTTTATACCTCCATGATTTATGTATTCTTCTCTAGTTGTTGATTGATCATTGAGAAAGAAAACTCTTCTATCGTTTTCGCATATCTTTCTATATTCTGTCTCACTCGTTTGGTTTCGACATAGATCTTACCAATCCTTTGCTGCTCTTCTGTAGGCAAGATAGGTACCACCATCGAATCATATGCATGGATAGGAATCCGCTGAACGCCGGCAATTCCTTGTAATTCTCGCTCTTTTTGTTTGGCTAATGATCGTGATTCATTAAATAAATATAAAAAATAATACTTGTCTAATGAATGAGTAAGATCCGTTACTAAAGAAACTCGTATGAAATTATTGGTGAGTCGTTTGCCATTATTTTCCGGACTGACAATAGCCGCAAGCTTTAATGCATTACTAATCACGATCTCTCCTGTTTGGACAATCGCTGGATCACTATTTTCTGTTGGAAAAAGTGTTGGCGTATACGTTTCAATGTGATTCAAGTCTGCTGTAAACGAAGCTTGGTCATAGACTTCTTGGTAGTCGTCCAATTCTTCTTTAGCTTTTGCTAAATTTGGACCTAACGTTAACCGAATATAGTCTTTTAACTTTTTCTGTTCCACTCTAAATCCCTCCTCTTCTATTTGGATCTATCATTCATGAAATAGAAATATATTTATATTCCTATTTCTATTTTGTAAACTCATCATAGCTCAAAAAAGAGAGAATGTAAATAAAAAAATGGAAATATATTTATATTCCTGAGAAAACAAATACATTTCCATTCTATATTGATCGTCCTACTCTTCACGTTTTAACGTATCAGCTAACTCATAAATCGCTTCACGAAAGGCTGTTCGATAGCGAATCCAATTCAGTTTTGCAATGTCCGATTCCGCAAGTTCCGCATAATCTTCTTTTGCTCGATTCATCATACTGGTTAATCCGCCTTGATTATCCAGATCAAACTGACCGATACGATGATTGTTTAAAAATTGCGCAAGTTGTTTTGGCATCATGGTATTATCTAAGCCCCATTTACGAATAAATGCCGCCAGTAACGCCATATTCGATCCCTTTTGTGCCTCGTCCATGGCTTTATTGATATAGTCGGCATTATTTGGTACAGGATACTGCGGAAACTCGTAGTCTTTTCGCAATAACCGATTGATGAATTGAATGTACTTGTTCTTTTCTTGGTCATTGTCCGATTTTGCGACTTCTAAATGAATCGTTGCTTTGGTTTGTTCCGCTGCTTCATGATCATTGGCATGGACTTCATTGGCCAATTTTGCAATCAATTCCGTTAAATAATCATAATTGATCGTCACGTCACGGATATGGATCATATCCAAACTCACTTGTGAGATATCTACATTGTCTCGTTTCGCGATACTGGCTTTTAATTCACCGGCTATCACGGTCGTTAAAAGAACCTCTTGATCTTCTGTAATGCCTAACCGCTCGTAAAAGTCCTCTGGAAGTTCATACACCGAAACTTTTTGTCCATTATCATCTTCGGTATATTGTTTTAATTGATTCAATAACCGATTGTAGTGTCTTAATTTCTGGAAGAGTGTTTCCTGTGCTGCTTCACTCGGAGGAACAGAAATAAATCCATCCGTTAAGATTTTAATTTCAGGAATCAAGGCTTTCATTTCCGCTTCTACTTCTTTAAACGGTTTCGCTAAAATACCCGACTCTTCATTTTCTTTCTTCAACTCAATCAAAGATAATTGAGCTGCCGCAGAATCACGATTCGAATAGATCGCAAACGATTCATTCATTTCATACTCATTTTGTTGTGGCCAACGATAGTTCACAATGTTGCCGTAAGGTTTCGTATCCAGATTTTGCATCCGATTGGTACGTGAATATGCTTGAATCAAATTCGCACCTCGTAAGGTTCGATCCACGTATAACGTATTAAGCTGAGGAGCATCAAATCCTGTCAGGAGCTGATCCACTACGATCACTAAATCTAGGTATTGTTGATCGTCTGCCGTTTTGTTTAACCGTCTCGCTAAATCATCTGTAT
>NZ_CP023515.1:2967500-3381046 GCF_002393265.1 Enterococcus sp. FDAARGOS_375 | reverse complement strand
ATGATGTTTCCTTTGTGGTGGACCAAGGACAAGTCGTTGGTTTATTAGGGCCCAATGGGGCTGGGAAGACGACGATCATCCGAATGATCGTTGGCTTGATGAAGCACAACACAGGATCGATTGCCATTATGGGAAATTTATTGGATTCTTCTTTTAAAACAGCGATTGCCTCAGTCGGAGCGATCGTTGAGAATCCTGAGTTTTATAATTATATGACCGGTTATGAGAATTTGATGCAGTATCAGCGTATGGCGAAGAAAAAAGGCACAGCCTCTGAGCTAGAAGCCCTGATCCGTCAGGTGCATTTAGAAGGACATATCCATCAAAAAGTCAAAACCTATTCATTAGGGATGCGTCAGCGTTTAGGTGTTGCCCAGGCATTGGTCCATCAACCAGACTTATTAGTTTTAGATGAACCGATGAATGGTCTGGATCCTAAAGGCATGCGGGAGTTTCGGGAAATGATTCTTTCTTTGCGAGCAAAAGGGGTCTCGGTTTTAGTTTCCAGTCATCAGTTAAGCGACATCGAGCAAATTGCGGATCATTTGATCGTGGTGCAAAAAGGAAAAGTCACCCATCAAGTAGCAATGGCAGAGTTGAAAGCAGAGAAAAATGTGTTGATCATCAAAACTGATGATAACTTGCAAACCGAAGCACTGTTAAAAGCTTCCTTTGAAGTCGAGGTCTTGCAGGTAGAAGACGAAATGCACGTCACGCTGCAAACAGATCAGCGTTCTGAAATCGCTGCAGCGATCGTGACGGCGGGTATCGGCTTAAAAGAACTACGGACAAAGCAATCTTCTTTAGAAGATACATTCTTGGCTTGGACCGAAGAAGGAGGTTTGTAAGCATGCTGACATTGATTAAAAATGAATGGATCAAATTAACCAAAAAGCGTTCTACTTGGATCATGCTGCTTTTATTGGTTTTAATGACGTTTGGCTTGACCTATGTTGTACGCTTAGGTAGTCCAGAAATTGGGGCCAATGATTTATTCGCTTCTTTAAGCGATATGACGTCGTTCTTAAACTTATTTGTAGTGATTGTGGCAGCTTCTTCAGTGGCGGAAGAGTTCAGTCGTGGAACGATCAAGTTCTTATTGATTCGGCCTTTTTCCAGAAGCCAAATCTTAGCAGCAAAAGCCATCAACACGTTTTTATTTGCGCTGTTAGGGACCGCTGTTTTACTCATCAGTAGTTTAGCAGCTGCCAATTTATTTTTAGCAGCTGAATCACCTTTTGCTGCTACTGGCTACAACGGGCTAGCGGCGATTCTCGTTGCCCTTGTTTTTGCGGGAACCAACTTGCTATTGATCGTCTTTTATATTGCATTGACCATCTTTATCTCCGCCGTCATTCGCTCTCAAAGCCTGGCGGTAGGCTTAGGCTTGGGTATGTTGTTTGGAAGCAGTATCATCAACTCGATCATGCTTTTTGCGCAAGAAAAATACCCATGGCTGAAGTGGAATCCATTTAATTTTATGAATATTAAAGAGCAGATACCGAGTGTATTAAATAGTCCTGACATGCAGATGACTGCCTTTGATCCGGGATTGGGCTATTGGGAAATGGCGATCGGGATCCTTGTTTACAGTGTTTTAATCTACCTTTTAACAAATTGGTTATTCAACAAAAGAGATGTCGCATTAAGTTGAGGAAACGAGTGAAAGTTTTTGGATAAATCCAGCTTTCACTCTTTCTTTTTGTGTTTTTTTCTAGTAAAATGATTCATTGAGAGTACAAGAGAAAGGAGAGTTTTCGAATGGTTAGTGTAGGAATCGTAATCGTGATCGCTGTTGTTGCAGCATTACTAGGCGCTGTCGGCGGCTTCTTTTTGGCGCGTAAATATATGCAAGATTATCTAAAGAAAAATCCTCCCGTTAATGAGGATATGCTTCGCTCGATGATGATGTCAATGGGTCAAAAACCTTCTGAGAAAAAGATTCGTCAGATGATGCAGCAAATGAAAAACCAAAAGTAGGTTTTTTTCTAAAAAGCGGGCTGATTTTATCAGCTCGCTTTTTATTGCGGCAAAACGCAGCAACTAATAAAAAATGTCCCCAGGCTACTTTTTCTATTTACGTTCTGTGAATAGCGGGGGAGCAATCGAATCCGAATCCAATGAATATTCGGAAAAATTGCAAAATTTAGGCAACAGGTCACAAAGAAATGGAGAGTGTTATGTCAATATTTAGGAAGTTAGGTTGGTTTTTTAAACAAGAAAAGAAACATTATTTGTTAGGCGTAGGCTCTTTAGTCCTAGTCGCCTTGGTACAGTTGGCACCCCCAAAAGTTATCGGGATCATCATCGATGAGATTGCGGAAAAAGAGATCTCGATGCAGACGATCTTTTTTTGGGTCATGATCTTGATTGCTTCAGCCATCGCTCAATACGTGTTCCGTTTCGTCTGGCGGACGCATATCTGGGGCAGTGCTGCTCGGCTAGAAAAAACGTTACGCAGACAGCTATTTGCACATTTTACAAGGATGGATCAGTTGTTTTATCAAAAGCATCGGACAGGTGATTTGATGGCCCATGCCACCAATGACTTGAATGCCATCCAAAATGTGGCAGGGGCGGGGATCTTAACCTTTGCCGATTCCTTCATCTCGGGAGGGGCAACCATCATTGCGATGGTTCTCTTTATCGACTGGCGGTTAACGATCATTGCTCTATTGCCGCTGCCTTTCTTAGCAGTCATGGCACGGGTTCTTGGTAGCAAATTGCATGATGCGTTTCGTGACTCGCAAGAAGCCTTTTCTTCCATCAACGACAAAGCCCAAGAAAGTATTACTGGGATGAAAGTCATCAAAACTTTTGGACAGGAAAAAGAGGACATCGCTGATTTTCAAACCAAAATCGACCATGCCATTATCAAAAACCGCAAAGTCAATTTTCTGGATGCCTTGTTTGATCCGTTTATTACGATCATCATCGGAATCTCCTATGTGCTGACGATCATCGTTGGCGGTAATTATGTTATGGACGGTACCATCTCGATCGGTCAATTGGTATCCTTCATCAGTTATATCGGTATGTTAGTTTGGCCGATGTTTGCCATCGGACGTCTGTTTAATGTGCTGGAACGAGGCAATGCTAGTTATGATCGGGTTGCCGAATTGTTGCCGGCAAAGACCCATATTATTGAAGCCAAAGATGCGGTCGATGCCCCAGCCCAAGGAACGGTGAACGTTCAAATCAATGAGTTTCACTATCAAGGAGATGATTTTGCCCTGCAAGACATCCACTTTACTTTGCCAGCGGGTCAGACACTAGGTGTCGTCGGGAAAACCGGTGCTGGAAAAACCTCTTTGATGAAGCTCTTGTTGCGAGAGTATGATTCATTTGATGGAGCGATCACCTTCGGGGGCATCGATAGCAAGCAATACTCCTTGAATGCTCTTTTGGGTTCGATTGGCTATGTTCCGCAAGATCATTTCTTGTTTTCCATGACGATTCGAGACAATATCCGCTTTGCGCAACCACGAGCTTCTCAAGCAGAAGTGGAAGCGGCTGCTGGATTAGCAGTGATCCATGAGGATATTAGTCAGTTTCCTGAAGGGTACGAAACGATGGTGGGGGAACGTGGTGTTTCTCTTTCCGGCGGACAAAAACAGCGGTTATCCATTGCCCGTGCCTTGATCACTGATCCAGAATTATTGATTTTAGATGACGCCCTTTCAGCAGTAGATGCCAAAACGGAAGAAGCTATTTTACAACAGTTACGGACCTTCCGTCAGAATAAAACAACAATCATTGCTGCTCACCGCCTAAGCAGTGTCAAGCACGCAGAAGAAATTCTGGTGATCGACAATGGGAAAATCAGTGAACGCGGGACCCATGAACAATTATTGGCTGCAAATGGCTGGTATAAAAAAATGTGGGACAAACAGCAATTAGAAGCCAAAATCGAAGGGAGTGAAGCCTAATGCAAGAATCAGAATGGAGCAAATCGATTCCCTTTAAAGAGCAAAAAAACATCATCAAACGAATGTTCCTTTTTGCCAAGCCATTTCGAAAAACCTTCTATGCAGCGATCTTTTTTGCTTTTGTGCTATCGATCGTCAATATCTTGTTGCCTTTGATCATTCAAACCTTTATGGATAATTATTTGACCAATCAAACGGCGACCCAGCAAGTCATTTATTTCTTTGCTGCGCTGTATTTCTTTGGGGTGTTGGTAAAAGCTGTGATTTGGTTTTTCCAATGGTTCCTTTATTCGATGGGTTCTTTAAAAACCTATCAATATATTCGAGCAAAATTATTTGAAAAATTGCATAGTCTTGGGATGCGCTATTTCGATCAGACACCAGCAGGGTCAATCGTTTCACGGGTCAGCAACGACACAGAAACATTGTATGAATTTTGGTATGTCTTCTTGATGGTATTGACAGGAATTTTTGCGGTGGTTTCTTCTTTTGCCGCCATGTTCCGCATCAACGTCAAAATCGCCTTATTAAACTTGATTTTTCTGCCAATCCTAATGGTAGTCATCTGGTATTATCAAAAATTCAGCTCTCGTATCTATCGTCAAATGCGGGAAAAACTGAGTCAGCTGAATACGAAATTGAATGAATCGATTTCTGGTATGCAGATCATTCAACAATTCCGCCAAGAGGCGCGGCTGAATGAAGAATTCGAAGCGACCAACGATGATTATTTGAAAACTAGATACGCCATGATCCGCACGAATGCGCTGCTATTATCACCAATCATTAGTTTGTTGTATGCCTTAGCGATCGCCTTGTCATTGACGGTCTTTGGGTTTGATGCTTTAGAATCGCCCATTGAAGTCGGGTTGATTTTCGCCTTTACGACCTATATTCAAGGATTTTTTAATCCCATGACACAGATGATGGATTTTCTCAGCGTCTTTACTGATGGGATGGTCGCCGGCAGCCGTATTTTGAAGATTATGGATAATGAAGAATATACGCCGCAGCAAAACCCCAATGCCAGTCAAACCATCACCAAAGGAAAAATCGAATTTCGCGATGTCAGTTTTTCCTATGATGGAAAAAACAACGTATTGAATCATATTTCTTTCATCGCCTATCCAGGTGAGACCGTGGCTTTAGTCGGTCACACAGGAAGTGGCAAGAGCTCGATCATCAATGTGCTGATGCGTTTTTACGAATTCGGGGAAGGGCAAATTTTGATCGACGATCAAGATATCCGCGACTTTACGATGGAAGAGCTTCGGAAAAAAGTCGGACTCGTATTACAAGATGCCTTCATGTTTTATGGGGACATTGCTGACAATATCCGCTTATTAAATCAGGATATTGATGAGGAACAGATTGAAGCAGCAGCAAAATTTGTTCAAGCAGATGCTTTCATTCAAAAACTACCTGGTAAATACCACGCCAAAGTGATTGAGCGGGGTGCCAGTTATTCAAGCGGTCAGCGACAATTGATCTCCTTTGCCCGCACGATGGTGACCGATCCGAAAGTTCTGGTCTTGGATGAGGCGACTGCAAATATTGATACTGAAACAGAAGGACTGATCCAAGAAGGGTTGGCCAATATGCGTCAAGGGCGAACCACGATCGCGATCGCCCATCGGTTGTCTACCATCCGCGATGCCGAGTTGATTTTGGTGCTTGATAAAGGCTCGATCGTCGAACGAGGCACCCACGATGAACTTTTGGCTCAAAAAGGGTTGTATGCCGATATGTATCGTTTGCAGGCAAGTGAAGTTTAATAGTTTTATTAGTAAAGCTAACCTTAAAGACTTTTGTTTTTAAGGTTTTTTTGTATGAAAAAAGAAGGAAGGGATGAATATAAAAATAACGAACAACGATTGACAGCGCTTTCTACCTTTGCTATGATAAAGATAATAAAACTGGTTCTAATGGATAGTGATTGTTGATTTTTAACAAGCTAAACCTGATGAAGCTGCGGTATTTGCGCTGCTTTCATGAGGTTTTTTCTGTGTTGACTGTTGGCTCAGCAATAAAGATAAGCAATGAACCATATCCGCAATGATAAAGTAAGTGGGGGTAGGACATGAAAATCAGTAAAGTGTTAAACAATAATGTTGTGATCACTACCGATCAAAGTCAAAACGAGATTATTGTTATGGGGCGGGGGATTGCATTTAAGAAAAAAGTGGGGGATGACATTTCTTCAGAAGCGATCGATAAAGTGTATCGCTTAGAAAATCAGACGATCTTATCTCAATTTCAAGAGCTGCTTGCTGACTTACCACTGGAATATCTTGAATTATCCAATGAGATCATTGAGTATGCTCGGCGAGAATTGTCTTCCCCAATCAATGATTCCATTTACATCTCGTTGACGGATCACATGCACTGTGCCATTGAACGATCAAAAAAAGGAATGACGGTCAAAAATGTCTTATTGTGGGATATCAAGCGTTTTTTCCCCGATGAGTACCAAATAGGCTGCAAAACAGTAGAGAAAATCAAAGAACATTACGGGATTCAGCTGCCAGATGACGAAGCTGGCTTTATTGCTCTGCATCTCGTCAATGCGCAAACTGAGAATGGTGACCAAGGCAATATTGCTGAACTAACCCAAACAATGCAAGACATCATAAACATTGTTAAATATTTTTTCAAAACAACCTTTGATGAAGAGTCCGTTTATTTTTATCGCTTCACTACGCATTTGAAATTTTTTGTCTCAAGAATGCAAAACCATACCCCTCATGCGGATGAAACCGATGAAGATCTTTTGGCTATGGTCAAAGTGAAGTATCGAAATGCGTATCAATGCGTACAAAAAATCGCTGAACTATTAGAAAATCAGTATCAGTATCAAATGTCCAGTGACGAAAGTTTGTATTTAACGATTCATATTGCCAGACTTGTGCAAAAGAATCGTTGATTGAAAAAAAACAAGAAAGGAGAAGGATTTTTTGATTCATGAGAAGGTGTCAAAAAAGAAAAGTTTCTTCGCAATGATTCTTATCAAACGTCAGCTTCAAGACATCTGACCATGCAGCAAGAAATCAAAAAAAGAAAACATTTTGGATAGTGACATTCAGTTGGCTAAACCTTCAATACAAAAAAATTGGAGGAATCAAAAATGGGAAAATATCGTGAATTAGCAGAAAAAATTGTCGCAAATGTCGGTGGAAAAGAGAACATCAATAGCTTGACGCATTGTATCACACGCCTGCGTTTTAAATTAAAGGATGAAGGCGTCGCAAATGATGAAGTCTTAAAGAACATGGATGGGGTAGTGACGGTCATGAAGAGTGGCGGTCAATACCAGGTGGTTATCGGAAACCATGTGCCAGATGTCTATGCAGAAGTGATCGATGTTGCAGGAATCAGTGGTGATGCTGAAGAAGAAAGTTCTGGTGGGAATATATTCAATCGTCTGATTGACATCCTCAGTGGATGTTTTCAGCCTTTCTTAGGTGCGTTAGCAGCTGCTGGTATGATCAAAGGATTTAATGCATTATTAGTCTTTTTAGGCACACAAGGTTGGTTCAATTATACAGCAGAATCAGGAACATATGTGATGTTGAATGCGATCGGTGACGCAATATTTATGTTCATGCCTGTGATTTTAGGTTATACTTCTGCAAAAAAATTCCGTTTGAATCCAATGGTCGGTATCGTTATTGGAGCTGCATTATGCTACCCAACGATTCAAGGCACTGCACTACAAACAGCGTTTACTGCAGTTTCCGGAGAAGGGGCAGCAGCACCCTATAGCTTACTTGGACAATCAGCCTACCAAACTTTCTTAGGTATTCCATGGGTGGGCGCAACCTATACAAGTAGTGTCGTACCAGTTATTTTCATTATTGCATTTGCTGCACAGATTCAGAAGCTTGCAAGAAAGGTGATTCCAAGCGTAGTACAAACTTTCCTAGTGCCATTTTTTGTTTTGCTGATTGCTTTACCTGTTGGGTTCTTGATTATTGGTCCAATAATCAGCGTGTTGACAGATTTATTGAGTGCTGGATTCCAAGCACTAATGGACTTCTCGCCAGCAATCTATGGTCTCATTCTAGGATTCTTCTGGCAAGTCTTGGTTATTTTCGGCTTACATTGGTCAGTTGTTCCACTAGCGATTATGCAAGTTACTCAACAAGGATTCAGTCAAGTGTTGACAGGTTCATTTGGAGCTAGTTTTGCTCAAACAGCTGTTGTCGTTGCAATGTATTTCAAATTAAGAGACAAAAAGATGAAAGCATTGTGCCCTCCAGCAATCATTTCTGGTATTTTTGGTGTAACTGAACCAGCAATTTATGGAATCACTCTTCCTAAAAAAACACCTTTCATTTATTCCATGATCGGTGGGGCTGTTGGGGGTCTGTTCTTGATGGTCAATGGTGTAACAGGATACACAATGGGCGGACTTGGTATTTTCGGAATTTTTAATTTCATCACACCGGATGGAGATGCGAGTGGCATGTGGACTTCTCTGATTGCAATTGCCATTTCGGCAGCGATTGGCTTTGGTTTGACGATGGCTTTCTGGAAAGATGATGCAGTGGAAGAAGAAATTGCAGAAGGACAACCAGCGATGACCGTTCGGAAAGAAGTGATCACTTCTCCAGTGGAAGGAACCATCGCACCATTGAGCAGCGCAAAAGATGAAGCCTTTGCTCAAGGAGTGCTAGGAAAAGGAATCTTGATCCACCCTTCAAAAGGTGAAGTTGTGGCTCCTTTTGATGGCACAGTAATGACCTTGTTCCCAACGAAACATGCCATTGGATTGATTTCTGATAACGGCTTAGAGCTATTGATTCATATTGGTTTGGATACGGTTCAGTTAAATGGCGAATTCTTTGAAGCGCATGTGAAGCAAGGAGATAAAGTCACTCGTGGGCAAAAACTGATCAGCTTTGATAAAGATGCATTGATCAAAGCTGGATTCAATATTGAGACGCCAGTATTAGTTACCAACTCCGCCGATTATTTGGATATCATCGAGTCTGACAAACGAGAAGTTGGCTGTTCCGATGATTTGATCACGGCTTTAGTTTAGAAAATGTTTACCTACAAAACAGCTATATAGAGATAAAAGCGATCGGTCGTGAAGGCGCGATCGCTTTTTGATATTCATTTAATTGGGAAACAGTGAGTCTTTATAATGAAGATTTTTATCGTAGGTTGGTTCAGCAATAATCGTTGATGATGTAGGGCGCTTGTCGTAAGCCATCCCAATATCGATCAAATGCTGCAGATTTTTCTCGTAATGCTCCGAAAAAACGACTGCATACAACAAATCCAGCAAGTAGCAAACCGATGTATTGATCGTAAAGTTGGCGATCTTTGAGTAGAGCCTTTCTCTTGTCGTGATATTCAAAACACAATTACTTAATTTTGCCAAGGAGTTCTCCCCGATACTCGTCATGCCAATGATGGAAACCTGCCGTTCGGCAAGGATCTTCCCAATTTCTTTGACCATTTTATTTTCGCCAGTATAAGAGATCAAAATCGCAGTCGTATCGGAGGTACAGTTGGAAGCCTCATAGGCACTTTCGCCGAAGGTATCGCAGACGTGGATGTTTTTTCCTAAACGTCGCATCTTCAAAACAAAGTCTTGAGAAATCAATGTATTGGCATTGCTGGCGAAGATCTTGATATGGTTGGCATTGAGCAACGATTGTTTCGCTTTTTGTAATTCATCATGATGGATCAAGGAAAGTGTATCTTCAATCGTTGTTTGTTCAAGTTTTGCCAACTTTTTGGCGATGGTCATAATGCCGTCATGGGAGGAAAAAGGAAAGTTCGCATCCACATCGGTAAAATGGCTGCTCATATAAGTTTGCTCTTCCACAAAGGCCGTTTTTAAATCGAGCCAACCATTGAAGCCTAATTTTTTGGCGATCCGAATAAAAGTAGAAGGATGAACGTAGGTTTTTTCTGACAATTCCTTGATGGTTTGATCCGCCATCGCAGTCGGGTTGTCTAATAAATAATCGATCAACGATCGTTCCGCGGGTGCTAGTTTGATTTGGCGCATTTTTTCTTGTAGCAACATGGTATGTAGACTCCTTTTTACATTTTTTTGTTATAATTTGTAAATGGTTTTTACAGAATTTCTTCTTTATTAAGTACCTGGTTAATCGTTTATATACTAATTATTCCTTATTTTATGCTCTTTGTAAATCTTTTTTACAAAACACCTGCTAGAAGAAGCGAGATTTGCAAACGCTTTTTCTAAATAAGCTATTTACATTGAATCAAATGTTTTTATGAATGATAATAAGAATGTAAATAAAATAGCAAAGGAGCAATACAATGACAAAAGGAATTAAAATTGCAACCATTGGTGGCGGCAGCAGCTATACCCCGGAGTTAATGGAAGGCTTTATCAAACGCTATGAAGAATTGCCGATTCGTGAAATTTGGCTAGCAGATATCGAAGCAGGAAAAGAGAAATTAGAAATCGTAGGTGCGATGGCACAACGAATGTGGGACGCCACGCCTTATGATGTAAAAATCCACATGACATTGGATCGAGAAGAAGCGCTAAAGGATGCCGATTTCGTTACGACTCAATTCCGAGTAGGGTTGTTGAATGCCCGCATCAAAGATGAACGAATTCCTGCCTATTACGGCATGATTGGTCAAGAAACCAATGGCCCTGGGGGAATGTTCAAAGCGTTCCGTACGGTACCGATCATTCTTGAAATTGTTGAAGACATGAAACGTTTATGTCCGGATGCTTGGTTGATCAATTTTGCGAATCCAAGCGGCATGGTGACAGAAGCAATCGTGCGTTACGGAAAATGGGACAAAGTCATCGGGTTGTGTAATGTGCCAGTCATGGCAACCATGATTGAGCCAGCCTTAATTGGCAAAGAACCGGATGAATTGATTTACAAATTTGCAGGATTGAACCACTTCCACTGGCACAAAGTTGCTGATTCACACGGCAACGATGTAACGATGGACATTATTGATAAAATGTATGAAGAAGACAATGGCTTACCGAAGAATATCTTTGATGTACCATTTTACAAAGAACAGCTGGAACAAATGAAGATGATCCCTTGTGGGTATCACCGTTACTACTATCGTCAAGAAGAAATGTTGAATCATGCGATCGAAGAATACAAGACTGTCGGTACGCGCGCGCAACAAGTAAAACAAACCGAAGCCGAATTGTTTGAGTTGTACAAAGATCCTGAATTGGATCATAAACCTGAACAGCTGCAAAAACGTGGGGGTGCTTACTACTCAGATGCAGCGTGTGAAACGATTGCTTCCATTTATGCTAATAAAAATACCCAAATCGTCGTTTCAACCAAAAATGAAGGCGCCGTGCCTGATCTACCTGCCGATTGCGTAGTTGAAGTGACCGCTTACGTTGGTGGACAAGGCGCGAGAAATGTTGCCTTTGGTGAGTTACCAACAGCTGAAAAAGGTTGGTTACAGGTAATGAAAGCAATGGAATTATTGACGATCGAAGCCGCTGTGACTGGGGATTACAATATCGCATTACAAGCATTCACCATCAACCCACTGGTTCCATCAGGGGATACGGCAAAACGTGTCATGGACGAACTGTTTATTGCCCACAAAGATCACTTGCCGAAATTTAAGGAAACGATCGCACGTCTTGAAAAAGAAGGCGTCGAAGTACAAGATGAAGTAGCCCGCGAACTTGATCGCGAACTCGTTAAATAAAGAGAAAGTAGGAAAGAAACATGGCATTTAGAAAAGACTTTTTATGGGGCGGCGCAACAGCTGCCAATCAATGTGAAGGAGGCTACCAAGAAGGCGGACGCGGCTTAGCAAACGTAGACGTGGTACCGATCGGCAAAGATCGTTTTCCAGTGATTACTGGTCAAATGAAAATGTTTGATTTTGATGACGAACATTTCTACCCAGCAAAAGAAGCGATCGATATGTATCATCGCTACAAAGAAGACATCGCATTATTTGGCGAAATGGGCTTTAAAACCTACCGCTTGTCGATCGCTTGGAGTCGGATTTTCCCTAAAGGGGATGAAACAGAACCAAATGAAGACGGCTTGAAATTCTATGAAGATCTTTTCAAAGAATGCCACAAATACGGGATCGAACCGTTAGTAACGATCACTCACTTTGATTGTCCGATGCATTTAGTTGAAAAATACGGGGCATGGCGTTCTCGTGAATTAGTCGGATTCTATGAAAACTTGTGTAACGTGATTTTCAACCGCTACAAAGGATTAGTAAAATACTGGTTGACCTTTAACGAGATCAACATGATTCTACATGCGCCATTTATGGGAGCAGGTTTGTACTTTGAAGAAGGCGATAACGTTGAGCAAGTGAAATACCAAGCGGCTCACCATGAGCTGTTGGCCTCTGCGATCGCAACGAAAATCGCTCATGAAGTCGATCCTGAGAACAAAGTAGGTTGTATGTTAGCTGCTGGCGCATACTATCCATATACAAGCAAACCAGAAGATGTCTGGGAATCTCGCAAAGCAGATCGCGAAAACTATTTCTTTATTGATGTTCAATCACGTGGGGAATATCCACAATATGCGCTGAAAGAAATGGAACGCAATGGGATCGAAATCAAAATGGAAGAAGGCGACCTTGAGCTGTTGAAAGCTCATACCGTTGACTTTATTTCTTTCTCTTACTATTCTTCCCGCGTATCAACAACGGACGCTGAATTGTTAGAACAAACGGCTGGCAATATTTTTGCCTCTGTGAAAAACCCATACTTGGAAGCAAGTGAGTGGGGGTGGCAAATTGATCCACTTGGTTTGCGGATCACGATGAATGACATTTATGATCGCTACCAAAAACCATTGTTCATCGTTGAAAACGGCTTAGGAGCTGTCGATACACCGGATGCAGATGGTTATGTGGAAGATGACTATCGAATCCAATATTTGGCAGAGCATATCCAAGCAATGAAAGATGCGGTTGAACAAGATGGTGTCGATTTATTGGGCTACACCACATGGGGTTGTATCGATTTAGTTTCAGCTGGAACCGGTGAAATGAAAAAACGCTATGGTTTCATTTATGTGGACCGTGACAATGAAGGAAACGGCACCTTGAAACGAACAAAGAAAAAATCATTTGATTGGTACAAACAAGTGATTGCTTCAAACGGTGAAGATTTGTCGAATAACTAATCAAAAGAAGCTGCCGATGATCTCTTTAGATTCTCTAAGAGATCATCGGCAGTTTTTTAAAGTCTTTTTAAAAACTTTTGTAACGAACAGCTTCTTTAAGAAGAAATGGAGGTTCAAATATTTTTGATAACCGACAATGAGAGTGTTGTAAAATGTTTGCGTTGCAGCAATTACAAAAAGGCGACCTTAAGGATGAAATATTTTGCCCTTAAGGTCGCCTTTATCAATTTTTTAAAGAACTTTTTCAATTTCAGGAATCATTTTTTGAGGATTGGTTTGTGGAGCAAAACGCTCAACGACTCTGCCTTGGCGATCCACCAAAAATTTCGTGAAATTCCATTTAATGGCTTTGCCTAGCGTGCCCGGTGCTTCTTCTTCCAAATAGCGAAACAAGGGATCCGCGTCTTTGCCATTGATCACCGTTAACTTGTGCATCGGAAAATCAACACCATAGGTGGTTCGGCAAGCGGCTGCGGCTTCTTCGGCTGAACCGACTTCTTGTTTGAACTGGTCAGAAGGAAATCCTAAAACGACCAACCCTTGGTCTTTATAGGTTTCATAAAGACCTTGTAATTCTTTGAACTGCGGGCTCAAACCGCACTTCGTAGCTGTATTGACAATCACTAGCGGTTGACCTTCGTATTTTGCTAGCGAATACGTTTCGCCGTTTTCTAATGTTGCTTGGTAGTCATAGATTGACATAGCAAACGCTCCTTTTAATGTAAATCATAGTCGATAGCTTCTGAGACAAGTATAGAGCAAAGTCTTCAAAAAAACCAAGCAAACTTCTTGGGGTATCTTATTTTTTATGGAAAATAAAAAGTCCAGCAGTCACCGAGACCGCTGGACTTTAATTATGCTTCTGGTAAGACTTCTGGTTCGGCTTCTTGGGGATGAACGACAGACTTGGTTTTCCAGACACCAGAATGCCAGCGATAGATCATTAAGACACTGCGGAGTGCTTCGTCAATGGCATAAGCGATCCAAACGCCGATCAAACCGAATTTAAAGACGATCGCCAATGAGTAAGAAAACGGTAAGCTGATGACCCATAGAACAACCAGACTGCAGATCAATGGGAACTTCACGTCGCCACTTGCATTCAAAGAACCCACAAGGATCATATTGACTGCACGAGCTGTTTCTAAGACGATCTCTACCAAAAAGACACCTTTAGCAATCTCGATCACTTCCGCGTTGGAGGTAAAGATTCCCATGATTGGCTCAATAAACAAGTAAGTCAATAGACAGATCGTCACTGAGGCAATGATCCCGATCACCATCGTGCGCATGCCTCGCTGATGCGCGCGATCGAATTCTCCAGCACCGACATTGCGGCCAATCATGATTTGATTCCCTTGACTTAATGCGGAGGCAATCAAATAAACAAATTGGGTGATAGCTGTTACGTAAGATTTCGCAATCAAGACACTTGCACCAAGTTGAGCCACGATCATCGTCACCACGACTTGCGCACCTTGATAGGAAAGAGACTCACCAGAAGAAGGCAATCCGTAAGTCAAAATGTTTTTCATCACACCCCAAGAGACGTTCGAAAAACGGGCAGACAAAACAGAAAAATTCACGTGCTTCTTCAGTAATATTGCGGCAATTACTAAACCGATCGAATTACCAAAGACGCTAGAAAATGCCAATCCAGTCACACCGAAATTCGGCAATCCGAAGGGGCTGTATAAGACAAAATAATTCCCAATCACGGCTAGAATACTAGCAAACATCGGTACCAATAACGCTGGTTTTGTGAAACTGTGGCTACGCATAACAGCAATTATGACCGCCGTGATCGAGGAAAGGAACAGACTTCCGCCATATACTTGTAAGTACCCATGCCCGAGGGCAACTAATTCAGCATCCAGTCCCATGAAACGCAAGAGATAGGTTGAGCCAAAAAGGAACATTAAGCTGATTAAAATTCCAATGAATAATGAGCCAAAAAGAGCGGTATTGATGACTTTCGGGATCTGGTCCCGTTTTTTTGCACCAATTAATTGGGCAATAATGATCTGAGTACCTACGGTGATGAAACCGTAAATAAAGACCGTTAAATTTAACAGTTGATTGGCGGCACTGACAGCCGCTACTGCTGGCTCGGAGTAATGAGAAATCATCCAAACGTTGATATTCCCAATAACGACCCGCAAAAATAGCTCAACAAAAATCGGCCAGCTGAGGAAAAGCAGTTCGCGATCTGATTTTCCTAAAAGTTTTTTCTTATTCAATTGTAAGGACTCCTTATTTTCTATATAATAGACGTATCGTGAAAATTTTACAAAAATTGAAAAGAAAGTCAATGTAATTTTCAAAAGTAAAAGCAGGAATATCTTATTATTTTTTGTAAGCAGATGAGTTGAAAGAATTTGCTTTTGAAAGTAAAGTATGGGTAGTCCAAATTGGAGGGAAATATATGTATGATGTAATTATCATCGGCGCAGGCCCTGCGGGGATGACAGCAGCGCTTTATGCGTCAAGATCGAATTTATCAGTACTAATGATTGAACGAGGAGCACCTGGCGGACAAATGAACAATACGGCTGAGGTTGAAAACTATCCTGGCTTCGAATCAATATTAGGCCCTGAACTAGCATTTAAAATGTATGAAGGTGCCATTAAATTTGGTGTTGAAAATGCCTATGGGATCGTTCAAAGCATCACGGATCAAGGTGAGTTCAAAGAAGTTGCCACCGAAGACAAAACCTATCAAGGGAAAACAGTCATCATTGCCACAGGATGTGTACATAGAAAGTTAGGCGTCAAAGGCGAAGAAGAATTCGCAGGACGCGGAGTTTCATACTGTGCGGTTTGTGACGGTGCCTTTTTCCGTAACAAACGCTTGATCGTTGTTGGTGGAGGCGACTCAGCAGTCGAAGAAGCTATCTACTTAACGCAATTTGCTTCTGAAGTAACGATCGTTCACCGTCGTGACGAATTACGAGCACAAAAAATTATCCAAGACCGCGCATTTGCCAACGAGAAAATCTCTTTTATTTGGGATTCTGTTGTGGAAGAAATCAAAGGCAATGAGATGGTCGTAACTGGCGTGCAAATCAGAAACGTAAAAACGGATGAAGTGACAGAAGAAGCTGCTGGCGGTGTCTTTATCTATGTTGGTTTAGATCCGTTGACAGAACCATTCAAAGCTAGCGGTATCACGAATGATGCTGGCTGGATCTTGACAAATGATCAGATGGAAACTTCAATTCCTGGTGTTTACGCGATTGGCGATGTTCGTGAAAAAGGCTTGCGTCAAATCACAACGGCAGTCGGCGATGGCAGTATTGCTGGTCAACAAGTGTTTGATTTTATTGAAACACAAAAGGATGCTCAATTAACAAAATAATCTAATGGAATTAGCTGTTATTTTTAAAGTGTCAATCACTTTTGATAGCAGCTTTTTTTATTTTTCGTTGGTTATTCTTTGAGAAATCTGTAAGTAGTGTTATACTAATTTTAGAGCATTTTAACGGAAAAAGGAGAGGTTATTTTATGGCATGGGAACAAACATTTAATCAATGGAAAAACAGTGAACACTTAGATCCACAATTAAAAGAACAATTGACCGCATTAGAAGCAGATCCTGCGATGTTAGAAGACGCTTTTTATATGCCTTTGGAATTTGGGACTGCTGGCATGCGAGGGATTTTAGGACCTGGTATCAATCGGATGAACATTTATACGATTCGTCAAGCAACGGAAGGCTTGGCCCGCTTTATGGATACACAAGATCCCGAAACAAGACGTCGTGGCGTAGCGATTGCCTATGATTCCCGTCATTTTTCACCTGAGTTCGCGATGGAAGCAGCAAAAACATTGGCAAAACATGATATTCCAGCCTTTGTCTTTGAAAGCTTACGTCCGACGCCAGAATTATCTTTTGCTGTGCGTTACTTAAAAACCTTTACTGGAATCATGATCACTGCTTCTCACAATCCAGCCGAATACAATGGCTACAAAGTATATGGGGAAGATGGTGGGCAAATGCCACCAGCAGATGCGGATGCATTGACAAAATTTGTTCGGGAAATTGAAAATCCGTTGGAGATCCCTGTATTAAGTGAAGAAGAAGCCAAAAACAGCGGCTTGATCTCTATTATTGGCGAAGAAATCGATACTGCCTATCTGAAAGAAATCAAAGAAGTCACGATCGATCAAGAGTTGATCGATACGGTGGGCAAAGATTTGAAACTTGTCTATACACCACTTCACGGAACAGGGCGGATGCTTGGCGAGAAAGCGTTGAAACAAGCTGGTTTCCAACAATTCATTATTGAACCCTCTCAAGCGGTTGCTGATCCAAACTTCAGCACAGTAAAATCACCGAATCCAGAAGAGCACTCTGCCTTTGAATATGCGATTGCTTTAGGAGAAAAAGAAGGTGCTGACCTATTGATCGCAACAGATCCAGATGCCGATCGCTTAGGGGCTGCAGTAAGAATGCCAGATGGCAACTACCAAGTCTTGACAGGTAACCAGTTAGGTGCATTGATGATCCGTTACATTTTAGAAGCCCATAAAACAGCTGGAACATTGCCAGAAAATACAGCAGTCTTAAAATCGATCGTTTCTAGTGAATTGCCAACAGCGATCGCTAAATCCTACGATGTTGATATGATCAATGTTTTAACTGGCTTTAAATTTATTGCCGAAAAAATCCAACAATTTGAAACAGACCATTCTCAAACTTTCATGTTTGGCTTTGAAGAAAGCTATGGCTACTTAGTTAAACCATTCGTACGGGACAAGGACGCGATCCAAGCGCTCGTTTTATTAGCAGAAGTGGCTGCTTTTTACAAACAATCAGACAAAACATTGTATGATGGTCTGCAAGATATTTTTGAAGAGTACGGCTACTATGCAGAAAAAACGATTTCTGTAACGATGAGCGGCATGGAAGGGGCAACTAAGATTGCTGCCTTGATGAATACTTTCCGTGAAAAAGCACCTTCTGTCTTCGCAGGAACCCCTGTCGTGCAAACAGAAGACTTTAAATTGTTGACTCGTGTGGGCTTAGATGGTCACCAACAAAAAATGACCACACCGCCTTCTGATGTTTTGAAATACACCTTGGAAGATGAAAGCTGGATTGCTGTTCGTCCTTCTGGGACCGAACCAAAAATCAAGTTTTATATTGGTGTAAAAGGCGAAACGGCAGAAGCAGCAGAACAAAAAATTGCTGATCTGCAAGCAGCGATCGAAGAAATCACAGGTGAATAAAGTCATCTGATGTCTTCATAATCAAAAAAATTGCAATTGACTGAATGATCCGAGTGGTAGAAAAAGAAGCGTTCGCTTCCCTCAGCAAACAGGTGTTGAGGGACCGAAGCTTCTAAAGGGAATTTTCTGACGCTTGGATCTATTCTTGTCTTTTAGCTCGTTTCTTTTCCTTGATCGTCGAGCATTGATTGACAAGCTGTCTATCAAGGGCTAAAATGCAAAAGGAAATAAGAGAGGATGTGGCGCGATGACTACGCCGAAACTAGAAGAAATTCAGCAAGTAACACAGATTTTTAAAATGCTTAGTGATCCCACTAGACTAAAAATTTTGTTGTCTCTTCAAGAAGGAGAGCGCAATGTCACTTCGATTGCAGAACAAGTACATATGGAACAATCAGCAGTTTCTCATCAGCTGAAACTTTTGAAAGATAATCGGATCGTAAAGTCGGAAAGACAAGGAAAAACCATCCTTTATAGTCTTGATGACAAACATGTTGTGGATATTTTGCAAAAAACATTCGAACATATCCATCACCGTTAAAACTAGGGCGAGAATTTCTCAAAAGTCCTAGTTTTTTCTTATTGTTTTTGGTATGCTAGTGGAAATATTAAAATTAGATGAACGGTTTTTAATAACGTTTTCAGTTAGGGGGCATTATGGGTAAGCAATTGAACATTGGATTATTAGGAATGGGTGTTGTCGGCAGCGGGGTATGCCAAGTGTTGGCAGAGCAAAAAGAAGCCATTCTGGCACGCACAGGAGTCAGTGTGCAAATCACGAAAGCATTAGCTTCGCCTTACGAGGATAAGTCTGCGTTAGCGGCTAAGTACGGGTTTGCGTTGACGAATGAGGCAAATGAGTTGTTTGAAGATGAGACCATCGACGTAATTGTGGAATTGATCGGGAAGATCGATCCGGCAAAAGCGTTTATTTCAGCTGCTTTAGAAAATAAGAAGCACGTTGTGACGGCAAATAAAGACTTGATTGCCACCCATGGACCTGAACTGCTGGCAATCGCTGAAAAAGCCGGGGTGTCTCTTTATTATGAAGCCAGCGTGGGTGGTGGCATTCCGATCTTGCGTACATTGAGCACCCACTATCTGCCTGATACCATCACAGGGATTTTTGGTATCGTCAATGGGACGACCAATTATATGCTGACAAAAATGACGGAAGATGGCATGACCTATGAAGATGCTTTGTCACAAGCCCAAGCAAAAGGTTTTGCCGAATCAGATCCTACTAATGATGTTGACGGTATCGATGCGGCCTATAAAATGGTGATCCTGACCAAATTTGCTTTTGGGAAAACGATCTATGTTGCTGATGTGGCAACAAAAGGCATCCGCGGCTTAGCTGTGGCAGATATTAAGCAGGCACAAGCCTTTGGTTATGAAGTGAAGTTGATCGGTGCAGCACAAAAGACAGTTGACGGTTCCCTTACTGTGTCAGTTGGACCTGTATTAGTGCCGAAAAACCATGCGTTAGCGACGATCCAAAACGAGTTTAATGGCATTTTTATCGAGAGTGAAGGCATCGATCAATCAATGGTTTATGGACCAGGAGCAGGATCACGACCGACGGCCACCAGCGTGGTAGCGGATTTGACCGTTTTAGCAAAAAATAAAAGCTTTGGGATCGTTGAACCTTTTCTAACTTTTGAAAAAGAAACAGCATTAGCATCTGTAGAAGAAGTCCCTAGCCGGCATTATGTGTCTTTTTCAAGTCAAGAGATCAAAGGGAACGCTCTTCCAGAATGGTTTGCGTTTGAGCAAACGGTGTTCAACGAAGTAGACCAACGAATAGCTGGAATCACCAATCCAATGAGCGAAAAAGAGTTAACAGAAAAACTCGCAACTTATACCGATGCACAAGACATACAAATAATGAAAGTGATGGAGGAATAAACATGTATCAAGGATTATTGCATCAATACAAGGAATATCTGCCAGTCAACGAAAATACACCAGCATTGTCGCTGGCTGAAGGCAACACGCCGTTGATTCCCTTACCAAGCCTTTCCAAGGAATTAGGGATTCAATTGTATGGAAAATACGAAGGGCTGAATCCGACAGGCTCTTTTAAAGACCGAGGGATGGTCATGGCGGTGGCAAAAGCGGTGGAAGAAGGTGCCAAAGCAATCGTCTGTGCATCGACAGGAAATACCAGTGCGGCAGCAGCAGCTTATGCGACCAGAGCGGGGATCAAAGCCTATGTTGTTATTCCAGATGGCAAGATCGCTATGGGAAAATTGGCGCAAGCGATCGTTTATGGAGCCGACATCATTTCGATCCCAGGAAACTTTGATGAAGCGTTAAAAGCAGTACGAGATATTGCAGAAACCGAAGCCGTGGCGCTAGTAAACTCTGTCAATCCTTATCGTTTAGAAGGACAAAAAACAGCGGCCTTTGAAGTATGCGAACAATTAGGACAAGCACCGGATGTTCTTGCGATTCCTGTCGGTAATGCAGGAAATATCTCGGCATATTGGAAAGGGTTCAAAGAATGGCATGAGAAAAAAGGCACCACGTTGCCAAGAATGCATGGGTTTGAAGCTGAAGGTGCTGCTGCGATCGTCCGTGGTGAAGTCATCGAACAACCAGAAACGATTGCTACAGCGATTCGGATCGGCAATCCAGCCAGCTGGCAGTTGGCAGAAGCCGCTCGTGATGAATCAAATGGACACATCGATGCAGTAACCGATGAGGAAATTTTGAATGCTTACCGTAAAATTGCTGCGCAAGATGGTGTGTTTATTGAACCAGGCTCAGCTGCCTCGCTGGCTGGTGTCATCCAGCACGTGAAAGCAGGGAAAATCAAACCAGGTGAGACTGTCGTTGCCGTCTTTACTGGAAATGGTCTGAAGGATCCTGATACAGCTATCAAAGCGACAGAAGTAACCATCAATAAGATGAGTGATTTAGAAGAAATGCGTCAGCATCTTCGTGAAGGAGTTGCCAATCTATGAAGATCCGCGTTCCTGCAACCAGTGCGAACTTAGGTCCTGGTTTTGATTCCTGCGGGATTGCCCTGTCAAAGTATTTGTTCATTGAAGTTTTAAAAGAAAACGATACGTGGGAAATCATCCATGAGCTAGGTTCAGAGATCCCAACGGATGAAACCAACTTGCTTTTGCGTGTGGCATTGAAATTAGCACCAAACATGAAGCCTTTGAAAATCCGAATGAGTTCGGACATTCCTTTGGCACGAGGCTTAGGCAGCAGTTCCTCGGTGATCGTCGCCGGGATTGAACTAGCCAACCGCATGGCGCATATGAATCTGAGTGCAGCACAAAAACTTGAGATCGCAACCGCCATTGAAGGGCATCCTGACAACGTCGGACCAGCGATCTATGGAGATTTTGCGATTGCTGCCTATGATCATCAGCACAAGCATACGTATTTAGTCAAACATCATTTTCCTGAATGTGAGATCATCGCGTATATTCCTCACGATGAGTTGTTGACGGAAGCAAGTCGCCAAGTCTTGCCCCAGACACTTTCTCACGAGCAAGCAGTCGAAGCCAGTGCGATCGCCAATGTTATGATCGCAGCAGTCATCAATGGCAATCTGCCTCTTGCAGGGAAATTGATGCAGCAAGATCGTTTTCATGAAGCCTATCGTGAGAAACTTGTTCCACACTTGTCGACCATTCGCCAGATTTGCGAAGAAGAAGGCGGTTATGGCTGTTTCTTGAGTGGCGCAGGTCCCACTGTCTTAGCAATCGTCCCAGAAGACAAGGCAGAACGTATCTCAAAACTTTTGCATGCGCTGGAAAGTAATGCGTATATCGAACAATTGCAAATCGATCGTGAAGGGCTACAAGTTTTCTAAAGAGCTTTAAAATGAAAAATATACCAAAAACGATGAGCAGACTGAGTCCGCTCATCGTTTTTTATTGCTTAATAGTGGTTAATCTTTCGTCTCTGAGGTGTAATAGCTATGATCTTCTAAGTTTAATGCATTTAAAATCATTGAGGCGGTTTCTTCGATGGAAAGAGAAGCGACATTGATCACGACACAACCTAATTTCTCATAAAGATCATTGGCGAACGTCAGCTCCGCTTTGATTTTTTCGATATCGGAATACGCAGAATCGGGGTTCAAGCCGTAGGAGCGCATCCGTTCTTTGCGGATACTGTTTAATACATTCGGATCGTTTGTTAACCCAACGATTTTTTTCGGATCGATTTCCCAGAGCTGTTTTGGGATGTGGGCTTGCGGAACCAAAGGCAAATTAGCGACTTTTAAGTTTTTGTTCGCTAAAAATAGACTCAAAGGCGTTTTTGAGGTCCGAGAAACACCCAATAAAACGACATCCGCCTCTAAAAAGCCACGGGGGTCTTTCCCGTCATCATACATCACAGCAAACTCCATGGCTTTGATGCGTTTGAAATAATTTTCATTCAAGTGATGCAAAGCGCCGGGTTCTCGTGACGGTGCCACCCCAGTGCGGCGTTCAACTTCACTCACAGGCGGTGTTAGTACATCAAAATGATAGAGATCCGCTTCTTCACAAAAATGATTCGTCAAATCCACAAGTTCTTCTTTGATCAAGGTATGAAGAATAATGGCATTGTGTTTTTTTGCATCTGATAATGCTTTGATCAAGTGCTCTTTCGTGTGGATAAACGTGCGTCTGAAAAGGTTGAATTCGACGCTGGGGTATTGGGCCATTGTCGCTTGTGCAAGCTTCGATGCCGTTTCGCCGGCAGAATCAGACAATACGAACATCGTCACTGCGGCACTGGTTTGCAATTTTTCTTGCAAGTCTGGTTGTTCAGGTTCAGTTGGCTTCATAAGAAAAATCCTCTCTTGCTTTTTTATTGATTTCATTATACCATACTTAAGATTGATAGAATCGGAATGATTTTGATTTATCAGGAGGGCCTACGATGAAAAATCAAACACTTATAGAGCATGCCATGACTACATTGAAAGAAAATGGCTTTAAATACACCAAAAAAAGAGAAGCGATCATCACTTATTTAGTGAAACGCAATCGCTATTTACCAGCAAAAGAAATTCATGAATACATGTCGGAAAAGTATCCTGGTTTGAGTTATGATACGATCTACCGGAATTTGCACGATTTTTCTGAGATCGGTATTTTAGAAGAAACAGAGCTGAACGGGGAGATGAAGTTTCGCTATAACTGCTGTGCAGAATTAGAGGACCATCACCACCATCATTTCATTTGTACAGTCTGCGGCAAAACAAAAGAACTGCATATTTGTCCAATGGACTTCTTTCAAGAACAGCTTCCTGGTTGTTTGATCGAGGGTCATCGCTTCGAGATTTTGGGGCGTTGTGAAGAATGTCAATGAAAACCCAAACAAACTTGACAGTATCGAAGACTTTTTTACCAGAATGCCTTGACACTTTTTCAGGGGTTAGCTATAATTTTTAAAGGACAGTCGTGTTTTTTGGGATTTTATTTCAATAACAACTACGGTTACTTTTTAAGCTCGGAGGGAGGGAATTTACATGTCAAAAACAGTCGTTCGCAAAAACGAATCACTTGACGATGCTCTTCGTCGCTTCAAACGTTCCGTGTCAAAAGCGGGTACTTTACAGGAATCTCGTAAACGTGAATTTTACGAAAAACCTAGCGTAAAGCGTAAGAAAAAATCTGAAGCAGCTAGAAAACGCAAAAAATTCTAATTTTCTACTGTTTTGAGAATTGGAGCTGGTAGTGTGACACTACTAAGTACACTGAATGATGACATGAAGACAGCGATGAAAGCCAAAGACAAGGAAACCTTGCAGGTGATCCGCATGTTGAAAGCATCAATTCAAAATGAGCAGATCAAAAAAGGTACTGACTTGAATGAAGAAGAAGAGTTGACTGTTTTATCTCGTGAGATGAAGCAACGTCGGGACTCTTTAAATGAGTTTGAGAAAGCTGACCGAAAAGATCTAGCCGAGAAAGTCAAAGTTGAAATTGCAGTTGTTGAAAAATATTTACCAGCGCAACTTGATGAAGCGGAAATCCGCCAAATCGTTGCTGGAGCGATTGAAAAGACTGGTGCTTCTTCTTCCAAAGAATTTGGAAAAGTGATGGGTGCTGTAATGCCGCAAGTCAAAGGCAAAGCAGACGGCAATCAAGTCAATGCAATCGTTAAAGAATTATTGGATCAAATGTAAGCTCACGCCGCAAGTATGGATGACATGCTTGCGGCTTTTTTCTGATTTCGAAAACTTAAAAAAAGCATAAGGACAAAAGGAAACTACCTTTGGGCTTTATAAGTAATTTTTCTTTTTTCCATCTTATGTTATTATTAATAAGAACGCCAAAAAAGGAGCTGTAACATATTTGACAGACAAAACTATGACGATCGAGATAACACTTAGTGAAAACGATGATGTTCGTTTGCTATTAGGTGCTCACGATAAAAACATTAAAATTATTGAAGACTCGACAGGGACGGTCATTCACACTCGTGGTGAGCTAATCCAAATCGTCGGCGAAGCGGATGCAGCAGAAAAAGCACAATCTGTGATTCGAGCGTTGCAAGAGTTGATCAAACGAGGTATCAATATCAGTACCCCTGATGTGATCACAGCATTGAATATGGTAAACAAAGGCAGTCTTGATTATTTCAAAGATATGTATGAGGAAGAAATCATCAAGGACCGTAATGGTAAACCGATTCGGGCGAAAAATGCCGGTCAAAAGAAATATATCGAAGCTGTTCGCAAACATGATGTGGTCTTTGGTGTCGGACCAGCTGGAACAGGAAAAACCTTTTTAGCCGTTGTCATGGCGATCGCTGCTTTAAAGAAAGGCCAAGTGCAAAAGATTATTTTGACACGGCCCGCTGTGGAAGCAGGAGAAAACCTTGGTTTCCTACCGGGAGATTTGAAAGAAAAAGTCGATCCTTACTTACGACCCGTTTATGATGCGTTGTATCAAATTTTCGGGATGGATCATACGAATCGTTTAATGGAACGTGGCGTCATAGAGATCGCTCCATTAGCATATATGCGAGGGCGCACGTTAGAAGATGCCTTTGTAATTTTAGATGAAGCTCAAAACACGACGATCGCTCAAATGAAAATGTTTCTGACACGTTTAGGATTCAACTCCAAAATGATCGTCAATGGCGATACGAGTCAGATCGACTTGCCAAAGGGAACTTTAAGCGGTTTGATCCATGCGGAGCGAACGTTGCAAGAGATCCCCAAAATTGCTTTTGCTAATTTTGAAGCAGGAGATGTGGTACGGCACCCAGTTGTGGCCGAAATCATTCGAGCTTATGAAGAAGCAGATCTTAAAGACAAGCGCTGATCGTCTTTTAGGAGGAGAACTATGATCATTCAACCACTACGGAAATTTAGAGAAAGACTTGGGAAGTTCTATTTACCAGTTTTAATGTTTCTATTCTTTCTTTTTTCGATTGGTATCATGTACACCAGCGTCAAACAGAACAATGTCGATTATAGCGAAGGTCAGGTGGCGGAAGAAAACATCCGTGCCAATAAAACGATTGAAAATACCGCTGCGACAGAACAAAAGCGCAAATTAGCAGCAGAAGCGGTTCCACCAGAGTATACTTATCAAGACACACTGGCGCAGACACAGCACGATCGCATCGACCATTTATTTGACTTAATTGATTCAGTCAAAAAGTCGGTAGATGATGCCCACGCTAAAGAAGTTGCTGAGGCTGATGTGGATGAAAATATCCCTAAACCGAGTACGGATGAATACATCGCAGCATTAAAAAAAGAGTTTGAAAAAATGAGTGATGATGAACTTGATTTTTATCAGTCATTGACGAATAATTTTTTGTCGACGTTATTTTCTTTAAGTAGCGATGAATTGAATACGGTACGAACCTATGCCTTACAGCTAGTGGACGAGCAAATGGCTAAGCAGATCCGCCAAACAGAACTCAGCACTTTCCGCTCGGAGGCAGAAGACAAGATCCAATTTCTAGATGTTACTTCAGACATGGCATCAGTATTGCGTTTTATTGTCAATCAAGGAATCGTCGTCAATGATATTCCCAATGAAAAGCGGACGGAAGAAGCGAGACAAACCGCCATGGACGCTGTTCCACCGGTAATGATCTATCAAGGAGAAATCATTGTTCGTGAAGGCTCACAGATCGATGCCAACGCATTGGAAAAATTACAGCTTTTAGGAATGACCAATCAAACCTTCTCAGTTTTTCCATTGATCGCTTTAGTTTTAGCGATATGCTTACAAATGCTGATGCTGTTTTATTATACAAGACAGACAAAAGACGTTGAAAAACGTATGAACGCCGTCACTTTTTATATTTTGGCGATGGCATTCAGTATTTTGATCATGAAATTCTTCCAACTGTTCCAATCAGAATTAGTGACCTTTATCCCGCTCTTTTTCCCAGCAGCCTTTACACCGCTGATTCTGAGCATTTTCTCCAGCAGACGTTTAGGAATATTATCCGCGATTTTCCAAGTGGTCAGTGCACTCTTCATTTACTTTGATTCCAGTGGGACCAACTTGTTGACGACTGTTTTAGTGACCTACCTTTTCTCTGGTTTAATGGGGACGATGATCAAACGAGCACGTATTGCCAGTCAAGGGAAAATCGCAGTCATGTGGGTGATCGTTTTCCCATTACTCTTAAGCATCATGCTGGTCATTTTCCAAGGAATGGATTTGGCCCGCGGCAACACATGGACAACACTCGTCTGTGGATTGGCCGGCTCGCTCCTAAGCTATTTGCTGACAATGGGGCTGCATCCGTATATCGAACTATTGGTAACGGACGAAAGTATGATCGTTTTGAATGAATTGAGTAATCCGAACCATCCGTTGTTGAAACAGTTGTTGGAAGAAGCACCAGGGACCTATCATCACAGTATGATGGTTGCCAATCTTAGCGCCAATGCTGTAGCCGAGATCGGTGGGCAAAGCTTACTGACCCGCGTGGCTTGTTACTACCATGACATTGGTAAAGTCAAACATGCCAATTTCTTCGTCGAAAATTTACCTGCAGGTGCTGAGAATCCACATAATTTCTTGCTACCTGAAGACAGCAAACAAATCATCTTCGGTCACGTGATCGATGGGGCCGAAATTCTCGAAGAAGCCAAAATGCCGCGGATGGTGATCGATATTTGCCGTCAACACCATGGCACAACTCTGATGCGTTATTTCTATGTCAAAGCTCAAGAACGTAATCCCGAGGTGACGGAAGAAGATTTCCGTTATCCTGGGCCAAAACCGCAAACACGAGAAGCGGGTGTCGTGAGTATCGCTGATAGCTGTGAAGCAGCGGTTCGAGCAATGGAAAATCCGACCAATCAAAAGATTCAAGAATTTGTTGCGAATCTCATCAATGACCGGATCTTGGATGGTCAACTGGATGAAACAGGGTTAACGTTGAAAGAAATCCGGATGATTGAAAAATCACTGGTCAATGGACTTTGCAGTACCTTCCATTCACGGATCAAATACCCAAAGATGAAATCGGAAGCAGAGAAAATGAAAGAAGAACAAGAAAGAAGAGAGCGCTAATGGAGATTACCTTTTTAGATGAGACAAATTCAGTAGGGGAAACCAAGATCAAAGAGATCGAAGGCCTTCTACAATTTGCTGCAGGACATTTAGACCTTCCAGAGGATACAGAGATGTCGGTCACGTTTATGGACAATGCAGCCATCCAAGAAATCAATCGGGAGTATCGCGGCAAAGATATGCCGACAGATGTCATCAGTTTTGCCTTCGAAGAAGAAACGCCAGAGGAGATGCCGATCATTTTTGACGAAGCCCTTGAAGAGATGCCTCGTGATCTAGGAGACATTATGATCTCCATTGAACGGGCAAAGGAACAAGCTGCTGAATATGGGCATACTTATGATCGGGAACTTGGTTTCTTGGCGCTGCATGGTTTCTTGCATATCAACGGCTATGATCATATGACACCAGAAGATGAAAAGGAAATGTTTGGATTGCAAAAGGAAATACTGGATGCCTATGGACTCAAAAGATAAGAATATTGGGAAAAATAAACAGTTTATCTCGTCAATCGAATTTGCTTTCACCGGTATAAAAACCGTCTTTAAAGAGGAGCGTAATATGCGTAAACATGTTGCGTTAGGTATCGTTGCGATCATTGCAGGCTTTGTTTTCCGTTTGAATCAAATGGAATGGCTTTGGCTGCTGTTAGCTGTTTTCTTAGTGTGGATCGTGGAGATCATCAATACAGTCTTTGAGAATGTCGTTGACATGTTTACGGACTTTCATTTCCATCCTATCGGAAAAAAAATCAAAGATATGGCAGCTGGTGCTGTGCTGATGACCGCTGTGTTTGCATTAGTGGTCGCCGCGATCATCTTCTTGCCAAAATTGCTACAGCTCTTCTAAAGATGCACCAAAACCACAAGATAAAGGGGAACAACAATGACAACACACAAATCAGGCTTCGTTGCGATCGTCGGGCGGCCAAATGTTGGAAAATCAACACTACTAAATCGAGTCGTAGGACAAAAAATCGCGATCATGAGTGACAAGGCGCAAACGACTCGTAATAAAATTCAAGGGGTCTATACGACAGATGACGCACAGCTGATCTTTATCGATACACCAGGGATCCATAAACCCAAACACCGTCTAGGCGATTTTATGGTGGAAACCGCCTATAGTGCACTTCGTGAAGTTGACGTGACACTATTTATGATCAGTGCCGATCAAAAGCGCGGCAAGGGTGATGATTTTATCATCGAACGGTTGCGTCAAAGCCAGACGCCGGTTTTCCTAGTGATCAATAAAATAGATAAAGTCCATCCAGATGCCTTATTGGCAATTATTGAAGATTACTCTTCACAAATGGACTTTGCTGAGATCGTACCGATTTCCGCAACGGAAGGCAATAATTTCGAAACGTTAATGAAACTACTGATCGATGAAATGCCTGAAGGGCCTCAGTACTTCCCAGAGGATCAAATCACGGACCATCCAGAATACTTTATCGTTTCCGAATTGGTACGGGAAAAAGTTTTGTTACTGACCAGAGATGAAGTGCCTCACTCGGTAGCGGTTGTTGTTGACTCCATGAAACGGGACCATAATGATAAGGTGCATATTCAAGCGACGATCATTGTCGAACGTGACAGTCAAAAAGGCATTATCATCGGTAAAGGTGGAAAAATGCTGAAACAAATCGGGACGAAAGCTCGTTTAGACATTGAACACTTGTTAGATGACAAAGTCTTTTTGGAACTATGGGTGAAAGTTCAAAAAGATTGGCGCGACAAGCAAACCTTCTTAACAGACTACGGCTATCGCAAAGATGAGTATTAAGGAAATTTAGATCAATCATGGTCTGCTTTAAAAAGGAAAAACTGATGCAGTTAGTTAACTGGATCAGTTTTTTTAAAGAAATGGGGTACAACGATGAATCTTGTGGAAACAAAAGGAATCTTACTTTTTTCAAAAGACCATAAAGAAAAGGACAAGTTAGTCAAAATCTTTACGGAGTCAGCTGGGAAGCAAATGTTTTATGTCAAAGGGGCTCATCGGAAAAACAACCCCTTGGCACCAGCCTTGCTCTCCTATACTGAAGCGACTTACATGGGAACCATCAAAGCGGAAGGCTTGTCCTTTTTAAACAATGCCAAAGACATCCATCCATTTCGTACGATTCAAAGCGATATTTTTATCGCTGGCTATGCGACTTATCTGTTGAATCTGGCTGATTCTGCCATCGATGATCGGGTCTATGATCCACATCTTTACCAATTTCTGCACGAGGCGTTACAATTGATGGATCAAGGAAACGACGCAGAGATCATCACCAATATTTTTGAGATTCAGATTTTACACCGTTTCGGGATCACTCCAAATTGGACGCATTGTGCCATCTGCGGAAAAACTGACGGTCGGTTTGACTATTCCTCAAAATATAGCGGTATTTTATGTGAACAGCACTGGGGGATGGACGAACGTCGCTATCATGCGAATTCTCGTGCGATCCATTTTATTCGCTTATTTTCGCAAATATCCTATGAGCAGATTGCTTCGATCAAATTAAAGCCTGAAACGAAAGCAGCGATTCGACAAGTGATCGATCTATTGTATGATGAATATGTCGGCATCCATTTGAAAAGCAAGAAGTTTATCGATCAGATGGGGCAATGGCAAGACGTCTTAAAACCGAAAAATCAATGATAGAGTTGGCGAAACTTCAATGGAGTTAAGCCGACTCTTTTTTTGAACAATGCGGTAAAGTGACTCGCATCTTGAAAACCCACGGCGAAGGCGGCTTGCTGAATGGGCAGATCCGGCTGTGCCACCAAAAGTTCTTTGGCGCGGGCCATGCGATAGTTTAATAAGTATTGGGCGGTGGATTGTCCTAGAAAACGCTGGAACAACCGCGAGAGATATTGGGGCGAAACATAGACTAAGCCAGCCAAGTCTCTGATCGTGATCGCCTGATCGTAATTGGTTTCGATTTCTTGTATTACAGGGATCAGATATTGTTGAAACAAGGGGTGTTTTTCGGTTGGATTCCCCGAGTTCTCTTGCATGATCGCCAGCAAAAAACGATAACACTCGCTAGAAGCCTGTAACGGATCCCAACTGATTTTTGGGTCTTCTTTAATGCGTTGTTTGATCCAAGTCATATAGGAAAAAGTTTCAGACTCTTCAAATAAAAGATAAGGTTTACTTGTAAATTGTTTTAAGATCTCAGCTGCCAAAGGTCCTTGAAAAGTGGCAAAGGAGGTTTTCCAATCAGACAAGGGATAGTAGCGATGTGGAGTAAAAGGAAAAATCAAGATGCCTTCACTGGGACGTAAGATAAAGGATTCTTGACCAAAGGTGACGCGGCCTTCTCCTTGTTCTGTCTGCAGCCAATGAAAGTAAGGGTAGCCATCGGGTCGAACAACGTCATCTTGTGGCCAATCGTTTCCGATACTTTCAAGCGACAAAGGCAGCTGCTGGTTTGTTTGATAAAAATAAATAGGCATATCCAACCTCCATGTTTCGAAAAGTTATAAAATAGTGTTTCATGTATTATACTACAACAGAATGAAAAGCCTTACAATAAGAGAGTAGAAATCATTTTATTTTAAAGGAGCGTTCATTCTTATGACAAAATTTTTCGATCGAATTTTATTTGGCGGCGATTATAACCCCAATCAATGGCCCAAAGAGATTTGGGAAGAAGACATTCGAATCTTTAAAAAAGCGAGTATCAATAGTGCGACCGTCAACGTCTTTTCATGGGCAAAGATCCAGCCTTCTGAAAATTGTTATGATTTTGAGGAATTGGATCAAATTATCGAAAGATTAAGCAAGGAAGGGTTCGATATCGTCTTAGCGACATCGACGGCGGCGCTGCCAGCTTGGATGTTCAAGAAATATCCGGAAGTCGCTCGCACCGATTATGATGGTCGCCATCATAAGTTTGGGCAACGGCACAATGCCTGCCCTAACAGCTTAGTCTATCAAAAATACGCAGAACGCTTGGCAACGAAATTAGCCGAACGTTACGGCGAAAATCCACAAGTGACTTGTTGGCACATCAATAATGAATACGGCGGCGAATGTTATTGCGAAAACTGTGAGAAAGCGTTTCGTGTTTGGTTAAAAGACAAGTATCAAACGATCGAGGCAGTGAACAAAGCCTGGAACATGGAATTTTGGGGACACACTGTGTATGAATGGGATGAAATCGTGCTGCCAAATGCGCTGTCAGAAGGAATCGGCTATGACAAGACGGCTTTTGCAGGAATTTCTATTGACTACCGACGGTTCAACTCGGATAGTCTTTTAAAAAACTATATGATGGAACGGGACGCTATTCGGAAAATTGATCCGACAACTCCGATTACAACGAATTTGATGGGAACCTTTAAAGGACTGGATTATTTCAAATGGGCAAAGGAAATGGACCTTGTTTCGTGGGATAATTATCCATCGTATAATACGCCATGGAGTTTAGTAGCCATGACCCATGATCTAATGCGTGGCTTGAAACAACAGCCCTTTATGTTGATGGAACAAACACCTTCGCAACAAAACTGGCAACCTTATAACTCGTTGAAAAAACCGGGACAAATGCGGGCACAAAGTTACCAAACCATCGCGCATGGGGCGGATACGATCCAATACTTTCAATTACGACGTTCCGTTGGCGCTTGTGAGAAATTCCATGGCGCGGTCATCGAACATGTCGGTCATGAAGACACGCGAGTTTTTCGAGAAACAGCCGCTCTTGGGGCGGAATTAGCGCAGCTTTCAGACATCATTGGGACGCAATCTCAAGCACAAGTTGCTTTGATTTTTGATTGGGACAATTACTGGGCATTAGAATACACCAGCGGTCCGACAGTCGACCTGAAGTATGTAGAACAGATCCATCGCTACTATCGGTATTTTTATGAACAAAATATTGCCGTCGATTTGGTTCCCGTGGATGCTGACTTATCAAAATACAAGCTAGTTGCAGCTCCGGTTCTTTACATGATCAAAGAAGGGATGCAAGAGCGGCTCACTGATTACGTTAAGAAAGGTGGTTCTTTACTTACCACGTATATGAGCGGTATCGTTGATCAATCTGACAATGTTCACTTAGGGGGCTATCCTGGGCCATTGCGGGAGTTAGCTGGCATCTGGGTGGAAGAAATCGATGCATTAGCCCCAGAACAATCAAACGGGGTTTCCTTAGTCAATGAAGAACTGACAGGAACCAGTAATTTAGTCAGCGATTTGATCCATTTAGAAACCGCCGAAGCACTAGCGCATTATACAAGCAATTTTTATGCAGGAATGCCGGCAGTGACGAAAAATACGTTTGGTGAAGGAACTGTCTATTACTTTGGTGGCCAGTTGGAAGATCAGCTACAAGATCAGCTTTTCAAAACAATCGTCGAAGAAACCGGTATTACCCCAGTGATCGATGAGGCAACAAAACTGGAAGTTGCCTGTCGTGAAAATACAGAGGCGAAATTCTTCGTTATCATCAATTTCCACGAAGAAGCACAACCGTTGCCAGAAATTTTCGTCGGAGAAACGGATATCCTGACAGGTGAGGTTCTTTCTTCAGAAACGAAACTGGCACAGTACACCATCTATATCGTCAAAGAGGAGCGTAACTGATGCGAACTTTTGCTATTGAAGATGACTTTTATTTAGACCACAAGCCGTTTAAAGTGATCTCTGGAGCGATCCACTATTTTCGTGTCGTTCCTGAATATTGGCAAGATCGTTTAGAGAAGCTACGCTTGATGGGCTGTAATACCGTGGAAACCTATGTTCCTTGGAATCTCCATGAAGCACAAGAAGGTGTCTATCAGTTTGAGGGGATCCTTGATTTGCGGCGATTTATCCAAACGGCACAAGAAGTAGGGCTTTATGTCATTTTGCGACCAGCACCTTATATTTGTGCGGAGTGGGAATTTGGGGGACTACCTTATTGGCTATTGCAAGATCCTATGATGAAGCTTCGGTTTGATTATCCACCATTTATGGAAAAAATCACTCGTTATTTCGCCCATTTGTTTCCACAAGTGCGGGATCTGCAGATCACCCAGGGTGGTCCGATTTTAATGATGCAAGTAGAAAATGAATACGGCAGCTATGCCAATGATAAAGAGTATTTGCGGAAAATGGTGGCTGCGATGCGGCAGCATGGTGTAGAAACGCCGTTAGTGACCTCCGACGGACCTTGGCACGATATGCTAGAAAACGGCAGTATCAAAGACTTGGCTTTGCCTACGATCAACTGCGGCTCCAACATCAAGGAAAACTTTGAAAAACTTCGAAGATTTCACGGAGAAAAACGGCCACTGATGGTCATGGAATTTTGGATCGGCTGGTTTGATGCCTGGGGTGACGACCAGCATCATACGACCTCCACAGAAGATGCAGTAAAGGAATTACAGGATTGTTTAGCATTGGGTTCTGTCAATATCTATATGTTTCATGGTGGGACCAATTTTGGCTTTATGAACGGGTCAAACTATTATGAACGCTTAGCGCCGGATGTCACTAGCTATGATTACGATGCCTTACTGACAGAATGGGGAGAACCTACTGCCAAATACCAAGCCTTCAAAAAGGTGATTGCTGACTATACGGAAATTCCTGAGTTTCCCTTGAGTATGGAAATTGAGCGAAAAGCTTATGGAACATTCTCAGTGAAAGAACGAGTCTCCTTGTTTTCGACGATCGACACGATCAGTCAACCAATCATATGTAATTACCCCTTATCCATGGAAGCCTGCAATCAAGCGACAGGTTATATCTATTATCGCTCACTGATTGGGTCTGCTCGGAAGATTGCCGACTACCGTCTGATCAATACGATGGATCGTGCCCATACATTTATCAACCAGGAACTTTTGCGCATCGATTATGATCAAGAAATCGGTCAAACCTACAGTTTCGATTTATCAGAATCAGAAAACGAGTTGGGGATCTTGGTGGAGAATATGGGGCGGGTCAATTATTCCGTAAAAATGAACCATCAGCACAAAGGCATCAAAGACGGTGTGATCATCAATGGCGCATTCCAAAGCAACTGGGAAATCTATCCTTTACCGATGGATAATTTGCATGCCATTGATTTCCAAGGAAAATGGCAAAAAGGACAACCAAGTTTCTCACGCTTTGAATGTGTTTTTGATGAATGTGCAGATACCTTTATCGAATTGCCAGGCTGGGGTAAAGGGTTTATCCAAGTCAATGGTCATATGATCGGCCGTTTCTGGGAAAAAGGACCACAGCAACGCTTGTTCGTCCCGGCACCGTTTTTGAAAACTGGAATAAACGAGATCATCGTTTTTGAAAGTGATGGGAAAATCGCTGATGAGATCGTCTTTCATGATCACGCGGATTTAGGTCCAGAAGCATAAAAGTTCAAATTAGTCATTGACAAACCCTAGCTTCAACTACTATCATAAGGGTAATCGAATCCGTGCTATGACCGGAAGAAAGAAAGAAGTCCATTCCATGAAGCGAACTTGGGAGAGTGAAAGCCAAGTTGGAACCTTATTTCGCAGGCGTCCGTGAGCATGATCAATGAAGCTGCCGACTTGTCGGAAGTAGGGTGGAACCGCGAATGTATCGTCCCTATATCTATACACTCCGTATAGATATAGGGACTTTTTTATGTTTCACACCAAGAATAGCCAAAAACAAAGGAGGGTTTTTTATGTTATTTGATATGACGATTCCAGCAAGTGCGTTTACCGAAAAAAAGCTCAAAGTATTAGCAAGTATTCCGCTGCAGGTTCGCCTTTTAAAGGATGAACAGCTTATCCATGAATTTACAACGAGTCCAGACCAAATGCTTTACGACTTATCTGATGTTTTAGAAGCAGATGTCGTGGTCGAAGTGAAATTGATCCCCGGATCAGTTGTCGAATTTTATCCTGTCGTCAATGCGTTATAAGAAAGGAAGAAAAAGATGAGTAAACTAACTGTGCAAGAAATGATTTTGACCCTGCAAAAATTCTGGTCTGAAAACGGCTGTATGCTGATGCAGGCCTATGATACAGAAAAAGGGGCTGGAACCATGAGCCCATATACATTTTTACGTGCAATCGGTCCAGAACCATGGAACGCCGCTTACGTAGAACCTTCTCGCCGTCCAGCTGATGGCCGCTACGGGGAAAACCCAAATCGTTTGTATCAGCACCACCAGTTCCAAGTCGTGATGAAGCCTTCTCCTGAAAATATCCAAGAGCTTTATTTAGAAAGCCTGCGTCTTTTAGGGATCGATCCATTAGAACATGATATTCGTTTTGTCGAAGATAACTGGGAAAATCCCTCAATGGGTTGTGCAGGTCTTGGTTGGGAAGTTTGGTTAGATGGGATGGAGATCACTCAGTTTACGTACTTCCAACAAGTTGGCGGCTTAGCATGTAAGCCAGTGACATCAGAGATCACTTACGGCTTAGAACGTCTAGCATCTTATATTCAAGAAGTTGAAAGTGTCTACGATCTTGAATGGTCTGCAGGTGTCAAATATGGTGAGATTTTCCGCCAACCTGAGTATGAACATTCAAAATACTCCTTTGAAGTCAGTGACCAAGACTTGCTTTTAGGGAACTTCGATCGTTTTGAACAAGAAGCAAAACGTTGTATCGATGAACGCTTAGTTCATCCAGCTTACGACTACATCTTAAAATGCAGCCATACCTTCAATTTGTTGGATGCACGTGGCGCAGTCTCCGTCACTGAACGTGCTGGGTACCTCGCACGTATCCGTAACATGGCGCGTCAAGTAGCAAAACTATTTGTAGCAGAACGGGAAAACCTCGGTTATCCATTGCTTGATCCAGAAGTGGCGCAAAAACTGATTGAGGAGGGAAAATAAGATGGCACAAAACCTATTATTAGAAATCGGCTTAGAGGAATTACCTGCGCATGTCGTAACCCCAAGTATGAAACAATTACAAGAAAAAACGGCAGCTTTCTTAGATGCTCATGCATTGCCTTATACAACGATCGAAGCCTATTCAACACCTCGCCGCTTGGCTGTCTATGTCACCGGTATTCCTGAAAAACAAGCCGATACACAAGAAGACGTCAAAGGACCAGCGAAAAAAATCGCCTTAGACGAAGCTGGCAACTGGTCGAAAGCAGCGCAAGGATTTGTTCGGGGACAAGGATTGACAACCGATGACATCACCTTCCGTGAATTAAAAGGGGTTGAGTATGTCTATGTAACGAAACATACCCAAGGTCAAGCAACCGTTGAGGTATTGAAAGGATTGCAGGAAGTAATCACAAGTTTGACGTTCCCAGTAACGATGCACTGGGCAGATTACGATTTTGAATACATCCGACCCATTCATTGGATCGTTGCACTCTTTGGTGAGCAAGTCATTCCTTTCCAAATCCTTGATATTGCTACCGGTCGCGAGTCAAAAGGTCATCGTTTCTTAGGTGAGGCAGTCACGTTTGATCATGCGGACGAGTATTTGGAAAAAATGAAGCATCAGTTTGTCATTGCTGATCCAAGCGAACGTCAACAAATGATCACTGCACAAATCAACGAAATCGCTCAAGAAAACAACTGGCGGATCGATTTAGATGAAGACTTACTAGAAGAAGTGACAAATCTGGTTGAATACCCAACAGCGTTTGTAGGGGACTTTGAAGAAAAATATCTTTCTGTACCTGAAGAAGTGTTAGTTACTTCTATGAAAGAACATCAACGCTACTTCGATGTCCGCACCCTTGATGGAGAATTGCTGCCGCATTTCATCTCTGCCCGCAACGGGGATGCTGTGAAAATCGATAATGTTATCAAAGGAAACCAAAAAGTACTGACCGCCCGTTTAGAAGATGCTGAGTTTTTCTACAATGAGGACAAAAAGCTAACCATCGACCATTGTGTGGAAAAGCTTAAGCAAGTCACGTTCCACGAAAAAATCGGCAGTTTGTATGAAAAAATGCAGCGTGTTGGATTAGCTGCACAAATCATCGGGAAGACGGTTGGTTTAACAGAAGAAGAACTGACCGACCTTCAAAGGGCAGCTCAAATATATAAATTTGATTTAGTGACCAATATGGTAGGGGAATTCCCTGAGTTGCAAGGGATCATGGGGGAAAAATATGCCCTGATCCAAGGAGAGAAAACAGCAGTTGCCCAAGCGATTCGTGAACACTACATGCCGATCTCAGCAGAAGGCGAGCTGCCACAATCAAAAATCGGGGCTGTTTTAGCGATTGCGGATAAATTAGACAGCTTACTTGCTTTCTTCGCTGTTGATATGGTTCCAAGCGGTTCAAACGATCCTTATGCTTTACGTCGTCAAACCTACGGGATTATCCGCATCCTAGCTGAAAAACGCTGGTATTTCCCATTTGCTCAGTTACAAGAAGAGATTCGCGAAGCCATTAATGCCCAACCGGAAGTTTTTGGGATTCAACTTGCCGCAGGTCAAGAACAAGTGACTGATTTTGTGAAAGGCCGTCTGCGTCAATTCTTACTCAGCAAAAATACGCGTCATGATGTTATTGAAGCTGTTTTAGGCGCTCGTCAAGCAGATATCAGTACGTTATTTGAAACGGCTCAGATGTTAAGAGAACATCTGCAAGACACCGACTTCAAACCATCAATGGAAGCCTTGACTCGAGTCATCAATTTAGCGAAAAAAGCCGAATTGGAACAAGCAGCCATTGATCCTGCCTTGTTTGAAAACGACTCTGAAACTGCCTTGTATGAAGCGGTCTTAACAGTAGAGGACAAGTTCCCACATCAAACGATGGAAGAAAACTACCAAAGCTTAGTAGCACTGCGCCCATTGATCGAAGCTTATTTTGATCAAACAATGGTCATGGTTGAAGATGAAAATATTCGCCGCAATCGTTTTGCCTTGTTGGATAAAATCGCGAAGATGAGTTTGGCAGTGGCTAGTTTAGATGCTTTGATTACGAAATAAAGGAAGCTTGCAGTTGCACGTTTCTAAATAAAAAAAGCTGGAACTGAAAGAATCAGTTCTGGCTTTTTTCTATGTTTCTCGATTTACTTGTGTTCAGTCACAAGAAAACCGTCCTTATCGTACAATGAAAGGACGGTTTTTGGTGTTAAATTTTATAGCCTATCCCCCAAACGGTTTTGATATAAGAGGACTTCTTGTGGGTATCGTGCATTTTTTCCCGAAGGTTTCGAACGTGGACCATGATGGTATTATTGGAAGACGTGTAATATTTTTCGCCCCAAACCTCTTGAAACATTTCCTCAGAGCTTACCACTTGGCCTTTTCGCTCCATCAATAATTTTAAAATGGAAAACTCGATGGGCGTCAGGGAAAGTTCTTCTTCTTGCAAGAAACATCTTCGCTTATTGATATCTAATTCCAACTCCCTCACGATCAATTTGTTTTGATCTGATCCGTTGTATTGGGTCGAGCGACGTATCTGAGCTTTCACCCGAGCGATCACTTCCAACGGACGAAAGGGCTTCGTGATGTAATCATCGGCACCAATTGTCAAACCAGTGATCTTATCGATTTCCTCAGATTTAGCTGTCAACATAATAATTGGGTAATGATACTTTTTGCGGATGATTTTACACAGGTCAAAGCCTGTGATATCTGGCAGCATGACATCAAGAATCGCCAAAGAAAAGCTGTTTTGGTCGATCTGTGCCTGAGCTTCATTCCCATCTGCACAAGTGATGACAGAAAAATTTTCGTTTCGTAAATAAAAGGCAATCAAATCTGAAATTTCTTTTTCATCTTCAACTAAAAGTATCTTTTCCACTCGTATTGACCTTCCTTTTCAGTTAACTGACTTTCTAGTTTTTTCATGTTTATTTGTCGCTAAAGGCAATGTGACGATCATCTGAATCTCATTGTTCTTGCTAGCAGCTCGGATCGTTCCCTGATGCGCCAAAATAATTTCTTTGGCGATCGCCAATCCGAGACCTGCTCCACCTGTCTTGGTTGAACGAGCTTGATCCAGACGATAGAATTTTTCAAATAATGCCTCCAATTGTTCTTGTTCGATCGGCTCACTTTGATTCGCTAGGATAAAAGTTGCTGCTTGTTCGTCCACGGTTAGCTGCATTATGATCGTGGTTTGATCAGGCGCATAGGCAATGGCATTTTTTAACAGATTGTTTAACACTCGCGCCAACTGTTCACTATCGGCTTTTAATTTCAAGCTCTCTGGTCCAGAGTAGCAGATGGTTTGTTCTTTTTCTTTCAGCAGCGGATAGAATTCTTCTTGGATTTGCTTCAGTAAGAAGACGAAATCAAGTTCCCGTTGATACAATTGGATGTCTTGCAGATTAAAACGGGTGATGTCGAAAAATTCATTCATCAGCGTTTCCAAACGCTCAGACTTTTCTAAAGCAATCGTCAAGGATTGCGTCATTTGTTCATTGGTCAAGTTTTTCGTATCCAACAATAGGTTGAGATAGCCGATCACTGAAGCTAAGGGAGTCTTTAAGTCATGCGCCAAATAGGTGATCAAGTCCTTGGTGCGCTGTGTTTCTTCCTTTAAAAGAGCCTCATTGCGGTTCATCGAATCTTTTATTTTTAATAATTCATGATCGATCGCTAGGCTGCCCGTCGAACTTGCTTCCGATTGAGAGAAAAAGAGCTGAATTCCTTCGGCGATCCTTGCAATTTTTTTCCTTGAAACATAACGATAGATAAAATAGCAAATCAAGGTAACGGCAAAAACGAGAAAGAGGGAGAATGCCAAGAACAATTGTTTAACAGGGCGCCAGTCGACAAATGTACCAAGGATCATCCCGCCTTCGCCATCACTTGATTCCACAACTTCCTGTAAAACGAGGTTTGAAAAAAAATTATCCAGCACCATTTGAATGAGTCTCGTTTCCTTTAATAGCCATAAGGCTCCTACCAATAAGAAGAAGCCAACCAGAAAAAAGACAAATGAAGAATATTTACTACGCATGAAACAGTCCTTTCTAACTCGTTCTTGATTCTTTCTTGATTATAGCAAAGAGGAGTAGGAGCGAATAGCTAATTCTTCTTAAGAAATCTTCATATTAATAAAAAAAGAATGGAAGAATTCTATTTTCTTAAGAAATCTTCAGCAGATATTAAGAGAAACGTTCAAAACGGAAATTGATTCAATGGTTAAATAAAGGTGGTCATTCGATTAACCAATCAGGAAGGTGAGATGTTTGAGAAAGCATATGAACAAATCAAAAAAGAGTTTCATGATCATCAGTAGTTTACTGATCATCGGCAGTTCAGGCTGGACGAGTGCCTGGGGAATTGCTCGTCGTGAAGAACCTTCCATCACTCAAATAACTTTGCAAGATCTGCAACCGAGAGCAGATTTTTACTTAGTAGGAGTCGTTGAACCAGCAAGAACGGTTGAAGTCAAGGTGGATAGCTCAAGAGGATCAGTTGTTGAGAAGAAAGTAGAGGCAGGGGATCAAGTCAAAGCAGGGCAAGCTCTTTTTGTTTACTCTAACCCTGAGGGGGCTTTGGCCATTAAAGAAGCAGAACAGGCGACGGCAAATCGCTCGAGAGCTGTGGAACAAGCAAGACGGCAAACGAATCAAAAATGGGAACAATACAATAAGGTCACGAATCAGCTGGAGGAGACGAAACAAAAAATTGCCAGTGCGGAAGAAGAGGACAAAGAAGGGCTGGAAGATCGTAAAACCGATTTGGAAATGCAGCAAAGTCAATTACTGCTAGAAGCGCAAAACTTGGAAAGCAGCATTGGCGATGCCGAATTAGAGCTGGAACGGGCAGAATTAGAACTACGTTCAGTCAAAGAGCAGCATGGCTCAGACGTCGTGGAAGCCGAAATTGATGGAATCGTTAAAGACGTGGACGAACGACAAATGAATCGAAGCGCAAGTGAAGCGACTCCAGAGAATCCTTTTATGACGATCGTTGATACCAGTCGTCTCTTTTTAAAAGGGACTGTGGATGAATTTCGTCGCAATCAACTTGAGCCTGGTCAAAAAGTTGAACTTAGAGACCGTAATGGCGGCAGTCAGCGATGGACTGGAAAGATCACCCGAGTTGGGGATATGAAAGAGCCTTCGGTAGTGGTTGAAGAACAAGGCGCAAACCCTAATTTGTCGCAATTTAGTTTTGAGGTCGTTTTAGATGAAAGTGTGGAGCCACCTAGTATTGGCATCCATTGTTTTGTAGAACGCATTGAGGAAGAGCAAACCGCGATCAAGCTGCCCAAATCTTTCGTATTTTTTGAAGAAGATAGGCCCTTCATTTACGTCGTTGAGGACCATAAAATTAGTAAACTATCCGTGGAAATCATGGAAGATGAAACGGATGAAGCCATGTATCTGTTAGAAAGTGAACTGGATATGCAAGTGGCGCTCGTCTTCCCAACAGTTCGGATCCAAGAAGGAATGGATGTGAGACCAAATGATCCAACTGATTGATGTCTGCAAAACGTTCCCACAGGGCACTAGCGAGATTCACGTTTTGAAAAAAATCAACTTAACAATCAATGCTGGCGAGTTTGTTTCCATCATGGGCCGATCAGGATCAGGCAAGTCGACCTTGATGAATATTATTGGCTGTTTAGACACGCCAACAACGGGCAGCTATCTACTTGATGGTAAAAATACCAATCAAATGAGTGAAGATGAACTGTCCGAGATCCGCAATCAAAAAATCGGCTTCGTGTTTCAAAATTTTGAACTGTTGCCCAAACTATCCGTTTTACAAAATGCTGCCTTACCGCTCTTGTATGCTGGTGTCAATCAGGAAGAACGAACGACTCGAGCAATTCACGCTTTAGAAAGTGTCGGATTGAGGGATCGGATCGATTTTAGGATCAATCAGTTGTCAGGGGGGCAAAAACAACGAGTAGCGATCGCTCGGGCATTAGCAGGAGAAGCAAATGTGATCTTAGCGGATGAGCCGACGGGTTCTTTAGATACCGCTAATAGTCATGAGATCATGGCGCTATTTACTAAGCTGAATCATCTAGGAAAAACAGTGGTTTTGATTACCCACGAACAAGAAGTCGCGGACTATGCAAAGCGGCAAATCGTCATTAAAGATGGTGAAGTTGTTGAGGAGGGCACAAGATGACCGAAAATATTCGCTTAGCCATTCAAGCAATCTACCAGCATCGTTTGCGTTCCTTGTTGACGATGCTAGGAATCATTGTCGGGATTGCCTCCATCATTTCCATTGTGAGTATCATCAACGGAAATACTGAGAACATGAAAAAGCAGCTGATTGGTGGTGATACTAACTCGATGCGGATTGAATATGACGCCAGAAGTGCTTTTTTAGCGGGCGAAAGCGGCAGAAATGATCGTTTGCCTGATTACGCCCCGCAACTATCAGAAGGAGAGCTGCAAAAGCTGTTGACTATTGATCACGCCAAGAACGTTAGCTTGTTCTATGAAGCCAATCTGACAGTTTTCCAAAGAGACCAGCAAACCGATACGACAGTGCTAGGCATGGATGGCGGGTTCTTTGAAATTTTGCCCCATACGATCCTTGCTGGCAGAGCAATGACTGAAACCGAATTGCAGACACAAAAGCAAGTTGCGGTGATTACGAAAGATTTGGCGGAAATTTTTTTCTCGTATCGTGATCCTATCAATCAACTGATCGAAATCAATGGGACGCCCTTTCGCATCGTTGGCGTAGCTGTTTCTGACACGGAGCAACTGTCAGGGAAATATGTCTTCATCCCTCGAGGCAGCCAAAGTTTCGTCGAAGGAAAGCTCAACCAAAGGCCAACAGTGCTGTTTCAGGCAACGAATGCGGACATCTTAGAATCAGCAGTCGTTCAAGCCAGCCATGAATTGACCAAGAGTATTCCGCCTTCAGATTTTGTTTTTTCATCCGCAACTATGATGAAGTGCAGAAAATGACCGATGATATCAATCGATCAAATATGATTTTACTGGGGGGAATTGCTAGCATTTCCTTACTCGTCGGTGGGATCGGTGTAATGAATACGATGCTGGTCAGTGTGACAGAGCGTACCAGAGAGATCGGTTTGAAGAAAGCATTGGGTGCCAAACGTAAAGTGATTTTGCAGCAATTTTTGACTGAAGCAATCGTTTTATCGGTGATCGGGGGGCTGATTGGCATCATCGTCGGTCTGTTGATCAGTCTGATCGCTTTGCGTCTGTTAGAGTATCCGATGACGATCTCATTGTTATCCATTTTGATCAGTGTGTCATTTTCAATGCTGATCGGTACTATTTTTGGTTACTTACCCGCTTATAAAGCGTCGAAATTAAAACCGATCGAAGCATTACGCTATGAATAAAAGGAAGGTGTTTTTTAAGATAAAAAAACAAACAGCAATTATCTTGTTTGTGGCATTACTTAGTGGTTGTGGTGTTGCTGCGAATGACCCACAGACAAACAACGACAACGTACCGATCAACAACCAAATCAATACGCCGCAAACGCAAACAAGTCAAAGTGGAGACGAGACCCAAAATAATCACGATCAAACCGATCAGACAAAAGCGCAACAAGTGACTCAGACAGATGCAGAGCGAGCGAATGAGGAATTGGCACAAGCAGATGAAACGGGCACACTCATTCTTATTGATGGTGATCGTTTTGAGATGGAGTTGACGAACATTTCTCAAGGAACAGGGGAAGACGGCGAAGTCTTTGATATGGCGATCGCATCTGAGGAAAGATTATCCTTTACGATTACTAGCGAGACTGAGATAAAAGTAATTCTATATGATGCACAATCACATAATTCTCGAATTGTGGAGGGGTCACGTGCAGATCTGCAGCTTGAACGATCGGAAAGTCTGTATGGGCAGCGAGTAGGGGACACCTTTATTGCCACGAAAGTCCTCGTCTTACAAATCAATTAATCGTTATGCTTAAAAGACAACGAAAACAACATTCGCCTGACAGATCATAAGATGAGTTGTCAGGCGAATGTTTATTTGCGGGTCAATTTTACTACCACTTCACAGCGGGCGGTTTGTGGAAACATATCTACTGATTGCAGATATTCTACGTGAAACACTTTGGCTAGTTGGACTAAGTCTCTTGCTAAAGTAGAAACATTACAAGATATATAGACCATCTTCTTCGGTGGCTGTTTCAGCAAAGCTTTCAATAATCGTTCATCCAAGCCCGTCCTTGGCGGATCAACAATGATGCTATCAGGTCTGAAGCCTTCATTGAACCATTTTGGTAAGAGCTCCTCAGCAGTCCCCGTTTCATAATGGGTATTTTGGGCACCAATGCGGCGCGCATTTTCTTGGGCATTTTCAATTGCTTGAGGAATAATGTCCATACCGCGGACTTCTTTGGCATAAGGAGCCACGCTCAACCCAATCGTTCCCACGCCGCAGTAGGCATCAACGACTGTTTCATTTTTGCTCAAGTCAAGGGCTTTTAACCCTTCTTGATACAAGACGCTGGTTTGCTGCGGATTCAGCTGGAAGAATGCGCGGGCGGACAAGTCGAAGGTCAGTTCATTCAACCGTTCTTCGATTGCTTCTTTGCCCCAAAGATGAATCGTTTCCTCTCCCATGACGACGGATGTTTTTTTGTTTTGCACATTTTGCATGATGGAAACGACTTGCGGCAAGCGCTGATTGATTTCGCGAATCAGCGCATTTTTTTGCGGCAGTTTGACAGAATTGGTAATGAACACGACTTGGACTTCGCCAGTCGCGATCCCGATACGAACCATCAATGTTCGTAGAATACCGCTGTTTTTGCGTTCATCGTAAATGGGGATCTGGTATTTATTCAACAACTGGACGATGCCGTTGATCACTTTTTGCGTATCTTGTTCTTGTACGAGGCAATCATCAATGGCGACTAAGCGATGGGTCTCCATTTCGTATAAACCCGCTTCGATACGTTTGGTTTGACTGTTGTAACGCAATTGAAATTGCGCTTTGTTGCGGTAATGCCACGGAACACCCATGCCTAAAGTATCCCTTAGTTCAAACTGTTGGTAGCCATTTGGCTTAAATTTTTCAAGTGCTTGTTTCAAGAGGTCTTTTTTGAAATCTAATTGTTTATCGTAGACTAAATGTTGCAATTGGCAGCCGCCGCACCGGTCGTAAAACTTGCACGGTGGTTGGATGCGATCGCTGCTTGGCTTGACGATTTTGGTCATCTTGGCTTCAGCAAAGCGGGGAGATGCTTTGGTGACTTCGGCAATGACCTGTTCCCCCGGTAGAACACGGGGAACAAAGATGATCAGCTTTTTGTAATACCCGATGCCTTCTCCGTTGATCCCTAAGCGTTTGATCGTTAGTTGTAATTTTTGTCCAAGCTGGACTTGTGTATTTGCCATGTGAACTCCTTAAATAAAATAGTCAGTTCATTTTACCACATTTTTTCAGCTTGATTAGAAGGAATTTCATCGTAGTTGTGGTAAAATAGAATGTACGTTCGCGAGGTGAAGAAGATGAATACAATTATTCGTATCAATAAAGGAAAAGGACCCTTTTATGAGGTGGCGACATCAGAAGGTGAAACGCTGCGGGTCTCAGAAGATCTTTTGGTCCGTTTTCGGCTATTAAAAGGCAAGGAACTGAGTGAAGAAGAATTAAAAGAAATCAAAAAAAGTGCGGGGTTTGATTCAGGATTGCAGCAAGCCATGAACTATATCAGCTATCAGCTGCGTTCTGAAATGGAAGTCCGTACCTATTTGAAAGACAAAGAAATCGAAAAACAAGACCGAGACTTAGTCGTTGAACGTCTGAAAGAGCTGAATTTGATCGATGACAAAAACTACGGAGAGAGCTACATACGCACCCAAGTCCGTATGAGTGATAAAGGACCCGTAGTCATCAGTCAGCAATTGAGAAAAAAAGGCTTGAAAGATCCCGTGATTCAAGAAGTACTGCCTTTGTATACCGAGGAAATGCAATTTGAAGTCGGTTATCATACGGCTGAAAAAGCGATGCGTCGTTTTCACAATAAAAGCCATAAAGAAATGATCCAAAAGATAAAAATGCATTTGATGCAAAAAGGTTTTCATCAAGGAGTCATTCAAATGATTTTGAATGAATTACCGATGGAAAAAGATGAGGACCAAGAAAATGAAGCGCTCCAAAGAGAAGGTGCTCGACTTATGCGGCGGCATCAACGTTTGCCCTTGATGAAACGAAAAATGAAAATCAAGCAAGGCCTTTATCAAAAAGGGTTTGCCATCGATGATATACAACGATTCTTAGATGAGGAAGTAATGGATGAGTAAGCAATGGGAAGCTTGGGATGAAGAAAAAATCGAGACGTTCCAAGAAACATTTTTAACTTGGTATCATAAAGAAAAACGCAATCTGCCCTGGCGAGCGACCAACGATCCGTATGCAATCTGGATCTCAGAGATCATGCTTCAACAAACACGAGTGGAAACAGTGATTGGCTATTTTTACCGTTTTATGGAGCAATTCCCAACGATCCAGGACTTGGCTGAAGCTGAAGAACAAAAGCTGTTAAAGGTTTGGGAAGGTCTAGGTTATTACTCTCGTGCGCGCAATCTGAAGGCGGCTGCCCAGCAAATCGTGGCAGAATTCGACGGGAAAATGCCCAATTCAATTGAGGAGATTCGTTCACTAAAAGGAATTGGTCCCTATACAGCTGGTGCTATCGGCAGTATTGCTTTTGGCTTACCAGAACCGGCGATCGATGGAAATGTGATGCGGGTCGTCAGTCGGTTATTTTGTATCGAAGCAGATATTGCGAAAGCTAGCAGCCGAAGACCATTCGACGAGGCGATGAGAACGATCATTTCCCCCGATGAACCCGGTGAGTTTAATCAAGCCTTGATGGATCTTGGCTCACGAATCTGTACACCCACCACACCGAAATGTGAAGAGTGTCCCATCAGCCAGTACTGTCTTGCTTATGCAGAGAATCGACAAACAGACTTTCCAGTGAAATCGAAAAAAGCCAAGCCCAAGGATGTCTACTACATCGCAGGCGCCATCGAAGATCAAGGCTCGTTTCTACTTGTGCAGCGACCTGAAACAGGCTTATTGGCCTCTATGTGGCATTTCCCGTTGGTAGAAGTAACGAAAGAACAATATGAGGCTTTGCAGCGGACATGGGCAAAAGAGGAGCAGTTGCAGTTAGATTTGATTGCCGAAGATGATGCACTCGAGATTTTTCCTGATCTGCCTGTCGTTTGGCAAAAACGACATTTTGGTGAGATCACGCATATCTTTAGTCATTTGAAATGGCATGTCCTTTTATTTTATGGCAGAAAACGGGGAGAGCTCACGTTACAAGACAGCCAATGGGCTGCCAAAGAGTCCTTTCAAAACTATGTTTTTCCAAAACCTCAGCAGAAATTAGTCGAGCAATTAAAGAAATATCAGAAACTCGATAAAGATTTCTAGGCAAAGCTTTCTTTTATTGCTATAATATTAACGATGTCGGTGTAATGAACACCCAAACAAAACGCAAGTTTTCTTGCTGAGGGAAGGGTTGCTATGCGAGTTCCAAAAGAAGGAGAGTTTGTCAGCATTCAAAGCTACAAACATGACGGCAATTTGCATCGAACGTGGCGGGATACGATGGTCTTAAAGACCAGTGAATTCTCAGTGATAGGGGTCAACGATCATACACTAGTGACCGAATCAGATGGAAGACGCTGGGTTACCCGTGAACCAGCAATTGTATATTTTCATAAAAAATACTGGTTTAATGTTATTGCAATGATTCGAGAGAAGGGGGTTTCCTATTATTGTAATCTTGCTTCACCGTATTTACTTGATGAAGAGGCATTGAAATATATCGATTATGACCTTGATATCAAAGTATTTCCTGATGGCGAGAAACGTTTACTAGATGTGGATGAGTATGAATTGCACAGTAAGATTATGCAATATCCGCAAGACATTGATTTTATCTTGAAAGAAAATGTCAAAATTTTAGTAGATTGGATCAATAATGGCAAAGGACCCTTTTCGCAAGGGTATGTGGACATTTGGTATGATCGCTACAAGCAGTTGTCTCAAAAATAAGTAAAATGGGTCGGATCGCTCATTTTTCCCAAGAAACTTCAACCAAATTGGTTGGAGTTTTTTTGTGTCTCTAAAGGAATGCTTCCATCAGCAGGCTTTAAGTTCCGTTTAAGCTGATAGTCCCATGATAAAGAGACTAAGAAAATAAGTGGGGGAAGCACATGAAGAAAAAAGGGAAGCTTGTTATCGGGACCACCATGATTCTGCTTTTTGCAGCGGGGTTTGCTGTGTTGAGAAATGACCAATCCGCTCGGGAGGAGAGTCAAGAAAGTACTTCTCAAACTGAGCCTAACGCTCAAACAGAAGAGACCGCTCAGACTGTCAGTATGGTCCGAATTTATGTAGATCCCTCAGAATACGATGCAGCGGTTGAAAGTGAGAACGATTATGTATCGATCTATCAGACAACAAGTCAAGAGACAGTCATTGGGAAAATCCATCGAGGAAGTTGGGCAACCTTCATCAGTCAAACAGAAGAGATGGTTGAAATTCAAACAGATGATGGGGTAACAGGTTACATTGAAAAGCAATCAGCATCGATTCAAGAAGTCGCGCTTTCGGCAGTACCAAAAGATTTATCGAACTTCAAAGTCGTCCTTGATGCAGGTCACGGCGGCGAAGATTCTGGGGCACTTTCGACGGATCAAACGATCATGGAAAAAGATTTGACGTTAGCAACGGTCCAAACGATCGGCGAAGCACTGACCAAAGCAGGTATTCAAGTCAGTTATACACGCACCGAAGATCGTTATCTCTCGCTGTCAGATATTACCGCTGCTTCTCTTTCAGAAGAACCAGATCTATTTATCAGCATTCATTACGATAATTCAGAAATACCAAACAGCAATCAAGGACTGACAACATACTATTACTATACTGGGGCAAAAGAGATGGCAGAAACGATCACTGCCAATTTGAGTTCCTCGGTGGCATTGAGTTCCAACGGTACCCGTTTTGGTAACTATTATGTGTTGCGAGAACAATATATTCCAGCAGTTTTATTGGAGTTAGGCTATTTGAACAGTGACACCGATCTGTCAGTGATCACGAGTGACGGCTATGATCAAAAGGTGGCGCAAGCGTTGCTGGCAGCGATTAAAGAGATCGTGGAAGCAGAGGAATAAAAAAACAGCGACCACAAAACAGAGGAAGGATCTGTTTTATGGTCGCTGTTTTAAGTAATCACTTCTCGTTAAAGGTTTTGCTCATTTTGATATGGGGCATATCCGCGTCTAAAAAGACATCGCCTTCAGGCTGATAGCCTAACTTCAAGTAAAACTCTTTGGCGGTTAATTGAGCGCCTAAAGTGACCTTTTTGACTCCTTGTTTTTGAATGAAGGCTTCCGCACCTTCGATCAGTTGTCTGCCGTAACCTGAACCACGATGAGCAGCGGGGACTGCCATTCGCTGCAACTTCACTTCATGATCAGAGATAGGTAAGAAACGCAAGGTTGCGACTGCTTCATTATCATCGTCATATAAGACGAAGTGGACTGCCAATGCTTCATTTTCATCTACTTCCAATGCTAATGGAACACCTTGCTCTTTCACGAACACTTGATTTCGTATTTTCAATGACGCCAAATAAATGTCACTTAGCGTATCTTTTGTTTGTGCGATATGCATAAAAAACTCACCTCAGCTAATATTTCTCCGTTATTTTTAATAGTATACCACTTTTTTTACAAATTTCTTTTGTTTGCGGCTAAAGTCGCAAGCTTTTTTTTTCAAAATCATCTATAATGTTATAAAAAAGGGAGGGAATCTTTTGTTCGACAAATTTAAACAATCAAAACTGTTCTTTTGGTCTTTGGAAGCATTGGTTTTAGTGACACTTGTATTTGTGTTAAGCAAAGTCAATTTTCTATTTGCACCGATCGGCACGTTTTTTTCTACTTTATTTGCACCAGTATTGATTGCTGGCTTTCTCTATTATCTGCTAAATCCAATCGTCTTATTTTTGATGAAGACCACCAAAATAAAACGGCTGTTCGCTGTCATACTCGTTCTGTTGTTATTAGTAGCAGCCATCATCTTGATTTTCGTCAGTGTTATTCCTAATTTGGTGAGTCAGATTTCTTCATTGGCAGAAAATATTCCAACATTTGCCAAGAATATGGAGAGCTGGATCTCAAGAATCGCAGATGATCCATTCTTCAAACAAATCGATATCGCCCAGCAATTAGAAAACCTAAATCTTTCTTACGGCTCATTGCTACAGCAGTTTCTTAGTGGATTATCCACCAGTTTAGGATCGATCGTCAGTACGATCGCTTCCGCAACAATGATCATCGTGACCGTACCTTTTATCTTGTTTTACATGCTGAAGGATGGGGAAAAGCTGGTTCCTAATCTGAAAACTGTCTTTCCAGAAAGAAGACGAGAGCAGATCGTTGGCTTGCTGGGCGACCTAAACAAAACATTGTCCAACTACATCAGTGGGCAAGCGATCGAATGTATCTTTGTTGGTACCTTCACCTTCATCGGTTACTGGATGATTGGCGTCAATTATGCCTTTTTATTCGGTGTGATCGCAGGGGTTACGAACTTGATCCCATATTTAGGTCCTTATCTTGGCTTGATTCCGGCGGTATTAGTGACGGTCTTTGATGAACCTTTCCGAGCGCTACTATGCTGTATCGTGGTTCTGATCGTCCAACAATTAGATGGGAATGTAATTTACCCGAATGTGATCGGCAAATCATTGGCGATCCATCCGTTAACGATCATTTTAGTCTTATTAGTTGCTGGTAATCTAGCTGGCTTATTAGGAATTTTCTTAGGTGTGCCATTTTATGCGATTTGCCGAACGATTGTCGTCTTTATTGTTCGCCTAATCAAAGATGACAAAATTAAGAAAAATCAGGAACGGTTGATTGAATAATCAATGACTGGTGTTTTTTATTGCAAAGAAAAAAACTTTGTGATAGGATTTTATCGTGGGCTAAGCCCACGATTTTTTTTAGAAAATGAAAAAATAAGGAGAGAATGCTATTATGAATGCTGACCCCGAGAGTCAGTCGCTTCTAGCGCAAATTTTATTATTGATCGTTTTGACATTGATCAACGCTTTTCTAGCGGCCTCTGAGATCGCAGTCGTCTCAGTCAACAAAAACCGTGTGGAGCAAAAAGCGGAAGAAGGAAATGTCAAATCACAAAAATTATTGAAAATCATTGATAATCCAACAAATTTCTTGTCAACGATCCAAGTTGGGATTACCTTGGTGAATATTTTATCTGGGGCATCTCTGGCAGATACCTTGTCGACCCGTTTGGCACCTTTATTAGGTGGGGGAACAGCAGCTAAAAGCTTAGCGAATATTATCGTTTTAGCGATCTTGACGTATGTGTCGATCGTTTTTGGTGAGTTGTATCCAAAACGGATCGCCATGAACAAATCAGAAGAAGTTGCCCAGTTCACTTCTGGTGTCATTCGAACGATCGGGATTATTGCCAAACCTTTCGTCTGGTTCTTATCTGCTTCGACAAGTTTATTGGCGCGCATCACTCCAATGGAATTTGACGATGAAGACACGAAGATGACCCGTGATGAAATGCGGTATATGTTGGAAACAGAAGGGGTCTTTGAAGAAGATGAATTAGAGATGCTGCAAGGGATCTTTTCATTAGACACGAAAGTCGCCCGGGAAGTCATGGTTCCTAGAACCTCAGCCTTTATGGTGGACATCAATGACTCAGTAGAAGAAATTTTGACTGAAATTTTAGCAGAAAATTATTCTCGTATTCCTGTATATAATGAAGATAAAGATAAAGTCGTAGGGATTCTACATACCAAAAATCTATTGAAGTGTGCGTACAAATACGGCTTTGATACGATGGACATCAAACAAATTCTACAAGAACCATTGTTTGTGCCAGAAACGGTCTTTATCGATGATTTGCTTTATGAATTAAAGAAAACCCAAAACCAAATGGCGATTTTGCTTGATGAATATGGCGGCGTCGTTGGGTTGGTTACACTAGAAGACTTGCTAGAAGAAATCGTCGGCGAGATCGATGATGAATCAGATGAAGTCGAAGAGCTTTATGAGAAAATCTCTGATAAAGAATATGTCATTCAAGGCCGCATGTTGATCGATGATTTTAATGAAGCCTTCAACATGAGCTTGCATATGAGTGATGTGGATACGATGGCGGGATATTTGATCACTGCTTTAGGATTGATCCCTGATGAAGGCGAAAAGCTATCCTTTGAAGTGGACAACGTAAAGCTGATCTCTGAAGAAATGGAAGGCTCACGGGTCTTGAAGATTCGGGTGATCTTCCACGACCCTGAAGACGGCGAAGTGGAACCGGAGGAAGAACGCCGCTATTTCCGCAAAGATTTTGATGAAGACGAGCCGCGCCGTTAAAGCTCCGTATAAATGAAGTGAGGAAGACCAAGGCATTTGCTTTGGTCTTTTTTGTTCCTTTTTTACTTATTCCCCTTGATTTGTTTGTAAGAAACGGTTACGATAAATCTAATCAATAATACAGTTTAAAAACAGATAAAAAAACATGTGTATCTTATCTTCAAGCAATTTGATTGCATTTTTTCGAAAGAAAAGCGAGAATGTCCATAGAAATCTAATGAGAACGAGGGGCTTATAATGAAATTTTATCGTATGCTTAGTGAAGATATCCGTTACAATTTGGCAACTGAAGAGTACTTGATGGATAACATAGATGTTTCAGAACCTTGTCTTCTGTTATACATACAAAAACCTTGTGTTATAATCGGTAGAAATCAAAATGCGTATCAAGAGATCGATTTTGAGTATTTGCGAAGCCGTAATATCGTTTTGACTCGCAGGACATCTGGTGGTGGAGCGGTTTATGACGATCTAGGCAACATGAGTTTTAGTTTTGTCACTAAAAAAGATGCCACAAGTTTTGGCGATTATCAAAGTGCGACGCAACCTATCATGAAGGGGTTAGCGGCAATGGGAGCCAAGGATATTGAAGTACACGGTCGCAATGATTTGTTCATTGATGGGAAAAAGTTTTCTGGCAATGCGATGTATACAAAAAAAGGCCGGACTTATTCTCATGGCACATTGATGTATGATGTGAACCTGGAAGAATTGACGAACGTTCTACACGTTGCCCAAGAAAAAATTGCTTCTAAAGCAACGAAATCCGTGCGGAAAAGTGTGACGAATATCAAACCTTATTTGGCAGAGCAATACCAATCAATGGATACCAAGGAATTTCGAGATACACTCCTTTGTCATATCTACGAAGTAGCCGCCATCGATGAAATCAGTGATCAAGAGATCGTCTTGACGGAAACCGATCGACAAGCGATTCAAACGTTGTTTGAAGAGCGGTATGCGAATAATGAGTGGATTTTCAATGAAGCCCCAGCATTTGAATGGCAAAAAAGAAAGCGGTTTGAACAAGTAGGGATCGTTGAAGTCGATTTTACTGTGAACAAAGGCAAGATCGCAGCACTCCAAATTACGGGTGACTTTTTTGGGCAAAAAGAGATCAGTGAACTGGAAGCAATGTTGCAAGGGGTTGATTTTGAACAAAGTACCATCAGCCGCTTGCTAGAGGGAATCGCCATCGAGCAATTTATCCATCAGATGACCACTTCTGAATTTTTAGCATTGCTGTTTGATTAGGAGGAAAAAGATGTTAGAAGCGATCAATCTCACAAAGCGTTACGATCGAAAGGTTCTCGATGGTTTGTCTTTTTCGGTTCAGGCAGGGGAAATCGTTGGGGTCGTCGGCAAAAGCGGCTCAGGAAAATCGACGTTGCTTCGGCTTTTAAACTTGATTGAAACCCCAGATAGCGGGGAATTACTTTTTGATGGCAAAAAAATCGATGCATCGAACAAAAAGCAGCTGCTACATGCGCAACAAGAAATCGGCATGATTTTTCAAAATTACAATCTGTTAAACAATCGAACCGTTTTTGAAAACGTCTATTTGCCTTTGAAATTAATGGGGAAATCATCGGAGAAGGTGTTGGAGATGCTTTCGTTTGTTGGGATGGAAGACAAAGCCCACATCTACCCAGCCAAGTTGAGCGGTGGGGAGAAACAACGAGTGGCTATTGCACGAGCATTGATCCGTGAGCCGAAAATTTTATTGTGTGACGAACCCACCAGTGCGCTGGATGAAGATACCAAAGCGGATGTACTTGCTTTGCTGCAAAAAGTTCAACAGACGTTCCAGCCAGCAGTCGTTTTTGTCAGTCATGAACTATCGGCCGTCCGACAAATTTGTCAACGTGTGTTTGTATTGGAAGATGCCGTCTTTGCGGCGGAATTTGCCAATCAGCCCCAGCCAATTGTCCGCATTGAAAGCTCTTATGTGAACAAAGTGGAGAGGAGTTTGCTGCATGACGATCAGTGAGAGTATTTTGTATTATCTGCCTGAATTGCTGGAATCTTTGAAAGAAACAGCGATCATGATGGGCATTTCGATGTTTGCAGCCTTTGTCTTAGGACTACCGCTAGGTGTCTGGCTTTTTCTCAGTCGCAGTCGTGGGAAAAAAATCTCATTTCTTTATGAGTGTCTGAATTTAATCGTGACGATCATTCGCTCGTTTCCATTTCTATTATTTGTCGTAGCCTTGATCCCGTTGACGCGGATGCTTTTAGGTAGCTCATTTGGACCGATCCCCGCCAGTTTTCCTTTGAGCATCGTTGCCATGAGTATTTTTGCTCGCTTGACGGAGCAAGTACTGCTGGATGTCCCAGAAGAAGTTTCTTATTTGGCAAAATCCTTGGGCGTCAGTCAATGGCAGTATGTTTGGTCATTTTTACTAGTAGAAGCCAGAAGTGGCTTGATTTTATCCTTGACGACGACAGCAGTCAGCATGGTTTCTTATTCGACGGTGATGGGGATCGTTGGCGGGGGCGGTATCGGCGATTTTGCGATCCGCTATGGCTATCAACGCTATGAATATGGCGTCATGTATTTTGCAATTATCATCATGATTCTTTTGGTCTTTATCCTGCAAGGGATTGGCAATCAAGCAGCAAGGAAACTTGATAAACGAAAATAGGAGGAATGAAAGTGAAAAAAGGATTTGTTTTAGGATTGAGTGTATTGGCATTAGGTGTATTGGGGGCTTGCGGTTCCAGCTCTGATGAGGCGAGCGAAGAGAAAATCATCAAAGTCGCTTCACAAACGACACCAATGACCGATGTCGTAAAAGTTGCTGCTGAAGCGGTCGAAGATGGTTGGGAGATCCAATTGGTTCAAGTCAATGACAATATCCAGTACAACGAGTTGCTGAATAATGACGAGGTCGATGCCAACTTTGCGCAACATGAACCATATATGCAAATGTATAATGAAGAAAAAGATGCAAACCTAGTGGCATTAGATAAAATCTACAACGCAAAAGTCGGCTTTTATTCCAAAGAGTATACGGATATCAATGATATTCCAGAGGGAACGAAAGTCGCATTGCCGAATGATGTGTCCAATGAAGGTCGAGCGTTAGCGATTTTAGCAGAAGAAGGGTTGATCACTCTCAAAGATGGCGTTGGGGTCAATGGAACACTTAAAGACGTTACAGAAAATCCGAAAAACTTTGAATGGTTATCTGTCGATCTACTGAATCTTGCGGAAGCCTATGATGAGCCAAATGTATCTTTGGTATACAATTACCCAACCTATATTGCGAAAATCGGTTTGAAACCAGCAGATGCCCTTTTCTTAGAAAAAACCATCGATGATCGCTTTGCTATCTCATTGGTTGCTCGAGAAGACAATCAAGATTCTGAAAAAATCGCTGTATTGCGCCGTGCCATGACTAGCGATAAAGTTCGTGAGTTTTTAGAAAACGAGCACAGTGATACGTTATTGCCAGCATTTTAATTTGTTTCCATCAAATGAAAGGAACGTCCTTTGCCTGACTCTTCAAAAGAGACCAGTCAAAGGGGGTTCTTGTCTTTTTTTGCTTTTTTATCACCCTTATCCATGATATACTGATTTGGTCAGAAAACTAGCGACAGTCTTAGATGGACACTGTTCGCATTGTAAATACAAGAAATGGAGCAATAAAATCAATGGATAATCCAAAATTAAAACAACAAGTCGATAGTCGCCGTACCTTTGCGATTATTTCCCACCCGGATGCGGGGAAAACAACCATTACAGAACAATTATTACTATTCGGTGGCGCGATTCGCCAAGCCGGTACGGTCAAAGGAAAAAAGACTGGCAATTTCGCAAAGTCCGACTGGATGGAAATTGAAAAACAACGGGGGATCTCCGTTACCAGTTCTGTTATGCAGTTTGATTACCAAGGCAAACGGGTCAATATTTTAGATACCCCTGGGCATGAGGACTTTTCTGAAGATACCTACCGTACCTTGATGGCGGTGGATAGTGCCGTCATGGTGATCGATAGCGCAAAAGGGATCGAAGCGCAAACGAAAAAACTCTTCCAGGTCGTTAAAAAACGCGGTATTCCGATTTTTACCTTTATCAATAAACTCGACCGTGATGGCCGCGAACCATTAGAATTATTAGAAGAACTAGAAGATCTTTTAGAGATCGAATCATTTCCAATGAATTGGCCGATCGGCATGGGGAAAGGATTAGAAGGGCTGTATGATATCCATAACCAGCGGGTCGAATTTTACCGTCCAGACAATCACGGTGGGGAACGTTTAGTTGCCCTAGATGAAAATGGACAATTTCCTGCAGACCATCCATTTGCCGAAGATGGGCTGTTCCAACAAGTTTTAGAAGAAGTGGAATTGCTGCAAGAAGCTGGCGATGCCTTTGACACAGAAAAAATCGCTCGTGGCGATCAAACACCCGTGTTCTTTGGTTCTGCCCTTACGAATTTCGGTGTACAGACCTTTTTGGAAACATTCTTGTCCTTTGCACCAGCACCTTATGGTCACAAAACTTTGGCCGGTGATGAAGTCAGTCCTTATGAACCAGAAATGTCCGGGTTTGTGTTCAAGATCCAAGCAAATATGAATCCTGCCCATCGTGATCGGATCGCCTTTGTCCGTATTTGTTCAGGAACCTTTGAACGAGGCATGGACGTGACACTAGAGCGTACCGGTAAAAAAATGAAACTCAGCAATGTGACACAATTTATGGCAGATACCCGAGAAAATATTGAAGAAGCAGTCGCTGGAGATATCATCGGGGTTTATGATACGGGAAATTATCAAATCGGTGATACGATTTATGAAGGAAAACTCAAAGTTGCTTACGAAGAGCTACCATCGTTTACTCCGGAACTCTTTATGAAAGTCACTGCAAAAAATGTGATGAAGCAAAAATCATTCCACAAAGGAATCTATCAGTTGGTCCAAGAAGGAGCCATCCAGTTGTACAAGACGTATCTTAGTGATGAGTATATCATTGGTGCTGTCGGGCAGCTGCAATTTGAAGTTTTCCAATACCGCATGATGAATGAGTACAATGCAGAAGTTATTATGACCCCAATGGGCCACAAGATCGCTCGCTGGATCGATCCGAAAGACTTAGATGAGCGCATGAGCTCAAGCCGTAATATTTTAGCGAAAGATCGTTTCGATCAACCATTGTTCTTATTTGAAAATCAATTTGCAATGCGTTGGTTCGCTGACAAGTACCCAGACGTCGAATTGAAGAGCTTGATGTAAGAGCCGTTTCCCGCTAGACTGTTTAGGTATACTCAGCTTTGTGGGTAGCGTGAATCTTTTTTAGGGTAAAAGGTCCTTTCTTATCAAATTGGATAAGAAGGGGCTTTTTTGTACTGCCAGGTTGCTTTTGATGCAGAATGAAATGTGGGATTAGTCGTGAATGATTCACTGATTGAAGAATTTTCTGAAAAAATTATCCTAATTCATAAACATTCTTTTAAAAGAAGATAAAAATGAGTTGGGAAAAGAGCGTAGTATTAAAGATGACAGCAAGGAATTGCATTTGAAATGAATAGAAAAATAGCATAGGCAACATTTGATGATTCAGGAAATTTTCTTCTTGTTTGAAAGTAGAGGAAAAGCAGAGAAGAGATTGCCAGTGTTAGTGGGCATTTAATTCGTTGATTGAGGGACATCTTCTTTTTGTCAGATGCTACTAGTGAAGATATCTGAGCAGGATTTGGTTATAGACCTTGAAACTTCATTTGAAGCACTCCTAACAGATGGCTTAAGTTTTCAGTTGGTGAACCATGGCTTTGTGACTTCAAAATGGATTAGTCTCATTGCTAGTTTACTAGTTATCTATGTCTCGATTTTGCTAAAGCGAATAATTATTTGTTAAATAAAAGTGATTTCTGAAAGAAGAAAGGGGACCAGGTAGTGCTAAAAAGTTTGTTATTCATTTTTTCCGTGATGATTTTATTTCCAACATTAGAGGCTATGGCTGATGACGTTTCCGAAACTTTGATTTTTGATTTAAACACGATTGACTTTAAGGATGAACACTATTATTTGTTAAGAACCACACAAGATCTTCAGCTGACTGTCGATAGCAACGGCAGTGAAGGTGCTTTTGGCGTTACAATCACTGCTGTTGGAGAAGCATTTTCAGCAGAACTAAACAGCGTGAACGGTTCGGAAGAGATGATCATTCAGATTGAGGATGCTGATGAAGCATCAATGATTCTTAACGTAGCTGCAACATTGAACATAAAGGAATATCTTGATTCCAACTCTGAGTACTACCTATCAGTCACTTTTACAGCAATTGATGATTCAGAGACCTTTACGAAAGAGATAAAAATGAATCAGACGGATGAGGAAAAAGAAGAGATACCGGATGAAAACCAAGACGATGAAAAGCAAGAAGACAATGGCATCGAAGATGAATCCGAGAGCCAAAAGGAAGAAGCAGAATCTAATTACGACGAGCAAGCAAACTTGGAAGAAGACACCCTTGATAATGACTCTACCAATTTAGAAGATTTGATCAGCGATGTCGAGGATGAGGTTAGTGCTGAGTTTTTTTTAGGGGAGAAAAGCCAGTACGAGACAGCAACCTTTTTTTCAAAAGAAATGATCATTGAAGAGAAAATATTTAGGCATATATCAGGAAAAACCACTTATTTGATATGAGTGGTTTTTCTTGTCCCACTTCGGCGAGGAGATACGCAACATTACTTTAAAAAGGAAACTATCAATAATTGATGAGCAGTGGAATAAGCAGAAACAGCACAAAAGAGAGGAACTAGCCCTCTCTTTTTCTTTTTGAATTCACTATATATATGACTGCCACTGTAAGTGCTGCTAAGAGAATTAGGATGATCCAGATAAACAATTGATTGTCTGACTGAATAGTGACAGTATTTGTGGGAATGCTTTCTTTTTTGAAGTCATCCAGGTCTTCTTTCTCATAAGAAAAAAGAGTGGTGATTGCTTTTCTACTTGTTTCTATTGTCAACCGGTATTCGCCTTCAATAAGTTCACTATTGTCTATTAAAGGAATCTGCATTCTTGATTTGGTTAACGGCGTTAAAAGAACGGAATCTGCTAACTCCCCAGAGGCAATTGTTTCTCCATTTGGGTTTATTAGTTCGTAGAGCGCATTGTTCAAGTTGCCTAAAATAGGATTATAGTTGAGGGCGTAAAATTGGAGGTTTACCGTATCTTGAAGCGCAACAAAGGAGAAATCCTCATAAACGACGTCTTTGAGCTCTTCCACTTCATTAAAAAGTAAGTTGATAAAAATAAGTGATTCATACACAGATTTGATACCGATTGAATCTTCTGCTGTTTCAAGACCCATGATCTGACTAAAATTGATTGCCCCCATCACGGTTCCTTCACGTGCATGCTCCTCTGGAAGAGTAATCGTAACGGTCACCAGAACGGATTCATTCGGGGGGATCTCAATTTGATTATCGTCATCTAATGCCTCTGACTCGATCGATGCATAATTGGAAAAGTTATACTTGTCATCTAGCAGTAAGTTTAGGTCATCGCTATAGATGATAGCTGATTCTCGTGAGAGAGCAGTAGAGGTGTAAGGTGTGACAACAATGGATGAATCACCGGATCCAACATTTTCTAGTGTAATTTCAACAATATACGCCGTCTCCATCTCAGGAGAAATACTCAAGGTATTATCAGAAGTTTTGTACTCCGTTTCACTAAGTGTAAGTTTTAATGAATTCGCAGTTTCATCGGCATTTACGCGACAGATGCTTGCATTGCTAATGAATGCTATAAAGAGAAGCAACACAGAAATCCTTAGAAAAGAATTTCTGTGTTTGAATGTATGATTCATGATTTTTTTCCTTTTGAAAATTATAGTGATGGAGTTTGACCAGGATCGGTACCATCTTGTGCAGTTACAGTGATCACAGGAGCGTCTGCATCTTCTGCTAATGCAGCAAAAGCTTGTGCAAATGTTTGGTCGATTGTAAATGTTATGTCTGTTCCTAGGGATTCAATATCAACAGGGGCAGCAGTCAAAGTGTTAAGATTAGTGGCGTCGACAACGATTCCATCAAAGTCATCAGGCGCGTTAACAGCAAAATTAACGATTGCTGTAGAAGCAGTTAAATTGGTCAAAGTACCACCTACATTTGAAATAGTCCCTTCAACAGGTCCTTCAAATATACTTTCACTAATAACTGGTGCTGTCAAAGAGATATCATTAAACACGAAAGATGCATCTCCATATTCGAGTTCAATCGGAATCGTTATCGGGTCAGGGACATCTGTCACAGCATACGCGTTGACTCCTCCGGCTAACAACAAAGATGCAATGAGAGTACTGCCTAGAACAATTTTTTTCATATTCAAAACCTCACTTTAATTATTGCAGTTGTTGCACTGCTTAAATGAATTATAATATGCAATTTAGGGTAGCGATTATCCGATTTAGTGCAAATTTTTTTGAAAATATATAAAATATATACGGTGGAATATTTTATTGTGGTTAAAATTTGTCATTGCGATTATCATTTGTTCATTTGAAGCTGGCAGCAACGATCTGCAAACTACTGCGTCGGTTTTTGTTTATAAAATGAAAACGATAGAGACTTGATAAATAAGTCTCTGTCGTTTTATAGAAAAGATTCGGATGATTCGATTGTGTACAAAAATTGGCGATCTTTTTTGCTTATAGTGATACACAAGAAAAGTTTTCACTTTCCCCTGAAAGTCTGGCTGTAACAGTAATTATTGGTGGCTCTGTTAAGAAAGCAGTCTCACGGCTAACGGAATAAGTGGAGTTGATCGTGTTTTCTCCACGAGAAATAGCCTCGGCTTTGATCGTCACTGTTGGGTTATCAGTGATTTGGATGCCACTTTGTTCAGGGGCTTTGACTTCAACGATCACCTCAATGGGTGAGCGAGTGTAATTAAATAGTGCGACGCCCACATTTGAAATTCCTCCTCGCGCAGAAAGGGGGCTGTTTTCGAAAAAGGCATCTCCGATAGTAAATCTTCCCCCATTCGTTAAACGCATTTCGTTGTGAAAAGCGAAAGCAGAATTTCCATCTAAGATGGTAACTTTGAGGGGTTCGCTATTAGGATTGCTGACGCTTAAGGCGGTTGCATTGACTCCTCCCGTTAGTAAGATTGTGGCTCCGAGAGTGATACTTAAGAAAGTTTTTTTCATTTTTAAACCTCGTTCTAGATTTTCAGATGTTTTTCTGAATATAAAAAGTATAAAGGGAAATTATCGTGAATATTATCTATATTTTTGCAAATTATCAATAAATAGTGTAGAAAATTGATAAAAAGTAGGGTTGTTTGTTTTTGCTGGGGATTTTTGAAGGAGGGATAGGTTGTTTTTCCTATGGAAGTCCCTGTATAACTAAAACGAAGGAGTAAAGCAAAAATAGCCTATTAAACGAACAACAAATGAAACCATTGCTTCAAACTGGTGGCATCCAGGGCATCTCTCCATTTTGTGATGCATGATCTATTGGTAAAAAAGCACTTTTCCGATGCTATTCGGAGTAATTGCTGTGATTTGTCGGCATTGGCGCTTCTCTAGGAAGATCATAGGAGGTTTTCTTTATCTAAGTCGGTTTCGTTCATAAGTAGAGTATTATGCCCAGCGTAAACGTCAGCCACTAATTTGTGGAGGTTTTTCAGGTAGGGTAGGTGAAGTGCAGAAGTCAACAAATGACTTGACTTCAACCCTTTGATTTAGTCTCTTAAAAATCCAAGATTCACTGAAATACAGAACAAGTTTTCTGAGGGCTTTATTTAAGTGATCGCTTTTATTCTCTACAATTGTCCTTAAGATTGCTTTTGCCTGCATTCTCAGGAATCTTTTTAAGTAATACAAAAATTGACATAGAATAAAGATATCGGTGAATATTGTCAAAAATATTGGAATAAATTATAGAATGTGCGTTTTTATCTGTTAATCGTGGGGATTTCTTGGTAGAATGACCTCGTAGAGCATTTCACTTTCTCTGTTGTTTTCTTGTGTCAGGTTAAGGTTTTATTTGAGAAAGATCGGCTTTTTTATTTTATATCAATTGGGGCTGAGAAATCATTTATGATTGAACAGTCCCAAAAAGTATAGGTAGAATTATGTTTATTGTGATGACGGTTGAAGGAGTGCTAGCGATATGAAATTCTTACAAAGAAAAGAGGGATTTCAGCGGAATCATTTTTAGGAATGACCAGCAGGGGCATGGTGAAGAAAGCTAACAGAGTTAGGGTTTCTGATGTAATCGAATGTTCAATAGAACCCATTGTTTGAAAGTGTAATTCATGAGAACTGTCAATTCAAAACAGGATGCCTCCTATTTTATCAGGATGGATCGTGAAGGGAATTAGCAAACTCTTAGGGTAGCCTTTGACTTTCAGGACAGAGCTTCGTTTAAAAAATTCAACACTCATTTTTTTCTGTAACTGGCAAATTCTTCTTATTATAATAAATGATTATTTTTTTTTTAGTTTTTTTCATCAAAAGACGATAAAATTAAAAAAGAAGATGCTATATGCTTATTAAAGAGGATTAAAGTTCTTTTTAGGAGTGTGAAAATATGCTGCAGTCTAAAGAAAAAAATATTGAACAGCAAAAGGCTTTGATGATAAGCGTTCGTTTTTTCAGTAATAAAGTAAATTCGATTTTAGAGCGAAATCTTATTGTTGATCAAAAAGCAGATATCGCTGAAACGCTAGCGTATTTGGAAGATTCTTTAGGGGAGATCAACATCCTTACCCACACGATCCAGCATGTGTTTTGTATCGCGGAACATGCACGCTTAGATCAAGCCGGTTGTCACCATCGACTAGAGCATTTTTGGGGAGATGTTATTTGTTATGTGATCGAATGTGTAGACAAATCGGGCAACTATTATGACTTTAAGGTAGTAGGAAATGTTGATGCGGGGGATAAAAAGTTGATTGACGCATTTAGTGAATTGACGGATGACTTGGTCATTTTGAATATCTATGAATACAAAGATTGCTGGATAAAACGAGAACGCAGTACTCTAAAAGGAACTTGATCCTTCTTTCTAGAAGCTCATCTTTTTCTATCGGAAATTATGTTTGAATATTCTGACATTTTACCACGCTTTTTTACGCCTTAGTAAAAGGGAGTTGCTTTAGTTTGTCTTCGGCAAGTGGATAGAACGACAAAGCTAGCAATCAATTTCTCGAGACATTAATAGCAGGCTTTCTCAATCCCTCAGGAGAGCCATTGGCCAATCGAATTGGCTAGAGGCTACAAATCCATTACTCCTGCAGAAGCCAGCTTACTTTTTTTTACAATGGACGAAAGAACTTTGATTCCATGAACAAAGTGAACCATCAATGTGACTGCTGATTTTCCCCTTCTTATGACTAACACTCCTAACCAGTAGAAAGGATCTTAGTGTGCAAGTTTAGTTTTCCTATAAATGATGCGCTGCGGGATTAAGCGTTTTTTTGTGAATCAGTATGTAGCAGAAAGTGTAGAAAGGCTTTTTTTTTCTTCACATATTTGCGGAGTTTGAAGAACAAGCTTCGCATTTAGATTCATTATTGATGCCAAAAGCAGATCGATCAAGTCAGAGCTACAATACCAAAATGGGTATCATAACAGTGAATACTACACTCAGACAGAATACTTTTCAGATTAAGAGAAAAATCTTAGAATGAGTTAAAGTTGAAGAAATTATTAAAAATGACCGTTTTGTGAATGATTTGGCAGTTACTTAAAGTTTTTTTAATACAATTGGAAGCTGGGATATTTTTTATTAAGGCGGTTGAAAAATTGGATTATATAGAAAAATTGTATAGGTTTTACTTAACTAAGAAACAAGTTGATAAACTAACAATTGTAAGAAATCTCGTTGTTGAAAAACAACTTTCTTTAGATGCGATTGGAGAATCCCTCAGTAAGTCACTTTATCAGGTGAAAATCCTCTTAACTGAGATCGATGATGATCTAGCCGGTATTTCAACGCTGGAGGACTCCTTTTTTTTTCTTGAAAAAAGAACACTTCATCTGTCTGATGATTTAAATCAAGAACAAAGTCTGTATATTTTTGTAAACCCCAAAAAAAAGTATTTTTTGGAATCTCCCTATTACAAACTCCTCATCTATTTATTAAGAAAACGAAAAACACGAATGGTGGATATTTCAGAAGAGCTGATTTTTAGTGTTTCATATTGTTATAAACTACTTAGTTATTTAAAAAAAATGTTCGCGGTCCAAAATGTACCGATAAAAATCAGTAATAGCAGTGATTCGATTCAATTAACTGGGGAAGAATCATGTATTCGCATGTATCATTATCTCGTCGAAGTCATGGCCTGTAATGTTTATACAGAACATCCCATCCGTTCTAGTGTGGAGTGGATCGCCAAAGATTATGAGACGTTGCGTACGACAAAGGTCAAGCATGCGATCGTTTTTTCTATTATTGAAAATGCCATTCTCCGAGGGAATATTGTTCCTGGAGTTGATGCGTCAACATTAGCGCTTTATCATTGTTTAAAGAAAGAAAATGATCAACAGCTGGCAAATCTTTTTCCTATTCGCAATCAATCTGATGTGGAAAAAGAACTTGTCTACTATTATTTTTGGCGGGTGCTTTTCATCCCAGAAACAGTGAGAGAGTCTGAAAAAAAGGTGATCGGGGAAAAATTCCTCATGCTTGAAAACAATGATTATGTGGATTTTGCTTCTCAGATTCTTGAACAACTTTCAAAGAAATATGCTCTAACAAAGCAGGCTTCATCAGTTTTTATCTATGAAGTAGTGATCAATACTTGGGGCTATATCCATCTGTATCTAGATAATTTTTTGTCAATCGGGGAGATTGATTATACAAATGATCGACTGGTTGAAGTGGAGGTTATCATAGATCGGGTCCTTAATAATCATCGGGGATGGATCGAGAGAGAGCCGCTTTTTATTCGTAAGCTTTCCCAAATCGTTACTTCCTACCTACCTATCCAAAAAGAAGATCAAATAAATATTGGTATCTCTCTTTTGAATCATCCGGAATATATCCCTGTTATCAAAAATACGCTATTGAAAATCTATAATGAGAAAGTTATCAAATTTAATGCCAATCTAGCTGACTCTGATATTTTGGTTTCAGATGGTGTGCTGATCCATAATGCATCACAAAAATTTGCATTTTTTGGCAATGTTCATAATACAAGAGATTGGGATAATTTGAATGCCATGATCCAATCAGCGATCTTGGCGAAATATACATAAAGCAGAGCGCAGCTGGCGCTCTCTTTTTTTGAGTCGTTTCAAAATTTGTTTTGGGTTGCTGGCAGATGAGTGCTAAAAAACGAAATGGAAATTAGCCTCAGGTGCTTTTCTCGTTTGAGAAAGAACCGCTTACTTTGAGTTGCTTGAGACCGCATTAAAAAAAATTGCTAAATAATGTGCAAATTTTTGACAAAAAAAGATAAATAAAATAGTCGGAATTGCGGTATTTTAACTATAGCAATTTTATTTGTAATAAATAAACCTGAAGGTGATTTGAAGATGATGGAAATAATAGAAAATATACGCTTAAGTGAAAGAATGTATTCCATACGTTTTGCTAACGAAAGATACGATCATTTCTATCGAAATTGCGTGTTTCCGATAAACTTTGGCCTAGATCAAGTAGAAAAATATATCGTTGATTCATTGAATATCCTGAAAGACACGTTGAAAATCGTTGATTCCACTAACGTTTTGATAATGGATGGGGTTAAACATGCCTCTGAAGAGGTAGCTTTCACATTTATTGATGCCCATTGGACAGATGCAGAACAATACATAGTCGAGTTGAAGGACACAAACAAGGTAGAATATATCACTTTGATTACAAATGTTGAAACAGAGTTGGCGGCAATAAAGCAATTTGTGAAGACTGAATTTCCAAATACTGAATTTACGATCGATTACTATGATGAGGCTTGGGTGGTGAAACCATAAAAGTGAAAGTTCCTTTGGCTATATAGAAGAATAGCTCTGACTTAAAACAAATAAACTGTTGCGTCATTTTGCATCATTGAGGAAATCAATTCTCCCTAGACTGTAAATATCGGTGTTTTGAGGAGAATTGAGGGTTTTCCATTTGTGCTATGATTTAAGCGGAGAAGGATTCACAAGACCAAAATCAATAACTATTTTTTGACTGGATGAATGACTGTTGAAGGAATTATTGACGATAATTGACTGAAGAGAACATGCGTAAGGGAATATGATGAACAAAAGATCTCCCTCTCTTTACGATCAGTTTTTTTACCTTTGTCGAGTAGAGACCACCTTTCTAAGCGGAGGGATACCGCAAGAAAGGGAAGAATGTCATTTGTTTGGTAATAGTGAATCGTGTCTTGCCTTAAAACAGTAGGTATTTTTACTCAAGGAGAACTAGAATGATGAAACGGATTAAAGCAAGCTGTCTTTTAATGGTTTCGTGTTTTTCTTTATTGTATACGGAACGAATTTTTGCTGCAGAAGCGAGTTTTTCACTAACGGTGGAAGAACCAATCATTTTTGATTTTCAGGAGATTGATTTTAGCAATGAATTACTGAGTTATGAAGGTAGTCTAAAAGTTGAAAGTTCTGCCAGTGATGTGACAACGGCTTATCACTTGGAGATCTCTTCAAATGGCAGTGGTTTGAGCGCTGCTTTTGAAAATGCGGCAGAACTGGTGGCAACAGAAACGATGGATGACCACCATTTTTATGTTACATTAGATCCTAAAAAATTTCTGACGGCAGATCAAGGTAACTATAAAGTAATTTTTACTATCACGGAAATCTCTTCTGCAGCGACGAATCAAAATTTGTCGTCTTCACTTTTGCCGTCAAGTAACAACCAAGAAGACCATGCATCCATCGTCGAGAGTGATGAGAGTGTAGGGGAATCAGCTACGACAAGTACCTCTTCAACAGAGGCAACCTTTTCCACAGAGAGTCTCTTGCAGAGTAATGCAAGTTCTTCTCTAGTGGAAGAAATGGAAACGACTGATACTTCCTTCATGCCGGAATAAACAAATAGTGGCTTGGCTTTTCCTTGTTTGCTAGAGAGAGTGGGTCAAAGTAATAAGCGTTACGACCGTTATCTGAAAAAATTTCACTTTTCATGTCTATTTATTTTCGTTAACTGCCACCAGTTTTGATGGAGGAAAATGAAAATTTCGCGAGATAAGATTAAAAAAACCTTTATTCTTTTGGTGAAAAAAATTGCAAAAAGAAGAGAAGTTTGCCAAAAAAAATAGTGTATAGTTTTTTTGTAAGCTCGATTCTTACAAAAAAATATATAAGGAGGAATGAAATCAATGAAAAAGGTTATCTTAGCAACAGCGTTCTTATTTGCTCTCTCTATTGGTGTGTCCGTACCTGTAGCAGCAGAGGAAGTTGCTGTAACTGTTAACGAAGGAACAGCAACATTTACGTTAGAAACACCTGCTGAAACAAAAACGGTTGACTTTGCAGAGATTAGTTTTACGGATGCAAAAGCAGATCCGCTATCAGGTACTTTCTCACTATCGGGAACATTAGCGAATAAATCCTTCGGTGCAAAAAAAGTGGTGATCACAGCACAAGTGCCGGGAGAAACAATTGCACCTGGTCTAACCGTTGCTACAAGTGAAGTATTCAGTGTGGAAGCAGAGCAAGGATACGAAGCAACTCAAACAGGTACTTTTGACTATACGATCGATCCAGCAACATTTGACAGTACCAAAGAAGCAGATTATCTAATCACTTTGACTGCATCAGAAGCTACGGACGTTACACCTTAATTTCATGTCTAGTTCTAATTGCGAGAAGAAATACGGTTTTTTTAAGGTGGTCTTTTTTTGCCTGTTCTTAGGAATGTTCTTTTACACTGAAAGTGTAGCAGCGGAAGAACAGATCAGCTCTTCATTTGATGTTTCGATCCAAGCTGATGATGAGACAAGTCAGATAAAGGATATTCAATTTGCACCTCAATTGAATCAGGAATATCGCTATACGGCAACTGTTACCAATCTTGAAAACTATGCCATTGAAGTCTCGATTTTTCCAAGTATCGCTGTTTCCACGAGGAATTCGATGACTTATGTAGCGGAAACAGAAAATTTACTGAACCAAGATTATGATTTAAAAAATTATGTAAAAATCCAACCGCAAGATGGGAATTTCGTTGATGGTTTTTTGCAATTAGATGCAAAGCAAAGTCGAGATGTTCAAATCATCATTAATGTAAATAAAAGGATTCATGGGGAAGTATTAGGTGGGATCAATTTTTCTCAGGTAATCGACATACAAGAAAATAAAGATTCTGTAGATATTCAGCAAGTCTATCAGAAAGTAATCGTCGTTCGCCTAAAACTGAATGAACTGGCTAAAGGAACAAAACAGACTATCGGGGATTTTGAATTTACGATTACTGGAGACACAACGACTCTTTCTTATTATCTATATAATAATGATCCGCTTGTGACCTATGCTGAGGGTGGCACCTATCGTGTGATCAATCCCAATCAGGAGATTATCGCTGAAGGGAAGATAGAGTCGGAACAGATTGTTCTTTCACCCTATATAAAAACGCTCTTTAATGTCCCATTGTTGGATGGGGCCGAATTGATGTCTGGGGAGTATCAATTTATACGATCAGATGGCAACGACGAAACGACAACGTATTTTCATTATACAAAGGAAGAGGTCGACCAGTTTATTGAGGAGGCTGCTGATTCTAGCAATACAATTACTGTTCAATCAAAAGCCAATCTTTGGTTGGTCATCGCCTTATCACTCGTTTCCGTCTTGCTTATTTTGACGCTTGTAAAATTGCTAAAAAAATAAGAGAAGTTTAGGGGAGATCGTTACCCCTAGACTTTTCTTGTTGCGTAAAATCTTTCTTAATCCTTTGACAGACCGTTGGGCGGCCGCTGATTTTGCTCTCCCACAGGACTGTCTCGAAAAAAGCTGTTTTTATTTTGTACTTGCTTATTTTCTATAGTTTTTTTCACTTTGATCAGGGGAAAGGTTCGGTGGTAAATCGTTAAAGGACTTTACAAATCGGTTGGCTTCATTGGTCCTTTGAGTAATTGATGATCCTTGCAGTAGTTTTTTATGAACGGCAGGATCATTTCTTTTTGCTTTTTATTATTAAAAAGAAGCAGATTTTAGCATAAAAGAGATATTCTTTTTTATTAATAACTAATGTTATATGTTTTCTTGTTAACTATGAGTTAACTAACATCACAGAAGTAACTATCGTTAAGAAGGAGATTACCATGGATTTATGGAAGTTGTTTCTAACGGAGCGGCAAGAACAAAAATTGAATTTATTAGAGGATATTATTTCAAGGACGGAAGCATCAATCGATGAATTAGCTTGTAAGCATTCACTTACGAACCGCAATGTGAAATCATTAATCATGCAGATAAACGAAGATTACATAGAAAACACAAGCACGACAGACGCACTGATCAGATTCGAAAATCGATTATTTCGGATATCCACGTTGAAAGCATCAGGAACTTATCCTTCGCTGTATTCAAATTTGAAAATAACGTATATTAAGCAAAGTGCCGTTTTCCAAGTCTTGATTTACTTTCTTAGGCATCGAAAAGTGGGGATGATCAAACTATCCACTCATTTTAATTATAGTCAGTCTTATTGTTATAAATTAGTCAATAGGGCAAACGATATCATACGATCTATGGGGATAGACTGTCAAATCAGTAAGCGAATGAATTATTTGATTGTGGAAGGAAGGGAGAGTCAAATCAGAATGCTTTCATATATCTTGAATAGCCATTCTACGACATTTGCAGAAGACAACAATTACCTTTATAGAAACGAAAAGAGTCCTACTAAGATTCAACGGGACAAACTTTCTAGAATAACTAGAATTTTTTTAGATGCGCATAAGATGGGCCACTATACCGATGTGATCTCAGATCAGGAGATGTCTATTGGTTTGTGCTTGTACGAAGAGCTTCATTTAAGCTTTTCCCAAACGTTTTATCCTTTAAATAAAAAAATAAATGATGCTGCTTTTCAATCAGAAAAATTTCTTTACTATCTCTTTGCTGTATATTTCTTTCCAGAATACTTAACTCCTGAGATTTGTGAGCGTTTAGGGGAAGGGTTAATGAGACTAACAAAAAATCCTATCGTGGATAGAGCGGTTGAAGCATTAGAAAAAATGGAAGAAAGTTATAGCATTCCTGATAATCTTCATCGCACGTTTGTCTTCCAGCTGGTCTATCGCTCTTTAATCACAGATAAACTAAGCTTAAGCTCTTTCTTTTATCTTGAAGACAAGAAATTATTGATGAATGATAAATTTTTAACCATAAAAGAGATGTTAAAATCTGTTTACAAAGAAAGTATATCAGAGCGAGACTTAGATATATTTAGTACCCAGTTAACTGAGCTGCTCTATTCTTATGTTGGACATGTCATGGCAAAACCCTTGCATGTAATGATCCATATTACGTACCATGCCAACTATGCTGTGTTAGTGAAAAATTATATAACAGGTGTATACAAACCAGAGACAGTTACCATGGTAGGAAATTTTGCAGATGCAGATCTTGTTATTTCTGATCGGTTCGTTGAGTCGAAAGAAAATCAGTATTTTTTCTTTCTTGAAGATATCCATAATATTGAGACATGGAAAAGATTAGGGGAGTTTATTAATAGCAAGATTATTGAAGGACGAATTCGATCAGATACGATAGAAAAAATCAGCTAGTATTAGCGGAAAGAGTACAGTTTTGATTAAAAGGCTAAGTAAATTCTTGGTTACATTCAAACAAAAAAGATATCTATAAAAGAAGGCTGCGACAGTCATCTTTTATAGATATTTTTTTAAGACGTAATTAGGCTAAACTAATGGGATGAGGATAAGGATTTTTTGATGGAGATTTCAACCACTTCAGGCATTTGGATCACAGAGATGGTTGAAGGATCATACGAGCCATCAGGTAATTTTTTTAGAAAGTAATTTTTGATTTCTTCTACTTCTGTCGGGCGAATATTTCGTTTTTTATTGATCAGCAGAATTTCATTGTGGTTCGGCGCTGAGGTAAAGATCACGGTCGTATCTCCGGCTGTGTAAACCTTTACAAGTTCTGCGTCGGTATTTTCAAGTTGATTCAGTACTAGTCGAGAATGGCTGTTCGTAACATTGATTAATTTCACCAGACTCACCTCACATTCTATGTATTTATTAATAACATTATAGGGCGTTTTTTTTCAAAAGAAAAGCCAGACAACTCGGAATTACCCAATTTTTTGGCAAAACATGGTTGTCTGGCAAAGGAAACGGTTCAAGACACGTTTTTAAAGCTTGTTACTCGTTAGTTTCCGAAGATTCTTCTTCAGTCGTGTCGGCTTCTGAAGAAGGTGCAGGGGATTCAGCGGAAGTTACAATAATCTTATCTGAATCTTCCAATTGGGCTTTTAACTGACGCACTTGCGGATGCTCCAAATAGAATTCTGCAATCCCATCTTCGATTTGATCTTGGATCGTTCTACGCAGCGGGCGAGCACCCATCGTTGCACTGTAACCAAGATCCACCAATTTTTCTTGCACGTCTTGTGGAACATCGATATGCAGTTTTTGATGACTAAGGGTTTGATTGACATCATGCAGCATAAGTGACACGATCGATAACAAGTTTTCCTTGCTTAGTGCCTTGAATTCGATGATCCCGTCAAAGCGGTTGAGAAATTCTGGCGTAAAGTAATTGTTCAATTGATTTAACACGGAACGAGTGATGCCTTCACGTGCGGCACCAAAGCCAACATTGGCTTCAACTTTGCCGGTTCCGGCATTACTTGTCATGATGATCAGGGTATCTTTAAAGCTGACCGTACGTCCTTGGGCATCCGTCAAACGACCATCATCGAGAATTTGCAAGAACATATGCAATACATCAGGATGGGCTTTTTCCACTTCATCCAATAGAATCAAGCTGTAAGGATTCCGGCGAACTTTTTCAGTCAATTGACCTGCTTCTTCATAGCCGACATAGCCAGGAGGAGAGCCGATCAATTTTGATACACTGTGTTTTTCCATGTATTCTGACATGTCGAAACGAATCATTGCTTCTTCGGAGCCAAACATTTCATAAGCTAATTGTTTGGCTAATTCCGTTTTCCCGACACCGGTTGGACCGACGAAAAGGAAAGAGCCGATCGGACGATTTTGCTTCCCTAAACCAACCCGGTTTCTGCGAATCGCTTTGGCTACTTTATCGATTGCTTCATCTTGTCCGATAACTTTTGCTTTCAAGTCATCCGCGAGATTTTTTAATTGGGTTTGTTCTTTTTCTTTCAATTCGCCAACTGGAATATTCGTCCGTTCTTCAACGATTTGTTCCATGTCTTTTTCAGTAATGACTGGCGTTTCTTCTTCGCTGATTTGACGTTCTTTCATTTTTTGCAGTTTGTTGATTTGATCGCGATAGTAAGCAGCTTTTTCAAAATCTTCTTCTCGAGAGGCTGCTTGTTTTTGTTCTTCTGCTTCTTGCAATTTCTTTTCGATCGTTTTTGGATCAACGATTTGAATCGTCAAGTTTTTCTTCGAACCTGTTTCATCTAGTAGATCGATCGCTTTATCAGGCAAGAATCGGTCTTGGATGTAACGGTTAGAAAGGGTAGCGGCAGCTGCGATCGCTTCATCAGTATATTTCACATGATGATAATCTTCATAGCGTGGCTGCAGGCCTTTTAAAATACGAATGGTTTCTTCAACAGAAGGTTCATCCACACGCACTGGTTGCAAACGGCGTTCTAAAGCAGCGTCTTTTTCGATAATGCGGTATTCATTTAACGTCGTTGCTCCGACCATTTGTAGTTCTCCACGGGCAAGCGCTGGTTTTAAGATGTTTCCAGCATCCATATTACCGTCGCCAGCTGCACCAGCCCCAACGATTTCATGGACTTCATCAATAAACAAAATCACGTTTTCTGCTTGCTTGATTTCTTCAATCAATTTTTGGATGCGTTCTTCAAATTGGCCACGAATACCTGTACCTTGCACAAGAGAGGCAACGTCTAGGCGAATGACTTCTTTGTCCATCAGTTTTTGTGGCACATCGCCATCAACGATTTTTTGGGCTAACCCTTCAACGACGGCAGTTTTCCCAACTCCGGGTTCACCAATAAGAACAGGGTTATTTTTGGTTCGGCGATTAAGGATCTCGATCACTCGTTTGATCTCTGAATCACGACCAACGACTGGATCGACTTCGCCATCACGAGCCATTTGAGTGATATTAATGCCGTATTCTCCTAACAAACCTGCAGGTGCTTGGTTATTGCGTGGAGGCTGACCGCCGACAAAACCGTTACCGCCAGTTTGTGTCGGTGGAGTTTGTTCATAAGGGGTATTTCCTTGCTGCATTTGACGAGACATTTGACGGAATAGATCATCAAGATTGCCAAATCCAAAAGGATCTTGCGCCATTGCAGCTGCAGCATTCCCAGATTGAGCTTTTAATTTTTGGTAACAACTTTGACAATAATCGAGTTGTTTTCTTTGACCATTGACATTGGCATATAAATGAATTGAAGCTTCATTTTTGCCGCAACTTTGACAAAGCATAGATTCACGACCTTTCATATTTGTTCCAACAACCCTATTTTACGGCGCTTTTGATTGCTTGTAAAAGAAAAGGGGCTGTGGGCAAAGAAACGGTCACCTTCGAGGCAATGTATTATTGACCTTTACTGACCATGATTCTATTATACTAACTTTTTGTCAGACTGCAAGAATTTTACTCTGAAAAGTTCTCGCTGCTTTTTCATCTACAAAAGCGTCTTTTAAATAGAAATCAATTCAATTATAATAGAAAGAAAGAGGTGAGAATGGACGATGGAGAACAGAGATTTTGCTGTAGAAGTAGTGCGTTTACGCAATGGAGAGATCAAAGAATTGATTGTTCAACAGCCGGAATTTCTGGCATTTAGAGATGTCTGGCTCCAGCTGGAAGATCGGTCTTCTTTTGTCGGAGAAGCGGGGTTAAACGGGAAGATCATCTACCGTTATGTACAAGAAAATTAATAGGACATTTATTTCAATCGTTTATTTAAGAGAAAACGGTTGTCTATCGATGAAAAAAATGGTAATCTTAACAGTTGAAAGGGCGATTTTTTTCGGGTGTCATTGCATGCATGGAAATTTTGCCTTCACACAAAAAAACGTATCATAAAGGAGATTGATCAATATGGAAAAGAAAGATTTTCACGTAGTTGCTGAGACAGGGATTCACGCACGTCCAGCTACATTATTGGTTCAAACAGCAAGCAAATTTAACTCTGATATCAACTTAGAGTACAAAGGTAAATCAGTAAACCTTAAATCAATCATGGGCGTAATGTCATTAGGTGTTGGCCAAGGTTCTGATGTTACTATCACTGCTGAAGGTGCTGACGAAGCAGATGCAATCGCTGCAATCGTAGAAACAATGAAAAAAGAAGGTTTGTCTGAATAATGGTTGAGATGCTAAAAGGAATTGCTGCTAGTGATGGTGTAGCCGTTGCGAAAGCCTACCTGTTAGTACAACCTGATTTATCTTTTTCAAAAGTATCAGTTGAAGATACTGCAGCAGAGGAAGCACGCTTAGATGATGCGCTAGCGAAGTCAACAGCGGAATTACAACAAATCCGTGACAAAGCAGCACAAACTTTAGGTGAAGCAGAAGCACAAGTATTTGATGCTCATTTAATGGTTCTTTCAGATCCTGAGATGATCGGTCAAATCAAACAAAACGTGATAGATAACAAAGTCAATGCAGAAGCTGCGTTGAAAGAAGTTACTGACATGTATATTGGTATGTTTGAAGCAATGGATGACAATGCTTACATGCAAGAACGGGCAGCTGACATCAAAGATGTTGCGAAACGTATCTTGGCGCATTTGTTGAATGTGACTTTGCCTAATCCTTCAATGATCAACGAAGAAGTAGTCGTTGTTGCGCATGACTTGACACCAAGTGATACTGCACAATTAGACCGCAACTTTGTAAAAGCTTTTGTAACAGATATCGGTGGACGTACTTCTCATTCCGCTATCATGGCACGTTCTCTTGAAATCCCAGCAATCGTTGGAACAATGGAGATCACTGCAAAAGTGAAAGCGGGCGACATCTTAGCTGTTAACGGTATTATCGGTGACGTTATCGTCAACCCGACAGATGACCAAGCAGCTGAATTTGTTGAAGCTGGGAAAGCCTACGCAGAACAAAAAGCAGAATGGGAAAAATTGAAAGATGCTGAAACAGTTACCGCTGATGGTAAGCACTTTGAATTAGCTGCGAACATTGGAACGCCTAAAGATTTAGAAGGTGTCCACAACAATGGTGCAGAAGCAGTCGGTTTATACCGGACTGAATTCTTGTACATGGATTCTCCTGATTTCCCAACAGAAGAAGACCAATACAAAGCATACAAAGCAGTTTTAGAAGGAATGGCTGGCAAACCAGTGGTTGTCCGTACAATGGATATCGGTGGCGATAAAGAACTTCCTTACCTAAAATTGCCTCATGAAATGAATCCTTTCTTAGGCTATCGTGCATTGCGTATCAGCTTATCTGAACTTGGGGATGACATGTTCCGTACCCAACTTCGTGCGTTGTTACGTGCTTCTGCTCACGGCAACTTACGTATCATGTTCCCAATGGTGGCAACATTGAAAGAGTTCCGTACTGCGAAGAAAATGTATGAAGAAGAGCGTCAAAAATTGATTGACGAAGGCGTTGAGGTTTCTAACGAGATCCAAGTCGGAATCATGATCGAAATTCCAGCAGCTGCTGTCTTAGCAGACAAGTTTGCGAAGGAAGTTGACTTCTTCAGTATTGGTACCAATGACTTGATCCAATACACCATGGCTGCAGACCGCATGAATGAGCGCGTGTCTTACTTGTACCAACCATACAACCCATCAATTTTACGTTTAATCAAAAACGTGATCGACTCAGCGCATGCTGAAGGAAAATGGGCTGGTATGTGTGGAGAAATGGCCGGCGATCAAACTGCTGTGCCACTTCTTGTAGGTATGGGCTTAGATGAGTTCTCAATGAGTGCAACATCTGTTCTGAAAACACGTAGCTTAATGAAACGCTTGTCAACGACTGACATGCAAGAATTAGCAAAACGTGCTTTAGAAGATTGCGATACAATGGAAGAAGTTGTAGAGTTAATCGAACAGTATGTAAACTAATCATTTCTAGGCAACAAGCAATTTTTGCTTGTTGCCTTTTTTGTTTTAAGAAGACATTTTGTTTGAGTTGACTTGCAACAACTTACTACTTTTTTCAGAAAACGAACAGTTTTGTCATATCTTGGAATTAAGCTATGATTCCCTGAGTTTTTCCCGTATCATGGTTAAATGGGGAACAAAATCTAGGACCATGGTAGGAGTATCTCTGCGATCGCCTATGGTATACTAATATCAGATATAAGCATTTCCAAGGAGGAATCATCTTTGAAAGTACTTCTTTATTTTGAAGGAGAAAAATTATTAGCTAAATCAGGTATCGGTCGCGCATTGGCTCATCAGCAACGAGCGCTGACATCTGTCGGGATTCCTTTTACTCTTGATAAAAATGATGAGGATTATGACATTCTTCACATCAACACGTATGGAATCAATAGTATGCATATGGTCAACAAAGCCAAAAGACAAGGGAAAAAAGTGATTTACCATGCCCATTCTACAGAAGAGGATTTTCGGAATTCATTTATCGGTTCAAATCAGCTTTCGCCATTATATAAAAAATATTTGATCAATCTTTATTCCAGAGCCGATCAATTGATCACCCCGACCCCTTATTCGAAAGAACTTTTGGAAGGGTATGGTATCCAAGTGCCGATCGAAGCAATCTCAAACGGGATCGATCTTGACAAATATCAGCCGGATCAAGAGAAAGAAAAAGCCTTTCGTGAGTATTTCAATCTACTACCAGATCAAAAAGTGATTATATCGGTCGGTTTGTTTTTTGAACGAAAAGGCATTCTTGATTTTGTAGAGATAGCCAGACAATTGCCTGAGTATACGTTTATCTGGTTTGGTCATACACCAATGATGACGATTCCTAAGCAGATCCGCGACCTTGTCAATGAAGACCATCCAGAAAACGTGCTATTTCCCGGCTATATCAAAGGAGACATCATCGAAGGGGCATATTCAGCGGCTGATCTGTTCTTCTTTCCTTCCTATGAAGAAACAGAAGGAATTGTGGTCCTTGAGGCGTTAGCCAGCCACCAAAATGTGCTTGTTCGGGATATTCCTGTTTATAAAGGTTGGCTAAGCAATGGGCACAATGCATACATGGAAAAAAACAATCAAGGATTTATTGAGAAAATCAAAGGAATCGTGGAAGGCACGTTGCCACAGTTGAGTGAAGCCGGCTATGAAACGGCCAAGCAAAAAAGTATTGATGAAATCGGATATGAACTAAAAGAAGTTTATACAAAAGTGATGAATACGGAATGAAGAAACTAATGTAAAGTTTGGAGGGACCGTTTTGAAAATCGGATTTTTTACAGACACCTACTTCCCCCAGGTAAGTGGTGTGGCGACATCGATCAAGACATTGAAAGAAGAGCTTGAGAAAAAAGGCCATAAAGTCTATATCTTTACTACGACCGATCCAAATGCTGATCTGGATGAAGAAGATATCATTCGCATGCCAAGTGTCCCGTTTGTGTCCTTCAAAGACCGGCGAATCGTAGTGCGCGGCATGTTATATGCCTATTTGATCGCCAAAGAATTAGAGTTGGAATTGATCCATACCCATACCGAGTTTGGCTCTGGGATGTTAGGGAAAATGGTGGGGCGCAAATTGCAGATTCCTGTGATCCATACCTACCATACGATGTATGAAGACTACTTGCACTACATCGCCAACGGAAAGGTCTTACGACCATCTCACGTGAAATATCTTTCACGGCTCTTTGCCAACCACTCGACAGGTGTTGTTTGCCCAAGTGAACGAGTCATCGATACGCTGAGAGGGTATGGTGTGGTTTCACCGATGCGGATCATCCCCACAGGGATCGAAGTTGAGAAGTTTCGTCGACCGGACATTACAACTGACATGAAAAAAGAATTGCGGGAGAAATTGGGTATCACTGAGAATCAGCCCATGCTGCTTTCCCTCAGTCGTATTTCCTATGAAAAAAATATTCAGGCAATCATCGACGGGATGCCAGAAATTTTAACGAAGATTCCTGATGCGCAATTAGTGATCGTTGGGAAAGGTCCACATAAAGAAAAATTAGAAGAAAAAGTGGTGGATATGGCTTTATCTGACCATGTTCAATTTGTCGGTGAAGTGGCGAATGATAAGGTAGCGATCTATTATCATGCGGCAGATTACTTCGTCAGTGCCTCCACCTCAGAAACACAAGGTTTGACTTACACGGAAGCAATGGCCGCTGGGACACCATTAGTCGTTGAAGGCAATGACTACTTAAACACCTTGATCGATGATCCGTCTTTAGGCGTCACCTATGAGAGTGATCGGGATTTCGCAAAAGCATTTATTGATTATTATGAACGAAAGATTCCTGCTGATCCCGAAGTTCTTGCTAGGAAGATGTATGAGATTTCGGCACTACGTTTTGGTGAGTCGATGCTGTCTTTCTATCATGACATGGTCGCTTATTATGAAACAGAACGCATCGAAAAAGAAACCGAGCAAACATTAGAAAAATTCAAAGTTAAATTGAAGGCATTTCGCCGAACGATTGATTAAACAGAAAATTTTCGCAAGTTCATGTTTTTAGCGTATACTAAAGACATGAACTTTTTTATTTTGGAGGGATCTGCATGAAATTAGGATTTATCGGTACTGGCGTCATGGGTCAAGCGATGGTTGGTCATCTCTTAGCTGCAGGACATACAGTGAATGTTTACAATCGGACGAAAGCAAAAACAGATGAACTCGTTGCGAATGGAGCAATTTGGTGTGACACCCCAACAGAAGTTGCATCAGAAAGTGAAATCATCTTTACAATGGTTGGTTATCCATCTGACGTTGAAGAGGTTTACTATGGGCCTCAAGGGATTTTTCAAACGACTGTGACAGGCAAAACATTGGTGGATTTTACCACCAGCACCCCTGATTTGGCAGAACGAATCTACCAGACAGCGAAGGAAAAAGGAGCAGCGAGTATTGATGCGCCAGTTTCTGGTGGTGATCTTGGTGCGAGAAACGCCACGCTAACGATTATGGTTGGTGGCGATGAAGAAGCTTACCAACAAGTAAAACCACTTTTTGAAGTATTAGGAAAGACGTTTCAACTTCAAGGAGGGGCAGGGAAGGGTCAGCATACGAAAATGGCCAATCAGATCATGATTGCCGGAACTATGACGGGGATGACAGAAATGCTGGTCTATGCAAACCAAGCGGGTCTAGATTTACCACGAGTGATTGACACGCTTTCTGGCGGTGGGGCAGCCAATTGGTCCATGACGAATTACAGTCCACGTATCCTAAAAGAGGATTATTCACCAGGCTTTTTTGTCAAACATTTCATCAAAGATTTGGGGATCGCTTTGGATGAAGCCAAGAAGATGGGATTGGATTTGCCGAGCACCACTTTAGCTAAAAAATTGTATGATCAGTTGGCTGAAAAAGGCTTCGAAAATGACGGAACGCAGGCGCTGATTAAACTTTGGTGGCAAGATGAAAAAAAATCTTAAAATGACAAAAAAAATACGAAAAATCAATGCAAGATAGAGGATGTTTTGATACAATATAACGGACAGAAAAAGGAGGCTTACGAATGAAAAGTTCGCAATTAGTCGCTATCATCAAACGTTTAGAAGCGATGGTCGAAGCGCAAGACAATGAAGTTCAAGTACGTCGTTTTGAAAAAGAAGGCGTCGAAAAATGTACCGTTACTTATGACAATTCGACAGAAACGTTTGAATTAACGGAAGCAGAATCAAGTCAATCTTATCAATTTGATAACGTTGATATTGTAGCCATGGAAATCTATGATTTGATCCAATAAGAATGAGTGAGACGTTCGTCGTCATTTTCTCATTTCTATACAGCAAGCCTACTGGGGCTTGCTGTTTTTTATTTATCTGCTGCTTTTTCTTGGCGATACAGGTGATTGAGGATGATCCCTAATGGATCGAGATCTTTCGGGGCTAAAGGAAGCGCAGCGCTTGCTGGCGGAAGTGGCTGGAATGTTTCTTCAGGAGAAAGAATGTTTGTTTGGATCAACTTGCCAAAGCTAACTTGATAGTATTTGATTTGAGTCGTCTGTGATCCTGGCTCCTCTAAGTCAAGGGGTATAGAAAAAATCACTTCTGGTTCTTGAATAAACTGATTGACCCTCACGATTTCTTGGTAAAAGCTTTGCGCCGAATGGATTTCTCCCTGTAGCAAACTTGCTTGTTCAAATAATAAATGATCAATAAGATAGGTTAAGCGTTCATCCAAAAGTGAGAAGCACTCGGTTTTTTGTCCAGCAAAAAAACAGCCGATCTCTCGCCACTTCTCTTCCAAGGGATACGCCTCCATTTGAGGGAGTTGCTTACGTAAGGTCAATAGCGTCAGTTCGTTGACAGTCGGCAATTGAAAGGTTTCTGACAATAATTGAAACAACATCGGCAATTTTTTTGTTTGCCGAAAGGGACCATAACTGCCAATTTGTGGTGTTTGAGTGATCGTGAAGCTATGATTCGTCAAGTCAACAAAGCAGTAGTTGGCTGAATGGTTCATTTGTCGGTTGTAGATAGGATGAAAAGCTTGGATCAAACGACATTCAAGTAATAGTGCATCCAATTCTGTATCTGTTTCGATCGTTTCAAAATCAACGACATTATAAACAAGTCGAAGCACCTTATTGGCATGCTGCTGGTTTTTTCGGAAGTAGGAAACGACACGCTGTTTCAATGATTTGGCTTTTCCTACATACAAGACTTCGTTGTGCTGATCTTTCATTAGATAAACACCAGGCTTTTCAGGCAGGGCATTTGCTTTGTTTTTTAGAAACTCTTTGTTCGGATTCATCGATCGTTCCTCTCCTTCCTCCAAAGAGTAGCAGATGAAGTGTAAGAGAGCAACGTTTGCTGGCCATTGACAAGAAAAAATTAGAAATAGAGTGGAGGCAACGCAATGATAAACTTTGACATTCAAAGGAAATTTCTCTATAACGGAAACGGATTATTTTGTCAACTCGCAGCTTTTAAAATCTTAGAAAATCAATTCTTAAATAAAAATGCGCTTAAAAATAAAAAAAGTTCGAAAAAATTCTTGCATTTCTCAATAACTTCCGATATAGTTTGACTATCAAATGATTTGATTATCAAAGTATTCGGATGGTGAAGGTTATGGAACCCAATTTAGAAACAGTTAATGACTACTTAGTCAGCGTCTTTAATGACATCTTAGTGATTGAAGAATCTGAATTGAAAAAATCTCAATTCAAAGACCTTTCAATTACCGAAATGCATACCATCGAAGCCATCGGGATGTACAAAAAAAAGACCACGACTGAAGTTGCCAAAGAGCTTTCGATCACTGTTGGGACTTTGACCATCGCGATCAATCGTTTGGTGAAAAAAGAATATGTAGAACGGATTCGCAGTGAAGATGATCGGCGAGTCGTCAAACTAGGTTTGACGAAAAAAGGAAAACTCCTTTATCGTGTTCATCAGCATTTTCATCGTGAGATGGTGAAAGGTGTCTTGAGTCAGATGTCTCCTGAAGAGGAACAGGCACTGTTGAAAGCACTGAAAAATCTGCATGACTTTTTACAAGATTATAAGTGAGAATAATGGATGAATATGTTTGGGAAAATTACCGCGACTGCAAGTTATGTTCCAGAAAAAATCGTAACAAATGATGATCTATCAAATTTGATGGATACTTCAGATGAATGGATTCATTCTCGTACGGGAATCAAACGTAGAAGAGTCGCTGTTGGCGAAAACACTTCTGACCTTTGTATTCGCGTCGCTCAAACGCTCTTGCAAGATGCTCAGCTTTCAGCAGAAAGTCTAGATTTTATCTTGGTAGCGACGATCACACCGGATTTCAATACACCGGCGGTTGCTTGCCAAGTCCAAGGAGCGATTGGGGCAGTCAATGCCTTTGCTTTTGATATCAGTGCAGCATGTGCTGGTTTCGTTTATGCATTGTCTATGGCTGAAAAACTGATTCGAACGGGCGCTAAAAAAGGATTGGTCATCGGTGGAGAAGTACTTTCAAAAGTCTTGGATTGGAACGACCGTTCGACGGCTGTTTTATTCGGAGATGGTGCCGGTGGTCTATTGCTGGAAGCATCTTCAGAGCAGCATTTGCTCAAAGAGTCTTTAAAAGCAGATGGGAAGCGAGGCATGTCCTTGACATCTGGTTTTCGCACGAATGAGAATCCTTTTTCACAAAACGCTCCGGCGTATAGTGCTTGTATGCAAATGATTGGACGAGAAATCTTTGATTTTGCGACGCGTGATGTGGTCGCCTCGATCAATGATCTGACACAAGATGAAGCAATCGATTATTTTTTGCTTCACCAAGCAAATTCTCGTATTTTAGACAAAGTTGCTCGCAAGCTGAAGCAGCCCCGTGAGAAATTTTTGCAAAATATGCAAGATTATGGCAATACTTCGGCAGCCTCGATTCCGTTATTGCTAGATGAAGAAATCAAACGAGGTACACTGTCCCTTGGCAGTGGTCAAAAAGTGGTGTTCTCAGGTTTTGGCGGCGGATTGACATGGGGAACTATGTTAGCCACCTTATAACTTGTTCACGAAACAAAATTACTATTGAAAAACACATTGGAGGAATATACACATGGTATTCGAAAAAATTCAAGAAATCGTAGCAGAAGAATTAGGAAAAGAAAAAGAAGAAATCAAATTGAACACGAACATCCAAGAAGATTTAGAAGCAGATAGCTTGGATCTTTTCCAAATCATTAACGAGATCGAAGATGAATTCGATGTGAAGATCGAAACAGAAGATGGTATCACAACCGTTGAAGATCTAGTTAAATATGTAGAAAAACAACAAGCATAAAACAAAGGCTAGGCAGACAGCCTAGCCTTTCCTTTTTAAGAACGTGTTTTTGCTGATTCATAGACGAACTGCAAGAATCCATGTTCTCCAACGATAACCATCAAAGTAATGAAGGAGTGCAAAATGAAGACAGCCTTTTTATTTAGCGGTCAAGGTGCACAGTACCCAAAAATGGGGGAAGAGCTCTATCACCAAGAAGCAATCGTTCGTGAGACGTTTGAACAGGCCAGCACGATTCTAGGATATGATATGGCCGAGTTATGCTTTACTGAAAACGAACGTTTAAACCAGACGGAATATACACAGCCTGCCATTTTAACAGTAAGCACGGCTTTTTGGCGACTTTTGGATGCGCAAGAAATCAAAGCAGATGCTGTTGCTGGCTTGAGTTTAGGTGAATATACAGCCTTAGTCGCTAGTGGTGCGCTTGATTTCCAGACCGCAGTCGCATTGGTGCAAAAGCGCGGTCGGTATATGGCAAGTGCGGCGCCAGCAGGTGTTGGGAAAATGGTCGCTGTGATGAACACACCCGCTGAAACGATTGAAGAAATCTGTAAAGAAGCAAGTCAAGCCGGGATTGTGACACCAGCCAATTACAATACGCCGCAGCAGATCGTCATTGGAGGTGAAGCGCCGGCAGTGGATAAAGCGGTGGAATTGTTACAAGCTGCTGGAACCAAACGGGTGATTCCTTTAAATGTCAGTGGTCCTTTCCATACTGCTTTGTTGGAACCCGCATCGCAGCAATTAGCACAGGAATTAGATCAAATCACCTTTGATGAGTTGCAAGTACCTGTCATCAGCAATACGACCGCGCAGCCAATGCAGCAAGACCAAATCAAGGAACTGTTGACGCTGCAAGTGAAATCGCCAGTGCGTTTTTACGAAAGCATTGCGACACTAAAGCAGCTTGGCATCCAACATGTCATCGAGATCGGACCAGGAAAAGTATTGAGCGGTTTTATGAAGAAAATAGACAAAGAAATCCAGACTGCGCGTGTAGAAGATAGCCAAACGTTGGCAGATACACTAGCCCGATTCAACTAGGAGGAATTTATGGATCTGCAAAATAGAAACGTCTTTGTAACTGGTAGCTCGCGAGGGATCGGTTTTACCATCGCGGAAGCCTTTGCCAAAGAAGGAGCGAATATCGTTTTAAATGGACGAAAAGAAATTCCCCAGTCACTGATCGATCGCATCACCAGCTATGGCGTGAAATGTGTAGCGATCAATGGGGACATTTCTGATTTTGAACAAGCGGCAACCATGCTTTTAGAAGCAGAAGCGGCAGTCGGACCGATCCACATTTTAGTCAATAATGCCGGGATCACGAATGACAAATTATTGTTGAGAATGAAACCCGAAGATTTTGATTCAGTGATCAAAATCAATTTGACTGGTACCTTCAATATGACGCAGCACGCGTTGAAAAAAATGATGAAGCTGCGAGAAGGCCGCATCATCAATTTGACGAGTGTGGTCGGCTTGACGGGAAATATCGGGCAAGCCAACTATGCGGCAAGTAAAGCTGGCGTGATCGGTTTTACGAAATCTGCCGCTCGTGAAGGTGCCGCTCGGGGGATCACCTGCAATGCGATCGCCCCAGGTTTTATCGAAACAGAGATGACTGAAGTGCTGTCGGATAAAGTCAAAGAACAATCATTGGCTAATATTCCATTACAGCGTTTTGGATCCACACAGGATGTTGCACAAACAGCAGTCTTTTTAGCAAAAAGCCCCTACATCACTGGTCAGGTGATCAGTGTAGACGGCGGGATGGCAATGCAAGGGTAGGAGGAAGAATAGATGAATCGAGTAGTAGTTACAGGATACGGCGTCACTTCTCCAATCGGAAATGACCCAGAAACATTTTTAGCAAGTTTACAAAACGGGACCAACGGCATCGGCCCGATTACAAAATTTGACGCAGAAGCAACAGGGATCTCAGTTGCCGCTGAAGTCAAAGATTTTCCGTTAGAAAAGTACTTCGTTAAAAAAGATACGAAGCGGATGGATCTTTTTTCCATTTATGGAATTTATGCGGCGTTAGAAGCGATGGAAATGGCGAAGTTAGATACAGAAACCATTGATGTGGATCGTTTTGGCGTGATGGTTGGTTCAGGGATCGGTGGCTTGCCAACGATTCAAGACCAAGTGATTCGGATGCATGACAAAGGAGCAAATCGAGTATCACCAATGTTCGTACCGATGTCGATTGTAAATATGGTTGCCGGCAACATTGCGTTACGGGTAGGTGCGAAAGGCATTTGTACGACGACTGTTTCCGCCTGTGCTTCTGGTACCCATTCAATCGGTGAAGCTTTTCGGAACATCAAGCATGGCTATGCAGATGTTATGATCGCTGGTGGTTCAGAAGCGACGATCTGTGAAATCGGTATCGCTGGTTTTGCGTCTCTGACGGCGTTAACCACTGAATCAGACCCTGACAAAGCTTCCGTTCCGTTTGATAAAAATCGTAGTGGGTTTGTCATGGGTGAAGGCGCTGGTGTCTTCATTTTAGAATCATTGGCGCATGCGCAAAAACGTGGGGCAACGATTTTAGGTGAAGTCGTGGGGTACGGTGCGAACTGTGATGCCTACCATATGACTGCACCAAACCCTGATGGATCAGGTGCTGGAAAAGCAATGAAATTGGCGATGCAAGAAGCGGCGATCACCCCAGCTGAAGTTGGCTACATCAATGCCCACGGTACAAGCACACCTGCCAATGACAGTGCAGAAGCGACATCGATCCAATACGGATTAGGGGAAGACTATAAAAAACCATATGTCAGCAGTACAAAGTCAATGACTGGTCATTTGCTTGGGGCGGCTGGTGGAATCGAAGCCATTGCTTCACTATTAGCATTACAACATCAATTTATTCCACCAACCATCAACGTGACAGAACAAGATCCTGAGATCGACTTGAACGTTGTTATCAATCAAAGCCAACCAGCAGATTTGACCTATGCCATGAGTAATTCACTTGGGTTTGGCGGTCATAATGCAGTGATCTTGCTGAAACGTTGGGAGGAAGCGTAATTGGAAACACATGAGGTAAAAGAGCTGCTCAGCCAATTCGATCAATCGACGTTAACTGAGCTTCAATTAAAAAAAGAGACCTTTGAACTTTATTTTAATAAAAATACGACAAGTGGGCTACAAAATGCATCCTCTGCACCTGCAGCGAATGCTGCGCCAACTCCTGTTGCACCAACGCCTGCTGTCTCAGCAACACCTGACACAGTAGAAACGGCAAAACCTGCCTTAGAGGGCAAAGAAGTTGTCTCTCCATTAGTGGGTGTCGTTTATTTGAAACCAAGTCCTGATAAAGACAACTTCAAACAAATCGGCGATCACGTGAAAAAAGGCGATATTCTTTGTATCGTGGAAGCGATGAAAGTCATGAATGAAATCGTCAGCGACGTTGATGGCGAATTAGTTGAAGTCTTGGTTGAAAGCGAACAAATCGTTGAATACAATCAACCATTATTCCGTGTGAAAGAAGGGTAAAGCAATGAGCGCATTAACGATTCAAGAAATCAAAGAAATCATCCCTCATCGTTATCCGATGCTTTTAGTGGATCGGGTAGAGGAGTTAGAAGAAGGCAAACGGGTCGTTGCGAAGAAAAACGTTACTATCAATGAGCCATTTTTCCAAGGTCATTTTCCCCATGAACCAGTGATGCCCGGAGTATTGATCGTGGAAGCAATGGCGCAAGCAGGTGCTGTGGCATTGCTATCATTGGAAGATTTTCGTGGGAAAACTGCCTACTTTGGCGGTTTAGACAAAGCGAAATTCAGAAAAAAAGTAACACCAGGCGATACCTTGATCTTAGAAGTAGAAATAATCAAAGTGAAATCTGCAGCCGGCATCGGCAAAGGAATTGCCTATGTTGATGGAAAAAAAGTGGCGGAAGCAGAATTGACTTTCATGATTGGATAGGTGAGACATGTTTTCTAAAGTATTGATCGCAAACCGTGGCGAAATCGCCGTACGTATCATTCGCGCTTGTCGTGAATTAGGTATTCAAACGGTCGCCGTTTATTCAGAAGCAGATAAAGAAGCGTTGCATACAGAGCTTGCCGATGAAGCGATTTGTATCGGACCTGCCAAAGCAGCCGACTCTTATTTGAATGTACAGCAGATCCTAAGCGCTGCGATCGTCACAAAGGCTGAGGCGATCCATCCCGGATTTGGCTTTCTTTCAGAGAATAGCCGCTTTGCTGCGATGTGCGAGGAATGCAATATCGTCTTTATTGGGCCAAAGAGTGAGACTATCGATGCAATGGGAAACAAGATCAATGCAAGACGCTTGATGATCGAAGCAGAAGTACCGGTCATTCCCGGAAGCAAAGGCGCGATTTCTGATGTGGAAGAAGCTTTAACGATCGCTGAAGAGATTGGTTACCCGGTCATGCTCAAAGCAGCAGCCGGCGGTGGCGGTAAAGGGATACGGAAAGTCGCAGATAAAGAAGCATTGCCGCATCATTTTGCTTCCGCACAGCAAGAGGCGAAAGCGGCATTTGGCAACGATGAAATGTACATTGAAAAAATCATTTATCCTGCTCGACACATAGAAGTGCAAGTGTTAGGTGATTCTTTTGGTAATATTATCCACCTTGGTGAACGCGATTGCTCGCTACAACGCAACAACCAAAAAGTGTTGGAGGAATCTCCTTCTGTGGTGATTTCTGAAAGCAAGCGAGCAGAACTAGGAGAAGCAGCGGTACGTGCCGCACAAGCGGTAGGGTATCGTAATGCTGGCACGATCGAGTTTTTAATGGCGGACACTGGGGAGTTTTATTTCATGGAAATGAACACTCGAATCCAAGTGGAACACCCCATCACCGAAATGGTGACAAACATTGATCTAGTCAAAAAACAACTTGAAGTCGCTAGTGGTGAACCGCTAGGCTTGACGCAAGCAGACATCAAGATGACGGGCGCGGCGATCGAATGTCGGATCAATGCAGAAAATCCAGCCTTCAATTTTGCACCCTCTCCTGGTAAGATCAACAATTTGTTTTTACCAAGTGGCGGTCTAGGCGTTCGTGTAGACAGTGCCATGTATTCCGGCTACACGATCCCACCTTATTATGATTCGATGATCGCTAAAGTGATTGTTCACGGTGAGAATCGTTTTGAAGCATTGATGAAAATGCAGCGGGCGTTAGCTGAATTAGTGACCGATGGTGTCATTACGAATGCAGAATTCCAAATGGACTTGATCAGTCACCCGAAAGTGATTGCGGGAGACTATACTACCGCCTTTTTACAAGAGGAATTTTTGCCGAATTGGACACCTGAACAATAGGAGGGAAGTTGAGTGGCTTTATTTAAGAAAAAAAACTACATTCGCATCAATCCTAATCGAGGTCAGCTGCCAACGAACGAACCAGTCGTCCCAGATAATCTTTGGGCGAAATGTCCTAGTTGCAAACGAACGCTTTATACGAAGGAGATGGGGGCAGAGAAAGTCTGTCCTCACTGCGGATATAATTTCCGAATCAGTGCCTGGGAACGGATCGCTATCACGATTGATGAGAAAAGTTTTGAAGAATGGGACACAGATGTAACCACAAAAGATCCTCTTGATTTTCCTGAATATTTGGATAAAGTCGCACAAATGCAAGAAAAAACTGGGTTGCATGAGGCTGTCCTCACAGGAGAAGCAAAAGTTCAAGGATTGCCGTTAGCGATCGGGATCATGGATGCGAATTTCATCATGGGCAGTATGGGAACGGTCGTGGGGGAGAAGATCACCCGTTTGTTTGAACGTGCGATCGAAAAACAGCTACCAGTTGTTCTTTTTACCGCTTCAGGTGGTGCACGGATGCAAGAAGGAATTTTGTCACTGATGCAAATGGCAAAAATCTCTGCGGCGGTAAAACGCCACAGTAAAGCTGGCTTGTTTTATCTAACGGTTTTAACGGACCCGACCACCGGTGGCGTCACCGCTAGTTTTGCGATGGAAGGGGATATCATCCTGGCAGAACCGCAAGCCTTGATCGGTTTTGCTGGACGACGTGTGATTGAACAAACCATTCGTCAGGAACTACCTGAAGACTTTCAAAAAGCAGAGTTTCTGTTAGATCATGGCTTTGTCGATCAAATCGTTCCACGGACGAACTTGCGGGAGAAAATCCACCATTTGATTTCTTTGCATACGCGGAAAGGATGGGATCGCAATGACTAGAGCAGCCCACGAAATCGTTGAACTCGCTCGCAGCAAAGACCGTTTGACGGCACTGGATTACTTTGAAGGCATTTTTTCTGAGTTTGAAGAGTTTCATGGAGACCGTCTGTTTGGCGAAGATGAAGCTGTCGTTGGTGGGATCGCTTGTTTAGATGGCAAGCCAGTGACCGTGATCGGTATTCAAAAAGGCCGTAATCTGCCTGAAAACTTACGCAGAAACTTTGGCTCGCCACATCCGGAAGGCTATCGCAAAGCGTTACGCTTAATGAAGCAAGCCGAAAAATTTCAGCGACCTGTGGTCACATTGATCAATACAGCAGGGGCATTTTGCGGTATTGGTGCGGAAGAGCGCGGGGAAGGGGAAGCAATTGCCCGTAACTTGATGGAAATGTCCGATTTAACGGTGCCAATTCTGGCAATCATTATTGGTGAAGGCGGCAGTGGCGGTGCCTTAGCACTGGCATTAGGCGATGAAGTGTGGATGATGGAACATTCGATCTATGCGATTTTATCTCCCGAAGGCTTTGCTTCGATCCTATGGAAAGATGGCAGCCGTGCCAAAGAAGCTGCTGGCTTGATGAAGATCACTGCCCAAGAACTATATGAATTAGGCGTTATTGAAAAAGTGATTGCTGAAACCAATGAAGAGGCCTTTTTACCGAAAGAGCAATTGATGGAACAGATGAAAGCGGCAATCTCAACGAAACTTGCTGAACTTTCTACCTTACAAACAGAAGAATTGCTTGAGGCAAGGTATCAGCGTTTTCGCCGATTTTAACAACTAGGATATCCACTCTAATTAGAGGAAGGATATCCTAGTATTTTTTTATTGAAAGTGTTATTGAATAAATCGTGCAAATGACAAAGTTTTTAGTTTAAAATTTAATTATTCTGTGCTACTATGTATATATTCTGAATATAAGAAGATTATATTGCATAAATATTTGTTTTGAAGAGGAGCGTTTTTAATGAAAAAATTATTTGGAGCACTTGTTGTATTGACGGGGATTTTGGTTTTAGGAGCTTGTGGGAATGGCGGCTCATCGAGTACTGGAAGTTCTAGTGCCAGCGGTTCGGCGGATAATCAATTGGAAGCCATCAAAGCAGCTGGTGTGTTAAATGTGGCAACTTCTGCTGACTTTGCCCCGTTTGAATTCCATGCCTTGATCGATGGCAAAGATACGATCGTGGGCGCAGATATCGATATGGTCAATGAGATCGCTGATCGTCTTGGTGTTGAAGTAAATATTTTGGACCTTGATTTCAATGCTGTTTTGACTGCTTTGCAACAAGGAAAAGCCGATATCGCTGTTTCAGGCATCTCAGCAACTGACGAACGTAAACAGACTTTTGATTTCACCGACAACTATTTTACACCAGAACAAAAATTAGTTGTCAATAAAAATAACGAGTCGGCATTTGATTCAATCGAAAGCTTGTCTGGCAAAAAAGTAGGCGCTCAAAAAGGCTCGATCCAAGAAATGATCGTTCAAGACCAATTAGCTGATTCGCAATTGGTTTCCATTGCCAAAGTCCCGAATCTAGTCAATGAATTGAAACAAGGCTCGATCGACGGTTTGGTCCTTGAAAGTGCGGTTGCTGAATCGTATGTTGCACAAAATGATGACCTCGTGATCACTGATGTAGCATTAGAAGCATCTGAAGGCGATTCTTATGCAATTGCTTTACCTAAAGGGAGTACCGAACTACAAGAAGAGCTAAACAGTATTTTGAAAGAATTGATTGAAGATGGTACAATCGATGAGTATGTACAAAAGAACACAGATCTAGCCAATGAAAATGCGGCGCAATAGATAGAACGGAGTAGACACAATTATGGATTTATCCTTTTTAGCGATATATTACCCTTATTTTCTTTCTGGTGTGGTGATCACCATCGTGATCTCTATCATCACCGTGATCTTTGGAACGATTCTAGGGGTGATTTTTGCCCTAATGAAATTATCAAAAGTGACGCCTTTGCGCTGGTTTGCTAATGCGTATATTGAAGTCATCCGCGGCACACCGATGCTTGTGCAAATTTTGATCGCTTTTGGTCTTTTGCAAGGAATGTTTGCTTTGCCGACGGTCTCAATCGGCGTGCTGAGTCTTGATTTTGGGCGGCTCTTCCCAGGGATCATTGCCTTATCACTAAATTCCGGGGCATACGTTGCTGAAATCGTCCGAGGGGGGATCAATGCCGTTGATTACGGACAAACAGAAGCGGCAGGATCTTTAGGGCTGCGGCCTTTTCAAACGATGCGTTATGTCGTGTTGCCACAAGCACTACGCAACATTTTGCCGCCACTAGGCAATGAATTTATCGTTTTGATCAAGGATTCCTCTTTGCTTTCAACGATCGGTATCTATGAGTTAATGAACAGTGCCCAGATCGTTGTCACCAGTTCTTTCCAACCGTTAACGCCTTTTTATGTAGCGGCGGTCATTTACTTCATCTTGACGTTTACGACTTCGCGACTATTGAGTTTATGGGAAAAGAAACTAGGCAAAGGCTATCGTCGTTAAAAGGAGAAGACAAGCTATGATGTTAGATATTCAAGATTTACACAAAACCTTTGGCAGCAATCAAGTGCTAAAAGGGATCACCACGACGATCGATCAAGGAGAAGTCGTGGTGGTGATTGGGCCATCTGGGTCAGGAAAAAGTACGTTTTTACGCTGTTTAAACCTATTAGAAGTACCGACAAGCGGGAAGATATTTTTTGAAGGAACCGATATTACCGATCCAAAAAATGATTTATATAAGATGCGGGAAAAAATGGGTATGGTTTTTCAAAATTTTAATCTTTTTCCGAATATGACGGTTTTAGAAAACATTACCTTGTCCCCGACGAAAGTCAAAAAGGTAGCAAAATCGGCAGCGGATCAGTTGGCAAAACAACTTCTGAATGATGTCGGTTTACCAGATAAAGCAAAAGCTTATCCTCAAAGTCTTTCTGGTGGACAAATGCAGCGGATCGCCATCGCACGAGCTTTGGCGATGGAACCGGATGTGATGCTCTTTGATGAACCGACTTCTGCGTTAGATCCTGAAATGGTTGGCGAAGTATTGTCCGTTATGCAGCGTTTGGCTCAGCAAGGAATGACGATGGTCATCGTCACTCATGAAATGGGCTTTGCGAAGGAAGTCGCGGATCGGATTTTATTTATGGATCAGGGAATCATTATGGAGGAAGGAACGCCAGAACAGATCTTTGATCATCCGAAAAATCCACGAACCATTGATTTTTTGAGTAAAGTATTGTAAACTGCGAGAAGTTCGCAGTTGTTAGAGATAAATTTGGACCTTTCCTAAGCATCCTTTCAGTAAAAGGATGCTTTTTTGACGGAAAAATGACTACATTGAAGAAGTGATAGAACAAACGGTTGTCTTGGCAGGTTCCTTTTTCAGTTCTTTTACAAGAAACCTGCAGAAACTGGCGCACTTGCTAGTATTCAAAAAGATTCTATTGTATAATTACAGGTTGAAGAGGTCTGATCTTGATAGAAACCATCTGCGTGATTTTATGCAGATCGGACTGTTTCTTTTTAAGGATCGACAATTTGGATCGTTGACGAGTCGCCGATTTTTAATATGCGAAGAAATTATGCAGCAAAGGAGATTTTATGTTTTCAAATTATAAACCGACTTGGATGGTCGATGCGATTTATAAAATTACGCCCAGCCAACTTAAGGCACAGGGAATCAAGGGGATTTTGACTGACCTTGACAATACCTTGATTGCTTGGAACAATCCTGATGGAACCGAAGAATTAAAAAACTGGTTATTGGAAATGAAAAACGCTGGCATACCGGTGATAGTGGTTTCTAACAACAATAGTGAACGAGTGGCACGGGCAGTTGCCCCCTTTGGCTTAAAGTACGTACACCGCGCATTAAAACCTTTTTCAAGAGGGATCAAACAAGGGTATCAGCAATTAGGTTTGAAAAAAGAAGAGGTCGTCATGATCGGTGATCAAATCATGACGGATGTACGAGGTGCCAATCGTGCCGGTGTTCGCAGTATTTTAGTGAAACCAGTGATCCCAACGGATTCTTGGAAAACCCAGTTTAATCGAGCGGCAGAAAGAAAAATCATGAACTATCTATTGAAACATAACCCAGAGCTAAAATGGCGTGGAGGAATTTAATATGACAGAAGGAATCGAAGAAATTCACTGTATCGGCTGCGGGGCATTGATTCAAACAACAAACCCTAACGAATTGGGTTACACCCCGCAATCTGCATTAGAAAAAGGAATTGAATCAGGAGAAGTCTATTGTCAACGTTGCTTCCGCTTGCGCCATTACAATGAGATTCAAGATGTTTCGCTGACAGACGATGATTTTCTGCGTTTACTGAATGAAATCGGAGAAAAAGATGCCTTGATCGTTAATGTCGTCGATATTTTTGATTTTAATGGTTCATTGATCCCAGGACTGCACCGCTTTGTTGGGAATAATCCTGTCTTATTAGTGGGCAACAAGGTGGATATTTTACCGAAATCTTTGAAAAAATCGAAGATGACCCAATGGATGAAGGAACGTGCCCATGAAGCTGGCTTAAGACCCGTCGATGTATTATTGACGAGCGCCAAGAAACCAGGTGAAACGGAAGCTTTACTGCAAGCGATCGAAACGTATCGTGAAGGACGCGATGTGTATGTGGTTGGTGTGACAAATGTTGGGAAATCGACATTGATCAATCAAATCATCAAACAAACAGCGGGGATCAACGAACTGATCACGACTTCGCGCTTTCCTGGAACCACATTGGATAAAATCGAGATTCCATTGGACGATGGGCACTTTTTGATCGACACACCAGGAATCATTCATCGTCATCAAATGGCGCATTATCTAGGTAAAAAAGATCTAAAAATCGTGGCACCAGCCAAAGAGATCAAACCGAAAGTGTATCAATTGAATCCAGAACAAACCTTGTTCTTAGGAGGACTTGCCCGGTTTGATTTCATTCTAGGAGAACGCAGTTCATTTATTGCTTATGTAGCAAATGATGTGGCGATCCATCGGACCAAATTAACGAAAGCCGATGAGTTTTATGAGAAACATGTTGGTGGGCTGCTGCAGCCGCCGCGAGCAGATGAAGTGGCGGATTTTCCTGAACTCGTCCGTTTTGAATTTTCAATCAAAGAAAAAACCGACATCGTTTTTGCGGGACTTGGCTGGATCACGATCACCAAACCGTGTGTCATCGCCGGGTGGGCGCCAAAAGGTGTCGATGTGCTTAGACGTAAAGCATTAGTATAAGGAAGAAGGAAGATTATGGACTTACGAGGAAAACAAAAAAGATTTTTACGAAGTGAAGCGCACCATTTAAATCCGATTTTTCAAATCGGCAAAGGCGGCTTGAATGACGCAATGATGGCGCAAATTGAAGAAGCACTAGAAAAACGAGAATTGATCAAAGTCTCATTGCTCCAAAATACCGATGAGGTTGCTGACGAAGCAGCTGAAACGATCCGTGAGAAAGTCGGCTGTGAAGTGGTACAGATCATCGGACGAGTGATCGTTTTATTCAAACCGTCAAGCAAAGAAAAATACCAAACGATTTCAAGCAAAGTTCGTTCAATTTAGGAGGGAAAAGGCATGCAAGGACAAACATTTGGCAAGGTACAAACGGTTTTAGAAACACAAACACAAGAACTGGTACCGAAAAAGCAAGTGGGCATTCTTGGTGGAAATTTTAATCCAGTACACTACGCACATCTGGTCATGGGTGAGCAAGTAGGGCAAGCATTAGGGCTGGATAAAGTTTATTTCATGCCTGAGTATTTACCGCCTCATGTTGATGAGAAAAAGACGATCCCAGCTGAGCACCGCTTGGCGATGTTGGAGTTGGCGATCGCCGATAATCCGCGATTTGCTGTAGAGACCATTGAGTTGGAACGAAAAGGGAAGAGTTATACAGTTGATACGATGCGGGAATTGACAGCTAAGAATCCAGATACTAATTATTATTTTATCATTGGCGGAGATATGGTGAACTATTTACCAAAATGGCATCAAATCGATGAGCTGATGGAATTGGTAACGTTTGTGGGGGTTCGCCGCCCGGAAGTGCCCATTGACAGTCCATACCCGATTATTTGGATTGATATCCCCTTGATGGATGTCAGCTCAACGACAATTCGTAAAAAAGTACAACAAGGTTGTTCCGTTCGCTACTTATTGCCAGATAATGTGTTACATTATATTCAAGAAAAGGGGTTGTACTTGGATGAAGAGTGAACACTACACACAAGCAGAACGGGAACTTTTGATGCAAAAGGTCCAAATGCAGATGAGTCAAAAGCGCTTTGAGCATGTGTTGGGTGTCGAAAAAACCGCCGTTGCCCTTGCGGAAAAATATGGCGCTTCACCGGTCAAAGCCAGCATTGCTGCTTTGACTCATGATTATGCAAAAGAACGCAGCGATGAAGAATTTCGATTAGTCATTCGTAGAGATGGCTTTGATTTGGATCTCTTGAACTGGAACAATGCGATCTGGCATGGACTCGTCGGTGCTGATTTCGTTCAACGAGAATTAGAGATCGATGATGAAGAAATCTTACAAGCGATCCGTTTGCACACCACCGGAGCTGCCAAGATGAGCCTACTAGATAAAATCATCTATGTGGCAGATTATATCGAACCCGGACGAACGTTTCCTGGAGTCGTTGAGGCTAGGGAAATCGCAATGATCGACTTAGATGCCGCTGTTGCTTACGAAACGAAACATACCTTGCTTCATTTGATCGAAACAGAAGCAGTTATCTACCCAAAAACGATCGAAACCTACAATTTTTGGGTAGCCAAATATAGGAGGGAATTACCATAGATAGTCAGAAAATATTAGAAATTGCTGTAAAAGCCGCCGATTCAAAACATGCCGAAGATATTATGGCATTAGATGTGCGGGAAATCTCTTTACTAGCAGATTACTTTGTGATCTGTTCAGGAAATAGTGAACGTCAAATCAATGCGATCATCGATGAAGTCATCGATAAAGAAGAAGAAAATCAAGTATCTGTTCGCCGTGTCGAAGGAAAAGATGGTGGAAAATGGGTCTTGATCGATTTAGGTGACGTGATCGTTCACGTATTCAGTGCCTCAGAACGTGCTTTTTACAACCTAGAAAAATTATGGTCTGATGCGCCGCTTGTGGATCTTAATGAATGGGTCGTGGCGTAATGGCTTACGAAACCTTCGCATTTGTCTATGACGAAGTAATGGATTCCAGTCTCTATAAAAAGTGGCTGGATTTTTCTTGTCGTCATTTAGGAGAAAGAAAACAGCTGTTAGAATTGGCTTGTGGAACCGGTGCGTTAGCCGTTGAATTTGCCAATGCTGGTTTTGATGTGACTGGGTTGGATCTTTCAGAAGAGATGCTGATGATCGCTAGTCAACGGGCAGAAAAAGAAGCGGCAGCTGTGCAGTTTGTTGCGGGTGACATGCTGGATCTCGTAGATGTTGGCACCTATCAAGCAATTACCTGTTATTCTGACTCCCTTTGCTACATGGAAGACGAGCAGAGTGTGCAGCAAGTTTTTGATGGTGTTTACAGTTGTTTAGAAGAAGATGGCGTGTTTTTATTTGATGTGCATTCTTTATATCAAATCGATGAAGTCTTTCCTGATTATAGCTATCATTACCAAACCGATGAATTTGCCTTTCTTTGGGAAAGCTATCAAGGCGAAAAAGACCATAGCATTGAACACTTTCTGACCTTTTTTGTTGCACAAGAGAATGGCTTGTTTGAACGCTTAGATGAGCTTCATCAAGAAAGAACCTATCCTCTCGAAAGCTATTTAAGAATGTTAGAAAATGCTGGTTTTGCTAATGTTGAATGCTACGCCGATTTTATCGATACGAAACCAAATGAAAAAAGCCGTCGCTGGTTTTTTGTCTGCCATAAGTAACCGTTATGTAAAACAGGAGGGATGTCGATGAAGGCTTGCGGACTAGTCGTAGAATATAATCCTTTTCACCATGGACACCAATACCACGTGGACAAAGCTCGGCAAGAAACCAACGCCGAGGTCATTGTAGCCGTGATGAGTGGAAATTTTTTACAGCGTGGTGAACCGGCAATCATCGATAAATGGCAGCGAGCCCAAGCGGCATTGCAAAATGGCGTCGATTTGGTCGTTGAACTGCCATCCGCTTGGGCCGTCCAGTCTGCTGATTTTTTTGCAGCGGGAGCGATTAGGGTCTTACAAGATCTGCAATGTGATTCTTTGTGTTTTGGAACAGATGCGAAACAACCCTTTGACTATGCAAAGTTCGCTCAGTTTGAAAAAGAAAATCAGCGGATGATCGATGATGCATTTCAACGCATAGCTAGGCAAAATGCTACCTATAGTCAAAAAATGAGTGCGGTTCTCAGTGAGCTTTATCCTGAGTACCATGCAGAAAAAGATCAGCCGAATCATCTGTTGGGTATGGCGTATGCACGGGAAGTGTTACATTATGAAAAACCATTGCGCTTGGTCCCCATCCAACGTGTTGCGGCGTCCTATCATTCAGAACAATTCGATCATCCAACGATCGCCAGTGCAACAGCCATTCGCCAAGCAATCAAACAAGGTGCAGCTGTTGCGGATTTTGTTCCGGAAGCTACACAAAACTTTCTTTCACAAGCAACAGTCGACTGGGAAGCTTTTTGGCCGTACCTTCAATACCAGATCATTTCTGCCCCTCTTGAAAAATTAGCGGCTATTTACCAGATGGAAGAAGGACTAGAATATCGACTGAAACAATATGTGACGGCGGCGGATTCTTTTGCAGATTTTATCAAGTTGTTAAAGACGAAGCGTTATACCCAAACGCGGCTGCAGCGCCTTGCTTGTTATGTATTGTTCCAAGTGACAAAAGCTGAAATGAAGGAAGCCCAAGAACATTCCTTTATTCGAGTCTTAGGGTATACGAAGCAAGGGCAGCACTATTTAAAAGAGGTCAAAAAAGAGCTGACCCTGCCGCTGATCGCTAAATTCGGTAAGCAAGAAGCACAGCGCTATGGCTTGTCATTGCGGATCGACCAGATCTATCAACAAGGGAATGCTCAAATCACAGAACAAAATTTTCGAAGAATTCCGCTTTTTATTGATAAATAAGTGAAAATTACTTCACAGAACGCCATTTGACAAGTATAATGAATAAGGATTTTTAAAAACAAGAAAGCGAAGTGAAATCATGGGTCGTAAATGGGCAAATATCGTAGCGAAGAAAACTGCTAAAGATGCAAACAATAGCCGAGTTTATGCAAAATTTGGAATCGAAATCTACGCAGCAGCAAAATCGGGTGATCCTGATCCGCACGCGAACCAAAAATTACGCTTTGTTATCGAACGTGCGAAAACCTACAATGTGCCAAAACACATTATTGACCGTGCGATTGAAAAAGCCAAAGGTTCTGGCGATGAACAATACTCAGAACTTCGATATGAAGGATTTGGACCAAACGGATCTATGGTGATCGTCGATACTTTGACAAACAACGTCAATCGGACTGCAGCTGATGTTCGGGCCGCGTTTGGTAAAAACGGCGGGAACATGGGCGTTTCAGGTGCAGTTGCTTATATGTTTGATAACACGGCACTCTTTGGCTTTGCCGGTGACGATGCGGATGAGATCTTAGAATATTTGATGGACAAAGAGATCGATGTTCGTGATGTTGTTGAAGAAGATGGACAAATCATCGTTCACGGTGAACCAAGTGACTTCCATGCCATTCAAGAAGCCTTGAAAGAAAAAGGAATCACTGAATTCTCAATTGCAGAAATGCAAATGATTCCTCAAAATGAAGTAACCTTGACGGGTGACGATCTAGAAAAATTCGAAAAAATGATCGATGTGTTAGAAGATCTTGAAGACGTACAAAACGTCTATCACAATGTGGCAGACGCCGAAGAATAAAACGCACTTGGCAGCCTAGAGGTAATCTGGCTGCCATTTTTTGGTGTTTTTTTTCAATGGGTTTTCCGCTGCTTAGCCAAGTGAAAAAACAAGAGAGCGAGAAGCACTTCTCTTGAAAATTCTTCCAGATTCATTATCTTTTCAGTTGGTTTCTAGGCATTTTATATGTTATGATTTACTACATAAGCAAACAACTCGTTAGGGGGGCAGACATGGAAGAAAAAATCGTTTTAGAGCCATTTAATCGAATCTTAAGTGGTTTTGAGAAGCTAGCAGAAGTGTCTGTATCGATTTCTGACTGTTCGGCCCTTTGCCGAAAATATAAAAAGTATGGGGTAGAGGGGTATCGTTTGGGCGATTATCGTGGTTCTTCCTACTTAAATCGTTATTTAAACGTCGTGGTTGATCGCGCACCATTATTGATTTATAAAGAGCGTTTTTTGATTCCATTAGTCTTTCGCATGTCGGAATACTCTGAACGACTTTTTATCGATGAGTACCGAATGGAAGGGTTCTTCTTGCTGTTGGATTGGCTTTTAGAGCACCGACCAGAAAAAGCAATTATTGATTATAAACGAACGCGTGCTTTGCCTCACAGAAAAGAATTTGTTATCGATAGTTCATATGTACTTTTTCGATTGACAGAAATTCTTGATGGTGCTGGCTTCCCTCTTAGTCGCTTTACGACGATTGAGGAATTTAGTCAATGGAATCGTACCCATCGCTTGATCGATAACGGCAGTATCGGCCGACATACAAAATTATTCGTTCCAGAAGAGCCAGAACACGTTTCTGAGCTGCAAATGATTTTAACCATCGTCGGGATGCGTTATCCAGAAACCCGCTTGTTTATCGGCGAATTAAAAGGCTAAAAAACATCACTTTCGACTGTTTCTTCAAATGAAACAAGCCGATCGTGATGTTTTTTGTTAGTTTTTTAGTCAATCTTTGATGCTTCTTGGAACTGATAAGTGGCAGGATTAGCTTTTGCTAAAAGCGGCAATTCTTCGTTTGTAAGAATTGTCAACTGATGCATGGCCCGTGTCGCCATCGTATAGAAAATCAATTGGTCTTGTTCGGTCTCAAAAGCGGCCCCCAGCGTCCAGACAAAGACTTGGTCAAACTCTAGCCCTTTTGCTAAAAAGGCGGGGAAGATCATCACATTGCGTTTCATGAAGTCTTCTTCAGAAGTAATCAACTGCACTTGATCCTGCATTGTTTCTGCCAATTGATCATATAATTGTTGGCAATCCTTTGCGGTTTTACAAATGATCGCGGTGCGCCAACGCTGATTCTCAGCTGCGTCACGAATACTAGTTTCTAGGAAAGCCAGATTTTCAGTTGCAGTTCCTTTAGTAATTACTGGTACCGCCCCTTTACGAGCCGTCAATTCCACTTGATCACTGCCCACTAAAAATTGATTGGCGAAATCTGTGATTTCCTTAGTCGAACGATAGCTGGTTTTCAATTGATAACGTTTTACACTTTCGTGAGGGAATAATTCTGCTAATGCCCCGACGATCGTTTCATTGCCATACACTTTTTGATTCAAATCGCCGCAAAGGGTGATACCAGCCTTTGGATAAAGCTGACGCAGCAATGCCACTTGGGCAGGTGGGAAATCTTGCATTTCATCAATAAAGATAAACCGAGCTTTTTCTTCGACGTGAACAGGATAGAGCTGTTTAATCAGTAAGAAAAACAAAACGGCGTCTTCTTGTTTGATCTGTCTTTGGCGCATACCTTGACGAATGTCGGCAATACTTTGCTGCCAAGCCGCAGCCTCGATGCCAGTTTCTTTGACTGCAGCAGACTCAACCGATTGTAGAAAGTGTAAGTATTGTTTGGCTTGGTTGATAAACTGAAAGTTTTTCACTCCCCGCGTCAAGGAACGGAACTTCTTGCGGACGATTTGCTGTCTGAGCTTCTTCCGCAAACGACGTTCGTTTTCTTCGCTGTATTCTTGATGAGGATCGTTGGCGAATACTTGTTGCAATTGTTCTTCGGTCGCTTCTTTGACCCAGTCTTTTTTGGCTTCATCTTTTTCCAAGCCGCCGATTTTTTTTAATAATTTCGTTTGAAGCAGTTGGGTTCTTTGGTAAATCGGCAGTTCATTATTGGTTTCTTGATACCAGCGGCGAATTTGTTCTTTTGTCAAATAGGTTTGCCCTTGGATTTTTAGATCACGGAACAAGGGACCAATCGGTGCGATGGAACGGACATAACGGTTGATTTTTTCCACCAAGAAAAGACTGCTTTTGATTTTTTCAATGGCGTCGTCGTCTCCGCTTAAAAAGGTTTCTTCTTGTTGGGTTTCTTTCGTCACTTCATAGCCAGTCAGAATCAATTGGATAAAGTGGTGGAAGGTTCTTGTGGGCACTTCACTTTCCCCTAAAGAAGGCAGGACCATGGAAATATAATCAGAAAACAAATGATTGGGTGAAAACAGCAAGACTTGTTTTTCATCCAGCCATTTGCGATTCCGGTAAAGTAAAAAGGCGACCCGCTGCAACAAAGCAGAGGTTTTCCCACTTCCAGCAATCCCTTCGATCAGTAAGAATTTATTGGTGGTATCACGAATGATTTGGTTCTGCGCTTTTTGGATCGTTGAAACGATGTTACGCATTTGAGAAGAAGAGGCTTCATCCAAAATTTCCAACAAAAATTCGTCATTGATGATCTCCGAAGTATCGACCATCGACAAGATTTCACCATTTTGAATTTTAAATTGGCGTTTCAAAAGCAATTCTACCGTAAACCGATCAGTGTCTGTTTCGTAGAAGGTCTCACCAAGCTCTCCTTCATAGTAAAGATTGGCGATCGGTGCGCGCCAGTCAATGACGATCGTTTCTTCATCTTTGTCTCGCAATGAAGCGATCCCCAAATAGAGGGTCTCGGTCTCTTGTTCTTCTTTGAAATCGATTCGAGCAAAATACGGATTGCCCGCCATCGTTGTTAAGGTTTTGACGCGTTTTTCTTGCGATTCTGCGGTTTGGTATTTTATCAGCAATTCTTGTTCATGCTGCTGGTACTCGATAACTGATTCATAAAAGGCTTCACTGTCGCCCCCGCGAATTTTCTTATCGGCGATTTCTTTTAATTGATCATCCATTTTAGCGGCTAATTCTTGTTTTTGCTGCGAAAGGATCGCTTGTTCTCTGTGGATCAGAGCAATGGTTTCATTAACATGTTGTTGTTCTTTTTGACGTTCGTTCACGAAGGATCCTCCTTAAAAAAATTGCGACATAAAATTATAGCATATTTTCCCTGCGAATGTCGTGGAAAAAAAGAAACTATGCTAATATTTATAGAAAGAGCATAGTAATTCAAAAATTAGTCGAATTAGAGGTGGAAAGAGTGAGGGAAGAAGCAGAACTACTCCGACTGATCCAATCGGTGGGCGAAGGTGTTGGGGCACGTGCCATCGGTTTATCTGGTTCACGGACCGATCCGCAGGCGCCAAAAGATTTTTTGCAAGACTTTGATGTGGTTTATGTAATGGATGATATTCAGCCCTTGGTCGATGATCCTTCATGGTTAGAAGCCTTTGGACCGCTCATGATCAGGCAAACACCGGAAGCTAGCACCATCTATCCGCCCAGTCTGAGTGGTTGTTTTACGTACTTGATGCATTTTTTAGACGGAGTAAGAATCGATCTCATGCTTTGTCCTCTTGCACTGGTCGATCGGCTGGCTAACGAACCAGGCTTGCAGCCGCTGCTTGATCCAGACCAATTACTAAGTTTTACTAATCAAGCAAATCATTCGCATTACTGGATCAAGCGTCCGACCCAAGCCGCTTTTCGGGAACACTGCAACGAATTTTGGTGGGTAAGCACGTATGTCGTGAAAGGGCTGCTTCGAAAGCAGCTGATTTATGCTGCGGATCATTTATACACCATTTGTTGGCAAGAATTGTTATGGATTGAAGATTTGTTTGTTGCCCACACTCAGCAATTTCAGGTGAGTACTGGAAAAAATCATAAATACCTGCAGTCGTTTCTCACGGAAAAGGAGTGGCGGGAATTGACCTCATTGCTTGATTTTTCCACGATCACTGCTTGCGGTCAGTCACTTTTGAAGATGCAAAAACGTTTTGATGACCAAGCAAAGAAAATCAGCGAGAAATTGGGATTGGCTTATGATTGGCAAGAAGCTGAGAATGTCCAAACATATACGAAGTATTGGAGTGAAAAAAATTGGCAGATGAGTCCAGAGAATCAAAAATAAAAGGCAGTCAGATTCAGGCTTTTTGGCAACGATTTTTAAAAGTAAACTCAAGAAACCAATCTGCTCTGACCTATGAAGATGCTTGGTCCTTTGGTGATACCCCACAAATGGCCGATGAACTGGCAGCACTGGTTTTAGCTGGCAAAAAGACGGCAACGACATCTGCCGCTGCGCTCTATGAAATCGAGCAAGAAGCATTGCCGCAATCAGGAACGTATAGTGTTCTTTTAGATGGTTCGGATGTCCCAAGAGCTGTTCTTTATTTAGAGTCAGTGTCGATCGTGCCTTTTGATGAGGTGACAGCAGCGTTCGCCTTTTTAGAAGGGGAAGGAGATCGCACTTTGGCTTATTGGCGCCGTGTTCATGAAGCTTTTTTTCGACGAGCTTATGCCTCAGCGGGTTTGTCTTTTCATGCTCAAATGCTGTGTGTTTGCGAGAAGTTTTCTGTTGTGTATCAAGAAGATGAAGGCCATGATTTTCAATGAAAAGCGCGACAATCGCTTTTGTCTTTTTGAAAAAGGTGTATAATCAAAAGCAAACAAAGGAGGAAATCGTATGCCATTTATCCATGTCGAACTAGTTGAAGGGCGTTCACAAGAACAACTGACGAATATGATGAAAGAAATCACTGAGGCAGTCCATAAAAATACGGGTGCCCCTAAGGAGCATATCCACGTTATCATCAATGAAATGAAGCAAGGAACCTATGCTGTGAATGGCGATTGGAAATAATTCTCTTGCTTTTTCTTGTAGGTAGTGGTTTAATTGAGCCATAATCGATCAATAAAAAAGACACCTGAATTTGAGAGTCTTCGATAAGAGAGGGAAATCTTGGCTGAAAATTTCCTAGAAGAAAACCAAAGGATGACCACTTTTTTTAGACCTCTGTCGAAACGGAGGCGGTTGAACCGTTATCTCATGAAGAGGAAAACAGACTTTTTCTGTTTTTAAACAATAGGTGGAACCACGAGTGATCGTCCTAGTATCGTAACCGATACTAGGACTTTTTTTATTGATTGAAATCATTCAAAGGAGGACATTCATATGTCATTATTTATTACATTTCCTGATGGCGCAAAAAAAGAATTTGCTGTTGGGGTAACAACCAAAGAGATTGCTGAAAGTATCTCGAAAAGTCTTGCAAAAAAAGCCTTAGCTGGAAAAGTCAATGGACAACTGATCGATCTTAATCGTCCGATCGAAGAAGATGCAACGATTGAGATCGTGACACCCGATCACGAAGACGCCTTAGGCTTACTTCGTCATTCGACAGCTCATTTAATGGCTCAAGCTATGCGCAGACTCTATCCATCGATCCATTTTGGGGTAGGACCTGCAATTGATTCTGGTTTTTACTATGACACAGATAATGGGGAAAACCCAGTAACTGCGGAAGATCTACCTGCAATCGAAGCAGAAATGATGAAGATCATCAAAGAAAATCTGCCAATCGAACGACGTGTATTAACAAAAGAAGAAGCGTTGGCCCTTTTTGCCGAAGATCCATACAAAGTAGAGTTGATCACTGAATTACCAGATGACGAAACGATTACTGCCTATCAGCAAGGTGAATTTGTCGATCTTTGCCGCGGTCCTCACGTCCCATCAACTGGTCGTATCCAAGTATACAAATTGTTATCAGTGGCAGGTGCTTACTGGCGTGGAAGCTCTGATAACCAGATGATGCAACGAGTATACGGAACAGCCTTTTTCGATAAAAAAGACTTGAAGGAATTTATCCGTTTACGGGAAGAAGCAAAAGAACGCGATCATCGTAAACTAGGGAAAGAATTAGAATTGTTTATGTTGTCTCCTGAAGTCGGCGCTGGTCTGCCTTTCTGGCTGCCAAAAGGAGCAACGATCCGTCGTACGATCGAACGTTATATCGTTGATAAAGAAGTTAGCCTTGGGTACCAACACGTATACACACCAATCATGGCAAACGTGGACTTATACAAAACATCAGGGCATTGGGATCATTACCACGAGGACATGTTCCCACCAATGGATATGGGTGATGGCGAAATGCTGGTTCTACGACCAATGAATTGCCCGCATCACATGATGGTTTACAAAAATGACATCCATTCGTATCGTGAACTACCAATTCGAATCGCTGAATTAGGGATGATGCATCGCTACGAAAAATCTGGCGCGCTATCAGGGTTGCAACGGGTTCGTGAAATGACCTTAAATGACGGTCATACATTCGTTCGTCCTGATCAAATCAAAGAAGAATTCAAACGGACACTGGATCTTATGGTGGGCGTTTACGAAGACTTTAATATTACTGACTATCGTTTCCGTTTAAGCTATCGCGATCCACAAAATAAAGACAAATATTTTGATGACGATGCGATGTGGGAAAATGCGCAAACAATGCTAAAAGCAGCCATGGATGAATTAGAATTGGATTATTTTGAAGCTGACGGTGAAGCAGCTTTCTACGGACCTAAACTAGATGTCCAAGTGAAAACAGCTTTAGGTATGGAAGAAACATTGTCAACGATCCAATTGGATTTCTTATTGCCAGAACGTTTTGATTTGACATACGTTGGTGAAGATGGCGAAAACAACCACCGTCCAGTGGTGATCCACCGCGGGATCGTTTCAACAATGGAACGTTTTGTGGCTTATTTGACAGAAGTCTATAAAGGCGCATTCCCAACTTGGTTGGCACCAATCCAAGCATCGATCATTCCGGTCTCAGTCGAAGCCCACAGCGACTATGCCTACGAAATCAAAGAACGTTTGCAAGCGCAAGGTCTACGAGTGGAAGTAGATGATCGCAATGAAAAAATGGGGTACAAGATCCGTGCGTCGCAAACACAAAAAATTCCTTACCAAATCGTTGTTGGGGATCAAGAAGTCAATGACGCAACAGTCAATATCCGTCGCTATGGCAGCAAAGAAACTCAAGTGGAAGAGTTGAATCTTTTTGTTGATGCTATGGCTGCAGAAGTGAAAAACTATAGTCGCGCATAGTTTTTGTTACAAAGAAGATAATTGTCTTATAGTATATGCACCTGCTTTTTAGCAGGTGCTGTTTATCTATTTTTGTTCTATAAAAACTGTGGAAAATGCAGAAAATTTTGTTTTTGTGAATAAAATCATATATAATTAACAGGTAGCAACAAGGAGAAAAATAGAAGGGGTATGTGATGAACTATAATTATGGAGTAAGAAAAAAATCGGTTGTATCGGTCATTCTATTAACATTTATTACTTGTGGCATTTATACATTCTTTTGGATGTACCAAACAACCAAAGAACTAGCAGAGTACAGTGGGGACAATCGTCTTTCACCAGAGACGTCGATTTTATTAACGATCCTTACTTGTGGGTTGTACCAAATTTATTGGTGGTATCGAATCGCGGATATCTTTATGAGTGCGCAACAACGAGCGAAAATGCCTCGTTTGAGTGACAACAAAATTCTGTTTGTTGTCTTAAGCCTCTTTAATTTTGATTTTATCAATATGGCGATTTTACAAGGAGACATGAACCAAATGTGGGAAGCAGTTGATCAAAATACTATGACATCATCTGATGCTTCAAATGATCCGTTTGATTCAGATGATTGGGTCGATTATTGATCTGTCCGTTTAAATGGATAACGGGGGTTCCTTGTTCAGGTTGTGGCATGACGCGCGCATATTTACATTTATTCCAAGGCGATCTTCAAGGCGCGCTACATTTTCATCCCTTGTTTTGGTTAGTGCCGATCGTATTCGGGATCGTTTTATTCAAAAAAAATCCGAAAATCGGCAAACTTTACCACAGTCAAAACCTGTGGGTGACATTGACACTTTTAGTACTAGTAATTTATGGTGGTCGGCTCTGGCTTCATTTCCCACATGAAGCGCCCATGGACTTTGATCCAGAAAGTATTTTCCCACAACTACTACGTCGGATTGGTCAAGTGATTCACTAACATCCATTCACCCAAGCATTAAAAAACATTAAGAAAATGCTTTGTTTTTTTCTGAAAGCGAAGGGAACATGCGACAGTAGTTGAATCTTTATGAAAATTGTGTTATATTTACAATGTAATGATACTTAGAGTGAGTGAGCGGTTTTTTCGCTCACTCTTTTTAATGGAATGAAGTTCGTTTCGTTGAGAAATAAAGGAGGCGATGTTGTGAGTACAGTAGTGGAAACTGTTACAGATATAGTGACCCCTATTCTGGTTGCGCAAAAATTTGAATTAGTTGAAGTAGAATTCGTGAAGGAAGGGAAAAATTGGTTTCTTCGTGTGTTCATCGATAAAGAAGGCGGAATCGATATCGAGGAATGTGCCTTTGTCAGTGAACAACTTAGTGAACAATTAGACCAATGCGATCCTGATCCTATTCCACAAGCCTATTTCTTGGAAGTTTCTTCCCCTGGCGCCGAGCGTCCATTGAAGAAAGAAGCAGATTATCAACGGGCAGTCGGCGAGTACATTCATGTTTCTTTGTATCAACCGATTGATGGAGAAAAACAGTTCGAAGGCTTTTTACAGTCATTCGACGAAAATCAGCTAGTTATGAAGACCCGAATCAAAACCAGAGAAAAAGAACGAACGATCGACCGGAAAAATATTGCCAAAGCTCGTTTAGCCATTCAATTTTAAACACGGAGGAATGAAAGAATCATGAGTAAAGAAATGTTGAATGCATTGGATGCATTAGAAGCAGAGAAAGGCATTTCAAAAGAGATTGTCATCGATGCCTTGGAAGCGGCATTGGTTTCAGCGTACAAACGTCATTACGGGCAAGCACAAAATGTGGAAGTGGAATTTGATCAGAAAAAAGGCAACATCCACGTATATGCAGTCAAAGAAGTGACAGAAGAAGTCATGGACTCGCAACTAGAGGTTTCATTAAAAGAAGCGATGACAATCAACCCCGCTTATGAAATCGGCGACAAAATCCGCTTTGAAGTAACACCTAAAGACTTTGGTCGTATTGCGGCGCAAACGGCCAAACAAGTCATTTTGCAACGAGTTCGAGAAGCAGAAAGAAACATTATCTATAACGAATTTAGTGCTTATGAAAAAGACATTCTACAAGGAATCGTAGAGCGTCAAGACAATCGTTATATTTATGTGAACTTAGGTAAAATTGAAGCAGTACTTTCAAAACAAGACCAAATGCCAAATGAGTTTTATCAACCCCATGATCGGATCAAAGTATTCGTTTCTCGTGTTGAAAATACGTCTAAAGGGCCTCAAGTATTCGTTAGCCGTAGCCATCCAGATTTGCTACGCCGATTATTTGAACAAGAAGTGCCAGAAGTATATGATGGTACTGTAGAGATCGTAAGTATCGCTCGTGAAGCAGGGGATCGTGCCAAAGTGGCTGTTCGTTCTTTTGATGCTAACGTTGATCCTGTCGGCACTTGTGTTGGTCCTAAAGGACAACGGGTTCAAGCAATCGTCAATGAACTAAAAGGCGAAAATATGGACATCGTGGAATGGAATGAAGATCCAGCGATCTTCATTGCCAATGCATTGAATCCAGCGGAAGTTAGCGACGTTATTTTCGATGTTGATAATCCGAAGTCTTGTACCGTTGTCGTGCCTGATTACCAATTGTCATTGGCGATCGGTAAACGGGGACAAAATGCCCGCCTGGCAGCGAAATTGACTGGCTTCAAAATCGATATTAAATCAGAAACAGACATGGAAGAGTTTTATGCGAAGTTGGATGAAGGCGACTATATCGATGAGTATGATGCAAATGCTTCAGAAGCTGCTGAAGAAATCAGCACAGAAGCAACGGAATCTACAGAAACGCTCGATGAAGCAATCCTTTCATCAGACATGACTGCAGATGATTACGAAAATGTTGAGTTTGACGAAAAATAGTTGAGGTGAGATCGTGATGAAAAAACGAAAAATTCCTTTACGAAAATCAGTGATTTCAGGTGAAATGTTGCCTAAGAAAGAAATGCTTCGTATCACTCGTTCAAAAGAAGGCGTTGTTTCTATTGATCCAACCGGAAAAATGCCTGGTCGTGGTGCCTATATAGCGATCGAACCGGCTGAAGCCCAGAAAGCTTGGGATAAGCGTATTTTAGATCGAGTGTTGGAAACGAAATTGACAGATGAATTTTACCAAGAACTATTGGACTATGTAACGCACCAAAAAGCGCGAAAAGAGTTATTTGCAAATGAATAAAACCAAAGCATTAAATATGTTAGGACTAGCCATGCGTGCTGGGAAATTAGTGACTGGTGAAGAAATGACCTTAAAAGAGATTCGCAATGAGAAAGCTGCTTTGGTCATTGTCGCCAGTGATGCTGGTAAAAATACACAAAAGAAAATTAAGGACAAAAGTTCTTATTACGAAATTCCGCTCCTAGATGCATTTTCTGCTGATGAAATCAGTGCGGCCATTGGGAAACCAAGAATGGTCATTGGCATCTTAGATCAAGGATTTGCAAGGAAGGTGCAGGAATTAATATTAGGTTAGGAAGGTGATTGCATGGGGAAAAAAAGAATTTATGAACTTGCAAAAGAATGGAACAAATCGAGCAAAGAGGTTGTTGAAAAAGCACAATCTTTAGGCTTTGATGTCAAAAATCATATGGGCGCGATCTCAGATGGAGAGGCGCAGAAATTGCAGCAGTCATTAGGCGGCAATCCAAATGGTAAAACATCTGCAAACTCAAATCCCGCAAATCAGAAACCAGCCAACCAGCCGGAAAAACAAGAACAAAAGAAATTTAAAACGCAAAGAAATAATCCTAACTTCCAAAACCGTCATAACAATCAAAGTCAACAGCGAACTGCGCAAAGTAATAACCGTCCTGCTGGTCAAGGACAAGTAGATCGCACGAACAGTCAAGGAAGTAACAGACCAAATAACCAAGGAAGTCATAATCGAGTGAATAACCAAGAGAATCGTAACAATCAAGGGCAACAAAATCGCCCAACAAACCAAGGACAACAAAACCGTCCGAATAATCAAGGGCAACAAAACCGCCCAACAAACCAAGGACAGCAAAACCGTCCAAACAATCAAGGACAACAAAACCGCCCGAATAACCAAGGGCAACAAAACCGTCCAAACAATCAAGGACAACAAAATCGTCCGAATAACCAAGGACAACAAAACCGCCCAACAAACCAAGGGCAGCAAAACCGTCCGAACAACCAAGGACAACAAAACCGTCCGGCCGCTCAATCTGGAGGAAATACGCAAGGGGCAGACCGTAACAATAACCGTGCGCAAGGATCGAATGATTCCCGTGGAGGAAATCAAAACCGCGGCAAGTCAAATTACGGTGGTCCCAATAACAATTTCAACAATAACAATCGCAACAAATTTAACAAAAAAGGCAAAAAAGGCCGTCAGCAGACGGAAAAGAAACCGCCAGTTCCAGCACGTAAATTCCGTGAGTTACCAGAAGTATTGGAATACACAGAAGGCATGAACGTAGCGGATATCGCGAAAAAAATCTACCGTGAACCAGCTGAAATCATCAAGAAACTCTTTATGATGGGGGTTATGGTCAATCAAAACCAACCTTTAGATAAAGATACGATTGAACTGCTTGCTACTGATTACGGAATTGAACCACAAGAAAAAGTCCAAGTGGATATCGCAGACATCGATAAATTCTTTGAAGAAGAAGAACAAGTCGAAGAGAACTTGGTGTCACGACCACCTGTTGTGACGATCATGGGACACGTTGACCATGGGAAAACAACCTTGCTTGATACTTTACGCCATTCACGAGTGACGAGTGGTGAAGCTGGAGGAATCACCCAGCATATTGGGGCTTACCAAATCGACATCAATGGCAAACCAATCACTTTCTTAGATACTCCTGGACACGCGGCCTTTACCAGTATGCGTGCACGGGGAGCAAGTATCACCGATATCACGATTTTAGTTGTCGCAGCTGATGATGGTGTGATGCCACAGACGGTGGAAGCAATCAACCATGCGAAAGCAGCAAAAGTACCGATCATCGTTGCAGTAAACAAAATCGATAAGCCAGGTGCCAACCCACAACACGTGATGCAAGAATTAAGTGAACATGAGTTGATCCCAGAAGCCTGGGGTGGCGATACGATTTTCGTTGAAATCTCAGCGAAATTTGGGCAAAACATTGAAGAATTGCTTGAAATGATTCTTTTAGTAGCAGAAGTGGAAGATTTGAAAGCTGATCCTACCCAACGGGCAATCGGTACCGTCATTGAAGCACGCCTTGATAAAGGAAAAGGACCTGTGGCTACCCTATTGGTTCAACAAGGAACGCTTCATGTAGGTGATCCAATCGTTGTAGGGAATACCTTCGGTCGTGTTCGGGTAATGACGAATGACTTAGGTCGTCGTGATAAAACAGCAGGACCTGCTACACCTGTCGAAATCACAGGATTGAACGATGTCCCTCAAGCAGGGGATCGTTTCGTTACTTTTGAAGACGAGAAAACAGCTCGGGCAGCAGGGGAAGAACGGGCAAAACGTGCTTTAATGGAGCAACGCGCATCAAGTAGTCGTGTGACATTAGATAACTTGTTTGAAAGTCTAAAAGAAGGCGAACTGAAAGAAGTAAATGTCATCATCAAAGCAGACGTACAGGGTTCAGCTGAAGCATTAGCTGCGTCATTGAAGAAAATCGATGTGGAAGGTGTGCGAGTAAACATCGTCCATTCAGCCGTTGGTGCCATCAATGAAAGTGATGTAACGCTAGCAGCGGCAAGTAATGCCATCATCATCGGATTTAACGTCCGTCCAACACCGCAAGCCAAACAGCAAGCGGAAGCGGAAAAAGTCGATATTCGTTTGCATCGCATCATCTACAAAGCGATCGAAGAAATCGAAACAGCGATGAAAGGGATGCTTGATCCTGAATTCGAAGAAAAAATCACTGGTCAAATGATCGTTCGTGAAACATACAAAGTTTCTAAAGTGGGTACGATTGCTGGTTGCTATGTGACGGAAGGCAGCATTCGTCGTGACAGTGGCGTTCGCGTGATCCGCGACGGTATCGTTATCTATGAAGGCAAACTTGCCAGCTTGAAACGCTTCAAAGACGATGTCAAAGAAGTGAAGCTAGGGTTTGAATGTGGCGCGATGATCGAGAAATTCAACGATCTTAAAGTTGATGACGTGGTCGAAGGCTATGTGATGGAAGAAGTACCGACAAAATAACGGAATGACAACTATACAAGGAGGCTTTTTGAATGGCTAATTATCGAGATCGCCGAGTGGCACAAGAAATCTTAAAAGAAGTCAATCAAATTCTTCGTAAAAAAGTTCGTGATCCTCGCGTGCAAGATGTGACGATCACAGATGTACGAGTAACTGGAGATTTGCAGCAAGCAACGATTTTTTACAGCACTCTAACGGACTTAGCTTCAGATAAGCAAAAAGCCCAAGCAGGACTGGAAAAAGCAACTGGTTTAGTTCGTCGTGAATTAGGTCAAGCGTTAACGCTCTATAAAGTCCCAGAAATCCAATTTGAACTGGATGAATCTGTACAATACGGGAATAAAATTGATGAAATGATTCGTTCATTGCACTCAGAAGAATAAAAAAAGAACAGCTTCCAATCGAAGCTGTTCTTTTTTTATTTGAAATGAGCATCAGGTATTCATCAGTAAAGTGACCAGTCCAGCAACCCCTGTCCCCAAAAGCCAACCGCCAATCACGTCTGTTAAAAAATGGATCCCTAAGTAGACTCTGCTAAAGCCAATCATAAAGCTTAACAAAATTGCCAGTAGAGTCATCGGAAGGACTGCTGTGGGAACCAAAATTCCAAGATTCAAAGCAATCGTTCCGTACATAGCGGCTGATGTGGCAGCATGGGCACTAGGAAAACTATGGTCCTTTTCTTCAACCAAACGATGATCGATCGGCCGATCTCTTCGGACGATTCGTTTGATTAGATAAGCAGCTGCTGATACTATGAAGATACTGACTGCTGTTTTTGGTGCAAGATCCGCCCGCGATGATGGAAAGGCAAACAACAGTAAAGCGATCGCAACTGTCGGAAAGGCTTTTCCTAAATTGGTAAAAAAGTGCATCATGCGCGTCAAAGACGGAGTACGGCTTTGGATGATCTGCAAAGCAAACGCTTCTTCCCAACGCTGCATCGTGCCGAGCTGAATCATGATCAAAAAAATGGCAAATCCAATAAATGAGCCTATCGTTAAAACAACCATTTTAGGACCTCCTTATATGCTTAGTTTATCATGTAATGAGAAGGTGCGAAAAGGATTTTGTCGTGCAATGATTTTTTTTTATATGTTATAATAAGCAAGTTGAAGTGAAATGGAGGAATACGATGGACGGGATTTTACCATTATGGAAAGAGCGTGGACAAACTAGTCACGACTGCGTGTTTAAATTACGAAAAATATTAAAGACAAAAAAGATTGGGCACAGCGGCACACTAGATCCTGACGTGGATGGTGTCTTGCCCATTTGTATCGGAAAAGGAACGAAAATCGTTGAATACTTGGTTGATTCTGGAAAAGTCTACACCGGTGAGATCACTTTGGGCTTCAGTACCACTACAGAAGATCGGTCGGGGGATATCGTTGAACAACAAGCACTAACTCGTCCGTTTACGAAGGAAGAGATCGATCAGGCAATGAAACAGTTGACGGGTACGATTACCCAAGTACCCCCGATGTATTCGGCGGTCAAAGTCAATGGCAAACGACTTTACGAATATGCCCGCAACAATGAAACTGTCGAGCGGCCACAACGCAAAGCCGAAATTTATTCCTTTGAACGAATTTCAGAGCCGGTTACTCATGAGGACAATACGCAAAGCTGGCGTTTTGAAGTTTCTTGTGGAAAAGGGACTTATGTTCGCACATTAGCGGTCGACACAGGGAAATTGCTGGGTGTACCCGCGCATATGTCTGATTTGACACGCCTAAAAAGCGGTGGTTTTTCTAAAGAACAATCTTACACGATTGCAGAGGTTCAAAAGGCAGTCGATGAACAACGTGTTCCGGAACTACTACTACCTTTAGAATACGGGGTATCGGAGTTTGTTCAAGTGACGATCGATGCGGACCTCTGGCAGAAAGTAAAAAATGGCATGCGTTTGCCATTTCGTGCATTTGGATTACAAGAGCGCCCAGAAGAGTTAGTGGCGATTTTCTATCAAGAAAAATTAATTAGTATTTATAAAGCTCATGACAAATACCACGATATGATGAAACCGGTAAAAGTCATCCGTACAGAAATAGGAGAATGAACATGGAAATCATTGAAATGAGACACCCTTATGATCACGCAACGATTCCTGAAGAGGAGATCGTCTTAGTTTTAGGCTTTTTCGATGGCGTGCATCTAGGCCATCAGAAAGTCATTGAAACAGGGCGCAAGATTGCAGAGGAAAAAGGATTAAAATTGGCGTTGATGACCTTTAATCAACATCCCTCGATCGTGTTTCAAAAAGTCGATCCTGAAAAAATGCAATACCTGACCAGTTTGGCTCAAAAAGAAGCGCATATGGAACAACTTGGGGTAGACATTCTTTATATCATTGAATTTACTTCTGCTTTTGCAAATTTGGCACCGCAAGTATTTGTAGATGAATACATGATCGGACTGCATGCAAAAGTTGTTGTTGCAGGTTTTGACTATACCTATGGCAAGAAGGAAATTGCCAACATGGCGCTGTTGCCAACCTATGCAGAAGGACGTTTTGAAGTTGTGACTGTCGCGCAAGAATCGTTTGATGAAGAAAAGGTTAGCTCCACACGCATTCGCTCTGCGCTACAAAATGGCGATATGGCGCAAGTCAATCGCTTGTTAGGGTATATTTATGAATTTGAAGGAACCGTCGTTCACGGTGATGCTAGAGGACGAGAACTTGGGTTTCCAACCGCGAATATCAAAGTGAAGAGCACTGTTCGGTTGCCAAAAGAAGGTGTCTATGTGACGGAAATCAAAGTCGGTGACAAGTGGTATCCATCGATGGGATCGATTGGTCACAATGACACCTTTGGTCAAGGGCGCCAGTTAACAGTTGAAATCTATATTCTCGATTTTCACCAAGATATTTATGGGGAAACTGTGGCAATCCGTTGGCATCATTTCTTGCGTGATCAAGTGGCTTTCAATGGTGCGCAAGCATTGATTGAACAATTAAAGCAAGACGAACGAGACACTGAAGCTTATTTTGATGGCCTTTCAGAAGAAAACTAATCATTCGTAGTGAAAAGAAGCGTTTCTGGCTTCTTTTCACTTTTTCTTTTTCTCTCTTTTTATAACGTAGTTTATTTGAATTCTAATGCTTTCCCCATGAGGAAAAAACGTTTTTTCGATATACTAAAAAATAGGCTAAAATGATAATTTATGCAGTACGCTGCAAAGGGAAAGGGAGAGAAAAAGTGACAATTGGAAAAAAAGCGAAAAAGGGGAAAGAAAAGAAAGATTTAACCAAAATGAAAACGCCGCATACGTATGTCATCATTTTTGGGGTTGTGCTGTTGGCATGGTTGCTGACTTTCTTAGTTCCCGCTGGGAAATTTAGTACACAAGAAATCGAGTATACCGATGCAAATGGGGAAATCAGTACCAGAACGGTCTTAATGCAAGATTCGTTTCGTTATGCCTACCCGTTAGATAACGAATACGTCTATCAACAGTTGAATCAATTGGAAGACGATCCACAAGAGCTGGAAGAAATAGATGTCGATCCTGAGGCTTTAGCAGCTGTTCTAGCTGAAGGGCCTAAAGAGTTATCCCAGAGTCAATTAGATGAGGTGGGACTAACCGATGATACGCTTTACAGTCTTTACGGGGAAAAAATTTATGATACTTCTGAAAAACTGCATAAAACAGCCAAGGTTTGGGGAACTGATGACTTTAACGGTTTCGGTTTTTTAAATTTTGTTTTTGAAGGGTTGGTTTCTGGCGATAAATATGGATCAGCAGTTGGGATCGCAGCGCTGATCTTAGTGGTCGGGGGTGCATTTGGTATTATCATGCAAACCGGAGCGATCGATGCAGGGATCTTTGCGTTTATCAGCAAAACCCGTGGATTAGAACGTTTGGCATTGCCGTTATTGTTCTTTGCTTTTTCATTTGGGGGTGCTACTTTTGGGATGGCAGAAGAAGTCATTCCGTTTTCGATGGTCATGGTACCTTTCGTGATCGCATTAGGGTATGATTCGATCGTGGCGGTCACTGTCACTTATGTCGCCTCCCAGATTGGGAATGCCACCTCGTGGATGAGTCCATTTAGTGTGGCAGTGGCTCAAGGGATCGCAGGTATTCCGGTTCTTTCAGGGGCAACGTTCCGAATCATCATGTGGGTCGTGGTTACCGCATTATCTGCAGGATACCTCATGATCTATGCCGAAAGAATCCGCAAGAATCCGGAGAAGTCACTAACCTATCAATCGGATGCATATTTTAGAAATCATCTTGAGAAAACCTCTAGTGAGCAAAAACCCTTTCTATTAGGTCATAAATTGATCTTGGTTGAAATGCTAGCAGTCTTGATCTGGATCGTTTGGGGTGTGACACAAAAAGGCTATTATATTCCTGAGATTGCTTCCCAATTCTTTGTTATGGGCTTAGGGGCAGGAATCATTGCAGTTCTCTTCAAATTAGAAAATATGGGCTTGAATGACGTGGCGAGTGCTTTTCAATCAGGTGCCTCAGAATTGGCAGGAACTGCAATCGTTGTAGGGATGGCCAAAGGGATTCTTCTGGTTCTCGGCGGTTCTGATGCCAACGTGCCGTCAGCGTTGAATACGATTTTGCATAGCATCGGCGGTTTGTTAAGCAATGTTCCAGCATTTATTGGGGCTTGGTTCATGTACATTTTCCAAAGTTTCTTCAATTTGATCGTGACTTCAAATTCAGGTCAGGCTGCATTAACCATGCCGATCATGGCACCGTTAGCCGATCTTTTGGGTGTATCTAGACAGATCGCTGTCTTGGCTTACCAATTGGGATCAGGCTTTATGGATGCCTTCACGCCAGTATCAGCAAGTCTAATCGGTGTCCTGGGTGTCGCAAGAATCGAATGGGTGAAATGGGCGAAATTCCAGATCAAAATGCAAGGGTTCTTATTTGTATTAGGAACGATCTTCATCTTTATTGCGGTCGCAATCGGCTTGCAATAAGAAGTAATTAGGCACAAGGAGGAAGCACTCATGAAGGTGATACGACAAGCGGAGGTTTACGCGCCTGACTATTTAGGAAAAAAAGATATTTTATTAAATGAAGACAAGATTATTGCCATTCAAGATTCGATTCAAGGAGGATTCTCAGGCGTTGCTCTTGAAGAAATCGATGGCAGAGGGTTGCTTGCTGTGCCTGGTTTTATTGACTGTCACTTTCATATCTTAGGAGGTGGCGGGGAAGGTGGTTTTCAAAACCGGACACCTGAAGTGAAATTGTCTCAGCTGACCTCTGCAGGAGTGACGACGGTAGTTGGTTGCTTAGGTACTGACGGAGTAGGCAGAGATATGACTGCCTTGATCAGTAAGGCCCGTGGACTAGAGGCGGAAGGCATCACGACTTACTTGTATGACGGTTCTTATCGATTGCCATTGACGCCTGTCACGGATTCCATCATCCAAGATTTTTTGACTATCGATAAAATTATTGGTATTGGTGAAATTGCCGTTTCTGACCATCGTTCTTCACAACCAAGTTTCGAAGAATTTACCCGCGCGGTTGCGGATGCTCGTGTCGGTGGGATGCTTTCTGGAAAAGCAGGCATCGTGAACGTCCACTTAGGTGGAGGGAAGAAAAAATATGAGCTGCTTTTACGAACCATCGAAGAGACAGAGATTCTAATCAGCCAATTTTTACCTACACATGCCAATCGGACCAGTGAGCTTTTCGAAGCGAGTATTGCTTTTGCAAAAATGGGTGGAACGATCGATTTTACGGCGAGTGAAGATCCTGATTTCTGGGAAAAAGAAGACGATGAGGTTCGCTTCAGTAAAGGATTGAAACGTTTGTTAGCAGAAGGGATCGGGCTGGATCAATTTACCATGACCTCTGATGGGCAAGGCAGTCTCCCTTACTTTGATGAAAACAATCAATTCATAGGTCTGGGTGTCGGCAGTTCGCGAGCGCTGATGGTAGGCATTAAAGAAGCAGTCCAAAAAGAGCAGATTCCATTGGAAATCGCCATTCGTGCAATCACTTCCAATCCAGCGAAAGTATTGAAGCTTGATCAAAAGGGACGTCTTGCAGCAGGGATGGATGCTGATATTTGCTTGCTGAACAAAGAATCATTCGCTGTAGAAACAGTTCTAGCAAAAGGCAAAACGATGGTAGAAAAACAAGAAGTGAAAGTATGGGGTACCTTTGAGCAACTAGCGTAAAAAGAAGCCAATTTTGGCAGACTAAGAGTCGGTTGTTTTTCTAAACAGAGTTGTAAAAGACAAAAAAGCAGCCCGATCTATGACCAGCATTTGCTGGACTTGATCGGGCTGCTTTTTCACTTAAATGCAAGAATTCTTATGCTTGCAGCTCATCTAATTTCTTCATGTCTTCTTCAGAAATTTCAAAGTCAACTTTGGCATTATCTGAAATGTATTCTTCATGAACGGATTTTGGCAATGGCAAAATATCTTTTTGTAGTAGGTAACGAATAGAAAGCTGTGGAATCGATTTTCCATAGGCTTCCGCAATCGTTTTGACCGCATCGTTGTCTAGTAAACGACCAGTAGCGATTGGTGAATAGCCTTCCACTAAAATTTCGTGCTCTTTGCAAAATGCCAATAATTCTTCATTTGTGCGACCAATATGGTAAATAAACTGATTGACCATTGGTTTCACATCGCAATGATCGAAAATATTTTGTAAATCTTTTTGATCGAAGTTTGAAACACCGATCGATTTTACTTTTCCACTTAAGTAGGCTTCTTCTAATGCTTTCCAAACATCGATGTTTTCAAGATAAAAATCTTTATTTTCTGGATTGTTTCCCATGATTTTCCAAGGACGAGGGGCATGGATCAAAATCAAATCGATATACCCTAAGTCAAGTTTTTTTAGAGAAGCATCAATGCTATCAACCGCTTCTTGATAAGTTTTTAACTCAGCAGGTACTTTCGTGGTAACAAAAATCTCTTCACGAGCAACGCCTGAATCGCGGACAGCTTTCCCAACTGCTTCTTCATTTTTATAAGCAGCAGCTGTATCGACATGTCGATAACCATCTTGGATGGCAAATTTTGTTGCATTGTAAGCATCTTCTGGCGAAGATTGCCAGGTCCCAAGGCCGATCTTAGGAATCGTCAGTTTGTTCTGCAAAGTAAATGTTTCTTGTAATATCACGTATTTCAACCTACTTTCGTCGCTTTTTTTAGTTACATCTTTTATTATAAAACGTTTTCTTGTTTGATACAAATCTGACGCTGAAACTTTTTCGGTAAATTGACTTTCAAAGGGATCTTTGATACAGTAGCAGCAACCTCAAGCTGGAAAGATGTGGTAAGAATGGATTTTGTAAAAGAAGATTTTGCCTACTATCGGCGCTCTTTTGAATTGATGTATCGTAGTTATTTCCGTAGAAGAATGCTTGCTCTTGGCGTGGCGATTTTGATTATCTTAGGTTACCTATTTTTGTTACAAGAAAGTTTGCTTTTAAATATCATTTTGTTGGTTATTTTGCTAGGGATGATGGCATGGTTAGTTTCACTTTATCAGCGAGCGAGTGAGGTCGTACTTGCTTTCGAAGAAGAAAATCAGGTGCCGCAAATTTATCAACTGACAGAATTCGAGGATCATTATGCATTCCACATGAAGGATGGAACAACGATGCGCGTGAAGAAAAACGGCAATCGCAACTTTCCTTCCAATAATAAGCAGTACACGCTGATGGCAGGGTATAAGAAAGTGTTTTTTGTGCAACAACCCCTAATGATCTTTTATTATGACCTCTTAGAGATGAAGTATGATGAAGCGTATCGATTAAAGCGAAATCGCCAAAATGGGTTCAGGCGTTGGTCCCGGTATTTCAGTTTTCGCTCCTTTAAAGGATCTATCGGAAATGTTTTTCAATTTTTGCTAGGAAATATTTTTTTCTTATTTATCGCCTATCGGTTGATCCGTTACTTGATCGACATCTTGCTTCATGTTTTTTAATCGATCAAGCGTCCTTACATTCCTCACTGTTTTCATAGACTGATGAAAAAGATGATAGGACTTAATTTTTAAATCAAGGTATACTAGAGTCAGATAAGGCAAGCGATTGTCTTTCAAGAAGAGAGCTACTCTTATTCAGTAAGCCGCCGACAACAGCTTATCTTTTGTGGCGCTAACAATTTGGGGGAAGTGTTAGTTCTTGTAGCAGACCGCAATTTTTCTGTTTGCCATAAGAACAAAAACGGTAGTTTACCGTACTTAATAGGAGTAGTCCTCTTGGTTTTTTCTATGATTGTTCTGAAACATCACTTTCTTGAAGTGGTGTTTTTTTGCTTATTGCTATTTCAAGTGATAGGAGAATTCACAGATCTGTGCTACAATAAGTGCCGATACTCTCAGCAATGCGAGTGAAAAAGAAGATAGAGGAGAATCACTTAGTAATGCTTGAAGGTCAAACAATAAATGATCCATCTACAAAAAGCGCAGGAAATATTTCCGCGTATCTACATATACCTTTCTGTGAACATATTTGCTACTACTGTGACTTCAACAAAGTGTTTTTAGAAGGCCAGCCAGTGGATGAATACATCGAAGCACTGTTGAAGGAAATTGAGTTGACTCTTTTCCACCAGCCAGTCAGCGAAGCGGAAACGATTTACATTGGCGGTGGGACGCCAACGTCGCTTTCGGCAAGCCAGCTGGATCGATTGCTGTCAGGCGTACACGAATTATTGCCGACTCACACAACGAAAGAGTTTACCGTGGAAGCAAATCCTGGTGATTTGAGCGAAGACAAAATGCTGGTGTTGAAAAACCACCAAGTCAATCGATTGTCTATGGGGGTCCAGACCTTTGATAATCGCTTGCTAAAAAAGATTGGTCGCAAGCATACTGCTGAAGATGTTTATTCAACCATCCAACTGCTAGAAAAACATGATTTTCAGAATGTGACGATCGATTTGATTTATGCACTTCCGGGACAAAGCATTGAAAGCTTCCGTGATACGCTGACGCGAGCGATTGATCTCGGGTTGCCTCATTATGCGATGTATTCCTTAATCTTAGAAAACAAAACCATGTTTATGAACTGGGTTCGCCAAGGAAGAATGGCACTACCTTCTCAAGAAGCTGAAACGCAGATGTTTGACGAAGCGATCGCTGCGATGAACAAAGCTGGCTTGACCCAATATGAAATCAGTAATTTTGCCCGACCAGGGTATGAGTCCTTGCACAATCTAGTGTATTGGAACAATGAACATTATTTTGGCTTTGGGGCAGGCGCTAGTGGTTATCTTGGACAGTCTCGCTACAAGAATAAAGGACCGATCCAGCATTATTTGAAACCATTGCAGGAAAATCAGTTGCCAATCCACGAAATCGAAGAATTGACAACCAGCAATCAAATGGAAGAGGAACTTTTTTTAGGCCTCCGTAAAAAGGCTGGCATTTCAAAAATACGCTTTGCAGAAAAATTCGGGAAGTCTTTTCAGGAAATCTATGGTTCAACTAGCGAACAGTTGATTCAAAAAGGCTGGTTGGCTAGTCAAGGTGATCGTGTCTTTTTAACGAAAGCTGGGATGTTCATTGGCAACGAAGTGTTTGAAGCATTTCTCTTGGATGGAGAAAAATAAGAAAGAACAAGGAAGAAAAGCAGCCATTTCGCGCTGCTTCTTTTTTGCTTTCTTTTTTTAGCACTCTCTTAGAAAGAGTGCTAAAAAAGTGATGCAAATACTTGACATTCCTAGCAAATATGGTATATTTATAATCGTGTTAGCACTTAATAGGAATGAGTGCTAACGGAGGAGTGGATAAAATGTTGACACCTAGACAACAAATGATTTTACACCTCATCATCCAAAACTATACGAATACTGGTCAGCCCACGGGCTCGAAGCGATTGATGGAAGATGGGGTTGAAGCTAGCTCTGCCACCATTCGTAATGAGATGAAGGCGCTGGAAGAAGCTGGACTTCTATTAAAGACACATTCATCTTCAGGGCGTGTGCCATCAATAAAAGGGTATCGCTATTACGTTGATCACTTATTGAAGCCATCTGAAGTTGACCAAAACGAAATTCAAACCATTCGTCATTCTTTTGGAAAAGATTTTCATGAAATCAATGAAATCATCCAGCAGTCTGCCACGATCTTGTCCAACTTGACTAGCTATACAGCGTTGTCTCTAGGGCCAGATATGAAGGAAAGGAAATTGACGGGCTTTCGAATCGTCCCTTTGAATGCACGACAGATCATCGCGATCATCGTGACGGATAAAGGGAATGTCGAAAATCAAGTCTTTACCCTTCCTGAATCGATGAGCAGCGAAGATTTGGAAAAAATGGTAAGGATCATCAACGACAAATTGATCGGTGAACCTCTAATGACGGTCTACCATCGATTAAGAACCGAGATTCCGATGATTCTGCATAAGTATTTTCAAACGACTGACGGAATCGTTGATCTCTTTGATACGATGCTGAGCCATATTTTTGAAGAAAAAATCTTCGTCGGCGGGCGAATGAATCTTCTGGATTTTGAACCGACGCAAGATGTTAGTCAGTTCAAATCGATGTATTCATTTATGAAAAACGCAGATCAGCTGACACAGCTGCTGGCGCCAAGAGATTCTGCGATTCAAATCAGAATCGGCTCTGAGCTTGGCAATGACTTGTTACAAAATATGAGTTTGATCCAAGCCAGCTATGAAATCGAAGGTCATGGACAAGGAACGATCGCTTTATTAGGTCCATCAAGTATGCCGTATTCACGGATGTTTGGACTGATGGAAGTTTTTCGAGGCGAGTTAGCAAAAAAATTGGCCGATTATTATCGCGCATTAGACGCTGCCAATGAATAAGCGGCAATGAAACAAATCGTAGAAGGGATGGTTGAAACGTGACGGAAAAAGAAGAGCGTTTAGATGAAGAATTAGCTAAAACTGCTGAAGAAACCGCAGAAACACCTGAATCTTCAAATGAATCAACTGAAACTGAAGCACAGACTCCTCAACCAGAGGAAGAAGCAGTGGAAAAAAGCGAATTGGAACTTTTGCAAGAAAAGAATAACGAATTGGAAGATCAATTCCTGCGTGCTCGTGCAGAGATCGCAAATATCACTTCACGTAACCGCAATGAGCGGGAACTTTTACAAAAATACCGCTCGCAAGATCTTGGCAAAAAACTGTTGCCAGCAATCGACAATTTGGAACGAGCGATGGCAGCAGATGTCGATCAAGACCAAGCGGCGAATTTGAAAAAAGGCGTTGAAATGGTTCTTGAAAGTCTGCGTCAAGCCTTAAAAGAAGAGGGAATCGAAGAGATTCCTGCTGAAGGTGCAATGTTCGATCCGAACTTGCATCAAGCGGTGCAGACTGTACCTGCCTCTGATGAAACACCGGCAGACACAATCGTTACTGTCTTGCAAAAAGGGTATAAATTGCATGATCGTGTCTTGCGTGCAAGCATGGTCATCGTTGCACAATAGTTCTTTCTATCTATAAGTAGATGTTTAAATTAAAAAAGGGAGTGTATTACTTATGAGTAAAATTATCGGTATCGACTTAGGAACAACAAACTCAGCTGTTGCTGTCCTTGAAGGCGGCGAAGCAAAAATCATTACGAATCCAGAAGGAAACCGTACCACACCTTCTGTTGTTTCATTCAAAAATGGTGAGATCCAAGTAGGGGAAGTTGCAAAACGCCAAGCAGTGACAAACCCGAATACGATTTCTTCTATTAAACGCCATATGGGTGAAGCAGGATACAAAGTAGAAGTTGAAGGCAAATCTTATACACCACAAGAAGTTTCCGCAATGGTTCTTCAATACATCAAAGGATTTGCTGAAGACTATTTAGGTGAAAAAGTTGAAAAAGCAGTCATCACTGTTCCTGCATATTTCAACGATGCACAACGTCAAGCAACTAAAGATGCTGGTAAAATTGCCGGTCTTGAAGTAGAACGGATCGTCAATGAACCAACTGCTGCAGCTTTAGCTTATGGGTTAGATAAAACAGATAAAGATGAAAAAATCCTAGTCTTTGACTTAGGTGGCGGTACTTTCGACGTATCGATCCTTGAATTAGGCGATGGCGTCTTTGACGTATTGTCAACTGCTGGGGACAACAACCTAGGTGGGGATGACTTTGATAACAAAATCATCGATCACATGGTAGCAGAATTCAAAAAAGAAAACGGCATTGATCTTGGAAAAGACAAAATGGCTTTGCAACGTTTGAAAGATTCTGCTGAAAAAGCGAAAAAAGACTTGTCAGGTGTAACAAGTACCCAAATCAGCTTACCGTTTATCACAGCTGGCGATGCTGGTCCATTGCACTTGGAAATGACCTTGACTCGTGCGAAATTTGATGAATTAACAGCAGACTTAGTAGAACGTACAAAAATTCCAGTACGCCAAGCTTTGAAAGATGCTGGCTTATCACAATCAGAAATCGATGAAGTGATCTTAGTTGGTGGTTCAACTCGTATTCCGGCAGTAGTTGATGCTGTACGTAAAGAAACCAATAAAGAACCAAACAAATCAGTAAACCCAGATGAAGTGGTAGCGATGGGTGCTGCGATCCAAGGTGGCGTGATCACTGGGGATGTGAAAGATGTTGTCTTACTAGACGTTACACCATTATCATTAGGTATCGAAACGATGGGTGCTGTCTTCACAAAATTGATCGATCGTAACACAACGATCCCTACAAGTAAATCACAAGTCTTCTCAACTGCAGCAGACAATCAACCTGCCGTTGATATCCATGTCTTGCAAGGGGAACGTCCAATGGCTGCTGATAACAAAACATTAGGAAGATTCCAATTGACGGATATTCCACCAGCACCTCGTGGCATCCCTCAAATCGAAGTAACATTTGATATCGATAAAAATGGGATCGTCAATGTTTCTGCAAAAGATTTAGGTACACAAAAAGAACAAAAAATCACGATCAAATCATCTTCAGGTTTATCAGATGAAGAAATCGAACGCATGGTAAAAGATGCTGAAGCAAATGCTGAAGCCGACAAACAGCGCAAAGAAGAAGTTGATCTACGCAATGACGTCGATGCATTGTTGTTCACTGTTGATAAAACATTGAAAGAGCTTGAAGGCAAAGTGGATGCAGACGAAGTCAAAAAAGCGGAAGAAGCTCGTGATGAGTTGAAAGCTGCGGTTGAAGCAAACAACTTAGAAGAAATGAAAACCAAACGTGATGCTTTGAATGAAATCGTACAAAACTTAACCGTTAAATTATACGAACAAGCAGCACAACAACAAGCACAAGAAAATCCAGAAGCTGCACAAGGCGGCGCAGACGATGTGGTTGACGCCGACTTTGAAGAAGTAGACGGTGACGATAAATAATCGCTGTTTGTGAAAAAGCCAAAGTCACCGCTTTGGCTTTTTCTTATGAATTTGCGAAACGTATTTTTCTAGAGCGAATTATATGCTAAAATACGAGAGACGCAAGAATAGAGTGGAGGGAAGCCAATGGCAGACAAAAGAGATTATTATGAGGTCTTAGGTCTACAAAAAGGGGCTTCGGATGACGAAATCAAAAAAGCTTATCGTAAGCTTTCAAAACAATATCATCCAGACATCAATAAAGAACCTGATGCAGAAGCAAAGTTTAAAGAGATTTCTGAGGCCTATGAAATATTAAGTGATTCCCAAAAAAGAGCTGCTTATGATCAGTATGGTCATGCTGGTACCGATCCGAACTACGGAGGCGGTTATGGCGGTGGATTCGGCGGCTTTAACAGTGGCGGATTCTCCGGTGGCGGTTTTGGTGGATTTGAAGACATTTTCGAATCGTTTTTCGGGGGTGGAGGCGGCAGAGCAGCCAATCCTAATGCACCCCGACAAGGAGCGGACTTGCAATATGCGGTGGATCTTTCCTTTGAAGAAGCGATTTTCGGAGTGGAAAAAACTGTTCAATACAATCGTGAAGAAACCTGTCATACCTGCGGCGGGAACGGGGCAAAACCAGGTACTTCACCAGAAACCTGTCATAAATGTCATGGTGCAGGTACTATCAATGTTGAACGTCAAACACCACTTGGTCGTGTGATGAGCCGTCAAACCTGTGATGTTTGTCATGGAACTGGGAAAGAAATCAAGGAACCATGTACAACATGTCATGGTACTGGCCATGAAAAGAAAAAACATAATGTAAAAGTCAACGTGCCTGCAGGTGTCGAAGATGGACAACAAATGCGTTTATCTGGCCAGGGAGAAGCTGGGACCAACGGTGGTCCTTATGGGGACTTATACGTTGTTTTCCGTGTGGAAGAAAGTGATATTTTTGATCGTGACGGTTCTGAGATTTATTACGAGCTACCGCTGAACTTTGTCCAAGCTGCTTTAGGTGACGAAGTCAATGTACCAACGGTTCACGGGAATGTGAAGTTAAAAATCCCAGCTGGGACCCAAACAGGTACAAACTTCCGCTTACGCGGTAAAGGAGCCCCTCGCTTACGGGGAGGCGGCAATGGCGATCAACAAGTCAAAGTGAAGCTGATCACACCGAAGAACTTAAATGAGGAACAAAAAGAAGCATTGCGGGCTTATGCAAAAGCTAGTGGACATGAAACCACCGAACAACAACCAGAAGGATTTTTTGATAAAATGAAAGATGCTTTTGGTGGGAAAAAGAAATAACAAGTCAATAATCCAATTCATGCCCTGATAAAACCATCCGTTTTATCAGGGCATGAGTGGTTGAAAGAATATAAATGTGCAGTATGGACGAGAATCGAATCTTCTTGTCCATCTTTTTTTCTTTTCCTTTGAAATCGCTTGCTTAGTATGTCACAATGAAAGTAGACCAATTAAAGGAGGAGATACAATGGAAAGAATATTTGCGAGTCCGTCACGATACGTTCAAGGAAAAGGTGTATTGAAAGATGGTTTATCCCACATTAAAGATCTAGGGAAGAAAGTGCTGCTTTTGACCGATGAAACAGTTTGGAAAATTGCCGGTGAAGACTTATTTGATAATCTCAAAGCAGCTGATTTAGATCCGGTAAAAGAAATTTTTGGTGGAGAAGCTTCTGCAAATGAAATCGATCGTATCGTCTCTAAAGCCAAAAGCGAATCCATTGAAGTGATTGCTGCATTAGGTGGCGGGAAAGCCATCGATACTGGGAAAGCTGTTGCAGATGAATTAAAAATCCCGATTGCCGTTTTGCCAACGATCGCTTCTACTGATGCACCAACTTCGGCACTTTCTGTTATTTATACAGATGAAGGTCGCTTTGAAAAGTATCGTTTTTATCACAAAAATCCTGAACTTGTCTTAGTGGATACAGCCGTTATTGCGAAAGCGCCTGCCAAGTTATTGGCAGCGGGTATTGCGGATGCACTCGCAACCTATGTCGAAGCACGCGCCGTTGCCCGAAGCCATAGTCAGAATATGGTTGGCGGCATTCAACCAATTGCCGGCATGGCGATCGCTGAAAAATGCGAAGAGATTCTTTTTGAGAATGCGCTGAAAGCCTATCAAGCAAATAAAAAACTAGTCGTTACCGAAGCGTTTGAACAAATCGTGGAAGCCAACACTCTGTTAAGTGGTTTAGGTTTTGAAAGTGCTGGTCTGGCAGCAGCTCATGCGATCCATAATGGCTTGACAGCCCTTGAAGGAGACGTCCATGATTTGACTCATGGAGAGAAAGTTGCTTACGGGACACTTACACAATTGATGCTGGAAAACGCGGATCCTGATGAAATTGACCAATATATTGAGTTGTATCAGGCGTTGGAATTACCAACGACATTAGCTGAAATGCATCTTGCGGATGTCAGTGATGCAGACCTTATGAAAGTCGGCAAACAAGCAACCATCGAAGGGGAGACGATTCACAATATGCCGTTCACGGTATCTGCAGAAGATGTTGTAGCCGCGATCAAAGCCGTGGATGCCTATGTGACCGCTTATTATCCTCTATGATGTTATTTTATAAACGTTCATTGATCGATACTTGTTGATTAAAAAAAACGTTTGACAATGAAAAAGAGTCGTGCTATTTTGTTAACAAGCAAATTAAAGGAGGGAACAAGACATGACGAACTTCAACACGCAAACTACATGTTGTTGTTGTATGGTGCAAAAAGCAGCATACCCATTTGTCATGCCTATTATTAGTTCCTTTGTCGCAGCAGATCGCTGAGTTTTTTAGTGATTCGCTTCTATCCGGATAAGACGACATTTTTGGGGTACTGATGTAATAGTCAGTACCCCTTTTTGTTTGCTATTTTTTACCGCTTTCATTGGCGACGGCTGGTGATTGCAAACGAAAATGAGTACATGAAGCATACGAGTTGTACCAAAAACTTGAGCGAGGAGTCGAGCGATGATCGTTAATAATATAAAAGCATTGATTGGGCAAACCCCATTCTTTGAATTTGATGCCGCAGCATTTGGTGGCAAAAAGGGAAGTACCATCTATGCAAAACTTGAGTATTTAAACCCTGGCGGAAGTATCAAGGACCGGTTAGGAAAATATTTGATCGATGAAGCGTTTCGTGAGCATGTGATCGATCATGAGACAACCGTTATCGAACCGACAGCGGGAAATACTGGAATTGGTTTGGCTTTAGCTGGGATCGAGTATGGCTTAAAAATGATTTTTGTCATTCCTGAAAAATTCAGCCTTGAAAAGCAGCAATTGATTGAAGCATTAGGCGGGACCATCGTTCATACGCCCACTGAAGCAGGCATTCAAGGGGCGATTGAAAAAGCAAAGGAACTAGCAAAACAGCTGCCAAATAGTTTTATGCCAATGCAATTTCACAATCAAAACAACCCTGCAGCCTACCAAGCAACCTTAGGCCCAGAGATCTTTCAGGAGCTATCTGGAAAAATTGATAGCTTTGTTGCCGGGGCTGGTAGCGGGGGAACCTTCGCAGGTGTCGCAACATACTTAAAGAAACAAAAATCTAGTACTCGTCTTGCTGTTGTTGAACCAGAAGGATCAATCTTGAATGGCGGTCCTGCCCACGGCCATGAGATTGAAGGGATCGGTGTTGAGTTCATTCCACAATTTTTTGACGATTTACGTATTGATCAAATTTATACGATCAGTGATGCGGAAGGCTTTGCCTTTACTCGTTACTTGGCAAAAAACTATGGTCTGCTTATTGGGAGTTCAAGTGGTGCCGCCATGGCAGCAGCCGTCAAAGAAAGTTTTGTTTTGCCAACGGGCAGCTCGATCGTCACAGTTTTTCCCGATGGTGGCGACCGCTATCTATCAAAACAAATTTATGCTGCGAATCCACAATTACACCATTTACAGGAGGAGAATACAATGCACTTTAATACAAAAGTAATCCACGGTGGTATCAGTGAAGACGAAACGACTGGGGCGGTCAGTGTGCCGATCTATCAAACATCAACTTACAAGCAAAACGCACTTGGTCAGCCAAAGCAATATGAATACAGTCGTTCAGGCAATCCAACTCGTTTTGCCGTAGAAGAATTGATTGCGGATCTTGAAGAAGGCGCCCAAGGGTTTGCTTTTGCCTCTGGATTAGCAGCCACCCATGCGGTCTTCTCGCTGTTTCAGACAGGAGATCACGTCATTTTAGGGGATGATGTATATGGCGGGACGTTTCGTTTGCTTCATCAAGTATTAGAAAAAAGCGGCTTGACTTATTCGCTAGTCAAAACCGATGATTTAGCTGCTATTGAAGCAGCAATTCTTCCTGAGACCAAAGCGATTTTTCTAGAAACACCGACGAATCCATTATTGAAGATTACGGACATCGCAATCGTTGCCCAACTAGCTAAAAAACAGGACATTTTGACGATCGTGGATAATACCTTTGCGACGCCATATTTTCAAAAGCCGCTGCAATTAGGCGCAGATATTGTGATTCACAGCGCTACCAAGTATCTCGGTGGACACAGTGATGTAGTAGCTGGGTTAGCGGTTGCCAAAGAGCTACAAATCGCCAAAAGAATTGCTTTTTTACAAAACGCCATTGGTGGTGTATTGGGGCCTCATGATAGCTGGTTGATCCAACGAAGCATCAAAACACTTGCTTTGCGGATGGAAGCACATCAAAACAACGCGATGAAAATTGCCCACTACTTACAAGCACATCCAGCTGTCGCAAAGGTTTATTATCCAGGATTGATTGACCATGAAGGACATGAAATCGCCAAATCACAGATGTCTGGCTATAGCGGTATGATATCTTTTGAACTAACCGATGAAACGAAAACAGCCGGCTTTGTTGAAGCATTAAAGATTTTTACTTTAGCAGAAAGTTTAGGTGGTGTGGAAAGTTTGGTAGAAGTGCCAGCCGTGATGACCCATGCCTCAATCCCTAAAGAAATTCGCCAGCAATCTGGGATCAAAGATGGCTTGATTCGATTGTCGGTCGGCATCGAAGACGGTGAGGATCTACAGGCAGATTTAGAGCAAGCGTTTGAAAAGGCAGGTAACTAGTGATGGGGAGAGAGTTTATTCCAATTTTTTCAGACTGGGCAGCTGAGTACGATGAAACAGTTGCAGGTAAGGATGAAGAATATCGAGCAGTTTTTTTAAAATATGAACAGTTACTAGCAGAAATTGCTGAAAAGGCAGGGCGGTCTGTGGTAGAATTTGGTAGTGGAACTGGAAATCTAACACAAGCTCTACTTGATCAAGGAAAAAATGTGCTGGCGATCGAGCCATCGCCAGAGATGCGGCGGATCGCCAAGTCAAAACCCAGTCTTTCTAAAGTGACTTTTGTTGATGGTGATATGGAGGTTTTTCCTGAGATCACGGATGCGATTGATACGATCGTTTCTACCTATGTTTTTCATCATCTTACGGAGGACGAAAAACAACGGGTGATCGGCAAATATGCGGCGATGCTGCCAAAAGGCGGGAAAGTGCTTTTCGGTGATACGATGTTTCTTTCTTTAGCCCGCAAAATGGAACTAATCGACAAAGCGCGTCAAGCTGGTCACCAGCGACTAGCCGCTGATCTGGAACGGGAGTACTATCCAGTTACTGCGGATATCGAACGGTACTTTCGCCAACATGGGTTTACCAGTCGTTTTAAGCAAATCAATGAGTATGTTTGGCTTGTGGAAGCACAAAGAGAGTAGGAGAGAAGTACAATGAAAATGAACGTTGAAAGCTTTAATTTGGATCATACGAAAGTCAAAGCACCTTATGTACGGGTTGCCGATAAAAAACAAGGAACGAATGATACCATTATCAAATATGATGTCCGTTTGAAGCAGCCGAACCAAGCGCATATGGATATGGCAAGTCTGCATTCTTTAGAACATTTGACGGCAGAATTGATTCGTAATCATGCAGATTATATCGTGGATTGGTCACCAATGGGCTGCCAAACCGGCTTTTATTTGACTGTCTTGAATCATGACGATTATGAAGAGATTTTGACAGTCCTTGAAAAAACCATGAAGGATGTTTTGCAAGCAACTGAAGTACCTGCCAGCAATGAAGTGCAATGCGGTTGGGCGGCGAACCATACCTTAGAAGGTGCGCAAAAATTAGCGCAAGAATTTCTTGATGAACGTGACAATTGGTCGACCGTTTTTGCCTAAACGAAAAAGATCATAGAAAAAAGTGCCTGTGTTTGTATTCACGGGCACTTTTTTTGTTGGCTAAGCAATAAGAAGAGGATTCAATATTTGGGGTTCTTCAAAGTGATAAGCTGCATTTTTGTTATCTTTTTGTAAGGCGTATTAGTTTTGGGGTGAACGTTGGTAAATAAGTGTAATATGTCGCTTCTGATCTGCTCACTGGATTTCAAATATTATTTGATAGTTTCAATAAATTATAAGTTGCAACTTACGCGGGTGAAAAGGAAATATTATAATAGAATTAACTACTCAATAAAAATGTGCTATATCAAAGGTGAATCCTAGTGGCTCTTACCAGGTCGGTAGGAAGTAGCACGCGGTTTGCCAAGAATGTATGTAAGCAAATCTTTTTTTAATAAAGAAGGAGAGGAAGAAAAGAAGATGAGCATCTTAAAGCAATGGCAAGCAAAACATCAAGCGAAAAAAGAAGCGAAAAAACAAGCGTTACGTTTAAAAAATGCGAGGCTTCGTGCGCAAGGAAAAGAGCCATTGAAAGGTTGGGGAAAGATGGTTGATACCGGCATCGGTGGGGCAAACAAAGCAAACCCGATCGATACAAAAGTATTTTTAGGTGAAAATCAAAAACAGATCTCAGAAGAAACAAAAAGAAAAAATCAATGAAAAAAGACCTCTGCAACAGTCCGAGAAAAGAACTGTTCCAGAGGATTTTTTTAGATATTCAAAACTTTGTCTAAGAAATCTTTCGTACGATCGTGCTTAGGGTTGGTAAAGATTTGCTCAGGTGTGCCGTCTTCTAAGAAATTACCGCCATCAATAAACATCACGCGGTTCGCTACTTCTTTGGCAAAGCCCATCTCATGAGTGACGATCACCATGGTCATTCCTTGTTTTGCCAAATCCTTCATAACATTTAGTACATCCCCAACCATTTCGGGATCGAGTGCGGAGGTTGGTTCATCGAACAGCATCACATCGGGATTCATCGCTAAAGCTCTCGCGATCGCCACCCGTTGTTTTTGTCCTCCAGATAGATTGTCAGGGTACATGTCTTTTTTATCAGCCAGACCTACCGTCTCTAATAAACGAATCGCGTTTTGTTCCGCTTCTTGCCGAGAAGCATTTTTTAGATCCATCGGGGCTAGAATGATGTTTTCTAAAACTGACAAGTGCGGGAAGAGATTGAAATGCTGAAACACCATGCCGATATGTTGTCGTACAGCATTGATGTTGGTGTTCTTATCCATCAGATGCGCGCCATCAATGATGATATCACCGCTGGTTGGTTCTTCTAAGCGGTTCAAACAGCGTAAGAACGTCGATTTTCCAGATCCTGAAGGACCAATCACACAAACAACTTCTCCTTCAGCGATGGAAACATTGATATTGTTCAATACGGTATTGTCTCCGTATTTTTTCACAAGGTTTTCAACTAAGATTTTTTCTTTCATGCTATTTCACCTTCTTTTCTAAAACTTTTGCAAGTTTCGTTAAAGCTGTGATCACGACTAAGTAAATAATCGCGATGATCAAGTAAACATAGGTACTTTGCGTGGTCCGAGCAACGATGATTTTCCCGGTTTGCAATAATTCTACGACTCCGATAACCGAGATGATCGTTGTATCTTTCAGCGAGATAACGAATTGGTTAACGAAAGATGGAATCATGATTTTGATCGCTTGCGGTAAAATGATTTTCTGCATCGTCCGAGTGTAGGTCATCCCCAAACTTCGAGAAGCTTCCATCTGACCTTTTGGCACCGCATTGATCCCGCCACGAACGATCTCAGCGATATAAGCACTGGCATTTAAGGTCAATGTAATGACCCCGGCTGCAAAGTCCGGAATTGTGATACCAATCGCATCGGAAAGACCGAAGAAGATGAAGAAAGCCAATACCATCATCGGGATACCACGAATGATATCTACATAGATTCCTGCAAAAACCCGTAAAGCTTTGATTGGTGCGACACTAAATAGTCCAAAAATGATCCCGATCACTAATGCTAAAGCAAATGAAATCAAGGCTAGTAAAAGGGTATTCCATAATCCTTTTAATAAGACGTTATAGTTGTTGCTGATCAAACCAGTGATCGTTGATTCATCTACTCGTTTTTCTGTGGCAGAACCATCTTCAATGTATTTGTTGATGATTTGATCGTACTCCCCAGTACGTTTCATTTCTTTCAATGCTTCATTAAACATTTGGATCAATTCAGGATTTTGGCCTTTTTTCACCGCAAATCCGTACTGACCGCCAGATTCTTTTTCAATCGGTGTCATTAGTTTTTGTCCTTGGCTGATGGCATAACCAATCACTGGATAATCATCCATCATGGCATCAATTTGCCCACCGTTAACAGCCGCATATAATTGATCGGCGGCATCATAATATTTGATGGAATAGCCATATTTCTCTTCGTTGGCGATCAGGAAGTCTGCACTTTCTGTCCCAACTTTCGCACCGACGGTTTTCCCATCTAAATCTTCATAAGATTTGATGGAATCATTGCCTTCTTTTACAGCAATCTGAATACCACTTTCAAAGTAAGAATCAGAAAAGTCATAGGATTGACGACGCTCATCAGTGATTGTCATCCCAGCAATCATCCCATCTGCTTGGTTACCGTCCAACGCTTGCAAAGCTCCTGAAAAACCGATGAAATTGAATTCAATGTTGAATCCTTGCAATTCTGCAGCCCGATTCATTAAATCAACATCGATTCCCACATATTCGTTGTCTTCGTTTTGAAACTCGAATGGGGCAAAAGCGGAATCACTGGCAATGCGGTAAACATCTTTCTTTGGTTCGACTTTCACCATTTCGCTAGTGTCTGCATCTGAATCAGACGTTGTGATGTAAGTATTGACGATTTCATCGTATTTGCCGGAAGCTTTCATATTGGCTAAACCAGCATTGAATTTTTCAAGTAGCTCTTGATTTTGGCCTTTTCTGACAGCGAATCCGTAAGAAGCACCTTTTTCAGGTTCGCCGACAAGTTTCATCGGTTCGCCATTGTTAATAGCATAGCCAAGCACTGGAAAATCATCGAAAGCGGCTGCCACAGTACCATTGCGTACAGCGCCATATAGTCCAGTAGCGTCATCATATAATTTGATGTCGTAGCCATATTGGTCTTTATTGCTTTCTAGAAAGCGGGCACTTTCGGTACCAACCTTTGCACCGACCGTTTCGCCCTCAAGATCTTCATAGCTAGTAATGCTGTCATTATCTGCAGCTACAGCCATTTGGATCCCGCTATCAAAATAAGGGTCAGAGAAATCAAAGGTTTCTTTACGTTCCTCTGTAATACTCATCCCAGCGATCATGCCATCTAGCTGATTTGATTGCACTCCTTGAATGGAGGCGTCAAAACCTAAAGGACGTAAATCGACTGCGAAACCTTGATCTTCAGCGATCGCGTTTAATAAATCTATATCGATCCCAACATATTCATTGTTTTCATTTTGAAATTCGAAAGGCGCAAATGTTAAATCTGTTCCTATCTTATACGTAGTTTCCTCCGCATTCGCTGACTTTACCGAAAAAGTAAAAAAGCTGACAATCAGCGCGATTATAGCGAAGGTCATGTGTTTTCTTTTCAAGAAAATTCCTCCTTTAGATATAACGTATCTATAAATTATATGGATTTTTTCTTCAACACACAAGTCTTTCTCTTTAAAAATATGACAAATTCCTTCAAACCTCACATCGGATGTTAGAAAAACGAACATGTTAAGTTATGCTAAATCGCATGAAACTTTCATAGCAAATGATGGCGAAAGTATGTTCGCTATGATATACTTATTATACTTATTTATGGAAAAGCGACAGCGAGTTTTTCTTTTTTTGTTGTCGTTTAGAATAATCGAGGGGGAATGAAGATGATCGAAAGAACAACTTCCCATGAATTTGACTTAGTATCAAAATATCAACCAGCAGGTGATCAGCCGGAAGCGATTCGTCAGTTGGTTGACGGGGTGGTCGGTGGAAAAAAAGCACAGATTTTGTTGGGAGCCACTGGTACTGGTAAGACTTATACGATTTCTAATCTAATCAAGGAAGTCAATAAACCGACATTGATCATTGCCCATAATAAAACATTGGCTGGACAATTATATGGCGAGTTCAAAGACTTTTTTCCAAATAATGCGGTCGAGTACTTTGTCAGTTACTATGATTACTATCAACCAGAAGCGTATGTTCCTTCCAGTGATACATACATTGAAAAAGACTCCAGTGTTAATGATGAAATCGACAAGCTACGGCATTCGGCAACCAGTTCTTTATTAGAAAGAAACGATGTGATCGTTGTAGCGTCCGTCTCCTGTATTTTCGGTTTAGGTTCGCCGATTGAGTATGCGAGACAAGTTGTTTCTTTACGAGTAGGGATGGAAAAGTCTCGAGACCAACTATTAAAAGAATTGATCGAGATCCAATTTGAGCGAAACGACATCGATTTTCAACGGGGACGTTTTCGCGTGCGTGGCGATGTTGTGGAGATTTTTCCAGCTTCTCGTGACGAGCGAGCATTACGCATTGAGTTTTTTGGGGATGAAATCGATCGAATCCGTGAAGTCGATGCCTTGACGGGTGAGATCATGAGTGACACCGAACATGTGTCGATCTTTCCGGCAACCCACTTTGTGACCAATGAAGACCATATGGAACATGCGATCGCCTCGATTCAAAGTGAGCTGGATGCCCGACTGGAAGTCTTGCGAGCGGAAAATAAGCTGCTAGAAGCACAGCGTTTAGAGCAGCGAACCAATTATGATATTGAAATGATGCGGGAAATGGGGTACACCTCAGGGATCGAAAACTACTCTCGCCACATGGATGGACGAAAAGAAGGGGAACCGCCCTATACGTTATTGGATTTCTTCCCAGATGATTTTCTATTAGTAATCGACGAATCACACGTAACGATGCCGCAAGTTCGTGGGATGTATAACGGAGACCGGGCGAGAAAACAAATGCTAGTGGACTACGGTTTCCGCTTGCCTTCTGCGCTGGATAACCGTCCGTTGCGTTTGGAAGAATTCGAGAAACATGTCAATCAAATCGTCTATGTTTCGGCCACGCCTGGTCCTTATGAGTACGATCAAACCGATACCGTCGTTCAACAAATCATTCGTCCAACTGGTCTGTTAGATCCGGTGATCGAAGTACGACCTATTATGGGTCAAATCGATGATCTCGTGGGAGAAATTAATGAGCGCGTTGAGCGAAACGAACGGGTCTTTGTTACGACCTTGACGAAAAAAATGTCAGAAGATTTGACGGATTACTTCAAAGAATTAGGAATCAAAGTCAAGTATTTACACAGTGATATCAAAACGTTGGAACGAACAGAAATCATTCGCGATCTACGTCTCGGTGAATTTGATGTACTAGTGGGGATCAACTTGCTACGGGAAGGTCTTGACGTACCGGAAGTTTCTCTGGTTGCGATTCTTGATGCCGATAAAGAAGGTTTCCTACGAAGCGAACGTTCATTAGTCCAAACTATTGGACGGGCAGCTCGTAACTCAGAAGGAAAAGTAATCATGTACGCCGATAAAATGACGGATTCGATGCAGCGAGCAATCGATGAAACAGCCAGACGCCGTGGTATTCAAGAAGCGTACAATAAAGAACATGGGATCGTACCGAAAACTATTATTAAAGAGATTCGCGATCTGATTGCGATCACGAAAGTGGCGGAAGAGACCGGTGAATACACTACGACATCTTATGAAGAACTAAGTCGTGAAGAAAAAGCAACCTTGTTGCTGAAATTAGAAAAAGAAATGAAAGATGCTGCAAAAGCATTGGATTTTGAAACGGCTGCTACCTTAAGAGATACTATTCTTGAGCTGAAGGCTGCTGATTAGAAGGAGAAACAATATGGCAAATGATAAAATTGTGATCCATGGGGCACGGGCCCATAATTTAAAAAATATCGATGTGACGATTCCCAGAGACCAGCTCGTTGTGGTAACTGGTCTTTCGGGTTCAGGGAAAAGCTCCTTAGCATTTGATACATTGTATGCCGAAGGACAGCGCCGATATGTCGAAAGTCTATCGGCGTATGCCCGTCAGTTTTTAGGGCAAATGGATAAACCCGACGTAGATAGCATTGATGGACTTAGTCCAGCGATTTCTATCGATCAAAAAACCACCAGCAAGAACCCGCGATCAACAGTAGGAACGGTTACTGAAATCAATGATTATCTGCGGCTTCTTTACGCCAGAATCGGTCACCCGATTTGTCCCAATGATCATATTGAGATTACTAGTCAGTCGGTTGAGCAGATGGTGGATGAAGTTTTGGCATTACCAGAACGCACCAAGATCCAATTGTTGGCACCGATCGTTTATCAAAAGAAAGGGCAGCACAAAAAAGTCTTCGAACGTATCCAAAGAGAAGGTTATGTTCGGATGCGGGTGGATGGCGAAGTCTATGATGTCTCCGAAGCGCCTGAATTGGAAAAAAATAAAAAGCATGATATTGCTATCATCATTGACCGAATCGTTGTAAAGGAAGGCATCCGTTCTCGTCTGTTTGATTCCTTTGAAGCGGCATTACGTTTAGCGGATGGCTATGCGGTAGTCGATGTGATTGGTCAAGAAGAGATGCTTTTCAGTGAGCATTATTCTTGTCCGTATTGTGGCTTTACAGTTGGTGAATTAGAACCACGGCTCTTTTCATTCAATGCGCCTTTTGGTGCTTGTCCAGACTGTGATGGTCTTGGTGTGAAGCTCGAAGTTGATGTAGACTTAGTGATTCCCGATCAAACCAAAACCTTACGTGAAGGTGCCATATTGCCATGGAACCCAATCAGTTCTCAATATTATCCGCAAATGCTAGAACAGGCTTGCCAAGAATTTAATATCGATATGGACACACCCTTTGAAGAACTGCCAGAAGAACACAAAGACATTATTTTGAATGGTTCGAATGGAGAAATTTTCCATTTCCATTATGAGAATGATTTTGGTGGGGTACGTGATGTTGAGGTCGCTTTTGAAGGGATCTTACCAAATATCAAACGCCGTTATCATGAAACCAACTCTGATTTCACCCGGGATCAAATGCGTTTGTATATGACGGAATTGACTTGTAAAACTTGTCATGGCTATCGTTTGAACCCTCAAGCGCTGTGCGTGCAAGTCAACGGAAAACACATTGGTGAAATGAGTGAGATGGCCATCAACAATGCCTTGAACTTTGTCGAAGAATTGAAACTAACGGAACAAGAGCAAATGATCGCACGTCCCATCGTGAAAGAAGTCGATGATCGTTTAAGCTTCTTAAAAAATGTCGGATTGGACTATTTGACCTTGAGCCGTGCGTCAGGCACGCTCTCTGGTGGGGAAGCGCAACGGATTCGTTTGGCAACACAAATCGGCTCCAATTTGTCTGGAGTGCTTTACATTCTTGATGAGCCATCGATCGGTCTTCACCAACGAGACAACGATCGTTTGCTCGATTCATTACGGAAAATGCGTGATCTTGGGAATACCCTGATTGTCGTTGAGCATGATGAAGACACGATGCGGGCAGCGGACTACTTGATTGATGTTGGTCCAGGTGCGGGACACGCAGGCGGTGAGATCGTGGCTGCCGGCACTCCAGATGAAGTTGCAGCTAATGCGTCTTCTTTAACAGGCCAATACTTATCTGGAAAACGACAAATCCCAACACCGGCAGAACGCCGCAAAGGCAATGGTGAAAAGATTCGTGTGACTGGTGCTTCTGAGAATAACTTGAAAAACATTTCAGTCGATTTTCCACTAGGAAAGTTCGTCGCAGTTACAGGGGTCTCTGGCTCTGGTAAATCAACATTAGTCAATGAAATTTTGAAAAAAGCGTTAGCGCAAAAAATCAATCGGAATTCGAACAAACCTGGTCGCTTTAAAACCATTACTGGTTATGAAGCTATCGATAAATTGATCGATATCGATCAAAGCCCTATCGGTCGGACGCCTCGAAGCAATCCGGCAACATATACCAGTGTCTTTGATGACATTCGTGATTTATTTGCTAAAACCAATGAGGCGAAAGTCCGTGGTTATAAAAAAGGCCGCTTTAGTTTTAATGTAAAAGGTGGACGCTGTGAAGCATGTAAAGGGGACGGAATTATCAAGATCGAGATGCACTTCTTACCTGATGTCTACGTACCTTGTGAGGTTTGTCATGGCAAACGTTATAACTCAGAAACCTTAGAAGTTCATTACAAAGGAAAAAATATTTCTGAGATCTTAGATATGACCGTGGAAGATGCAGTGGAATTTTTCCAACATATTCCAAAAATCCATCGGAAATTGCAAACGATCGTTGATGTCGGTTTAGGTTATGTCACTATGGGACAACCAGCCACTACTTTGTCTGGTGGGGAAGCGCAACGGATGAAACTTGCAAGTGAACTGCACAAAAATTCCAATGGTAAGAGTTTTTATATCTTAGATGAACCGACAACAGGTCTGCATACGGATGATATTGCCCGTTTGTTGAAAGTCTTGGAACGGTTTGTTGACGCAGGCAATACTGTTTTAGTGATCGAACACAACTTGGATGTCATCAAATCAGCGGATTATGTGATTGACTTAGGTCCAGAAGGTGGCGAAGGCGGTGGAACGATCATTGCAACTGGTACACCAGAAGAAATTGCTGCCGTTCCAGAAAGCTATACCGGTCATTATTTGAAAAAAGTCCTATGATCAAGAGGGAAAGCTTCCACTTTTTTACTTATCTGTCAATAGGTTTCGCTAAAGTTTAAGGAAGCCTGAAATATCTGTAAATTTCATGATAAAGGCTTGAAATCAAAAATTTATTTGATAGAATAGCAATAGGTATACGTATATTCGCATTGAATAAACTGCCTATAAGTTCTATCCGTTCAAAGTGGGAGAAAGCAATCAAAGATAGATACTTTGATTGCTTTTTTCTTTGTGGTATGATAATGCTATTGTAATTAAACGAAACGAGAGCGGTCGTTTTTCGTATTCAAAAGAGAGAGTGATTTTTGATGAGTCAGGAAAATTTTCTTCCCATATTATTAGGAAGCGATATGAATGTTTATGGTATGGCCAGAGCATTCCACGAAGCTTATGGCATTCAATCAGTTGCCTATGCTGGTGCGGAACTTGCGCCAACCCGCTTTAGTAAAATTGTAAAAATCAATCAAGTGGAAGGTTTTGACCATGATCCTGGATTCACTGAGACGCTGATCGAGTTAGGGAAAAACACTTACAACGATCCTACAATGAAGTATTTGTTGATTCCTTGCGGCGATGGCTATGCGGAACTGTTGGCAAAACATAAAGAAGAATTGCAACCTTATTATACCTTTATCGCCAATGATTATTCCTTATTAAAACGGTTGATCAATAAAGTAAGTTTTTACGAAGTTTGCGAGGAGTATGGTTTGCCTTATCCAAAGACGTTCATTTTAACGCCTGAACTGTTGACGGAAGGAACGTTTAAAGGAGAGCTGCCGTTTGATTTTCCTGTAGCCTTGAAACCTGCAAATAGTGTCGCGTGGCTTTCGGTTGATTTTGAAGGTCGCAAAAAAGCTTTCATCATTGATGATCGAGCAGAATTTGAAGAAATCGTTTCTCGCATTTATCAAGCGGGGTATCAATATGAAATGATCGTCCAAGATTTTATTCCTGGTGACGACAGCAACATGCGGGTTTTAAATGCTTATGTTGATGAGAATCATGAAGTTCGCGTGATGGGTTTAGGTCATCCGTTACTAGAAGACCCAACCCCAGGTGCTGTTGGGAACTATGTCGTGATTATTCCAGACGAAAATGAGCAAATTTATCAAATGATCCGCAAGTTTCTAAAAGAGATCGAATATGTTGGATTTGCCAATTTTGACTTGAAATATGATGCACGAGACGGGCAATACAAATTATTTGAAATCAACTTGCGTCAAGGAAGAAGCAGTTTCTTTATTACCTTAAGCGGATTGAATCTGGCGAAGTTTATCACAGAAGATTTAGTCTTCGATAAACCTTACACAGAAACGGTTTATGGCAAAGCTGACGCGCCAGAAGCGAAATTATGGTTAGGTGTACCAAAAAACATCTTCTTGACCTATGCAAAAGAAAATCCTGCGAAAGAGCGGGCAAAAAAATTATTAGCAGAAGATCGTTGGGGAACGACTGTTTTTTACAAAGAAGACTTATCTTTAAAGCGTTGGATTCTATTAAAGAGAATGTTCCATCTGTACAACAAACGATTCAAAACGTATTTCCATACGAAAGAAGGCTAGAAGATGGAGAATTTTTTTAGTATTTTAGGCGGCATGGGAACGTTAGCGACGGAAAGTTTTGTTCGCATCTTAAACCGACGGACGCAGACCCATAAAGACCAAGACTATTTGAACTATGTTTTATTCAATCATGCGACAGTTCCAGATCGGACCGCGTATATTTTAGATAATACGTTAGAAAATCCGGTTCCTTATTTAATGGATGATATCGAAAAGCAAAATCTATTAAAACCCAATTTTATTGTACTGACTTGTAACACGGCTCATTATTTCTTTGATGAATTACAAGCAGCCACTGAGATTGAGATACTGCATATGCCTCGGGAGGCGGCGAAAGTCGTTTTTGAAAAAGGCGTCACTGGAAAAGTGGCCTTTCTTGGGACAGAAGGCAGTGTCAAAGCCGGCATCTATGAGAAAGAACTGCGCCAGTTGGGACTTGATGTCTATCTGCCAGAGCCAGCGATCCAAAAAAAGGTCAATACATTGATCTATGATCGAATCAAAGAAAATGATCATCTTGATCAAGGGCTTTACTTTGAGATATTGGAAGAAGTTACCGAACGAATCGGCTGTGAAAGCGTAGTGCTTGGATGTACCGAGTTGTCCTTGATGGATGAGTTTGTGACTGACAATCCTTATCCAGTCGTGGATGCTCAATCGATTTTAGTTGATCGGACGATCGAAAAAGCATTGGCAGATCGCCAAGCAATCTAAAGCTGATAGCGACGTTAGCGGCATCTTTTGAGCTAACGTCTTTTTTTATGCCGGTGTTCCAATGATACGCCCGGCATGATATAATAGAGTTGTTTCAGAAAGGAGTTTTACCTATGACTGAAGTGGATCATTTAGAATTGGTTATTATTACTGGGATGAGCGGAGCCGGCAAAACGGTCGCTATCCAGAGTTTTGAAGATATGGGGTACTTTTGTATCGACAATATGCCCCCAAGCTTGATTCCTAAATTTTGGGAACTGATCAAAGAATCAGGGAAAGTGACAAAAATTGCCTTAGTTGTCGATTTGCGCTCTAGATCGTTTTTTGAAGAAATCCAGAGTATGCTGATCGATATTGAAAATACGAATTTTATCGACACCCGGATGCTCTTTTTAGATGCATCGGACAATGAACTGGTATCAAGATACAAAGAAACGAGAAGAGCTCATCCTTTAGCGATGGATGGCTTAATTACGGAAGGGATCCGCAAAGAGCGTGCGATCTTGGATGATTTGAAGACTCGTGCCAGTATCGTTATCGACACAACGACGTTAACTCCACGGCAACTGAGAGAAAAAATCAATCAAGAGTTTCGGGCTTCCCATGAGACGGGTTTTCGTGTTGAGATCGTATCTTTTGGGTTTAAGTACGGTTTGCCGATCGATGCTGATATCGTTATGGATGTGCGTTTCTTACCAAATCCTCATTATATTCCTGAGTTGCGTCCTTTAACTGGTAAAGATGAGCCGGTTTATGACTACGTTATGTCTTTTCCGGAAACGGAAGAATTCTATCAGCAATTTACTACGCTGTTGCAAACCATCTTGCCAGGGTATGTCAAGGAAGGAAAAAGCAGCTTGACGGTTGCCATTGGTTGTACGGGTGGGCAACACCGTTCGGTTGCTTTATCGGAGCGAATCGGGGCAACTTTGTCTGAAGACTATCGTGTAAATATTACCCATCGTGACAAAGATAAGCGTAAAGAGACGGTGAATCGTTCATGAAAATGAAAACATACCGGATCAGAAAGCCGAAGATCGTTGTGGTGGGTGGCGGAACTGGGTTACCAGTCATTTTAAAAAGTTTACGAAACCAAGGTGTTGACATCACAGCGATCGTTACGGTCGCTGATGATGGTGGCAGCAGCGGCGAAATCCGCAATTTGGTTTCATCGATTTCACCTCCGGGGGATCTGCGCAATGTTTTGGCGGCTCTATCTGATATGCCGCAACTGTATAATGATATTTTTCAATATCGTTTTAAAGCAGAAGACAAATTTTTGGCCAATCATGCCCTTGGGAACTTGATTATTGCGGCGATTGCCGAAATGCGCAACAGCACCTACGAAGCTATTCAGATTTTATCGAAAATCATGCATATCGACGGACGGGTTTTTCCTTCCTCTGATCTGCCGTTAGTCTTACATGCAGTGTTTAAAGACGGCACTGAAGCGGTAGGCGAGTCCAAGATCGCGGTCGATCGCAAAACAATCGATCGAGTCTTTGTTCGTAATCAAGAAAATAATGATGAGCCGAAAGCAGCTCGTAAAGTTGTTTCTTCAATTATGGAGGCAGATATGATCGTCTTGGGTCCTGGTAGTCTCTTTACTAGTATTTTGCCCAATCTCATGATCAGCGAGATTGGCCAAGCAATGTTGGAAACCCAAGCGGAAACCGTTTATATTTGTAATATTATGACCCAAAAAGGTGAAACCGAACACTTTAGTGATGCCGACCATGTCCGGGTCCTGCATAAGCATTTAGGCAAACCCTTTATTGATACGGTGTTAGTTAATACCGAGAAAGTTCCAGAAGGGTATATGGACCCAGAGATTTATGATGAATATCTTGTACAAGTGAAACACGATTTCCAAGGACTGCGAGAAGAAGCCAGCCGTGTCATTTCAGCTGACTTTCTGGAGCTTAGAGATGGCGGAGTTTTTCATGACGGAGATAAAGTGATTGAAGAACTTCTACGTATCGTTTACGGGGCCAAAATCTAAGAAAGGAGGGATTTTTTTATGTCCTTTGCAGCAGAAGTGAAAAAAGAATTGACTGCATTAGAAGTTCATCGCGAACATGCCAAGGCAGAATTGGCAGCTTTGATTCGGATGAATGGGTCATTAAGTATCAACAACCAGCAATTTGTTTTAAACGTTCAAACAGAAAACGCGGCGATTGCCAGACGCATCTATTCTTTACTAAAAGATCATTACGACGTGCGCAGCGAATTGCTGGTCCGTCGCAAAATGAAATTAAAAAAGAACAACGTCTACATCGTTCGTTTGAAACAAGAGACAAAGCGCGTGCTTTTGGACTTAGATATCATGGACGGGCTGATGTTTCAAAGCCATGTTTCTGATGAGATCATGGGCAATACTCAAAAAATGCGTTCCTATTTACGAGGCGCTTTTATGGCATCTGGATCGATCAATAATCCAGAAACCAGCCGCTATCACTTAGAGATCTATTCCATCTACGAGGAGCATAACCAAGATATTTGCGATATGCTAAACGCATATGGATTGAATGCCCGTGCATTAGAGCGTAGAAACGGGTATATCTCTTACTTGAAAGGCGCTGAGAAAATCGCTGATTTTTTGACCCTGATCGGGGCCACCAATTCCATGTTGAAATTCGAGGACGTACGGATCGTGCGTGATATGCGTAACTCAGTCAATCGTTTGGTGAATTGTGAAACCGCCAATATGAACAAAACGATCGACGCTGCTTCGAAGCAGATCGACAATATTGAATTTATTCAAGATCGAGTTGGCTTGCAAGCTTTACCTGAAAAGCTGCAAGAAATCGCCGAATTACGTCTGGAACATCCCGAGGTCAGCTTGAAAGAACTAGGAGAAATGATTCCATCAGGAGCGATCTCGAAATCAGGCATCAACCATCGTATTCGCAAAATTAATGAATTTGCGGATCATTTGCGTGAACAAGTCAGTTAATCTAAGTAGTGAATGAAATCAAAAAAGCAGGAGCTTGCATTTGACGTGGATTTTAGTGTCAAATCAGCTCCTGTTTTTTTGTTAGAGGTTATTCATTGATCAATGCAGTTAATTCTTCAGCAGAGATCGATTCATCAAAAATGTGCCCATCTAAGATAATCGTTGGCACAAATTGAATGTTGGCGTTTTTCGCTTCTTCCACAATTTCTCCGGCGATCGCAGGATGGTTTTGTTCAGCTAGCCCTAAGGTATTTTTCGCATATTCTGCCACTTCAGGTAAAGACAAATGACCCCATTCGTCTTGTGTTTGATAAATTTTTGTAATCTCAGCGATCGTTGCTTGTGGGTCTGTACTAGAAACAAAGCGGTGCATCACATTGCCTCGTTGCAATGATTCTTTTTCTTTGTCAAATAATTTGATGACACGGCGTAGTTTCCCAGCTGCGACAGCTTCACTTAAGATCGGTAACGATTCCTCAAACCATTGCCGACAATAAGGACAGCGCAAATTCATAAATTCTACGATTGGTTTTGCAGACGGGTTTCCGATATGTATCCCTGTTACTGCATTTGTTTCTTGTGCTTTGATAATTGAAATATCCATTTAGATTCCTCCTTTTTCTCTTAGTTTACCGAAGTTTCTATTGAAAGAAAAGCCACAGGTCTTTTCATCTAACTCTGTGAAATGAGAGCAAAAAAGAGCGAGAATCTATGTATTTCGTTTCACGAAATTAACAGAATTATACTGGGAATGCTTTTATATTCCTTAATTTTCAGCTATAATGAATTGTGTTTTATTGTGCAAAATGATGATTAAAGGAAGTTATATAGATGAGAAAAGGAAAAACAATGGATGGCAATACGGCAGCTGCCTATATTTCCTATGCCTTTACGGAACTTGCGGCGATCTATCCGATAACCCCTAGTTCAACCATGGCCGAATTAGTGGATCAGTGGTCTGCTCAAGGAAAGCATAATCTTTTTGGGCAGCCGGTGAAGGTTGTTGAGATGCAATCCGAAGCAGGGGCTGCTGGAGTGGTTCACGGCTCTTTAAAAACAGGTGCCTTAACGACAACCTATACGGCGTCACAGGGACTTTTACTGATGGTGCCTAATATGTATAAGATTGCTGGTGAAATGCTGCCAGGCGTCTTTCATGTCGCCAGCCGAGCAGTGACGACCAACGCCTTGAATATTTTCGGAGATCATACCGACGTAATGGCCACCCGACAAACAGGCTTTGCTATGTTAGCGGAAAGCAGTGTTCAAGAAGTAATGGATTTAGCGCCAGTCGCTCATTTAGCAGCTATCGAAGCCAATATACCTTTTTTAAATTTTTTTGATGGTTTCCGAACCAGTCATGAGATTCAAAAAATCGAGGTTTTGGACTATGAAGAACTCGCACAACTGGTTAATCATGAAAAATTGGCTGCTTTTCGTCAAAAAGCCATGAATCCGAATCACCCAACAACGAGTGGAACGAATCAAAACCCTGATATCCATTTTCAACAGCGGGAAACGATCAATCAGCATTATCAAACATTGCCTGAGATCGTTCGTTTTTACATGAAAAAAATCAATGCTTTAAGAGGGACCAACTATGATTTAGTGGATTATTATGGTGCTTCAGACGCCGAAGAAGTCATCGTTTCGATGGGCTCCTCGACGCAAACGATCCAGCAAACGGTGGATCATCTGTGCGCTTTAGGCCGCAAGGTAGGGGTCTTGTCGATCCATTTGTATCGACCATTCCCATTAGAAGTCTTCTTAGAAAAACTGCCTGCTTCCGTCAAAAGTATCGCTGTATTGGATCGCAGCAAAGAACCTGGCGCCAATGGCGAGTCTTTGCTTTTAGATGTGCAAAGTGCCATGTATGATGCAGCGATGCGGCCGACGATCATTGGTGGACGCTATGGTCTGGGGTCAAAAGATGTGACGCCTGATCAAATCGTTGCCGTTTATGACGAATTGCTCAAGCCAAAAGCCAGTCAAAAGAAACGCTTCACTATTGGGATCACGGATGATGTGACGCAATTGTCGTTGCCATCAAAGGGAACGCTAGATCTAACTGATCCATCCACCTTCCAAGCGAAATTCTGGGGATTCGGCTCTGACGGGACCGTCGGGGCAAATAAGTCAGCAATCAAAATCATCGGTGACCATACCGAAAAATATGTGCAAGGCTATTTCCACTATGATTCGAAAAAATCTGGTGGTCTAACGGTTTCCCATCTGCGATTTGGGGATAGCCCCATTCGTTCCACCTATCTGATCGAACACGCGGATTTCGTTGCATGTCATACGCCTGCGTATTTGCATACGTATGATTTGCTGAAAGGACTCAAAAAAGGCGGAACCTTTTTGTTAAATACGACTTGGTCACAAGAGCAAATCATAAAAAATCTACCAAAAAAGATGAAACGTTATCTTGCTGAAAACGAGATCCGTTTTTATACCATCAACGCCATGCAGTTGGCAATGGAAGTTGGCTTAGGTGGACGGATCAATACCGCGATGGAAACAGCCTTCTTTTACTTGGCAAACATCATTCCGACCGAGGAAATCTTGCCGATTTTAAAAGAAGAGGCGCTGAAAAGTTATCGGCACAAATCGATGGCGATCGTTGAAAAGAACCAAGCAGCCATTGATCGCACCATCGAATTATTACAAGAAATCCCTGTTCCAAGCATGTGGGCAACGATCGAAGTGCCGGAAAGGACATCCACTGCGACAACACAATTTGTGCGAGAAATCGTGGAACCCATCAACCGTCAAGAAGGCAATCAACTAAGCGTGGGTACCCTCGTACGGAATCAAATGACTGAAGGGGTGATTCCTGTCGGGACAACAGCGGTTGAGAAGCGGGGGATCGCTGTTGAAGTCCCCGAGTGGTTATCAGATCGCTGTACCATGTGTAATGAGTGTGCCTTTGTCTGTCCTCATGCGGCGATCCGTCCGTTTTTGGCAGATGAAGATGAATTAGCCGAAGCGCCGGAAGGCTTTATCGTCAGAGAGATGCGAGGCGCGAATGGGCAAAAATATCGAATTCAAGTTTCCGTTGAAGATTGTACAGGTTGCGGTCTTTGTGTGGAAGCCTGCCCCGCCAAAGGGAAAGCTTTGACGATGCGTCCTTACGAAGAACAAAAGGAACAAGCTTTAAATTGGGCTTTTGCGATGACTTTACGTCAAAAAGAAAATCCAGCAAAACCTGGGACGGTCCTAGGCTCCCAATTCAATAAACCTTTATTGGAGTTCTCTGGTGCTTGTGCGGGTTGTGGGGAAACCCCTTATGTCAAATTATTGACCCAAATGTTTGGGGATCGCATGATGATCGCCAATGCGACCGGCTGTTCTTCGATTTGGGGTGGAACCTCACCAGTATCCCCTTATACAACCAATCACTTAGGACAAGGTCCAGCTTGGTCAAACTCGTTATTTGAAGACAATGCCGAATATGGCTATGGCATGTTCTTAGCCAATCAAACGAGACGGGAGAAATTAGCAGCCCAGTTGCAGTCATTGAAAGCCGCTGTATCAGAAGAATTGCAGGCTTTGATTGAGGATTGGGACTTTCATCGAGAAGAAAGTGCTGGGACCCAGCAGCGAGCAGCGAAACTGATCGCCGCCTTAGAAGCGGAAGTCTTCGATACACCGCAGCTGGCTCCAATCTTGAAGGAGAAAGATTTATTCGTTAAGCCAAGCCAATGGATGATTGGCGGGGATGGCTGGGCGTACGATATCGGATTTGGTGGTATTGATCATGTCCTCGCTTCTGGTGCAGATGTCAACATTCTCGTGTTAGATAATGAAGTCTATTCTAATACAGGGGGACAAGTCTCTAAAGCAACACCGACTTCGGCAATTGCTAAATTCGCTGCGAGTGGCAAGTTTGTTTCCAAAAAAGACTTGGGAATGATGGCGATGACCTATGGCCACGTTTATGTCGCACAAATCGCATCTGGTGCCAATCAAATGCAAACAATCAAAGCCTTTGAAGAAGCCGAGCGATTCCCTGGGCCGTCAATCATTATTGCCTATACACCATGTATCACTCATGGTCTTGCTGGTGGAATGCGTCAATCCTTGAAGGAAGCACAAGAAGCAGTTGCATCGGGGTATTGGAGTCTCTACCGCTATAATCCGCTTCTGGCAGAAAAAGGGAAACAGCCAATGACCCTTGATTTCAAAAAGCCGGCATTTGACCAAATGCCCGCCTTTATGCAGACCCAAGTTCGTTTTGCATCTTTACACAGTGCCAACCCCAATGCGGCGCAAGCATTGTTTGAAAAAACCGTTTCAGATGCCAAAACTCGTTTCTATAACTATGCCCGTTTAGCAGGTCAAGAAGAAAAAATACGAGCAAAACTTGAAAAAACAGACGTTACGGACGAAAATAGCCCATTGGAAAGTGGTCACCCGGAACAAACAACGGCTGTAAAATCGACTCGTGTGCGTAGAGAAAGACAGACCCTAAGCGAAGAACAGTTAGCTGAAAGGGCTGCGCAGCGAGCGGCACGCGCGAAACGCCGTCAGCAAGAGTAAGCTAAGTGGTCTTAATCGCTCTTTGAGGAATCAATCGATTGCGGAGAAACGACCCTGAAAAACGGTTTGTGCTGTTTTTTCAGGGTCGTTTGTTTTTTTTCTATGAAATGGGTGCCGATGACTCCTTAGATGAAATCTTCGAAGACCTTTGACAAACAATGATTTCAGGATAATGGTAAACTAAGTAAAAGAGCTGTTTATTTTTTCAAAACTTTTTCATAAATTTGTTTTTTTTCAAATCTTTGAAGAAGTCCTATGTTATACTATTATCTGAAGTCTTAAGAATAAAGGAAGGCTGTTTATGTTGATAAATTTCAGGGATTTTTTTAATTTAGATTATTGGAGAGAATTGCTCTCATTTGATATATTTTCTTGGTCATTTTTAGTAAATGTTTTAGACGTGATCGTTGTTTGGTACTTGGTTTATAAGCTGATCCAGCTTGTGCGAGGCACAAAAGCGATCCAGTTGTTCAAAGGAGTCGGACTGTTCATTGTTCTAAGGTTTTTGGCAGGTATTGTAGGATTAAAGACGCTATCTTGGTTGATGGATCAAGTCATCACTTATGGTGTGATTGCTGCAATTGTTATTTTCCAACCAGAAATTCGACGAGGGTTAGAGCATCTCGGACGCAGCTCTTTCTTCAAGACTTCTAAGAATGAAAAACGACGGGATGAAGTTTTGGTCCAAGCGTTAGACAAAGCTGTTCAATATATGGCTAAACGAAAGATCGGTGCGTTGATCACGATCGAGCGGACGACGGGATTAGAAGAATACATCGAAACCGGGATTCCTTTAGATGCGGATGTGACGGGTGAATTGCTGATCAATATTTTTATTCCCAATACACCGCTTCATGATGGCGCAGTCATTTTAAGAGATGATAAGATCGCTGTTGCTAGTGCCTACTTGCCATTGTCGGAAAGTCCGCTGATTCCGAAAGAATTCGGGACACGCCATAGAGCGGCTGTCGGGATTTCAGAAGTCAGTGACGCATTGACTATTATCGTCTCAGAAGAAACCGGTGATGTTAGTATTACGCTAAATAATCGCATGTTGACCGAACTTTCTCGCCAAGAGTATCTTGACGTGTTGAATCGCGAATTAGTGCCGGAAGAAAAACCTGGTAAACGCAACTTGCTGCAATCTTTCTTTGAAGGGGTCAACAAAGGAGGAAGAAAATGATCAAGAAAGAACGTCGTCAAAACGTATTTTATGGTATACTAGCGCTGTTCTTTAGTCTGGTTCTGTTTTTCATCGCCAGCGGATCAAGTCTGCAAGTCAATCTTGCGGGAACATCAAATCCTTATGAGGAAGAGATCGATAATGTACCGATTCAGACCACCTACGATACGGATGAATACTTCATCCAAGGATTTGAAACAACAGTGGATGTGACCTTATCTAGTCGAAATCGTGTACAATTGAATGCGGAACGTAGTGAGGAAACACGGAGCTTTCGAGTCGTAGCTGATTTGACTGGGCTCGATGAAGGAACGCACGAGGTCCCTTTAGAAGTAAAAAATCTTAGTTCAAGTGTCACAGCTGAAATCGAACCAAAAACAGTCACTGTGACGATCGAGAAAAAAGTCACCCAAACCTTTACCGTTGAACCCGTCATCTCCACAGACGGAGCAACCAGCGGCTACGGCGTCGATTCAATGAGTGTCGATCCGCAGAAAGTAGAAATCACGACCGGCGATCAAACGTTAGCGGAAATCGACCGAGTGGTAGCAATCGTCAATCCCGATGATATCACAGGTGATTCAATCACTGTCAGTGGAACGATCGAAGCATGGGATAGTGACAACAATCCACTAGCGATCATCGCTGACCCTGATTCGGTAGATGTTGCCTTGATGATGGAAGCACCAAGTAAAGAAATTGAGTTGTTTGTTACGCAACAAGGGACAACACCAGAAGGGGTCTCCCATTATATCTACCGCATGAGCAGTATTAGTGCCGTTTTGACAGGACCACAAAGTATCTTGGATGAAACACAGCAGATTGGTGTGCCGGTGGACGTTAGTGAAATCACGACAACGACGGAACGGACAGTAACCATTCCAGTGCCTGATGGGACGACGATTAATCCGACCGTCGTGACGATCCAAATCACACCAGTTGCACAAACTACTACGGAGAATCAATCAAACAATTATAGCAATGAAGCAGAGAATAGTGAGAATTCTCAAGATAATTCTTCGGCAGTCGACACGACAAACGAGCAAACAGAGAATTCCGCAAGCAGCACAACGACAAGTAGTCCTTAGTCGTTTGACTGTAGAGAATGAATAAGAGAGGTTATTAAAATGGGAAAATATTTTGGTACAGATGGTGTTAGAGGAGAAGCGAATAAGGAGTTGACACCTGAATTAGCATTTAAATTGGGTCGTTATGGCGGCTATGTACTAAGTCAGCACGAAACCGGCGACCGTCGTCCTCGCGTATTGGTTGGGCGGGACACACGGATTTCTGGACAGATGTTAGAAAGCGCATTGATTGCTGGTCTATTATCCGTTGGGATCGAAGTATTCCAGCTAGGTGTTATTTCCACACCGGGAGTGGCTTACTTGACGAAAGTACAAAAAGCAAGCGCAGGTGTAATGATTTCTGCTTCTCACAATCCCGCACAAGACAATGGGATCAAGTTCTTCGGAAATGATGGCTTTAAATTAGTTGATGAACAAGAAGCTGAAATTGAAGCATTGCTTGATGCGCCTGAAGACACACTTCCGCGACCTTCTGCTGATGGCTTAGGAACGGTGGATGAGTTCCCAGAAGGGTTATTGAAATACTCTCAATTTCTACGTCAAACGATTCCTGACGATTTGGAAGGGATCACGGTTTGCGTTGATGCAGCAAATGGCGCAACAGCTACCAGTGTCAATCGACTGTTTGCCGATCTAGAAACAGAATTCTTCACGATGGGTACTTCCCCAGACGGATTGAACATCAATGATGGTGTTGGTTCAACGCACCCCGAAGCATTAGCTGAGTTCGTCGTTGAAAAAGGTGCAGATGCTGGTCTTGCGTTTGATGGAGATGGTGATCGGGTCATTGCAGTTGATGAATTAGGGAACATTGTTGATGGCGATAAAATTATGTATATCTGTGCAAAATATTTAGCAGAACAAAAACGCTTGAACCAAGGAACGATCGTTACGACGGTCATGAGTAACTTAGGCTTCCATAAAGCAGTCGAAGCCATTGGTTTGAAAGATGTGATCACACAAGTTGGTGATCGCTATGTCGTAGAAGAAATGCGTAAAAATGATTATAATTTCGGTGGCGAGCAATCTGGGCATATGATTTTCTTAGATTTTAATACGACCGGAGACGGCTTACTTTCAGGGATCCAACTATTGAATATCATGAAACAGACAGGGAAAAAATTGTCTGAATTAGCAGGAGAAGTAACGATCTATCCACAAAAGCTGGTCAACATTCGAGTGACCGATAAGAATGGTGCGATGGATGTTCCTGCAATCCGTAAAATCGTGGAAGAGACAGAAGCAGAAATGAACGGTGAAGGCCGCATCTTAGTTCGTCCTTCCGGAACAGAACCATTGCTTCGGGTGATGGCGGAAGCGCCAACGATTGAAAAAGTTGACTATTATGTAGAAAAAATCGCAGCGGTTGTTCGAGAAGAAATCGGTGCGGAATAATTAAACGAAAAAAAGACGATCAGAGGAAGGCTTTGATCGTCTTTTTTTCAGTTGCTAGTCAGAAAAAAGTGAAAAAGGATCGTCCTAATTATCACTGGAATAAAGGGTGCTCATTTAAGGTAAGTTGCGGTTTCAACAAGTGGAGCTAGTTTTTTAAAAGTCTTTTTGTATTTATTGGGCAAGCGTTAAGGGAAAAAGACCGGCTAAGTAAGATCGAGAGATCCACTTAGCCGGTCTTTTTATTTTGTAGAGTCTAATCAATTTGCTTTTGATCTTTTAAAAAACTTATTCGACCGTAACGGATTTTGCTAAGTTTCTTGGTTTATCAACATCGAATCCACGTTGTAAAGTAGCAAAGTATGCTAGCAGTTGCGTTGGAACGACTGCCACTAAGCTGGTTACCAATGGGTGGACGTTTGGCAAGATGATTTGATCGGTCGCTTTTGCTAATTCTTGGCTAACGATCACAAGGGTATGAGCCCCACGAGATTCGACTTCTTTTAAATTGCCTCGCGTATGAGAGCCGGTCACTTCTTCCGTGATCACACCGATCACTGGTGTACCTTCTTCGATCAACGCGATGGTGCCGTGTTTTAATTCACCAGCCGCAAAACCTTCCGCTTGGATATAAGAAATTTCTTTTAATTTCAATGCCGCTTCCATCGATACATAGTAATCATTCCCACGACCAATATAAAAGGCGTTGCGGGTATCAGATAAGAAATCTTCAGCAAATTGACTGATAACAGCTTTTTCATCTACTAGAGCTTCCATTGCAGAAGCAACGATGCTTAGTTCATGGAAGACATCAAAGTCCAATGCTTCAGGGACGGCTTTTTCATCACCAATGGCTTTTGCTAATAACGTCATCACTGCGATCTGTGCAGTATACGCCTTTGTAGAGGCAACAGCGATTTCTGGACCAGCATGAAGCAACAAGGTATGGTTCGCTTCTCGAGAAAGAGTAGAACCAGCAACGTTGGTAATCGTCAGACTAGGAAGACCTAACTGGTTGATGGTCACTAATACTTGACGGCTATCTGCCGTTTCACCACTTTGTGATAAGAACAAGAAGAAGGGTTTTGCTGACAACAATGGCATGTTGTAGCCAAACTCACTAGATAAGTGAACCTCAACAGGGATCTGTGTTAGTTTTTCTAAAATGGATTTTGCTGCCCAGCCAGCATGATTACTGGTACCACAAGCAATGATGTAAATCCGATCGCTCACTAAAAGTTCGTTTTTTAACGCTGCATCGATCACTACTTCACCGGATTCTCCTTGATATTCTTGGATCAAGCGGCGCATCACAGTTGGTTGATCATCGATTTCTTTTAACATGTAGTAAGGGTACGTTCCTTTTTCGATGTCAGTCAGATCTAGTTGTGCTTCATAAGATTCACGGTACACAAGGTTTCCTTTTGGATCTTCGATTTCGATCGCATCGGCGGTTACGGTCACCATTTCGCCATCTTCGATCTCAACAAAATGAGTCGTTTGATCAAGCATTGCTAAGGCATCACTACAGATGACATTAAATCCATCTCCCAAACCGATCAATAAAGGACTTTTGTTTTTGGCAACATAAATGGTTTCTGGATCATTTTTTTCGACTAAAGCAAAGGCATAAGAGCCGCGAATCAAGGACAAAGCTTTTTTGAAGGCTGCTTTGGTCGTGCTGTTGTCTTGCTCTTTCAACACTTCAATCAAATGAACAACGATTTCGGTATCTGTTTGACCTTCAAACTGGTGGTTGCTTAAATATTCTTGATGAAGCTCTTCAAAGTTTTCGATCACACCGTTATGAACCAAAACGAGTGCTTGGTTTGCTGAAGTGTGAGGATGAGCATTCATTTCTGATGGTTTGCCATGGGTCGCCCAGCGGGTATGTCCGATACCGATCGTTCCTGTTACTTCAGAAGTCACTTTTTCTTCCAAGTTTTTGATTCTTCCTTGGGCTTTCACTAAATGATCTGAAGTGCGATCAGCGACATAAAGACCTGCTGAGTCATAGCCACGATATTCCAAGCGTTCCAATCCGTTCAAAATAATCCGTTCTGCATTTGATTTTCCTACGATTCCTACAATTCCACACATAATGATAATCCTACTTTCAAAAAATTTAGTTTGACATTATGTATTTCTATCTGCGTAGCAAGTCTTTGTCATCATCTTGCGATGAGATTTGTTCTTGCCTGTAGAGTGCAGTCCCTAGAGTCATCCGCCGAATGTTTCGATAAACTCTTTCCTCGTCATCTGTTTCCAGATCAGGCGCTATCCTTATTGGTCTATCTATCCTCCTTGTGAGATATTTTATAGAAATACAAGCAATATCATAATATTTATTCCTGTTTCTGTCAACTGTAAGTTATATAAAAATAATTGGTATAGTTATTGGTAAGGCTGATTTGAACCTGTCTAAAGGGAATCAAAACAGCTGACATAGCTTTGTCGAATAAGATTCCCAAGAAATTTCCTCATAAAGCTATGCTTTTTTTTTTAAGTTCGATACAATAAAAAAGTAAGAAAGTGAGGGAATGAAATGCCAGAATTTGTAAATTGTATGACTTTTTCAGAGCTAAAGAAAATGATAGCTGCGATAGAAACAGATCCTAATGTCACAGATGAAACAAAGGTCATGTTGGATACGGGCTGGGACAGCTTGCAAGAAATTTTGCCCGGGTCAGTCACCGTTGAAACCGCGCAAACATTCGAAGTCCAGGATGAACTAACAAAGGAATTTTTTGGTGGCTATGTGTTAGCTGAAAAAAGTGGAAAATTTGATGCGGTTGGAGACGAAGAAGCAGTGATCGTCATTAAAAATCTATACTAATTATGGGAAAGGTGAAAAGTTAGGTGGGAAAATGAATAAAAGAAGATGGATCGCAGCGGCGATCGCAGCAGGGTTATTTATCTGCTCGGGGGTTTTTTCAGCAATCACAAATCGTCCAGAGCAAGAGGAAACTCAGACGCTGCAAGGGTTAAATGCTTTGTTCTATGGAAGTAATGCGATCGAAGAGACAACGTTAGTTGCCGGAGATCAAGACAATCGCATCGTTCGCTTATCTTTAGAAGGAACGATCGCCAGCAGCTCCAGCGGCGGTTTATTTACAACGGAATCTTATGATCATCAGCGGTTTTTAGAAGAACTACGGATGATCCAAGAAGATCCAACTATTGGGGGCATTTTGATGGAAGTCAATACGCCCGGAGGTGGCGTCTATGAAAGTGCCGAGATCGCTCGTGAGTTAGCAAAAATCAAAGAGTTAGGGATTCCGATGTATGTCAGCATGAAAAATATGGCAGCCAGTGGCGGTTATTATATCTCGGCAGGTGCTGATAAAATTTTTGCAACGGATGAAACGATTACCGGTTCAATCGGAGTGATCATGTCAGGGCTCAACTATGCCGGCTTATTCGAAAAGCTAGGGATCGAAGACAATACGTATAAAAGTGGTGCACTAAAAGATGTAGGTTCAGCAACGAGAGAACCAACAGAAGCCGACAAAGAAGTCTTGCAAACCTATGTCGACAATGCCTATGGTCGGTTCGTTAAAATCGTAGCAGAAGGACGTGGCATGACAGAAGAAGCTGTCAGAAAAATCGCTGATGGCCGCATCTATGATGGTCAGCAAGCAGTGTCTGTTGGCTTAGTAGATGAAATCGGCTTTCCTGAAGATACATTAGCAGCAATGCAAGCAGATCTAGGCTTGGAAGATGCCGAGATTTTCAGCTATGACGTTTCATCTACTGGATTTGCTTCTACTTGGTTAGGTTCAAGTTTAGCCGAACTGCAAGGATTAAAAGAATCAAACACAGAGCGAGTGATCCAATTGATGGAAAGCCTTGGAACCAGCGATGCTCCTAAACCTCTTTATTACTATGGAGGTGAATAACTATGACAGAGAAAAACAAGTATTCCGCTGGCGCATCGTCAACGGATGACAATCACACAAGTACGTCAATCGATCAAAGGGAACAGCGGGAAACCTCCATACCGTCAACCGGTCAAACGGATGCGCCAACTGAAGCACAGGTTTCAGAAACAACCGAACCAGTAAACGCCAGCAAAGCGATGAGAAACGGACAAGTAAACCATCCCGATGATTTTTATCAACAAGTCTTGAGGTCTTTTCAAGAAGAAGAGTATACCCAAAGCGAGATCGAAGAAAGACAAAAAGCGTGGCAACATTTTGAAGAACCTGAAAAACAGACCGAAGACAAACGGTTCTTTAATGACTTTCCTAGTTACTTTTTTGCCGGTTTTTGGATCCGTCTGTCTGCTTTTTTAGTGGATCTTCTAGTGATTCGGGCAATCACGCAAATAACGATCGGCAGTATCTATAATCTAGCGAATCTAACGGCAACTAACCAGCGGTTTGGCCTTTACAACATCTGTGCCTTAGGGATCTATCTCGGCTATTTTGTTCTGATGACGAAGCTGAATCATGGTCAAACAATTGGGAAAATGCTTTTTGGCATCCGCGTTATTTCTTTCGTCGAAGAAGAACTCAGCTGGCAAACGGTCTTGATCCGCGAACTTTGCGGGCGCTATGTGCTGCAATTCAATGTTTTCTTTTATCTCGGTTACCTGCCAATCATTTTTAATAAAAATAAGCAGCAGGCTGCGGATTATTTTGCTGAGACGAGTGTGGTGACCATCAATCTGATCAAAGCCTTTAATAAACAGGTAGATGCCAATCATGCAATGGTTGGTGCACAGAACTAACCAGCAGATCAAGCAAGTAGTAAAGGAGGGATCGTGAATGGGTGAGACGATTGATTTTCCAGGACCAAATGAACGGCTTCGTCTGGCGGCAGAAAAAGCCTACCAGTCAAAAGAGTTTTTGCAAGCTTTTCGCCTGTACAATGAACTCTATCAAAAAAATGCCAGTTTTGAGATCAATCAATGGCTGGTTGAATGTCTGCAGCAGCTGAATGATTTTGCCAAAGCGTTAGATCTGGCGGAAGACTATTTAGATGACTATTTAAAAGAAACCGATGGGTATTTACAAATTGGTCATCTGTTGATCTTGGATGGACAGTATTTAAAAGCTCGGCGCTGGCTTACATTAGGTAAAAAAACAAAAATTGCAAGCCGCTATCAGGAACAGTTAGCAAGTGAATTAGCTAAAGTAGAAGAAGTGCAGCAAATTTTAGGATTGGAAGATTTTCATGGGAAGCGCAAGCATTTACGTGCATTAGATGAAGCCAATCAACCGGTGAGTGCAACAGAATGGCACGTTTTTACCCAAGCCATTACTAAACCACAATTTGTCACGCTGATGCATGAAACGCTGGCTTCCATCAAAAATCCGTATTTACTGCCTAAATTAGTGGATGAGCTGGTGCGTTTAGAAGTAGACGAACCATTTGAACTGATCGATTACCTTGGGAATATGCAGCAGATCATTCCGAAAAAGGTGAAACTTTTGCAAGAGGATGACGCTGTTAAGGCGATCAAGAAAGAGATTGAAGAAACGATCGCCCAAGAAGATCCGATTTTAGCAGAAAGTGTCTCAGCAGAAATCAATGATCATTTAGCTATCAGCTACCCATTTTTACCAGCAAAAGAAGAGGCAAAAGCGTGGGTGGCAAGCTACGTTGCAGATTATCGCGGGTTATTTGAAGAAAAAGAACAGCCGAAAGCAGCGAATGAAATAGAAGAGCGCAAACGACACTTGCGCAATATCCTACGATTGAGCATTCGCTGAAAGAAAAATTCGCAACTTTCATGGTAAAATGTTTACAATTAAACAACGTTAGTGTACTATTTAAAGGTATGCATGAAGCTATTTCATATGTAAATCAATTAATATTCGGAGGGAAATAAATGACTGCAAAATGGGAAAAAACAGGCACCAATGATGGTGTTTTGACATTTACGATCGCTCAAGCAGAAATCCAAAAAGGCTTGACGACTGCATTCAATAAAGTGAAAGGCAATCTTAACGTACCTGGCTTCCGTAAAGGAAAAGTGTCACGCCAAGTATTTAACCGTATGTATGGCGAAGAAGCGTTGTATGAAGATGCATTGAACGCTGTTCTTCCAGAAGCTTATGAAGCTGCTGTAAAAGAAGCAGGGATCGATCCTGTTGCGCAACCAAAAATCGACGTTGACAGCATGGAAAAAGGCCAAGATTGGGTAATCAAAGCAGAAGTTACTGTAAAACCTGAAGTAAGACTTGGTGATTACAAAGAATTAACAGTTGAAAAACAAGACCGTGAAGTAACAGAAGAAGACGTGGATGCACGCATCAAACGTGAACAAGAAGCACAAGCTGAATTAGTTATCAAAGAAGACGAAGCAGCTGAAAATGGCGACACAGTCGTTATCGACTTTGAAGGCTTCTTAGGGGAAGAAACATTTGAAGGCGGCAAAGGTGAAAACTACTCACTTGAACTTGGCTCAAACTCATTCATCCCTGGCTTTGAAGAACAATTAGTGGGAACAAAAGCTGGCGATAGCAAAGACGTTACCGTGACTTTCCCAGAAGATTACCAAGCAGAAGATCTAGCTGGTAAAGAAGCAGTCTTCAAAGTAACGGTTCATGAAGTCAAAGCAAAAGAACTTCCTGAATTAGATGATGAATTCGCAAAAGACGTTGATGACAGCGTTGAATCATTAGCTGAATTAAAAGAAAAATACCGTGCTGAATTGACAGAAACAAAAGAAAAAGCAGCAGAAGATGCAAAAGACGAAGCTGCAATCCGTCAAGCAGTTGAAAATGCAGAAATCGTTGAATTACCACATTCAATGGTGCATGACGAAGTTCACCGTTCAATGGATGAATTCTTAAACAACATGCAACGTCAAGGAATTTCACCAGAAATGTACTATCAATTAACTGGATCAACTGAAGCTGATCTGCACACACAATTCGAAGGCGAAGCAGAAACACGCGTGAAAACAAACCTTGTCATTGAAGCAATCGCTAAAGCAGAAGGTTTGGAAGCAACAGAAGAAGATATCGAAAACGAAATCAAAGAACTTTCTGAAGCTTACAACATGCCAGTGGATCAAATCAAACGCGTCTTAACAGAAGACATGTTGAAACATGATATCACAATGAAAAAAGCAGTTGAACTTGTAACAGGTACTGCAAAAGAAGCGTAAGCAAAACTCTTAAAAGCGGCGAACATCTACCGGTGTTTGCCGTTTTTTCATGGGAGTAAAAATGGAGATTTTGGGAATTACTAACAAATGATAAGAAAACATTAGGCAAAGTAAAAAGAACTTTTTCTTTCAAAAAAGTTATGATATGATTGTTTAAGACTGCAAAGTTAGTAAACCAAATTCCACTCCTTTAAATAGGTTGGAAAATTTTCAAGGGGTGAACAGTATGTACGATAATACAAACGGTAATGAAGCTGTTCGTTGTTCTTTTTGTGGAAAAACACAAGAAGAGGTGAAAAAGATCGTTGCAGGTCCTGGGGTCTATATCTGTAATGAATGCATCGATTTATGCAAAGAAATCATTGATGAAGAGTTTTACGAAGAAGCAGTTCGGGAATTTACTGAAGTGCCGAAACCGCAAGAACTATTGAATGTTCTCAATGAATATGTGATTGGACAAGATCGTGCCAAACGAACATTGGCTGTAGCGGTTTACAATCACTACAAACGGGTCAATGTAGAAACGACAGCGGAAGATGTAGAATTACAAAAAAGCAATATTTGCTTGATTGGACCAACGGGTTCAGGGAAAACATTCTTAGCACAAACGTTAGCACGTTCTCTGAATGTGCCATTTGCAATCGCTGATGCAACTAGTTTGACAGAAGCCGGCTATGTCGGTGAAGATGTGGAAAATATTCTTTTGAAACTGTTACAAGCTGCTGATTATAATGTAGAGATGGCCGAAAAAGGGATTATCTATATTGATGAGATCGATAAAATCGCCCGTAAGAGTGAGAACGTATCGATTACTCGTGATGTCTCTGGTGAAGGTGTTCAGCAAGCTTTATTGAAGATCCTAGAAGGAACCACTGCTAGTGTGCCGCCTCAAGGTGGACGGAAACATCCGCATCAAGAGATGATCCAAATCGATACGACCAATATTCTCTTTATCGTTGGTGGGGCGTTTGACGGGATCGAAACAATTGTTAAAAACCGCTTAGGTGAAAAAACTATTGGATTTGGTACAAACAACAAACGTCTTGAAGAAGGCGAGAGCGTGATGCAACAGATCATTCCTGAAGACTTGCTTAAATTCGGTTTGATCCCTGAATTTATCGGTCGCTTGCCAGTGATGGCTGCTTTAGAGAAATTGACGGTAGATGATTTAGTGCATATTTTGACTGAACCTAAAAATGCCCTTGTCAAACAATATCAAAAATTGATGGCATTAGATGATACAGAACTCGAATTTGAGCCAGAGGCTTTACGTGCGATTGCTGCGCAAGCAATTGAGCGAAACACCGGAGCTCGTGGATTACGTTCGATCATCGAAAATATTATGATGGAAGTCATGTTCAATGTTCCTTCTGATGAGTCGATTCAAAAAGTCACTATTACGGAAGATGCTGCGAAAGGACTTGGCGAACCAAAAATCATTTACAATGAAGAGACCAAAAAAGCAGTCTAATCGAGACCAAGTCGGATAGTTTCATTGCTATCCGGCTTTCTTTTTGAAAAAAATGAAAAGGAGCGATCCAATGAAAGTACATGATGCTGAGATCGTCATCAGTGCTGTATCACCAGCACAATACCCAGATACACCCTTACCGGAGATTGCCTTAGCAGGGCGCTCCAATGTCGGTAAATCATCCTTTATCAATACATTGATTAACCGTAAAAACTTAGCCCGTACCTCGTCAAAACCGGGGAAGACCCAAACGTTGAACTTTTATTTGATTGAAAATACGCTGCATTTTGTCGATGTCCCTGGCTATGGCTATGCAAAAGTATCGAAAACCGAGCGAGCGAAATGGGGGAAAATGATTGAAACGTACCTCGAACAAAGAGAGCAGCTGCGAGCAGTAGTATCTTTGGTTGATTTACGTCATGCACCTTCTCAAGAAGATATTCAAATGTATGAATTTTTAAAGTATTATGAGATCCCTGTGATCGTGGTTGCTACCAAAGCAGATAAAATTCCTCGTGGAAAATGGAACAAGCACGAGAGTATGATCAAAAAAGCGTTGTCCTTTGATCCAGCAGATACGTTTATCCTATTTTCTTCTATTACCAAACAAGGAAAAGAAGAAGCATGGAAAGCGATTGAAGCAGCAATAAAATAATTATTAATTCGGAAACCGAAGCAAAGAAGTCCCTTGCTTCGGTTTTTCGCATTTTATAGTGGAAATTAGTTGATTTATGCTATTCTACGCAGCGTAGAGTGCTAAATTTGCCCAATTTTAGCGAAAATCTCCTTGTTATTTGTTAAACTTGTAACAAGGAGGTGTGGTCGAATGCATGAAACATTGAGTAAAAAACTAAAAGAGTATCGATCAAGGCATAACTTAACTCAGAAGGAATTAGCTGCAAGGTTATTTGTTTCTGATAAGGCCATTTCAAAATGGGAACGAGGGAATGGATTGCCAGATATTGAGACATTGGTTCATCTAGCCGATTTACTAGGGACACCAGTGGAAGAGTTACTAAAAGAAAAGAAAGAAACCTATTATTATGAATATAAAAGTGAACGGATGGTTCTGCGGCTTCCGTTAATGCACATTTTGATTCCCAATTTATTCTTATTGCTGAATCAAGTGACGAGCGTTCGAGAGTTTTTTGTTCTGATGAAAGAGTTACCAACTGCCAGCGGCTGGTTTAGCCTTGGTGTTAAAGCCAAAGGGGTTATTGCTTTGGGAATTGTCAGCTTAGGCTTTTTATCGATTGGCTTATTGTCCTTCGGAATGCTGGGGATTGGGACAGTCAGCACCGGTGTTATTGCAATAGGGAGCCTCTGTTTTGGCTTTTTAGTTGGGATTGGCAATCTTGCTGTCGGCTCGATTGTTGTCGGTAATCTTGGCATTGGCTGGCTCGCTCTAGCAAATGTTGCGATCGCGTGGATTGGGGTTGCCAATTACGGTGTGGGGAGTTTTATGGCTGTTTTGCCATCAAATTCAACCACGGAAGATTTTAACCAAGCGATTCAACAACTCTTAGCCTCGGAGATCCCTGACTTGATCAAGACCACTATCTTTGAACCAATGATTCATTTTACAAATTCACCGATTTTTGTGGTGATCTTCGTGATGACGATCTTAGCAGCCGTCTTCCTTATTCTCTGCTTGTTGACCATTGGCTTAGTGCGCTTACGTCAAAGCATGATGTATGAAGAGCTATAAGGAAACTATTAGATGCCAATTCTGATTGCTGCATTTAAGTAGACTCAGTGGCTCATTTTCTATTCGCATAAGTAAAAAGGCAAGGGACGGAAGCGTCCTTTGCCTTTTTTATTAGTCTGCTTTCTTACTATCTTTTGGTTGTTTTTTATTCTCATCATCAGGTTCGTTTTTTAAGAAACGTTCAATATCGTTTTGTTCCTTTTTATTGTCCTTATCGTTATCGGGAAGAAAGGCAAAATCATCAAACATTTTATCTAGCGAGTCTTCTCGTTGGAATTTTAAGCCCATAGGTTCACCTCCAAGCGCCTTTAGTTTACCACGAAAGGTGTGAGATTTCATCAAAAAAAAGCGAAATAGTGTTCAATCGTTTCTCCCTTTACTATAATTAAAGAAAGGGGATAGAAAAGAGGGATAGCGATGATCAAAACTGAAAAAATCTATGGCTTTCTACAATCGACACAAATGGAAGCATCACAGTTGCGTTTGTTGATTGAGAATTGGTTCACTTTGGTTCGTCTTAGCTATCAGCCGACGGAATATTACTACAATCAGCAAGAAAAGAAACCCTACGATTTTAATGAAATCAGTCGGTTGTTGCATAATGCCCCTGAAGAAATCAATACAGAAATTATTGTGACGGATGGCCAAAATGAGTCCAGTATCCATGTCATTCAAGAAGCAGTGTTGCAACGACATCTGTTTACAAAAGACGTATTTTCTACGCAAAAACCAGTTGTTTTAAGTTACTTCGATGAAACGATGCAAAGAGATGGCTTGTTCGGCTATTTGCGTTCATATGACGAGTACTTGATGCATAACGTCGAGCGAATCGAGAAAAGACAAAATTTTCAATCGATTGCTGAAATCAACGAGTTACCGAAGCGGAAAAATTTTGAACAAGAAATCGTCATCGACTGCAATCAGTTTTCTGGTTACGACGTCTTTTACAATGGCTATACACTGACCTCTTGCTGGCGAATGTACTTTTCGGCATTCTACGCGCATATCATTCCTCAGGTGATCATTACGGATGCGCAACAAGTTGAGCAAGTCCAAGTGAGAGAGCAAGGAATCGTGATGGTGGAATTGTATCGCGATCCATTTCAGTGGGATCACGAGTTGAATCTTTCTTACCAGCGTTTGTTTCGTGATCAAACTGGGATCGATCAATTAACATGGGATAACGGCGTCGGTATTTTAAGAGAACCATATATTGAATACGCCTTTGGCGATCACTTGATCCAAACCATCCAATACCAAAATGATCGGATGCAGCCGACAACAAAGCGTAACGCGACACATTTCGTCACTCGAAGCTTCGACCTGGTGAATGAAGAGTACCAGGAGCGTCGGGTAAAAGGTTACTTGAATGCACAAGCATATTTTCCTTGGATTGATCAAGAGCGGTTGCGCATGATGGATTATATCGTATTAAAACCGGAATTGACTGTAGATGATGGGGTCGAGGCATATGCCTTTTATATTCGGAATCACCTCGAAATTGATTACTCAGAGGATCGCTTTAAAGACTACACGGCTTGCTTACAATTTTATTTACCAGAAACAGCCTTGAAGGAGCTGCCGATAGACGGATTGAAAGCAGCGATGCCGGATGTTCATTTTGGGTATTTGCACCGCACGCGCAAATATACGTGGGTTAACCTAAAGAAGGATGGGAAAAAACTACGAGTATATTTTATGAATACCCAAAAGCTAGTCGAACAGCAGCTCTTTACCAATCAAGAATGAAAAAGACCCGCAAGATCACCAGGATCTTGCGGGTCTTTTCAATTAGGCTGTTTGCTCAGGCGCTTTTTTCAACAAACCGAATACGACGCCAGAAACGATTGCACCGATCAAGATGAATAGCAAGAACAAAATTGGTTTAGATAATAATAGGACAACGAAGATCCCACCGTGTGGGGCCATTAATTGGATATCAAAGGCACCGACAAGCGCACCAGTCAGTGCAGAACCGACGATAAAGCTTGGGATCGCCCGTAGTGGATCTGCTGCTGCAAATGGGATCGCACCTTCAGTGACGAAGGATAGCCCCATGACGATATTTGTCAAACCTGCTTCTTTTTGGTCTTTCGTGAATTTGTTTTTGAACAATAGTGTTGCGACAAAAATTGCCAATGGAGGAACCATTCCGCCGGCCATTACTGATGCCATCACGACGCTACCACCTTCAGCAACGGTGGTTGCCAATGTTGCAGTACCGAAAACATAAGCGGCTTTGTTGATTGGGCCACCTAGATCGGCTGCCATCATCGCTGCTAGCAACGCACCAAGCAAAGCAGCATTTGTGCCACTTAAGCCGGTCAGGAAGCTGTTTAAACCATCGTTGATGGCTTTCATTGGTACGTTGATCAATAACATCAAGAAACCAGTGATCAAAAGACCGAAAACAGGGTAGAAGAGGATCGTTTTGATTCCTTCTAATGATTTTGGTAAGCCTTTAAATAATGAACGTAAGAACTTGATGACGTAACCAGCTAGGAAACCGCCGATCAAGGCACCTAAGAAACCAGCACCACCTGTATTTGCTAAAGCACCTGCTGCGAAACCGACGATCAATCCAGGTCGGTCACTGATACTTGAAGCGATAAATCCAGCTAAGACAGGTAGCATAAAACCAAATGCCGCGCTACCGATTTGATTGAACCAAGAAGCTGCTTGATTGTAGTTTCCTAATTGACTCAAGGCATCTTGAGGGACACCCATGAACTGGTCAACCATGAAGGAAATAGCGATCATGATTCCACCGGCAATAACAAATGGTAGCATGTGAGAAACACCATTCATCAAATCTTTATAGATTCGTTGACCGACTGAACCATCAGCAGAAGCGTCCTCTTTATCAGAAGCTTGGCCGCTACCATGAAAAACAGGAGCAGTTCCGCTCATTGCTTCATTGATTAATTGCTCGGTTTTACGGATACCATCGCTGACTGGACGGTTTACTAAATGTTTGCCGTCAAAGCGATCCATTTCAACTTTTTTATCGGCAGCTACGATCACACCAGTAGCTCGGGCGATATCAGCTTCTGTTAAACGATTTTTGATTCCTTCTGAACCATTTGTTTCAACTTTGATGTCAACGCCAAGTTCTTTGGCTTTCTTTTTCAAAGCATCTTCTGCCATGTAGGTATGAGCGATCCCTGTTGGGCAAGCTGTAACTGCGACGATATAGGGACGTTCGCTAGTAGGTGCTGCTTCTTGGTTTGCCGCTTCTTCTGCTAAAGCATCGGCTTCTTGCTGTGCCTCAGCTTCTGAGAAAAGTTGCTGTACTTGATCAGCAGTTGTCGCTGTTTTTAATTTAGCAACGAAATCTGGATCGATCAATAAGCGAGAGAGAGCTGCTAATGCTTGTAAATGAGTATCATTTGCTCCTTCTGGTGCTGCAATCATAAAGAAGAGGTACGTTGGTTGTCCATCTAACGCCTCATAGTCGACACCCGCATTGCTTTTTGCGAATAAGACCGTCGCTTCTTTGACCGCACTATTTTTGGCATGGGGCATTGCGATGCCGTCACCTAGCCCTGTTGACGTTTGGGCTTCTCGGGCAAGAATTCCTTCTTTGTAGACTTCGATATCTGAAATTCGTCCGACAGCATATAATTTTGCGACCATTTCATCAATGGCACCTTTTTTGTCTGTTGCTTGCAAGTCCATGATCATGGCATCTTTCAGCATCAACTCGTTGATTTTCATTTTTTCCATCCTCCTATAAATTTACTTGTTCAATAATGACTTCCAGTAGTAGTTCTTCGATAAATGACGCCTCAGCTAAATCATCAGAAAAAGCAGTAGCACTGCCACAAGCGACACCCCATTTGAATGCGTCAACCACATCTTTGGTCTTCGCGTAACGTCCAATGAATCCAGCAATCATGGAATCTCCAGCACCAACTGAATTTTTCAAAGGTCGTTTCAACACATTGGAGCGATAGATCTCATTGCCAGTAAAGAGCAGGGCACCATCACCACCTAGAGAGACGATGACATTTTTAGCACCATCCTTTAACATTTTTTGACCATAAGGCAAAATATCTTCGATTGTTGAAAAAGAAGTTTCATATAGTTCGGCTAATTCATGATTGTTTGGTTTGATCAACAAAGGTTGATCCGTTAAAGCATCAAAAAGTTCCGCACCGGTCGTATCAATGACAAATTCCGCACCGGCTTCTTTAACGATTTTGATCAATTCTTTATAAAAGTCGGCTGGAAGACCAGCTGGTTTACTTCCTGATAGGATGACGATGTCTTCAGCAGAAAGAGCGGCTAGTTGTTGTTTTAGTTCTCCGATTTCCTTGTCACTGATCACTGGACCAAGCCCGTTGATCTCAGTTTCTTCGCCAGATTTTAATTTGATATTGATTCGGGTATCGGCAGCGACTTGTGTAAAGTTGCTGTTGATTTCCTCTTTGGTCAGCCACTCTTCAATAAAACGACCAGTAAATCCGCCAACAAAACCAAGGGCAGTCGAGGAGATGCCAATTCGCTTCAAAATCCGTGAGACATTGATTCCTTTGCCACCAGGTAGTTTAAAGTCTTGTTTCATTCGATTAAGGGCACCGATCTCCAAATGATCGACGTGGACGATAAAATCGATCGATGGATTGAGTGTTACTGTGTAAATCATTGTATTACCTCCATAATGGTTGTTTTTGCTCTGAATTTCGCTAAATAGTTTTTTGGGCAATAATCGGTGATGATCGTAGCCCCTTCGATAAAAGCAACTTGAGCAAAAGTTGTTTGCTGAAATTTGGAATGGTCTAGCAAGACATAGGCTTGTTGACTGTGCTCTAGTGCAATCTGCTTGATCAGGGCTTCTTCAGGATCGGGTGTGGTGAACCCAGCCTCAGAGTGAGCCCCGTTCATGCCCATAAAACAACGATTAAAGCGTAGTTTTCGCAGTTGTTCTCCAGCATTGATCCCTAACACAGCGTTCGTAGCTATCTTAATGGTTCCCCCTAAAATCATGGTGTCGATCCCGTGATCAATCAGTAGGGAAGCGTGCTTGACGGAGTTTGTGACCACCTTAAGGCCTGTGATAGCCGATAGGAAAGGAATCATTTCGAGGGTCGTTGTTCCAGCATCTAAGTAAATGACTTCACCATTTTTGATCGTCTGGGCAGCTGCTTTTGCTATTTTTTGCTTTTCCGTTTGAAACTTCGCTGTTTTTTCTGACATGTTTGGTTCGAAGCCTAATTGCTGGCTTTTCTTGGCTCCACCGTGAATTCTGACTAAAAATCCTTTGTCTTCCAATTCTTGCAGGTCTCTACGGATCGTTGATTCTGAAGCATTCAACAGTTGAATCAGTTCGCTGACCTTGACGATCTCTTCTTGTTCCAATCGTGCCAAAATTGCTTGATGACGCTCCTCTGTAAGCATTTTCATCACCTCTTCACTTGCCATAATACCATACGATTCATCCAAAATCAATCATAAACAGTAAAAAACATTCAAAATGTAAGCGCGAATAATTACAATCGGTCACAAACGGTCATGATAACCGTCATTTTGATTTGAACGCTATCCTTATATTTGACAATTTTTACTATTATTTGGCTTAATTGAAGTAAGGGGGGATAAATAAATGAATAACAAAGTCATTTTACAAGGGTTCGAATGGGACCTGCCGGCAGATAGCCAGCATTGGAACAAATTGAAAGAAATGAGTAAAGAAATCAAAGAGTATGGATTTACCGCAATTTGGCTGCCACCTGCCTATAAAGGGACAGCTGGGTCCGAAGACGTTGGGTATGGTGTCTATGATTATTATGATCTAGGCGAGTTCGATCAAAAGGGGTCGGTGCCAACAAAATATGGGACAAAGGATGAATATCTAGAAGCTATCAAAGCACTGCAAGAACAAGGAGTAGAGGTTTATGCCGACATCGTCTTCAATCACTTGATTGGTGCCGATGAAAAAGAAGTCGTTCCGGCGGTCAAATACAATACCGAAAACCGGAATGAACCGATCAGTGATGAGGAAGAAATCGAAGCCTGGACCAAGTTCACCTTCCCAGGACGTCAGGGGACGTACAATGATTACGTTTGGACGTGGCATAATTTTTCTGGTGTCGATTATGATGACCGCAACAAAGACCACGGGATTTTTAACTTCGCTGATAAGGGCTGGGAAAACCAAGTGGATGATGAGATGGGCAATTACGACTATTTAATGGGTTGTGATTTGGACATGGAAAATCCCGAAACAGTGGAACAACTCAATAAATGGGGCCAATGGTACCAAGAACTGACCGGCGTTGATGGGTATCGACTAGATGCGGTGAAACACATTGAGTTCAACTATTACGCAGATTGGATCTTGAATCGTCGGGAAGAAAAAGGCAAACCACTATTTGTTGTCGGAGAATATTGGTCAGGGGATCTGCCAAAATTAGAAGAGTATTTAGATTCTTCAGGAAATCTGATTTATTTATTCGATGTGCCTTTGCACTATAATTTATATGAAGCATCTCACTCGAATGGCGAATATGATATGAGTCAAATTTTTGCCGGTACACTGACTGCCGCGCGCGAAGATTATGCGGTGACTTTTGTAGACAATCATGATACGCAAGTCGGACAAAGTTTACAATCTTGGATAGACGGATGGTTTAAAGTCCATGCCTATTCATTGATCCTTTTACGTAAAGCTGGCGTACCCGTAGTTTTCTGGGGGGATTTATTTGGGATTCCCGCGCAAGAAATCGCTCCTGTTGGTGATGCTTTGGTCCATATGCTGAAACTTCGAGAGAAGCTTGCATTTGGGAATCAAGTGGACTATTTTGATGATCCTAACTGTATCGGCTGGGTATTAACTGGCGATTATGAACATGAGCTTTCTGGATTAGCGGTCGTGATGACCAATGCCCAAGGAGCGGAAAAAGAAATGACCATCAGCGCGATCCATGGTGGAGAGACCTTCGTGGATATTTTAAAGAATAATGAAGCGAAAGTGGTTTTAGATGATACCGGAAAAGGACTTTTCCCGGTCAATGATGGACAAGTATCGATCTATGTGAATGAAAGGCTAGTGGAGAAATATTTTAGCTGATTTTCATTAATAAAACTAATAAAGAGGCTGGTAAGTTTACAGCCTCTTTATTATGTAAACAAATATGGACTGACTTTTTTCTTTCAAAATGGAAGGCATCGTAAGGAAAAAAATCAAAGCGCTTTTAATTAAAAGTTTTCAAAGCGTTCGGTTTTCCCCTTTCCCGGATAATGCTATAATTGAGAAGATTGAGAAAGAAAGGATGTTTAAAATCATGTCATCCAAAAGTGAATTACTTGAACGCATGAACCCACGGCAAAAAGAAGCCGTTATGCATACGGAAGGACCGTTGCTGCTGATGGCAGGGGCAGGAAGCGGGAAGACCCGTGTCCTAACCCACCGAATCGCCTATTTAATAGAAGAAAAAAATGTAAATCCATGGAACATTTTAGCCATCACTTTTACCAATAAAGCGGCGCGGGAAATGAAGGAACGGGTCAGCCAATTATTAGGTTCCGGTGGAGAAGACGTTTGGGTCTCGACCTTCCACTCGATGTGTGTCAGAATCTTGCGCAGAGATGTTGATCGAATCGGTTATTCGAAGAATTTTACCATCATTGACTCTTCTGAGCAAAATACCCTGATGAAACGGGTATTAAAAGAATTGAATATCGATCCCAAAAAATATGATCCTCGTTCCATTTTGGGAACGATCTCTCATGCAAAGAACGAGCTATTGACACCTGAAGCTTACCAAGCCATGGAAGGTAGTCTATTTGAGCAAATCGTGGGTCGTTGTTATGAAAAATATCAAAAAGAGCTGCGCAATAATCAATGCATGGACTTCGATGATTTAATCATGAATACGATCCGCCTCTTCCAAGACAATGAAGATGCGCTGCAATTTTACCAACGGAAATTCCACTATATCCATGTCGATGAATACCAAGATACTAACCACGCCCAATACACGCTGGTCAATTTATTGGCCGCTCGTTTTCGAAATCTTTGTGTTGTTGGGGATGCGGACCAAAGTATTTACGGTTGGCGTGGTGCCAACATGCAAAATATTTTAGACTTTGAAAAGGACTATCCAGATGCCGCGACGATTTTGTTAGAGCAAAACTATCGTTCAACGCAAACGATTTTAAATGCGGCAAACCAAGTAATCAAAAATAACCGCAACCGTCCAGATAAAAATCTGTGGACAGAAAATCGTGATGGGGAAAAGATCACTTATTATCGCGGGGATAGTGAACGAGATGAAGCGCGATTTATCGTCAGTGAAATGCAGAAACAAATTGCAGAAAAGAACCGTAAATTCGGTGATTTTGCGATTTTGTATCGGACCAACGCGCAGTCACGGATCATTGAAGAAATGCTTTTAAAAGCCAACGTTCCTTATACGATGGTCGGCGGCAGAAAGTTCTATGACCGCAAAGAAATTCGTGATATTTTGGCTTATTTATCGGCGATCGCCAATCCACGAGATTCCATCAGCTTGGAACGAATCATCAATGTACCAAAACGTGGGATCGGTGCGACATCCGTCGAGAAACTACGAGAGTTTGCGAATCTTCATGAATGGTCATTGTTAGAAGCAGCCATGAACGTCGAGTTAGCAAATATTTCGGGGAAGGCCGGCAAAGAATTAGGAAGCTTTGGGATGATGATGGATGGCTTCGCCCAAATGGTTCCTTACCTCTCAGTAACCGAACTGACGAAAGAAATATTAGAAAAAACGGGTTATCGTCAAGAGTTAGTCAACCAGAATAATTTAGAAGCACAAGCTAGACTTGAAAACCTGGAAGAATTTTTATCGGTTACCCAAGAATTCGACAAACGGTTTGAGGCGCAAAACGAAGACGATGCAGATGCACCAGATGAGAAGTTGAGTGTTTTCTTAAATGACTTAGCTTTATTGTCAGACGTCGATAGTTATGAAGAAGAAAGTAGTCAAGTGACTTTGATGACCTTGCATGCGGCAAAAGGACTAGAGTTTCCAGTGGTATTCTTAATTGGGTTGGAAGAAAATATCTTCCCGCTTTCTCGAGCTTTAATGGAAGAAAGCGAACTCGAAGAAGAGCGGCGCCTTGCTTATGTGGGGATCACTCGTGCCGAGGAAGAGCTCTTTATGACCAACGCTTTTTCCAGAACATTATACGGCCGTACCCAATACAATCGTCCGTCACGGTTTATCGAAGAAATCGAACAAGATCTGCTGCAATCATTAGGCGAGCGTTCACAGCCTAAAGCTGCTGCACCGTTTCAACCAAAAGTCTTTAAACCGAGCTATACACAGCCGCGTCAAACGACCGTCGCTTCTAAGCAACAGACCTCTGCAGCGGGGAATACATGGCAAGTTGGCGAGAAAGTTCAACATAAAAAATGGGGAATCGGCACGGTCGTTCGGACGACTGGCAGCGCGCAAGACATCGAATTAGATGTGGCATTCCCACAACAAGGCGTCAAACGACTGTTGGCGGCCTTTGCGCCGATTGAAAAAGTTGAAAAATAAGGAGGATATTAGGATGGATGTCCCTTCAAAAGAAATCCAATCACGAGCAGAAGAGCTGCGTACGCAATTAAATCAGTACGCCTACGAATACTATGTAAAAGATCAACCTTCTGTTGAAGATTATATCTATGATCAGCTGTATGCAGAACTGGTTGAAACTGAAACCAACTACCCGCAGCTAGTAACCGAAGACTCGCCCACCCAACGAGTAGGTGGCATCATTTTACCTGGCTTTGAAAAAGTCACCCATGATATCCCACTTTATAGTTTGAACGATGTGTTTGATAAAGAAGGAATCGTGGCTTTTGATGCCCGTGTTCAAAAAGCATTGGGGAAAGCGGTAGATTATGTCTGCGAGCTAAAAATCGATGGATTGTCTATCTCATTAAAATATGAAGAAGGGCGCTTTGTTCGGGGAGCAACTCGAGGGGATGGTACGGTAGGTGAAAACATTACAGAAAACCTAAAGACCGTCAAATCGATCCCACTAAAATTAAAAGAACCAATCTCGTTGGAAGTTCGTGGCGAATGCTATATGCCAAAGGCTTCGTTTTTGAAGTTGAATCAACAGCGAGAAGAAGAAGGGGTGGAAGTTTTCGCCAATCCGAGAAATGCAGCTGCTGGAAGCTTGCGACAATTAGACACACGGATCGCAGCCCAAAGAAACTTAAGCACCTTCTTGTACACACTGGCTGATTTTGGTCCGATTGAAGCCAATGATCAATTTTCGGCATTGAATGAATTAGATCAATTAGGCTTTCGTACAAATCACGAACGCAGAGTTTGCCACACCATCGATGAGGTATGGGCATATATCGAAGAGTTTCATGACAAGCGCAGTGAGCTTCCTTACGAGATAGATGGTGTTGTCATCAAAGTCAATAATTTTAAAGATCAAGATGCGCTAGGCTTTACCGTAAAAGCACCCCGATGGGCGGCGGCATATAAATTTCCACCGGAAGAAGCGGAAACAGTGATCGAAACGATCGAATGGACCGTGGGACGAACGGGTGTTGTGACACCGACCGCTGTTATGACCCCTGTCCGGGTTGCCGGAACGACGGTCAGCCGTGCCAGTTTGCATAATGTAGATTTCATTAAAATGAAGGACATTCGCATTGGCGATTCGGTCATCATCTATAAGGCGGGGGACATTATTCCAGAGGTTGCGAAAGTCTTGGAAGAAAAACGCACGGAAGCAAGTCAACCCTTTGAATCGCCTACACATTGTCCCGAATGCGGGAGTGAGCTGATCCATTTAGATGAAGAAGTTGCCTTGCGTTGTATCAATCCGAAGTGTCCAGCGCAGATCAAAGAGGGGTTAAGCCACTTTGTTTCCCGAAACGCTATGAATATTGATGGTTTAGGGCCACGTGTTTTAGAGCAAATGTTCGATAAATCCTTAGTCAAAGATGTGGCCGACTTGTACTTTTTAACAGAAGAACAATTGCTGACCCTCGATAAAATCAAAGAGAAATCAGCTAATAACCTTTTGCGTGCCATCCATCAAAGCAAAGAAAATTCAGTTGAGCGCTTAATTTTCGGGCTAGGCATCCGTCATGTTGGTGCCAAAGCGGCTCGGATTTTAGCGGAACATTTTGGTGATCTTCGAACCCTTAGCAAAGCCAAAGAAGAAGAGATCATTTCGTTGGAAACCATTGGTGCTACAATTGCGGAAAGTGTCGTTACGTATTTTGACAATCAAGAAGTTCACGTCCTTTTAGATGAACTTGAAAAAGCGGGTGTTAACTTTGCTTATCTAGGGCTGAGAACGGATCAATTGGAAGAAGTGGAGTCGCCATTTAAAGAGAAAACCGTCGTTTTGACAGGGAAATTGAGTCATTTCACCCGCGAAGAAGCCAAGGAACGAATTGAAAATCTCGGTGGGAAGGTAACAGGCAGTGTGTCGAAAAAGACTGATATCGTTGTTGCCGGGGAAGAGGCTGGCAGTAAACTGACCAAAGCACAGTCCCTAGGCGTTACCGTTTGGGATGAAGCTCAAATGGTGGCTGCGATCGAAGGCAGTCATTCGGCAGATCAATAACTGTTAAGTATTGTCACAGACGAGAAGCAGTTGTTTCTTCTTGTCTAATTGAAATCATTTCTTCCCTGCAATCCGAGGAAAGAAATGATTTCTGCTTTTATTTGCAATTATATTTGATAATTTTCAAATTCTATTTCATGATTTGTTAAAAAAATGATACAATACATTGGAAAAACGTAAACGTAGATTACGGATACGAGAAAGAGGAGGATTTTATGGCGATCAGCGAAGAACAAGTCAAACACGTTGCCAAACTAGCAAAACTTTCATTCTCAGACGATGAATTACATGAGTTTACCTCTCAGCTAGGAAAAATTATTGATATGGTTGAAACACTTGAAGAAGTGGACACCACAGGAGTACCCTTTACATCGAATGTAGCAGAAACGATCAACGTGATGCGTGAAGATGTAACGACCGGCGGCTGGGACCGTGATGAATTAATGAAAAATGTTCCAGAATCCGAAGAAGGCTTTATTAAAGTGCCTGCAATCATTGACAATGGGGAGGCGGGTGCCTAATGACTGAACTATATAATAAAAGCTTAGAAGAATTGCATAGCTTATTAGTGTCAAAGGAAATTACTGCGACAGATCTAACGAGGGAAACCTTTGCTCGCATTAAAGAAACAGAGCCAAAAGTCGATGCGTTTCTTGCATTGAACGAAGAAAAAGCCCATGCGTTAGCGCAAGCTATCGATCAAAAAGGTATCACTGAAAGCAATGTGTTGGCAGGGATTCCCATTGGGATCAAAGATAACATTGTTACCAAAGATCTACGCACAACAGCTGCTTCTAAAATTTTAGGCAACTTTGACCCAATCTACGATGCAACCGTCATGGACAAAGTTTACCAAGCAGACATGATTCCAGTAGGTAAGTTAAACATGGATGAATTTGCGATGGGGGCGAGTACGGAAACGTCGTTCTTTAAGAAAACAAAAAACGCTTGGGACGAGACAAAAGTACCTGGTGGTTCATCAGGTGGCTCGGCGGCTGCAGTTGCAGCGGGACAAGTCCCCTTATCATTAGGTAGCGATACGGGTGGTTCGATTCGCCAACCAGCAGCTTTCAATGGAATCGTCGGGTTGAAGCCAACCTACGGACGGGTTTCTCGTTTTGGTTTGATCGCGTTTGCATCTTCGTTAGATCAAATTGGTCCAATGACCCGTGGTGTGAAAGACAATGCCATCGCATTAAATGCCATCAGTGGGTTTGATGCAAAAGATAGTACGTCAGCCGGGGCAGCTGTTCCTGATTTTACAGCAGGTTTGACTGGTGATATCAAAGGCATGAAAGTTGCTTTGCCGAAAGAATACTTAGGCGAAGGAATTCAAACGGGCGTCCGAGAAGCGATCTTAAAAGCTGCAGAGACTTTCCGTGCGTTAGGAGCGACCGTGGAAGAAGTCAGCTTGCCACATTCAAAGTATGGGGTAGCTGTTTACTATATCATCGCTTCTTCAGAAGCAAGTTCTAATTTGCAACGTTTTGACGGCATCCGTTACGGTTTCCGTTCAGAGAATGTCAGCAATTTAGAAGATGTCTATGTTAATTCTCGCAGTGAAGGATTCGGGGAAGAAGTAAAACGTCGGATCATGTTAGGTACGTTTTCACTAAGTGCTGGCTACTACGATGCATACTTCAAAAAAGCCGGTCAAGTACGAACGTTGATCAAACAAGATTTCGATAAGGTCTTCAGCCAATACGACTTGATCATTGGCCCAGCTTCCCCAACGGTAGCATTTGGTATTGGAGAAAATATCAATGATCCGATCACTATGTACTTGAATGATATTTTAACCATTCCTGTGAATTTAGCAGGACTGCCAGGGATGTCGATTCCAGCAGGTTTTTCTGAAGGACTGCCTGTCGGCTTGCAGATCATTGGGAAACATTTTGATGAAGCAACCATGTATAAAGCGGCTTATGCCTTTGAACAAGCAACTGATTTCCACACGAAAAAACCAGTGATTTTAGGAGGGGATAAGGCATGAACTTCGAAACAGTCATTGGGCTTGAAGTCCACGTAGAATTAAAAACAGAATCAAAGATTTTTTCTCCAGCACCTGCTCACTTTGGCGCTGAACCAAATAGCAACACGAATGTGATTGACTGGGGCTATCCAGGTGTTTTACCAGTAATGAACAAAGCGGCTATCGAATTTGGGATGAAAGCTGCGCTTGCGTTGAATTGTGAAATCTCAAAAGAAACGCATTTCGACCGCAAAAACTATTTCTATCCTGATAATCCAAAAGCCTATCAAATTTCACAATTCGATCAACCTATCGGTCATGATGGGTGGATCGAGATCGAAGTGGAAGGTAAAAAGAAAAAAATCCGCATCGAGCGAGTTCATTTGGAAGAAGATGCCGGGAAAAACATGCACGGCAAAGGCGGTTATTCTTATGTTGATCTAAATCGTCAAGGAACCCCTTTGATCGAGATCGTTTCCGAAGCGGATATGCGTTCACCAGAAGAAGCATATGCGTATCTAGAAGCATTGCGTTCAATCATCTTGTTTACAGAAGTATCCGATGTGAAAATGGAAGAAGGTTCTATGCGTTGCGATGCGAATATTTCGTTGCGACCTTACGGCCAAGAACAATTCGGAACAAAAACAGAACTGAAAAACTTAAACTCTATGTCCTTCGTGAAAAAAGGTCTGGCATTTGAAGAAAAACGCCAAGCCAAAGTATTGCTTTCTGGAGGCGAGATCCAACAAGAAACTCGTCGTTTTGATGAAGCAACCAGCAAAACATTATTGATGCGTGTCAAAGAAGGTTCTTCTGATTATCGTTACTTCCCAGAACCAGATATCCCACGGTTTGTGATCGATGATGAATGGATCGAACGTGTACGTCAAAGCTTGCCAGAAATGCCGCAAAAACGCCGGGCTCGTTACATCTCTGAATTGGGGTTACCAGAATACGATGCAATGGTCTTGACTTTATCAAAAGAAATGTCCGATTTCTTTGAAAAAACCATTGATGCCGGTGCGGATCCCAAACAAGCTTCTAACTGGTTGATGGGTGAAGTTTCAGCGTATCTGAACAGTGAGAAATTGGAACTGCCAGAAACGAAATTGACACCAGATAATTTAGCGGGAATGATTCGTTTGATCACCGATGGCACGATCAGTTCGAAGATTGCGAAAAAAGTCTTCAAAGAATTGATCACAAACGGCGGCGACGCTGAAGAAGTCGTAAAAGCCAAAGGATTGATCCAATTATCAGATCCTGTGCAATTACTACCAATGATCAATGAAGTACTAGATAACAACCAACAATCCGTCGATGACTTCAAAAACGGAAAAGACCGCGCAGTTGGTTTCTTAGTTGGTCAAATCATGAAAGCAACCAAAGGACAAGCGAATCCAGGCGTTGTGAACAAGCTGTTGCAAGAAGAACTAGCAAAGCGATAAGAGGCAAGCGATGAAAAGAGCAAGAGTAATCTATAACCCGACATCTGGGAAAGAATTGATTCGAAAAAATTTAGCAGATATTTTAGATGTTTTGGAAAGAGGCGGTTATGAGGCGAGTGCGTTTGCCACGACCGCTGCACCATTTTCCGCCCGTGATGAAGCAAGAAGAGCCGGTGAAGCTGGTTTTGATTTGGTGGTAGCGGCCGGTGGCGATGGTACGATCAATGAAGTCGTCAACGGAATCGCTCCATTAGAAAAACGCCCGAAGATGGCGATTATTCCTGGAGGAACCACCAATGACTACGCACGTGCACTAAAGATTCCTCGGACCGATATCAAAGCAGCTGCGGAAGTGATTTTAAAACAGCAGACGGTGAAGATGGATGTCGGAAAAACACCCAATACGTATTTTATCAACATTGCTGCTGGTGGACACTTAACGGAACTGACCTATGATGTTCCTTCTGAGTTGAAAAGTGTTTTTGGCTACTTAGCTTATCTAGCAAAAGGAGCCGAATTACTGCCCCGCGTCAAACCAATCAAAATGCATCTAAAGTATGAAGACGGAGAATACATTGGCGGAGCCTCAATGTTCTTTTTAGGACTAACGAATTCAGTAGGGGGATTTGAACAGATTGCCCCCGACGCTAAGCTTGACGATGGGAAGTTTTCACTGATTATTGTCAAAACAGCCAATATTTTTGAGATCGTCCATTTAGTCGCTTTGATGATGAATGGTGGCAAGCACATCAACGATCGTCGTCTGATTTATACGAAGACATCTTTTCTTGAAGTAGACGCGCCAGAACAGGTTAATCGTTTAATGATCAACCTTGATGGTGAATATGGCGGAGATGCTCCTATGCGCTTTGAAAATCTACACAATCATATCGAATTTTTTGCAAATGTTGATCAAATCCCTGATGATGCGGTCGTAGGTGAGCAGAACTATCAAGAAATGAGCGAAGGATTTATTAAAGAAGTCGAACGTCTTTCCGATGAGGACATAAATGGCGATGGCAAAATCGGCGACGAAACACAGTAAAGGATTTTCTTTTCATGCAAAGTGGAAGAACAGGGACTTTTGGACCTGTTCTTTTTTTAAAATGAATTGTGGAAAAAGTAATAGGATTATTTTTTCGGAAAGTTGATAGAACAGCTTTTCTTAAATTTTTGTAAAGGACGTTTTTCGAACGGTGTTTCACGAAATGTGTTTGTTTCACGAAAGTGTCTAAGGCAGTCAAAGATAAAACGAATAAAAATTACGAAAAAAGGACATTCTATCCTAAAAAAACGAACGTTAAGAATATATGCTCATTAAAGTTCGTTATTTCCGTATTTCTATGCAATCTAAGGATGCAAAAGCGGAGGAGAATATGCTATAATGGTGAAACGAAGAAATGGGGGGACCGGAATGGAGCAAATCGATTCTACAAAAGCGCTTGATCTGCTGAGAGATGACGCAGAACGAATCAAAAAGCTGATCCGAAACCAAGAAAATAGTTTATGTATCGCACAATGCAAAGCATTTGAAGAAGTGGTTGATACTCAGATGTATGGTCTATCACGGCAAGTGGCATTTGCGATCCGCTTGGGGATCGTCGATAATCAAACAGGACAACAATTGATGGCGGATCTTGAAAAAGATTTGAACCAATTGTACAGCGAGGTCTATGAAGACCAGCGGACACCTGAAATCGGCAAGGAGGCATAAACTTGCCAGAAAAAGTAAAGAAAAGACATTTATTAGATTATAGTATTCTCTTGCCGTATATTTTTATGTGTGTCACGGGTTTGATGATGGTCTATAGCTCCACGTCCTACGTCGCGATGACTGCTACAAATCCAACTACAGCTGCTTCTTATGTCATCAATCAAGCAATTTTTTGGTTGTTGAGTCTAGTAGCGATCACTGTCATGTATAAAATGAAAACGGATGTTTTTCGGAACAAAAAATTTGTCCAGATCGCCATGATCGTGATCTTATTCTTATTGATCGCTGCTTTCTTCTTTCCAAGAAGAAATGGGGCACTAGGATGGTTGTCGATTGCTGGTTTTTCCATTCAACCAGCTGAGTACTTGAAGTTTATTGTTATTTGGTTCTTATCTGTGACGCTATCTTATCGGCAAAAAGGCATTCAACAGGAGTTTTGGAAAACGGTTTGGCGCCCAATCGGAATCGTTTTCGTCTATACCGGGATCATGGCACTTTACCCAGACTTTGGGAATGCCGTGATCGTCATGTTACTGGCTTTTGTCGTTTTATTATCTAGTGGTCTGAATTACCTGTATACCTTGATATTAGGCGTGGCAGGCATCGTTGGTAGCGCATTGATCGTCCTATTTGTGAATCTAACCGGCGGTAAGCTTTTGCCAGCGTATGTCTACAGTCGCTTTTCATCCTTTTTGAACCCGTTTGCTGATGAATACGATACTGGTCATCAAATGGTCAATGGGTATTACGCAATGTTCAACGGTGGGCTTTTCGGACGCGGACTTGGAAATAGTATCCAAAAACGTGGTTTCTTAAACGAAGCGCACACCGATTATATATTTTCGATCGTTATGGAAGAATTAGGCTTGATCCCATCGATCATCATTTTAGGTGTTTTATTTTATATGGTGGGACGGATCTTTCTTGTCGGTATTCGTTCAAGAGATCCCTTTAATTCCATGATGTGTATCGGCATAGGGGCTCTATTTATGTCCCAGATTTTTATCAACTTAGGGGGGATCACTGGTTTGATCCCATTGACGGGAATCACATTTCCGTTTCTAAGTCAGGGAGGATCAAGTTTGCTGATGCTGTCGATTTGTATTGGTTTTGTATTAAATATCAGTGCCGAAGAAAAGAGGAAACAATATTATTTGAATTATTGATCAATTGAATGGAGTGGATTAGATGAAGAAAATTCTTGTTGCCAATCGTGGAGAAATCGCGATTCGTGTCTTCCGCGCATGTGCGGAGTTAGGAATCAAAACAGTCGGTATTTATGCTGCGGAGGATGAATACTCCGTCCATCGCTTTAAAGCAGATGAAGCGTATTTAGTAGGGAAAGGCAAACGACCGATCGATGCGTATTTAGACATTGAAGATATTATTCGCACAGCGAAAAAAGCCGGGGCCGAAGGGATTCATCCAGGGTACGGCTTTTTATCAGAAAACCTGAGCTTTGCGCAGCGCTGTGAAGAAGAAGGTTTGATTTTCATCGGACCATCCACTCACCACTTAGATATTTTTGGCGACAAGATCAAAGCAAAAGCAGCGGCGATCGATGCGGGGATTCAATCGATTCCCGGATCTGACGGCCCAGTAGCATCGATTGACGACGTTTTAGCATTCGCCGACGAACATGACTATCCGATCATGATCAAAGCAGCCCTTGGCGGTGGTGGTCGAGGTATGCGTGTCGCTCATGACGAAAAAGAAGCACGTGATGGCTACGAACGCGCCAAAAGTGAAGCGAAAGCGGCTTTTGGTAGTGATGAAGTTTATGTTGAAAAATATATTAGTAATCCAAAACATATTGAAGTTCAAATTCTAGGGGACAAGCACGGAAATGTCGTCCATCTATTTGAACGTGACTGCTCCGTTCAGCGCCGTCACCAAAAAGTAGTCGAAGTGGCACCATGTGTGTCAATGACGGCTGAACAGCGGGAAAAAATTTGTCAAGCTGCCGTTCAACTGATGAAGCATGTTGGCTATATCAATGCCGGAACAGTGGAATTTTTAGTTGAAGGCGACAAATTTTACTTTATCGAAGTAAATCCTCGGGTTCAAGTGGAACATACGATCACTGAAATGATCACCAATTTAGATATCGTGACGACGCAAATTTTGATTGCACAAGGCAAAGACTTGCATAAAGAAATCGGGATTCCTGAACAAAAAGACATTCGCTTTGAGGGTGTTGCGATTCAATGTCGGGTGACAACGGAAGATCCAGCCAATAATTTTATGCCAGATACTGGTAAGATCGATACTTACCGTTCTCCAGGTGGATTTGGGGTTCGCTTGGATGTCGGAAATGCTTACGCCGGTGCGGTGGTAACCCCTTATTTCGACTCGCTGCTTGTAAAAGTCTGTACACATGCGGCAACCTTTGATCAAGCGATTCAAAAAATGATGCGCTGTCTGAAAGAATTCCGAGTACGTGGTGTAAAAACAAACATTCTCTTTATGCGTAATGTTGTTTCTCATCCAGCCTTTCGTTCAGGTGAAGCCAAAACCACCTTTATCGACAATACGCCAGAACTGTTCAATTTCCCTCGGATTCGTGACCGTGGAAACAAAACCATGAAGTATATCGGTGAAATCACGATCAATGGATTCCCGGGAATCGAAAAACAAAAGAAACCTTTCTACAATGAACCACGGATGCCACAACACATCCAAGCAACGCCAGATTTCGTCAGCGCCAAAAATATTTTAGATACGAAAGGTGCCGAGGGAGTCGTTGAATGGATCGGTCAACAAAAGAACGTCTTGCTGACGGATACAACCTTCCGAGATGCCCATCAAAGCTTGTTAGCAACTCGTGTAAGAACCCATGACTTTAAGAAAATTGCCGCGATGACAGAAGCGGGTCTGCCACAATTGTTCTCAAGTGAAATGTGGGGCGGAGCAACGTTCGACGTTGCCTACCGTTTCTTAACAGAAGATCCATGGGAAAGATTGCGGATGTTCCGGAAAAAAATGCCGAATACCTTGTTGCAAATGTTGTTCAGAGGCTCCAATGCTGTGGGATATTCCAATTATCCAGACAATGTATTGGAAGAATTCATCAAAGAATCTGCAGCGCAAGGAATTGATGTGTTCCGAATCTTTGATAGTTTGAACTGGGTTCCACAAATGGAGAAAAGTATTCAAGCCGTTCGCGATACAGGAAAAATTGCAGAAGCAACGATTTGTTATACAGGGGATATCAATGATCCGACCCGTCAAAAATATTCAGTACAATACTACAAAGATATGGCGAAAGAATTGCAAAATCTTGGTGCCCATATTATAGCTATCAAGGATATGGCTGGATTATTAAAACCGCAAGCAGCTTATCGTTTGATCAGTGAGCTAAAGGATACGATCGATGTGCCGATTCATCTGCATACCCATGATACCAGTGGAAATGGGATCATTACTTACTCAGCAGCTACCAAAGCCGGTGTTGACATCGTGGATGTCGCTATGTCAGCGGTCAGTGGCGCAACAAGTCAACCAAGTATGAGTAGTTTGTATTATGCACTATTGAACGGCGAACGCTGCCCAGAAATCAATGTAGACAACATCCAACAGTTGAACCACTACTGGGAAGATGTCCGCATGTACTATCATTCCTTTGAAAATGGCTTGAACGCACCTCAAACGGAAGTGTACAAGCATGAAATGCCGGGGGGACAATATACCAACCTTCAGCAGCAAGCCAAAGCCGTTGGTTTAGGCGAAAAATGGGATGAAATCAAAGAAATGTATCATGAAGTCAATATGATGTTTGGAGACATCGTAAAAGTGACACCTTCTTCGAAAGTCGTTGGTGACATGGCACTCTTTATGGTACAAAATGGCTTGTCAGAAAAAGATATTTTTGAAAAAGGCGATACATTGAGCTTCCCAGAATCAGTGATCACCTTCTTCCAAGGTGAGTTAGGTCAGCCAGTTGGTGGTTTCCCGAAAGAATTGCAACGCATTATCTTAAAAGGACGCCCAGCTTTTACAGAACGTCCCGGAACATTTGCGAAGCCAGTTGATTTTGCTGAAGTGAAGCAAGAACTAGCAGAGAAAATCGGCTATGAACCAAAACATGAAGAAGTCTTGAGCTACTTGATGTATCCGCAAGTCTTCCTTGACTATCGGAAAGCTTATGAACAGTTTGCCGATGTGAAAGTTCTTGATACGCCAACTTTCTTTAACGGCATGCGCTTAGGTGAAACGATCAATGTTGAATTAGAAAAAGGCAAAATCTTGATTATTCGTCTCGATGAGATCGGTGAGGCAGATATTGAAGGTAACCGGACCCTCTTCTTTAACTTGAACGGTCAACGTCGAGAAATCGTTGTTAAGGACAACTCTATCATCAGCTCTGTTCAAACAAAACGTAAAGCGGAGCCAACGAATAAAGAACAGATTGGTGCTTCCATGAGTGGCTCAGTCTTAGAAGTATTAGTCAAAAAAGGCGACCGAGTGGCACGTGGACAGACCTTGATGGTCACGGAAGCAATGAAGATGGAAACTTCTGTCGAAGCTCGCTTCTCAGGTGTGGTTGAACATGTGTATGTAACCAATGGTGAACCAATTCAGTCAGGAGACCTTTTGATTGAAGTCAAAGAGAAGTAAGGAGTCGATCCACAGATGAAGCGGAGAGGATTATTGTTTTGCGGCTTATTTGTCCTGGCCCTAATAATCGTGTATTTGCAGCCAGTATTCATGCAAAACGCTTCAGATTCAAGAATGACGATCGAAAACCCAATCAAAGCGCCAACAACCATGAATTACGAACCGATCGCAGCCCAAGGATTAGCTGAAATGATTGGGGAGCCTGTTTCGGATTTTGAAGAAGTCTACGGTCTTCCCATTCAAACCTATCGCTCGGGCTACGAGTTTGAAATTCGGGTCTACAATCAATTAGACGATCAACAGTATGTTGAGATCAATACCGATGGTGAAAGTGTGCAAGCAATCAAAGTAATCGGCGCCGGGGGCTCTTCCCTGGCACCTTTTACGATGGGCATGACCTTGACTGACTTGACGGAGTTGACCATGATTTATCCTAACTTTACCTTGACACAAAATGATCGTGCGATCAGTTTCGAATTGATGGAAGAAGATATGAACTATCGTCCATTAGTGGCTTTTGACAACGGGACTTTTGCTGTTTTGTTCTTCGATCAGGAGACTGCCCAACTGCAAGCCGTTACTTACTTGGATCAGACCACGCTACTTAAACTGGCACCTTATCCCTTGACGGAAGGACAGCGACCGCTGTTTCAAGTTTCGCAAACAATTGACCAAGCCCAAGCCAACCTTGAAAAAGAGACCCTGGCGTTTGTTATCATCGATAAAATTCGCCAGCAAATCGGCTTAGAAAGCTTCTCACAGGATACCCAAACACATCAAGAAGCAGCTGGACTTTTATTTGATTTGACGAATAATCTATCAGACTATTTGACTTCTCAACGAATCCATTCTTATCAACGCGCTCTTTCTTCAGAAAAAACGAGTAATTTTGTTTTAACGAACGACGAGTGGCGAGAGTTGTTGGCGGATAAGGAATTGGAAGCATCTGCTTCGATCTTCGAAGCGCCTGTTTACGATCCGACTTTTACGATTTTGTCTTGGTTTAGTAACCCAAGATTTGCTGAACATCTGACCTATGAACAATCAGAAAAGATAGGAATTGCTTTTTCTGAAGCAAATATGGTAGTCTTAGTGCAAGAAGATGTGGAAGGGACCGAGGATAGTACGTCAGATGATTTACGATGAAGCATTTTTCGAGATTGAAGATCAAATCGATTCACTTGTGATGGCGATCAAAGCAAGTGAAACGTGTAGAACCTATCAAAAAGCGAAAACAATTATGTATCAAGATCCTGTTGTTCAGGAATTGATGCGATCGTTTTTAGAAAAGAAGCTGGATTTTGAAAGAATTGAAGCTTACGGTGAGTATGCGCCTGATTTCAAAGAAAAAAAACGGGCGTTGCGCACAGCCAAGCGGCAGTTGGATCTTAATGAACAAGTAAGTGAGTATCGCTGGAGTGAAACACAACTACAGCGTTTGCTGGATGAACTGACTGTGGCGATCTCTACTTGTTTTTCTCCCTCTGTCAAAGTGGACGCTGGGAGTCCCTTTTTTCAATCAAAATCAAGTTGTGGAGGAAATTGTCATGCACGAGGATAAAGAGCCTTTTACGATGCAAAAGCGTCGAGGATTGATCGTATGGGTTTACAGCCTACGCCAACTAAAAAATTTGCGTCGTTTTGGTTTTGTTCATTATGTATCACGTAAGATGAAATACGTGGTCATGTATTTGAACGAAGAAGAATACGAAAGCAAAAAAGCAAAAATCGAGCAGTTTCACTTTGTTCGACAAGTTGAAGCTTCCTATCGACCAGATGTCGAAATGGATTTTGCTGAAAAAATTGGTACTTCAGCAGCCTATCCAGTGAAAGATGAAGGGTTTGATATCGAAGAAAAAAATACGATGATTCGATTGGCAGAAAACGTGTAATAAAAAAGTGGGGGTGCCTTGAGTCACCGCCATTTTTTTATTGCTATTTATAGAAACAGTGCTATATTTGTATTTACGAAGATCTTGGAGGGAAAAACGCATGCGTGTAGTAGCCGGAGAATATGGTGGCCGCAGATTAAAAAGTCTCGCTGGAGACAACACTCGCCCCACGACAGACAAAGTAAAAGGGGCGATCTTTAACATGTTAGGGCAATATTTAGATGGAGGAGTTGTACTGGATCTGTTTAGTGGGAGCGGGGGCTTAGCGATCGAAGCGGTCTCTCGGGGAGCCGATCATGCCGTTTGTGTCGACCGTAGTTTTCCAGCTATTAAAGTGATCCGTGAAAATATTGCAATAACCAAAGAACCAGAAAAGTTCATGGTACTAAAAATGGATGCCAATCAAGCCTTACGCCAGTTTGCAGCTGAGGGACAAAGTTTTGACTATCTATTTTTAGATCCACCTTACGCAAAGCAAGAGATTCTGCAACAGCTAGAAGCTATGCTGAAGGATGAATTGATTCGTCCGTTTGCTTATGTAGTTTGCGAAACAGATAAGTCCATCGCCTTGCCAGAAAAGATTGGTTCTTTGCATTTGATGCGCGCCCAAACCTATGGCATATCTGCGGTGACGATCTATAGAAATGAGGGATAACATGAAAAAGATTGCTTTATTTCCAGGAAGTTTTGACCCATTGACGTCCGGTCATGTTGACCTGATCGAGCGAGGAGCCACGCTTTTTGATGAACTGATCGTCGGTGTTTTTACAAATACCAATAAAAAAAGTTTTTTTACAAGTGAAGAAAAAGTTCATCTAATTGAAGAAGCCCTCGCTCATATTCCAAACGTCAAGATTCTGGCGCAAGAAACGGAGCTGACAGTCACGATCGCGAAAAAACTAGGCGCCCAGTTTCTGCTTAGAGGCATTCGCAGTGTGAAAGATTATGAGTATGAGCGGGACATCATGGAGATGAATCATCACCTAGAACCCTCATTAGAGACCGTTTTTCTTTTAGCAGACGCAAAACACAGTTTCATCAGTTCCAGTTTGTTGAAAGAAATCTTAACCTTTAACGGCGATGTTGCCGAATATTTACCTCAAAATATCTACGATGCTATAGTAAAGAAGCGTGATACCAATGAATCTTAAATCAACGATCAAATATCTTCTTCTGTTTGTTTTAGCGCTGATCATCGCAGCTTGTGCTTTTTTGCCGATTCCCTATTATATCGAGCAACCAGGAGCAACGATCGATTTAAAAGAGCTGATTACCGTCAATCAAAAAGAAGACACCTCAGCCGGCTCCTTTTCTTTGACCAGTGTTGGGATTCGACAAGCTACCGTGTTCACAGCGATTGGAACGAAATTCAATGAATTCCAAGACTTGATCAGTGAGGAAGAACTTTTAGGCGGTGCGACAGATGAGGAGTACAACCGCATTCAACGTTACTATATGGAATCCTCGCAAAATAGTGCGATTGAGCAAGCATTAAAGCTGGCAGACTTACCTTATGAAATGACCTATAAAGGGGTCTATGTCATGGGGATCGATCCAAATTCCAGCTTTGCTGGGAAAATATCCGTTGGAGATACCGTCACCGCAGTCAACGGTAAAGAATTTAAAAGCAGTCAAGATTTTATCGACTACGTCCAAAGTCAAACCATTGGTGATGAAATCACCGTGACTTACTTGCAAGATGGCGAAGAAAAAGAAGCAACGGGCAAACTAATTGAACTGGAGAGCAATCAAAAAGCCGGTATCGGCATCTCCCTCGTCGATCATACAGAGATCACTTCTGATGAAGAGATCGTGATCGATTCTGGCAATATCGGAGGACCTTCCGCTGGTTTGATGTTCACCCTTGAAATTTATGAACAGTTGACCGGAGATAACCTACGTAAAGGCCACAACATAGCTGGGACAGGAACGATCTCAGCTGACGGAACCGTTGGTCGAATCGGTGGGATCGATAAAAAAGTAGCGAGTGCCAGTGAAAGTGGTGCAGAAATCTTCTTTGCCCCAGATGATGAGATCACTGACGAAGAGCGTGAAATAGATCCTTCCATCAAAACAAATTATGAAGAGGCAGTGGCAGCAGCGAAGAAGTTAGACACGGATATGAAAATCGTTCCGATCGCCAATGTCCAAGATGCTTTGGATTATCTAGCAACACTAAAAGAAGCAAATTAAAACGGCACTCGCCGTTTTTTTTATTGTCTAAAGAATACAGTAGGCTCAAAGAAAAGGTTATGCTATACTTTTAGATAAGGAGTGTGAATCTAGTGGAATTAAAAAGACAACAACCGATCGTTGAAGCATATCATTTCGATATGAAACCGAAAGACAAAGAAATGGAAACCAAATTGAATGTCGGCTTTGCGCCGTTAAAAGTCAAAGATGAAGAATATATGGAAAAAAATAGTATTATTGGCGCTCGGCTAGAATTCCAATTGGTGTTCCCTGATTATGTTTTGTCAGGACGTGTCGGACAGGTCAATCATATTTTGAATCGTAAAGTCAATTCCGGAGAAGATCTAACAAAAGCCGAAACTGACCGCTTGGTGGAACCATTGTTTGATATCATCAAACGCTTGACTTATGAAGTGACAGAGATCGTAACTGACAAACCAGGTTTACAATTGAACTTTAATACCAATTCGAATGCTGCGCAAGAAGCGAAGGAAGAAGACAAATAACGAGAAATAGGAGGGATGCCCATTGTTTTCCAATCAAATGCAAGTGATGCTATACGTCGATGATGTGACGAAAGCAGTTGAGTTTTGGCAAGAACTAGGGTTTGCGATCATTGAACAACAAACCGTTGATGGAACATCCGTCGTCGAAATCGCGCCATCAAAAGAGGCAGAGGCTCATTTTGTCTTATATGACCGTGAGTTCATCGAAACGCACTCACCTGAAGTCGCATTAAATTCCCCATCGATCATGTTTTTTGCTGAGGATATTACAGCTCTCTATAAAAAACTTTTAGAGATGGAAGCAGAAGTCGGCGAATTGATTCAGATGGAAGAACAGCTGGTTTTCAATTTTGCCGATCCGGATGGCAATTATTTTGCTGTTTCAGGAAAATAGGTTTTACCGATCGTAATCAATCATTCGTCTTTATGAACCCGACTCTATGCTGTCGAACCGTTCAAGACGAATGATTGTTTTTTGATTTTAATGCAAGACATTTTGCAGCCAAAGGGCTAAAATTGATAATAAGAGACTCAATTGCCTTTAAGGAGGGAATGACTATGCAAAACTATCTCTATGCAATCAGTGATATTCATGGAATGGCCGATCTTTTTAAAAGTCTTCTTGCGGAATATGATCCTAAAATCCATCAGTTGCTTTTGATTGGTGATCTAAATGACCGAGGACCAAAGTCCAAAGAGTGTTTAATGCTCGGAAAGAAATTAGTTGAAGAACATCAAGCGATTTATTTACGTGGCAATCATGAAGAGTATTTTCTGCAATTTCTAAATGCCCCAGAGGATTGGTTCGCCGCCTACGTACGCAATGGCGGCAAAGAAACGATTGAAAGTCTTTTACATTCAGGAGCTACTGAAGAGTATTCTCCAACGGAAATTGCCTTGATGATCCGAAGTAGATATGGAGACTTAATAGAGTTTTTGATGGAGCGGCCGCTTTATTACGAATGGGGGAAGTATCTTTTTGTCCATGCGGGCGTGGATTTAAGTAAAAAAGATTGGCGGAAGACCGCTGACCACGATTTTATCTGGATTCGCGAGCCATTTCATAAAGGAAAAAACCGTACAGGAAAAACGATCGTTTTTGGTCATACCATCACGCCGATGCTGCATGGAGATATGCAGACGACGGATCTTTGGCAACAAGATGACAAAATCGGCATCGATGGCGGGGCAGTATTTGGTGGATCGGTGCATGGCGTGATTTTTGATGAGAAAGGGATCGTTCAGGACATCGAATACCAAAATTTAGCAGGCCCTTGGCAACCAGACTTTTAAAAGTCTTTTTTGGAAAGACAAAAGCAGCCATAACAAGAGTCGCGAAAGCAACGTTGTTTTCGTGCAATCTTGTTCGCTCAATGGCTGTCTTTTTTATGTTAAAATAGCAAAAGCAACAAAGGAAAGGTGAGAACAAATGGCAGAAATGAATCAAGAGGTACTTGATTTAGTGAAACAAGAATTAACCGCTTTTACCCAAAAACAAATCAGTACGGTGTTGCAGTTATTGCAAGAAGGAAATACCGTCCCCTTTATTGCCCGCTACCGTAAAGAAATGACGAATGGACTTGACGAAGTTCAGATTCGAGAAATCGAAGAGCGATACCAGTACTTAGAAAACTTAGAGAAACGCAAGCAAGAGGTTTTGCGTTTGATAGAAGAACAAGAAAAGCTAACGCCTGAACTATCTCAGGCGATTTTAGCTGCGACAAAAATGCAGGCCGTCGAGGACCTGTATCGTCCTTATAAACAAAAACGACGCACCAAAGCGACGATCGCTAAAGAAAACGGCTTGGAACCATTTGCTCAGTGGCTGTTAAGCTTCCCAAAAGCAGGTGACGTACAAGAAAAAGCGGCCGAATTTTTGAGTGATGCTGTTCCTACTGTAGAAGATGCCTTAGCAGGCGCGCACGAGATCATTGCAGAAGGTGTTGGTGACACTGCAGAGTTTCGTAGTTGGATCCGCAGCTATTACACAAACAAAGGGCTGTATCAAAGCACGGTCAAAAATGCTGAAAAAGATGAAAAAGGCGTTTACGAAATGTATTACGATTTCCAGCATCCTATCAATAAGATGGTATCCCACCGAATTTTAGCCACCAATCGTGGGGAACAAGAAGACATCTTGAAGGTCGCACTTGTGGCAGATGAAGAAAAAATCATGGATTACCTACGGCGTAAACTGATTACAAATAGTGATTCACCCGCAGCCAGTTTTGTTGAAGCTGCAGCTGCTGATGCGCTGAAACGTTTTATTTCACCAGCCATCGAACGAGAGATCCGCAACGAATTGACAGAAAAAGCCGACGAACAAGCCATTGCGATTTTTGGCGAAAATCTTCGCAATCTGTTGCTGCAGCCGCCACTAAAGGGCAAAGTCGTTTTAGGTTTTGATCCAGCGTATCGTACAGGCTGTAAACTAGCAGTCATTGATGAGACAGGAAAAGTACTAGCGATCGAAGTGATCTATCCTCATAAACCAGCGCCTATGAATAAGCGAGAAGCGGCTGGACCAGCGTTTCGTCGCTTATTGCAAACCTATAAAGTCGAGATGGTCGCAATCGGTAATGGGACGGCGAGTCGGGAATCAGAGCAATTCGTCGCTGAACAATTAAAATTGATCGATCAAGAAGTATATTATGTGATCGTGAATGAGGCAGGGGCTTCTGTTTATTCGGCCAGTCCGATCGCCCGGCAAGAATTCCCTGATCTGCAAGTGGAAGAACGCAGTGCCATCAGTATTGGTCGCCGTCTGCAAGATCCGCTGGCAGAATTAGTCAAAATTGATCCACAATCGGTGGGCGTCGGGCAATATCAGCATGACGTCTCACAAAAACGCTTAGCCGAACAATTGGATTTTGTCGTTGAAACAGTCGTCAACCAAGTAGGCGTTGATGTCAATACCGCAAGTGCGGCACTCTTACAGCACGTGGCTGGTCTAAATAAAACGACCGCTCAAAATATTGTGACTTATCGAGAAGAAAACGGGGTATTTACGCAGCGAAATCAACTGAAAAAAGTCCCTCGCTTAGGGCCAAAGGCCTATGAACAGGCGATCGGTTTTATGCGGATTCCTGGCGGAAAAGTCATTTTGGACAATACCGGGATCCATCCAGAAAGTTATGACACTGCCAAAGAAATTTTGGCGATCGCGGGTATTTCTTTAGCGGAGCTAGGGAAAGAGCAAATGGAAGAAAATAAAGCGAAGCTTGCCCAACTACGCCCAGCAGAGCTTTCCGCAAAATTGTCAGTCGGGAAAGAAACCATCACGGATATCTTAAAGGCGTTAATGCAGCCTGGACGCGATATGCGTGATGAAATGCCAGCGCCATTATTGCGAAAAGATGTGCTGAGTATGGAGGACCTAAAACCGGGAATGGAACTGAAGGGAACGGTTCGAAATGTGATCGACTTTGGTGCTTTCGTCGATATCGGTGTCAAACAAGATGGACTGGTGCATTTGTCGAAGCTGAGCCGTTCGTTTGTAAAGCATCCGAAAGACGTTGTTTCCGTCGGTGATGTCGTAACCGTTTGGATCGAGCAAGTAGATGTCAAAAAAGGCCGTATCAGTTTAACCATGGTCGATCCGGGAAATGCAAAATGACCCAACAAGAATTGCAGCATTTGGTGGAAGAGCTGTCGCTGTCTGTTTTCAACAAACCATTCACTCATCGAGCGGTGTTTAATTCTCGCTTAAAAACAACCGGTGGCCGCTACCATCTAAGTGATCACCACTTGGATTTCAATCCAACCATGCTCACAGAACACGGGATGGAGGTTTTTATCGGCATTATCAAGCATGAATTGTGTCATTATCATTTGCACTTAGCAGGTCTTGGTCACCGTCACCAAGATCCTGCCTTTAAAGCATTGCTGGCAAGAACGGGAGGCTTGCGTTATGCACCTCCTGCCAAAAGGACAGCCAAACATCGCTATCGATGCCAAAATTGCGGCTGCGAGATTCGGCGGCAGCGACGGGTGGATATCAAAAAATATGTTTGTGGAAAATGTCGTGGACGTTTGCTAGAAATAGGAAACGATGAGAAAAGTCAAGTCGAAAAATAAAACTCGTTGCTATTTTTTTCATTTTGTATGATAATGTAGGTCGTGTGACAACCTGATATTTGTCAATACACGCGTTTTTTTACGACGCGGATTTGAGAAAAGAGGATTATAATAATGGAAAATCAAAACAAAATACATCATTTTGTTGGAATCAAAGGTTCCGGTATGAGTTCATTGGCTTTGATTCTGCACGAAAAAGGCTACCAAGTACAAGGCTCTGATGTGGAAGAATATTTCTTCACTCAACGTGATCTAGAAAAAGCAGCGATCAAATTGTTGCCTTTCGATAAAGCAAACATTCAACCAGAAATGGTCATTATCCAAGGGAATGCTTTCCCTGACACCCACGAAGAAATCGTACGGGCCAAAGAACTTGGTTTAGAAGTTACTCGTTATCATGACTTTATTGGCCAATTCATTCAGCCCTATACGAGTATTGCGGTGACCGGTTCTCACGGGAAAACCAGTACGACAGGATTGCTTTCTCATGTCTTAAGCGGCATCCGTCCAACAAGTTTCTTGATTGGCGATGGGACTGGTCATGGGGAACCTGATGCGGAATTCTTTTCATTTGAAGCCTGTGAATACCGTCGTCATTTCTTAGCGTATTCACCGGATTATGCAATCATGACCAACATCGATTTTGATCACCCAGACTACTTCCACTCGATCGAGGATGTCTTCTCAGCCTTTCAATCGATGGCAAGTCAAGTGAAAAAAGGCATCTTTGCTTTTGGTGATGATGAATATTTGCGTAAACTTGAAGCCGATGTCCCAATCTACTATTACGGCGTCAACGATAACGACGATGTCCAAGCAAAAAATATTGAACGCACCACCCAAGGTTCAGAGTTCGACGTCTTTATCCATGGTGAAAATATTGGCCATTTTGTCTTGCCAGCGTTTGGTCAGCACAACATCAACAACGCACTCAGTGTGATCGCTGTGGCTTACAAAGAAGGATTGGATATGAAAGAAGTTGCTGCTGAGATGATTTCATTTCCTGGAGTGAAACGCCGCTTTAGTGAAAAAATCGTGGCGGATATGACGATCGTGGACGACTACGCCCACCATCCTGCAGAAATCAAAGCAACGATCGATGGCGCTCGTCAAAAATATCCAGAGAAAGAAATTATTGCTGTCTTCCAGCCACATACCTTTACCCGTACGATCGCTTTGATGGATGAATTTGCGGAAGCCTTGGATCTTGCAGACCATGTCTATCTATGTGACATTTTTGGATCTGCTCGTGAATCACGAGGAGATGTTAAAATTGAAGATCTAGGCAAGAAAATTCAAAAAGGCGGAACTGTGATCAAAGAAGAGAACGTATCTCCGCTATTGGATCATCAAAATGCTGTCGTGATTTTCATGGGAGCAGGCGATGTGCAAAAATTTGAAACAGCCTATGAAAAACTATTAAGCAATACAACTCGTAACGTATTGTAATCAAAGACTCTTGTGGCGTTTTTGCTGCAAGAGTTTTTTTACATATGAAGTTTTTGCAAAAGCAGCACCGCGAACTTGCACTTTTGTCGGCATCTGATAGAATATACTCAGATGAAACTATTCTTTTTGGAGGAATTAAATTTTGAATATAGGGAAACCGCGAAAAATAGGAAAAAGTATTGAAGATATCGAGGAAGGCGATTCGTTATCCTTAACAGAATCGATCGAAGACAATCAACTATTGTTATATTTAGGGCTTACTAATGATGCAAATCCTTTGTATATACAACATGACTACACGCAAAAAACTGAGTATCAGCGTCCCATCGTGCCATCCATTATGTTGATGGGGATCATCACCAGTGCCGTATCGAAACATTTGCCTGGTCCTGGTTCTCATGTAGTCAATTTTTCGGTAAACTTTATTGAACCTGTATATCATTATGAAACGTTGACCTTTGAATTCGAAGTGATCAAAGTGGATAAAATGAAAGACGTGGTAACTATTTCGGTTGAAGCGATCAACACAGAAGATCATCGTATTTTAGATGCTGTGGTCATGGTCCAGCCACCAAAAGCAGTAGCAGAAAATGAGGAGGAACAACAAGATGAATAATTTAAACAATGAAACCGTCCAAGCCCAAGGCTTAAATCGCTTTTATTCAAAAGTGTATTTATTCTTCGGCGTTGGGCTTGCGATCAGTGCGATCTCGGCCTATATTTTTGGGGAAGTCTTCCAAGCGCAAACCCTGCAATTTATCGACAATTTTCCGCTAGGATTTACTGGTCTTTGGATCGTACAGATCATTCTAGTTATTGTATTAGGGGTGAAGGCGCAGAAAAATCCTTCCTTGACCGTTGCTGGCTTTTTAGTCTATTCTCTCTTGAATGGATTGACCTTGTCTGTGACACTGATGATCTATGACTTTGGATCGATCGTGGGGGCATTTGTTTCCGCAGCTGTCACTTTTGGTGTCATGTCAGCATTTGGGATCATGACCAAACGTGATCTAAGTGTGGTTGGACGTATCGGCTATGGTCTGTTGATCGGGATCATCATCTCGACGCTCTTGAATGTATTTATTTTACGCAGTCAACCGGTTGATTTCTTTTTATCGATCGTGACCGTCTTTGTCTTTATGGGGATCACCGCTTATGACAATCAACAAATCCGCAATGTATACTTCGCAACGAATGGTGGCGCAAATACTGGAGTGGCCGTTTTCATGGCATTACAACTGTATTTGGATTTTATCAACTTATTCCTTGCGTTATTGCGAATCTTTGGAAAAAACAACTAAAAAAAGTGCGAGGAAACTCGCCTTTTTTTTTGTATAAAATGAGAGAGAAAACAAAGCAATTCATCGCTTTTGTGCCCGTTCTTTGATAGAATAAAGAGGAACTTTTTGAGAAAAGGAGTAATCAAATGCCAAAAAATAAATTACTACTCGTTGATGGGAATAGTGTGGCTTTCCGTGCGTTTTTTGCGTTGCATAATTCATTAGAACGGTTTAAAAATGCCAACGGGCTGCACACAAATGCCATCTATGCGTTTCATACTATGTTTGAAAATGTGATGGCAAAAGAACAGCCAACACATGTTTTAGTGGCTTTTGATGCTGGAAAAACCACCTTCAGGACAGCGATGTATGAAGATTATAAAGGCGGACGTTCGAAAACCCCTGGGGAATTTAAAGAACAAATGCCTTACATTCGCGAATTGATCAACGCGTTAGGTGTTCAATACTACGAATTAGATAACTATGAAGCCGATGATATCATTGGCACATTGGCAAATAAAGTCGATAAGGAGCTATTTGATGTCGTCGTTTTATCTGGTGATCGCGATTTGACTCAGCTGGCAACGGAGCACGTGAAAGTTGACATTACGGTCAAAGGAGTTAGCGAAATTGAAAGTTATACGCCCGCTCATGTGGCTGAAAAATATGACGGCCTAACGCCCTTACAAATCATCGACATGAAAGGACTAGCTGGCGATGCTTCCGATAATATTCCCGGCGTCACCAAAATTGGTGAGAAGACAGCCATCAAGCTATTGAAAGAATATGGCTCTGTTGAGGGGATCTATGAACACATCGATGAAATGAAAAAAAGCAAGATGAAAGAAAACTTGATCAATGATCGTGAGATCGCCTTTCTTTCAAAACAATTAGCAACCATCGATGTGGATGCGCCCATTGAGGTCGATGTCGACAAACTCAAATATGAAGGCAAAGATTTAGAGAAATTGGTGCCATTCTACCAAGAAATGAACTTTAATAGCTTCTTAGATAAGTTGCAGATTACAGCTGAACCAGTTGAGATGGAAGACATTTTGTTTTCGGTCGTTGAAGAAGTAACGGAGGATATGTTCCAGGGAGACACGGCATTGTATGTCGAGATGATGGGGGATAACTATCATTTGGAAGACATCGTCGGTGTTGCTTGGGGCAATCAAGAAAAAATTTATGTCAGCAATCGTGAAGAATTGTTTGAAAGTCCAGTCTTTACCGATTGGTTAAAAGACGAGAAACGTAAAAAATTCGTCTATGATGCCAAACGCACGTACGTGGCGTTAAACCGGTACACGACAGCACCAAAAGGAATCGCTTTTGATGTTTTATTGGCAGCTTATCTTTTAGACACGAATGATACGAATAATGACATCGCAGGTGTTGCCGCTCACTATGGCTATGATGCGATCCAATCGGATGAAGCGATTTATGGAAAAGGCGCGAAAAAAGGGCTGCCGGCGGATGAGGAAGACTTCTTTGCTCATTTAGCCCGTAAAGTAGCGGCGATTACGAACCTAACCCCAAAACTTACAGAAGAATTGGCAGCGAAAAATCAAACAGCGCTATTTGAAGAAATGGAATTGCCTTTATCAATGATTTTAGCTGAGATGGAGATCACTGGAATCAAAGTTGATGCGTCTCGCTTGCATCAGATGAAGGGCGAATTTGCGCAACGGTTGCATGAAATTGAAGAAAAAATCTACGCCGAAGCAGGTGAAACCTTCAACTTAAACTCACCGAAACAATTGGGTGTGATTTTATTCGAAAAAATGGGCTTACCAGTTATCAAAAAAACCAAAACTGGCTATTCGACCGCAGTCGATGTGTTAGAACAACTAAAAGAGCAAGCACCGATCGTTGAAGACATTTTGACTTATCGTCAAATCGCTAAGATCCAATCAACCTATGTAGAAGGCTTATTAAAAGTGATCCAAGGGGATGGCAAAGTCCATACACGATATGTACAAACCTTGACCCAAACTGGTCGTTTAAGTTCTGTCGATCCGAACTTACAAAACATTCCGATTCGTTTAGAAGAAGGTCGAAAGATCCGTGAAGCCTTTGTGCCACGAGAAGCTGATTGGGTGATCTATTCTTCTGACTACTCTCAAATCGAATTACGGGTGTTGGCGCATATTTCAGATGATACCCATTTGAAAGAAGCCTTTATCGAAGGTCAAGATATCCACTCAAGCACAGCGATGCGAGTCTTTGGTATCGAAAAAGCAGAAGATGTGACACCAAATATGCGTCGTCAAGCCAAAGCAGTCAACTTCGGTATCGTTTATGGTATTTCTGATTATGGCTTATCCCAGAATCTAGGAATCACCAGAAAAGCCGCCCAACAATACATCGATACGTATTTTGAAAAGTATCCTGGGGTGAAAACGTATATGGAGGATGTCGTTCGTGAGGCGAAGGACAAAGGGTACGTTGAAACCTTGTATCATCGCCGTCGTTACCTACCTGATATCAATTCGCGCAATTTCAATATTCGAACTTTTGCCGAAAGAACTGCCATCAATACACCGATTCAAGGCAGTGCGGCGGATATCTTAAAAATTGCCATGATCGATCTGGCGAAACGTTTGAAAGAAGAAAAATTAGCAGCAACGATGCTGCTGCAAGTACACGATGAATTAGTCTTTGAAGTACCTGAATCTGAATTGCCTCGTCTTGACGCTTTAGTGAAAGAAGTGATGGAGCAAGCCGTTGCATTGCATGTCCCTTTACTGACAGACAGCAATTGGGGCAAAACATGGTACGATGCTAAATAAATGAGGTGAACAGAGGTGCCGGAATTACCAGAAGTTGAAACGGTCCGTAAAGGACTTGAAAAACTTGTTTTGAATAAAACGATCGAATCGGTCGAGATCCTGTGGCCACGAATCATTGAAAGTCCTGAAGTGCCGATCTTTTCGGCGCTTTTGAAAGGGCAACGCTTTGAAAAATTTGAACGACGCGGAAAGTTTTTGATTTTTAAATTGACAGATTATGATTTGATCTCACATTTGCGAATGGAAGGCAAATATGAATATTTTGAGTCAGAACCAATTGTTGATAAACATACACATGTCATTTTCCATTTTACAGATGGCAGTCAGTTAAATTATCATGATGTAAGAAAATTTGGTCGTATGACCTTAGTGGATAAAGACCAAAGCGCAGCCTATAAAGGGATCATGCAATTAGGTCCTGAGCCTAAGCCTGAATTGTTTTTATTAGAAGCATTTGAACAAGGATTGAAGCGGTCTAAAAAAGCCATCAAACCGTTATTGCTTGACCAAAAGCTCGTTACTGGTTTGGGCAATATTTATGTAGATGAGGCGCTGTGGCAAGCGAAAATCCATCCAGAGCAACCAGCGGATTCATTAATGCCAACTGAAGTAGATGTGCTGCATGAAGCAATTATCGATGTCTTAGAACGAGCTGTTGAAGCAGGCGGAACCACCATTCGTACCTATCTCAATGCACTAGGAGAAGCCGGGAAATTCCAAATGTCATTAAATGTCTATGGCCAGACGGGCAATCCTTGTGGCAGATGCGGTACACCAATCGTCAAGATCAAAGTTGCCCAACGGGGGACGCACTTTTGCCCTCAGTGCCAAAAATTGCATGTGAGGTCCAGCAAATGAGTTTTGTCTTAGGAGTCACGGGGGGGATTGCCACCGGAAAAAGTACCGCAGTCGCGTATTTTCGATCACTGGGTTTACCGATTATTGATGCCGATATCATCGCAAGAGAAGTCGTTGAACCGAATACTGAGGGCTTGCAGGCGGTGACGCAAGCCTTTGGTCCGCAGATTTTGACCGATGATGGACACCTAGATCGGCAAACCCTCGGTGCTTTGATTTTTAACGATCCAGAGAAACGCCGCATGCTGAATCAGACGTTATCTCCTTTTATTCGACAAGAGATTTTGTCTCAGATCGAAGAAAAAAAGCAGGAAGTGCCATTGTTGATCGTTGACATTCCTTTGCTTTATGAAGCCGACTATGACCAATACATGGATCAAACCGCAGTCGTTTATGTGCCAGAAGCCATTCAAAAAGAGCGGTTGATGGCACGCAATCAGTTGACTGAGCAAGAAGCGCAACAACGAATCGACAGTCAGCTGTCAATTGAGAAAAAGAAACAACGGGCCGATATTGTCTTTGACAATCAAGGAACGATCGCCCAACTCAATCAGCAGATCGATGATTGGTTTGCATCTATAAACAAATAGGTAAAGCAGCAGGTTCCCTTTCACCAAAGGAAACCTGCTGTCTTTTTTTGTACAACAGCAAATCTTCGTAATCTTACAAAGAACTATCGTTTCTGAAAAAAGTTGACTTGTGGCAAACATCATTGTGTGTCTAATGTTTACCATGCATTGATGCGTACCTCTTACTTGGGTGTCACAATGATTCGGTCACCTGTGAAGGGGTGAAGAAGGATCGGCTGATCATAAAAAGTAGTGAGAACCTCCTCAGTAAAAATGGCCTCTCGTTTACCTGCAGCATGGACCTTGCCGTTTTTTAGCATCAGCAAATGAGTGAAAAGCGGTAGCAACTCTTCTGTATGATGGGTAACGTAAAGAATGGTGGGTGTATTTGTCAGCTTTGAAAAATCCTCCAATCGTGCTAACAGTTCTTCTCGCGCAAATAAATCAAGACCCGTACAAGGTTCGTCCAAAATCAGGATCTCTGGTTGTGCCATCATGGCACGTGCGATCATGACAAATTGTTTTTCTCCTTGTGAAAGAACGTGATAGGAACGATGGATCAGATGAGTCAGGCCCAAGTCAGCCAAAAGCGCTTTTGCTTGGTCTAATTGTTTTTCATCATAAGTTTCATAAAGACCAATACTGGAATAAAGCCCAGATAGAACGATCTCTTCAGTAAGATCTCGTCCATAAAATTTATTTTGTAAAGCGGAACTAACCCAACCGATGCGCCGTTGAAGATCCGGGACAGATGTTTTGCCATATCGTTCACCTAGGACTGTTCGTTGACCAGAAGAAGGCCATAAGGTTCCTGTTATCAGTTGCAATAGTAAGCTTTTGCCTGCGCCATTCAGGCCTAAAATCGCCCAATGTTCATTTTTTTTCACTTGCCAATTGATAGTTTCTAATAAAAATTGCTGGTTGCGAATGAATGAAACCTGTTGAAAATCAAGGACTGTCATCGATAATTGAACCTAATCAGGTTCTTCACCTCCATTTGTAAGAATATTCAGAAAATAATACCTGCTATTATAACACATCCTTCCAAATTTCGCTGGTTGGTTGGTATCGCATTCATATCTTTTGTCAGAATTCAGAATGCTTGTTATGATGAAACTATACAGGAGGAATGATAACTATGGGTACTTTTAAAGACGAAAAAGATGTGATCGTTGGCAAGGCTAAAGAAAAAATTGGTGAATGGACCAATAATGAAGAACTTGCCCATTCTGGAAAAGAACAAGCACACGAAGGTCAGATCAAGAAAGAGCACGATCAAAAAAGAGTCAACGAATTAGAAGATCAAAATGACGAGCGCGATGCCCGCAATGATCGAACTACCCCAGAAAATGTCAGCAGTGAAGAATTGTTGCGAGCTGAAAATCCTGATGCCAATAAAATTTCTTCTGCCGATCGTCGAGATGCAGACCAGCTGAAACATTATACTGGAATTGAAGATAAATTATAACTGAACACGGATGCCTTCGTCTTCTAGACGAGGCATTTTTTTGTTAATCAGAGTGGATGAAGAGTCAAGAGACTACTGCTCAGTTGACAATTGCTCAACATCTCATTATAATCCATTAAGATCGCATAGCGAGAAGCAAAGAAATTGGGAGGTGGTCATCAAATGCTAATTTATGCATTGTGTACGACTGTCAAGAAAGTAGAACAGCCGCGAGAATAAATGAGAAAATAGAAAGAAGGCTTTTCAATGATTGAACCTTACCAATTTCACGCGATTAAACACCAAGTGTACCAATTAGTCCGAACCTATCAATCGGTCAATGACCCTCGAACGATCAAAACGGTCGAATCGATGACCAAAGATGCAATTGAACAATTTTTTCCTGAAGAAGAAACCGCACCCCGAGCCATTTTAGCTGCTTTCTTCCAACCAGGAATGACGATCAGCCGGAGTAACGAGCTGTTAGCTGAACTTAAAGAATACGTTCGCCCCTTTCAGGTGCCGACAACGAAGCAAATTGAAAAAATGTTTCGGAAAGTAAAAAAACTGAAAGTACCTGATTTTGCTTCCGTGGATTTGAAGGAAACCACTTATCTTGCCTGGGATGATATCGGTAGTCAAAGTAAGTTTATGATCATAGCCACTGAACAAGGGTTTACAGGGCTTCACGGTCATGTGTCAACCGAGGTCAAAAAAGGAATTTGTCCCTTGTGCCAGCAGGAAGGAAATGTGTCAATGTTTCTTTCTTTGACCAAAAGCAACGGCGATGGGACGTATACGAGACGCGGAAATTATATTTGCCGTGATAGTCAACAGTGTAATCAGCAGTTGGAGCAGCCGGAGAATTTGCATGAGTTTGTTTCTTTGCTGCAAATGAAAGATAAATAACGAAATGAAACGGCAGAAAGATTTCTGTCGTTTTTTTACATTGAAAAAAACAACAGTTATAACATTATTTAAATTTTGTATTAAATGAACAGAATAAACCACTTTGGCTATTGTACCAATGGATTTCATGTTATAATTAATCATAGAAATCGATGACTTTACGTGAAAACGTAAGCGCATAAGAGAGAAAATGAGGTGGAACTATGCAATGTCCAAAATGTCATCATAACAATTCGAGGGTAGTTGATAGTCGACAAGCCGATGATGGACGTGTGATTCGCCGTCGTCGTGAATGCGAAAATTGCGGCTATCGCTTTACAACATTTGAACGTATTGAAGAGGCACCCCTTCTTGTAATCAAGAAAAATGGTGCCCGTGAAGAATTTAACCGAGAAAAAATTTTACGGGGCTTGATTCGTTCTGCTGAAAAACGACCAGTGACAATGGATCAAATGGAAACGATCGTCGATCATGTTGAAAGCCGTGTTCGTGCTCTTGGAGAAAACGAAATTTCAACTACGCAAATTGGTGAATATGTGATGGAAGATTTAGTTGATTTAGATGAGATCGCGTATATTCGTTTCGCCAGTGTGTATCGGCAATTTAAAGACATGTCGGTTTTCTTAAAAGAACTGCAAGACATTGTCGAGAAAGCGAAAGAGCCACAAGAATAGAGGGGGACAGCAAGTGGGCAATAGTTTACCGAATCAAACGTACAAAGTGTTTAAAAGCCGTCCACTTACAACGGAAGGAAAAGACGCCCTCATTTATTTGTATCAACCAATTATTGAAAGTGATGCTTTAGCATTGTATTTGACACTCGCAAGCGATGTCCAAGCCCAAACCTTTTATGGTGAGGAGGCGATAACGACGGTGCATTTAGATATCTTGAATGCCATGAATGCCGGAATGCCTCGCTTCATAAAAGCCAAGCAAAACTTAGAGGGCATTGGCTTGCTAAAGTCTTATGAGAAAGCAGATGCTCAAAACGGGAGCTCGTATCTGTATTGGTTGCAAGAACCGGTTCATCCAGCAGCGTTTTTTCAAGATGAATTGTATGCCTATCTTTTGTTGGAAAGAGTCGGGGAGCGTAAATTTAATCAACTGGTCAAGCTGTATCAACCAAAACAATGTTCTTTAACCGATTATCAGGAAGTGACTCAATCCTTCTCAGCCGCTTATGGGTTAAATACCGTTCGTTTTGCTTCCCAGGAAGAAACGCTACAGGCAGTCAGTGATTCTTTTCAGGAAACCAATGCGAACTTGGTGCTTGACGAAAAGCAGTTGGATTGGGACTTTCTTTTATATGAAGCGCAGCGCCGGTATATCCGTGCCGCTAATTTCACGCCAAGTTTTAGACAAAAGTTAGTTCTATACCATTCTTTATACGGCTATGATGTGTTGGAATTGTTGGATTTGATGGCGGACAATGTTTCTTTGACAACAGGCGAGATCGATCAGAAGAAGCTGGAGCAAGCGATCATGAAAAAATCGCGGCAGACCTTCACGAAAACAACAAAAAGGGAAGATCCTCAAGCAGAAAGCCAATTACGCCGCTTCAATACACTAAAGCAGAATGGTTTTTCAGAAAATGATGTATTATTGATTCAAGAAAGTGAGAGCAATGCACCGATCGCTTTTCTCAAGGCGATCAAAGCGGAGAAGAACAGTTTCATGACGGATTCAGAACAATGGCTGATCAAGAGCCTTGTCGAACGGTCACCATTGCCGAATAGTGTGATCAATGTTCTGGTTCATTATGTCTTGGTGGTCCAAAACAATGCCGCTTTGTCAGGGAATTATGTGAACAATATTGCCGCTCAGTGGTCAGAATTAAAAATCGGTACGGCAGAAGATGCGATCAAACATGTCCGGAGTCTTGTTCGAAGTGCCAAGGAAAAGCGCAGCCGACCACAAACAAGCGGAAAAAAAATCATTCGCGAAGAAAAGCTGCCTTCTTGGGCTGAAAAACCAGTGGAAGAGACAGCATTAACACCAGAGCGACAAGCAGAATTAGATAAAAAACTGCAAAACTACTTGCATAAGAAAGCTGGTGACAAGTAATGGAAGATGTAGGGAAAAACTTAGGAAAACTATTGGATAAACGCAATTACCGTGATCAGTTTTCAGCAATGATGGCAGAGGTTTTACAAGATCCTGATGTTAAAGCGTTTATTGCCGAAAATGAAGAGGTATTGACCGAAGCAGATATTCAAAAAAGCTATGCGAAACTGTATGAGTTCGTCCAAGAAAAGCGGAAATTCCGCATCAATGATCCATCCATGATCGCACCGGGCTATGAGCCGCGCTTAGCGTTAAATTTTCATTTTATTGACGTCACTTATGTACCAACGAAAGAACTACTGGCATATCAGAAGCAAGAAGAAATTCGCAGTCGCATCAAAGCGATGGATATGCCTAAAGATATACAAGAAGCAAGTTTTGCAGATTATCAGCAAACGCCTGGCCGAATGGAGGCCATCGCAGCTGCCGTTGATTTTATAAGTGAGTTGACAGCCAATCCACAGGAGTTTCATAAAGGGCTGTACTTTGTGGGGAGTTTTGGGATCGGAAAAACCTATCTGCTTGGCGCGATCGCCAGAGATTTAGCGGAGGCAGGCTATACGACGACATTGGTTCACTTCCCGACATTTGCAGTTGAGATGAAACAAGCAATCGGCAAAGATCAGGTGGGGGATAAGCTGAATGCAGTAAAAAAAGCCCCAATCTTAATGATGGACGATATCGGTGCGGATGCGATGAGCAGTTGGATTCGTGACGAAGTCTTCGGTGTGATTCTACAATACCGAATGCAAGAGCAACTCCCGACGTTCTTCACCTCGAATTTTACCATGCATGAGTTGGAACAGCATCTTTCGGTAACGCAACGCGGCGAATCCGAACCATTGAAAGCCAAACGTATTATGGAGCGTATTCGTTACTTGACACAAGAGATCCAAATGACGGGCAAAAATCGACGAAATGATGCCTAAAAAATGACCATTACTGGAGGAAGATGATGATGAAAAAACAACTGATTCTAGGCTTGTCCTTAGCAACAGTGCTGCTGTTAACGGCTTGTGGCAGTCCCGAAAACAACAATGCATCAAGTGGCGATAACACGCCTTCTGAATCAAGTGAGAATGCTAGTTCCGTTGCCAATAGTTCTTCAGAGAGCGAAACAGCGACGGTTTTTACTGGTATTATCCAAGAAGATGCCCAAGCAGGTTCGGATGATACCTTTCAATTATTTTTGAAAGACGTAGCGGCAGTTGAAGATGAGGATCAAGTCGTCCAAAGTTTTCATAATGATGGGGTCATTCTCCATGTCCCTGTTGAGGCCTATTCAGGAGAGATCGAGGAGTTAGTTGAAGGAGACAAGGTCCAAGTGTCGCTGCAAGGCGTCCCGATCATGACGATGTCGATCCCACCGCAAATTCCCGGCAACTCGATTCAAAAGGTTGAATTAGTGAAGGATTAATGCAATGTGCGCCTTGGCAATGGCACCACAGTCAAGACGCACATTTTTTTCTATTTTTGGAAAGCGTGTTATACTACGAAAGAAGGAGTGACAATATGAACGAACATGCATTATCGGATCGTTTGGCTTGCGTGGGCGAACAAATTCCCGACCAAGCACGTATCGCCGACATCGGCTCCGACCATGCTTATTTACCTGTGGCATTAATGCTGCAGAACAAAATCACTTATGCTGTAGCTGGAGAAGTCGTTCAAGGACCTTATGATTCTGCCAGTAAACAAGTACGTAAAAACGGGCTCACAGAGAAGATCGTGGTGCGCTTAGCAGACGGATTGGACGCTATTCAGCCAGCAGATGAGATCGACACGGTTGTTGTTGCTGGAATGGGCGGTACACTGATACGTTCGATTTTAGAAGAAGGAAGCCAGAAAAATCGCTTAGCGGGGGTCAAACGTTTGGTCTTACAACCGAATGTTGGCGAAAGGACCTTGCGGGAATGGCTTGTTGATCACAATTTTACGATCATTCATGAAGTGCTGTTAGAAGAAAATGATAAAAATTATGAAATCATCGTTGCGGAAACTGGAAAAGCGACGTACACGACCCAGCAATTATTTTTTGGGCCTTTTTTATTAAAAGAAAAAAATCCAGTTTTCCTAAAAAAATGGCAGCATGAATTGAAGCAGCGTCAACGAGTGGTCAAAGAGTTAGAGAAAGCCAAAGAACCACCTGCTGAGAAAATGAATGAATTAAAGGAACAAATCGAATGGATCAAGGAGGTGTTGGCATGATTTCTGGTCAAGAATTTATCAAACGCTTTGAAGCATACTGCCCGTTATGGTTGGCAGAAGAAGGCGATCCTGTTGGTCTACATGTTGGCACATTAAACAAACCGCTCGAGCGAGTCATGATGACTCTTGATGTGCGACCAGAAGTGGTGGCAGAAGCCATCGAGAAAAAGATCGACTTGATCATTGCCAAACACCCACCGATCTTTCGGCCTTTGAACCGCTTGCTGACAGATGATCCGCAACAAAAGATGTTGATGGATCTCGTCAAGCATGATATCGCCGTTTACGCCGCCCACACCAATATGGATATTATTGAAGACGGTTTGAACGATTGGTTTTGTGAACTGCTAGAAGTTGAACCAGATACGTACTTGAAACAAACCCATCAAGTAAAAATGAAGAAACTAGCTGTTTTTACCCCTGTTGAATCGGCACCAGCGTTACGAAAGGCATTAGGTAAAGCTGGTGCTGGTCAGCAAGGCAATTATCAAAATACCAGCTATTCCTTGATTGGCACTGGACGTTTTACGCCGCAACAAGCTGCTCATCCAGCGATTGGTGAGATTGGAAAAGAAGAACAGGTGCAAGAAGCGAAAATCGAAGTCATTTTTCCAGAAACGATCGAGAAAAAGGTCCTTTCGGCAATGATCGCTGCTCATCCTTACGAAGAGCCAGCTTATGATCTGTATGCCTTAGACAATTTGCCGAAGACCTATGGAATCGGGCGGGTTGGCAACCTTGCTGAACCTCTTTCTGTTGATCAGTTTGTTGCACGTGTCAAAGAACGCTTTGGTTTGTCTGCTTTACGCCTCGTCAGCTTTCCTGATGCACCTGAAAAAATTCAGCGAATCGCCATTTGCGGCGGCAGTGGCCAATCCTTTTATTCGAATGCCTTACGCCATCAAGCGGATGTGTACATCACTGGCGATATCAGTTACCATTTTGCCCATGACATGCAAGCCAATGGGTTGATCGGGATCGATCCAGGGCATAACATCGAAAAGGAATGTATTCCTCGGTTTATTGAGAAATTCAACCAGTGGAAAGCAGAAGAGAACTGGGCTGTGACCTTTGTTCCTTCCACCACTTCAACAAATCCATTTGACTATAGATAGGAGAATTATTTATGTACGAAAATTTATTGCCTCGCTTTTTGAACTATGTAAAAACAGAAACCCGTTCGGATGCAACAAGCACGACAACACCTTCCACCGAAACACAGGTCGCTTTTGCTAAAGAACTGCAAAAAGAACTAGAAGAATTAGGATTAAGCGATGTTCACTACAACGAATCCAATGGTTTCGTGATTGGGACATTGCCAAGTAACGTGGATCATGACGTACGCTCCATTGGATTTATCGCCCATATGGATACGGCCGATTTTAATGCAGAAAATGTTGATCCGCAGATCATCGAAAATTACGATGGCGAATCGACCATTAAATTAGATAAAGAAGGAAAATACACATTAAACACAAAAGATTTTCCGAATTTAAAAAATTATGCTGGCGAAACCTTGATCACTACTGATGGTACCACTTTATTAGGTTCTGACGATAAATCAGGTATCGCAGAAATCATGACAGCTATGGAAATCTTACTTAAAAACCCAACGATCAAACATGGGGAAATCAAAGTCGCTTTTGGCCCTGATGAAGAAATTGGTGTTGGTGCAGATAAGTTCGATGTTGAAGATTTCAATGTTGATTTTGCCTATACAATGGATGGCGGTCCAGTAGGAGAATTGCAATATGAAACCTTTAATGCGGCGCAAGCTGAAATCACGATCCAAGGAAAAAATGTCCACCCAGGAACTGCGAAGGACACCATGATCAACGCTTTGCAACTAGCAGTCGATTTTCAAAATACGCTACCGGCTGATGAAGTTCCTGAGAAAACCGAAGGGACAGAAGGGTTCTTCCATTTGATGAGCCTCAGTGGCTCAGTAGAAGAAGCGAAAATGGCATACATTATTCGAGATCATGACCGGACCCGTTTTGAAGAAAGAAAAGAACAATTATTAGCGGTTCAAGAAAGCTTGAATGCCCGCTTTGATGAACCGCGAGTGCACGTTCATCTATATGATCAATACTACAACATGAAAGAAATCATCGAAAAAGATATGAGTATCATTGATTTAGCAAAAGATGCGATGGAAGCAGTGGGAATCACTCCGGTAACAGAACCTGTTCGTGGTGGGACCGATGGGTCGAAAATCTCCTATCTAGGGATTCCAACACCGAATATCTTTGCTGGTGGAGAAAATATGCACGGTCGTTATGAGTTCGTCTCGCTACAATCAATGATGAAGGCGACCGATGTGATCGTGAAAATCGTCGAACTGAATGCTCAAGCATAAACGTTGCTTTTGATTTGATGGAATAAATGAAAAACTCTTGGGCTGGGAACTCTTCACGCAGGTCTTGCGTAAGACCCGGCCTTTTTAGGATGTGAATAGGATGAAAATTCTCGTTTTATACAATGATACAGCGGGGAAAAGTGAAGCAAAAGAAACAGCAGAAAAATTCCAAGCCTATGTGAAAGAACAAGGCGAAGAGCATCAAGCGTTCTTGCAGGCCTCAAATCCAGACGTGGATCCAAAAGACGTTCGAGAGGCTGCCAAAAAACACGCAGTCGATACGATTGTGATCATCGGCGGAGATGGCACGATCCATCATGGGCTGCAAACCTTCAAAGAAAAGCTGGATGAGCTGAAGATCGGGATCATTCCTGGAGGAACGGTAAATAATTTCGCTCGAATGTTGGGTATACCAGTCAAACCAGAAGAAGCGTTTGAGAATGTTTTAACAGGGGCTGAACGTCCGATCGATTATGGGATGGTCAATGATCAAGTAATGATCTCGACGATGACCATTGGTCTTCTGGAAGATACCGCCGCCGCAACTTCCCAAGAAGAAAAACAGCAGTATGGGCCGTTAGCGTTTATGAAACGGTTCATTCATCTGTTGATCAAAAAGAAACAATACAAATTAGAAGTTATTGCTGACGAACGGAAATGGCAGGGAAAAAGTCAATTACTGACAATCGTTATGTCAAATTCAGCAGGTGGGTTTAAGAACTTTGATGAAGAAGCAAAACCTGATGACGGGTTGTTTCATGTCATTCTTTTGCCAAAACTGAATATTTTACGGTTTATTTTGTATCTACCAAGAATTATTCGTGGTAGAATTGCCAAAGTCCCAAGTGTTGAATATTTCACTGCCGCAAAGGTCTCAATAAAGGCCAAAGAAAAAACGGTTCATACTCGAACCGATGGCGACCCAACGGATGATCTGCCGATTGAGATGAAAGTCATCAAACATGGGTTGACGATGCTGGTACCTGAGGAAGCAAAAGAATCAAAATAATGGTCCCTACGATCAATCATATGGAGGAAATGGATGAATGCACTGATTTACAATCCATTGTGGTTTTATTTAATTGCAGTCAATCTTTATCTTTTCTGTCTGATGGGGTATGATAAATATCAGGCAGTGAAACAAGGTTGGCGGGTTCCCGAAGCAAATCTCCTTTTTATGGGGGCGATTGGCGGCGGATTAGGCGGTTTAATTGCGCAACGCGTATTTCGCCACAAAACAAGAAAGAAGAAGTTTCACCTCTTTTTTGCTTTTGGCACCGTTTTTGCTATCCTGCTGATGGTCTTTTTTGCATAAATTCGGTATAACAAGCAAGGAGTTAATATGAAAACTAAAGTGAAGTTCGCCCTTAATTTACTTTTACTAGTAGGGATTCTGGGTGTGATGTATTTTTTTGTCCGTAACTCGATGATGGATATTTTGGCGGGGCTAAGAGAGACCAGCTTTCTCGTCGTCTTATTAGTTATGGGACTTGGCACATTGTACCTGGTGATCGAAGGACGGACAGTGAAAGAGATCGCTGTGACGTTTCAACCGGAATTTACTACTAAGGCAGGCTTTTTAACGGTTTGTTACAGTGGTTTTTACCGGATCGTGACGTTTGGGGCGGGCACCTTGATCTCAGAGGTGAATTTTTATCGTAAAAATGGTTTGCAATTGTCACAAGGGGTTGGTGTCACCACCTTACACATGGTGATGTATAAGTTTGCCATATTGACATATGCAATCGCTGGGTTGATTATTCAATTCTCGCTATTCTATGACAATGCGCCGAATATGATTTGGGTAATTTTGGTGGGGATCGTACTCGTCTTTTTGATCATTGCCGCTTTATTGGCACTTTCTGTCAGTATCAACATTCAAGTCTTTTTTGTGATCATCAGCAATAAGCTGTTCAAAAGTGCAACGTTAAGAGGGATCGTTGACAAATGCAACACCCAGATCTATTCTTTGCGAGAAACGGTCAACGCAATCATTACCGACCGCACCGCTTTCTTGCGCATCTACCTTTGGAATCTTTTGAAGATGCTACCTTGGTATGTGATTCCTTACGTGATTCTTGTTGTGCAGCATCCAGAGATCGATTTCTTATTGACGTTATCCTTCATCAGCTTTGCCGTCGTCTTGTCCGGGGTGATCCCAACACCGGCGGGGATCGGATCATTTGAATTTATTTATATGCTGCTTTTTGGTCCATTAGTTGGCACGGTCGATGCTGCGTCTTCCATGCTGCTGTATCGCTTAGCGACATTCATTTGGCCCTTCATTATTGGCTTTGCATATGTAATGAAAGAAAAGCGCAAAGATATCAGCCAAGAGTTGACTGAATTAAGAAAAGAAAAAGTGGAAAGTTAAAAACACGCTTATCTTCGAGTAGAGGATAAGCGTGTTTTTTAGTCTTTCAAATCAATGATCCGATCAACAAAGGATTCATAAAATTCAGCTTCATGGGAAACGATCAGAACGGTTCCAGGAAAGGCTGCCAGGGTTTCTTCCAAATTGTTTTTCGTGTCTTGATCGATATGGTTGGTCGGCTCATCAAGAATCAAAAAGTTGCTTTTGATCAACATCATTTCAGCTAACTTCACTTTTGTCTGTTCGCCACCACTTAATAATTTCAATTCTTCCTGGGCTAATTGGCTAGGTAATCCCGCCCGAGAAAGTTGCCGCCGCAATTCTTTGTTGGTGGCCTTTGGGAAAAGATCCTCAAGGTATTGAAGAGGGGTCTGCAAGGGATATTCCCAGTCCAGGTCTTGAGAAAAGTAATTAAACTTTGTATGCTGCGGGTAAGAAACGGTTCCTTCAATTGCAGGGATCACACCAAGAATCGTTTTGATCAGAGTTGATTTACCGATCCCATTAAATCCCCGAATCGCAATTTTTTCGCCATAGCGGATCGTTAGGTTGATCGGAGAGAGTAAGGGCTTTTGGTCGTACCCAATGACTAGATTGGTCGTCTCTAATGCCAAGGTGGTAACGATTGGTGCCAAATCAAATCCTAGATGCGGTTTAGGGACATCTTGGGGTGGAGTCAAGCGTTCGATTTTTGCCAATTGTTTTTCACGACTCTTTGCCATTGTTGAACGAGAACCAGCTTTGTATTTACGGATATAGCTTTCGGTTTTCTTGATATGCTCTTGTTGTGCTTCGTATTGCTTCATATAACTTTCATTTTGCAGCGTTTTTAGCTTTAATGCTTTGTCTAAATTCCCCGTATACTTAGAAAGCTTGCCGAATTCGATATCAATGATATGGGTCGTGATTTCATTCAAGAATTGACGATCATGAGAAACGACTAAGTAGGTACCAGTAAAGTTTTGTAAAAATTCAACCAGCCATTTGATATGCTCATCATCTAAGTGGTTGGTTGGTTCATCTAAAATCAGCATGTCGGGTTTTTCTAGCAGCATTTTTGCTAAGATCAGTTTTGAGCGTTGACCACCACTTAAGGAAGCAAGGGGGGTATCCATTCCAAGAACCGAAATTCCTAACCCTTCAGCTAAATCATCGATCAATGTATCCATTTGATAGAAATTTCCTTGATCCAATTGATTTTGCAATTCGCCCGCTTTTTCTAAAAGCTTATCGTCGAGACTTTCGCCATAAGCAGTATAAAGATCGGCGATCTGTTGTTCTTTTTCGAAGTCTTCTGCAAAGGCAGAGCGCAAAAAATCACGGATCGATTGCGTTTCATCAACATTGACGTATTGATCCAAATAGCCCATTTTTAAATTTTTTGGAAATTGAACAAAGCCATCGTCTGGGAGAATTTCTCCTGTAATGATTTTGATTAAAGTACTTTTGCCAGCGCCGTTCCGTCCAATCAAACCGACTTTTTCCCCACGGTTGATTTGAACGGAAACATCTTCGTAAAGCAATTTGTCGCCAAATTGTTGGCTAATATTCGTTAATGTTAACATCGTTTCCTCCATATAAAAAAGCTGTAAACAGTAGACGTTACAGCTAAGTAGATAATCTTACTGAATAAAATACGCCAAAAAGCGCTTAAAAAGATCGGGAAAATCGGTTGTTCCTGACCAATCAGGACATAGCATACCATTGCTACTTCCCATCTGTCAATTTTCATGAAATAATACTGAAAAAATTTTTGATGTTCGAGGGAAATCTTTTGACCATTACTGACCAATATTGTATAATAGAAGAGTAGAAAAAAGGATACTGCTTGCAGCGTACTTTTTTTCTGACTACCATTTTGGGAGGGAAAAGTATGAACCCAGAAAAAATGACGACTACATTACAAAGTGCTATCGCTGAAGCCCAGCAGATTGCCATGACCCGTCACCATCAAGAAATTGATATTCCGCATTTATGGAAGATTTTATTGCAAGCCAATCAATTTGGCCGCAATTTTTATACGGACACAGGGCTCGATGTCGATGCTTTTGAAAAAGAAGTCGACCGATTATTAGATGAACTGCCTTCCGTTGAAGGAGGAAATGTTCGTTATGGTCAATCCATGAGTCAAAATCTGTTTCATCTTTTGTCTGAGGCAGATCAATTAAAAAATGAATTTCAAGACGAGTATCTTTCCACAGAAATCGTCCTTTATGCGTTGATGAAATTGAAAAATCATCCCTTGACGGTGTATTTAAAGAAACAAGGAATCACCGCAAAAGAAATCAAGCAAACGATCGAAACATTAAGAGGAGGGGATCGTGTGACCTCACAAAATCAAGAAGAACAATACAAAGCATTAGAAAAATACGGCGTTGACTTGGTCCAACAAGTCCGCAGCGGAAAAATGGACCCCATTATCGGACGAGACGAAGAAATTCGCGATGTGATTCGCATCCTTTCTCGGAAAACAAAAAACAATCCCGTTTTGATTGGTGAACCGGGGGTTGGTAAAACAGCCATCGTTGAAGGATTGGCTCAACGGATCGTGCGAAAAGACGTCCCAGAAAACCTAAAAGACAAAACGATCTTTTCTCTGGATATGGGTGCCTTGATCGCAGGTGCCAAGTTCCGAGGTGAATTTGAAGAGCGTTTGAAAGCCGTCTTACAAGAAGTGAAAAAAGCCGATGGCCGGATCATTCTCTTTATTGATGAGATCCACAATATTGTAGGTGCTGGTAAGACGGAAGGTAGCATGGATGCTGGAAACTTACTGAAACCAATGCTGGCACGGGGAGAATTGCATACGATTGGCGCAACCACCCTTGATGAATACCGTCAATACATGGAAAAGGACAAAGCCTTGGAACGTCGTTTCCAAAAAGTGCTAGTACAGGAACCAACCGTTCAAGATACGATTTCGATTTTACGTGGCTTGAAAGAACGGTTCGAGATCCATCATGGCGTCAACATCCATGACAACGCGCTTGTTGCTGCGGCGACCTTATCTGATCGGTATATCACGGACCGCTTTTTACCAGATAAAGCCATTGACTTGATCGATGAGGCGAGTGCCACAATTCGGGTGGAAATGAATTCGATGCCTACTGAGCTCGACCAAGTTACCCGTCGTTTGATGCAACTTGAGATCGAAGAAGCCGCATTGAAAAAGGAATCCGATGATGCATCGAAAAAACGCTTAGGCATTTTACAAGAAGAATTGGCGGAATTGCGTGAAGAAGTCAATACCATGAAAATGCAGTGGGAAACGGAAAAAGAAGAAGTCAATGCAGTTTCCAACAAACGGGCAGAGATCGATAAAGCCAAGCATGAGTTGGAAGATGCTGAAAATAACTATGATTTGGAACGGGCAGCTGTTCTTCGCCATGGGACGATTCCCCAATTGGAAAAAGAACTAGCTGAACTAGAAGAAAAAAACCAAGACGAAGGCATTCGGATGGTCCAAGAATCAGTGACCGAAAACGAGATTGCCCTAGTCGTTGGACGTTTGACAGGAATCCCTGTTGCGAAATTAGTGGAAGGCGAACGAGAAAAACTGTTGAAATTAAATGAGACCTTGCATCAAAGGGTCATCGGACAAGACGAAGCAGTCGATGCTGTCAGTGATGCAGTTATTCGTTCACGAGCTGGCCTGCAAGATCCAAATCGACCATTAGGTTCCTTCTTGTTCTTAGGTCCGACCGGCGTCGGTAAGACCGAATTAGCGAAAGCGTTGGCGGTCAACCTCTTTGATTCAGAAGAGCATATGGTTCGGATCGATATGAGCGAATACATGGAGAAACATTCAGTGTCTCGTTTAGTTGGTGCCCCTCCAGGCTATGTAGGGTTTGAAGAAGGTGGGCAATTGACTGAAGCTGTCCGCCGCAATCCTTACACGATCGTTTTGTTAGATGAAATCGAAAAAGCCCATCCTGATGTCTTTAATATCTTGTTACAAGTGCTTGATGATGGCCGTTTGACAGATTCAAAAGGGCGAGTCGTTGATTTCAAAAATACAGTCTTGATCATGACTAGCAATATCGGCTCTCAAGTCTTGCTAGATGGCGTGACCGCAGAAGGGACGATCCCAGAAAACGTTGCTGAAAATGTCCGTAATCTCTTGAGAGGGCATTTCAAACCAGAATTCTTAAATCGGATCGATGATACGATTTTATTCACACCGCTTAGTCTAAACGATGTGACAGGCATCGTCGACAAGATCATCGCACAGCTTTCACAACGACTGGAAGTCCAAGATATACTGTTGACGATCACTGAAGAAGCCAAACGCTGGATCGCTGAAAATGCTTATGAGCCAGCGTATGGTGCGCGTCCTCTCCGTCGGTTTATCACGAGAGAAGTCGAAACCCCATTGGCAAAAGAAATCGTTGCCGGCAGAGTCTTACCAAAAACCCAAGTCACGATTGAATTATTGAACGATCAACTGGTTTTTGAAAATACGCCAATTACCGAAGAATAAAAAGATAAAAAATGGATAAATGCAAAACGATGGTTGCCGTTTAAGTGGCAGCCATCGTTTTTTTGTCGCTCAACATAAGATAAAAAAGTTCCCCTTGCTTGTTGTTTGGAGGAAATTCGCACTTCGATTATACTGTTCTTATGGAGTAGGAGAGGAATGAAAAGATGAATACTTTTTTTGAAACGTTGAATGAGCGAAAAGGGGAATTGCTGACAGCTGTCTTTGAGCATTTGTCATTGTCGATCATTGCGCTGCTGGTAGCGATCGTTATTGCTGTCCCGTTAGCCATTTGGCTGGTTAATCATAAACGGGCAGCGGAAGTCGGCCTACAAATAACGAGTGTGTTACAAACGATTCCATCACTGGCACTGTTAGGTTTATTGATTCCATTCGTTGGGATCGGAACACCGCCTGCGTTGATCGCACTTGTTATTTATGCGTTATTGCCGATCTTTCAAAATACCTATATTGGCCTTTCGGAGATCGATCCATCAATCGAAGAAGCTGCGGCGGCATTTGGTATGTCTCGGATGCGCCGATTGATCAAAGTCGAGTTGCCGATTGCCTTGCCTGTCATAATTTCGGGGATTCGCACGGCGTTGGTCTTGATCATCGGAACAGCGACTTTAGCCGCTCTGATTGGCGCTGGTGGGCTAGGTTCCTTTATTTTGTTGGGGATCGATCGGAATGCCCCTGAATTAACGCTGATCGGTGCGATCGGGTCTGCTTTACTGGCTATTGTTTTCAGTACGTTGATCCGATATCTACAACACCTGAAACCGCGCTATACCTTGATTACGCTGGCAGCCATCATCTTGCTGATTGGCGGCGTTTCTTTTTCACAGAGCGGATTTTTCGCGCCGAAAACCATCACCATCGCAGGGAAACTAGGGTCCGAACCTGATATCTTGATCAACATGTACAAAGAATTGATTGAACAAGAAGACCCTGATGCCCAAGTTGAACTAGAGCCAAATTTCGGAAAGACCTCATTCTTATTCAGTGCATTAGACAATGGCCAAGTTGATATTTATCCGGAGTTTACCGGTACCGTGTTGGAGAGCTTAGTTGAGGTACCAGAAGAGCTTGCGAGTCAAAAACTTGACTCCGACGAAACCTATACCGAAGCAGTCAATCTATTGAAGGATCAGTTTGAGATGACCTTGCTTCAGCCGATGGCGTATCAAAATACCTATGCGTTGGCTGTGAAAAAAGAATTTGCTGAGGAAAATGGACTAACCACGATCTCTGATTTGAAGAAAATCGAAAATCAAATCAAAGCTGGCTTCACCCTCGAATTCATTGATCGGACAGACGGGTATGCGGGGATCCAAGAACGCTATGGGCTAGATTTTCCAAGTGTCCAAAGTATGGAACCAGCATTGCGTTACCAAGCCATCAATAATGGCGATATCAATCTACTGGATGCCTATTCCACGGACAGTGAATTGCGTCAATATGGCTTAGTTATTCTAGAAGACGATCAGGAACTATTTCCACCTTATCAAGGAGCGCCTTTGATGAAAGAAGCCTTTGCTAAGGAACATCCAGAAGTCGTCCGTGCATTGGAAAAGTTGGCAGGGAAAATCACTGAAGAACAAATGAGTGAAATGAATTATCAGGTCAATGTCGAAGGAAAAAATCCAGCAGAAGTCGCGCGTACCTTCCTGATAGACGAAGGATTAATTAAGGAGGGACAAGAATGACACCAATTATTGAATTTAAAAACGTCAGTAAAAAGTTTGATCAAAAACTAGTGATCGATCAATTAGATCTGAGCATCAATAAAGGGGAAATCTTTGTTTTGGTCGGTCCTTCTGGGAGTGGGAAAACGACGACTTTGAAGATGATCAACGCGTTATCAGAACCAACGGATGGCGATATCTACTTCAAAGAAAAACGGATCAAAGAATACAATATCCAAAAAATGCGTTGGCAAATGGGGTATGTTCTCCAGCAAATCGCCCTGTTTCCGACGATGGATGTCAAACAAAATATCGAAGTGATCCCAGAGATGTTAGGGTGGTCAAAAAAAGATCGCTCAGAAGCCGTGGATCGTTTGCTGACACAGGTCAAACTTGACCCAGAGCAATACCGCCATCGAATGCCTAAAGAGTTGTCAGGAGGAGAACAGCAACGGATCGGGATTTTAAGAGCGTTAGCTGCTAACCCAGAAATTATTCTGATGGACGAACCCTTTAGTGCCCTTGATCCAATTTCTCGTAATTCCTTACAGGAGCTAGTCCTCGATTTGCACCAAGAGCTTGGGACGACGATTATTTTTGTCACGCATAACATGAAAGAAGCGGTAAAACTAGGTACGCGAATTGCTGTCATGAATCAAGGGAAGATCGTCCAATGTGATACACCGGAAGTGATTGTCTCGCAACCAAAAACTGCTTTTGTGAAAAGCTTTTTTGAAGAGACCGGTGAAGACGAAGCAAAACTGGTCACAGCAGGGGATTTGATGCGGATGAACTTTTTCAGCGATGAAGTCAACCCAGTGGCTCCTCAAATCGCTGCATCTACTACTTTAAATGAGTTGTATACCTTATTTGCAACTCATGACACGGTAGTGATTGAAGAAGAGCAGAAACTGGTAGGAAGTCTAAGTCGAAAAGATGTGTTTGCTTTCTTGAGTCGTGATCGAACGTAAAAGGTTCTTTATAGCCACTAAAAATATCATAATTTTTTTAAAATCGATGATTTCTCTTGCTCAATGTAAAAATTCCACGTAAGATTGAGGAAGATATCTTTTGTCAGAATGCCAGAAACGAGCTTTGATAATGACAAAAGATGCAGTAAAGGAGCGAAAGAGCAGCTATGGTAAAAATCCTAAAAGAAAATTGGTTACTGCTTTTCTTTATCGTCGCCGTGGTTCTCATCCGTCTGTTTGTCCTGACGCCTGTTCAAGTCAGTGGCCATTCTATGGACCCGACTTTGGCCGATAAACAGCGGCTGATTGCATCAAAAATTTCTTCATATGACCGGCAAGACATCGTGATCTGCGTTGAACCAGATGATCCAAGCAAAATCGCTGTCAAGCGGCTGATTGGTTTTCCCGGTGATACCATTGAAATGAAAGATGATGTCTTAACAATCAATGGAGAAGTATACGAAGAACCCTATTTAGATGATTTTAAAGAAAAATTTGCGGACGATCAATTACAAGATGAATATTCTTATCGCGAAATGTTTCAGCAAATCGCCGCTGGTGCCGAACACTTTACCGATGATTTCACGGTAACGGTTCCTGAAGGCAGCTATTTTGTGATGGGAGACAATCGTTTGATCTCTCGGGACAGTCGCAGTTTCGGGGTTGTAACAGAAGATCAAATGGAAGGGAAAGTGCTGCTGCGCTTTTGGCCATTGAATCAAATCAAACTTTTCTAACCAAAAAAAAACATTCTTACCAATGCAGCGAAAACGCCGCAACTGGTAAGAATGTTTTTTAGATCACCCAAGCGACAAAGGCAACCATTGAGAAGAACATTGTCCAAACCGCAATAATAGCTGATGCAATAAAAATAATTTTGATTGATAAAGGTTGGACAAATTTCCGGGCATCTTTAGAGAACGCATAGGTGATCGATGAAAAAATCAAGCAGCATAAAATAAAAAACACTGTTAGGACCATAAGCCTCTCCTTTACTGACGCAATGTCAAATGAATAATGTAATTATAACAGACCAAGGTTTTTTGGGGAAATAAAAATGATTAAACGAGGGAATTTTTTTTAGATTGTAAACGTTTTATTAGTTTCTACACACGATAGGAACCCCTGGTATACAGTGAATCAGCAAAAACAAGAGCTACCATTTAAGTATTTTTATAAATTTTCTTTATCAATAAAAGAACAACAGAAAAAAGCTGGTTGAAAAACGATGCTTTTCAACCGGCTTTTAAAGGTAGACTATGATAATTTCCGAATCCGATAACTTTCAAAGTAATCAGGTTTGCCTCGTCCTTGTACGTAAGCGAACACGCCCATTAGAGCAGCACCAATCGTGTTGGTCAGTAAATCGCCCATCGTATCCATCAGTGCTTCACGGCCGATAAACGGTGTGCCATCTAAAGTTGCATAACGTTGGAGATTCATTCCACCAACGGAATCGCAGATGAATTCCCAAAACTCCCAGAAAACACCACATAAGCCAGCAAAAGCAAAGCCCATTAATAAAAATAACCATGGAGAAACTTTTGAAACGGGGACTTCTTTTAGTAAGAGACAGATCAATCCATAGCCAACAGCCGTCAAGACCATAGGACTCACCGCATGTAGAATTTTATCCCAGAAAGCAATGGTTTCAATCAAATGCAGAATTGTTCCCATAAATACAGAGATCAGCAAGAAAAACCAATAAAAGTAGACGGTGGCATTTGGTAGCTGGATTTTTAAGAACTTTTTACTCATTTCTGGGACGAAAATCAATAAAATCCCAAGCAATGCCTGAACTAAGAAAATCAATCCTTGTGTTTGCGGATAGACCCCACGGAAAAATTCCCACAAAGAAAAACAAAACACGAGAATACCAAAAATAGTGAATACCTTTTGCAGTCGCTGATAAGTTTGTCCCATTTAGTTGTCCTCCGAAAAATAGTCGGCTAAGCCAGCTAAAAGGGCTGCTTCAGAGGAATAAATCTCACCATTTAGTTTGATCAAACCCACCGTATAAAGATTGACATAGTGGAATTGGTTTTCCGCAACGGTTTGTAATGCTGCCAGCTTTTGCTGATTGTCGGCTCCTTGTTGGCGACTATCTGTATAAAGCCCTAAAACAGGAATGCCTTTTGCATAGGCGACACCGATCTCAGAGGCAACCCCAGCATCGATGGTCAAACCATCCAGTAATGCGATCATCAAATCACTTTCCAGTACTTTTTCGGTATCTGCCAAAGCGATCATTTTGCTATCCGCATAGGCGGATTTATCATTGATCGCGGCATTTTCTTGAGGTAAATAAATCTCCAGCTGCGGATACTGCTGGCGAATCGACGCAACAAGTTCGGCGTTGTAGCGCAGGTCACTAGCAGCAAACAGGGGAGCAGCAAAATATAGTTTCATTCAAAAACACTCCTTAATCATTCATAGTTGTACGTTTTGTTGAATTGTTGTTTAGAAATAATCGCTGAAATAGGCTTCCATATCAGGGATGATCGATTCCAGTAATGCCAGTGTTTCTGAATCGGTATTTAGCCGTTCCACACGCTCTAAGTAAGCCGGACGGCGGTAATTCATCAACAGACACGACAATGTCTGAATATCCAGCTGGACCGCTTTTCCGATAGCTTCTCTTGAAACTACGATCTCTCCGTGATTGTATTGGACACCAAAGATTCCGTTGTTCCAATCGGCAACTGGGTCGGATACAACAAAGTGAAAAGGTGTTTGGAAGGCTTCAAATGGGAAGTTTTTCAAAAACTGTTCTACATCGACGATCCGCGCCATGTAATAAGGCTCGATGGTTTCTTTGATTTGGCTATCATCCAAGTAGAAGGACAGAGGTTCATTTGAATAAATGTCTCCTTTGACCCAATAAACCATTGAGAAATGAGCAGAGATAAAATTCCAAAGACCATTGCGGGCTTCTTGATTCAAGTAGAACATTTCCTTTACGTGGAAGACTTCTTCGGCTACCCAATAAAAAAGTACACCAGTCGGATGACCGCTGGCATTGTAATAGACAGCCGCGGTGCGCTCTTCTTCATTTTCATAGCGCCAATACTCCTCCCAGTGAAAAGAGGTCCGCTGCAAGGCACCATGGTTGTCGCGGGAGAATTGGTTGTAGACAGTAAAGACATCAGGATCATCCACTTCTTTGCGCTCTACGATCCCAGGGACTTCTTTGGTTTTCGGAAGTTGGGTATCACGAATTTTGAAAGTCAGCTTGTCGGACATAATCTCCCAGCCTTTGCGACGATAGTAGGGCACATTGTATGGATAAAGGTAGGAGATCCATTGCTGATCTTCCCGCATCGTTTCTAAGGCAAGCTTAATCAAGTCTTTCATCAGGCCATGTCCGGCATATTCAGGGTAGGTCCCAACACCGGTCACTCCGCCCATTTTAATCAATTTACCGTGTATATTGACTTCACAAGGATAAACGGCGATTTGCGAGATCAATTTGTCTTCATTGAACCAACCAAAGACCTTGGAAAGTTCTAAGATCGGGCGCTTAGATTTGATCATTTCCCGTTTGCTCTCATAGCCGCTTTCTTCAATATCCGATTCAGTGATCTGAAAAACGTAGCTTAACAGTTCATTGAACTGATCAACGTCTTTTTCATCCACCGCTCGAATATGTAGATTTTGATGAAAATTATTGTCCATTCTTTCAACTCCAATTTATTTGCTAGCTCTAGTATAGCAAAACCTGAATGAATATGTCTAAATAACGGTTAAGAAAAATACTTTAACTATTGGCGTTTCGTTGGTATAATAGAAAAGCTGACTAAAAGAAATGAGGAACGTATCCATGAACATAGAAGAAATGAAAAAACGACAGGAGAAGATTCGTAATTTCTCCATTATCGCCCATATCGACCATGGGAAATCAACACTGGCGGACCGTATTTTGGAACAAACCCATACAGTGACGTCACGGGAAATGCAAAACCAATTATTAGACTCCATGGATCTTGAACGTGAACGAGGAATCACGATCAAATTAAATGCCGTGGAACTTAACTATACCGCCAAAGACGGAGAAACCTACATTTTCCATTTGATCGACACTCCAGGGCACGTCGATTTCACCTATGAAGTGTCCCGCAGTTTGGCCGCTTGTGAAGGCGCCGTGCTCGTCGTTGATGCGGCTCAAGGGATCGAAGCACAGACATTGGCAAACGTCTACTTGGCGTTAGACAATGATTTAGAGATCCTACCAGTCATTAATAAAATAGACTTGCCAGCTGCCGATCCTGAGCGAGTACGAACAGAGATCGAAGATGTGATCGGTATCGATGCCAGTGAAGCTGTTTTAGCGAGTGCCAAAGCAGGTATTGGGATCGAAGACATTTTGGAACAAATCGTTGAGTATGTCCCAGCTCCAGCAGGTGATATTGAAGCACCGTTAAAAGCGTTGATCTTTGACTCCGTGTACGATTCCTATCGTGGGGTGGTCTTAAACGTCCGCATCATGGACGGGATGGTCAAACCAGGTGACAAGATCAAAATGATGAGTAATGGCAAGACCTTTGATGTCACAGAAGTCGGCGTCTTTTCACCCAAAGCCATTCAACGAGATGCGTTGATGGTGGGCGATGTTGGGTATATCACTGCTGCCATCAAGACCGTTAAAGATACCCAAGTCGGGGATACGGTGACTTTAGCCAACAATCCAGCAGAAGAAGCCTTAGCCGGTTATCGTCAAATGAATCCGATGGTTTATTGCGGATTGTACCCAATCGATACCTCACGTTACAACGACCTTCGAGAAGCATTGGAAAAATTACAATTGAATGATGCAGCATTGCAATTTGAACCAGAAACCTCTCAAGCATTAGGATTTGGGTTCCGTTGCGGCTTCTTAGGCCTATTACACATGGATGTCGTGCAAGAACGGCTAGAACGTGAATTTAACCTTGAGTTGATTACGACTGCACCATCCGTAATCTATCACGTCAACAAGACTGATGGCTCAATGGTCGTCGTTGATAATCCAGCAGAGTTTCCTGAACCAGTCACGATCGACAACGTGCAAGAGCCTTACGTCAAAGCACAAATCATGGTCCCTAACGATTACGTCGGTGCTGTAATGGAATTGTCCCAACGCAAACGGGGAGACTTTGTCACGATGGATTACTTGGATGATTATCGAGTAAACGTCGTTTATGAGATCCCATTATCGGAAATCGTCTTTGATTTCTTTGATAAATTGAAATCCAGCACCAAAGGGTATGCATCACTCGATTACGAAATGTCTGGTTACCGCACTAGCAAGCTAGTGAAGATGGACATCTTGCTGAACACTGAAAAAGTCGATGCGTTAAGCTTTATCGTTCATCGCGACTTTGCCTATGAACGCGGCAAAGCCATCGTTGAAAAACTGAAAAAACTGATTCCACGACAACAGTTCGAAGTGCCGATCCAAGCAGCCATCGGACAAAAAATCGTTGCCCGTTCCGATATCAAAGCCTTGCGTAAGAACGTATTGGCGAAATGTTATGGCGGTGACGTTTCTCGGAAACGCAAACTTCTGGAGAAACAAAAAGAAGGGAAGAAGCGGATGAAACAAATCGGCTCCGTCGAAGTACCGCAAGAAGCCTTCATGGCAGTTCTGAAGATGGATGAGGATGAACCGAAGAAATAAGGCTTTAGATAGAAAACACTGTTTTAAAAGTCGTATTCACTTTACTTATTTCACTACTCGGATTGTCTGCAAACATTTACGAAAAACTTCTTATTCGGTTCTTAAACAGAAAGTTATCGAATAGAAAGATACAACTGATAGTAAAGTTATAACCAGTTAGGCAGCGTCCCTAACTGGTTTTTCTTTATTTGGAAGATCAAGAACAGATGGATGTAATCGAGTATTTAAGTGATGCATTGCTATTACGTATTATTTATTGGAAGTCGAGATAGGATTTTCCCCTAATTGAGAACCCTCCACTAGACCACCTTCGAATCGTTTTCGGCTAGAATGAACCTAGAAAATGATTGGAGGGATAAAATGATCGATAAAAACACCAATGCAATAGAAGTGAAAGATCTGGTCAAAACATATGGAGACAAACGTGCAGTAGACAATTTGAGTTTTGCCGTAGAGAAAGGAACGATATTTGGCTTGCTCGGTCATAATGGAGCAGGCAAATCAACGACGATCGATTGCCTTTTAGGTACGCAAAAATATGATTCTGCAGATATCACCTTGTTAGGCAAAGATCCAAGAAAAGAGCGAAAAAAGCTCTTTCAATATGTAGGGGTTCAGTTTCAAGAAGCAGCTTTTCAAAATCAGTTGAAGGTCAAAGAAATCTGTGAAATTACTCATTCCTTGTACGAAAAACCGATTGATTGGATGAGGACGTTGGATGAATTTGGTCTTTCAGCAAAAAAAAATTCGTTTTTAGCTACATTATCCGGCGGAGAAAAACAGAAGCTATGTATCCTATTAGCGATTATGGGGAATCCGGAGATCATCTTTTTAGACGAGCTGACAACGGGTCCGGATCCTAAAGCAAGGAGAGAAGTTTGGCGATACTTGCTGATGCTTAAAGAAAAAGGTGTGACCATTTTCCTGACTTCACACTATATGGACGAAGTAGAAACTTTATGTGATCGAATTTTAGTCCTAAAAGAGGGCAAAGAAGTGGCAAGCGGTACAGTCGCAGAAATAGTATTGAAAAGCAAAAGAGACACACTTGAAGAAGCCTTTCTAACACTTATTGGGGAGGAGTATTAAGATGAAGACATTTTGGTTACTTTATAAATCAGAAGCAAATCTGTCGATAAGAGAAATGTCTTCCATTATATTTGGCATTTTTGTTCCCCTTGGGATTGTTTGTCTTATGGGGGTTATGGATTCTAGTAATGACTCGCTGAATACAGCTTTTGTGGCAGTTTCGACTGTAGGGATTTGTTCAGCAGGTGTGATGGGGCTTCCTCTTGCATTATCTTCCTACCGTGAGCGAAAAATCTTGAAAAGATATCAGGTGACACCAATTAGTCCGATCCAATTACTTTTGGCTCATTTACTTTTTTGCTTTACGATCAGCATCGTGTCGATGTTGTTACTATTAGGCGTGCTAGTTGTTTTCTTTCAATTTTCTTACGTTGGCAACTGGCTGTACTTTATACCAGCGTATCTGTTAGTGATGATTTCCATTCATGCCATAGGTTTGATCGTTGCCAGCTTATCGCCTAGTGAGAAAGCAACCGGGGCGATAAATTCAGCAATTTTCTTTCCAATGTTTTTTTTATCAGGAGCGACAGTTCCTTATGAAATCATGCCGCAGGGATTGCAGAAAGTAGCGGATATTATGCCTTTGACGCAAGGCATCAAGTTATTAAAGACGGTTACGTTTCCAGAAGAAAATGGGCTGCTTTATATGGTTTTATTGTTAACAGCTATTTCTATTATTGGGATTTTTATTGCGGTGCGCTATTTTAGATGGGAATAAGGATAATCGGTTATAGCCAGTTGTTTATATGTGAAAAATAGTTTAGATAAACTTTGTGCGAAAGCATGATTTGTTCTACTAAAAATTGAATGGAGTCTGTCCGATGAGTATCATAAGTATCTGAACAATAAGTTGAAAAACGAATAAAGTAAGGTCTATTTTTATGCTAATAGAAAAAGTATTTGCAGAATTATCAAATTTTTATAGTTTTGACGATTGGTGAAACCTATCGTCTAAGACTGTAGACAAGGTTGAATTTAAAAAGACAGTAAATGTGCACCTATAATTACTCAATAGTAATCATTTAGTTTTACTTCTTATTAGCAATTCCAAATCAAAAATAATTGATTTGGAATTGCTAGTCATAAAGACCCATTGCCTAAATAAGAGGTAATAGCTGGATAACCCTATTTAAGTAAATTCCACGTTTAAGAGTACTGAAAGTTTCACCATTCTCTACACATCTCATCATTGGGAATGTCTTTTTCCATGAGAATGAGCTAGAGATATTCTTTCAGTTAGAATAAAAACGACGATAAAAAAGGAGTTCAAGATGGACATACCAGTTTTGTTCGTCCTAAATAGAACTAGATGATGTATTTCATATGGTTAGTATTTAAACGAGCTATCATGTGGCATTTTAGTTCAACGATGATAGTATAGAAACGAAATAAAGATCTTTGACTATAGTCTAGGCCATCTCCTACTATTTCGAGGATTAGACAATTAAGTCAGTTATCTTTTGTAAAAAAAGAAAAGAAATACTTTTGGAGGAAATTATGACTATTACAATTAGACATGAAGAAGAAAAAGACTATAGAATAGTGGAAGAAATCACACGAGAAGCATTTTGGAATTTATATTTCCCAGGAGCAGTCGAACATTTACTTGTTCACAACATTAGAAAACATCCTGACTTTATCCCCGAGTTGTCCTTCGTTATTGCATTAGACAATGAGATCATCGGCAGCATTTTTTATACAAAAGCGAAAGTGATCGATAAGGATGGCGGAGTACATCCAATTATAACCTTCGGACCAGTAAGCATTTCGCCAGAGTATCATCGGCAAGGGTATGGTCGCATGCTGATTGAGCACTCACTTGCTGAAGCGAAAAGACTAGGCTTTAATGCCATTATTCTTGGCGGCTTTACGTATCATTACCATCCATATGGATTTGTAGGAACAAAGAAATATAATATATCAATGCCTGATGGTAAATTTTATACTGGCGTAATGGCATTGCCTCTATTTGAAGGTGCATTAGATGGCATAAGCGGCAGTGTTCATTTTTCAGAAGCGATGTATCCAGATGAATCCATCTTAAATGATTTTGACAAAACATTCCCACCAAAAGAAAAAAAAGTTCTACCGCATCAATCAGACTTTGAAAAAGCTGTCAGTGAAATTGATACGTATGATTACTGATTGAAAATGAGAGAATCACTTTAAAAGAAAATTAGACAAAGAACAATCAATCTATTTTAAAATTTCCAAACCCTACACTAAACCACCAATGTACCCTTTCTTGATAAGATCATTGAGAAAGGGGAATTTATCATGTTAAATACGAAAGAAAATGAGCATTTAAAAGAAGTTATAACAAAAATTGAGAAAAAAATTAAACAAATTGATGGAACTGTCAATGCTAATGAACAAGCTTATAAAGATATCAAAAAATATACAGTTGACTATAAAAATGAATTAGACAAATATGAAGTTTACAATCACCAGCAAAACTTAAGTTTTATTGATAAGCGTAATAACTTTGAAACGAATATTAGTAAAAAGTTAGCGTATTTAAAAGGAGCACCTTACTTTTCAAAAATTAAGTTTCAGTTTGAGGGTGACGAAGATGTAGAAAATTTTTACATTGGTAGGTACGGGTTTGCGGATGAATTTGGACAGCAGCTGATCTATGACTGGCGGGCACCGATTTCCTCATTATACTATGATTTTAGTTTAGGTTCTGCCTACTATGAGTCATTAGGGAAGAGATTTCATGGATACTTAAAAGGAAAGCGACAGTTTGAAATTGAAAATGGAGCGCTTAGAGTTGTTGTCGACACAGATGACACAGTAAACGATGAATTCTTGATGAATGAGCTGAGTAAAAACACTTCAAGTGAAATGAAGACCATTATCCACACGATTCAAAAAGAACAAAACGAAGTAATCAGAGATGTAAAAGCCAAGAACTTGATTATCCAAGGTGTTGCTGGTTCCGGAAAAACATCTATCGCACTCCATCGAATTGCTTATTTACTCTATCAAAAAAGAGAAGAACTACAGGCCTCAGATGTTTTGATTCTATCACCTAATGATGTATTCTCCAGTTACATTTCAACTGTTTTGCCTGAATTAGGAGAAGACGAGCTAAATCAGCTTGAAATCACCCAGCTTGTCCAACCAATGATCGAAGAAGAGTTAAAAGTAACTGATAAACAGGATGAAATAGATCAAATGATAGAAAAGTCAATGTCAAAAGAGGCAAAAACCTTTTTATATAAAAGATCTGAGAAATTCTTTTTGTCTTTGAAAAACCATATCCAACAGCTCAATAATAGATTATTTTCCGAAGATATTATCGTTGATCATCAATACACATTTTCAAAAAAAGAATTGGAAAAAGTAAATAATACTCTTTCGGAAAGTGCATTATTCGTTAGAACTAAGCAATTAGCACGGCAATTAAGTAAGATCGTGCCTGAGAATGACCAAGATCATATAAGCAAAGCAATAGAAAAAGAGTTGCTAAGCAGGTTGCAAATAACAACTAGCTTGAATGAGTACGTGAACTTCTTGACGTCAGAAAAGATTCCTTTTAATCAAAACAAAAATAAGATTGATTATGCAGATCTATTTCCATATCTCTATTTCAAAATGAACATTGAGGGAATCCTTCCCAACCGACAAATCAAACATATTGTTATTGACGAAATGCAGGATTATTCGCTGTTGCACTTTTATGTGTTGGATCGTTTGTTTCCTTGCCAAAAAACAATTTGTGGAGATGTCAATCAAGATTTACTGACATCGGAAATGAATTTTTTGGAGCGACTACAAACCGTTGTTTCAAACAACCGTGTAGTCACATTCAATACCAGTTATCGGTCCAGCTATGAAATAATTAAATTTGCTAAACAATTTACGGCAAATAATGCACTTACTCCGATTGAACGTCATAATAAAGAAGTTGAGTTGAACTATATTGATCACCAACAGGAAAAACAAGAAAAGCTGACAAAAATAATAGAAAGATTTGAATCGTCAGCTCATAAAACCTGCGGCATCATTTGCCAAACTTGGGATGAAGTTGCTAAAATCGAAAAAAGCCTATCTTCTTATGAGGTCACTCGTTTTGGGAAGCAGTCTACAGCCATGACGGAAGGAATCATTGTCACGACGCCACAATATGCTAAAGGCTTGGAGTTCGACCAAGTTATCCTGACTGATATTAGGGAGGAACAATTATCATCAAAAAGCAATCTTTTGTATACAAGCTGTTCCAGAGCACTTCATGAATTAACGCTTTTTATTTTGAACGAGGGGGGAGAAACGGATGGAAACATATAAAACGTCTGAGGTAGCAAAACTAGTAGGTTTTCATCCTAACACGATTCGACGCTATGAGGAATGGGAACTGATTCCAAAGCCTCAAAGAGCGAAAAATGGCTATAGAATTTACAATGAATATCATGTTGAATTGATAAGAACAGCAAAAGTTGCTTTTCAGGTCGAGGTGCTCCAATCTGGTTTAAGAGCAATGATGAGAGAGCTGATCAAAGCCTTGGCAAAATATGAATTTGCTTCAGCCACAGCATTGCTCCATGATTATGTACTGGCTATTGATCAAGAAATCGATGAGGCGAATGAAGCGATTCATATCGTTGAAGATATGATCAAAGGAACGACTGAAGAGGAAGACATTTCTTTAAAGCGGAGTGAAGCAGCTAAATACTTAGGCGTAACAACTGATGCATTAAGAAACTGGGAGCTGAACGGCTTGTTATTGCTAAAGCGAAGTGAAAATGGGTATCGCATTTATGCAGCAGACGATCTAAAGCGATTAAAAATCATTCGTATATTACGCTCAGCAAAATATTCATTAGAAGCCATTTTACGCTTACTTCATTCGATCGATCATCAAGAAGAACATGATGTAAGAGCTATTTTGAATAATCCTGAACCGTCAGAGGATATCATTTCTGTCTGTGATATGCTGATCCTCTCTTTAGAGAAGGCTAAAATGAATACAGCCGAACTAGCCAAATGTATCAATAATTTGAAAAAAGTTGCTGCAAAACGATTTGTTTAAAAATGACAAAGGAAATCTGTTTAAAAGGAGGAATTTCATTGAAAAAAGCCACTTGCTTATGCGGAAAAGTTTCTATCATTGTCAAAGATTTTCATTCGGAGATTAGTGCTTGTCATTGTTCCATGTGTCGAAAATGGGGGTCCGGACCGTTTCTTTCTGTTTCAGCAGGAAGCGGTGAAGACATCACCATCACTTCTGAGGAATCAGTTACAAGATACAAATCCTCTGATTGGGCAGAGAGAGGATTCTGCAGAAATTGTGGATCCAATCTATTTTACTATCTTATTCCTACAGATTCTTATGACATTCCCATTGATTTGTTTACTGATGAAAGTGAATCCTGCTTAAAATTAGAAATATACTACGATCAGAAGCCTCATTATTATGATTTCGCCAACGAAACCGATATAAAAACAGAAGATGAAATTATGCTGGGGATACAAGAAAAATTTTTTGATTGAATAATCAGTATGTTGATAGATTAATGAAAAACACCGGCAAAAAATAAAGATATTTATTTGAATTAGCAAGAAATAGAACCCATTTAGGTTTCCAATCGCTCACTCTTTCCTGAAATAAAAAAGAAGCAAGAAACTCTTTCTACGAAGTTGGGAAAATTTGACCAAAAGAAAAGTGGACTTCAAAAAAATAATTTTTCAAAAAGAGACTGAAGAGGCTTTTTTGAAAGGAGGAATCAGTGGTGATAAAAGACCAGCAACGATCGATTATTATAGAATTTCCACTTAGAGGGGAATGGCAAGCACCTACTACACCAGTAAAGAAAATCCCTAGTCACGGTACTAATCGTATGGGATTAAGATTTGCATTTGATTTTGTGCAAGTTGATTGGGAAAAGGAAAGAAAGCCGTTTTACAATACTAGTTTTACTAGGTATTTTTTCTTTGGAGTACCGTTAGATAAATGCTATGGTTGGGGGAAACCGATTTTTGCGCCTTGTGATGGTGAGATCGTAACGATTAGAGATGGTATTCCAGAACGTGCTGTTGTGCATTGGATAGTGGATTCGGCAATTGCTATAAAAAATGCTAACTCATTTAACGAGTATAATGACGACTTCAGTCAAATTGCCGGGAATTATCTGGTTTTAAAATGCCAAAATAATATCTATATGGCATTTGCACATTTACAAACGAATTCGATAAAAGGAGTAGTTGGTGATCGAATCAAAAAAGGAGAGAAACTAGGAAATGTTGGACATTCAGGTAACTCTACGTCCCCCCCATTTACATTTTCAATTGATGGATAGCGCGGATATTGCTCAGTCGAATGGTTTGCCCTTTTTATTTGAAGAATATGAAGTCTATCGAAAGGGTGTTTGGGAATCAGTTTATAATCAGATACCAGCACATACAGATCGAATTCGCTTTTATAAAAAATGATTTCCTCATAACATAAACGTTTTTTTAATAATCAATGATTACTACTCTAGTCTTTACTTCGTTTAAGAGTATAGTAATATAGCTAGACATCTCTTAGATTGACTATTTAATAAATCAATTAATATGCAGGATCCATTCATAACCGTTTTAAGATGGATAATGAAACTTCAAACGGTTGATTGTTATACCGTTCCGTTCTATGAAAGCTTGGCGATTGATAGATTTCTGATTTTAGACAGAACAGGACGATTTCGATAGACTGAAGATAGGAGAGGATTTGCGCATGAAGGCGTTGTATTTTAATGAATTCGGTGATTCAACTGTTTTAACATATGGGGATTTGCCTGATCCCGTCATTCAAGAAAATGAGCTATTGATAGAAATGATGTATATTGGTTTGAATTATGCAGATATTTATCGAAGAAAGGGCAGCTATCATATTGAATCCCGAAACCCTCTAATTAATGGCTATGAAGGTGTAGGGAAGATTATTCAAAAAGGAAGATCAGTCTCTAAGTTTCAGCTAGGGGAAACGATTCTTTTTGTGGATGTTCCTTTTGCTAATGCAGAATTGGTGGCTGTTCCTGAGGAAAATGCCATCCGTATTCCATCTAGTATACCACCTGAATTAGCAGCCAGTATTGGCCTGCAAGGGTTGACAGCTGATTTTTTAGCTCATGATCTTGGCAATAATGTGAATAATAGTAAGGTCTTCGTCCATGGGATAAGTGGTGGCGTCGGACAAATTTTATCGCAACTCTTAACCGCAGATGGCCTAGAAGTCTTCGGCGTCACTTCTTCGGAAGAAAAGCGACAACTGGCTTTAGACCAAGGAGCAAAACAAGTCTTTTTAAGAAACACAGAATGGCAAGAAACCTATACTTCTTTCTTTGATACCGTTTATGATGGCATTGGACATACATTAGCCGAAAGTGTCGACTTGCTCAAAAATAGAGGGAAGGTTATCTTTTTTGGCATGGCAGGCGGAAATCCGCCAGCGATCGACTTTATTCCCTTGTTATCAAAATCAAAAAGTATTTTGACCGGGGATCTCTGGGATTACTTAACAAGTTTTCAAGAGCGGGAGAGAAGAAGCACCCGACTATTTACTTACTTTAGCAAGAATCAAATTAAAATCAGTCAACCAACCATTTTTTCATTAGCTGACGGAAAAGCTGCCCATGATTATTTAGAATCTGGAAAAAGTGTCGGGAAAATTTTGCTGCAACCATAAGAAAGTAAAAAAGCTAAATGACTTTATCATAAAAGATACACCGAATGTTTGCTAATTCACTAAATCATCTTTTTATATAATCGATACTTCTCTTATGATAAATCTTTAAGGATAAAAATAAATGTAAAATGAATAGAATATTGCAAGAATCTAATGTTTTCTATTTCGTCAGTGAGAATAAGATAAAACTTTGTGATAAACAGTACATTTAATTTGAAAATATTTAATTACAGCAGTAAGATAAATATATCAAATACTTAAGGAGTGATATCTATGACAAACTATGAAGAAAAGGAAGCAAAAGCATTGGTAAAGATTGCAGAGGTTCTTGATAAGTTAGATGAGAATTTAGCTGAATTAGACACACTAGATGCAGACGCAAAAAAACATAGTATGAAGAAATGGATCGTTGAGAAAAAAGCGATTCATGAAATCAAAAAGATCGCACACGAAGCCGGTAAGTATGAAAAGTACGATGAACAAGCACTACAAAAAGAAATTGATGAAGTTGAGAAGTATATGTAATTGAACAAAAATAAGAAATTGTCACCATTATTCAGTAATTGAAATCTGAAATGATAAAAGCTTGATTTCAATTGAAGATTTAGAATTGACAATGATCTCACTAAGCCCATGCTCTTATGAGTGTGGGCTTGTTTGCTGTACATATGATTAACCACGCCAAGGTGAATAGGCATGAAAAATCATGCTCTACAACGACAAGATAAAACATTAGTTAAAGGGGGACGGGGAAAATCCAAAAACAAAGAAAGTCTGTTTTTTCGTTTTTTTCATCGACTTTCTCTATTTTTTTAGACAAGCTTTTCGCTTATTCTAAATTTATGAGCGGTATCATAGTAAACAGTTAACAAAACGTTTAGACCATCTGAAAAACATCTTTGCAGAAAATAGTGACGGGAGGTTTATGGCTGATAAGCAATTCGATTGTCTATTACAACATAGTAGAAAGTTCTTTATTGAAGATAAAATAATAAACTATATAGATGAAACGGGTGATTACATGGAAACAACATTTTTCATTTCGAAAAATACTTCTGTCACATCAAAACAGATGGAAAATGAAGTGATTGGACATGCTTGCGAGATATTACAGCGTGATATTTTAACCGTTGTGACAGACACGAGGAAAACAAATGAAATTGAATTGGTTTTACTTGATGAAAAAAATAAAACGGATGCTTTTCATATACTTTTCGTATCGCCAGATAAAGTAAAAGTGTGTGCTGAAACACCGTTAGGATTAATGTATGGGATTCTTGAAATCTCTCATAAAATTTTAGATGTTCAGCCCTTTTGGTATTTCATGGATATTCCCCCAATAAAAAAGCCATTTATTGAATGGACAGATTTTGGCTTAAAATTACCTGATTTTACAACGGACTATCGGGGCTGGTTCGTCAATGATGAGTTGCTGCTGGATCAATGGGAAGATAATGGTTCAAATGAATATGTCTGGGAACGTATTTATGAAACTTTGTTACGTTTAGGTGGAAATGTTATCATCCCGGGAACAGATAAGAACAGTCATAGATATCGACAAAGTGCACAAGCGATGGGGTTGATCTATACACATCATCATGCCGAGCCACTAGGCGCTGAGATGTTTGCTAGAAGGTATCCTGGTTTGAAGGCTTCATACGAGGAACATTTTGAGTTGTTTCAGGAATTATGGAAAAAAGCCTTACACGAGCAAAAAGGTACCAAGGTTATCTACACACTTGGTTTTCGCGGACAAGGGGATTGTCCTTTTTGGGCAGAAGATCTTGATCGACAGTGGTCAGCAGCGGAAAAAGCAGCAGTGATCAACGAAATCGTCCATCTGCAATATCATATGGTTAAAGAAGTCGATCCTCATGCAGTATGTTCAATGAACATTTATGGTGAGATGACGGAATTATTTAATCTTGGCTTACTTGAGCTTCCAGATGATGTGATTGAGATTTGGGCGGATAATGGTTATGGTAAAATGGTTTCTCGTAGACAAGAGAATCACGATCCACGAGATGAGGTGTTAACAAACACACCAAAACCAAATCATTCAAGAGGAATCTATTATCACGTTGCCTTTCATGATTTACAAGCATCTAATTTCTTGACGATCTTGCCTAATAGCCCAGAATTTGTTTCTAGAGAGTTAATGGCGGTTAGAGAAGTCAAGATGGATAAGTTTGTCTTAGTTAATACAGGCAACATAAAACCGCATATTTTGTTCTTACAAGAAATAGCGAATTTCTGGCGAGCAGATTATCAGTTACGAACCAATCAAGAGATAATTTCAGAGCATGTAACACAATACTATCAAAATCAGCAAGAAGAGATCCAAGCTGTCTATGAAGATTACTTTGAAGCGGTTATCCGCTATGGAACACATGAGGATCAAACCGCTGGTGATGAGTTTGCCTGTTATTTGATTCGAAAAATTATTCAATCCTGGCTCAAGCAAGAAACAAAAATTCCGAGGTTAGAATGGTTGACGGGTGATCGGAAAATCAAGGAGCAAGTCACAGAAATTTTCTCTATGGTAGGAGAAAAGATAATAGCCTGGGAGAATCTATTGCTGAGATGCCAGCAGATTACATTATCCCTTCAGGATAAACATGCACAAAATGCTCGCTTTTTTAATGATATTTACCTCTCAGTAGCCGTTCAATGCAAAACGTTAAAAACACTGCTCCATTTGTTAGACGCTTATCAGATGATTGATCAGGAAGAAATGGTCATTGTATTTGTAAAAGTTTTCGATGCGTTAGAAGAAATCCACCAACTAATTCAAATATTGAAGGAAAATCCTAGTGATACATGGTATGATTTTTATGAAAATGATGGCTATACCAACCTAACATTGACAAAAGAGATGATCAAAAGTCTGTTGTCTTACATTCGCATCATTGGCGATGGTCCTGATCAAGACCAGTGGGAGAGAAAATACATTATGGACTCCACTGAATCAAGAGTTATGTTGCTTTCAAATACTAAAAAAGCGTTGACGGATGAAAAGTTAGCAAGAAAAATCAGAGTAGGTTTAAGTGAAGAACTTAAAAAATATTAATTCGAGATGAAACACCTTTCAAAAGCAAGAGATTTATCCTAGCTTTTGAAGGGTGTTTTATCTAGTATACAAATTTTATTAGAATACATTAGGTGTATCGTCCAACTCTAGCACCATATTATACCAAGCAACACCTGCATGTTGTGATTCTGACAGTCCTTCTAGTTGATAGCCGTGCTTTTCGTAATATGGAATCAATGATTCTAAACAAGTTAATGTGATTCCTTTTCTATTTTGAAGACGACATTGTTGTTCAAGGGCTGACAGTAGTTTACTACCAATCTGGCAGTTTTTATAATCAGGAGCGACAGCCAAGCTAAGAATACTTTGGTAGCCACCAAAAAGTTGATTAGGACAAGTACTTTCAAAGAGATCGTCAGAGAGATAACGTTTAGAAATAATGGGCCCTACAACGTAGCCGATCGGACAATCCTTTTCATTTACTGCCACAATAAAACAGTCATTAATTGTATGTATTCGATCCATCATCGCTAGTCTAGATGCTGCTTCATCCGCTGTAAATCCTGCATTTTCGATCTGCATGATTTGATCAATATCATCTTCTTTTGGTGGTCTAAAGAAAACGTTCATTCAATCACTCCTATCCTATTTAGGAATAGTTTATCATATAATAATCCTTTTAAAATACGTCTTACGCGCTTCTATTTTATTTTTGCTTTTCTAACGTTTTTTAACATAAATGCGTTGACTTTTTTACCAAATATTTGAGAAAAACCGAAAGATACATGGAAAAGTCGTTAAATAAAATACTGTTTACGGCTTTATAAGTGCTTTTGCATGAATGACTTTTTGTGAGGGAGTTGTGAGAAAAGTGAAAAATTAAGACAAGATTTATCTGAATGCCTTGCCTTAAAGTCCACTTCAAGAAATATACTGAAACTACCTTTACTTAAGGAAGATGAAAGGAGCAATACGATGAGAAAATGGACAAAAGGTTTTTATCTGGCTATGATTTTTCTTGCAGGATGCAGCAGTGATCCAACGAATGAAGAACTAGGTACTAATCCAGGGGAAACAAGCGATCGTGACTTAGTAGCACAAGAAAATGGAGAAATCTCTTTGATTGATAGCGCGGATGACATTTTAATTGCCTACTTTACACGACCTGAAAACTTGGAGCAAGAGCCCACAGTCGAAGCAGTTTCTGGAAGTAGTTTTAATGTGATCGATAACACTTTAGTAGGAGATGTCCAAGTCATAGTAGAGATGATCGCTGAACAAACAGGAGGTGAGTTATTTTCGATTCAAACAGAAGTAGGTTACCCTAACGTTTACGATGAACATACAGCTTTTGCCACTAGAGAGGTGGAAGAAGATGCCCGACCAACATTGATGACTGACGTTGCCCAAATGACTGAAGTGGATGTTCTCTTTATCGGCTTTCCCGTTTGGTGGAACCGTGCCCCAAGAGCCGTGTTAACATTTCTTGAAGCCTATGATCTTACGGATAAACAAATTATTCCTTTTGCAACCCATGGGGGAAGTGGACTGACCAATAGTCAAAATGAACTTCAAACGTTGTATCCAGCGTATGACTTTCTTGAAGGCTTTGCAGCAAGAGCGGGAAGTGTTGAAGACGCTGAACCCAATCTGTTGAATTGGCTCGATGAACTTGGGTACTAGGAACATTACGGTTTAATAGATATTTCTTGACCGGCTAATAGTCCATTATGTTTTAAAACCAAAAGAAACATAATGTTATTATGGTAAACAAGTGTGTTTGACTCATGAATCCTATGAGAACGAGAAAATAGTATTCCTTCAAGTCATTGTAAGAAGAATCATACCAAGATACTCATATAACCTATACCAAGTGTCGCAAAAGTATATAGCTGATAAACCTGTTCGTTTGTGCGAACAATTTCTCATGTCATTCCATAAAACGCTCCTCTTAAAATTCTACAGTCTTCTTCTTTTTTTTAGTATGATTCGCTGGAATAGCGATTATTTGTTATTATTAGAAATGAATAGACCAAAAAGAAGGATGATTCTTTTCATTGCTAAGAGTTAAAATGTTGCAAAAAAGAGGAGGCGATTTAGTGGAATTTCGTTTATTAAAATATTTCTTCACGATTGCAGAGGAAGGAACGATCTCACAAGCCGCAGAAGTGCTCCACATCACCCAACCGACATTGAGCCGCCAATTAAAAGAATTAGAAGATGAATTAGGAACGGCTCTTTTCATTCGTGATAATCGTACAATGCTCTTAACAGAAGCAGGTCGTTTTTTAAAAAGCCGTGCCGAGGAGATATTGAGTCTAACGGATCAAACCATGCAAGAGTTTGAAGATCGTAAGAAACAGTTGTTTAGTGGTCATTTCACAATTGGCTGTGTGGAAGCAGATAATTCCGACACGCTTTCTTTGATGTTGGAAGAATTTATCAGTGACTATCCAGATGTCCGCTTTCATATTCACAGCGGCACAGGAGATGATATCAACGAGCGTTTGGAGAAAGGCTTATTGGATTTGGCGATTTTGATCGAACCCATCGAGATCGAGAAATACGAAAAAATCGTTCTACCAAGAAAAGAGACTTGGGGCATACTGACATCGGCTGATTCTTTTCTCGCCCATAAAGAGGAGATCACACCAGAAGATATCAAAGGGGTGCCATTGCTAGTGTCAAGGCGTCCGGAGGTGCAGCAAATGTTCAGCCAATGGTCAAAAATACCAATAGAAGAATTACCGATCGTTGGAACATATAACTTGATTTTCAATGTCTTTTCCTTAGTAGAAAACCATGTTGGTTCGGCGTTGACCATCAGCGGAGCAGTCGGAGAACGGAGGGATGAAACGATCAAATTTTTGCCTTTAGTCCCTCAAATCGAAACCAGCTGTGTCCTGGTGTGGAAAAGAAATCGTGTGATGTCGCCTGTTGTGACGGCGTTCATTGCCCGCTTTCGTGAAGCTTTTGAATAATTGCATCCTAAAAGCCAAAAGAAGTGGAGTAATCCGCTTCTTTTTTCTTCCACCTCTCCCTATGCTTCATAAGCATAGGGACTTTTTATAGAAAGCATTATTCAAAGGCTCCGCTTTGCCTTACTATTAAATATACCAAGAAGAGAAACCAAGGAGGTGACAAAATGCCGGCAATACTTGTGTATTCACGAGCAGGAGAGAATCTTATTGAAGGGCAGCGAAAAAAGCTGATAGTGGGAAATACCCGGGTTCTAGCAGAGAAAATAGCAGATAAATTACAATGTCCGCTTTATTCTCTTGAACCGGCTTATCCTTACCCTGAAAGCTACCAAACAATGGTCGAGCTAGCAAAAAAAGAAAAAGCGGCTAATGATTTCCCCCTCTATCAAGAGGTATCGGCAGCGTTTTTTAAAGAACGGGTTTTGTTTATCGGTTTTCCAAATTGGTGGGGCACATACCCGATGATCCTAGCGAGTTTTTTAAAAGATCATCGATTGGAAGGGAAGAGTATTTTTCCGTTTTGTACTCATGAAGGCTCAGGATTTGGCAACAGCCTAGGAGACTTTAAAAAGACTTGTCCTGAAGCAACTGTTTATCCTGGATTAGCTGTTCGTGGTTCAAGAGTAGCTAAAGCGGATATAGCTATTCGAAATTGGTTAAATCAGCATTTTATTAAAATAGATGAAGGAGTCGATCGATATGGTAAAGAAACAAACCGCAGGAAGAGATAACTTAGGCAAATTTGCGCCGAAATTTGCGCAACTGAATGATGATGTATTATTTGGTGAAGTTTGGTCACGTGAGGCAGAATTGGCTCCTCATACGAGAAGTTTATTGACGATATCTGCCTTGATTTCCGGTGGCAATTTTGAACAGTTGACTGCCCATTTAACGATTGGCAAGGAGAACGGGATCACTGTAGAGGAAATTGCAGAAGCAATCACTCATCTGGCTTTCTATGTTGGCTGGCCTAAAGCTTGGTCTGCTTTTAACATCGCCAAAACGGTTTATCAAGAAGAGCTAGCTGAATTGGAGGAAAAATAAATGTCAGAACTCGATGCAGTAAAAGAAGCAGGAATCTTTTCACTGGGCAACACAAATGACGCCTATGCACAATATTTTAGCGGTCAGAGTTACTTGAATCCTTTAGTAGCTGATCCAGCGATTCCAGTCAACGTTGGCAATGTGACCTTTGAACCAGGTTGCCGCAACAATTGGCATCGGCATATCGATGGTGGGTATCAATTGTTGTTGGTGACTTCAGGAGAAGGCTGGTACCAAGAAGCAGGGAAGAAACCGCAAAAACTTACTGTTGGGGATGTTGTAGTCATCAAGGAAGGGGTCAAACATTGGCATGGTGCAGCGAAAAATAGTTGGTTTGCCCATGTAGCGATTACTGCTGGTGCTTCAGAATGGTTAGAAGCAGTCAGTGATGAAGAATATGATCAGTTGCCTGACGCATAAAGGAGGAAAAAGGGATGAATCGAATCAAAGGAAAAGTCGTGATCATTACGGGTGCATCAAGCGGAATTGGTGAAGCAACAGCGTTACTTTTAGCAGAAAAAGGTGCCAAATTGGTTTTAGCTGCTCGGCGGAAAGAGAAACTAGCGGAGATTGTTACAACAATACGTGAGAAAAATGGAGAGGCTGTCTATAAGGAAACCAATGTGACCAAACCAGCGGATAATCAAGCGCTGATCGACTATGCAAAAGAGATCTATGGGAAAATCGATGTGATTTTCTTAAATGCGGGCATTATGCCTAGTTCTCCTTTGTCTGCTTTAAAAACAGAGGAGTGGGATCAAATGATCGATATCAATATCAAAGGGGTATTGCATGGTCTAGCTGCTGTTCTGCCAGATTTTATTTCCCAAAAATCTGGACAGGTGATCGCAACCTCTTCCGTAGCCGGATTAAAAGCATATCCGAACGCAGCAGTTTATGGGGCTACAAAATGGGCTGTGCGTAATCTAATGGAAGTTCTGCGGATGGAGTCGGCACAAGAAGGAACAAACATTCGAACTGCCACCATCTATCCAGCAGCGATCAATACTGAATTATTAGACACGATCACAGATGAAGCAGCAGCTAAAGGTATGACCGCATTATACAAAGAACATGGGATATCACCCGATCGAGTAGCCAATATCGTGGCTTTTGCAATCAACCAGCCAGAAGATGTCAATGTGAATGAATTTACCGTCGGGCCAACCTCCCAACCTTGGTAAATACGTAGGAGAAAATAAGCTTCCGCTTGCATAACCAATACGCGAGTGGAAGCTTATTTTTATTTAGCCAAGATAAAATTCAATCAACGTTTTTGCAATTAGTTTCGTCATGGAATGACCTTTAGTAAAGCTTGAAGCTAAATAAATCGTCCGCGATAAGGGAATGTCCGTTAGTGAATGCAGAACAAAAGGTGCCTCACCTTCATAACCCCAAGTAATTTTAGGAAAGAACGTGATTGCTAGTTCTTTCGCTTTAGCGGATTATTTTTCTCGGGATTGTACCAATGAGACTGAAAAAAGGCTCCACATGCTATTGGCGATCATCGCTACGCTGGACGATACGTGCATTTTATACCGCAGCAATCAAGAGGTACTGACACTGGTTCAGCAACTCGCACAAAACGCCAATCGACAAGCGTTGCCGAACCCAGCATTTCAGGCACTAGCAGCCTTCTGCCAGTCAGAAAATGTATCTCCCGGAGGCTGTGCGGATCTGTTGGCTGCCAGCTTCTTTTTGTTGTCCATCAATTCGATTTTACCCATAAAAGAAGGAGAGACCGTTTATCAATAACTCTTTTCCTTAGAAGAAAGGTAACGATTCTTCTAAGGATTTTTTGTTTCATTTTTTTGCTCGTTTAAGAAAAATAAAATCTCTTGCTATTTGCATAGTTTAATGATTAGATAATTCTTAGGCACTACTGAAATGCTTCGTTGCTTCATTGCAACGAAAAAAAGGAGTTACAGATGAAATATTATAATGCTTTTCTTCAAAATCTTGTGTTGCGGCGCTGGACGGTCTTGTTTATGCTTGCGGGCATTCTTTTTTTGTTTCGCAGTATGATGACCATTCTTTTGCTGACTTTTATCTTTACGTATTTGATTTATCGGCTGGTTCTTTTGCTCCATCGAAAAAGCCGACTGCCCATCAAGCTTACGAGCATCCTGACTTACAGCTTGATTGTGTTCATTCTTTATTTAGTAGCAACAAATTATGTTCCCATCATCATCAAACAATCCGTCCAATTAGTCAATTCCGTTGCTGATTTCTACCAACGGACAGACTCCAATAATGAATTGATCGAATATGTCTTGAATTTATTGCAGACCAGCGAATACATCCAGAAATTACAAAGCGGCGTTCTAGTCGTGATCAATTATCTGTATAATTTCGGTGAGTTGGCGTTGACTGTGCTGATCTCCTTTCTGCTTAGCTTCTTCTTTATGATCGATAACAAAAAGACCGTTGCGTTTTCTCGGCTGTTTTTGCAAGGGCGAGGGGCGTGGTTCTTTGAAGATGTTTACTATTTAGGAGCTAAGTTTACGCGGGCTTTCGGAAATGTGATCGAGACGCAGTTGGTGATCGCCTTAGTCAATACAGCGATCACTGTTTTCGCCTTAGCGGTGATGGGCTTTCCGCAGCTGTTGAGTTTGGCGTTGATGATTTTCTTTCTCAGCTTGATTCCTGTTGCTGGTGTGATCATCTCGTGTATTCCATTAACGTTTATTGCCTATTCTATCGGCGGATTTAATGACGTGATCTACATTCTATTGATCATAGTGTTTGTTCATGCGTTGGAATCCTATATCTTAAATCCCCGCTTGATGGCTAATAAAACAGAGATCCCGATGTTTTACACGTTTATTCTCCTGTATCTTAGCGAACATCTCTTTGGCTTGTGGGGCTTGATCATCGGGATCCCATTGTTCACTTTCTTTTTAGATTTAATGAATGTGAAAGAGATTCCGCGATTGCGTAAAAAATCCGATGACACCTTGCAGGACCAATAAAAATGATTGCTATAAAGGATGGCAATTGATAGAAAAAACCATCTCTGCCGATGAAAGGCGAGATGTCTTTTTTATTTCGCAGCAATTTTTTTCGTAAAGGAGACAAAGCAGATTGCTGAAGAGGGGCTTTGAAACCTCCCTGTTGCTGAATACCCTAACGAGTGATAAAAGTGAACCAGCTTGGGTTCTTGCAGGATCGTATGCAAACGAATCGTATCTGTTTGTACGTTCCTTTCAATCAAGGTCATTGCTTGTCTACCGATCCCGCGGTTCTCGTAGGAGGGAAGAAGGGCGATGGAGGATAGCTTCGTCGTATGTTCCTGCTCAACCGTCAGTTTTATAAAGCCCACGATTTTCTGAGCGGTCATGATTAAATAATAAGTTGTACTCGACGCAGAAAATTTTGCGTTTAGCTTCTCGAAACTTTGTAAGTAGGGAGAAGTTTCTTTGTCTTGATAACGGAGAAAGAGTGGTTTGAAGGCAGCTTTTTGTATCAAGTAGATAGAAAGTAAATCGGAAAGCTTCGCTTCTTTAAGCTGAATGAGCATGCACACCTCCATAAAAAGTCAGACATCATTTGTTGAAAGACATTGATTCGGTATAGAAGGTCCTGATGAAAAAGCCATCGAATAGCAGTCTTTCATTGGCTCGTTTCCGTTTTGATCCTTCCCTCAACCAGAGGTTCAAAAACGAAGAGATCCGCAGGGCTTCGTGCCAACGGTGTTTTATTGAAAAAGATCATTTATCGATGTAACCAAGTCGTCATAGGTTTGACCGGTAGCGATTGCATAAAGAGAAAGCAAAAAGACGAGGGCTGCTGCCAGCACGTAAAAAATTCGGAGGCGATAACCGTCACCTGTCCGGCGATTTTTTACAAAAGTAAAAATCGTCACAGCTAGATAAGCGAAGGTCAATAAACAAATAAGATACGTAATAATTTCTGGTGTCATGGGCGTTTTCCTTTCTTTTTCTATTTGTATAAAAATATACTCAATAAATATAATATAACCATTTCGATACCGTCAAAGAAAGCGCTCAATTTTTGACACATAAAAACTGACCGAATGGTAGCCATTGGTCAGTTCTATTCAAAAACGATGGGGTATGATCTTAATTGTCTTTTTTTTCTGCCTCTAGTAAGTTTCTTAGTTCATCAGCTAAAGCGATACAGGCAATACTATCTGTTAAGGACATCAAGGGATTTTCGAGTTGTCCTTGTGCAAGTGCGGTGTGAACTGCTTGAATCTCTGAATGGAAATCATCGATCTCGTACCCAATATCATAGATCGTGTCTTCTTGGTCAATCGTTACGGTAAAAGAAGCGGGGCGATGGAAGTTTGGGACCGTGATTTTCCCTTTTGTTCCTTGTAATTCCGCCACCGTCTCTTTTGTTTGGTCAAATCCAGTCTCAATCACTGCAACAAAGTCTTCACTGACAAAGCGTGCTTCAACGTAGGTATCAACCCCAGTTTCATAAAGGCTGTAATCGATCAATTCGGCAGTTAAATTTTCTGGTGAAAAATCTTGGATAAAGGCTAAGTTATAGATCCCCATATCCAGTAAAGCACCCCCTTGTTTTGGCAGATAATGATAAGTACTGCCTTCGACTGGTAAATGGCGGCGAAAAGTAGTCGTGACACTTGTTAGCTCACCGATATGACCACCATCCACAAGTTCTTTTAGTTTGCGATACGCTGGGGTGAAGCGCGGTTTCATAGCTTCCATAAAGAAGACTTCGTGTGCTTGGGCTTGTTTTTGTACATCGCACATTTCTTGTGCAGTCAAGGTTGCTGGTTTTTCACATAAAACAGCTTTTTTCGCTTGAAAGGCTTTGATGATCCATTCATAGTGATACGAATGCGGCAAAGCAATATAAACGACATCGATAGCTGGATCATCTAATAGGTTTTGGTAGTCATCAAAGACAGCATCACACGGAAATTTTGCTTGAAACGCTTGCGCTTTTTCCATCGTACGACAAGCAACCCCATAAAGTTGGGCATCTTGAAAATTTTCTAAGCTTGCAGCAAAGCGATTGGCGATATTTCCGGCACCAATAATTCCCCAATTGATCATTTCATTTCCCTCTTTTCTTCAGTTGACGGGTATTCTGAGAGAATCCCTGATTCCAAAACAGTTTGTTTTTTTCTTAGTTCAGCAATATTTTTTTGGTATTCTTTGGCATACAGCAATGCGAACAGTGAATCTAAAATATACTCAAAGGCGACCTGCGAAGAAAAGGTACCGACTTTGAGGAAATCACGTTCATCATGAGAAGCGATGATCGCATGGGTCGCTAATGGGATGATTTTTGCATGGGCGTTGCCAGAGATCACGATCACTGGTACCCCAACATCACGAAAGTGTTGCATGATTTTTTCGTATTGTGTATTTTTCCCACGATAGGTAATAAACACGGCACAATCTTTTTTCGTGACGTTCGACGCATTCCACGCATCATCTCCATACTCATCAGCAACGATCAGATACTTATTAATCTTGACCAACTTATTTTGAAAACTTCTTGCCCGGATCTGAGAATCACCACGAGCAAATAAGAAAATCCGCTGCGCAGCTTCCAACGATTGTACCACTGTTTCCATCGTTTCCGGAGCGACCTGAGCATGGGTTTTGTGGATCGAGTTGATCGTTAGATCGGCCATTTTTTTCAAAATGTCAGGTGTTTGATCCTTGGGCGAAAAGGGGAAATTCGCGTCAACAAAGGTTGGATTGAACATCTGATTATGGGCAATTTCAGCCAGACCTAAGCGAAAACTTTTAAATCCTTCATAACCCATCTTTTTGGCTAGACGAATGACGGAAGAGTGGGATGTGTACGTATGCTTGGCGATGACTTCAATCGTCAACGAAGGCACATCATTGATATTTTGCAAAATATAATCGGCAATCCGTTTCTCCGTATTGGTCAATCCTTCTTGAAGCCGTAATTTATCTCCTAATAACATCAAACCACCTCTTTCTAATCATAGCCTAGGACAAAGAAAACCAAAAGTAAAAACTGTGCCTTTTTGGTAATTTGGTAAAAATGTTCAGAAGCACTCAGCAGTTTGCAAAAAAGTCTGGTCAAAAGCACCTGTTTTTGGCAAAAGACTTCCCATTTTGAAGAATTTCATCAATAATCAAGCTATCAATTTATAGGAGGAGTCACAATGTTAACTATCGCATATCTCGGAAATGGGAAAAGCACCAATCGCTACCATCTGCCTTTTTCAACCAAGCTACAGGATAAGATAAAAGTGAAGACGATCTATTCACCAAGCGGCAAGCTGACCTGGCCAACACTGGAAGGCGTTCATTACACCTCTGACTTAGAGGATATTTACCGTGATCCTGAAATTCAATTAGTTGTGGTCACGACCCCAGTCATTTGCATTATGAATTAGGCAAGGATGTCTTGCTTCATGGGAAAAATGTCTTAATCGAAAAACCTTTTACGGAAACCTCGGCACAAGCAAAGGAATTGTTCGCACTGGCGCAGGAGAAAGGCTTGTTTGTGCAATGCTATCAAAATCGCCGCTTTGATTCTGATTTTTTGACCACGCAAAAAGTGATCGAAAGCGGCGTGCTCGGAGATCTCTTAGAAGTAGAGATGCATTATGATTATTTTCGTCCAGAGGTTCCACGGTCAGTGACCGAATTTTCACTGAATACTAGCTACTTATACGGACACGCTTGTCATACACTGGATCAAGTGATCTCCTATTTTGGGCAACCTGACGATGTCCATTATGAGGTTCGGCAATTGCTTGGGAAAAATCGCATGAACGATTACTTCGATTTGGATCTGTTTTATGGTCGAATGAAAGTCTCAGTCAAATCTAGTTACTTCCGATTAAAAGAGCGGCCTAGTTTTGTCGTTTATGGCGAAAACGGCGTTTTTGTAAAACAAACGAAGGATCGACAAGAAGAGCATCTAAAACAGTTTTATCTCCCAGATCATGCAGATTTTGGGATCGATTTGCCAGAGCACTATGGCACACTAACTTATATGGATGCTAACGGTGACTACCATGAAGAAAAAGTCATCTCTGAAATTGGTGATTATAGCCGTGTGTATGAGGGCGTCTATGAAACGATCATCAATGGCAAAGAGAAAATCGTAAAAGACGAAGAAACAATTTTGCAAATCGAAATGCTAGAAACAGGCATCAATCAAGTGATCACTGAGTCATAAGGCAGAGTGATTACGGGGCTTTTGACAAACAAAGCGCCTGAAGGCATCAACTGACTCAACGTAAAGGAGGAGATACGAATCGAACCTTCAGAAATCCTGCAAGAAGAACAGCAGCTGCAGTTTGCTCATTTTGACAATGCCCTCGTATTGCGGTTGGTAATTGCCATTGATCAGTACGTTAAAAGGAACTATCCGAAGCCGGTAGGGATCAAAGTTGTTCATCATGGCTTGCCGATCATTCGATTTTTAATGGTAGGGCGAAAAGAAAGTCCTTGGCTTGAAAGAAAAGAACGAACGGTACTAGAAAGCGGTCATAGTTCACTATACGTCTATACCCAAAAAGATAGAGATACACAATTCGCTAAATGGGCAGAAGACGAACACTATGCAATTTGTGGCGGTGGTTTTCCAATTATCGAAGATAGAAAAGTCACTGGTGCTATCTGTGTGTCAGGTTTGGCTCATTTAGAGGATCATAAAGTGATCACCGAGGTATTGAAACAAATGATCTAAGAAGATAGAAAAGGGGAAGCAAGATGAACTTAGCGATTTTAGGCGCAGGCATGATTGTCCATGATTTTTTGACGGTGGCGGGGGATGTCCCGCAGCTTGAACTGTCCGCTATTTTTGGGACAGAAAGTGATTTAGAGAAAATGAATCACTTAAAACAGCAATACGGGATTCAAACCGTCTATACAGAGTTAGGGGCATGTTTGGCGGATCCATCCGTTGACACCGTGTATGTCGCATTACCCAATCATTTGCATTATTCCTTTGCCAAAGAAGCGATCCTCGCTGGCAAACACGTCATTTGTGAAAAGCCATTTACGTTGCAGACACGAGAATTAGTAGAATTAACAGAATTGGCAGCTGCCCATGAGGTGCTTTTGATGGAAGCCATCACGAATCAGTACTTAGCCAACTACCAAGGAATCAAAGCGCAGCTTGAAACATTGGGAGAGCTGAAAGTGATTGAATGCAACTATTCGCAATATTCTTCTCGTTATGATTTATTCAAAGAGGGAACCGTTTTACCTGCATTTAACCCGAAAATGGGTGGTGGGGCATTGATGGATATCAATATCTATAATATTCATTTTGTCGTCGGGCTTTTAGGAAAACCCAAAAGTGTCCGCTATTTTGCTAATGTCGAACAGGGGATCGATACTTCTGGCATGCTGTTTTTAGACTATGAACAAACAAAAGTCGTTTGTATTGGCGCCAAAGATTCGACAGCGACGATTCGCTCAACGATCCAAGGGACGAAAGGATCGATCATCGTCAATGGGCCAACGAATATGCTTGCCAGCTATGACGTTGAACGGATCAACGGGGCAAAAAGCCATCAGGATCAAAGCGTTCACGGACATCGTATGTTTGAAGAATTTGCCCGTTTTGCACAAGCCATTCACGAAAATGATCAGGCCTTTGTCAAGGAACGCCTTGCCCATAGCAAGCTGGTGATGGAAGTAGTGGAAAAAGCATTGGCAGATGCCCAGATCGTATTAGGATAATCGCATCAATGAGGAAAGACACCAGCTTCTTAGAAAAGTTGCTGGTGTCTTTGTTTGTTTTCTTATTTTTTCTTCTTTAAACTCAATAAAATTAGTGGGATACCCAAGGTGAGGTAGCCGACAATCGTCATCAAACAGACCACCAGCCAAAAGTTATCTACTGCTAGAAACGCAATCAGACCATAGGCCACCAGAATCGAGAGAAAATAAAAAAGAAAGAGCTGGAAAAAACGTTTAAAACTCACAGTCATTCATTCTCCTTTGTTGTTAAACTGACTAGAAAAGTATACCATATCAAACGCAACTTCAAGGGATGATTGTGAACATTCGTAGGAGCCGCAAAAGGCGAATTGTTTTGTCGGCTGACCGTGATTCGCTATACTTGAAGGGAAGAGAAAGCGTAGGAATTTTTTTTAGGAGAAGGAGGAGACAGATGAAAAAGGTGGATGTACTGATTATCGGAGCGGGTCCAGCTGGAACGGCTGCTGCCTACGGGTTAAAAGCCAAAGGAAAGACCGTGGCGATCGTTGAAGCCGATTTATGGGGTGGCACTTGTCCCAATCGCGGGTGTGATCCGAAAAAACTACTGATGCGAGGCGTAGAAGTCAAAACAGAGGCGAAACGTATGCATGGCAATGGTATTCAAGGGCAGGTATCCATTGATTGGTCGGCACTGATGGCGTTTAAGCGCTCGTATACCGATCGGGTGCCGGAGTCAACCAAGCAAGGGTTACTAGCAGAAGGCATCACTACTTACTACGGACAAGCCGCTTTTCGTGATGCCCATACGGTCGTCGTGGACGCAGAAGAGATTCAAGCAGAAAAAATAATTATTGCGACAGGACAGCGTCCAGCCGTACTGCCAATCGTCGGCAAGGAGCATTTACAAAGCAGTAGTGATTTTCTTTCCTTTGAAAAGATGCCAGCAACGATTGCTTTCATAGGTGCTGGGTATATTACCTTCGAATTGGCGATGATCGCTCAAGCAGCAGGTGCTGAAGTGCATGTAATTCATCATAATGACCAGCCACTAAAAGGATTTGATGCAGAATTAACCACAGAAAAGGTTCGCTCAATGCAGGACCAAGGTGTTTCGTTTCACTTTAACCAGAACACACAGCAAATCACGAAAGAACAAAACCACTATACGATCCAGACACAAGCATTGTCTCTCACCGTAGAAGCAGTGATTGGTGCCACGGGACGTAGACCCAATAGCGATCAGCTGCAACTGGAAAAGGCAGGGGTAGAAACGTCAAAACAAGGGATCGTTGTAAATGAGTTTTTGCAGACTAGTCAAAGACACATCTATGCCATCGGGGATGTGCTCGCGAAAAAGCAGCCCAAACTGACGTCTGTCGCCAGCTTTGAAGCCGCCTATCTTGTCGAGCATTTAGATGACCCCAAAATACCCATCCGCTATCCGCTGATCCCTACACTGGTTTTTGGTGCGGAAAAACTGGCAAGAATCGGGATCAGTGAGCAAGAGATTGCCGATAATGCCTCAGAATATCATAGCGAGGTGATGGAACTATCTTCTTGGTACACCTATCGACGAATCAATGATCAAGAGGCAAAAATCAAATTGGTTTATGACACATCTGATACCATCGTTGCTGTCACGATTTTTTCTGCATTGGCCGATGAGTTGATCAACTACTTTGTTTTTGTATTAGAAAATCAGCTATCGAAAGAAGCGATTGCCAAGATGATTTTCGCGTATCCAACACCTGCCAGCGATTTGCCTTATTTTCTATAGATAACCAAACAAGCCTGCGCTAGTTTCCGCTAGCACAGGCTTTAAATTATTATGTCCGAATTGACTATAGTCTGCCAACCTTAAATGAACCTTAAAGTTGGTCTGAGGATTATTTAAGAAACGGGTTTGTTTCCTTTTTCAGGCTCTCTTTGAAAGCCGGCGTACCGCAATGATTAGTACGATCGATGACAAGAAGAGTCCGATCAAATAGATGATGAAAATAAAATCCGGCTCATAAAGCCGATAATTGAATATTTTTATCATAAAAAAGAGAAACGGGATCGCTGCAATAAGGGTTGAAACGAAACGTTTCCGCCATTGTATGAAAAACGATCCAATCACTAGAAAAAGACAAAATGGGACCCAGAAGATCAGATGTCCGATAAGTTCGATTTTTCACACCTCCTAGCAAGTAAAATCATCATAACGTTTCTTCCTAAAAAGCAAGCGTGAATGAAAAAATAATCCCATTAGGCACGTATGAAATTATGAGTGGAGTCTTCTGAAAAGTTCACAAGAAATCTGAGAATTTCAAAAGGAAATGAAAATCGAGCGATTAGGAATGTCCCAATAGGTCGAGAAAAAAGCACCTCTTGCAGGATTCAAGTGAAAATGAATGCTGCAAGAGGTGCTTTTTCGTAGAGTATCTGGTGCTTTATTCAATTGATAGCAAAGAAATGATTAGGAAGGAACGGCAGTCTTTTTTTATGGCAAGATGTTCTTACTATAAAAAAGGGAAATGACCATACCTATGTCCAATAGATCCTTATAATAAAATCCTTTCAGTGGCCCTAAATGTAAGAAAAATCCGAGAATCATTAATACAAACAGCAGCAGGAAGAGCAGGTTGAAAATGGTCATTAAGCGAAAACTGAAATGCCAATTAATCAAGAAATACTGATATTTCGCTGCTCGGTAAATTTTGTTTTGAATCGGAATTTTCTTGAGTGCAGGAATGGATTCATGATAGGACGTAAATAACTCGTAGTCTTTTTTTGTCAGCACTTCTGAGAATATGTTCGTCCCCCCTTGAAAGTCGAAATAGCCCCAATGGAATTGCTCTTTATCATCTGGCGATTCATGCTTCATCAGCTTTCTTGGCTTGATGGTGAAGGCTTTGATGGTCTCATAGGGGTAACTGAAATAGGTGTTGCTTTCTAGATAGTCGATGATGACCAAAAAAAGCATTCGGGTCTCTGTGAAAACCAACAAACGATTGCCACGGGTGTCATGAAAGATGTCACGGTATGCTTTTGCTTTTTTGGTTGTTGCATAGGCATAGGCGCCAAGCCCTTGATTGGCGAAGGCGAGGTTTCCATCTGGCGTCAAGGGCAGATAGCCAAGAATCGTTTCGTCTTTTGCTAAAAGCGTCCGAAGCTCCTCTAATAGATCTTGCAAGAAAACATATTGTTTGGACAGCTCGAAGGTTGTTGCTTTTTCTTGTTCAGATACTTTTGTCAGTGGTTTATTTTCATTTAAAACTAACTGTTTAAAATCCATCGATAGTCATCCTTTCTTTTAAGCGTTTGCGGCCATGGGAAAGACGATTGTAAATTGCTGAGATATTTAAGTCCGTCTGTTCTGCGATGGTTTCGGGTGATTCCTGATAAAAATAGTAGAGCAGAAAGATCCTTTGATCGAGGGCTTCAAGGTCTTCAATAAAGCCCAAAAAGTTTTCCTTTGTCAAAGGTGAATCTTCGATCGCTAGTTCCTGCTCATCAACCGGCTTTTCTTCCAGCGAGCGTTTGTTCAGCTTCCGCTTGTGGTCAATCGCACGACTGCGACTAATCAAAAGCAGCCACGTAATCAAACGACTTCTTTCTGGTTGGTACGCAGCAATCTTTTGCCAAACCTCGTAAAAAACTTCGTTCGCTACATCTTGTCGCTCGCTCACTTCATGCGGTTGCGAGAGGACACTATGAATCGTCCTCAGCATGCTATCACCATAAACCGCTAACAGTTCTTCTAAGCCGGCATAGTCTTTCTTTTTGATTCGTTCAATGATTTCTTCATCCTGCACCTTTTTCACCCCTTCACACTATATACGAAGAATTTTTGCCTTTTCTATCAGAAAAAGAAAAAAACCTCTGTTAACGAGGTTTATGTTCTTTGGCCAGAAGATCTGTTGCCAAGCGCTGTGCTAAATACTCCCAAAGAATGCCGCCAAAAAAAGCACCAATCATATAAAGAGTGACTGCTTGCAGCTCCATTGGATTATTTGCTAGCCAGAAAGAAAACAGCGAGCCGATGATCAATAGGTAGCTGCCAAAAAGCACTTGCCGCCACGAGCGTTTATTAACAAACTTGCTAATGAGAAAGGTTGAAAGGATCATCAAGAGAATTTGGATGAATGCCAGCGAAGGCAGAAGTGCAAAGCCAGAAACAACCATTTCCCAAAATTGTTGAATCAAGAAAAAGAAGGCAAAGAGAATCAGCCCGCGTGAGAATATACTAAGCCGCAAGGAAGATATTTTTTTTCGCATTTGTTTACTCCTTGAAAGGTTTTCTTTATTATAGCAAATTTTTAGTTAAATAATGTAAAAAGATGAACGAGAAGGTCTGCAAAAAAAACTTCTCCTACATGTGCCTACTTTTAGTATACTTGAAAGAAACGAGTGGATGGACTCGATACATAAGGAGGATTTCATGCCAATGATTCTTTTTGCACCTGCCAAATGGTCCTCAGAAAGCGATGCAGGAGATTGAACACTTTTTAGAAAAAAACAGTTTTCCTACTAAAAAAAAAGCGATTATCATTGAGATAATCACTTTTTTTTAATAGAGATCTAATATCATCAGCAAACCCGGGACCCACGTAGTGAAGATACCGCAAGCGATCGCAAAATAATGAATCTTACGTCGAAAGTTTACCTTTACGATTGTGTCTAAAAAGCCGCAAAACCATAACGCTCCCCATGTTAACCAAATCAGTGCAAAAAGGGGATCTTGCTCCCATCGCCAAGAAACCCAGGCAAAAGGCAAGGTATTGATGGCTACGAATAGCGCAAAAATCCCATAAATACGTAGATCTAAATCAAAGAGGTAAATGATCCCTACCAACAAATACGTGAATGCAAAGAGAAAGCCAGTGCCTGCTTCATAATAAGCGCCTTGAAGCATATAGACTAGATTGATAATAAAAGATAACGAACCTGTAAAAAGATTGATTAAAGCAAGTGAGCGATAGTCAATGTGAAGCAAGCTGCCCCAACCATTGATTATCAAGGTGATTCCTACGAAAAATAAGCCAATTCCTAACATACAATCCTCCTTTAATTAAATTTAGAATAACAAATTCTAAGAAAAAATAATAGTTCTATTTGCTTTTGTGTCAATAAAAATAAAAATAATCGGTAAATCTGCTATTATTTGCTGTTAAATTTGATAAAATCAATAGCAAAGAGTGTTGCTTGCCGATGCTTTTCTCGATAAGGGGAAAATTTCAGCGTATAATAAGAACTTTTACTCGTTGAAAGAATGGGAAAAGAGACAGCATCAATAGATTTTCAGTGTATTGATCGGACAAAAAGCAGACGAAGCAGTAGTTTATCAGTTTTTACAAATTTGCAGCAGCGAGGACTGCTTCGTGGAAAGGAGGAATTATGCCGAGAAAAGACCGAATTTTACTTTTTATTGACGACTATATGCAAGAACAGGGTTGTGCACCTACCATACGGGAAATCTGTGCCAATGAAGAGATAAAAACAACTTCTTTGGTTTATCGTCATTTATTGCGTCTTGAAAAAAGAGGCCTGATTTACCGAGCTTACCGTTATAAGTCACGCTCGGTACGTTTTACAGATGAAGGGAAGGCCTATGTCAAAGCGTTGCGGCAAGCGCAAGGCAATGAAGAATAAATAAACACTAAAATAAAAAAGCCTAAGGCTTTTTTATTTTGGTGCACGGTAGCCGGCAGCTTCCGCTTCAGCGATCGTTTTGAACCATTCTTTCGGGTTGGTAGTATCCTCGTAGTATTTAGATCCTGGCAAATGATAGATGCCACTTTTTGACCCTTTAATTAAACCGTTGCCTTGTTCATCGACATATTGTTTCTGTTTCTCATCCGCTTCATTGCTTTTATTGCCGGCAGAAGTCGAAGCTGTGGTTTTTTCACTACTTGAAGCATCCTTCTCCGATTGTGGCATTTCTTCGCTTGAAATCTCGCTGGTACCATCCGCATAGTTGATCGTGACGCCATCTTGGATGTTAAAGATATAGCAGTTAAATTGGATCGTGTCATCACCAATGGATTTTGCTTGCATCTGGACACCACGAGCAACCAGTTCGTCTTCGCGATAGATCGGAGTGACGGAATATCGGACATAATGCTTTTTATCTTGCTTGAGATAATAGTTGATATCCATTTCTAAGCGCAACATCTCGGGATTGTTCAACTGACTAGTCCCCGTGATCAGATTCTTCCAGTTTGCATTTTCGCCAGCTAAAGCAAACCCAATCAAATGGGTCCGATTATATAAATATTTTCCATTGGGGAGTTGCTTATTACGCCAGCCCGTTGGTTTCACACTAGAGATATCGCCACGCTTTTCCGTTGGCATCAAGGATTGATTCAACATTGCTTCAGCAGAGGTCGCACGATTGAGGTGGTCAAGGTCGCCGTATACTTCCCAGGCACCATTTTCAAGTGAAAGATCATCTTCTGAAAACTCAGGAATGTTCTGATTGACTTCAATCGTTTGGGTGCCTTGGTAGGTTAACTGTGCCAGTTCATCTGCACGAATATCCTTAGCAGAAGTGGCAGTCACCTCTGATGATGGTGTGTTATGGTTTGGGAATAGCTCATTATTTTGTAGGAATCCAAAGCCAACTGCTGCGAGTGTGAGAAGCGCAGTGACCGATCCGATAAATGTTTTTTTCTTTGCCATCTTTTTTGCCTCTCTTTTCATTGATGTATAGTTAGCATAAACGGGGAGTAAAAAAACTGCAACCCATTCATCATACCATTTGCATGGAGCGTTTGACAGAGCTTTCCTGCTGCTTTTGTTTTTACTCTTGATTGTTTCCAATCAACGCTCCTTACAAAGGGAATATATTAGAATAAAATTTTTCGTCTGCAAGCCATATTTTTCATGTTTTAAAAAAACTATGTGATATAATGAGTAAAGTTGCTGCTCTATCCCTTTGGTGCTTGTTTTAATAACAGGTATCTCCAGCTGCGGAACGAAATTTCAGCTGTCTAGCAGACAACCTTCAAACGAAAGAAATCCGGACAATTTTCTGAACGATTTCCTTTCTTTCTTTGGGCAAAATTATAGGAGAAGGAGTGTATCCCATGAACCAGCGAGAAACTATCTTACATTATTTAAATAAGAAAGACTCTGAAAAATTAAAAAAACTCGTATCAGGAATGGAAGAGCTGCCGCTGTTACAATTATTCAGTAATTTATCCGCGGATGAAAAAGTGATCGTTTTCCGACTATTACCGAAAGATAAAGCCCTTATCCTATTTGAAGATTTGACACCAGCCACACAACAACACTTGTTACGCTCTTTCACCGATGAGCGGGCAACCGAATTTGTAAACGAAATGGCCCCCGATGTCCGTGTAAGGCTCTTGGATGAGCTGCCAGCCACCGTCACGCAAAAACTTTTACAATCGTTGGCCCCCGATGAACGAGCCGCGACAAACCTCTTATTAGGATATGAAGCTGAGACTGCTGGCCGTTTAATGACACCGGAATTCATCACACTGAAAAAAGACATGACAGTCAATCAAGCGTTAGAAAAAGTGCGGATGCAAGCCAAAGAAAAAGAAACGATTTATACGCTCTATGTGACCGACCAAACGAAAACCTTAGAAGGGGTCTTGTCATTGAAAGATCTCTTGATGGCACAAGGGGAGCAACTCATCAGTGAAATCATGTCACGAAAAGTAATCTATGTGACTACTGACACGGACCAAGAAGAAGCGGCACGTTTGCTAAATGAACTAGATATCATTGCGCTACCAGTCGTAGACAAGGAATCACGAATCGTTGGGATCATCACTGTCGATGACGCCATCGATGTCATCGAGCAAGAAACGACGGAAGACATGTTTAATGCCGCAGGTTTAGTCGATGTTGCTTCTAATGAAGCAGACCGTAGTAATGTTCTGATCAACGGCAGCCTTTGGCAAATTTGGAAAGTCCGATTGCCGTTTTTAGTGATCACTTTGGTTGCTGGTCTTTTAGCTGGGGTAGTCATTGATGAATTTGAACAAACATTGGAATCGGTGGCAGCTGTTGCAATCTTTATTCCTTTGATCATGGATATGGGGGGGAACGTTGGAACACAGTCCTCAACTGTTTTTGTTCGCGGGATGTCATTAGGGCATATTGATCTTTCGACCTTCACCCGCCATTTCTTTAAAGAGGTTTGGATTGGCTTGAGTTTAGGTTTGATCGTAGGGATCATCTCCGGCACCGCCGCTTCACTATGGCAAGGGATCCCAATGTTAGGTGTGGCTGTTGGTGTTTCGTTAGTTTTTGCCATGACCTTAGCCGCAGCACTTGGTTTCTTAGTTCCGTTTGTACTTATTAAACTGAACATCGACCAAGCAGCCGGTTCGGCACCCATTATTACCTCAATCAAAGATATTGCCGGCTTGTTTATCTACTTTATTTCTGTAAATGCTCTCTTGGGACATTTACTTTAGCCATCCGTCCGTTCCGATGGTATAATAAAGCGACATCACATGATGAGCACAAAATAGAAAGGGGAAATGTCTTATGACAAATCAAATGAAGCAACATCAACTCGGAGGTTTCTCTTTTTAAGTGCGGCCTCCTAACTAACTGGAGGGAAATCATGGAAAAACAAGGAATTGTGGTCTTTCAGGCCAAAGATATCGCAAAAGTCCGCTTGACTACAGGAGAAGAATGTTTAGCAACAGTTACAGGAAAATTTCGCCAGCAGGCACTAGCACCCAAGGATTATCCTATTGTTGGTGATTTTGTACAAGGGCAGGTGTATGATCAAGATCATTTCTTGATTGATGCTTTGCTCCCACGAAAGAGTTTTTTACAACGAAAAGTAGCCGGAAATCGGACGGATGAACAAGGGATCGCGGCGAATATCGACACGGTTTTTATTGCAACCAGCGCCAATGAAGAATTCAATTTCGCTCGGTTAGAGCGCTTTGTCACGATCGCTTGGGACAGCGGGGCTAATCCGGTGATTCTCTTGACCAAAGCCGATCAAGTCACAGCTGATGAAAAAGCAGAGCTACTGCAAGCATTAAACGATGCATTTGGTGTGAAAACATTTGCTACGTCCATTTTTGAACCAAACGAATTGCTGATGGAAACGTATTTTTCTGACGGACAGATCAGCGCATTTATCGGTTCATCTGGGGTCGGAAAGTCCAGCTTATTAAATCAGCTTATGGCGCAAGACGTTCAAAAAACCAATGACATACGAGAAGATAGTCGAGGACGACACACGACGACGAGTCGTCAGTTATTCACTCTGCCCTCTGGCGCAATGATCATCGATACTCCTGGTATGCGGGAAGTTGGCATCAGTACCGTCCGCTCAGCTTCGATCGACCAATCCTTTGAAGCGATCAGCCAGTATGCTGAAGGTTGTTTCTTCCGAGACTGTCGTCATGAAACAGAACCGAAGTGCGCGGTCAAAGCAGCCATTGCTGCCGGTGAGCTTTCAGAAGACGCCTTCGCCCGCTATCGTAAAATGGAAAAAGAGCTGGCGTATTTGAAGCGAAAAGAACAGATCAAAGAATTGAAAAAGTAACAATGAGCACTCCTTTCATTTAGGAGTGCTTTTTTGTGCGTTTCAAGAGAGTCTGGTTAAGTGGAGAAGAGGAGAGCCATAGACAATGTCCTTATGTTTTCACGAAAAAGGCGGCCAATTCCAAAGGGCACTACATGCTAAGTGGTTGAACTAAGCTAAGGTTGCCTAGCTGGTTACAAGCTGTCGTCAAGAAGCGCAGCATAAAAAACACAGTGGGGTGATTTCCCACTGTGTTTTGAGCAATGATTTGCCCCTGCCAAGGTACTTTCCAGTATAAAGGGTTGATCTGCAAATGACAACTTGAAAAAAAGGGGGTCATTCGACAGAGCGCAAAATTTTCGTCATGGCTTTTCCTTTCGCCAGTTCATCAATTAGTTTATCTAGATAACGAATTTCTTGAACCATTGGCTCTTCGATCTCTTCTACCCGAATCCCACAAATGACACCAGTGATCTGTTTTCGCGCTGGATTGAGCTGTGGGGCTTGACTAAAAAAGGTTTCAAAAGAAAGCTCCTCATTCATCTGTTGCAGCGTTTCTTGGTCATAACCAGTTAGCCACGTAATAATCTGATCCACTTCTTCTTTTGTTCGATTTTTCCGCTCTGCTTTGGCAATATATAGGGGATAGACTTTCGCGAAACTCATTTGGGTGATCTTTTGATTTTTCATGATATGCTCCTTTAGTCTTTACACAAAGTATACTTTATTTTCTTCGTTTTGCCGAGATTTTCGACACTTGTTGTGTGCCCAAAATAGGCGAGGGGACTAAAGAATGATCTTTTCTTCTTGTTCACGAAACCCTAGTACTTTTTGACGTGACTCGCCATCCCAATAGAGCAAGTCCAAATTCTTATGCAGCATTAGCTGTGTATATAATTCTTTCAGCGTCAGAGCAGGCTTTTTGGGTTCGAAAAATAAAATCAATTGGTTATGGCTATCTTGAGCGATCGTCGTAAAAGGAATCAGGTTTTCTTTGTACGTTAAATAAATTCCTTGGTAATCCGCTGCACTCGATGACGTTGTCAGTGCTGTCAAGAGGTCTCTTGCTCTCATAATGAACCCGCCTTTACTGTTTTTTGTCGATAGGCATCGATATCCAACATGATTTTTGTTTTGCCGTACACCGTATACTTTTGTACCACGAATTGGTGGCGCTTATTCCAATAGCCACCCACGGTTAGAAACATGCCGTCATCAACATCCCCTAAAAAGTTCAAACTGTGCTTCGCAATCAAACAGTTGGTGGTGCCTAGTGTAAAGCGGACCAAAGGGGAGGGGGCAAAGGAAACGATCCTTATTTTTGAGACAGTGCCTTTTTGTGTTTGCATCAGGTGTTCCTCCTTTAGTAAGTAGTAAAAAGCGGCATCATTCGTTGAGATCAAACCATTTTTTCTCTTCATAAAAAGCAACATGACGAATCTCATCATAATGGATTTTTTCTGTTGTTTCTCCCGTCAAGTAAATACCTAATGGATCATAACCACTGATTTTCCCGATAATATCTGGAGGATAGCCGCCTTCTTCATTGACTTCTTCTCGTTGGATCGCCACAGTTAGGTTCTTTTTCATGGCTTCAAATAAACACTGATTGATTTCTTCCGTTGTGAGTGACGGCTTAGGTGGACAATCAAATTTACGTGTCGGCTCTTCTTCAATTTCAGTTGTATGCTCAGATAAAAAGAATCCTTGCCACTTTAGCTTTTTTCGATCTTCATATGGTTGCAGCATACCCATAGCAATCACCTCTTATCTATATAATACAAACATACGTTCTCTTTTGTAAAGCGAACAGATTTTTAAATTTCTGATTCTTCTATGAAACATCTAAAAAGTGCATCAAACAATGGGATAGTAGTGAGTATCGTTTTTTTATACTATATCTGCTATAATTCACTCGAATGCAACAATCAACTTTTAAAAAAGCAGCTGGGGAGAAGGGAATATGATGTCTGGATTAGTGGTGGTCATACTTACAATATACCTTGCAAATAGACAGGATAAAGAACAGTGGCTTTTTGATCGCAAGCGATTGACTATTCTGGCGCTTATGTTTATGATCGTCGGCATAAGTTGGGGCTTAAATGACAAAATAATGAAGGATCCTCTGAACCAAAATATTAGAAGTGATTTACTGTTTAATTATTCGTTCCCCTTATTGATATGTATGCTAGGTTTATTTATCAAAGAAATCCCACGGTGGGGACGGATCGTGACTTTGTCGTTTGGCTTTATGATTTTCGGGTATTTAGCTCTGCACTATTTGATAGGGTTTCACAACCCGTATTGGGAAAATCTACAGCTACGTCCATTGTATTGGCTATCAATTGGTCAATCAAACACAAAGCAAATTCAATACGTAATAGGATACATTCTGTTCCGTACTTGTTGCAGCTAATGGGCAGCAACAATTGGTTTTCTGTTTTTAATTTTGAATTTGTATCAGCTGATAAAGAGGTTTAGGAAGGAGAAGGGGCGTTGAATCGTTAGAATAATTGCTTTTGGATCAATCCGAACCTTATGTATTTTATCCTAACTAGCGGCACTTTAAAGCAAAATCCATTCACTAGCCGTCGAAAAGCTAGTGGACAGCAGCAGGTTTGATCTTATTGGCAAATGATTCTATTTTTCCAAAGAATGATCAACGGCGCTTTATTCAGACTTTTTTAGCAAAATATGGACGTTTATGATGAGCTATGAACATTACAATTATATTAAATAACAAAAGTACCCAATTTATCTACATGACTTTAGGGTTCTTTTTTATCAAATCATGTAATAGATATGTGTTAGCAGTTGCAACGTCTAAGCACCTGTATAAGAACTTTGAAACGGATTGGCTATATATGAATAAAGTTATAGAAAAAAGCTCAAAGATTTTCAAAATGATTATAGCATACACTCAAACCGATTGGTTCGTGAATCAAGGCTGATAGCTTGAATCTGTATTTGCTGAGATAAAAAAGACGAATCCGCAAGTAACTTGCTACAAGACAGTTTACAATGAACAATCTGTTGATCAGCAAATCATAAAAAAGAATCTGAAGAAACTTGTAAAACAAGAAATCTTAGTTTTAGTTGAATTTTAGGTAAATTAGTGACAATCTACTAATAAAAGTTATTCGGAGGGAGGTAAAATGATGCAGAATTGATATGAACTGTCTAGAATGGCACGAACTCTTTTTCGAATACATCTTTGTATAATATATATTATGTAAACTAAAATATATAATTTTTCGAACACCGTATTTAACTGGTAATTTTACGACTCTCCTCCCTCTTATTCATGATTATTTCCTTCAAATTCAGCGAATTGGCAGCATAATCAAAATAAATGGTCATTTGAGCGATAGTTTTTGGATTTTTGTTTCTTCTACGAGTGAAACGAAATACAACGTTTATATTTAATCTTGTTGATCCTTGAATCTTTGAATTCAATCTTTGTTTGCAGCTGCTGGCCAATCTCAATGAATCACTCAATGAATCGTTGTTCACGATCTTATCAGTAATGACTCGTAATGATTCGTACATAACCCAGCAAATTTGTTCTAACTAAATAGCCTAATGGGAATCTTGATCACAGGCAAACCAGCAACGATAAACAAGAAACGTTTCGTTGCTTTTAGTTTTCACCTAACGGATCAGATTCCCATAGCGAGTCCTAATCAAGGGATCACAGTCATTTAAGTACAATTTCTTCCTATTGCTGCCGATAATGTAATGACAGCTACGAAAAGTTTCAAACTATGTAATACAGGATCGCCAAAAGAACAATGATCGAAACGATCAAAACAAACGCTAGTTGATTTAAACGTTGAATAAGCAGGTTTTTCTTGTTTTTTTCAGATTTTTTTACTTCGTTTCGATAATATTCTCTATCTTTTGTTCCCATAAGTGCCAACTCCTTTTCCCTGATTTTATCGCTATCCTGAAATCATATGGTGCAATCAAGGCAATTTGTACGATTAACTAAAGTGGCAGGATCTGACTGAGAACCTACAATCGTATCTTATAGAAACTAAATAAGTCGACTGACGAGCTCCAAGTGATTCATAACGGCAGCTTTTCGGATAACCCCCATGCCTGGAAATGAGCCTTGGTGATAAGCAGCAACTAATAGTTGCAGACCAGCGGTTTGGGTAGGATGTTGCTCTTCGTGCTGCAATAAAGCCTCCATGACTTGGAAAAACTTTTCTTTCTGGTTTGGTAATTCTTCCTCAGAAAATAAGTGAACGATACGCAATGCTTGCTCAGTTGTTGGATAAATCCAATGCAAAACCAACCGCTTTGAAGGATAACTGTGCTCATAATAAATTTTGCTATCGACAGAAAAATCACTAAAACCTGCATAGCCCAATTTTTGATAACTGTGATGGGCATTTGAAAATCCTTCGTCAAGACATTCTGTATAGAAACTATTTTTGGGTAAACGTGTGAAAGGATCTTCCATCAGTAGCTTGGGACCGTTGATTTTATTTAACAAACGAAACTCTTTGCCTACCAACACCGGCAGCGTATTTTCCCGCCAATCACTAGCGAGTGCTTGATCCGATTGATGAACAATCCAAAGGTCAGGCTTTTCTTCCACTGTTTCAATGGGACGATCCACGATCATTGCTTTAGGCCCAGCAACATTTCGCAACTCTGATAACCCTTCTGCCGTCAGAAAAGCCCCTGCCTGGGGATTGCGAATCAAATAAAAAGGATGTTGTTTCTTTTGAAATAAATCGATGGTTGTCCAGAACGTTTTTGATTGCTTGACCGGTTCAATGATCGGTTGGATCGCTTCTGATAAGCGATCTTGTTCCAATAAAGCTTTTAATGCCAACAAATCAAATTGTTTGCCACGAATATATGGGAAGTACATCTGCTTCTCTCCTTCTTACTCGCCTGATAAAAAACGTTTTTCCAGCGCTTCATAGGCTGCTCTCGTAGCGGCCAATTCTTCCTTCAACGCTTCGATCGCTTGTAGCTGAGTATCTTCAATAAATCGATCATAGTAATTGACCCCACCACCGAACAAGTCATACTCAGGCTGACGTTTCTTCAGTTCTTGGTACAAACGTTCTGTTGAAAATACCCGCAATCCTCGAGCAGTCTGTTTTGCTTTGCCGACTTCTCTTGCTTGTGCCGAAATCAGCCGAAACAATAAGGCATTTTCTGGAACCTGCAGCTCTTGCCGTTGGGGTTTCTTTTCGACACTGAAATACCCTTTGCTGCCCGTTTCTTTTTCAAGAAACGCATGATAGACCAAGACACCAATTGTAGGAGCAATCTGATCTTTGACTTTTTCGTACAATGCCTTGGGTAAGACAAAATAATTATAATTCCCAATAAAGGATAGTTTTGCTTTTGAGCGAAAATCTGCCAAACTGACTTTTAGTTCATAGCAACGCCATTCAAAGGTGTTTTCTACCGTCAAGCGACAACTTAAGGTATCCACGATGCCATGATCGTCGGGCATGACTACCTCTTCTACCACAATATCACTGTTTTCACGACAATAATAATAAAGTGCCTCTTCCATTTCTAAAGTTAAGGATGTCTTCACAATTTCACGACCTTTGTCTTGTTTCACTTATTATAAAACATATGTTCGCATTTTGAAAGAGGGAAATAAAGGCAGCCTATTCCCTCACCCATTAGGGCATCCGTTAACGAGAATCTCTTCAACCGTCCTCTTTGTACCGCGGAAACGTAACACGACAAGCAACAAGAGCACACTAAGTTGAACTAGGAATAGACGCTTAAAAGGAAGCTCAAATGTAAAGCCTGCGGGAAGATGAAAGAACCCGAAAAAATCATGCAGTGCTTTTTTACAAAGCCACAAACCACTGACAAATCCTATTACATAAATGACGGTACTTTGTATGGTGATAAAGACAAGTTCTTCCAACGTGACCAGTAAAGGTGTTTGTCCTAATAATAAACGTATATGCAAGGATTGCTCTTCCTCACCGATTAAGTGATAATGATACATGTGGTTACACTGCCACAAAAAAGCACTGATCAAGCCCAATGTTAACATTCCTAACGCAACGCGCAACAATTGCAAGAAGAAAATCCAACTGGCATAGGTGAGATCCGTCTGGATTTCGCTGTTATTTGATTCATACTGCAACCAGTCATGAAAAAACAACAGCCAATTTTCTGCAAAGATGGTAAGAATCAGCAAGAAAACAGCCAATAAACCACTCATTAGTAAACTGCGCCTGCGAAGAGCTGCGTGCCAGCCAAACTGGTAAGGATAGAAATAAAGCCATTTGTCCATAGTACTCCTCCTTTTGGCATCTATTTTACAGAATTTTCCGAATTTAGACAAACACCATTTTGTTTACATAATATAATTATAGACAAAAAAGAATGCAGCACTCGGCCTACACTCTTTTTTGTCTATTACAAATACCTAGTCAGTAGCTGCAACAAACGCTGCGGAAATTCTGTTAGATTGGAAAGATCAATGAAGCGTTCTTCCCCATAAATCGCTTTGATCACTTCTTTGTCTTGGCCAATGGCAGCTGCCAGAAACAGCACCCCTTGTCGTTCGTAGTCAGCGATCACCTGCTGAATATCTTCTTTGGCTTTTACCCCTGTATAATCAGGAAGAGCCTTTGGCTGGCCATCACTGATATTCAAGAGTAATTTAGTAGTTGCCGGCTGATGAGCGAGCTTTTCAGCTAGTACGCGCAAGACTGCCCCATCACGGTTATTTTGCCGAGGCTTCATTGTCATGAGTTTCTCTGGCACAAATTCAAAACCTTCGTTAAATTCTTTGTAAGCAAAAAGCGAGGTCTTTTCACGAGCGGTCACATCTGCTGTATCGCCATAAATCATCAATGGCAAAGATAAACGCTCCGCGAACGCATTCACCGCTAAGACCGCCTGTTGCGCATACTGTATCCGATCATCTCTAATCATCGAACCTGATTCATCAATGCGCAAAGCGAGAGCTAAGGAAGGCTGTTCGTGAGGTGGATTTTTCTTGTCAAAGGTCCGAAAATCTTGATACGCGACCTTACTGGCATCAAAGCGTGTGCCACTGTACTTACCTTTACTGTATGCCGAAGCTTGTTCGTTTTCCAAAACTTCTTGGGTTTGCTTGATCAATGACTCTACGATCGGCAACAACGGCTGCAAACGCTGCTGGGCTTCAGCCGCTTTCTTTAAATCGACGGGTGGTCGATGAACGATCAGCCCTTCTTTGGCATGGATCGATTCTTTTAATGCTTGTCGAGCCGCCTTTGATGCCGTGGTTTTCTTTTCTTTTTCCTGGGCTTCATACGCTTCGATCGACAAAGAATGAGCAGTAGGAGCGGTCTCTTGTGTCTCACTCCCAGCTTTTGCTTGGCCATCATGACTATTGCGTTCTAGTTCTTCTGAAAACGTCGCCTCAGTTGCTGCGTCTTTCGCTTCTTGTTTGTCAGAATCACTGGTTTCCATCGTTTCCGCCTCAGTTTCTTGATTGGGGGTCTCAAGGACTTGTTCATTTTTTAGGACGGTCGTGCCTTCTTCCACTACATTGCGCTGGTCCGCCTCTTCGCTGCTGATTCGGCGTCCTTTGATTTGTTCTTTAAAGGCATTTAACGGTTGTCCAGAAAACAAAAGCCGCAATTGCGCCAATAACCCTGAAGCTTCTAGCGCCTGTTGTAAAAGAGCAAGCTCATTTGGATCGGTGGTGATTTTGTAGAGCACTTTGCTATCAATTGCTGTAAAGGGATCCTGTCCTTGCTTGACTGCATTTAGCCAATAAAAATAGGAGCGCATGCCCGCCACCCCTTTGATGGCATTGGCTTTGGCGGTCACGTCCAATAAGCGAATGATCTCAGCCATTTTCTCGGCCGTTGCTTTATCTGGATAATTGGTTTTGGCAATGCCTCGCTGCACCATGACTGCCAGCTCAGGTAAATCCATTTTTTCAGCATGCTGCATCCGGTCTCGCAAGGATTCGTTCAAAGGACGGTTGCCTTGGTAATTTCGATTCGTGGTGATGACTACGACACAGTCAGGGTGCCGGCGAACAAAGCCAGTGGGAATATTCAGCATTCCATTTTGTTCAAGAGCAGAGTTTAAGGCCACTAGTACCGAAGCATCACGAATGACCGTTGGCTCTTGAATCTCAAGCAAATAACCTTTTTCCAGCGCCCGTACGATTTCCGAGGGATAAAACTTGTATTGAATCGTTGGTTGCTGATCGCTGGTTTCGATCCGCTCGATCAGTTCCGCAAATTTCGCCCGTGCCCGCTCACGAGTCAGGGAAAAATGCCGCTGGATCAACGCCAAGACATCTTCAAAACAATCACTTTGATAAATCGCATCCAGCAAGTCCTTATCTTCTTCTTGGTCGGTGTTGATCACTGGTAATAAAGCACCAAACACATCTGACTTATCCATATCCGCAAAGCAAGTGATTTTGGTGTAGGGCAGTTGCAGGTCGGCAGAAAGTGCCTTTGCCAACTGTGTTTTACCAGACCCAGCATCGCCTTCCAGCAACACATTGAAAATTTTCATTTCTGGATCCGTCCAATTCAGCGCGATCTCTGATGCAATTCGTAGTTCTTCATCACTGGTCTGATGACTTTGTGGTTTTTTCCAAATCATTGTTTGTTCTAATTTACTAAAAGCGCGTCCTTTCGTTACGACAAAAGATGGTTGATGTTGTGTCATGGCAATCTGCTCCTTTTCTTAATAACCTAGCTCATCTAAAAGCCGTTTCAGGATTTTGAAGCGTTCGCCGTATAGCTCACCATCTTTTTGCAAGGAATCATAGAAAAGCAGAATGTCTTCATCGATTTTAGGATTTTCGGTGTCTACTTCGACGGTCATGCGATTTCCTTGTAGGCCAATGATTTCAATCAAAGGATTTTCAGGATCGTAAAACTTTTCATGGCGATAGGCCTCTTGAAAATATAAACTGGATTGAGCCACTAAGATCGCTAGATCCAAAATTCTCGTAAGTGGCAATTCTTCGGATTGTCGAGACCATTTTTCACCAGTATGGCGCCAGACTTTGCCGGAGATATCGACTTTCCCGCGATCATTCCATTGCGCCAATCCGAGGGAAAGGCCTTTTGCATCTGTATGTAACGCATTTTTTCCGTCAACAGTATCATAGTCTTCTACTTTAATGACAGGTTTATGTTTCAAGTTTTCTGGTATTTTCATTATTTCCACTCCTTGTTTAGTAAATTAGTAATTTACTAGATAGAGTAAGTATAATAAGGAAGCGGGTCTGGAACAAGCAAAAGGTCTTTTCTACTATACATAGACAGTATAAACAGAAGTCTATAGAAAAAGCACCTTGATAAGGAGCTTCTAAAAAAGAAGCCTCTTAAAAAAGTGCTTTGCTATGTCGCCTTGATTTATTCACTCAATTGATTGAAAAAAAGGCGCAATTCTTGCTTTCTCTGACTTGTGAGCTGGGCTTTGGGAATGCCTTGGATCGCCCCCTCAATGCCATAGAGCATGTGCAGGCAAGCACCTGCATCGCATTGTTGGCGGATTGTTAGAAAAACCGCTTCGGCTTTTTTGGCGCGTAATTGCTCCGGGGTATTGATACGGATCCTAACGAAATGATCCGCTAAAACCTGTCCAACATTTGGTAACTTTTGCAGTTCATTCATAGGGTATCTCCTTTTTGATTATTGTCATCCTGCGCATCTTCCTCTTGACGAATCAACGAATAGAGCTTCATATCTAACAGCTGGTGATTTTTTTGCGCATTTTTTCGTAAAATTCCTTCCAACTCAAAGCCTGCTTTTTCCAACACGCGACAAGAGGAATGATTCTTAGCAAAAGGCTCAGCAAAAATACGAACAATATTTGACGTAGTAAATATATAGTCACATAGTTGCTGAACAGCTTTGGTCATCAGGCCTTTTCCCCAATATTCTTCTGCGATGTAATAGCCTATCTCAGCTGTTCTAAAATGGATGTTTTCTTTACGAAGGGCGCTAATACTCCCCACAGCTCGATCATCCACAGTGATCGCAAAGGCGAATTCTGCCTTTGCGACAGATTGAATATAGGCTTGTGCATCTGCAACAGTGTAAGGAAAGGGGAGTCCATCTCGTAAATTGCCATGAATTGTCTGGTTATTTAGAGCTCGAGCCAGATCATTTGCATCACTCATCTGCCACCTTCTTAAGGAACACTTCATTTCAACGTCTCCTTTGCCAGTGCTTCATTTTGATCCTATTGTACGAGTTTGTGTGTTTTTTTACAAGCAAAACTCAAAAAAAGATTGTTGAAAAAAACCAGCTAGACAAACGTCTAACTGGTTCTTTCCTTTACTGTCTCCATAAAGATAATTGATTTTGTAAACACAGATAAATAAAAATTATTGCGCTGATATGGCGATCCCGATGGCTTTTTCTCCTAAATGCGAGCCGATAACTGGTCCGAAGTGGCCAATCTCAATTTCTGCATTTGGGTATTTCGCTTGTAGTTTTGCTTTTTCTTCTTTGGCTACTTCTAAATTATTGGCATGGATTACATAAAATTTAACAGGCAATGCGATTTCTTGCTCCCGTTGACCAATGATATCTTCCGCGCGATTGAATGCTTTTTTACTGGAACGAATGCGCTCGTAAAGCACAATTTTTCCTTGATCAAAAGTCAAAATCGGTTTGATTTTTAATAATCCGCCAATTAAGGCTGCTCCATTGGTTAAGCGACCGCCACGAACCAAGTTATTCAAGTCGTCCACGATCAGATAGGCATAGGTATTATCTCTGATAGTGTCCAGATGGGAAATGATCTCTTCTACGGTTTTGCCTTGACTTGACAGATCAAGAGCGGTTTCTACCATGTGGCCCATCGGCATACTTGTGATTTTCGAATCGTAAGGAATGATTTGAACGCCTTCGATTTCATCGGTGATTCCATAAAGCGTTCCGATAAATCCAGAAATACCGCTTGATAAGTGGATACTAATGATCGTGTCGTAACCGCGATCTTTCAATGACTCATATAAGGCTAACACTTCACCTAGTACCGGTTGAGAAGTGGTTGGGAATTCTTTGCTGTTTTTCAGCAAAGCGTAATACTCATCAGCTTCAATGTCGATGCCCTCATTGTAGACTTTTCCATCTAAAATAACAGGGATCGGTATGATAAACAAATCTTCATGGTTTTTGATCCGTTCCGGCAGATAAGCTGTACTGTCAGTAACAACGGCTAATTTCATTCTTTTTCCTCGTTTCAACAAATTTCAAACGTCATTAATAATATAGCATAAATTTACTTACTTTCAAATGGTTTTCAGAACTTTTCATTCTGCTTATTCATTAAGAAAATTCCTGATTGCTTGTTGATTGGTTTCAAGATTAACGACTAACACACTTCCGGCACTCGCACTTGAACCGTATTGCCAAGAGTCAGCGACTGGGACAGTCAAGCTGTCGATCCCCCCTGCCCCACGAGCAATCGATAAGGTATTTTTTAATAGGAAAGACATTGGCAGGTTGGTGGAAGCATAGCCTAAAACTTTTCCTGCTGCATAAGGCAATTTTAAAACAGCTAACGGATTTTTCATTTCGCTAAAGATCGCATCCATTACTTGCTGCTGTCGTCTTACGCGACCGAAGTCACCTTCTTCGTCCATCCGAAAACGTGCGTATTGCAACAGCTCAAGCCCATTCATTTGTTGTTGCCCTTGTTTGATGGCAACTTCAAGATTTTTACTCATATCTTTTTCCGCGTTGATAGCAACGCCTGAGGGAAACAGTGTATCGATCACTTTTTCAAAGGAACGAAAGTCAACTTTTGCATAATAATTGGTTTCTAGACCGAAGTTCTCTGCTAACGTTTGTCTGACTAAATCAGCACCACCAAAGGCGTACGCCGCATTGATCTTGTTTTCGCCATAACCAGGAATGGTCACCAAGGTATCACGCATAAAGGAAATGAGCTTCGGTTTTTTGCTAGGACCATCTAATTGCAAAACCATAATGGTGTCTGCTCGTCCAGCTTCTCCTTCACGACTATCACTACCAATGAGCAATATATTACGAGCACCATTTGCAGCTGCCGTACCATTAAAAGTCTCCTCATCAGTTGTAGCAAAAGCAGCGTCACTTCTTGCGACTTGCTGACCGACAAGAAATGCAATCAATGAATAGGCAAAAAGCACCAATATTACCCGGATCACAATACGCAGAACTGGGTGCTTCCGCTTTTTCTTTTGTTTGGGTGGCTTGCTCTTCTTAAGCTTTTGCGCTTTTTGTTTGCTTTGTTCCTGATTTTGATGTATCGCAGGCCCCTGAGCAGATAGCGGGGGAATTGCGCTTTTTCGTCCCTCAGTTTTTTTTGATCCTACTTGTGTCTGTTCTCGGAAACTTTGGGCCACACGAGGGTCGCTTGCCCTAGACTGCTGGGTGTTTTGATAAGAAATATCTCCTACTTCCTCATCAGCAGACGGAGTAGAATCGCTCGGTCTGACGCGCTGGTTTCTTCTTTTGGCTTCTCTGCGGGCAAAGATACTTTCTTTGGCTGCCTGACTGGATTCCTTTTCTAGCCGCTCATGCAGTTTTTTATTTTTTTCCATCCTGCTCATTGCTTCTGATCCTCCAACTAAAAAATAGCTCTCTGTCTATAAGGATACCCTAGACCTTATAGAAAGAAAGCTATTTTCTGAAATTTTAACCTTTTTCTAGGAAATTTCTTCAATTTTTTACCTTAGATGCTTTGATGCGCCTTGTCGTGTGCTCACAAATCCTGCTTGCTCATAAAATGATTTCACTGGATTTGCCGACCAAAAATTTAGTGAAAGATCAGCGAAGCCTTTTTCCAACGCAACTTTTTCAGCAAATGCCAACAATTGTTTTCCAATATGCATCCCTTGGTACCGAGTGTCAACGGCAATCGCCGCAATTTCCAGCCACTTTCGTTCATGCATCATCGCATTTTGTGGCAAACAGACCTCTTGAAGATGCACAAAGCCACAAGGCTGTTCCGCTAACCAAGCGATAAAAAAGTGGTGGCTTGGCTCTTGTAGCTGTTGTGTGATTGCTTGTTCAAATCTTGACTGATCAAAGGACTTAAAAATCGTTGGGTACCATTGATGGTGCTGTGCTTGGATCTCTTTATGAAACGTTGCTAAAAGCTTTTCATCTTGGCTAATTTTTATTTTGACTTGAGTCATTTTTTGTCACTTCCTCAACAACATTTACCGCATACACGCCGAGAAGATGGACGTGTCCACCCAACAACTGAATCTCTTCAAAGGCATTTATAATCAGTTGCCACGGTTTGTCCATCACCAGATCAATGACAAAAAAGTATTCACCTAAGGTAGTTTTCGACGGACGCGATTCAATTTTGCTTAAATCAATTTCCCGCCAGCCAAAAGTTGCTAAGATTTTGTGCAAGATCCCCGGACGATTTGCTGGCAATGTCACAAAAATGGTTGCTTTTTCGGCTGTTTGTTCTGGTACTTCGGTGTTGGCTGTTTTCTTTGTCAAAACCCAAAAGCGGGTTTGATTAAAGGCAACATCTTGGATATTGGTTTCTTTGATCGTTACTTGATAAGCGAAAGCTGCTTCTTTGGAAGCAATCGCCGCAACTGCTTCTTCTGGATGTTTTGCTACGTAGGCTGCTGCAGTCGTTGTGGAAGCAACCGCCTCAACAGTAGCTCCAGCAAATCGGGCTTCGATAAAGTCGGCACATTGCGCCAATGCTTGCGGATGAGAAATTATCTTAGTGATGGGACGGTTGTCTTTTGCTGTTTGCTGAGAAACTAACAATTGATGATTGATCGGTAAAATAATTTCCTGTTCAATGCTCAACTGATTTTGACGAAATAGCGTATCAATCGTGGCATGAACAGACCCTTCTAATGCATTCTCATTGGGAACGACCGCTCGATCGATTACGCCGTTAGCTAGTGCTTGAATACAAAGTGGAATCGATCCATAGGGCATAAATGTATTTTCTGGATACGCTTCTTGCGCAGCTAAATACGTAAAAGAGCTTTCAGGTCCTAAATAACCAATCTTCATTTTAGGCACCCGCTTTAGTTAAAATTTCCTGAACGATTTCTTGTGGTGCTTTGTTTGTCGTTTCAACGATCAATGAAGCAGTTTCTTCATAAAGAGGGATCCGGGGTCGGTAAACAGCCAATATTTCTTCGGGTGTTTTCGAGACAACCAAGGGACGAATACTACCAGTATCCGCCTTTAAACGGTGGATCAGTTCCTCGGGATCTGTTTTTAAATACACGACTAAGGGCATCTCTTTTAAAAGTTGACGATTTTCTTCTTTTAATACAATGCCCCCACCTGTGGAAATAATTTGTTCCTTTGCCAAAGTTTTAGCTAAAATATCCGTTTCGATTTTGCGAAAGGCTTCCTCACCGTGTTGGTCAAAAAATTCTTGAATGGTCATGCCGATCTCAGCAACGATCAAGTCATCAAAATCCACATGGGACTGTTTCGTTTCTTCAGCCAAAAGACGACCAATCGTGGTCTTTCCGGCACCCATAAAGCCAATTAATATCATTTTTTTCACTCGCTGTCTCCTCCTTTGGCCAAACGCGCGACATCCTCAAAAAAATCAGGATAAGAAACTGCTACGGCTTCGGCTTTTTCTAATTCTACCTCTTCATCTGTCAATAAGGCGGCAATCTGCAACATCATACCGATGCGATGATCTCCCCGACTTGAGACCTTTCCGCCATGCAAAGGAGTAGGTCCGTTGATGATCAAGCCGTCCTCGGTAGGAGTGATATCCGCCCCTAGTTTTCTCAGCTCTTCGGCAGTTGCATCAATTCTATTGGTTTCTTTTACTTTTAACTCCTCTGCATCTTTGATGACCGTTTTACCATGAGCTTGTGTAGCCAATAAGGCAATGATCGGTAATTCATCAATCAGACGCGGAATAATATCGCCGGCGATGGTTACTGCCTGCAAGGTAGAACTTTGAACAGTGAGGTCAGCCGACTGATTTTGATCATCTTGATTAGAAAAAGCAATCGATGCCCCCATTTCTTCTAACACATCAAGGATCCCTGTACGTGTCGGATTGATTCCGACATTTTCTAAAACGATCTCGCTATCGGGCATAACCGCACCTGCAGTTAGGAAGAAGGCAGCGGAAGAAATATCTCCCGGAACGACTACTTCTTGGCCGAGCAGTGTTTGTGGGCCGGTTACGGTAATCGTTTTGCCTTGGGTGGTGATCACACCACCGAATTGACGGATCATTTCTTCAGTATGGTTACGGCTCGCCTCTTTTTCAATGATAGTCGAGGTACCTTGTGCTTGCAATGCCGCAAAAATCAGCGCCGATTTTACTTGGGCACTTGCAACGGGCATCTGATAATTGATGGGCTTTAAAGAAGCAGTACCATTAACGGTGATCGGTGGGAACTCTGTCTGCTCATGACCTGTAACATTTGCCCCCATTTCTCTTAATGGCAGCATCACTCGGTTCATCGGACGTTTATTCAAAGAGTTATCGCCGAATAAGGTGGTTGTGAACGGCTGCCCAGCCAAAATTCCCATCATTAAGCGAATTGTTGTACCAGAATTGCCGATATCAATTGGGTCTTGGGCAGACTTAAGGCCATTAAAGCCCTGTCCTTCAATCGTGATCGTCTGACCGTCATCATGGATTGGAACTCCTAATGATTGAAATGCATGAAGGGTGCTATAGCAGTCTTCTCCACGCAAGAAATTACGGACAGTCGTTGTTCCTTCGGCTAATGCCCCGAACATGATACTGCGATGCGAGATCGATTTATCGGCGGGAACAGCTATCGTCCCTCTTAAATGTGTTGCTTTTTTTAGTTTCATCGCGGCCTCCTATTTTTTTCGACATGAATAGGTCGTCTTTTTTTGAATCAGCTGCTCTGCTTGCAGCAAATCATTTTGCGTTTTGAATGAAATCTGTAAAACACCAATGATATCTTCTCGAGTTTCAAGAATTTTTAAGTTGATCAAAGAGAGCTGATGATCGCTCAATAGCCCCGTCACTTCAGCGACAACACCGGGATGATCCGGTACATCGATGAATAGATCGTAGAATGCCGGGATCGCTCCATTTTGATGAATCGGCAATTGGTCCCGTGTTTCCTTCGCGGATTCAAAGAACCGAAAGATCGCCGTTTCATCTTTTTCCTGCAACCAGTGAGTCATGGTCGTCATTTGTTTTTGCCACTCATCGATCAGCTGCAGCAGTTCCTGTCGATTACTCAATAAGATATCGGTCCACATACGAGGGTCTGAAGAAGCAATGCGAGTGATATCGCGAAAACCGCCTGCTGCGAGTTGCTGTGCTCTAGGGTGTTCATGGTTGAAGGCATCTGCCTGATTGACTAATCCTGAAGCAATAATATGGGGCAAATGGCTCAACATCCCCGTGATTTGATCATGTTCTTGCGGAGCAAGTGCCACATACTTGGCCCTCGTCCCTCGAAAAAGCACCTGTAATTCTTCCACCCGCTGACTTTTCGTCGGCGTAAAGATATAGTAAGCATTCTCAAAGAGGTTCTCATCGGCTGCTGTGATCCCGGATTTATGAGAACCAGCCATCGGATGGCCACCAATAAAATCAAAGGAAAAGGACTCGGCAAATTGCGTAATTTCTGCTTTGGTACTGCCTGTATCTGTCACCAGGACTGAAGGCTTTAGTGAAAGGGTCCCAAGTTGGGAAAGATACGTTTTGGTGATCTCTACCGGCAATGCCAACAAGATCACGTCGGCACGAACAGCACCCTCAGAAAATGAAGGAGGTACTTCGTCTACTAAACTTGTTGCTAATGCGATCTCATTGGTTTTACGACAGTGATCCCACCCCATTAGATGGGTTTGGGGATGTGACTTTTTAATACATTTTGCTATGGAAGCGCCGATCAATCCTAAACCGGCGACGAAGATATTTTGGTTCATGAAAAGAATCCTCATTTCTACTGGAATTTTTGCTGTTTCTTTAATCAGTAGATTAACAAGTATTCCCGATACGCCTGAACAGATGCAGTCAATTCTTCGAAAGAATCACTTGGAAACTTTTCTAATAGTTCATTGGCCACCACTGTTGCCACCACACTTTCACAAACAACACTGGCTGCCGGAACGGCAGTGCTATCCGAGCGTTCCACACTAGCTTTATACGGTTCTTTGCTGTCGATATCCACACTTTGCAACGGCTTGTACAAGGTCGGGATCGGCTTCATAACCCCGCGAACCACAATTGGTTCCCCGTTCGTCATGCCGCCTTCAAACCCACCTAGGTTGTTGCTGCGACGGGTGTAGCCCCGTTGTTCGTCCCATAAAATCTCATCCATGACTTTTGAACCTGGTAAAACACCGGCCTCAAAACCAACACCGAACTCAGCCCCTTTAAAGGCATTGATACTGACCACGGCTTGGGCGATCTTCGCATCAAGTTTTTTGTCCCACTGCACGTAACTACCAAGACCAGCAGGAACCCCGCCAACAAGCACTTCCACTACGCCGCCGATCGTATCACCATTTTTCTTTGTTTGATCGATCAACTGTTTGATTTCTTCCTCGACAGATGGATCTAAGACCCTTACTTCCGAAGCTTCTGAGCGTTGTGCGATTTCTTTGACGGTCAACCCTTCAGGAATTTCTGCTTTGATGCCGCCTAACATCGTTACATGACCTGCCACATCGATGCCGAGTTCCTTCAAAATTTTCTTCGCGATTGCGCCGATGGCTACCCTCATGGTCGTTTCCCGGGCAGATGAACGTTCCAAGACGTTTCGTAAATCTTGATGATGGTATTTCATCCCGCCGACTAAGTCAGCATGACCAGGTCTTGGTCGTGCCACTCGTCGTAACTTGCGGTCTTTTTCTGGTACTTCTTCAATCGCCATGACCTTAGTCCAATTTTTCCAATCTTTGTTCTCGACCACTAAAGTCACAGGAGAGCCTAATGTTTTTCCATGACGGATACCGGAAGTGATACGGACTTGGTCTTTTTCAATCAGCATCCGTCCCCCACGGCCATAGCCGGTTTGTCGTCTCGCTAATTCAAAATTAATGTCTTCTGCCGTTAATGGCAATCCTGCCGGTAACCCTTCGATAATGGCGGTCAACTCTGGTCCATGTGATTCGCCTGCTGTAATATAACGCATGATCCGTTACCTTCCTTTCTTATAATAGGTAGTCTTTGATTTCTTCCGTGGGAATCGTCACGATTTTTGCCTGACCGATCCTTTCTAAAAGAATGATCTTTAATTGTTGCCCACGGGCTTTTTTATCATGAGTGATTGCTTGGTATAATTGCTCTTTCTCAATTTCTCTTGGTTTGGTCGGCAAATGAAATTTCTCAATCATTTTCGTTAACTGCGCGGTGGTCCCTTTTGGTGTTAGTCCAATGGCTTCAGCATGACGGGTGATCATAATCATCCCCATTGCAACCCCTTCGCCATGACTGGTGTCAAACGCAGCTGTTCTTTCTAAGCCATGCCCGATCGTATGACCGAAGTTCAGTGTCAGACGACTGCCATGATCAAAAGGATCTTCTTCCACTACTTTTTGCTTTACTTTTAAAGAAGCTGTGATCACTTTTTCAGCATGGGCCAAAAGATCGACTTCATCTTTCAAACCTGCTAACGTTTGCCAAAGTTCAGGGTCCGCGATAGCGGCTGACTTAATGATTTCAGCGATGCCTTCTTGCACACGTTTAAGGGGCAAACTTTTAAGCAAATCCGGATCGATCATCACACCGACTGGTTGGGCGAATGTGCCAACGAGATTCTTGGCACTGCTAGTATTTACAGCTGTTTTTCCGCCGATACTTGAATCGACCTGTGCCAATAACGTCGTCGGAATCTGCAAGAAATCAATGCCTCGCATATACGTAGAAGCAACAAAGCCTGCAAGATCTCCAATTACACCGCCACCAAGAGCGATGATTCCATCGCTTCTAGTCATCCCTGATTGAGCAAGACGGTCATATAAAAAAGCAGCTTGTTCAAGGGATTTACTGTTTTCGCCAGCCGGCACGGCTAACAGTGTTGCTTCAAAGCCTGCGGCAGATAATGCTTCGATGATGTGTTCGCCATACAGGGGGGCGACATTGCTGTCAGTAATGACGGCAATGCGCTGTTTGTTCCATAATTGCTGGACCCAGGTTCCGACTTCTTGAAACGCCCCACGTTTGATGAGGATGTCATAGGAATGTTCTTCTAAATGGATGTGTAGCATTGATTTTTGCACCTCTTTTATTGGTTGTCTTAGCGCTTAGTCTTGCAACGCTTTGATTTCTTTCATCGCTTTTTCCATGATATGGACTTCTTTCATCATATTCATGTATGTTTTTTCGTTTAACGATTGCGGACCATCAGACCATGCATTGGCTGGATCTGGGTGGATCTCAACGATCATGCCATCGGCGCCAGCAGCAACGCCTGCTCTTGCCATTGGTGGTACGAGATCCCAAATGCCTGTTCCATGACTAGGGTCAACGATGATCGGGAAGTGGCTCAGTTTTTTGATGATTGGTACCGCACTTAGATCAAAAGTATTACGGGTCGCTGTTTCGTAAGTTCTGATTCCGCGCTCAATGAAAATCACTTCACTTTTATCTTGGACGGCGATGTATTCCGCTGCATTCAACCATTCGTCGATCGTCCCAGAGATTCCTCGTTTAAGGCCAATTGGTTTCCCAGTTTTTCCAACTGCAGCTAGCAATTTGAAGTTTTGCATGTTCCGAGCACCAATCTGCAAAATATCACTGTATTCCGCAACCATATCGATATTTCCTTCGTCCATGACTTCTGTGATGACTTTCATACCTGTTTCATCGGCTGCTTGACGAATGTATTTTAACCCTTCTTCTTCAAGCCCTTGGAAGGCGTATGGTGAAGTCCGTGGTTTGAAAGCACCCCCACGTAAGATTTGTGCACCACCAGCTTTGGCAATTCGGGCACATTCACGAATTTGGTCTAAGCCTTCAATCGAACACGGACCAGCCATTGTGACAAAGTTGCCATCACCGATTTTTACGCCATCTACATCAACAACCGTATCTTGTGGATGGAATTCACGAGAGGTCAACTTGTAGGTATTTGAGATCCGAATGGCATCTTCGACACCTTCGTAGCTGCGAAAAGCGACATCTTGGATGCGGCGTGTATCTCCTTTTAAGCCGATAACAACCTGTTCTTTTCCTTGGTTGACTTGAACATCCAACCCTTCTTTTTTGATTCTTTTTACAACGACTTCAACTTGTTCTGGGGTAGCACCTGGTTTCATAATTACGATCATTTTTTCTTCCTACTTTCGTTTTTTTATTTTTTACATGGATTCAATGAGTGCTTTTACTTTTTCAACGGGCATCTCTTGGCCGGTCCAAAGTTTAAATGCAGCTGCACCTTGATACAGCAACATACTTAAGCCGTTTGCAGTTTTGGCCCCGACTGCTTTCGCATCTTTCAAAAGCTGCGTTTCTCTTGGATTATAGATGACATCATAGACAGCTAATGATTCCCGCAAGAGTGTTTTGTTTTTCAGAGGACTCACCGTATCATTCGGCTTCATCCCCACGCCAGTAGCATTAACTAAAAGGCTGCTTTGATCGATGGCTGATTTTAAAGCCGTCTGATCTTCTAAATCCGCTAATGTGATTTCACAGGCGGTCTTTTCTGCGATCTGTGTCAATTTATCCTGGATGATTGGATAAAACTCATCCTTGCGGTTGAAGACATGGATCGTTTTGACACCGTCTAGTGCGGCTTGACTAATGATCGCTGTCGCTGCACCACCCGCACCGATCACGGTCATGGTGTCGCCAATGATCGACACTTGAATGTCTTCAAGTGCGCGCATAAAGCCGATGCCATCTGTATTGTGCCCAACTAATCGTCCCTCTTGATTGACGATTGTATTGATTGCGCCGATCAGCTCTGCTGCGGGTGAGCATTCATCCATCAACGGTACTGCCGCCATTTTATGGGGCATTGATAGATTGACACCTAAGAGATCCAGCTGACGGATGCTTTGAATACTGGCTGCCAAATCATCCGGCTCAACATCAAAGGCCAGATACACGGCATCGATCCCTTGTTCTTCAAAAGAAAGATTGTGCATTGCTGGAGAGATGCTGTGTTTGGCTGGTTTGGCAAACAGTGCCGCCAACCGTGTGTGACCGGTTATCATTTGTTTCATCTGGTTCATTCCTTTCAACAAAAAAAGATGTACACCGTAAATTTAAGAATCTACAGTGAACACCTTCAAACATTACATATCGGCAAAGCCAGATATGTGAATATAAAAAATAGCCACTATAGATTTTACGATCTACGTGGCTGCGAATTCATTACGAAATGCTCTAGCCATCATAGATACAAACTTAGCGTTTGTACCCATGCTTTCATGAATACAAACCTATCTAAAATAGCTAAAGTAATATTTATTCAGTTGTGTGGGGTTCGTTAGCAATAATTTTTGCATAGTCCTTCGCTCCAAACTGATGTAAGATTGACCTAAGTATAGGTTTAACTTTGAAAGATGTCAATGATTTTTTCTTATTTTTTTCATTTATTTGATTATTTTTTTTGAAAACACCGTTCTATCAAGGGTTTTATAAGTCGTCTTCAAAGAACAGTAATAGTTCTGGTAAACTTAAGCGTGCTTTTTCATCTGCTGAAAGATCCTTGACGATTTCCCCTTTTCTAAGCAGGATCAGGCGATCTCCGTATTTTAATGCATCTTCCATCCGATGGGTGATCATGAGACAAGTTAGATTTTGTTCTTCTACCCTTTTTGCAGTGATCTGCATCAGCTGCTTGGAAGTTTTCGGATCTAAGGCAGCCGTATGTTCATCCAACAACAATAGTTTAGGGGTTTGGATCGTTGCCATCAATAAGCTTAGTGCTTGTCGCTGACCACCGGATAAACTACCCGTTGGCGTATCTAAATGATTTTCCAACCCATTGCCGATTTCTTTACAAAGGGCATAGAACGATTCTCTTTGTCCTTGCAGTTGACGAAGACCTAGTGACCGTTTTTGCCCTCTTTTTTGTGCTAACAGCAGATTTTCTGCCACTGTCATACGGGGAGCTGTCCCCATTTTCGGATCTTGGAAAACCCGTGCCAAAAAGCGCGCGCGTTTTTCTTCCGAAAGCGTGGTCACATTTTGATCATCGATCGTCACTTGGCCACTCGTTAAAGGCATGGTACCAGAGATGCAGTTGAATAACGTGCTTTTGCCGGCCCCATTTCCTCCCACAACCGTAACGAATTCACCGGGTTTTAAAGAAAGATCGATTTTGTTCAAGAGTACTTTTTTCTCATTCGGTCCGTTGCCGACAACTTTAAAGGCTTTATTTAAGGCTAACATTATTCATCCTCCGTTTCAAAACCAGTGCGTAGATGCAGGGCTTGTTTAAATTGAGGGATCAACAAGCAGATCGTCAAGACGATGGCCGAGAAGATTTTCAAGTAAGTCGTATCAAAACCAGCTTTGATCACAAATAGGATCAATAATTGATAGATGATGCTGCCGATCACGATAGCGATCAAACGTTCTAGCAAGGTCAATTCGCCATATAACACTTCTCCAATGATGATGGATGCCAATCCAATCACGATCACACCGATTCCCTTACTGATATCGGCATAGCCGTCGTTTTGAGCGATCAATGCGCCTGAAAGTGCGATCACGCCATTAGAGACGATCAGACCGATGATTTTCATTCGATCCGTATTAATCCCCATCGACTTCGCCATATGTTCATTATCCCCTGTAGCAATATAAGCTTGACCCAAGTTGGTATGGAAAAAGTAAACCAGTACGCCACCGATCAATAAGACCATGATCAGCCCGATAATGACGGTATCATAATAATTCGGTAAGTTCATTTTAGTAAAGAAATCCTGGATCTTGGGCTGGTTTAAAAGCGACAGATTAGGAGACCGCATGACAAACAGCATCACCGAGTTCAATGAAGACATCACCAGGATACCAGCTAAAATCACGGGAATTTTGCCTTTTGTATAAAGAAGTCCGGTCACACATCCGGCACACATCCCAGCCAATACTCCTAAACAAGTCGCTAAGACAGGGGAAACCCCATGGGTGATTGCTGTCACACAGACAGCACCGCCTAGTGGAAAGGACCCTTCCGTCGTCATATCCGGGAAATTCAAAATTCGATAGGTCATAAATATCCCTAAACCAAGGATCCCCCAAAGTAGTCCTTGCCCAATTGCTGAAACAATCATCATTTTTCCTCCATTTTCTTACATGTTTTCTCTTTCAAACCCTCGTCGTGATCCTAGATGGTCTTAAGATTCTTGATCACTCATCACTTGCTTCGGTTTCTGGTGTCGTTGTAATCAATTTTGCCTCGTCTTTGAGATTTTCTGGGATAGTGATGCCCAATAACTGCGCTTGTGTTTCATTAATGATCGTCTCGCCATCGCTGAATGTATAGATCGGCGTTGTCGCTGGCTCGGCTGTCCCGTCAAGAATTGCTGCCACCATCTTCCCAGTTTCGACCCCAATCGTAAATTGATCTTGCCCGACCGTTGCTAAGCCGCCTTGTTCCACCATCGTATCAACAGATGTGATGATTGGCGTTTTTGATTTATTGGCTTCTTGGACTACCGTCTGCATAGCATTTGCGATCGTATTGTCTAAAGGAATATAGATAAAGTCGACTTCTCGTGCCATAACTTGCACCATTTGCGCAATTTCGTTACTCGAAGGAACGGCATAGGATTTACTGGTCAAGCCATTCTCTTCAGCAGCAGCTTCTGCTTCTGCCACTTGGTATTTCGAATTGTCTTCAGTCGAAGAATACAAAATACCGACTGTTTTTGCCTCTGGCAACAAATCTTTTGCTAGTTTGATTTGCGCGGCTACTGGTGCTTTATCTGAAACGCCAGTGATATTGCCGCCGGGTTGGTCCATATCTGCCACCAGATTGGCCCCAACTGGATCAGTGACCGCCCCTAAAACGATTGGTACATCCTGAGTGACATTCGCCAATGCTTGTGCTGCGGGTGTTGCGACCCCAACCAAAACGTCGGCATCTTTATTTAGCAGCTGCTGGCTCATCGTTGCCAATTTGCTTTGATCCGCTTGGCCGTTTTGGAATTCGATTGTCAAGTTGTCCCCTTCGGTATAGCCTGATTCTTTAAGGCCTTCTTTGATCCCCTCGGTGATCGCATCCAATGCTTCATGGCTGACAAATTGTAGGATCCCAACTGTTTTTTCAGCTTTCTCTACTGGTTCTGAAGCCTCACTGGCTTGATTGGTCCCACTTCTCATTCCTAACTGATAGACGAAGGTCGCTCCTAAAAATAATAAAATAACGGCAACTGATGCAATTAATCCCTTGTTTTTCATTTTTTATTCTCCTTTTTTTGCTTATATTTTTCGAGTTTTTCTTTTTATGGTTTTTGAGAACAAAAAAAGCAACTGCCTATGTGACGGCAATTGCAAGTAAGCAAAAGCCGCATAGAAGCTTGTCCTATGCGGCGATAAATTCAACTACCAGCATAGATACAGCACTTTAGAAGGTTCTCTAAAAAGTTGTATCTATGGAATGAGGTCCCATCAATACAACTATCTACGCCAGTTTTGCCATGATTTCACTTGCAATGGAATAAATAGTTTCATGATTGTTCCTCCTTCTCAACTTGTTTTCTTTCTTGATTGAATTCAGTTTAGCTTATTGATAAAAAAACGTCAACAATTTTCTGTCAAATTGTCAGATTTTTTTATCAATCATTGGCAGAAGTACGAATCGTCCACATCGGTAAACGATTCAATTCTGGGATAAATTCCGTCGTTGGCTGGTCAAATGAATCAAAGGTAAAGCGATTTTTTTCGACTCCTTCTTCATAAAAGACAAAGGTTACTTTATCAGGATCAATATCATATTCATTGGAGAAAAAAGCCGCATCATAGACGATTGGATAATAAAAAAATGTCCGATTCATTTCATCTTCTTGTGCTTGGATCAGATCAAACACTTGATCCAACTGAGCACCACTCGGTTTACTATACATCACAGAAATCGCTCTTGTTTCGCGAATCGTCTTGTCAGCTGTCAGATAAGGCAATGGTTGTACTTTTTCTGAAGGTAGCTTATCAAAAGCGATCCGATCCACTAGAGAAGCGTTGATACGATTCTGAGAAAAGACGATCAAACCGGCGAAAATCAAAGCGAAAAGAATCCCCCCGATCAGCGTGAAAATCGTTTTTTTCTGATCTCGGTAGAGATCATCTAAAAAAGCTTGCCAGCTTTCTACTACTTTTTCTTTCGTGTAATGAACAAAGCTTTTCACTTGTTCCATAATTTGCCCACCTTTTTAAAAATACTACTATTATTTCATACTATCAATTCCCTTCTAGAACGTCAAGAAACTTCACATTTCCTCGATAATTCGGTAAGATAAAAGAAAACGGTAAAGGAGTCATTATGCATAATCTAGCTGATTCATTGATGACTGGAGCCAATCCAATCTTCGATTTCATCGTTGTCTGTTTGAACTTTCTCTCCATTTTCGTCATCGTTTGGGGTGTATTGATTGCAGGCATTGATTTTGTGCGTTACGAATTAACAGAAAAGGATCGTTTGGTAGCAGCCAGAGAAAACAATTTTATTCGCAATTATTTAGGAAGTTACGTCTTGTTAGGTCTGGAGATTTTGATTGCCGCAGATATAATTGAGACAATCATCCACCCCACCTTCGAAGACATCGTACGTCTAGCTGCAGTCGTTATTATTCGAACAGTCATCTCTTATTTCTTGAACAAAGAGATCGAACGGGCTTTGCAAACCACCGATCATCAGCCTGCCAAGAAAAAGGAAAGCTAGCTGTCATGGCTTTTCTACGGATTCTTCGGTATAATAGATAGGAATATTTGACATTAGAAGGATCAATCCCTCAGTCAAACTATCCTTAAAAGAAAAGAGGGAACAATATGTCTTTTGATGGTGTTTTTACCCATTTAATGGTCAAAGAATTACAGAGTCAATTAACTAGTGGACGCGTGAACAAAATTCATCAGCCTTATGAAAACGAGGTCGTATTTGTGATCCGTGCCCAAGGAAAAAATCACAAACTTTTGCTATCCGCTCACCCCACCTATGCCCGTGTGCAATGCACAACGATCGCCTATAGCAACCCAGAGACCCCACCGAATTTCTTGATGATGCTGCGGAAATATTTAGAAGGGGCGATCCTAGAATCAATCGAACAAATCGACAATGACCGTGTGATCCATTTTCATTTCAACCGACGAGATGAATTAGGTGATTTGCAAGCCCTCGTCTTGATCGTCGAATTAATGGGCCGTCACAGTACGATTTTAATAATGAATAAGACAAGCGGAAAAATTGTCGATACAATTAAACACATTGGTCATTCACAAAATACGTATCGCACCTTATTGCCAGGTGCTGTCTATGTTGCACCACCAAAGCAATCGACGCTTAATCCTTTCACAGCCTCTCGCACCAAGATTTTTGAAGAATTATCTACTCTCGATCCCTTGACGGCAAAAGAACTGCAACAACGATTCCAAGGCTTAGGCCGCGATACCGCAGAAGAATTGATTGCCCGAATCAGTGCCAATCCTAATGAAAAACTGCGTCAGTGGGAAACTTTCTTTTCAGAGCTTACGGAAGATTTAACACCAAGCTATCTCCGGTCAGAGAAAAAGGAATATTTTACACCGATTCCCTATTCATCATTGATTGATGCGACCACCACTGTCACCCATTATCAGACTCTGAGCGAGCTTTTAGATGCATTTTACCATGATAAGGCGGAAAGAGATCGGGTCAAACAACAAGGTGGCGAACTACTGAAAAAGGTTGAAAATGAACTGAAGCGTAACCAGCTGAAGTTAAAGAAACGCCAGCAAACCTTGAGGGATTCAGAAAACGCCGAGGAGTTTCGCCAAAAGGGTGAACTCTTGACGACCTTTATGAACCAAGTACCTCGTGGTGCTACATCCGTTGATTTGGAAAATTATTATGAGGAGAATCGGCTTTTGACGATCAAATTAGATCCCGCTCTTTCTCCTAATCAAAATGCTCAGAAGTATTTTCAGCGATACCAGAAATTGAAAAACGCAGTTAAATTGATCCATCAGCAGATTGCCGAAACGAAAGAAGAAATCGCGTACCTCGAATCCGTGTTAGCCCAATTAGAAATTGCCTCTCCAATGGATCTAGCGGTTATTCGGGAAGAACTAATCGCACAAGGCTATGTCAAAAATCGGACGAAGCAGCGTAAAAAAGTCGCCCCTTCGCAACCGGAACGATTTGTTTCTTCAGATGGAACAGAAATTCTCGTCGGAAAAAACAATTTACAAAATGACCAACTGACCTTAAAAACAGCTCGTAAGAGTGATATCTGGCTGCACACTAAAAACATTCCTGGTTCGCATGTCATCATTCGTTCGGACGATCCTAGCGAGACAACCTTAATGGAAGCTGCAGAGCTTGCCGCATATTTCTCAAAATATCGTCAATCTGCCCAAGTACCGGTGGACTATGTGCAAGTCAAACATATTCGGAAACCGAATGGTGCCAAGCCTGGATTCGTCATTTATGAGAATCAAAAAACCTTATATGTGACACCGGACGAAGATATTTTGCGATTAAAGCAGTCCTAGCTATTCCTAAGTCTATTCGAATCAAAAAATCTTAGAGTAAGCAATACAAGAACCGACCACAAAAGTGCAGCTAAGAAGTGTATTGCCCCCAAAAGTTAGTTTTTGGTCTAACTTTTTGGGGGTGCTTCACTAAGCTGCACGCGCTTGTGATCGGTTTTTATGCTTTTTCGTTCTATCTACTGCTCTTTCAACAACAATTTTGCTTAGCTTGAATCACAAAAGGCAAGCCTTCTCAGAATTCAGCCATCGACATATCTGCTAGATCCGCTAGAAAGGCAATTGAAAATCACCGTCAGAAAATAGCTTCTGCTAGCTAATAAATACCGCCATCCTCCATAGTGACTTTCTTCTCGAAATCAAAATGATACAGCTTTTCCCAGTGATTGATATTCAAGGTTCCTTTAGTCAAACGGATCGCCAGAAAGCAACAGCCCTTATCATTCTCGTTGTTGACTTCGTCGTACCAAACAAAGGCTTTGCGAATTTTGCTTCTTAATTCTGCATTTTTAGGGTCTAGCACCCAACCTAAATTCTCCCCTTGACCGATCGCGGTAAACCATTCACCACTGACAGCAATAGAAACTGCTGGGTTCTTTTTGATTTGCTTGATTTTATTGGATTGTTCGTGCGTCGACACGTAAAAAATGCCCTCTTCATAAAAAGCATCAACTTCTCGAACGACTGGTTGTATGTGTCCCTCTGCAGTTTTGTCACAAGCTGTCGTCGCAAGGGCAATCACATTGTCTTTGAAATGCCCAAATTTTTCTTCAAGCAGCTTTATTCCTTCTTCATACTGGTGAGTCATTATTCTGTTCCTCCTTGCATCTCTCTTCTTTTTTTAAAAGGAATCCATAATTCGACATGTGTAACACGATTGTCCCCTTTTCGATATAGCTCTGGAAAAAAATCCTCAGCAATCCAACCATTTTTCTTGAGCCAAAAACGGGTATAACGCATCGCCTTTCCCATATTGATGATCAGTTGCTCTGAAATCGTATCAAAGCTGCAAACAATGTAATCACGTGCTGGTAGCGTCCATTCAATGGGGGTCGATAATTGCGTACCGTCACTTAATTGGCCAACAAAGTAACTTGAGTACCCTTCTGGCGCATCTCCCGGAAATGAAACACCGATCAGGCAATGATCGGTGCGAGGCTGATTTGCAATCTTTTGATAAAAATCACGCCAAATTTCATCAATAGGGTCGATTCCTGTTCGTTGACCCAGCATTTTTCCATATTTAAATGGATAATAACCAATAACGCCATAAAAAACCATTGGTTGCTTGTTTCTTTTTTTCTGAATCTCCAAAACGACCCCTTCACTGATCAATGGATTACCTTCTTCTGTGACAATATACCCTAAAGATAGATCTGGCTTATCAAAATTTTGTAAGCCGATCGGCGCTTTTTGGTAAAGAGAAGGCGAAAGTCCATAAACGGTTTTAAAGGTTCTTGAAAATACTGCATGGCTGCTAAAACCAACCTCAAAAGCGACTTCAATGACTCGACTTTTTCTGTCTTTTAATAAATGAGCGGCTCTGGCCAGACGACGCAGTTTTATATATTCCCTAACAGAAATTTTAACTAAACGGGTGAATAAGCGTTGATAATAAAATACAGAAAGGGATGCGACTTGTGCTAACGTTTCGATCTCTAATGGCTCGGCAAGATTGTCTTCAATATAATCGATTGATTTTTGGATTGCTTCCCATGCATGCATATGGATTTCCTTTCTTTCACTATAAAATATTCAGCCAAAAAAGCTTTACCGTGTCTGCTCTTTTTCCGCAAAAAACTATATTTGTATTTATTTTCACAATAGATTATCTGCCGCGAATCAGCTTATTTAATATTTTAGCATAGCCTTCATGGTCCTAGGATATAAAAATAAAAAAAGACGAAGAGTTTTCGTCTTTTTCCAGTCAATGACATTCTAAAATTCTAACATCTTTTTATGGACTACCCTTACGAAGTGGTTTCTATAATGACCATCAAATGCAGTCAGTGAGAAAAACTACGTAAAAGGAACTATTTTTATAAATCAATAGAAATAAATAGGCCGATCTTTGCGGTCTTGCAATGGACGATTATTATTTTCTAATACTTCTTCGCGGAATTCTAAAATGAAGCGACGACTCATCTCACCAATCCAGTCAAAGACAAACCAGTTGATTGGACCTTTCGTTGGCGGGGTCGTCAAGGAACCTACATAATGAAAATGATGAGTGCGCTCTGGCAAGAACATGCTCGGATCAAACCATTGGGTATGGTTCTCAAAATCCCAGATGCTGTCGTCTTGCTGATTGCAGATCCAGTTGAGTTTATCCGTCAATTTGAATAAGACACCCACGACCAAGTTTTCTCCGTCATCATTCATATGAACGAGATGAAACTCTAATTCTTGCTGCTCGTCATCGATAATGTGTTCAGACGGCATGTGAAAATGAATATCCGTCAAATAGTAGTTGATCCCTTTAAACGTGACATAGCTTTCTTTATTATAAGGAACGAAGTGAATCGTATTTTTGAATTCTTTTTCCGTAAACCGCTCTCGTTTATAGTGAAAAGCCAAGTCCTGATCGATGGGTTCTTCGGTCTCATCGTGGACTAAAGCGATTGGGGATTGGTACGGAAATTCGGCACCTTGTGCATACCAGTCGCACAAAGTGTGCCAATGTTCAGGTCCATTGTCTCCGGAATAACTCCAGGGAACGTCCATATTTCTTTTCAAAAAAAACAGCCTCCTAATTCAAGTTGACAGCAAGGAATAGCCCTTCCTATCAAAAAAACTTTCTCCCAATGCTATCAGAAAATAGGTAAAAATAAAACGAATATGCTTGGTCATTCCCTCACATATCCGTTTCTTTTTCAATTCCTTATTCACTCAACCAAGCAGCAGGATCTTTTCGCCACTCTTGTAACAGGGCAACATCAGACTCTTGAATAGCACCCGTTTCTAAAGCCGACTCGATCAGAGCCGTATAGTTTGTCAAAGTCACGTATGGTAGATCTGCTTGATTAAAATTCGCTTGAACTTGAGGCAGTTCGTAAGTAAAGATCGCAGCGACGCCTAATACGTCAGCTCCTTCTCTTTTGGCTGCTTCACAAGCTTCTAAGACACTGCCACCTGTTGACAATAAATCTTCAATGACGACCATTTTTTGATTTGGCTGAATACGTCCTTCAATTTGATTGCCTTTGCCGTGTTCCTTTGCTTTGCTGCGAATATAAACCATTGGTAAATCTAACAATTCAGCGACCCATGCAGCATGGGGAATCCCGGCTGTTGCGGTCCCTGCAATCACTTCTACTTCTGGGTAAGTGGTTTTGATGACTGCAGCTAAGCCTTTCGCAATGGCACGACGCACAGTTGGATAACTCATGGTGATTCGATTGTCGCAATAAATAGGGCTTTTGATACCGCTGGCCCACGTAAATGGTTCATTGGGTCGTAAGAAAATCGCCTCGATGTCTAAAAGATCTTTGGCGATTTGATTGGATTGTTCCTTCATTGGCTAGCTTCCTTCCATTCTTGTTTAATTTGCAAATAACTTTCATAGGGTGTCTTAGACTGGGTGATCGGACGTCCTACAACGATCATGGTAGCCCCTGCTTTACGAGCTTGTGCAGGTGTCATGATCCGTTTTTGATCGCCAACTTCACTGCCAGCTGGTCGGATACCAGGCGTCAAGCGTATGAAGGCATCGGTTGTCCTTTGCTTGATCTGGTTTGCCTCGTGAGCGGAACAAACAACACCGTCTAATCCAGCTTTTTGGGCACAAGTGGCGTAATGGATGACACTTTCTTGCAGTGACGTCATGATCTGCTGATCATGATGCATTTGTGCCTCGCTAGTGGAGGTCAATTGGGTGACTGCAATCAAGTCAGGGACTTTTTGTCCTGTCGGGGTTCCTTTTTGTAGGCCGTTTTTAGCAGCAGTCATCATCTCGATCCCGCCGGCTGCATGAACATTCGTCAAAGCAACTCCTAACGAAGCTAAGCGTTCCATTGCTCGTCCTACTGTATTGGGAATATCATGTAGTTTTAAATCTAAAAAGATATCATGGCCACTGTTTTTTAACCAAGTAACGATTGCTGGCCCTTCTTGGTAGAAAATCTCCATTCCCACTTTTACAAATAATTTTTCTTCCGCAGGAAATTGCGCTAAAAATGTTTCAATAGCCTGTTTGTTGGGGAAATCTAGGGCAATAATTGGCCGTTCACTCATCACATATGCTCCTCTCTCACTTCTTTTATCAGCTGTTCCAAAGAAGGGATCCCTAATTCTGCCATTCGGATAGGCAATTCTTCAATCAATTTCGGGCAAATGTAAGGATCGGTAAAGTTTGCGGTTCCGACTGCAACAGCACTAGCACCTGCCAGATACATTTCAAGTACATCATCCACTGACATCACGCCCCCCATGCCAATAATTGGTAATTGAGAAACTTGCGCCACTTGTTTGATTAGACGGATCGCCACCGGTTTGATAGCTGGTCCAGATAAGCCTCCGGTTTGGTTGGCTAAAATTGGTTTCCGTGTTTTTAGATCGATCCGCATGCCTAAAAGTGTATTGATCATCGTAAACCCGTCGGCGCCGCCTGCTTCGATCGCTTGCGCAATTGGGACGATATCCGTCACATTCGGCGATAGTTTGACATAAATTGGCACTTGCGAGACTTTTTTGACCGCTTCAGTCAATGCACCAGCAACCGCGGGATCGGTGCCGAACGTGATACCGCCATGCTTGACATTAGGGCAAGAAATATTCAGTTCGATCGCTTTGACATTTTCTGCTCGACTGATTTCCTGACACACAAGAACATAATCTTCGACAGTCGAACCGGCAACATTCGCGATGATTGGCAAATCGGGGTGTTTTTGAGCTAAGTCCGGCAATATTTGATTCATGACCGTTTCTAACCCAGGATTTTGCAACCCTATGGCATTTAACATACCCCTAGGCGTTTCTGCTACCCTTGGGGTTGGATTGCCGAAACGTGGTTCAGGTGTGGTCGCTTTGATCATCACCGCACCTAATTGACTGATGTCATAATATTTATCATATTCTGCACCAAACCCAAAACAGCCGCTGGCAGGCATGATCGGATTTTTCAGACTCAATCCGGGTAGCTCGACGTTGATCGACATTAAATGACCACCTTTCTCGCCTGAAATACAGGCCCTTCGTCACAAACTTTGACACTTTTTGTGCCTTGTTCATCATCTTTCGTATGGCAAACACAGGCATAACAGGCACCCATCCCACAAGCCATTCGTGCTTCCATGGATAATTGAACATCTGGGAGGTCTTCGAAAAGCTGGGCGGTGGTTTTTAAAAGACCGTTATTTCCGCAGGCAAAGACCGCCGCAGGTGTTTGCTCTGCAGCTAATAACAGGTTGCCAACATTACCTTGTAAACCAGCGCTGCCATCATCGGTAGCAATCCTCGTGTCTCCTAGTGCGCGAAATTCCTCTTCATAATACATGACGTCTTTGCTGGCAAAACCCAAAAAGTGAATGACGTGGACGCCTTGTTGGGTCAGACGTTTCGATAATTCATAGAGCGGCGGTACACCGATACCGCCACCTACGATAAATGCAGTGTCCCCTTGATTTAAATGATGATAGCGAAACCCATTTCCTAACGGCCCCATCACATCGATTGGATCACCAACGGTCATTTCTGAAAAAATTCGTGTCCCCTCTCCTTCGACCCGATAAATGATACGGCATTCTTTTTTCTCAGCATCGATATGATTGATACTGATCGGTCGGCGAAGAAGAAAGGCATTTTGAGGAACCCGTAGGTGCAGAAACTGCCCAGGGGTCCTCATCTCATTGACTAACTCACCCGTCAATGTCATTTCAAAAATCCGCGGTGCCAGTTGACGCTGTTTGCTGATGGTCATGATTTCTTGCTTCATCAAAAAACTCCTTTATCTGCGTTAAATTGCTTTTGTTGAAAAACTGCGGGATTCCATCACTTTTAGAATTGCATCCGCTGTATCAAGAGAAGTAAAGGTCGGTACACCATGTTCCACTGCTTCTCGACGAATGATAAATCCGTCTTCCGTTGCATTTTGGCGATCTTTATCCATGGTATTGACTACTACTTGGGTCGTTCCTTTACGGATCAAATCAACAACCGTTTCTTCTGCTTGTTGATCAGAGATTTTAGCAACTCGTGTCACTTGCAGGCCTTTTTCTTCAAAGTAATCAGCGGTTCCATTGGTAGCCAATAAGGTGAAGCCGACCTCTACGAAACGCGCCGCCAGCGCTGCTGCCTCTTCCTTGCTTTCGTCTGCAACGGTGAAAAGTGCTTTTCCAAATTCAGGAATATGCAGGCCTGATGCCTCAAAAGCTTTATAAAGTGCTTTTGCCAAGTCTTTGTCTGATCCCATTACTTCACCTGTTGATTTCATTTCAGGGCCTAAGTAAGTATCGACTTTTAAAAGTTTTGTAAAGGAGAAGACCGGTGCTTTGATGTGTACTTCATTTGGTGTTGGCGCAAGTCCGTCTTGATAACCTAACGCTGTGATTTCTTCTCCGAGAATCGCCTTCGTGGCAATTTGGGCCATTGGGATCCTTGTTACCTTGCTTAAAAATGGTACGGTTCGGCTAGCACGAGGATTTACTTCAATGACATACACTTTGTTTTCATGGATGACAAATTGGATATTCATCATACCGATACAATTTAAACCTAATGCCAAGCGTTTGGTATATTCTTCGATCGTAGCAATCAGTTCATCCGAAAGATTTTGCGGTGGATAGACCGCCATTGAATCTCCTGAATGGACCCCTGCACGCTCGATATGTTCCATGATTCCAGGAATCAAAACAGTTTTGCCGTCACAGATAGCATCGACTTCACATTCTTTACCGACCAAGTAACGATCTACCAAGACAGGATGTTCTGGTGATGCTTTCACTGCATGACGCATGTAATCTTCTAAATCGGCTTGGTTTTCCACGATTTCCATCGCGCGCCCTCCTAAGACATAACTTGGGCGAACTAAAACGGGGTAGCCGATTTTTTGAGCGATGGCGATCGCTTCTTGCTCGTTTGTCGCTGTATCTCCTGGTGGTTGTGGAATATCTAATGTTTGTAATGCTTGCTCAAAGAGATCACGATTTTCGGCACGATCAAGATCTTCAATGCTGGTGCCTAGGATTTTGACCCCAGCTTTTACTAAAGGCTCTGCTAAGTTGATCGCCGTTTGCCCGCCAAATTGGACGATGACCCCAATTGGTTGTTCCAAATCGATGACGTGTAAGACATCTTCTAAGGTCAATGGTTCAAAGTACAGCTTGTCGGAAATAGAGAAGTCAGTCGAAACCGTTTCAGGATTACTGTTCATGATGATTGCTTCATAGCCAGCAGCTTGGATCGCTTTCACCGAATGTACAGTCGCATAATCGAACTCCACGCCTTGACCAATTCGGATCGGTCCAGAACCTAAGACAAGAACAGATTCTTTTGCGCTACGTTTGCTTTCATTCTCAAACTCATAGGTGCTGTAAAAATAAGGCGTTGCTGATTCAAATTCTGCGGCACATGTATCCACCATTTTGTAGACTGGCAAAATCTTTTGTTCATGGCGTAGCGTGCGGATCTCAGCTTCTGTGGTTTCCCACAGCTCAGCGATCTTTTTATCCGTAAAGCCGTTTTGCTTGGCTTTTTTCAACACATCAAGGGATTGTGGGTCGTTTGCTAATGCTTGTTCGATCTCAAAGATGTGAAGCATTTTATCTAAGAAGAATAAATCGATTTTCGTCATTTCATTCAAATCTTCGATGGTATACCCTCTTCGGATGGCTTCCATGACGTAGAATAGGCGATCATCTTGCGCCTTGATGACTTTTTCCATCAGATCATTGTCAGAAAGAGCTTCTAGTTCTTTCATTTCGATATGATGTGTGCCGATTTCTAATGAACGAACAGCTTTCAGTAATGACTCTTCAATATTACGACCAATCGCCATCACTTCTCCAGTTGCTTTCATTTGTGTTCCTAATCGACGTTCCCCAGTTTCAAACTTGTCAAACGGCCAGCGAGGAATTTTTGCCACAACATAGTCAAGGGCAGGTTCAAATTCTGCATAGGTGGTTTCTGTGACTGGATTTTTCATTTCATCCAATGTTAAACCGACGGCAATTTTTGCTGCCAATTTGGCAATTGGATAACCTGTTGCTTTACTTGCTAGTGCAGACGAACGAGAAACCCTTGGGTTTACTTCAATCACATAGTAGTTAAAGCTATGAGGATCAAGCGCCAATTGAACGTTACAACCACCTTCGATTTTTAATGCGCGAATAATTTTTAATGACGCATCTCGCAGCATTTGGTATTCATGGTCTGACAAAGTTTGGCTCGGCGCAAAGACGATAGAATCGCCGGTGTGGATGCCGACTGGATCGAAGTTTTCCATATTACAAACGACGATCGCGTTGTCAGCAGAATCTCGCATCACTTCATATTCGATCTCTTTAAACCCTGCAATACTACGTTCAATCAAGCATTGGGTCACTGGCGAGAGCTTCAAGCCGTTTTCAGCGATTTGGCGCAGCTCTTCTTCATTGTTACACATGCCGCCGCCTGTTCCCCCTAGCGTAAATGCTGGACGAACAATGATTGGAAAGCCGATTTTTTTTGCAAATTCAACTGCTGCATCCACCGTTGACACGATTTCGGATTCTGGGATCGGTTGATCCAATTCTTCCATTAATTGTTTGAATAGATCTCTGTCTTCTGCTTGGTCGATTGCTGCTAATTTGGTTCCTAGCAACTCAATTCCTAATTCATCCAAAATACCTGAGTTGGCTAATTCCATCGCCATATTCAAGCCCGTTTGTCCGCCTAATGTCGGTAAAATTGCATCAGGCTGTTCTTTACGTAAAATCCGTGAGACAAATTCAAATGTGATTGGTTCAATGTAGACTTTGTCAGCAATTTCTTTGTCCGTCATGATCGTTGCGGGATTCGAATTGACTAACACCACTTCGTAGCCTTCTTCTCGTAAAGCTAAACAAGCTTGTGTGCCGGCATAATCAAACTCTGCCGCTTGTCCTATAATAATCGGTCCAGAACCGATAACCATGATTTTCTTGATATCTGTACGTTTTGGCATATTAGTTCTGCTCCTTCCATGCATCGATCATCTCTAAAAATTCGTCAAATAAGTGGACTGCATCATGCGGGCCCGGTGCCGCATCTGGGTGGTATTGGACACTGAATGCTGGGTAGCGGCGATGACGAACCCCTTCGATCGTGCCATCGTTCACTTCGACGTGGGTCACCATTAGTTTTTCAGGATCGATGGATGCTTCATCCACAGCAAAGCCATGGTTTTGTGAGGTAAAATCGATCCGACCAGTGGCGATTTCTCTTACTGGATGGTTCAATCCGCGGTGACCGAACTTCATTTTATAGGTATCTGCCCCATTTGCTAATGAGAAGAGCTGATGGCCTAAACAAATCCCGAAGATTGGTACCTTACCTTGAATCCCTTGTATCATTTTAATTGCTTCTGGCAAGCTTTTAGGATCGCCCGGTCCGTTCGTCAGCATTACACCATCTGGTGCGAGGTCTAAAATTTCTTGGGCTGTCGTATTGTATGGCAAAATCGTTAGATTGCAGTTGCGACGTGACAGCTCTCGTAAAATACTGTGCTTCAAGCCGAAGTCGATGACCACGATATTGCGACCCGTTCCAGGACTTGGATAAGGTTTTGAGGTAGAAACTTGTGCCACTTGATTGGTTGGTAAAACCGCTGCTTTTAATTGATCAAAGGCATGGTCAAAGACATCTCCCGCATCAACGATGCTCGCTTTCATGGTTCCGTGTTGACGGATCTTTCTTGTCAGCGCGCGTGTATCGATTCCTGCGATCCCTGGAATATTTTTGCGTTTTAAAAATTCATCTAACGTCAGCTGTTTCCGCCAATTACTCGCTAGACGCGCGTGTTCTTTCACAACGACCCCTTTACAAGTCGGTGAAATTGATTCGTAGTCGTCTCGGTTGACGCCGTAATTTCCTACCATCGGATACGTAAACGTAATGATTTGTCCGTTAAAGCTTTGATCCGTAATGGCTTCTTGATAGCCCGTCATGCTGGTGGTAAAAACAATCTCACCAAAAACATTGATACTGGCACCAAAGCCTTCGCCTTCAAAGTATGTTCCATCTTCTAAAATAAGCCAACGTTTCATATTATTGCCCACCTTTTTGCCATACTAATTTTCCATTTACAAATGTATAACTTGTATCCCCATATAACGTCCATCCACCGAAAGGCGTATTGACTCCTTTTGATAGGAATTGCTTAGGATCCACGTTATAAGCTGATTCTAAGTCAAAAATTGCGAGATCGGCTTTGTCTCCGACCATCATCGTTCCGGTGCTTAGACCAAAGATTGATGCTGGTTTCACGGTCATCCAATCCACTAATTGCTGTAAGGTAAAGCGTCTTGTTTTTACAAAATGAGTGTACAACAATTGGAAGGCATATTCTGATCCGACGATGCCAAAGGGAGCTTTTAAAAAGCTTTGCATTTTTTCTTCATAACCATGCGGTGCATGATCCGTCGCGATACAGTCGATCGTGCCATCCAGCAGACCTTCGATCAACGCTTCACGGTCTTCTTGCCCACGTAATGGTGGGTTCATTTTCCAAAAGCCTTCATCGGCAGGAATATCTTCATCGATCAGAAGTAAATGGTGGGGAGAAACTTCGGCTGTCACATGAATGCCAGCTTTTTTGGCATCTCGGATCACTCGAACACTTTCTTTCGTAGAAACATGGCAGACATGGTAATGGGCTCCTGTTGCTTCCGCCAAAAGCACATCCCGAGCGATTTGAGAAGCTTCCGTTACACTCAAGATCCCTGGCAATCCAAGCTCTTCCGCTTTTTTACCAGCATGCATCACGCCGCCAAAGAGTAAGGAATCATCTTCTGTATGGGCAACCAAAGCCAAGTCATTTTCGGCTGCTTGCTTCATTGCCAGATACATTGTGCCAGCAGTCTGAACACCCACGCCATCGTTCGTCAAGGCGAAAGCGCCAGCAGCTTTCATTCCAGCTGCATCCGTCAATGTTTCACTGCGCAAGTTTTCTGTAATCGGCGCGTATTGTAAGACATTGATAGACGCATCTGCGTTGATTTTTTCGTATACAGCTGTTAATTTTTCTGGTGTATCAGGAACTGGGTCAAGGTTAGGCATTGCGCAAACTGTTGTGAACCCACCACGAGCTGCTGCCCTACTACCCGTTTCAATTGTTTCTTTGTATTCAAAGCCTGGTTCTCTGAAGTGTACATGAACATCCACTAACCCTGGTGTGATCAATTGCTCTTTGGCATCGATGACTTCGTCAAAATCTGTTTCGGGAAATGCTGTACCGATCCCGCGAATGATTCCTTCTTCGATCCAAATTGCTGCAGGAACACAGTGATTGTCTTTTTTGATGATTTTACCGTTTTTAATGAGTGTTTTCATGTAAACTTCCTCCTCTTATTCCTTTTGACTGTTAGGCTTTACCATTTAATACTGCTTCAAGAATCGCCATTCGAACGAAGACGCCATTCGACATCTGTGTAATGATTCGTGAGCGTAAGCTTTCAACTAGCGCATCAGCCAATTCCACATCGCGATTGACCGGCGCTGGGTGCATTATGATCGCATGTTCCTTCATTCTGGCTGCCCGTTCGACGGTCAACCCGTGATTTTTTAAGTATTCTTCTTTGGAAAAGCTTTCCGTTCCATCATGGCGCTCGTGCTGGACACGAAGCATCATCATGACATCAACTTCTTCCACTAATTCATCTAATGGCAGCCAATGACCGTACACTTCAAACTCTTCGTCGTACCATTCTTTCGGTCCTGAAAAGAAAACTTTTGCGCCAAGTCGCTTGAGCATTTGCATGTTTGATTTTGCGACCCGTGAGTGGGTGATGTCACCTACGATGGCGACTTTCAAGTCGTCAAAGTGCCCGAACTCTTCATAGATCGTCATTAGATCCAACAAACATTGTGTTGGGTGTTGGCCGCTGCCGTCCCCGCCATTGATGATACTGCACTGGATCGTTTTGCTTTGGATCAAAGCGTCGTAGTAGTTTTCATCGCCGTGGCGAATGACTGCCACATCTACGCCCAGAGCTGACATCGTCAAGACTGTGTCATACAGGGTCTCGCCTTTTTGAACAGAACTGGTGGAGGCTTCAAATTCAATGACTTCGATCCCTAGTTTTTTCTCAGCAACATCAAAGCTTTTGTGGGTTCTAGTACTGTTTTCAAAAAAGAGATTTGTTGCGAAATACTGTTCCTTTTGGGGCATCCATTTCGCCCCTCTTTTGAATTCTTGTCCTCTGCGGATGAGTCCCATCACTTCACGGTCTGTCAATGCTTCGACCGTCAAAAGATGCTTTAAGCTGATTCTTTCGGATTGAATAATCATGAATGAATTCCTCCTTTGATTCTGTTTAAACGATGAGTTGGCACAAGTTATTTTTCTTCGCTGCGAGAGCTGTCAGGTAAAATAAGATTCAAGAAGATTCCTAGGACAGTTGCTAACGCCATTGCAGATAAGGTGAAGGTACCGACCGTGAATACAAGACCGCCGATTCCTACCACAAGGATCACTGACGCAATGATCAAATTCTTCTTACGATCAAAATCGATTTTGTTGTCGATCAAAATTTTCAACCCGCTGGCAGCGATGACGCCAAAGAGCAGGAAGCTGATCCCTGAGATGACTGGACCAGGAATACTTAAGATCAATGCGCTTAGTTTTCCAACGAAGCCTAGTACGATGGCTAAAACTGCCGCACCACCGATGACGAACACGCTATGGACCCGTGTAATTGCTAAAACCCCGATGTTTTCTCCGTAACTTGTCACTGGCGGTCCCCCAACGAGACCGGCTGCGATTTGAGCAAAACCGTCGCCTAAGAGTGTTCGGTTCAAGCCCGGCTCTTCAAAGAAGTTCCGCTTCGTTAGTTTGTTTAAGACCATCAGATGTCCGATATGTTCTGTCATGGTGACGAAAGCGATCGGTGCCATCGTAGTAATCGCATTTAGATACAGTTTGGGTTCATAATTAATGAAAGGAATTTCGAAACTTGGCAGCCCAAACCAGTTGGCGTCAATGATTGGTTGTACGTCGACGATCCCTGCCGCTAAGGCGATCAAGTATCCGCCAACGATCCCTAGCAGGATCGGGATCAGCCCTAAGAACCCTCGCAAAAACATGTTGAAGAAAATCGTTAATCCCAAGGTAGCCAAAGCTACTAGAATGTACTTGAAATCGTAAACTGAGTCATTGTACATCGCATTTTGGGCGGCGTTGGCGGCTAATCCTAGACCAATCACCATAATCACAGGACCGACAATGATCGGTGGTAAGATCTTATCCAACCAAGCAGCGCCAGCACGTTTGATGATCAGAGAAACGATCACGTAGACCAACCCAGTCGTGATGGCGCCTTGGGCGATGGCTGGGTAGCCGTCTGATTCCATCAGCATTTGCATCGCCGCGATAAACGCAAAGCTGCTGCCTAGATACGCTGGGATTTTCCCTTTCGTTGTGACCAAGTAAACCAATGTCCCAATACCGGAACTTACCAAAGCGATACTGGGGTTGATCCCTACCAAGATCGGTACTAAAACTGTCGCACCGAACATCGTGAAAAGATGTTGTAAACTAAGGCCTAACCAAGGCAATGCTTTGGGCCGATCTTTGATGTCTAAAACTGCGTCTGGATTACGAAATTCTTGCTTCTGCATGTTGCTGTCACTCTTCTTCCTAGTCGTTTTCTTTATTGATCATGATCCGGTCAGAACCGTCTGATTCTTCCATCTCAACGATAATTTCTTCACTTAAAGCAGTTGGAATATTCTTCCCAACAAAATCTGCCCGAATCGGCAGTTCCCGATGGCCGCGATCAACTAGAACGGCTAGTGAGATTCTCTTTGGTCGACCAATATCCATGATGGCATCCAAAGCTGCTCGAATCGTCCGTCCGGTAAACAAGACATCATCGATCAAGATCACTTCTTTGCCGTCAATAGCCGTCGGAATGTCTGATGAATGGATCTCTGGATCATCTTCGCTCTTTTTATCATCTCGGTACAAGGTGATGTCCAATTCACCAACAGGTACTTCTACGCCTTCCAATTGTTTTAAACGTTCCGCAATCCGTTGGGCGATATAGATGCCTCTTGTCTTGATTCCTACTAGCACCAAATTATCAATGCCACGATTTCTTTCAATAATTTCGTAGGTGATCCGTGTTAACGCTCGTTTCATTGTTACTGCATCTACTACTTCTTTCGCTGCCATATGTTGTTCCCTCCTAATTTTGAACATAAAAAAACTCCTACCTGATTGAGGTAGGAGTCATGTTTTCCGATCGTTACCTAAAATCCCATTCTGTGGATTTTGGGTACACGTTATCATCCAGTAAGGGTTCGAATCTCCAACGCGGGAGTCGTCTGCTTACTCATTCCTTCTTAGCCTCACGGGACTACATTTAAAGGAGCTATTTAGTTGTTACAATTACTATACAGTTCCACCACAAAAAAATCAATCATTTTTTCGTAATTTTTTTAGGGTGTCCTCAAATAGTTCTGGTAATGGGGCTTCAAAGACCATTGACTCACCCGTTGTGGGATGTGTGAAACCTAAAAGCTTGGCATGTAAAAACTGGCCGTTGCCTTTTAAGGTACGCTTTGGTCCGTAGATTGGGTCACCGGCTAACGGAAACCCGATATATTGCATATGCACTCTAATTTGGTGGGTTCTTCCAGTTTCCAATTGCAATTCCACCAAGGTAAATTGATCAAAGCGTTCCAACACGGTGAAATGAGTCACTGCGGGTTTGCCGTTCTCAATCACCGCCTGCATTTTACGATTGACTTTTGAGCGGCCGATCGGTGCATTGATGGTGCCTTTTTCGTGGCTGATATTGCCATGGACCAAAGCCACATACTTGCGTAACGAGGTTTTGTCTTTCAATTGTTTCGCTAACGACTCATGCGCCTGATCATTTTTGGCAATCATTAACAGACCCGACGTATCTTTGTCGATTCGATGAACGATACCCGGCCGAACAACATCGTTGATCGTCGATAGATCCTCCATATGGTACAACAATGCGTTGACTAAGGTGCCACTCGGATGACCAGCGGATGGATGAACCACCATCCCTTGCGGCTTGTTGATGACTGCCACATCAGCATCTTGATAGACGATCGTCAAGGGAATATTTTCTGGCTCTAAATCTACTACTTCCGGCTCTGGCACTTGGATGACCAAGTGATCGCCTGCTTTTACTTTATAATTAGCCCGGACCGTCTCACCTGCCAAAGTAACGGCATCTTCTTTCAGCCATTGTTGGACTTGTGAACGGCTATGGTCAGGCAAGCGTTCGGCCAACACTTTGTCGACCCGCCCTTTTTCTTCTTTAATGATTACTTCAATTTGCTTTTCCATTTGATTCTCCTTGTTTCCCTTTTGCTACATCATCTACTAGTGCATAAATAAAAATCAAGATTACCCCAAACACTAATGACATATCAGCGATATTGAAAATTGGGAAATTGATAAAATCAAGCTGGAACATGTCTACCACAAAGCCATGCTGCAAGCGATCGATGAAGTTCCCGATAGCGCCACCTAGAACAAACGCCAGTCCGAAACGAAACCATAGGCTGCTTTTTTGGTAGCGAAACAATAGATAAACAACGACGGCAACCGCGATAACGGTGATGATCGCAAAAAAGGTGATTTTTCCTTCTAGAATACTCCAAGCTGCACCCGTATTCTGAAGATAGGTCAGGGACAACACATTGTCGATCAGAGAATGTGTTTCACCTAGTTGATAATTGGCAACGATCCAAATTTTTAGCCATTGATCCAAACCAATGACAACAGCACTTAACAAAAAAAACAACGCGATCATAAATTTTCCACTCTTTCTTCTTTGAAAATATCTCGTGGACGGATGATGCCCAAGAGATTTCCATTCGGATTTTTATCTTTGGTGATCAATACCGCCTCAAGCAGGGCATTTTTTTGAAACAATTCTTCCACTTCTACGATGGTTGTTTCTGCCGAAACGAAACAAAAATTCGATCGTTTCCCGTCTCCTGCTAATAATTCATCGGCCGTTCTGCCTGCTAACTTGATTTCACCATGGAGGCTTTCTTTTGCTAACCAGTACCCCAGCATTCGCAAAGTGATCAAGCCCAAAAATCGACCATTATCATAGATTGGAAATTGTGAGTAGCGTTTTTGGGCAACGATTTTCAATAACTCTGGTAATGGCAGGTGCTTTTCAAAACCAGTCACTCGTTTCGCAAAACGCGGCATGACTTTTTCAGGTGCCAGTAAGGAGCGTTCAATTTCTTGAATGCGATTGACGACCCATTCATTTGGCTCTGCAATGACAAAGTTCTCACCAATTTTTTCATGAACGATGGCATTGCGCAGCTGAGCCATTTGTAATAGATCATCTTCTGCTCTTCTGACATTGATATTTTTGCTTTTTGACAAGCGACGAACCATTTCAGAAAAACCCATATTCCGCGGATTATCCAATTCGTCACGAAGCCGCTTTTCGATTCGATTAAAACTGCTCAAAAATTGATCTGCACCACTAGCCATGAGGAACCTCCTTGATAAGATACGCTTTTTTTAAATAAATCAAAACAAAGACAAAATATGCCACTAAATACACACCGACAAAAAGCAACGAGTAAAGGGAGATGGATAATAAGCCCAATACCCCCATCATGAGAAAAAGGCTTAAATAAAAGCCGATATATATTCTTTTAAGCGCAGGATTCATCACGACCTCCAGCTTGAGCGCTGATTGGCCTTTTGGTAACTGAAAAGGCTGACTTTCTAAAAAAAACATGCGCACACGAATCGGCGTCTGCTCAGCCAGCGCCAAAAAAATCGTTTGCTGATGATTGATGGCAGCGATTCTTTTTTTTCCTTGCATGACCTCCAAGGGACTGCCCATTCCATAAAAACCAGTCCTCCTAGTTAGTTGTAGCTCCATTGACAAAGATCACCTCAATTGGTTAAGTATACTTGATTATCAAAAGAAAGAAAATAGACTTTTGCTTGCTTCCTTGATTATTATAACAAGAATCCCTACTTTTATCTTCCATCACGTCTAATGAACGAGAAAAAGACGAATGCCGCTTGCATCCGTCCTTTTAAATCATCTCTTTCCGTTTTTCCGTTTCAAATGCCGCGAATGCCTTCTTTGTTTGTGATAGCTCTTTTAGAAAAGACCGATCGCTTGGCCATCAGAAGTCACGTCCATATTGATGGCGGCAGGTTTCTTCGGTAATCCTGGCATCGTCATCACGGCACCAGTCAAGGCTACGATAAAGCCAGCCCCTAATTTTGGCACGAATTCGCGAATCGTTACTGTAAAGTCATCTGGTGCCCCCAATCGCTTTGGATCATCACTAAAGGAATACTGGGTTTTTGCCATACAGATCGGCAGCTGATCCCAGCCTTGTTCTTTGAAGCTTTGCAACTGTGCCTTGGCTTTCGGCGCAAACTCAACCTCTACCCCGCCATAGATCTCACGCACGATCAAAGAAGCTTTATCCGCTAAAGGCAAATCGTCGGTATACAAGCGTTGATAGTAGGCAGATTTTTCCTCGATTAGTTGAACCACTGCTTTTGCTAGATCCGTTCCACCTGCACCACCGTCTGCCCAAACGGCTGTCCGTGCGATGGTGACGTCGATTTGCTGGCACATGGTTTCGACTAATGTTCGCTCCGCTTCGGTGTCTTGTGAGAACTCATTAAGCGCAACGACAACTGGAATCCCGTATTTACGCATGTTTTCAACATGTCGCTTTAAATTACTGAAGCCTAACTCTAATGCTTTTAAGTTTTCTGTCCCTAAATCAGCCACAGCGACTCCACCATGCATCTTCAGTGCTCTGATCGTCGCTACTACTACGATCGCATCTGGTGCCTTTGATAAGTTCGGTGTTTTGATATCAAGAAATTTCTCTGCCCCTAAGTCAGCACCAAACCCAGCTTCGGTCACCGTGTATTCGCCTAAGTGCAAAGCCGTCTCGGTTGCGATGACACTGTTACACCCATGGGCGATATTCGCAAAAGGTCCGCCATGGATCAGCGCAGGGGTTCCTTCAATCGTTTGAACGAGATTCGGTTTGAGGGCATCTTTTAAAAGTAAGGCTAAAGCACCTTGGACCGCCAAATCTTTTACGTAAATTGGTTGTTTCTCAAAAGAATAACCAATTAAAATCTTTCCTAATCGCTCTTTTAAATTATCAATGCTTGTTGCCAAGCACAAAATCGCCATGATTTCACTAGCAACGGTGATGTCAAAACCGTCTTCTCGGGGAACGCCTTGTAACGGTCCCCCTAGACCGACGATCACTTGTCGTAACGCTCGATCATTCAAATCGACAACCCGTTTCCATGTGACCCGACGTCCGTCGATCCCCAACTCATTGCCTTGCTGGATATGATTGTCGATCAATGCAGACAAGGCATTGTTTGCTGCTGTGATCGCATGCATATCGCCAGTGAAGTGTAAGTTGATGTCCTCCATCGGCAACACTTGTGCTTTGCCGCCGCCGGTGGCGCCGCCTTTGATGCCCATTACTGGTCCTAAAGATGGCTCACGTAAGGCGATGACGGTTTGCTTGCCGATTTGATTTAACGCATCTGCAAGTCCAATGGTCACGGTTGACTTGCCTTCTCCAGCAGGTGTCGGACTGATGGCTGTGACTAAAATGAGTTTCCCCAGCGGATTGTTTGCTTTTTCGGTGATTGCCGACCATTCGATTTTTGCTTTATACTTGCCATAAAGTTCCAGGTCATCGCCTGTTAAACCAAGTGGTTCAGCAATTTCAATAATCGGTTTAGGCATTGATTCTTGTGCAATTTCGATATCTGATTTCATTTTTACCCTCAATTCACGAACTATTTAGCACTTTAAAATGTATTTTGTTTGCTATGCTCTTATTATACTTGATTTTATTCAGAAAGAAAGAGAGATTTTTCACACTTTTACAAGAAGTTTCACGAATCCTTTATGTAAACAAAAAACAACGTCCCTCTTAAGGCTGTACCGCCAAAAGGAGTGATCGCTGCTTTCTAGATTTCTATGAATTACTCGTTGGTTTTGACCTGCACCCTTTTTTCAGGGATTTTTTCTTGAAAAAAAGTTTCTAACCATGCCACATCTTTTTTACGCAACGTGAAGGTATACGTTTTTTGATGATCGGTAATGCTTATTAAACGGTTTATAATTTGCCATTTTTCTATCTCAGGTAAAGAAATAAGGCTTTTCTTCCATAAGCGCGCATAGCGAATCAGGAGCAAATCATTCCTGATGAGCATGCTTCGGTGAATCCCTAACCATACAAAAAAGAAAAAGACGGCTAAAACGAGGTTGCTTTTCCAATAAGGTCTGGTATTTTCTAACGAAAGAATCAAACTGATAAATAATATCATCATAGTGAACGACCAATAAATGATCGCTGTAGCAGCTTCCGGTTGCCAATACAATTTACGCTTCATAAAAGTTCCTCACAACATAAAATTTCTAGTATACTATCTTTATCATATCAAAAAAGGGTGAGACAATGTTAAAAGTTTATCTTGATGCTTCCACGAAAGGCAACCCAGGCCCTAGTGGCGGTGGAATCGTCATTGTCGGTACTGATCTGCATGAACAAATTGCGTTTCCGCTACCTGATTCCACCAACCACCAAGCAGAGTTCGCTGTGATGGTCAACGCGCTGCAGCTGTTGATTAACAAAGGGTTACAGGAACAGACAATTATGCTTTATACCGACAGCAAAGTCGTTGCGCAGACCATCGACAAGAATTATACCAAAAACCCTGCTTTTTCTGATTATTTAACAGAAATTCAATACTTGTTGAAACAGTTCTCTTTAGCGATCATCCAATGGGTCCCTGAGAGTCAAAACAAAGGTGCCGACCATTTGGCCCGCCAAGGATTAGCAAAAGCGATGAAATTAAAGGATCGGAGACAATAACCGAGAGAAGTTTTGTTTGAAGCGCAACCAGTAAGATTGCTTAGCCAAAATTTCATCCGTCAGTAATGTTGATTGTGCCATATCCTCTTCAAAGAAGCCTTTCAACGTTTGCGTGACATCGTGATCGTAGGCGAAGGCATTGACTTCAAAATTCAAGGCATAACTCCGAATGTCTTGATTCGTCGTCCCAAAGGAACTAATGGTATCATCCATCATGACCGTCTTCGCATGGAGGAAACCGTTGTTATAGATGTAGATTTTTGCACCACGGCGATGCAAGTAATTGGCATAATGCTGTGTTGCCCGATAAATGAATGGATGATCCGGCATACATGGAATCATGATTCGGACGTCTACACCTGAGTGGATGGCAATTTCCAATGCATTCATCATACTGTCATCAGGAATCAAATAAGGCGTTTGGATCCAAATCGATTCTTTCGCAGCCAAAATCATTTTCACAAAACCGCCTTTAAGGATTTGGGTCTCTGTTTCTGGACCGTCGGCGACAATTTGCAGATCAACATTTCCAGCAAGCTCTTTCGGTGGCAAAATAAAATAACGATCTTCGTATTCTAGCTGATCCTCTTCCTTTTGCACCGATGCATTCCAATCACGAATAAAAATCTCTTGTAGCGTAAAGCTAGCGGTTCCGACGATTCTTGCGTGGGTATCTCGCCAATAGCCGAACTTGGCCTTTTTGCCAAGATATTGATCCCCAACATTAAACCCGCCAGTCCAGCCAATTTGTCCATCGATCACAACGATTTTCCGATGAAGGTGGTAATTTAGCCGTGTGTTGCGAATCAGATTTTTCGAGGTGATAAATGGCACGACTTTTCCTCCAGCATCGATCAGCGGTTGGAAGAACTTGCGATTGGCTTTCGGTGAACCCCATGGATCATAGACCAAACGGACTTCCACGCCTTCACGGGCTTTATCGATCAAGATAGACAAGAATTGGCCACCGATCTCATCATTAAAAAATGAATAATACTCCACATGCAGGTTGTCTTCAGCTTGCTTCATATCTTCGAATATTGCTGCAAATTTTTCTTTGCCATCTGTGTAAAATTCCACCTTATTTCCTTTAGTCAAGGGCGATTCATCCAGGTTTTTAAAATAGCGCTCCAATAAATGATTATCATCTGAGTAAGGATGTTCTGGAAAAGAATAATTGTGCACTTTGATGATTCGATTCAACTCATTGATCCTACTCTGATGATGCTCACTGAATTTATAAATAATTTCTCCATCGATTCCCCGTCCGCAAAACAAGTACAACAAGAACCCAATGCCGGGGATGAATACCAACGTCATCATCCAAGCAAAGACACTTGCAATCGAGCGTGGTTTCCGAAAAACAGTAATAAAAGCAGCAATCGTATTAATAAACAAAAGTGCCAATAAGACCGTGGAAATCATGCTCATATCCATTTTTATCATAGTTTCCTCCTATATCCTGTAACCCTATAATAGGTAACTATGGTCGAAAGCAAGCTTTAAATCATAGTCCCCTAGTGTTTCTTTGATTTTTTGTTTCAAGATTTCTTCGATTTCTCGATCGTTATAAACAGATTTTGCGGGAATCACTAAATCAAAAGCCAACAGATCTCCTTTGACCTGAAAATCATGCATCCGTAACTGTGGGTCAACGAAGCGAACGATCTTTGACACTTCTTTTTTCAGATGCCGATACTGCTGATTTTGAATTGGTACTGGATCAAGATGACAGACCAGGTCGACTTTCAAGGATTGGCGAAAATCTTGTTCAATCGCATCAATCACCTCATGCGCTTCTCGTAGTGACCAGGTTTCATCCACTTCGATATGCACACTGGCAAAACGATTTTTCGGCCCATAATTGTGAACCAGTAAATCATGGTAACCGAGAATCGTCGGATAGTGATCCAAGCGCTGCTCCATGGCGGAGACTTCTTCTTGCGTAGGTCTTGCCCCTAGCAATTCATTGATGAAAGACCGAATCATTTTAATGCCGCTGATCAAAATGTAGAGAGCAATCAGACAACCAACATAGCCATCGATTCGTAAACCGGTCAACCACTCGATCGTCGCTGAAAACAAAACCGCCCCTGTTGTATATACACATCGTTGAGACTGTCTTGACCACTGGCACTTAGTGTTTGAGAGCCGATCAACTTAGCCAATCTGCGGTACATTGCTCCCTGCCAGACTTTGATCAAAATCGATAAAACCAAAACGATAAACAATAGTGGGGAAAGACGGATACTCGTCGGTTCCATGACGCGTTGCACAGAACTGATGAGAAATTGGCCACCAACAAATGTGATGATCAAAGATACCACAAACCCACTGATGGCTTCAAAACGCTCATGTCCATATGGATGTTCACTGTCAGCTGGTTTCGCCGAGATCCGAAAACCGATCAATGTTAAAATAGACGAGGCGGTATCTGAAAGACTGTTGATGGCATCGGCCATAATCGAAACAGATTGTGCAGATAAGCCAATGATAAATTTCCCTGCGAATAATAGGAGGTTGGAAAGCAACCCGAGGCTACCCGCTAACTTCCCGATGGCTGTACGTTCGTAGACACCATTTTTTTTGCTACGTTTTAAAAAAAAGTTTAGCAAATCATCACCCTCTCAAAAAACCATCTTTCTTATTTTACCCCGAAGGAATTCAATTAAACAACTATTCGTATCGTTTTTTCGAAAAAAAAGCGAATTCCCTTCAATTATCAAACGCATTTTCAGATAACACGTAGGAAAAAGGAAAAAGATAACGGAAGGGTCTCCCCCTCCGTCATCTTCGTTCAAAAAAGGAATGTGTTAAAGACCTGCGCTCCTCTTTCATCTATCTTCTCAAACGAAAGAAACTTGCTGCACAGATTCAACCAGTGAGTGTAATTACTTGGCAGCTAACCACGTTGCTGCTGACTCAAGTGCTGCTGCGATTCCTTCAGGATTCTTCCCGCCGGCTTGCGCCATATCAGGACGACCGCCACCGCCGCCACCAACTTTAGGTGCAATCTCTTTGATCAAATCGCCCGCTTTCAATCCTTTTTCATTGGCTGCTTTGTTCATGGCAGCTAAAAGATTCACTTTGCCATCATTCGCGGTAGCTAACACTAAAATATCAGAATGGTCTTTTTGTTTCCATTGGTCAGCTAGTTGACGTAATTGGTTCATGTCCTTTACAGTCACTTTTGCTGTGATCAGACGCAGACCATTTACTTCTTTGACATCTTTGAAAACATCCCCTGCTTGCTGGTTTGCTAACTTGCTGGCAAGAGCTTCGTTTTCTTTTTGCAATTCACGCAGCTGCGCTTGCAGTTGTTCTGTTTTGGCAACGACTTCTTTTAATTGAGCGGATTTAACGATCCCTGCGATTGCTTTCAATTGCGTCTCTTCTTCATGCAATAGCGTATAGGCCTCTTGACTAGTCACTGCTTCGATCCGACGAACACCAGCACCGATCCCTGATTCAGAAACGATTTTGAAAATACCGATATCCTCCGTATTTGCTACATGGGTTCCCCCACATAATTCGATCGACCAATCGGCAACATTGACGACGCGAACGTCATGCCCATATTTTTCACCAAAGAGTGCCATCGCTCCCATGCCTTTTGCGGTATCGATATCCGTTTCGATCGTCACAACAGGGAGGGCTTCCCAAATTTTTTGGTTGACGATTTGTTCCATTTGGCTCAGCTCTTCGCTGGTCACTTGCCCGAAATGACTAAAGTCAAAGCGCAAATGTCCTGGAGCAACTAATGAACCTGCTTGGTTCGCATGGCTACCTAATACTTCTTTTAACGCTTTATGCAATAAGTGAGTCGCCGTATGATTTTTGATGATCTTATTGCGACGATGCTGATCCACTTGTAAGAAATAATTCACGCCTTCTTGTAGTAGCGCTTTGACTGTAGCAGTATGCAAGAACTGACCGTTCGGTGCTTTCTTGACATCCGTCACCTCTGCTACGATCGTGCCATCCTCTGCTACGATCGTCCCTGTATCTGCAACTTGTCCACCCATCTCTGCATAAAATGGTGTTTCAGCAAAAATCAGTTTTGCTTCACCTGTCGAAACAGAATCATGTAACGCTTCGTCTTGGATGATCACTAATAATTCGCTGTTTGCTTCAAGTGAATCATAGCCAACGAAACGGCTGTCTACTTTGATATCTGTCAATAAAGCGGATTGTACGCCCATTGAAAGCTCCGTTTGTCGAGCCGCACGAGCACGGGCACGTTGTGCATCCATTTCTTGTTCAAACCCTTGGTGGTCCACTTTCAACCCTTCGTCTTCCGCCACTTCTTCTGTCAATTCAACTGGGAAGCCGTAAGTATCATACAATTTGAAAATATCTTGACCAGCTAACGTATCTTGCCCGTCTGCTTTTACTTGGGCGATCACTTGATTTAAAATATCTAACCCTTCATTGATGGTTTCATGGAAACGTTCTTCCTCGTTGCGGATTACTTTTTCAATAAATTCTTGCTGCTCTAATACTTCAGGATAGTAGCTTTCCATGATCTCGCCAACGATCGGTACTAATTTGTATAAGAAGGCAGCATCGATCCCTAATTTTTTCCCATGCATGACTGCACGACGTAATAAACGACGTAAAACATAGCCACGGCCTTCATTTGAAGGCAGTGCCCCATCGCCGATCGCAAAAGAAAGCGCGCGGATATGGTCTGCAATCACTTTAAAGGAGATATCTGTCGTTTTGCTGTCGCCGTAGTTCACACGACCGCTTAAATCTGCCACTGCATTGATGATCGGCAGAAACAAGTCTGTTTCAAAATTGGTTGGTGCATTTTGAACGATGGAAACCATTCGTTCCAGCCCCATCCCCGTATCAATGTTTTTATGTGGTAGTGGTTCATAGGAGCCATCTGGTTGATGATTGAATTCTGAAAAGACCAGATTCCAGATTTCCAAATAGCGTTCATTTTCGCCACCAGGATAGTTTTCGGGATCATCTTCCGCTACGTCATTAAACTCAGGACCACGGTCATAGAAAATCTCTGAATCCGGTCCACAGGGGCCTGCACCGATGTCCCAAAAGTTGTCTTCAATCTCAACGATATGCTCTGGTGTTAAGCCGACTTCTTCTGCCCAGATCCGTTTTGCTTCCGTGTCTTTTGGATAAACCGTGACATATAATTTCTCTGGATCAAAAGCCATCCATTCTGGGGAGGTCAAAAACTCCCAGGCCCAATGAATCGCTTCATTCTTAAAGTAATCGCCGATCGAAAAGTTGCCTAACATTTCAAACATCGTATGATGTCTTGCTGTTTTCCCAACGTTTTCGATGTCGTTGGTCCGAATCGATTTTTGCGCATTGGTCATTCTTGGGTTTTCAGGAACAACACTGCCATCAAAATATTTTTTTAGCGTTGCCACCCCTGAATTGATCCATAATAGGGTTGGATCGTTGACTGGGACAAGGGACGCACTTGGTTCAATTGAATGACCTTTTGATTGAAAGAAGTCCAAAAACATTTGGCGTACTTCTGCACTGGATAATTGTTTCACGTTATTCTCCTACTTTCTTCTGTGTTCGCTTAAGATAAAGGGGCTGACAAAATTGCTGGTAAGGCGCTCTTATGCCTGTCGAGACATTTTGACGATAAAAAAACACCATTGCAGAGCAAGGACGTCGATACGCGGTACCACCTTGCTTGCAATGATGTGACTCATTACCTCTTAGACTCGTTAACGCGGAGTGGACGGCAACATTTCTGCTGCAGTTGAGCACCAAAGGGAGCAATCCGTCCGAATTCATGTTTTTCTCTCAGCAATGAAAAACTTTCTGTAATGAATCATCAAACCGACCATATCCTTCGTCATTCAAAGTATAAGGAAATGTTTTGAAAAAGTCAATCCTCAAATCCGGTCTTTATTGATTAGGATCCCTTTGCGGTAACGATAGTTCTGGGGAGAAAGCTTTTGATCGGGCTGCAACATTTTCCGTGAACGGTAATAACTGGCATACGGCAATGCATCGAATAAGGGATGACCACAAATTTGCCAATTCTCCATTTTTAAAGACAAGCCATCTGTCAGCTCCCACGCATCCGCAAGCCCATAGGTGCAGCCAAATAAATTCGGTTCAAGCAATTCAGCGGTTGACAAAGAGACGCCATCATCGCAGGGCTTTTCATTGCCCCAGCGAAAAAGTCGCCGAGTCGCAGCACCGCAAACGTATTCCCATTGATCCTCTGATAGCAACTGAAAGCCTTGTTTATCTAACTGCTGTTTCAATTCTGTTTGACTGACGGATTCGTGGGTAAATAACTGATAGGTTTCCGATAACGGCTCGAGTGCAGCAAAATAGCGATTCTCTTCGTGATAAAAAGCGGGTAATTCCCAACGCAAGCTTTCCTCAAAGGACGCTGGTGCTGTGAATTGTGCCTTTAGCTCTTTTTCGAAAACACTGAATTGATCGACTAACCCGTGAAACTCCCCAGTGATCGTATTCAGCTGCCCGATATACCTTGCGCCAGCAGGCAGCGCACTTTTTTGGACTAGCATGGGATCAATCACAGCTTTGCGCAAAGGGCTCGTAGACTCATTGACAAAAATCCCCCAATCTTGGCTGGTTTCTAATTCATAGATGGTTTCCAGCTGGTGAATGATCTCGTTGGGTGCTGACTGCCAATTTTTACTCCAGCAAGTAGCCGGTAACCCTTGCACACCGAGATCCCAACCTAAGATCGCCTCAGAGTTCCCTGGTATAAAGACAAAGTCTTCGCCATCGATCGTTAATTCAAAGGTAGCACATTTCAACCCTGCATACGTCAATTGACTAAAATGGACATCGGTGATCTCCTTTAAAGGACTGACAAAATACATTAAAATTTGCTGGATCAGCTGTTCTTTGATTTCAAAGGACAGTGTCTTCCAATTTGACCATTGTAACGCCTCAAAAAAATCCACGTCATTTCTCCTCTCATCTGCTACAATTACTATATGACGAGTATACCACGAAAAAGGAGGAAAACGACTGATGCTTTATTTTGGACGCAGTCCGTGGATGCTACAAGCGGTTTTCGCCCTTCGGCAAGCTGTTTTTGTGGAAGAACAGCACATCCCTATAGAATGGGAATTTGATGAAAAAGACCAAACTTGTCCATACTTTCTTTGGCATGATGGAAACACACCGATCGCTACCATCAGATATCAATTCTCTACGCCAAATACCCTGCAACCTGACCGCTTTTGCGTAGCTAAAGCTTTTCGTCATCAAGGTTATGGAAGGAAGCTCCTGCATTATCTCGAAATGCGCGGTATCCAAGAGGGTGCCATCCAATCAGTTTTATCAGCAGAGATCGATGCTTGTGCGTTTTATGAAGCCTGCGGGTATCAAAAAACGTCCGATCCCTATACTGAAGATGGTGTATTGTGTGTAGAAATGACCAAACAATTAAAAACAGCAGTCAAGTAAGAGAACACCCCTTACATGACTGCTGTTTTGGTAACCATTAACTATTCGAATTTTTCTTGTTTTTGCGGGCAGTTCGAGTCGTTTGACGACGTTCGATCTTCCGTTTTTCTTTGTTCTTTTTATCAACAGCCCATTGAATTTTTTTCTTGTAGCCAGGCTTGATTTTTTTCTTCTTCTTCTTGACTAAGCCAATCAAGGTTGGGTCTAATTCATCACGAGATTTTTCCCGCTTTTGTCGACGATTCCGATCGTAAGTCGCAACGATCTCTCCGTTTTTGATTTCCTTCGGTTGGAAAACAACCCCTAGATCTTCGATGGCTTGGATTGCCCCTTCATCACTTGGATCATATAATGTAATCGCGGTCCCATCCATTTGGTTTCGACCTGTCCGACCAACACGATGGATAAAGAAATCCAAATCAGCTGGAATCTCAGCATTGATGACATGAGACACCCCTTCAATATCAATCCCTCGCGCCGCTAAATCTGTTGCGACCACATATTGGTAGTCCAAATTTTGCACTTGGCGCATGATCCGTTTTCTTTCACGAGGGCTGATGTCGCCGTGGATCTTCGCCACTTTTAAACCTTGCTCCTTTAAGTAATCCGTAATTTCATCCACACGGCTCTTCGTGTTGGCAAAAACGATGGCAAGATAGGGATGGCCTGTAGTCAATAATTGGTAGATCAATTTATTGGTATTTTTCCCTTTGGTAGAAATCAACCAATTCTCGATCGTATCAGAGATGACTGCTTTCGATTTGATTTCTTCGATCAATGGATTGGCCATGTATTTTTTCAAGAAAGGTCGCAATTTCTCTGGAATCGTTGCGGAGAAAACCAGCATTTGCAGTTTCTCAGGCAAACGCCCCGCAATTTGATCGACTTCTTCTAAAAAGCCCATATCTAAGGTCATGTCTGCTTCATCCACGACAAATACATTGGCAGTGTGAACCCCTAACGCTTGTTCGTTGATCATATCCAAGATACGACCAGGTGTCCCAATCACGACATGGGGCTGTTGGTTTTGCAGACGGCTCAATTGACGTTGCTTATCCGTTCCTCCGACGAAATTTGACACTCGAATTTCAGGATCATGAAATCCGCCGATTTGTTTTGCGGCGTGATAGATTTGCGTGGCTAATTCACGACTCGGTGCAGTGATCACTACTTGCACTTCATCTTTTTCGGCATCGATTTTATCCATCAACGGCAGTAAAAATGTATGGGTCTTACCACTTCCGGTCTGTGATTGCCCTACAACACTGCGGCCTTTTTGGATAACAGGTATCAGTTTTTCTTGCACTTCTGTTGGTTTAGAGAACTTTTTATCAGCAAGTGCTTCATAAATAAATGGTTGAAATTTAAATGACTCAAAAGACATTCAAACACCTTCTTTCTTTTAGCATCCTTTGGATTATAGCATATGTTGCCTTGTTTTCCTAACTTTCTTTTGTAATCGATTGAGGATCGATCGTACTGATAGTATACGTTGCACTGCGGCGTTCATAGAAAAAGCGGCTTTCTTTTTTTATTGCTGCCCACAAGAGATTCAAGTAAAAGCCAAACTGGATCAACCCAAAAATAACTACCATCAACAAACTAACGACTAAAAGCAGCATATTATCCGACTCAAGAAACGGTGCGAAAAAGATATTGACCCGACTGATGCTGGCATAAATCAGATAAAACAAGCCATAGCGTTTCAATAAAGCCCCCAAGCTAACACGCTCACGACCTTCTTGCATGATTTTGATCCGTACGAGTTTTTTTCCAATCGTTTGTCCTTTGGCAAGATAAGCCAACAACACAAAGTACAGCAACACTTCAAGAGCAAAGTACCAATAGTCCCCACTAAAGTCTCGTACCGTCTGTTGAGTGAGCAAACGAACAGCGATCACCACAAGGAAACTGATCACATTCAGTATTCCCCAGTCGATCAACCAAGCAACCACCCTTCGTGTCACGGTTACCCGAGTACCCTTGGCGTAAGAGTCGGCGTCCATTTCTTCTCTTGATGGCAATAAGAACGTAAAAAGTGGGGCGATCGTCCAGCCCACAAGCCCTCCGACTGTATTGACAAAGAGATCATTGACATCGAATAAACGATACGGACGAGGATAGATAAAATACAGTCCCGTCAACTGCGTTAATTCAAAAAACAACGTCAGACAAAAGGTCATCGCCAGTGTTTTAAAAAAAGAACACTTGAAGTAATAACGTAAGTAAACCCCGAATGGCAAGGTCAACAATAAATTAAAGAGAGGTTCTAAAAAGACCCCTTGTTTCATAGCGGGAAGATAGGTTTGTGGATCGTGAATGTTTAAGACGGTCTGTTGGACAAAATGTTGCCACGATGCCCCTAACTGCAATTCCATCTTAGGGCCAGTCATCTGCGCTACCTCTTCGATCGAGGGCAATGGCAGGATAACTAAGAAATAGGCGCACAATAAATAGAAGACAAACGAATACAGAACCAGTGCGCGTGACAAGATAAAACGACCGTATTTTCGGTATTGGATAACAAAAAAAATCATTGATATCGCCAATGCTAGGAAAGGAAAAACCAGCAGGGCAACTTTTATTGGGGTAATATAAGCGGACATAAAGAACTCCTTCACGTTTTCTTTTTATCTTACACGCTATTTCCCAAAACGTAAATTTTGGAGTATCATAAAAGAAAAGGAGGTTAAAAAACCATGTTAAATCCCTATTTTGCCTTTGGCGTACCGGCATTCCTTTTGGTTTTATATGTAGCTTTTGCTCTTTTTCGCCGGTCTTCCGATATACCCTACTTAGGATTTGTTCTATTCATCATTGCTGGTTTTCTGACTGGATTTAGTTTACAAGTCATTCAACAAGCCATCAATGAAGTGGCTAAAACATCTTTTCAGCACGTACAAGATACCCATCTTTACTCACCTTACTTATTAGCGATTCCATTGATTGTGGGGATTCTTTTACTTATAGTTAACTTGGTTCGCGGCTATCTAAAAGTCAAAAAAGTGCGCCTGCAGTCAAAATAAAAGCAGCCTACCTTGTGATACGAAGCAATCTGCTCCCCTTGCTTGAGGAATGAAATTGCTTCGTATTTTTTGGTTAGCTGCTTAGTTAGAGAAGATTCTTTGAAATAACTTCAAGATGTAGAAAGGGTAAAACAGTTTATCAATCCTTCAATGCCTTGTTATTCATTGGTTAAATCTCCAGTAACGTCCATATCTGAACGATCGGCGAAAGCTTCTTTTACATCATCATCGACTTGTTCCAACAAATACTGCCAGTCACTATTCGACACAACTACCACATCGATATTTTTTTCTTCATCGATCAGCTCCAGATTCGAAACATCCTCTCCTAACTGCTGGAATAGGTCAATCAATGTTTGGTCTTGTAGCGTTACGTATTCAGTCCGTTTCATTCTTCTTCCCCCCATGAATCAAAAAATTCATAAAACAAGATATCGAAACTAGTAAGATCGGTCATCTTTTGCAAAGTAGATAAATCTAAACGAATAAACGCTTTTTCCACTAATAAATAATGGTTTTCTTCCAACGCTTCTTCGATAAATGGTAAAATCTCTTCCTCGTCCCCTAATGTCTCACTAGAGATTTGGTCGATTTGATCAAATAAGCGATCATCTTGTAACAAAAAGAATTGATCGTCGTAAAGATAGACTGCGATTTGATATTGCCGGATGGGTAGCTCAGCCTGAATGACAAAAAAACATTCCCCTGAATTGGAAATTGCTGGCAATAGTTCATTCGGTTGTAATGCCTGTTGGTAGTACATTTCCATCCCTCCTTTGTACTTACTATTATAAAGAACAACGGAAGAAAAAGGAAATAATCGAATTTTCGTTTAAAAAACTCTAAACAAAGCTATACATCCCATTCTGTATAAAATTCTTGCAAGAAATCTTTCATAAAAGCCACACGTCGCCGGGCTTCTTTTTTGCCATACGCCGTGGTCATCTTTTCGGGAAGCAAAAATAGTTTTTCATAAAAATGATTGATCACCGTGGTTCCTTTACGGTAATCCTGATGATCTTGAAACGTCTTTGGTGCTAAGTTACTGTCATGGATCGGGTGTTGATGACTGCCACCAAAATAGCTCGTTCGTAAAATACCGATCGCACCTAAAGCATCGAGACGATCTGCATCACGGACCACACGTCCTTCTACTGAGGCTACCTGTGCCCCTTGTAAAAGTTCTTTTGAAAAAGATAGATTCTCAATAATAGAAAAAATTTCTTTCGTTTGTGCTTCACTGGCTCTCGCTGCGGTCAAACAAGCTCGCACCTCGGTATACGCCGCTGTGACATCCGCCACAACTTTATCATCCACTGTATCGTGTAAGTAGGCTGCTGCCTGAACGACAAAGGTATCAACCGTTAATTTGTCGGCATCGATGATGGCTTGACTTAATCCCGCCACTCGTTTGACATGATCATACCCATGTCCTGTGTGATCGTTCCCCAGTATACTCTTGGCATAAGCAATTACTTTGCTAAGATCTGCCGCATTGTTTTCCTTGTTCATCTCTCTCCTTCTTTCGATACGAAAGCAGCTAACCTGCCTTTTTTCAATTGATGATAGCGCGAAAACGAAAAGAAGTTCAACAAAACGAGCTCCCACTAAACAGTTGAGGAGGCAACGCTTTGCGAAGCTTCTTTCCACTTGTTACTTTTAAGCGAAATCTTGCGTCTCGCTGATTTTATAGACACTAAAATAGATCTTACGTAAATAGTCTAATAGGTATTGAGGATTCAATAATTCATCCGTTGCATCTAAAATCAATTCATTTGGTTTCTTGGATGCACCATATTGATGAATATTTTCAGTCAACCATTTACGAATCGGTGAATAATCATCTGAAGCCAAGACTTCATCGACATTGATTTCTTTTTCCATCGCATGAAGTAATTGTGCTGCATACATATACCCTAGAGCATAGGATGGGAAATACCCGAAGCTTGAACCTGACCAATGAACATCTTGTAGGATCCCTTCAAGGTCATTTTCTGGACGAATCCCTAAATATTCCTCGTATTTGTCATTCCAGATTTTCGGTAGTTCATCGATCGATACGGTTTCGTTAAAGATCATTTTTTCGATCTCGTAACGAATAATGATATGGATCACGTAGGTCAAACTGTCAGCTTCAATACGGATCAAGCTAGCTTTTGAGTGTTTTAAAGAGTCATAGAAAGTGTCAAAAGACACATCATCAAACGTGCCTTCCGCACATTCTTGGAAAAACGGGTATTGCTTTGCCCAAAAATTGCGGTTGCTGCCGATAATGATCTCATTAAACAGCGATTGGGATTCGTGGATCCCCATTGACGCCCCTTCATGGACCGGTGTTCCTTCGTATTTTTCGTCAATGTTTTGCTCATACATTCCATGACCGGCTTCATGAATCACACCGAACAGTCCCATTGAAAAGTCGTTTTCACTCCAACGAGTGGTCAAGCGCACATCGTTGTGGTTGATCCCAGTGGCAAATGGGTGGACCGTATTATCCAAACGACCACGAGAAAAGTCATAGCCTAAGTCGGCAATCACTTTTGAGATAAATTTGCGTTGTTGCGCTTCGGTCATCTTACGTGAGAGGATCGAAGTATCTGGCGCTGTTCCTTTTTCAGCCAATTGACGACGAATATCCATGATGCCGTCTCTCACTTGCGAGAAAACATTATCCAAGATCTCAACCGTCATATTCGGCTCGTATTGGTTTAACAGCACATCGTAATTCGTTCGCTCATTTTTTTTCCAATAAGGAATCAATTCTTTCGTCAAGCGAATGTTTTCAGAAAGTGCGTCTTTAAATAAAGAAAAATCTTTTTCTTTGCGGGCTTTCAACCAAGCAGTATGTGCTTTTGACGTAGCTGCTGAAGCGGCCATCGCTAACTCATTGGGCACATCTTTTTGCAATTCATACTCTTCTTTGACTAATTGATACGCCGCTTTCCCTACTTCAGATAATTCTTCTGGGTGCTTTCCAAAATAGCTGATCGCTTCTTGGATTGGTTCCCCAACTTTTTTGTCAAAATAGAGACCATATAAATAGCTGTCAACTTCCGCCCGGTAATCACTGGCTTTTTCTGGCATCCCCGTTTGGTTATCCCAGCCTAGGATCCCCATTGCTTGTTGTAATAGATCGATTTCTTTTAATTCTTTCAGAAATTCTTGTTCTTTCATTCAGCAGACTCCTTTTTGCGTGGCGGACGTTGTCCCCAGTATTGGAAGAGATCGGTACGAATCGCACCGTTGTATAATTTGCGTTTTTTCGTTGCTTTCTCACCATAATGCGTCTCGAAGGTCAAATCACTAGTTAAAAAGTACTTGCTCCATGTTTTAAGGGGCCGAAACACTTGGCCCATTTCTTGATACAATCGTTGAACAGATTCTTCTTCCCCTAAGCGTTCACCATAAGGAGGGTTAGCCACAACGACACCATATTCTTTTTCTGTTTTAAAGTCCTTAACGGCTTGTTGTTTGAAGGTGATCGAGTCTCCTAGACCGATTTCTTCTGCATTTCGGCGGGCGATCTCAATCATTCGACCATTGATATCTGAGCCAGTAATATCCAATTCGACATCATAGTCTGCCGCTTCATCTGCTTCTTTTCGTACTTTTTCAAAGACTTCTGCTGGGAACCAATCCCACGTTTCACATACGAATTCCCGATTAAATCCAGGGGCGATATTATGGCCGATCAAAGCTGCTTCAATACATAAGGTCCCTGATCCGCAAACAGGATCGACAAAAGGCTTGTCTTTGTACCAATTTGTCAGCATCACTAAAGCCGCAGCCATGTTTTCTTTCAGAGGTGCGCCCCCTTTTTCTAAACGATAGCCGCGTTTAAACAAACTAGGGCCAGTCGTATCCAATGTGATCATCGCATGGTCTTTCAATAAAGCGACTTCTAATTGGAAAAAAGCGCCCGTTTCAGTCAGCGGCACACTTGCCGGACGATGATATACTTCTCTTAAGCGATTGACGATTGCTTTTTTGGTAATCGCTTGACAATCAGGCACACTAAACAGTTTTGATTTGATTGACTTTCCGGCTACTGGGAATTCAGCATCTAAAGGTAAAAAGTCTTCCCACGGTAACGCTTTAACTTCTTCAAACAGCTGATCGAAAGTCAATACGTCAAATTCTCCGACGACGATTTTGATCCGATCTGCTGTACGGAGCCACAAATTCGCGGTAGCAATGGTCTCCATTGTCCCTTTAAAGCGCGCTCGGCCGTTTTCAACCTCACACTCGATCCCTAAATCCCGTAATTCTTTGCCCACAAGTGCTTCTAAACCGCTCGCAGCGGTGGCAATACAATTAAATGTTTTTTCAGTCATAACGCTCTCCTTCTTGATATAAAAAAACCTTCCGTTGCTGGAAGGATTCCCTGATAGGTTGTGATTTTCTATAAGCCATGTTTTGTCCGTATTTTCCTCAGGGAGAAGAAAACACTGGGTAATTATCTATCTGCAATTACTTGCCTTCTTGCTCCGTTCATTTCCGTGCAAAAAGTGCCCCTACCATTGTTTGGGTTGCTCGCTCGAGGGGTTTACCGCGTTCCACCAAGACGGTTTCCCGGCTTGCTTCGTCACTGTGGCACTTTCAAGGATACTTTGGCATAGCTTGCACCTTAGCCATTTTTCCTGCCGTTACTTTCTCAAGTACCCTAGCTTATGGTTTCGCTAGGCACGAACACTACAAGCGTCTCAGCTTGTGCGAGCATGGACTTTCCTCAGCATAATCGAGTTATGCCGCAATTACCCGAAAACCACAACTATCTTTGCTAAATTAGAATTGACGGGTTTTTTCGTTATCATCTTCAAAATCAGCATTTGTATAATTGCTGTTGTATGAAGAAGAACGAGTGACAGGTTCTGATTCACGATCAAGCTTTTTGCCAAAAACTTCTTTTTCAAGGTTCGACAAACGTTTTAAAATATCAAAGTTTGTGACTGTTTGGCTTTTCGGTGCTTCTTGTTGAACACGAGAAGCGATTGCTTGGTTTTTCGACAATTGATCGATTTTCGCTGTCAGACGATCATTTTCTTCTTGCAGGGCTAAGATCTCTTTATTGTAGCTTTCGTAGTCTTTAATGATATTATCTAAAAACTCGTCCACTTCCACTGGATCGTATCCACGCATTTTTGTTTTGAATTCTTGTTGCAGAATATCTTTTGGACTATAAATTAAATTTGCCATTATTTACACCTCATTGTTTATTCCAAATGGTTTTCACTTTCTAGACCATTCTAACAAAAAATACACGAAAATCAAAGTAAATTACTATCAAATGTTGCGTTTTGTAAATCATCCATTGTTATTTGATGAATAAAGTAGGGATTTTGCTCACTATAGGCTTTGGCATCTCTTAAGAAATAATTAGGTTTTCCTGGAAATTCATCATCATATAACACGAGCGCACCTTCGGTATGTTCAAGCAAAAACGCGGTGTGATTTCTTAATTGACTAGGATCTTGGTAAGGCTTATGGCTGGTGGCATTGACATAATCGGCAAATGACTTCGCTGTTTGCAGTGCCTGCTGATTTGTTTCGTTCCAATTTTCACCAAATCCTTCAAAGGGAAAAATGATTCCTAGTTTCAGTTCGGGGTATGTTTGTTTCAATTGTTCTGTGACTTCTGCGCACCATAGCTCTGCCCCAAGATTTCCGCTGATCAAGACCCACTCCAAGCCTTCTTCCAAATAATTCGTCAAGGCCGACATTATTACTTTCTTAATAACTGCAATCTTGGGATCTTTTGCTTGAAAGACACCTAATTCATAATTACGATAGCCAGTAAAGTATAAGGTTTTCATTGTTTCTCTGGTCATCTCTTTTCTTTCCAAACGACTTTTTGGTATAATGTTGCCTAGGAGTGTGAACAACATGGTTATTCGTTACCCGAATGGACAATCTACTACCTATGATGACGGCAAAAAACAAAAAATGCAAGAAAAACTAATAAAGCCAAAAACGTATGCCAATCGTGGGATGCGTTTTGAAGAAGCGATCAATGAAAGCAACCTTTATTATTTAAATCGTAAACTTGCGGTCATTCATAAGAAACCGACACCAGTTCAAATCGTCAAGGTAGATTATCCGAGAAGAAGCGCCGCAGTAATTAAGGAAGCCTACTTTCGAGAGGCCTCTACCACCGATTACAACGGTGTTTATCAAGGGCAATATATCGACTTTGAAGCGAAAGAGACTCAAAACAAAACGTCATTTCCCTTTAAAAATTTTCATCCACACCAAATCAAGCATATGGAAGACTGTTTGGAACAAGCAGGATTATGTTTTGTTCTTTTATGGTTTTCTAGTCTACAACGCTGCTTTTTCTTAGATAGCAAGTGCTTAGTTTCTCAGTGGCACCTGCAAAAGGAAACCGGAAAAAAATCAATGACGTTGACCTATATCGAAACCAATGGGATCGAAATCATCCCTACCATTGCGCCGCGTATTCCTTATTTAAAAGCAGTTGATCAATTTTTAACGATGAAGGAGAATGATGAGTATGGCAAATGAATCACAATCGAGGACCTCTCGGCATGATTCTAAGAAAGGTACTGCTAAAAAAGCATCAAAGCCCCCTAAAGCCAAAGGCAAACGAAGTATTGGGAGTATTATTTTAAAAGTGTTTATGGGCCTATTTTTCTTAGGCTGTATCGGGATTTTATCAGGAATGGGGCTGTTTTGGTGGTATGCCAAAGATGCGCCAGCACTTGATGAAACACGTTTGGATTCGACTGTTTCTTCACGTTTTTATGCCTCCAACGGTGAATTGATCACTGAATTCGGAAGTGAAACGAGAGAAAAAATCACGGCAAGTGAGATCCCCCAACTGCTAGAAGACGCGATCGTCTCTGTTGAAGATCGTCGGTTCTATCAGCATATCGGGGTCGATCCGATCCGGATCGTTGGTTCTGCATTATCCAATGCCACAACCGGCGGTATGCAAGGCGGAAGTACCTTGACCCAGCAATTGATCAAGCTGTCCTTCTTTTCTACCAGCGCCGAAGATCAAACATTACGAAGGAAAGCACAAGAAGCTTGGATGGCGGTTCGGCTTGAACAAACCAAATCAAAGCAGGAAATTTTGACTTACTATATTAATAAGGTGTATATGTCCAACGGGGTTTATGGAATGCAAACAGCCGCCATGAAGTTTTACGGCAAACCTTTGGCTGAACTAGATCTTGCCCAAACTGCCTTAATAGCTGGTTTACCAAATGCCCCTTCTGCTTTTGACCCTTTCGCTCATCCTGATAATGCGAAAAGTCGTCGAGATGTGGTTTTGGGCGCAATGCTTGAAAACGAGAAAATCACGCAAGCAGAATATGATGCCGCCGTTGCCGAGGATATTCAAGAAGGCTTGCAGAAAAACCCACGAGAAAATCAAGAGTGGAAATACTTTGATAATTACTTCAACGAAGTGATCGCAGAAGTTAAAGAAAAAACTGGCAAAGATGTTTATACAGATGGTTTAGATATTTACACCAATGTCGATATCGATGCACAAAAACGGTTATATGATATCGTCAACAGCGATGACTATGTTAATTATCCAGACGACAAGATGCAAGTTGCCGCTACCTTAGTTGATGTCAATACGGGCAAAGTCACGGCTCAAATCGGTGCCCGCAACGTTGATGATGTTCTCGCAAACAATCTGGCTGTCAACGTCGCTCGGGACTTTGGATCGACCGTTAAACCGATCACAGACTACGGCCCTGCCTTCCAATTTTTACAAGACTCTACCGGTAGAATGATTTTAGATGAACCTTATACTTACAAAGGAACCGATATCCCTGTGTACAACTGGGATCGCCAATATATGGGCAACATCACGCTGCGAACTGCTTTAGGAGAATCTAGAAATGTACCAGCAGTGAAATTGTTTGATGAAGTTGGTGCGGATAATATCGCAGACTTTCTTAGCGGTCTAGGTATCGAATACCACACGATCACTCAATCTAATGCGATTTCCAGCAATACGGATAAATTAGATGGCACAAAATATGGAATCTCCAGCCTGAAAATGGCCGCTGCTTATGCTGCGTTTTCAAATGGTGGCACCTATTATGAACCTCAGTATGTCAATAAAATCGTCATGCAAGATGGCACAGAAGATGAAGAATCCTTTAAAGTTGATGGTCAAGAAGCAATGGATGATACCACTGCTTATATGGTGACAGATATCTTGAAAGATGTTATCTCCGTCGGTACTGGAACCAACGCGCAAATCGATGGTTTGTACCAAGCAGGGAAAACGGGAACTTCCAATTACACCGATGACCAGCTAGCACAACTTGATACATCGAATGGTGCCTACCCTGATATTACTTTTGCCGGCTATACTCCCTCCTACTCATTGGCGGTTTGGACCGGATACAACGACAAAATGACACCTATCACTGATAGTAGTACCCATGTGGCTTCTGATGTTTATCGAGAATTGATGCAATATGTTTCTGCTTCTGTAGAAAACAAAGACTGGACAATGCCAGATGGTCTGACACGGATCGGAAATGAACTTTATATTGAAGGAACTTATACCCAGCCGACCTATTCGGCACCAAGTTCTTCTAGCAGTAGTTCCTATGTTGAACCTTCGACATCTTCTACAGAAAGCAGTGAGTCAACCGAATCTAGTTCAACCGAGTCCTCAAGTGAAGTGACACCACCAGTATCGACACCGGATGAGGATGATTCATCATCGGTCGTTACACCTCCTGCTTCTAGTCAGGACCCTGGCTCAACAACACCTTCCAGCAGTGAAGAAAATCCTTCCTCACCGCCGGATCCGCCAGAGCCAAACGATGGCAATTCCGAATAACTGTGAATAGCGAAAAACAGTAGATCAACGTTTGATCTACTGTTTTTTTTGAATCACTACCATGAAAAAAGAAGCTTACTTTTCAAGCTCTTAAAAAATAATCTCTTATCAGATAACTGATAGACCTGCTTGTGCATTTCATCAAACAAACCAATCACATTTTCTTTCGCCTTGTTGACTTAATAAACTCTCTTTGGAATGATCATGAATCCCCTCGATTCGCATTTTGGTCTTAAGAATCATCTGTTCTGGTCTGATCTTTGCCTCTTGAATCACTCGGTTTGCTTTTCTTCTAGCAAAGACTAAGACTCCGCTGCACTCTGTTCATTTGTTCTTTTTTAGCAAGTAAAAACGCTAAGCAAAATTGCCTAACGTTTTTAATCATAACTAGTTTATTTTGCGTACTTTTTAGATAGTTTTTTTTCCCTTCATCCGGAGCTTCCCTTCTTGACACATCGCCAGCAACGGGCAAATCTCACACTTTGGTGCCCTTGCAGTGCAATGATAGCGGCCGAAAAAAATCATTGTATGGTGGGTTTTGACCCACAATGGTTCGGGAATCTTTTTCATCAGCGTTTGTTCAACTTCTAATACATTGGCGTCTAATTTACAGATACGTAATCTTTTTGATACCCGTTCGACGTGAGTATCAACAGCAATTGCCGGTATGCCATAAGCATCACCTAAAACCACGTTTGCAGTTTTTCTACCGACACCTGGTAACGAAACCAAATCCTCTCTCGTTTTTGGCACTTCCCCACCAAAACGCAATAGCAATTCTGAAGCACAAGCCTTGATATTTTTTGCCTTGTTTCGATATAAACCGATCGACTTGATTTTTGCAATCACGTCTTCTAAAGGTGCTTCGCTCAATGCTTGCGGTGTGGGATAGGCCTCAAAAAGCGCAGGGGTGACTTTATTTACCGAGACATCTGTTGCTTGCGCACTTAAGATGACTGCTATCAATAATTCAAACGCATTTTTAGATACCAATTCGCCATGCGCTTCGGGAAACATCTCATACATTGTTTCGATAGCGGACATTGTTTTTTCTTTACTGATCATAGGACTATTTGAACTCCTTGTCTGTTACTCTCCTTCTAACCAATTATGCATAGGGATTTTGGGCATTGGTCCTTCTTCCTGTGAAGCATTCTCATTTTGAAGAAATTGTTTTTTTCTTCTTTTTTGTTCTTCCTCAACTTGCGCTTTCGACGTAATATTCTTACGTTCCCACGAAAGTAAGATACGATCGATGTAATTCAAGCTATAAGCCTGATTCAAAACCGCTTCTCGCAAAGCAAACTGAATCAGTTCCGGATCGTAGTGGTCCTCATCCAACCACTGCCCGATCCGCTGGTATTCGATCGCTGACAACGGCCGACCGAACTCTCCTTCAAACAAACGATATAACCCACGAATTTTTTCCTCATTTGATTCTGCTTTTTCATTTTTTGATTGCTGTTTTAAGAGAAATTCTAGACGCTCATAAATCCCTGTAAAATCATAATAATCAACCATTTTCCCAGCAGTATCTTTTTTTGACTCCATCCGCACTACATCTTTTTTTAGCAATTGATTTAACCAATGATAAATTTCTTTTTGATCACTGCCCATCACAGAGGCAATCTCACGTAAATCGGGAAAATCATTTCCTTGCTCATGACTCCGATACAACTGCAGCCATAACAAAAATTCATCATTCGTCAATCCCAGATGATGGTAATTCTCTAAAAGCAAATTTGAAATTGTTGTTTGCCCTTTTGCTAAATATTCCTTTAACGAAACCATACTGCATCCTCTTCTCCTTGATTCACCTGAAACCCTATGATCCTTTCGTTCAGGATCAATCCAATAAAAAGGGGACGACGCAAATGCGGACGTCCCACGATTCCTTGTTGGTTACGCTTTTTCTTTCACTGCCGCGATGATTTCAACTTCAACCAAAACATCTTTTGGCAAGCGAGCAACTTCTACAGCAGAACGTGCCGGTAACTCTTCATTGAATAACGTACTATACGTATTGTTAAAAGGAACGAAGTCATTCATATTTTTTAAGAAACAGGTAGTCTTTACAATATCATTTGGTGTCAGTTCTGCCGCTTCAAGAATCGCTTCAATATTTTTTAGTACTTGCTGTGTTTGAACCTCAATCGTCGTGCCTACAACTTCCCCTGAAACAGGATCTAACGGCACTTGACCAGAAGCAAACAAGAAGCCGTTTGCGATTTTTGCTTGAACGTAAGGACCGATTGCTTGTGGCGCTTGATCAGTAGCGATTATTTTCATTTTGTTTCCTCCTCTTTCGCTTGGCACTCTGGACATAGACCATAAACTTCTAATCGATGGTTATTTATTTGATACCCAGTTAGTTTTGAAGCAGCCATTTCGACATCTTCAAGCCCTGGATAGTAAAAATCAGCGATCTTTCCACACTGTTGGCAGATAGCATGATAATGAGGCTCAGTTGTAAAATCAAATCGACTGGAGGCATCTCCATAATTCATTTCTTTTACAAAGCCAATTTCTGTGAATAAACGTAAATTATTGTAGACCGTTGCGACACTAATACCAGGAAAATGAACTTCAATCGCCCGATAAATCTCTTCAGCAGTTGGATGAGCATCGTGACTGGCCAAAAATTCTAATATCGCTACTCGCTGCGGTGTAATACGAATATTCTCATGTTTTAATCGTTTGATCGCTTCATCGTAGATCGTACTCACAGGAGTTCCTCCATTTCTCTTATCTTTCCTATCATACTATGTAAAACTCAAAAATTCAAACAGCTTTCCTTGTTTTTTTCTAAGGTATAGCGCTTTTTTCAGCCCGTCTTTATGCCCCTTTTGAGAAAGAAAAGCAGACAATCCAATGTCTGCTTTCTCCTTCTTGTTAGTCTTCAAACTGATAGAGCGCTGTGGACAGATAGCGTTCGCCATTGTCGGGCACGATTGCTAAGACTTTTTTCCCGGAACCTAGTTCTTTTGCCACTTGTAAAGCAGCTTGGATCGCAGCTCCTGAAGAGATACCTACTAAGATTCCTTCTTTCATTCCAACTTCGCGTGCAGTTTTCATCGCATCTTCACTAGCAATTGCAATGACTTGGTCATAGATTTCGGTGTCTAATACTTTAGGGACAAATCCAGTACCGATCCCTTGAATCTTATGCGGTCCTGGCTTGCCACCTTCTAAAATCGCAGATTCGGCAGGCTCAACACCAACTATTTTCAAATTGGGATAGACGCGCTTCAGTTCTTTACCCGCTCCAGTGATCGTTCCACCAGTGCCGATCCCAGCGACAAAAGCATCTAAACCTTTTGATTCAAACGCATCCTCAATTTCTTTACCTGTCGTTTTTTCATGAATTTCTGGGTTAGCCGGATTTTCAAATTGTAATGGCATATAGTAGCCGTCTTGCTCTGCTAATTCTTTTGCTTTATTGATGGATCCTGTGATCCCTTCAGATCCAGGGGTCAAAATCAACTCTGCGCCATAAGCTTGTACGATTTTGCGTCTTTCGATACTCATCGTTTCTGGCATAACCAACACAACGCGATAGCCTTTTGCCGTACCGATCATGGCTAAACCAATCCCTGTATTTCCTGAGGTTGGCTCGATAATCGTATCGCCAGCTTTCAATAAGCCACTTTTTTCAGCTTTTTCAATCATGGCTAAAGCAATTCTGTCCTTTACGCTACCCCCAGGATTGAAAAACTCTAATTTCACATACACATCAGCAGAACCTTCTTCTACGATATGATTTAATTTGACGATTGGCGTATGACCAACTAATTCATTGACCGATTGATAGATTTTTGTCATTGAAAATCCCTCCCGTTCTTATTCTTCCATTCTACCTAAAATACCTCGGAGTTGCGAATAAAAAGTAAGCAATTTCAAATTTTTTTTCTTATAGTTTTCTACTTTGGTCTTTTTCCACTGACTAGAGTTTGATTGTCACGACAAAAAAACCTTAAGATTAGCTGCAGTTGTAGCAACCCATCCTAAGGTTTTTAATATACTTATACGATCAACTCTTGTCCGATGACGATTGTCTCACTGGATAATCCATTCGATGCCATCAACGCATCAACGGTTGTGCCAAATCGATTGGCGATATCCCAAAGCGTATCCCCAGAAGCAACTTGATAGCTCTGAGCTGAAGATGTACTACCTGAATACGTGGTCGTCGTTGTTTCGCTGGTCGTTGTGCTCGTTGTGTTTGACCATGCTGTACTTTGTGTCGTTCCTGTATCGAACCGTGTAAGCTGATAGGTTTCGATCAACCAGTTCAGTTTTTGTGCGTAACCTGGATCGGTAGCATAGCGCCCCGTCAAATAATTTGTCGCATCATAAAATGAGGTGGTTTGGCTTTTCCAGACACCACTGTAATGGGCAGTCCCTGTCGCAAAACTTGTACTTCGCAAGACGTTCGCATGATCCTGAAACGATTCCCAATAAGAGTTATATTGACGAAACGGTTCATTCATTTCTACCCACTGACCATTCAAATACTCTTGGGTAGGCATATACACACTTTGACCGTTGTAGCTGCCTTTGACCCCAAACAAATTGTAATAAGGTGCATTGGATAATGCGGAAGAACCATAGCCGCTTTCTAAAATTGCTTGAGCGATCATCACAGAAGCATACAGATCATTGTTGGCAGCAACATCTTGTGCTGACCAGCCAATTTGCTCGATGAAACCTGAGATGTCTTGCGTCGCATATTGGTTCTCAGCAGCTTGTACTTGTTGAGGAACGAAAGAGATCGCCGTTGGAGCTAACATCATTCCGGCGCTCATTAGTGAAACGACCGCCTTCTTGCTAGGTTTTTTACTCGACTTCTTTGGTTGATGATGTCTTTCGCTTCTAGTTTGATAGCTTTTCATTTTACCCTCCACTAAGTGTACGTTTTTTCAAATAAATCAATAAAACTATTATACGGAAAAACTTTCAGCTATGCAAACAATGTCTCCTTTTTGATCGCTAAAAAAACTTTAAAAAAACTTTTCAGTCCCCCTCCTCATTTTCCGATCCATCGCCGAGTTTTTTAAAAAACTATTTGCTTTTATCCTGTTGCTTTCCTCTTCGTATTCAAAAACTTTGTATCTTGCTATGAAACCTTTTTTTCAAAATCTTAGCCACTGCTAATCTACATCCATCACTCTGGCACTTTCAGAGTGATAATAACTCGAAAAAAAACACGTTCGAAAATCGAAAAGATTCTCGAACGTGCAGCTTTTTCTTTGTATCGACCAATTAGTTGATTGATTTGAAGGTATTCACGACATTCTCAACACTGAAGCCGAATTCTGCTAATACCTTGTCACCAGGTGCTGATGCACCGAAATGATCGATCGCGATCACTTTTCCATGGCAGCCAGTGTAACGTTCCCAACCAAATGGGGAAGCCGCTTCGATCGCTACCCGTTTCTTCACTGCTTTTGGCAAGACGCTTTCTTTGTATTCTGAGCTTTGGGCTTCAAACAGATCAAAGCTTGGTAAGGAGACCACCGATACATCGATGCCTTCTTCTGCCAATTTAGCTTGTGCTTGGACCGCAAGATTCACTTCAGAACCTGTGGCGATCAAAATCCCCGCTGGTGTTTCACCGGCTTGTTTTGAAATCACGTAGCCACCTTTTGCGACATTTTCATCCGCACCAGTTTGCGTGCCTTCGATCACTGGTAGGTTTTGTCGGCTTAAGACTAAGACCGTTGGCTTATCGGTTGTTGTCATGGCCAGTTTCCAAGCAGCACGGGTTTCATTGCCGTCTGCTGGACGAATCACTTGGACATTTGGCATGCAACGGACGCTAGCTAATTGCTCGATTGGCTCATGCGTCGGTCCATCTTCTCCAACCGCCACGGAGTCATGTGTCAAGACATAGATCACAGGTGCATGCTGGATCGCAGACAAGCGCACCGCTGGACGCAAGTAATCAACGAAGACAAAGAAGGTTCCACCATAGATTCGCGTACCGCCATGCAATTGGATCCCGTTCATGGCTGCCGCCATCGCAAATTCTCGGACACCAAACCAAATGTTACGGCCTTCGTATTGGCCAGGTTCAAAGTCTTTTTCTGCTGCTACCATCGTGTTGTTGGAACCAGAAAGGTCAGCCGATCCGCCCCATAAGCTAGGTACGGCTTTGGATAAAGCTTGGATCATCTCTTTGCTGGATACCCGGCTAGCTTGTGAGCTGCCAACTTCGTAGCTTGGTAATGCTGCATCCCAATCTGCTGGCAATTCACCCGCAAAGGCTTGTTTGAATTGCGCCGCAAGTTCTGGGTAGGCTGCTTCATAGGCACGGAAAGTTTCGTTCCAAGCTGCTTCAGCTTTTTGCCCTTCATCGATCATGGTTTCTTTGAAGCGCGCGGCAACTTCGTCAGGTACGGTAAATTCTGGGTATTCCCAGCCATAAATCGCTTTGGCTGCAGAAATGCCTTCGGCACCGATCGGCGCACCATGAACGGCAGAGGTGCCTTGATTTGGCGCACCGTATCCGATCACAGTCTTGATTTCGATCAAGGTTGGTTTGTCACTTTCAGCTTTTGCTTCGTCGATTGCTTTTGAGATCGCTTCTAAATCATTGCCGTCTTCAACGAGAATATGTTGCCAGCCATACGCCTCAAAACGCGCACCGACATTTTCTGTAAAGGCTTTTGAGGTCGGACCATCTAGGGAGATGTCATTTGAATCGTACAAGACGATCAGTTTATCTAATTTCATGTGACCCGCCATGGATGCAGCTTCTTGCGAAACGCCTTCCATCAAGTCCCCATCGCCACATAAGGCGTAGGTATAGTGATCAATGACTTGATACTTGTCGCGATTGTAGGTTGCCGCCAAGTGGGCTTCGGCCATCGCCATACCGACTGCCATAGCGATCCCTTGTCCTAAAGGTCCAGTGGTTGCTTCCACGCCGTCTGTGTGATCGACTTCTGGATGCCCTGGCGTGCGGCTATCCCATTGACGGAAGTTTTTTAGATCCTCAATGGTCACATCGTAACCAGACACGTGCAACAAGCTGTACAATAACGCCGAACCGTGTCCAGCAGACAAAACAAAGCGGTCACGATCCACCCAGTTGCGAGAAGTCGTTGGATTGACTTTCAAGTGTTTCGTCCACAAGGCATAGGCCATGGGTGCTGCCCCCATCGGTAATCCTGGATGTCCTGAATTGGCTTTTTGTACAGCTTCGATACTTAATGTACGAAGGGTGTTCACTCCTAATTGATCGATTTTATCAAACAATGGTAGTTCCTCCTAATTTAGGTTTTTTTTACCTTTATTACATCTCTTATTATACGTGATTCAGATGCTTATTTCAATAGCAATGAAAAGGAATTCACAATTATCTGCCGTGGAGACCTTTTTTCTTCTGAATCTCTTTCAATTTTTCTGGTGTCACATCAGAACCTTCAGGATCAACGATTTTCATTCCTTCGATATGGTGACGCATTCCTCCACGAAAGGCGGTTAAATACTCTTCACGTAGAACTTTTTGTTCGTTCGTTTCTGCCTCGGTCAATCCTTCTGTTTTTTTCTTGTTGGCAAGTTCATTGATTCGAGCTAATTTTTCTTGAGATAGCATATTCGTTCCTCCTTTTCCCTCTTGATTTTACTACAAACTAGCGAATAAAAACAATAGCGCAAAAAGCGAACATTTGTTTGAATATTCGATATACCTATGGTACACTAATGTTATCAAATGAAAGAAGGTGTCAGTTTTGGCAAAACGAACAGAAAATCGACAAATCGAAATTCTTAAGTTCATTCATACCCGTGTCACTGAAAAAGGCTATCCGCCGACTGTTCGCGAAATTGGCGAAGCCGTTCAGTTATCTTCTACCTCAACTGTTCATGGCCATTTGTCCCGACTTGAAAAAAAAGGGTTGATCTTACGAGATCCTACAAAACCCAGAGCCATTGAATTAACTGCTTCCGGTCTTGAAAAAATCGATGTTCAACCAGCATCCATTCCGATGCTTGGTGTCGTAACTGCGGGAGAACCGATTTTAGCAGTGGAAGATGCATCCGATTTCTTTCCGATTCCGCCAGATTTAGCAAATAGTACCGGCAGTTTGTTTATGTTGACGATCCGAGGAGAAAGTATGATTAATGCTGGCATCCTTGACGGCGATCAAGTGATCGTTCGCAAACAACAAAGTGCGAAAAATGGTGATATCGTGATCGCTATGACAGATGAAGATGAAGCTACTTGCAAACGATTCTATAAAGAAAAGAATTACATTCGATTACAGCCAGAAAATGATTATTTAGAGCCCATCATTTTGCCTGACGTAACGATTTTAGGATTAGTTGTTGGTTTGTATCGCCATCTGCTTTGATTCTAATCGGCCTACCTAGGAAATCTTCGTACTTGCGAAGATTTTTTTTCTTTCCTCTTTACAAACCGAACAAACATTCGTATAATAGGTATACAAACATAAGTTCGTATTATTTAAGGAGTGAATGAGATGAAAGCAGTTCGTCGATTTGGTTTTATGTTGTGGGTATTATTGATGGGTATCGTTATTGGCTATTTTGGCGTTCTAAGTGCTGTTCTGATTTTTTGTCCTCTAATGATGCTTTGGTTCATGCTATGGGATGAAAAGAAATTCCGGCAAGCAGAGCGCAAACGTAACCGTCATTATTATCATGATCATGATTTTTATCGGTATGAACCATGATCCTTTCTCTACATAAGCCTTAAAGCAGAAAAAAAGGACTCGTAATGTAGTGACCCCAAAAAGTTAGACTTTTATGGAGTGGAGAAATCCACTCCTTTTTTGTACGATAAAATTAACTGTTAGACAGCTGTTTTTACAGCTTCTCGAAACTGAACCGGACTTCGCCAATTTAATTTCTTTTTGATGCGTTTATGGTTGTAATAATAGATATATTGGTCAATTTTTGTTCTCAATTCATCTAAACTCCGATAGACTTCTCCATGAAAAATCTCTTGCTTTAATAAACCAAAGAAGTTTTCCATAGGTGAGTTATCTAAACAATTCCCTTTACGAGACATACTCTGGAAGATTTTATGCTGCTTCAATTTATTCTTATAAGCATTCATTTGATAGGCCCATCCTTGATCTGAATGGAAGGTTCTACGAAATGGACAATCATTTGTCATCTGGATTGCTTCTTCTAATCCTTCCATTATGGCTAGTGCGTTTGGTTTTTCAGAAATCCGATAAGATAGAATTTCACTATTGTAGAAATCCATGAAAGGATCTAAATACAGCTTTTTCTGACGAACGACACCTGTGGTGTCTACTTCATAATACTTAAACTCTGTGGTATCAGTTGTAATTTTTTGGTGACAGATATTTGTATAAAACCGACGATGAATACGATTTTTGGCGACAGTGCCAACCTTCCCACGATAAGAATTGTACCGTCGAGATTTTCGAGTGTAAGACTTTACTTCGATACCTAGTTTTTTTATCAGACGTTGAATCTTCTTTTTATTGACATGAATCCCTTGATTCTCTAATTCTTTTTTAGTCGCAGACAGCCATAGTCTTTATGCTCCTTGCGAATTTCAATCATTTTTTCTTCAATTTCTTGGTCTGGGTTTGGTCTGTCAAACCGTTTCTGCCAATACATATAGGTTGCTTTAGGAAATTTCAATGTTTCAAGAAGCTCAACTAGTTTGAATGATCCTCGGAGGCTGGCGATGATTCGTGCGATTGATTCTTGCGTCTTTGCTGGGCTTCCTGTTTTCGCAGCTTCCTCAACTCTTTTAAAAAGGCATTCTCAATTTGAAGGGATCGGACTTGCTTTTCTAATGCCTTGATACGATCGCGTTCTTCAGTTGTTGTATTTTCTTTTTGTTCTCTTTTTTCTAGCCAAAGTAAGTGATCGCCCTTTCTCTTTTGAGATCCCCTCAATACCTGCTTCTCTGAAATTACGCATCCAATTGGCAATAAGCGCAGGGTTGTTCATTTCTAAAGTGCTGGCAACTTCTCGATAGGACATCTCACTTGTTTGATATAACTCTATCGCATTTAACTTAAATTGAACAGAATATTTCTGATTTTGATGCTTTCTCAATAGACCTTCCTCTCCGTATTCACGATAGGCATTCACCCAATCACTTACTTGAGACTTGCTTGAAATACCGTATTTATTGGCAAGATGCCGATATCCACCCACACCACTAAGATATTCTTTAACGATTTTTAGTTTTAATTCAAAAGGATATTTTGCCATACAAATAGCGACCCCCAAAAGTTAGATTTTTGGTCTAACTTTTGGGGGTCGCTTCATAAGAGTCCTTTTTTTCTGCTTTAATATTCCATCAAGGTTTTGATTTCGACACCTTGGATTTTATCTCTTCCATGTAAATCCATTAGTTCGATCAAAAAGGCGCAGCCAACAACGATACCGCCTAATTTTTCTACGAGTTCAATTGTTGCTTTGATCGTTCCGCCAGTTGCTAGTAGATCGTCACAGATCAAGACACGTTGTCCTGGTTTGATAGCATCGGCATGCAACGTCAAAACATCCACACCATACTCTTTTTCATACTCTGCTTCAATGGTTTCTCGTGGCAATTTGCCTTTTTTACGTACTGGAGCAAAGCCGACACCCAACTGGTACGCAACTGGACAACCAACGATAAATCCGCGGGCTTCTGGTCCTACCACCATATCGATGCCTTTTTCTTGTGCATACTCAACGATCTGCTGTGTCGCATAACGATACGCTTCTCCATCAGCCATTAACGGCGAGATGTCCCGAAAAATAATTCCCTCTTGGGGATAATCCGGAATACTAGCAATATACTCTTTTAAATCCATTTTTTTTCCTCCTAGACTGTCAACCACTGACGCAGGGTTGATAAATCACTCATTAATAAAAATTCTTCTGTTTTGATCATTTTTTGTCGTTGCTGATACAAATGACTCTCTGTCAGCGGACGAGAAACAGGATCAGCCGTTTTATTCAAAACACCATCTTGTATTGTAACAAATTCCAGCTCAGAAAACACCTGAATCATGAAAATAAGTAATTTTTCTGGAATTTTTAGATAGTCAGCAACCATCCTTAATTTGTAGCGAATATCCAAACGAGGTTGTTGCTTGATCAATTGAAAAAGCCGACCATATTGCTCTCTGGTGCCTACCCCATCTAAATAAGCATCTTCGGTCGAGTAAAACACAAACGCAATTCTTGAAGCATGAAGCGTTTGGATGATTTCTTTGATCACTGCAGGATCAGTAGGACAATCTAAAAAGGCGATTTCTTGAAATTGAGCTTCATGAAACGTGTCTCTCAAGTTAGCCACTGAGTCGAATAAGATCGTTTGTCCACAAAACCCTTGTAGCTCTCGAGGAATTTTCTTATTGAAAACGACCCCTACTGTTTGATTTCCCAGAGAGACACCTTGCCGACTCCTTTTCGAACGATAATCAAACAACTGCAGACCTTCCACAGCAAAATCATCCAACATCAACTGCGGTTTTTTGTTGCCATTCCATTCATTGATTGAAAGCTGACCGACGATCGACAGTCGATCATTTTCAAACTCTACTAAGTCTTTTCCAAAACCAAACCCAATCACATCTAGCTGTGTATTGGACTCATCTGTCATCACTAACTTCAAGTGTTGGTTTTCAGTACCAATCTGGCGAGCATTTTGAGTCGATAGATTGGAAAACAGAAATTTCGGTAACGGATTATCCGTGCCAAAAGGCGCTAAAACGTTTAAAGATTCAATAAAATTGATCGATACTTCTGTCAATGGCAGTTCTTCATCAATTGTCAAGGGGATCCCTTGGCTAATATCAATTCCATTTTCTTCCACATAGCGATTCATTTGGGCTTGTAGCATATCTAAATGATCGATGGGGATACTTAATCCAACTGCTGCATGATGGCCGCCAAAACTAGTAAACATGTCTTTCATCGTGGTCAACATTTCAAACAGATTCAACGCAGCAATACTTCTTCCTGATCCTTTTGCCAAGCCATTTTCTTTTTTGGTCAAAACGATCACAGGTTGTCCGGTACTTTGCATGATTCGTCCGGCTACGATTCCTAAAACCCCTTCGTGCCAGTCATCACCTACGACTAGATGAACATGATTGGCAGGGTCGATTTTTTCTTGCGCTTCTTTCATGATTTCTTCAACGAAAGTTTTTCGCTGCTGATTGATCGTATCTAATGTCTTGGCTAAGGTTACTGCTTCTTCTTCGTCAAATGTGGTTAACAAACGAACAGCAGGATTTGGGTCTTCCAAGCGGCCGATCGCATTAAGGCGCGGGCCAATAGCAAAACCAATGTCGGTTTCGTTGACTGTTCGTTTTTTCAATCCACTGACCGTCAGCAACTCATTCAAACCAAGCCGATCAGTTTGTTGGATCATTTTCAGGCCATTGCTGACTAGTAGTCGATTCTCATCTGTCAAAGAAACCATATCAGCAATCGTCCCAATTGCAACAAGATCAAGCAGTTCGACGGGCACTTCTTCTAATAAGGCGCACGCCACTTTAAATGCGACACCGACTCCTGCCAAATCACCAAACGGATAGTTTCCTTCAGGATGACGAGGATGAACGATAGCAAAGGCTTCTGGGAGTTCTGCAGGAAGTTCGTGGTGATCCGTCACGATCACATCGACGCCTTGTCCTTGAGCATAAGCAATCGCCTCATGTCCAGACACTCCGTTGTCAACAGTGATGATCAATTGTGTCCCTGCGGCAATTTTTTCTTGATAGACAGTTATATTGGGACCATAGCCATCTGTAAAACGGTTGGGCAGATAATACTCAGCCTCAGCCCCCAGCAGCTCCAGCGTTTCTTTTAATACGGTGGTGCTCGTAATCCCATCTGCATCATAGTCGCCATAAATCAAGATCTGCTCACCATTTAAAATGGCTTCATGGATTCGTTCCACGGCTTTATCCATATCATGAAAGAGAAACGGATCATGAAGGTATTGCAAATCAGTGGATAAAAAAGCGTCTAGCGCTTCTGCTGTTCGAATATTTCTTTGCCATAGCAATGCGCCGATCCGCTCAGGAATCTTTCTTGCTTGGATCAATTCTTTAAATTCAGGGGTAGCTTCGCTATCTTGCGGACGCACCCAATGAAAATTTGCACGTTTCACCAAATCACTCCTAACTAGGATATTATAGCAAAGTTTATGCAAAAAGGAAAAACAACGAAAGAAACAATTTATTTTTTCATATCACAAAAAAGAGCTTGCAGCGAATGATGCACCTGCAAACTCTTTTCTTCATTACGCTCATGTATTCTAGGCTTGCGATTCAAAAGACTTCATTTCTTCATCGATCGTTGGCGGCGTTGAGGCACCTGCTGCACGGGATGAAAGTTGCGCTTCTTGATCGTCGAGTTGCTGCTGCCTAGCTGCTAACTCCGCCTGCTTGTTGGTATATTCTCGTTCCAAGGCTTCTCGTTGTTCTTGCAGAACTTTCTCGTTATTCGAGCGATAATCCGAGAGCTCTTTTCTCAATTGTTTTAGTTCTTTTTTTTGACGGAACATTGCGCTTGTGGAAACCAGCAACAAAATCAATGCGCCTAACAAAGCAGAACCAATAATGACTAAGATCAATGGCGATTGAATCGTTGTGAAGCCAAAATTGATCGGAACAGTCATATTGTTTGCAACCGCAAATAAAACGATCACTAAAATCAGTAAAATACCAACAATAACACGCCATTGATTTTTCATGGGTTTCAACTCCTATTTTTTGTTGAACATCGTTCCTGCCATATAATCCCCAATTGCAGGGAACAGTGTATAAAGTTTTGCAGCCGCCCCTAAAATATGTGGGCGATTGATTTCTCGTTTTGGATGAATCATGGCTTTGACGATCGTTTGTGCCAATTTGTTTGGTTCAAGGACAAGGCTACCCACCGATGATAAGTAACTACCGCTAGGATCTGCTTGGTCAAAGAATGCCGTTTCGATCGGCCCTGGATTGACTGTTGTTACGTTGATTCCCAGTGGTTTTAGTTCTAAACGTAATGCGTTAGAAAAACCAAGTACAGCAAATTTCGTTGCAGAGTAGACTGCCGTCTTCGGCGTAGCGATTTTACCCGCGATTGAAGCAACATTTATGATATGACCATGCTTTTGTTCAGCCATTTGAATCGCAACTTGCTGAGTCAAAACCATCATCCCAAGCACATTGACTTCAAACATATTACGGATGACCGCAGGATCCATCTCCGTAAATTCTTGAAAGATCCCGTAGCCGGCATTATTGACAAAGACATCGATCTTTCCGACTTTCTCACTAATTTTTTCTAATAAGCGCGCCACGCTTTCAGGATTTGCTACGTCCAATTGAAACGCATACGCTTCTTTGCCGCTTAATTCCATGCATTGTTCTTTGACTTTCCCAATCAAATTTGTTCTGCGAGCACAAGTCACAACGATCGCACTACGTTTTGCGGCTTCATAACAGATTTGTTCTCCAAGTCCGGCAGAACCACCTGTTACAACGACAACTTTATTCTCCAAGTTCATCTGATTCTTCCTCTCCGGCAAAAGGGATCTCGACAACATCAAAATCTTTGACGATCAACGTATTCGGAAATACTTCTTTTGCTTCATTTACTAAATTTGTAATATCTTTACCAACATAGCGCGCGCTGATATGGGTCAATAGCAAACGCTTGGCGTGAGCTTCTTGGGCCACTTCAGCAGCTTGGCGTGTCGTCGAATGAAAATAAGCGCGAGCCAGCTTGGCTTCTTCTTTGTTGAAGGTACTTTCATGCACTAATACATCCGCATTTTTCGCTAAAAGCACGGCGTTTTGACATTTACGCGTATCACCTAATATTGCCAAGATCCGACCCTTTTTCGCTTGACCTAAGAAATCAGCCCCATTGATTTGACGTCCATCGTCGAGGGTAACTACTTCACCTTTTTTCAAACGTCCGAAGACGGGACCAGGTTTCAGACCAAGTTCAAGCAATGCTTGCACTTGCAATTCCCCTTGATGGCTTGCTTCAACAATACGATAGCCAAAACTATCAATGCCGTGATCAAGGGGCAGACAAGATACCTCAAATTGCTGATCTTTAAAAAGAATCCCTTCTTCTTCAATCTCGAAAAAATGCAATGGATAGCTGACTTTCGTCTGGGAAATCCGCAAAACGGTTTGAATGTAAGCTTTGATTCCCTTTGGGCCATAAATCTCTAGAGGCGTGTCGCCCCCTTGAAAGGAGCGGCTGCTGATCAATCCCGGCAACCCATAGATATGGTCACCATGAAGATGAGTGATAAAGATTTTTTCAATCTTTCGTGGTCGAATTGTAGAATGCAAAATCTGCATTTGGGTTCCTTCGCCACAATCAAAAAGCCAAACGGCATTCCGTTCATCTAAAAGTCGTAACGCAATGCTGGTCACGTTTCGATGTTTTGCAGGCACTCCCGCACCTGTTCCTAAAAATTCTAATTCCATAAGCTTCTTTCCTTTCATCTCTTCCCAATTTTAGCGGAAAAGAAATCAAGTTGCAATTGAAGCTTGCGGTTTTTATTTCTCAGATTGGCGATCTTCTGCGTCATTATGAGAGTTTTTCCAGTCCTCTTGAACCCGTGCTTTGGTGGATTCTTCGACTTTCTTAGCTGTTTCAATCTCTGCTTCCACTTCATCGTAGTCAAAGCGCGTGATATCGCCGCCCAATTCATTCATGATCAATTGATTCAAAGGACGATTGTCTTCTTCATCGGCGATCAATAATAACCCGGTATCACCTACACCAATTTGATTTCCGACGTGTTCAAAAAGCATTTGCGCATTTTGGATCTCTTTTGCATCCCGAGTAGCACCGATCATACTGCCGCCAAACCAGCCCAGCATGATTCCTAAAGGTCCGCCTAACACACCAACGAGCATCCCGATCAAACCACCCGTTGATGTCTTATTGTTCCCAGTAAAATCAAGAAAGTCCTCGACTTTAAATTGATGCACGCCTTCATTGGTGTGGGTAAGAACTGCCATTTGTTCCCCTTTGATCTTCCGTTCCATATGCATCCGTTTCACTTCCGAAAAGGCTTGATACGCTTTGGCACTAGCATCAAAGTTCATTACAATGACTCGTTTTGACATAAAAATCGCTCCCTTTGGTTTATTTGTTCTTTTCTTTATTTTAACAGTAAATCATTTAAATGAAAAAAGAAACCAAAAAGACTGTTGATCATTGATTTCTTAGAGAAAATCAATGATCAACAGTCATAACCACTTCAACTATGAAGGATTTTTTTTTACAAATGATGTTCTTTTAAACGCTTATTCGACAAACTCGAATTCAAAATTACCAATACGCACGATGTCGCCGTCTTTGGCACCTCGCGCACGCAATGCTTCATCAACACCCAGTCCACGCAATTGACGTGCAAAGCGCATCACGGTCTCATCATGATCAAAGTTCGTCATTTGGAATAGTTTTTCGATTTTCTCACCGCTCAAGATCCAAGTTGCATCAGGATCGCGATCGATTGAAAACTCCGGCTCATCCGATTGGAAGCCGTAATGAACCACATCTTCTTCGATTTCTTCATCGTACAAGAGGAACTCAGGAGTGACTTCCAATAAATCCGCTGTCGCATTCAGCAAGGCATCGATTCCCTTACGAGTGACACCAGAGATTGGGAAAATCATTGGTTCATCCGCGAACTCATCCGTTTTTTCTTTTGCCAACTGCTCTTTGAAAAGGGCTAAGTTTTCTTCAGCATCCGGCATATCCATCTTATTGGCAACGATGATCTGTGGGCGCTCTAGTAAGCGCAAGTTGTGGGTCGACAATTCATTGTTAATGGACAAATAGTCCTCGTATGGATCGCGCCCTTCCATGCCACTCATATCGATCACATGTAAGATGACCCGCGTCCGTTCGATATGACGTAAAAACTGAGTCCCTAAACCAACACCTTGCGAAGCACCTTCGATCAAGCCCGGCAGATCGGCTACTGCAAAACTACGACCATCAGTGGTCGTTACCATGCCTAAATTTGGCACCAGTGTTGTAAAATGATACGCGCCGATTTTTGGCCGAGCAGAGGAAATCACAGAGAGTAATGTGGACTTCCCAACCGAAGGGAAACCAACTAAACCAACATCTGCTAAGACTTTTAATTCGAGCTCGATTTTTCTTTCTTGACCGGGTTCCCCGTTCTCAGCTAATTCTGGTGCTGGGTTTTTCGGAGAGGCAAACCGAATGTTCCCGCGCCCGCCCCGCCCGCCTTTTGCGATCACTAATGTTTGACCTTGCTCAATCAAATCCCCTAATAAGGCTCCTGTTTCAGCATCACGAACGGTGGTGCCTTGGGGCACTTTGATGTAAGTATCATCTGAGCCACGGCCGTGCATTCCTTTACTCATGCCGTTTTCCCCGGGTTGTGCTTTAAAATGACGATTAAAGCGGAAATCCATTAGTGTACGCAAACCTTCGTCTACGACTAAAATGACATCACCACCACGTCCGCCGTCACCACCTGCGGGTCCGCCGTCTGGGACATATTTCTCTCGGCGAAAAGCAACCATTCCGTCGCCGCCTTTTCCTGCTTTGACATCGATTGTCACTTGATCTAAAAACATGGACATTATTTGTCCTCCATTCTTTTTTTACTACCTTCTATACTTTTTGATTATCAGTTATCTCACCTTAAGTGGTTACTATTTCTCTAATAAGAAAGTCTATTTTATTGTAACGACCGAAACGCCTTTTGTCTATCTTTTCTCATGGGTTTCCATAAGAAATCGTGAATTCTTAAGGGTTATTCTTTGACAGTCACATCAAATCGTAGCAAACTTTTAAGTGTACCAGACACAATTAAAGGAGGAAACAAGAAATGACAGTAAAAGTTGGAATCAATGGTTTTGGACGAATTGGACGTTTGGCTTTTCGTAGGATCAAAGAAGTTTCTGCCGATATTGAAGTTGTGGCAATCAATGATTTAACAAGCCCCGTCATGTTAGAACACTTGTTGCAATTTGACTCGACCCATGGCACTTACCCTGGCACTGTAACTGCAACGGATAATGCTATCGTTGTCGATGGCAAAGAGACCCGTGTGTACGCTGAACCAGACGCAAGCAAAATCCCTTGGGCAAAAGAAAATGGCGTCGATATCGTTTTAGAATGCACGGGTTTTTACACTTCCGCAGAAAAAGCCCAGGCCCATCTTGATGCAGGTGTCAAACGAGTGGTCATTTCCGCTCCCGCCGGCAATATGAAAACGATCGTATACAATGTTAACTCTGACACGTTAACACCAGATGATACTATCATATCCGCAGGCTCTTGTACGACCAACTGTCTAGCTCCGATGGCCTACTTTTTGAATGAAGAATTTGGGATCGAAGTTGGTACGATGACGACAGTTCATGCGTATACTTCTACTCAAATGCTATTGGATGGTCCTGTAAAAGGCGGAAACTTAAGAGCCGCTCGGTCCGCTGCCGACAACACGATCCCTCACTCAACGGGTGCCGCCAAAGCAATCGGTTTGGTTATCCCAGAATTAAATGGCAAATTACAAGGCCACGCCCAACGGGTTCCGGTCGTCGATGGTTCTTTAACAGAATTAGTCTCAATTTTGAAAACCAAAGTAACCGCCGATGAAGTCAATGAAGCCATCAGAAAACACACCGTCGATAATCCGTCATTCGGTTACGATGACCGTGAGATCGTCTCGGGTGATGTCATTGGTACCACTCAAGGTTCTATCTTTGACCCGACGCAAACAGAAGTGACCACTGCTGGCGATTTCCAATTGGTGAAAACCGTCGCTTGGTATGATAATGAATATGGCTTTACTTGCCAGATGATTCGTTTACTCGAAGAATTTGCTCGTTTGTAAGTCAATGAGTAGGCAAAAAGTGCCGGTTCTGAAAAAAGAACCGGCACTTTTTTTATTCACTTGCTGGATGATCGTATTTTTCCAAGAAAGCCGCGATTTTTTCTTTGTAAAGCGCTGGATCAGTTTTGTAGCTTTTCGCATGCTCGGCTCCTGAAACGACCCATTTTTCTTTAGGCGCATCGGTCGCGTTATACAAAATATCCAGCATCGCATAAGGAACAAATGTATCCGCATCGCCATGAATAAAAAAGATTGGACGCGTATTTTTTTGCAGTTGTTTGACTGCATCTGCTTCACCAAAGAAATACCCCGCTCGGATTTTTGTGACAAGGCTAGTGACATTCATCAATGGAAATGCGGGCAACCCAAACAATTGATCGAGTTGATAGCCTAGTTCTTCATTGACGTTGGTATACCCACAATCTTCAATGATAGAAGTGACATTTTTTGGTAAGTCTTCTCCGCTGGTCATCATCACTGTGGCCGCACCCATACTGATGCCATACAAAGTGATCGTCTCTTCAGAACCATTTTTTACAAGTATTTCATCGATCCATTGCAAGTAGTCTTTACGTTCGTGCCAACCAAACCCAATATAATCCCCTTCGCTTTGACCATGCCCTCGAGCGTCTGGAACCAACACATTATAACCTAAATCATGATACATCTTGGCGTAGTCCGCCATCGTTTCTGCATTCCCCATGTAGCCATGCGCGATGATCGCCGTTTTTCCTTGATTCTTCTCCTCCGCCGGTAGATAAATGGCGGATAATTTTAAATCATCTTCAGAAGTCAGCTGCCACATCTCACGATTTGCTGCATCTGTAAACCAATTTTGCGCTTCGCTTCCCGTCTGATTTTCATCAGTACCCGGGGTATCTCCTTCCAAGAAATCTTTTTCTGAAGGAACTACCGCATAGTCGTAAAAATAGTTTCCAGCATATCCTAATCCCGAAATCGCTAATACAGCTACTCCGATGGCAATTTTCCAGCGCAATTTCACACTTGTCACGTCCTCTTAAGTATATAGTTTACATAATATTATTATGGTCTCAACATTCCTCATGGTAAGAACCCACTACATAAATTACCGTTTTTTACTCGTGTTTGTCAATCGCAAGCGCCCAAAAAGAAAAACCATTGCCAACAATAGGTGTTGACAATGGTTGATTCCTCGTAATGGCTAGTTGTTTTCGACCAATTTAAAACTTGACCAAGGTTTCAAAAATTCTAATAAGAAAAGCTCTTCTTCAGCGATTTTCCCAACGACATTGACCCGGCCGTCATTTTTCATTTCTTTCAAGGCGATTTGCGTCTCCCCTTTGTATTGTCCATAGCCAGCATTATCGATCAAGACATCTCCTCTTACCATATCATGGGTATCATGGGGTGGAAATTCTTTGTCTTTATAATAGATCCGGGTCATCGTTGAACGCAAGATGTATTCTGAACGATCTCCTCGGTAACTATGCAGATTATCAAACAAACAGATGCGTTCATCTTCAGTGATTCCATCAACCACATCAACTCTTAATGTTGGATAATCCGCGTGAAATGCTTCAGCCATTGCCGCCAATTCTGCTTCTGAAGCATAGGCATTACCAATAGAGATATCATCGATCAAACCAGTCAACACTAAATGTTTGACTTGTGTAGCTAACGGCAGATCACGATGGTCTTCCAAAGAACATAAGCCATCTTGTGTTGGCCAAGGACCGAAATCAGCCTCGTGTGAATTCACAAAAGCCATCGTATTTAAATTGTACTTGCGGAATTTTTCCGAACAAAAAACGAAATGGTCATAGCCTAACCCTGAATAGCGATGAGGGTAGAAATTATGCGAACCTAGTAAATTTTCGGTGTTTGGTGAATAACTCATGATGTTATCCACGTAGCTCGTGCCACTGCTCATATTGATCTCAATTTTGATCCCGTAAGGATTGCGGGTCATTTTGGCTTCTTCTGAACCCGTAAAACCGATATCTAATCGAACACCGTAAGCCCCCATCTCATCAAAGAAGGATAAATCATCATAAGAAATGCCTAGCTGTTCAAATAAACCAGGATTGATATCTACCATGACTTCCATTCCTAACTGATTGGCATAATCCACGACTTGTTTAAAGTCTGCCAAGACTTTTTCTTTGTCATCGTTGATTTGCAGCAAACTGGTAAATACCCGTTTAAAGCCGTATTTGTGTGCCAAGTCTAGATACGCTTTGTCCTTTTCAAACGTTGAGCGCTCTGGATAAATCGATATCCCTAATTTTCCCATCAAAAAAACCTCCTGTATATTCTATCCGTTTATTATAATGAATCCTCTTTCATTATAGCAAACATCTAAAAAGTGGTCTACACCTTTCCACCTGTTTCTTTCTCATTCCACAAAATCTGCGCTTTCTTCTATGTCTCTTTTTTGTTATGATTAGCATTAAGAAAACTGGAAGGAATGAAAGAATGAAAAAAATCCTATTCACACTGACAGCAGCTGCTAGCCTTTTATTATTAGCTGCTTGTACAGATTCAAGTACCACCGATCCCTCATCAAGCAATTCGGCAGAAAGCACGTCGACCTCAGAATCCGTTGACTTGAATGCCCTAGAATTGCCGCAATTATCAACGGATGTGCAAGAGAATGAAGCTTTAGTTGAAATGGTGACGGAAGAAGGCTCGATCAAAATCAAACTTTTCCCAGAGATTGCACCCAAAGCCGTCGAAAACTTTTTGACCCATGCCAAAGATGGTTATTATGACGGCTTGACTTTCCATCGTGTCGTAGAAGAGTTTATGATCCAAGGGGGCGACCCTAATGGTGATGGCACTGGCGGAGAAAGCATATGGGGCGAAGGATTCGGCGAAGAATACTCGAACCAGCTTTATCACTTGCGAGGCGCATTGGCAATGGCAAAATCAAGTGCGCCAAACAGCCAAGGCAGTCAATTCTACATCGTTCAAAATGATCAAGACGTATCCGACGGTCTAGCGATCCAACACTATCCTGAAAAAATCATCGAAGCCTACAAAAATGGTGGAACACCACGATTGGACGGTAGCTATACCGTTTTTGGTCAAGTGATCGAAGGCATGGATGTCGTCGATAAAATTGCGCAAGCAGAAACCCAAGACTCTGGCAATGGTGAGAATTCTCAACCGGTTGTGCCAGTGAAGATCGAAACGATCAAGGTCTTACAAGAAGCCAAAGAATAAATAAAAAAACCGCTGAAAGCCCCGATTATCGGATGCTCCAGCGGTTTTCTTTTATTTTTGGTCGCCTACGATAAAAGTAAACTCGCACTCCGCAGCTTTTTTGCCATCCACTGTCGCTACTGCATCTGCAGTTCCTACAGAACCTTTGATTTTGGTGATTTCAAAAACAAGTTTCATGGTATCTCCCGGAACAACTTTTTGACGGAATTTTGCTTTGTTGATGCCGCCGATATACGCCGTTCTGCCTTGGAATTCCTCAGATTTCAATATTAAGATCGATCCTGCTTGTGCCAATGTTTCTAAAATCAAGGCACCTGGCATCACTGGATTTCCCGGAAAATGCCCTTGAAAAAAATCTTCGTTGATGGTGACATTCTTCGTTGCGATAATTTTTTTACCAGATTCGATTTCATCAACATAATCAATATAAATAATTGGGTAGCGATTTGGAATCAAATCCATGACTTCTGTTTCAGTCAATAGTTTTTTCATGGTGTCCCTTCCTTGCTTAAGAATTTATTATAGTTTGATTATCAAAGTATCATAGTTCAAGGAAATTCGCAACTAAATATTTATTAAGAAAAAAATAGTTTGACAATCAAACAATTATGCTTAATAATTAGAAATCAAGATAGTTTGATTTACTATTTGTCATTATACGTATTTTATTGTTGAATTTATTAAGGAGTGGAATTATGAGTTTTTTAACCGGTAAAAAAGTTGTCGTCATGGGCGTTGCTAACAAACGCAGTATTGCTTGGGGCTGTGCACAAGCACTAAAATCCCAAGGAGCCGAAGTGATCTACACATATCAAAACGACCGCATGAAAAAGCCTTTAGAACGCTTATTGGAATCTGATGAATTTGTAGTGGAATGTGACGTCGCCAACGACGAAAGCATTGCTGCCGCCTTTGAAACGATCAAAGAATATGCAGGTGAGATCCACGGTGTGGTCCATGCCGTTGCTTATGCTAATAAAGAAGATCTATCGGGCGATATTTTAAATATTAATCGTGACGGTTATGCTTTAGCGCAAGATATCAGCAGTTACTCATTGATTGCAGTCACCAAATATGCCAAACCAATCTTAGCTGAAAATGCTGGAATCGTTACCCTTTCATACTTAGGTGCCGAACGGGCATTACCGAACTACAATATGATGGGGATTGCAAAAGCTGCTTTAGAATCAAGCGTCCGCTATTTAGCTGCCGAACTTTCACCGCAAAAGATCCGTGTTAATGCGATTTCAGCTGGCGCCATCAAAACGCTAGCAGTAACAGGTGTAAAAGACTATCAAAAGCTGATCCAATTGTCAGAGGATCGGACACCTGACCATATTGGTGTAACGATCGAAGAAGTCGGCAATGCTTGTGCCTTCTTGATCAGTCCATTATCAAGCGGGATTATCGGCGAAGTGATTTTTGTTGATAAAGGCGTTCATTTATCTTAATCAATAATTGTCATAGAAAAGTCTGCTATTTGCCTCTCCGTTGGCTGAGCAGGCTTTTTCTGAAAAAAACAGGTATTTCAGAAAACCTCCTTTGCATTTCTATTTTATCTTGGTTAAAATAGATGCAGTAAGACTTGGAGGGATTTTATGAAACAACTGCTACTTGCAGCTAGCACGACCGATTCAAGTGGTTCCAGCATTACCGAACCAGCGGCTGCTCAACTCAATGCATTACAAAAATGGTGGGCGTCCATCGACTGGGAATCGATCATTGGCTTACTGATCCAAAAAGCATTGATGTTGCTTTTTTTATGTATCCTATTTGGTATTTTATTGAAAATAAGCAATATGATCATCGATCGAATCTATCGTTCCTATGAAAAAAAAGCCAGTTTCAATGTGAGTCGAATCAACACGATCCATACCCTGATCCGCAATACGGTTCATTACACATTAGGCTTCTTTTTTGTCTATGCACTCCTTTCCACCATCGGCGTACCTGTAGGCTCGTTACTAGCCGGTGCCGGAGTCGTCGGGGTCGCACTTGGTTTAGGTGCCCAAGGCTTTATGAATGACTTGATTACTGGCTTCTTCATTATTACCGAGCAACAAATCAATGTTGGTGATTACGTCCGCTTGACCAATCTGACGCTTGAAGGTACGGTGACGGCAGTCGGGATTCGAACGGTCCAATTAAAATCCGTTGATGGAACCGTTCATTATATCCCAAATCGTAACATCACGACCATCAGTAATACATCAAGAGCCAATATGCAAGTCGTTGTCGACGTACGTATCTTACCATCTGAAGGCCTAGATGAAATACGCGCCATCATTGAAGAAGTCAATGACCAGATCGCTCAACAACACGAAGAAGACATTCAAACAGCCCCTACTGTCTTCGGTCTGGTGGATCTAGGGAACAACAACTTTGCGATTCGAACCACCATGTATGTGACCAACGGTACGCAATGGAAAATCAAAGAGGAATTTTTAGCAGCATCGATCGACGCTTTGACAGCCAAAGGCTATACGATCCCTAATGCGCCCATCGTCGGTATTTAAAAAAAGGTTATCCCGAAACTGGGATAACCTTTTTTCTATACCACATGCAGTTCATCTGTCATCTTTGGGGCATCTTCTTTCGAAATCAGCAAATAGCGTCTTTCAATTTCATGTGCCAAATGATTGACGGATTTTAAAATCTCTTTGCGGGTGATGATCCCTACAAAGACATTGTCATCATCAACGATCGGCAAGAATGCTTGATCTACTAAAAGATGCAGCATACTTTCCAACTCATCGTTTTCCTTGATGCAATTCACGTTGACTTCCATGACGTCTGCCACAGTCAGCCCTTCAATATTTTCCATACTGAAGCCAGTGAGATCCATCATTCGTTCCACGATGTTTGAGAGGCTGATTAAGCCGACTAAATGGTCCTCACTATCTAGTACAGGGATCTTTGAATAGCCCACTTTTGATAAAACAAGCAATGCGTGACTCAAAGGGTGGTTATAAAATACCGATGCCACATTCTCTGCAGGTACCAAGAAATTTTCTTGATTCTCGAGTAATATTTTTTCTACGGTCTGTCCTATCAATCTAATTGCCTCCGTTTCACAGCTACTCTTCTATTTTACTTGAAAATGAGAATAGAAAGTAGAAACCTGCAAAATTATAATGAAATTTTTACTTTTTGATTCCGCTTACTTAACGTGTGAAAACGAAAGCTAGCTCTGGGACTTTATGAAAGGAACGATCATAGTATTGGATTGCCCATTGTTCTGGCGTACTTTCAATAATCGCAAAGCTTTTGATTTGAATTTGCCCTCGCGGTTGGGAAACACTGCCAGGATTCAAGAAAAGTCGATTCCCGACTTTCTCACAAGCAATTTGATGCGTGTGACCAAACAAAGCGATCGAGGCATCTGCTTGTTGCGCTTTTAATCCTAATTTGGTTACGCCAAAACGAACATCCGCCAAATGGCCATGGGTCATATAGATGGTATCCAGCGACGTTTTAACGATACGCTCATTGGGAAAACCACCACCGTAATCGCAATTGCCGCAAACGACTTGGAATGTTTCCCATAAAGGATCTGTATCAGGCAGTTCAGAGTCTCCACAATGCAGGAATAAATCGACTTGATTTTCGAATTCATTTTTAAGATCAACAAGAATCTCACGATCTGAATGATTGTCACTGACAACTAAATATTTCATACATTTTCTCCTTCTAGCCACACCTGCCACTGTTCTTGGAGTTTTTTGATTGCTTGACCACGGTGGCTCACTCGGTTCTTTTCTTCTTGACTCATTTGGGCTGCGCTTTGCTCTGAACCATCAGGAATAAACAATGGATCGTAACCGAACCCATTTTCTCCACGAGGGATACGGCCGATTCTCCCAGGCCATTGGGCTTCAACCACCAAGCTATCTTTTCCTGGTGCTGCGAAAACTAACGTACAGTGAAATTGAGCACTGCGTTTGTCATCTTCGACATCCGTCAATTCATAAAGCAATTTTGCATTATTGGCAGCATCACTTTTTTGCTCACCGGCAAATCGAGCAGAGTACACGCCTGGGCGTCCCCCTAATGCATCGACTTTCAGTCCTGAGTCATCAGCCAACACCGGTCTTCCCAAAATTCTGGCGATAGTTTCCGCTTTAAGGCGGGCATTTTCTTCGAATGTGGTGCCGGTTTCTTCAACATCCGGCAAGGAAGGATAATCTTTCAAGGTGCGGACATCGTACCCTGCTGCCCCAAAGACGGCTTTAAATTCCTTGGCTTTTCCTGGATTGCCTGTGGCAATGACGATCGTTTTTTCGGGAATCTCATAAGGGGGTTCATCTGGTAAAAACAGTGCCTCTTTTTGATAGGCAATCAATTCTTCGATAGCTGTTTTTCCGTAGATCAGCATCTCATTCAACTGCTGACCATCAAAGGTCGCTTCTTCCCCAGTTCCTTGCAATTCGACAAATCGACCGGATTCTGTCATCACCAAATTCATGTCGACAGCAGCTGAAGAATCTTCTTGATAATCGAGATCAGTCACACAGGTGCCATCTGGTAAGATTCCAACGCTGATGGCTGCCAAATGCTCCTTGATCGGGTCTTCCGTCAATGCTTTGTCACGCAACAATGTATCGATAGCTAAACGCAACGCAACAAATGCGCCGGTAATACTAGCTGTTCGGGTACCACCATCTGCTTGAACGACATCACAATCGACCACAATACTGCGTTCTCCTAGCTTTTCTAAATCGACCACAGCTCGCAAGGAACGAGCGATCAGCCGTTGGATTTCCATTGTACGACCAGAAAGCTTGCCTTTGGCACTTTCTCGACGGTTACGAGTGTTGGTCGCTCGTGGGAGCATACTGTATTCGGCTGTGACCCAGCCTTTTCCCGTATCTCGTAAAAACGGAGGGACCCGATCTTCAATCGTTGCCGAACAGATCACGGTTGTGTCACCAAAAGAGATCACAACCGATCCTTCGGGGTGTTTGTAGACGTTGGTTTGAATTTTAACTGGTCTTAACATTGTTTCTTTTCTGCCATCATGTCGCATTTAAAAGCCTCCTAAATCAGTGTGAACCGATGAGATCGTGTCTAAATCAAGCCAATCATTGGCGATCTCATCAAATATTTTCGGTGAACCAGTAGTAAAAAATGCATGCTGCGGGTGCGGATCGTCCTGGCTCGTTGCTGCAATGGCGAAATAGTCCAACAAGGTACTGACTTCCCCCACCGTTTCTGCCCCTGAATCAATGAGCTGGATATGGGCCCCCAATTCATTTTGGATCAAAGGGCGCAATAAAGGATAATGGGTACAGCCCAGAATCACCGTATCTAACCGCTTGTTTTTCAAGGGGCGTAACGTTTCTGCCACAATTTTCTTGGCGACCGAGCTATGGTATTGTTTGCTTTCTACGATCGGTACAAACTTTGGGCAAGCCAAACTGACGACTGACGCATGGGGGGCTTTCCCATGAAGGGCGCGCTTGTACGAGTCGCTTTTAATCGTTCCGTTTGTCCCAATAACACCGATTCGTTGATTTTTGCTTGCTTTGACCGCTGCTCGACTGCCAGGCAGTATCACGCCGATCACTGGAATATCCAGTTGTTCTTTGATTTCTTCAAGAGCGACCGCTGTTGCTGTGTTACAGGCGATCACCAACATTTTAATGTTTTTTTCCAATAAAAAACGGGTCATTTGCCACGTATACTCGATGACTTGCTCAGCAGGTCTTGGGCCATAAGGGCATCTGGCAGTATCGCCTAGATAAAGAATCGATTCGTTGGGCAGTTGTTTGATTGCCTCTTTGACGACCGTCAACCCACCAACACCAGAATCGATAAAGCCAATTGGTCTGTTGTTTGTCATAGTTTCCATCCTTTACATGAAAGAAAGAGTTTGATGCATTTTTCTCTCTTATTCATTTTGGACTTTTTTTGTCTATTTTTCAAGTATTCCTTTCGTTTGCTAAAGAAAGCTTTCCCAAAAAAATACCAATCGGTACAAAAAAAGCCCCAACCATTGGCTCACAACCAGCAAGTTGCACTTGCATGGTTGAAAGACCGATCGCGGGGATTTTTGTCGATTGTTCATTTTTAGTAATCGTACTGACGTTTTTCCAAAAAACCTGAAAGCAATGACAGTGCATAACAAACCAAAAAGTATAAAACAGTCATTGCCAAAAACATTGGCAAAACATAGTTTGTATTTTGACCATAAATGATCCGGGCATGATGGGTCAACTCTGGTAAAGAAATGATCACGGCTAGTGATGTATCCTTGATCAAAGAGATCAACTGACTGACGATCGCTGGCAACATCGCTTTAAATGCTTGTGGCACGACGATACTGCGCAATACTTCAACATAACTTAATCCCGTTGATAAACCAGCTTCCATCTGACCTTTTGGCACAGAATTCAAGCCCGCTCGAAAGATCTCAGAAAGCATCGCTGATTCAAAAATCGTCAACGCCACCACCGCTGACCAAAAAATGTTAAAGCGGATGCCAATCTGTGGCAAGGCAAAGTAAGTGAAGAAAATGATCAAAAGCAAAGGCAAGTTACGAATAACATCAATCACGACACCTAGTACTTTAGAAAAGACCGGAATCGAGCTGAAGCGTAAAATACCGGCGATTCCTCCAATAATAAAGCTAAATAAGATCGAGAGGATCGACACTTCAACCGTAACACGTAAGCCATCGATCAAAAAGCGAATGTTAATCGCTGAAAAAGCTTCAAAAAAATCCATAGTTCTTTAGCTCCTTTCTATGAGCGGACAGCCCAACGCCGTTCCAAGTAAACCATCAAATAAGACAATGGCAGGGTGATAATCAAATAGAAAAGACCAACAATGATATAGGTATCAAATGTATTGAAGGTCTCGCTTGCGATCAAATCCCCTTGATACATGATATCTAATCCTGCGACCATCGCTAAAATTGAGGAGTTTTTGACGAGGTTAATAAATTGATTGCCTAGTGGCGGCACAACGATTTTAAATGCTTGAGGCAAAATAATGTAGCGCATCGCTTGACTATAAGTAAAGCCAGAAGACAAGGAAGCTTCCATCTGTCCTTTAGGAACCGTTTGGATCCCTGAACGGATCGTCTCGGCGATAAATGCCGATGTATAGATCGTTAAACCAATCGTTCCAGCTTGAAATCCGTCAAAAGAGACCCAATACATTGGCACAACAACATAAAAGAACATCACGATGATCAATAAGGGAATATTTCTAAAAAACTCGACATATGCTTTGGCGATCCCTTTGATGAAGCGATTGTCTGACAACTGAAAAATTGCCATTAAAGTTCCGATCAAAAGGCTAAAAAACAGTGCGATCAAACTCGCCATGACTGTATATTTAAAGCCTTCAATAAACTGACCGGTATAGGTTTGAAATAATTCAACCATTCAGTTTCCTCCTAATCTACTTTTCCTGATTCGTCTTCAGGGAACCACTTGTTGTAAATCTCATCATAGGTTCCATCTTCACGCATTTCCCGCAAGGCTTGATTGACAGCATCTAGAAATGGTTTTTGACCTTTGTTGATGGCAATCCCATAAGGCTCTTCGGTAAATGTTTCGCCAACTAAATGATAATTTGGATTTTCACTCGCCATCCCTAATAGGATTGCGTTATCCGTAGTCATAGCATCCCCTTGTCCTGATTGCAAAGCAGTAAAGGCTTCTGCATAATTTTCAAGTTCTAGGATTTGCGCTTCTGGTGCAGCCTCACGAATGTTTACAGCTGACGTAGAGCCTTTCACGACCAATACAGTGGTGTCTGCGGTCAAATCTTCAATCCCTTGGATTGGACTATCTTTTGCGACCAATAAAGATTGTCCTGCATCAAAATAAACATCCGAAAAGTCAACTTGCTTTTTACGCTCTTCCGTGATGGTCATCGTTGCGATGATCGCATCGATATTGCCGTTTTTCAAAAGCGGAATCCGAGTTTTTGAGGTAACTTCAACAAAAATCGCATTGCCATCACGCCCTAAGATTTTTTCAGTGATCGCACGAGCGATATCAATATCAAAGCCACGTACTTCTCTAGTCGCGATATCCATCAACCCAAATAGACGGGTATCGTTTTTTACGCCCCAAACGATCTGATTCGTCTCTTTGCTGTTTTCTAAAATATCAATATCTGCGGCACTTTGTCCTTTACAACCTGAGAAAGTCACAAGGGCAAAGGCTAAAACTAGAAAAGAAAAAATTTTCTTTTTCATATAGGTTCCTCCTGTCGCTTAATGATTTGTGACTTTGCTCAAGAATTGTTTTGCACGCTCGTCCCTTGGTGCGTCAAAGAATCCATCGACATCCCGTCGATCTTCTAGCACTTGGCCTTCTGCCATAAAGACGATTCGATCTGCTACTTCACGAGCAAAGCTCATTTCATGGGTAACGACGATCATGGACATTCCTTCACTGGCGATTTTTTTCATGACATCTAGTACATCGCCAATCATTTCTGGGTCCAATGCTGAAGTTGGCTCATCAAAAAGCAGCATCTCTGGTTTCATCGCAAGGCCTCGGGCAATTGCGACCCGCTGCTGTTGTCCACCGGATAACATAGACGGATAAGAATCTTTTTTATCCAACATCCCAACTCGATCAAGTAGTTTTTCCGCCAAATTGATGGCTTCTTGCTCATTTTGTTTTAATACTTTAATCGGCGCTAACGTAATGTTTTCTAACACGGTTTTGTTTGGATACAAGTTAAAATGTTGAAACACCATACCAATGTTTTTTCTAACTTCTGTCATTTTGACATCTTTATCAAATAAGTTCTTGCCGTTGACTAACAATTGACCACCTGAAATGGTTTCTAGTCCATTAATTGTACGGAGCATTGTACTTTTACCAGAACCTGAAGGTCCGATAACAACAACGACCTCACCTTTTTCAAATTCAAGGTTGATGTTTTTTAATGCATGGAACTTTCCGTAATATTTCTCTACGTTCTTAAATTCGATCATTGCCATTGATTCACACTCCTAGCTATTTTTAAAATTAAATGAGTAAATGGAAAGATTTGATTCATATTATAGCCCAATCTTTTTTCATTTGTAAAGGTGCTTTTCCAATGTTCCCCCCTTATTTCTGAAAAGACAAGTGCTATTTTACTTTGATGTGAGGTTTTTGTCCATGAAAATTTTTCTAACCTCGACAGATCACAAGGAGAACCTGTTGTTTCTTTTGCTAAAAAAAGGTAAGATAAACCATATAACAAAGGTAAAGGTGGAAAAAAAGTGAATACGATTTTAACTGGCGACCGCCCAACTGGCAAACTGCATCTTGGCCATTATGTGGGGTCTTTAAAAAAACGGGTCGAAATGCAAGCTGACCCTGAAAATCAGCTTTATATCATGGTCGCTGATATGCAGGCACTAACAGATAATGCGAAAACACCTGAGAAGGTCTCAGCGAATATTTTAGAAGTCGCTTTGGATTATTTAGCCGTTGGATTGGATCCATCAAAAACAACGATGTTTATTCAATCGCAAATCCCTCAACTCTCTGAATTGACGATGTACTACCTAAATTTAGTCAGTGTAGCACGCGTGCGACGCAACCCGACGGTCAAAGCAGAAATTGAACAAAAGAAATTTGGCGAAGGCGTTCCTTCTGGTTTCTTCATCTATCCAGTCTCTCAAGCAGCGGATATCACTGCTTTTAAAGCAAACTTAGTCCCCGTTGGTGAAGATCAAAAACCAATGCTGGAACAAACACAAGAAATCGTGCATAGTTTTAATTCTACGTATAGTGAAGTATTGGTCGAACCAAAAGCTGTTTTACCGCCAAAAGGTATGGGACGTTTGGCTGGGATCGACGGCAATGGAAAAATGAGTAAGTCACTAAATAACGGTATCTATTTAGCAGATCCAGCTGATGTGTTACAAAAGAAAGTGATGAGCATGTACACTGATCCAAATCACATCCATGTCGAAGACCCCGGACAAGTCGAAGGCAATATGGTCTTTACGTATCTTGATGTATTTGGTACCGAAAAAGAAAAAATTACTGAATTAAAAGAACATTACACCCGTGGCGGATTAGGAGATGTCAAAATCAAACGCTATTTGATCGATGTTCTGGAAGCCGAATTTGCACCGATTCGGGAACGACGTGAAGCTTTTGCGAAAGATCCCGGTGAAGTGATGAACTTATTAAAACTTGGTAGCGAAAAAGCAGAACAAGTTGCCGCCCAAACGTTAGCTGAAGTCAAAAATGCAATGGGCATCAATTACTTTGCTTAAAAAAATAAGCCTTAGCGGCTTATTTATTTGTTCACAAATCGAGAATACAATTTAATGCTAAACCTACGAGCACACTCTGTGTTAGGTTTCACGAGCAAACTTCATCCACAGACCGATCCATTAGGCAACTTTATTTGATGCGATTTCTTGCGAAAAAACCTAGAAAATTGCCCTAAAAATAACTTCGAAAATGCTGATTAGAGGATCATTTTCTCAACCTTGACAGCGCTAAAAAAAGAACAGATCAAAAAAGCTGGATTGCCTTTGATAGTGAGATACTTTACGGCTCCAATCCAACTCCTAACATTTTTGCGTCATCTGAACATCTATTATAATAGTAGAAAACATTCCCCACCTTCATTTTTTTCAAGGTGGAGAACGTTTTTCTTCATACTTCTATTAACGGATTTCTGCTTGAACTTTCTCTTTTAAGTTACGAGTAATTTTTGCGATTGCTTGATTGATCTCTTCATCCGTCAAAGTAGCTTCAGGATTGCTAAACGTCAGGCTATATCCTAATGATTTTTTGCCTGCGTCAATGTTCTTCCCTTGATAAACGTCGAATAAGCGAATATCACTTAAGAAGCGACCGGCACTTTCACGGATAATCTCCATCACTGATTGGTTGTCGATTGCTTCATCAAGCAAGAGTGCCATATCCCGCGTTACTGATGGGAATTTTGAGACCGGTTGATAGACCAATTGCTCAGTTTTCGCTGCTAGCAGTTGATCCAAGTCCAATTCAGCGACATACGTTTCACTCACTTCATAGGCTTTGGCGATCGATGGGTGGACTTGTCCCAAGAAGCCGATTTCTTGGTCATCTAGCAAGATCATTGCCGTACGACCAGGATGCATCTCTTTGATAGCTGCCGTTTTTTGATAACGAATACGGTCGGTTAATACCAACGAATCAAATAGATTTTCTAAAATGCCTTTTAAATGGAAGAAATCAACTTTTTGAGCTTGGGTTTGCCAGTCTTTCTCATGGATATTCCCTGTCAATGCTAGTCCTAAATGATTGACTTCTGTTGGCAGCTCGTGTTTACTGTCGCCTGTCTGATAAAAGACGCGACCAATTTCATACAAAGCAACACGATTGTTTTTACGTGCCAAGTTGTACGCAACGTCGTCTAACAAACCTGAAATCAGATTCAAGCGCAAGACGGCACGTTCTTCGGTCATTGGCCAATCCAATCGAGTCACTTGGCTCGATTTATTCGTAAATTGTTGTGCCTTCTCTTCCGTTGTCAAAGCATAGCTGATGGCTTCACTGACCCCATTGCCTTCCAATAGCGTCCGAACTTCTCTGGTCAGACGTTGCGCTTTGGTTAGATGACCGGCAACCGTTTCTCCTTGCGGTAAAGTCGATGGCAAACGATCATAACCGTAAATACGCGCCACTTCTTCAATGATATCTGCTTCGATCGTAATATCCCAACGACGAGGTGGGACAGAAACAATATAGCTGTCTGCTTCTTGACGATGACCAAAGCCTAATGCATCAAAGATTTCTTGCACTTCTTCATCAGTGATTTCTGTGCCTAAATAGCTATTGATTCGAGCTAAAGTGATTGTAACCTCAACAGGTTCTACTGCTACTTGGGAACCTATTACTGCCCCTTTTAAGACCGTTCCACCAGCAAGTTCCGCAATCAGTGCTGCTGCTGCATCACAAGCTTTTGCAACCGTGGCTTGGTTGATCCCTTTTTCAAAACGAGCGGAGGATTCGCTTCTTAAATTGAATTTCTTTGAGGTCAAACGAATCGCTAACGGATCGAACAAGGCCGCTTCTAAAGCGACTGTAGTCGTTTTTTCCGTGATTTCTGAATCAAGCCCTCCCATGACGCCTGCGAGCGCAACGGGCGTGGTTCCGTTGGTGATAACGATGTCTTCTGGGGAAAGCTGACGTGTTTCTCCATCTAAAGTCACCAAACTTTCATTTTCTTTACCACGACGGACAAGTATTTCTTTGCTGTCGAGCTTTTGATAATCAAAGGCATGCAATGGTTGGCCAAATAATAGTAAGATATAATTCGTCACGTCCACGACATTGTTGATTGGACGAATACCTTCATTCATCAAGCGATTTTGCAACCATTGTGGACTTGGGGCGATCGTTACACCATCAATGATTCGAATTTGGTAGGCGGGTGCATCTGTTGCTTCAGTGACCTTCACCTGAATTTTATCGGCAGCAGCTACTTCACTTTCAGTAAGCGAAATTTCAGGAAACTTCGGTGTTTGGCGATAGATCGCACCGACTTCATAAGCAACCCCCCGCATGCTCAACGCATCCGCACGATTCGGAGTGATCGACAATTCGATAATGTGATCATCCATATCCAGATAAGGAAAAACCGGTGATCCTGGTTCTGCTTCTGCTGGTAAATAATAGATTCCTTCCGCGTATTCTTTGGGAATCACGCTATCGGCATATCCCAACTCTTGCAACGAACAAATCATGCCGTTGGAAACTTCTCCCCGCATCTTGCCCTTTTTTATTTTTACGTTGCCCGCGATTCGAGAGCCGGGTAATGCCACGATGACTTTGATGCCGCTTTTGACATTCGGCGCACCGCAAACGATCTGTGAGTCTTCATCCTCGCCAATATTTACTTGGCAAATCGATAGATGGTCAGAGTCCGGATGCGGTCGGCAGTCGGTCACTTCTCCGACAACGATTTTTTTTAAACCTTCTTCAGGCACGTCAATACCTTCGACTTCGATCCCCGTCACTGACATTTTATCCGCCAGCTCTTTGGGTGTGATCTCAGACAGATCAAGGTATTCATTTAACCATTTATATGATACTAACATTTATTGTTCCCCCTTGAACTGGCGAATAAAACGCACATCATTTTGATAGAATTGGCGAATGTCGTTCACGCCGTAGCGCAACATTGCCACTCGGTCAGGACCTAAACCAAAAGCAAATCCCGAATATTGGGTTGGATCAATCCCTGACATTTCTAAGACGTTAGGATGGACCATTCCGGCACCAAGGATCTCGATCCAGCCAGTTTGTTTACAAACATTACATCCGGCACCACCACACTTGAAGCAACTGACATCGACTTCGACCGATGGTTCTGTGAAAGGGAAATAGCTTGGTCGCAAGCGAATTTGGCGATCTTCCCCAAACATTTTTTGCATCATGACTTCTAAGGTTCCTTTTAAGTCACCCATCGTAATATTTTTATCGATTACCAATCCTTCAATTTGATGGAATTGGTGGCTATGGGTCGCATCATCTGTATCACGACGGAAAACTTTCCCGGGAGAGATCATCCGTAACGGCCCTTTTGAAAAATCATGGGTTTCCATTGTTCTCGCTTGAACGGGTGATGTATGGGTTCGAATCAACACTTCCTCTGAAATATAAAAGGTGTCCTGCATGTCTCTGGCAGGATGATCTTTTGGCAGATTCATCCGCTCGAAGTTGTAATGATCTTTTTCCACTTCATAGCCTTCAACGACTTGGTAGCCCATACCAACAAAGATGTCTTCGATTTCTTCCATGATTTGTGTCAGCACATGGCGAGTTCCTCGGTCCATCTTTTTACCAGGCAACGTCACGTCGATGGATTCTTCAGCGAGGGCTTTTTCCAAGTTTGCTGCTTCGATAGACGTCTTGGCTTCTTCGATCGCTTCTGTCAAAATATCACGAATCTCGTTGGCATAGCTCCCCACCTTCGGCCGTTCTTCCGCAGAAAGATCTTTCATCCCCCGTAGAACTTCAGTGATGGGTCCTTTTTTTCCAAGCACTTCCACTCGAATTTGATTCAAGTCGTTCAAGGTTGGACTTTCTTTGATTTTAAGCAATGTCGTTTCCTTCAATGCTTCTAATTTTTCTTGTAAAGACATGTGTTTCCTCCTTCTATACTGTGAATAGTGTAAGAATAACAAGACTGGATTGACTGAATAAAGGGAATATCATTCATTTAAAGACAAAAAAAGACATCATCCCTTAAAAAAGGAACGACGTCTCGTGTTACCATCCTCATTCGCGAAAAAACCGCGCACTCACTTCGGCTAACGACAGCAAAACTGCCGACTGACTGTAATCAGCAAGCTCCAGAAGTGAAATTCATTTTTCGAATGCAGGACTTGCTTTCAGTCTGTGACAAGTCTCCCTTTTTCTGATTCAGCCAAATTACTAGTTTCTATCAACGCTTTTTAACTATTCATTTAAGGTTAGTTTACCTAATTTCTGGTGAGAAATCAACTGCATTCTTCCTCACGTACCCATGTTTCTGCCCAACGCTTCACACTCATCATACTCTTTTCAAGAGCAATACCTCTTGGCGTCAAGCAGTAAAGATTGTTTTCTTTGCAGACAATTTCTTCCCGCTCTAATTCTTTCAAGCGTTCGACTAACACCCGATCACTCACTTGAGGAATCTTGTTTGCTAACTCAACAAATCTTTGTTTGCCGTCTTCAAGAAGGACATCAATGATCAAGCCGTTCCACTTTTTGCCTAAAATAGAAAAAGCTTTTTCAAATTTAGGACAAAGGGCATAATCCGATTCTACTTTTATCATTCTCCATCACCTCTTTTACCTATTATAGCATATGACTTACGAATTGTAAGAAACTAGGATCGATCAGTTAGAATGACACGATCATCTTAGGTTTTAACAGCACTAAATAGGTCTGTTTCACTGGTTTGTTCAACGCTTTCTCCAATGCTTGGCAATAGAGTTTCAATTGACCATAATATCGTTCGCGCATTTTCTTTTCAATCTGAGCCTGACTACCGAAAACATCATCTGTTTTAAAGTCATACAAAATGATTTCATCCGCCAATTCAATATAGCCATCGATAATTCCGTGGATCAAAAGCGGCGCATCTGGTTCGTCAAACTCTTCAAAGATCGTATCAGCCTCTTTTAGCATCGAAAACGGTTGTTCCCGCTTCACCAAATCAGAGGATCGATTCAGCAATTCACCTAGTTCAGTTTGATAAAACCACAAAATGCTCGATCGGTCAATTTTTTTGGCGATTTCTTCAGAAAAAAATTGCTTTTTCACGAGTTCAGCAATCAGGAGCTCCAAAGTATCTTGATTTGGCGTCATTCCCAATGGGATCATTTGCAAAACCGTATGGGTTGCGGTCCCGATACTGCTGGCGAGAGGCTTCGTCTCTTGCAGAAATTTTGGTTTCGCCAATTCATCCTGTACGTAGCGATATTGCTGAGGATTCGTCTTCTCGGAAACCGACCGCCATTCCAACAAAGTGGTCTGTTGATCATCAGGATCATTATAGAGTCTTTTCAATTCTGATACAGATTGATAACTAGTCGTTTGGGTCGCTTTTTGATAAGGATAGCGATAGGCTAGGCGTTTCAAAAGATCATCGATATTGCTATCTGGCGCAAGCAATCGTTTAGGCTCCTCGACTGGCGCAAGGGTCTCTTGGACTTGTTGCGCGATCGTTTCTTGATTCCACCATGACAGACGAAAATGAGCAGGATGATCGATCGTCCGCTTGCGCTCTGACGCTTCAGAGAATACTGCTTCCATATCTGGATGGCGCATCAGGGTCCGTCCGACCCAATCCATCAAACTCCCCCGGGCAACAAGGCGCAATGCAGGGTCAAGAACCATTTCGGCTTGCGTCAAGCCAGATTGCCACGTCTTAAAGGCATCCGCTTGATTTTTGTAGGAGCCCACTAAGAAAAGCTTCTGCTCTGCTCGTGTCAATGCTACGTACAATTTTCGCATTTCTTCTGATAAGGCTTTTTTCAAACGAACTTGCTTGATGGCTTGAAACGGCAGTGTCTCAAATTTAAGATTTTCTGTGGGTTCCACATATTGGATTCCAGCCCCCAGTTGTTCTTCAAAGATATAGCGTTTTTGAAAATCTTGGTAGTTAAAGAATTTTGTTGTATCCAATAAGAACACAACAGGGAATTCCAAGCCTTTACTTGCATGAACGGTCATCACTCGAACGGCATCTTCTACAGGAGTAGCCACAGGCTCCGCCAAATCCTTGTTTTTTTCTTGCATTTTTTCGATGAAGCGTATGAATTGGTACAAACCACGGAAACTGCTCTTTTCGTATTTTTCGGCTCTGTGGATCAATGCCACTAAATTTGCATAACGCTGCTGTCCTGCAGGAAGTCCCACAACATAATCCAAGTAAGCAGTATCTTCATAGATTTGCCAAAGCAAGGTCGGGATCGGCAGTCTGCGTGCTTCTTCTCGCCATTGATTTAGTTTAGCTAAAAACCCATCCACCGTTTGCCACAAGTTTGACGCTTCATGTTGACCATGATAATCCAATACTGCATCGTAGTAGTCGCCGGAACGATTGGCTAAACGGATTTCAGCTAATTGATCTTCTGTTAAGCCGACGATTGGCGAGCGCAAGACCGCCACAAGCGGGATGTCTTGGTACGGATTGTCAATGATTTGCAGCAAAGATACGACGGTTTGGATCTCCGTTGCCTGAAAATAGTTTTGAGCATCATTGACCGCCATCGGAATTCCAAACTGCTTAAAGACATCTAGGATAACAAGATTGTTTTTACGTGTGGGGGTCAATAAGACGATATCATTGTAAGTGATTGGTCGATTCGCTTTAGCTTTTTTGTCATAGATCATGAATTTTGATTCAATCAACTCTCGAATCTTCAATGCAGTAATCTGCATCTCACCTTCTGTTTTGTCATCGATCAATTGTTCTTCAGATTCATGCTCTTTTTCATATAACAAGAGCTCTGTGGCAAAGGCATCGCTTTCTGGAAAATGAGGAAAACCGGTAATCAAGGCTGCCGCCTCATCGTAAGGGATTTGGCCAACCTGTTCATCCATCAGCTGTTGAAAAACTAGATTCGTAAAATCCAATACGTCGGAGCGAGAACGGAAATTTTCTGCTAAGACAATTCTCCGCCCACCATTCTCCGTTTCAAATGCCAAGTATTTTTCGATAAACAGCGTCGGATCTGCTAGTCGAAACGAATAGATCGACTGCTTCACATCCCCCACCATAAACATGTTGCCAGGGTTATGATCAACTTGTCTCACCCAATATAAAATTGCCTCTTGCAACCGATTGACGTCTTGGTATTCATCGACTAAAACTTCTTCAAAGCGATCCCGATAATAGACCGACGCCTCACTTCCACTGCCGTCACCTTGTAAAATCTGCAAGGTAAAATGTTCCAAATCATTAAAGTCTAAACGGCCTTTTGAAAGCTTTCTTTCTTGAAATGCTTTCATAAATGCTTCGGTCATGGCCGCCATTTTCTCAACGACAGGTGCTGATCGATGAAGCAGTTCCATCATTTCAGCCGGCGGGTATGGAAAGGCCACTTTCAATTGCTCGACCAATTTTTTTGCATCATCTCGCAAGGGCTTGATTTCTTGAGAGAGTTCCTTTTGTTCTGGTTTGCGAAAAGCTGGGTAGCGACCAAAACGCAACACTTGGATCTGCTCATAGAAGCCATCAACATCGTCTGCATCCAGCAGAGCCTTTAAGGTTTCCACCATTCCCATTTCGGTATCGATCAACTGTGCCGCTTTTTCCATCGCTTCATCAGAACGGGCATAGTCTTGCGCCGCCTGCAGCAAATGCGCCGCTGTCTTCAAATTTTCTTGCAAAGTCGGTTTGATTTGCGATTGGTACAGGATATTTTCAGCAAAGGTTTCTTTACCGATATAGTGATCACTTAGATGAGCTAGCCAGTTGACTGGATCCGGATTTGCTCGGGCAAAGTCATAAAGAGACAGGATCAGATCCCCGACGCCTTCATCAGAACGATCACTAGAAAAATTTTCTGTCAAACGAAAGAAGGCTTCATCATTGGCTTCATATTGTTGATCTCTCAGCTGTGTCCAGATTTCTTCTTTCATCAATAAAATTTCGGTTTCATCGGTCATCATGCGGAAATTTGGATCTAAATCGATCAAATAATAAAAACGCCGAATCACCGTTAAACAAAACGCATGCAAAGTAGAAATGTTAGCTGTCGGCAATAGCTGCAGCTGACGGACGAAGTGCTGGCGTTTTTGCTCATCACTTTCTTGGTTGATGGCTTGTTGCAATGCCGCTTGAATCCGTTCTTTCATTTCTCGAGCAGCTGCTTCGGTAAAGGTCACGATCAGTAAAGAATCGATCGTCGTTCCTGCTTTTAACTTTTCGATCACTCGCCGAACCAAAACGGTGGTTTTTCCTGAACCCGCTGAAGCGGAAACGAGGATATTATCCCCTTTATCAAAAATGGCTTGCCATTGGGTATCCGTAAAGGTTTCATTTTGCGGTTTTAAAGGGATCTTACTCATCTTCTTCCTCCCTTAAGCGATGGATAATCTCATCTTTAGATAAGTTTTCTAAACGGTGGTACTCATTTTCTTTCAACAATACATCAAAATCACAGATGCTGCGAAACGGACAAAACTCACACGCCCGTTTTTTGTCTTTTAAATTATAAGAAGGGTTTAAGGCGATTTCACCGCTTAATAGCTTCTCACCGCTTTGTTGCATGTTTTTACGATTGTGTCTTCTTAACAGCTCAAGCTCTTCTTCTGTATAAAACTTGTTTTTCGCCTGCGTCGTTTTTTGATAATCGCCGTTTTTGTCTTTTCGAACAGGAAATATCGGTGAATTTTTGCTGGCTTCAACATCCTCATCTAGCAATGGGAAAACAGCCGGTTCGTCAATAAACAACCCGTCATACTTGAAACGTTTTAAACGTTCTTCTTCACTGGCTTCTTGTCCGTCCAAAAGCGGATTATGCACATGCAGATAATATGCACCGGCTGGTCGCACATTTGGCGAACCAACCAGTTGGACAGCATCCGTCAATGCGACATCGAGATAGGTGATCAACTGCATCGCAAGTCCGTAGTAGGCTTCAGAAAGGTCAAAATCTCGGCTGCTAGATTTATAGTCAACAACAGAAAGCCATTGTTCTTCTTCCGTTTTCGCCGTATCGACTCGATCGATCTTCCCCCGTACATGTAGTTTCCCACCAGAGCTTAAAGGCAATTCGATCCCGTTGATCCCATTTGAGCCAGCGATCTGGCCGAACAGTACCTCCGTCTTTTCCGGACTAAAATGCATTTTTTGTCCTTGTTTCGCTAATGCCCACGCTACTCGCTGAATCGTCTTGCCTAATTGATACCGAATAAAATTCATCCGAGCAGAGCTCGTCAGTAAGCGATAACGGCTTTCGCCAAAAATTTCCTGCAAAACGACTTCCACAAATTGCACGCGTTGGTCAGCAGTTAACTGGGTCAAGGAAATATTTTCAGCAATCAGGACTTTGACAAAGCGGTCCAACGCATCATGGAAAAACTCACCGGTCATCGCTGGATTTAAACCATAAACTTCCCGTTCTTTTAACCGTAATCCGTAGCTGACGAAATACTTGTATTCACACTGATAGAACGTCTCCATCTGAGAAATGGAACTGTAGATCGACGGTCCATATAGTGCCGCAGCTTGTGCTTGAGACAAAGGAATCGGAATATTTTGATGAGTTTGGCTTTCAAATACTTGGGCAGCTAAATCAGTCAATTTTGAACGTAACAGTGCTTGTTTCAGCTGCTCCCAAACTCGAGGCAAGGTCTCTTTGTTTTTTTGCGCTTGCTGACTGAGGTTATTGATTTGATAGATCAGGCCACGGTAACTGCCGACATAGTTTCTCGGGTCACTGGTCAGCGTTAAAATGCCGCGATCTTGCAGAGGAACATCCAAATGTTTGATCACGCGGTCTAAATAAGGCGACAACTTGATGTTTTGCTGGGTATCAAAATTAACGGCATAGGACAGTGATAAGTGTTCCGTTGCTGAAAGCAAGACCGAATAAAAGGCAAATGGCTCTTTGACACTGCCTTCCACCACTGTATCCCTAAGGTATTTTTCACCGTTGAACAACTGATTGAAATGCTGACGTTCTTCATTCGTCAGCAATGTTTTGTTCTCTATTTTTCTTGGCAACGCCGTTTCATTCAATCCCGGTGCAAATGTGATCTTCGCTTGTTTTGGACGAGCCAAATCAAGGCGGTTGACGTTGACCTGGTCGATCGCTGTTGGGATCTTCCCGAATGTGACATTTTCTAAGCCAGTCAATAAGACATCTTCAAAGAGCGCAAAATCAAAGGGCTCTTCTCCATAGATCGTGGCATATTCATCTAGCAAATCCATTAAAGCTTGCCATGCTTGTTCATGGTTGCGAGCTTGATCCAATTTTCCTTGTTGGATTGCCTGGTCTCGCCAATGCCGTAGTTGTTGCTCGACACCGGCATTCAGTAAAAAGCGATACAGCAGTTCTACGGCATCTCGATTTGTTCTAGCAGCCGTCAGCCAGTCAAGAGTATCAGCAACATCTTGCTTAAAGGCCCTACGCAACTGGTTGGTATACGCCGTCAAATCCACTTTATCCGTCTGCTCTTCTTCTGATTGTAAATGCTCGATCAGTTCCCAATCTTCGTTTCTTGTCCAGCTAGCTCCTTGAAAGTCATGGGCTAATGCTTTATTTTCAGTAATATCCACTAACTTACGAAACTGGTCACGCCCAACGAGCCAATCTGCTTCGGAGCGATAGACTGCCGGTAAATAAAGTTCCGTTCTTAATAATCGCAAAATATCATTTAAGCGGAAACCATAGGATTGACAAGCAAAAAAAGCATTCAAAAACTCAACCAATGGATGTTGTGCCATCATCTGCTCTTCATCGATATAAAAAGGAATCTCAAACTCAGTAAAAATTTTAGGAATATACTGATGATAGATTTCTGGTTCGGCGATCAATAATTGGATATCACGATACCGTAATGTTGGGTACCGTTTCTTATCACTCATCATCCCGCGGATCGACGCTGCGATTTGACGGATCTCTTCTTCGGGATTCCCAACTTTCCAGACTGCCAAGAAGTCTTTGACGGAGGTCTGCTGATGATAATTGGCTTGTGATTGGGTCTGGCGCCAAAAAGTTTCTACTTCCTTGTACGCCTGCGGGATCGATCCCTCGTCTTCTTTGTCCACCTCTTGGTTGACGGAAAGTTTCTGATCTAAGAAAATGTTCACTTGATTTTCTCGGGCAAAACTGATCAACTGATAATAGGTCCGTCCTGCTTCGTAAAATAAATTCAATGGCGTGGGCATCTCTTGTGGGTACCCGCGATCCAAAATAAGATCAATCACTACATGACTTCTCTTCATCAGTACATGTATCAACTGTTGCTCTTGGGTTGAAAATGCGGAGAAACCGCTGATAATGAATAAGGCGTGGGAAAGATCTGGCGCTTTGTTCAAAGACACAGCAGTTGGTATCGTTTGATCCACCCGAGAGTCACCCAGCAAGGAACCTTCCAGAAAGCGTGTCAATAAGGTGAGCGGTTGTTCGACTTGTAATGCACGCCCCAGAAGTTCTTGTTCAAATCGTTGAAAAATTATCGCCAATTCACTGTATTTCTTCTCTTCATCTTGGCTTGCACTGGGGGCAGCACCACCAGCTAATAAATCCTCGATCCCCAAACGGCTTGTATGCATTTCTTGATAAAAAGCCAACAATTGTTGGATAAACCCCGCTTTATTAATTTCGCCGCGATACAAGACAAGTTCTTCTTCTAAATCCAAAAGCAGCTTGCGCATGATCATGGAGGCACCATTTTCAGTGATGGCATTTTGAGAAAGCAATCCTGTTTGCTGCAAATAAAACCAAGCCAAACGGTGAAAACTATACACTTGGGCCCGAATGGAAGCGAAATCCCCTAATTGATCATTTTTAAGTAATTGAAGGATCTCCCGCTCTCGTTCAAATTTATTGTAGTTAGGAACGAGGAAAAACACTTCTTGATGGTCTTTTTCTAACCAGCTTTTTGCCTGCTCTATCACAGCTTGATCATGACGACAACGGCCATCACCAAGGATAAATCGTAAACTCATGAAAGGACTCCTTCTCTACATAGTTTTAAAAAATCCCCAAAAAACAATGAGCAGCTTTTCTTCGAAAGCGACGTTTTTGTCTAGTGGTCATTTTCAGAAACACGTTACAAAATCGGTAATACTCGTTCAATCTTTTCCTAACATGCCAAAATCGGCAATGGGCCAAAAAACAAATTTTACATCACCCAAAATCGTTGATTCATCGATCAAGCCTAATTGACGGCTATCTTTAGAGATTCGGCGATTATCACCTAAAACCAATACTTGGCCTTCAGGAATGACTTCCACACCAAATAGACTCATGTCAAAGTCACTGGTCAAAGGAAAGCCATCGGTGACAGCCGCTTTGAATTCATCCAAATAGGGTTCATCATACGCTTGTCCATTAATGTACAGGGTATCGTTTTGATAAGCAACCCGATCCCCCGGCAAACCGATCACTCGTTTGATATAATTTTTCCCCTCTTCATCCGGCGCTTCGAATGTAATGATATCAAAACGCTCGATTTCCGTGTTCTTTAAAGCAATCACTCGCTCACCATCATGTAAGGTTGGATCCATCGAATCTCCTTTTACAATAACTGGGGTAAAGACATATTGTCTTAATAACAAAAGGAATAAGGCGAAGATCACGACAAATCCCACTGTTTTTAAAAGCTCTTTTATCTGTTGCACGTGTCCTTCACTCCTTGAATGTTTTTACTATTTTTTTAAAAGAATCGAACAAACATTCTTATTTTCTATTCTACCATAAAATGATAGAAGCAGGACATCTCCTCTCTGGTTCTTTATGAAAATTTGGGGAATCATTAGACTTGCATATGAATTGTCATCTATTCTGATCCGTGCTACGGTTGAAATAGAACCCATTATTGAAAGGAAGTGCCAAAATGAACCAACAGTTACCACAAGTGCCCACGAAGTTATTGATTGACGGAAAATGGCTTGAAGGAACAAAAGAGTCGGTTTCGGTTACCAATCCTGCCACGAATGAAGAACTGGTAAAAGTCAGCCAAGGAGGCATCGATGAAACAAAGCAAGCGATCGATGCCGCCGCGAAAGCCTTCACAGATTGGTCAAAACGTTCGCCTCGAGAACGAGCCGATTTGATGAACAAGATTGCTGATTTAATGGAACAAGAAAGCGACCGTCTGGCAAAGATTATGAGTATGGAACAAGGAAAACCATTCAAGGAAGCGGAGGCAGAAATCCAATCCAACGTTGATAATTTCCGTTGGAATGCTGCTGAAGCACAACGAGTCTATGGTGAAGTGATTCCAGCTCCTGCACACAATCATTGGCTGGTACGCAAAGAAGCCATCGGCGTTGTTGGTGCGATCACACCTTGGAACTTTCCGTCCAATATGATTGCTAGAAAAATCGCGCCTGCTATGGCAGTTGGCTGTACCCTGGTTATGAAACCATCTAAAGAAACACCATTATCAGCATTGGCTTTAGGTGAACTTTTTCAACAAGCGGGCCTTCCTGACGGAGTCGTCAATATCGTCTTAGGGGATTCTTCTGAAATCGGGAAAGAATTGACTGAGAATGAACAAGTCAAAAAAATCACCTTTACCGGCTCCACGAAAGTTGGGATGAAATTATATGAACAAGCTGCACCAACTCTGAAAAAAGTTTCATTGGAGTTAGGCGGCCATGCCCCGTTTCTTGTTTTTGCCGATGCTGATTTAGATTTAGCTGCTGAAAAATTAGTTGCAGCTAAATTCCGCAACAACGGTCAAGTTTGTACGTCACCAAATCGTATTTTTGTCGAAGAATCCGTCAAAGACGCTTTTACTAAAAAACTATTAGCGAAAATGGAAACCGTAACGGTCGGTAATGGTCTTGATAACCCCACCGTTGGTCCTTTGATCAATCAAGCTGGCGTTGAAAAAGTTATCGAACAGCTGGAAGATGCGGTAAACAAAGGGGCTGCAGTCTTATGTGGCGGTACAAAACTTACTGAAGGCGAATATGAGAAAGGCAATTTCTTTGCACCGACAGTCATTGATGGCATCACTCCTGACATGACTATTTACTATGAAGAAACCTTTGGACCCGTGATTCCATTGATCTCATTTACGGATCGACAAGCAGTCATCGCTGCGGCAAATGATACGGAATTTGGACTAGCCTCCTACTTCTTTTCAACGAATCTGCAAACAATCTCGGATGTAGCCCAAAACCTCCAATATGGGATGGTTGGAGTCAATGACATCGCGATCTCAAACCCGGCGGCTCCCTTCGGCGGCGTCAAGCATTCTGGCTTTGGTCGCGAAAATGGCAAATATGGTCCCGAAGAATATGTGACTGTCAAATTTATCGCCATTGATGTCCAGTAAGAAAAAAAGTCAGGCGCGTTTGCCTGACTTTTTTCTTATAAAGCATTTTGTTTTACTAACATTAAGTAAGAATGTATACTTCACTTTAAGACAATAGAAAAGGTGGGAATACGATGACAAAATTTCTTGATACGATCAAACAACGCCGTTCAATCTATGGGTTAGGTAAAAATGTTGCTCTTTCCGACACAGAAATCGAAGACATTGTGAAAGAAGCAGTGAAAAATAGTCCAACTGCGTTTAACGCACAATCGCCAAGAGCTGTAATTTTATTTGGCGAAGCCCACGAAAAACTGTGGACATTAACAGAGGCTGCGTTAGAACCATTGACACCACCCGAGGCTTTTGAAGCGACAAAACAAAAACTTGCTGGCTTTAAAGCAGGTTACGGAACCGTTTTATTCTTTATTCACACAGATACCGTTAAAAACTTGCAGGACCAATTTGCCCTTTATGCAGAAAACTTCCCGGTTTGGGCGGAACAATCGAATGGGATCGCTCAAGCGAACGCTTGGACCGCTTTAGAAGAAGCTGGATTAGGTGCCAACTTGCAGCATTACAACCCTGTCATCGATGACGCTGTTGCAGCTGAATGGTCAATTCCTGAAAATTGGCAACTGCGGGCGCAACTAGTCTTTGGTTCAAAAGAAAGCGAACCGAACGAAAAAGAATTTCTAAGTGATGATGAGCGCTTCCGCGTGTTCCATTAATCCAATGCGCGACCTAAAAAAGACCCTTGATTACGGCCACATACGGCAGCAATCAAGGGTCTTTTAGTCGTTGGTTCCTTGATCATGGTCGACCAGAATATCGATCGGCGTTCCTTCATTCAAGTGCTCCGACAAAAAAACCACTAATTCAGCTAACGGCTGTTTGAATTTCATTAATGGTCCCCGCATCCCTTTTCGAAAATAGTTCATCTTAATAGGCTGCCCTTCCTTTTCTTGAAATAAAACGACCCGATCGATCTCTTGGTACAGTACCCCTTTAATACTCATTGGATGGACAATAATTCGATCAAGGGCTAACCCGCGGCTGTCTAGCACAAAGCTTAAAAAGACAAAACCTGAAACGATTCCTCGCACCTGATTATCCAATTGGTCACCCATCATCAACATGGACCCGATGATCATTACTGAAAAGATCGTAATAGCGATTTTGCTTAGTTTGCGCTCAACAGCAAGAAAGTGAATCTCTTTGCGTACCACCAATAAATAGAGGTACAAAACAATCGTAAAGGCACACATCATTAGCGTTAACCCACTCATAATACTCTCCGTTCTGTTTTCTTTTCCCTATTTTACCAAAAAATGATCTGTTACAAAAGGCTTAGCCTATTTCCTAGGTTTTTTGATATCTATTTTCACCAGAATTCGGTACAATAGGAAAAAAAGGAGGAATTATCATGAATGCATTTTTTGATAAATTACAACGCTATGACTTGCTTCGTGCCGTCGTATATATCGTCTTCGGCTTCATTATCTTGATCGCACCACGATCTGTCTTTAACACGATCGTTTATCTTGTTGCCGGATACATCGCATGTCTAGGGATTATCAGCTTGTATACGAGCTACAAAGAAAAACAAAAGGGCTATCGCAATGTGCAATCGGTCTCTGGTATCTTACTATTGATCGCTGCAGCTGCGATTTTAGTTTTTGCTAAAGGGTTACTTGCTATTGTACCATTTTTCTTGGGAATCATGATCACCATCAGCGGATGCACCCGCTTAATGGCAAGCTTTAACCAAAAACGCATTGGCTTACCTTACATCACGAGCTTAATCATCAGTCTCTTGATTATTGCTGCTGGACTCGTTCTTGTTTTAAATCCATTTGCGACTTGGCTCCTGTTCTTCCAAATTTTTGGTGGTATCTTGATTTTCATGGGGGCATCCGACGCTGTTAACCATTTTCAACGAAAAAGAGCTTAATAAATGAGAATGTTTTAAAATTTCCTTTGAATCTAACATCTACATGTAGACTTTTCCCGCTATTCCTTTTAAAATAGGAGATATCAAACAGTCAGTCCATTGAGAGGCGGGAGGTGCGACATGAAGAAAATCAAGCAAGAAGCAAAACATCCAAATGATGTGCCGGTAATTTTTTTGACCGATGCAACTGGCAAAGTCGTACGAAAAATCTCGATCAATGAGTGGCGTGCGTTAAAAGCGAATCCAGACCAAATCGAAGAACTCGATATCAAATTGTATCGAGAAGCGATCAGTTTCTATCTTCAAGAAGACTATGCGAAAGCAAAAGATCTCTTGCATTTCTTGATCAATAAAACGGACTATAGTCATTACGAATATGTTGAGCGGTTAGCAAATATCTATCGCATCGAAAATCGTCCTGCTAAAGAAAAAGTCCTATTGCTGACTGCTTATCATGCAATCAAACCGTTAGAATCCTCTGAAGGAATTCTAAGAAGGATCGAAAATCGATTACAAAAAATCGATGCCTTTGATTTTCCAACTTCGACACAATTCAGTCATTAAAAAAAGCAGCTATCTTTCGATAGCCGCTTTTTTTATGCTTCTGGCAGTTTACGCAAAAGGCGCAACCCGTTGAACAATACAATCAATGTACTGCCTTCATGGGCAAATACCCCCAACCCAATGTTCATCATGCCGAATAGATTCAAGCCGACTAATAACGCGACGATAAACATGGAGAAGAAAATATTTTGCCAAATGATCCGATCCATCTTCTTCGCTAAGCGATAGGCATATGCAAAACGTGAAAGGTCATTCTTCATGATCACTGCGTCTCCTACTTCAATCGCAACATCTGACCCTTCCCCCATCGCAAAGCCGATGTCTGCTTGAACGAGTGCAGGAGCATCATTGATACCATCACCCACCATGGCGGTTTGTCCGTATGCTTCTTGGAGTGCTCGTACCGCTTCCGCTTTGTTCTCAGGCAAAACATTGGCAGCCACTTGGTCAACCTTTAAGCGCTGACCGATTGCTTCACCAGCAGAGGCACTGTCTCCGGTGATCATAACAGTATGGATACCTTCATTTTTCAAATAATGAATCACAGAAGCTGCCTGTTCGTTCGGCTCATCCATCAATGCGATGATTGCCGTAACCTCTTCGTTGATGGAAAACACGACCATTGTTTTTCCTTGCGCTTCCAATTGACGGTACTGTTGCTCCATCAAACCCGTGAACTGGGTGTTTTCGGTTCTTTTTCCTAATCGATAGGTTTTTGTTCCTGCGACGGCACCTAACCCGGAACCAATCTCGTTTGTGACAGTCAACTGTTCGATTTTTCGTATTTTCTCTGTCTTCTCGAAATAAGTAACGATCGCATCTGCTAATGGGTGGTTGGCTTGCTTTTCCATCGAAACGATGATTGCTGCTGCCTCTGCTTGATCGATCCTATCAGCGAAAACGGCTTCGGTGACTGTAGGTTTTCCGACGGTCAATGTTCCCGTTTTGTCAAAAGCCACCGCTTTGATCTGAGCAAAATTAGTCAAGTAACTGCTCCCTTTAAAAAGAATCCCTTTTTTTGCTAAATTTGAGATCGCCGACAAACTAGCAGGGACAGCGCTTGCCGCTAAAGCACAAGGAGAAGCGGCAATCATCATTACGATCCCACGATAAAAACTTGTATACCAATCCCAACCAAATAGAAACGGTGCAGTCAAAATGAACAAAGGGACTGCAATGAAAACAACTGTTACATAGATTGGTTCGATTTTTTTGATTCGTGTTTCGGTCGGTGATTGATTTGATTGCGCCGCTTCCACCACTGAAAGAATTTTTGCGAAGACTGTTTCAGAGCTGTCTTTCGTGACTTCCATCAAAAATGTGCCGTTTCCATTAATCGTACTCCCATAGACTTCGTCTCCTGTAGTCTTTTCTCGAGGAATACTTTCCCCATTGATCGAGGCTTCATTGATGGCACTCGTTCCAGAAAGAATTACGCCATCTGTTGCTAACTGATCACCAGGCAGCACTTGCAAAATATCCCCTTTTTTTATCTCTGAAGCGGCAATTTTTTTGGTTTTTCCATCTGGACCCATCAAACGGGCTTCCGTGGGATTCAGTTTGAGAAGATTGGTGATTTCTCTTCGACTTTGGCCCTCGGCGTATTCTTCTAAGAAGTGAGCACCTGCAAAAATCAAAATCAACAAAGCGGCTTCATTAAAATTTCCTATGACCATGGAACCAATCGCTGCCAACAACATCAAAAGATGTACATTCGGTGTGAAGCGCCGATTGGCTCTGGTACTTTTTATGGTATCTTCGATCCCTTCCCAAGAAATGTGATAGCCCGCTAATAAAACCGCTGCAAAATAAAAACCATCTTTCACCCATTGGTTCGGAACAAAAAGTGCCAGTATAAAGAGCAGTAAGCCTGCAAAATAAACGTTACGCGGAAGAGTCCCATGATCGTGAGTATGAGAATGTCCCTCCGTTTTTGTGTGATTATGTTGACAAGTATGTTCAGCCATCATCAAAACCTCCTCTAGTCCATCTAACATATGAACAATCAATCATATTTATACACTTATTATATATGAATAAACAATCATATGTCAACCGAAAGAAGTTTTTCTTGTGAAATGTAAGCGTTTTGGGTTTTGTGATTCTTTACGGCATGCTAGAATAAACTTAGGAGAGAAAGGAGTGTTGGTTATGAGAACATTTACTGGCGGTATTTCACTAAGTCCCCCATTAAAAATGTTAAAAGAAAAATTAATGATCGAACAAGATGAAATTCTTACCTTTTCACCCACGATGGTTTTTATCCCTTTAGCACAACATATCGGTGCCCCGGTGGAACCGATCGTTTCCGTTGGCGATTATGTCAAACAAGGGGAAGTGATCGCTGAGACTGATGCGTTTGTATCTGCCAAAATTCATGCATCTGTTTCGGGTAAAATCGTCGACATGGTCGATTGGCCGAATCAAAACAATGAAGAAGGAAAAACCATCATCATTGAAAACGATTATGCTTACCAAAATGATTTTTTGTCTGTCCCCTTCGACTGGCAATCTGCTGCTAACGAAACCATCCTCAACAAAATCCGTCAAGGCGGCATCGCCGGCAAAGGCGGTGCAACGTTTCCCACCCATGTCAAATTCAGTATTGATGAAACAAAAAAAATCCATACTTTGATCTTAAATGGATCTGAATGTGAACCGTTCCTACGCAGTGATGCTTTCTTAATGCAAAAAGAAGCCAAAAAAATCATTCACGGCGCAAAGATCGCCCAAAAATTATTAGCTGGTCCAAAAATTATAATAGGCATCGAAGATGACAAACCAAGAGCCATTTCAGCTATGCAAGCCGCAAGTGCAGAGGATGACACGATAGAAGTCGTTACTGTCCCAACTGTTTATCCAACCGGTGGTGAAAAGCAGTTAGTAGAGTTATTGACCGATCAAGAGGTGCCATTAGGTGGTTTGACTGCCGATATTGGCATCGTCTTGATCAATGTTGCCACCAGCTTTGCCATCGCCGAAGCGGTCTGTTATGACAAACCGTTGATTGAACGCTATACAACCGTTACCGGCGATGTTCAAAATCCCTGCATCGTCAAAAATCCGTTAGGAACACTCGCAGGAGAATTGATCGACTTTGCCGGCGGCTTTCAAGGCGCCCCCAGCAAATTGATTCTTGGTGGACCAATGATGGGAAAATCCGTCAAAACCTTGAAAGTTCCGGTCACCAAAGGCAGCAACGGCATCGTTGTTTTTAATGAAGAAACCGATTGGCTCTATGCCGAAAACCCCTGCATTCGTTGCAATAAATGTGTCGAAGCTTGTCCGATGCGCCTGATGCCGATGGAGATCGATCAGTTTTATCGAGCGGGGGATTATCAAAAATGTGAAGAACTGTTGGCAGAAGCATGTATCAATTGTGGTGCCTGTACCTTCGTCTGCCCAGCCAAACGTTCCTTAGCTGCCAATATCACTGCCGCAAAAGGCAAAGTTGCCCAGCTGCAAAAGGAGGCGAAGGAAAGTGCCTGATTACTACAAGGATTCTGATAGTGAGCGTCTCTTTCAACAGCGGAAAAATCAAGAAACGCCCCCAAGCCCCCATATTCGCAGCAATGATGAGACCATTAAGATCATGGGGTGTGTGGTACTAGCCCTATTACCAGCAGTTTTATTCTCTGGCTATCTTTTTGGGCTCAAGGTATACGGTTTGTTTTTCATTGCGCTAGCTACGGCATTTTCTGCCGACGGTCTTTGGTCCTATCTTGTCAAACGGCCGTTTCGCTTCGATTTAAGCATCGTCGTGACGGCCTTGCTTTTAACCATGAACCTCCCACCAACCGCACCTTGGTATTTCCCAGTGATTGGTGTAGCGTTTGCCGTAATCATCGTCAAAGAATTTTTTGGCGGTATTGGTTATAATTTTCTAAATCCAGCCCTCGGCGGTCGAGCCCTGTTGATTGGCTTGTTTTATAACCAAATGTTTCTAATCAGTTGGCCTGATCCACCATTCGGTAGCATCGCACCAGATGTCGTTTCGCAGGCTACAGCGAACGATGTTGTTTCCGGTGCTACGCCGTTAGCTGTCATGAAAGCGGGAGAAACGTTGAGTGGCTCTGAACTAGTGGATGCCTTTTTAGGATTTACCGGGGGGCGAATCGGTGAAACCAGTGCCTTGCTTTTACTGCTGGGTGGAATTTTTCTCGTTTACAAGAAAATCATCTCCCCTCGTATCCCATTGATTATCTTTGCGACGATCGGGCTCTTTGCTTTTATCCTTGGTCCAGAAGGACTTTTTACTGGCAGTTGGCAAACGGTCATCGGTCATATCATCAGTGGTGGTGCCATGTTGGGTGCGATTTATATGGCGACTGATTATTCTTCGACCCCAGGAACAAAAGCAGGAGAAAATCTTTTTGCCTTAGGCGTTGGCCTCCTCGTTGTCCTCTTCCGTTTCTTTGGTTTTACAAATGAAGGCATGAGCTATGCCATCTTGATCATGAATTGTTTCACCCCACTTATTGATCGCTTCTTACGCCTTCGCATATTAGGGGAAGGAAAAAAGACCCCGTTCAACCTTAAAATCATGAGCTAAATCGCAAAAAAGGAGGGTTCCTTATGATGATCGCCAATCGGCTAGTGGTCTTTCTAGTCATTCTACTCACAAATTACGCCTGTCAAAATTTGGCGCCGACCGTCAAAGAGAAAAAACCGAACGTGACGACACGGGTGGTTTTCCTCTCAGGGATCATTGCGGTCGCTTACTTGTTCAGTGGGTTAAGCTTTTATCTTTTGCTTCAAAATCGTTTCGTCTATGGCAATCAAGTGGTCACCAACTTGGTAAGTGCTGCCATCATCGCCTTGATTACGGGGGGCTTGTGTTTACTGATCGTTCCTGCAAAAAAGTATTTCTTGACGACTGATCTAAAAAAGACGATCCTAGTCAGTGTCTTCTTGCTGACGATCGCTACCGTGACCCAATTTCCCTATACCGATTATTTAACCAATTTATTTGTTGCTGTAGGCATGTATTTCCTCTTTTCTTGTGCTTTGTCAGGGGTTCATACACGGAATCAAATTGCCGCAATTCCGCCAATTCTAAAAGGTTTCCCACTGGATATCGTAACACTTTTTCTATTTTATCTGAGCTTTTCCTTTCTCAACGGTGTCTTCTTCAACTATTTATTCTAAACAAAAAGCAAGTCCCGCCTTGGCAGCGGAACTTGCTTATTTTTTGCGGAATAGCTCTCTGAAGGAACCGATCAAAAAACCAGTCGAAAAAGCATTTTGTGCTTTTTGTTCTTTTTCAGCAGCGATTTTTTGTCGGGTTCGCAGCCCTTTATTGGCATTTTTGGACTTCTTCCCTTCACGGAGTTCTCTCGAAGCCTTTTGAAACTCATTTGAGAAACGATTATACCCAACCATTCCTTTTGCCCCCTTTCTTTTTACATGATACTTAATAACGAGGATTTACTATAGGAATTGCCTTTCTGATGCAAATCAGGTAACATAACAGACAGAAAGATGATTTACCCTAGGTTTATCAGAAAGGAAGATTCCATGAACGAAACCCACACTGGATTGTTAGTCAATAGCCGCGTTTTTCAAGAAACGCCAATGATGCTGACAGGTATCCAACTTTTAGAAGACCACAAAATCGTAAATTGCATTATTAAGGATCGCTACTTAGCCAGCTATGTCTTACGCCTTCCATTAAATAAATACCAATTAGAAGTCGAAGGGAAATGGAACAAGCGGGAACAGTTAGTGATCAAGCATATGAAAATCAAGAATATCGATGAGTTTATTAAAATCGTCGGTACGCCAGAATAACAGGACTCACGAAAGCAAGTGCAGGCAACTGCCCTTGCTTTTTTTTCTGAAAAAATCCAGCTGATTTTCCTCTCTATTCCTCCGAAGTCTATCGCGACATTCTGGTAAACCGATCGATCAAGGCTTTTTGCTCCTCTTTGATACCGATCGCCAACGGTTTGATCATTAATTTGACAGTGGTCGAAGGTGTCTGAATCTGGACTTTTTTATTTACCACACCGCCTAATTGTAATTTTGTGATCTCATGGATCATAATTGTCTGCATCCCTTTTTCATGAAATTGCAGATCTAACTGAATCAAGTGGATTTTTTCTTCGTCAACCACCACGATAAAATACTTTGGGGTTGGCAGGGCAATCATTTTGGCTTCCTCGGCATAACCAGCCAGTTTTCCATGGAACTTCGCGCGGTAGCTTTCTAAATCATCTTTTTTCACGATCCATTTCATCAAAAGCCACATCCTTCCTTAGATACCTTAAGGATACCTGCAGAAACCGCTTTTGCACAACAATATGCCTGCTTGTTTCCTCACATAGCCCCTTTTATCTCGTTTGATCGTCAAAGACTTTTCCTCTAGACATAGATGTTTTTGCCTGACACTAGCAAACGCAACAAAAAAGCGAAGCGCTTAGTGCCCTTCGCTTTTTTTCTTTGGATAGTAGTGTTGGAAAAGCCGTAGAAAGATCGGTGCTAGTAACAAATAAAAAATGCCATTGCCTACTGCGTGCAGGGCATCAAAGCTCAATCCTTGAAAATAGTAAGCCCAAAAACTAGGAAACCCGTAAAGTTTGACACTGATCCAAGATATCACAAAGCCATAAGCAAACCCTGCAAACACACTGTAGCTGACTTGTAAAAGCAACCGTTTCATAAACAGCTTGCTTTTTGACAACAGATACATCCCCAAAATAATGATTGCATAACTAACTAATTGAGCGATCGTCCATATTCCCATTCCCATGTAAAAATTGGTAATCAGCATCGAGAGCAGACAAACGATCAATCCACGACGAAGACCTAAATGGATGGTTACTAATAAAAAGATCACCGTCATTGGTTGAACATTGGGTAAGGGTTGAAAAAGTGTCCTGCCGACGACGGCCGCTGCCACAAGCAGCCCTAAATAAGCAATTTCTTTTCCAGCAAATGAAAGTAGTTTATTCGAATTTTTCATAGGTGAAAACCACTTTATCGTTGTTTCCTAAAAAGGTATCATCCGCCCCAGTTGTAATCATTTCATCATTGATTGTATACGTCCAATAATAGCCAGCTTTTTCATCTTGCGCTAAACCGTCGATGCTGGTGATCATCCCTTGATTTTCTTCCAAGTCAAAGTTGTCTTTCATGATGGTCATCAAAGAAACCCCTTCTTTAAAAGTGACCGTTTTGGTATCAATCTCCCGGTCTTGCTCTTCACTTTTATTATTGAAGCTGATTTGGGCAGTGCGCTCTTCGGCATTTTGTTGGACTGACGAAGAGTCACTGGAGGAGTTTCCCGCATCCATCGATGGTTTGGCACAGCCGGCAAAAACCAGACTAAGTAAAAAAATATAACTAAAGATAACTGTTTTCTTCATAATAATGGCTCCTTTGATTACTTTTACAACACCTTATTGTACTAAAAATAAATAAAAAAGGCGAAATATTTTTGTTCCTCTCTATAGAAAGCATTGTAAAACCATGAGACTATGGGTATACTAGCTTCAATCATTCGTAAGAAGAAATGAAGGAGTGTTGGAAAGATGGATAGAAAAAAAGCGTCCTGTACCACTTTACTAGTAGGAAAAAAAGCATCGATCGACGGCTCGACCATGATTGCCCGTAATGAAGATTCTGGAAGCGGTTCGGAACCGCAAAAATTCGTCGTTATCACTCCAGAACAGCAAGGAAATGAATTTTACGCCGTTTTAAGCGGCTGTCGAATTCGTTTACCTAAGGATCCCTTACGTTATACTTCGACACCTGAAGCAGATGAATCCCAAGGAGTCTGGGCAGCTTCAGGAATCAATGAAGAAAATATCGCCATGACTGCGACAGAAACGATCACAACCAATTCACGCGTTTTGGCTATTGATCCATATGTGGAAGATGGTATCGGGGAAGCTGATTTCGTCAGCATCGTACTGCCTTACATCCATTCCGCTAAAGAAGGTGTTTTGCGCTTAGGGGAACTCTTAGAAACCTATGGTACCTATGAAGCCAACGGGATCGCGTTTTCTGATGCCGAGGAAATTTGGTATATGGAAACCATCGGTGGACATCACTGGGCAGCTGTTCGCCTACCCGATGATGCCTATGTCGTGGCACCCAATCGCTTAAACATTGATCACTTCGATTTCGCCTCAGAAATGACGTTGTGTTCGCAGGATCTCGAACAGTTGATTGAAGACTATCAATTAAATCCTGATTTTGAAGGTATCAATCTACGCCATATTTTTGGCAGCTCATCAGAAAAAGATACCCGTTACAATAACCCGCGGGCATGGTACATTCAAAAACACTTTAGCGGAACAGCTGCTGAACCGATCAATCAAGAGCTCCCGTTTGTATGCTACCCAAAACAAAAGCTATCCGTGGAAGATGTAAAATGGGCATTGAGCTCCCACTTCCAAAATACGCCTTTTGACCCTTACGGTACAGGAACCGAGACACAAAAAACACAATTCCGATCGATTGCTCTCAATCGCAACCAGCAAGTCCATATTTTGCAGATCCGCAACCACGTGCCTGCAGCAATCGCTGGCATTCATTGGCTCGCCTTTGGTCCCAATACCTTCAACGGCGTTGTGCCATTTTATGCAGCTATCACTAAGACCCCACTTGGCTATTGCGATACGACAAAGACCTACGATCCAACAAATAGCTATTGGTTAGGACGCACCTTGGCGTTGATTGGGGACAGCGACTACGATCGCTATAGTGATCTTGCCAACCGTTTTGAAATGGAAACGATGGCGGCTTGTCGCCGCATCCAACAAGAAACTGATTGTAAAGCTTCCGCTGAAAAGGAGCCTACTCGTCTGCTTGAAGAAGCCAACGCTGAGATGGCTGAACTGTATTTAAAAAATGCAACAACGTTACTAGGAAAAATGGTGGAGTCTGGCAGTAATAAAATGGCCTTGCGTTTTTCTTTAGCCGATTAGTCAATCGCTGAAAATAAAAGGATTAACAAAAACTTTACATGGAATTGCAGCAATCTAAACATTGCTCTCCTATACTAAAGATACCAATTCGTTTTCTTTTTCCTTGCTGGTACAAATCAAGCAATTGATTTGTACTGGTCCCCCTATGGAAGACCAATTGGTAAAAACCGTTGGGAGGAATGAACATGACTACAAGCATTTATCGGACTGTCACCAACGAAATTGTTAAAGGTGAGATCATCAAGAGCAAGAGTCAGCAAGATATGCTGATCATTCAAGACAAAGAAGGTTATTTCCATGTCGTTGAACCACTCCCCGTTACTACTGCAATGACTCCCCGCACGACGAAAGACTAAAAAAACCACTGGCGATCAGAAAGAATACAGGATCTTTCTGATTGCTCAGTGGGTTCTTTTTGTTAGGTCAAACTCAATGTGAATCGTTTCAAGCCATCAATGAGTTTTTCTCGCGAACAGCCAATGTTTAGGCGCAAAAAATTTCTCCCCTCTTTCCCATAGATTTCCCCTGACATAATCGCAACTTTTCCCTTACGAATCATTCGTTGCTGCAATTCTGCCATCGGCTTCTTTCAGTAGGACTAAGAAACTAAAAAGGCTGACTATATTAATTGGCTCTATTTCTACGAGAAATTGAATAATTTCCACATCACATTGTTGCTTCAGCGATTTTCTCTCTACGATTCTTTTTACTTCTTTATCGATCGTTATCCAAGCAAACACCCCAGTTGAAGGCAATTTGCCGTCCTGCAAAAAAGGACTCACCCTTTGATGAGTGAGCCATCTTTGTTATTTTCTCTGCATCGGTCATCTGTAGACAGTCACTTCAGTAAACTCTTGCCCGTTTCCGTAATCATTTTCTTGCGTATGACGCTTTCCATCAATTCGTTGTTTGCAACTGGCAAGTCCATTTTCGACATAGTTCACTGTATTTGCAACGATCCTTATTATAGTTGCTAGACCTTTCATCAAGGGATCATTTGATTCCATCCTCTATTCCCTCATTTCTATCACGCTTAAGCCGCTACTGGCTTTTTCTTATAACAAGTATAAAAGAAGTACCTTAAACGAAACTAAAAGAGAAGAACTTCGGCAAAAAGAAAAGCAGACTAGTTTCTCTTTTTGGTAAAATATGGTACATGTAATAGGAAAGGATGATCAGTCTCATGATAAAAACTTTAGTGGTAGCCAGCCATCCGAATTTCCACAATTCGCTTTCCCAACGATTCTTTAGTGAAAGTGCCAAGCTTCCTAACGTCACCATGCATTTTCTTGATGGTCTTTCTGATTTTTCTCTTGCCGATGAACGGATGCTGCTGCAAACATGCGATCGTTTGGTTTTACAATTCCCCTTATATTGGTACAGCGTTCCAGCAAAAATGAAAGATTGGATTGATACGGTTTGGGAAAAATGTGCCCCTGCATTGGCGGGCAAGGAAATCAGTTTCGCCGTTTCTACTGGCGTTGCCGCCAAAGAATTTCAGCTAGGTGGTCGAGAAAATACGACCTTCAATGAAATTTTACACCCACTGGTACTTATGGCAAAAAAACACCAAATGACGGTACTCCCCATCATTGTCCTCGATCAACTGATGTATAAAACAGAGCAAGAGAAACGAGCCTTTGTCATTGCCTATCAACAATTGTTATCAATGCCGGCTCCCTTTACATTTGATCAAAAGCAACAATGGTTTAGCGAGAAACTGGCGCATTTGGTTTCTGAAAAACCGCAGCTTGCTCCTTTGCTATCCCTGTTACAGGAAAACCATGAAACGTTGACCGAATTAGAAGATGCTTTAACTGAATTGGAGGTGCTGTGATGGATCACGAATGGCTAAAGCCACTGATAGAGCAGTCAATAAAAGAAACAGCTGACTATCACGAAAAAGCATTTTTGCAAGAACTAGAGAAGTTGCTTCATCAGCAAGAAATTCGAATCGAATTGAAACAAGGAGAACTTGACGGAAAATTGTGGAATCCTAGTGAATGGTAAAATCTGCACTTGTATCCAAGAAAAAAACTTTGGTCCACCTAGCCATAAAACATGCTGGGTGGGCCAAAGTTTTTTGCATCGTTTCTTTTGCTTGTTAACTAGGATTCGCACGTACTCTTTGTAGCAGCGATATAGGCTGCTTGCAAACGTTTCGTGATCGAACCCAAAGTGCCATTGCCAACTGATTTCCCATCTACATTGACGATAGGCACAATTTCCCAGACAGAATTGGTCAAAAAACACTCTTGCACGTTGCTTAGTGCCTCAACAGGGACAGGTTCTTCTCGATAAGCAATTTCTAATTGCTGACACAACTGTAGCACCTTCATTTTCGTGATACCTGGTAGTACTAAGCGTCCATCGGGATGCGTATAGACGATACCATCAATGACAAACCAGAGATTTGATGCCGAAGCTTCCGTGAAAAAGCCATCTCGTTGAAGGAGTGCATCATCGAACCCCGCTTCGATCGCTTGATCTAACGCTAACAGATTCCCTAACAAGCTCAATGATTTGATATCACAATGCAACCACCGCTCATCTGGAAGAACAGTCGCAGATAGCCCTGCATGCTGCATTTCCAAAGGTCGTTCAAAGGGGATCACATTTGCGGTTACGACTCCTTTGACTGCTCCAGCAGACGGAAACTCGTGATTGCGGGGAGAGGCGATTCCTCTGGTGATTTGAAGATAGATCTCTCCTTCTGTGATTCCTTCGGTTTTAACCAGTAACTTAAGGTTTTCAGTTAATTGGGAAATCGTATAAGGCAACGTCAGCTTAATTTTTTGCGCACTACTTTCTAAGCGAATCATATGTTCCCCTAACATAAAGCAGCGACCATTATAGATTCGAATCACTTCATAGATTCCGTCACCATACTGATAACCGCGATCTTCAATGTCAATTTTCACCGCTTCTCGATCAACGATTTGATCATTCCATAAAACCTTCATTTCCTCACTCCTATCGTCCTTCTCGTTTCAATAAGTATAGCATTTGTCTTGAAGCCATGCTACGTAGTGCTTAAAAACAAAAAAACCTGCTGATGGAGATCACTCCAACAGCAAGGTAGAACATTTTCGTTATAATGAATCCTTATCAATTACAGATCGTTCTAATTTTCGCTCTTGAAAAAAGCGCAACAATGTACCAGACATTGCCATCACGATCGAATACACTGGCAGTGCCACGATCATGCCCACAAATCCAAGCAAGTTGCCAGCGATCAATAATAAAAACACCGCAATGATTGGATGGATATGCAATACTTTTTTCATTACTAATGGTGAAACAAGATACGATTCACCTAACTGAATGATCGTGATTCCGACAATCAGAAAAATAGCTGTTCGAATGTCTTGACTTAACGCAAATAAAAAGGCTGGTGCCGCTCCGATAAAGGGACCAAAATAAGGAATAATGTCCAGAACACCACAAATCAGGCCTAAAAGCAACGCATTCTGCAAACCTAGCAAAGAAAAAATCAAATAGCTAGAAACTGCAACGTAAGAACAAACCAACAATTTCCCACCAATGTACGCTGACGCTGCTTGATGGAAATCACTGCAAAGTTGTCGCATTAAGCCTTGATAGTTTTTCGGTGTCTTACTTGCCAAAAAATCAGGAACTTTCTCACCGTCTTTAAACATATACACTAATAACAGTGGGATCGTAAACAAGACGATCGCTGAATGAGAAACGATGGAGATCAAACTCGTCAGACTATTGGTTGCCCCGGTAATAAACTGTAAGGCAAAGTTGCTAGCTTGGGAAATATCAATCGAATCAATAAAAGGACCAAATAATTCTTCTAAATAAGAATGATCAATAGTATCGATCACCAAATTGATAATGATGGGAATTTGATTGATAAAACGCCCCATCTCATAGGCTAATGCTGGTCCAATCACCTGAACGATCAAATACGCTGCAAAAACGATCAGCAGCAATGTCGAATATAGCGCAATGCTTTTCTTTTTCGTTCTTTTTTTTACCCAATTAAAGAAAGGTAAAAAGATGTAAAAAATAAAAATCGAAATCAATACTGGTAAAAAGACACTAGAAAAGATGGCTTCCAGTGGTCGAAAGACAAACAGTATATTTGAATAGATCCAGACCGCGATCCCTAAGAGACAGACAATCACTAGACCTGCAAAAATTTTTGATTTTTTAAGAAACTCCAATAATAAATCCTCCTGATTCTAGAAAATAATTCAACTTCTTTCAGTTTAGCATAATTTTAAAAACGAAGGATGATTTCAAGAAGATTTTTTTCAAAAATCCACGTTTTCCATAGCAAACTTTCAATTAATTTAATTTTTTTCATCTTTATTTCTCAAGTCTAATCAATTTTGATGAGCTGAAAACGGCAACGGGAGATGCATGCTTCTGACAAAGTAGACTGCTGAAGCAAACTGGAATAACCCTAATAAAAAGAAAATCAGATGCAAGACATTCCATCCTCGCAATAAGATGACTTGCACGATGATCCAGACTACTAAACTCATGCCTAAAAGCATTGCCCCGTAGTATCCTTTGTTATGCCACAACAGGATAGCGACAATCAGATTCCCCAAGCCTAAGATAACGAACAAAAACAAGCCGGGAATTAAGAAGGTCGTGAAGGGGGTTCCTTGCAGCATGGCCGCCTCCAAACCAGCATATGTCTGTCCTTTACTTAACGGCTCAATGCTTTTAAACGCCAACAGACTTCCCCCACAGGCGCCAACACCGATAAAGAGGCACAAAAAAAGCAACGCAAAGCGCATCTTCATTTTTCTCCACTCCTTCTTCAAACCCAAACCAACTAAAAATAAAGCCATTCTCAGTGACACATTGATTTTCTTGTCCCTTATTCGCTTGTTGGTAAATAGATAAATGCGGCAATTTGTTGCTCTTCCACAGAAGAAAAGCCACACGTTTCATAAAAACGACGCGTTTTTTCTGTGTTGTCCGTAATCAGAACCTTTTGCCGTATCGATGGATGATTCGCCAGCATTTTTTTGAGTAATCGCTGACCGATTTTTTGACGTTGGAACTCGGGTGCAACTAATAGATCTTGAATATAAAGAATGGTTTGTCCATCGGTTATACAACGGATCAGCCCCACTAGCTGCTCTTCAACATAGGCCGTTATCACCTGTGATTGAGCTAGCCCTTTTAGAAGACGCTCAGGTTCTTTGGTGTAGGCGCTCCAACCAACCCCCTCGTACAAGGCGAGTACTTGATTTGAATCAGATGGTAAGTGGTCTTGAAAGACGATTTTCATACTTCTCCTCCTTGTGACAGCATAGCGAAAAAGTGGCACAATAGAAATAGAGCTGACAGCTCTTTTCCAGACAAACTCTTGCTATCCGTCAAGCCGTAATGCTTGCTTGACTAAAGAGTATCCTGAGGAAAAGCGGCTGTCAACTCTAATTACTAACTTACTGGATGAACAAAAATATACTAGCTCTGTTTCTAAACCAAAAGCTTAATCAATCAACAACTCATTTTTTAAACGTTGGCTCGTCGTCTGTTGTTCTTCAGGCGTTACTTCTTGATAAGAAATCCCATATTCTCCTCTAAAGCCATCACCCGTGAACCCACTGCCAGCCATTTGGTAAGACTCGACGGTCCCTAATGCGGATTGATATTGAGTGAATAGGCGACTCATTTGTGAAAAAGTTAAATCCGTTTCGCCATTATCTCCAATAATCGTTAGCAGATCCTGAATCCGCATCACGCTTGAAAGTGAAACTAACTCATTGGCCAAAATTTCAGTCACTTCTCTTTGACGACGCTGACGTCCATAGTCGCCTTCTGGATCATCTTTTCGCATACGGGTATACTGGAGTGCCTCCCAGCCATCTAACTCAAGGGTACCCTCTGGGTAATCGATCTTCTCGGCAGTAAAAGCAAATTCATTTTCAACCGTGATGCCACCAATTGCATCGACAAGATCTGCCATCCCATCCATGTTTAAGGAGAAATAATGATGGATCGGTATATCAAGGTATTGTTCAACGGTTTCAATCATCATTTTTGCTCCACCGAAAGAATGAGCATGATTGATTTTATCATGGTATCCTTGTCCCACGATCTCCACATAGGCATCTCTAGGAATACTCGTGAGGGTGGTTTTTCGCGTGGCAGGATTCAACGTTGCCACCATGATGGTGTTTGCACGAAAATCGGTTTTGCGCCGGGAATCATTGGCGATCCCCAACAAAAGAAGGCTCAAAGGTTCAGCATTTTCGATGACCTCCGCCTCTTCTCGTCCTTCGATCGGACGATGGATCGAGTGAGCAACATCCTCTACTTGAAAATACACCCTAATGGCATAGACGGTTCCTGCTGAAATAATTCCCGTCAGCAATACTAGGAAAATGATTATTAGTTTTTTTGCTGTACTCATTTTATTTCCCCCTAAGTACACGTTTTTTGATTGAAAAGACGAAAGCATAGGTGATGTAACTGATCCCACTTGCCAATAAAATACTTGCTAGCAAGTCACTGGGATAATGAACCCCGAATAGCAACCGACTCATCATGATCAGCAACAAATAGATCATTCCAAGAAATAGTGCCAGGTTTTGGATAAAGTGACGCTTGCCTCTTTTAGCGGGAACTGTTTGCCCTAAGAAAAAGAGGAGAGAAATAATCAAAGTGGTCGCTAATAATGTATGTCCACTTGGAAAACTTGCTGATGCCCGCTCCATGCTGTCAGCAAAATCCGGTCTCGGGCGATCAACTACTTTCTTGATCACTTGACCGACCCCACTGATCACAATCATGTTCGCCATCAACCATAAACTTTCTAAATACTGCTTGCGCATAAATAAAATACTTGCTAACAGAAAATGAATGGCCGCTATGGGAATGATCGTGGCCGTACTGGCAAGCGGAAGAAAAATCGATTCCACAGCAGGTGTCCGCCCTTGAGGCAATTGGGAAAACAGGTTGTCGATGCTTTGGAACCAGTGTGGTTCTAATGCAACGAGGAAAAACAGCCATGCAAAACAGCTGCAGAGTACTCCACCTATCACTCCTTTTTTTGCTGTTTTACTCATGTTAAGCTCCTACTTTCTTTTAATGTATACGACCTATTTTTGGCTTTTGCCGGAAATTTATCTAACCCAAAGATAATTCCCATAGCAATGCTGATCGCAATCAGTGAGGTGCCTCCTTGACTTAAGAATGGTAAAGGAATGCCGGTTAAAGGCAGCAAACCGATCGCCGCTCCGATGTTTTCAAAAATTTGAAAAACTAAACCAAACACATAAGTGATCGCAATATAGACCGATGCTTTGTTATTTGTTTTTAAAGCAGCAAAAATGATTTGATAGATCAGATAAAAATAAAGGAAGATGACTAAAGTACTTCCTAAAAAACCATACGTTTCTCCAATGACTGTAAAGATCATATCTGACTCACGAACCGGCACATACACCGTTGTATGGGTAGCTGGCGCTCCCAATAAGCCTCCGGAACCGATCGCCCACATACTGCGGACTTGTTGAAAAGCGATGGAATCTTGATAAGCGAAAGGATCTGCCCAAGCTCTCACACGATCCAATTGGTATTGTGAGAAGTGCAGTCGAAACAACACACGATTGCCCCATTCCGTGAATACGAGCAGCAACAAAATAGCACCAAGAGCGGCAATCAACCCGATCACGACAGTCAGTATTTTCCAATGAACACCAGAAATGATGAATAAGGCACCTAACATCACGATAAACACCAAGCTCGTTCCAAAGTCCCGCTGCATAAACATCAATAAAAACGTGGGTAAGCTGTATAGCAGGATCTTAGTGACATAGATCAAATCGGATTTGATCGTTCGTTCGGCTTTTCGTTTTTCATAAACTAAGGTGAGATAGACCATAAAGAGCATAAAGGCCACTTTCATAAACTCGGAAGGCTGAATCGTGAACGAACCGAATCTAATCCACCGTTTGGTGTGCGTTTGTTCGAACATCGTTTGATCATAAAACCAATGAAGAGAGGTCATCAAACCAAGGGATAGTAAGTACAAAAGACCAGAAAAGCGGAGGAGTAAATTCGTAGGAATCAAACTCGTCACAAAAAGAGCAATCGCCGAAAGAATACAAAAGAGGATCTGCCGCAAAACAATCCTTGAAGGATCATTGCCATCCATCACAGATGCTTGATGTTGTACCCAGATACTTAACAAAAACAGCAGGAAAACCGGCAGCAGTAAAGCATAGTTTGCTTCATGACGTTTGAGGAACTTCATTAAGGATGCCCTCCTCTCGTTCTAGTTTCAGGCATAAACTAAAGGCAAATGAAAGAATAAAGTAACTAGACCCACCATAACTAATGAATGGTAGCGGCACCCCCGTCATCGGCATCAAACCTAAAATACTGGCAATATTAATACTTGTTTGCAACAAAAGTAACGTACTCGTCCCTAATAAAATCAAGCCTATTTGAGGGTTTTCAATTGCAGCAGATCGCATAAATAAACGCAAGATGATCACGAATAATAAGCCGATTACAAAAATACCAAAAATCAAGCCTAGTTCTTCTACTAAAACTGAGAAAATAAAATCTGTTTCTGCTACTGGTAAAAAGCCTTTTTTAGTGATGCTGTTTCCTAAGCCAAGACCAGTAAGACCACCATTAAACAAAGCGTAGTAGGAGTGGATCATTTGAAACCCCTGATTATACGGATCGGAAAATGGATCCCCCACTAACCGTATGCGGTTATAAACGTGCATAAACATGTGGGGCAGTAAATCATTGTTTCCTAAAAAAATAATCAGCATGGCAATCAAGAACAGACTGATCAATAAGCCACCAAATAAAAGAGCTGTTAGTTTCACGGGCACTTGTACCGTAGTAATCATGACAAATGCTAAAAAAAGTAAAATCATTACCCCAGCTACTTTTGGTTGAATCAAGATCAACACACAGCACAAAAACAAAACCAAAAGGGGACGCTTCATTTCCTGCAGGGTGGTTTTTGCTGTTTGAAAGTAATGAGCCAGATACAAAACCATACCGACATTCACGATTTCTGAAGGTTGAAATTGAATCCCTACGATTGAGACCCAGCGTTGGGCACCATTAACAGAGACGCCGAAAAAAGGCACACGTGCTAAGAGCAATGTAAAGATCCCAAATGCCAGCAAACCGATCGCTAAGTACTTACTAAGCAGTATCTCTCGACGTGTTCTTTGAATAATGAAAAGGAGCACCCAGCTAAGTAGTAGAAAAACAAGCTGACGCAAGAATAAACTCGCTGGTGGCTGATCCCTCGTTAATAAACGGTAAGAACTTGCACTATAAATCATTAAAAGACCGATAAGGCTCAATAGCAAATAAGCTATGATCAGCAGCCAATCGATCTTCTTTTTTTCTATCATTGCTTCCACTCCTCTTGCCTTGGAGTAGGTGTTCAGACGGTACCAGTTATTTTGCCTTTTGAGCTGATTCATCCATCAAAAGAAAAGCAAAAAAGTCTCACTTCTCTTAGGACGTCAGACTTTTGCAGCAATCTCATCGTCCGAGTTTTAGCACTATACAACGTAAAGAAAGTTCTTTCCTTTCTTAGCTATTTTATGAAAAGCCTTAATCCGACAATTCCTGTTCTACACATTGGCGTCTTTCGACGTTTCTGCGCAATAGCTTATGTTTGTATAGGAGCCTCACCTAACAAGGTTATATGTTATTTTTCAATCCAATATGAATGGTACCCTTCCTCGAATAAAGATACAACCTATTCTTTGTTATTTTTATTTTTCTTTAACTTTTCTTAAAGAAATTAGATATTTCGAATATTTTCCGACCTTTAAAGAAAAACCAATGAACATCATTCAATCAACACCGGATCCCCTTCAATAATATACGTTATTAAAAAACGGTCATTCCAAAAAAAAGACAGTTCTTTTTCTAAAGATTGAAAAAGAACTGCTTTCTTGATTTGCACTGTCTGAATAAATATATCCGTGCCGATCAATCAAATGATCGTTTGGCTTGACGCTCTTGTGCTGCTTTTCTTAACTGCTTTTGCGCTTTTTTAGACCCACGTTCAATATCTCGGGTAAATTTACGTTGGGCAAAATCGAAAAATAATTGATCTAGATCATAGCCGTCTGGATAGAGTGCTTCTCGTTTTGTGAGCAGTTGCAATCGTCGAGCAGCAACAACGAAAAATTGTTTCTCAATCGAAATTTTCGCTTGCCCCTGTTCTAAATATTCATAAAAGAGTCCCCGTTTTTCATGTTCTGCTGAAAAAACTTGGTCTCCCTTTTGGAAAATGTGCTCAGGCTTTACTTCCTGCGGATCGGTTCGTTTTCTGGTCGACACAAAAGCCTGCTTTTCAAAAGAATAGGATCTATCCTTTAAATACTCCTTAGCCGTTTGCACGACCTCAGCTGGAATCGCCATTTTTTCGGCAATCCAAAACGCATTGCTATCGCCAACCGCATTGGTCAACAAGCGGTATTTGGGCGTCAGGGTTTTGGCATCAAACGCCATCGCCGCCGTTTCAAAGTCTTGATGGTCAAGGGCAAATTGCTTGATTTCACCATAATGAGTCGTGGCAATCATTAATGCCCCTGAACGATAGATCGATTCCATAATGGCGATTGCTAAAGCCGCCCCTTCATTTGGTTCAGTCCCGCTGCCAATTTCATCCAACAAAACGATACTGTTCCGGCCGGCATTCGTCATGATCTGTGCAATGTTCGACATGTGTCCAGAAAAGGTACTTAAAGAATTTTCTAGACTTTGCTGATCCCCAATATCCATCCAAAGACTTTTTAAAAACGGCACGCTGCTGTTGCCATTATGCGCTGGAAACAAGCCGTAATGTGCCATCGCACAAACGAGTCCGACGGTTTTTAAGACAACCGTTTTACCACCAGCATTCGGCCCTGTGATGACCATACATCGGTTCTCTTCTCCTAGTTTTAAAGATAGAGGAACAGCATCAGTGCCCAGTAAAGGATGCCGGACTTGATCAAGAAGCAAAACTTCTTCTTCAGTGATCGCTATCGGTTGCCCATTGATTTCCCGACAATACTTTCCGCGAGCAAAAATAATATCTAGTACCACTAAAATATCAAGACAGGCAAATACTGCATTCATTTGTTCGGCGATCGCCCCGGTCAATTCTGATAAAACTTGGTATTGAGCGGCCGTTTCTTCCGCCTGTGCCAAGATCAATCGATCATTCAGACGGGCAGCTGCTTCCGGTTCAATAAAGACAGTCGCACGCTTATTGGAACGTTCGATGATCGTTCCTTTAAATTGCTGTTGGAATTCAGCACGCACGGGTAACGTATATCGGTCATTCTTTTTGATGACACGATTTTCTTGTAAATAACGACTTTCTTTAAAAAACTTTGCAAAAACTTTTTTCAGATCAGCTTCATATTTTTCGATCGTACCGCGAATTTTCCGCAATTCTCGGCTGGCATTACTATCAACCTGACCATTGCGAATCTTTTGGAAAATCATTTCGGCGATTTCAGAAAAGTCTTCTAAACCTTGCGCATATTGATGCAATTTTGGGGCGATCGATTGATTCTTTTCGAACAATTGACGGATGATTCGAAAAGATCGTAAAAAGTCTCCATATTCGATAAGCTCCTGTGGTTCTAAAACAAACCCTTTTTCAATTTTCTCCGTATGGTGTAAGACATGCTGCAGCCCCATAAAAGGCACTTGACGACCGGCGGCTAATAGCGCCATCGCTTCAGTGGTCTCTGTCACTCGTTTTTGTGCAGAGTGGATCGTAGCTGCTGGTTTTTCATTCACAAAGCGCGCTTTGCCGTAATCGCTGATTATTTTTTTACTTACTTGTTCTTTGATTTGTTCAAATTCAGTTGCTTTTGGTATATTCATGTGTGATCCTTTCTTGTGCCTGAGGATCCCGGTAATATCCCCGTCCAAAAAAGTGTACAAAAAAAGCGACAGTCTCCCATCACCTGATTCATCAATAACGATTTTTATCGGTATCTACAGGCACAACAAATAAACAGTCTGTTTTTGCTTATTTATTTTAATTGGCTGGTTAGATACCTACGACACTCATCAATATACCTCTTTCTTTTTTGAACGAGTTTTTTTCATTGTAATATAGAAACTGTCCTGCTGTCAACAGCCTTAAAATTCCCTCATCTCCCAAAAAAACGCTCAGGAGCTCCTAGAAGTTCCTGAGACGTTTCTGTTTTAATCATATATGAGTAGCTGTTAACTGCTTACGAGCGAATCAGATGATCAAACGCACCTAACGCAGCAGTAGCACCTGACCCCATTGAAGTGATAATCTGTTTGTATACACTATCGGTACAATCTCCCGCTGCAAAGACGCCTTCAATGTTGGTTGCGCCATGTTTGTCTACCACGATCTCATTACGCTCGTTTAAAACGATGCGGTCTTTTAACCATTCAGTATTCGGCATTAAGCCAATCAAAATGAAGACACCCTCCACAGCTAATGTGAATTCGCCATTCGTTTCGCGATCAACGTAGGTCAATTGTTCGACATGATCGGATCCAGCAATTTCCTTCGTTGCGGCATTCGTAATAACAGTCACATTTTCTAACGTGTTCAAACGGTTTTGTAGCACAAGGTCCGCTTTTAGTTCTGGTAAAAATTCAAGAACGTAGACATGTTTTGCCATGCCAGCTAAATCGATCGCTGCTTCGATCCCAGAGTTTCCGCCGCCAATGACAGCAACCTCTTTCCCAGCAAATAACGGGCCGTCACAATGTGGACAATAGGCAACACCTTTATTTTTGAATTCTTTTTCTCCCGGAACATTGATGTTGCGCCAGCGAGCACCGGTTGCTAAAATAGCCGTTTTGGTTTTTAATACTGCGCCATTTTCTAATTCAACTTCGATGACATCATTGCGACGAATATCCTTGGCACGCTGCCCTTTCATGACATCGACTTTGTATTCGTTGATGTGCTCTTCTACCTGACGCATTAATTTTGGTCCTTCGGTATAAGGAGTACCGATCATGTTTTCGATACCAAGGGTTTCCATCACTTGGCCACCCATCGTTTCCACGACCATCCCGGTATTGATACCTTTACGCGCCGCATAAATCGCTGCACTTCCACCTGCAGGTCCGCCACCGACGACCAAAACATCGAAAAGCTCTTTTTCAGCAAAATCATCTTTACTCGTTGGACCAGCTGCTTTTTCCAATAATTGTTCGATCGTTTGACGGCCGCTTGCAAATTCTTCCCCATCTAGAAAGACTGTTGGCACAGCCATAATTTTTTTCTTGTCAATTTCTTCTTTGAACATCCCACCTTCGATCATGGTGTGACTAATGGAAGGATTTAGCACTGCCATAATGTTTAACGCTTGAACAACATCCGGACAGTTATGGCAGGTCAAACTGACATAGGTTTCAAAATGTAATGGCTTATCGATCGCTTTGATGCGCTTTTGTAGTGCTTCATCAATTTTCGGCGGACGACCGCTTACTTGAAGCAATGCTAAAATAAATGAAGTGAACTCATGTCCTAACGGTAAACCAGCAAAAACAATGCCGCTTTCTTCACCGGGACGATTGATCGAAAAGCTTGGTGTTCGTTTACTTGCTACAGCTTGAATCGTGATTTTTGGCGACATTTCTGCGATTTCTTCTAAGAATTCACGTACTTTTGTGGAAGAATCATCCTCACCTAAACTTGCTGCAAAAACAACCTCTGATTCCAGCATCGCTAAATACTGGGTCAGTTGGTCTTTGATTGCCTTATCTAATGCCATGAGAGCCTCCTAAATCTTGCCTACAAGGTCTAAGCTTGGCGTTAATGTTTCTTCGCCTTCTTTCCATTTTGCAGGACATACTTCACCTGGATGAGTACGAACATATTGTGCTGCACGGATTTTATCAATCAAGCCACTAGCATCACGACCGATACCATCCGCATTGATTTCAACCGTTTGTACCACACCATCTGGATCGATGATAAATGTACCACGTTGAGACAAACCTGATGCTTCGTCTAAGACATCAAAGATTTCTGAGATCACATGAGAAGGATCTGCAATCATGATATATTCGATTTTATTGATGGCATCAGAATGATCATGCCACGCTTTATGTGTGTAGTGGGTATCCGTTGATACAGAATAAACTTCTGCGCCTAATTCTTTTAATGATGCATATTGGTCTTGCAAATCTTCAAGTTCTGTCGGACAAACAAATGAGAAATCTGCAGGATAAAAACAAACAACGTTCCATTTTCCTTTAAAATCTTCTGATGAAACATCGATAAATTTTCCATTGTGGTAAGCTTTCGCTTCGAATGAACCAATCTCTTTTCCAATTAATGACATATCATTTCCTCCAATTAGAATAATTATTTGAGAATAATCTCTATTAATTATTAGTATATCTAACTACAAAATGCAATAGTTTATTCAGAAATAGTCAAAAAAAATGTTATCCTCCTCAGAAATGAGCATATTTATTTTCTATTCAAAGCAAATGGAGTATAGTAATAAGGTTGGGTAATCATATCTAAGCAAAGTTCCTACCTGTTAGATTCTCAATTACATCTCCTATTCTCAATTAAACAAAAAAAGATTGCCTCTTCCTATGATTCCTCACAATGTAAAGTGAGTCATAGAAAAAGACAATTTTTTCATTTAGTATTGAAATAGTTGAACAATCCACCAATTGTTCGCTCCCTCAACGTGATCCGCTTGCCGTCTAGAAAAACTTCTTCGACTGGGTAATGGTCTTGAAAAGGTGGGACTTCCAAGTATTGGCTCGCAAGAAAGCGCTCCGGGGATTCAACTGTTGTTACTTCTTTGCTGCCATTTTTCAGATAATGAATTTCTAACACATCCATTGCCTCTTTTCTTGTATTCTGAACTTTTAAAAAAGCAATGAGAACATCTCACTTCTCGCCGTTCTTTTTTACTTAATTCAGTTACAAGGCGTATTATAGTCTTCCTTTTTTTAAAAGTAAAGAAAGCACTCTCGGTTGAAACGTCTCTTATTTTTTGGCTTTTGTCTGACCAATAAAGTAGTCCTCTAAGACACCACCGATAACAAAAATGACCCAAGAGTAAGCCCATGCATGAAACATGAAGGACCAAAGCATGTAAACGACCAAAATCACTGGCCAATAGACTGTTCGAAAAAAGGTAACTCTACCAGCGGATTCGCCATATTTATGACGTGTTGCTCGATCCCCCGGATGGTCTTCGTCGCGAATAAAATACGTTTCCGAAGCCAATTTCGCAAACCCTGCCCGAATAATACTTACATAAATAATAAAGAACACACCTACTGCAACCGTCAAGAAAAATAGCGCTATACCGAATTCGACAGAGTAATAAATCAGCTCACTTAACAGTACAGGCGCAATCGAAAAAATGCAGGCGCCAATTCCTAAAACGAGACCAATTCGAAAACTTTTTTCATAATTTGCGAGTTGCTGAGCGGCTTCTCGTTTAGCATCCCTTTTGATCGGACGATCATCCAACTGTTTACGAGCACCGGAAAAGTGCAAACTGCTAGAGATGATAAAACCAACCCCGATGGCGATAAAAAGGATCATCACCATTACACCAAATAATTCCGCATAGAAACTAACAAAAAGCATCAAAGCTGCAAAAGCTGCGATACAAAAGCCGATTCCCAAAGACAACGAGAAAGCAAAGTGGCGCACAGTTCCCCAATAATCAAATGCATCATCTTCTGTGATAGCATCGGACCAATCATCAATTGGCTCTTCTTTAGAAACATTTAATTCTTGCAGCAATTCATCCACCGAACCAAACTCACTGATCACCGCACCGATGGCTTCGTGTTCACTTTTCCCTTGATGGATTAATTCCAAGTAGTGGTCTTCCATAATGGCTAAGAGGTCTTCTTTTGCCCTCTTCGTTTCCGGTGTGATGGGTACTGATAAAAATAAGCTGTCTAAATAGTCATGAATGGTTTTCATTTTTCTCCTCCTTGTAAGAACTGGTCAACGACGATCTTTGTCTGTTGCCACTCCAATCGTTTCTGTGTAAGGCTCGCTTTTCCGTCTGCAGTTATCTGGTAATACGTCCGCTTTTTGCCATGCGTCACTTCTCCAGGATAGGAACGAATCAATCCTTGTTTTTCTAGCCGAGTAAAAGCGGAATACAACGTCGTTTCTTTGATCACATATACGGCATCCGTTCCTTCGCGAATACGCTTGGATATTTCATATCCATAAGAATCTTCTTTTGAAAGAATGGATAAAATGATTGCGTCGTTATAGCCGCGAATTCCGTCACTCGAGATCACGCAATCGCCTCCTAAATTACTTCATCTGTCGTACTAATTATAAAACAATTACTACGACAGGTAAAGTAAAGCTGGTAAAGTTCTCAAAAATCAGTCGTAGGTCCTAGAAAATGAAAAAAAGACACGCATTCTCAGTAAACTGATACGCGTGCCCCTTGTTACTTGATTTTTGTTCTCACATACTTATTCAACGGCTGGTTTGACATCATCCATCATTAATTGGATCGACTCCAATCCGGAACCAGCTAAATACCAAACCGCAGCATCCAATTCAATCACTTGATCGTTTTGCCCAGCATTTGTTTCTTGTACGATTTCGTTTGCAACAAATTCACTTTCGCTTTCATTACCACCGATCGCTTTTGTCCGATCAATCACGAAGATGACGTCAGGATTTTTTTCAAGCAAGTACTCATAAGAAATACTTTGTCCATGAGTTGACGCCTCTAGCTCTTCATCAACTGCCGGAAAACCAAACGTATCGTATAGGATACTGTAACGAGATCCTGGACCGAAAGCGGAAAGATTGCCTTCATTCACCATAACTACCAAAGCTTTTTCGTCAGCGCTTTGTGCTTGCTCTTTCAAGGTGTTGATCTGTGTTTGCAACGAATTCAGCTGTTCTTTCGCTTCTTCTTCCACACCGAAGATTTGTCCGATAGCCGTAATATTAGCTTCGATCGATCCCCACGTATTACTATTGTCGACGCTTAAGAAAACGGTTGGCGCAATGGCAGATAATTCTTCTTGAAAATCACGTTGCCGACCTGAAATAATGATTAGATCCGGCTGTAATTGATTGATTTTCTCTAGATCCGGTTCTTTGATTCCCCCTGCTGATTCAACATCTGCATACGCTGATAAATAATCTGGCAGATTGCTGGTTGCTGCAGCAACGACTCGGTCTCCAAGACCAAGGGCATCCATTGTGTCTAATGCACTGTTGTCAAAGACAACAACTTTTTCCGGCGCATAAGGAACAGTGACAGTCCCATTGCTGTCCGTGATCTCGACTTCTGTCGGCGTTTGTGCACTTCCTTCCACTTGGGTTTGAGCTGTCCCCGTTGAATCTGTTGTCCCTGTATTATTTGATCCGCAAGCGGTCAACCCCGCTAGTACGAAAATACTCATAAAACTTACTACTATTTTTTTCATTTTTTCCTCCTTAGAAACAAAATTTTATTGGAAGGTGTAGCAAAATTGCCGCCCATCCACTTGTACCAGTTTGATTGGAATTTCATATAGTGCTTCTAATACCTCTTCTCGAATCACTGCCTCTGTGCCAGCTGCTTTAAAAATCTGACCATCTTTCATAGCGACGATGTGATCGGCATATCGTGCTGCAAAATTAATGTCGTGCAAAACGATCACAACGGTTTTCTGATACTCTTCCACCAATGTAGTCAATAATTTCATCAGCTGATTGGCATGTTTCAAATCTAGATTGTTTAACGGTTCGTCCAATAATAAATAATCGGTATCTTGGGCTAAGATCATCGCCAAGTAAACTCTTTGCAGTTGCCCACCTGAAAGTTCATGGATCGATTGACCAGCATATTCGGTGAGAGATAACTTAGACAAAGAATCATCAATAATCACATCATCTGCTGCCGATTGTCGTCCCCGGTTATATGGATAACGACCAAATGCCACTAGTTCTCTTACGGTCAGATTGACAGCATAGCGATTGCTTTGCTGCAAAAAAGCCATTTTTTTTGCTAGCTCTTTGGATTTCCATTGACGAATCTCCGTTCCATCCAGATAAATATCACCGGTGCGCTGATCCAACATCCGACTGACTAAAGAAAGCAAGGTACTTTTTCCGGCACCATTGGGCCCAATGAAAGCAATTGTTTTCTGCTCCGGCAACGCTAAGGAACATTTCGTCAAAACTTGTGTTTTTGCATAATTCTTGGATACATTTTTGGTTTCGATCATGATTTTTTCCTTTCCAGCAGCAATTTGCTTATAAAGAAGATACCACCTAATAATTGGATCACGGTGCCGATGGTCGTTTGCCATTGAAAGACCTGTTCCACTAGGAATTGACCTCCTACCAACAGGAGAAAGCCAATCAAACTACCACCGGCAAACAGCCAACCGTGACGATAAGTTGGGAAAAGCTGATAGGTGATCGTTGCCACCACAAATCCTAGAAAAACTGCTGGACCAACTAAAGCAGTGGCAGTGCCTGTCAGTAAAGCAATCAAAAATAAAACACCTCTATGAAGCCATTGAACAGAAACGCCTAAACTTTTGGCCTGTCCGCTTCCTAAATGGAGCAAATTTAATTCTGGAATCAGCAGAATCAGACAGATACTCCCTACCAAAATGATCGCGGCAGCAATCAAAAGATGTTGGGTGTTGATATTGCCAAAACTGGCGAATAAGCGGCCTTGCAGCAAATCATATTCATTTGGATCCATCAATACTTGTAAAAAGGTGCTGAGACTACCGAACATCGTGCCACAGACCATCCCTGCCATCAACAACAAAAATAGTCCGGCGACTGCTTTTTGATAGAAAAAGCCAATCAAGAAACTTCCTAGAACGGCAGTTAAACCGACAGAGAACAAAAACATCGCAGCTGTTTCTTGGCTTAACATCTGAATCCCACCGATAAAAAAGAAACAAAGGGTTTGAACAAGGACATACAGTTGATCTAAGCCTAAAATCCCAGGGGTTAGATAACGATTGCTCGTCAGTGTCTGTAGAGTGATTGTACTAAAGGAGATTGCAATGGCAACTAAAGCAAAAGCCATGATGCGACGTCCTCGTAATGCAAAGGCAAAGGACCAGTTACCATAGGTGTTATAGGTCAGATAGGCCATACATGCACAAAGGATTAGAAATAACAAGAGAAAGAGTTTTTTCTTCATCGAAATTTCCTCCCCAGAAGCAAAATCAAGAAACAGCACCCACCCAGTACGCCGGCGACAACACTGACCGGCATTTCATACGGCGCGATGACGACTCTCGCCAATACATCACACAATAACAAGAACGCGCTTCCGGCAAAGCTGATCAAGACCAGATTATTTTTCAAATGATCCCCGAAGACCATGCCGATCATATTTGGGATAACGATCCCTAGAAAAGGGATTTGTCCAACGGTCAGTAAAACGACACTGCTGGCAAACGCCACCAGAGCAAATACAGCAAAACGCAAGAACAAGTAATTGATCCCCAGACTCTTAGCCGCACTTTCACCTAAACCGGCGATCGTTATCTCATAAGCTAAGAAATACAGCAAACCGAAAACAGGAATCGTCAAATACAAAAGTTCATACTGTCCAACCATAATGGTGGCAAAATTTCCTTGTAGCCAAGAAGAAACGTTTTGAACCAATTGGAAACGATAGGCTAAGAAGCTACTAATAGCACCGATGATATTACCGAACATCACCCCTGTTAAAGGCAGCATCATTGGATCTTTCTTTGGTAGAAATTGGCTTAAAAATAAAAAGAACAACACCCCTGCATAAGCAAACACAAATGCTGCAGTCGTACGAATCAAATTTGAGGCATTTGGCAGAAAGAGCATAACCAGCAAAATTCCTAAGCGAGCGCTATCCGTCAGCCCAATCGACTCAGAGGCCACAAATTTATTTTGCATCATGTGCTGCATGATTTTTCCACAGATACTAATGATCCCACCTGCAATGACCAAACTGATCGTCCGTGGAAGCCTAACTTTTACCAAAACAAGCCAATGATTCGGATCACCCTGCTGTAAACCTGTTAAAGACAATTCATGGGTACCTGCCAACAAAGAGCAACCCACTAGAAGAATAAAGATCAGCAGTAATCCGATTTTTTTCAACATGCCCCGCCCCCTCGTTATTGAGAATGATTCTCACTCTCTTTAATAGGGTAACGTATTTCACTTAAAATCACAAGAAGTTTTTTTAAAAAATCCCTTTCCCATCGCAATTTTTGGAAAATGAGTATGCGAGGAAAGGAAATTATGTGATATTTTTCTCTTATAAACCTGCCGATAAGCGTATTCTTATCTCAAGGATGTCTATTTTATCCTTTGGATTATAAAAATACTTACGAATGATACATTCACTTTCTGAGTATCATTCAATAACAGATCACTTAGATTTGCACTTGTTTTCATCTATTGAAAACCATGTAAAATCACCACTTACCCAAGATGATGTATTTTATCAGTTAAAAGCAAATGACGTGTGTCCCCTCCACCTAAACAATCATCGTCTATCAATAAAAATCTATAAGCAAAAGCAGTTCAGTCATCGAACAAGCTTTATCGTTTTCGTTTCGAGATTCTTCATCAAAAAAAATCATGATAGTAGTTGACATCGACCTCCAACAGCAGCCCACCGGATTTATAATTCCCGAAACCAGTCACTGAAGGAAAGCGATAGTCTTCCTTGATTATCGTTACGTGCAAAAAAATAAACCTACGATGATCGTAGGTTTACCAAGGTTTCATAATTTACTTTAACAAGCCATCCAGGGCCAATTGATTCAAAAAATGCAACGGAAAAGAAATGGTAGGATTAAAAAAGTAATCCATTGTTGCTAATTGGTGCAAGGACGTCTTGCTATTGATTAACGTTGAAATCGTGTTGATGATTTCTAAACTTCCACGATCACTCGTGATGATTTGCCCTCCCATGATTACTTTCGTTTGCTGATCAAAAATCAGTTTTAAGGTTACTTCAAAATCCTCATCTGTCGCGAAAAATGTCCGAGAATGAAATGTCTGCGTCACTGAATCTACTTCAAAGCCGTAATACGGTGCCTCAGTCTCATTGATACCTGAACTGCTGACAAAATAGCCAAACAATTTACTAACAACCGTGCGCTGCATTTTGGGAAAAGGAATTTTCGTCGTTCCCTGTTCATTAGCCAATACATTGGTAGCAGCTACGATCCCCGTCCGATAAGCATTAGTCACTAAAGGGATATACAAAGAGCTATCCGAATGATTGAAAGGAATCGAGACGAGGTCGCCGATCGCATAGATGGATGGATCAGACGTTTGCAAGTATTCATTTGTAAATACCGTGCCATCGAGATTTAGTTTTAAAAAGTCTTCTACTAAGGCGACATTCGGTCGCGGATTTACAGCATAAACGACTACATCAGCTTGAATCTGGGTTCCATTTGAAAGCTCAATTCCTTGATATTCGCCCTTCTCGTCTTTGATCGTATGGGCAACGTTGCTGTTAAGATAAATTTGTAAGTTCTCTGGAAAACGTTCCATCAAAATTTCTGCAACTTCATGATCAAAATAACGGAACAACAGCGTATCCATTCGATCGATTAAGTGAATCGCTTTTTGCTGTCCACTTAACGATTCCGCCAATTCAAACCCAATCAGGCCAGCGCCGACGATCGCCACGGTTTGCGCCTTTTCGATTTTTTCTAGTGCTTGCTTTGATTGACCAATCGTTTTGTAGGTCGTTATATGTGCTTCAACATCTGAGGCGAACTCCGAGCGGAAAGTACTCGATCCCATCGCTAAAATTAAGCCATCATAACTCACTTCATCTTCTTGTCGATATGATTCCGTTGACGTCACAAATTGAACCAGTTTTTCTTGCGGAAAAATATTTATGACTTCACTGTTCAGCATCACATTGATTCCTTCTGAAAGAAGTTCGCTAGCAGTTGTGGTCCGTGAGTCTTCCAGACGCGAGATATATCCTTCTAAAACTAAATTCAAGCTGCTGGCAACATAACCAAGGACACCTGATTTTTCTATAATAATCACATCGACTTTGGGGTCAACTTTTTTTAAATGACGGGCAGCAGCAATTCCTGCATGAGAGCCTCCAATAATCACTATTCTCATATCTTTTCCAACTCACTTTCAAGGTTCTCATTGCGTATTTCATCCACGATTTGATGAAGTCGCTCTTCTTCAAATGGGGTTGCACCACCTGTTAAAATCAATCGCTTCTTATAACGATAGCCTTCCGAGATCTCAGAATGATCAACAATCAATAAATCATAGTCCTTCTCCTTCGTCCCATCGAAGTGAATATTCGGATAGCCAGCCAATTCTTTGATCAAAAAACGCCGCAAAAAGCCACTGCGTAATCGTGATTGAGTCAACAAAATGCCTACGGTAAATGCTTTTTCCTGTTTTACTTGAATCCATTGACGGATCAAAAGCAATTCATTGGTTAAATGCTGCTTTTTCTCAAGAGAAAAAGACTGGTTTACGTTTTTCTCCAACTGTTCGATTGCTTGTTGTGCCACTACAATCAAGCTTTCATTCGCAACACTTTGCGGCTGAAATTCAGCAAAAGCAATAATACCGCCATGAATGTATAACGCTTGGATCGTTACGCTGGTTAAGAAGACACCCAACTCCACTGAAGTTTCTGCGGACTTTCTTTCACTATCACCGATCGCCTGCAACAACTCTTCATTTAATGCTTCGATTTCTCGGAAGAAAAGTGACTTCTGGCTTAATCCCTCCTCTGAAGGACCAATCAAGCCTTCTGCTAGTAAAAACAAATAGAAATAAACCGTTTCATAATCGCTCCAGGAAACCGCAAAACGACTGAGGTAGCGTCCTAAGATATTCCGCAGAATCTGGAACATGGCTTCATTTTCTAGAGACTTTAATAGGTGATACGATGCTTCATGCTGCTGTGAGCCACGATAATCAAAACGAGCTTCCATAATGCCTAGCCATAACCCAACTTTCCAACGCTCAGCTTGACTAAACGTTGTCTGTAACTGTTTTTCAATAACTCGAATCAAATTATTGATGGCTGGAGCATTCAAGCGGGTAATCAATTCTTCATTGGGATAACTTTGTGAAAAAAATTGATAATAGAAAAAACGAATTTGCTTTTCATCCCCAATTAATTTTTTATTTTTTAATTGGATATCGAACTCTTTTAATAATTGATTGATGGCTTTGAATCGACGAAACAAAGATGCTTCACTCAACATGAGTTCTAACATCATTTTCGTCGTTGACTCATCTCGATGAAAAAACAAATAAGACAAAATCTGAAAATCGATCGCCTCTGACAGATACGAATAAAAGAATTTTTTTAGTGAGAAATCAAGCGGAAGTGTTAACTGTACTTGATCATTTTCTAAATAAGTCAATGTCGCATCCTCATGGAAAGCGACTAAATTCTGATGAAGATTTTGAAGCTCTTTTTGCAAAGTGGGGGCGGAAATGGATAATGTTTTTGCAAGTTTCTTATAAGAGATCTCTGAGCCATTCTGAAAAAAAACAGCTAAAATTTGAAAATGAACCTGCTGATTTTTTTCAAGCAGCTGCATAACATTCATTTTTGAACCTCCTTCACCTTTCACATACTAATTTCCCAATTAATGACTCATTTGTCAACTATAAAAATTGCCTGAATGACTTTGAATTAGACGGATAAAGCGTTATTTATTGTTCCTAAAGCGCGGGAATGGTAAAATTCTTGAGAAGAAAGGTGGTGAACTATGGGAAAACGAATGTTAGCATTTTTTCGAGCCGATCGATTATTTTCGATTTCCCTGCTACTAGCACTCATTGCTTGTTGTTTTGGCACCTTCCGTTGGTCGTTTATTGACTTCAAAGTGATCTTGTCGCTGTTTGGATTAATGCTAGTGATCAATGGGTTGGAAGAAGCTGGCTTATTACGGGTATTTGGGCAAAAATTGGTGGAAAAGAGCCGCAGTTTGCGGGATTTGATTCGTGCAGTCGTTCTTCTAAGCTTTTTTAGTTCGATGTTCTTAACGAACGATGTAGCTATTTTAACCTTATTGCCCATCTATCTGCTTTTAACGAGACAAGAACAACAGCGAACTAGTGTCATATTAGGCGCCGTCTATTTAATCGTAGCAGCCAATTTAGGAAGTAGCCTTTTTCCCTTTGGAAACCCGCAAAACTTATTTTTATTTTCTTATTATCACATCTCACTAGGACAGTTCATGTGGACAACCGGTACTTTCGTGGGGCTTTCCTTACTATTACTGCTTGTTTCGGTTCAGCTTATTTCAAAATCGCCTCTAGAAATCACTATTCAAGAAGACGACTATGAAAAAAAAACAGCGATGCGCCATGCAGGCTTGTTTGTTATCATGATTTTGGGTATTTTTAGTGTTCTACCCATCTCCATAGCCGTTCTTATCGTCGTAGCCGTGGTTTGGTTCAGCAATAAACGGTTATTTTCCAAAGTTGATTATCGTTTATTGCTTACCTTCATTTGCTTCTTCTTGATCGTTGGCAATATTCAAGACCAAACGTGGATCACCAATCGCATTCGACCGTATTTTCAAGAAACACATCGCGCTTTTTTAGGCAGTATTTTATTCTCTCAAGGAATCTCTAACGTTCCTGCAGCGATTTTGATCGCTCCCTTCACCGACTTGGAAAAAGCCGTTCTTTTAGGGGTCAATGTCGGTGGATTGGGTACATTGATTGCTTCACTAGCCAATTTGATTGGCTATAAGTTACTGAAACAAGCTCGAGCCAAAGAAGCCAAAGCATTCCAAAAGTGGTTCTTTATCGTCAATCTTCTTTTCTTACTGATCTTAGGAACGACTGTCTATCTTTTCTTATAACCAAAGCGATGCAAAACGAGATTCCAGCATAAGGACATTTGCAGCCAGTAGTCAAAAGAGGCATAACTACTGTTTCTGTTTTTCGCTCTTATGTCAGAATCTCGTTTTTTTTTGATCTCTTTGAGGGATTACTATCGAGATAAAAGAAGTTCAAAGGTTATTTTCGTATGGCTTTCAACAGTCAGCGATTCACCAAAGATACGTTGAACCATTTGTTTCCGCTGTTCCAATGAATACTCATCCTCAAAATAAAGATGAAAGAGATCCCGATCGATCTCTTCTTTCACCATATACTCAAACTGGCAGCTCCGCCATTCAATTGCCTCTTCTGATAACCACTTCTTGTAGTAGGTATTAAGCTGTAACTCTTTTTCAGCTACGGGGTCTTCTTCAAAGGGCTGAAACACATTTTCGACTTCAGCGATTGTTCTAAGAATAATCAATTGATCGGTTTTCTTTCGCAACTGCAGCAATGTCTTTTTGTCTCTTAGTGCTGGATTCATGGCCATGAAAATACAGGGCCAGTGCTGGTCCGTCGTTAAAAAGTCGCTTTGGCTCTGTTGGATCAGGTGTAGTTTATTCTGTGGATCATCAATCGTTTCTTCAATTATTCTAAGCATTTCCTTTGAAAAATCAATCGCATAATACTCATTTACATAAGGATAAAATGCGGGGATATAGCGACCCGCACCAGCAGCAAAGTCAACAAAAATAGATATGGGGAACACTTGCTGCTCCAATAAGTAAGCAACTACCTCTTTCGCAATCTGCAATGAAGACTCCTGCTGGATTTGTGCATAATCTTGAGCAAACTCATCCCAAAACAGGATTGCTTCCTCTTCTTCCATCTATAAGACGCCCCCTGTAATCACAGTCTTGCCTTTATTTCCCCACTCAACCGCTTCGGTACCGAGTTTTAAGTTTTCGATCGTGATTCCTCCATCAATCGTTTGGACCGCAGTGGTGTGAATTTTGCCCTCAACTAACAGCGAAGCAATTCGTTTTAAGATCGCTCCTTGGGTTTCAAACATCAATTGAGCATCTGTTTTGGCAAACATGTACTCCCAATAAAAATCGATGCTAAGGTTTTTAAATGGGTTTAAATCGAGCGCTTCTTTCGTATTGACGATCATTCCGACTTTACCAAATGGGACGATTGCTTTCGTTAATTGTGGCAAATAGGTGGAGGCATCATAAAAAATGGCAATGGCTGAAAAAGGTTTGTTTATTTGTTCGGCTAAAGGTAAACGGTGATTAAGAACATGATACACTTGATTGTTTTTTAGCCACTCGTTGTTTCTAGGACTAGCAGTGCCATAAACGGTTAAACCTGCCCATTTTGCTAATTGTGCAGCGATCGAACCCACACCGCCGCTGGCATTGATCAACAAAATCGATCCTTGATTGGCGTTTTCTTCAGGAATATATCCAAATTTTTCAAATAGCAATTCCCATGCGGTTAAACTCGTTAATGGTAAAGCCGCAAGATCACCGTCAGAAAAGCCGGCTGGTGCCTTTGCTGCGATTCGAAAATCAACAGCTTGAAACCTTTGATTCGCACCAGGTCGTTGTGTGGTTCCGGCATAGAATACCCGATCACCAACGGCAAAGCCACTAACTGCTGAGCCGATTTCTTTAACGATCCCAACGGCATCATACCCTTGGATCTGGAAATCTTCACTTAAAACAGTCATTTGCCGACGTTTCGTATCGATTGGATTGACCGAAACTGCTTGTACTTCCACCAGTAAATCATGTGCTTGGCAAATCGGTATAGGAATTTCCTTTTCAATAAATACTTCTGGATCATTTAAAGATCGTCCTTCATAAAAACCTAGTGCTTTATTTTTCATCATACTGCTCCTTCCAAAAAAAGTGCTGAATAGTTATAAAAACCACTCTAGCACTCTTAACCAATTTAGAACATTTATTCTTCACCTTTTACCACAAGTGGAACTAAAAACGGATAGCTTGTGAAGAAATCTAATAAGGATCGCTTCCATTGATCCGAGTCAATCGTTAGTAAAGTGGACTCTGTATACAAATGGATCGTCAATCGTTGATTTTTATCAAGTAAAATAAGAATTTCGCCTTTGTTTTCTGTGATAAAATCATATTGCTGATTCTCCATCGTGATAATAAAAATTTGATCGAGAACTTCTGCTGCAACAGGAAAATCTGTTTCCATATCGACAGCTAAGGTTTGGGTATTGTCGATCAAGCTTGGTGAAACCGTAAAGCCTAATTCTTTTAAATGCGCCAATACCATGTTGACATCATAATTAAAGAGCGAAAGCTGATTGACCGAGAAAATATTCTCCGCATGCCATTGACTGATTAAATGCAAAATCTGTTCATCATTGACAACCACCGACTGGGAGTTTGAATTGATAGTCAACAATGGCAAATAACTAGATTGATACGTAGAATTGACTGGATTTAGTTTAAAACTAAACTCGAGCTCCTTTGTTTCTGTTAAACGAAAACGGACATTGAAATGCTTTGTCTTCCATGTGTCATAGTTATCGGTAGCAGTTAAATGAATCGTTTTTAATGGTTTCAAGAATTCATAGGCATAGTATTCAAGCAATGTCTTTTTGGCGATCACCGAAATATCTTGATCTGTTAAAATCAACTGACGGTAATGAGCAAGCAATCCAGAAAAATCAGCTTCCATGATTGATTTTCGCAATTTTAAATCAGCTAGTTCGTTTTCGGCTTGCTCAATAAGCGATTCGATTCGTTGGTGATCTTGCGCTTTTACAGCGTAATAATCATCTTCGTAGTCAGATTCTTCTTCCGCTGAATCAAACGAATCATCCGCTACATTTCTAGTATCTTCTACTAAAGGACCGTCATTCACTAAGTCCGTCGCATTTGTTGGTACGTTTTCCTCAACTTCATTAGCACCTTCTGTTTGAACCTCTAGCGCCGGTTCCTGCTCCAGCAGCTGTGATTCATCAGGATTTGTCTGCGTTTCTTTCGTCAATATCAGTCAGCTCCTTTCCCGTATAGTGAGCTAAGAAAGCCATTATTTTTGTCGTAAATTCATCAAAAGAACCAAAAAAAGTATCAATTTGACGAAATTCTTTTTCTACGATCG
>NZ_CP023515.1:2467500-2962500 GCF_002393265.1 Enterococcus sp. FDAARGOS_375 | reverse complement strand
ATCCTGTTCGCTCCCCACGCTTTCGAGCCTCAGCGTCAGTTACAGACCAGAGAGCCGCCTTCGCCACTGGTGTTCCTCCATATATCTACGCATTTCACCGCTACACATGGAATTCCACTCTCCTCTTCTGCACTCAAGTCTCCCAGTTTCCAATGACCCTCCCCGGTTGAGCCGGGGGCTTTCACATCAGACTTAAGAAACCGCCTGCGCTCGCTTTACGCCCAATAAATCCGGACAACGCTTGCCACCTACGTATTACCGCGGCTGCTGGCACGTAGTTAGCCGTGGCTTTCTGGTTAGATACCGTCAAGGGATGAACATTTTACTCTCATCCTTGTTCTTCTCTAACAACAGAGTTTTACGATCCGAAAACCTTCTTCACTCACGCGGCGTTGCTCGGTCAGACTTTCGTCCATTGCCGAAGATTCCCTACTGCTGCCTCCCGTAGGAGTCTGGGCCGTGTCTCAGTCCCAGTGTGGCCGATCACCCTCTCAGGTCGGCTATGCATCGTTGCCTTGGTGAGCCGTTACCTCACCAACTAGCTAATGCACCGCGGGTCCATCCATCAGTGACGCAAAAGCGCCTTTCAACTTTCTTCCATGCGGAAAATAGTGTTATACGGTATTAGCACCTGTTTCCAAGTGTTATCCCCTTCTGATGGGCAGGTTACCCACGTGTTACTCACCCGTCCGCCACTCTTTTTCTTTCGGTGGAGCAAGCTCCGGTGAAAGAAAAAGCGTTCGACTTGCATGTATTAGGCACGCCGCCAGCGTTCGTCCTGAGCCAGGATCAAACTCTCATAATGATTTGTTTGAATGACCAGATGGTCATTAAGCTCATAAAAATTAACTTTGCTAGCTATTGCTTGCATGTATTTGTTTCAATAAATTGAAACGTCCTACACATTGGTTCGTTTGCTTGCTTTGTTCAGTTTTCAAAGGTCTACCGTGCTGTGTTAGCAACTTTTATATCATATCAGAGTGACGTTCGATTGTCAACTCTTTTTTTAAAAGTTTTTTTCGCTCGTTGTTTTTCAACTTCGTAGCGGCTGTCTCAGCGACTTTATTAGAATAACAAATGATTTGTTATTTGTCAACAACTTTTTTCAATTAATTTTGTTGGTGTATCAACCTCGATTAACTATTTTAAAATTGCGACTTCGTTATAATATCATCTGTTTCATTTTTGGTCAAGTCTTTTTTGAAGTTTTTTCAAAAGCTTTTTTGACCCGCTGGCTCAATTGCCAACGTTGAATACTTTATCATTCTAAGAATGAAAGAGCAAGCTTTTTTCTGAAATATTTTCAACTAAGTCGAGATAAACAAAAAAACTACCCAAAATAGGTAGTTTAATCAATATCGATCGTACGAAAACGGATCTGATTTTGATCGTCTCGTTTTAAGGTTGTTTCTTCTTTCAGATAAGAAAACTTCTTCTCATTGATCGCTGGATTCTCAAGCATTTCTTCATAACCCGCAAAAATATCATGGATATATTTTTTATAAGCTTTTTTCTTTTTGATTCTTTTCTTCATTTGGCACCGTCCTTTACGTGCTTATCTTAGCAAGCCGAAAGGATTCTGACAACCATTATCCGCATTTTCATACCAAAAATTCACTTTGACACAACTATTCCATTAATTCTGCCAAGTGACACTCACGGAATAGAATGTTTAGCTTGCGGTCAAACGTTTTTGAAAAGCCAATCGCTCTCCGTTCGGAAAAGGGAATGTTACCTCTCCTTTGTATTGATAGCCAGCTGCTTGGATATTCTTTTGCATACCAATATTGGCTTTATACGTATCGATACGTAAATCAACGATTCCTTGCTCTAATGCAACCACTTCAAGAGCTTGCAGCAATTTGGCGCTTAACTTTTGCCCTTTAAAATGAGAACTGACAACGACGCGATGGATGGATAGATATGGACCGTTTCCTTCCCACCCTGCGCCGGTAATTGCATTGTAGACAGGATCATCACCAGAAACCAACGCGGCAGACGCTGCGATTTTTCCATCTTTCACCAACACATAGCTTTCACCGTTGGCAATATCTGCTTTGATTTGATTTTCTTTAGGACCGTACCCATCTTGCCATTGCGGAGATCCTTGTGCTTTTAAGAAAGCAATGCCTTCTTCAAAAAGCACCATCAACTCAACCAGATCTTCCTCCGTTGTTTTACGAAACTTCTCCATTAAAAACTCCTTTCTTCTATAAAAAGAAGCGAACAGTAAAGCATTCAAAATCGTTCTTAATCAATCGTTTTTAATTTCCCATGAAACTCACTGATTGATTGATAGCCTTTTTCTTTCATGATCGCTGCTAATTCTTTCGTCAATCGTTCAAAAATCGCCGGCCCTTCTTTTTGCAACTCTGTGCCGATCTGCAACATAGAGGCGCCACACAATAAATGCTCATACGCATCTTGACCATTACGAATCCCACCAGTACCAATAATTTTGATTTCTGGCTTGAGGCGTGTATAGAAAGCCCGCACATTGGCTAATGCCGTCGGTTTCACATATTCGCCTCCTAGACCACCAAACCCATCTTTTGGTTTGATGACTACCGAGTCAGTAGCAGGATCGATGAATAAAGCATTCCCAATACTGTTGATTGAATTGATGTAGGTTAACGGATACTTGTTTAATATCTTAGCCATCTCATCAAAGTGAGCCAAATCAAAGTATGGCGGCAATTTGACACCTAAAGGTTTTGTGAAAAAACCAAAGACTGTTTCCAGAATTTGATCGGTCAAAGGAAAATCATAGGCAACTTGGGGTTTTCCTGGCACGTTTGGACAAGAAAGATTTAACTCAGTGATTCCTTCAAAATCACTTTCTTGGATTTTCTTCAATAACTCAATATTTTCAGCCACGCTCATACCAGCGACAGAGAAAAAGAAGGGCGCTTGCTGGGTCATTTCCTGCTGTTTTTTGATGGCATAGTCTAAGTAGTAGTCCACCCCTAGATTTGGTAATCCCATCGAATTGATGCTTCCTAACGGTAAATCGGTATAACGTGGTTCTGGATTTCCGGCACGCGCTTCTAGTGTTGCACTCTTCGTGACAAATGACCCAGCTGCTGACGCTGCTAATTCATCTAATTCCTCGATCGTCATACAATGGACTCCCGAGGCGTTCATAAACGGATTTTTATATGTAAATTTCCCAAAATTCGTAGCTAACATTGATTCATTCCTCCAATCTTTTCAACTAGTTTACCGTTTCATTTCTGAAAATGCAACGATGTCTTTGAGTGGGACAGGTTTTAGAAGGAGCAACCTCTGTAATCAGAGTAGCAAATCAAAAAAACCATATCCATACAGCTTGTTAAAACTTACTGAATAAATATGGTTTTGAAAACAATCTGTTTATATTGTACTCAAATGTTTTTTTAGAGCATGATCATGATTTTATTAAAGCTTTCACTTCTATTTACCGCTAAATCAAATGCTCTTTGAAGATCCTCTAATGGAAAGCGATGGGAAATCATATGACTGACACTCAAGCGTCCGCTTTCTAAAAAGGTGATTGAATCAAACCATTCTTTACCTGGGAAAGGTGCAGAATAACTATTCCAAAAACCCTTAATGGTTAATTCACTGCGAAAGATTTTTTCAAATGCTCGTTGTCTAATCAAAACATCAGAATAAGCGATCCCTTGAAATCCAATTTTCCCGCCTTTTTTTGTCACTAAGAGACATTGTTCTTCGGTTATTTTAGTACCTGCACATTCCATTGCAATATCCACGCCTAAACCATCCGTTATTCGGGAGATCTCTGTTTCAAGATCTTGAAGACTAGGATTAATCGTATCGGTGACACCTAAATCTATTGCTTGTTCCAGTTTCTCTGATTGAATATCAATACCAATGATCTTTTTCACACCCGCAATTTTTAACCATTGGATCGTCAGCAATCCAATCGTTCCTAACCCAAAAACTGCAACGACATCGCCCACTTTAGGTTCGATTCCATAAACACCATGCGCTGAGACAGCAAGAGGCTCAATCATGGCCGCTTCTTCAAAAGACAACTTAGTCCCTATTTTCACGATATTGCTCGCTGGCACGGATACGTACTCTGCAAATCCCCCAAACCGTTGCGATCCCATCATGATATAGTCCGTACATAATTGATACTTCCCGATAGCACAGTATGCACAGTTACGACAAGGAATAAACGGGACAACAGCGACCCGATCGTCTTTTTTTAAATGATGAACAGAACGACCAACTTTTACAATAGTCCCAGCCATCTCGTGCCCCATGATCATGGGTAACTGGTATTTCCAGCCTTTACTCATTTTGTGGATATCTGACCCACAGATTCCTGAAGCTTCTACTTTTACAATCACTTCATTCTGATGGCATTGTGGAACATCCATTTCTCGAATCTCAAATTCATACAGTCCAATTAAGAAACCAGCCCTCATCTACTCTCCTCCAATCTTCATTCATGGGATTCATAGGTAACGTTTGTTTTGTCAGTATAATATTCATAGCCCTGATGGAGAAGTACTTGCGAATGTAAATGCACATAAGCATTTGTTTCTAGTCTTTCCAGATAATCATTTGCAAAATCCAAATTAGTGGCTCCAACAATTACCCCATGTTCTCGCAACAACATTCCATAAGGTAGTTTTGCTTCATTTGTCACCATGTTTTGAGAGTAGTCACCAACCAAGTGTGCTAACTTTTCAGTTGTTGCAGGTGCATAATCCAAACAACGGATCGCATCCGGTCCGAAACGAAGGTTTTCACAGACGATGGGCATATCAGTCCCTATACAACTGTAAACCATCAAATTTAATGGATGAGCATGAATCACTGCTTTGATCCGTGGATCTGAGTGATAAAAACTCATATGCATATTGATTTCCCTGGTCAAGCGACCAGTACCTTCGATGAGGGATAGTTTCTTATCTACCAAAAGAATTTGCGCTGCCTCTAATTCCCAAAGATACTGAACAGATGCCAAAGTAGGTGTCATCAAGAAATGATCTTCTGAAACTTTTATAGAGATATTGCCACCAGCAGCATCCGTTAGCTTCCTGTCAAATAAAGATTTGGCAATCTTACATATGAATTTCCTTTCTTCTAAATAATCCATCGGCTTCCTCCTGTCTAAAACGTAAATATTTTTCAATCAATCCATATTTCCCAAGAAACATGATATCTTCAACAATTTCTAAATATTCTTCACTTCTTACAAGAGCGACGAAGAAAACATAAGTCACTTGAAAATAATCCTCAGATCCGTAAGAGATTTTTTGTTTATTCGTCAAGAGGCTAATCGTGCTACGGTGGACATTTCCCCGATTGTTCGCATGAGCTAAAGCAACACCTTCGCTTATTACGATATAAGGTCCATTTTGTTTCACATTTTCAACGACTTCTTCTACATAGCTCTGCTCAATACACTCGTTTTGTGTCAACACTTTCCCTGCTAAGCGTAAAGAATGCTCCCAAGAACATTTTTGGTCGATTCTGATAACATGCGAATTTAACAAGTAATCATGCAATTTTCTTTGTGGTTGTTGGACAAATTGATCAAATTTTTCTTCAGTCTCTTCTTCATTAATCGTAAACAAACGGTCAACCGTCTTTACTATTTTTTGGATATCTTCTTGAGTCACAAAAGGTGTTATCCTTAAAACATCCTCTTCCAAAAAAGGCAAAGGATCAGCAGTTAAGATTAAACGATTGGCTTTTTGACGGAAGCACATCTTACGATAAGTAGCAAGTGTTAGCACATTCATAATTTTGAACTGCTTGTATCGACTTATTTTCATAGCAATCATTTTCGCTATCGATAAATTTTCACACACGATCCAGATATCGATTTTGCTCATCTTATATTCTTGTCGGGTTAAGGCAGTTGCGATATGAATAGCGATCGTAGTAATAAATGATTCATTGAAGGATCGGGACAGGTAGTTTTCAATGACACCACTATTAGCCCTTACAGCTACGATAATATCCATAAACTGATGCCGCAAAAGACCGATATTTTCAATATCCAAAATAATGTTCTCTTCTTCAATAATTTGTAAGTGATTGTATAGATCAGAAATTAAGTCAAATTCGTACTTTAGAGTCGTCCCTAAATCTTCATCAATTTTATTCAGAAAATAGATGACCAAATTATACAATTCAGCATCCTTCACATTTTTTCGCTTTTTCAAATGACAAAATTCTGCTATTGCCTGTTTGTCTTCGAAAGAGATCGTTCGATCAAATCTTTTTTCAATTTGATCGATGAGTATGCTCAGGTTTTCCGACATAACGACAAATTTGGGAGATTCACCTTGTTCTTTGCGGGGCATATTGATAACGATAAAAATATAGACGAAAAGATCAAACTGCTGATACTTTTCTGCATACTTTAACTCGTTAAAAATGAATCCCAGAAAGTCTAAATATTCCATTGACCCGTCAAATGACCGAAGGATTTGCATCCCGACATAATTGATGTATCCTTTTGCGTCTATATTTTCTAAAAACAATGTAAACAAATACTCTCTTTTCTCCGATTGATTCATCTTAAGGATAACCCCTTCGCCCCTAAGCGTTTCGATATATTTACTCATGATCACTTCTTGTTTTTTCAACGTATTGATATCGCGGATGATTGTTAATCGACTGACGTAAAACAAATCAGCAAAATGATCCATCGTAAGAACATCTTCTGTTATCAATAAATTGATCAGAAGTAATGTGCGTCTTTCATCAGGATTCAAGGAATAGTCGTAAGGGGACAATTCTAAAACAAGCTGATAAGCTTCTGACAAATCAAGTTCATCAGGAACCTGTAAGTATCCGCTTTCATTTTTCACTTGCGGCATATCGTGAGTATTTAGAAACGAGTTCAAGACTTTGATTTCACTCGTGAATTTCTTTGGCGAGAGATTCAAGTTTTTATAAAGTTGCTCCAATCTAATTTTCGTTATTTTGTTATATAGTAGGAGATAGATGATTTCAGCAGTAATTTTCCTCACAGCACTCCTCCTTAATGAATAGACAAATTCTCTCTTAGAAAATCAACAAGTTTTTCAGGTTCACACTTGCTTAATTGAACAATAAAATTTCGAGATTGGATGCTTAAAATCAATTTTTGAAGAAATTCAATATAGGTATGCTCATCTTTTAGTGCCATGCAAAATACATGTTCGACTGCTAAGTCATCTACTTGCGTATCCATCTGTTTAAAAGTCACAGGCTTTTATAGTCTTGCGTAACAGACAGAAGATTCTTTCACAGAGAGATCAAAGGTATGCGGAATCGCAACTGGCGGGTCAACTGGCAGACCAGTAGGAAAATGATGTTCGCGTTCGATACAAGACTCGATAAAACTATTCCCAACGAGCCCTTCGTTAAGCAGTTCAAGTCCGCATTGTTTAATCACTTCTATATTGGAGCGCTCATTCAATTCGATTGCTTTAAATTTCATACACTATTTCTCTCCCACTAAGCCATTTATTTTGTCAACAATTCGTTTATTCATTTGGTCAATTACCCAACGATTCGATGAAATAAGCTGATTATAATATTTGCTAAATTGTAGCCCCAGAAACTATCTGTCACAACCCCTTCCACAGGTACACCGGTCGCATTCATCATTTCGGTTGCTTCAGGTGCAAAGATGTTTGTTCCAATTAGAACGATAACTAAGAAGAAAAAGCCAGTGACAAGCGTTCGAAAAAGATTGCCATTTGATGCTAATGCTAGTAGTGGAATCATATATACGATTACTGTTAAAACACCAACTGGAAAATAATGCATACCAGGGATAATAAATGCTAAGAATATTGCTATCGGAATCAGAATCACTGTCGTTGTGATCGCTGTCGGATCTCCAAGACCAAGAGCAATGTCCATGCCGATATATAATTTTTTCCCTTCGCCAATATGTTTCTTCATAAATTCTTTGGCAGCTTCCCCGATCGCAGTCAAGCCTTCCATCATAACAGAAACCATTTTGGGTATCAGTACTAGTACTGCTGAAACTCCAACCCCCATAGAAATCGCTACCGTAAATTCTTGGCGTGTCAATACGCCTAGAAAAGTTCCGACCAACAAACCGATAACTGCTGGATCTCCAAAAAAACCAATTTTACTTTCGACTTTTTCCAAACTGATATCGATTTTGTTAAGACCAGGAATCAGATCAATCAATTTATTTACTAATAGTCCAAAAGGATAAGCGAAAGTAATAAATGAAAATGTCGTACAAGTCGTGCCTTCCAGTCCGTAATACGCCTCCCATCTTGGAGAAAACCACTGAGCCACGAATAAAGTGACAATTGATAAGCCAACCGTAACAGTCAAACCTAGCCAAAAACTATCAAACAAGGCATACGCTAATGCTCCAGGAATCAAAAAATGAATATAGTTCCAAATGTCGACATTCATGACCGTTGTCCATTTCAAAAGAATAAACAATACATTTAATCCCACGATCATCAAAATAGCAATCGCTGCAAAAGGTACTGACCACGAAGCCGCTCCCACAGCAGCCCAGCCAACATCCATCGTGGTATATCCTGATCCCATTTCCTGATAATAATCGATGGCTGGTTGCAAGGAAGTACCCAGGAGTCCTACAACAAGCCCCAACCCTTGAAAGCCGATGCCGACTAAAAGCCCAGTTTTAAGTGCTTTGCCAATTTTCATCCTAAAGACACAGCTTAAAATAAAAATGACAAAGGGTAGCATAACCGATGCCCCCATATCCATGATGTTTTGAATAACTGATAATACAGCTTCCATTTTTATCCCCCTTTTATAATTCGATGGCACTCTTCAACGATTTTCTGCGCGGTCTGCTCTTCGTTGATTCCCGATATCAAACTGAAAACAGGAAGAATCGGTACTTTTACTGGCTTGACATATCGAGTAGTCACCAAGATTAAATCCACAGTTTCTGCTTTTGAGGGAATTTGATTAATATTCCCTTTGGTGATGGAAGCCTGAATGTTGCTCTGAGCTAAGATTTGTTTGACTTTCTCTTGAACAACCGTTGACGTGGCGATCCCACTACCACAAGCAATATAGATCTCAATTTTTTTATTCATTTTCTTTCTCCTCCTTTCCTTACTCTATTTTTGAGATTTCAATAAAGAATGAATTTTATACTCTTCTTCTGGTAGTAAAACGACTTTTAACGCCTTCCCTTCTCTCGTCAATTCGATGGCCTGATTGATGTCAGCTAAAGGCAAAACATGAGAAATAATTTTTTCAGCAGGAAACTGATCAGATAAGGATAAATGGAAAGATTTTTCGACTTGAATACTATTTGCACCATAATGACCATAAATCCAGAGATTGTTATAATGAACTGCATTCGTATCTATAGGCGTTAATTGATTCTTTGCTACACCACCAAAAAAGACGACAATTCCACATTTTCTAGCCATAAAAATACTTTGTTGCTGTGCTTCTATTGATGGATTAGCTGAAATCACTTTATGTGCGCCATGTCCATTCGTATACTCTTTCACCTTTTCTACAGGATCTTCTTTGGAAGAATCGATCCTATGATCTACATTAAACGCTTCCATAAGAGCTAGTCTGTCAGCATTTTTATCAATCACGATTACCTTGCTTGCTCCGCGAATCCTTGCTAGAATCGCTAAAAAGACCCCAATTGGACCTGCACCAATAATGACGACCGAATCGCCTAACGAAACCTGAATATTATCCATGCATGCATAAGTGGAGGATAAGGGTTCAGCTAATGTTGCCGCGATAGGCTCTCGTCCTTCTGGCACTTCAAAAATCGCTCCTCGTTCTACTCTTGTTGCACTATATGCTATATACTCTGCAAAACCACCTTGAAGATCGGTATAACTTTCAGCTTCCGTACAACATTCGTGCTTCCCATTACGACAATTTTCGCAACGTAGGCAATGAGCCATAGGGTATACATAAACCATCTGCCCTCTTTGATACTTCGTCACATTTTCATCAATTTCGACGATCTCACCAACGATTTCGTGTCCATAAATATGAGGGTAGCGCCCCGCTTTTGAATCGGTCAGCAAATTGAGAATATCAGAGCCGCACAGACCAACTGCCTTAACCTTCAATAGAAAACCTCCCTCTGGACAGCAGGGTCGCTCTACTTGTTCATAGCGAATATCTCCTGGTCCATACATCAACGCAGCCTTCATTTTTTTCACAAACGTTCAACTCCATTCATTCTTTCTTATTTTACATGTTCATTGTAAGGTGCGTCGGATGTACCTCACAAGTAACACTTTTTGCATTTCAAGTTCTATATTTGTTACTTGAATGAGAAAATGTTTGTGAAAAACCAAGAACAATTTTTCCTTCTTGGAACTATTTTGAAGCCAGGTAAAAACAAAAAAGCCTCTTAGCAATGAGCCAAGAGGTTTTGGTGAAGCAAACTATTCTATTTATGAGTATTTAAAACTATAGGTAGCTCATCACTTCTTCCATTCGAACGGATGAATGAACTAAATTGAGCCGTTCCTCGTAGGAAACTTTCCTCGGTCTTGGTTTCAATATGCGACCTCAGTAAGGAGAAATTCTCAAGTGTTACTCGATGATACTTGCGTTTTCCATCGAAAGCGTACAATTCAAATCATTTCAAATGATAAGACACTTGAATAGGAGTTTTTTAATTGACTTTTCAACTTTTTTTAAATTGAAAACGAATAAACACATACTATATACATACAAATTTTTTACCTATCAAGTGAATTAAACCTTTTTCTTTGATACCTCAACACTCCAGTATCTCCGATGACGTATAATTTGTATTTTCCATACCCTACTTTAAATTCTAATCTTTCGCCACTTGCGATTTCAAATAAAAGATAATAGGTAATGGATTGATTCGTAAAGCCGTTTGCAGCAATATTCGTGCTACTAGTCATTCGTTTGTCTACTAGCGTGGCAAGTACTGCCACTTCTGGCGTAGATTGATCCTTTAAGAATTCGACAATATGATATAAGATAACTGCGACGAAAATAAAAGCAAATAAAGTAAATAGAAAATCCACAAAACACACTCCTTTTTGTTTTTATGATCAAGGGAATCAACCAAATCATTTTTACAACTTAACTATAATTATACGTTAATACAATTAATTAATCTCGAATCTCCAATAAAAATATGTAACTCGCTAAATGATTGACCGAAACTGTAGTTTGGCTATCGTTTTCCTATATGTATGGTTGCATAGAACACATTTGTATATTTGTTAACCAAGAGTCAGTTGATAGGATGAAATCACATGACCTTTGAAAAAGCATTCCTAGAATCATCCTTCTTCATTCTACATTGACTCCTTAAGGAAAATTCATCGTATCCCAAAGTCTCTGACTAAATTCAGTAACGTTTATTTAGACATCTTTTCTGGGATGCACCTTAAGGTTATCAATGTGGATGAATAAGAATTTAATCTGTGCTCTCTTTTTGTCAAAATGATCGAAGGTTTATAGAAAGTATTACTATTTCGGCAAAGTTAAATACTAACTCATTTTGAGTTGTCATATGAATGGAAAATACTTTGAACTTTCAGGTTTAAAAATATATGATTTTCTTTAATGCTTTTAGTAAAAAAGCATAACTTTTTCACCAAGTAACTGTTTATTTAAGAAAGTATTCTATAAAAAAACTCTTCTACCAACTTTTTCAAAGTTAATAAAAGAGTTCTGTGTTTATATCCTCATTTTGCCAACTGTCCACCACCTAAGAAAACAGCTTGTTCCATCTAGTTAACAAATATGAAACAACTTTCTATGATTGAAAATCCTTAACGAATCCCCAAAGCAATCCGTGCGTAACGACTCATTTTATCGGTCGTCCAAGCGGGATACCAGACTAATTTCACCTCTGTATTTTTGACTTCTGGAATATCGCTTAGTGCTTCGTGTATCGATTCAGTCAATACGTCGGCTAAGGGACAGCCCATTGTTGTTAAGGTCATTTTGATTACGGTATTGCCTGTTTCTGCATCAAATTCGACTTCATAAACTAAGCCTAGATTCACTATATCAATCCCCAACTCAGGGTCAATCACGGTTTCCAAGGCAGCCAAGACACGCTCTTTGATTGCTTCTGCTTCTACTTCAGTATATGCCACGGTTGAAGACCTCCTTTAATTCTTGTTTCAAATAATACCTTCTTTTGCAAGATTTGTAAATGGACGATCCTTGATTATGGACGGCTTTTCTTGTGTATTTTCAGTTCTGGGAAGACCCCTGTCGTTTTAAAGGTCCGTTGTTCATCATCTGTCGCAAAACGACCTGTTATCGATTGGGTCGGCACAAAGTTAATAAACGCATTGCCGTCTGCTTCTAAAACGGCTTGTTCTAAATCGTAGATCTCGTAGCGGGTCACGACCATCATGATCATATTGCCCGGTACGCCTGAATAGCCTCCGACTGAGGGGAACAAAGTCATGCCGCGAAACACATGCTTAGAAATATTTTTCCCAACAGCTTCCGCATTGGTCGTAATAATCATCGCCGTTACCTTTTGATGACTTGTGTGCAGCATGTCCACCACGTAGCTCATTGCGAAAATCGAAATGATCGTGTACAAGGCACTTTCCCAAGAAAAGACGAAACCTGAGACCATGACAATGATGCCGTTTAAAATAAACATATATTTACCGACCGTTTTTCCAGTCGTTTTTGATAATATCAACGAAAGGATATCCATTCCGCCGGTGGTAAAACCCATTTTCAGTGAAAACGCAACGCCGACGCCTAACAGTACGCCACCGAGCAAAGCGTTAACCAAAATATTGTCAGTGATCGCTCCTTGCGGAAGGATCATCGTTAAGACAGAAACGACAACGACATTGATAAAGCTCAATAGTGTCGATGATTTCCCGAGTTTGATGAACCCGAGAACAAAGATAGGCAAGTTTAAGAGGAAAATAAACAGCCCTGTACTAAGGTGAACGCCAAAATGTTCCAAGGCAAGTGCCACGATCAATTGGGCGACCCCGTTCATCCCAGCAGAAAGAACGTTTGCGGGAATCAAAAAGAAATTTAAAGCAATGGCTGCGGTGATACCTGACAGCAAAATAACCCCTACTTTTTTCAATCGTTCTGATTGCTCGTGCTTCGTTAATAACTTACTCACAATGATCTAGCTCCTTCACTAAAAATCTCCTTCCAAAGAATAGCAGTTTGTGTGAAAAAATGAAACAATTATTTGCAAAAATTTACTTTTCATTCCCGCATCGTTCGCCTCCATGTTAAAATCATAGGTAAGAGATGAGAGGAGTGATTGATTTTGGCAAAAGAAGCAAGTTTTGATGTCGTATCTGAGATCAACACAGAAGAAGTGAAAAACGCCATTCAACAGGCGGAAAAAGAATTGAAAAACCGATTTGATTTTAAAGGCTCCACGGTAGAAATCAAGATGACTGAGGGCAAATTGACGATTGTTGGGGATGACGAATTTAAGCTGGAGCAAATCAAAGATGTGCTCTTTGCGAAGCTGATCAAACGGAATGTACCAACGAAAAATATTCAATTTGGCGAAACGGAGCATGCCTTGGGGGCAAAAGCTCGTCAAACGGCAGAATTGATCAATGGCATCGATAAAGAAAACGCCAAAAAAATAACCACAGCGATCAAAAACGCCAAGCTAAAAGTTAAAACCCAAATTCAAGACAATCAAATCCGGGTAACCGGCAAAAGTCGTGACGATCTGCAAGAGGTGATCCAATTATTGCGTAAACTGCCTTTAACGATCGATTTACAGTTTACAAATTATCGCTAATCAAAAAAACTAGAACAGAGTCTAACGTGTTGGTTAGGCAAAATCAGCTTTATCTGCTGATTTTGCACAACCTCTCCTGAAAGCTCTGCTTCTAGTTTTTTTCTTGCCAGAAATGAGTCAATGCCTTTGATAACTCTTGCGGCCGACGAATGTTTAAGGCATGCTGCCAATGCAGTGGGAAAAGTTCTTGGTAACGCGATGTCCGAAAACGTTGATCCAGCAATAACACCACGCCACGATCGCTGACATCCCGGATCACTCGACCGGCTGCTTGCAGGACTTTATTCATCCCTGGCAGCTGATAGGCATACGCAAAGCCAGCTGCCTTTTTTTCATCGTAATATTCCCGAATCAATTCTTGTTCGTGATTGATTTGCGGCAGTCCGACACCTACCACTGCGGCACCGATCAAGCGATCGCCTTTTAGGTCGATCCCTTCAGAAAAAATTCCTCCAAGGACACAAAAGGCCACCAATGTTTTTGGTTGACTCTTTGGTTCATCTTGACTTCTTTCCAGCAAGGATGATTGTTGCTGGTCAAAAGATTGAAACTGCGCAAGAAACGCCTCGCGCTCTGCTTCGTTCATAGCTGTCCCCTGAATCAAGACCTCTACCTCTGGCGCCTGTTGAGAAAATGCTGCCGCCACATCATCCAAGTAGCGATAAGAGGGGAAAAAGACCATATAGTTTCCCGCTTTCGCTGCCGTCATTTGCTGGATCGCATCAACGATCGCAGGAATGCTGGCTTCACGTTGGCGATACGTCGTTTGGATATAGTCCGCAATAAAAATTCCTTGATTTTTCGGATCAAAAGGACTTGGCAAGCGATAGCGCAATGCTTCATCACCACCACCTAGGACCTCCTGATAATAAGATAAGGGGGTAAAACTTGCAGAAAACAAAAGACTGGCCTTGCCCTTATCTAACACAGATTCGAGAAACGGCGCTGGTTCGATGCAAAATTGCCTTAGTTTGATATCATAGCGTTCGATCTCCACCGTCGTTTCGTAGTGATCATCATAAAATTCACTGATTTTCAAATAATGGTTAGCTTCAAAATACACTTGCAACACTTCTTCTTGCAATTCATGCTCAGGATTTGCCGGCAACCATTCCTTCATCAATTCAGCTAATTTGTAAAGCTGGTTGACCATTGTTTCATGAGGAGCCGCTTGATGATGGTACTCCCATCCTTCCTCTTTTGCTAATTGGGCTATAGCCACAAATTCTTTATCAACTTTGTTTAGTGCGCGTTTTAACTTCTGTTGATCTTTCGGCAGCTTCTTCTTTAATTCCTTAAATGGCTGTCGCGAGATTGTTGCGGAATACATTTCTTTTGAACGGTTAACTAAGTTATGGGCTTCATCCACTAAAAAAAGATACTCTTCTTCTGGCTCTTCAAAAAATCTCCGTAAATAAACGGTTGGATCAAACAAATAATTATAATCACCTATAATGACATCGCAAAAGACACTGACATCCAGTGAAAGCTCGAAGGGACAAACCGTATGTTTCATTCCATAAGTCTCGATCACTTCTCGGGTTATTTGGTTTTCGTGATGCAACAGATCCCACAAAGCTTCGTTGATTCGATTGTAATAGCCTTGTGCATAAGGACAATGCTCAGGCGTACAATTTCGTTCATCCAAAAAGCAAATTTTGTCTTTGGCAGTGATCGTGACACTCTTAGTTTCACTACCATTGTCTGCTAACTTGCTCAATGCATCTTCAGCCACTTGTCTGGTGATCGTCTTCGCCGTCAGATAGAAGACCCGATCAGCTCCTTCTTCCCCGAGAACTTTTAATGCGGGAAACAATGTTGACATGGTTTTTCCAGTTCCAGTGGGCGCTTCCGCAAAAAGTCGCTTGCTATTTTTTAGTGTTTTATACGCCGCCGCTGCTAGTTCTCGCTGCCCTTTACGAAAGGTTTCAAAAGGAAAAGACAGCAGCTGCAAAGATGTATTTCGGACACGACGCCAATTCTCTTGAAAGACTAGCCACTTATGATACTCCTGAAGTAAGTCTTTATAAAAAACTGCCAGTTCTGAAAACTGAAACGTTCTTCTCGTACGAGTAATCTGCTTTTCAGTCGTTTGATAATAAGTCAATTGTACGGCGATCCGATCGATGGGCTTCTTCGCTTTTTCTTGATCAGCAGAAGCGGCTTCTTTTATCTCCTGATCTTCACTCTCACTAAGCGCTGCTTGTTCATTTTCTTGTAGTAAAAATAAATAAGCATAAACCATTCCCTGGGCAAAAAACAAATCGATTTGATCATCAGGAATATCTTCGAAAGCTGGTTCTGAAGTTTTGATCTCATCAATCACCCAAGAATCAACGGAAGCATCAAAAAAGAGACCATCGGCACGTCCTTCGACAGTGATGGCATCTTTCTCAATTTGGCTTTCTCGTTTGAAGAAGACTTCTTTTTGATACCCATCCCCGGCCTCTTTTTGTAGTTGACGATGGATCCGGGCGCCTTCTTGCGCGGTATGATTACTGACTTTGCGGCTATCAATATCGCCTCGGCGCAAAATAAATTCTACGATTTTTCTAACCGCAACTTTTCCTTTATACACGTGTTCACCTTCTTGTTTGCCATTATAGCGGATAGTTTGCTTTTGGAAAAGCGAACAGAAACAGCTTTTCGTCCTCTGCGAATGGTATTTTCTCCAAACAGGTTTTATCCCTAAAAAAAACACTTGTGGCAAAATGCCTACTCATCAAATAATCAACACCATTCCCACTTCCAGAAAATGGGTTTGTCGAAAGTTTATAAAAAAACCTACTCTACTCACCTAAGCAAGTAAAGCAGGAATATTTTTTAAGGAAAATTATTGATCCACCTGAATATCATAACTGACACCATTTTGGTCATAAGCTTGTTGATTGTCTAAATCTAAGGTGAACTCAAAGGTCCGTCCATCTGCTTTGATCGTCAAATGCTTCCCTTCAACCGTGTAGGATGCATCTTGGTAGGTGATCTCATAGATTTGATAGGGATCATTCGACAGCTGAACCTCTGAATGGGAAAAATGTCGCTGAAAATCACTTTCGATTTGGCCTTCATACAGGGTAACATCGCTGGCGCTGGCAGAACTATCTTCTAAATCCGCCATCGGCAAATACTGCTTAACGATCGTCAATTCATTTTCATGAAAATCATAAACCCCTTGGCTTTGCGGAAAGATGACACTCTCATCTTGGATCAGCATTAAATCAAGGCCGCCATTTTCAACCGCTTTCGAGGCGGAAGTAACGGTTTCAGAAACTTCTTTTGAATCGTCGATGGCTAACTCCTCCTGGCCACAGCTCGCTAAAACGAATGCGGCGAAGCATAGAGTCAACAAAAATTGCAGCGATTTTTTCATAAAAACACCTTCTTACAAAAAAGTTGATGTATACCAATCAAAACTAACGCAAGATAGAGATGACACATTTTCCTCGTAGTTGGTCACGAAGAATGTTCATAGTTCCGTCAAAAACTAAACCAGTTTCAAACGAATCACACGCTTTCTTATTTTAATTAGTATAACAGCAGTTTTTTGCTAGTGCGGTTTCTTAGAAAAATTTTCGAATTCCCACAATAATTCTAAGCTTTTCTCTCATCAAACTATTTTTTATCTGACCACTTACCTCAGAAGGATCTGTCACAGCATCTTCACAAAATAAAGTTTATCTGTACCAAGCACTGGTGTATCAGAAAGCACACCAAATGTTTCGAAGCCTGCTGCTTGATAGAAATGCGGCGCTTGGTAGTCTTGGGTGGTGACTGTCACAGAACGACATCCTGCTTTTTTCCCATAATCAAAGAGGGCTTGAATCAATTGTTTCCCTATTCCTTGATTTTGATGGTCTGGATTGACTGCCAATAATTGAATATGGATCGTATTGCCTGTACGTTTCCCAATCAATCCACCGAGTTGATCCTGATTGTCAAAAAAAGCCAAAGAGAGCTGTTCTTGATTGGAAAAGGCACTCACTGCCTCTGTTTTTTTAGATGAATGATTGAGCCATTGACAGACTGCCTGACGATTGTCTTCTACATTTATCGTTTTTATCATTAATTTTTCACTCCTAAAAACCTTTCTTTGTTTCCTCTAATACTTTAAGCTATACTTATAGTCAGACACAAGCATTTGTGATCCTAGGAGGTTTTAGCATGAAAATCATTGGTTTAGTGACAGGGCCCGTTCAAGAAAATTGTTACCTTATTTGGAAAGAAGATTTTTTGTTGATTGTTGATCCTGGAGCAGAAGCAGCGAGATTGATCGCTGAGATCGAAAAAACCGGCGCAAAACCAGCAGCGATTTTATTGACCCACACTCATTATGACCATATTGGCGCAGTTGACCATTTGCGGGATTATTATCAGATCCCCGTTTACGTGAGTCCGCTCGAGCAAGAGTGGCTGAGTGATCCTATGAAAAATCTTTCTGGACGCCATCCTGAATTAGGTCCCATCACCGCACGTCCAGCAGAAATTGAGCTTGAACTGAAAGAGTATGAGATAGCTGGTATGTCCTTTAAGGTGGTTGCAACGCCGGGTCATTCTATCGGCAGCGTCAGTTTTATTTTTGACAAGTTTGTCGTTTCCGGAGACGCCTTATTCAAAGGCAGCATTGGGCGGACAGACCTGCCAACCGGAAATTTGGAACAATTGCTGACCAGCATCCAAACGCAACTCTTTGTATTACCGAATCAAATGGCGGTCTATCCTGGCCACGGGGAACCAACAACGATCGAGATTGAGAAACGGACCAATCCGTTTTTTAACGCATAAACATATGACGAATTAAAGGAGGAATAACTAGTTATGGCAAAAACGGAATTGTATGTCGTGCGTCACGGGAAAACAATGTTCAACACATTGCAGCGGGTGCAAGGCTGGTGTGACACACCATTAACTCGAACCGGTGAACAAGGCATCCACTATTTAGGACTTGGATTACGGGATGTGGATTTTGTGGAAGCAGTATCCAGTGACAGCGGCCGAGCGATTGAGACTATGCGTTTGATCTTAGGTGAACATGTCCGCGGACCGGAAATCCCTTACCATATCGACAAACGGATTCGTGAATGGTGCTTTGGCTCCCTTGAAGGGGCCTACGATGCAGAGATGTGGGGCGTTCTACCAAGAATCCTTGATTTTCCTGATTACGATGAGATGATTGCCAATCATGTCTCGTTTGAGGCGATCGCCAATGCGATCTACCACGCCGATACAGCCAACTGGGCAGAAACCTTCGACGTTTTGACCGAACGTGTGAAAACCGGTTTTGAAGATATCGCCTATCGCGTTGAGAAAAAAGGCGGCGGGAATGCGTTAGTTGTTTCTCATGGCTTAACGATCGCTTTTCTTTTGCATTTGATCAATGATGAGAACAATGTTCGTATGGATATTGAAAATGGTTCGGTCACTCGACTGATCTACGAAGATGGCAGCTTTACCATCGCCGAAGTTGGTAACACAGAATACATCAAAAAAGGCTTAGCGCTCTCTCAAGAGCTTTTATCCTAAAGAAGAACGTTGAACAACAAATCAATTTCTTTAATAAAGGAGCAGTTTTTGTTTTAAAAACTGCCCTCTTTTTTTAGGAAAAAGATTGGTATTCGAATCAGGAAACGGTATACTAAGAGTTGTATTTTGTCATAGAAAGGACTGGACCAATGTTTTTTACAAATTTCATAAAAGCGATTTTATTTGGGATCATCGAAGGGATCACTGAATGGCTGCCAATTAGCAGCACCGGTCACTTGATTCTTGCCGACGAATTTATCGGTTTGAATGTTACCCCCGAATTTATGACGATGTTCAATGTTGTCATTCAATTGGGCGCGATTTTAGCAGTCGTCTACTTATATTTCCATAAACTAAACCCTTTTTCACCGCAAAAAAATGAGATAGAGAAAAAAGATACGTGGACGTTATGGTTTAAAGTTATTGTTGCGGTCTTACCATCGGTTATTATCGGATTGCCGTTAGATGATTGGTTAGATGCGCATTTCTACAATTTCTTTTCGGTTTCGATCGTTTTGATCGTTTATGGGATCGGCTTTATTGTAGTTGAAAAACGAAACAAAAATAAAGCACCAAAATGCACCGATTTGAACAAATTCACCTACAAAGCGGCTTTGATCGTCGGCATGTTCCAAGTATTGGCATTGATACCAGGAACATCTCGTTCTGGTGCCACCATTTTAGGTGCTATCATGATCGGCGCTTCTCGCTATGTTGCTGCTGAATTTTCATTTTTCTTAGGTATTCCAACCATGTTTGGTGCCAGCGCATTAAAAATTTTCAAATTTTTGAAAGATGGCAATGCCTTTGACTTTCAAGGAACCGTCATCTTACTGACAGGAACCATCGTATCATTCATCGTTTCGATCATTGCGATCCGCTTCTTGATGAATTACATCAAACGGAATGACTTTACCGTTTTCGGATGGTACCGTATCGTTTTAGGAATTATTTTGATTGGCTATTGGCTGATCCAATTATAAGCAAAAAGAGCAACTATTGGGCATTTCAATGCTGCAATAGTTGCTCTTTTTGCTTTAAGTAGAATTCTTATTCCATCACGTGTTTTTGATTACCATACCGTCAATAATATCAACCGCACTTTCGGTGTCGTTGATGATGGATTCAAAACGATCATAAATATCTTTCCATTTAATGATTTCCAGCACATCCATTTCGTCTGTAAACAACGCTTTCTTCATTTTTGAATACAAAAGATCTGCTTCTGATTCAATCGTATTCACATCATTGATCATTTGACGCAACGTTTTTGAATTTTTGAACTTAGGAAATTCTTTTAAGGCCGTTTCAACGCCTTGTGTCGCTTGAACGATCATTTCAGCAAATAAGTTCGTCTCGGGGCGGATCTTTGTAATGACCAAATTCTCAAATAAATAAGTCAGTCCCATAATTCCATCCAAAATATCATCTAAGCGCTCAGAGATGACCAAGATGTCTTCGCGATCGATCGGTGTGATAAATGAGTCGTACAACTCATTCGTTAGCTCAGCGATTACTTTATCCCCTTCTTTTTCTAATCCATGAATCTCGGCTGCTGCTTCACTTAACGCTGTTTCAGAGTAATCATTGATCAACAGCGAAAAACGTTTCGCAGCTAGATGACCATTTGTTGCCAACTGCTCCATTGCTGCAAAATAATCGAATCCTTTTTTTCGTGCCATTTCTTTCTCTCCTTACAAAATTAGCAATAAAAATTTGACCATTAGAAACGCAATCAATCCACAGCCAGGAAAGGTTAAAATCCAAGCATAGATCATTTCTTTTACAATGCGCCAATCAACGCTAGAAAAACGCCGAGACGCTCCAACGCCCATGATAGCGGTCGTTTTCGTGTGCGTTGTTGAAACTGGGATACCAAATACAGAAGACAAGAACAAACAGATTGCTGCAGTAACATCTGCAGAAAAGCCTTGGTATTTTTCCAGCTTTACCATATCCATTCCCACTGATTTGATGATCTTCATCCCACCGACCGATGTACCGATCCCCATGGTCAATGAGCAAAGAACCATCACCCACAGTGGGATCGCAAAACCATTACCAGTCTTTTCAGCAAGATTGTTGTAAAAAAGGCCTAACATGAACACACCCATGAATTTTTGGCCATCTTGGGCACCATGCAAGAAGGCATTGGCACCAGCCGCAATGGCTTGCCCAACCGTAAAAATTTTGTTGGCTTTTCGCCGTTGCGTATCACGAAAGAGCCAAACGATCAGTTTTGTGATCAAAAATCCACCAATAAACCCCATTAACGTAGACACAACGAGTCCGATCAAGACTTTCAGCCATTCTTCACCGTTGACTGCATGTAAACCGCCCAGGGCCATGGCAGCTCCTGTCAATCCCGCAATCAATGCGTGAGATTCACTGGTTGGGATCCCAAAGTACCAAGCAGCGACCGTCCAGACGACAATCGAGAATAAGGCAGCGGCTAAAGCAATCTGCGAGACTCGAAAGCTTCCACCTGAGTCAAATGTCACAATGTTGCTGATCGTTTCTGCTACTTGCGCATTAAAATACGTCATCACCAGTACACCTAAGAAATTCATGACGACGGCCATGCCAATGGCGATATTTGGACGCAAGACTCTTGTTGAGACCGCGGTTGCAATAGCATTAGGCGCATCCGTCCAGCCGTTGACGAAAATCACCCCTAATGACAAGACAATCGTTAGAAACAAAGCGATATTCACATAGATTCCCCCATTTAAAAATTCCGAAGTAATCATAGCATAGAAAGCTCTTTCTGTGTAAACTTTTTATAACTATTCTGTAAAAAATGTGTAAAGAAGTATTTTTAAATTCCATAAAGTAAAAAATAGCGCGCCCGAAAAATCATTTTTTTGTGTTAAGTAAAATTTCTTTACAACTTTTATTGCAATCACTCTTGGCATTAGGTATAATGACTAGTGTTGATTTATACGTTTTCTAAACGTAATTGAACTTTTTTTTCGGAGGTGAAATACATGCCAAACATTGAATCTGCAATCAAACGTGTTCGCACAAGCGAAGCGGCTAATGCTAAGAATTCATCTCAAGTAAGCACAATGCGTACAGCAATCAAAAAATTTGATCAAGCTGTTGAAGCTGGTGCTGATAACGTAGATGCGTTATATAAAGATGCTGTTAAAGCAATCGATATGGCTGAGACTAAAGGATTGATCCACAAGAACAAAGCTAGTCGCGACAAATCTCGTTTAAGTAAAAAAATTGCAAAATAAGCAAATTAAGAAAGGCGCAGCAATCGATGATTGCTGCGCCTTTCTTTTTGACTTACTGTTTGCCATGTTTTAAAACAAATAGCTGGAACAAATACTCTTTGTCCATCTGACCACTTTTTACTAAGTAATCATTTTCGATCAATTCACTATATAGTGCTGCTAATTGCTTTTCTCCAAACCCACGAGCTTGCTGCATCGCTAACTTCACTCGGTACGGATGAATCCCCAACGTTTCTGCGATATTGGCTTGCTGGTAGCCAATTTTCATCAAAATCGCCGCCTGTAATAGCAGACGGACTTGGCTGATCAAGATAGAATTGATCTTGATCGTCTCTTCCCCTTGCAATAATAGATCGTCATACAAGCGCAACGCATCCGATACGTTCCCCTTTAAGACATCACTGGTTAATTCAAAGACGTTGTGTTCCAGCGTCTTAGGAATCAACTGCAAGACGATCTCCTTCGTGATTTTATTGCCATTTCCAGCATACAACCGTAGTTTCTGTAACTCCTGCATCGCTTTTGAAAGTTGCAGATCCGTTAACCGTAAAAACAAATCAAACGCCTCTCGGCTCATTTCGATGCCGTCATTGGCCAACGACTGTTGGAGATACTGACGCACGTCGGCTTCTTTCATAGGTGCGACATCAATTACAACTGCGGCTTTCTTCAATTGCTTAGTAATTTTTTTCCGTTCATCTAATTTATCGACATCTGCAAAAATCACCATTACCGATGATTCCAATGGGTCTTTGATATAATTCAAGAAATCATCTAGGTCATGCTCAGGTGCATTGCTCTTTTTTTCAGCTGTTAAGAAAAATGGCCGCTCGACGAAAAGTAAGCGCTGATCGCCAAAAAAAGGCAACGATTGGGCTTCTTGGATCACCATATCAAGGGGATCTTTCTCCATGTCAAAGGAAGCAAAATTCAGATCATCTTTCCCAACGGAAAAACGCTCCAAAAAGGCCGTGCGAACTTGCTCTTGTAAAAACATTTCACTGCCGATGACTAGATAAATCGATTGCAACTCCTTGGTCCGAATTGCTTGCAACGCTTTTTGTAATTCCATCGTTTCCCCCGCTTTCATTCTTATCCTACCATTAGTCAATCGGATAGTCTAGCAGCGTTTTTATCAAAAATGATTGTTGTTTTTCAGACCAAATAAATTGGATCATGCCCTGCTGATCCGTTCGCAAAACGGTCTGATTAACCAAGGTTTCAAGCACCTCTTCATGAGGATGCCCGTACCGATTGTTCCGTCCACTTGAAACGATCCCGAATTGGGGGTCGATTGCCGCAACAAACTCAGGTGCCGTCGAGGTTCGACTGCCATGATGCCCTAGTTTCAATACATCAACTTTAAGATTCGGATAATCATAAATCAACTTTTTTTCCCCTGCTTGTTCGAGATCACCAGTAAATAAAAATGTTTTATCCCCTACCTTGGTTTTAATCACCATCGAATCTTCGTTTTGTCCTGCACCTGATTCTGGTGCCAATACTTGCAACTGAAGGAAATCACCTACCACCTGGCCAACCGTCGTCCAAACAACGCTTGTCTGATTAGGCAGTTCGTTTAATAGTTTGGCGATGCGGTGATCTTGTTCACTTCCTGGTACAAGATATAACGTTTCAACGGGGATCGCCTTCATCAATGCTAGTGCGTCCCCCATATGGTCCGTGTCCCCATGAGTTAAAAACAAACCGGTGATCTTTCTGACTCCCTCCCCCTTCAAAAAAGGAATCAATGTAGATTGCGCGGCAGCTTGTCGTTTACGCTCTTGCCAGTTTTCTTTCGGAAAAGACAGAGACCCTCCAGTATCGATCACATAAACTTCGCGATTCTTTTCTGCCTGCAAAACGATGCTGTCTCCTTGCCCAACATCGACATAACTAACCGTCGGTACAACACTGTTTTTTTGGTAGACCGTTGGTATAACGAGTGAGAAACAGATCACCAGCAACCACCGTTTCTTTTGATAAAAAAACAGGCCAAGCAGACAACAGATGCCAGCCAATCCCACAGGTATAGCACCGATTGTCAGGGAAATGCCCCCAACAGCGCCTATAATTATTTCCATAAGCAGCAAAAGTCCTTCGAAAAGGACAATCAGCCCCCTGATGGGTGGGAAAAGTGTACTGACCATAAACAATAAAAGACATGCTGGTAGCAAAATTACTTGAAAAAACGGCAGAAAGAAAAACGTCAATAAGCCGCCAAAGAGCGGAAATTCATAAAAAACTGCGACAATGATGGGTGCTGCAAGTACAGGTAAGAATTGGCAACACCAAAACCATGACCATCCAACTGGTCGTTGCATCAGTAGCAAAAATGTCATCAAAAGGCTTAGTTGCCCCGATGTTTGAAGCAATACTTTGGGGTCAACGAATAAAAGTGCTGTCAGGACAATCCCATAGCGATCACTCCCCGATAGGCGTTGAGGAAAAAGGGCGTTCACTTGATTAACAGCCAATGCCAAGACGGCGCGCCATACACTAATGCCACCCCCACACAGACCGATCACCCCTAAGAAAAAGACCACCAAAGGTAACAACATTTCTTTTTGCGTGAAACCCAATCGGCGTAAGATCTCGCGAAACCATTTGAAAAATAAGACGATATGCATTCCTGAAATCGTAAAAAAATGCAACAAGCCACTTGCACTGTAAATTTGTCGCACCTCTTGAAACGCGTGATCTCTAAAACCAAAGAGCAATGCATTGATATAGGTAGCGGATCGTTCAGGAAAAATTCGTTGAACAGAAGAAATAACATCCGCTCGAACTTTTGCAAGCGAAAAGCCTGAGTCTGCTGCTTCCATTCCTACAATTTGCTCGATATGGACTGAGCCAATAATTGATCGACTGGACAGATAGGCAGAATAGTCAAACCCGTGGCGGTTTCGTGGTCTTTCAGGAAGAGAAAAAAATCCTTTCACCAGCAGCTTTCTTCCCCAATCGGATCGATCCTGCCATTGCTGTTTTTCAGTCTCTGAAGAAATCGTGTAATGGCCAATCACTTTACCTGCGGAGGATTTTGCTTCAAACGTAAGCAGATCACCATTGATTTTGATCGTGTCTGGCAGCACATTGACTACCCCTCGATACTCACCTTCTTGTATGTCCCCAGTCCGAAATAGAGAGGCGCGGACACTTAACAGCAACAGTCCGACAAAACAAACCATGCACAAAAATGCCTGTCGTTTTAAGACAAGCATCGCGAAATAATAAAGTGCAATGAATCCAAGTAGGATAGACTGCACATAGTATGCAGTCACCGAACAAGCGAAAATAATACTAAGAAATAGAAATGAATCAGTTCTCTTTTGTTGGTTGTGCATCATTCAGCACACCAAAGGATAGTTTTTCGAAGTACACAGGATCGAGTTCAACTTGGTGGACGGAAGCACCTACTTGTTGAATCAATTCTAGTGCATACTGGTTGTTACGATAATCATTCAAATAATGGATCGTTTTAACACCTGCTTGCAAAATGGCTTTCGTACAGGGAAGGCAAGGAAAATGCGTCACATAGATTTCCGCATTGTCTGTTGACACCCCTAATTTTGCACATTGCAATAAGGCATTCATTTCTGCATGAATCGTCCGAATACAATGGTCATCCACAACATAACAGCCATCGTCGATGCAGTGTACATCGCCACTGACGGATCCATTGTAGCCTCCAGCGATGATTCGGCGATCTTTGACTAATGTAGCGCCGACTTCAAGTCGGGAACACGTACTGCGTAAAGAAAGTAAAACAGCTTGCGCCATAAAATACTGGTCCCAAGGGATTCTCGTATTGCTCATTCATTTGCTCCTTTGCGATTGATTAGTTCTATTCTAATCGAATTTCTTGAATTTTCAACCGTCATTTCTTAGTATTTCTTACTTTTATTTGGTTCAGTCCGTCACTGTAATCATCTCTTTCAAGGACTCAAAGGTCTTCTCTCCGATGCCTGTGATCTTTTTTAGGTCATCAATCTGTTTAAAAAAGCCATATTCTTCGCGGTAAGCGATGATTGCCTCTGCTTTTTTGGCACCCACGCCTGGCAGTTCTTGCAGTTGCTGCGCATTGGCTTGATTCAGATTGATTTGTGTCACTGCTGTCTGGCTGCCACCTACTCCTGAAGCATTCATCTCCATAAACGCTTGATCCTCTTTATGAGGGACGATCACCATCTGTTGATCTTGCAACACCTGTGCTAAGTTTATGGCTGTTTCTAACGCCTCTTCTGTCAGACCACCTGCTTGTTCGATCAATTCATACATCCGTGCACCTGATTTTAAACAATAAATGCCCGGTTGGTGCACTTCTCCTTTGACATCTATAACGATCTCATACTCTTCATCGTGAAGACCATCTTCTTGAAGGGTTCCACCTTCCCCCATTTCAGACGATTGACCTGCTGTATCTGCCATTGATTGCCAGTTTGTTTCTTTGTTTTGCGAGAACGGTACAAACCAGATGATCAGCAAAACCATCAAAACAGCACCACCAACTGCAAATCGCCAATAGTCTTTGAGCAGCTTCCATTGATCCATTTTCACCACCTCATAGATGAAATACGCAAAAAATAGTAAACCACAGAAAAAAAGTCAACACATTCCACGTGTCGACTTTTTCACTAGCTAAGAAGTAATCGTATAGAGACAGCTAACTTTCTGTCGGTCCCCCACATCCTCTATTTTCTCGCTGACTTTTCTAAAACCTTTCATCTGACTGATTTCATAGCCACATGTTCGTGGCAACTCCACCGTTAAGCGAACGGTACGATCAGTCTTTTCCCAGCTTAAAGTTACTAATCCAAACGTACTTTGTAAGGAGCCTTTGACATGGGCTACAGGTACATCGAAGGCTGGTTGTATCAGTATCCCAGCGCTTGTCATCTGAATGCCTAATAAATGACGGACAAACCAATACCCATAAGAAGCAAACATGGCATGATTCAACGAACCCTCGTAAGTGGCTGAATGTTGCGGCGTTGGAAAATGTTCCATCAAAGTGCCGTTTCCGCTTGCCAGCATTGCTGCATAACTAGGCGCAGCTCTCCTCGTTAACCAATCAAAAATAATATCATTATAGCCAGCTTCAGCCAGCAACTGATAGCTCCATGCCATCCCGAAGATGCCGAAAGAGAAAATACCCTCTTGCTGCTTGATCCGTTGTACTAATTTTGGCAATATTTCTTTTTTCTCACTGAGTCCTGTTTTCATTGCAAAGATCATACTAGACAAGGTGCCCGCACCGTATTGCCCATGTCCTATAGAAAACTGCTGTTTGATTTGTTGTGTCGTGTACTGGATAGCTGCTGTCACTCGCTGACAATAGTCCTCGTTACCAATGATCCTCAAGTCGATCAATTCTTGGTAACGCTGTAGTAAAAGTAGATACATGCAGGCAGAGCAAAAGGACTGATCTGGTGAAGTAATAACCTCGTTTTCCCGAGTTTCATCAATTGCTCCCCAATCGCCGAGACAGCACTGGGCGATATAATCAAAATCAAAAGCGAGTAAATAGTTGAGATGCTGTTCCAACTGTGGACGCAGCTTAGCAACCGCTGCTTGTTTTCCATAGGTCATCACCAATGCCAAAGCAAGCTCTGGAACTACCAATTGCCACCCTAACGCACCACCGCCATTTGATGGTCCATTTGTCATGATTCCTACAAATGGCGCAGTTGCGGTCATTGCACCATCCGGTCGTTGGTCGTAGGCAAAATCCCACAACACTTTTTCCAACAACGGTTCAATCGCTAGATCTGCCATCTGTGTTGGCAGTAAAGCGACGATGTCTCCGCCATATCCGAACCGCTCACGAGTGCAGTCCTCAAAATACGAGTGGATATTGTTCAACCGTGTGGCTTGTCCAACCGCCCATAACTGATTCAAAAAGGGGTCGGAGGTTTCAAGCGTCACCAACGATTTCACCTCCGTATGCAGGCGATAGGCTTTAATTGCGCCCACAATCGCTTGAAGGTTGTCAGCAGGTTTCGTCTCAATCAACGCATAGCGAAAGGAATGATAGGTGTAGCGGTTTTCAAAAACGAACGTCCTCGCTGCCGTTTTCTCAATGATGTCTCGTTGAACGATGGGATCATCTGGCTGCTTCCCTTCATAGGGATCGTAGACGCCATAAGTTCCACTGATCGTAGAGGTATAATCAGAGGGTTGCCTTGCTCATCTAATCTTTCTGCATAGCTGATTCTGATCTGGCCAATGAAATCTTCCTCAAGTGTACAAGCAAATTGACCGCTGATGATTTGTCCGAAGTCAATAAGCAGTCCCGCTGCAGTTTCGGTCATTTTTTGGGGAACGATCGATTGTGCGCGCTTGATTTTAGGAATAAAGCTTGGCTTGAAACGTCCCGCCGGACCAGCAATTTGTACCGTTTTTCCTTCTGGACGAGGATCAGGTACATCGGTAACGATTTCTCCTATATAAAGATTGTTTTGCAAATAAGGACCAAAACTACTTTGCCACTGATTGTCTGAGTAAATGTAGCGATTCTCTCCTTCATCATTTAACTGAAGCTCCCCCCAGAAACAGGGTTTGCCGATCGCTAGTTCTTTGCGGATGTTATACCGGCCTAAAATCTCAATCGGAGCAGGGTTATACCAGCCATTCGCAAGTTCAACTTCGATTCGATTGTCTCCCTCCTGTAAAAAATCAGTTAAATCATAGGTATCATAGTAGACGACTTGATCATAGTTCGTTACATCACTGTTTAAGTAAACATCTGATACCATTTTTCCATTAACAGACAAGCGATAAAAACCAAGCCCGCAGCAATCAATCACTGCATAGGAAGGACACTTTTCCAGTGTGAAGAAGCGGGACAAGCAGCTATTTTTCTCTTCTGAAAAGTAAAACCGTTCTTTTTTAATAGGATCATCTAAGCGAGTGATCCACTTGCCCATAGTTTCTTTAGGTTTCTCACGCTTTTCTATCGTGAAAAACACACTGCTGTAAATCGTGACATCGTTTCCTGCTCCTGCAGTCAATTTGACTTGATATTTTTTTCGCTGCGGATGCTGCGGTAAGAGGATCTCCATTTTATTCTCAGAAGCGGCTATGTTGGAAACGTCATACACTGCTTGCTGCTGTTCATTGAAGATTTGCAATCGATAGCCTTGGTGATTGGTCATCGACCATTCAATAAGGATCGGCTCATTTAAATCCACTGTTAATGGCTTTGTCTTCCCGTTGATGGTTATCGTTTCTTTCATAAGCTGCTCCTTTCGTGGGTTATTGTGCTTCTTCAATACAGATCTGCTTATCAGCAACTTTGATAAATGGCAACCAAATCATCGTTGCGATCACGATCAAGACGATTTGTAACAAAGAGCCCATGATACTACCTGTGACAAAATAGCCGCTAATGATCGGTGGCGTCGTCCAAGGAATTTGCGCAAGCCCAGTTGGTATCGGGACTAGCCCGAAATAAAAGGCAAAATAAGCGACGATCGTTGTGACGGCATTTGCAAAAACAAAAGGAATGAGAAAACTGAAATTCAACATCAAGGGTATCCCGAACAACGCTGGTTCACCAATATTGAAAATATAAGGAACACTAGCAATTTTACCAACCTCTTTGTACTGTTTGCTTTTTGCTACGATCAAAATAGCAATGATCGCACCGACGACGCCAATCGAGGCAAAATGATTCCGAAAGCTCATACTGATAATATTCGTTGGAATCTCTCCCGCCACTGATGCCACACGATTTTGGTCTTCAAGGACTTGATGGATTGGGTCCATCACTGCTTGAATGATCGAGGTTCCATGAAGGCCAAAAAACCATAAAAATTGCTCGAAAATTTTCACAACGACCATTCCTGCTAGGGAGCCACCTAACATTGTTAATGGAATCCCAAGGGTCCCATTGATCAACGTCATGGCATCACTGTTAAATAGAGCTTCGATGATGAGCCGGATGCCCCAAATCGTCGTGATGACAAGAAAAGATGGAATCACTGATTCGAATGGTCCAGAAACAGCTGGTGGAACCGCTGCAGGCATTTTGATTTTGATTCCTTTGCCCTCAATTTTTTTATACAGAACAGTACTAAAAATACCGACAATAATCGCTAAAAACATTGATTGCGCGCTAACGCGGGTGATATCTAAAAATGTCCCTGCTTCCATTGCATCCAACGGTGTTAATAGTAAAAAGGAAACAAAAGCAGTTAAGACACATTGCAAAACATTTGTTTCAAGTTTTTCTGCCAGTGATTTTGCGAGGGAAATGACAACTAGCAAACCACCGATTGCGAGTGTAGCATTGTTGACATAGAGCAATTTCTCTTGCCAGACACTAGCATCTTCTGTTCGCAACACCATAGTAATAAAATCGGTCACTTGTTGGATCGGAAAAAAAGCAATAATTAAAAAGATCGACGCAATAAAGGTGAATGGCATGTATGCTAACATTGCATCCCTAACTGAAGTAATATAAATATTCCCATTGACTTTACTTGCAAATGGACCAAGGGTACTTTGGAGCTTATCCCCTAATGATGGTTTGTCGTGGTTCATGGTGATTCCCCATTTCTTTCGAATTTGCTGGTACTATTGACTATTATTATCATCCGGATTATGATAATTGATAACGCTACCATACAAGTATTATATACTATCTCTACCTGTCTTCAATGACGATACTCTACTATTTCATTGACTATTTTTTACCTAAGGAGAAAGCGATGGATAAACAAAACATTCTGCAGCAGTTACAACAATTGACGACTACCGAAGAAATAGCCCTTAAAAAGACGCAAACCCTTCCATACAATTATGAGGATTTCAAGAAAGTCTACACTGAGAAAAATGAGCCAATTTACCAATATACCTTCGAAAAACACCTTTCTCGTCTCATACGAAAACGACCACAGGATAGCGGATTTCTTAAGACAAGCCAGCTCTTGATTTTAAAACATGCACGCTTTTCATCTACGCCACTACATCAGCATGATTTTATCGAAATGAATTATGTTTTTTCTGGAACAGTCACGATCATGATCAATGAGAAAAAAGTGATCCTAAAGGCAGGTGACTTTTGCTTACTAGATACTGGGGTGATCCACCAAATTATCGAAACAAATCAAGACGACATTGTTATTAACTTTTTGATCAGCAAAGAGTACTTTTCCACGCAGATGCTCAGTCGGTTAGCATCCAATAGCATGATCGCCGATTTTGCCATCAATGCGTTATCTGAAAGCCAAAAGCACAATCAATATCTAGTGTTTGAAACGAGTAACAACGACTATTTGATTGATGCGATTTTCGGGGTCTTGGCCCAGTTCTTCAATCCCTCCTTCGGTTCTCATGAAGTCATCCATTCCTATATGATCATTATTTTTTCCGAACTCGTTCGTAACTTCCAGGAAAAACAACGGATCGAGTCGCAAAACAGTGACCAATTGTACCTCGGAGAAGTGTTGGACTATCTGGAGAAACATTTCGCTACTTGCACACTAGCTTCGGTTGCGGAGACATTTGGATACAACCCGAGCTATTTGAGTCGCCGTATCAGTCAGCAGCTTGGTCGATCCTTTGTGACGATCCTTCAAGAATTAAAACTCAATCAAGCCAGTTTATTGTTGAGAAACTCCTCCCTACCTGTGGAACAAATCGCACACCAAGTCGGCTATAAAAATGTCTCATTCTTCTATAAGCTGTTTCAAAAGAAGTATCAGTGCTCTCCTCATGCCTACCGTCAAAACTAAATAATACTGCTGCACACCATTTTATCGACAAAAAAACACTGCTCACTTGATGCTGCTAACGCAACAATCTCAAATGAGCAGTGTTTTTTTACTAATCAGTTTCAAGCAATTCAGGAATTTACGACGCCGATCCTCGGTGATACAACGTTGTATAATAAGGCTGTTCGCTGGTATCGATCGCAATACCGATCCCGAGAAATTGATACTCATCGTTTAGAATCGTTGCCCGATGTCCCTCTGAATTCATTAAACCTTGATGGGCGTAAATACTGCTGGCCTGGCCAAATGCCAAATTCTCCCCTGCAGCAGTGAAGCTGATCCCGTCTTCTTGCATCCGATCAAATGGAGTCGATCCATCTAACCCAATATGGTCAAAGTATCGATGTTCTGCCATGTCTTGGCTATGCTTCAAAGCAGTCTCACTGGTTGCTTCGCTGAAACCAAGGGGTGACAAACCAAATTTCACTCGGGTAGCATTCGTTAATTCAAATAACTGTGTTCGTAAACCGCTTAAAATGGCGGCTTGATTTTGGCGAAAATCATTCGCATGGCGTGTTTCTAGGGAGCGATTGATGATTTGGATTGCGGTCACTGTGTCTTCGGCATGAACATCATAGAAAAAAGTAATCAATTGATCATCATGTAAGAAGAGATCATAGTTCGCATCTGGCTGGATTCGATACCGTCGTGATCCTCGTTGAAAACTTTCTTGATGCGTGCCCATCTGATTACGAACGCTGGCTTTTGAAGACCCGATTCCTAGCGTGTCATCGATATGCAGGGTATCTTGGTTCGTATAGATTCCTTGCGCGATATTATTCTCATCATACATCACCATCATGAAGTTACGAAAATCATCGTGGTAGGATGTCCACGTTAATCCATACCGATTCGCTGATTCATTGATTGCTTCTCCAAAGGTTTCTTCAATCACTTGTCGTGATTCATTATATAAATGTGTCTGAGCAGGCGTTTCTTCCACTTGTCTGTCTGAAGCATCTTGTGAAAGTGAAAATCGGGAAGAGATAGTTTGAGTGATCTCGTTGAGGCGGGCATCCCGAAATGCCAAACGACCGTCATGCCATGTGATCATCTGGCTTGCAAAATAAAGAAGCCCAATGAGAAAAATGCTTTTGAATAAGAATTTTAGTTTTTTCATACGACTCCTCCGTCAATGATTTTTTTATCTGCTAGCTGTAACGCGATCGGTGATCCACTTCACTCATCCTTAGTTTAGATCGCTGAAGAAGCCTTCTTGTCTTTTCTAAACACTATCATTCCTGTGGGAAGTTGACCAGTTGCAGCATGAAATTTCTTAGATGGTCTATGTCTTTTTAAGCTCCTGTTAAGAAACTTTTTTTAATCACGAAAACTTTGCAGTGCCATCGAACGCTCCATCAAAGGATTGGCGATTTTAGCCAATGTATGACGATCGTACTTTTCTGGACGTTTGATGGTGAGGTAAAGAATAAACTGTGGATCATCCGTTGGATAGATCGAGACCGCCGAATAAATATAATCAAACTCTCCTGTCAGGTAGCCTTGACCATTCTCATTGGCAATCTGAGCTGTCCCAGTTTTGACAGAAATCTCATGGTTCGTTAGTTGGTATACATCATAAGCGGTGCCATAACGTTCATCCGTCACTACATCGGTCATGTATTCCAATACAGCATCAGCCGCTGTTTGTGAAATAGGCTGGGAAACGACTTCTGGAAAAACTTGGGTCTCTTCCCCCACTTGCCGAATCAATTGGGGACGAATCATCTCGCCACCATTGGCAAATGCACTAAATAACTGCATCATCTGCATCTGATTAACACCAATCGCATGACCATATGAACTCATAGCTTGATCAACCCGATTTCTTGAAGGTAAGATACCTGGTACCTCACCGAAAAGCTCACTTCCAGTAACTTTCCCTAGTCCAAAATCAGCTAAATACTGCGCCCATATTTCACCGCCGATCCGCTGCTGAAGACGAACCATCCCTGTGTTGCTAGACCAAGCTAACGCTTGCCGCATCGTCAGCTCACCATTTGACCCTGAGTCGTGGTCACTGATGAGTCGATCTTCAATCTGCATACTCACTGGATTATAACGTTCCGTGGGATCAAACACTCCTTCATCAATTGCTGTCGCAACGGTTGCCAGCTTCAAAGTCGAACCAGGTTCATACATCTCTTCTGTGAAAAGGTTGCGCCATATAAAATGCGCATCATCAATCCCCTCTTGGGTCTCTGGATGAAAAGTCGGTCTTTGAGCCATCGTTAAAATTTCACCCGTTTTGGCATCCATTAATAAGGCAGTTAAATTTTCTGGCCGCGTTTCTTTCAAAACTTCATCCATCAGAGATTCAGTGAATAACTGCAAATGCGCATCTAATGTCGTCCAAACATCTTGTCCGTCAATGCCTTCTTCAACCGTTTGATTGGTTGCAGGAACAGGATTCCCTGAAGCATTGACTTGAAAGGACTCTCGCCCGTTTTGATTGCTCAGGAAATCGTTCATTACATATTCTAACCCAGATACACCGACACGAATCTCTTCATCATCTGAGGTCGTGCCTATCAAATGTGAAGAAAAGATGCCATTCGGATAGCTGCGACTTGTACGAGCATCGAAATAAATGCCATTGATTCCAGCTGCATCAAGTGCCGATTGAATTTGATTTCTAATAGTCACACTTAGACCACTCCCCACACTGCCAAATTCCACTTGATATGCAGGTGGTTCCGTTTGATTCACACCGTTTGTCAAAATAGTCAAAACTTGATCGTTTGAAATAGGTAAATACTCTGAAAGAATCGTTGCTGTTTCCTCAAAATTCTCTCTACCTAGATACATAGGTCGTCCATTATCAATGTAATCTTCAGAAAGAATTGCTCGAACAGTATAAGAAAGAACGTCTTGTGCAATCACAGACCCTTGTCGATCAAAGATTGAGCCTCGCCTTGTTTCAATCGGTCTGGAACGATAATACAAATGTTCTATTCTTTCAGACAAAGAGACGCCTGCGATGACGCCAACTTGAACAATGTAAATCAGACGTGCAGAGAACCCCATAAAAAGTACAAAACTGATGATGTACAACCAATGACCGACTAGCTTACGATTTTTTTTCGCTTTATTCTTATTTAGCATGCTTGAGTCATGCATCGTAAAAGCGCCCCTTTCGATCGAATATATCTCTATAGTATTGGGTATTTGTGATAATCCTGTGAGGGAAAGAACAATTATTTTTCAAAAGGGCATTTCCCTGTCAAACTAACCAACACGCTGTGATATAATTTAAAAAATATAATTTAATTGTTAGGATGTGACAAAAATTGCAAAAATTATTGATTGTTGATGATGACACCCATATGCGTGCCTTAGTGAAAACCTATGCGGAGATCGAAGGCTACCTTTGTTTTGAAGCATCAGATGGAAATGAAACACTGGAAAAACTAGCCAATCGTTCATTTGATTTGATCCTCTTAGATGTCATGATGTCGGGAAAAGATGGCTTTCAGACGCTTTCGGAAATCAGAGGGAGCTGTAACACGCCCGTCATCATGATTACCGCTCGAAAAGAAGAGTACGATAAACTCTTTGGCTTCAATCTTGGTGCCGATGATTACATCGCTAAGCCATTTAGTCCTAAAGAGTTAATGGCTCGCATCAAAGCTGTGTTGAAACGGAGCATTCAGTTTCAGTTCGAAAAGATCGTTTTTGGTGATCTCGAGGTCAATGTTTTTTCACATAACGTGACGATCAAAGGGGAACCTTTGCCGCTAACACCGAAAGAATTTGACCTGCTGGTCTATCTAACGAAAAACAATCATATCGCATTGAGCCGAGAATCTATTTTGGAAGGTGTCTGGGGCTTTGATTATTTTGGTGATACCAGGACAGTGGACACACACATCAAATCGTTAAGAGAGCGTCTAGGCGATTATCGAGAATTAATCCAGACGGTTTGGGGGGTAGGGTATAAATTTGATTATGAAGACTAGTCGGTTAGGATTCAATTATTTCAAAAGCAAATTACTTATTCGACTTTGGTCCGCCAATATGTTGCTGGTCATCATTGGTATCGCTTTTTTATGGACCGTTCAAATTTTACTCTTTGAACCAAATTATATCAACACAACGAAAGAATCACTTCTGGAAACCGTTCAAGAAACAGCTACTTCTCTTGAAGATATAGCAGTAGATCCTACTGGTTTACCAGATGAGCCATTACTTTTCCTCAGTAAAACAATTGTTGGAACTCTCTTCTTAATTGATGATTCCGGTGAAATCCTTTCTGCATATAATAATGGACAGAAACTGAACATAGACGGGTTGAAAAACGAATACAACTGGTTATTATCACATGCGCCAACTGTCCTCAATGGGGAGAGTCTTAGTACCGTAGAAGACTTTGAAAAATCTTCTGCCATTCTTATTGGCGTCCCTATGACTCTTTTCCAACGTCCAGCTGCCCTTTTGCTTTCAAATACCATCACTCAAATCGAAGCGCTTCAGAGGTTGAATCGTCAACAGCTCTTTCTATTCACCATCATATTAACTATTTTTGCGTCAACAATCTCCTTTTTTTTGGCACAACATTTTATTCGTCCAATCAAAACGATCAAAAAAGCTATTGTTCGCCTAACGAAGGGTGAACTTTATTCAGTGCCAAAACTCAACCGTGGAGATGAATTAGGAACACTTTCTGAATCAGTTGCGGATTTAAGCACAGAACTTCAGCGAGTAGACGTGTTGCGAAAAGAAGTAATTGCCAACGTTTCTCATGAACTACGCTCCCCCCTTGCGTTAATCACTGGTTATGGGGAGATGGTACGTGATGTATCTGGAAGCGATGAACGACTTCGAAAAGAACATATGGACCTAATTATCAGCGAAGCCCACCGTATGAGTGCCATGGTCGATGACATCATGGATTTCTCTATTATGCAAGCAGGCTATACACAACTAAAAAGTGAAGTTTGGAATACATACGAGGTGGTTTCCTCCGTCGTTGCTTACGCAAGAGGGATCGCCAATCAATATGACATCACTGTCGATTTTGAAGCAGATCGTACGAATGGAGATGCTCTTTTTGATCGCATCAAAATGGAACAAGTTTTGCGTAATTTAATAAACAATGGCATCAACCATACACCAAAAAATGAACGACTCTTGATCAAATTGACGAATACAGCTGCAGGAACAAAAGTTGCTGTCATCAATCCTGGAAAAGATATCCCTCCAGAACAACTCGAACTTATTTGGGAAAGATACCAACGCGTCCAACATCAAGCAGGCCATAAAGAAGGAACAGGCATCGGCTTAGCGATCGTGAAAACCATTTTGACTTCTCATGCCTTCGATTATGGCGCTGAGTCGAAAAATGGCGTGACTTGTTTTTGGTTTGTTGTGCCGAGACTAGAAAACCCATGAAAACCACTTTTATACAGTCCATCATAAGTAATGGGTGACTTACTTTTTGAACAAAAAAAGCCTTGATTTCTCAAGACTTAATGATTTCTTGTATTTCAGCCATTGATTGGACGGTATGGTCGGCAGATATATCTTTTAAGATACCTTCTATATCATAAAAAATTGTCTTAACACCTGCTCCTTGTCCTGCAAAAACATCCATCGTACGATCGCCGATCATGACAGTTTGATCTTTGTCCAGCTGATATTTCTCGACAAGATAAATTAATGAAGTCGGATCAGGTTTACGGGGAAAGTTGTTTTCCGGTCCTACGATCTCAACGATCAGGTCTGCCATCTGTTCTTTTTCTAACAGTTCTTTCGTTGAGATAACATCTCGGTGGGTCAAAATGTAGTTCTTGCCACCAGCAGCAACCACAGCCTCTAATGTCTCTTTTGTCCCATCGAAGGAAAGAGGCAGCCGATCATCTAGTGCTTCATTGGCTTTGAATGCTTTAGTGAACTCTTGGAAATCTAAGTTGTATTTTTCAGCAACTTTTTTGGAAGATGAATCTTTCAAAATATAATAAATCTCCGCTGGATCTGGATCGAAGCCATACTCTTTCAATGTCTTCATAAAAGCTTTCAACATGATTGGGTAGCTGTCATAAAGTGTTCCGTCAAAATCCCATATGTAAGATTGGTACATGATATCCCTCGTTTTCTCCCTTTTTCAGATGAATGAAACTTCCATTCATTTTCTGTAACTCTAAAAAGTTTACCACACTTTGTTAGGTTTGTCTTTTTTATCAAGGGATTTCCTCCACGAGAAAAAACGCCATTGACCATGCAATCCTTCCTCTTGCACAAATCTACATGCAAGCGAATGTATTGCAGAGCAATGAACGTTCATCCTTAGTAAAAAATTACCAGCTACCAGAAACACCGCCACCGCTGCTGCTTCCTCCGCTAAAACCACCAAAATTGTTCGAAGAACTCTGCGTATCGGCGATGACTTGTTCTTGATGGGACACATGATTATTCATCATCACGAAGAACAACGCCATATTCATTCCATGGGGATCATACTCTTGGCGAGCATTATTTAAAACTGCTGCTCGATCAGAAGCATCAAATGAGGATAATTTGTTCGCTAAATCTGGGTGATTTTGATAAACCTGTTTCAAGTCAACTTGGAACAAGGCATCTGTTTTCACTTCCGCTAGAACATTAGAAACTTCTTTTGGAATGGCTTGTACCATCTCAGGATAGGTCGCTTTTTCCGTCACAAGTTGCGCTAAGTATCGCCCTTGCTCATTGCGTCTTCTGATCTCTTCTTTGGCTTGCTTGGCTATTTCTGCTCGATAAGCATCTGCTAAAGGCAGATTCTCGGGTAACACCGCATCAGTCAAATCGTAGTCTGCCATCCGTTCAGTCACTTCCCTGCCTAATTGGGCTTCATAGGTTTTTAAGGTGTCATGTTGTGTAAGGATCACCTGACCGAAATGTTTGACCGTGGTTTGTTTCTTCATCAGCAAGTTTGAAAAATAGGCGCCAATTGCTGGATTCGTCAAGCTGTGTTGGATGACTCGCTTATCCGCTGTCGACAATCCAGTGACCGAAGTCAATTTCGCTGGCACATAAGTACTCGTCACATACTGCGTAAATGCTTGTCGACAATCTTTGGCTGTCTGATACTGATGGTAACGCTGATAGTTCTTTCTATTGCTAGCCCATTTCAAGAAATCTTTCTGTTGGAAGTGACTATCTTCTAACAGATGTTTCGGCAATGGCAGGTGCTCTTCAAAACGCCGTTTGGTTTTAAGATGGCGAATACTGATGAACCCGACAAGGCTTGCAGCTGCTGCCGCTAAGACACCACTGACGATTTTGCCAATAGTGAACCACATCTGCTTAGTAGCTTCTGCTTCTTGTGCCTGTTTTTCTGCTAACATTTGCTTGCCATCTTGATAGATCGTCCCTAAACCAATCGTTTCATCCGCTTCTTTCATTCGCTGATAAACTTCATTAGAAGCTGCCAATATCGCTGTATCATAATCTTCATCTCGTAATGCGTCTTTGGCATCTTCATCCACTAAATCATCTTCCGATAGCTCACTGAAGACATAGGATAGTCCATCGCCATAACCCAGACGAAATTCACGATCGTCAATGGCAAAGAGAAACAATAGTCCATTATTGTCCTCTGGATTTCCTAAACCATACTCATTGAACAGTTCCAAATTACGCTCTTCAATCGATTGCCCATCTAAAGAAGGGATCGTGATTACAGCATATTCTGGCGCTCCGGTCAATGATTGGAACCCCTCTTTATTCAAGGCATCGATCTGTTTGATCGTCTCTTGTGAAAGGACCCCGGCATCATCACGAACAAATGTCTGTCCAAAGGCAATTGATGGTTGAAGGACAAAAAATCCCATCAAACCAATAAAAACCAACATCCCAAGTTGGAAGATTTTCTTCATTTTACCACCCCTTTTTATCGTGTTATCTTTCATTGTATTCGATTCCAAACAAAAAAACATCCGTCTTAGGAATGAAAAAAATAGTAACAGGACCAAAAAACCTTTAAAAGACAGCATTCTGATTAGTCTTTTAAAGGTCATTTCATCATATTTTCTTACAAAATGAACACGAGCTAGTTTTTAAATGAATGGATCGGTGCGGGAATACGGCCGCCACGCAAAATGAAATCGGTAGACTGCGCAGGATTGGTTTTCATCACTGGCGCCGTCCCTAATAAACCACCAAACTCGATGCGATCGCCGATTTCTTTGTCTTTCGCTGGAATGATTCGAACCGCTGTCGTCTTGTGGTTGATGACACCGATCGCTGCTTCATCCGCGATCATTGCGGCGATCGTCTCAGCCGAAGTATCTCCCGGAATCGCAATCATATCTAAACCGACAGAGCAGATTGTCGTCATGGCTTCAAGTTTTTCTAAATTCAATAAACCAGCTTCTACTGCTTTGATCATCCCTGCGTCTTCAGAAACGGGGATAAAGGCACCCGACAGACCACCAACATGGTTGCAGGCCATTACGCCGCCTTTTTTGACTGCATCATTTAACAAGGCCAAAGCAGCTGTCGTTCCGTGGGTACCGACAGATTCTAAGCCCATTTCTTCTAAAATCAATGCCACGCTATCGCCGACTGCAGGAGTCGGTGCCAGCGAAAGATCGACGATCCCAAATGGAACGCCTAAGCGCTCTGAAGCCACGCGCCCGACTAACTGCCCCATCCGTGTGATCTTGAAGGCAGTTTTTTTAACGGTTTCCGCCACGACATCAAAGGACTCCCCTTTGACTTTTTCCAAGGCACGTTTGACGACACCAGGTCCGCTGACACCGACGTTGATTTCCACATCAGCTTCACCGACCCCATGAAAAGCCCCCGCCATAAAGGGATTGTCTTCCACTGCATTGGCAAAAACAACCAGCTTTGCACAGCCCATATCTGATGCTTCAGCAGTCTTCTTGACTGTTTCTCCCATCAAACGCACTGCATCCATGTTGATTCCGGCTTTCGTTGATCCAATATTGACCGACGAACAGACAAAATTGGTTTGTGCCAAGGCTTCTGGAATCGATTCGATCAATGCAAGGTCGCCGCCTTGATAGCCTTTTTCTACTAGCGCACTATAGCCGCCGATGAAATTGACCCCAACTTCTTGCGCCGCTCGATCCAAGGTCTGCGCAACTTTGATACAGTCGGCTGGCGTCGGCTGGCAAGCGGCCACTACGATCGCTACAGGGGTAACCGAAATCCGCTTGTTAATGATTGGAATACCATATTCACTTTCGATCTCTTCGCCGACTTTGACAAGGTCTTTGGCTTTTGTTGTAATTTTTTGAAAAATTTTCTCACAGGTACGATCAATATCGGCGTCAATACAATCCAATAATGAGATCCCCATCGTGATCGTACGAATATCTAAATTTTCTTCTTCCACCATGCGAATGGTTTCAAGTATTTGATTTGTCTCCATAGTACCTCCTATAATTTGTGCATGGTATCAAAAATTTCTTGATTTTGAATGCTGATTTTCACACCTAATGTCTGACCTACTTGGTGAAGCTCCTCACGAATACCGTCAAAATCCTGATTGGCATCCATGTTTAAAAGCATCATCATCGTGAAGTAATCTTCCATGATCGTTTGGGACACATCTAAAATATTGATCTCTAATTCTGCTAATTTCTGGCTGACACCAGCGATGATCCCAACCTTGTCTTTTCCAATAACGGTTAATACGGCTTTCATATTCTCCCGCCTTTCATTAAATTTTTCTTATTATAGCACAACAAAACCACATTTTCGATGTAACATCAAACGAAAATGCGGTTTATTCTTTAAATGTTCGTTATTACGCCCGTTCAATCAAGTTTGCTTGGCTATCAAACTCATAAATGATCGGCTGTGCGTTAGGAATATCGATCGTATCCATGGCATCTTTGGGCACGTCTTCCAAGTATTTGACTAACGCCCGCAAGCTGTTCCCATGACCAGTGATGAGGATATTCTTATGATCTTTAAGTAACGGAACCACCTGGTCTTGCCAAAATGGGACTACTCGCGCCACCACCATCCCCAGATTTTCGCCCTTAGGTATCAAGCGGGGGTCTAAAGAATCATAGCGGCGGTCTAAATCATTTTCCTCCACATATAAAGGCGGTTCATCATATCCACGTCGCCATTTTTGCACCTGTTCTTTTCCATACTTTGCCACCATCTCATCTTTATTGACCCCTACTAATTGGCCATAATGACGTTCATTTAGGCGCCATGTTTTTTTCACAGGGACCCAAAGCTGATCGCTGGCTTCCAGAACGGCATCGCAGGTGATGATCGTTCGCTGCAGCACAGATGCAAAGGCAAAATCAAAGGAAATCCCTAATTCTTTGATTTGTTCCCCAGCAGCCCAAGCTTGTTGTCGGCCTTTTTCGGTCAGAGAAACATTCAGCCACCCTGTCCAATAATTTTCGAAATTTGCTTCACTTTCGCCATGTCGAATCAATACGACCTTCATTCTATCGCCTCCTCTTCTCTTTTATTATCGCAAGAAATCTAGAAAATGTCTTATGTTTCGTTTTTGTCGCTTTGTTTCAACCCACTTCTCATTTTGTCATTGCAGATCCTGGTTCTCGTTTAAGCGAAGCTGTTTCCTTTCTTCATTATCCGTTATTTTCTAAGCATCCTTTCAAATAGACGTATTTAGAAAATGGCTGATGCTCCTTCACCACTTTCTTCTTCCTTGGATTGCAAATAATTTGAATAAATGGTTTTACGCTCTACAACAATTTTTGACTTTTTTTCTCTGACTTATTGACTTCAACTGATGTTATGCTATGATAGTTTCTATCACTTATATGTATTTTTATACATTTATTAGTTATTATTTGCATTTTTAATAGATGCACAGAAAAAGTTAAAGGGGCGTTTACATGAAAAGGTTTAGTAAGGGTACTGTTTTATTAGGGATCATCACAGCGTTGCTGCCGTTTTTCTTTGTCGGACAAGCACATGCAGAAGAAACCGATCCAATCTATGAAAAAGTCAAAGAAAATGGTGTATTGGTCGTGGGTTTATCTGCCGATTATGCACCATATGAATTCCGTGCCAATGTTGATGGAAAAAATGAAATCGTGGGGATCGATATCTCGATTGCCCAAAAAATTGCAGATGACTTAGGGGTCGATCTGAAAATCGAGGAACTTGGGTTTGATGCGTTGTTAGGGGCGTTAAAAACAGGCAAAATCGATGTCGTCATCTCTGGGATGGCTGCAACGGATGAGCGCCGCAAAGAAGTCAATTTTACTGACACTTATATGGAAGTCCAACAGACCGTTTTAGTTCGAGCAGAAGACGCGGATCGTTTCCAATCGACGGCTGATTTTGATGGTGTGGCTGTCGGTGCACAACGTCAAACCACCCAAGAAGAGCTGGCAAATACAGAATTGACTGGCTCCACCGTCACCTCTTTGCAAAGGGTGCCTGATTTGATCACCAATCTAAAATCACGCAAAATTGATGCGATCGTGATGGAAGGTCCCGTTGCCGAAGCATATGTGACGGCGAATGATACCTTGGCATTAGCCGAAAATGTCACGTTTGAAAACGGTGTGAAGGAGACCGCCATCGCCATCTCGAAAGAAGCGCCAGTTTTACTGGAAAAACTCAATTCCTCCATTGAAACTATCATTAGTAATGATCTTTTAAGCCAATACAAAGAAGATGCCTATCGATTGATGTTTACCGAAGAAGGCACGATCGATGAAGAGCAAAGCTTTTGGGAAAAATATCTGCCTTTTTACATCACTGGAACTGGCTATACGATCTTCCTAGCCTTGGTTGGGGTATTATTCGGCTCTATCGGTGGTAGCTTGTTAGCCTTTATGAAGCTTTCTAAGTCAAAAGCATTGAAAGTCATTGCCGCTGTCTATATTGAATATGTTCGGGGAACACCTTTGTTAGTACAAATATTTATTGTATACTTTGGAACAGGCGTGTTAGGCTTAGAGCTTTCGAAATTAGCGGCCGGCTGTATTGCCTTAGCACTAAACAGTGCCGCCTATGTGGCAGAAATCATTCGTGCCGGGATCAATGCCGTCAATAAAGGACAGCTGGAAGCCGCTCGTTCACTAGGAATGAATCAGATCCAAGCGATGCGCTTCATCATTTTCCCGCAAGCCATCAAAAACATCTTGCCTGCTCTAGGAAATGAATTTGTCACGGTCATCAAAGAGTCTTCGGTCGTATCGGTGATCGGCGTGTCTGAACTGATTTTCCAAACAGGCGTCGTTCAAGGGGCCAGCTTCAAACCATTTTTACCATACGTTATCGTATCATTGATCTACTTTGTATTGACCTTCGCCCTCTCACGTCTATTGGGTGTTGCTGAAAGGAGAATGAAAACTAGTGATTAAAGTTGAAAAATTAGTGAAAACATTTGGCGAGAATACCGTCTTAAAAGAAATCGATCTTGAAGTGACACCTGGTGAAGTCGTTGTGATCATCGGACCCTCAGGAAGTGGGAAAAGTACTTTCTTACGCTGCTTGAACCTTCTTGAACAGCCGACTGGTGGGAAAATCACCTTCGAAGGCAATGATTTATTAGCAAAAGGGGTGAAAATCGATCAGATTCGTCAAAAAATGGGAATGGTCTTTCAAAGCTTCAATTTATTCCCTCATAAAACGGTGTTAGAAAATCTGACTATCAGCCCGATCAAAGTCAAACAGCAAGAGCAAGCCGCTGCCGAAGAGACAGCGAAAGGATTGCTGGAACAAGTTGGCTTAGCTGAAAAAGCAGATAGTTACCCCTCTAGCCTTTCTGGCGGGCAGCAGCAACGGGTCGCTATTGCTAGAGCGTTGGCAATGGATCCTGATGTAATGCTCTTTGACGAACCAACATCAGCTTTGGACCCAGAAATGGTCGGAGAAGTGTTGACGGTTATGCAAGCTTTAGCAGAAAAAGGCATGACGATGGTAGTCGTTACCCACGAAATGGGCTTCGCCAAAGAAGTTGCCGATCGTGTCATCTTTATGGCTGACGGTATCATTCAAGAACAAGGAACACCAGAACAGATCTTTGAGCATCCGCAAAATGCGCGGACCCAAGACTTTTTAAGCAAAGTTTTATAGAAATTGGAGATGACAAAATGAACCGTCCGTTGATTGCAGAACGTTTTTTACAACCAGAAGAAAATCTTTTAATGGAGATCGCCACTCTTGCGAAGAAAACCCCAAATTTGATTGATTTGTCGATTGGTGATCCTGATTTGATTACAGATGCGACAATCATTGAAGCAGCTTTTGCTGACGTCAAAGCGGGTCATACAAAATACACCGCTTCAGACGGCAGTGCTGATTTTATCCAAACTGTCGTTGATTTTTATCAAAAGCAATACCAGCTTACTTTTTCTCCTAGCCAAGTACGAGGAACAGTCGGTGCATTGCATGGTATGTACTTAGCTTTGGCTGCCATCATTGATCCTGGTGATGAAGTGATTATTCATGAACCGTACTTTTCACCTTACAAACAACAAGTCGAACTAGTCGGTGGTGTGCCAGTCTTTATCCCGACCTTTGAAAAAGATGGCTTTCAAATCGATGTCGAAGTCTTAAAATCCGCCATCACTGAGAAAACTCGGGCGATCATTATCAATTCACCAAACAATCCTACTGGTGCTGTTTTTTCTCCAGAAACTTTTGAAAAAATCGCAGCAGTTGCCATTGAACATGACTTGCTGATCCTCTCAGATGAAGTCTATGAAGCCTTTTGCTTTGATGATACCTTTGTACCGATGGCAGCCTTCGCACCTGAGAACACCATCACATTCAGCAGTTTCTCAAAAGCCTTTGCCATGACTGGCTGGCGGATCGGCTACATGATTGCACCTGAATCAATCAATCTTACGGCAAAACTGATCAATGAGGCGATCGCCTATTCGGCACCAACCCCTTCACAACGGGCAGGTATCTACGCATTGAATCACTATGATACCCTCGTGCCGCAAGTGGTTGCTGTCTTTAAGGAACGACTGACTTACATTGAACAACGGGTTGCTGAGATCCCCTTCCTTTCCTTATCTCCAGTCAAAGGAAGCATGTATGCCTTCATCAACATTGAACAAACGGGGTTGGACTCTGTCAGCTTTGTCGAGAAATTATTAAAGGAAACCAGTGTGCTGATGATTCCTGGGAAAGCCTTTGCAGAAACGACCGGCGATGGATATGTTCGCTTAGCTGCCACCCAATCGTTGGACTTGTTAAAAGAAGCTTTCGACCGGATTGCCACGTGCTCATTTGACTAAAGAAAATCCCACTCACTTCTAGTGTGTGGGATTTTTTTTGGTGGCAGCCGTTTTTCAAAAGTATCACGTTCCATATAAAAAAGGGACAGAAGAATCCGATTTGATTCTTCCATCCCATGACTATCTACTCGTTTTTACTTTTTTGCTTCTTCAAGCAATTTTGCCATCGCTTCTTTTTGATAAGCTTCTGTCAATTCAGCGATTTTTGCTTTTTGGGCTGCCTCATCCATAGTTGGATCAGCCATTAATGCAGCTTGCATTTTTTCTTGGACATACGCTTGTCCTTGTGTTTTCATGGTGTCCGCTTGTTCTTTCGCTAAAGAAGCCAGTTTTTTTGCTTGATCCACACTCAAGACTTCCCATGAATCTGGCAATGAGAACGTATTGGTACGGCTGACATATTGGCCATCGTTATCAGCGATTCCGAACAAGAAGCGTGATAGGTCACTTTTATAAACCCAGCGGGTCGTTTTTGTTTCTAATTGAGCTGAATCAGCCCCTGTTTCCACAACATTGGTCACTTTATCAGTACCGGTTTGTTTTGGTTCCTCTTGATCAGCATCCGTTTTATACAGGTAGATTTTTTCCGTACCATCTCCTAATGGCTGATACAATAGCAAATCAAAATTCTCGTTATCGGCACTAGAAACCAGTGGGGTTGTTTTAGCAGTCGTTTCTTTTTCCATTCCAAAATGGTAAGTCAAATTGGCCATCAATGCGACGACACTAGCTACGAAGACTAGACCTAAGACCAATGATAAACCTGTTTGCCGCTTGTTTTTGGCAAAGACATTCAATACCGCAAATCCTAACACGCTAAGAACGATCAAAAGCAAGATCATTTGTCCGCACCTCCTTCAAGAACCGTCAATCGTGGTTCTTTTTTCTTTAAGGAGAAGGCGATCAAGAAACCTAAGAAACTAAACATCGCTGCCACATAAAAGGCGGCATGGTAGCCAGATAAAGTCGCTTCGATTGCTTGGTCTTTGTAGGCCAAAGGCGTTTTATCCAACAAAGAATCACTTGGCAAATTGCCTTTAGTCACGTTTGTTAAGACACTGATCAAGATAGCTGTACCAATCGAGCTGGCTACTTGACGGAAGGTATTGTTTACTGCGGTACCGTGACTGATCAAGTTTCCAGGCAAGGCATTCATTCCTGAAGTCGTTACTGGCATCATCACCATTGAGATCCCGAACATCCGAATCCCATAAAGAATAATGATATGCAAAATCGGTGTATCTTTTGTTAGGAAAGCAAATGGTAAGGTTGCGGCGGTCAAGATAAACATCCCGGTGATGGCTAAACGTTTTGCACCATACTTATCAAAGATCGCACCAGTGATCGGCATCATGATCCCCATGATCAGCGCACCTGGTAATAACATCAATCCTGAATGGAACGCTGATTCACCACGAATGTTTTGGATATACAATGGGAGAACCATTTCAGCACCGATCATCGCCATATTCGTGACCCCTGAAAGGATCGATGCCAAGGTAAAGGTCGTTGATTTGAACACGCGCAACTCTAAGAACGGATGCTCAATGTGCAATTGACGCCATGCAAAGAAAGCAATGAAAAAGACACCGGCTGCAAGAAAACCGATTACTTCAATACTGCCCCACCCTTTGTCACCGACGCTTGAAAAGCCATAGAGCAATGTACCAAAACCAAGCGTTGATAAAATCGCTGAGAACAGATCGATTTTCGGATGCGACAATTCAATCACACTCTTCATTAGAAAGAGCGCTAAGACTAAGACTAAAACGACGATCGGAATGACCATTCCGAACAAATAACGCCAGTCATAATGATCAATGATCCAACCAGATAACGTTGGGCCTAAGGCTGGTGCCAACCCGATAACGATTCCGGACATACCCATGGCTGAACCGCGTTTTTCTGGTGGGAAGATCGACAACATGATATTTTGCAAAAGCGGCATGGAGATCCCTACACCAGCAGCTTGCACTAAGCGACCAATCAATAATGTAGAAAAGTTCGGTGCTGCAAAACAAGCGATCGTTCCAGCAAGGAAGATGCTCATGGCGGTTAAATAAAGATTTCTTGAGCTGAACTTATTGATCAGCCATGCGGTGATTGGGATCATGATCCCGTTGACCAGCAAGAAACCGGTGGTTAGCCATTGGACATCAGATGCTGAGATGTCAAAGGCATCCATCAAGGTTGGAAAAGCCGTTGTTAACAATGTTTGGTTCAAAACAGTACAAAACGTACCGATCAGCAAAACCATAACCAGTAAGGAACGGTTGTAAGGTTTGCCGTAGATATCTAAAGGACGACTCGTTGACATATTTCACACTCTTTTCAGTATATTTTTCATAAAACCTTCTTTACTTTAAATCTTTCCCTAACATTTGTCAACCTACTTGACATAAAAGTAAAACAAGTTACAATGTTAACAAATACCTTTACAAGAATGGAGTCCGTATGTCTCATCTTTTTCGAAAACTCGTTGATAATGAAAACTTGTTGGTCGGCATCAGCGAACTTAGTCAAATGTGTGCTATCTCCCCTCGCCAATTGCGTTATTGGGAACAAAAAGGATTTATTCAATCGGTCCCACAAGAAGAAAACGCCCCACGAAAATACCGACTGCCCACGGTCGTCAAAGTGGAAATGATCAAAACATTTTTAGATGAAGGCTTTACGTTAGCCAAGGCTGTTGAAAAAGCCGACAAAAAAATCAAGACCGCCCATCATATTCGCAAAGTGTTCTCTGGGGTTTTACAGAATTTAGAAGTCATCAATGAACGGTTTACGATCATCAGTCTGGGACCAGTAGACGAAGACGGAAAAATCCTCCATATCATTCACGATGAAGAAACAGAACGATTGCAATATGATGTGTTGCCTGCTAATCAAACGATCGATTTTGAAAAGTTCAAGCAATGCACATCAAAACAAGCGGAATAAAGGATTCCCTATCCTCACCTCCTAATGAAGCAAGCACCCTTGATGACGGTGCTTGCTTCTTTTTTGATGTTCACTTCCCTTTTAATAAAGGTGTCCTTTCATTTACAAGGAAAAAGCCTCATGATATAGTCGAAGGGAGAACCGAACCTTTACAAGAATGGGAAGTGTCATATATATGGAAAAAGAAGCTTTTATCCAACAAATCAAGGACGGAGTAATTGTTTCGTGTCAAGCCTTACCTGGAGAACCCTTATATACTGAAAACGGCGGTGTCATGCCCCTATTGGCAAAAGCGGCTCAAGAAGCCGGTGCTGTTGGCATTCGTGCCAATTCCGTTCGCGATATTCGCGAGATCCAAGCCGCTGTTGATCTGCCAATCATCGGAATCATCAAGAAAGACTATCCACCGGAAGAACCATTTATCACAGCAACCATCAAAGAGGTACACGAATTAGCCGCTTTACATATTGCGGTGATCGCTTTGGACTGTACCTTGCGCAAACGTCATGATGGCTTGACGATCAATGCCTTTATCAAGCAAATCAAAGCTCTCTACCCCCATCAACTACTCATGGCAGATATCGCCACCTATGAGGAAGGCATCAATGCCTTTGAAGCGGGTGTCGATTTTGTTGGTACAACTTTGTCCGGCTACACGGCGAATAGTCCTACCAATGACGAACCGGATTATCAGTTGATCCAGCAATTGGTTGCGGCGAAGGTTCCGGTGATAGCCGAAGGCAAGATCCACACCCCGGAACAAGCAAAGAAAATCCACGAAATGGGTGTGACGGGTATCGTGGTTGGTGGTGCGATCACCCGACCAAAAGAGATCGCCAGCCGATTCGTGCAAGAGCTGCGCAGCTGAGTCGTTCATTTTCTAAAATAAGTTTTTCTATGCGCCTTGTGACAGAAGGCGCATTCTTTGTTGTCTTTTTGAGAAACGTTTATACTTAAAAGAGAACGAATGACAACAGAGAAAGCGAGTGAAGAAAATGACAAAAATCAATGCTGGTACAGCAATGATCAAGGTTTTTGAAGCGTGGGGCATCGACCATATCTATGGAATCCCCGGTGGATCTTTCAACTCAACGATGGATGCTTTGTACCATGAACGGCAATCGGTCAAATATTTTCAAGTACGTCATGAAGAAGCGGGTGCGCTGGCAGCAGCGGCTGATGCTAAGCTAACGGGAAAAGTCGGTGCGGTTTTTGGTTCTGCTGGTCCCGGTGCCACCCACTTGATCAATGGCTTATATGATGCTCAAATGGATAACGTGCCCGTCGTTGCCTTGTTAGGACAAGTAGCTTCGAGCTCGATGAACTACAATGATTTTCAAGAAATGAATGAAAATCCGATGTTCGCAGATGTCAGTATCTACAATCGCACGGTCATGTCCCCTGAAAGTTTGCCCCACGTGGTGGACGAAGCCATTAAAGCCGCCTACAAATTTAAAGGAGTCGCTGTGGTAACGATCCCGGTCGATTACGGGTTTGCAGAAATCGACGAACAGGAGATTGCAACCGCAAAAAATCATAAGACAGGTGTTCTCCAGCCGGATGAAGACGATTTACAGGCTGCCCTTCCTTATTTTGAACAAGCAAAAAAACCTGTCCTATATATCGGACAAGGTCTCTTTGGTCATTTTGATGCCATCGATGCTTTTTCTAAGCACTTCTCAATGCCTATCGCAGCTTCTGTCTTAGCCAAAGGCATCGTGCCTGATCTTTATGAAAACTTTCTTGGATTTGCCGGCCGGGTTGCGACAAAACCTGCCAATGAAGCTTTAGCAGAAGCTGATCTCATCGTTTTTGTCGGCAGTGACTTCCCTTTCGGACGCCGCTTTTTCAATCCTGATGCCAACTTTGTCCAAGTTGATATCGACGCCTCGAAATTTGGTCGTCGACATCAGACAGATGTCTCTGTTTTAGGAGATGGTGCAACCGCTCTTAGAAAATGGACAGAGATGGCTGCCCCTCGTCCTGCAGATGCTTGGATAAAAGCCAATCAAGAAAACGCTCGGAATTGGCATGCATGGCGTCATAGTTTTGACCATGATTCGCAAGAACCATTGCGTCCCGAACCTGTCTATCGAGAAATCAACCGTATCGCAGCTCCTGATGCCCTGTTTGTCACAGATGTCGGTAATGTGACCATCCACAGTATCCGTCATTTAGAAATGACAGGTGAACAGCGTTTCACAACGTCTGGCTGGTTTGCGACGATGGGCAATGGCGTACCTGGTGGGATCGCCGCTCAATTGAGCTACCCGGATCGTCAAGTATTCACCTTTAGTGGGGATGGCGGTTTCGCGATGCAAATGCAAGACATCATTACTCAAGTAAAATACAATTTGCCGATCATCAATGTGGTCTTTTCCAATGACTCATTTGGCTTCATTGAAGCGGAACAAGAAGATACCGAGCAAACCAAGTTCGGTGTGCAACTAGCCGGTGCTGATTTTGGTAAAGTTGGGGAAGCATTAGGTGCGAAAGGCTTTACGGTAACGAAGGAAGAAGAATTAGCGTCCGTCTTCACACAAGCAAAAGAAAGCCACGGACCAGTCGTGATCGATGTCAAGATCGCCAACGAACGACCTCTTCCCGTCGAAGAACTGAAACTGGATCCTAAGCGCTTCAGTGCTGAAGAAATCGCAGCGTTTAAAGCAAAATACCAAGTCCATGATTTGCCAGCTTTGAGTGAGTTGTACGTGGATTCTGAAGAATAAAAAAAAGAGAGAAAGACAGCAACCCTGTCCTTCTCTCTTTTTTAATCGATCATTTCGTATTAATAATCTATCGCCCTACTTATTATAAATTTTCGGGCCTTTACGCATGTTTTTCCGATCGTTTTTTGGGGATTCCATCTTTTTTGAACGGCCGCCGCCTTGTTTTTTCTTGATTAGTTCTAACATTTTTTCTTTTTGATCCATCGATTCCACCTCTATTTCTTAGCAATACGATCTGTCGGTTGAAAAGAAGTGTCCCTGACTTCTTTTATGTTTGCGAACAACTACTTTATTTCAATTGGGTTAGAGAACAAAATCTGCCTCTTGATGTGTCTACAATCAGCAGTTGCTTTTGACCTTTTTACTACCCTGATTTAATCTACTTTGATTTTCATTGTTTGTCAATGGTTGTTGAAAAAATCATGTGTATTTGAGGCTTCTCCTATCATAACAAACCCACCATTATTATATTATTTAATCAAATTATATAATTATATGAAATATTTTTCTTATTTATTGGTATAATTATAATAGAATACCTATTCTATTCTTTTGCTTCCCTCGATCTTCTTCCAACTTTCTCCTAGCTTTCGTCGTACTCACAATCACACTATATGAAAGGAGGTGGATATGTGCTGCACACTTATGCACCTGAGCAAATTTATTTGTATGTTTTGATTGGCTGTGCCATTTTGGCTTTTTTGCTGCTTCTGTTTGGCGATATCTTCGATTTCGATGGTCCAGTAGATCCAATGTTGATCATCCCCTGGTTTGCCTTTACAAGCCTCTTCGGTTACTTAGGAGAAACTTTTCTGCCTGGCTATTCGCTCCTGCTTTTCGTCATTAGTGGCTGTCTTTCGACAGGGCTCGTTTTTCTCTTAAATTTTTACGTGCTGATTCCCATGCGGAATGCCGAAGCAACACTTTCGAGTTCTGAGAAAGACTTTGAAGGTCGCATCGCAACGGTGCTGACGCCAATTCCTTGTGAAGGAATGGGCGAAATTCAACTTACAAGTGTCACTGGTTCAAGTAATCGACCAGCTACGGCTTTTCAACCAATCGATGAGCCATTAGCAGCAGGATCGAGGGTTTTGATTATTGAAGTCAAAGAACGCATTTGCTACGTCGTTCCTTACACAGAAAAATTTTTGAATCACTAAACAAAATCACAAAAGAGGTGTATCTATGGATATTATATTATCACCAATTGTCTTTCCGATTGCGATCGTGGCATTTATTTTGCTAATGCTTTTGATCGTCTTTGTCACGAAATATCAAACAGCCAAGCCCGATGAAGCGTTGATCATCAGCGGAAGTTATCTTGGTAGCAAAAATGTACACGCCGATGAAAGCAACAACAAAATCAAAATCGTGCGTGGTGGCGGAGCCTTTGTTTTGCCAGTGTTTCAACGATCGAATCGAATCAGTTTGCTCTCCAGCAAGCTGGATGTCTCCACACCGGAAGTCTACACAGAACAAGGGGTTCCCGTGATGTGTGACGGAACTTCCATTATTAAGATTGGCTCATCTGTGGAAGAAATCGCAACAGCAGCAGAACAGTTTCTCGGAAAAACCCGGGAAGAATTGGAGAATGAAGCGCGAGAAGTCCTAGAAGGTCATCTGCGTTCGATCCTTGGTTCCATGACTGTAGAAGAAATCTATCAAAATCGTGACAAGTTCAGTCAAAGTGTGCAAGAAGTTGCCTCTGTCGATTTAGCAAAAATGGGCTTGATCATTGTCTCCTTTACGATCAAAGAAGTCCGCGATAAAAACGGCTATTTGGATTCTCTTGGAAAACCTAGAATCGCCCAAGTCAAACGGGATGCTGAAATTGCGGAAGCTGAAGCACTGAAAGAAACCCGCATCAAAAAAGCCCAATCGGAACAAGAATCGCAAACAGCGGAATCAAAACGCATGACGGAAATTGCTGAAGCGTTGAAGGAAAAAGAATTGAAACTGGCGCTTTATAAGAAAGAACAAGACATCGCCAAAGCCGATGCCGATCAAGCCTATCATCTACAAAGTGCCATCATGAAACAAAAAGTCCGAGAACAAGAGATTGAAGTCGAAGTCGTTGAACGACAAAAACAAATCGAATTGGAAGAAAAAGAAATCTTACGTCGTGAGAAGCAATTTGATTCTGAGATCAAGAAAAAAGCTGATGCGGATCGTTATGCGCTTGAGCAAGAAGCATTAGCGAAAAAAGCGTCTGCGTTAGCAACCACTGAAGCCGAGCAATTCCGAACAGAGTCCCTGGCAAAAGCCGAAGCCGATAAAATCCGTTTGATTGGTTTGGCAGAAGCCGAGACCACTTTGGCGAAAGGAACGGCAGAAGCCGAAACGAAAGAAAAAATCGCCGAAGCCTTCAAGAAATATGATGAAGCAGCGATCCTTAGCATGATCGTTGAGATCATGCCGCAATTAGTCAAAGAAGCTGCCGCACCATTAGGCAATATCGATAAAATTTCAGTCGTTGATACAGGATCAGGTGAAGGCGGCGGTGCCAATCGTGTCACCAATTACGCCACCAATCTCTTGTCGACCACACAAGAAACATTGAAAGAAACCCTCGGTCTTGATGTGAAATCGTTGATCGAAAACTTCGCCGGTTCCAATACGAGCGAGCCACCTCAAGAATAAGAAAACTGCTGTTAGTCTTCATCGCTTCAAAAGCGACAAGGCGAACAGCAGTTTTTTTCTTACTCATTGCTATTATGCTTACTCAGTAACCTCTTTGACATATTTTGCAGGTACACCAGCCACGATCGTGCGCTCAGCGACATCTTTGGTCACCACTGCCCCAGCAGCAATAACCGCATGGTCACCGATGGTCACACCGGCAACGATCGTTGTATTTGAACCAATCCAGACATTCTTCCCAATCGTAATGGGTGCTGGATAAAGCGTGCTACGATCTTCAGGGTGAAGTCCATGATTCAAGGTAGCTAGAACAACGTTATGCCCAATTAGGGTACCATCACCGATCGTGATCCCTCCTTGGTCTTGAAAATGACACCCCGCATTGATAAAGACATCTTTGCCAATGCTGATATTCTTGCCATAATCAGTATAAAAGGGTGGAAACAGCGAAAATGTCGGCTCAACTGGTTTTCCTGTCAATTGGGCAAAAAGTTCTTGTAACTCATCAGACTCATGGTAGACTGTATTGATTTTCATGGTCAGTTTTCTCGCCTCAGCACTCAACGCCACCATTTGTTTTGAAGCTTGCGAACCGCCAAGTAAGGGTTCGCCACTTGCCATGTGTTTGTTTAATTGATCAATCGTCATGTGTTTTACTCCTATTCATTCGTTATTCACGAGGATTTCTTAACGAAAAAATAACCTCTACGTCTTCCGCTCCCAGTGCTTCGTTTAGCCCCACCGGATCTTCAATGACACCGATACGATTATAGCCACCATAAGAATTGGTGAAGGTCTGATAAAACAGCACCAACGTATGACTATTCCAGCTCATGATTTCTCCTTCGTGAATGATCTCCGGCCGTTCTGTAGTCATTTCTGCCAAATTCTCAGAAAAACGATAATATTTCTCGTTGTTGTTCAAGTCACTCATTGTCAACGTGAAGGGCATTTGATTCATTAGGTGTTCAGACGCCTCATTTTCATAAAACTTCGCTATAAAATCCTGTTGTCCAACCGTAATGACGACAGCTGTTGCTGATTCAATAATCGGTTGATCATGATCCTGACTTGCCTCAGAGGAAGTTTCGCTGGCAGACAGCGCATGCCTTTCCTCTATTCCACTTGACCCACAGGCACTTAGTAGGAGCAGCAAGACAGCAGGGATGAGTTTTATCAGCATGGCTTCGCTCCTTTCTGCTGATGATTCGATGTAGAAACGAGCAACTGAATGCGTAGTTTCAAAAAAACACGACTGCTCAGCAGAAGAAAGACGAGCGAACAGTCGTGAAGACCGTTGTGACTATTTAGTTCAAATGTTCTTGGAAGAATTCGGTCATTTGGTCAAAAGGAATCACATCTGTTTGGTCATATAGATCAACATGCGAAGCATTAGGAATGACCGTCAGCTCTTTGTTATCGCCTTGTAATTGCTCAAAGGCGTCTTGACTGAAGTAAAGTGAGTGGGCTTCTTCTCCATGAAGCAATAAAACGGCGCTTTGGATCTCATCGATATACGACAAGAGCGGCATATTTAAGAACGACAGCGATGATGTCACGTTCCAACCGTCATTGGAATTTAACGAACGTTCATGATAGCCTCGTTCTGTTTTGTAATAATCAAAGTAATCCTGCATAAAGACAGGCGCATCTTCTGGCAGTATATCTGGTACCCCACCTGCTCGTTCGTAGCTGTCATTGGCAAAATCGACTGTCCGCTGGGCGTTCAGCTGCTGGCGCAATTCATGGCGTCCTTCAGCTCCCATTTCATCAAAATACCCTTGAGCATTGACTCTCGACATATCATACATAGTGGCCGAAACCGTCGCTTTCACACGGGTATCGATGGCTGCGGCATTCAATGCTAGACCTCCCCAACCACAAATTCCGATCAAACCAATTCTTTCTTCATCTACATTTTCTTGGACTGATAGAAAATCGACTGCTGCTTGGAAGTCTTCTGTATTAATGTCTGGGGAAGCCACATAGCGTGGTTCGCCACTGCTTTCACCTGTATAGGACGGATCAAAAGCGATCGTAACAAAACCACGCTCTGCCATCATTTGAGCATATAGACCAGATGCCTGCTCTTTGACTGCTCCAAAAGGTCCGCTAACGGCGATTGCTGGAAGTGGTCCTTGTGCATCAATTGGTTCATAAAGATCAGCAACTAAAGTGATGCCGTAGCGATTCTGGAAAGTTACTTTTCGGTGATTCACCGTATCACTTTCCGGGAAGACTTTATCCCATTCATCTGTAAATGATACATTTTCTGTCATCGTTTCTCCTCCTGAACTGCCTTGTGTTGCTTCGTTTGCCTCCTCGTTATTGCTGCTGCAAGCACCTAAAACCAGCGGTACCAGCAAAACTAAAGACACAAGGGCCTTCTTTTGCCATTTTTTCATTCCATTCGCCTTCTTTCTCGGTCAACTATCCTGTACCTTAGGGCGATCCTCCAATTTTCCTCAACTGATCAAGGTGTGGATTATCACTTTTTCTTGATTGATTGAGCTATTTTTGGATAAACCTATTGTACTTGCCGCATCTTTCTATGTAAAATACTAATATCAAATACCTAACTATTCATATATAGCATAGAAAAAGGAGTATAGACTTATGGAATTAAAAAATTTAACCACCTTTCTAGCAGTTGCAGAAAAAGAAACGATTTCAGCTGCCGCAAAACATCTACATCTCTCTCAACCATCCCTGTCACGACAGTTAATGGACTTAGAAAAAGAATTGGGCGTGACGTTGTTCACCCGAGGCAATCGCAAAATCACGCTAACAGAAGACGGACTGTTGTTTCGTAAACGGGCGGAAGAAATCGTAGAATTATTAGAAAAGACCCGCTCAGAATTCTTGTCGCCTCGAGATACGATCGCCGGCAATGTATCGATCGGAGCTGGAGAAACTTATGTGATTCAGTTGCTGGGAACGATCATCAAAGAAATCCAAGCTGAATACCCTAACATCAAATTTCATTTATTTAGTGGCAATGCTGACGAAGTCAAAGAACGATTGGATAAAGGATTGTTGGATTTTGGCGTCGTAATCAGCCCCGTCAACGTCAAAAAGTACCATTCCTTGCGCTTGCCTGCCAAAGATACTTGGGGCGTGTTGATTCGAAAAGACAGTCCGCTAGCTGTCAAAGAAGTCATTACTCCAAAAGATCTCTGGGACGTTCCCCTAATTACTTCTCGACAAAGTCTGATCAGCAGTGAACTTTCTAAATGGTTGAAAAAAGACCTTAAAAAATTGACGGTCGTCGCCACATATAACCTTGTTTACAATGCATCAAAGCTGGTAGAAGAAGGTGTCGGCTACGGCTTGACCCTGGATAAATTAGTCAACTTCGCCCCTGACAGTCCTTTATGTTTTAGAAAATTGAGTCCTACATTGGAATCAAACCTTGATGTCATCTGGAAAAACACCCAAGTTTTTTCAAAGGCTTCTGGACTTTTCTTGGAGCGGATGAAGGAAGCATTTGAAGAGATATGAAAAATAAAAACTGTTTCTTTTTTCATAGAAAGAAACAGTTTTTATTTAATGGCAATATTTTAGAGAGCCAACCACCTACTTATTATTTCACTTTGTATAGTAAATATTCTTGTCAAAAAGAGGACTTTGGGAGAGAATCTCTCATTTGCAAGTTCCTTCGACTTCAAACATTCATTTTTGTGTAAAATATTTCTCAGACGATTTCTTTCGGTAAAATTGGCATCCAGATTTCCCAGTTTGAGATTCTTTCTTGCGTATCTCCAGGAAAAACTTCAAGATTGGGCAGATCTTCATTTCGCCGATAGTGACTGGTTGGAAACCATTCCGTTAAGATTCTTGTATAGGCTTTGTCCCTAGTTTCATCAATACAGCCATCAATTTCGAATACCGCCCATGATGAAGCAGGTATGGTTTTTATCGATAGGGTTTCTTTCAAGGAAAACTCATTCTTATATTCTGCTCCAATTATGATGCTTAGATCATTTTTAATAGGATGGAAATCATACGCTGCGACTTGCCAATAGGGCGCTTGAAAGTTTTGAACCATCTGCTCATAGTAGCTTTCATAAAACTCATACCATACAGTAGGCATACCTGCTGTAACTTCATCAGAAATCACACCTGATAAGCCTATAATCTCAAATTTTTCTTTCTCTTCAATTCTAAACGCCATGTCGCTCACTCCTTTTATACTAAGTAAGAAATGAATGGGTGGATAAGTCTTTACCGATACATTCGAGGTTCGTACAGATGTCGGGGTTGTACCGTGGAGTTCTTTAAACGCTCTCGAAAACGCAGCTGGTGATTCGTAACAGTATTTCAATGCAATATCAATCATCTTCGTATCACTCTTTTGAATATCAAAAACTGCTTGCGACAATCTTCTGCGTCGAATGTATTCTGAAATAGATATTTCAGTCATGAATGAAAAGATACGAGAAAATTCATAGACAGAACATCCTAAAATAGTTGCTAAGGTTTGCAAATCGATAGGTTCTGTTAGATTTTTCTCAATATATTCAATCACTTCATTCATTCCTTTTAACCAATCCATCCAATCATCTCCTTCTGAATACTATTATAAAGAAATGAACAGTATATGCTTTGCATTTCTTGCTAAATATAAGACAGTCCGAAACAACTGCTCCTTTCTAATAAATTTCACTTTCATTAATAATAAAGGAACTACTTGTCTACATAACATATTAACTATCAGTCTCGTTTCATCTTTATTTTATACATAATTATCGATGAGCAGCCAAACAAGATTGTCAGCCCAATCCCCCAAAAAAATGCCATTTGTATTGTTCTTGTTGGCAAATCCTCGCTCAGTAGCAGTGATCGAAGGCTATCTAGAATAGGAGTCATCGGTTGGTTTTCAGCAAATATCCTTAGAAGAGGAGGCATCGTATCGGTCGGGACAAAAGCAGAACTTAAAAAAGGTAACGCACTAATCAGCAACATTAAGTCAGAAGAACTCTCAGGTGTTTTCGCCAAAATACCATTTAAAGTAGCTAGCCACATGATCATCTTAATATACAAAATCATTAACAAGATGATAATCATCCAATCCTTAAAATTTGCTGTTGGTCTAAATCCTAACAAAATAGCCGTACCCATTGTTATCGTTACCGTGAATACGTTTTGTAAAATCGAAGATGTGACGTGAGCAAGAAGAATTGACGCATTTGAAATCGGCAACGTTCGAAATCGATCAATGATCCCATTTGTCATATCGTTACTTAAACGAACTGAAACAGATGGCGCGAATTGACCAATCGTTACTAAAATAATTCCAGGAACGATATAATCAATAAAGTTCCCCTCTCCTACATTCATCGCTCCGCCAAACGCATAGACAAAGACAACCAACATTGAAGCTGGCATGACAAGTGCTAGAGCAAAAGTTCCAGGCGTTCGAAAGGAAAGTTTTAGGTTTCGTATAGCTAATGTTTTCGTATCTCTATACAGTGACTGATTAGAATTTTTCACACTCATACCGATTCCTCCTGTTTTTCTCCAATTAAGGCGAAAAAAGCGTCTTCTATTGTTGGTTGCTTGGGTGTAAAAGCTTCCAAAATAATACTCTCTTTATTGAGCTGATGTAAAACCTCTTCGAGTTGTTGCAGAGTTCCATCCGTCTGAACTTCTATTCCATGTTCATAACTACATTTCCGAAGTGGATAATTCTTCAATAACTCCATAACCTTTTTTTCATCTGCTTCATTCCTTACTTGAAGGTTTATGATTCCCTGTGGTAAAACCTGTTTCAGCGTTGCCGGTGTTCCCTTTGCAAGAATTACGCCATCATGCAATCTCGCTATTTGATCTGCCAAAATCTCCGCTTCATGCAAATATTGGGTCGTCAGAAAAACTGTGGTTCCTTGAGCGGCCATTTCTCGAATGATTCTCCACATCTCAAGCCGGTTTTGGGGATCTAATCCAGTTGTCGGTTCATCTAAGAAAACAACCGATGCTTGGCCCATCAAACTCATCGCAATATCCAATCTACGTCGCATTCCACCAGAATAAGTGGCAACTAATCGATCCGCGGCGTCTTGCAATGAAAACAGCTCCAACAAAGCGGCAGCTTCTGTTTTTTTATGGGGTAAGTTTCGCAATTCTCCAATCAAATACAAATTTTCGCGACCCGACAATAACTCATCCACTGTAGTGTATTGTCCCGTCAACGTAATATGTCGCCTCACTTCATTGGGTTGTTTTACGACATCATACTGGTTGATCATTACACAACCACTATCCATGGTTTTAAGCGTCGAAAGGATGTTCACAATGGTCGTTTTTCCGGCACCATTTGAGCCTAGAAGCGCAAAAATGCTCCCGCTTTCAACGGTAAATGAGACCCCTTTTAACACTTGCTGCCTCTGAAAGGTCTTTTTTAAGTCTTTCACCACAACAGCTGGAAGTCGATTATTTTTCATCATATTTCACCTCTTTCTACTTGTTCCTGATTGTTGCTTAAGTAGAAATCTAGAGCCTTCTCGATAAACGACTGTTTCGCTTTCCACTTTTTGTCGCCGTATTTAGTAGCGATATCCGCAAACTCATTGAGTAAATGCGTATTATCACCAACGATCTGCATCACTACTTGCCAAAAACGTTGAGCAAATCGTTGTCCTTGCGTGCTGTCAGGAGCAACACCGGCAAGATGCAATTGTTCCGCTTCTTCCAGTAGAAGGTTTTGTTCTTGAACCAATTCGCCAATCTCTGCTTCATATAAGTTCGCAACTTGTGTCGTTACTTTTTCAGAAAAATGTTTTCTCGTCCAATACAACTCACTGTTTGATTGCAACAACATGATAATGTCTGCATAGGCAGCCCAGTCTACTTTTTCCATCGTTGTTACTTCCTGAGCAAATGCTTCCAATGCTTCTAAACTATCTGTTAAAGAACTGATTTTATCTCTCAACTGCTTTATTTGCTTGACAAGAATACTGGACACCTCTTCTGGATTACTCATCGTTGGCAATACTTGTTTGATTTGTTCCAGAGAGAATCCTAAATATTTTAACGATTGAATTTGGTGCAACTTCACGAAGTCTTTGTCTGTATAAAGTCGTCGGCCCCCTTCACTCACTGAGGAAGGGGGCAAGATTCCTCGCTTGTCATAATATTGAATTGTTCGCACCGTTACGTCCATTTTTTTCGCCAATTGACCTACAGTCATATAGCCATGAGGAATCCCATTGCTTTTTTCATCCATTTTTGTTTTTGCTCCTCTCATTTGCATTACGCTCTTCTTGTGTTCAGTATAGCTCATGACCTAACGTTATGAACAAGCTATCTTATCAGCATTTTTTCTTCTCTATGCAAATCTCATCAACTAGTAAAAACGGAAATGTCTGTTCCAGCTTTTAACCCTAAAAAAGACGTCTCCTTTTAAAAGAAACGTCTTTCAAATATACGTATGGATATCCTTTATGCTTGTTCATTAAATCATCTATCTGGAAGTAGCAACCGAATGCTCAAGCGACTATTTTCATAATTAGCCATAATAGTTCCATTCATCTCTTCAATAAGTGATCGTGATATGGCCAAACCCAAGCCAGTTGATTTCCTAGTAGTATCTACTGTATAAAAACGATGAAACAGTTGCGCCACTTGAACCTGATCTAGCTCCTTCGCTGTATTGCAAAAAACGATTTCACCTTCTTCAGACAAAGTTATTTCCAAATCCCCATCACTATACTTAATAACATTACTTAATAAGTTTGAAAACACCCGCAACAGCGCAACAGGATCCAGGGTTCGTATTACATCTTGTTTCGGCATTTGAATGTTAGGTATGATCTTTTGTTCCTGCAGTGCGAGATAAAATGCAGAAAGACTCTCTTCTAAAACACTTTTAACATTAACTGGTTGTGATTCTATCGCTTGGTCTTTTGTGATGACGGTTGAATAATCAAATAACTCTTCGGTCAATTGTGTCAAGATTTCAGCACGGTTTTTCACAATGCCAATGTATCGTTGAGCTTCCTTTGTTGTTTCTATGGTTTCAAGTAATTCAAGATAACCCAACATGGCTGTCAAAGGGGTTCGTAAATCATGAGAGATATTGATAATCGCTTGTTGTATTTCTGAATTACCTTGTTGAAACCGATGGCGTTCTGCTCGCAATTTGCGCAGTTCAGCGTTCAGAACATTCGCTAATTCACACATTGAAGGATCATTGCTTGAAAGATCAATCAGTGTATTTGTATCCATATGCACTCTGTCTTGACAAGCTTCTTTAATTTCTAGAGCAGCTTTTTTCAGTAAACATAGTTTTAAGATCAAACCAACGATGATCCCTCCTAAAATGATTCCAGCCAGATAGAGCCAAATCTCCATGGTATCTCCTTATTTTAAGTCTTTTTTATAAAAAAGTGGCATGCCGATTCCGATAGTGATGAGTAGCAAGCTACCTGAATAGACTGGTAATCTTTCTATTTCTTCCAATTCAATGACACCGACACTGGCAAATTGAAGCATTTGTCCACCAGGCGTTGTCTGAAGGATCAATTCATGGACCTTGCGTCGTGTTCCTTCTACATATTCGGGATTTGGGGTATCTACTTCGTAAAATGGAGACCCGTTCCAAGAAGTATAAGCTGGGATCATTTCTGGTTCAGTAAGTTTGTTCAGTGAGTACATCGCAAAAAGCAGTAGAAATACCACAGTCAGAATACTGGTAAGAGATACAATGGATTTATTTTGTATCAGCATCCCTATCAAAGTATATATTCCAGCCATGGATAGCAAGAGCATGTATACGCCAAAAGCAAGTAGCAATAAATTTCCGAGTGTCAAAACAAATCTTCCTTCAAGAAAAAAACCAATGCCCAAATGGATTAAAAAGAAGACGGTTGAATACACAATGGCCACAATCGAAGCCGCCGTCAAATTGGCAAGATAGATGGTATTCCTAGTGTGACCGGCAATCACTTTATTGCGGATCGTTCCCTCACTATATTCGGTACCAAAATACAAACTAGAAAAAATAGCCAAAGCCAAGGAGCCAAAAATAGCACCCGTAAAAAATGTATTATCGAGTATATAGTCGATTTGATACATTTCTGCGTTATAATAACGGTGATAAGCCAAAAAATAGGCCATCAACACCATAAATACAAGTCCACCCCAAAAGGATTTACTTGTGCGAATACGTAAAAGATTGGCAGTTATCAATCTATTCATTGGTTTCACCTCCAACAAGACTCATATAATAGCTTTCAAGGCTTTCCTCTTGCTCATGAAGAGAAAGCATTTCACAATCGACCTTTGCTAATTGTAGAGATAAACGAGAAATATTAAGCTTAGCGAAAACATCAACGATGGTATCTGAAATTATTCGATATTCTACCCCTAGCTCATCGAGTACGAAAGTAGCAGCTTTCATATCATTCACTTCTATCCGCGTATATTTGCCACAGATCTCATCCAATTCTTCCTTACTTATTTCTTTGACTAACTGCCCTTTGTCAATAAAACCGTAATGAGTTGCAAATTTCGAAAGCTCACCTAAGATATGACTGGATATCAATACAGTAATCTGATATTCACGCTTTAATTTTAAAATCAGCTCACGTATTTCAATGATTCCTTGGGGGTCCAAACCATTAGTAGGTTCATCCAGAATCAAAAAGTCAGGATCTCCAACCAAACTAATCGCAATTCCTAATCTTTGGCGCATACCTAGGGAAAAGTTTTTTGCCTTTTTCTTCCCTGTATCGCTTAGACCTACCATGGTCAAGATACTTTCAAGCCCATGATAAGAAGGTAAACCTAAAATCTTGTATTGTTGTTTTAAATTCTCTTTTGCCGTCATCTCAAGATAAATGGAGGGAGTTTCCACCACTGCTCCAAGTCTTCTGCGAGCTTTTACAATCTCCTTGTCTGTGCTGTTTGCACCATAGAGAATATACTCGCCATAAGTAGGTTGCTGCAATCCGCAAATGATTCTCAGCAATGTGGTTTTTCCGGCACCATTCTTACCAACAAACCCATAAATTGCTCCTTTTGGTACCTTTAAAGATAAATTTTCCAACGCTTTGAAAGAATGATAATTTTTTCCAACCCCCATTGTTTTTAGAACATATTCCATTGAAACGTCCTCCTTGTTGATTTTAGTTACACCAACATTCTACAAAGCACTTGTAAAGAAAATAGTTAAGATAACAGTAAAGATAATGTTAAGATTCTTCTTGTCTCATTTTAAAGCCAATGCCCCAAACCGATTCTATATAATCCTTATCACTAATTACGCGCAATTTTTTCCTTAGATTACTGACATGAACTTTCAATGAGCTTTCTGTACAATCATATGTCTCCTGATTAATTCGTTCAATCAATTGCGACTTCGTTATCACTTGTGTGGGGTTTTGCACCAAAAGACGTAAAATGCTAGCCTCAGTCTTTGTTAGGCTTATTTGTTGGTCAGCTATCTTCACAATCTGTAAATCCATATTCAACTCGATATCACTAGCATAAAAAAGGCTGTTTTCATTTCTCGAATATTGGGGATTTCGAAGTTGAACCGCTATGCGAGCAAGTAATTCTTTCGAATGAAAGGGCTTGACTATATAATCACATGCTCCTTTCAGCAACAAATCTACTTTGTTGTCGATGTCCACTTTTGCACTAACTATGATCACGGGAATCCCTTTAATCAGTGGAAGCACCTCTTCTCCAGATAAACCCGGTAACATTAAGTCAAGCAAAATAAGATCTGGTGTGTATGAGGATAAAAGCATGACTGCCTCTGTGCCCGAATAGGCTTGCGAAACTTGATATCCCTCTTTACTTAAAAGTTCTTTTAACATATTACTAATATGCAGATCATCATCAATAATCACTATTTTTTTCATTTGAACCTCCACAAAACTTCGTGTATCTCGACAGAACTGAGAAGTGAACCGATCTCGCTTTCTAAATCTAACTCAGCTATATTCTACGATAACATATACTTTTCATTTATTTATTATGCAGTTTTAGTTTTTCTTTCACTTCAATATTGAAAAGGTCAATCACAAAGTTTATCCCCTCATTCTTATTAATACGCAAAAAAAACACATTATAGAAGAAAAATCACTATATATTGATAATAAATGTTCATCATATTGAAAATATTACGCGAAGAAAGAAATTTTATCTACCAATAAATTAAAAATATCTCAAAAAGCATAATCGAGTTTATGTTGTACAAAATCAAAAAAAATACCGTAAGAAAAGCTAACGCTTTTTTTACGGCAATACTTCATTCATGCTACCAAGAGTAACCTCTACAGCAACGATCAGTAAAACCTTACCTTACTTTCTTCGTTATCTCCGAATCCCTTTAGATAAATGATTTTCTGAAGTTGACTAAAACATAAATATCATTCAAAGAACTATCACTAGCTACATCAAAAATTACAGAGAAAAACTTCATTTTTGTGCCATTGGTCGGCGCCTTATAAATGGCTTCTTTTGTCTCTTCACTGATTGGTAAAGACAATAACTGTGTTCGGACTTTCTCGCTAAAGTGAAAGGAAACTTTGAAGAACCCTTCCCACAACGAGAGCCAAAAAATCGGTTTCACTTTATTCGTTCCACAAGTCGTTGTCCATTTGTATTCGCCTTTGGACAACCACGCTTTTCCATCTTGGTAATAGCGCCAATCCATAAGAGAGATACCCTCGTTTTTAATAGTTTCGATAAAACGTTGATAAATGGCATATTCCTCTCCCAGTGATTCAGCAATCAGCTGCTCTGTTGGTTTCACGTTTTTGTCTCGAAACAATTGCTCTTTGCCTTCCATCCGTTCACTCAACTCCTTTGCGCTTCGTTTTTTAAGGTTTTCGCTACGTTACAATTTGATTTTGTTGATATCATCAGTGATGATCCAATCATCCATATTTTTTTCACGATTGTACTGAAATGGTGTTATTTCTTCTAATTCAGCGATTTCATAGACCGCTAGATATTTTTTTCCTGCCCAACGATCGACTTGTTTTTTCGATAAATTCAACTCTTTTTCATAGCGTTTTACAAAATCTATGGATTCTTCTTTCGTCATCTTTTCAGATTCAATCACGTTGGCGAGGATGCCCCGATGAGTGATGGTCAAATCGCCGCCGGTCTCCACAAAATAAACAAGATCGTTGATTTTTGCTCTTCCTCCTAATGGTGATTTTCTTCCGGCTGCCCCCCGAATGATCATTGTTTTGTCACCTTGAATCAGTTTCTCAAGCTCTTTGGCTTCCTTATTTAAATAGACCAAATGTTCTGCCCGACCGGCTTTTCCTTGATACCATTCTGCTGTTTTTGTCATAAAAAGTTCCTCTTTTCATATGAATTGTTTTTTGCGCTGTTTATTCCATGGTGGCTAAGTTATTTGAACGTTTTTTCAATCGTATATAGGTGAGAGCGGCAACTGTTTAAATTGATGAACGAATAAAACTTTTGTGCAAAGGCATTTGGCGTGCCGCATCGGGCAAATGCTTCCGCATCTTCTTTCGTTTCGAACTTGGTGATGTCCGCCCAAATTTCTCCATCTACGAATAATTCAAAAGAAAGATACCCTCTTTGTTTGGAAATATATTCACGGTTTAATTGTTCAACGACTCGAACAAATTCTGCTGTTGAAACACCCTTTTTTAATTTGTATGAGTTATGAAAAGCAACCTGTGCCATCGTGTTCCCCTCCTTTCTGATTCCCTCAAGAAATAGAGCGCTTAAAAAACGAATAGTTGTCGATTCAATCTTCAAATGACTTTTTAACCTCCTGTTGTATTTCCACTTGTAATCTCTAGACAGTTGGAACGAAAAGTCCGTTCAACTGGAGAGCCTTCGATACGGACACGATCACCCAACAACTTCCCCCAATAGCTTGTCGTGGGGAACCATCAAACATTTCTCCATTGCTTTCCAATAACTTTCATACAACCTTTTTTGAGCTTTACCATAGTTTTCTTCGGTATCAAACTCCCAATAGTGGGCATATTTCACACATTTTATGACTCTTGTCAATGGATCAGGCAGGCGCCCTTCCTTGATGGTGCTCATTTCTTTAATGTAGTGGGTTCGTTTCATTAATCGAAAGAACATAGCTCCCTCCATGACCTTCATTGCCTCTGTTGCTTCTTGCATGATTGCTTCAAAGGTATCGACTTCACTTGGTTTCACTTGATAGATACTGATTTCTGAAAACACTCCTACCGCTCCTTTCGCTTGTGATTTTCTTCTCAATTATAGTATACCAAGTTTACGACGGTGATTGTTTGGTCATTTTGTTCATTTCTTATTTATCTTCCGTTTATTATTCATTTAGCCACCTATATGTGGTACCAAATTGCTAGATTATAAATTCATAAAACGAGTAGCCAAGTTTTCTCAATAGGTCTCTGCTTGTCGCGATCAAGAAAGGATTCTTAAAGCTGTTACCTACAAAAAAGCAGTCGGCTTATGACAGCGGACTGCTTTTACTTATTGCTCGTTATTGAAATAGAAATGGTTTAAGATCTGTCTCGATAAAGTCGATTCGATCAAAGACAGTTGGCTTAAAATAAGCCGTAATGGCGATAACAATCTCTGATTTGGGATCGATGTAAAGGACATTTCCACTATTGCCGATGGCGGCATAGGTGCTTTTCTCAGTATCCAAAATCCACCACAAATATCCATAACTCATGTTTTGAAATTTCTCTATGTTTGTCTCTAGCGGATTGACCATTTCAGTGAGCCATTGTGAGGAAATCACTTGTTTTCCTTGATGGATGCCATGGTTCAAGCATAGCTCACCAATTTTGGCTAAATCTTTTGCTGAAAGACAAAGCCCGTAACCTGCAGTGCCAATATTTAAAGGATCGCAAAACCAAACTGGTTTTTTTGGTGCCTTGTCCATCGTAAAGTGCTTATGCTCTTCTGCCGTTTCCGCATAATAGCTGGTCATTTCGGCTACGCCAAGAGGTCGAAATAAATAATGGTTCGCATAATCAACAGTCGTCATTCCAGAAGCTTTCGCTAACAAACCAGTGAGAATCTGCAGACAAACGGTTTGATAATTGAATTCATTTGTCACTCCTTTTCTTCCTCCCAATAAATCAAGCGAGGCGCTGGTCCAGTCATCACTCGAGCAAACCTTTGTCCATGGATCACCTTTGCATTTATACGGGGCTCGCATCGTTAATAGGTGTTTGATGGTAATGTCGTAAATCGTTTTTTCGCCCCGTTTTACTTGATAGTCTGGAAAATAATCAAGTACTTTGTCATTGACACTCCTGATGAAGCCTTGATCGATCGCTATCCCGACTAGTAGAGAAACGATACTTTTCGTAGCGGACATAAGGTGGCAAGTGTCCTCTGGCTTATACTCATGCCATTCATCCGAGTAAATTTCCTTTCCATTTTGGTAGGCAGAAATTTGGCAAATATTAGGCTGGTTTTTACTGATACATGCATGCAGTTCTTGTCTATTCATTTGTAAGCCTCCTTCAAAGATAAGCATAAGGCCATTAAAAATGGTTTTCAATGTTATTTTTAAAATTGTTTTTAACGAATCTTTTAAAAGACTGTTAGCTTTGAATAAGCAAAAAAAGGCCCTCAATGACAGAGGCGCCTTACTTAAAACTTTCGATTATCGATTTTTGATTTCTATCCAGTTTTTTTGAGAGGATCGTTATCAGCAATTCTTCTAATGCGGAAATAGTGGCGATGATCCCCAAAATCAAGATAACAATTTTTTCATGGAACATGATGAGCAACAACGGGAAAATACATAAAAGAAATCCGACTGCTTTGTTGAGCCATGTATGCAGACTGCTAAAAGACCGATATTTTACATAGCCAATCAGATAACTGACGAAACGGATGATAGCGATCACCAAGATCCAAACCATGATTGCTTGGGTTTCCAGAAGCCGTGGTAGTAAAGAAAGAAAAACGGCGAGAAAAAAGCTGACATCTGCGAAACTGTCTAGTAAGGCACCGACCTCACTGGTGAGCTTCATCCTTCTTGCAAGTAGCCCATCGACGAGGTCACTTAAAAAACAATAAGAATAAAGCAGCCAAAACCAGCCAGACATTGGCTGAAGGAATAGTAAAAATGGTGCGAGAATTAGGCGAGAAGTGGTAAGAATATTGGGTAATTGCTTCATTTGTTTCCCCCAGAGATACATTTTCTGAATACCTAAGATTGTTGCAAATTTTTTAAAGAAGCTCAGAAACGATTAAATGTTCTTTCTTCTAATCATTTCGGCGATGCCCCCTATGAATGTTTCACAGCTTGTCCCTAATGCTCCTGCAAAAATCTTATCCGTTCTGTACTATCTGGCATCTGATTCCAAACCTTTATCCATCGTCCTTCTCGGTAAACCTCGTATTCTTCAAAACGACAAGGAAGCCCTTTTGCATGAGCGATATCACTGGTGTCCATCACTTGAAAATGGAGATGAGGCGAAGTCGAATTTCCTGAATGGCCGACGTTTCCGATCACCATCCCTTTGGTGATGTTTTGTCCTACGGAAACAGTGACAGATCCTTTTTGCAGATGGACAAATGCCATATAAACGCCCTCAGAAGCTTTTATCACAATGTAGTTGCCAGCTATTTGTTGATAATCATCTTTGTGTTCATTATAAAACAAACCATTTTTTACAGCGATCGAAGAGTCTCTGATCCAGTGAACGATTTTCCGTTCCCGATAGCCATCTCTTGCAACAATTACTTCGCCATCACAAGGTGCATAGATTTTTTCGCCCCAACAATAACAGCTCTCCAGCGGAACCCCTAAGAAGAAATAGCGCAGAAAGCTTCGATTATGAAAAGCCTTGGTTTTCCCCTCAAAGTTAACTTGTAAAAAATCAAAGGCATAACGCAACCCCATTCGATCGGTACCATGGCTAGGAATCTTCTCGGCTGGTGTAGTCGGCGCAAGCCACTCACCTCTTAAGGGGAATCCAATGGTTATCTTCTGCTCTTTCATAAGGCTTTCTCCTTTTTGGATCACATGATCCCTTTTATTTGGAAATGACTATCATCCGCACGGCACTCTGCACCTGCGCTTTACTCCTTTTCACTATAGGTCACCTAAGGCTTTTTTTCAACTCTAAAAAAGTGGGCTAACGGGCGTATTATCAAAAAAAACACCTCAATCATGTAGCAATTCCAAAATGTTAGACCAAAAATTCTAACTTTTGAGCGTCGCTTCACGAATGGGTGTTCTTACATTTTATTTTTGTAGCTCCTGTCGGTGACGGCTAATCCATCCAGCTATCATCTGACAAAATAGCGTTTGTCCATCTTCTACTGTTTGCGCTCCACCAATCGATAGTAGACCCTTGCGGTGATGAAATACACCAGCAGATAAATCATTGTAAACAATAGGACAGAAATAATCGATACCGTAATCAATAAGTTGCGATCTGTTAGACCAAAAAGAAGCAACAACTTCTGAATCATCGGAAAAGCAAACGCTAAATGGATGATCGCAGCAGCCAAAGGAAACGAGAAGATCATCAAGACTTGCTGCTGGATCACTTGTTTGACTTCCTTATGGCTTAACCCAACTTTTTGCAAGATCTCGAAACGTTCTTTGTCCTCCATTCCTTCGGAGACTTGTTTATAATAAATGATCAACGCGGCAGCTAAAATAAAGATCACACCAAAAATCAAGCCTAAGAAGAAAAAACCACCAGTAAAGGTTTTTGTCTCATCTTCAAAAAGATCTTTTGACTGAACGCTCGCATGAGCATCTGCTGCCAGAAGTTCGCTGCGAATCTCTTTTGCGATGATTTCACGATCGCTTGCTTCTGCTGTTTGAAAATTGAAGACTGTTGTTGTTACTGGTTGCTGGTAAAGCTGGAAATCTTCGTTTTGATACCAAGAGCTTAGCTTTTCGGAAAGCCACTGATCATCCGCCACGAGAACAAGATGCTGAACGGGGTTTTCTGTTTTCGTGAATGTTGGCAGTTCTTTCAATTCCCGCAAGCGAAATTGACGATCATCGATTGTGGCCTTTTCTGGTAATGCTTGTTGGGTCCAGGTTGCGGGAAAAACGAATAATTCATCTTCAGCAGGTCCTGTTTTCCCGGTGATTTCATGGTATTCAGAACTGGTAAGAAAAATAAGATACACAACTTTATCTAAGCTACCGCTATTTTCTTCAAAAGTGGTTGAGGGAACAAAATTTGGTTCCTCAAAGGTAAAAAGCAACGGTCTTGTTGTAGTGACTTGTTGGCGCTCTTTGATCGTTAGCTTCTCTTCAAGTCCATCAATCGCTGTGTTGATTTGCTGGGAATCAGCTGCTGATTCAATTTGAACATCGTACGGATAACGGGTTTCGATCACATTCTTTTGTCCAAAATAAAGACTGGCGGTCGTAGCAACGGTCACTAACACCATCGTTGATAAGATACAGATACTCGCTAAACCAGCCGCATTTTGTTTCATCCGATACAACATGGTAGAGACATTGATAAAATGGTTCGTTTGATAATAATAGGTCGTTCGTTTTCTTAAAAACTGCAATGCTTTGATACTGCCAGAAATAAACAACAGATAGGTGGCTAAAATCACGAGGATAACTGCGACAAAGAAGAGGCCTAAGGCACTGATGGGCGACTTGATTGTCACAGAAATCGTATATCCTGCCACTAAACAAAGGACACCCAAAAGTGCTAAAATGCCTTTCGCACGAGGCTCTTTTTCATTACGTTTGCTTCCCTGTAGCAGTTGAAGTGGGTTGGTTTTGCGTACTTGCAACAGGTCAAATAAAAATAAACACCCAAAGATGAATATAAAATACAGGATCACCAAGCCAATACTCTCAAATGACAGTTTGAAGACAAAGAACTCGCCTACGGCTAATATTTTCTTCAAAATCAAAAATCCTAATCGTGCAAACAATAAGCCACTGATCAATCCGGCGGCAAGGCTAATGAGAAAACTGTAAAAGAGTTCCCAAAAAACCACGAAGGCTATCTCGCGTTTTCCTAGTCCTAAAACATTGTAGAGACCAAATTCTTTTTTTCGCTGCTTGATCAAAAAGTTATTGGTGTAAAAGGAAAAGATCGCCGCAAAAATCATGAGGATGATATTTCCTAAACGAAACATGAAGATGGCGCTTTGACTACTAGGAAGTTCTCTCATTCCCGGATTGTTTACGATGATTTGCGTCATCATCAAAACAGCCACCAAGAAACTCATGGATAATAAAAAGGTTGTGTAAGCTTTGGCATTTTTACGCAAATTGGAGAAGGCGATTTTTTGAAAGAACATCGTTACTCCTCCTTTGCAAAGACAGCAGTCATTGTTTCGGCGATTGCTTCTAGAAAAGCGGTATTGCTGCGATCCCCTCGATACAGCTGGTGAAACACATACCCGTCTTTGATAAACAAGACGCGTTGTGCGCGACTGGCTGCGATCGAACTGTGAGTGACCATCACGATCGTCTGTCCATTTTGATTGATCTGTTGAAATAATGTCAGCAGTTGATCAGAGGTTTTCGAATCCAGCGCTCCGGTTGGCTCATCTGCTAAAAGCAGTTCTGGTTTTGTGATGATCGCTCGTGCGACGGCGACCCGTTGCTTTTGTCCGCCAGACAATTCATACGGATAGTGCTGCAATAAATCGGCGATCCCTAAAGTTTGTACGATGGGCTGAAGCTGCTTTTCCATTTGTTTGACGGAAACTTTCGATAAAACTAATGGCAATAAAATATTGTCCTTTACCGAAAAGGTGTCCAACAAATTAAAGTCTTGAAAAACAAAGCCTAAGTGATCCCGTCGAAAACTCGCTGCGTCTTTTTCTTTGATCGTGGTCAAATCGATGCCATCCAGCTGCATTTCACCCGCTGTCGGTTGGTCTAACGTTGCCATCAAGTTCAGCAGCGTACTCTTTCCCGAACCTGATTCCCCCATGATAGCGACATATTCCCCCTCTTCTACCATAAAGGTAATATTTTTCAACGCTTCAACGGGTTGTCCGTTCAGCTGACTTTGATAGATTTTTTTTACTTGTTGAATGTTTAAAAGTGTCATCTTGTTCCCTCCTTCCTTTTTAGAATAAGCTGACTGGCAGAAAAAAGCGACTTACAATAAAAACCGCAAACTTACAGTGTTGAAAGTTTGCGGCTATCGGTTATTTGTGGTGGGAAAATGAAGCGTGACGATGGTTCCCTGTCCTACTTCAGAATCAATCGCTAAACGGCAGCCGATTTTTTCAGCCGCTTGTTGACTCATATATAAGCCTAGCCCGCTCGCTCGTTGCTGAAAGCGACCATTTTGTCCCGTATATCCTTTCTCAAAAACCCTTGGCAAGTCTTCCTTACGAATACCAATGCCGCTATCTTGAATCACCAAGGCATTGTCTTTAGTGAAAACAGTGATGCCACCGGTTTCGGTATACTTCAAGCTGTTGAAAAGAACCTGTTCAAAAATAAAAACGAGCCACTTTCGATCAGATGTCACCGTCAAATCCACCGCCATGTCCAGTTGCAGATTCTTTTTCGAGAAAAACAAGGCATACTTTTTGATCGTTTGACGAACGAGGGGCGCTAAAGCAATCGACTCAAAGACAAAATCTTCATTCGCTAAATTTTGTCGTAAATAATTCAACATCATTTGCAAGTAATCATTCACCTTAAATAATTCCGCTTTGACCTCCGTCGGTGACAACGAATCGCTTTGGACCAAAAGATCCAGCGCAGCTAGAGGCGTTTTGATTTGATGAAGCCACAAGCCGAAATCTTCATAAATTTCTTCATTTTTTAACGCTGCCTTGTAATCAGAAGTGGTTTTTTCTCTTGCCAATTGTTTAAGAAGGGCTTGGTATTCGTCTTCTAAGCGATTTCGAGTGGCAGGCAAGAACGCCAACGCCGCTTCCGTCATACGTTCTTTTCTTAATAAATGCTGCAGCTGCTTTCTTTTTTGTGCGTAACGAAAATAATGAAAAAGGGAAAGTCCCCCTAAGATCACCCCTGAAAAGACCACATAGTCAATGAAGGGCTCCAACGAAAGGCTGTGGAGAAAGAATAGCCCAAATAGGCCCGCACTAAACAGCAGGTAAACGAGATAAAACTTTCCATAAAGGACGAAATATTCTTTCACGTTAGTCATAGGCCTGTTCCTTTTCGATCAAATACCCTTTATTCTTTACCGTCTGGATCAAATCGGATAGTTCGATCTGGCTTAATTTTTTTCGCAAGCGGGTCATATTGACCGCTAATGTGTTATTATCGATGAATTCTTCACTATTCCAGAGCATTTCAATGATGGTCTCTTTGGCTACGATCTTCCCTCGATGCTGCAAAAGCAAGGAAAGAATCCGAGCTTCATTTGGAGACAGCGGCAACTGTTCCCCCTGTTTTTTTAATACATTTTCTGTGGGATAAAAGGTTACTTGCCCTATCTCAAAGGTCAGCGCTTGTTGGTGGCTATACTGATAGCTGCGCCGCAGCAATGCTTGGATTTTTGCCAAAACGAAGGCTAAATCAAAGGGTTTTGTTAAATAATCATCTGCTCCCATGTTCATCGCCATGATCTGATTCATCTGTTGATCCATCGACGAAAGGAAAATGATCGGCACTTCTGACGTCTTGCGAATTTCTTGGCACCAATGATACCCGTTGTAATAAGGCAGTGAAATATCTAAAAGAACGAGATCCGGTTTGTTCTCATGAAACTCTTGCAAGATGCTAGCAAAATTCTTCGCCGAAACACATTCGTACCCCCATTGCTGCAAATATTCTGCTAAAACAGAGACGATCGTTGCATCATCTTCAACAAGATATATTTTTTGCATGTCTTTCTCTCCTCTGTTGTTTAATCAACTGCTTCTTTACAGACAGTGTACCAGAAAAGAAAAAGAAACGTCTAGATGCGGGGGAACATTCCAAAGGGCTGTTTTTTTCATCATTCCTCTGCCAATCGAGCAAGGATTTCTTGGTAACGCTGTGTAGCAAAGGGACTGATTTGTCCTTTTTTACAAAAATTCAGTTTCCCCAGTTTTGGTACGACCCGTTCTACGATGACATTGCCATTTTGAACTTTTGATTCAAACTGCTGCAAAGCCTCCAAAAACCGTGCGTCTTTTCTGGCAGCAGGATAAAAAGACAAGACATACAGATAATAAAAAAGATTGTACCCTCTAAAGGGATATTCTGTCTGCATAAATAATGTGCCCATCCCATAATGACAAGGACTGATTGGCTGCCGGATCTCCCAATGAGCAAGCAAAAATTCGATTGCTTGATGAAGCGTTTCCATCTTCTCACGATCATGAGTATATCGAAAGGCATCAAGGACCGTTAACGTCGTCATTGGAGTAGAAAAGTGGGTCTCCGGTCCGCGACCAAAACTATACTTATTACACTTCCAGCCGCCATCTGCTTCCTGAGTAGCAAGAAAATAGTGAAAGGTCTGTTGCAGCCGCTGGTCCCTTGCGTAACCAAGAGCACACAGCGTTCGCAAAGCCTGTGCTGTGTGACAAGGATAGATCCCCCCTGATGGCGAAATTTTAAATCTGCCATCTTCTCTCCATCCTTGAAAGATCAATGCAGCTGTCTCTTTTAATAAGTTCTCCTCATGTGACATACCAAGTTCAAGTAAATAAAGAGGACTTTCTAAGGTCGTAAAGGGTGCTCCTTTTAGTAATTTATGGTCTGGCGTCGACCATAAATCGGCACCATGATCATTTTGACGGGAAATGATTGCTTCGATATCTTGCTGAATGCTCTGATCCATATTGATCTTCCTCCATCTCTTAAGTGTCGTGCAATCAACCCAATAATCCTCATTGACCCACGGTGCACTCGCTTCTAGAATGATAAAAATTCGAACGTTTTTTAACACACGAGTTAGATTTTTGTTTTTGAATTATCCAAATGAATTTTAGGAAACAAATAGTTTTTTCCAGACAGACGTACTTTTAAAAAAGAGTGTTCTAGTTTTCCTGATGACAGGTTCGAAAAAAGTTTGTCTCTGATATCGCATGGTCATTCGAACCCCATAATGAAAGATCACCTGAATAGGAACACGTTCACGCAACAAGTTCATGCCACGCTCTTTTAGTTTAAAGAATCAGGCATAATGAAATAGTTCAAAACGAATGCCTTCTGGGTTTTCAAAGAATAAGGCATAGTAGTTAGGTGCGATGCGCTCTTTGTACTCCATTGGTCGATCGTGAAGGATCTTTACCCCTAAAGCTTTTATTTTGGGAAAAATCGCATCTACTACTTCGCGGCTTTCCGCCTTAAATGCTATGTGCTGAACAGAGCCAGGTTTTCTTGAATCGATTTTCTCGTTCTTCCATTCTTTTCGTGGGGAACAAATACCGAAATCAAATGAATCCCCTATATATTCTACTACTTCCATCTCGGCATGTTCTAAATACCCAGAATATTTCTTTTGAAGGTCAAAACCTAATAGTGCAAATAATTGATCATAAAAGCCTTCTGCTTTTTTTACATCATTGACTGTAATTTGGATATGGTGAAACTGAATGTTCATATTCGCTCCTTTCTGGCTAACAAATTAAGTGTTTCAGGAAAAAAGCCGCTTGCGGAAGTTTGATTCAACTGAATTAGCTAGGAAGCTCACTTAATTTAGAAATCACCTTTTCCATTGCCTTTGCTACATCTTTAGGCAACTTATTATAGCCATCGTTTTCTGTCTCTTGAGCCAAAATAAAGTCCAGCCGTCCTTGCATCCGCTCTCTTAAATGAGCAACATAGGAGGCATCTTGAAAATCGACTTTAAAGCCTGTTACTGGCAGGAAACTCATTTCGGTGATCCCGCCGAAATTTTTAAATTTAGCCTCACCTTCAACAATTTTTTCAATCGATGTCAGCGTGACTTCAGGCGTGACTTTCTTGTCTTTGTAAAAGCCTGTATTTAGAATGTAACAAGCCGTTTGGTTTTCTTTAAACAAGTGCATGAAATGGGCAAAATCTTCCCCTAAGGGATAGACTCTAAATGGATTGGCATAAGGTTCGATGACCAGTTTATCTATATCCGTGGTCTCGACAACATGTTCAGCTGTCGTACGCTTCGTAGCTAAGGTCAAACCAAAAACAGCGGCTAAAATCGGATCGTCAATTTTTACTACAGGAGGTAGCGTGTCATCTTTCATGATCCAAAATACGGCATCGATTGGCGAATCTAAATGATCCACCCGATTAGGTGTGACATACCGTGATTTGACGGTTCGACCATTCCCGTTACGAATATCTTGGGTCACAAGGACCTTCTTTCCTTCCTCATCCAAAGTAACGCCAACATTTTGACAGGTGATAAAGTAGCGGACATTTGGGTTGGTTAGTGGATAGTCTTGCGTTTTATCAAAATAAGAAGGCTCCAGAGCCGTGGAGGCACCATTTGTTTGATTAATCACAAATGCATCATCATGCAGAACCTTGATCTCATATCTGCCATCATGTTCTGCCAATGTGATAGTCGATTTTCCTGATCCTGAAAGACCAAAAGCAGCCATCGTAAATGTTCGATTCGGTAACTGATACTGCTTCATTCCCCCATGACACGCCACAAAGCCATGGCGATGCGCGGTAGCCCAAGCCAAAGTTAATGTCGCTTTTTTCAATTCACCAAAATAGTTTAAACCTAAGACTGCCGCAACATTGTGTTCAGGATCAAAAAGAGACAGTCCATAAGGAAAATCAGGATGAGACCAATCTGGATCAGCGTACAAAAAAATGTCCGTCTCTGGATATTCTTTGGAACGTTGGTACCTTTCTTCCCATGATTTCGTCATCAATTGAAAATTCAACAAATAAGAGTAAAAGTTGGTTTCATAGTGCTCTGGTATCAACAGGTGAGCTTTGACCATAAACGCTTCATCTAATCCTACAACAACTTCACCACCATAAAATTGCTTGCGGGTTCCTTGGTATAAGGCATCTCGCAAAATGTCTTCATATAATTCTCGCTGGATTCCAGGATGCCCGATGATGCGTCGAGCTGCCGCTGTCCGTCCAACCACTTTTCCGTCATTAAACACGATGACTTTTGCATCCTCTGGTAGTCCTAACTCCTTGGTGTGGGTGACCGGCATATCCGTAAGAATAGCGCCAGAAGATTCTTTTGCTAAGTGATAGGCAGTGGCTAGATCATGAATCCAAGTGACATTGTTCCCATAAAAAGCTGACTCTATCAACACTTTAAAACTAGACAAATGCGTATTTTGCGGTGTAATCTCTTTGTGTGAAAATGCATGAATCGTTGCCATGTGCAATCCCTCCTAACAAAAATTTTCTATTCACTACGTTTATTATAATACTTTCTAATCACGCTATGCCATATTTTTATACACATTAACTATAAATTGCCGACAAACCATTTTGTTAAAGGATTTGGCTGTCTGCATATTTGTAGCTTCCCTGCTTTTTGCATTGATTTTGTCCCCGCTCATCAATAATGAGAAAGAACAAAAAAAACTGGAACAAAAAAGAATGGCTCTATAATTTATGGGACTGATGAATCAGAATTGATTCTTCAGCCCCATTTTCATTTTAGGTATTAAAAAACATATCGTTCTCTAGTATGATTAAATCACCACAAAATAAACAACTGAGAGGACGATATGCTATATGAATGATTCTATCAAAAAAATGCTGAGAATAATAGAGAAAGATTTGATGATTACAGAGGTCTCTTACGAGACCCTTCAGAAGAAAAAGACGTTGGTCGTCGATGCTGTTCTCTCGCCTACTCCTCGTGCTTGTAGAAGTTGTGGTTCTACTGTGGTAGATGGAAACGGGAAAGCAATTATAGTGAAAAATGGGAAGAAGGAAACGATTGTCCGTTTTGAACAATACAATCATATGCCTTTGGTTATGCGCCTAAAAAAGCAGCGCTATACCTGTAAAAACTGTCGCACCCATTGGACTGCTCAAAGTTATTTTGTCCAACCCAGACATTCAATCGCAAATCATGTTAGATATAAAATTGCTTCTTTACTGACTGAAAAAGTATCTTTATCTTTTATTGCGAAAAGCTGTCAGGTATCTTTGACCACCGTTATTCGTACATTGAAAGAGTTTAAAAGCTATTTACCAAAGCAATCTAAGAAGATTCTCCCAAGAGTATTGATGGTTGATGAATTTCGTTCGCATGCTTCCATAGAAGATAAAATGAGCTTTATTTGTGCAGATGGCGAAACAGGAAAATTAATAGATGTTTTGCCTACGCGTAAATTACCCCGATTAACAAGTTATTTCTTAGGTTGTACCAATCCGGAAGAAGTAGAATTCTTGGTGACAGACATGAACGCCGCCTACTTCCAGCTCACCAAACGTGTTCTGCCAAATGCGAAAGTAGTGATTGATCGGTTTCATATTGTCAAACACATGAATCAAGCGTTCAATGAGTTGCGTATCCGTGAAATGAATGGACTTCGTAAAGCCGGACAGAAAAGCCAGGCAGAAAAACTGAAAAAGAACTGGCGCTTTTTGCTAAAAAATCGTGCAAACATCAACCATTATGAATACAAAACATGGAAAAGTTTCCGAGCACCAAAATACCCATTTCTTACTGAAGCAATGATGATTGATCGATTGCTTGAGTTTTCTCCGCCCCTAAAGGAGGCGTATCCCTTTTTTCATGAATTAGTTGAAGCCTTTCGAGACAAAGACCCTGACTTATTTTTCTCCTTATTGGCAGAACTTCCCGAAACGTTAGATGACAGCTTTCGGGAAAAGCTTCAAAACCTTCTTACCCATGAAGAAGGCATCACCAACGCAATGATCTATCCTTATTCCAATGGAAAAATAGAAGCGAAGAATACCCACATAAAGACAATGAAACGAGTATCCTACGGATTTAAATCATTCGAGAACATGAGAATTAGAATCTTTTTGATCAATCAATTAATCAATGTAAGATAACAAAAAATCTGAGCCAGAATGTGGTTCATTCTGACCCAGATTTGATTTTGCACAACTCATCAGTCCTTATTGACAAAGAGCCAAAAGAATTTCTTTCTGTTCCAGTTTCTGGTTTTATATTTCATCCATTCCAAACGTCACAATCGACGTAATTAGATAGACAGATGGGTTATAGTTGCTTATTTCTCAATTGATTCGCTTTCTCTAGTAACTTTTTTATCGTAAGACTTTATGACAATTACCATAAAAAGAACTCACGGTCAAAATCACTGAAAAGAACTCGTTTTTCTTAACGACGTTCTAACAACACGACACACTCCACATGCGTCGTTTGTGGGAACAAATCAACAGGTTGGACTTCTTTTGTCACATACCCTTCTTCTTCAAACAACGCGAGGTCACGAGCCAAGGTTGCTGGATTGCAGGAAATGTAGACGATGCGCTCTGGTTTAACCGCAGCGGTCGTTTCAATAAAGCTGGCATCTAAACCTTTGCGAGGTGGATCAACGAAGACGACCGTCGGTTGAATGCCTTCGCGTAGCCATTGCGGCATGATTTTTTCGGCTTTACCGATAAAGTAATGCACGTTTTCGACACCATTTCTTTTGGCATTGGCTTTGGCATCGTTCACTGCTTCAGGAATGACTTCCATCCCTAACACTTCTTTCACGCGATCAGCCAAACTAATCCCAATCGTTCCGATTCCTGCATAAGCATCCACAACGACATCATTTTCAGACAGTTGCGCCATCTCGAAGGCGGTTTGATACAAGACTTCTGTTTGCGCTGTGTTGACTTGGTAGAAAGATTTCGCTGAGATTTGGAAGGTTTTACCTAATAATTGATCATCGATCGATGACTTGCCATACAACACACGCTCGAATTCGCCCATGATCACATTGGTTTTTTCTTCATTGATGTTTTGAATGACAGAAACAACTTCTGGAATCTCTTCGTGGATCACTTCCGCGATCTCTTCTCCCTTGAAGAATTTCGGTTTACGTGTCACTAATACGACCATCATTTCACCTGAGTGATGCCCACGACGCACGACAATGTGGCGTAAGAAACCTTCATGGGCTTCTTCATTGTAGGCTTTGACATTGAACCGCTGCAAAATATCTCTGACTTTGATGATTGCTTGATCGATGTTTGGATCTTGAATATAAAAGTCTTCGATCGGTACCAGAGTATGGCTGTTTTTGCGGTAAAATCCAGTCGTTAATTTTCCATGAATCTTTTGCACAGGGATTTGCGCTTTGTTGCGATAACCAAATGGTTTTTCCATCCCAATTGGTTCATTGACCTTGATTTCAGGCAGTTTGGCGATTTTAGCCAAAACATTCTCTACTTGCTGCTGTTTGAAGGCTAATTGTTTGTCATAGCTCAAATGACTCAACGGGGCGATCCCGGTGCGCAACAATGCTTCATTCGGTAATTCTTGCCGATCAGGACTTGCATGCAACAGTTTCATCACTTTGGCAAAACCAAATTTGTTGCCGACTTTCAACACTTTGACTAAGGCACGTTCATTTGGCAGGGTGTTTTCAATAAATAATAAGTACCCATCGACTTTGGCGATCCCATTTCCTTCATGGGAAAGGTCCAAAATATCGACTTCAAGTTCCTGATTCTTTTTAACAGGATAATTTTTCATAGATTTCTCCTTTGTGCTTACTTTCTCCATTTTAAAAAGGAATGGTCGAAATTGCAAGCGCTGCTTATTTTAACGGTTCAACAGATCGGGTAGACGTGCAAAAAAGAACCGAAGGAGGGAAATCGGCTGATTGCTTTTCTAGGGGTTGCGGCGAAGAGCCGCTGCACCACAGGAGCAATCCCTTTTCCATCCTTCGGAAAATCGAACAGATCAGAAGTTGGTAAAAACCTCGATCATTGTTTATTTGTCAGCTGTTTTTTTCTTTTTCTGTGATTTTTCCCGTTCGCTCTTGTTTAAGATTTGTTTTCTCAAACGAATGCTTTCTGGTGTTACTTCACAGTATTCGTCATCGTTCAAGAACTCCAATGATTCTTCTAGTGAAAGGATTCTTGGTTTCTTGATGACAGATGTTTGGTCTTTCGTCGCTGAACGGACGTTGGTCATTTGTTTTGCCTTCGTAATATTGACCGTTAAGTCATTGTCACGAGAGTTTTCGCCGACGATCATTCCTTCATATACTTCAGTACCTGGTTCAACGAAGACCGTTCCACGTTCTTCAATACTCATGATTGAGTATGTCGTTGCTTTTCCTGTATCGATCGATACAAGTGCGCCGTGGTGGCGTCCGCCGATTTGCCCTTGAATCATTGGCAAGTATTGGTCGAAGGTGTGGTGCATGATACCGTAGCCGCGAGTCATTGATAAGAATTCTGTCGTATAGCCGATCAAGCCACGAGCTGGTGCTAAGAAAATGATCCGTACTTGTCCATTTCCTGTATTGATCATATCTTGCATTTCTGCTTTACGAATCCCTAGTGATTCAATCACTGAACCCATGTATTCTTCTGGTGTGTCGATTTGCACTCGTTCAAATGGTTCGCATTTCACGCCATCAATTTCGCGTTCGATAACTTCTGGACGAGAAACTTGCAATTCAAAGCCTTCACGACGCATGTTTTCGATCAAGATCGACAAATGAAGTTCGCCACGTCCTGAAACAGTCCAAGAATCTGGTCCGATTGGTTCAACACGTAGAGACACGTCTGTTTGTAGTTGCGCCATCAAGCGTTCTTCAATTTTACGAGCGGTTACGAATTTCCCTTCACGACCTGCAAATGGTGAGTTGTTCACGACAAAGGTCATTTGTAACGTTGGCTCATCAATGTGTAAAACAGGCAATGAATCTTGGTGATCGATCGGTGTGACTGTTTCACCAACGAAGATGTCTTCCATCCCAGAAACAGCGATCAAATCGCCAGCTTTCGCTTCTTGGATTTCTAAACGTTTCAAACCGAAGAAACCGAATAATTTTGTGACACGGAATTTCTTCACTTGGCCATCAAGTTTCATCAAAGCAACTTGGTCACCAACTTTGATCGTTCCACGGAAGACACGTCCGATTCCGATACGTCCAACGTAGTCATTGTAATCAAGTAAAGATACTTGGAATTGCAATGGCTCATCGCTGTTGTCGATTGGCGCTGGAATATGTTCGATAATCGTATCAAACAATGGTGCCATCGTTTTTTGTTGATCGGCAGGATCATCTGATTCACTTGAGGTCCCGTTGATCGCTGAAGCGTAGATCACTGGGAAGTCCAATTGGTCATCGTCTGCACCTAATTCGATAAATAGTTCTAAGACTTCATCTACCACGTGCTCAGGACGAGCAGATGGTTTGTCGATTTTGTTAACAACAACGATTGGGACTAAATGTTGTTCCAACGCTTTTTTCAATACGAAACGTGTTTGAGGCATCGTACCTTCATAAGCATCAACAACTAAAACAACACCATCGACCATTTTCATGATCCGCTCTACTTCACCACCGAAGTCCGCGTGTCCTGGGGTATCCATGATATTGATTTTGGTTCCGTTGTATTCAACCGCTGTATTTTTCGCTAAGATCGTGATACCACGTTCTTTTTCGATCGCATTTGAATCCATCGCCCGTTCTTGTAATTGGGTATGGCTATCTAACGTTTGGGATTGTTTCAATAATTCATCAACTAATGTAGTTTTTCCGTGGTCAACGTGGGCAATAATAGCGACGTTGCGGATATCATTTCTAATATTCAATTTATAAACTCCTTTTTTGGTGACATTGCACTCGACAAGCCATTATACCAGAATTTCTTTCTGAAATATAGTGCAAAGTTTTCATTTTTACAGAAAAAACCAGATATAAAAAAAAATATCTGGTTTTTTCTTATTGATTGACGATCGCCAATAATTCTTCAAAAGCTTTCGGTGTACCGCCTACGAACAATTCCCGTCCATTCAAGGATAGCGGCTCTCCTTTGATGTTTGCCATTTTTAATCCAAGGGTTTCTAACAAAACGCCCCCTGGCGCATAGTCCCATGGCGCAAGATGAGAAAGATAGCCTGCTCTTTGTCCTTTAGCGAGGGCGATCAGCTCTACCCCAGCACAGCCAGTCATACGAATGCCTAATGCTTTGTCACTGACCTCGGTTTCGTGGTGGCGGTTGTGGATCAACATGGGTGAATTCAAGCCAACGAGACCTTCGGATAAGGCAATATCTTTCGGCGGTTCGATCTTCTTGCCATTGTTATAGACACCAATCTCTGGACCACCCCATAAGAATTCATCTTTCATGACATTATAGACAAAGCCAAAGCGCCCTTTGCCCTCTTCGTAAATCGCGATCATGATACAAAAGTTTTCTTTTTCCAATACGAAATTCATCGTTCCATCGATCGGATCAATGATGAAGACCCGTCCACTCATGTCAGCAAGTGTGTCCAGTCCGTTTTCTTCACCTAAAATTTTGGCATCCGGATCATAGGATTGGATCTTACCAATCAGAAAATCTTGCGTGGCTTTATCCAATTCTGTCACTAAGTCTTTCCGTCCTGATTTTGTCTCGACCACCAAGTCTTCTTTATTTAAATTGTCTTTGATCGTTTCGCCTGCAGCGATCATCCACTGGCGAACTTCATTAACGATTTCATGCATTCGTTGATCTATCCTTTCATTTTTAGTTTTCCCTCAGTCTTTTTCGCTGCCTGCACGGCATGGTATAACGAATAGCCTGATAGTTCTTCAAATTCTCTACCTAAACGGCGTTCCTCGCCAATGCTGGGAACGACTTTCTTAAAGGCTTGATACGCCTCAAGAAACGTACTGCTAGGAAGGCCTTTTTCATAGGCTTGTTCTAACCGTTCCCACATCTTCATGACGACGACCATTTCATCTGTCGACCAATCTAAGTCAAGAGGATATTGATAATCCCGCATAGTTTTCACCTCTAGTTTCTTTCTCTTCCAGTGTACCATAAAACCTCTTATAGGCGAAAAGAGGTTCTTTAGTACAAGCATTTTTTTATAGGTAATTCTCTAAAAAAAACTAACAAAGAATCACTCTGCTCGTTTAGTTACTGACAGCAAAGCGGATATTTTGTTGTTTTTCTAGGCATTTGTTACACTTGTGTTAGCAACCTAAAGGAGGAATTCTCTTGCGTTTAGAAAACAAAAAAATCATTGCCTTAGTCGACAATGATTTCGAAGATTTAGAACTGTGGTATCCGGTCCATCGGTTACGGGAAGAAGGCGCACAAGTCGATTTAGTCGGTGAAGAAGCGCATAAAACGTATATTGGCAAATACGGCGTACCCGCAGAATCAGCCTTTGCTTTTTCTGATATTCATGCCGATGACTACGATGCCATCTTAGTTCCAGGTGGTTGGGCGCCTGATAAATTACGACGTTTCCCAGAGGTCATCTCTTTCGTGCAGACGATGGACAAAGACCAAAAAATCATTGGTCAAATCTGTCATGCAGGCTGGGTCTTGATTTCTGCGAAGATCCTGCAAGGCAAGACAGTCACCAGTACGCCAGGCATCAAAGATGATATGACAAATGCTGGGGCCACATGGGTCGATACACCTGTGGTTACGGATGGACATATCGTTTCCAGCCGCCGTCCCCCAGATCTACCAGACTATATGCGGGAATTTATCGCTGTATTAGAAAAGAAATAGTACCCGTTGATCAGATTCAAAAGAGTTGCGACCGAAGCAAATACGGCCGCAACTCTTTTTTTTACCTATCGATCATTCGCTTACGATCGCTAATTTCTTGTCGCTTTTAGGGATTTTTTTCACACCGATAAAGGTCAATGCAGCACCCAAAACGGCAAACCCAGTCCCAATCAAAAGCATTTCCCAAACACCGAAGCTTTGGATCAGCATCCCCCCTAAAAGATTGCCGATCACGCCACCGATCGTGGTAGCAATAATGATGATCGTTTGTCCAAAAACCCGGTCTTCATCTGCCAAACTATGGTTGAACAAATAAGCCGAAGCTGGAATAAACAAAGCAAAACTAATCCCTTGCATCAAATGGCTCATTTCCATCAGGATGATGGAGCTGATCAACAGCATCAGCACCCCACGAATGGCAAAGGCAACACTGGACAGCAACAGCCAAAAACGGCTAGACCGTATCCTCACTAACTGTTCAAAGAAAATCATGCCTGGCAATTCGCATAACGCCGCAATCATCAGGGCGATGCCAACTTCCTTACTGCCACCGCCAATATCGGCAAAAATTTGTGCCAAAAAACTGTTGATCATCGTGTGGAAGCTGAAGAGAAAGCTAAACCCGACAAAGAGAAAGAGTAAAAAAGGATATTTTTTCAAAAAGGCACCTGAATGACTTTGTTCAGTAAGCATCACGGGCATTTCTGGCTTCTTGATCGCTGGCAGCAAAAGCAAAATAATGAGAAACAAAACGGCCTGCCCGATAGCGATCATAGGCAAAAGGGCTGCCGAAAACTCCTCCAAGAGCTGCCCCAGTAAAAAGGAGGTCCCCGCAAATCCTAGTGACCCACCGGCACGGGAAAAGCCAAAATTGATTTTGTTGTCGCTATTCGTGTATTCAAACGCCAAGGCGTTGAGAAAGGACTGCATGGAAACGAGCAAAATCCCTCCTAAAACATAGGTCAGTATTGATAATGCAGGGAAAATCACACCTGCTAAGAGCACCGTGACCACGCCGATTGTCATCGTTTTCAAGACAACGATCAGCGGTACTTTGCTTTTTTTGATAATGACTTGACTGATGAAGGGCTGCAAAATCGTAGACGCAATATTGACTAGGGCTAAAATACCGCCAATTTTTGCCGGATCGACCTTGAAATAAATCAAAAAGAGTGTCGCAAAGCCATAGATTGAGCAAAACATCATCCAATAAAGAAATTGCAAACTTATGTAGTAAAACCGAATCCTCTTGTCACTTGCATGATTACGCATACATCCCCCACCTTATCCATATTCCTTAGCAACTAAATATAGCATAGAACCGATGGATTTACTATCCTTCTATCAACAGAAACCGCAGTTTTATTTGAAACACTAACCCACAACAAAAAAGCGCAGCATAGTATCCTGCGCTTTTCCTACTTATCCAACTATTTAGAGCTGTTGAAAAGCTTGTGTGAGATCTTCCAATAGATCATCGATGTTTTCCAATCCAATGGATAAGCGAATCGTCTCTGGACGAATTTTGGCTGCTGCAAGTTCTTCTACGCTAAGCTGTGAATGGGTCGTCGAAGCTGGATGGATGATCAAGGACTTTGCATCCCCGACATTTGCCAGCAAAGAGAAGAGCTTAGTTGCGCCACAAAAGGTTTTGCTTGCTTCTGCCCCACCCTTTAATCCGAAGGAAAAGACCGAACTGGTTCCTTTGGGGAAATACTCCTGCGCCCGTTCAAAATAAGGACTGTCTGGCAGTGTTGGGAAATGAACCCAAGAAACTTCCGAGCACTTGGCTAAAAATTCAGCAACTTGTTGCGCATTTTCTACATGACGTTCCATCCGCAACGAAAGCGTTTCGATGCCTAACAGCAACACCCATGAATTGAAGGGAGAAATCGCAGCGCCTGTATCCCGTAAAAGAATCGTTCGTGCCCGAGTGATATAGGCAGCGTTACCAGCGGCTTCTACCCATGAGATTCCATGGTAACTATGATCGGGATCGACCAGCTTGGGAAATTTGCCGTTTGTCCAATCAAAGTTGCCACTATCAATAATAGCCCCTCCTAAAGCAGCCCCGTGACCACCGAGGTATTTTGTAGTGGAATAAACAATGATGTCCGCCCCATGCTCAAACCCTCGAAACAGATAGGGAGTCGCAAAGGTGTTGTCAATGATCAGGGGAATACCGGCTTCATGAGCGATCGCTGCAATCTTTTTAAAGTCGGCAATATCAATATCTGGATTGCCTAAAGACTCTAGAAAAACTGCCTTGGTATTTTCTTGGATGGCTGCTTTTAGTGCTGGTAGATCTTCACTATCGACAAAGCTTGTGGTGATGCCAAAATCTGGCAATGTATGGGCGAACAAATTATAGGTACCGCCATAAATTGAAGCAGCAGAAACGATATGATCTCCTGCTTGCGCGAGATTTAAAATTGCATAGGTGATCGCTGCTGAGCCAGAAGCCGTAGCTAACGCACCGACACCACCTTCTAATAGGGCTAATCGTTCTTCTAGAGCCGCGGTCGTCGGATTGGTAATACGGGTATAGATATTGCCGCTCTCACCAAGACTAAATCTCGCTGCCGCTTGGTCAGCATCATCAAACACATAGGATGTGGTTTGATAAATGGGTACGGCGCGACTCCCTGTGGTAGGATCTGGTGTTTGTCCTCCGTGTAATTGAATCGTCTCAAATCTTTCTGTCATACTATTCCTCCTTAATAATGCAAATAAAAAAGCCCTCTGATATCGAAATATCAAAGGACGTGTTTACGTGTTACCACCTTTATTCAAGCAGACTTTTCAGCATGCTTCTCAGCAAGTACGCGACAAATAAACGTCGTTATACTTTGACGCGATAGCGGGCGCACCCGGATCTCCTTATCTTTCGTACAAGTTCAGAAGATCACCTTAGAGGCCATTTTCGATTGATCCTACAAGTTCTTCTTGCACCTTACGAAGACTCTCTAGGCTTGCCAAATCAATTTACTTTCCTCATCAACGGTTGAAATATTAAGAGCATCGTATCATTTCCAGAAGATTCTGTCAATAGCATAGGATCGCTTTATTTCTGGTGATAAAAAAACTCGTTCACCAAATGATGAACGAGTTTCACAAAGCTTAAATGTGGATTGGTAATCCTAGAGCTAACTCAGCAGCATCCATTGTGATCTCACCTAGAGATGGATGTGGATGGATCGTTAATGCGATATCTTCTGCGTTCATGCCAGATTCAATAGCAAGAGCAAGTTCTGAAACCATATCGCTTGCTCCTAGACCAGCAATTTGCGCACCGATGATCACATTGTCTTCAACCGTTGTTACTAAGCGGATGAATCCTTCAGTTTTTCCTAGAGATAACGCACGACCGTTACCTGAGAATGGGAATTTGAATGCTTTTGCTTCAATTCCAGCATCTTTGGCATCTTTGATCGTCATACCGACAGAAGCCAATTCTGGGTCAGTAAAGGCAACTGCTGGCATCGCTTTGTAATCAACGGCAACTTTTTTACCAGAGATTGCTTCAGCAGCGATTTTTGCTTCGTAGCTAGCTTTATGTGCTAATGCAGCACCAGGTACGATATCACCAATTGCGTAAATGTTTGATACGTTGGTACGGCCTTGTTTGTCAACCGTGATCAATCCGCGTTCGCCTACTTCAACACCTGCTTGTTCTAAGCCCATGTCATCAGTATTTGGACGACGACCAACAGTAACCATTACGTAATCAGCAGTAACTGATTCTTCTTTACCATCTACGGCATATTTCACAGTTACGCTATCGCCATTGTCAATTGCTTCTTTCGCCATTGCGTTGGTAACGACTGTTACACCTTTTTTCGCAAAGTCTTCTTCAACCAATTTGACCATGTCTTTTTCATAGGTTGGCAAGATTTGAGGAGAGCCTTCAAGGATCGTTACTTCTGCCCCTAGGTTTGCATAAGCTGCACCTAGTTCAGAACCGATGACACCGCCACCGATAACAACGAATTTTTTAGGAACTTCTTTTAATGCCAATCCGCCAGTTGAATCAAGAACACGTCCGCCGAATTTGAAACCAGGGATTTCAATTGGACGAGAACCTGTTGCGATGATTGCATTGTTGAAAGAGTATGTTTGTGCTGAATCTGGGTGGATGACACGCAATGTGTGATCATCAACGAAGAAAGCTTCTCCTTCAATCGTTTCTACTTTGTGTTTTTTCAATAGGAAACCAACACCTGAAGTTAATGTTTTAACGACTTTGTTGTCTTTCCATTCTTGAGTTTTGGTAAAATCAAGGGAAACATTTTCACTTGTTACACCAAACATTGTTGAATCCAAAGATTCTTGGTAATGATGACCTGCAGCGATCAAGGCTTTTGAAGGGATACAACCAACGTTCAAACAAACGCCGCCGATGTATTCTCTTTCAATGATTGCTACTTTTTGTCCCATTTCAGCAGCGCGGATGGCAGCTACATAGCCGCCAGGTCCCGCACCGATTACAACTGTATCTAATTCAACAGCAAAATCTCCAACTACCATTTGTTAATCATCCTTCCATCATTAATAGCTCTGGATCAGCTAATAGACGTTTGATATTATTCATTGCTTGTTGCGCTGTTGCGCCATCAACGATACGGTGGTCGAAGCTTAATGAAAGTTTCATCACACGTCCGACAACGATTTCGCCTTCAGCGTTTACGATTGGTTGTTGCGCGATCGTACCTACACCCAAAATAGCTACTTCAGGGTAGTTGATTACTGGAGTGAACCAGCCGCCACCAACTGAACCGATGTTACTGATTGTGATGGTACCATTACGCATATCATCTGCAGCCAATTTGCCGTCATGAGCAAGTTTTGCTTTTTCGTTGATTTCATCAGCGATAGCAAACATGCCTTTACGATCTGCATCTTTTACGTTTGGTACATACAACCCATGGTCAGTATCTGTTGCGATACCGATGTTGTAATAGTTTTTGTATACGATCTCTTGTTTTGCATCATCGATTGACGCATTCAAGATAGGGAATTTTTTCACTGTTGCAGTCAATGCTTTTACAACATATGGTAAGAAAGTAAGTTTTGTGCCGTTTGCAGCAGCAACTTCTTTGAATTTCTTACGGTTATCCCATAGGTTTGTTACTTCAACTTCATCATGCAAGGTTACATGAGGTGCTGTTTGTTTGCTGTTTACCATCGCTTTAGCGATTGCTTTACGGGTAGGTGTTAAGGCAACACGTTCTTCTAAATCACCTAAGTTTGATTTGAAGGCTTTTGCTGGAGCTGCTGGTTTGCTTTCAGTTGCTGCAGCTTTTGTTTCTTCTTTCGCAGGAGCTTGAGTTTCAGCTTTTGCAGCTTGTCCGCCACCTGATAGGAAGTTTTCGATATCTTCTTTTGTTACACGGCCGCCTTTACCTGTTGCTGATACTTGAGAAATATCAACATCTTTTTCGCGAGCAAATTGACGGACAGAAGGCATAGCCAAGACACGTTTGTTAGGATCTGCTGCTTCAACAACACTTGCTGAACCAGAAGTTTCCACTTTTTCTTTTGGTGCTTCTGCAGGTGCGCTTGATGAAGCAGGCGCACTGTTGTGACCAGGTGCGTCGATTTCAACTAAAACATCCCCAACATTTGCAACTGTTCCTTCAGCAACAACGATGTTTTTCACTGTTCCTGTTACTGGAGATGGGATTTCTTCCACTGATTTGTCGTTTTGAACTTCAAGCAACGTATCATCTTCATTGATGGTATCTCCTGCTTTAACGAACCATTTTACGATTTCGCCTTCTGCAATCCCTTCACCGATATCTGGTAATTTGAATTGGAAAACGCCTGCGCCTTCAGAAGAACCAGCTGATGCTTCAGCCGTTTCCGTTGTAGGTTCTGCTGCTGGTTTTGCTGGTGTTTGAGACTCTGCTGCTACACCTGCATCGCCTTCGTTGTCTTCATGTCCTGGTGCATCGATCTCAACAAGGACGTCCCCAACGTTTGCGACTGTACCTTCAGAGACAACGATGTTTTTCACTGTTCCTGTTACTGGAGATGGAATTTCTTCCACTGATTTATCATTTTGAACTTCTAGTAAGGTATCATCTTCATTGATGGTATCCCCTGCTTTGACGAACCATTTTACGATTTCGCCTTCTGCAATTCCTTCACCGATATCCGGTAATTTAAATTGAAATGCCATTTTCTATTCTTCCCTTCTTCAACTATTAAAAGTTCACGATTTCTTTCACTTTGTCTTCGATGTCTTTTGCATTTGGCAACCAAATGTTTTCAGCTTGACCGAATGGGAAGATCGTATCTGGTGCAGACACGCGTCCGATTGGAGCTTCTAGTGATAGAACCGCACGTTCAGAAATTTCAGAAACGACTTGAGCGCCAACACCTGCTTGTTTTTGTGCTTCTTGAACGACAACCACACGACCAGTTTTTTCAACTGATTTGATGATCGTTTCAACATCAAGAGGAGCAACTGTACGCAAGTCGATGATTTCAGCGTTGATGTTTTCTTTCGCTAAGTTGTCAGCAGCTTTGATTGCTTCACGAACCATCGCACCATAAGTGATGATGGAAACATCAGAACCTTCACGAGTGACTGCTGCTTTGTCTAAAGGAACTTCGTATGCTTCTTCTGGCACTTCTTCACGGAATGAACGGTAAAGTTTCATGTGCTCTAAGAAAACAACTGGGTCATTGCTGCGGATAGAAGCAATCAATAATCCTTTTGCATCATATGGGTTTGATGGAATAACGACACGGATACCAGGTGATTGAGCGATCAATCCTTCCAAGTTATCTGAGTGTAATTCTGGTGTGTGCACACCGCCACCAAATGGTGAGCGAATAGTGATTGGTAAATTACGTGTACCACCCATACGGTAACGAGTACGCGCCATTTGACCAACGATTTCGTCAAATGTTTCAAATACGAAACCAAAGAATTGGATTTCTGGAACTGGACGGAAACCTTCTAATGCTAAACCGAAAGCCAAGCCGCCGATACCAGATTCAGCAAGAGGGGTATCGAAGACACGATCTTCGCCGAATTTTTCTTGTAAACCTTCTGTTGCACGGAAAACCCCGCCGTTTTTACCGACATCTTCACCAAAGACTAAAATCTCTTTGTCATTTTCCATTTCAACAGCTAAGGCATCTGTAATTGCTTGAATCATTGTTTTTTGTGCCATGACTATTTCGACTCCTTCGCTTCGTAAGTTGCAATTTGTTCTTTAATGTTTTGTGGTTGAACTTCAAACATGTTTTTCAAGAAATCTGAAACTTTTTGTTTTGGCACGCGGTCCGCTTCAGCGATCGCTGCTTTGATTTCTTCTTTTGTTTGCTCAATGACTTGTTCTTCTTTTTCTTCAGACCAAAGTCCTTTTTCAGTTAAGTAAGTACGGAAACGTACCAATGGATCTTTTTGTTGCCATTCGCTGTCCATGTCTTTTGAACGGTAACGAGTTGGATCATCACCAGACAATGTATGTGGACCGTAACGGTAAGTCAAGGTTTCAATCAATACAGGACCGTTGCCGTTTGCTGCCCATTCACGAGCTGCTTTAGAAACATAGTACACTGCCAATGGATCCATACCGTCAACTTGGATACCAGGGATCCCAGCTGCTGCAGCTTTTTGTGCCAAGGTTGGTGCCGCACTTTGTACTTCACGAGGTGTAGAGATCGCAAAACCATTGTTTTGGATGTAGAATACAGCGTTTGCATGGTAAGCCCCTGCAAAGTTGATTGCTTCATAGAAGTCCCCTTGTGAAGAACCGCCATCACCTGTATAAGTAAATACTACATTTTTCTTGTTACGTTTTTTCAATCCTAAAGCAACACCGGCTGCTTGGACGTATTGTGCACCAATGATGATTTGTGGTGGCAATGCTTTTAAATCTTCTGGGTAAAGGTTCCCAGCAACGTGACCACGTGACCATAAGAAAGCTTCTTTCAATGGCAGGCCGTGTTGGATCAATTGTGGTACATCACGGTAACCAGGTAATAAAACGTCTTCTTTTTCAAAAGCAAATTGACTTGCTAATTGGCTTGCTTCTTGTCCAGCAGTTGGCGCGAAGAAACCTAGACGACCTTGACGGTTTAACGCAGTTGAGCGTTGGTCTAATACACGAGACCATACCATACGAGTCATCAATTCAACTAATTCGTCGTCACTTAAATCTGGTACTAACTCTTGATTTACAATTTTCCCGTCTTTGTCCAAAGCTTGGTAAGTTGGAAAATCCGCATTGACTTGCTCCAAAATCGCTTGGAAATCAAGTGCTTTTTGTTTTTTTGCCATCTTGACACACTTTCCTCTCTGATATAAAAATTCACTTTCGTATGTAACAGGGTTTAAATCTGTACTATCGAAATTTCATTTACTCTTATAAATTATCATTTAACTTCGAAAATGACAAGTGAAAAGGGTATTTTTTTTAATAAAAGAATTCCCACTGTAGCAACTCTTAAGAAAACATTAGTGAAATTAATCACATTAAAGCAATCGCTTTCTTCGATTTTTTCTTTTCAGATTCTTTTTTTTATTTAAGAATAGTACAGCAATCATCATTATACAAAACAGATTAAGTATAATCCTTCTATTATCACTTGTGAAAGATTCGACTTGAATCTAAGAGAAATTTCTTAATATGAGAAAAAAATAATACAGAGAACAGATAAAAAGAAACAGATCGGCGGTTCTCCCCTTGTTAGGAAGAACGCCGACCTGTTTTTTTAAATCCATTCTCTCGTGACATGAATGTAAATGCGTTTCGCAAACTCAACTGTTACTAAATAAGCTAGATTGATACCAACATACCATGGCCAGTAGCTTGATGGCAATGCTGCAAAATCAAAGACGGTATGCAATGGCGTCAAGATGACTAAGAAGCCAACTGCAATCGCTAGAACACTTGAAATCAAAACTGCAGGTGATGCCATACTTTTGATAAATGGTAATTTTCTCGTTCTGATCATGTGAACGACTAAGGTTTGTGTCGTTAAGCCAATCATAAACCATCCTGCTTGGAACAAGGCTTGCTCTTGGATGGTATTTGCACTAAAGACATGCCACATCATAAAGAAGGTCAAAATATCGAAGATGCTGCTAACAGGTCCAATGCCGACGGTAAACTTCAATAGTCCACCCACTTGCCATTTAACTGGTTTTTCTAACTCTTCTTTATCTACGTTGTCCCATGGAATCGTCAATTGGGCCATATCGTACACCAAGTTTTGAACCAACAGTTGAATGGACAACATTGGTAAGAAAGGTAAAAAGGCACTAGCAACTAAAATCGAGAACACATTCCCGAAATTCGAACTCAAAGTCATTTTGATGTACTTCATCATATTGGTAAATACTTTGCGGCCTTCGATGACCCCTTTATCAAGGACATTCAAACTTTTTTCTAATAAAATGATCGAGCTGGCATCTTTGGTGATATCTGCTGCGGTATCAACCGAGATACCTACATCTGCCGTGCGTAAAGCAGGCGCATCGTTAATGCCATCTCCCATAAAGCCGACCGTATGGCCTGCCGCTTGAATGGTTTCAATGATTCGGGATTTTTGCATTGGATTTAATTTTGCAAACAGATTGGTTTTTGCAGCTTTCTCTGCTAACTCTTCATCTGACAGATGATCTATATCGGTTCCTAATAAGTATTCATCAGCATCGATCCCAACATCTCGACAAACTTTTTGCGCAACGATCGCATTATCTCCCGTCAACACTTTGACATTGATGCCATGACCATGTAAAGAAGCAATCGCTGTTTTTGCTGTTTCTTTTGCTGGATCTAAGAAGCCCATAAAGCCAATCATGATCATGTCTTGTTCATCTTCTACAGAATAAACGGCATCTGCGTGGGCATCCCGTTTTACAGCAACAGTCAACACGCGCATTCCTTGTTTGTTCAAGCGCAAATTCACTTGACGCAATTGTTCTCTCAATTGAGGAGTCAATTCCATCACTTTGCCATCAACTTCTACATACTTGCAGACTTGTTCCATTTCCTCGGCTGCCCCTTTAGTGACCATCAGTTGATGACCATCTGCATTGACTACAACCGTCAAACGACGACGTGAGAAGTCAAACGGAATCTCATCGATTTTTGTCACATCGTTAAATGGCGCTGCCAAGCCTTCTTCTTCATAGTAGTTTAAGACAGCAATATCCATCAGGTTTTTCCACCCTGTTTGATAGTAAGAATTTAAATACGTCATATCAAGGACTTGTTTATCTTCTACGCCAAATGGGTTTAAATGCTGTACCAGTACAACACGATCTTCGGTGATCGTACCCGTTTTATCGGTACATAAAACATCCATTGCGCCTAAGTTTTGTATAGAAGGCAATTCTTTGACGATCACTTTTTCTTTTGATAAAGAGATCGCCCCTTTGGCTAAGTTGCTGGTGACGATCATTGGTAGCATTTCTGGCGTCAAGCCAACTGCTACTGCTATCGCGAAGAACAACGCTTCGCCCCAATCGCCCTTGGTCAATCCGTTGATCAGTAATACGATCGGGAAAAGAACCATGACCATTCGCAACAATAGTTTGCTGACTTTCGTTAAGCCATCTTCAAAAGTTGTTTTGCCGCGTTTCGTCGTTGCATTTTTAGCAATATCACCAAAGAATGTACTTTGACCAGTTTTCAAAATAATCGCTTTTCCTTGGCCACTCAAGACATCGGTACCCATGAAAACGAGGTCTTGCATGTCTAAAGCTGAAATTTGGGCATCACTTTCTTTGATCCCAGCATCCACAAATTTTTCAACTGGCATTGACTCGCCAGTTAATGATGATTGATTGATAAATAAATCTTTGGTCCAAATCAAGATGGCATCAGCAGGGATCATATCGCCGGTTGCTAAGGTGACGATGTCTCCTGGAACGACTTCATCCATTGGAATTTCTCTCGTGATACCATCTCGAGTGACGGAACAAGTATTTTCAATAAGTTCTTTTAACGCTAAGCTTGCTTTTTGGGAACGGTATTCTTGGACGAAAGTAATCATGACACTTGCCAAAATCATGATTCCCATCACGATCACTGCTTCAATATCGCCTGTTACAAAAGAAATAACCATTAATAATGCCAAAACTAACACAAAAGGATCTTTGAAAGCACCTAGGATCATCAACCAAGCAGGTGTTGGTTTTTGCGCATCCACTTTGTTTGGACCATACTCTGCCAAACGTTCTGCAGCATCTTCTTCCGATAACCCTTGGAAAGATGTCCGCATTTCCATCAGCAATTCTCTTTCGGTCAATTTTGCCAGTAATTTTAATTCTTGATCTTTCGATAGTTTTTTTAACATCTTTTTTTCCTCCTAGCACTTAGGAGTTGCTTACGCCACCCCTAGCGATTCGATAACTACTCCGCTGTTTCATCTGGGGACTGGGGTATTCCATGTGAATCTTCCTTTCTTTTTATTAGGTAAGTCACTGTGGAACGCGCGTAAAAGACACAAAAAAACGCACGCTCCCAATAAGCATGCGTAAAAAACTCATGATCATTGTAGAGCTTTAGCACTATAGGGCGTAGATAGCAAATCTGCTATCAGCTACTTTGGGTTTAACCTTCACGATTAGACCTGTCCTACCAACTAAGTATCTCTCGATACTTTTGCGGCAGCAGCTTGTGTCCATATAGGAGCCTCACCTAACAATTATTTGTATAAAATGTCAGTTCGCCGGAAGTCTTCCTTCCAACTACCCACATAATAACTGCTATCCTAGCCATTGTCAACCGCAACAATGGAAAAAAGCACCCTTTTTTCTTAGATTTTCGTTCGTTTTTAAATGAAAGGTCTTACAATAAAATAACAACGTTAAAGAACTATTGTGATTTTATACGTGATAAAACTTTTTTCATGAATAGATAGAAAGTTTCTCCTATCAAAAGCCATAGCACAATAAGCCGTTCGTCTATCCCCTTGAACGAGAAAATGAAAAAGATAATACAGTACATTCCTTAAACTTGCACAAAAAAATAGACAGCCATTTATCAAATAGCTGTCTAATCATCTATTGTTTTTCATACTGAGAGATTGTTCTTTCTAACTCTCACGAAAAATGTTCAACTAAAATCTGCAGGATTCGCTGGCTTGCTTTCCCATCGCCATAGGGATTTTCTGCATGTGCCATGGCATTGTAAGCTTCTGGATCTTCTAGCAGTCGCTTTGTTTCTTGATAAACTGCAGCTTCAGACGTACCGATCAGTTTTAACGTACCTGCAGCAATTCCTTCCGGACGCTCTGTTGTATCTCTCAGGACCAAAACAGGAACGCCTAACGACGGTGCTTCTTCTTGGACACCACCAGAATCCGTTAAAATCAAGGTACTTTGATTGGCAACATTGTGAAAATCAATGACATCTAAAGGCTCAATCAGCGTGACATTTTCTAGTTCCCCAAGTATCTCCATAGCAATCCCTCGGACTTGAGGATTCTTGTGCATAGGAAAAACCACTTTGATGGTTGGTTTCTCCTTAGCGATTTTTGCTAAAGCGCGGAAGACTTGCTGCATCGGAACACCTAAGTTTTCTCGACGGTGCATTGTCAGAAGAATTATGGTTTGATCTGCTGCAGAAAGTTCTGGATGCTGATAGTCCTCCGAGATCGTATAACGCATCGCATCAATGGCGGTATTACCTGTTACATAAATCGCAGCCTCATTGCGGTTTTCAGCCAGCAGATTTTCTTTGCTTTGGGAAGTTGGCGCAAAGTAAAAATCAGCTAAGACATCGATCAACTGACGATTGGCTTCCTCTGGATAAGGAGATTTTTTGTTCCATGTGCGCAAACCGGCTTCCACATGCCCCACAGGAATTTGCTGATAAAAGGCGGCCGTTGCGGCTGCATAAGCGGTGGTTGTATCCCCATGAACGAGTACGATATCAGGGGTTTCTTTTTGCAAGATTGGTTCCAGATCCAGCAAAACTTTGGTAGTAATCCCTGTCAAGGTTTGCCCTAAAGTCATAATATCCAGATCATAGTCTGGTGTGATCTCAAAAACCGTTAATACTTGATCCAACATTTCTCGATGCTGCGCCGTCACCACAACGATCGATTCAAAACGCGGGTCGTTTTCCAATTCCTTTACTAGTGGCGCCATTTTGATGGCTTCCGGTCTGGTACCGAACACAGACATCACTTTGATTGTCATTTGGTCACCCGCTCCTCTACTTCTCATTGCTTCTATTATAACGAAGAAAACAGAAAAACAAAATGGTTGTTCCTACAAAAAAAAGAAACGACCGCTAAAAGGCCGTTTCTTCCGTATCCAGCTTAAATAGTATCTCCATTGAAAATCGAATTCTTCACGATTACGTAATCCACTTTACGAATCGATTCTAAATCTTTTCCACCTGCATAAGAGATCGATGACTGCAAGTCTTGCTGCATTTCAACTAACGTATCTTTTAAAGAACCTTTGTATTGAATCCAAATTTTCTTTCCTTCTACGTTTTTCTTTTCACCTTTTTGAAATTCCGATGCAGAACCAAAGTATTCTTTCATCACAACGCCATTTTCTACCTTGGTTTCCCCTGGTGATTCTTCATGCCCAGCAAACAATGAACCGATCATGACCATGGTTGCACCAAAGCGGACAGATTTAGCGATATCGCCGTGTGTCCGAATGCCACCATCTGCAATGATTGGTTTGCGAGCAGCTTTGGCACACCAGCGTAATGCTGCCAATTGCCATCCGCCAGTTCCGAAACCAGTTTTGATTTTTGTGATACAAACTTTCCCAGGTCCAATGCCGACTTTCGTTGCATCTGCACCAGCGTTTTCCAATTCACGAACTGCTTCTGGCGTTCCAACATTTCCAGCGATCACAAACGTTGCTGGCAAATGCTTCTTGATGTGTTGGATCATATTGATCACAGCGTTTGAGTGGCCATGAGCAATATCGATCGTAATAAAATCAGGAACAAGCTCTTTGTCAGCTAGTTCTTCCACAAAGGCATATTCATTTTCTTTGACACCCACACTGATAGAAGCAATCAAGCCGCGGCTTTTCATTTTTTTGATAAATGGAATCCGTGCTTCTTCATCAAAGCGGTGCATAATATAAAAATAGCCATTTTCAGCTAAAAATTCTGCGATTGAATCATCAATAATTGTTTGCATATTTGCAGGAACAACAGGCATTTTAAACGAGTGTCCGCCTAATGTCACCGTGGTATCACATTCTGAACGGCTGTTCACGATACACTTATTAGGAATCAGTTGTATATCTTCGTAATCAAAAACTTTCATGTCAAACATAAAAATATCCTCCAAATCTTACTAAGAGTGAAGCAAGCATCAAATGGCATCAGCCTATTTTTAACGCCCACAACAATTTAAACCACCTGGAAATGAAATACAAGCTTTTTAGAAATACTTTTCCAAAAAAAAGGATGAATGTTCGTTTTTTACGAACATTCATCCTTATAACTACTGAATAAAACGGAGTTTACGGATAAATTAAGGCAAGATGTTCCCTGCTACTTTATACACTTCATACCATTCATGGCGGGTCAATACGATTGAAGAAGCTTGCGCGATTTCTTCGATTCGATGCGGGGTCATTGTTCCGGCAATCACTTGCATATTTGCTGGATGACGTAAGATCCACGCAGAGGCAATACCTGTCGGTGTCGTTTGATACTTGTCCGCTAGTTCGGTCAATTTTTCGTTTAACTCGGGGAATTTCTCGTTACCGATAAAGACCCCTTCGAAGAAACCATACTGATACGGAGACCACGCTTGGATCGTCATCTCATGCAAGCGAGAATATTCAAGAATTTCTCCATCATGATCGACACTACCAGCATCCGTCATGTTGACATGAATTCCTTGATCGATCATTCCCGTATGCATGATCCCGAATTGCAGCTGATTCGCTACTAAAGGTTGGGAAACATATTTTTTCAATAGCTCGATTTGACCAGGTTTTTGATTGCTGACACCGAAGTATTTCACTTTGCCGTCTTTTTCTAATTGATCAAAGGCAGCTGCCACTTCTTCTGGTTCAAACAAAGTATCAGGACGATGCAGCAATAGCGCATCCAAATGATCGGTTTTCAATCGTTGCAAACTACCTTCCACAGAAGAAATGATATGCTCTTTCGAAAAATCAAACATTTCACCAGGAACGATGCCACATTTTGATTGAATGAACAAATCTTCTCTTTTGGCATCCGTTTTTGCTAATGCTTCCGCAAAAATCGTTTCACACTCCCCGCGTCCATAGATATCGGCATGGTCAAAAAAGGTAATGTCATTTTCAATCGCAGTCGTCAAGACCTTCACAGGATCTTTGGCATTGTTGATTCGCATCAAGCCTAAAATCACGCTAGATACTTCTAAATCAGTGGGACCGAATTTAATTTTTTTCACGTAAAGTTCCTCCTTATTTAAACTACACTCCTATTTTAGCACAACAAGATGAAAACGCTATACCAACGTCAAAAAAACCTCCCATAAAACGAAAACCACCAGCACAACCGATCGGTTCTACTGGCAGTCCTCCTATCATTACAGTTTGCGTTACACACAGAAAGGTTCTTTACTTCATCGCCTTTGATGAGTTGCTATATTGCAAGGCTTTATCGCCGATATCGTTTCGATAATACAAGCCAGATAAAGACAACTTGCTGATTGCTTCATAGACGTTCTTTTGCGCAGTAGCTAAATCCTCAGCTGACGCTTCTACAAGAAAAACGCGCCCACCAGCTGCCGTCAAACCATCTTGGTCGGTAGCTTCCTCAACTCCTGCATAAAAGAATTGAATCCCTTCTCCTTGAGGGCTTGGGACAGGCATTCCTTGCTGATACTTGCCCGGATATCCTTGCGATGCAATCACGACACCGATCGAAGCCGCTTGATTCCATCGGATCGCGGGCACTCGATCCTGCAATAGATCATCAATGATCTGGGCTAAACTGCTATCTAAACGACTTAACACGACTTGTGTTTCTGGATCGCCGAAACGCGCATTGAATTCGATGACTTTCGGTCCATCATTGGTAGCAATCAGACCTGCATAGAGAATCCCCGTAAACGGTGTCTTATTACGAATCATCCCTTTTACTGCAGGAAGTAAAACTTCTGCTACTGCTTGATCGACCATTTCTTGCGGTATCTGCGGTACCGGTGTGTATGCCCCCATACCTCCTGTATTCGGCCCTAAATCGCCATCAAAGGCACGTTTATGGTCTTGAGCAATGACCATTGGATAGACGGCTTCGTCCTTAACAAACGCCAAGAGCGAAAACTCTTCGCCAGCCAAAAACTCTTCGATCACCACTTTTGCACCACTTTCACCGAAAGCATTTTGCTCTAGCATCGCTTCGACAGCCGCATTCGCCTCATCAACGGTTTCAGCGACGACTACGCCTTTGCCCGCCGCTAAACCATCTGCTTTGATAACGATTGGTGCACCTTTACGTTGGATATAGGCTTTTGCCTGGGCACTATCTGTAAAACTTTGGTAGTCTGCTGTCGGAATCTGATTGTCCCGCATCAATTCTTTGGCAAACTCTTTTGATCCTTCAATCATCGCTGCTTGTCGATTGGGGCCAAAAATTGCCAAGCCCGCCGCCTGAAAATCATCTACGATGCCATTTAGTAACGGAACTTCCGGACCAACGAAGGTCCAATCAACCTCCTGCTCTTGAGCAAAAGCAATTAGGCTTTCATGATCGGACTCTTCAATTGCGACTGTCTTGATCCCGTCTTTTCGCATACCGGGATTGCCCTTCGCACAAAAGACTGTTTCCACTTGAGGATCCTGCAGAAACTTTTTTGCGACGGCATGCTCTCTACCGCCACTACCAATAACAAGTATTTTCATCGTCTTCTCCTATTTCTTAGTGTTTAAAATGACGAACACCAGTAAAGACCATCGCCACACCGTATTTATCTGCCATGTCGATCGACTCTTGATCTTTGATACTGCCACCAGGTTGAATAATCGCTTTGATTCCTTGTTGCGCTGCATATTCAACACTGTCATCCATTGGGAAAAAGGCGTCGCTTGCCAGCACTGAACCAGCCAATTTATTGTTTTCACGGGCTTGTTCCACAGCGATTTTCACTGAACCCACGCGGTTCATTTGACCAGCGCCGATCCCGACGGTTTGCTGTTGATTGGCTAAAACGATGGCATTAGATTTCACGTGTTTCACCGCCTTCCAAGCAAAAGCCAAAGCTGCGATTTCTTCTGTTGTTGGCTTTCTCTTTGTCACCACGGTCCAATCTTCTGGTGTTTCTATTTGATCATCTGGTTCTTGCACCAATAAGCCCCCAAGGACAGAGACAACTTCTGGCTGTTTGGCTGCTTTCTGGAAATCAACAACCAGCAGGCGCAGATTTTTTTTCTTCGTTAAAATTTCTAGTGCTTCTTCTTCAAATGCAGGTGCAATAATGATCTCAAGAAAAATCCGCTGCAGTTGCTCCGCAGTTGCCACATCAACTGGACGATTCAAGACGATGATCCCGCCAAAAATCGACACTGGGTCTGCTTCGTAAGCTTCTTGGAAAGCTTCAGCAATCGTTTCTCCACTTCCGATCCCACATGGATTCATGTGCTTGAGGGCTACCGCAGTTGGCTCTGTAAATTCTTCTGCGATCCGCAAGGCAGCATCAGCATCTTTAATGTTGTTGTAAGACAATTCTTTGCCGTGGATTTGTTTTGCGCTGGCAATCGAATAGGGCACGGGTAGTGCGTCTTGATAGAAGGAAGCTTTCTGATGGCTATTTTCACCATAACGCAATGTTTGTTTCAAAACATAGGTTTTCGTCAAGGTCTCCGTTTCTGTTTCAGCCACCGCTTTGGTCAAGTATTCACCAATCAAGGCATCGTAGGCTGCGGTATGGCGGAAGACTTTGGCAGCTAATTTCTTTCTTGATGCCAAAGTCGTATTGCCTTCCTTCAGCTCAGCTAATACCCAGTCGTAATCCTTGGGATCAACGACAACAGTTACTGAGGCATGGTTTTTCGCCGCAGAACGCAGCATGCTTGGTCCGCCGATGTCGATATTTTCGATTGCGTCGGCTTCAGTGACATCAGGCTTGCTGATGGTTTCTTTAAATGGATAAAGATTGACGACAACGAGGTCGATTGGTAAAATACCGTGCTCAGCCATTGCCTCCATATGAGAAGGCAGATCACGTCGCCCTAACAGACCTCCATGCACCCGCGGATGTAGCGTTTTGACCCTACCGTCCATCATTTCAGGAAATTCTGTGATCGCTTCGATGCCGATCGGTTGAAGCCCTGCTTTCTCTAAGACGGTTTTGGTCCCGCCAGTTGAAATGATCTCAAATCCTAAATTGGTCAATTCTTGGACAAATGGTACCAGTCCTTCTTTGTCAGACACACTGATTAATGCACGTTTATTCACGATTTGATAGCCCCTTTTCCACAATTTCAGCTAAAACAGCTGGATAGATTTGGTGTTCCACTTGATGAATTTTCTCTGTCACACTTGTTAATGTATCGTCGGTGTCGATCCGAACGATTTCTTGGGCAATGATTGGCCCTGTGTCAATGCCAGCATCGACATAATGAACCGTCACCCCCGTCACTTTCACGCCATAAGCGAAGGCATCGGCAATCCCAGACTTACCTGGGAAGCTTGGCAACAAGGAGGGATGGATATTGATGACTCGGCCTTCATAAGCGGATAATAAGGTGTTGCCGATGATCCGCATGTACCCTGCTAAAACAATAAAATCGATGGCATGATCTTGCAATTCTTCGATCAATTTACTTTCAAAAGCTGCTTTTGACGCAAATGCCGCTGGCTCCAAAACAAGCGTTTCATAGTCTCTCGCGCGGGCTTTTTCTATTACTGGCGCTGTAGGTTTATCGGAAAAGACCAACCCGATCTGCGCTCCTTTGATTTTATTTGCTTGGATCGCATCGGCGATCGCTGTAAAATTGCTGCCCGTTCCAGAAGCAAAGACGGCGATCCTCATCGGACTGCCTCTTTGAAGCAAACGGCTTCGTTGTTACGTTTGGTCACTTTACCGATCCGGTATGCTTGTTCTTCATTGGCGGATAGAAGTGCCATCACTGCCGCAACATTTTCTGGCGCAACGGCTAAGACCATACCGATCCCCATGTTGAAAATCTCGAACATTTCTTGGTGAGGAATCGCGCCATGAGCAGCGATCAGATCAAATATCGGCAACTGCGGCCAAGTGTCTAAGGAGATTTCTGCCGCCAGACCTTCAGGCAGCATCCGCGGGATATTTTCAACAAAGCCGCCACCAGTGATATGAGAAATTCCAGCGAGCAATCCTTCTGTCAATAAAGGATTCAATGCATCAACGTAAATTCTCGTTGGCGTCAATAAACTTTCTGCAAGTGTTTGGTTGCCAAGTTCCGCAAACGTTTCTGCTCCTGTATAGCCATGCTGTTCAAAAAAGACTTTTCTGACTAAAGAGTACCCATTGGAGTGAATGCCTGATGAAGGCAAACCAATCAGCTCATCGCCTTCTTTGATGGTTTCTCCAGTGATCAAGCGACTTTTTTCGACGATCCCTACGGCAAAACCAGCAAGATCATATTCTTCTGGCTGATACATCCCCGGCATCTCAGCGGTTTCCCCACCAATCAGAGCAGCACCCGCTTGCACACAGCCCTCTGCGACACCAGCAATGATTTGTTCGATCTTTGCCGGATCGTTTTTACCAACTGCAACATAGTCAAGGAAGTAGATAGGTTCTGCCCCTTGAGCGACGATATCATTCACGCACATCGCGACGCAATCAATGCCGATCGTTGCGTGCTGTTCTTGTTGGATCGCCAACAAAAGCTTGGTTCCTACACCATCAGTCCCAGAAACAAGTACCGGTTCTTTTAATTGGTACGATGATAAGTCAAAACAGCCACCAAAGCCCCCGATTGCCCCCATCACGCCTAGTCGTTCTGTTCGTTTCACATGCTTTTTGATCCGTTCGACTACTTCATAACCGGCTTCGACATCGACACCGGCTTTTGCATATGCATTTGCCACGTTCGTTCCTCCTCAATCATTCATCCGCTTTTCTTCATCAGCTCACTCGTCGTTAACGTAAGCAAACCATCAGTCCTTCAATGCTTCGCTTGAAAAACCATTCTTGCCTACTTTTTATTCAGCTAAAGACGCGAGATAGTTTTCTTCATAATCATACAAAGGGGTTGGATAATCGCCATTGAAATAGGCCATACACAAGCCTGAGTAAGGTGCGTCAAAATCTAAACCGATCGCTTCGATCAACCCGTCTTCACTTAAAAAGGCCAAAGAATCTGCTTCGATTTTTTCACAAATCTCAGCTTCCGTATATTTGGCTGCGATCAATTCTTTTCTCGTTTGAATGTCGATCCCGTAAAAACATGGATAGCGCAAAGGCGGCGAACCGATACGCACATGAACTTCTTTGGCACCTGCCTCTTTTAGCAGCTGGACGATACGGCGGCTGGTGGTTCCTCGGACGATCGAATCGTCGACTAGAATCACTCGTTTGCCTTCGACTACGCCACGAACAGCTGAGAGCTTCATCCGCACGCCTTGTTCCCTTAACTCCTGCGTCGGTTGAATAAACGTTCGTGCAATGTATTGATTTTTTACTAAGCCCAATTCATAAGGAATACCTGAAGCTTCGGCATAGCCGCTGGCAGCAGATAAGGATGAATTCGGTACACCAATGACCATATCCGCTTCGATCGGCGCCTCTTGTGCTAAGCGACGGCCCATATTTTTACGGGCACGATGGACATTGACGCCAGCGATGTTGGAATCAGGACGGGCAAAATAAATAAACTCCATCGAGCAAATCGCCGGCTGTACTTCTTGGGTATACTGCTCGATTTGAATGCCTGCATCATCAATGATCACGACTTCGCCCGGTCGGACATCACGAATAAATTCCGCACCGATGACTTCCAACGCACAGGTTTCTGAAGCTACCACATAGGCACCATTGACCATTTTCCCGATTGACAATGGTCGAAAGCCATTGGGGTCTAGTGCTGCGATCATGGCATTTTCGGTCAGTAAAAGGTACGCAAATCCACCTTTAACTTGATTTAATGCCTCCTTGACCCGATCCATAAAAAGCGGTTCTTCGCTGCGACGGATCAAGTGCATGAGAATCTCTGTATCGGAATTCGAGTGGAAAATCGCACCAGCCTTTTCTAAGGATTTCCGTAGACTTTTCGCATTCGTCAAGTTGCCGTTATGAGCTAAGCCAATCTGCTGATCAAAAAATTTGAATAAAAATGGTTGAATATTATCAACGCTACCATTACCAGCAGTTGCGTAGCGAACGTGACCAATAGCAGCATCTCCTGTCAGACGCTGGAGGACACGTTCATCCGAAAACACTTCCGCTAGCAACCCTAAATCACGGTGACCATTGAGTTTCCCCGCATCATTCGTGACAATCCCAGCACCTTCTTGGCCGCGATGTTGCAAACTGTGTAGTCCGAAGTAGGTGACACGAGCGGCATCTGGATGACCCCAAACACCAAAAACCCCACATTCCTCGTTGAGGCTCTTTACTTCATTAAACATGGAATGGCTTCCTCCCATTTCAATTTCGCCTCAGCAAGGGGCATCTCGATCGTATCATCTTGTGCTTGCATGCGAATCTGGCCATCAGCAGTCACTTCCCCGATCGCTGTTGCAGCAGCGCCTACCAGCGCTTCAAAAGCTGCTTGCTTATCAGGTGCGACTGAAAGCACAAATCGGGATTGGGTTTCTGAAAACAATTGTGCTGCTGGCAATGACACGGTCACATTTAGACCAAAGCCCTTGTCAAAATCGGATTCGGCTAAAGCGATCGCTAAACCACCTTCGGCACAATCGTGGGCACTTTGAACAAGACCTGCTTGGATCGCTGCGGTAACCAATTGTTGGTTCATTTTTTCTGTTTCAAGGTCAAAGGACATTAAACGCCCAGCGATCTTTCCTGTCTGCAGTTTTTGCAATTCAGACCCATTGAAGTCAGCATGGGTTTCCCCTAGGACATAGATCAGATCCCCCGCTGCTTGGAAATGCTGCGTCGTGATATGCGCCAGCTCTTCGATCAATCCGACCATCCCAATTACCGGCGTTGGATAGACCGATTGTCCGTCCGTTTCGTTGTATAAGGAGACGTTCCCAGAGATTACTGGTGTCTCTAGCACACGACAAGCTTCTGAGATCCCGTCAGCAGCCGTGGATAACTCCCAGAATCCTTCTGGTTTATCTGGCGAGCCGAAGTTAAGGCAGTCAGTGATCGCCAATGGACGCCCACCGGAAGCGACGATATTTCGAGCAGCTTCTGCAACTGCGATCTGTCCGCCGACTTCTGGATCTAAGTACAGGTAACGAGCATTACAGTCAGTCGTCATCGCCAAGGCTTTATTGGTTCCCTTGATTCGTAAAACAGCGGCATCACTGCCGGGTCCTACCACGGTATTGGTACGAACTTGCGAGTCGTAGGTTTCAAAAATCGAGCGTTTTGAAGCGATCGTCGGCTGCTGCAGTAGATCGGCAAATACAGACGTTGCTGAATGAATCACTGGAACAAAGTCTGGAGTTTCCTTAAACACTTTGATCCGTTTCGGTTCTGCCATCTCTTTGTAGTAAGTCGGCGCATCTTCAGCTAAAGCATCTACTGGCAAATTAGCGACTTCCTGTCCGTGATGGAACAAACGATAGTTGCCATCATCTGTTACTTCACCGATCACGACGGCTTCTAGATCGTATTTCTTAAAGAGTGCTTCCACTTCAGCTTCATGTCCTTTTTTGACACAGATCAGCATCCGCTCTTGAGATTCTGACAACATCATTTCATAAGGCGTCATATTGGTTTCTCGTTGTGGAACATCATCTAACGTTAAACGCAACCCTGATCCGGCTTTTGATGCCATCTCGGCACTAGAAGAAACCAATCCAGCAGCACCCATATCTTGAATTCCGACTAAAATGTCCGAATGATCTACGATCAATTCCAAACAAGCTTCCAACAAAAGTTTTTCCATAAAAGGATCACCGACTTGTACGGCGGAACGTTGTTGTTCTTCTCCTTCGACAAATTCTTCCGATGCAAAAGTCGCCCCGTGTATCCCGTCGCGTCCTGTTTTTGCGCCGACATACATGATGGTGTTTCCAACACCTTTGGCTTGCCCTTTTTGAATATCCTTGTGGGCAATGATCCCTACACACATCGCATTGACTAATGGATTGCCTTCATAACAAGGATCAAATGCCACTTCACCACCGACGGTCGGAATCCCAATACAGTTGCCATAGCCACTGATTCCAGCAACGACTTCTTCCAAAAGATATTTCGTTCTTGGATTATCTAACTCACCAAATCGTAAGGAGTCTAAAACAGCGATCGGTCTTGCACCCATACTGAAGATGTCGCGGATGATCCCACCAACACCAGTTGCTGCTCCTTCATAAGGTTCCACCGCAGAAGGATGATTATGGCTTTCCGCTTTAAAAACGACGGCTAGATCATCGCCGATATCCACGATACCCGCACCTTCGCCAGGTCCTTGCAGTACTTGCGGCCCTTCTGTCGGAAATTTCCGCAAAACAGGTTTGGAATTTTTGTAAGAACAATGTTCACTCCACATCACTGAAAAGAGTCCAGTTTCGGTATAGTTCGGTAAACGTCCCAAAATATCTTCTGAGATCATCCGATATTCTTCTTGGGTCAATCCCCATTGCTCGTATAATTTCGTGTCTTTGATTTCTTGTGGTGTAGGTTCTTTTACGATCATTTTATCCATTTACCGGCACCTTCCCAAAATTTTTCAATAATGAAGCAAAAAACTTCTTGCCATCTTCTGAGCCTAATAAGCTTTCCATCGCTCGTTCTGGATGAGGCATCATGCCTAGAACATTGCCAGCTTTATTACAGATACCAGCGATGTTGTGTAGGCTACCGTTGACGTTATCTTCATAACGGAAAACGATTTGATTGTTGGCAACCAATTCCTGATAAGTCGTTTCATCACAATAATAATTGCCCTCACCATGAGCGACAGGAAGCGTAATGACTTGATCCGTTTCATATTCAGAAGTAAAAGCTGTTTGATTATTCACTTGCAGACGGACCGGTTTGCAAATAAAATGGAGTGATTCATTTCTTTGTAAAACCCCTGGTAACAAGCCCGCTTCCGTTAAAATTTGAAACCCATTGCAGGTACCAAAGACAGGTTTGCCTTCATTTGCCAGACGAATGACCTCTGACATGATCGTTGAAAAACGGGCGATCGCTCCACATCTTAAGTAATCACCATAAGAAAATCCTCCTGGAAGCAAAACACCGTCAAAACCAGCTAAGCTGTCTGCATCATGGCGCACATATTCTGCTTCTGCCCCCATGATATCTTTGATTGCCCACATCAAATCAACATCACAATTTGATCCAGGAAAAACGATCACTGCAAATTTCATAGGGCCGCTTCCTCCATTTGAACCATTTCATAACGGTAGGTTTCCATATTGACGTTTGCCAAAAGCTTGTCGCAGATCGCTTCGATTTCTTCTGCTACAGTTGCTTGTGTTTGATTGTTTGAAGGTGTCACTTTGATTTCAAAGTATTTCCCGATCCGAATATCACTGACATCTTGATACCCCAAGCGATGAACGGCTCCTTTCACAGCTTCTCCTTGAGGGTCTAAAACAGATTCCTTATAGGTTACATAAACTTTGACTAAATACATGCTGAATTCTCCTTTTCTAAACGATTTAAGACTTCTTCATAAACAGGAACGATGTCCCCTAAATCACGTCGATAAACATCTTTATCAAGATGCTCATTTGTCCCCATATCCCATAAACGACAAGTATCTGGTGAAATCTCATCAGCCAGAAGCAACTCGCCCTTTTTGGTTTTGCCGATCTCGATTTTAAAATCGATCAAGCGAATGTTGATGTTCGCAAAGATTTCCAGTAACGCAGCGTTGACTTGCAGCGCCAATGTTTTGATCTGGTCCAGCTCCTCTTCTGAGGCAAGCCCTAGATAAAACACATGATCATCATTGATAAACGGATCATCCAAGCGATCTTCTTTGTAGTAAAACTCTACGATCGGCTTTGGCAGTTTGGTTCCTTCTTCGATGCCCAAGCGCTTTGAAAAACTACCAGCAGCCGTGTTGCGAACAACGACTTCTAAAGGAATCATGGTGACAGCTCGAATTAATTGTTCGTGTTTAGACACTAATTGAAGAAAGTGACTTGGGACATTTTTGTCGGCTAGCCGCTGAAAAAGATGCGCAGTGATCTGATTGTTCAAGGCACCCTTTCCTACAACGGCATCTTTCTTTTGACCATTCAATGCAGTAGCTTGATCCAAATAAACGACTCTCAATACATCCTCTTCGTTGGTTTTAAACAATTTCTTGGCTTTTCCTTCATAAAGAAGCACTTCTGATTCCATAATCCACCTCAGTTAAGTAATATTTTTCACATAGCGATGACACACATCTTTATTTGCTTATTATTCTAACAACGCAGAAAAAGCGGGTCAACGATTATCTGTACATTTACATATTAATAAACACGAATGTTCGCTTTTTACCCAGTTGGTTGAAAGTAGATTCCTCTTTAGAAGCAGCAAAGGATTTATAAAGCGTTTACAATATTCTTTTTTCATGCTATATTTAGGTCGTATTGTAGCTACATTCAAGGAGGAGTACTATATGTGGTCGCTAAAGAATCGTGCTGAACTTTTTTTAGCTCATTTATCAGACAAAGAAAAACAACAGCTCCATAACGAATTATTGGCCGTGCAGCAAATCCTTTCCATCAACCAACAAACAAGTTTCTATTTATTCAGTCCCTTCAAAAAAGGGGCGCGCCCTCATTATACCGAAGAACAAAAGCGTGTTCTACAATTTCAAAATGAACGCAATGACGAATTGATTATTCATCAAATCCATCGCCAAAGCTTATTTAAACATACGTATTCTTTTCGGATTTATTTTAATTTAGAAGAAATGGACTTTTCTTTCTTGGATGATCTTTTGCATCTTTTGAAGGAACAAAGCCAGACACCAACGTTTAAATTGAGTCCAGCGGCAAATTGACTGAGTATCCTTCAATAAAAAAAGGTAAAATAAACAAAAGCCCGTAATTTATCGGGCTTTTTTTGTTATACTATTTTCAGACAACAGAAAGGATACGATTATGCTATTTACGAAACAATCATTTGATGCTTTTTCTTTAGAAACGTTAGACGAACGAATGGAAAAAATCCGTGCCGAGATTCAGCCGATTTTTCAAACGATCGGTGAGGCAGCGATCCCATTAATTGAAGAAAGCTGCCAAGAGCCTTTTTATTTGCATATTGCTCAGCACCGACGCAGAACCGTCTACCCTCCTGCCGAAACCTGGGCAGGGATCGGTCCGAACAAACGAGGCTATAAAATGGATGCCCACTTTCAAATTGGGATCAATCAAGCGTATGTCTTTGTTTGGCTCAGCGTGATCGATCAACCGAAAAATCAGGCAACGATCGCTGAATCCTGGTTGGCCCAAAAAGAATTATTCGATCAATTACCAGCTGACTTTACACTTTCTCCTGATCACACAAAATACGACCACCACCCTATCGCCATGTGGCCAACCTATCTGGAACGATTGAAGAAAGTCAAAAAAAGCGAGCTTCAAATTGGAAAGATTTTTCCGAAAGAAATGATCGAAGACGTTGAGATGGCGGATATTTTAGCAGTTTATCAAACGCTGTTGCCGCTTTATCATGCCCGTATGACGGCTTTGAAGGAGGAACAATAATATGTCAGAAAATCGGCGCTCTCGCGACGAAAAGCCAGCGAAAAAGCCCAAGCGCTTCGTCTGGTTGGCACTTCCTGCCGCCTTATTTGTACTAGGCGGCGGCTATTATGGTTATACCGTCTATCAGGATCGGCAAGAAGAAGCCGCTGCTAAAAAAGCCCTCACTTCCTTTATCGACGCTTTGGCCGATCAGAAGTACAGTGACTTGCCTGCTTTCGTGTCTGAAGACAGTTTAGCATCAACCGGCTTTACCGCAGACGAAGTCTCTGCAAAATACGAAGCGATCTTCACTGGTATCGGTGCTGAATCATTTAAAGCCTCTGGGATTGAGGTAACTCCTAATGACAAGGATTCCGATCAATTCAATTTCCAATACAACGGTTCCTTGACCACCTCGTTAGGTGAATTAACCGAGCTTTCTTATAGCGGCACGATCACTGTAGCTGATAACGAAGCCAAGATCGATTGGTCCCCTCAGTTGATCTTTCCAGGAATGGAGGGACAAGACAAAGTCAATATTTCCGTAGATAATGCCACTCGCGGTGAGATTCTCGACCGAAACAACGAACCACTAGCAGAAAATGGCACGCTTTATCAGTTAGGCGTCGTTCCGGGGCAACTGGGCACGGGAGACGAAAAAAACGCCAATATCAAAGCGATCGCGGAACGTTTCGACCTGACAGAAGAAGCCATCAATCAAGCGTTGGGGCAATCTTGGGTTCAAGATGAGTTGTTCGTCCCCTTGAAGATCATCGAACCAACGGATGAGATGCCAACTGGAACAAGTTTAAAAGAAACGACTGGACGCACTTACCCACTTGGGGAAGCTGCCGCTCAACTGATTGGTTACTTAGGAAATGTAACAGCGGAAGATATCGAAAAAGATGAAACACTAGCAAGCAACGGACAAATTGGTCGTAGTGGTCTGGAAGCTGCCTTCGATAAAGAGTTGCGAGGAGAAAACGGCGGAAAAATCGCCATCACAGATGAAGATGGTGCTGAGAAAGCCGTCCTGTTAGAAAAAGAGCGCGCAGATGGCAAGGATATCCAATTGACTATTGATGCCCAAGCCCAAAAGACGGCGTTTGACTCCTTACAAAACCAAGCAGGAGCAACGGTCGTTACCGAACCCAAAACTGGCGATCTGTTGGTACTTGCCAGCTCGCCAAGTTATGATCCCAATAAAATGACCCAAGGGATCTCACAAGAAGATTATGATGCGTATGAACAAAATGAAGACCTGCCTTTCATCAGCCGCTTTGCTACGGCCTATGCACCTGGTTCGACCTTTAAGGCCATCACTGGTGCGATCGGCTTGGAAAATGGCACGATCGATCCTACGCAGAGTATCGCGATCGATGGATTGAAATGGCAAAATGATAGCTCGTGGGGCGACTACTTTGTGACGAGAGTTACTGATGTAGCTTCTGTGAATCTCAAGGATGCACTGGTATACTCTGATAATATTTATATGGCGCAACAAACTTTATCTATGGGCGAAGATGCCTTTCGTGACGGCTTGTCGAAGTTGATTTTTGGTGAAACATTGGATTTACCGATCGCGATGAATCCTGCTCAAATTTCAAATGAAGACTCCTTCAATTCGGACATTTTACTGGCAGATACTGGCTATGGCCAAGGAGAATTGTTATTGAATCCAATCCAGCAAGCGGCTATTTACTCCGTCTTTGCCAATCAAGGGAAGCTGGTCTATCCCCGTTTAGTGAAAGAGGCAGAGCAAAAAGACAAAGAAGTCTTTAAAGCAGAAACGATCGATCAAATCAATCAAGATTTGACCGCCGTTGTTTCCGATCCAAACGGAACTGCACATTCCTTGGCAGCATTAAACATTCCATTGGCTGCTAAGACAGGAACAGCTGAAATCAAAGAAAAGCAAGATGAAAAAGGCCAGGAAAACAGCTTCTTATTTGCCTTTGATTCGCAAGACCAAGGATTTCTGATGGTCTCCATGCTAGAAGATCGCCAGGAAAACCAATCAGCAACTGGTTTAGCACCTGAGCTATTGACTTACTTAGCTGAACATTATTAAAAAAAAAGCTGCAACCTTCAGATAAGGATCTGAAGGTTGCAGCTTTTTTCTTATTCGGCTAAACCGACACGTTCAAAGATCGTGTCGACTTGTTTTAAGTGATGGTTGTAATCAAACGCATCGTCTAAGTCTGCTTTGGTCAACACATCCGTAATGGCTGGATCAGCTTCTAATAGTGGACGGAAATCCGTTTGCTCATCCCAAGCTTGCGCTGTTTTTGGCTGAACCAAGTCATAGGCTTGCTCTCTTGTCATTCCGTGATCGATCAATTTCAACATCACTCGTTGGCTGTAGATCAATCCAAAGGTCGCATTCATATTGCGCTTCATATTCTCTGGGAAAACAGTCAGATTTTTGACGATATTGCCAAAGCGATTCAGCATATAATCGATCAAAATCGTCGTATCCGGAATAATGATCCGTTCTGCCGATGAATGTGAGATATCCCGTTCATGCCACAGTGAGACATTTTCATAAGCTGTCACCATATGGCCGCGAACGACTCGTGCAAGTCCCGCCATATTTTCAGAACCGATTGGGTTACGCTTATGGGGCATGGCAGAAGAACCTTTTTGTCCTTTGGCGAAGAATTCTTCAACTTCTCGGGTTTCTGATTTTTGTAAGCCCCGGATTTCGGTGGCAAATTTCTCAATGCTAGTTGCGATCAACGCCATTGCAGAGAAATACTCTGCATGCAAGTCACGAGGTAGTACTTGTGTGGAAATATCTTGCGCACGAATCCCTAATTTTTCACAGACATACTCTTCGACAAACGGTGGAATATTTGCAAAGGTACCAACTGCTCCGCTGATCTTTCCTGCTTCGACCCCTTTTGCTGCCCGCTCAAAACGCTCGACATTGCGTTTCATTTCCGCATACCATAAGGCTAATTTCAAGCCAAAGGTCGTTGGTTCCGCATGTACACCATGGGTACGTCCCATCATTACGGTATGTTTGTATTCTTTGGCTTTTTCACCAACGATCGTCACAAAACGATTTAAATCTTCCCGAATCAAGTCGTTGGCTTGCTTCATCAAGTAGCCATACGCAGTATCAACAACATCCGTCGACGTCAAGCCGTAGTGGACCCATTTACTTTCATCACCTAAAGATTCAGAGACTGCTCGGGTAAAAGCAACCACATCATGTCGCGTTTGCGCTTCGATCTCTAAGATACGGTCGATATCAAAGGTTGCTTTTTCACGAATCAAAGCAACATCCTCTTTCGGTATCTCCCCTAGTTCCGCCCAAGCTTCATCCGCCAATATTTCTACTTCTAGCCACGCTTGGTAACGGTTTTGATCGGTCCAAATAGCACCCATTTCTGGTCTTGTGTAACGCTCTAACATGTTATTATCTCCTTTAATCCCAAATATTGGTTTGATAGATTTCTTCAGTGGTCTCTGCGATATCTTCTGTCAAAACAGTGATATGACCCATTTTACGCCCGGTTTTCGCTTCTTCTTTGCCATAGTAATGGAATTGCCAAGCAGGTTTTGTGGCAATCAGCTCATACGTTTCTGTCAATTCATCGCCTAAGACATTGACCATGACTGCTGGTGAAAGCAATGACACTTCTGGCAATGGCCAGCCACAGATCCCCCGGATATGGGCATCAAACTGACTCATGGAACAAGCTTCGATCGAATAGTGACCAGAATTATGCGGTCGCGGTGCCAACTCATTGACATACAAGCCGCCACTTTTAGTCAAGAACATTTCGATGGCTAAAACGCCTTGCAGATCCAAGGCCTTCGCAATAATATGAGCGATCCGTTTGGCTTCTTCGGCAACTTCTGGATCAATGCGCGCAGGAGCGATCGTTTGATGCAAAATATTGTTGCGGTGGATGTTTTCTACCACTGGGAAAGTGGTAAAGGTTTCTCCATTACCAGCAACTAAAATCGACAATTCTTTTTCAAAAGGAATCCACGCTTCTAATTCGCACGTCCCTTCACGCAGTAAGTTCATCGAAGGCGCTAAGTCCGCGGTACTGTATAACACGTGCTGCCCTTTTCCGTCATAACCGCCTCTAGTCGTTTTTAACACACAAGGATAACCGATACTGTCGATGGCATCTTGGATATCCGTTGGACTGATGATCGTGGCATAAGGTGCAATCACGATATTGTTAGCCTCTAGAAATGACTTTTCTAATAAACGGTCTTGAGTGATTGCTAACAGATCAGTCCCTTGAGGGATATGGGAATAAGGCAAAATGGAATTCAATGCCTCGACACTGACATTTTCGAATTCATAGGTGATCACGTCGGCACGTCGAGCCATTTCTTCTAAAGCAAACACATCATCGTAGGCAGCAACAATATGCCAATCAGCGACTTGGGCTGTTGGACAATTGGCAGTAGGGTCTAAGACGCCAACCCGAAAGCCCATTTCTTTGGCACTCATTGCCATCATACGACCTAGCTGTCCTCCGCCAACGATTCCGATCGTTGCGTTGGGCATTAAAGGTTTAATCAAGTTGATCACTACTTTCCAATACAATTTCTTTTAATGTATTTCTTCGCGCGTTTAATTTCTCCGCTATCTCTAAATCATACATGGAAAGCATCTGCGCTGCAAGTAGTCCTGCGTTAGTTGCGCCAGCTTTTCCGATCGCTGTTGTTGCCACTGGTACCCCAGCTGGCATCTGCACGATCGATAGTAGGGAATCCAACCCGTTTAATGCGCGAGATTGTACAGGCACACCAATGACGGGCAACGTTGTTTTCGCTGCGACCATTCCTGGCAAATGAGCTGCTCCTCCTGCTCCAGCGACAATGACTTTGATTCCTTCTGCACGAGCAGTTTCGGCAAATTCGAACATCAAATCTGGTGTACGATGTGCCGAAACGACTTTTTTCTGATAAGGTATCGCTAACTCATCTAAAATCAAGCAGCACTCCTTCATTGTTTCCCAATCTGACTTGCTCCCCATAATCACTGCAACTGCTGGTTTCATTTGATTTTCCCTCCAACGATTTTTTACTAGTTTCTTCTGAAACAAGCTCAGAAGTATTTTCTCACGAAATTAGTTTGTTAGCAGCAGTTTGTCACTGCAACCCAACGCCCCTTGCATAACACATTATGACTAACAATCACTTTCACCTTTAAATAGTAACGAGTTGCCGGAGCAATGTCAAAATATTTTCGAACTATTTGCTAGTTTAACTTTGTATCGTTCGTTTTTATGGCTAAGAAAACTATTCAGTCTTTCTGTTTGGTAGGAAAAAGACAAATAAAGGAACAATACAAAAAATCCAGACGAATCCTCGTCTGGATCAAATCAACTTACTGTTGCAAGCTCAATTCCGTCACTTCGTCTGTTTCTTTCGGCAATCCATTGAAGAACAGATTCAAAACAATGGCTGTCAAACTACTCATGACGATCCCATTGCCTGTAAACATTTGGACGGTTTCAGGCATCTGACTGAATAAGGTTGGCATCATATTGAACCCTAACCCAAAACCGATCGATACCGCAATCACTAACAAGTTCTTGTCATTCATAAAATCAACTTTGCTCAGCATTCGCATCCCTTGAACAGCGACCATGCCAAACATCACTAACATGCCGCCTCCCAGTACTGCTTCTGGAATGATTTGCGCAATGGCACCAACTTTTGGAAACAGCCCTAATACGATCAAAAAGATAGCTGAAAAGAAAATCGGGCGTCGCGTCTTAATGCCTGAAAGTTGAACCAAACCTACATTTTGTGAAAATCCAGTATAAGGGAATGTATTGAAGATCCCCCCAAGGATCACCGCCAAGCCTTCCGCACGATAGCCGCGCTTTAAGTCATTGCCTGTAATCGGTTTTTCAGTAATATCTCCCAGCGCAAAATAAACGCCAGTGGACTCTACCAGACTCACGATGGAAATAATGATCATCAAAACGATCGACCACAGATCAAAGGTTGGTAAGCCAAAATAAAAAGGCTGAGGCAAATGAAACACAGGCGCGTGGGCGATGGCAGAAAGATCCACCAATCCTAAGAGCGCTGCTAAAATGGTCCCACCGATCAAACCGATCAAAACGGCAATCGAGCGAATAAAGCCTTTCCCAAAGACCTGCACCCCAATGATCAAGGCAATCGTCACAAAGCCTAACAATAAATTCGTTGGATCACCAAAGTTAGCAGCTGCAGCATCGCCGCCACCGATTTTAGTGATGGCGACTGGAATCAAGGTCAAGCCGATGACGGTAATCACGGTTCCCGTCACCAATGGCGGAAACAAGACTTTGATTTTCGAAAAAATGCCAGCGATCAGAACAATGAAAATCCCAGCGGCAATGATCGCTCCGTAAATCGCACTGATCCCTGATTTGGTGCCAATCAAAATCAATGGGGAGACCGCTTGGATGGCACAGCCTAAAACGACTGGTAGGCCGATCCCGAAAAAGCGGGTAACAACTAATTGCAAAAGCGTAGCGATTCCGCACATGAAAATATCGATCGAGATCAAATACGTCATCTGAGCTTCATTGAAGCCCAGACCTGTTCCAATCAACAAAGGAACGGCAACAGCTCCTGCATACATCGCTAGTAAATGTTGCAAGCCTAAAACTGCTGAACGGCTATTCGTTTCTTTCATTAGGCATCTCCTTCTAAAAAGCTGACTTGTCCCTCAGACAATGAGGCGATCCGTGCTAGTGAAACAACAGGAATCCCCATTTCTTCAAGTAATTGTCGACCACTTTGGAATGATTTTTCAATCACGATACCGATACCGACGACGTTGGCTCCTGCTTGTTGACACAGTTCGATCAAGCCTTTTGCTGCTTGTCCGTTTGCTAAAAAATCATCAATAATCAAGACCGTATCCTCTGAAGACAAAAATTTCTTGGAAATCGATACTTGGCTGGTCACTTGCTTGGTAAAGGAATAGACAGATGCAGTCAGCAACTCTTCATCCATTGTCAAACTCTTTGCTTTACGGGCAAAGATCATTGGTACTTGTAACTGTTCTGCAGTATAAAGGGCTGGTGCGATCCCTGAAGCTTCGATGGTCACTACTTTTGTGATGCCGCTTCCTTGAAACCGTTCCGCGAAGACTGCACCGATTTCTTTCATCAACTCATAATCCACTTGGTGGGTCAAAAATTGGTCCACTTTAAGAACCCCTTCGCCCAGCACATTTCCGTGTGTTTTGATACGCTCAACTAATTTTTCCATCCTAGCTCTCCTCGTTCCTTTCTATTCCATCCTGAAAAAAAAGACACTCTTTTTGCCAAAGCAAAAAAAGTGTCTAACAGGCACGATTTTTACTTATAGTCCGATATTTACGGTATCGGGTAGAGACTGTCGACCATATTTCGACGATATACAAGTAAGTTTTAAATGATAGATTCGATTATGCCTGTCTTTGATTAAAAACACAAGCATGGAATGCCCTTTATAAATAAAAATATTCTCATTTGTGGATCATTTCCTACTCTGGCTTCTCCATATCGCGATAGTGTTCCATCTTTTTACTGAAAAGCTCCCCATTGGACGGCGGCGTGTAGGTGATGGCATTCGCGCCTGCTTCAATCGTTTCTAAGATGCTTTCATCGGTTGGTCCACCGGTTGCGATGATCGGCAGCTTCGGATATTTTTTACGGAAGAAAGCCACGGTATCTGCTGTGTCCTTGCCAGCACTGATATTGATGACTTTCACACCAGCTTCAAGCTTGGCATCAATTTCGGTATACTTACTCGTTACGGTACTGATAACGGGAATATCTACAACTTTACAGACTTGCTCCACAGTTTTCAGTGGCGTTGGTCCGTTTAAGACGACCCCGATCGACCCTTGGGCTTCAGCAAACATGCTCATATAAGACGAGCGAAATCCTTGGGTCAAGCCCCCGCCGACACCAGAAAACACTGGAATGTCCGCTGCTTCGATGATTGCTTTCGTAATTGCTGGGTGTGGTGTAAAGGGATAGACCGCAATCACAGCATCCGCATTTGTATTACGGATGATCGCAATATCCGTTGTGAAAATAATGGAGCGGATTTGTTTTCCAAATATTTGAATACCGCTAGCCTCTCGAATAACTTTAGGCACTTTCACGATATCTTTACGCAAATCGGTGGTGATTTTTGGCATATATTTTTCTTCCATAAGCAGCCAACTCTCTTTTCTTATTGATCAAATCGATTCAATTGGTAGGTTTCAATTACTTGAATGATTTTGCTGGCATAATCCGGATCCGTTGCATACCCTGCATCTTGTAATGCTTGTGCGGCACTGCGGTAGTCGTTTGCTGTCAAGACATTTACATAAAGTGCAGGATTCCAATCCACACCATTTACAAACAACATTGTGTGATCATCCATTGATTCTTCCCAAGTATCATAGACACGAAAATCTCCTTGAATCGTGACCCATTCTCCATTATAAAACTCTTGGGTATCTAATGTCACCTTTTTTGAATGGCCAAACGACTTAATTCCAAATAAATTATTGTATTCACTGGCTAGAGAACTTTGACCCCAATCTGATTCAAGAATTGCCTGTCCAATAATGATACTTGGTAAAATCCCGTAGCCCTTTTGCAGTTCTTGTGCGTAAGGAGCGATGCGATCAATAAATTCTTCATGGGAGATGGCTTCCGTGTTTGTTTCTTCCTCTTTGGGAAGGGGGTCTGCCAAACTATTTAAGGAAAAAATAAAGGCAATCCCAATCAAGAATAACCCTAGAAAGACTAATGGGAAACGAGTCTTCTGTTTTTTTCGTCTTGCGCTCATTTTTTCACTTCCTTTGTCTGACTAAACACATTTTCAGAAAACAAATTGCCTCCATTTAGCAACAACTCATCTTGTGTAAGCTCACTGCTTTCTTGACTTTTAGCAAGAGACCCCTCATAGATCCAGTCCTCTGCCAAAGGATCTTCCCATTCGTGAGAGGACAGTTCTGCTTCTTTTCGAGCGATGTGTTCTTTTGCTTCTTCCAGAAACTCTTCAAAGGTCAACTCCTGCTCCTCAATGTAGATTGCCACTTCGACCCCTACATATCGTAGATGCCAAGGCTCATAATCGATTTGCGTAATAGCATGTTTTCCTTTCGGGTAACGGATGATAAACCCATACTCTCTTGCATGAGCTTGTAGCCATTTTCCACCCTCAGTATCACCGAACCCCTCATTGAGCAGTTCTCCTGTATGATTTTGATACCAATTTTGATCCACAACATCAACAGCAAGCCCAGTATGGTGTTCGCTATAGCCAGGCTCAGTAAAGGTCAGTTTCGTGATCCGAATTGCTTCTTCTTTTGTATGACCTTGACTCATCAGGGTGTTGACATTGGCATTGAATATCTCCTCTTGATACGCGACTGAACGGTAGGCAGAGACCATCACCAAAGGATGTCCTGCAGCTTTTGCGGCATCTGCCAGCTTTTCATAAGCTGAAACGATGCGTTGATCGACGAGATAGCCATTCGACAATTTCCCTAAATCTTTTTGGGCAATTTCGCTTTTGATTTTATTGTTTGGGCCTACCAAAACCAATGACCAATCATCCAATGAGACAGTTGGAAAATCCTCTTCGTTCACTTCATCACTAGCACTTGCTTGATCTTGTGACTCTTGCGTGTTCCCATTTGGCTCTTTTTCATTTGTTTCTGTTGTTTCACTCGTTGTTGCTTGATCTGTTGAACGAGCGATACTTGCACTCTTTGTTGGGGTGACTGCGGTCACTCGGTTCACTTGAATGGTTAAAAGAACCAGAAACAAGAAGCCCGCCGCCGCAGCCATTCCATAATACTTTTTCAAAAAATATCCTACCTTTAGTTGTAAGTTTCTTCCAGATTTTCTTTGACCCACTCCAACAGTTCGATTTTTTCATTGCGAATTTGCTGCTGAACAAAAGCGGGCAATCGGAAGTTTAGTATATCATCATAACCCCACTCATCATACGTAATACTGACTCTCAAATCAAGGTATTGGGCTGTTTCTTCAGATTCTGTTAACAATTCGACTTTCGCTAAATCGCTTGCTAACCACGTTCTGGCAATTTGAGTCTTCATTTTTTTGAACTCGACGACCGCTTGATTGCGTTTTTCTGGATAAATGACGGTTTGCCGAATGATTTTTTGGATCAACATCCATTCATAATCTGAAAACAGCAGCTTCACTTTCTGATTTTCAGCAGGTGACAGACTCATTGTGCCATTTTTCCATGCTTCCCATTGCTCCTCGGTGATGCCTAATTGTGTTTCATAAAACTGTTTTTCTGATGCGTATTGCTCGATGATGGTATTTAAAATAATTGCAATTGATACATTATGCATATGTTATCCCTCCTCTTCTATATTTTACTGAAAGTCAGCCGTAATGGAAACTTTTTGCGATTGTTTTTGATTATTTTAAAGAATTGATTTCTTTTGTTATACTAAATACGAAGGAGATGATCAATGATGAAAAAATACCGTTGGGGAATGATTGGCCTCGGAGATATCGCAACGCAATTTGCTGCTGGCTTTTCTAATGAAGCAAGTGAACTGTATGGGGTCAGTGCCCGGAGTTTCCCTAAAGTCCAAGCATTTGCTGAGAAACACTCTATTCCCCATGCTTATGAAAGCACAGATGCCATGTTAGAAGATCCGCAAATCGATATTGTTTATATTGCAGTACCTAATGATCTTCATCATGAATTTATTATGAAAGCTCTGATGGCAGGAAAACATGTCCTCTGCGAAAAAGCCATCACCACCAGTGCCGATGAGCTAGCGGAAGAACTAGCCTTAGCCAAAGAAAAAAACCTAATCTTAGAAGAAGCAATGACGATTTTCAATATGCCGGTTTATGCTCGGTTGAAGGAAGAGATCGATGCCGGACGCTTAGGAAAATTAAAAATGATCCAAGCACCATTTGGCAGCTACAAAGATCCAGACCCAAGCAATCGTTTCTTCAATCCAGATTTAGGCGGCGGTGCTTTATTGGATATCGGTACGTATGCTGTTTCATTTGCCCGCTTTTTCATGACGGATACACCAGAAGTGACGTTTAGCAGCATGAAGCCCTTCTCTACAGGTGTGGATGAACAATCAGTCACGATCCTACAAAATCCAGCCGATGAAATGGCTAGTGTCACGCTGACTTTTCAAGCGAAAATGCCTAAAACCGGTATCGTCGCTTTCGAAGAAGGATACATTACCGTAGATGAATACCCTCGTGCGGACAAAGCCGTGATCCATTTCCGAGATGGAACAAATGAAGTGATTGAAGCTGGCGACAGCAGTCAAGCCCTTAATTATGAAATTGCCAATATGATCAAAGCCATCGATGGCGAGATCGAAGGATCGATCCATTTGACCACTGATGTCATTGACGTTCTTGATCAAATGCAAGCTTTTTGGGAACAGCAGTAAAATGAAAAAGACTCCTTTTTGGGAGTCTTTTTTTAACGTGCCATTGTTTGCATTTGTTCAGAAAAGTCGGCTTTGATTTCAATAAAACTTTTAAAGGTTTGCAGAAACTGAAACAGCTGAGCGCGATTTTCAAACTCTGCTCTTGTTTGGGGCAATGGCTTTTGTCGATAATCTTCATAAAGCGCAGCAATTTTTGCCAAGATCTCTTTCCCATCGTTATTTTCGTGAAAGGACTCGGCAGTAAAGGATAGCAACTCTTGAAACGCATTTGTATAGGCTTCTTCTACCCAAAACAACTGCAATAAGTCAACCATTTCTAAGAGTAAGCGTGCCTGACTTTGGCGCATGGTAAAGTACTCTTCATAATAGGAGGCTTCTCCTCGCCATTGATTTTCACTATGCACCATTGCTTGTTGTTTGCCTTGCTTGATATCCCCCAAAAGCGTTTGGCAAACCTGGGGAAGCGTCGCCTTTTCTTTTTCAGTCAACGCAATCGACATGTCTTTTAAAAGACTTTTAAACGTTTCTTCCACTAATTGCTGTCTTTCTTTCAATGCTCGTTCGCCATCTGGCATATATAAATTGAACAAAAGTGCAAAGCCAATGCCAATACTCATCAATAAAAAAGCATTCCCAATCAGTGGCCAAGCAAACGAACGTTCCATCATATAATGGGTCACCAAGACAGAATTGACGACGATCCCATCGGTCAAATTGAAATAGACAGCGGTTGGGATAAAGAGAAAGAGAAAAAGAACAAATCCTATCGGCCCAAAGCCTAATAAATGGAAGCTGACAAAAGCTAAGAGTGTTGCGATCGCCAAAGAGATCAAACGCCCGATTCCCGTAAAAAGTGACGTTTTCTTTGTATTGCCGACGCTTAAAATGGCGATGATCCCTGCGGCTGGCGCATACAAAAGACCGATCTGTTGTGCTAGAAACATTGATAAACCAGCAGCAATCGCCGTTTTCACGGTCCTCATTCCGATTTTCATTTTTGTCACCTCCTGTGAAAAGTATACTAAATTGTGAGGAATAAGACTAGAATTTCTCAACTGCTTTGGGTATGATTAAGTAAAGGGGGCATTTGACCATGAAACTGGGGCGTTTTCGCTTAGGTATGCGAACGATAAAAACAGCCATCGCTGTCATGCTTTGTATTCTGCTCTTTCATTTTCTTGATCGTGGCCAACCATTGATTGCTGCCTTGTCGGCTGTCTTTTCTTTGCGACAAGACCTGACCACAACGATCTCTTTTGGTAAGTCACGGGTATTAGGAAATACGATCGGTGGTGGTACAGCCATTTTTTACTTTTTGACGAAGCAATATTTTCAAAATGACTTTCTGATCGAATTGTTTGTCTTGCCAGCGCTAGTCATTTTTGTCATCGTTTTTTCAGATGGCATCAATAACAATTCTGGCATTATCTCTGCTATTGCGACGATGCTTTTGATCACTTCCAGTGTCCCTCAAGGGGAATCGATCATCTTCGCCTTAGACCGTGTATTGGACACCTTTATCGGCACGTTAGTTGCCCTATCGATCAATTTCGTCATTCGACCACCTGAGGAAGAGAAAAAGGATGAGATCCAAGAAGATCTGGTGGTGCTGAGGCAAAAAGAGCTTGAACTAAAAGCCATGCTAGAAGAAGTCCAAGGCGAGATTTCCGAACAAGAAAAACAAGAAAAATAAAAACAGCCTTTTTCCAGAATCATTCTGAGAAAAGGCTGTTTTTGTTACTCATTGGCTTTCAGTGCATCAATCATATTGACATGTTTCAGTTTGAAATACATTGCGATCCCTACCACGCTTGAAAATAAGCAGGTCAATCCAGCGGCATACACATAGCTCATTGGTTCGACTGTCGGTGAAAACATGGCGATATCGACTTCGATGGTCTGTAAGACAAATTGATGCTGAAGCACCCCTAATAATAAACCAAATACAATGCCGAAGATCGTCAGAAAGATATTTTCACGAAAGACGTACATGGTCACTTCTCGATCATAAAAGCCCAATACTTTGATGGTTGACAACTCGCGAATGCGTTCCGCTATATTGATGTTGTTCAAGTTGTACAACACGATAAAGGCTAATGCCCCCGCAGACGAGATCAAGATCCAGATGACGATGTTCAAGGTTGCGGTCGTGTCATCTAAGGCATCCGCTGAAGCTGAGAGGAAGGAAACATTGATGACATTGTCTTGTGCCATCAAATCAGCCGCGATCACTTCTTCCTCCGATTTCGTCAAACGCTGACTGAATTTCAATAACTCACTGTTGTAAGAAGGGGCGGCCTGAAAGATCTTTTGATACGCATCTGGGGTCAAATAAGCAAAATGCCCTGTGTAGTTTTCTGCGATTGCAGCCACATTCAGTTCAAATGCTTCGCCGCTTTCATTCGTCAACGTTATCGTATCACCCACCGATAATCCAAACAACTTAGCAAGCTTTTCATTGATGATGGCGCCCTCTCCTTCTAGCTCGTAAGCTTCTCCTGAAACCCGATCATTCAAGTGGACAAATCCCGATAAAGCCGAAGGATCTTCTGGCACGGTGACGGTTACTTCTTGCTGCGTGCCCCCCGATTGAGCCAACGTCAGACTTTCCGTATGCAAGAATAACCCTGCTTCAAAGCCTTCAATATCTTCTGCGGCGGCTTTTGTTTCACTCATTGCTTCCGAATCCTCATCATCAAAGGTGATCACCGCCTGATACTGCCAGATTTTCTCAAACTGTAAAGGAATGATATTGCTGATGGAATCTCTTAGACCAAATCCAGTCAAGATCATGGAGGTACATCCCGCGATCCCTAAGATGGTCATGAGCATTCTTGACTTGTAGCGAAACAGGTTTCGCATTGTAACTTTTTGAATAAAACTTAAGTGCCGCCATATAACGGTGATTCTTTCTAAGAGAATTCGTTTTCCTGTTTTGGGTGCCTTTGGTCGTAACAATGAAGCCGATGACTGTCTTAAATCAAAACGTAAAACCAGCAGCGCGATACCGATGGTGCAAAGCAAGCTGACTCCCACAGCAATCAATGAAAGCCGCAAATACCATGGGGTGTCATACTCCGTGAGATTGTAAAGCGGTCCATAAGCTTGAATGATGATTGCTGGAAAAAAGGAAAAGCCGACCGCTAGACCCAATACAGCACCTGTGATGCCTGCTGCAGAGGAATAAAGCAAAAATTTCTGTCCAATCTCCCAGTTACGATAGCCTAATGCTTTCAATGTACCGATCTCACTACGTTTTTCATCGATCATCCGCGTCATGGTGGTTAGACTGACTAACGCTGCAATCAAAAAGAAGATAACTGGGAAAATCGTCGCTAACGAAGAAACCCGTTCCGCATTGTCTTGGTACTCTGAATAACCAGGATTCGCATCGCGGTTCGCGACACGATAAACTGCCGGTTTTAGATCCAATAATTCCTGCTCTTTTTCAGCAACTTCTTTTTTGGCATCTTCAAGTTTTTCGCGTTCTTTTGGTGCTCTTTCTTTAAATTCGTCAAGCTTTTCTTGAAGGGTTGCTTCGTTTTCTCGATATTCTTGCCAACCAGCAGCTAATAAAGACTGACCCTTGGCTTTTTCAGAAGCTAAGGTCTCACGAGCGTCGCTCATCTGCGTCTCTCCTTGGGTGATCTGGGTCTGCGCTTGTGCCAATTCTTGGCGCCCAGCTCTGATTTGGCTCCAGCCAGTATTGACTTGCTGTTGTGCCTGCTGAAGTTGCGCTTCTTGGTCATTGATCGCAGCCATTTGCCCAAGTAATTGCGCACGTTGTTGCTCGCCTTCGGCAATGAGTGGGCGCAATGTATCTTCAGCTGCCGTCAGCATAGTAGCAATCATCGTTTCATCGATTTCCTCCAGATCAGGAATCGGACCAAGGACATCTGTCGGCAGGTTCAACTGTGCCAGAGCCGCGGTTACTTGTGCATAGACGGTAGGCAGCTGGGCCATTTGCTCCTCTGCAGAAAGTTGACCCACACTTCTGATTTGATCCATGCCTTGGTATGCCAGCGCCAGTTGCTCCTCTACCTGCTGGATGCCCCTTTGTAGTTCAGGTCTTTGTGCCAAAACGGGTGCCAACTGAGCTTGGGCTGACTGTACTTGGGCTTCTTGCTGAATCAATGCTTGTTCATTTTGATCTAGCAGGCGTTGATTTTCGATCAATGCCTGTTTCCCCTCAGCTAATTTTTGCGCTTCTCCATTCAATTGCTCTTGGGCAGTTTGAATCTCTGTCTGAAAAGCTGCTTCTTGTTCCGTCAACTCCTGATGCGCCTGCGCCAATTTCTCTGTTGCGTCTTCAAGTTCCGCTTGCGCTTGCTGCAATGCTTCTTCGCCATCACGAATCTGTTCTTTGGCCTCATCAATGGCTGGTTGCGCTTCATCGATCAACTCTTGCCGCCGTCCTTGTGCCCGCGGAGCCAACCGTTCTTCTACTTCATCACTTACTTGATCCCTTTTTGTCTGATATGCTTCTGAATAGCTAGCCACTTGCGATAGCTCATCAAAACGAACTAACAATCTAGCATACGCAGTTTCTTTAAAATCTTCTTCTGGAATTACTGCAAAGTAATCGACCGTTCCATTCCCAACGGTACTATTGCCTCGATGAAAATTCTCAATAAATTCGGGACTATTGACAAAGCCAACGATCGTGTAAGTGTGCGTTTCTAGCTGGTTTTCACCGTTTTCTGGCAGTTCGAAAGTTTCATCTAGTGCAAACCCACCGCTGCTTTGTGCCGCTTGATCCAAAGCAATTTCCCCTGACTTTTGCGGCAATCGACCAGAAGTCACCTGATATTGATTGACTTGCCGCTCCTTCGAAAGGGAAAAGACACGGATCACGGCACGGTGATTTTCGGCATTGATATCGGCGATCTGCTCTGCTTCAACAGACGTAACATCAGGCATTTCTTCAATGATTTCCCGATCGGCAGTCGACAACCCTAATGTTGACGCAATCGTAAAGTCCGCTAATTTCTGGCGAGCAAAATAATCTTCAGCTGCTTGTTCCATATTCGGACCAGTTGCACTGATCCCCACAAAAAAAGCGACCCCTAAAAAGATAATGCCTAATATGGACAAAAACCGCCCGGGTGCTTGCCTGATTTCACGTAAACTGGAACGTAATAATGTTTTTTTCATAGGCATTTACCAAGAAATAGAGGCAATTGGAATCGGATGAGTATTTTTTTCCATCTTGCGGACCTTTGCATCATTGATATGGATCACACGATCAGCCATGGGAGCCAATGCGCTGTTATGTGTAATGATCAAAACGGTCGTCCCAGTCTCGCGAGCCGTTTTTTCTAGAATTGCTAGAATCTGTTTCCCCGTTTCATAGTCAAGTGCCCCAGTTGGTTCATCACAAAGCAGCAATTTGGGCTTCTTCGCAATAGCACGAGCGATCGTGACTCGCTGCTGCTCGCCACCAGACAATTGCGCTGGAAAGTGATCCAAGCGATCACCAAGCCCAACTTGGGTCAAGATCTCAGCTGCATCAAGTGCCTCTGGCACGATTTGTGCTGAGAGTTCAACGTTTTCTCTGGCTGTCAAATTAGGGACCAAATTATAAAACTGAAAGACAAAACCGACATCTTTGCGGCGATAGGTCGTCAATTGTTTGGCATCAAAGCCAGCAATATCTGTTCCATCAACGATCACTTTGCCACTATCACATTGATCCATTCCGCCTAATATGTTCAAAACGGTGGACTTACCAGCGCCACTTGGACCAAGGATCAGTGCGATCTCTCCTTTTTCTACGGAAAACGAAACACCATCATTAGCAGCAATAACCGTGTCGCCCATTGTGTATTTTTTCACTTCTTTCACAACTTCGATATAACTCATTATGTTCCTCCAAGAATTCCAGCGCCGCATGCGCTTTCTCGCTTAATAGTGTATCATACTTATTCCTGCGAAAGAAACAGCAAAAAAGCAGCTCATTTTATCAAATTAAAAAATCTGAGACAAAATGATGCTCATTCTGTCCCAGAATCGATTTTACACTTCCATCTCATTTGATTGACAAAGAACAAAAACCAATCATTGTGCTTGGTCGGCAATTCTTCGCTGGGTTTCTTCCCAAAGTTTTTGCGCTTGCTGCCGCTCATCAAGGATCTCCGTCGGCACTGCCTGACGATCGACAAAGTAGCGCCCGCTAGTGCCAGCCACCTCGGGGCTTAGTGCCAAATATATCGCTGTATCAGACCCTTCCTCAGGTGTTTTGAAAAAAGGCGTGAGCATTTTGTAGACAGATTGACCAAATCCTGTCTGTCGGCTGACCCCTAAGCTCGTCGCCACAGCTCCTGGATGCAAGGCATTGGCAGTAACGGTCGTATTGCGCAGTTGAAACGCAAGCGCATCTGTAAATAAAATCAGGGCTTTTTTTGAGCGGCCATATTCCCGCCAAGGCAAAAAATTCGCCACATCGAAAAAGCGCTGATCCTTTTTCTTTACAAATTTGTAAGCACCAGAAGCAACATTAACGATCCTACCAGCATCCGCACGTTTTATTAGCGGCAATAACTGACGGGTCAGTTCAAAATGCCCCACGTAGTTTACGCCCAGCATTTGTTCAAATCCATCGGCTGTTCGCTCTTTTTTTAAATTGACGATGCCCGCATTATTGATCAGTACATCCAATTTCTCAAAGCGGGCGTTGATTTCAGCGGCTGACTTGCGTACGCTAGCCAACGACCCCAAATCACCGACCACTAGATCGATGCTTGGATTGCCTGTCTCTTCCTTCAAACGTTGCTGTGCTGCCTGTCCTCGTTCGGCAGAACGGCAATACAAAATCACATGCATCCCCAATTCTGCCAATTGTTTGGCTGTTGCAAAGCCCATGCCAGCGTTGGCACCCGTAACTAAAATCGTCTTCAATTTGCCACCTTCCCCTTCTAAGAATACCGTTTTCTTTCATCATAACTGAAAATAAAAAAATCTGCTCAAAAAACAGATCAAGAGAAGCTCTCTTCTTGTTTCTTGAAGCAGATTGTTTCATTTTATGCTTGGTAACGGCAAACACCATCTAAATAAGTGGCTGCTAAATTCATTTCTTGATCCAAAACAATGAAGTCAGCTGGACGACCTTGTTTGATCATACCGCAAGCGTGGTCGATCTTGCAGCTGATCGCTGGGATCAAGCTGGCCATCATGACCGCTTCTTGAGGGGTAGCAATTCCCCATTCTACAACATTTTTCACGGCTTCTTTTAGTTTCAAGATGCTGCCAGCAAGATTGCCTGTTTCCATTCGAGCCGTGCCATCTTTTACCACTACAGGAAATTCACCTAAAATGTAATCACCGTCTGGCATACCGCCAGCCATCATACAGTCGGTGATCAAGGCCACATGGTCGTGACCAGCTTTTTCCATCAAGATCTCAGCTGCTTGAGGATGCACATGGTGGCCATCACAAATCAACTCAGAAAAAACTTCTTTTAATGAAAGTAAGGCACCGACCATTCCAGGTTCACGATGGTTTAATCCGCGCATTCCGTTGAAGGCATGAACAAAGACACTGGCACCAGCTTCTACTGCTGTTTGCGCTTCTTGTAACGTTCCGTTACTATGCCCTAGTGCAACCACTACGCCTTCTTCTGTCACTTGCGAAACAAACTCACTCACACCTTCGCGCTCAGGAGCCAAGGCGATTTTCTTGATAATTCCACCAGAAGCTTCTTGCCATTCATGGAAGGTATCAATATCAGGATCACCAAAGTAGATCGGATTTTGTGCCCCTTTATGTTCTTCAGTAAAGAACGGACCTTCAAAATAGATCCCTTGGATTTTTGCTCCTGTAACTTCGTCTTTGACTTTCCCAACGGTTTCAGCAACATCCCGCAATCGTTCTTTGCTAGATGTTAAGGTTGTCGGTAAGAACGATGTCACACCACAAGACAAAAGACCTTCTGACATGGCTTTGATGCCTTCTGCATCGTTATCCATCACATCATGGTTCATAAACCCGTGGATATGAGTATCCACAAGCCCCGGTGCTACCCATTTGCCTGAATAATCTTCTACGTCTGCACCAGCAGGGACTTCATCGACGATTGCGCCGAATTTTCCCTCCTTGACCTCCAAGTAACCAGGGCCATGAACCGCTGATTTCAGAAAGAATTTGTCTGCGTAAATATATTTATTCATCTTGATCGCTCCTCTATTTCTTTTCTTCCTTAAAAGTACTCTTATTTGCAGCAGAAGTCAAGAAAGGTCTACACCACTTTGTCAGATTGGCGAATATCCATGACGGCACGATACAGTTGAAAACTTTTTTCAGCTGCTTTTTCTTCTTTTAGTCTTTGAAGCAATTGTCCTTTTAGTTCAAACAATTCTTCTAGAAAATACAAGCTATTTTTCTCTCTCGCTAGAGCAATGCCTTCGTTGGTTACTTTTAGCGCGCGACAGTCTTCTTGTTGCTCTTTTAAAAAGACCGCATAGTTGTAATAAATTTTGGTCAGCGCTGTAGACAGTCGCTCCGGCGGCAAGGCATGCATGGCATCGTAGGCTTTTTCTAAGTAAAAACGCGCCTCACCCAGTTGCAGCAAGTCACTATAGACACGACCCATGCAGCTCAGGATACGAATTTCCATCACCGAAACATTGGTCTTATCCTGTTGATAGGAATAGGCCAATCCTTTTTTCAGCGCCTCAAGGGCGGCATCATAGTTTTGATCGAGAAAATAATCACAGCTGCCTAGATAGTAGTAATACATTTGCATATCTGAATCCAGATACAGATAATCCTTGATCGCCTTGTCTTCCATTTTTTCCCGCATTTCTTGAAATTGTTTATGGACAAAATGTGATTCGATTTCGGCAAAGATTTGATTGGTTTTGTTGATCTCTTCCGAATGAAGCATCATTACTTGATCTAAGGTGACGCCTAAGCGTTGGCAAATTTGATACATCACCCAGACATTGGGCAGCTCTTCGTTGTTTTCGATACGACTTAACACACTTTGCGAACAAATATCTTCCGCTAACATCTTCTGGGTCATCTTTCGTTTCAACCGAATTGAACGGATATTTTGACCAAAAGATTCATCTCTTTTTTTCATAATCGTCCTCCAGGGGGAATTCTAAAAAAATCGAACGTTTCTTGTCAAAAATGCGAATTCGCATTTTTAATTTTCTTTATTTTAGCACATAATGACAAAAAGGAAAGCAATTTCAAGAATGTCTTGTTATTTTTCCACAATTTCAAATGAGGTGTTAAGATGACGATCGACAGTACGATCTTTTTTACATGGGAAGGCAAAAAATACCAAGGGATCATCGAACGGGAATATGAAAATTCGGTCCTCGTTCAAGTGACCGATCCTAGTGCTGAAATGCTGGATAAGTTTACCAATCGGATGATTGTCAGCAAAAAAATTTGTCAACCAGTTACCGAATAAAAACATAAGCACCGCTCCCTCACGATCGCTGAAGGAGCGGTGCTTTTTCATGTACTTACTTCTGGCGATACGCTGCCAAGAATTCTGTCATTTTTTCAGCAGTCGTTTTTAAATCTTCCATATTAGGAAGGTAGACGATACGAAAATGATCGGGCTGTTGCCAATTGAACCCACCGCCGTGCACCAACAAGATATGGTGTTCATGTAAAAAGTCGAGAACAAATTGTTCATCATTGGTAATGTTAAAGCGCTGAATATCAATTTTAGGAAAAATATAAAAAGCTGCTTTCGGTTTCACTGCTGACAATCCAGGAATATCATTGATCGCCTTGTAGATAAACTCTCTTTGTTCATAGATTCGACCACCTGGCAGCAGCAGCTCATCGGAGCTTTGATAGCCGCCTAATGCAGTCTGAACGATTTGTTGCGATAAAACATTGGAACACAGCCGCATCGAAGACAACATATTCAAGCCTTCGATATAGTCTTTGACATTGGACTTATCCCCGCTGAGAACCATCCAGCCAACGCGGAAGCCTGCCACTCGGTGAGACTTAGACAAACCGCCTAGCGTCACAACGAAGCGATCTGGTGCTAGTGTAGCAATCGGTACATGGACATAATCATCCATGACTAAACGGTCATAGATCTCATCGGAGAAAATGATCAAGTCATGCTCACGAGCAACCTCGACGATTTGTTGCAAAACTTCTTTCGGATAAACGGCGCCGGTGGGATTATTTGGATTAATAATGACGATGGCCTTCGTCTTGCTGGTTACTTTGGCTTTGATATCCTCGATATCAGGATTCCAATCTGCTTGTTCATCACAAATATAATGGACGGGTTTTCCGCCAGCTAATGAGATCGAAGCAGTCCACAAGGGATAGTCTGGCATCGGCACGAGCACTTCGTCCCCATTGTTACATAACCCTTGCATACACATCGTGATCAGCTCGGAAACACCATTACCTGTGTAAATATCATTGATGGTCACATCAGGAAATTTTTGTAATTGATAATATTGCTCGATCGCTTTACGTGCCGAGAAAATCCCTTTTGAATCAGAATAGCCTTCCGACTCTCGCACATTCATAATCAAATCTCTAACGATTTCATTTGGGGCTTCAAAGCCAAAGGGCGCGGGATTCCCCGTATTTAATTTTAAGATACTGATGCCTTCTTCTTGCATCCGATCAGCTTCTTCTAAAACAGGGCCGCGTACATCATAACTGACCCCTTCAAGTTTTGACGACTTTGAAAATTTCTTCATATTCCATTTCTCCTTTAACCATAGGTCAACGTCAGGTTATTGGTTCTCGTCGTTGATCTCTTTTCAGATTGAACCTATTATAGCAAAAAAATTTTAACTGTGGCGAAAATTTTTCACCTCTCGGTCGAGAGCGCTTGCCCTGCGTTCATCCACTGAATTTGGTTCATTCAGGAATTTTCAGGAAAATACTTCAAGTACAATTCATTTAACGCCAAATGCCCCACCGAAAAATCAGTGATTCCTGCTGCGATAAAGCGTTGCGGCAACTGCGGATCGCTGATTTCTACTAGATAGATCCGCCCTTGCAGATCGATAGTCACTGTCGTTAGCTCTGGAAAAGCCACCAAGAAATCCGCCGAGTCCGTCTTTACATACAACGGTTCATTGACTAACGACTTGCGACCAAGGTATTCGTGAATGATCTTACCATCTTTTAAAAACAAGACCCTATCCGCGTAAGAATCTAAATTCGTCAGAATATGCGAAGCGATCACGATCGCTTTCTTTTGCTCCCGCAAGGCTTTCAACACGTTAGAGATCAATTCGACATTTGTCGGATCTAAGCCATTCATCACCTCATCCATCAGCATGTATGGCGTATCTGTCACGATCTGCATCGCAAAACACAGACGTTGCCGCATCCCCAGCGAATAGGTTCCCACTGGGCGTTTGATATAATCGCTCATTCGCAAACGAGCAATCGTTTCTTCCACCAAGCGTTCCTCTGAACGCCACATTCGCTGATACAGTTTCAAATGCTCGAGTCCGCTTAAATCATTGTACAAATCATTTTGGTCAGGAAAAAATGAAATTTGTTGATGCGCTGCCACTTCTGATTTTTTGGTCACATATACTTGACTGCCGTTTAAAAATACTGCGCCTTCATTCGGCTGGATGAAATTCATCGCCACATTCAATAGTGTGGATTTCCCAGTGCCGTTAGGGGCGACTAACCCGACGATCTCCCCGGGAGAAAAAGCAACGGAAAGTTGATCCAATACTTTTCTCGTATATGTGACAGTCACATTTTTCAGTTCTAACATATCGTTCCTCCTATGCCAAATGAAATTTTTTGCGTTGGATCGTCAAATAGAAACACATTTCGATCAGAAGCCAAACCCCGCCTAATAAAAGTAAGCCTTTTTCCATCGTAAATCCTGCAGAACCAAAGTAAAAGCGTGTCCAGCCTGAAAGGACTTGTCCCACATTTTGATACAGATAGACATACAGCGTTTTATCAAGGTAGGCACTAAACCAGCGTCGTTGGAAAAGAAAGGGCGAAAGCAAACAAAAACCAGCCACAAGCAGATTAATCAGTTCTGAACGAAACAGGGCACTGAACAGCAAGATGCCGCGACAATAAAGAAACTGCAAGAAAAGCGTTGCTAGAAAACATTGACTTAAAAAAAGACCGATGGCTTGTGTTTCAAAAGCATTGAAATCTGTGATCGGGTAGCGGGCATCAAAGGTCGATGATAAAATCGTGACTGGCAGCTCAAAGGAACCAAAGCCGAATTGAATACCAGAGCCAAACCAGATAAAGAACATGGTTCCTAGCGTTGCGATTGCAGAACCAACCATCAACGCTGCCGTTTTACTCCAAAGGATCTCTTCTGCCGATAATGGCAGTGAAAGAAACAGGGATTTATGTCTTCGTTCTTTTGGTAAACAATCGATCGCCAAAAATAAAGAAACAGCAATTAATAGAATCGGTAAATATTCAGTAAAGCTTCGCTGTAATGCTTGCACCCCCGTTTTTTGCTCCATGACTGCTTGAGAGAGTTTGCTATTGGGCAGCTGGCTAAAAGCCTCCATCAGTTTTGCGGTTGATGCATAGCCGAAGCGCCCGTCATACCCAGCATAGTAATTTCGAAACGTGTAATAATCAGGGGTATAAAATATATTTCGTTCATCGGTAAATTGCAAAGCGAGATGGTACCAAGTACTTGTGCTTTGTGCATAAGCTTGCCAGTCTTTCTCGGCTAGCGCGTCGAGCCGTTGTTTTTCTGCCTCATTCCATGGGCTAAACATTTCGACTGCCATGAATGCCGACCAATGGTCAGAGGGATTGGCTGCTTGTTGATCAAGAAAATCTTGTCGCACGGTATAGCGTTGTTGCATTTCTGTTTTATCTACTCGTTCAATCGGGCGAAAGTCTCTTTGCCAAAAACTGTAAACGCCGCTGTAGATCAGCAGCAAGCAAAAAAGGCCAATGGTTTTCTTGCTTTTTAACAGCTGGCGTAATTCAAAGAAAAAATAGTCTTTCATCCTTTGCCTCCTCTCAACAAGCGATTCTGTTTATCCGCAACGAGCATGATGCTTAAACAAAGGAAGATCCACACTAGCGTCAGCAGCCAACTGGCATAGACGCCCCAAGAAGTGCCAGAGCCCAAAGCAAAGGCACCCGAATAAAATTTATCCATAGCAGCTAGATGAACTGGTAATATAGGGATCTTTTGCAGCATCGGAATCAAGCCGAATCCATAAAAAAGCACCAGTAAAAAGAAAGAGACGTATCGATTGGCTGCGACCATGTTCATGACAAAGCCTAAGCATTCGATCAAACCAATCAGCAAGGCAAAAGAAGCCATACTAGATAAAACGCTCTGCCAAAAAGGTAAGGCTGCCCAATCCCCACTGAGATAGACGGCTACTGGATACTGCCAATCTCCGAACTCCCCCAGAAGGCTCATTGAAAGAAAGACGCCTAAGAAAAACACGAGCAAGATTCCTAAATTGGTGATCGTTTTGACAAAAACCTTACTGACCATCCGAATCGGGAAAATCTGTGGGTATGAGCGGATCAAGGAGAAGTGTTCTCTTTCTTCTAATAAATTGTCACTAGCAAAAAAAGCCCAGAAGAAGAACCCAAAATTCAGTAAAAACGTTATTGCCAAAGCGACAGCCGTCTGGGTATTGGCAGCCGTGAGAACCGGATCTTTTTCTTGCTCGGCTAAGGCTTGATAGACCGTTTGCTCTTGTTCGATCGACCACATCGGCGGTAAAAACGCTTTGTCATCAACTGCAGACGCCCAAATCTGCTTTTTTAGCTCCGCCATTTGAATACTCGTTTGATTAAATCGTTCGTATTCCTCCATAATCAAGTTGGATAACTGCCGTGAGGTCAGTGTATTATTTTCAAGCAAAAGTTGATACACCTCTTGCTCATCAGGCGAGCCCGACTGATTGGCTTGGTAGCGATCAACAAGTCTTGAGGCTTCGGCTTTTTCTGCAGTGATCGTGGCGGGCAAGTTGATGGGTTCCATTAGTTTCAAATAAACGGAAAAACAGCAGCCTAAACTAAAGGCACCCATGAGTAGGAAGATAAATATTCTTTGTTTCGCAGATTTGGCTAATTGGTTTCTAAAGTAATTCATTTGCTCTCCTCTCAAAAAATCATTCATTCTTTTAGCATACCGTTTATGACAAAAATTGCAATCCATTGTCTGAATATTCTTTTAAATAGCTCTTGGAAAAGTTATTGACAAACCTGTCAAAAATCAGGTAAGATATTTTTTAGACGCGGTGTGACAGAACTACTTCAGCCTGCGTTACCTTCTATAGTATTTGCGGAAATGACGGAATGGCAGACGTGCAAGATTGAGGGTCTTGTGAGCAATCGCTCGTGTGGGTTCAAATCCCATTTTCCGCATCCTTACAGCTTCCCCTTTTGGGGAAGCTGTTTTTTTTTCACAAAAGATTCCCCCCTGGCGATCCTTCAATGAATTCTCTCGATCGCTTGATCTTGAGCACCTACTCCTCAAAAGTTGATAGTAATCCTCCTTTCCCAAAACACAAAAAGTCCGATAGAAATTCTTTTATCATTGCATTCATAGATATTTTTCATATAAAATGAACAATATAACGATTATTGATGAAAACTAGTTCGATGTTCCGTCATTTCTTATTAGCGTGTAAGAAACAGTTTCTTGAATGAACGAGTGATGGAAAATCTTTTCAGCATTTATTCCATTCACCTGACTTCTTCCTTCCCCCCGATGACCAAACAACAAACCTCTTCCGACCGTTTTCTCAGTTACTTTCGATAGAAAGAAGGAGCCTAATGAAAAAAAGAATACTGATCACCCTATTGTCATTCGTTATTTTGCTTATCGGCTGCGGCAAGGCAGATGAAGAACTGTCAGAGACCGTTGCACTTGGCATCGAAGCACGACTGGAATATACAAACCAGTCTGGAACGGGCTGGGCCTATTATCAACCTGCGACCTTAGAATTGCTGATTGCCGGCAGCCAAGCCGAACTGGCTATTTTGGAAGAACTTGATTCTTCCGACGAAGACCTTCAGCAATTGATCAGCCACACGAGTGATTTGATGGCAACCGCTGAACGAGCACTAGTGGAGCGTCGGATCGATGTCCCTGCTTGGTTTGCTGCCCGCATTGGTTATAGCCAGGCTCTGGCTGCGATTCATGAACGGAGCCCTATCATTCTCAGTAATCAAGACAACCTCAACAGTCTACTGGAGGTAGCAAACGAAACGATTCCTGAAGCCGACCCACGGGAAAAGCTGGGGCTTTTAGCAGACGATATCGAACAGCTTCAACAGCTCACAGAAGATACGCTTACTCTTCATCGCAGGATTGAACTTGACGATGGACTCACTGCCACTGTTTACCACACAAGGGAAACGAATGTTGACGTCTTGGTTTTTGCGAAGTCCGATGAGCAGTACGCATCTGGGTTTACTGTACTTAATCGGGAAACTGCCGACGAGCAAAAAGCTGCCTTCTATGAAACGATTTTACGAGCGCTGGTCATAAATATTCCTCGTGAATCCTTGATGTTTATGAATCGATTCGATCAATCTTCTGATGAACATCAGTTGGCGGTGATGACCTATGGCTTTGATCATGACATTGACCAAGACATGGTCGCTACCGTTTATCAGCAGCTTCAATAAGCTAGCGCCAAACGCAAAGCCAGCAAAACAATGATGAACAAACTCAGACCGAGAGTAAGAAATCTTCAGAACAAAGACGAGGGATAGCCCGTGCCAAAGCCTATACTAGACGGATGACTTTTCCCGTACTCGCATGATACGACAACTAGAATTTGAGGGCGTTTCCCATGATGATGCGCAATGGGCAGTGGACCATCTCACTATCGATTGGAACGAACAAGCGTTGCAAAAAGCAAACAGCTACCGTCTCAGGATGAATCTACCTCATGCCAATATCCGTCGTTTATTGGCTTCAGAAGTCTTTTCAGCAGAACAAATCGACTCTGCGATGACAACCATGGATAATTACAAACTAACAAAAAAAGGAGCATCGCGATGCCCTTATGTTGCCCCTTATATTGTTGCTATTTTTTATACCCAAGAAAAGTCTTTATTTGATGCGTTCATTCGAACAAAATGGTGAAGTTTACCAGAGACTCACGAGGAGGAGAAAAATGAAAAAACAAGTTTTGTTGCCTTTATTACTAATACTGTCCCTGATTTCAGGATGTGGAACGATAAATTCAACAAGTCCTGAGGAACTTTCTGAGCGCATTGGTGCCGCTTTAGATGCCGGTTGGGAACATACCTATCATGCAGAAAATCTTACTTATGAGTTAAGTATTGAAAATCTCGAACTGATGATTCGAGGCAAAGAAGCAGAATTGGCCTTTCTAGAACAGGTCAATAGCAACTCAAAACTCAAGGCGGCATTCATTGAAAACACAGAAAAAATGATCGCACTTGCTCAAGAAGCGATCGAAGCTCGCTATCTAGATATGCCCAGTTGGGTTGCCGCTCGGAATGGCCGGATCGAAGCCTTACTTGCCCTCCATGAGGAAAGCCCGATCATCGTCAGTAGACGAGCAAAATTGCAAGAATTATTCAACGAATACGAAGAGGATTTGGCACTAGTGACAGTTGGGGCAAACAATCCACTTGACGATGAAGAAGCGATCAATGAAGATTCACGAGAAAAGCTTGGTTTTACACCTGATACACTTGAACACTTACACCAACAAAGCGAAGACCAAGAAATCGAGTGGCAGACCGCTATTGATTTGGCGAACGGTGTGACCATGAATGTCTTTTCAACAAAACATGAGCCAGTGGAGATTCTCACATTTACGAATGCTGGCGAGACCTATCCTTCCGCAATCACTTTGTTTAATGGCCAAACGACGGAAATCGTTCCCGAGATAATGACTCCTTACGAAGCCGTTTCCGCTTATTTTAACGAAATAGCCGCTGCTGTTTATGAAACGATTCCATCTGGCTATCTATTTCTGGTTGAATCACTATGGCTTGAACTGGAAAACGACAATCGTTTTCACTTCAGAACCTACGTGTTTGATAACGAAGTGACCGAGGAAACGATTTTAGCAGGGTTTCATCGCACCCCGACTGTAGCAGCACGCTATGAGCGCGAAAACAATGCGACAGAACGAGAACGTGAAGCCTTTTTCCTCGTTAGAGCGCAAGGAAATCGTCGCTTTTATTCAAAACAAGAGATGGCAGAACTGTTAGAAACAGAAGGTTTTACTGCGGAGGAAACACAATGGGCACTAGAAACCCTCGATGTAGATTGGTATCGCCATGCTTTAGGACGCGCCAATCAATCCCGTCGGGTGTTAGGAATCCGCCAAAGGAATATGGCTGCTCATCTTGAAGGGAACGGCTTCTTACCTGATGAGATCGAATTTGCGATCAAAAACATGGACAATTAGTATGTAAGGGACGAGACAAAACTTCCCATTTTTTCTTAGCGTAAACAAAAAACCGACCAATCTTCCTGTTTAAGATTGGTCGGTTTCTTTATTTTTTGGTTTTGATTGGTACCATGGCTTTGCGCCGATGCTGCTTCATTATTGCTTGAAGACCATAGACACCAACTCCGATAATTCCTGCAAAAGCCGAAAAAGCAATAAAAATCACAGGAGACGCCCCACTTTCTATTAATTGTTTCCCTTGGACAAAGAAAAATAAGCCCATACTGATCAATAATGCTAGAAATAGTGACTGTCCCGCCCCGTTTTTTTTCATGCTTGCTCTCCTTTTACTTGATTATAGGTTATTCTCTCATTTCAAGAATGAAAAAACCTCCATCTTAAGGCTGATTCTTTCTTTCAATGATCAGATTGATCCCATTCGGATCAGTCAAATGCAAGCGGCTTTCTGTTTCTAACCCATAAGAAACGCCACTTGCCTTGAGATGACTTCGTAATGTAGAAAAAGCCAAAGCTGGCAAAACGATCGTAAAGTACGCTAAGCCTAGATCCTTTTCTTCCATAGCTGGAACATTTCTTCCCATCCAAATATTCGATCCGATATGGTGATGATACGCACCAGCAGCAAAAAACTTTGCTTGGCTACCAAAATCTGAAGTCAAACGCATGCCTAAAACTTGAGTGTAGAATTCTTCTGTTTTTACCAAGTCCGCCACTTTCAAATGGACATGCCCTACCGTAGTGCCAACTGGAAAGGTCGTTTGAGATCGGTCAGCGGCTCCCAGCACGCCTTGTGCGTCCATTTCGACAGTAACGCCTACGATCTCACCGTCTGCTCGAATATCCCATTCACTCTTTGGTTTGTCACGATACACTTCGATCCCGTTTCCTTCTGGATCGGTCAGGTATAACGCTTCACTATACCCATGGTCGCTGGCACCATCGAGGGGGGCTTTGGCCTCCAAATAATGAATCAGCATATTTCCTAGGTCTTTACGGCTAGGCAAAAGAAATGCCGTATGGAAAAGGCCTGTTTTCCGTGTCAAAGGCAACGGATCACTTACCTTCTCTAGAACTAAAAGCTCTTGCGCTCCCACGCCTAATCGCGCGTGATCTACACTTTGTTCCAATAAAGTCAGACCGATCACGTCCGAATAAAACTGGCTCATTTTTTCTATGTTTGCTACTTTTAAAACGACTTTACCAATTGCGGCAGTTGCATCGATTTGATAAGTTGATTGAATCATGGTCATCGCTATTTCCTCTTTTCTAAACAGTTACGTTCACTTGTTACTTTAAGTATAACACTAACTTTTAGTAAGTAAACAAATCTGCTTGTTTAGCAACGGAGCAATCGACTGCTCGTTGCTTCATAAATCGTGTCTTCAACAGTCGCAAGCAGTGAAGAACCAATTAGTTTTGTATTGCTTCAATCAAGGAAATCGCTGGCTGCATCGCTTCTTCGGTTGTCCCTTCTAACACAACATAACAATACGGCTTGTATGCAGCGGTGATGGCCAATAGTTGTTGATAATCAATCCTTCCTTCTCCCAATGGGACTACCTTGATTTTCCCATCGATTACTTGATAATCTTTCAAGTGCAAGCAAACGATGGCATCGCCAAAGCGGGAAAAAGCTTCCCTTGTCAAAGCAACTTGCTCTTGATAGTTCTTCGCCGTAATCAGATTGGTTGGATCAAAGATGATCCCTAAATAGTCAGAGGGTACCCGTTCCAGCAATTCTTCGATTCGGTCGATCGATGATAGTGGATGATTTAAGCCCGCTTCAATTCCTAGCATCACTTGATGTCTCTTGGCCACTTGGACCAAACGCTTGATCACCTGAACCAAATCATCGAAAACGACGTCACTGAAATTTTCCTCGGTATACCCCATATTTGGCAAAATCGAACCAGTTTCACTTGCGACCATAGCTGCATCAAAATATTTGGCATGTGCGAGATAGGTCTCGAATCTGGATAAAATTGCTTCCCGTTCTTCCAGATCAGGATGGATCAGATTACAATAACAACTTAATAAAGCGACCTGAACGTGAGATTGACCAAAAACTCGTTTGAAAAAGCGGCCTAAACCAGGGCTTAATTGCTCTGGCTCTGCCCATTGCGGGAAGGATTTATTTAATGCAAATTGAATGTTATGAATGTTTTGGGCGGCAATTTTTTGCGCTAATTCTTCTGGGGACCCATAATTCTTTACATCATGCCCCCGAACAGTTAGTTGAAACATAGCTTCTCCTTTCTTCACTGCTTTTGAAGAAAAAAGAAGACCAAGCAGCGAATCACTTCAACTGGTCTTGGTCTTCAAATCATTCAGCAGTAGCGGCTCCTCACTTCATCTATTTCTTCTCAATAGATGATCAGAACCTTTTGTGACCTTTATTGTTGTGAACGATAGTCTTCCGTGAACTCGTCAATGATTTGCTGTCCACCATTTCTTAAGAAGGTTTCGATTGCTGTATCAAACCCATCGATCTCGATTTCCCCAGTCATATATTGGTAGTAAGCGTCTGAGATTCCTTCAATCAAGCTTGACCATGAACGATCATAGGTTTCAGAGGTCAGCGATTGTGCAGGATTGATCACCGCAAACTCTTCATTTTCGCGAATCTTTTCATTGGCTAAGTTGACATATGGGTTGCTTGAAGGGAAAACTGTTACTAATTCTGATGGACGAGACGAAGAAAATGGTTGTACTTCTTGTTGCCACTTCGTATCATCTAAACGGACATAGACACCCTCATCATCAATTTCATAATGGACCCCTTCGATCCCTTGCGTCATCAACGTAAACGGCTCTTCGTCCATCAAATCATTGATAAATTTCAAAACAACACGTAAGTCTTCTTCGGTTTCAACATTGTTTTTCGGAATGGCTAACCAGCCGCCCATTCCACCATTGGTATCAGAAAGGATACGACGTTCCACATTTTCATGGACGATATCATTGATCAAGACCCATTCCATATGCTCTTCGGCAGTTCCAGCAGCATCATCAATGTAGTTACGTACTTCTTGCAAACCACTCAATACGATCCCACCACGACCTTGAACGATATAGTTCTTCTGGTCATTTTTCGCCATTACCGCAAAATCAGAATTCATCCAGCCGTTATCATAGATATTACGGAACCATTCCATTGCTTCTTTGTATTCTGGTTGCATAAAGGATGGCATCACTTCATCATCATCCGTGATCGTAAACCAATTGTCTGCGCCAAAGTAACCAGAAAGTGAACGGAAACCAACGTTAAAGGACTCATCACGCTCTACGAAACCAACCGTATCATCTACACCGTTGCCATCTGGATCACCTTCCGTAAAGGCCTGAGCGACAGCCGCTAATTCTTCTAATGTCGATGGCACGTCCAAGCCTAAATTATCCAACCAATCTTTTCTGACAAGGACGCCATAACGAGCGATCGGTTTTAAAAACGGAACACCATAGATATGACCATCGATCCGCGAGGACTCTATGCGATCCTCAGAAATTTCTGCCAAATTTGGAAACTCTTCTAAATACGGTTCCACATCCCAGAACATCCCGGACGCTAGCGAGCTCCGGACGGTCGTGTTATTGATTTCTGTCAGACTAACGATATCTGCTAAAGAATTTGATGCTAGTGCTGCATTCAAGCGTTCTGTTTTTGATGCGTCCGGCACCCAAGTGAAATCGATCTCGATCCCTGTATATTCTTCTAATTTTTGCGTCACATCCCCAGACGGAGGCGAAGCGGTATGCAACATCGCCATCCAAGAAATGCTTGATTTTGTTTCACCTTCTGTACCTTCAGATGAACCTCCGCCATCGCCGCAGCCTGCTAAAAACAGTCCGGCACATAATAATAAACTTGCAACTTTCAACTTTTTCATTTGTTAACCTTCTTTCTCTATTTTTAGGGAGCCATCATCGCGCTGATCTTTCCCTTGATACGTAAAATATTCAAAATCGGCATAGCTTCCGGCAAAGTGATCTAAATCATGGGCACTGATTCCTATGAAATTCCCCGTAAAACCACCAGACAAGAACTGAATGTTTTGCTTTTTAAAGGGATGCCACGTTTGTGATTGCCGATAGAACCATTGGGCTTCTAGATAAGAACCGACTACTTTCAATCTGATCGGCTCACTTGCAGCAGCGAGGGGCAATTTATCTGGGAACAAGTGAAATTCTCCTTCACAACAGCGCAGCAACCGAAGGACCTTGCCTGCTTCTTCATCATAGGTCACATAGAAAAACAAATAGTTTTCTTCGTTTAAGAAAAGCGACAATCCAGCCATCTGGTTAAACGATTGGGGTTGATATTCCATCACTGTTTCAGCTTCAAAACAAAAGTCTTGTTGGCGAATCGCTAATAAGTGCTTATGAAAGTTCGATTGCATCGATTCTCCACCGATCAATCGCAAATACCCTGGTCGCTCAGTCAGATTGCACCACTCTTCATTGGGCAGCAATCGTCTACCGTTCCATGCTTTTTGCAACGATCCTTGAAAATCATCAACAAAAACAGCAGGTGATGTCTCTTGCTTCTGAACCTCGCTAGCGAGCCTGATGGTTTGATCTGGGATCGTATCATCATTGCTAAGACGCAGCCATCCTTCGTGATCCCAATAGACGGTTTGGAGTGCCGTCTCTCGTCCAAGGATCGCTGCCCCTGCTACTGGCCGAGTCATCAAATAGCTCATGACCCATTCTCCTGATGGCGCAATCGTCAAACTGCCATGACCTGTACATTGAAAAGGGGAATCTTGGCGCTGATAGGCACACATCATGGGAAAATGCGGATCTACTTCATAAGGTCCAGTGATGGTCTTACTACGACAAACCGTTACCGCATGACCTGCACCCGTTCCTCCTTCTGCCGTCAGTAAGTAATAACACTCATTGTGGTAATAAAGATGCGGTGCTTCAGTCTTCGCCAGCTGGGTACCAGAAAAAATTGGCACTCTGTCACCGATCAAGCGGCCTTGTGCTTCAGAGTATTCTTGGAGCACGATCCCCACCGATTTATTTGGTGTATCCTTACGATAATCCCATAGCGCATTCAATAACCAGATACGCCCCTCTTGATCATGAAACAAGGACGGATCAAAGCCACTACCATTTAAGTAAATGGGCTCACTCCATGGCCCATGAATCGTAGGAGCCGTCATGAGATAGTTTCGACAGTCTTTGAAGGGGCGTGTCGTGTTACGAACATTTGTATAGACACAATAGTATTGTCCGTTTGCGTAACTGATTTGCGGTGCCCAAATGCTGCAATTTGCTGCGTTGCCTAATAAATCCACTTGATTCGTCAGAATATCTGTTTCATGGGACCAATTGACTAGATCTTGAGAACAGTAGACCCGGATTCCTGGCAACCACTCAAAAGAAGAAACCGCTAAATAATAAGTATCCTCGACTTTTAAAATACTCGGATCAGGATGAAACCCTCTTAAAATCGGATTATTGATCATTGCCTTCATGCAACCCCTCCTTGTTTGCTGACTGTGTCCGTTGTTTTTTTCTTGTGTCGGTCATCACGATGGAGAAAACAAAAACCCGCCGCTAAAAAGAAACAAAAGGCAATCGGAAAAGCGATCATTTGACTACCAATCAATGTCACGACACCAGTCAAAAAATAAAGAACACACGCTTGTTTTCGATAATTACGATAGCGAACAAGCATCGTCGCCACTGAAACCAATATCAGGAGTGCCAACAGCGTGAAGCCAAACCAAGCACCGAGTGTTTGAAATTGCGCCAACGCTGCTTCTGCCGTCATTTGCTTCAGTACAGTAGGAAAAGCACTTTGAAAGATCTCTTCGAACTGCTGGACAGTCATTTGATTGATCACCAAGGAAAAGCCGCCCATAAACACCAGAGCGAGAACCATCCCGATCCAGCCAGACCATTTTGCCTTGCTCATTTTTCTATCACTCCTTCGATAGTCACCCATTCAGGACGTTGGGGACTTCTTTGGTAACAACACATTCGCTCCGTGAACGCGACCGTTTGGTGGCTTGCTGCTTTTCCCCAATCAGACCAGCCGCAAGGGACGAGCTGTTGATCAAAGCAGCAGGATAAAAAGGTGACTTTGGCGTCATTGCGCCAAGGGCGGCCTAAAAAATAGGCTTTGTCCCCTGTCACCCGACACCGATCGAAGGTTAACCCGCTTGCTTGTTTGTTGGTTGAGGCAGCAGTAATGTAGTTCGTTTGTGGTGTATTTTTACAATGCAAGCGACACTCTTCAAAGGTGGCGGAACCACCGCCAAAAATAAAATCGACTGTTCCACTGATCCTGCAATGCAAAAACAAACTCTGTTGTTGGTCAAAGATTGTTTTTCGCCAAGGACTGATCATTGGTTCGCCCTCTTTGGTATATTTTGGCAATGGTCCCAGGCACAAGGTATCTTGAAAAGCATCGAGATGACAGCGTTCGAAGCGAATGTCATCCCCTTCGATAAAGACGGCAACTGCTTGCCCGACTGCTTGCCCATACCCTGCGTCATTGGTGATGGTCAGGTTTTTTACAAAGACTTCTCGGCTATTGATAAAAAGCGTCGCTGTTTGAAACGTCCCTCTTTTTTGCCCATTTTCATCGGTTTGCTCGGCAGCCAAGTGGTAGCATAAGAACGTGTTGGGTTCTGCGATCAACGTAAGCTGGTTTTTATAGATTTTCACCTGTTCTTGGTACACGCCAGAGGCGATCGTGATCTCACAAGGTGCGTTTAAGGCTTCAGCAGCCAGCACAGCTTCTTGGATACTCGTAAAATCGCCCTTTTGCGGGTCTTTACTAACCTTTAGCTTGATAGGAGGTGCTGTTTTAGAAATTCGATCCACTGCGCTCTCATCTCCTTGGTTTCTTCATGACCACCTGGCAAGCTGCGCGCCTGCCAATGCTCCTTGTAGCCCATTGCTTCATAATGCTGCCCGACCTGCAGATCCAAACGAGCGACGCCGCTTGAGGGGCATCCACGATCTTTTTTGCCAACCAAACTCAAACGCGGGCGTGGTGCAATCTGTTTTTGGATTGCCGCAGTCGTAATGTCTTTCAACACATTAGGAACATAATAGTAAAACCCATGTTTGCTTAGACGGTCCTCTTCGATCAATGCTTGATAGTCCACTTGTGCTGCCATGTCCACCACCACTGATATCCGTTCATCAAGCGCTGCCAACCACCAACTCATCAAGCCGCCCATGGAAAGTCCCAATGTGGCGATAGCGGAATGTTTCACTTCTTTGCGGGAAGCAAGATACGTCAAAAACTGTTGATTGTCATAGATTCGCTGCCCCCATAACGTTTTGCCTTGCAAGAGAAATCGCTTGTAGCTATCATTTTCACCATTTTTTCGTTCGCCAAAGCCCCACATGTCGATCACCCCAACAGCGACGCCCAGCTTCATAAATGCAGCGAATAGGCTTTCCTTTTGCATATAAGGCGGACTTTGCCGAAGTTCTTCTTTCCCTATCGTGAAGTCACCGCCATGAGAATGATTGAACAAAACGAGTGGAACAGGTTGCTGAGAGCTAGGATAAGCAAAGTATGCAGGGACATCCTCTTCTTGATTTAATCGTAGAAGTAAATGTTCCAAGGTATAATTTTTCACTTGCTCTTTTGTTTGCTGAACCACTTGTGGTGCAACTTTCATATCAGGACCTAGCAGCTGAAGTAACTGAGGATCCCTCACAAAAAATCTCCTTGAAATGCCAGAGGCTGACGATTCTCAAATGATTGTGTGACGGTGATTTCCCGACTATTCTCGATATGGAACGCTTCAGTTACGCCTTCCAAATTGATACGATCAAACTGAATATTCCGTCCACAGCCAATATAAAAGCCTTGTTTTGTCATCTCTTCGATACCTGTCATCATTGCAGGCTTTCCTGGAATTGGATGTTCAGCCATAGAGATGGCAATATCTTGGAAAGTGATATTTGAAATAAATTGTTCAGCCAAGCCATAAACAAACCCAGCGGCCGCATGGACATTCCGAGCCGAGATATTTGCAAAATGGATTCTCCGGAAATGAGGGGTTTCCTCGGTGATTGGGTACGGATTTTTATCCCAAACATACTTCTCTTTGCCTTTCGGTCCACAGAAATAGTAAAGATTTAAAGTGAATGGACAGATGACATTATCCATCACAATGTTATTCACTCGAATATCTTCGATCGTTCCGCCACGTCCACGACGGGATTTCAAACGAATCCCACGATCGGTATCTTGAAAAATACAATTACTGATGGTGACATTACGAATATCGCCGCTCATCTCACTCCCTAGAACGACTGCCCCATGCCCATGAAGCATATGGCAATTTACGATCGTGATATTCTCACAAGCGACCCGTTCTTTAGTGTCCTCCGTTCCTGATTTGATGGCGATGCAATCATCGCCAACATCGATATGACAGTTACTGATGCGGACATTTTTACAAGATTCAGGATCGATCCCATCCGTATTTGGCGAATCCGCTGGATTTTTGATGCGAAGATTATCGATCGTTAGATCTTGGCAAAGAATCGGATTGACGGTCCAACTTGGTGAATTGACAAGACGGATATCTTTCAATGTAATTTGCTGGCAAGAGTCAAAACTGATTAATTTTGGTCGTGGATAAGCAAGCTCTTCACGGTTTTGCCGAAAGGTCTTCCACCATCTTTGCCCTTGTCCATCAAGCATTCCTAATCCTGTGACAGCGATATTTTCCGCATTCTCGGCATATAAACAAGAGGCATAAACTTCCCGTTTGACCCCTTCCCAGCGAGACACGACGACGGGATAGTCTTTGGGATCATCAGAAAATACTAAGGTCGCCCCCAATAGTAGGTGCAGTTCAATGTTACTTTTTAAAAATAGCGCACCTGTCGGATAGCGTCCTGCAGAAAAAGTGATTCTGCCTCCTCCTTGTTGATGCAATTCATCAATTTTTTCTTGAATCGCTTCTGTCAACAGACCTTCTTTTCCTTGTAAATCAGCTGTAGTTAATTGGATATTCATTTCTTGCTTCCTTCCTCCGTTAGTGGTTGCAGCAGTAAACTCGCTTGTAAAAAGGCACCGTATCCTTTGAAATCATTCGTGATAACGGGTTCACTGATATAGTAAACAAACGTACCATCCCGATTATCTGGTCCACCAAGACCAGCAACTTCACAGTTTCTGATCAGATTCAACCAGCCTTCTTTTGTTAAAAAGACAAACTCATCCAGCAATCCTTGATAGGTCTCTTGGGCAAACACTTGCCATTTTTGATCGATGATCCCTGCTTTGACTGCTTTCGCTGTTGCGTAACAAATCATTGAAGAAGCGGATGCTTCTAAATAATTCCCACGCTCACTGCCTTTATCTAAGACTTGATACCACACTTTTTTCTGGGGATCTCTTACTTTAGCAAGAGCTTCTAGACAGGAGACAAACATGTTTTCTAACGAATTCTTCTGCTCTGATTCCCCTAATAGCACCATCGTATCTGCGAGTGCCATCATGAACCATCCCATTGACCGTCCCCAGAAATTTTTTGAACAACCAGTCTCAGGATCTGCCCACGGCTGGACTTTTTGTTCATCCCACGCGTGATACAAAAGACCCGTTTTTGGATCTAGGGTATGCGTAAAGCATAAGGTGAATTGCTTGATGACATCTTCCAATGCTTCTGCTTTCTCAAATTTCAGTGCGTATTCTGTTAGAAATGGGGCCCCCATATATAAGCCATCTAACCACATTTGATATGGATAGATTTTTTTATGCCAGAACCCGCCTTCGCTTGTTCTTGGCATCTGCTGTAATTGTTGATACAGCGTGTCCAAGGCGATCTTGTATTTTGAAACACCTGTTTCTTTGTATAGTAAGAATAAACATTTGCCATTATTGATGTAATCGATATTCATCGCGTCCATCTGATAATTTTTGATACGACCGTCTTCGTCAATATAAAAATCCATCGTGTTTTGGATATAGTCGAAATAACGTTTGTCACCAGTCTGTTCATAGGCTTCTTTCACGCCTTGTAAAACAACCCCGATGTCATAGGACCATTTTCCGTGATAAATTTTTTCTTTGCATAAGTAGTCATAGCGCTCAAATAACGTGTTCAAAGCAATTTCCGAATAGTTCTTCATGTACGATACTTCCTTTTATTGTAGTCTCCTCAATTCATAGAGCTGTTTCAATGAATCTGTTTTACTGGCTGTATTTCATGAGGGTTCAGCTTGTTTTGCTATTTCCAGGTGTTCTCTAGTAACCGTTTTGTTCACGAACCAGTAAAAGTCTTTGAGCCGTTTTCTTCAGATAATGACCTCATCTCCTTTACTGGCAACGGTTTGCTCCGTAGTCGATGCCGCTTTTGAAACCACCTGATCTGTTTCAATTGGGTGGATATCTTGAAGAATTTTTTTGCCAGCAAGGGCAAAAACACCACCAACTAAGCTACTCCCCATCAAAAAGAGACCGATCAAGAAATAACTGCCCAGGACTAAATAGCAAAGGATCAAAATCGTCCAACTAATGATCGAATAATGCAGATAGCCTAAACCTAACAAGGCACTCCCCCGCAGGATCTCAAGCACGGTCGCAAAGTTGGTAGCCGCCATGACGGTATACACGTGCATGAATAGAAAGAGGAACGCAATCAAAAAGAGGACATTCGCCACTTGGATAAACCATGGAAATGGCGCAAATATATTGGTGATCACGATTGCTGCGATAATCAAAAACAACCAACTGATTAGCACCGATTGCCGGAACCGTTCTTTACTATAGTAGAAAAAACTTTTGATCAAAGGCGGTCGTTCATGAAGACGAAGCCAGCGATCATAATATTTCATCATGGCATACGACGCAGGGCCAATGCCAAAGAGGATGCCTCCCAGGAGAGTCACACTTAGCCAAAGAAAGTGAAGGGCGATCAGCGTCAAAAATGCGAGTAATCCTTCGTTGATTTTCGTGATCTTTTCGATCGTCATGTGATCCCTTCTTTCTTAATAAATCCCATCTTCGCCAATTTTTTTCGCCAAACGATTGGCAAAGATGACAAGAATCAAGCCAACAAGTCCTTTAAACAGCCCAACAGCTGTCGAGTAACTCAATTGACCATTTTGAATCCCGGCGGTATAGACAAAGGTATCAAAGATTTGGGCAACCTCACGGTTCATTGAGTTCATCAACAAGAACATATGCTCAAAGCCCATATCTAAGATCGAACCGATCTTTAAAATCAATAAGGTTACGATCGTCGGACGAATACAAGGCAATGTGATATGCCACATTTTTCGTAGCTTGCCAGCCCCATCCATATCCGCCGCTTCATAAAGCTGTTCATCAACATTGGTAATAGCGGCTAGATAAACGATCGTCCCCCAACCGGCACCTTTCCAAAGATCTTGGAAAATGTACATTGGACGCAACCACGTGCGACTTGTTAGAAACGGGATACGTTCGCCACCAAGACTTTCGATCATGTTATTGATTACACCACCTTCTGTCGTTAATAAAACATAGAAGATGGAAACAACGATGACCCACGACATAAAATGAGGCAAATAAATGATGGTTTGAATCCCTTTTTTCAAACGGCGATTGTTTACTTCATTTAGCATAAGTGCCAATACTATAGGAAAAGGGAAGGAAATCGTGATATTTAAGAAGAACATGATCAATGTATTGCGCATCAACATCACGAAGGTATCTTCGGTAAAGAGCCGAATAAAATGGGTGAAGCCAACAAAGGGGCTTCCTAGGATCCCCAAGAATGGTTGGTAGTCTTGAAAAGCGATGACTAACCCGCCCATCGGTATGTAACGGAAAATAAGAAAATATAAAATCCCCGGCAATACCATAATATAGAGGGCACGATTTTTTCTGATTTGCGCCCATTTTTTCTTTTTCAGCCGCAGCCGCTGTTCTTCTTCATTTAGTGGTGAGAAGTAATTATCAACTTTTGTTTCCATACTTGTTCCTCCGATTTTTTTTGATTTGATAGTCCCATGGTAGCGTGAAAAAAAGATAACGTATATAATCATTTTCTCAGCTTTGAAAAGGCATACATTTTTTAGGATTATCTCGCAGTCGAATTGGATAATCCTTTATTTATCAACGTTTGTCATTATTGTGATTTTTTTAACATGTAAAAATGATTATATACGTTGTCCCCGCCTCATGATACGTTGGAAGTACCTATTTAAGTAAAAAAAGATGGAGGTTTTTTCTATGCAACAAACCCTGAAAAAAACGAACCGCCCGAAAAGTGAACGGGTCGTTCAAGGATTTATTATTGGCTTTCTACTACTCTTCACCTTAACGTGTCTCTTGCCTTTTCTAAACATTCTCGGAAGCTCCTTTGCTTCTTCTTCTGAGATCGCGACACGAACATTTATCATTATCCCTCGTGAATTTAGCTTAAATGCTTACCGGTATATTCTCTCGACACCCACGATTTTTACCAGTATTGGTGTTTCCCTTTTTGTGACCATCGTCGGAACAGTTCTTTCAATGATCTTGACCTCTTTTATGGCCTATGCTCTTTCAAGAAAATATTTGCATGGACGCGGCATCTTCAACTTTATTGTCGTATTTACCATGTTGTTTAGCGGTGGGATGATCCCAAGTTTTATTTTGGTACAAAGCCTCGGCTTGATCGATTCTCTCTGGGCACTGATCTTACCGAGTGCGATCAGTGCATATAATATGATCATTATGAGAAACTTTTTCCAAGGAATTCCTGATAGTTTAGAAGAATCCGCAAAAATGGATGGTTGCTCTGATTGGGGCGTCTTTTTCCGGATCATCTTACCCCTTTCCTTACCATCGATTGCGACGATCTCTTTGTTCTACGCTGTTAGTTATTGGAATACTTATCAATCAGCGATTTTGTACATCAATGATTCAGCGAAATGGCCGATCCAAGTGCTCCTTCGACAAATCGTGATCGTCTCCAGCGGGATGAACGCCGATGCCGCGAGTGTCGATGTTGTCCCACCAGCACAATCCGTAAAAATGGCCGTGATCGTCGTTGCAACTCTCCCAATGTTGATCGCCTATCCATTTGTCCAGAAGTATTTCGTGAAAGGGGCAATGGTTGGTTCCGTCAAAGGGTAACCAACAGGCAGCCAAGAAAAACGCGCTTTTTGATCAACGATCAAAAAGCGCGTTTTTCTTTTATTCTTTGGAACGTTTGCGATACTCTCCGGGCGTCATCTGTTCTTTCTTTTTGAAAAAGCGAATGAAGTTTTGAGAGTTGGTATATTGAAGGTTGGCTGCGATTTCCTTGATCGTCATATCCGTTTCCCGCAACCATTTTTTGGCGATTTGCAACCGATAGTTTTGTAAGTAATCGGCAAAATTGATGGATAATTCCTTTTTAAACACATTACTTAAGTAATTGGCATTATAATGCAGCTGTTCAGCAATGCTATCTAAGGAGAGATCTTGATCGTATTGTTGGTGTACGATCAAGACCATCTTTTCAGACAAGGAGCGAATTTCTCGATCTGTTTTGGCTTGTGTCGTTTCAACGATAGGTAAAACTAACTCATGATAGATGATTTGCTCAACTTTGAACAAACTGGTTTGATTAAGCACGGATTGATAAACTTTGCGACTATTCTGCAAGCTGGTATGATCCGCTCCTAAGAGTTGCCCTAGCTGAACGATACTGTTGATAACTTAAACAAGGCACTTTCAATCGTCAACGGATTTTTGTTTTCATGAATGATTTCCCGTACGACTTCCGTGTAACTTGCTTTGATGGTCGCTAGTTCCCCACTACGCATCGCATCCAAAAAGGTGCTTTCTGCTTCTCTAGGGTATTGAACGATCGCATTATTGTCTAATTGTGCTGCAATGTCGTCAAAAAAGATAATGACTTCTTCCCCTAAATTCATTCGATAGTGCAAGGCTTCTTTGGCGTTATCAACCGCTAATTTGGTTTCTACGAGGCGGTCATAGGATTGTGAGACCCCACAACTTATTTTGATTTTCAAGTAATCTTTTGCCGCTTGATGGATCTTTTGACAATAGGTCAATACTTGTTTTTGGTCAACTGATTCAGGAAGCTTTAAAATCGTCCCTTGGGTTTCTTGACTGGAGATGATTGGTTGAAAACGCAAATTTTCTGGAATGATCTCAGAAACGAGATTCTCGATGGCAAGCAAGAAAATATCAATAGTCGCTGTTTCTCGTCCACACAAATCATCGATTTGAATCAGTAATAAGGCAAAGTGTTCTGTTTTGGATACTTCATACCCAAATTGTGACAGTTTTAAGTGAATATCTTCTTCTGAGATACAGCCGCGAAACAAGTTTAATAGAAACAAGGATTCTAATTCGGGCTTTTGATGCTCGACTTTGACGGCGAGATCGTGGTTTTGATGTAAGACCTGGTCGATATCGGAAATCAACTGATTGACTTCTAATTTCTGACCTTGTTTTTTGGGCTTTAAAAGCTCACCGATCCGATTGATGGGTGAGGTAGCCACGATCGCAATGCGATAGGATACTAATAAAAAGAGGATGATCAAAAGACTGCCAATCACGATCAAACCGCTTCTTAATTCACGGATTGCTTGTGAAACGCTAGCAGGCGCCAGGCGGATCACATGATACCACTGATTGTAATCCGATTGTGTGACCACATACTTATTGTTTTCTTTGTCAGTGAAGATGCCATCGCCGTGGGCAGCTGCAATCATTGTTTCTTGTAAGGCAGAATCGATCACTTCACCATTATCGAAAAGCAGTTGTCCGTCTGCATGAAAAATATTCAAAAAGGAATCGTCATGATCTGCCACCAACTGCGCAATGGTATGGTCTTGGATTTCAGCGATCCCCAAAGCAGTGGTTTCCTGTCGAAACACAGGCAGCGTCATCACCATTTTTAAATAGCCATCTTCTGGCAACCAATACAAGTAGCGTTGGTTGTCGATCAACGCTTGAAAAGCAGCGAATTCAGTATCATCGATCTGTTTTAAGGAGCCTTCTTCGATTTTCCAATGCTGGTTCAAATTCACCAATTGGTAGCTGGCGTTTTCGATTCCCATCACACCAATGTAAGCCAGTTGTGAATTGATCTCTCGTACTTGTCGATAATTCGTCACAGAAAACGGCTGTTCCATCGTATCGGAAAAGCTTTGTGTGCTACTGTATGTAGAAAAGGCATACTCCACCATCTGAATTTTTTGATCCAGATTTTCTTTGACTTGGTTGACCAAATTATGTTGACTTTGCAAAAATGTTTCTTGAATGTTTTGATACGTTCGATGATAAATGACCCCACTAAACCCAATGATTAAAGCGCTACCAATTAGAAAAATCAAAATAAATATTTTATAAAACAAGTTGGACGTTTGATGATAGCTTAAAAAGAATTTCATAGACTCCCTCCCATTACCTGACTATCTTCTTTTATACTAGCACATCCCAGAAAAAGTTCCTATGTTATTTTGAAAAATGTTTCACGTGTGCATCCTTGGTGTATTGACATTCTCGTGGGAACAAGCTATGCTTGAATCAAGCAAAAAGGAAGAAGGTTTTCTATGGTCACGATCAAAGATATCGCCAAAGTCGCTGGTGTTTCACATACAACTGTTTCTCGTGCGCTAAACGATAGCCCATTAATTAAGCCAGAAACAAAAAAGAAGATCGCAGCCATCGCTGAATCTTTACACTATGTGCCCAATGTCAATGCCAAAAGTCTGGTGAATCAAAAATCCTATATCATTGGTCTTTATTTTTCTCATCTATCCATTGGTACTTCCGATAGCTTTTTAGTCGAAGTGATCAAAGGAATCAGTGATACCCTACCATCCGAATATACTTTGGCGGTTCATGAATTATTGCAATCCGATACATTTGATGAAGAGCCGAATCGCCTCGATGGAGCGATCGTGATGAGTCAAAGCGATCGTGATGACGGTTTTATCGCTGCTCTTTCAAAGAAAAACATTCCCATCGTCGTTTTGAATCGTCAATTGCAGGATGCAACCTTGATGAATGTCACTAGTAATGATGCCCAAGGGGTCTATCAAATGATTACCTATGTGCTTGAACAAGGCTTTCGAAAGATCGCCATGATCGAAGGGATCGCTTCCTTTGGTTCCGCTAGAGAGCGCCGCAAAGGATTTATGAAAGCGATTCAAGAAAAGCAGCTTGTCTGCCCGAAAGAATACTTCGTAGCTGGCGACTACTCGTTGGAAAGCGGTCAGCTGGGTGCCCAGCAACTACTCGCTTTACCTGAACCACCTGAAGTGATTTTTTGCGCCAATGATGATATGGCGATCGGTGCGATCAATGCCTGTCATCAAGCAGGACGAAAGATCCCAGAGGAGATAGGCATCATCGGTTTTGATGATAGTTCTTTTTCTCCCTATACGTATCCCCCATTAACAACGATCCGCAAACCAGTCTATGAAATGAGTCAATTGGCAGCAACCCTGCTGTTGCAGGCATTTGCCAATCAAGTAGTTGAGAAACAACATTTCTTTGATACCTCGTTAATCATTCGTCAATCGCTGTAAGCCTCTTGTTTTCAAGAGCGCTTACGCAAAAATGTTAACGTGTGCATATATATATTTTTTTTAAGGAGGATTCTATGAAAAAAATTACCGAACAACCCCATCAAACCTATCCAGCCCGAGTGATTCAATTCGGGGAAGGCAATTTTATGCGGGGCTTTTTTAACTGGCAGCTGCAGCAAATGAACAAGCAAGGTCTTTTTAACGGCAGTGCCGTTGTGGTACAGCCGATTGATCACGGCTTGAAAGAGCTGTTGGCACAACAAGAAAATCTCTACACCGTTATCTTAGAAGGACTTGTCGATGGCGCTTTATCTCAAACATTTGAAGTCGTCTCCACCATTGATCAAGTGCTGAATCCTTATCAGCAATGGGAAGACTATCTTGCTTTAGCCGAAGACGAGCAACTTGAGATCATCGTTTCTAATACGACGGAAGCAGGCATTGCGTTTCACCCAGAGGATACCTTACACGATACCCCTCCCCAAAGTTTTCCCGCAAAACTGACCGCTCTTTTGTATCGTCGTTTTCAACTACGAAAAAAGGGATTTTTGATCATTCCTTGTGAATTGATCGATCGGAATGGGGAAAAACTAAAAGAGATCGTCTTACAATATGCCGCATTATGGTCTTCGGAATCAGACTTCGTCAACTGGTTAGAAAAAGAAAACACCTTCTGCTGCAGCTTAGTCGATCGGATCGTTCCAGGATATCCTCGCGACAAAGTGGCACAATACCAAGAGGTTCTTGGCTATGAGGATGCCGTAATGGTCACTGCGGAACCCTTTATGCTATGGGTGATCGAAGGAAACGGCGTAGCCGAAAAGCTCCCTTTGCAAGAAGCTGGGTTGAATGTGATCGTGACAGAAGATATGACTCCTTACCGTGAACAAAAAGTACATTTATTAAATGGTCCTCATACGGCGATGGTTCCACTCGGTCTTTTAGCGGGTTTAGAAACCGTTGAAGAAGTAATGAACGACCGTGAATTTGCAGCCTTTTTGGATGGTCTTTTTCAGGAAGAGTTGATTCCAATGCTTGATTTGCCTAAAGCGCAGCTTGCAGCTTATGCGGACCAAATCAAAGAGCGCTTCAGAAATCCTTATGTGAAGCATCAGCTGCAATCGATCGCTTTAAACAGCGTCTCAAAATTCCGTGCGCGTCTTCAACCAGTCTTAAGTCGTTATGTCCAACAAAACCAGCAGGTACCTAAACGAATCACTGCCGCACTGGCAGGATTGCTGACTTTCTATCTCACACGACCCTTTCAAGATGATGAGCTAGTGACAACCATATTTCAGCAAGTGAAACAATTACCAGCAGAAGAACAGATCGCAGCTCTATTAAAAAATGAGCAACTTTGGCATGCAGACCTGAGCTTTATGACAGAGACGATCAATGAAATGTGCGCATGCCTAAAACAAGACGGACCCCGCCAGTTACTTGAGTCGATTGACACCCCTGAGCCAAGTTTGAAATAAAGGAGAATCTTTATGTCCAGCACATTAACAGAAACACCCGCGCAACTATTGAAATTGCACCCTAAAGACAATGTCGCAGTCGCATTAAAACCACTAGCTGCTAAAACGACTCTTGCATTTGAAGGTCAAACGATCACCCTTTTTGAGGATATTCCACAAGGACACAAAATCGCCCTCAAAGACCTCGCACAATCACAAGACGTGATCAAATATGGCTATCCCATTGGACATCTCTTAGCTGACGTGAAAACTGGCCAATGGTTGCATACCCACAATGTCAAAACCAATCTTTCTGGTACCTTAGCATACACCTATGCCCCCGATTTGCATCCCGTCCGTTATCCAAAAAGGGCTGCGACGTTCCAAGGGTACCGTCGGGCAAACGGCAAAGTTGGAATTCGTAATGATTTACTGATCGTGCCAACAGTTGGCTGTATCAATGGCATCGCAGAGATCATTGTTGAAAACTTCAAGAAGAATCATCCAGATCTTGGCACTTTTGATCATATTACGATCCTTAAACATCCCTACGGCTGCTCTCAGTTAGGCCAAGATCATCAAAACACCCGTCAAATTTTAATTGATGCGGTGCATCATCCAAATGCCGGTGGCGTCTTGGTCTTTGGCTTAGGTTGTGAGAACAACACCGTTCCCGAGTTTAAGAAAAACCTTGGTGACTACGATCCAAAGCGCGTCAAATTTATGGTGGCACAGGAAAGCGACGATGAAATTGCGGTCGGCGAAAGCTTATTAGAAGAATTACTGGAAGCAGCAAAAGAGGATCAACGAGAAGCCGTTCCCTTGAGTGAGCTAAAGATCGGGTTAAAATGTGGGGGGTCCGACGGGTTTTCTGGGATCACCGCCAACCCTTTGTTGGGGGCATTTTCTGACTTTTTAGTTTCTCAAGGTGGCAGTACGGTCTTAACGGAAGTACCCGAAATGTTTGGCGCTGAACAAGTCTTGATGGCGCGTGCACAAGATGAAGCAACCTTTGAAAAAATCCTCCATTTAATCAATGACTTTAAAGATTATTTTCTTGCTTACGGTGAGCCGGTCTATGAAAATCCTTCTCCTGGCAATAAGGCAGGCGGCATCACTACGCTAGAAGATAAGTCATTAGGCTGTACCCAAAAATCTGGGACTTCCGCTGTCGTCGATGTCTTAAAATATGGGGAGAAACTCCGTAAGCCAGGCTTGAGCCTGCTGGAAGGTCCAGGAAACGACCTTGTTGCCGCTTCTGCACTGGCTTCTGCCGATTGCCAACTCGTCTTATTTACCACGGGTCGCGGCACGCCATTTGGTGCCTATGTGCCGACCATGAAAGTTGCCACGAATCAAGAGATTTACCATAAGAAACCCCACTGGATGGATTTCAACGCCGGTCGCTTGTTGGAAGAGCCGATGGAGGTCGTGCTGGAAGACTTTATTCAAGCGATCATCGATACTGCCAGTGGAAAACCGACGCGTAATGAAGCCAACAACGTTCGTGAGATCGCCATCTTTAAAAATGGCGTGACACTATAATCAAAGAAAAGAGGTTCGACATGTTTTTAAATGAAAACTATTTATTGCCAAATGAAATTGCTCAAACCCTTTACCATGAATATGCCAAAGAGCTGCCGATCATTGATTACCACTGCCACCTAGACCCGAAAGAAATCTATGAGGATCGACCCTTTAAAACGATCACCGAGGCATGGCTAAGTGGCGATCATTACAAATGGCGCTTGATGCGCGCTTGTGGCGTACCAGAAGAAGCGATCACCGGCAATGCCAGTGATTATGAAAAATTTTTGGCATGGTGTCAAACAGTGCCAAAATTGGTGGGAAATCCCCTTTACAGTTGGACTCATTTAGAATTAAAACGATTTTTTGCGATCGATCTTCCCGTTACTGAAGAAAATGCCGAAACCTTGTGGACGCTATGCAACGAAAAATTGCAGCAAAAAGACTTTACTCGAAGAGCTTTGATTACTCGCAGTAAAGTCGAGATCGTTTGCACCACAGATGATCCAGTCGATGATCTTCACTATCATCACCAATTAAGCCAAACAGAACAACGTTTTCGTGTCTTGCCGACCTTTCGACCTGACAAAGCGTTACAAATCGACCATCCGAATTTTCTTGCCTATGTTACCAAACTCGAAAAGAGTGTCGAAAACGCGATCACTACCTATGATGCTTTCTTGACAGCCTTGCGGGACCGTGTAACCTACTTTCACCAACATCACTGCCGCTTGTCTGACCATGCGCTGGATACTTTAGTGTATTTTACAGACGAACAGTTATCCCTTGAAGCAATATTTGCCAAAGCATTAGCTGGGGAATCTTTGGAGGAAAACGAAGTCTCGTTCTTCAAAACCAATGTTCTAGTTGAACTGATGAAGCTGTATCACGAACATGGTTGGACGATGCAACTGCATGTCCATGCGTACCGCAACTGCAATCAACGAATGTTTGAGCGCTTGGGACCAGATACTGGCTACGATGGCATCAATGATCAACCACTGACTCAAAGCTTGCAGAAATTATTGAACGCCGCTGATGCGCAGGACCATTTGCCTCAAACGATTCTCTATTCCTTAAATCCCAATGACTATGATGCACTCGTCGCTTTGATGGGGTGCTTCCAGCAAGAAGGCAATAATAAATTGCAGTTAGGATCTGGCTGGTGGTATAACGACACCCGCGCAGGCATGCGTCACCAATTGACGAAATTCGCAGATGGCAGTGTGATCTTTAACTTTGTCGGCATGCTGACGGATTCAAGAAGCTTTTTGTCTTACACCCGTCATGAATATTTCCGACGCGTCTTTTGTGAATGGCTTGCTGAGATCGTTGTACGTGGTGAAGCACCTGCTGATCTTCGTCAGCTAAAACCATTAGTAGAAAATGTCTGTTATCAAAACGCCAACAACTACTTCAAATTTTAGGAGAAAGACAATGGAAAAAATCGTCATCGTCGGTGATTCCACCGCATCGATCAAAGAGCCTAGCGCTCGTCCAGAAACGGGCTGGGGTGAAAAGATCTCACGCTATCTCCCCCAGCATCAAATCGTCAACTTGGCAAAAAATGGGCGTTCCTCCAAAAGCTTCATTGAAGAAGGACGCTTGTTGCAGGCAAAAAAAGAACTAGATGCTGGTGATTATCTCTTGATTCAATTTGGACACAACGATCAAAAAAGAGATAGTCGTGGTACGACACCTGTAGAATATCAGCATAATTTAGCAACCTTCGTGCAAACGGCACGCCAGCAGCAAGCGACACCGATCCTATTGACCTCGATCACTCGTTTGCATTACGTGGACCAACAGCAACTTGATCCTTTGGCAGTCGGTCCTTACCCAGAAGCAATGCGTGCTTTGGCTACCTCCTTGGATGTGGTCTGTCTGGATCTTTTTGCCGCAACACAACGGTTCTTTTCAGCACTGGAACCACAACAGGCGAAAACCTATTTTCTTCATTTAGAAAAAAACCAGCACCCCAATTATCCAGCCGGCATTACGGATAACACGCATTTGAATGACCAAGGTGCTACAGCCGTCGCCAAATTAGTTGCCAAATGTTTGACAAATGCTCCATTACCGCTTGCACAACAAGTTTTGTTAGATTGAAACTCATTGTTCGTGTTGAATCTTCCCCTAACATAAATATGCTACCTGATTTTAAAAAGAGCTACTCAAGCAAAACGCTGCGAAGAACATTTTCCTTCACAGCGTTTTGCTTTTCGTTCTTTTTAAAAGATTTATTTGCCACTTCTTTGCTTCAACCCATTTATCGCCAAGCTACCTTTTAAAGCCCTACATTTCTTGGGTGTTGGACCATAAAAATGGGAACGATTGCAATCGTCCCCATCCTTACTACTGATTGTTTTATTCAGGTTGTTTCCCGATATACGCCAAGATACCGCCGTCTACATATAAGACATGGCCATTGACAAAGTTGGATGCCTCAGAAGCTAAGAAAACAGTTGGTCCTGCTAAATCTTCTGGCTCACCCCAACGGGCAGCAGGTGTTTTCGCTACGATAAATTGATCAAATGGGTGACGAGAACCGTCTGGTTGGATCTCTCGTAATGGTGCGGTTTGCGGTGTTGCAATATAACCAGGTCCGATCCCATTACATTGAATGTTAGCTGAACCAAATTCAGCACAAATGTTTTTCGTCAACATTTTCAAGCCGCCTTTAGCCGCTGCGTAACCAGCCACCGTTTCTCTTCCCAATTCACTCATCATTGAGCAAATGTTGATGATTTTTCCATGTCCTTTTTTGATCATTGACGGTAAGACTGCTTTTGAAACGATAAATGGAGCGTTCAAGTCCACGTCAACGACTTGGCGGAAGTCTTCAGCAGACATCTCCAACATCGGGATTCGTTTGATGATCCCAGCATTATTGACTAAGATATCGATCACGCCAACTTCTTCTTCGATCTGCTTGACCATTTCGTTGACTGCTTTTTCATCCGTTACATCACAGACATAGCCGTGGGCTTCGATCCCTGCTTCACGATAGTTTGCTAATCCTTTATCCACTGATTCTTGATCCAAGTTGTTAAAAACGATCGTTGCTCCTGCTGCTGCTAATGAACGAGCGATCGTAAAACCGATCCCATAGACAGCTCCTGTCACTAATGCGATCTTACCATCTAAACGAAATTGATCCATTGAAAAATCCATAATTGATAAACCCTCTTTCTTTTTATTTTAAGTCGTCCATTGCCACCATATCCATGTCGGTATAGGTGATATTTTCGCCACACATTGCCCAGATAAAGGAGTAGTTACTGGTTCCAACACCCGAATGGATCGACCAGCTTGGAGAAATAACTGCTTGTTCTTCACTAACGACTAAATGCTTCGTTTCATCTGGTTTGCCCATCATATGGAACACTTTTGTGTCTTCGTTGGCAAAATCAAAATACACATATGCTTCCATCCGACGTTCATGGGTATGACTTGGCATCGTATTCCAAGCACTGCCTGGTTCTAAGATCGTGTACCCCATTTGTAATTGACAGCTTTCACAAACATTTGGGTGAATGTATTGATAAATTTTCCGTTCATTTAATGTCAAGCCCTCGCCTGTCTCCATTGGTGTGACTTGATCGATACTGATTTTTACATTTGGGTATTTCTTATGTGCTGGCACGCAAGATAGATAGAATTTCGCTGGATTTGCTGGATCATCTGAGTGGAACAAGACTTGTTTGGTTTCCTTGCCGATATAGTAGCCGTCTTGTTTTTTCATTGGTTCTTTTTGGCCATCGATCGTGATCGCACCAGGTCCTCCAATATTGATGACGCCCAATTCGCGACGTTCTAAGAAGTATTCCACCCCTAATTCGCTGCTTAATTGCACTTCTAACGCTTCTTCTGCCGGTGTCACTCCGCCAAAGATCATCCGATCATTGTGGGTATAGGTCAGCATGATTTGTCCTGGTGTGAAAATTTTCTCTACCAAAAATTCTCTGCGTAATTCCTCGGTACTATAGTGACGAATATCAAGTGGACTATGGGTATAGCGTGTTTCCATGTGTTGCATGTTTTATTCCTCCTATCGGATAATTTTTCCTGAACCTGTTGCAATAAATTCTTGTATCTCATTGGCGCTAAACTGATTACAGTCGCCATGGATCGTATGTTTCAAAGCAGATGCTGCAGTGGCAAAATCAATGATTTCTTGGTCTTGTTTCTTCGTGACAAGACCATGTAGGACACCAGCTGAAAAGGCATCGCCGCCGCCGACGCGATCAACGATTGGATTGATCTCATGGGTAGCAGAAACGACATAATTGCCGTTGTGCCATAGGCTTCCTGTCAATTGATTGTGGCTTGCTGAGAGCACCTGACGACTAGTTGAATAAAAGAGCTGGATATTTGGGTATTTCCGATGCATTTCTTGATAATAGTAGTCATCTTCGACTTCCTCTGTTGGAGCTGATACATCCATAAAGACTTGGGCATCTAACTGTCCTGCCGAGCAATAATCGACATAGGGGAGCACTTCTTGCAAAAAGACGCGCGCTTCAGCGGTCGTCCACAGCTTTCCACGATAATTGATATCGAAACTGATTTTACAACCAGCTGCTTTCGCTTCTTTGATCAACGTCAGTAAAAGTGTCTGCCAAGTCGTTGAAAGAGCGGGCGTGATTCCTGAAAGGTGAACAATGTCAACCCCATCAAAAAGGTCAGATTGCCACTCATTTTCTTTCATTTGAGCAAAGCTAGAGCCAGTGCGATCATAAACCACTCGCGCTGCTCGTTCGCCGATACCGGTTTCAATATAGTAAGTACCTAGTCGGGAACCGCCACGAAGCAAGTGACGACAATCGACGCCATAGCTTCGTAAATGATGAAAAACGGCATCTCCTAAAGCATTCTCAGGCACTTTACTAGCAAAAGAAACGCGATGACCAAAATTCGCTAAGGAGATCGCAACATTGGCTTCTCCACCGCCATAATGGGCAGCAAACATCGAACTATGGGCGATTCGGTCGCCTAACGTTGTCGATAGACGCAACATGATTTCTCCTAGTGTCAGAATGTTTGCCATCTTACTTTCCTCGAATCTCTTTTAATTTTGCCGCATATTGTTTCGCTACTTCTGTTACTTTGTCAAAATCCCCACTTGCTGCTGGCGCTAACAAATTCCCCCCTACACCAACGGCTACGACACCCGCCGCAAACCATTCTTGCATGTTGTCTAAGCTGACACCACCGGTCGGCATAATGTTTAATTGTGGCAATGGTGCTTTGAAGGCCGAGATGATACTTGGTCCATACGCACTACCCGGGAATAGTTTAATGATATCTGCGCCTGCTTTTAAGGCGTCCTTCATTTCTGAAATGGTCATGCAACCAGGCAGATACGGGATTTGATATAAATTACATAATTCAGCCGTTTCTTGATCAAAGGTTGGGCTTACCACATATTGTGCTCCTGCCATGATCGCTAAGCGAGCGGTCACTGCATCAAGAACGGTCCCAGCACCAACGACTACCTCTGGATTATCTTTGAAGGTTGCTACTAATTCAGCGATTACATCCGCCGCTTGAGGCACTGTAAAAGTCAACTCAATGCCAGTGATCCCCCCTGCAACGATCGCTTTACTTGCTTGTAGTGCTTCTTCTTTTGAAGCGCCACGCACAACAGCGATCACGCCGCTTTCTTTTAGTTTCATTAAATTCGCTACTTTTTTCATTGAGACCCTCCATTTATTTCCTATTTGGAAAATGGTATTTATTATAAAGAAACTTACACGTTTATTATACCGTTCTCGTTTTTATTTGCAAGGGCTTTCCACTAAAAAGTTTATAATGCTTGTTCAATTTGTTGTTTTGTCGCAATAATCGCATCGATCAATGTCGATTTGTATTCTGGGGTCAAGCGGTATTTCGGTAGGCTGATAGAAAACGCCCCAACGATCTCCTGATCCTTTATGAGTGAGGCGCCGATGCAATAGATTTCTTGTTCCATTTCTTCATCATCAAACGCTACTTGGTTTTCTTTTGCCTGTTCCAATTCTTTCTTCAACTTCAACTGATTCGTAATGGTGTTTTCCGTATAAGCGGTTAAAGGCGTTGCTGCCAAATATTCTTCCACTTGAGGGGCATCAAACTCCGCTAAAACGGCTTTCCCCATGGCAGAACTATACAATGGTCTTGTGATCCCTACTTTGGAAGACATGCGGATCGTTTGATTGTGGGGCTCCAATTTATTGACATAAAGAATCTCATTAGCAGTCAAGACCCCTAAGTGGATCGTTTCATCCGCCGTTTTCTGCAATGCTTCCAAGTAAGGCAAGCTGATTTCCACTAAATCAAGCTCTTGAATGTTTTGATTGGCATACTTGATCAGCTTAGACCCTAAGCGATAATTCTTCTCTTTGTCGCGTTTGACATAGCCGATCATTTGCAGCGTTTCTAATATTTTCAAAGCTGTGGATGGGGTCAGTTTCGTTGCTTCTGAAATTTCTTGCAATGGTTTACTTGGCGCTTCTGCGAGATAATCTAAAATGGTTGCTGCTTTTAGTAGTACGGTTCCATATGGTTTTTGCGTCATCATTTCTCCACCTTTATTTTCTATATAAGAAATTATAATATCTTTTTAGGAAATGTACAATCTTTTTTCCTATATATCAGCATGACGCGATTCCCATTTTACTTTCTGTCGTTATTCATTGTATGATGAAGACAAGACAAAGGAGTGCCGAACAATGGACTTAAATGTATTAATCAAAGGAAAAAAATTGACTGACAATGAGTTGCAAATTCTTGATTATTTGCTTGCAAATACCGCTGCGATCGATGGACTGCCCTTAAGAGAAATCGCTAAAGCGATCTACACTTCCCCCGCAACCATCGTGCGGCTTGCGCAAAAATTGGGTTTTTCTGGCTATCTAGAGCTACTTTACTTCTTAAAGAATCGCTTGAAAAATCAGACTATCACTGAAGCCGCCATCGATTACCAAATTGACGCTGCCAGTATTGCAGATACGATCGACGCGATCAAAGAAATCTATGGACGAAACAAGGACAAGTTTATTACGATTTATGCAACAGGTTTTTCTGGGATCGTGGCAGAATACCTCCACAAAAAAATGCTTGTCAACGGCATCAAAACCTTATTAGTCAGTGCTTCTGACTCAGGTGGGATCATTAGTAACAACATCGAGAACATCAGTATGCTGATCACCATCTCTAAATCTGGCGAAACACAAAAAGTGCTGGAGAAGATGGCATTAGCCAATGAACATCACATACCAACTGTTTTGTTTTGCGGGAACGGTGATCATCGCGCCAATCAACTAGCGACCTTTTCCTTTGAAGTGACCGATGAACGCCCCTACGACACCCAAAACATCCAGTACACTAGCTTCTTTGGTAAACTGCTCTTATTGATGGAATATATCGTCGACGCTTTTACCCATGTTGAAAAAAAAAACCAGCAACCCTAGTGGATTGCTGGTTTTTTCTTATGCTTGAAAATAGGTTTTTGCCAGTTCTTGATAAAGCGCTTGGTTCTGCGGATCAGGAACAAATTTTTCATCTGGCTGATCTTGCCGCACAACAGAGCTTTTGTATAAATCATACAAGCCGAATATCGGTTCGTTTTCATCGGAAAGATAACAGGTCAGCCCCAACACATCCGCGGTCATTTGACCTAAAAGTTTTGTTTGAAAGAAACCACCACTTACAGTGACTGCCTCTTCCAACTGCGCCATTTGCTTTAATAAATCGATGTTCATCAGCATGCCTTCGATGACTGCCCGCAACATGTCTGAGCGATTGTGTTTCAGGGTCAAGCCAGAAAAGCCGCCTGTGATCTCATTTGTCCAAAAAGGTGCCCGCTCCCCGTTTAAATAGGGAAAAAAACGTAAGCCGTTACTGCCAATCGGCGACTCCTCCATGACTTGAGGCAGATAATGATAAAACGCATCAGGATCTTCTGATAAGGTCTCTTTTGCCCAAGCAAGGACACAGCCACCATTGTTTGAAGGTGCCCCTACGACATAGAGGTCATCTTGCAGATAGTAGCAAAAATTTTGTTTTTGGCGATCAAAGACGGTGGTCTCACTTACTTTACGAACCGCCGCACTGGTTCCGATCGTCAAGCTGTTGCGGATCCCAGTAGAAATATAGCCAGCATATGCTGCTAAACACCCATCGCTAGCCCCACACATCACTTCTACCTCAGGCTTCAAGCCACACCGCTGCGCCATCTCCTCGGTAATCAAAAAACGATCAGTCGGTGCACATAAAGGCGCTAACTGGGCTTTTGAAAGGGATAAATAATTGAGAATTTTTTGACTCCATTGCTTTTCTTTCAAAGAAAAAAGACCGGTCGCTGATGCGGTACTATAATCGATCCGTGCTTGTCCGGTAAACAACGCCATTGCTAGTTCTTTTAAGCCAAACCATTTCGTCTCTTTGGAATATGAACCATTTGTTTGAAAATAAGCAAGTTTCGCAAAGGGAGACATCGCATGGATCGGTGTCCCTGTCTCTTCATAAAACGTTGCCGCCAGATCCGTTTGACGAAAGGCCGTCATCGTTTGACTCGCTTGATTGTCTGACCAAATGTAAATCTCTTCTGCTGTCTCACCCTCCACTGGCATCAAGCTGTGCATGGCGGTACTGAACCCGATCACTGTGATTGCCGCTTTTAATTGAGCGGGAATCGTTGTGACACCACTGATCAATTGGCTACTGATCTGGGTCGCTGATTGGGTCTGTTTTAACCCGTGGCTATGGGTTTTGATTGGTAATGACTGTGAGTAAATGATTTTCCGATCTTCAATGACCCCAAATTTTATGGCTGTCGTGCCGATATCAATCCCTAAAAACATCGCATTGCTCCCTCTCATCTGATTCAATTAGCTTTATTCTACCATAGTTAGTGGCATATTCTAGTATACCTGTCTGATCGTTTTGTTGATAAGACGTTTCGTGGTGATTTTCTTCAAAGAATTATCCTTCCACAACAAAAATCAAAAAAGAGAAAGATTCTTGGAGAATCTTCCTCTTTCAGTTATCTAACCAGCGAATGTTTCGCAAATGTGAAACAATTCAAGACAATCCTGGCCAGTAATCACCATTTTCCGAGACCAAATCATCGAGTAACTCTTTGGCTACTTTTGCGCTAGGAATCGTTTTGGAAAGGCTTAACGCTTGCCACATTTTTTGATAGCTCTTTTCCACATATGCTTCGACCACTAATTTTTCCACAGTCACCTGTTGGAACATCAGCGCTTGTTGGAAGGCAGGAATTTTTCCTTGAGCGAGGGCTTCTGGTCCATCAGAACCAACGATACATGGCACTTCCACCATGGCATCATCTGGGAAGTTCGCAATCGCGCCGTTGTTTTCCACAATCATGACCATTCGCTCATGCGTATTAAAAGCGATGGCGCGTGCCAAATCAACGATAAAGGTTGCATGGGCATCAATCTCAAAGGCGATCCCTTCAGCAGATCCTTGGGCAGTGATCTTTTTGGCATGATCGAACACTCGTTTTTCCCGTCCTTCCATCACTTCATTGGAACGCGTATACTCTGGATGTTCTTTCATGTGTTCGTAGACGTAATCTGGGTATAAATAATACTTCAAGTACGTATTTGGCAGATATTCTGGTGTGAGCGCCAAGAGGTCTTTGGCTTTTTTGTGGGTGTCTTGCCAACTTGGGTCAGTATGTTGGGTATCCACTTCGATCTGCGTCAAATAGCCGTGTTCTGCAACGTAGTCACGAATGGTTTGAATGTACTCCGTGCCTTCTTTGTCTTTGACGCTGGTCCACCAGCCAAAATGATTCAAGCCAAAGTAGCGAACTTCTAGTTCCTCTGGCTGTTTGCCAATGATTTGCGACATGCGACGCAACGTGCCCACGGGCATGTCACAGATATTCAGAACCTTTGATTCAGGACGCAAGACCCGACATGCTTCAGCTACGATTGCAGCCGGATTGGAATAATTCAGCATCCAACAATCGGGGGAATATTTTTCCATGTAATCAATGATCTCCAGCATACCAGTGATGCTGCGCATCCCATAAGCGATCCCTCCTGGTCCACAGGTTTCTTGGCCAAAGACGCCATGACGCAAGGGAACTTTTTCATCTTTTTCCCGCATGTCATACTTTCCTACTCGGATATGCGCCATACAGAAATCGACATCGCTGAAGGCTTCTTCAGGATCCGTCGTAAACGAAAATTCGATTTGCGGTGCTTGTTCTTTTAATAAAATCGCTAGGGCTTCACCAAGGACCGCTTGGCGTGCTTCATCATTGTCGTATAGTTTCAGCTTTCTTAAAGGAAAGCGTTCTTGATTGTCAAGCAGCATCATAACGATTCCCGGGGTAAAGGTACTGCCGCCCCCTGCGATCACTACTGAAAAATTTTTCATCATTCAATCTCTCCTTCTCTTCCAAGATAATTTTCTAATTCTTCCCGCACTTTCGGCACGGTCAACCCGTAAACGACATGGACATTTTCACCGTTTTTGATCACGCCTTTGGCTTGTGTTTCGTCTTTTAGCAGTGCTTCATCCACGAGTTCAGGATCCTTTAGTTTTAAACGTAAGCGGGTATAGCAGTTGTCGATGGTTTTGATATTGTCATCGCCACCTAGCGCTTTGGTGATGATTGCTGAGATACTTGTTTCACTAGTTGGACTAGGGGCGGCTTGGTCACTCGCCATGACCCCGACACCTGCTCCAGCAAGTTGTTTTTCTTTGTACTCTTTCTTCGAATACAGTTTGGTCTCTGCCCCTTCTTCTTCACGCCCGACCGTTTTCAAATTCAGTTTCGTGATCAAAAAGCGGAACAAGAAGTAATAAAGAAAGAAGAAGACGACCCCGACGATCAAGTACACTGGCCAGCGAGTTTTCTCGATCCCTAAGGGCAAGTTGTACAAAAGAAAGTCGATGAAGCCATTCGGTCCGATGGCGCGAGAACCAAAGAGATTTAACGCCACCATGCTCAAGCCGCTAAGGGCAGAATGAATGACGAACAAAACAGGTGCCACGAACATAAAAGAAAATTCGATCGGTTCAGTCACACCTGCAATAAAGGAAGTCACAACTGCGGGAATCAAAATGGCTTTGACTTTGACTTTATTTTCTGGTTTTGCCGTTTGATACATCGCCAAACAGGCACCGATCAGTCCAAACATTTTTGAGATCCCACGAGCGTCCCAAATGACACTTTGCGATAATACGCGGACTGCTGGGTCAGCAATTTCCGCAAAATAAATATTCCGTGCCCCTTCAAAGACTTGACCGCCAACTTCTGCGACACCGCCTAATGAAGTATACAAAAACGGCGTGTAGATCAAGTGATGCAAGCCAGTTGGAATCAATAAGCGTTCTAGCGTACCATACAAGAAGATACCAAAGTTGCCCGTTTGTTGAATGATGCCCCCTAAACCGTCAATGCCAGTTTGTATTACTGGCCATACAAACGTGGAAACGATGGCTAATAACACGACGACCGGAATCAAGACAATAAAGACGAAGCGCGCGCCACCATAAACTTGAAAGGCATTGTTAAAGGTCGTATCGATGAAACGATTGTGGACCAATGCCACGACGATTCCTAAAATGATGCCAAGAAAGACCCCCATATCCAGCACTTGGATCCCTAAAACGATCGCTTGCCCTGAACCTTGAAGTGCATCGGCTGGAACCAACATCCCCCGAAGCTCCATGAATTTATTCATGGCATTTAAGAAGACGAAATATCCCAACAACGCGGTAAATCCCGCTTCAGCCTTTTTCTTATTGGCTAGCCCTAGAGCGATCCCAACACAAAAAATAATGCCTAAATTGGTTAAAATCGGTAATAAGGAAGCGGATAAGATACTACCAAAACCGGTGGTTATCGGATTATCCAAAAAAGGAAACTGCTCAAGCAAGCGGACATTTGTAAACACATTCCCAACGGCAATCAATATCCCTGCGATCGGCAAAATCAAAACGGGCACAAACATTGCCTTGGAGAATTTCTGCATCGCATCCATCACTTTTTCTTTCATTGAGGAAACTCCTTTGTAGTTGATTTGTAGGTTCATTATAGGAAACATTTGTTACTAATAGAATAGCAAACGTTTTCAATTCAATGCGTTTCAAAGATTGGAACATGTTTCATCCTGTCTACTTCCTTGCTAGTGGCGAATACAAGCAAAAAACAGAGTGAATCAAGATTGATCCACTCTGTTTAGATGCAACACTTTTTGATAAAAATACAAGGGCCCAGACAGACAAAACAGATAGAAGATACTTGGTGCTGATTGCCATGTGAAGAAATAGCCGATCGCTGCTAGGACTAAAATTCCGATCCCTTTATGGTAGTGCATCATCGTAAAGAAAAAACTACTACGAAAAAGGTCAAACAGGTTTTGCCGATCTTGCAATTTTGATTGCATCACATACAGGTTAATGTTGTAGGACAACAAAAATGTAAGAAAAATGATGGTCAAAAAAGAGAAAAACAATGAATTCGTCAAAGCAGCAGAACGCCACAAGCTGAGTCCGCATAAAAATGAGAAGAGATTGAAGACCCCTAATGGTAGGGTCTTCAACAATGCGTTTTTGCTGTTTTTCAAGAAGGGGCGTAGCAGTTTTGCTTCCGTTGGTAAGTGAGTATCCAAAGAAAACCAAAATGCTTGATCTGCAGCTACTGCCGGTCGAATCGTAATCACTGATGTTTAGTCCCTTCCTGCTGTCTTTTTAGTCTTATCTTAAAAAATTGTCTATTTTAGTCACTTTCCGTCTTTTCGTATTCAGAAAGCAATGCTAAAAAGGCGTCGCCATACTTATCCAACTTGTTTTGGCCAACTCCTTTGATCTGTAAAAACTCGATCGGCGTTTTTGGTTGAACTTCCGCCAATTCTCGTAGTGTTTTATCAGAAAAAACCACATACGGCGGCAAATTTTGTTCTTGTGCGAGATTCAATCGTAAGGTGCGCAGTTGATCGAATAGCTCATCATCCACCACTAACTGTTTGACTTTGGTTTGTTTTCTATAAACTTTTGCTTTTCCAAGCAACACATCAATCCCCGCATTGGTCACACTTAACAACGGGTATTGCCCTTCAGACGGCAAAAGATACCCTGATGCTGTTAAATAATCGATCAGCTGATTGACTTCCTTTTGGGACCAATCTTTCATTAATCCATAAGTTGGTAACTTTTCAAAGCCCCACTGTTTGACTTTTTGATCGCCTGAGCCAGTTAGCACTTTCCCCACCAAGGCTTTCCCAAAGCGTTCGCCCATTCGTTTCACACATGACAACACTTTTTGTGTATCCACTGTGATATCCACTTGTTCTCTTTCATCAAGACAATTGCTGCAACGACCGCAATCGGGACCATCTTCTCCGAAATAACGCAAAATATAGCGCTGCAAACACAGTTGGGTATGTCCGTATTGGCTCATCTCCCGCAACTTCAAGTATTCGTTTTGGCGATAAAGAATGTCTGATTCGGATTGATCGATAAAGAATTGCTGGATCTGCATGTCTTGCGGCGCATAAAGCAAGATCGCATCACTAGGTTCCCCATCTCGTCCAGCACGTCCTGCTTCTTGATAATAAGACTCCAAATTACCTGGTATCTGGGCATGGATCACGAAGCGGACGTTGCTTTTGTTGATTCCCATTCCGAATGCATTGGTGGCTACCATCACTTGTAGGCGGTCATAGAGAAATTCTTCTTGGAAAAAGGAGCGCTCTTCTTCTGAAAGCCCGCCATGGTAATACCCGACTGACACGTGTTCATGCTTCAACAGGTGATAGATTCGTTCCACTTCTTTGCGGGTGCTGGCGTAAATAATACCTGATTGTCCTTGGTTCATTTTCAAATACGTCGTTATGTAGGTATCTTTTTGATCCTTGACGACTTGAAAAGCCAAATTTTCCCGCGTAAAGCCGGTCTTGACTTGATTTTCAGCTGGAATCGAAAGTAAATTTTCGATATCTTCGGCAACTTTGGGCGTAGCTGTTGCGGTAAGGGCTACGATCGTTGGCTTTTGTTCCCAATTGTCGATCGTTTCGGCGAGCCGCAGATAGCTCGGGCGAAAATCGTGCCCCCATTGGGAAATACAGTGGGCCTCATCAACGGCTAACAAAGCGATCGGCATCTGCCGCAGCGAATAGCGAAAAGCTTCTGAGTCCAGACGTTCTGGAGAAACGTACAGCAGCTTGATTCGTCCTTGGCGAGCTTCTTGCAAGCGTTGATTGATCTGTGCTCCTGTCAAGGAAGAATTGATGTAAGCAGCAGAGATCCCCATATCAACGAGGCTGTCTACTTGATCTTTCATTAAAGAAATCAAAGGGGAAATGACCAAGGTGACCCCATCCAGCAAGAGCGCTGGCAACTGATAACAAATCGATTTCCCGCCACCAGTAGGCATGATTCCCAAAACATTTTGTTGTGTTAAAATAGATTGAATAATCGTCTCTTGACCTTCACGAAACTGTGAATAGCCAAAATGTTCTTTTAAGACTGTTTGAATAGTTTGCATAATACCCTCTTTTCCATTTCCTTATTATACGCAATTAAGTACGCAAAGAAAACGGCATTAAGAGAACTTTCGCTTTTTATTCGCTTTTCATTGAAATCAACCAAAGGAGTCTTCTACTATGAAAAAAGTTGTGATTATCGGCGGTGGGATCATTGGATTGACCCTCGCCAATTATCTTGATAAAACCAAATTTGACGTGACTGTCGTTGATTCACTTATCGGACAAGCAACGTCTGCTAGTGCTGGCATCATCTCCCCTTGGCTCTCCAAACGCCGCAATAAAAAATGGTACCAGCTTGCACAAGACGGTGCCGCGTTTTTCCCACAATTGGTGCGGGATTTTGCTTTAGATGAATCCATCTATGCCCCCTGTGGCACGTTGGTGGTGCGTCCCGAAAACGCGCTTCAGGAGCTAGCAGATCTGGCTGTGAGTCGCCGCAAAGAAGCCCCAGAAATCGGCGAGATCGAGTTGCTGACAGGACCACAAACCAAAGAGGCACTGCCATTATTGAAGGAAATGTCCTCATTACGGATCTCAGGAGGTGGTCGTTTAGATGGTCGTGCTTATCTTGCGCACGTAAAAGGAGTTGTCTTACAGCAGCAAGTGACTTTTATCGAAGAAAAAGCCGAGATTTTAAGAAAAGATAGCCATTGGCAAATCAAAGCAAAGGATCAACTCCTTGAGGCGGAGGTTCTTTGTCTGACAGCTGGACCTGGATTGTTAGACTTGTTATCACCTTTGGGGTATCACGTTGATATTCGTCCGCAAAAAGGCCAATTGCTTTCCTTTGCTGCCAACTTGCCGACAGATAATTGGCCAGTCGCCATGCTAGAGGGTGAAGGCGACTTGATCCCCTTCTCAAATGGTCAAATTTTATTAGGCGCTACGCATGAAAATGATGCTGGTTGGGATCTGACGCCTACGGAAGCTGCCAAGCAGCAATTGATGACAGGAATCGGTGCTTTTCTTGAAGATCCCGAAGCACTCTTTGCCACGCCTGTGACCATGCGCGTTGGCACACGTGCCTATACTTCTGATTTTGCGCCGTTCTTTGGGGAAGTGCCTGATGAAACGAATTTGTTCGCCGCCAGTGGACTTGGTTCTTCTGGGTTAACGACCGGGCCTTATATCGGTTATCTCCTAGCCAATCGGCTCAATGATGGACGATCTCAAACCAAAAACTTCTCGAGCTACACAAAACCGATGACAGAATATATCAAGAAGCGTCTTTGACAGAAGACTAAAAAACCACCAGAACCGCTAGGGTCTGGTGGTTGTCATTGATAGTCTTGCAAAATTACGGTACAGTCTTCTAGCTGATCGCTAAACATATTCTCCTGTTTCCCAATAATCGAGTAACATTTCATTGATGATCTCGCGATCCAATGGTTCTCGGAAATCGTCATCAAAGGCATCTTCAATTGGAACGTAGCCAACAGCTTTGATACAAACTGGAACGACGGGATCTGGGTGATCTTCTGTGGTCAACACTTTTTCAATTTTGATCTTATGTGTCCAATCTGCCCCCATATCATAAATGTAGGTCATGGACTTGCAATACTGAAAATCTTGGTCAATACCGGAAGCATCCGTTGGTACGGAATTGCCTAAGCCGATCGATTTCGAACCGGCAATAAACAAGTACAAATGTTGATTCATCCACTCAAAGGCAATCTGGATCAAAATATGCAGCTGCTCATAAGTCAGCCCTGCAGGAATGATCAAACGACGCCAAATTGGCGGACGGTATCCTTCTAAATCAATACGGATCTGATAGGCGACTGGTCTATTCGCCGCTTCATCAAAGGCCGTATGTTTCGTTGGAAATGGGACGATTTTTGGCGAGATTGCAGCAATACGCGGGTCATCAACGGGCAATAGTTCATGTTCTTCAGGATCGGTGTCTTGAATCATCGCTAACATCGCTTCTTTCTTTTCAGCTGACCAAAACTGGGGTTTGGACATCCGTGCGAAAAAGATAGGTTGTTTTTCAGCCAATACAAAGGCGATTTCTTGGTATTGTGATTTGGTGATATGCTTTTCTTTATACATGCAGTAATAAAAGTCTTCAATGGCTGTTTTGGCAAACGGAAGAAAATTTAAACTGTACGGTACTTCTTGAGGCAGCATTTCGGTATACACCGATTCGACAAAGACTTTGTCTTTTAATTTAGTCATGCCACCATCTGTTTCCGCGCAAAAGATCAAGTAAAAAACAGGATCTAAGTAGTGTTCAAGATCGTCGTCACTAACCACACTTGGTCCGCCATACAAATCAACGTGATCCATCATACGGTCAATCACTTTCGCTAATTTCTTCAATGTTTTTTCCAAAAAAATTCTCGCTCCTTCCTATCAAGTTTACTTTGACGAAAAGAGCGAGGATTGTCAATCTTTTTTTTAATGGGAAAGCATTTCCTGTGCAATTTCTAATCCGCTCATCCCAGTTGGATAATAGGTTGGCCAATGATCCATTTCTTCTAATAAGGCTTCATGACTATCATTGCCGAAGTAGATATGGAAATGATGGGACGCACTTGGTGCGATCATATGGTCGCTGAATTGGATGTATTTGAATGCCGCATCTTCGTCAGTGCTTTCAAACAAGAAACGTACGCCCCGATTCCCAGCGGAATAGTTCAAAATCTCTTTGCCAGTATACACATAATTTGCTTCTTTCTTCGTACCATCATCGAAGATAAACGTCATTGTATTGTCTGTGATCTTGATCTGAGCAACATCTGTTTGATAACCGGTCGTATAATACTCTTTGTATTCGTCAGCCGTCATTTTCTTGTCCATTTTTGCTTTATAATCAAACACTTGGTCTAATGTTCCGTCTTGTAAAAATGGATATACGGATTGCCATTCTCCTGCCCAATCAGATAAGGGACGATCTTGAACATCTGCATCCTCGAAATAGCCGTTATAAACCGTTTTTTCTTTTTCGGCTTCCGCTATTTCTTTGTCATTTGCTACATCGGTCGTTTTTCTCAAGGCATCACGGTTTTGTTCCATGATCGAAATATAGTCTTCCCCGTTATCCATTTGTTCTTGGGTCAACCCTTCTAATGGATTCAAGACAGCCAGTTCGACACCTGCTTCTGAAGCTAACGTTCGTGCAATACTGTCTTTGGCATTTTCTTCAAAGTAAATCGTTTGGATACCTGTTTCTTGAACGAACTCTTTTAGTTCTGCGATTCGTGAAGCGGAAGGTTCCTCGCTTGGTGAAAGACCAGAGATCGGTACTTGGGTCAACCCATATTCCAATGCCAAATAACCAAAAGCTGCGTGCTGGGTCACGAAGTGATTTTGCGCTGGATTGCTAAACGCTTCTTCATAAGACGCATGAAGCTCTTGTAACTTCGCTAAATAATTCGCAGCATTTTCTGCAAAGGCTGTTGCTTTCGCTGGATAAGCCTCACTTAGTTGGTCACGGATCGCCTCTACTTGTTTCATGGCTAAGCTTGGTGCTAACCAAACATGGGGATCCAATTCATGGGAATGACCATCGTCGCCATGATCGTGGTCATGATCATGATCCTCGTCTCCTGGAAGTAAGACCATTCCTTCTGTGGCTTTGACCACTGTCACATCGCCATCATTTAACGTAGCTTCAATCGAAGGAACCCACATTTCCATGTTTTCATTGTTGTAGACAAAGACATCCGCATCTTGGATCTTTGCCATGTCCTTTGCAGAAGGTTCGTAGTCGTGGGAATCAGTGCCTGCGGGCATCAATAATTCGACCTGCCCTTCCTCCCCTACGACTTGGCGTGTAAAATCATACATCGGATAAAACGTGGCCATGACCTGAATTTGTTCATTCTCAGAAGAGGCGTTTCCTGACTGCTCCGTAGCGTCAGATCCACCTTGACCACAGGCAGCCAATGCGAGGGCTACTGCTGATAACATCGTTATTTTAAAAAACTTCTTCATTTTCTAACTACACTCCTTTTATTTTTCCTCTTTTTCTTTCCCTTGGTAAAATACTGATAAATCAATTACGATTTATAAAAACAAAACGTAACGTTTACGTTTTACCATCGGTTTTATACTTTACACAACTATTTGCAACCTGTCAACCGCTTTTTCACTTGTTTTTTTATATGTAAAAACCTTCATATGTACCACCACAGATATCAGTGAAGAAATTTCCTTGAAAGACTTGCTCTGCTGATTTTTTTCAATCGTTGAACATCTCTTTTTATTGTCCTTTGCTGGGTCCTGTGCTACACTCGAGGGGTAATTGAATAGAAGATTATCCACTAGGGGCGCTTTATGCTGAGATAGACGTAAGTCTGGTCCCTTAGAACCTGATTTGGTTAGTACCAACGTAGGGAAGTGGCAGCGCATGATTTTTCGCGTTCCCATTTTTTCTGTCTACGTGTGGATAGAAAAAGGAGGAACGCTTTTTTTGTAGACAGAAAAACCATCGAGAGGAGAAGAGAAAATGACAAATGAACCAATCGCCTGTGCCGCAGGCGGGATCGATATCACTGGGTGCCGAGTAAGTTTGTACCCCATGAAAGACCACTTCGCGCAACAAATCGTAGCGAGCATTGAGCGGACGGATACAACAGCTGTTTGGCAGCAAACCGATCTGTTCAGCACCCTTTTCCGAGGGGAAGCCCCAAGTGTTGTCGATGCGGCAGCTGGGCTATTTATCAACGCTTACGAATCCAAGACACACCTCGTGGGTGAGTTTACTTTTTCTAAGGGCTGTCCTGGCGATTCTGCAGGTGACGCGTTTTTGAATGGAGAACAGGCACAACCCAATAAAGCAAGCAATCTTATGAATGGTACGTTTGACGTGGATTGTAAATACTCGTTTTATGTATTTGGGGAAAACAATTATATGGAAGAGATCGCCACCATCGTCCAACTGGCAGAAACCTATGGTTTGGCGCCTCGCTCCGCCCATTATGTCACGATGCTGACGGGAACGGCCAGCCAACTCTTTGCGTATTTTGAAGCGGCATTAGCGTATGCCCATGACCATCTTCCCCATTATGTGTTAGAAGCAACGGTCTCAGTCAACAGTCCTTCCAAAAAGAAGGCGGTGTCGCATGACTAAATGGGTCTTAAAAGATGTCATTATGGTGGGGATCGCTTCGTTGATTTTTGGCGTGATCTATTTGGGCGCTGTTCATTTTGGGCTGTTGTTAGGTACGCTTTTAACCCCCTTTGGTTTGTCTGTTTTAGCGAATGAGTTTATTTTCGGGGTTTGGTTCATGGCAGCGGCTTTTGCTGGCTATGTGCTGCGCAAACCGGGCGCAGCGACGATCACTGAGATGATCGCCGCACTTTTAGAAGTGTTTATGGGGAATTTTTATGGACCGATTATTTTTATCAGCGGGTTTGTACAAGGGATTGGAACAGAAGCTGGCTTTGCATTAGGTGGCTACCGTCGCTATGGCTGGTTCCCTTTGATCACTGGTGCCATTGGCGCCACGATCACGAGTTTTCTTTGGGGGATCATTCGGTCAAATTTCGTTGACTTGCAATGGCAGTTGTTGGTGGTGATTTTTATTATTCGCTTGCTTTCTTCTTTATTCTTTTCCGCCTTTTTGGTGAAGATCGTCTGTGACCATCTGACACGCATGGGCGTTCTCAACAGTTACCCGATTGCTGAAGACCAAACCATTAGCGCCAAACGAGAAGCGGCATGAGCCTGCTCGTAAAAAACGGCTGCTTTTTCGTGGATCAAAAACGGCTTGATCTGACACTGTCTTTAGCCCCCGGAGAAACAAAAGGAATCTATGGTGCTTCAGGAACAGGAAAAAGCACTCTTTTCCACCTCTTAGCGGGGCTTAACGAGAAAGGGTTTGAAGAAGGAACCTATACGATCGATGACCGAATGCTAAACCAGCTTTCCATTCGAGAAAGAAGCACGTCGATCAGCTTACTGTTTCAAAATCCAGATATGCAATTTTGTATGGCCACGCCTCGAGAAGAACTACTGTTTTGTCTTGAAAATCAATGTATTCCCCAAGCCGACATGCCAAAAAAAGTAGCGGAAGCCTTGACGTTTTGCGAGATAAGCCATCTTGCCGATCAGCCCTTTACGACCTTGTCTGGCGGTGAGAAACAGTTAGTAGCATTGGCTTGTTGTCTGATTTTAAAGAGTCGCTACTTGCTTTTGGATGAACCATTTGCCAATTTGGACGCCGACACAAGTCAAAAAATCATTCGAAAACTGCGACAGCTCCAAAAGCAACATGCCATTGGCATCTTACTGATCGACCATCAAATCAAAGAAACTGCTGACTGGGTTTCTGAGTGGCTGCTGATTGAAGAAGGATTCAGATCCGTCGATCAAGAAAAGATGCGCACACTCGATCAGGAGCTGCGCAGGTCACTAGCGCCTGTTGAGATTAAGAAACTTTCTGCAAAAGGGCGGCTATCTTTTCAAGATTTTCGCCTGCCGATCCGTAACCAAGCGATTGTTTTTCCGAATCTTACCTTTGATAGTGGGACAATGATTGGGCTTACCGGACGTAGCGGCAGCGGCAAATCTTCGTTTTTAAAAGCGATCTTGCAGCAGCAGGCGTACTCAGGAACCATTCGCCTGTGCGGGGATCCAATCAAGAAGCATCCCTCCCCTTTTCGGTCCATCAGCTGGATCATGCAAAATCCGCAGGACCAGTTTTTAGCTGCTACAGTGGCACAGGAGCTTAGCCAAGGACGTGCAGCGACCGAGAGTGCCAAACTGCTGGAAAAATTGCGACTACAAAACAAGAGCACTCAGTCCCCTTTTCTACTCAGCCAAGGCCAGCAAAGACGCTTAGCAGTAGCAGCTTTATTGCAGCGACCAGTCAAATTACTGTTGGTGGATGAACCGACCTATGGCCAAGATGTCAAGCAAGCTTGGCAGGTCATGCAGCTGTTAGCCGAAAAAGCCGCAAGCGGCACCTTGGTTTTAATCGTTAGTCACGATGTCTTATTATTGGAAGCATTTTGTTCACAAATCATTGATTTTAATCATTATGAAAAGGAGGACATAGATGCGCACCCTCAACCCGACAGTCAAGTTATTCGCCATTTTAGGACTCGCCTTACTGGTTTCTTTTCAAAATAATTTCAGATTGAATCTGCTACTCTGTGTCCTGTTCTTTGCTGTTTCTGTAAGCGAACGCACTTTGAAAAAAAGCCTTTTGCTTGTTTCTGCATTGACCTTGGCAGCTGTGGGGGTCTTTTTCACCGGACTCCTTTACTACCAGGACAACCAAAGTGGCTCCTCCTCAGCAGCAGCTATGCGCTATGGACTTGACATGGCGAGCCGTATCTATTGCTTTGGTATGTTGGGCAGTTCTTTCAGTGTATCGACCACGATCAATGAGCTGATTTATTCGCTACAGCAACAGCTGCGACTCCCTGCCGTTTTTGCCTACGGTCTGCTCGCTGCGTTTCAAATTGCGCCCATCATTCCAGCCGAGTATCAGAATATCCGTAATAGCATGCGTTCTAGAGGAATCCCCGTCAATCCATTTTCATTCAAGATGCTGATCCCTTTACTGGTCAAATCGATTCGTTGGTCTGAGCTCTTGGCGACTGCGATGCTTTCAAGAGGATTTGACAGCGAGGCAAAGCGAACCTACGCCAAGTCATTTCGCATCACTTTCGCCGATATGCTCTTTCTATCTTTTTGTCTGATAATCGGCCTCGCTGGAACACTGCTCTTATGAAGGGGAAAAAGAGAAAAAGCCAAAGAAACGGCAGTGTTTCTTTGGCTTTTTCCTTCTTATGGCTAAGAGATGATTGATTTTTTTATGGATCCAGATTTGATTTGATAGAGCGTTACAAACAAGGTGGTCACTAAAATATACATTGCGAAAAGGAAATACATGTTTTTAAAAAGCTGGATCGTCGTTTGATTGAGCCAAGCCCCTACTTTAGGGATATAAAAAATGGGTTGCCCAATCAATTGGCTTTTTTGGATTTCTTTTGGTTCCATCTGGCTTTGGTTATCACCGATCGCATAAAGCACCGATTGGTTTTCTCCCACTGCAACGATTCGCCGTGTGCGCATCTGTCTGCCATGATCGACATAATAGGTCACTTCATTACCAACGACCAAATTGTCTTCTGAAGCCTTTTTAACAAAAAGTAATGTCCCTTCGGAATATGTAGGTTCCATTGCATCGCTGTTAACGATGGCCATTGTGAAACCAAACGCATGAGGAATCACGACCGCTAAAACAGAAATCAGCATAAACAACAATACAAAAAGTGAGAGCATGATACTTTGTTTTGGCAAAAGTTTCATTTTCTTTTCTCCTTCTAAGGCTCAGTTTCTTTTTCGATTCTATAACATATTTAAATTTTTTTCAAATATTTAAAAACGATTTATTGAATTTTTATGCGTATTTTTTCTGATTATTATTTGACTTTATTTTACTATTTATATTATGCTAAAGGCGATTAAAAAACATAGGAGAAAAAGTATGCTTTTTTTAAATAACAAGTTCTTTTTTAAACGTTGGATTCCCTTTATCCTACTCGTTCTATTTTTGCTAGGAAGCATCGGTTTTTTTCTTATGCTCTTCCTATCTCCTACTTCTGATAACCATACCGTGGAGAAGAAGGAAGATTGGATTTTTTATGCGGAAGACAATCCTGATTCTACTTTTATTAGCCGTTATGTGAAATATTTACCTAGCGTAAAAGCCAATGAGCGATTTGTCATGCAGCGAAAAATGACCAATGAATACAAATATCCAACGATGCTGCTGATTGGCGATCATCAACACATGACCGTCTATTTGGATGATCAAGAAATTTATACCAATGAAGCTGCCGAACATTCATTGACCTTCAACCATCCTGGCAAAACCTTATCTTTTATCACATTGCCAGAGGATTACGTTGGAAAGACGTTGAAGATCTACGTGACTAGTCCTTTCGACACCTATTCTGGCTTTCCAGCCGAAGTCTTTTTCGGTCCTGCCAATGCATTGATCGGTTATGTTTTTAGTCTATCAATTTTGAATATCTATATCCTCCTATTTACCGGATTTATTTGTATCCTTAATTTATTTTATCTCTTCGTTTCTTTTATCAACCAAAGAAAGCTGAAAGTCTCTTCCATTTTATTCAGTGGCTTTGCCTTAAGTGCAGGTTTAGAAGCAGGCTTCGGGGATCTGCTGGGTGGACTGCTTTTTTCTCCCATCGTGAATTCATTTATGTTAAATTTTCTTTCGATTATTACGCCCATGTTTTTGATTGGGTTTTACTACACAAACATGCACTTCGTACGTAAGTATTATCAGAAATGGTTGTTTGTTCACTACTCCTTCGGGATCTTTGCCATGTTTTTGGCACTTTTTCAAAAACAAAGTTTGCCAGTCGTCATGAACTATCTGTTTTTATTAAATATCACCAGCACCTTTGTGACTTCGTTTGCGGCGATTTATGAGGCGTTAAAAAAGAATCAATTTTATGTCCTTTGTGCACCTTGGATCGTTGTCGCGGCAATCGGTCATGGGTTCTTGTATATCCAGGATATTTTAGTCCTCCCGCAATCTGACATCAATTGGCGCTCGATCATCTTTTTCTTACTGATACTTATTTTTACTTGTTATGGGTTCCTCGAACTCTTTTTTGCCAGTGAAGGCAAAAATAAGCAGATCGACACAGCAGACATCAAAGTGCGATTATATGAAAATCAGCAGGCGATCGGTCCAGATCAAACGGCACAATGGCAGCAAGTTTTACAAACCATCAAAAAGAGAACCCATACCATTAAAGACATGTTAGAAGACGAACAACTAGCGGCTGCGTATGAAGGTCTTTGCGAGATTGAAGAAGAAATCAAGCAGCAGCTAACGATCCCTGCGGTTGAAAAAGAATCGATCACGACGATGCTGCTTGCTGATTATCAACACACCGCCGCTCAAAAAAGGATCACGCTTACCTGCGATGACCTCACGGAACCACTGGAACGATTGGAAGAAAATGATCGTCTGTCCTTGATCGCCCATTGCTTAGAGTACGCCATCCGCTACACCTGTTCGGTCACAAATCCTCAAAATCGCAGGCTTTCGTTGAAAGTGACTGACATAAAAGAACAGCTGCATATCGACTGTCAAATGCCGCTTTTAACAGAGGATGAGGCAGAAAAACTGCAAACTGATGAAGCAAAACGACAGGCGATCCATACCGATGTGCAAATGCTGGAACAAATTTGTCTTGTCTATCAAGGAAGTCTGCGTATCGAGGATTCAGATGGTTTTCATTTTTTGCGTTTAACACTTGCCGCTAAAGCGGATCTGCTGTCTTTTGACTGACTGCCTTTTCTCCGATACGTTAAACGGTCTATTTTAAGAAAAAGCGAAAAAACTCTTGCTTTTTTCGCTTTTTCGCTTTAGCATGATAAAGAACAGCAACAAGCATTGGAATAGTAGTTTTATGATGGTCTTAGAGAGTCGACGGCAGCTGAAAAATCGACACCCGCTGATAAAATGAACCTACCCAATGGCAATGACCGCAAAACGGTCGGTGGAAAGGCCTTATCCTTTACGAGTTGGATTATCCCGATCGATAATCAACAAAGGTGGTACCGCGAAATCCAAGCATTTCGTCCTTTTTAGGACGAGATGCTTTTTTATTTTTTTAAGGAGGAAAAACAATGACACAAAAAAATGATTTTACAGAATGGTATATCCAAACGATCCAAAAAGCCGAATTGATGGCTTACTCCCCAGTGAAAGGTTCCATTATTTTCCGTCCTGACGGCTTCGAACTTTGGGAGCATATTCAAGAGGAGTTCAATCGTTTCTTGAAAAAAGAAGGCATTCGCAATGCATACTTCCCAATGCTGATTCCGCAAAATTTCTTTATGAAAGAAGCGGATCATATCGAAGGCTTTGCCCCTGAATTACCTTGGGTCACAGAAGTCGGCAACGAAAAACTGGAAGAACCTTTGGCCTTGCGTCCAACCTCAGAAACCATGATCGGCTCTGCCTTTTCTGATTGGATCAACTCCTACCGTGACCTGCCTTATGAAATCAATCAATGGGCAAACGTCTTTCGTTGGGAAAAGAAAACATTGCCTTTCTTGCGTACCTCAGAGTTTTTATGGCAAGAAGGTCATACCGCTCATGAAAATGAAGAAGATGCTCGTCAACGCACCATGAAAGTCTTAGATGAATATGCCCGCCTTTGCGAAGAATTCCTAGCGATCCCTGTTTATCGCGGACAAAAAACCCCATCTGAGCGCTTTGCGGGGGCGGTAGATACGTATTCGATCGAAGCGATGATGAAAGACGGCAAAGCAGTCCAAGCAGGAACCAGCCACTACATGGGGACAAAATTTGCTGAAGCATTTGATATTACGTATTTAACGAAAGAAAACAAGCATACCCATGCCCACACAACCTCTTGGGGTGTCTCTACCCGCTTGTTAGGTGCCTTGATCATGACCCATGGCGATGAAAATGGTTTAGTTTTCCCACCAACCATTGCACCAACCCAAGTTGTGTTGTTACCAGTCGGTCCTTGGAAAAAGAATCCAGCCATCTTAGAAAAATTAGAAGAACTGTATGCCAACTTTAAAGCCAAGGGCATTCGTGTTCGTTTGGATGATTCTGATAACTCACCTGGCTATAAATTCAATGAATGGGAACTAAAAGGCGCTTGCTTGCGAATCGAATGTGGCCCAAGAGATTTAGAAGCTGGCAAAGTCATGGTCAAAGTCCGTGACCTACCTGACAAGCAAACGGTGGCGCTTGAGGAATTAGAAGCGTTTGTTGACCAAGAATTACAAGCAATGACTCCACGTTTATTAGCAGCTGCGAAGGAACGAAACAAAGAAAATGAGTACACCAACATCGATACATTGGATGAACTAAAAGCCCATATCGAAATGTGCAAACAAGAAGACAAAGTGACTGGTTTTGTTTTGATCGGTTGGGATGGCTCGGAAGAAACCGAGGCCAAAATCAAAGAAGAAACTGGCTTTACTACCCGAAACATTCCGTTTGAAGCACCAATGGAAAAAACAGTCGATATTGTCAGCGGCAAACCTGCCAAACACACCGTTTGGATCGCCCGCGCATACTAATAAAAAACGAAGCAGCCTTTTCCATCTGGCTGCTTCGTTTTTTTTTAATAAATCAATGAAAGAAAATCTTCAGGCGTGATGTTGCCAAAATATTTTTTGACATCAATGTTGGCAATGACTTGTGCCAAATCTTCTTTGGCATAACGAGTACCGATCAGTGCTTGTTCTACATCTGCAATGTCCCCTAGGCCGAAAAAGTCGCCAAAGATTTTGGCATCTGTGATTTTTCCTTCTGCCACATTTAAACGAACTTCGATGGAGCCGATCGGGAATCGATGACGACGTTCGATATCAAAGGCTGGTGATTTGCCGTAATTCCAATCCCAGTTACGATAATACTTATCGGAAATCTCATTGATCTTGACCCAATCCTCTTCTGTTAGTTCATAGGTTTTGACGTCTTCCACGGAATCGACACCAAAAATCTTCAATAAGATTTCTTGACGGAACTCTTCAGTCGTCATGTCTTGCTTCTCTTTTGGCAAGAATGGTTTGATGTTGGTCACTCTTGAACGGATCGATTTGATACCTTTTGATTCGATTTTGTCTTTACGGACTTTCAAGGCGTTGACTACTTCATTGATATCACTGTCAAACATGATCGTGCCATGAGCAAACATCCGGCCATTTGTTGCGTACATCGCATTCCCAGAAAATTTCATGTCATTGATCACAAGGTCGTTGCGGCCTTTTAGTTGCGCCCCTTCAACCCCCATCTCATGTAAAGCTTGGACGATTGGTTTGGTCAGTTTTTCAAAATCTCTGAAAGAATTCCCATCGTCAGGCATAATAAAGCTGAAATTCAAGTTTCCGAAATCATGATAGACTGCACCGCCGCCGCTGAAACGACGAACGACATGTATCCCATGTTCATCCACATACTCCTTATTGATCTCTTCGATCGTATTTTGATTGCGTCCAATGATAATCGATGGTTCATTAATGTAAAAAAGTAAGATGGGTTCATCCACTTTCATTTCTTGAAGAAGAAAAATCTCGATGGCTAAATTGATGCGTGGGTCATTCAGTTCGTTCGGTACAAAAAGCATACTATTCGTTCCTCCTAATTAGATGATTTCAATTATTTTTTGAACAGCCGCCAATTCAACGGGGATCCCATTGGCAGCTAGTGCAGCCTCTTCTCGTAACTGTTCTAAATCACCGTGTTGCGGCAAATGCGTCAACATTAATTTTTTTACCTGCGCCGCATGGGCAATCTCGCCTGCTTCTTTTGACGTAAAATGAGCCTTGTGCCGCTCATTGCCTGCAAAAAGATAGGTATCTGCCAAAAACAGGTCAGCTCCTTGTGCAAACGGAACAAAAGATTCTAAGTAGCCAGAATCGCCTGTAAAAACAAAAACCTTGCCTGTACTTTTCTCAACAAATCGCATGGCATAGCAAGTGACTGGATGGATCGTTTTCATAAAGGTAATGGTAAACGGGCCCAATTCCAATGACTCCGTTTGGAGGTAATCAATTCCTTGAGTCACTCCAGGCATCGTCAGGCTTTCAAAATGAACTGTGTCCTCCCCATGTCCGTAGATTGGCAAAACCTGGCGTTCTTCGTTTCCTGGATATAATTGCCAATAGTATTGCAATACCCCTAGATCCGCAATATGATCGTGATGGTAATGCGTCAGAATCACTGCATCTAAGTCTAAGGGATCAAGGATTTTTTCTAGTTGGACCAAGGTGGTGCTTCCCGCATCAAGCAGTAAATGAAAGCCTTCCGACTCAATTAAATAGCCAGTAGTCCCTTCACCATTATACGGATAGGCACCTAAACAACCTAAGACAGTTATTTTCACTTGTGTTTCCTCCTCTTTGGCTCAAGCTGGTTTTCTACTTCTTTTATGCTATCACATCTCAGCTGATTTGACTAAAATCCGACCATTTTTTTGCAAAAAAAGATCGAGAAAACGAGAAAAAAACGACGTCTATTGGTAGAACCCTATGAATGAGTTTTTTACTCTATCTGCAGGGAGCCAGACCAATGGGCCATCGTCTTTTTTGTTTATCTGATCATCGCTCGTTGTTCATTGATCAATTCCTCATAAAATACTGCATTAACTGCATAAGCGTAGGCGTTTGCCCATAGCATCCCGATCATCAGTGCCAAAAAGCCGAGAATAAACCAGCCAATCAATGATAACTGTAGCCAAATGTATTGACCCAGATGTGGACGCAAGAGCGCAAAGGCCACTTTAATTGACTGAAGAACCCCTAATTCCGGTTGATCATAGCGCAGATAGATTGCTAATTGAATCACACCAGTAACGACTTGTGACAAAAAGAAGAACAAAATGATGGAGAGAAAGGTCCCAATCACAAAAGCGACCGAGCCATTAAACATCGCCACATCAATAGAGATTCCCCGATTAAAATTGAATACCAAGTCCAAATATTGATTGAGTCCTGATAAGACAAACTGCGGCAAGAAAATCGCAAAACTCAAAAGATAATTTAAAAGCGCGCTTACTAAATTTAGTAGCAAAAACGGTACATACAGACGCTTATCAAAGACGAGAAAAATATCCCCCACGTTGATTCCTCTGCCACGAACCAGATAGAGTGCCATGATACTCAACGCTACCGAAAACGCAAAGAAGACAAAATTGTCCAAGATCAGATCGATCCAGCTCCCTGCATTGTTTGCACCAAAAGAAGTCCCAATACTACTAAAAAGCGAGCTGACCACCGCTTGTACCGCAACCGTCGCTAAAATACTTAAGACGAACGTTCCCCAGAATCCGCGCAAGGAGTTTTTGGCGGTCTCTCGAATCATTGTATTTGATCTCATAGACTCACCTTAATAACTGCGCAACGCTTTAACGGTCTTATCGTCTAAGCGGCGAACCACTTCCGTCACAAGCTTGACTGTATTGAAGTAGTCATCCTCATGAATGATAGAAGTATGAGAATGCAGGTAACGAACGGGCACGGTAATAGCGATCGAAGGGACCCCATCACGAGTCAAATGCATTTGACCAGCATCGGTTCCTCCACCAGTGATCACGGTATATTGGAAAGGAATTTCCATCTCTTCTGCGACATCGATCACAAAATTCAATAATTTCTTGTGAGGAATCATGGAAGCATCGAAAATCAAGACTTGTGGGCCTTTGCCTAACACAGAATCCGCTTCTTTTGGTGTCATTCCAGGTGTGTCCCCAGCGGTACCAGTATCTAGTGCGATAGCGATATCGGGATTCACTAAGTGAGTGCTTGTTCGCGCCCCTCTTAGGCCAACTTCTTCCATCACGTCACTGCCAGCAAACAAGCAGTTTGGATGTCCTTCGGCTGCCAAGGTTTCTAATACCCGCAGTGATACCGCCGTACCGATGCGATTGTCCCATGCTTTGGCTAATAAAAATTTGCTGTCGTTCATCCGTTTGTATTGGATATAAGGGGTGATCATATCTCCCGGACGGATCCCCCAGCCTTTGGCTTCTTCTTCACTTGAAGCGCCGATATCAATGAACATATCTTTGATATCATACGGTTTATTTCGAGTCTCTGGACTCAAGACATGGGGTGGTTTTGAACCGACGACACCGTGGATCAATTTGCCTTCATTGGTTTTGATCTCGACTTGCTGTGCCAGCATCACTTGCCCCCACCAACCACCAAGGGTCTGGAATTCAATAAAGCCTTTTTCTGTGATTTTAGTTACCATAAAGCCGACTTCATCCATATGTCCCGATATAAAAATTTTCGGTCCACCGCCATCACCAACATGTTTGGCAATGACACTTCCTAAACCATCAAAAAAGATATCTTCAGCAAAGTCTTTGGCATATTCTTTAAAGACTTCACGCACTTCCTCCTCATTCCCAGGAACCCCACGTGCAGTCGTTAGGTCTATTAAAAGCTGTTCTTCTTTTTTCTCCATCTTGCTTCCTCCTTTGTCTCATTGATTATGATTATACCATTCTCTTAATCTGGTGCCAGAGGGAAATACAAAAAGATTGGTTAAATGAAAAAACGATCCTCGTTTTGTCGTGATCCTCAAGATTAGATTTTTTGGTCTAACTTGTAAGGTTCGCTTCAATTCTAAGGATCGTTTTATCAAGAATTCAATCAAGTTTCAATTATTCGCAGACACAGCTTGACGGTAATCAAATAGGCAAATAGATAGACGACTGCTGCAACTGCCGCAAACAAATGAGCCACCCAATACCCAGGACTGTCGATGATTTGGGTGAAGGTATTGATGGCAAAGACGGCATGCAAGATCGCCAGTAACGTACCTGGCATAAAAATCCAGATGTTTTGCCAGTAAACGAGTTTGCGTACTTCTTTTCGGGTGTAACCTAATTTGGTCAATAATCGGTAATTGTGTTTCTCCCGCTCGGTATTTGAAAATTGCCGAACGATCAAACTGCTGGATGTCGTGATCAAAACGATCACACCTACAAATAATGACACAAACAAAACGATTCCTGCTTGCCGCCGCACGCCGCGCATCGTTGTAAAACGATTCGCTAAGGTCAGTCGATATGCGGTCATCTGGTTATTCTCACTGGTGGAATCTCGGGCAGTCTCTGGATAAAAACGCACGCTTTTTTGGTCATCGCTAAACTCATAGGTCAAAGGATGCGTCCACTCGATCGGCAGCTCTTCATCTAGCAGCTGAGTCAAGCTCTCCGTTTGCACCTTGTCTGTTTGTAAATAAGCAACGCTATAGGTGAAGCCCTCAACTTGCTGGTACGCATCATCTTGGATGACAAGGACATTCGGCAAGGAATAGCGCAAGGCAGAATCCCCAAAATAATCCTGTTCTGCTTGAATGAGTTTGAACGTATGTTGACTGCCGATTTTGACCTCATCGCGATAGGTGATAAACGAACGAGTCACATCGTATTGACTGTCAAAAAGCACCGCTTGTTTATCGGTACTCAGTTGAATCTCCGGGGCATCGGGAACCAGTTTTCGCAGACGCTGATAATCAGAAAAAGCGACCAGATTCACCATGATATTTTCAATATTTTCGTCTTGCAACTCTCCAAGGTAACGGGTTTGAACCGTCATATTGGTCATTTTATAGGGAATCGATTGTTCGGCAATAATCGGTGTATCGGCTTTTTCTAAAAGGTCCCGCAAGGTATTTGCCTGCTCTTCTGACACTTGAAAGGACGTTGGATAAATGCGGTTCGTTGCTTGATAGTTTAATGAGATGACCCCCATCGTTCCCCCGATCAGGGAGATTGCGATCGCTGTGATGATCGTCAAAAGCGCATAGCTTTTCCACGTTCTTTGCAAGTAAGCACGCACGTTATTGTAAGCAATCAGTTTCGCCCCTTTGATAAGACGTTTTTTCGGCTTACTCAAAAAATATAACAATGCCGGCAACGAGCAATCAAAAAAAAGATAGGTTGCCGTCACACAACAAAACAGAATCAATAAAGGAATCCATAAAATTGCTGAAAAATCTTGTGTGTACGTGATATAGTTGGTCCACGTTTCCCGCAGGGTCAAAGACAAATAGTAGCCTACCCCCAGTAGAATCAGACCTATAACCCCCATTAATGAACGAAACGGGGTCATTTTCATTTTCTTGATCGGTAAGCGGTATTCAGTCTTGATCAGCTCACTCATTGGGGTACGCCATACAAAAAGGATCACTTGAATACTCAAAATAATCATCGCCGCGATAAAGACAAAAACCGTTGAAAAAATCGATTGGGGTGAATTAAAGAAATGACTCGTTAAATTCAAGCCCATCGCTCGAATCAAAATCATAGAAAAAAATTTCGAAAAAATAATCCCCATAAAGATGCCGGTCACTAAAGAGAAAAAGTTCAATAGAAACGTTTCCCGCAGCAACAGCCAAGCCAGACGACCTTGCCGCAGCCCCAAAAGCTGGTAAACACTGATTTCTTTTTGCCGCTGACTAAGAAAAAAATGATTGGCACTCAGCATAAAAAACAAGACGACAAAGGCAACCACACTGCTGCCGAATCCTAAAACCCCTTCAATGCGGATATCTTGCTGGACTCGTTGATTCAGCAGACGATCATTCATCAAGGCGTTAAAGGAATAGAAAATCATCACGGCGGTCATCATACAAATAAAATACACCATATAGTTGCGAAACTGCCGCAAAAAACTCCGCCAGCCGATTTTAAACAACATGGCGCGGACCGCCTCCAATCGTTGCCTGCATATCGATGATTTTTTCAAAAAATTCCTGACGCCCGCCTTTTTTGACGACTTCTGCAAAGAAGACACCGTCTCGGATGAATAAAATTCGGTTGCAGTAGCTGGCGGTGAAAGGATCATGCGTGACCATCAAGATCGTTGTTTTCTCTTGTTGATTGATTTGTGCTAAATACCGTAACAATTCTGTCGCCGCTTTTGAATCAAGGGCGCCAGTGGGTTCATCAGCAAAAAGGACCGCCGGACGACTAATGATTGCTCGAGCAGCAGCGACCCGCTGTTTTTGCCCTACAGACAATTCTTCTGGGTAGCGATCTAACAAGTGGTCGATTCCTAACAAATTGGCCGTTTGTTCAATGCGCTCTTGGGTTTCACTTACGGGCAAGCGATCAATGGCAAGGGGAAGCAAGATATTGTCTCTGGCAGTCAACGTCTCTAAAAGATTAAAGTCTTGAAAGATAAAACCGATCTGCTGACGACGAAAATCACTGAGGGCTTTTTCCGACATTCGGGTAATGTCTTTGCCATCGATGTAGATCGAGCCTAAGCTAGGTCGCATAATTGAAGACAACAGATTCATCAAGGTCGTTTTCCCAGCGCCGCTAGGCCCCATGACCCCGACAAATTCTCCTTGATCCACTGCAAAAGAAAGGTTATCTAATACTTTGGTTTGATTGAAACGAGTGCCGTAACTTTTGGTCAGATGCTTCACATCAATCATATTTTTCACATAGAACCCTCCTTTAATAAAATTCTCTCCTTATGGTAGCATACTTTTTCATTGAATACTTCTGCTTCAAAACAGAGAAAAAATAAATTTAAAAAAGTTTTTTATTCATTATGTGAAACATGGAACAACCAAATCCTTAATCTTATCAGTTTTCTCAGAAAACACTCCAATGAATATACACCATATATTGTGTATATCCAATTTACCAACCCTTATTCACCACTATATATAGTTGCTCATTCCTACAATTTGTTTTATTATATTGAGGAAGATAAGGAGTGGTAGAAATGATGAACATTAAGAGAAATCCTGAGCAAGGGTTGGAAAGACAGTCCGCTTTGCGTCAGTTAAAAATCGTTAAACGTGATGGACGGCTTGTCGATTTTGATGATCAAAAAATTTACGATGCGTTAGTGAAAGCCCTAAGAAAAATCAACGGCGAGCTTTCTCCCATCGACCACGAAAAAATCACCGAGATCGTTGACAGTGTCGATCACGAGATCGCGGAACGTTTTCGTACGAATGTAAAAATCTATGAGATCCAAAATATCGTCGAGCATATCTTATTAGCAAAAAACGAGTATGCCTTGGCTGAAGAATATATCAACTATCGGACCCATCGTGATTTCGAGCGCAGCAAAGCCACAGACATCAACTTTACGATCAACAAATTGATGAATAAAGATCAATCGGTCGTCAATGAAAATGCCAATAAAGATAGCAATGTGTTCAATACACAACGTGATTTGACCGCTGGGATCGTAGGAAAATCGATCGGTTTGAAAATGCTCCCTCCTCACGTGGCAAATGCTCACCAAAAAGGCGACATTCATTACCATGACTTGGATTATCATCCTTACACCCCAATGACCAACTGCTGCTTGATCGATTTTAAAGGCATGCTGAATAATGGGTTTAAAATTGGGAACGCCGAAGTGGAATCGCCAAAATCGATCCAAACGGCCACCGCTCAAATCTCACAAATCATTGCAAACGTAGCATCGAGTCAATATGGCGGCTGTTCTGCTGATCGAACAGATGAATTATTGGCTCCTTTTGCTGAGTTGAATTATCAAAAGCATCTAAAAGATGCCGAAGAATGGATCGAGTCGCCTGAACGTCGGGAAGCTTATGCGAAGAGCAAAACGCGCAAAGATATCTACGATGCAATGCAAAGTCTAGAATACGAAATCAATACGTTATTCACCTCAAACGGACAAACGCCGTTTACTTCCCTTGGGTTTGGTTTAGGAATCAACTGGTTCGAACGGGAGATCCAACGAGCGATTCTCCAAATTCGCATCAAGGGGTTAGGCAGTGAGAAGCGTACCGCTATTTTTCCAAAATTGATCTTTAGTATTCGCCGTGGCGTCAACTTGGCCCCTACCGATCCGAACTATGATATTAAAGAACTGGCTTTAGAGTGTGCCACCAAACGGATGTATCCTGATATTTTGAATTATGATAAATTGGTTGAATTGACCGGCAGCTTTAAAGTGCCGATGGGCTGTCGTTCTTTCTTGCAAGGCTGGAAAAACGAACGTGGCGAAGAAGTCAATGTCGGTCGGATGAATCTAGGCGTCGTAACATTGAATATTCCTCGGATCGCTTTAGAAGCAAATGGTGATCAAGAAAAATTCTGGACGCTGCTGGAAGACCGTCTACAAATCGTCAAGGATGCTCTTGTCTATCGGGTGGAGCGCTGTAAAGAAGCCAGCCCTGCGAATGCGCCGATCCTTTATATGTACGGAGCTTTCGGTGAACGCTTGGATCGCAAAGACAATGTGAATGAACTATTTAAAAACAAACGTGCTACTGTTTCTCTTGGATATATCGGTTTGTATGAAGCTGCTTCGGCTTTTTATGGTGGAACATGGGAACAAGATCCAGAAGCAAAAGCCTTTACCCTAGCGATCGTGAAAGAACTGAAAGCTCATGCAGATGCTTGGGGCGATGAATACAGCTATCATTTCAGCGTGTATTCGACGCCTAGTGAAAGCCTGACTGATCGTTTCTGCCGCTTGGATACCGAAAAATTCGGTGAAGTTGAAAACATTACCGACAAAGAATACTACACCAACAGCTTCCACTATGATGTGCGGAAAAATCCGACACCATTTGAAAAACTTGATTTTGAAAAAGAATATCCAAAATACTGTTCTGGCGGGTTTATTCATTACTGTGAATACCCAGTCTTGCAGCAAAATCCAAAAGCGTTAGAAGCGGTTTGGGATTACGCTTATGATCGGGTCGCCTATCTTGGAACAAATACCCCTATCGATCACTGTTATGAGTGTGGGTATGAAGGAGATTTCAATCCAACCGAACGGGGCTTCGAATGCCCGCAATGCGGCAATCATGACCCAAAAAGTTGTGACGTCGTCAAAAGAACCTGTGGGTATCTTGGAAATCCTCAAGCTCGTCCAATGGTCAATGGACGGCACAAAGAAATTTCTGCCCGGGTCAAACATTTGCAAGAATAAACGAAAAAGGAGTGCTGGAATTCTTCTACACTCCTTTTCTTGAAGACCAATCCCTGTAATTCATGATAGAAAGAAGTTTTCTTATGAGAAATCCGAAACCTAAAGAATGGCAAGCCAAAGAATATAGCCAAAATTATATTGCTGATTACAAAGCCTTCAACTTTGTGGATGGTGAAGGCATTCGAAATAGTTTGTATGTGAGCGGCTGTCTGTTTGCTTGTGAAGGCTGTTTCAACAAAGCCGTCCAAAACTTTCGCTATGGGACACCTTTTACGCAAGAACTAGAGGATCAAATCATTGAAGATCTGCGACATGAGTATGTTCAAGGACTGACACTCCTAGGCGGCGAACCTTTCTTAAACACGACAGTCTGTCTGAAAGTCGTTGATCGGGTTCGTGCTGAATTTGGGCACAGCAAAGATATTTGGAGCTGGTCCGGCTACACCTATGAAGAATTGCTTTTGGAAACACCTGATAAACTGGAACTCTTATCCAAAATCGATATTTTGGTGGACGGCCGCTTTGAACTCAGTAAGCGAAACCTAAACTTGCAATTTCGTGGCAGCAGCAATCAACGAATCATTGATCTTGCTGCATCCCGTGAACAAGGAAAAGCGGTTATCTGGGCAAAGTGCAAAGATGCGGAAGCAAGCTACGAACAAATCAAAAAACAAATTTAACGATCAAAACACCGTGCATCTTTCAAAAAAGATACTGCACGGTGTTTTTTATTGCTATATTCAGCCAGTAAAGCAACTTTTTAAAGGTACTTACTCGCTTCACGAACCGTCAAAGGCACCAGACTTGTTTGATAGCGCAGGAGAAAATCTTGAACCCACTGAGGATTTGTCTTGGCATAATCTCGCAAGGTCCAGCCAATGGCTTTGTTGATAAAAAATTCAGAACTACCCAAATTGTTGACAAGGATCTCTTCTAGCAATGGTTCATCCATCTGTTCTTTTTGCAACAGTTGGTGGAGAATCGCCACGCGCCGTAGCCAAAGATTATCGTCAAGACTCCAACGAAGCATCTCAACCTTTAACGCTGGCAATCGGCGAACAAGTTTTCTGACGACCTCACTCAGTGCGTCCACGCTGTCCCACCAAGCTTTCGTTATGACCAACTGTTCAATTTTTGCTAGATCAACGGCTATTAAAAAGGGCTCCATCGCAACTAAATAATCAATCCCAAAGTACTGGTGTTCTCGATAGTTACTTTGCCAACAATGATCGATAAAATCCCAATCGACCGTTTTCGTTTGTTTTGCTGCTTTAAAGGCTGTTTTTTCTTGCTGGCGACGCAATGGCGCAGGAATGCCCAGAAAATCAAACTGATGCCGCATGTAGGCGGCCATTTTTTCACTTCGCTCCTGATCAGCCAACCCCACCATCGTGTCATATACTTGATAGAGTGTCATTTTGCTCCTCCTCTTTTACCTACTGCTCGTCAGATAGTTGCCATAAGGGCAGTACGATATTTTCATAGGTCAGTGGATCAAGATTTGTGACGGTGATCCCCAAAAGACGGATGCCTTTTTCCAAACCTAAAATTTCTTCCCAGATCAGACTTGCTTCGGAAAACAGCTGTTCTTTTTTATGAACATAGGTTGGCAAGGTCACTCGCTTGGTGATCGTAGAGTAATCACTGTAACGGACTTTTAACACGACTGTTTTGCCATGTTTTTGTGTGCGCTTCAGTGATCTTTCGACTTCTTCTGCGATAGCCCGTAATTGGCTCAAAACTTGTTCTTCACTAGTTAATGGATTGCCGTACGTATGCTCTTTTCCAACTGATTTTCGTTCTCTGGTCACACTGACTGGTGAATCATGGATTCCTCTAACTTTCCGATACAAGGAATACCCCATTTTGCCAAATTCGCGGATCAACGCCATCTCACTCCAAGCGTATAGATCTGCTCCTGTAAAAATGCCTAACTCATGCATCCTGGGGACAGTTTTCTTCCCGATCCCATGAAATTTATCGATGGGTAGTTGGTGTAAAAAGGCCACTGCCTCATCCGGCATCACCACCGTTAATCCTCGTGGTTTATGATAATTGGAAGATAGTTTTGCCAAGAATTTGTTGTAACTGACACCCGCCGAACAGGTCAAATGAGTCTCTTGCCAGATGTCTCGTTGAATCAAACGAGCGATCTTGATCGCGGAAGGACAATTGATTTTGTTAACTGTCACATCTAGATACGCTTCATCGATAGAAACTGGTTCGATGATGTCGGTGTATCGGTGAAAAATTTCTCTGACTTGCTGGGACACTTCACGATACTTTTGATGATTCCCCGGTTTAAAAATCGCTTGCGGACAAAGCTCGTAGGCTTTTTGCGCACTCATTGCCGAATGGATACCATATTGTCGCGCCAAATAATTCGCTGTCGTGACCACTCCTCGTCCGCCAGTATCGCTTGGGTGACGGGCAATCACGAGGGGATGCTTGGCCAGCTCAGGATCATCCCGTTCTTCCACCGAAGCAAAAAAAGCATCCATATCAATATGAATAATTTTGCGGCTCGTATCATTTTTTAAGGGAAATTGCAGTTCCGACATCGTTGCTCACCTCACTTCTCATTATAAACGAACAGAGGTTCCCTACCAAGCAAGGAATCAAGCGAAGCACGCAAAAAGGACCAATTTTCATTGGTCCTTCCCTCTACGTTCACTGCTTTTGCTGCAAGGTTCATAGTCTAAGAATTTCTGTTATAAGGCGGCTTTCCCTCGTTCATTGGTGCGAATCCGAATCGCTTCTTCCAACGGGTAGACGAATATTTTGCCATCACCGACTTCATCTGTTCGACAGATCGATAAAATCAACTCAATCACATCGTTAACTTTTTCATCTGCTAAAACGAAACGGACATTTACTTTTGGTAAAAGAGTCGTGATCACTTCTTGGCCACGAATAAACTCTTTTAGGCCTTTTTGATTGCCACATCCGAGGACTTGACTGACCGTCATCCCGCTGATCAGATCCGATTGATCCAATGCGGCTTTTAGCTCCTCTAATTTTTCTTGGCGAATAATCGCTTCAACTTTTTTCATGACTGCTCCTCCACTCTTAAGAATCTAACCCCATAAAGGTAGGATAGGCCGTTTCATCATGTTCGATCCGATCCATCCCCACCGCTTCTTCTTGCTGAGAGACCCGAATCGGTATCACCCATTTGATCAAGGTGATAATGACAAAGGATAGGATACCGGCAAACAAAATCGTGAACACGATACTTTCGGCCTGTGCGATAAAAAGATCAATACCGCCATAAAGCAATCCTGAATGTCCACCAACAGCTGGATCAGCAAAAATTCCGGTCATCAAACCGCCAAAGATTCCGCCTACCCCATGGCACCCAAAGGCATCCAAAGCATCATCTAAGCCTAATCGATGTTTGATGACAGAAATAAAGAAGTAACAAAATGGACTGACTAAAGCGCCAATGATAAAGGAAGACCAAAGGGAGACAAACCCCGCCCCTGGAGTAATCGCAACTAAGCCCACCACTGCTCCGGTACAAGCACCGACGATCGTCGGTTTGCCCACGACGAGTTTTTCAATCAACATCCAAGACAGCATTGCACTGGCTGCTGCCGTATTCGTGGTCATCAAGGCGTGGATCGCTAGGCCATCAGCTGCTAGAGCAGAGCCGGCATTAAAGCCAAACCAACCGAACCATAGCAATCCCGCTCCTAGAACAACGAAGGGAATATTATGAGGTCGATATTCCGTTTGATGAAATTCTCGTCGTTTGCCGACAACGATCGCTAAGACTAACCCACTGATTCCTGAGCTGATATGAACGACATTGCCTCCTGCAAAGTCGATCGAGCCGATCGCATCTAAGAAGCCGCCGCCCCACACCATATGCGCCATTGGAAAATACACGAAAACCAGCCAGAAGCCAATAAATAGGAAAATAGCAGAGAACCGCATTCTTCCAACAACTGATCCAGTGATGATCGCCGTTGTGATCAAAGCAAACATCATTTGAAAGGCAGCAAATAACCCTTCAGGAATTCCCTCTCCTTCTGACATCGAAACATGATTGAAAAAGACTTTGTCTAAATTGCCAATAAATGATCCTGTCCCGCTAAAGGATAATGTATACCCTAGAGCGACCCAGAGGACGGACGCCAAGCCCATCGTACAAATCACCATCATCATGGTATTGAGGATGTTTTTGCGTCGTTCCAATCCTCCATAAAAAAATGCTAATGCTGGAGTCATTAGAAAAACCATACCGCTACAAATTAAAATAAATGCAATATTCCCTGTATCCATTTTATACGCCTCCCTTTCTATATGTTAGCTATCCTAACACCATATTTTCGAATAATCTAGATTTTTCTGAGAAAAACATGAATTTTCTGAAAATAGCTGACCTTATATGTTAGGTAATATCACATAAGTAGGTGTTTGATACAAAAAAATACCGAGAGAAGTCTCGGTATGATTACTCTTCTATTTGGTGATAGGCTTGATAGACAAGCTGTTTCTTTACTTGATTACGCTTAGCCACTTCTTTGATCGCTTCTTTTGAGGACAATTCGGTCTCTTGCATCAAGGCAGCCACTTGTTCTGCGTAACTTCCTTCATAAACAATTTCTTGTATTTCAGAAGACCCTTCCACCAACAGACAGCATTCTCCTTTGATTGACTGCTGTTCTAGATAGTCAGTCAGTTCTGAAAAAGTTCCGCGCAAATATTCTTCGTGGATTTTCGTCAATTCACGGCAGATGACTGCCTGCCGTTCACCAAATACCTCCCGCATCGTTTCAATCGTCGCAGCGATTCGATAGGGTGATTCATAGAAAATCATCGTTGCTTTCTGGGTCGCTAATTCACTCAAGGCTTGTTTTTGTTCTTTTTTCTTACGAGGTAAAAAGCCATAAAAGAGGTTTGGTTGCGGTGATAAACCAGAAGCGATCAGCGCGGTCAAACCAGCCGTAGGTCCTGGAAGGGCAATCACCGCGATTCCTCCAGCTAGACAGGCTTTGACTAATTCATGCCCCGGATCACTGATGGAGGGCATACCAGCATCGCTGCATTGGGCAATGGTCTTGCCCATCTGCAGCTGTTCTACCAACTGCGGAACTCGCTCTTTATAATTGTGTTCATGTAAGCTTTTTTGCGGTGTTGTGATCTCAAAATGATTCAACAATTTCTGAGTATTACGAGTATCTTCACTTGCGATCAGGTCCGCTTCTTTTAAAATTTTGACACACCGGACCGTCATATCTTCCAAGTTTCCGATCGGCGTCGGAACAAGATACAATTTTCCAGTGTCTTGTTTATAACTTTGCTGCTTTTGCATGTACTGCTCCTTTCGAAAAAAAGACCAGTGGAAACTGATCTTTTTTCTAACGAACCTAGTAGACTGTCAGTCAGTTATTTGCCGCTTTCACGATAGATCACTTCTAGACAAAATGCACAAGGTTCGTCATGTTCTCTGCGAGAACCGTATAAGTCATAACAAACATGAAATCCTTCTTCGTAAATCTTTTCTAAATTCATCCGTGATTTAGAAAGTTCCTGCTTGACCGATTCAGCAGGTGCATCTGCCACTTGGTTCAACTCACGGATGTGTTCACGTAAGCGTTGATTTTCCAATTCTAATGTCGTATTTTTTTCGACGATTTCTTGCAAAGACTGCTTCATTTCTGCTAGATTATTTAAGGAATTTTGCAACTCCGATTCTAACTGATTCAATCCGTCATATATTGATCGTTTGTCCATGCTCATTATGGTCACCTACTTATTTTGTCACTAGCTCTTCATAATCATATTCGATTGGTGTTTGCCGATCATGCAAACGGACTTTGATCACTCGGCTCAACAGATCCAGCCCAACCACACGTCCTTTGCCATCTGGCGTTTCAACTTCCTTGCCGCGATCCGGCAATTCTTTTTTTGCCCGCTCATACTCTTCACTCTCGTACTTAAGACAACACATCAAGCGACCGCATAATCCGGAAATCTTCGTAGGATTCAAAGAAAGTCCTTGATCTTTAGCCATCTTAATGGATACGGGAATAAAATCTCCTAGAAACGTCGCACAGCACAGTTTTCGCCCACAAGGACCCACTCCGCCTAGTGCTTTGGCTTCATCTCTGACGCCGATTTGGCGCAGTTCGATCCGGGTATGAAATTCACTTGCCAAGTCTTTGACTAATTCACGAAAATCAACACGGCTTTCTGCGGTAAACGAGAAAATCAGCTTTGTTCGCTCGAAGGTATAAGCTACTCGAATCAGTTTCATCGGCAGCTGGTGCGCCCGGATTTTTTCTTTTCCGATTTTTAAGGCTTCATCTGCCGCTTGTTGATTGGCTGCCGCTTGTTCCAAATCTTTCTTCGTCGCCCGACGTAGAATCGGTTTGACTATCTGAGGCAGATCGCTTTCGTCCATTTTTCTGCTTTTGGTAACCACCGTAGCAAGACATTTGGCATCTTGTGATTCCACGATGACTTGGTCATTTATGGTATAGGTCTGTTTTTTCGGTGCGTAAAAATAAATCTGGCCTACGTCATGGTAACGCACTCCGACAACTTCGATCATCTCTGGTCTCCTTTTCCGGCTGCTGCGTTTTATCCATAGATGATTTTCACGGAAAATTGTTCTGCCACACCTTGGAAAGACACATTGGCTTGCAGCTTTTTTTGTGCTTGCAATGCGGCTTCAATGGCACGATTGATCTCTTTTCCCCATAAACCTTGCGCCAACAATCGATCCCGCTCCTCTTGAAAGTAAAATAACAAGAGCAAAAAGATTTCTGATTGCTGATTTTTTTCTTTTGCTAGACCCAATAATTTTTTCTGAACAAAAATAAATGCTTGCGGGTCTTTCTTCAAAAGGTAATTCACCCAACGCTTAACAGCATCCTTAGTTTCATTAAACCATTCATCTTGCGAGATTTCAACTGCTTTATGATAACTATTGGTCAAGTGGCTTAGAAGTCGGCTTGTCTCTTTAGAAAGTCCCTCTTCTTGTAACTTTTCTTGCAGTTTTTCTTTTGACAAAGGAGAGAAATGAATGATCTGACAGCGAGACTGGATGGTTGGCAAAATACGACCAAGGCTCTCCGTTTCTAAGATTGCCAAAAAGTTTCCCACCGGTTCTTCCAAAAACTTTAATAAACTGTTGGCAGCGCTGTTGTTCATTTTATCTGCTTGAGACAAAATAAAAATCTTTAAACGGCTCTCAAAACCGCTTTTTGAGAATTCTTCTTGTAGTTGCCGAATCTGATCAACTTTGATCATCTGTCCATCTGGTTCTATTTGGATAACGTCCGGATGCTCTCCTTGAGCAATCCGCACACAGTTACTGCATTTCCCGCAAGGTGCTTCTTCTTGCACGTCGGTACAAAAAAGGCGTTTTGCGAGCCATAGACTTAACTCATGCTTGCCAGTCCCCTTGTCCCCTTCAAAAAGATAAGCATGAGCAATGCGCCCATGCTTGATACTTTTTTTTAGTTGGGCAAAAACAAGAGGCTGATATTCTTGTAGAAATAACTCCTCCATGAAATGCTCCTTTTTTAATATTGATGGAATCCGTCAACTGGCAGTACGAATACGGTGGCGCCACCAACTTCGACTTCGACTGGATAAGGAACTTGACCATCTAAGGAAATATCTAGAGACATCGGTGTCGAGACATACTGCTTTCTTGATTGACAGGTTTTTTTGATCAATTCTAACGCATCTTGCACACGATCATCTTCAATACCAATGATAAAGGTACTATTACCAGCCTTTAAAAACCCACCCGTTGATGACAATTTTGTTGCACGGATATTGGCATCAATAAACTCATTTGCCAAACGATTACTGTCTTTGTCTTGTACGATTGCCATAATTAATTTCATGGGACCATCTCCTTTGTGTTATCCAGCATACCTTAGATTGATTTGAAGTAAGCAGGATACGATTCAACGATTGCTGAATAGCTGGATTCAACAACTTCTTGTAACCCCATTCTAGCATCAATCTTATGAATGCGTACAGGATTTTCTTCCGCCAGCTTTAGATACGCATGACGGACGCGTTGATGAAACTCCAATCCTTCCGAATCAAGACGGTCATATTGATGGGCACGGTTTTCCTGAATGCGTCGCAAACCAGTATCTGAGTCGACATCTAGGTACAACGTAAAATCAGGGGTCGTTCCCTCCGTCGCAAACTCGTTGATCCGGGCGATTTCAGGAATCCCGATCCGCCGGCCAGCTCCTTGATAAGCCAACGAACTGTCGACAAAACGGTCACAGATCACGATGTGCCCGGCATTCAATGCCGGCAGGACAACCTCAATCAAGTGTTGTCGACGAGCTGCTGCGTAAAGCAAGGCTTCTGTCCGCTCATCCATTTCCTCATTTCGAGGATCTAATATAATTTTACGTATCTTTTCAGCAATCTTGACTCCGCCAGGTTCTCTTGTCTTGACGATCTTTCTTGTTGCTTCGAGCTGTAATCGAGGATACAACTCTTCGATCACACTGGTCTTACCAGCGCCATCAGGTCCTTCGATGGTTATAAACAATCCATTCACCCTAATTGCCTCCAATATCTATTATAATTCTCGGCGACCTTCTACTGCTTTAAGCAAGGTCACTTCATCCGCGTACTCAATATCGCTGCCCACAGATAACCCATGAGCCAAACGCGTGACTTTAATACCAGCAGGCTTAATCAAACGCGACATATACATCGCCGTTGCTTCACCTTCCGTGGTCGCATTGGTCGCAATTATCACTTCTTTGACCTGATCATCGTGCAGCCGCTGTATTAGCGATGCAATGTTGATATCTTCTGGTCCGGTTCCCTCCATTGGGGATAGCACACCGTGAAGCACATGATAAAGTCCATGATACTCGCGGACTTTTTCTAACGCCATCACATCTTTAGGCTCTTCCACCACTAAAATCGTTTCTTTGTCTCTTGTGGGATCACTGCAGATCTCACAAGGATCTTCTTCCGTTATATTTCCACAGATACTACAAAAGTGCAAATCTCGTTTGACACTAAGCAGTGATTTGGCAAACTCATTCACGACTTCTTCTTTCATATCAATCGTATAAAACGCCAAACGTGTTGCGGTTTTTTGGCCGATTCCCGGCAGTTTCATGTAACTGTCGATCAATCGGGCGATCGGTTCAGGATATTGCACCGTCATTTCTCCTTTTATAGACCCGGAATGTTTCGTGTATATTTGCCCATTGTTTGTTCCGATTCTTTTTCAATTTTCTTTAAACCATCGTTTACTGCCAGGATGATCATATCTTGCAGCATTTCCACGTCGTCTGCATCAACGATTGCTTCATTGATAGCAATGTCTTGTAACGTCTTATCGCCAGTAAAGGTCGCTTTGACATAGCCATTTGTCGATTCGCCGATAAATTGTTTGCTGTTCAGCGCTTCTTGTTCTTTCATCATTTCTTTTTGCATTTTTTGCATTTGTTTCATCATGCCTTGCATATTTCCCATGCCTCGCATCATTATCCATCACTCCATTTTCATTAATTTTCTTCAATGCTGGTTAATTCACCAAATAACTCTTGCGCTTTGGTTACTAAGTCATCATTTTCTGGTTCGACAGAGACCACTTCGGTATCCTCTTGCTCTACTTCAATTTCCGACTCTTCCGTTGCTTGACCGCCAGCCAAAAACTCTTGTCTTAGCGCCGGCCAACTTTCTTTTGTAATAAAGACAGCCTGCGGCGCGTAGTCTTTGATCATACGGGATAATTGATTATGGATCATCAATTGAAACTCTTGGTCGTTACTTGCTCGTTGGCATAAGATCTCATAGTCAAAAGCGATCACGACGCCCGATTCGCTGGCAGCTTTTGCTTCACTGGAGTGCAGCATCGCTCTTTGCGTCACGGAAAGAGACATCAAAAGATCGTCCCAGACATTACGAACATTTGCCAAGTCTTTCTTCGTGGCACTTTTCAGTACTTGGAACACGCGTTCCTTTGGTAAACGGAACGTAGTGGTCGCCTTGGTTTTCTTCACTGGCGCGTTGGTCTCAGCAACGGCACCCGCTGGTCGATTCTCTTGCAGTCGTTGTACTTCTGCTTGAAGCTTTTGCAGTGCTTGCCGCAACTGCGCCACTTCTTGACTATTGTCAACTGAATTGCTAGCAACAGCAGCACTTTCTGGATCATTGGCTAATTTGACCACAGCCACTTCCAAATAAATCGTAGGATTGTTGGTAAATCGTACTTCATTTTGCGTAGCGTTTAAGACCGTGATCCAGTGATAGATCTTTGCTGGCGGGGTATTATTTGCCAGTGTTTGAAACGCTTCCGTCAACTGCAGCGACTTTTCAGATAGCAGCTGCGGCGCTTGTTGATACATCAGCAAGTCTCGACAATAAACCAACAAGTTTTCCAATAAACGGCGGGCTTCTTTACCAGAGGCTAATAACTCCCGCAAGGTCGCTAACGCATCGGCAACTTCTTTTTCCCCACAAGCCTGCATCAGACGGTCCATCATTTCATAGGACAAGCTGCCCGTCACTTCTAGAGCATCTTGGGTCGTTACGGTTCCATCACTAAAAGCGATCGCCTGGTCGGTAATACTCAAGGCATCCCGCATCCCGCCTTCTGCGGCTCGCGCAATGATCTGTAAAGCTTCTGCTTCGTAATTGATCTCACTAGTAGTAAGGACCGTTTCCAAATGACCCACGATGTCTTGCGTATTGATCCGTTTGAAATCAAAGCGTTGGGTACGAGAAATGATCGTTGCTGGAATCTTATGGGGCTCAGTTGTTGCCAAAATAAAGACAACATTTTTCCTTGGTTCTTCCAATGTTTTTAGTAACGCGTTGAAGGCCCCTGTCGACAGCATGTGCACTTCATCGATGATATAAACTTTGTATTCAGCTTGGGTCGGTGCATAGTTCGCACGATCACGAATAAAGCGAATTTCTTCTACACCGTTGTTGCTTGCCGCATCGATTTCGATCACGTCTTCTTGCGTCCCTGCTGTGATTGAGCGACACATGTCGCACTCATTGCAAGGCTCACCGTTGACCTGGTTTGGACAATTGATGGCTTTGGCAAAAATTTTCGCTGCACTTGTTTTCCCGGTTCCTCGAGGACCCGTAAACAAATAGGCATGCGAGATTTGGTTTTGATCGATTGCATTTTTTAAGGTTTGGGTAATTGCTTTTTGTCCGACAACATCATCAAAACGCTGAGAACGCCAAACACGATATAATGCTTGATAGGCCATAGTTTTCCACACTCATTTCAAAATTCGCTACCTTCTATTATACGTAATATCAGCTAAAAAAACCACCGTTTGCGTGGTGGAATCTCAAAAGAAATGGAAATTTCATTCGAAGAGCCATTCCGTGCGCTTTCACTCACCATATCCTTTTGTTCCTCCCTATTTTCAAGAAAAAAGACCATTCCTCTTCTCCAACTTTAGACTGATAACGTATATCTCTCCTCCTATGGTATAATGAATCTATGTTCATCTATTGTGATGAAAACAATTTAAAGGAGGACTGAAAATGGGTATTATCAAAGCGGCAACAAGCACAATTGGCGGCGGATTAGCAGATCAATGGCTAGAGGTGATCGAGCCTGACAATATGAGTGATTCGACAGTAATGACAAAAGGTGTCAAAGTGCGGCGTAATGACAAACGCGGTGCCAACAGAAAAGGCACGGAAGATGTCATCACTGATGGCTCAGTGATCCATGTCTATCCGAATATGATGATGTTATTGGTTGATGGCGGGCGAATCATCGATTATACCGCCGAAGAAGGCTACTATACAGTGAAAAACGAATTAGCGCCTTCGATGTTGAATGGTTCATTGAAAGATGCGATTTCTGAAACCTTCGACCGCTTTAAGTTTGGTGGCGTTACACCGCAAAAACAACAAGTTTTTTATATCAATCTACAAGAAATCAAAGGGATTCGCTTCGGTACTTCATCGCCTTTGAATTATTTTGACAACTTTTATAACGCCGAACTTTTCTTGCGGGCGCACGGAAACTACTCCTTACGAATTACCGATCCAATTTTGTTCTATACGAATGCGATCCCCAAAAACAAAAGTCAAGTCGATATAAACGACATCAATGAGCAGTACTTAGCTGAATTCTTGACCGCCCTACAAACAGCGATCAACAAAATGTCAGCAGATGGCGAACGAATTTCTTACGTTCCATCTAAGAGTATGGAATTAAGCAAATATATGGGAACGGTTCTTGATGACAGCTGGCGAGAACTCCGAGGAATGGAAATCGTTTCGGTTGCTGTCGCAAGCATCTCTTATACGGATGATTCCGTAAAACTGATCAACATGCGGAACCAAGGGGCAATGTTAGGCGACCCTTCGATTCGTGAAGGCTATGTTCAAGGTTCGGTTGCTCGTGGTATGGAATCTGCCGGTAGCAATGCCGCTGGGGCTACCACTGGGTTTGTTGGCATGGGCATGGGAATGAACGCTGGTGGCGGTTATTTGAACCAAGCGTCACAAAACAACCAGCAGCAAATGCAGCAACAGGCTTCCGCACAAACCAACGCAGATCATTGGAACTGTCCACAATGCGGCACCTCTAATACTGGTAAATTCTGCAGCAATTGCGGGACGCCAAAACCAACGAGCGATGGACCAAGCCTAAAAATGAAATGCAGCGATTGTGGTGAAGTGATCGATTTAGCCAACGGTATTCCAAAATTCTGTCCGAATTGTGGCAAACCTTTCAAAGGTGTCCCAGTAGACTAATTGAGGAGGATTGCTGATGGATGTTATCACACATAAGTGCCCCAATTGTGGGGGCGCTTTAACCTTTGATCCTGGCGATCAAAAATTTCATTGTCCATTTTGTCTGAGTATTTTTACTGAAGACGAAGTCACTGCCTTTGAAGAAAAGCAAAAAGAAGCGCAGATGGCCGATACTCCTGTCTCAGATCCTTCTGCAGCGACCGAGACCGAACCGTCCCTTCAAGAAGAAGTTAGAGAGCAAGCCGATGCACAAGCGGGACAGATGGACCTTTTCACCTGCCCCAGCTGCGGTGCTGAAATCGTGACGGATGCGACTACAGCCGCAACCTATTGCTACTTTTGCCATAATCCGGTCGTTTTGTCTGGTCGGCTTTCGGGAGAATTTTTGCCAAACAAAGTCCTTCCCTTTGCGATCGAAAAAGAAGAAGCAACCAAAAAGTTTTTAGAATGGGCGCAAAAGAAAAAATTCGTCCCACGGGATTTCTTCGACCAAGCACAAGTAGAGAAATTGACTGGCGTATACTTCCCTTATTGGGTCGTCGATGCCGAGATGAACGGATCCCTCTCAGGAATGGGTACCTCCTTGCGTATTTGGCGAGTGGGTGACATTGAATATACCGAGCATAAACAATACGACGTCTTGCGACGAGGCAAAATCAAGGTGAACGAATTACTCAAGCATGCGCTGTCAAAAAACGTCCAACAAAAAATGGTAACTGGCGTTCAACCGTTTCCCCTTGAAAAAGCCGTTGCGTTTCGCAGTCAGTATTTAGCCGGCTTCCAAGCAGAAAAAAGAGACATTGAGTACATCGATCTTTCCGACGAAGTCAAAAACGAATTATCGGGTTATGCTGAAAACCTGCTAGCAGGCACCGTCAATGGCTATACTAGTTTTAAACGCAACAATCGATCCATCAATCTAACAAAAGAAGAAAACAACTACGTTTTGCTTCCTGTATGGCTAGTGACCTATCGAGCCGATGATGAAAACAAGAGTGCCTTTTATTATGCGATGAATGGGCAAACCGGAAAAGTCAGCGGTGTTTTACCGATCAGTTACAAACGCTTGGGAATCGTCAGTGGCGCCATTTTCGCGGCAACGACCATCCTCGCGTTGATTGGAGCGTATTTCTTATGAAAAAACTATCTTATTTGTTGCTTCTGCTAGTTGGCTTTTTCTTAACCACCCTGCCCGCCTTCGCAGCCGAAGAGACAGTCGCAGACCACGCTGGACTCTTTACCGAACAAGAGATCCAGAAGTTGAACGAAGAAGCAGAAGCGCTGAATGCAAAGATCAAAGGCGAAGTTTTTATTCAAACAACGAACAGCAATACGGGAGATATCGAGTTGTACACTGATCGATATCTTTCAAGACGGATCGGCAACGACAACAACGGTTCGGCATTGGTGATCGATATGGCGCAACGGGAATTTCACGTTTCGACTTCCGGAAATATGATCGATTATCTTACCGATTCACGTCTAGATAAGCTACTTGATGCGGTATTTGACCAGATGGCAGAGGGAAATTATTATCAAGCTGCATTGGTCTATCTGCAAAAAGCAGAAAGTTTTGTGGAAGCGGGTGTTCCTGCCGATCACTATCGTATCGATCGTGATACCGGAAAAATTACTTATTACAAAGTGATAACGCCACTAGAAATTGCTATTTGCTTAGCGATCGCGGCAGTGATCAGTATCGCCTTTTTCATCATTGTTAAATCCCGTTATCAATTAAAAATGGGCGGCTACAAATTTAACTATCTAGAAAAATCAAGTATTGATCTAACCCAAAAAGAAGATCGCTTAGTCAACTCCTTTGTCACAACCAGACGCATCCCCCGTCCTTCGAATAATGGTGGAGGCGGCGGTGGTTTTTCTGGCGGCGGTGGCGGCAGTACGACTCACTCTTCCGGTGGCGGTACATTCGGCGGCGGCGGACGCAGCTTTTGATTTTTCAAGAGTTCCTTTAATCAGGAACTCTTTTTTTGTTGACATTTTTCATAAAAACATCTATCATTTAGGAAAATATAGGAAATAAGTTGATTTAATGTTTGAAATTATTAGAAATAATAAACTTTTTATCAGTTTGAGTAGTTTGCTAGTTTTTTTGACTGTCCTGACAAACCTCGCTTTCCCTTTGCTTCTGCAAGAAGATCACGCACTGCGCTTTGATCATCTCGTCGGCTTATTAGCGTTCATATTAAGCATTACTTATTGCGCGCAATTCTTATTGATTGTGATGAAAGAGCGCTATGCAGCTTCGATGAATGTTCGCCATCTCTTAGAATTGTTAAAAAAAATGAAAAGGAAGAGTTATGTTGAGCTCTCTGAAAAGGAGCCCACTTATCTATTAAACCGCATCTTTGGCGTTGTTGATTCCTTATACTTGTTTATTTGCGGTAGTTTTAGCGAAGCTATTCGCTGCTTTTTCTTATTGCTGATCCCACTTTTTTTGTGTTTCCAATTGCATTATTTACTGGGTTTCATTTTACTATTGCTATTTCCCATCAATGTTTTTGGGTTTCGATGGATCAATCAACAGTTGAGTATTAAGATGAAAAATATGCAAGAAGCATTTGCTCTCAGCAATAAGGAAATGTTAACAACATTGTCCCATATTGATACAATGAAGCAATGGAGTGACGCTGTTCTTGAGCAGCTGTTTTCCTCTCAATTGACATCGATGTATCAAACATTAGCAAACACCAATACATTTGCCCAAACGACTAGTTTAGTCCTTAATGCGATCAATCAGATCGCCCAGATCGGCATCTATTTGTTTATGATTCAAGCAATATTACAAGATGAACTGCCAACCTCTGCGTTGATTTTGATTGGCGTGCTATTACCCATTTACTTTTCTGCGTTAAGTGGTTTAACGAAAATCAATCTTGATACCGCTACTCTGAGGACCAATCAACGTTTTGTTAACGAAGAATTGGCTGCTCCCGATGACTGCTGGAACCAAACGAGTGAAGCTACTCTGTGTCTTACTTTCGACCACCCTGTCGTATCAATTGGCAACTACAGCTTTTCCTTTCTCATTGAAGAAACCTTGAAGCCTGGTGAACATATTTACTTGGCTGGCGCTTCAGGAAAAGGAAAATCAACATTTTTAAAGGCAATTGCTGGCCTTTATCCATCAGAAGGAATTTTGCTTTCAACGAAGAGTACACGCATCAAGCCAAGAAACCCTGAAACAGATAAAACCATCTACCTTGCTCAAGACCCTACGATTCTCTCTCGGACAATTGAAGAAAATCTTGTATGGGGAAGAAAAATGACGGAAGAAGAAAAAACAATTATCGAAACCTCTGGTATTTTAGCGCCTATTTTTCAACAGCGCTCATGGACTAGCAGGCTTACGGAAAATGGTGCCGACTTGTCTGGAGGAGAAAAGCAAAGAATCGCTCTAGCTCGCATCTTATTAAGTGATGCCGAAATCATTCTTTTAGACGAAGCTACCAGCAGCCTTGATGATGAAGCTGCCGAAAAGATTATGAAGTGTTTAAAAAAACATGCAGAAAAACGCATTATCATCTATACTAGTCATAAGAAAGAGGAGCAACGCTTTTGTGATCGTACAATCGCTTTGTAGGAGGAACCGATGAAAGATTATTATACCGTTGAAGAAGTCGCTGAAAAACTGGGCGTAACGACTCGAACCATCCGAAATTATCAAAAGACCAACCAACTTAAAGGGACAAAAATTGGCGGGCAGTGGCGCTTTTCTTACAAAGATGTGGCTTCGTTGATGGGCGAACCATTTGAAGATCCCCTGCTTTCTTTTGCTTCAATACGTTCAGAAAAACAGATACCCGAAAGCTTACTTGCCATTGATTTCTTTATTGAATCAGAGGAATTGCTACAACAGCAAAAAAAAATCGTTATTGATGAATTCAATGCACTTTACTCAGGGGAAAGTCGGCGTTTTTACTTTGAAAAAATCAACCCAACGATGGCACGATTTACATTGGTCGGACCCTTAAAATATGTAACAACCTTTGGACAGTGGATCGAAACAATCCTTTCTCCCCCAAAGTAATCATCTGAGCACCTGCTTTGAATTTAAAAGAAGAGACCCAATTAGGAGAATGTCTAATCAGGTCTCTTCTTTCTTTATTGGAAGGCTTGTTGCACTCAGATGATTTCCTTAAACACAGAGAAATCAATATTTCCGCCGGAGACCAATGCCACAGTTTTCTTTCCTCGAAGCAAATGATCGATCTGTCCACTTAAAATCGCCGCCGTACTTAATGCACCGGCACCTTCTGCAATGACTTTTTCCTTCAAAGCCAAGTAATGGATCGCTTGTTCGATGTCGGATTCTTCAACTAAGACTGTTTCATCGATACGGGTCTTTAAAACATCATAGGTCAGCTCCCCTGCCAAAGCGACATCACAGCCGTCGGCGATCGTTCGGCTACGACGATTGGCAACTAGCTTTTGCTGCCAAAGTGAGGCGATCATGCCATAAACGCCATAGGATTGAACGCCGATGATCTTGACTTCTGGACGAAGTTCTTTTAAGGCTAAAGCGATCCCAGCGATCAACCCACCACCGCCGATGGGAATAATGACATTATCAACATCCGGAAGATCCTCCAACAGTTCGATCGCAATCGTTCCTTGCCCCTCCATTACTGCACGATCATCAAAAGGAGAGACAAATACTTCGCCACTGTCTTGCATGGCCTCTAGTGTCAGTTGTTTGGTTTCATCAAACGTCTCTCCTGCTAAAACGACTTGTGCGCCATAGCTTCTTGTCGCCTCTATTTTTGTTTTGGCGGCCGTCAATGGCATAAAGATTCGGACATTGACCCCCAGTAACGATCCGGCGAGGGCAACACCTTGTGCATGATTTCCTGCAGAACAGGCAATGACACCGCGAAGTTTTTCTGCATCAGTCAATGAAGCGAGTTTGTTATACGCCCCACGCGCTTTAAAGGAGCCGGTGCGCTGTAGATTTTCTAATTTCAAAAATATCGTGCCCTCTTTTTCTTTACCTAAAATATTACTTGGTGCAAGTGGTGTATGGATCATGATTGGTTTCAATCGTCGATACGCAGCAGCGATCCCTAGACTATCCGTCAACACTTCCTCAATCACAAACGTTCCCCCTTTTTTGTTTTTTATACTCTCATTGAAGCACAGAACTTGTAGAAAAACAATCTGGGGAACTCGTACAAGCAAAGATCACTTCCCCTTTCTTTACACGTCAATGTCACCAAATATTCTTACAGAAGAATTTTCAGAAAATAATGACATTTCTTTTCTGAAGTGCTATACTTAGAAAAATTAAAAAAGGGTGTGAACGAATGACAATCGATTGGTCAAATTTAGGGTTTTCTTATATCAAAACGCCATGGCGTTTTTTGGCTACATGGAAAGACGGTTCTTGGAATGAAGGCGAACTTACCGAGGATAATTATCTGCATATCCACGAGGGATCAACCGCTCTTCATTATGGACAGCAATGTTTTGAAGGACTAAAAGCCTACCGAAGAAAAGATGGCGGCATCAATTTGTTCCGTCCAGACGAAAATAGCAAACGGATGAACCGCAGTGCCTATCGTCTGCGCATGCCAGAGGTTCCTGAGGACTTCTTCTTAGATGCGGTAAAACAAGTTGTAAAAGCAAATCAGGAATATGTTCCGCCTTATGGCAGCGGCGCCACCTTGTATATTCGTCCGCTATTGATTGGCGTCGGAGAAAACATCGGTGTCAGTCCAGCACCAGAGTACATTTTTACGGTTTTTTGTATGCCTGTCGGTCCTTACTTTAAGGGCGGATTGACACCGACGAATTTCATTGTTTCTGATTATGATCGCGCGGCACCAAATGGTACTGGTGCAGCCAAAGTTGGCGGAAATTATGCGGCGAGTTTATTGCCTGGATACGAAGCCCATCAACGGAAATTTTCCGACTGCATCTATCTTGATCCAGAAACACATACAAAAATCGAAGAAGTCGGTTCTGCCAACTTTTTCGGGATCACGGCTGACAATGAATTTGTGACACCAAAATCTCCTTCTATTTTGCCAAGTATCACAAAATATTCATTGCTGCATCTAGCGCAACATTCATTAGGATTGACCCCGGTTGAAGGTGATGTTTATCTCAATGAGCTGGATCGTTTTGTCGAAGCGGGTGCCTGCGGAACAGCTGCTGTTATTTCTCCGATCGGCGGGATCCAAAACGGTGAGGATTTCCATGTGTTCTATAGCGAAACGGAAGTTGGTCCACAAACCAAAGCATTGTATAACCAATTGACCGGCATTCAATTCGGAGACATTGCCGCACCAACTGGTTGGATCTTTGACGTCCCATTGGGTTAAGCGAACCGTGTATATCCTCTTCAGCTGAACGATCCGTTGTGATCGTTCGGTTTTTCTCTTTCTATCGATCAATTTATCATCACTACATTAGAATTGATTGCCACAACTCTTTTGACTTGTTACAATCATAGCAAAGGGAGGCGTAATGATGGGCAAACGACTCGGCTATTCTTTGCTAGCAACAGCATTGTATTTGGTGGTTTCCAATATCGGTAATCTCGTTTTTGGTATCAACCGCAGTTTTAGCTGGACCACAACATTGTGGGAAGCATTTTTCTTTTTTATTTTTGTGTTCTTATTCCAACAATTTAGAAAAAAATAAGCAGTGATCCTCGCTAGTAAGAAACGGGGATCGCTGCTTATTCCTTTTGCAGGGATTTCATTTATTAAAAAAAGCGCCAAATCCCTTCATACAAAAGGATTTGACACTAAGAAAAATTATTTAACTGTTACTGAAGCGCCAACTTCTTCTAAAGCTGCTTTCAATGCTTCAGCTTCATCTTTAGAGATACCTTCTTTAACTGCTGAAGGAGCTCCGTCAACGACTGCTTTCGCTTCTTTCAAGCCTAAGCCAGTTGCTTCACGAACTGCTTTGATAACTTTAACTTTTTGATCGCCAGCTGCAGTCAATTCTACAGTGAATTCAGTTTGTTCTTCAGCAGCACCAGCATCGCCAGCTCCACCAGCTACAGCTACAGGAGCTGCAGCAGATACGCCAAATTCTTCTTCGATAGCTTTAATTAAATCGTTTAATTCTAAGATTGTCGCGCCTTTTAGCTCTTCGACAATGTTTTCAATGTTCAATGCCATTTTGTTTTCCTCCATTTAAGTAAGTAGTTTAGTTTTTTAATACTGAAAAATCATGCGGCAATTATGCTGCATCTTCTTCTTTTTCTGCCACTGCTTTGACAGCGTAAGCCACGTTGCGGATAGGTGCTTGTAGCACAGATAGCAACATAGAAAGAAGTCCTTCGCGGTTTGGCAATTTCGCCAATGCAGTAATTTCTTCCAATGAAGAAACTTTGCCTTCGATGATACCGCCTTTGATTTCTAAAGCTTTTGCGTCTTTTGCGAAATCGTTAATGATTTTTGCAGGTGCAACAACGTCTTCGTTACTGAATGCTACGGCAGTAGGACCAGTGAATACTTCACCTAAACCTTCTAGACCAGCTTTTTCAGCAGCACGAGAAAGAATTGAGTTTTTGATAACTTTCATCTCAACGTTTGCATCACGCAATTGTTTACGTAAGCGAGTTACTTCATCAACAGTTAGTCCACGGTAGTCAACAACGACTACAGATGCGGCTGCAGAGAATTTTTCACTCACTTCATCAACGATCGCGGATTTTTTAGCGATAGCTGCTTCACTCATTTATATTTCACCTCCTGATTTTGATGGAAGAGTTTCTTCGAAACGAACGGTTCCTTTGTCTTAAAAAAAGACAATAAAAAACTCTATGCCACCGTAGACATAGAGGGACTATTGAAGGTTCTCAATAAACGTCCTCGGTAGGAAATTAAGGCAAATGCCACCTACTGTCTTCGGTACAGTTAAACTTTTAACCTTGACTACCTTACCATAGATAAGGCAGTCAAGTCAATAAAAGTTTTAAATTTTTGTATTAAATTAGAAAGAAGCTTGTTCTACATGGATCCCAGGTCCAAATGTTGTTGTAACTGAGATATTTTTCATGTATTGACCTTTTGCTGCTGAAGGTTTAGCTTTCAACAATGTTTCATGGATCGTTTTGAAGTTTTCGATCAATTTGTCATCTTCAAAAGAAACTTTTCCGATTGGTACGTGGATGTTTCCAGCTTTGTCAACACGGTAAGTAACTTTACCAGCTTTTACTTCGTTAACTGCTTTTGTTACGTCCATTGTTACTGTACCAGTTTTAGGGTTAGGCATCAAACCTTTAGGGCCTAATACACGACCTAATTTACCAACAGTAGCCATCATGTCAGGCGTTGCAACAACAACGTCAAAGTCGAACCAGCCACCTTGGATTTTTTGAACCATATCGTCGTCACCAACGAAATCAGCACCAGCTGCTTCTGCTTCTTTGGCTTTATCGCCTTTAGCAAAAACTAAAACTGTTTGTGTTTTACCAGTACCGTTTGGTAATACAACCGCGCCACGGATTTGTTGATCCGCTTTTTTAGGGTCTACGTTTAATTTGTAAGCAACTTCAACCGTTGCGTCGAATTTTGCAATATTTGTTTCTTTTGCCAAAGCTACTGCTTCTTCAACTGAATAAGCTTTTGTAGCATCAACTTTTTTCAATGCTTCTTGCATTTTTTTGCTTTTTTTAGCCATTTTGTTTCCTCCTTGATGTGGTTATAACGGTAGAACCTCCCACGTGTCCCATATTTTTCAATATGAAGCCGACTGAGAAGCTACTTCCTTAGGGCTGTAATTATTCTACAGTGATCCCCATGCTTCGTGCAGTTCCTTCAACCATGCGCATTGCTGCTTCAACGTCAGCTGCGTTTAGGTCTTCCATTTTCAATTCAGCGATTTCTTTTACTTGATCGCGTGAAACTTTTGCAACTTTTGTTTTGTTTGGTTCGCCTGAACCTTTTTCAACGTTTGCTGCTTTTTTCAACAATACTGCTGCTGGTGGTGTTTTTGTAACGAAAGTAAATGAACGGTCTTCGTATACAGAGATCACTACTGGAATGATCAAACCTGCTTGATCAGCTGTACGAGCATTGAATTCTTTAGTGAATCCCATGATGTTGATACCCGCTTGACCTAGCGCAGGACCTACCGGCGGAGCTGGTGTTGCTTTACCTGCAGGAATTTGCAATTTAACGATTTTTTCTACTTTTTTTGCCACGAGACATACCTCCTTGAGTCCGTGATGTGGTTAATTGGAGATCCAAATTTCTCCTCCCACTTTGGTGATTCATGTGTACACACAAAAAACGTGTGACGAAAGCACACTGGAACATTATAGCATCTTTAAGGAATAATTCAAGGTTTTTCAGCTGATTTTTTTGAAAAAATACTCACCAACGCTTTTCATCATTCCTTCGCTAAAAAAATAAATAAAAATCCCTTGCTTTTGGTCTGCTTTTTTCATTCTCTCATTTTTTTATGCTACACTACTACTGGAATTCTTCCCTATTCGTTTACTACTATCGAGGTGAAAAAAATGGAACAATTAAAATACCGCAGTGTATTTGATATAATCGGACCCATCATGGTGGGTCCCAGCAGTTCTCATACCGCCGGTGCTGCCCGGATTGGAAAAATCGTTCGCAGTATTTTTGGTGAACAACCAGACAGTGTAGATATCCTGCTGTATGAATCGTTTGCCAAAACCTATCGCGGTCATGGAACCGATATTGCGTTAGTTGGCGGTCTTTTAGGCATGGAGCCAGATGATGCTCGCCTAGCAGACTCATTAAAAATCGCTTATGAGAAAGGGATCGAAGTCTTATTCGTCCCTAAAAAAGAAAAAGCGGAACATCCGAATATGGTCAAGATGATTTTGACAAAAGGTAGCCACAAACTATCCGTCACTGGTATCTCGATCGGTGGTGGCAATATTCAAATCTCAGAGCTTAACGGCTTCAAAATTTCTCTGACGCTGGGTACGCCAACTTATGTGATCGTTCATCAAGATGTTCCAGGAATGATTGCAAAAGTAACCAATTTACTATCAGAGGCTCAAATCAATATCGGTACGATGACCGTAACAAGAGAAGCTGTCGGTGATAAAGCCATCATGATCATCGAAGTCGATCAGCGCAATGATCAGCTGGCCCAACAAATCAAAGTTTTGCCACACGTTTACAGCGCTGCGTATTTTGATTAAAGGAGAAAAGGCACATGTTCTATACAATAGAAGAATTAGTAACAGAGAGTAAAAATTACCCTTCCGTTGCAGAGATGATGATTGCAATCGAAGCAGAAAATACTGGCCGTAGTCGCGAACAGATCCTTGCAATCATGGAAAAGAATTTAGTTGTTATGGAGCAATCAGTCGCTGAAGGTGTCGCTGGTGTAAAATCGGTGACGGGATTGACCGGCGGCGATGCGACACGCATGAACGACTACCTTGCTGCCGGTGATTTTTTAAGCGGAGAAACCATTCTACAAGCGGTCCAAAATGCCATTGCAGTCAACGAAGTCAATGCGAAAATGGGCTTGATCTGTGCAACACCGACTGCCGGTAGTGCGGGTGTTGTTTCTGGTGTCTTGATGGCCGTGCGTGAGCGTTTGGCACTGACTCGAGCGCAACAAGTCGACTTTTTGTTTACAGCCGGCGCCTTTGGTCTGGTGATTGCCAACAATGCCTCGATTTCGGGTGCCGAAGGTGGTTGTCAAGCGGAGATCGGTTCTGCTAGCGCAATGGCTGCGGCGGCTTTGGTTTGTGCAAAAGGAGGCACCCCTCACCAAGCGGCTCAAGCGGTGGCGATCACCTTAAAAAATATGATGGGCTTGATTTGTGACCCTGTCGCGGGCTTAGTCGAAGTCCCCTGCGTGAAGCGCAATGCCCTGGGATCTTCCCAAGCCTTTATCTCTGCCGACATGGCACTGGCAGGAATCGAAAGTGTCATCCCACCAGATGAAGTGGTCTTAGCGATGTATCAAGTCGGTCGACAAATGCCTAGCATTTTCAAGGAAACGGCTGAAGGCGGTCTAGCCATGACACCGACTGCCCAACGCTTGCAGGCAGAAATCTTAGAAGCCAATCGTTGATTTTTTTAGAAATGAACACCAGTAAATATCCACCCGTGAAACGGGTGGCTTTTTAACAGCCCTAGAAGGGCTCACCACTCGCTAGCCCCTTAAAAGGGGCTTTTTAAATGACCACCAACCGCTCACAGCCCTATCTCTCTTTCACTATTTAAATGGATCTACATACTCTTGTTTACTTATACTATCTCTTATTCGATCATCTGCTTCTTGTTCTCGAATATATTTTTCAATTGTTTTTTGATTTAACCCAACCGTACTCACGTAGTATCCTTTGGACCAAAAGCCTTTATTCCCATACTTATATTTCAAATTCGCATGTTTTTCATGGATTAAGGGTGCACTTCGTCCTTTTAAGTAGCCCATAAAACTAGAAATACTAATCTTTGGTGGTATTCTTACTAACATATGAATATGGTCAGGCATGGCATGAGCTTCAATGATTTCAACATCTTTCATCTCACACAATTTTCTTAATATCTGACCAATACTTACTCTTAACTTTCCATAAATCACTTTTCGTCGATACTTCGGGGTGAAGACTATGTGATACTTAAAATTCCATCTGGTATGTGCTAAACTTTTATCGTCGTTAGACATAAAAAAACTCCTTTCGATCTGATATGCGGTTGGTAGCCACTATTAGTATATCGAAAGGAGTTTTTTATCGCTAAAGCTATTTCGTCCACGCGTAGAAACGCGCGGTTTTTTTGTTTCGTACGCTACGCGAACGAAACTGACTAAAGTCAATAAATAAAAACCAACCAAGAACAACCAATCGTTGCTTGTTCTTGGTTGGTTTTCATTTTCTCACTATTTCTCAGGAAGGTAAGTCCCTCCTATTTGTTAAATAAGTAACAAACAGCACTGAGGATTTCTCTACTCCCACTCGCTTACTCCATAGCGTTTCTTTTGGGCAACAGGTGTTAATACCTTCACAGGCTCGGAAAATTTAGGTTTTCCTTCTGTTTGATCCAATGGGACTAATGGCTGTTCACTTTCTTGTACTTTCGAGACTGTTTGTGTTTTTTTTTTCTGGGTAGCTGGCACCTGATCGGCTGATTTTTGCCAAAGCTGTTTGCTGAGATCCAATAATGGAATGATCATCATGGCGACTAACCCGCCAGAAAAACCATTATTATACAAATTCAAGCCACCATGTAAGAAATCAATATTCAGTACCATAGAGGCGTGAACAAAGCCAACCACCAAGCCCCCTTTCCAGCCATAGGCATTCGTTACTGCACAGAGCATCATCCCAAAAATCGCTGATGTGACTGTGACGGTTTCGTTGATAGTATACACACTCAATAGGTTGGCGATCGTCACTCCTGCCAATAAAGGGAGTGAGTTAAAGACATGAGAGCCACAAGCAGAAAAGCCGATGACACAAAAGATCGCACCGATGACAGGTCCATTTAAAACCGCACCAATACTGACAACGTAAGCCACTAGTAAGAATGTCATTAACCCCATATTGATCATGGTATTGTAGACGCCGGTATCACGTAAAATATCGCGCTCGATTTTGCCACTATGAGACCAAATCGCTCGCATATTCAACCGTTTTTTCTTGATCGCCATCAGCGAACCATAGCCTACGAGCATACTTCCTAAAACCAGCATCATGAAAATCAAACGCGGTTGCTGTTCTTGTGACACCATTGTTCGCAGCTCGATCGTTAGGCCAAACATCCGACAGATAGCGGCAACTAGTGTACATAGCATTCCTGAAGTGAACCCCGCACTGTAAAGACTGACACTTTGAAATAGCGCTTGAAAGTACAGTGCCATGGGAATCATCAAAAAACCGGTAAAAATTCCAATGCCATACCCCATCACTAAGCTAAAATAAGGTGGTAATGAATCATTGAAAGCAAAATAGCTGACGATCGGGGAAACCGATGACCCATAGAGGGCGATCAACAGAAATTTTTTCAATGGTTCGTTCATAAAATACGAATAAAGTCGAACGCCTAAAAATATTGGGATAAAATTCAGTAAATTTTTTCCAAAAAAACCATACCCAGTCACCATAAAGATAGCGGACACCGCACCGCCTGTGATCGGCACCCGATAATGATAACAAATCGAAATCGCTACAAACGTCATCAAACTGCTGTTTAATAAAGCCGTCCCTACAGAAGTCATAGCAATATAATCTGTCACAAGATGACTTTCCGAAAATAAAATCAACTTGAGCTCTTCGACTGCCACCCTTGGATCGAAAAACAACATGGCAAAGAAAAACAACAGCAAATTAAAAAGAAACAACAAGCTATACCCATTATGTACAGAAATCATCCCTTTAGTATGGGGATGAAAATCATTGTGAAACTTTACTCTAAAAAAAGCAACTAATTTTGACATAGGACCCCTTCCTCTTATAAAGCGCTTACTCATTTTGAGAAAAAAAGTGGGCCAACGAATTGGTCCACTTTATTCTCATTACTGTTATTTTACCGTAAATGAGCCGTTCATGCTAGTCTATCTAGCAGTTAAATTTTATCTACTTGCTCAAAATCAAGTTCCGTACTGGTTTCACGACCGAACATATCGATGTTCACTTTTAGTTTTTGTTTTTCTTCGTCGATTTCTGCTACTTGTCCTTCTAAACCAGAGAACGCACCTTCGATGATTTTGACGGTTTCGCCGATTTCTACTTCTAACTCAACTGTTCGGGTGCTCATACCAATCGAACGCAAAATCGAATTGATTTCTTCTTGTAATAAAGGCGCCGGCTTGCTTCCTGCACCATGAGAGCCAACGAAACCAGTCACACCTGGTGTATTCCGAACCACGTACCAAGATTCATCCGTCATGACCATCTCAACTAGCACATAACCAGGAAAGGTTTTATGAACGATTTCTTTGGTTTTGCCATTTTTTTCTTCTGTTTCCACTTCTTCGGGAACAACGACACGGAAAATATAATCACCCATCCCCATGCTTTGTGCACGTGACTCTAGGTTTGCTTTTACTTTGTTCTCGTAACCTGAATACGTATGTAGAACATACCAATTTTTTTCAAAAGATTCCATTTTTTTCGGACTCCCCATCTTTTTGTAAAATAAAAAAACCTCAGCTGCACCGAAGTTTTTCCTCAAAGCGATTATAGCATGATTTGCGATAAATGACTAGCGCTATCAGTAAGAAGTCTTACTTTAGGATCCAATTGAAGACTGTTTGAATCAGTGTGTCCATCACAAAGAACATCAATGCAAAAATAATGGTTGTTTGAATCACCACAAAGGTATCTTTGCGTAATTGTTTTTTTGATGGCCAAGAAACGTTTTTCATTTCTTCAACAACATTTTTCAAAAATTTCATTCGATTCCCTCCTTACTTCGTTTCACGATGCAAAGTATATTGATTGCAATACTTGCAAAATTTGTTGATTTCAAGGCGTTCGCCTTTTTTACCTTCACTGACTGATTTTGAATAGTTGCGGGATCCGCAGACAGAACAAGCCAAAGCAGCTTTTTTCGTTGCCATCTTAGTGTCCTCCCCCTTTTTATAAAGTTTTCCAACACTAAAAATACCATTTAATTAAGATTGTGTCAATTTTTGATTTTCTGTCGTATAAATATAGTTTCTGCTGATTTTGTGGTATGATAATGGTGTTAAATGGGTATTTGGGAGGGAATATTATGTTATTAAAAACAATGGTTTACAAAAAACGCGATTTAACAACGGTAAAGGAAACAGCTACCTTAGAAGAAGCGCTGGCAATTTTAGAAGAGTCTGGTTATCGTTGTGTGCCTATCCTAGATGAATCAGGAAAGATTTTTAGAGGAAATATTTATAAAATGCACATCTATCGCCATAAAGCAAACGGCGGTGACATGACTTTACCCGTCACCTATCTGCTAAAAAATGCGACGAAGTTCATCTATGTCAACTCTTCATTTTTTAAGGTTTTCTTTACGATCAAAGAATTGCCTTATATTGCGGTATTAGATGAAAACAATCAATTTTACGGCATCTTGACCCACAGCTCCTTATTGAATATGTTGTCACAATCATGGAGCGTTGAGCAAGGAAGCTATGTGTTGACGATCGCATCAACAGGTCAACAAGGCGACTTAGCGGTTATCTCAAAAATAATCGCAAAATACAGCAGTATTGCCAGCTGTATCACACTGGATATCGGCAAAGACGAATTTATTCGTCGTACGATGATCACTTTACCAGCAAACACATCAAAAGAATTATGCGACAAGATCGTTACGCAGCTAGAAGCAAAGAACTTCAAAGTTGTAGAAATCGAAGACTTAAAAGCAGAATAAAACAAAAGATCATTCCTTCATTTCTTAGGAATGATCTTTTTCTTGTTTTTTGAGAACCATCAAAGCAAAAAACAAGTTTTCTTTAAACGCGTTTATCAAAACGAACAGCACGATTGATAATATACATCACAGGTGCCGTAATCGTCATCACGATAAATTCACTTAATGCTGTTGTTGCAAATGTTGGCCAGAAAGGCAATGCTAAGGTGATATTTAGCATAATCGCAATCAGGAACATGCTTAATGAAAAAACAATGGTGTTAAATGCCAGTCTTAAGAAAACATTTGGAATCTTCTTCTGTACCAGCGCAGTCGCTCCTAAAGCCAAAAAGCTTCCGACCCCACCGAATACGACATCCAAGATCCCCATTCCAAAGAACAAGTTATACACAACAACCCCGCCGACGACACCCCACATCAATTTTCTGTTGAAAACGACTAAGTGATTCAATCCTTCAGATATCCTGAATTGAATCGCTCCTGAGGCAACTGGTGCGACTAGAACCGTTACAGCTATATAAAGTGCCATGATGATCCCATTCGCTGCGACGACTCGCAAACGTTGATTCGTTAGATTTGTTGATTTTTCCATATGATCCCTACTTTCTCCGAGTTTTGATTACGCGGGATGGTTGATGAACCGCGGTGCGCTTCGCACAAGTACTTATTATACACATTAATAGCCATATATCAATGTTAAACTGGCCATTTAATCATCAAATCATCTCGAATTCACCTGACAAAAATTTATGCAGATGAAATTGCCCCCTCTATTCCTTCATTCGTTGATTCAAAGAAACACTTCGCAGCTTTCATTTTCTAGCCCTATTCGACGATCAATGAGTCATCCATCGTCAGATTTCCTAATGGCTGGTGATTCAATCTTTACCCTTGAAAGAGATGGCAAAAATATTATTTTTACGCCTACCGACGAAATAAACGATGAAGATGGTGGCTTTATGTTGGAACCTCGCTAAATGAAGACGCATCTCGTGATGGAAGGTTAAATGGTGAATTACTATAAGATCCGCCTGATCTACGCACAGTAATCATCTTGAATACGTAAAACATCCCTTTCCATTAATGGAAAGGGATGTTTAGAATGAATCGGACGATTCAGTTACTTTTTGAACAAAAATAGCTTTCTTCTCGTTGCCTCGTTAATTTTTTAGCAAAGCAATTTCTCATAGATGTTTACTCAGCGAATGCCTGCCACGCCTCTATTTAGCAGGCCGATAACCAGCTTTGTACGCTTCCACTTCAGTCTTGAACATACGAATCGGACTTGTCGTTTTTTTATAGTATTGACTACCCGGTATGTGGTAAATCTTTTGCTTGGACCCTTTGATCAACCCTTTGCCTTGTTTGTCTACGTACTTTTTTAATCCATCTCGAAATGCATCATTCGTCGTTCCAGGTGCTTTCCCACCTTTTTTCACCAGTTTGACCTGGATTGCTTCCAGTTGAAAGCCAAAGCCGGACGTTCCTGAAGACTGCCCGTTTTTCGCCCATCCCATCCAGCCAAATTGTTGTGTATTGACTCGATAATAGACATCATAATACTTAGCGATCTCACCGGTGAGTTTGATTTGGATCGCCTCCAGCCGTTGCCCTTTTCCACTTATACCAGACAGAGTCCCATTTTTTCTATACGATTTTTCCCATCCTTGTTTCTGAATAAAGGTTTTATATTCAATATTCCCTTTGTATTTTTCATTAGTAATTTTTATCTTGATTGCTTCAAGTCGCTTTGCTTTCCCTATGGTCCCTGACGTCTGACCATTTGTTTTCCATGATTGCCACCCTTGAGACTGGACATTTGTTTGATAGCTCACACTTGGTGAAGATGCAGCAAAAACTGTCATCGGAAAAACAACGAAGCCAAGCAATAGCACCAATAGTATAGAAACTTTTTTCATTTTAACCCCTCCTTATTTTTGATTATGCCAATAATATTGTTAAAAAACAATCTATTTATAAGCAATAAATAATTTTTCATCATTTCAACTCACTTAGAAAATGAACTGCTGGGTAAAGCGTAAAATCAACACTTCTAGAGGGCGTTCCAATTATTGTATTACTTCAAACTCGAAGTTGAAAAATGCTTAGCATCAAACTAGCTATTCAACTACTGATAGAAGGTGCATCTTGACTTACGAAGAAAAATCAGTGTTCGTTTTTCTGAGAATCGAAACGAATGACCGCCTGCAATGTGGTATAATCTAATTCGTTGAAATTTATTTTGGAAGGATGTCATGATTGAACTTATTTGGATTGACCTTTGGCTTAAGAAATCTAAAAACGGGAATCAGTGTATTCCTCTGTATTTTGATCAGTTTTCTTTTGAATCGAGAAACCTACGTCGTATCGACGATCACAGCTGTTTTCACATTAAGAGAAGATCATGAAAACACCGTCAAATACGGGAAACATCGGATTGCCGGTAATAGCTTTGGCGCAATCGCTTCTGTATTTTGTATTGCGATATTTAACTTTTTCGGACATTCGTCCTTTATACAAATGATTGCGATCCCTTTAGTGATCATGTTGATGATCGCTTTACTGGTCAAATTTGATTATTCCGAGGGAACAGTTGGTGCTTGTGCCACACTATTGACGATTTTATTTATGATTCCTCAAACTGAATCTTACTTGTATGCTTTTAATCGGATTGTTGATAGTTTTATCGGCATGACGATTGCGATATTGGTGAATCGCTTTTTTCCATTTCCGAATAAAAGTACCGCAGGGACGAAGACGACAACAAATGAGAGTGACTCATTTTAAAAATGGAAAAGAAAAAAACCATCTCAAAACAGCTTTGAGATGGTTTTTTTAAGAATGGATCAGTTACTGAAAAGAACTTGTTGGTCTTCAATTAATGGATAAGAAATCGGTGCATTACCTTCCAAATCTTCTTTATTCATATCAACTGCAACGATTTGACTATTTTCATACGTACGATAGTAATAGATTCCTTTATCTGTATTGCAGCAAGAAGTATAAATCGTGTACTCATAGCGCTCATTGCCTATGTCACAAAGTCCTTTTTGTTGCTCAACCGAACCTAAAATATGGAAGAACTGACTAATGCTTTCGGATTCAGATTCTCCAGAAACGGAATTCAATCGGGTAAAAGCTACTTTGACAAAGCGAGACATCGAAGAAAGATCTCCTGGCAGCCCTAAGCCTCCCATTCCACGACTATATTCATCAAAATCCAGCTTGTCAGAAAAATGAGTTTCCGGAGTTTTCGATGATAACACACGGTAGTTATTCAAATTGAACAATTGATAGTCAAATGGCGGATTATTTGTCAAAACTCCCACCGGATTTTCATGAATATGAAGGCCGTCACTCATACTTTCCACAACGATGGCACTTTTTTTATCAGCAATCATCCAATGCAAAGGCGATAAAGGCAATTCCTCACTAAAATTGATCCGAACGAGATTGACATTGGCTAATAACCCTTTTACCTCTTCGACAGTAGCGCATTGCCCTAAGAGCCATGGGATGAACTCAAAAGGCGTAACATTCTCTTTTCCTTCTTGAAACTCATTATAGAAAGCATTTTCTGGAAAATTCAAACCAGCGATACCTAAGCCTTTTTCGTTGACCGCATCATAATACAGTGGGTATTCAGCGACTCCAGCAGCAATCCCAATCATTGCGTAATGATGATCTATTTCACTTACTTTGCGAAATTTGAATGGATAATTTCTCGGAGTAATGGTCACTACTTCTTTATAAGAAACATCATAATCAAAATTTCTGCCAAAATAATGATCTTTCGTTACATAAGTTAACGCAGTACACATAATACTTCCTCCTAAAATAATTTTTTTACACTACTAATTTACTCCTATCGCTTTTTTTTAACAAGGAAAAAGCAATAAATAATAATAAAATTACAATTAAATGATTTAAAATCATTTTAATATACTGTATATAAGGCAATTTCAATCTAGTATTCTTTAGTTAGCCTACCTTCTCGCAAATTCACTTTGATTACAAATCCTTTAGAAGAGCCGTTCAAAAGCGGCGATGATCATAATCTCCACCCTTTTTCCTTTACCTTTCATTAAACTATTTAAATTTCTCTAAAAGGCAACGACAAAACAATGTAAGCGATTGCTCAATATAAAAAATGTGCTATACTATAAGTGTAAGGAGCAAGGATTCCCAGTAAAGCAGACGAAGCAGGTTCTGCAAGAAAAGAATTGTTGTCAACTTAGAATAAAAGACAAAGGATGTGGGAATTTGAGTTACTCCTTACTAATTGAATAGGATTCGGCGATGGGCATCGTTACCTGAGGATCAAAGTGGACATAAGAACCTTTGAAAACCCAGAAAGCACAATCGTCGAATCTATTTTTTTGCTCTTTTTTCAGGCATCGTCTCCCCGCCTTCTTTCGAAACATGCTATAATTAAACGCATTGAACGAAAAAACGATATGGAGCTATTCATAAAATGAACTATTATTATCACTTCCTCGTAAACCCTGCCTCAGGCAGTGGAAGGGGGAAAAAAGCGGCGGAGCGTGTGCAAAAAATCGTAAACAAGCATCGTTTCCCCCATCAACTCTATTTAACAAAATCGCCCGGCGACGAACGAAACATCACCCGAAAACTCTTAAAAGAACGCCTTTTGCCTTGGGACGATGTTTATTTAGAAAATGGCGAAATGCTATATCCATTGCTGGTCGTTATCGGGGGAGATGGAACGCTGCACCAAGTAGTATCAGAGTTACAACTTGAACAACAACAAATCCCCGTTGCTTACATCCCCGCTGGCTCAGGAAACGATTTTGCGCGAAGTATCGAGTTGCCGCGGGAACCGGAAAAAGCATTTTGGAAAATTGCGGGTACTACTAAGCCCCAAGAATTGGCCATTATCCACTATGATGAGCAGATCCAGGAGGAAAGCGGCATTGCGCTTAACAATGTCGGTATTGGCCTTGATGCGGCAATCGTCTATACCACCAATCACTCTGTGGCAAAAAGTAGTCTGAATAAGTTTAACCTCGGCTCCTTTTCCTATATCGCTGCAATTATTCGGGTTTTGTTTCGCCAAAAAGGCTTCCCGATCTTAGTTGAGTGTAATGGGCAACAATTCAGTTATAAGAAAGCTTTTCTATGCACTACGACCAACCATCCTTACTTTGGCGGCGGTGTTGCGATCGCCCCAACCGCTTCGGTCAAAGAGAAAAAGTTTGATTTTGTTCTTGTCGAGCGTGTATCGATTTTTAAGATTTTCTGGCTGATCGGTTTACTGATGCGAAAGAAACACATGAATTCACGTTACTTTCACCATCTTTCCACGTCGAAGCTGAGAATTATCTCTACCGTGCCCCAACATGGACAAGAAGACGGTGAGGAAATGGGCCAACGTCCCTTTGATATTACTTTTACAACAGCTAGTCAATTATTTTGGTGCCCATAAAGAAAACGATACAAATCGCTGCTGATTTATATCGTTTTTCTATACGTTAGATTATTAATTTTTCGCCGAGTTGTATTGCCAACGACGGCTTTTTTCTCTTCCCAAAATAAATTGGATCATTGAAAATACTGCTGCAAATGTTACCAAGACAAAGCCATTGAACCAGAAGGATTCATTGAACCTTTGATTATACGTGAGGGTCTCACTGATCAAGGTATTGTTTTGAACAAACCAATAGGTTGGCGTGAATGCCGCGATTTTATTGACGATATCCGGCAGAAAGTTCGCGGACACAAAGACCCCACCGATAAAACAGCTTCCGGTTATAAAGATATTGCTGATACCGCCGATCGTTTCTGAATTTTTCACAAGAGAGGTGACACAAGCCGAGAAGCTGATGACAGGTAGTAAAAACAAAAACGTGTTCAAAATGTGGTACCAAGCTGCTGTATCCCAGGATGTGCGAATCACTAGTAACACCATCAGTAATAAAAAGCCGAAGGTTAAAAGCAGCGAGTAACTGATTAAGCTTAACAGGATTTTCCGCTGTAGCATCCGCTTTGGAAGAGGCGCACTCTGGTTTCGCTTGCTGATTTCTTGGCGGTTAAAGGTCAGATTGATCACACCAAACCCGCTAAATATTGATAGAAAGAGGCCATATGACAATAAGTTAAAGGTCATGCCTGTTAACATTTTTTTCATTCGTTGACTATATTCTGTACTGAGCTCAACTTGCCCTGTGACGGCTAGCGCTGTTTGTGTTTCTTCTATCGCCTCACTGACTGTTTTGCCTTCTTCTTGAAAAAGTAAAAGCGTCTGTAAGAACGTGTTCACTTGCTGGGTGACAATGGTTTTAGAAAAAGCATCTGGCCGGCTTTGAATCTCGATCGTTGGCATCTGGCCAGCCTCCACTTGTTTGGAGAAATCAGCTGGCAAATGCAAGACAATGTTTACACGATTAAAATAAAGGGCATCGTCAATTTCTTTTTGTGAGGTCCCCTCTAAAGCAACCAAGGTTTGCTTTTCCTTCAAGTACTCCCGAAGACCATCAACGACTGGCGACTCCTCCTCACTGATCAAAGCAATGTTGGCTTCTTGTAAAGAGGTGTTTTCGACGTCGATGCTTTGCGCATAAAAGAACGTGACACCAACTGTGATCAATACTCCAATTAGTAAGTTCGACTTATTTGCCTTCAGCAAAGTCCAAATCGTTTTATAAAGCGTCATAGCGCACCCCTCTTTCGATCCAAGCATTTCCAATTGACAAAAGGACAATAAAGCCAGTCAACCAGAAAAGATTGGTATAAAAGCTACTCAAATCTGTATAGTAATACAATTGATAAAGACTTTCACTGATCAAATTGACGGGATTTACTTGCCCCAGTATCGGCACATGTAGATCAAGCCAATACTTGATTTGTTCCGAGCCCATCATCCCAGCAAAAAAGCTCATTGCCATTGTAACGGAGACCAAAATGCCATCTTTTTGCACCAAAATCATTTTTGGCGTCAGATTTCCAATCAATGTCCCTAGCAAAATCGCACACAATGATCCTAATGCGGCAACCAGCAGTAACCATTGCCAACGATCACCAAATTCTACTTGATAGACAAAACGAAACACCGCTAAAATAATGTAGACTTCTACTAACACAATCGTAAAACTCGCCGCCAAATTCGCACTTGAAACCAATATCCGTTTTCTTGGTATCAAGGAAAGCCGAATACCATTCGCGGATTGATTGGCTTGCTGATCCTGGACATTACGGACACCCCACATCGTCCCATAGAGGATCGCCATCCCGATCAAGGTAAAGAAATAAAAACTTTTGACACTCATGTCACGATCTGCATTCACTTCTTGAAAAGTCGCCTCCTGTTCAAATGCGGCCATAATAGGTGCAAGATCAAGCGTTTCAAGTTCTGCTGCTTTACTAGAAATGATCGCTGTACGTTGTAAAAATTGATCCATTACATTTTTCATCAACGTCTGACTCATGCCCGCTTGGCCCACATGCAGAGAAATGGTTTTGTCGTCAATCAGGAAATATCCAGCTAATTCACCGGCAGTCAGCTTTTCAACTGCCTCTGTTTCTTGTAATTCCTCGAGTGCAAATAATGGTTTTTCATTGATTTCCACTTGTTCAAGGACGGTGGAAAAATTTTCCGTAAGCGCTGTTTGGTCCCCGGTTTTTACGATCCCCGTCGTGATTGTCTCTAAATTTCCCGCTTGATCGATCTCCCCAAAGGCCGCCATAAACATTAGGCCTAAGAGAATGGGAAACGCCAACGTCCAAAACAGCATCGATTTATTTCGCAACAACACCTTTGTGCGGTATTTGTAAAAATGCCAAAACATGGTTTCCCCCTCCTCAGTCTCTCAATTCCTTGCCCGTGATCTCTAAAAAGACATCATTTAAGGTCGCTTCTTTGGTTGCAATTTTTCCGTAACTGATTTTCTCTGCTTGTAAGAGTGTCAAAATGGGTAACAAGACCGCATTGAGTTCCGTTGTTGTTACTTGGAGCTGTCCGTCTTTGTAAACGATTCCGTTAGCAGTAGTGGTGTTCTGAATCGCTACCAACACGTGGTCAGGCAATAAGGGGATGTCGATGGTCAAACGATCTGCCGTGCGTACCATGTCTTTCAGAGATTCCTTAGTCCCTTTGGCAATCACCTGTCCCTGATCCATAATCGCGATCTGGTCACAAAGAATTTCCACTTCTTCCATGTAATGGGTCGTGTAAACGATCGTTGCTCCTTGGCGATTTAGCTCTTTGATGCTTTCCAAAATTTTATTACGACTTTGGGGATCGACAGCTACTGTTGGTTCATCTAAAAAAATCAAACGTGGTTTATGTGCGATCCCGCAGGCGATATTCAACCGCCGTTTCAAGCCACCGCTCAGCTCTCCTGGATGAAAGGTCACGAAATTTTCCAAACCCACTAATTGAATCACTTCTTCGATCAATCCTTGCCGTTTCTCTTTGTCAGCAACATATAACCCGCAAAAATAATCGATATTTTCTTGCACACTAAGTTCTTCAAAGACGGCAACATCTTGAGGAACGACCCCGATCATTGCTTTAACGGCATAGTTTTCCGGCGTCATGATTGATCCAAACAGTTTGATGGTGCCTTTGTCATAGTTTAACAAAGAGAGCATACAGTTGATGGCGGTCGATTTTCCGCTGCCGTTTGGTCCCAATAATCCTAAAACCTCTCCTTCTTGTACTTGCAGATCAAAATGATTCAATGCCACAAAATCACCATAGCGTTTAACTAATTTATCAATTTCGATAATCACGATGAAAAACTCCTTCCAAATTTCTTGTTAATCTGACTATAATAAACTTCAAGGAAAGAAACTAGTGACGATTGGCTAAACTAAGCATGACATTTGTCACAATGAAGGAGTTTATCATGTCTAAATCTCGACTACTCAGCGAAGCTGGCTTTCTACTCGCAGTCTCATTACTTTTATTGGTAAATCAAGGTTTTGTTGCTGTGCAGGTCATCTATCTACTGATCGCCGTTATATTTACTGGCGTTAGTTATTTACTGCCTAGAATAGCAAACTGGTTTTTTCAAGTTATTCTGTTGCTTCTATGTACGTTTTGGCCAGAGCTTGCCCTCTTTCTGCCTGCATTGATGCGGGTGATCGCTCCGGAAGATAGTAAAGATGATGTTCTATTTTTATTAGGATTTTTATTGATCGCAACGGTTGTCCATCATTCTCTCACGGAGCTCGCTTTTGTCATCCTTTTGTTGCTCTTTGCTTTTTACTTACGCAAAAAAGATCAGCGAATGTCTGATCTTGAGAAAAAGTACATCGCTTCAAAAGATACCCATTGGGAAAAGCAGCAACAGTTATCGCAGCAAAACAAAGCGCTAGCCCTATCACAAGAAACAAAGTTAGCCTTGCAAATTGCCGAAGAACGAAATCGAATTGCTCGCGATATCCATGACAATGTCGGCCATCTACTGTCGAGTGCCATTTTACAGATTGGCGCGCTTGAAATGATCAATCAAGAGCCAAAACTAAATGACCCCCTAGCAAATTTAAGTGCTACCGTTCATACAGGGATGGATCGCATTCGACAAAGTGTTCACGATCTCCACGAGACATCAATTTCTTTCCAGCAATCCTTAGAGTTTCTAATTGCTGATTTTCCATCACCTGTCACGATTGAAGGAAACCTATTTGAAGGGTTGAATGAAGCACAGCAAAACTGTTTCCTAATGGTCATCAAAGAAGCCTTAACCAACAGTATCAAACATAGTCACGCGAAAACCCTCGTGTTGCATTTTCGAACGCTGCCTGCATTTTTTCGCTTGCAAATCACGAATGATGGCGTCCGCACACCTCAAAATCCAGACACTGGAATCGGTCTGAAAACGATGCGTCAACGGGTCCAAGAACAACAAGGACAAGTTCATATTTTACAAGAAAACCAACGCTTTCAACTGACGATCATTTTACCAAAGGAGGAACACCAATGATTACTGTAGTTATTATTGACGATGATCCGTTTGTGACCACATCTTTGCAAACCATTTTAGAAAACACAGAAGAGATTCGTGTATTAGGAATCGGCCATTGTGCCAAAGACGCACTGGAATTATATGAAACCTATCATCCTGACGTTTTGCTGACGGACATCCGCATGCCGGAACAAACGGGGATCGATGCTGCCAAAGAAATATTGGCTAAATTTCCCCAAGCGATCCTTTTGCTATTGACTACCTTCAAAGATGAAGAATACATTCGCGAAGCCTTTTCCATCGGTGTGAAAGGTTATTTGATCAAGCAGAATTTACAAGCGATCATCCCTTCTGTCAAAGCCGCTTATAATGGCCAAGTTGTCTTCGGGAATGAAATCGTTGAGACCTTCACGCAGCTAATGAAGAACGAACCATCAATTAACAATCAAGCTTCTTTTAGCGAACGTGAATTTGCGATCATCAAAGAAGTAGCCGCTGGAAAAAACAATAAAGAAATTGCCGATGCTTTGTACTTGAGTGATGGTACTGTCCGTAATTACATCAGTCAATTACTGGAAAAACTGGAATTGCGGGATCGCACGCAATTAGCAATCTATTTTTATCAGCATTTACAGTAAGTCTCATCGATTGCAAAAAAAAGCCTGAAGAATGCGAAGCTGCATTCTTCAGGTTTTTTGTTTTCTACTCGATTATACTACTGTCGTAGTTTTTAGTGGACAAGCTATGGATTTCCGGGACTGCCGGGATTCGTTGGATTGTTCGGTGTGTTAGGCGGGAAAATCGGCGCCTTTTCTAACGTTTTTTCTAACCCTGATTCATCCCGCTCGCCTCGTTCTGCATCGGGACTTTCATCTAGTTTAAATTCTTTTTCCATCTCATCTAGTTTCTTAAAGTCGTTGCCAGATTCTTTTGCTAATTTTGCTAATTTATCTTCGGTTTCTTTCGCCATAACGTAACGCCTCCTTTTAATTTTAGCTTAGCATAAGAAGCTAAAAAACCAAAAGAAAGCGCTCACTAAGGTACCTTTTTTAGTATTTTCTCATCTTTCAATCAGCCATTTTTTGCGGGCATAAAGTCGTATGGAGAACAGTCCTTCATGCCAATCATTGGATCCACTAAATGCTTTTTGACCATCGTTAAGGTCAATACACCATCGTTCGACGTTTCTTCGATGAGTGCTTCTTCCCCCATAGTCCCTTCACTTAGGTCTTTTCCCCCTGACAAAGGCTTTGCCGTTTCTGTCTGATTTGATGCCGACGGCTCAGTCTCAGCAAAAGCAAACAAATTAAGCCCACTATCAGAGGTCTTTTCTGCAACTTGCTGGTTCGCAGCAGCTTCCGCACTGGATTGGTCCTGTAACTTCGTCGATGACGTTTTTACTTTCCTGTTTTCAGAGGAATCATCATAAAACGGATCATCCGCTTCTTCAAATTGGGCCAATTTTGCTCGTTGCAGCGGCGTCATTTTTTCCGTACCATTGATACGTTCTTTTAATGTCGTTAAGCGAGTAGCAGATTCGTGGCTGACACAAGTTTGGTAGGCTTGCGGTTCACCAAGTAAAATCAGCATTTCTTTGCTGCGGGTCACAGCAGTATAAAGCAGATTGCGTTGCAGCATACGTTGGTATTGATGAACCATCGGCAAAATAACCATTTGAAATTCACTACCTTGAGATTTATGGATCGAACAACAGTAAGATAATGTGATCTTATTCCATTCATTCCGCTTATAGGTCACTTCGTTGGCATCAAACTGAATGACCAGTTCGTCAACCTTGTCTTCCGACTGTTTGGCTAGAGTGATCCCAACGATTTGGCCCATATCGCCATTAAACACGTTATCTTCTGGTGAGTTTACCAACTGCAAAACCTTATCACCGATACGATACACCGTATCATTGAAGGTCACCTCTTTTTTTGTCCCATCATTGGGGTTAAAAATCTCTTGCATCATTTTATTCAGAGCATTGATCCCGGCTGCCCCACGATACATCGGTGCCAACACTTGAATATCTTGCGGCGTGTAGCCTTTGTCTTTTGCCCGTTTCACGATCTGAGCGATCAACGGTTCGATTTTGTAAGCATCACACGCAAAGAAGGAGCGATCTTTTTGGTTTTGTGTAAAATCAGCAGGCAGCTGTCCGTTTTTGATGGCATGAGCCAGTGGAATGATGCTTGATCCATCTCCTTGACGATAGATTTCCGTCAATTCTTGTTTCGGGATCGCATCGATCGCTAGCAAGTCATGAAGGACTTGTCCTGGTCCCACAGAAGGAAGCTGATCTTTATCCCCCACAAAAATCACTTGCATGTTTGTAGGGATTGACTTAAAGAGCGTATTCGCCAACCATGTATCGACCATAGACATCTCATCGACGATCAATAAGCCGCCTTCTAATTCTTTCGGGCTAATCGATGGCGCTTTTTCACGTCCGTTCAAGCCTAACAAACGATGGATCGTCCCGCTTGGCAAACCTGTCGTTTCATTCATCCGTTTGGCGGCTCGACCAGTCGGTGCTGCCAAGAGAATCGGAAAGGTTTCTTCACTGTATTTTGATGGCTCTAAGTCCAGATCGTTCAACTCAGCAAACAATTGTACGATCCCATTGATCACCGTCGTTTTCCCGGTACCCGGACCACCTGTCAAAATAAACAATGGCGAACGAATGGCTTCTTTGATTGCTTCTTCTTGCGAAGACCCATAGGTGATACCTAAATGCTTCTCAATTTTTCGCAGCGTTTTGCTGATTGTTTTCTCAGGATACACGATCTCTTTTTTGCGGGAAAGCAAGCGTTCGATGGAACTAGCGATTCCCCATTCAGAAAAGTACAGACTGTTTTCGTACAAACGAGTTTCTTCTTGCTGGATTTTTCCTTCTTCCACTAATTGAATGATCGTTGATGCCAGGTCGTCTGGCGCAATCTCAATAGGACGACTCGTTTCTAATAAACGCAGTGTCTGCTCTAACAAGTCTTGGGCATGGATAAAGGTATTGCCTGTCTGCAAGGATTGCGCAAAGATCTGATGCAAGACCGCCGCTCGAAACCGTTGCGGCGACGAAGCTTCGATCCCTAGCTGCTCAGCGATGCCATCTGCGCGTTTAAAGCCAATGCCTTCAATGTCTTCCACCAACTGGTAAGGATTTTCTTCGATAATTGCTAATGCTTCATTTTTGTAGGCTTGATAGATTGCAAAAGAAAGCTGACTACCAAAACCATAGCGGCTCAAGCCAACGATCACTTGATCCATCCCATGATTTTGCCGTACAGTATCTAAAATCATTTTTTGCTTACTTTCATTCAATCCTGGAATCTGCTCCAACAATGTTGGTTCTTCCAGCATCCGGTCGATCGCTTCTTCTCCTAAAAGGTCAACGATTTTTTCAGCGGTCTTCTTGCCGATCCCTGGAAATTTTTCTCCAGAAAGATAGGCGATCAACCCTTGTTCAGAGGTCGGTTGTTCTTGTTGGTAGCTTTCGGCCTTCAACTGGACGCCATACTTGGGATGATTGACCAGCTCACCAAAAAACCGATACTTTTCCTCTTCTTGGATTTCGCCGAAACTACCAGTAACGACGATCTCCGAGTCTTTGTAGTCGGCATTATTCTCAGTGACTTTAACTAATAGTACTTTATAAAAATTGCTGGGATTCTGGAAAAAGATGGCGGCAACATGGCCGACAAAAAACGTTCTTTCTGGAATCATGGTGCCGCTCCTTTCATGGTTTACAACAAAGCGTCTAATCCTGCTTGATTGCTTAAAAAGCTTGCTTCATTCCAAAGTTTTAGTTCAAAAGGCAATACTTTTTGTTCATTCGTCTCTAATAAGCTAACGCTGTTATTGACTAATCCACCTTGCTCTCTTAATTCGGCTAATGGTTTGCCTGCAAGCCACTGGATAGCAGCCGTAAAGGATGCCCCATGACCGACGAACAATAATGGGCCTTCATGCTGCATCACCGCATCCATGACGACGGTCTCGATCCGGCTCAATGTTTCTTGGATCGGCTCACCTTTAAAGGCACTTGGATCGTAACGATCCAAGTGATTACGCAGATCAGTCAGTTGTTGGGGATACTTCTCATGCATTTCATCGATGGACTGACCTTCCAATTCACCGAGTCCGATTTCTCGCAGATTCTCATTATAAATGATTTCAACTGGGTGTTGGAGTCTTGCTTGGATCTCTTGGGCAGTCACTTTTGCTCGCAAAGATGTACTTGAGTAAATCTTCTCAAAAGGAATAGCTGCCAGATAATCACCGAGTAATTTGATTTCGTCATAACTTTCTGGCAATAACGGCGAATCCCCCAGCATTCCTTGAAAGCGGCGTGCTTGGTTCCACTCTGTTTTTCCGTGACGGGTAAAGTATAATTGCATCGAAAAAGCCTCGCTTCTTAGTCTAATTTGTCGTTCTCATAATGATGCGTCAATTCCAATTCTGGGAAGCCTTGCTGTCGCAAAACTTCATAAATGATCAAAGCAGCCGTATTTGATAGGTTAAGGGAACGAACATGCTCATCATTCATTGGGATCCGCAAACATTTTTCGGCATGCTCACGCATAAAACTTTCTGGAAGCCCCGTCGTTTCTTTCCCGAAAATGAAGAACTGATCATCATCTGCGGTGTAATCGACGTCAGAATACACGCGATTGGCAAATTTCGAAATCAGATACAACGGACGCTCCCCTAAAAAGTCCATAAAAGCAGCTAAATCTTTATGATAGGTAATATTGACATCATGCCAATAATCAAGCCCAGCTCGTTTTAATTGCTTGTCATCCGTTGAAAAGCCTAAAGGCTCGATTAAGTGTAAATGAGTATTTGTTGCTGCGCACGTCCGTGCAATATTTCCCGTATTGGCCGGGATCTGAGGTTCAAAAAGAACGATGTGATTCATAGATAAAAACTCCTTTCGCTCGGATACTACCGATCGGTTCTCGCTTTCCTTTGTGTCTCTGTATCTTGCGTTTTACAATTGATTCTCAATAGCTTCTTCAATAACTTCTATAGTACCATATTTTGGCACGCTTGTTTTTTAGAAACGACCTTTTTTGTGTAGAATTTTGGGCATAAAAAAAACGTACCAACTCGGTGTCGATCACTGCGAGTCGTTACGTTAGTGAAGCTCTTTTCACTAACTTTTATCAGAACAGGAACCTGATAAAAACCAATGAAAAATGACTTGAGAACAATATATCACTCCCATGGCATGATTGCAAGAGTAAATAACAAAAAAGTTCAAAATATTTTCAGGAAATTTTCGCAATCAACACCTCAACATCAACAGTGATCTGTCTCAAAGGAGCTTGCCGGAGCTTTTCTTTGCGTTCCTCCGAAGCCCCCCACTCTAACGGGGACATGGCAAGTAAATCTTGGCGATTTTCTTCAGGGATCGTAAAAACATGTGTCACTCTTTGACGGGAAGCGTCAGGGTAATGTTCAAGAAATTTAGTGACGACCCGTTCATTTGAGTATTGCTGTTTCGCTTCATCATTCGGATAAAAAGCAGCCCGCAATTCTTTTAAATAATCCGCCGCAGGGACGACTTTGATCAACTGTCCACCCTTTTTCAAAATACGATTGAACTCCCCATAATTTGACGGCGAAAATAGATTGAAAATCGTATCAAAGCTCGCTTCAGCAAACGGCAAGTTGGTCAGATCCGCCACACACCAAAAAGCCGGTACGTTTTGATTGGTTGCTAGATAAACTCCGTCTTTGGCGATATCAAAGCCGACAGCCGCCTGGGTCTTTTCATTGACCAGCTGAGCCAGAAAACTGCCTTCGCCGCAGCCGACATCTAAAAGATGCTTAGCATCCCCCAAAACTGCTTTGATGCATTCAATGACTGGTGCATACATGCCGCTAGCGATCATACGTTGACGCGGCAGAAACAGTGCTTGATCATAATCTGCTTTGACTTGATGATCCAAAAAGAAAAGTGTGCCTTTCTTTGATAAGTCAAATCGATGACGATTTGGACAAACCAAGCCATTTTCGGTCGGGAAAAATGCTTGGCGGCACAATGGACATTCAAATAAGTGATAATGGGCGTTTAAAAAAAGGCGCCCGCGATCGATTTTTTTTAACATTCAACTTCCCTCATCTCTGCTCTACTTTAGCATATTCTTGTGGTAGAATGCTAGTGGATAGAATAACAAATCAACTGAACAACCATCTATTGGAGGTAAATCATGTTAAAAGAATTTTGTGCAGAAAATTATACCAATATTCCCTTAGCAATCGCCCGAGGGGCAAAGCGGATTGAACTCTGTGATAATTTAGCGGTCGGCGGAACAACGCCAAGTACTGGTGTGCAAGAAGAAGTTTTGCAATATGCTGGTGAAAAAGGAATTCCCGTTATGACGATCATCCGACCTCGAGGCGGTGATTTTGTTTACAATGACACTGAGTTGAAAATCATGCACACTGACTTGATCGAAGCAAAAAAGCTAGGAACAGACGGCGTTGTTCTAGGTTGCTTAACTCCTAGCGGCTGGTTAGACGAAGAAGCATTGGAGCTATTGTTAGAAACCGCAGAAGGCTTGCAGGTTACTTTTCACATGGCCTTCGACGCGATTCCTGTAGCGCGCCAATTTAAAGCGATCGATTGGTTAGCTGAGCATGGCGTACAGCGGATTTTGACCCATGGTGGTGCTGCAGGGACTCCGATTGAAGACAACTTCGATCATCTGAAAGAATTGATCGCCTATGCTGGTGAGCGTTTAACGATTTTACCTGGCGGTGGCATTTCCTTTGAAAATGCCCAACATGTTGCTGATACATTAAGTGTAAAAGAAGTTCATGGGACCAGAATCGTCGACCTTAATGATTTCTTTGCGTGACACAAAAGAATCACGCAAAGAAATCCCCACAAACGATGAGAACGCATCGTTTGTGGGGATTCTTTTTATATGGCTTGCAGTAAGTCGTATTGTGATTGATACAAATGATGGTACAAGCCTTTTTGTGCCATTAGCTGATCATGGTTACCAGATTCAGCAATCGTGCCCCCTGCCACGTAAAAGATTCGATCAGAATTTTTGATTGTGGACAGCCGGTGAGCGATGATGAATGAAGTTCTGCCTTCTAACAGCTTCAACAGTCCTTCTTGCAGCAATTCTTCTGTCTTAGTATCAATACTAGAAGTAGCCTCATCTAAGATCAAGATTTTTGGATCAGCCAACAACGCTCGGGCAAAGGAAATCAGTTGCCGTTGCCCCGCAGATAAAGTACTTCCTCGTTCTTCGACGACGGTTTGATAGCCGTCTTTCAACTCCGTGATAAAGTCGTGAGCACGGACGATCTTCGCTGCTTCAATGATCTCTTCTTCTGTCGCGTCTAATTTTCCATAGCGAATATTTTCTATGATCGTTCCTGAGAAAATAAAGGTATCTTGCAGCATGACCCCCATCTGTGAGCGCAGGGATTCCAGCGTCACGTCACGAACGTCCATCCCATCTACTTTAACACTGCCTTCATTGACATCATAAAAGCGGCTCAGCAAATTGATGATCGTGGTCTTCCCTGCACCAGTAGGGCCAACCAAGGCAATGCTTTCCCCGGGTTCGATGTGGAAATTGACATCAGAAAGAATGTTTTTGCCTTCTTCGTATCGGAAGGTCACGTGTTCAAAATCAACGGTCCCTTTCATTGTCGGCAATACTTTTGCATCTGGTTTGTCTTCGATATCTGGGACTTCATCCATCGTTTCAAAAATCCGTTCAAGATAGGCTGTTGCTGTAATCAAAGAATTATAAAAATTCCCGATATTGATGACTGGATTCCAGAAATTATTGATATAACTGATAAAAGCGATCAGAGTACCTGTGCTGACATCGACACCGATTTGGCGAATGCCGACAAAATAAATCAAACAAGTTGTAATGACTGAAATGTTTTGCACCCCAGGCCACATGAGAAACTGAATTTTGACAGCTTTCATCCAGGAAGTCCGATAATCATTGCTGACTTCTTGGAAAATCTCTGCATTTTCTTCTTCCCGTGCGAAGGATTGGGTGATCTTGATGCCGGCAATACTTTCATGAATGTAGGCATTTAAATTGGACTGTTTATTACTCAACACCTGATAAGCTTTGCGCTGGTTATTTTTGATTACCATCACCATGATGAACAAGATTGGCAGCAACGCAAGGGAATACAGGGTCAATTTGAAGTCGATCGCAAACATAAAAATCAAGGTGATGATGACGTTGAAAACATCGGAAATCAAATTGATTAGTCCATTACTCAACAGGTCACTCAGTGTATTGATGTAGTTTACGATGCGGATCAAGATCTTGCCATGGGGCCTTGTATCGAAATAAGAAAACGGCAGCCGCTGCAGATGTTCAAAAATATCAAAGCGCATATCCTTCAATACGTCTTGCCCAATATTCGTGATATGGTAAATACGATAACGCATGCAGACACCGATAACGATCAAGGTCACTAGAAAGGCAGCTCCTAAAAGCAGCAATTGATTGACATTTTTCTCAGGAATCGATGAGTCGATGGCGATCTTCGTGAAAACAGGCGCCAGCATTCCTGCTAAGTTTGCCAGGATGATCGTAAATAGTACTTTCCCAATACTTTTTTTATAGGGAACTACGTATTGTGACAAACGCTTGAAATCCTTCCAGCTAAATTCCTGGTCTAATTCCTCATCCACATCAAATTTATTTCTCGCCATCGTCTTCACCTCCTGACAAGCCTAATTGTTTTTGATACACTTCATAGTACTTCCCTCGCAGTTTGACGAGTTCTTCGTGGGTGCCTTGTTCAACAACCCGACCTTTTTCCATCATCAAAATCTGATCGGCTTCTCGAACAGAGGAGATCCGATGGGCAATGATAAACGTCGTTTTCTCTCCTGTTAATTTTGTCAGCTCTTGTTGGATCTTCGATTCTGTCTCCATATCGACGGCAGACGTCGTGTCATCCAAAATCAAGATCGATGGATCTTTGGCTAAGGCCCGCGCAAGGGAGATCCGTTGTTTTTGTCCGCCAGAAAGTCCGACGCCTCGTTCACCGACAATCGTCTCGTAGCCTTGAGGCATTCGAGAAATAAAGGTATCTGCATCGGCGACTACGGCCATTTGGCGAATAAAGCCTTCATCTGCTAAAGGATTTCCAAAAGCAATATTGTCAGAGATAGTATTAGAAAACAAGAAGACATCTTGCATCACCATCGAAATATTTTCACGCATTTGACGTACAGGATACTCTTTGGCATTTTTTCCATCAATCAATACTTCCCCTTCAGTCGGATCATAAAAACGTCCAACTAAATTTACTAACGTCGTTTTTCCAGAGCCGGTTTCGCCTAAGATCCCTAACGTTTGTCCCGGCCCAATCTTGAAGTTGATGTTCTCCAGTACATTTTGCTCTGGATCATCTGAAAAATGGAAAGAGACATCTTTAAATTCCACAAATCCTTTGATCGGTTCTAATTTTTCTTGTTGGTGAACCGGTATTTTCGATTCTTGTGCCAGCATTTGTCGAATTTTGATACAGGCCGCAGAAAATCGCTGAACATCGTTGATCAACCAGCCACTCATACGCATGGGGTTGTTCAACATCCATAGATAACCATTAAACGCAACAAGATCTCCTAAGGTCATGTCCCCATTGATTACGAAAATTCCGCCTAAAACTAAGGCAATGACTGACAAACTTCCTGCTAAGCCATCAAGCCAGGGCAGATAGGTACGGGAAACTTTGGCAGATGCCATGTTGCGGGTCTTAAAATCTTCGTTGTAGGAGCGAAATTTTTCGATCTCAAAATTTTCACGAGCGAAGGCTTTTACGACCCGATTGCCGCCAATATTTTCTTCTACCATTGAGTTCAAGCGAGAAAAGCTCTCACGAATGTCAAAAAACAATGGGTGTGCCTTTTTAGACATGCGGTTGGTCAACAGAAAAATGATCGGTGTGACAGCCACCAGTGCCAGCATCAATTTCCAATCAATAAAGCTCATCACCACCACCGCTGAAAAGAACCATAAGATACATTCAGCGATATTATAGGTCACCCAAGAAACAAAGTGGCGAATGGCATCGGTATCCCCTGTCATTCGTGCCATAATATCTCCCACACGAGTGTGATTGAAAAAGTCGAAATCCAATTCTTGCAGTTTCTGATACAAATCTTCCCGTAAATCGTATAGCGTATTTTGTCCGACCCGTTCAAATAAAATCTGATAACTATAGCGGACAATGGTGCGAATGACGGTCGTCGCAATCATGATCAACAGTAATGGAATCAATAAGTGCGTTTTTTGCTGATTGATGACATCGTCGATCACCATTCCTCCCAAGTACGGATTAACAATGATCAGCGCTGCATTGATCACTAAAAATAGGATCGCCAATATGATTTTTCCGCGGTTCTTTTTGGCATAGCGCCAGATCCATTGTGTATTACTCATCTAATTCCCCCTCTCGTTGTTAAGCTTAGCGTTTTGAAAAGCGATTTAAATGGTTTTTCTTACTCATTTTGATGTAAAATATTAGTAAGAAGCACCATTCCTTTTTTTTACAGGAAATGGGCACCCAATTGGAGTGAATCAGCCATGAATTTAGTTAACCCTCGGACCTTCAATCCCGAAATCATCTATCTCTTTGATCCATGGACGCAATCAGAAAGTCATGGAGAAATGCACCATCATGACTTTTTAGAAATCAGTGTCTTGTTAGAAGGAGAAAGTATGTATTATTTTGAAAAAGAACCAGCGAAAAAAATTCGGGCTGGCAGTGTCATGCTTTTCAATCCTGGCGTCGATCACTGTGAATTGCAGCCTAAGGGCACTCGCTCTCATCAGCTGCATATTGGTTTGAAAAATATTTCTTTGGAAGGGTTTAAACGAAATTTTTTCCCTAACAAACATCCCTTGTTGGAGCTAGGCAAATACCATCACCAAGTTTTGGAAAAAGCATGGCAGTTGGTGAGAGAAAGCAGTGAAGAGCGGGATGAGTTTCAATTGATGCAAAAAGCTGTTTTGATGGAGATGCTCGTCTACATTTTACGTGGACTAAATGAAGACCACATCAATGTCGTTCCTTACCTTTCCAAAAGCCAACGAAGACAACAACAGATCGTCAACTATACCGTCTATTATTTGGAAAATCATTACAAAGAAGAAATCACGTTAGAGAAGCTCGCACAAGATCAATTTCTTAGCCCGACGTACCTTTCAAAGATTTTTAAAGAGGCGACAGGGGTCAGCCCCATTAACTATTTGATCGAAATTCGCTTAAAACGTGCCAAAGATATGTTGAAAAATGACAACCTCACGATCAAGGAAGTTGCCTCAGCCGTTGGCTATCAAGATGCTTATCATTTTAGCAAGTCTTTTAAAAAACTTTATGGTGTCTCCCCTTCTGGGGTGTTGCCAAAACCCAAAAATTAAAAAGCAAGCCAATGATTCTTCACTGGAAGAAAAATCATCGGCTTGCTTTTATTTTGTGTTCATTGAATAAAATAGTTCATAAAAAGACTGGCAATGTTGAAGTAGATCAAGACACTGGTCAAATCGCTGAGGGTCGTAATAAACGGACCGCTCGCCACTGCCGGATCAAACCCAAGTTTGTCCATTAACATCGGAATCAAGCTTCCTGCTAAGTTGGCTACTGTGATAGCACACATCATTGCCATCCCAATGACAAAACCTAAAATTGGATTTTGTTTCCAGACGGCAACGATAGCAAAAATCGTTAATCCGGTAATAGCTCCTGTGAAAAGTCCTGTCAGCACTTCACCGACCACTGTCTTCATAAAACTATTTTCTTTGTCATCATTGATCGCTAAGCGACGGACGGCCACCGCTAAAGATTGGGTACCGGCATTGCCGGCGGTTCCGGTAATCAGTGAGATAAAGACAGCGAGAATACTCGCTTCACTGACTAATTCTTCATAATGGCTGATTAAACTGGCGGTGGCCATTCCGAGAAAGAGTAAGGTGATGAGCCAAGGCAATCGTCTCGAAGACGCCTTGATCGGGTTCTCACTGACTTCTTCCACATTGACCCCTGCCAAACCAGAGTAATCACTGGCTGCTTCATCATCGATAACGTCGATAATATCATCGACGGTCACGATCCCTAATAGATGATCGTCATAATCGGTAACAGGTAGCGCGAGAAAGTCATAATCCCGGAAGGTCTGAGCGACATCTTCTTGGTCATCTCCAACATGGACGGACATGACCCGCTCGTTTAAAATATCAGCGATCATGGTATCTTCATCATTGATGATCAAATCTCTTAGAGAAATAACCCCAACAAGTTTGTTATCAGTATCCACAACATAAATATAATAAATCGTCTCAGCGACATCGGCGGCATTTTTCAGGACATACATTGCTGAACGAACCGTTTGGTTGGCCACAATGGAAACAAACTCGGTTGTCATCAATGATCCAGCTGTTTCATCTTCATAATGCAATAGTTCTTTGATCTCGCTAGCGGCTTCAGCCGTCATCAGACTCAAATATTTCGCCGTTTGTTTCTTGTCCAATGTATTCAGTAGATCGACAGCGTTATCGGTATACATCTCTGCTAACATCGTTGCAGCATATGCCGGACGCATTTCTGAAAGATAGTCCACCATGTTTTCGTCGTCTTCTTCAATGACGTCAAACATGTCTGCTAATTCTTTCGGCGATAGATACGTATAGACGATTTGTCGAGCGTCTGCTTCTAGAGATTGGTAGAATTGCCCCTGCTCGTAGATATGCAGATCCAAGAATGCCTCACGAAATCCCTGGATATCATTGTCTTTTAATGCTTGATTCAGTTGATCAAACCGTTCGGTTAATTCTTGATTTTCATCCAATCTCTTCACCTCATTTGTTATTGCTTAACGATAGCTGAACAAACAGCGGCCATGTCTGCAGGTAAAGGCAGGTCAAAAGCCAACGGTTCATTCGTAAAGGGATGCTGAAATTGCAGCTGACAGCAATGAAGTGCCTGTCGTTTGATCCCAAAAGCCATTGATCCCCCATACATCTCGTCTCCTAGTAAGGGACAACCGATCGCAGAAAAATGGACCCTTATTTGATGTGTCCGGCCTGTGTGTAGTTGAATGTCGACTAATGCGCAATCTGAATTGCGCTGTTTTAGCCAATACTCCGTACGTGCCTCTTTTCCTTCTTCACTGACCTTGCGTTTCAAAAGCGAGGTCAAGTCCCGAGCTATAGGCAAATCGATCTCGCTATGGGCGGATAATGCGGAAAGCTCTCCCGCAATGAGGGCTTGATATTTTTTGACAACTTGCTTCTTTCGTAACTGGCTATCCATCTTTGCATGGGCAAAGCCATGTTTTGCAAAAAGCATCAATCCTGATGTGTCACGGTCTAACCGCGTCACTACATGGATCACTTGGTCTTCATAGTGTTGCGCTTGATAGTAAGCTTTGACTCGATTAGCCATCGTGCCGGTCGGATGGTATTGTGCAGGAATCGATGAGATACCAGCCGGTTTATTCACGACTAATAGATGGGCATCTTCATACACGATCTCAATCGGTGTCGGGTCAGGCAGCATCGTTTCATGTTCCCCTTCAGGAGGAATTACAATAGTTACCCTATCATTTTGCGCCAAAGAAAACAAGACGTTTTGCTCGTGGTCGTTCACAAATATCTTTCCGCCTTGAAATTTGATTTTCGCTAGTAACCCCTTGGATACTCCTTGTTCCTTCAAAAAATATTTGACTTGCTGCCCTTGGCCGGTATAGTGATACGTAAATTCCATGAGTTCATTCTTCTCCAATAAAGGAATCTTTGACCCGATTCCAAAAATGCATATGCCGATAAGACGCAAAATGAATCCGTTCATCGGCTATACGGTAATAAATTGCATCGATTTCTTCTTGTTCGATGGTAAATTGATCGATCGTCACTAAATAGTCGGTACTTTGCTGCAGTTGCACTTTGACCCATTCATGGTGACCCACGACGATCGGCGAACCAAGGGTCCGAAAGACACGATTGTTCAACGAAGCAATCTCTGCCAATTGAAAGGCATTGATACTTGGGTGCAAGACTGCACCACCAACACTTTTGTTATAGGCAGTTGAACCGGTTGGCGTAGAAATCGATAAGCCATCCCCGCGAAATTTTTCAAAGAGGTCTTCTTTAATAGAAATATCGGCAACCATGGTGCGATTGCCACGCTTGATCGTTGATTCATTCAGTGCCAGGAAATGCTTATCTGGTTTGCCATTCGCATAAGTGATACGAACATCTAATAACGGATAACTGACACTTTTTTGATGGTCATTGCACAAAGACTCGACTAATTCTTCCAATTCATAGTCACGCCAATCTGTATAAAAGCCGAGGTGACCCGTGTGGACCCCTAAAAACTGCACTTGATCCAACTTATGATTGTACAAGTGAAAAGCAGAAAGAAGCGTGCCATCTCCACCAACAGAGATCACTAATTCAGGGTTCTCTTGATCGATCTTGTTTTCAGACTGCTCCAGGAGAACAGTTAAACGCTTCGTCACTTCTACTGACTTACTTTCTTGATTATGGACGATTGCCACGCGAATGCCTTTCATTCGTTCTCCTCCTTTGGCAACTTGGGCGTGTCATGTCCGCCACGCTTGCCTTTCCCATGAGAAAACAACCGCTGTGCCTCTTGGATTTCTTCACGAATATTAGACATCTCTTCATCTAACTGATAGGCAGCTTCTGCCGAACGTCGTAACCGCTCGCTAATTTCAGCAGGAAATTCCCCTTGGTATTTGTAGTTTAGTGAATGTTCGATCGTTGCCCAAAAATTCATCGCCAATGTACGAATTTGAATCTCCGCTAAAATAATTTTTTCTCCATCGATCAATTGAACGGGATACTCGATCACTAGATGGTACGAACGATAGCCACTGGCTTTTTTATTGGTGATATAGTCCCGTTCAATGATGACTTTCATGTCTTTGCGCGTTCGCAACAATTCAACGACTTGGTGAATGTCTTCCACAAATTGACACATGATTCGCAAACCGGCGATATCAGACATCTCTTCTTCAAGCCGATCCAATGCAATCCCTCGTAATTTGCTTTTCGTTAAAATACTATCCACTGGCTTGACACGACCCGTGACAAATTCAATGGGAACATGTTTGTTTTGTTCCCGATATTGTTTTCTTATGCCTCTTAATTTTACTTTTAATTCTGAAACCGCCTGTTCATAAGGCGCTAAGAATTCTTCCCAATCTCGAATCATTCTTCTCCCTCGATTCTGTTCATAACATACCCCTTATTCTACCATACTCTTGGAATAAAACTGAATGGACAGAAGTGCAGAAACAAAAGATTTTTTGTCTGATTCGATCGTTGCTGCTTTTCTTTGTATAGTTTCTTTGACGGAATAGTTGAAACAGCGTACACTATGGTTGCAATAGAAAGAGAGTGAAAATCGATGGTCGAACAAGTAGAGATTGAATATAAAACGATGCTGACGGAAAAAGAATACCACCAGTTGCTTACTTATTACAATTTATCAGAAACAGCCTTCAAGACACAGACCAATTATTACTTTGATACAGCAGACCATAAATTGCGGGAAAAGCAATTTGGTTTGCGTATTCGCACGACGACTACCCATGCGGAGTTAACACTAAAGACCCCCATTGAACATGGTCTACTAGAAACGACTGATCCTTTACCGAAGGAAATCGCTGCGTCATTAATTGATTCAGAAAAAATTCTATCTACGGGTGTAGTTGCTCAACGCTTAAGAGCAGCGAATATCGAACCTGATTCATTACGCATGATTGCAGCATTAAAAACGAGACGGGCGGAATTCCCGATCAAAGAAGGATTACTCGCTTTGGATGAAAGCTGGTATGGTCAGCAACATGATTATGAATTGGAGCTAGAAGTAAGCGAGCCGCTCCAAGGAAAGCTTGCCTTTCAATCGTTGTTGCACACCTTTGATATTCCTTACCGACCAGCAAAAAACAAGATCATTCGTGCTGTAGAAGAAAAATCATAGTAGGCTGCCCTTTTGCTTACTTTTTCCGCGTTTTTTTGCTATATTTAATAAAACATACTTATTTTGTTTTTCAAGATACGAAAGAATCTTAATTGGGGAGAGATTCAAATGATCGAACTATTTTTATTTATTAATCCGATTGGGCCTATTTGTTATGATATCGAAAAAGAGATTATCAACAGATTAAATACAAATCGCAAAAAAATCCATTTGCAGATCCTACCTTTCGTTAATTTATTTTCAGTAGGCGTTTCGATGGACTATTTGTCCATGAACAAGGCGGATTTGGTCTTGCGTAATGAACAGACAAACCAAATCTACGCTGCGTCACTGGACTATAAAGCAGCCCAGTTGCAAGGAAAAAAAATTGCTCGGGATTTCTTATTGAAACTGCAACAACGAATAGGGATCGAAAAACAGGAATATTGTGACACCTTAGTAAAAGAGCTATTTTCAGAAACGAACGGTGATTTAGAGATGTTCTTAGAAGACCGTACATCTGAGCTAGTGAAAAAGAACTTTGCCACCGACCAAAGGGTAGCGAAAGACATGGGCATCACGATCACACCTTCTGCTGTGGTGTATGATTTTTCAAGTGAAGAAGAATATGGTGTCCTCTTGGAAGGATCAGAAGAGCTAAAAAGTCTTCCACTTATCTTTGGCACAGCGACAGAGCTTGATACATTTTTACAAAGTGCACAATCCTTACAAGCACCAAAACTTTCCACGATTCATGAAATTGATCGCGGGTTGATTCTTTTATGAAACCCTATTCAATAGCAATGCTGCGCAATGAGCCAAACGATGACTTTACGTTTGGCTCGTTGCGCAGCTTTTTCATTGTGCGCGAACAAAAAACAAACCAATCCATTGTGGATTGGTTTGTACTGTTTCATTTATGCTTCGATTTCTTTAACGAGTGCTTCCAATTCATTCAAACGTTGCTCAAATACTTTCATCGCATCTTCAATATAATCTGCTTTCGTCATATCGACGCCTGCTTTTTTCATGACTTCGATTGGATAATCACTACGTCCGGCTTTCAAATAGTTCAAATAGTTGGTTAAGGCATCCGGTTCGCCAGCTAAGATTTTCTTCGCCAAAGCAGAAGCTGCGGAAAAACCAGTTGAATATTGGTAGACATAGTAATTGTAATAGAAATGAGGGATTCGTGACCATTCGAGACGAATCTCAGGATCTTTTTCAACTGATGGTCCGTAGTATTTCGCATTTAACTCGGCATAATTCTCGCTTAAGAATTCACTGGTCAACGGTGTTCCTTTCGCATCTTCTACGTGCATGAAATGCTCGAACTCGGCAAATTGCGTTTGACGGAAAATCGTGCCTTTGAAGCCATCAAGAAAATGATTCAAGACATAGGCTTTGACCCGTGGATCAGTCTCAGTCTGAAGCATGTATTCCGTTAATATATTTTCGTTCGTCGTCGAAGCGATTTCTGCTAAGAAAATCGAATAATCGCCATAGGCATAAGGCTGGTTATTCCTTGTGAAATAACTATGCACACTGTGCCCCATCTCATGAACAAGGGTGAAGAGTTGATCCAATCGATCATTCCAGTTCATTAAGATATAAGGCAGCGTGTCATAAGCACCTGACGAATAGGCACCACTGCGTTTGCCTTTGTTTTCAGCGACATCGATCCACCGATTGCTGAAGGCTTCTTCAACTACAGCGAGATACTCTTCCCCTAATGGTTTTAGCGCTTCTTTCGCTTTTTCGACTGCTTCTTCATAGGTGTAGCGAATCGGTGCTTCCCCTAAAATCGGCGTGTACACATCATACATATGAAGTGTGTCGACAGCCAACAGGCGTTTTCTTAATGCCATATAACGGTGTAGTAACGGCAAATGTTGATTAACGACGTCCACTAACGTATCATAGACACTTTCAGGAATATGATTGGCACTCAAAGCGGCTTGGCGTGCGGAATCGTATTTACGGGCTTTGGCTTTAAAGTTGTGGGCTTTGATATTCGTACTTAAGGTTTGGGCAAAGGTATTACGGAATTGCTCATAGACGCCATAGAGACCTTTAAAGGCCGCTTCTCGAACAGAGCGATCTGTACTTTCCATCAACTCACCGTAGACACCATGTGACAGCTGCACTTTTTCCCCATTTTCGTCTTCAACGACTGGAAAATCCAAGTCAGCATTGTTTAAAACAGAGAAAATATTGCCAGGGGCACCAAAAATTTCGCCAGCACCGGCCAATAACGCTTCTTGATCGGCAGGCAAAACATGGGGCCGCTCGTTGATGGTTTTTTCGATCATATGACGATAAACTGCTAACTTAGGTTCTTGATCGAAATAGCCCCAAATCGTTTCATCGGACATCGTCAATAACTCGGGATCAAACCAAGCAACGGCTTCACTTACTTGCGCAACTAAACTGCTGGCTTTCGCATATAAGCCTTGATAAGTCGTATTAGCGGTGTCTTGGTCGTTTTTTAGATGGCTGTACACATACAGTTTCTCCAAGCGGCGAGAAAGATCTAAGACAAATTCTAAAGCGGCTAAAAAGGCTTGCGGACCGTCTGCTAAAGTGCCTTGGTAACGGCTGGCTTCTTTGACCTGTGCTTGAATTTCTTGAAATTCTATGTCAAAAGCCGCATCATCGGCATAGATTTTCGTTAAGTCCCACGTTTTTTCGACTGGGATCGATTCACGTGCTGGTAATTGTTTTGTTTCTGACATTCCCTTCACTCCTTGTTCATTGGTTAAAAATATCTTATCACACTTTTCAACGAAACCAAATCATTGGCTTGAAAAAGAAACCGAATTTTCTAAATATTGGCATTCTTGAAAGATTTCTCGCAATATTTCTCTTTGATCAAGCAAAGGAAAGTGCCATTGCCAATGCAACTGCCTCAGCCGGATCAACCACTGCTCAAAACTAATGGGACAATCACTTAAATAGAGAAAGCGAAAAATCAGTATGCGGTGTTCAAATAAAATGCCAAACCGACTTTCACAGTAGCACCACAAAGGCAGCTGTGAGACATTCCCATTCAACGGGTATACTATTTCTTGAATCTCTCTGATTTTGGGCAGTTTATTTCGTAGTTTTCGAATCACCCACAACCGATAATCGGTCGCTACCCATTCAGAAAAATTGTGGGTCTTCGATCCTTCTGTTTCGCACAAAGGTCGAAGTGTCTCTTTCCTGTAAGGCTCCCCTTTTTGTGTAGCAATTCGTCGACTGCTTACCCCTTCTTGATAATGCCATTTGATTTGGTGCAGCCTCACTAATGCCTGATTTCGCGTATCAATGAGCCACAAGCAAAAGCCAGTAGACTGATAAGTACAGCAAGCTTTTACCAAAAACGACCACTGGCGTTTCGGATACAATTTGGTCCCGAGGATCCACCAAGGCTGATAGCCATTTGCTAAATAAGTGGTGGTTCGTTCCAGAAATCGTGAAAACTTGAGGGAAGAACACTGGACTTCAATGGCGATATTCTTGTAACAAAGGTCAGGACGCTGTTGGAGTTTAGGCAAAAAGGCTTCGATTTCAATCCCTGTATCTTGAAACCACTCAAACAAAAGTTGTTTTGCTTCCAAATGTTCCTTCGTCTCCCCTTCACTGTACGTCTGACAATCAGTACTGGTTTGATGGGCAAAGTGGGGCTGTCGCTTTGGTCCCTGCCTCAAAATCACTTCTTTCTGACATCCTGGGCAATAAAAAGGGCCCGATGATTTCTTTCTCCCTTTCGCTGCAATAACTTCTTTTCTTTGGTTCAACGCTTTCAGCATCTGGCTCACCTCAATAAAAGATACGCCATTTTCTTTAATCACAATTGAAAAAGCCAAGAACATTGTCAAAATGTCCTTGGCTGGAAATGATTTTCATTCATTAATCATTCTTGAAGTAGAAACGAGTCAATTCAAGTGCATCGTTTTCCATAATCAACTCACCGTATTCAGATAAAACCTCTGGCGTCACTGACGTCCGTTGAGCAAACTCCATCAAATAAGAAAGTGCATTTTCTACTTCAATATCAGTAACATCTGCATCCATGAATCGAATTTCAATATAATAATGGTTGCCCATTTGGTAAAGATTGGTTGCAACAGAATCCAAATATACCTCGGATGCCAATTGAATCATATCTTCGAATCGCAACAACTCGAATACAAAACGATTGCCGATATCTTCTGCTTGCTCTGACTCTTGTAATTGAGCCGCCACATGCTTTTTCAACATATCGGTAATGTCTTCATTCGCTTCATCGTTCATCTCATCAAAATTTTCCATTCCTTCTGGTGGAAGATTTTTGCTAATAAACAATTCTAACCCATCGCCTTTAGGCAAGACTTGGAAAGTTACAGCTTCACTGCCTTTAAATTCTTCGTCAATATCAACTTCTTCAAGAATACTATAAAAGAAGTTTTCAATTTCATTGTGATTTCCTAGAAGGTCAAGAAAAGTGATGCCTCTCGCAGCTAAGTCTTCACTTTTGATCAATACACGAATGGTGTTCTCATTGATATGTTCCATTTCCATATTAGCTACACCTCACTTTTGCTACTCACTATAGGTTCATTGTATCGAAACCTGATAAAAAGTAAAGAGAAAACGAATATCCTCTTAAGAAAAACGTAAAAACTCAAAAAAAGACTCACTTTCTACGAGAAAGCGAGTCGATGAAGTCAAATTTATAAGCCTGCCATTAATTGCGCTTGTCTTAGTTCCAGTTGGCGAACATCCCTTGGTAAAAACCGACGAATTTCATCTTCGTTAAACCCAACTTGCAATCGTTTTTCATCAATCATGATTGGCCGACGCAATAATCCTGGATTTTCTTGAACAAGTGTCAATAAATCTTTTAGGGGCAGGTCATCTAGATCCATATTCAACTTTTGGAATACTTTGGATCTGGTGGAAATAATTTCTTCTGTGCCATCTTCTGTCATCTGTAGAATTGCCTTAAGCTCAGAAATATTTAACGGTTCTGAAAAAATATTTCTTTCAACAAAAGGGATTTCGTGCTCTTGTAACCACGCACGAGCTTTGCGACAAGATGTGCAACTTGGGGAAGTGTATAGTGTCAACAACGTGCATCTCTCCTTTTTAATTTTCAATCAAGCAAGTCCTGTTCCCTCGCTTGATTTCAATTATACAGGTTTAACTAAAAAAAATCTAGTCTAAATCTCATATTTTTTAATAAAACTCGAAAGTTATATTAAAAGCGAAACCTCTTAGGCAAAAGGTTTCACACAAAAACTTTGTTTTTAAATGAGAAAACTCAAATTTTTTTTTAATATTACTTATTTTATACAACAGTGTGTCAAAGGTGTATCAAAAAGATGTCAGAATATTAAAATACTCTTTTAGTTGAATCGCGCGTTTTTTAATTTCCTATCTGTAATTACATGTGTAATCAAAATACAAGGAGAAAAACCAAGTCCATGGCTCAATCGTTTTCAAAGGAAAAATTTCACGAACCATTGTTGCCTTCAAACCGATAGGGCTACAATAAAAATATATGTTATTTTTTTCAGAGAAGATTTTCAGCTCATCCCTTCAATCTTGATTCAATTGTATCACATTCCTTTTTAATCAGAAAACCATACAAGCATTTCTGTCATAATCGACATTAAAACAGCAGGAGAAATGAATATCTGCTTATAAATGAAAAGGGTTTCTCACAAAAATTTAGTGAAAAACGATCAACCCAAGAAGCCCGTCTTTTTATGCTTTTTCCTGACAAAACATAAAAAGGCTAGGGCTTTCTTGAATGGATCGTTCCTTTTTTCTAAGAGAGAGACGGTTCCCCATCACGAGCGAATTGCGCATCATGCAATGCGCGATAATGTCCCCTTTTCGCCATCAATTCTTCATGGGTTCCTTCTTCCAAGATACCTTTTTCACTAACGACAATGATTCGTGTTGCATGTTTGATCGTCGCAAGACGATGAGCAATGATCAAGGTTGTGCGACCATCTGCCAATGAATTCAAGGATTCTTGAATCACTTGCTCGGTTTCCGTATCTAACGCTGATGTTGCTTCATCTAATATCAAAATCGGCGGATTTTTCAAGAACATCCGAGCAATCGCTACCCGCTGCTTTTGGCCACCGGATAATTTGACTCCTCGTTCACCAATGACTGTATCCAACCCATCTGTCATTTGATCGATGACTTTTTCCAAGTGTGCTAACTTGACTGCCTTTAGAATCTCTTCTTCTGTTGCATCGAGTTTGCCATATGCAATATTTTCTCGAATCGTTCCTGGGAAAAGAAAGACATCTTGCTGGACAGTCCCAATCTGCTGACGTAAAGAAGCCAAGGTCATCTCCTGAATATTGATGCCATCGATCGTAATAGCACCTTCCGTGACTTCATAAAAACGTGGCAAGAGATTGCATAACGTGGTTTTCCCTGAACCACTTTGTCCTACGAAGGCGATCGTCTCGCCGGCTTTGATCGACAAATTGATGTGATTCAAGACTTTTGTCGCATCCGCATAAGAAAAAGAAACATCATGGTAGACGATATCTCCTTTTAATGATTGAACGGCCCGTGCCCCTGGTTTGTCTTTGATCGTCGGTTCTTTATCCAATTCTTCCGTCAATCGTTTGAAGCCGGCGATTCCTTTGGGATAACTCTCGATCATCGTATTGACCTTCTCAATTGGTCTAACAAAGACATTCGACAATAAAATAAACCCTACAAACTGGCCATTCGTCAGTTCACCGCGAATCACGTAGTAAGCACCAAAAATCAGAGCAAACAAGTTGATCAAGCGAATCAGGAAGTAATTGTACGCTGAACTGATCGCCATTACCTTATAAAAAAGGATCTTTGATTGACGATAGATTTCGCTCAATCCATCAAAGCGTTTGTGTTCGAACGTTTCATTGGCAAACGATTGAGTCACCCGAATGCCGCTGACAGATGCTTCCACTCCGGCGTTGAACTCACCGAGGTTGTCATAGATCTGTGTGTTGACTTTGGTCATTTTCTTGTTGAAAAAAACTAAGGCGATCGTAATCAATGGAATCAACGCAAATGTCGCTACCGCTAATTGAACATGCATATTTAACATCAATAGGAATGAACCGACTAAAGTCATGATGGTAATAAAAACATCTTCTGGCCCATGGTGAGCGACTTCAGAAATTTCAAAGAGATCCGTAGTCAAGCGACTGATCAGCTTGCCAGTCTTTTGATTGTCATAATATTCAAAAGATTGCGTTTGCAGATGTCGAAACAGTTCTTGACGCATATCTGTCTCAATATTGACTCCAAGTTTATGACCATAAAAAACTACGATATATTGCAACACAGTATTGATCACATAAAACAAGAACAAGCCTAAGCATGCCAATAGTATCAGGCGAAAGTTGTTCTGGGGCATGATCTTATCGATTACTTGGTTGACGGCTACGGGAAAGGCCAGTTCTAATAAACCAGCAAATACCGCACAAGTAAAATCCAACATAAATAGTGACCGATACGGTCGATAATAACGGAAAAACCTTTTTAACACATTTCCCCCTCCTCAATAGCTTTCATTATAAGCAACTCTTTGAAGAAATGCAAAATGAGAAACATGTGAAAATGGGTAAAATTCACTATAATTTTGAAAACCTATCAAGACGCGGATTTCTAAAAATAGTAAATAAAACCTTTATTTCACAAGGCTTTCCCTCTTTTTTTTAGAGTCAAAATAGCTTATGATTGATTCGAAAACAAACTGAAAATTTTCACTAACTCTGAAAGGCGTGTCTCTTTTGATCACTAGTATTCTTTTTGATGTCGATGATACCTTATATGACCAGCAGCAACCATTTCGTAATGCCGTAACCTCATGCTTCCCACAAATTGCCCCCAAAGATCTAACCGCTCTTTACTTACGGTTTCGGGTGCACAGTGATGAGCAGTTTGGACGGGTATTGGCCAATGAATGGACACTAGATCATTTTCGCTATCACCGACTGACGCATTCATTAACGGATTTAGGGTACTTACCGATTAAAATGGAAGAAAGCTGTAAATTCCAGCTGTGTTATGAACAAGAACTAGATGCCATTACGCTACATCCTGAAGTTGAGTCAACCTTGAACTATTTGTCTAAATTGCCAATCAAGTTAGGGATTATTACTAACGGTCCCACCGACCATCAACAAAAGAAATTGGATCAGTTGCAATTGACTCGATGGATCAAACCAGAGCATATGATCATTTCCCAAGCAACTGGCTATCAAAAGCCGCAACTAGAAATTTTCCAATTGGCAGAAACCGACTTTGCTCTTGATCCAGAAACGACACTGTACGTTGGTGACAATTTTGATAATGACGTGGTCGGCTGCAAAAAAGCCGGGTGGCAAGCCTTGTGGTTCAATCATCGTCTCCGTCAGGCCCCTAATGGATTGGAAGATTTGCCAGATGTGTCGATCACCGCTTTCTCGCAACTCCAAGGAAGTATTGACACGCTCTTGCAGCTTCCTGCATACGCCTATAGCTAAAAAAACATGGACCTTCGCTTCAAGCGGGTCCATGTTTTTTGAATGCTTAATTTTCTTCACCGATACTCAAAATCAGACGAATATCTTCTTCGGTCATTTGTTGCAGCTGTGTTTCGTTGCCTTGGATCACTTTTTGAAAAAGTTCTCGTTTTTCTTGTTGCAGTGCATCCATTCGTTCTTCAATGGTTCCTTCAGCAATCATTCGCCAGACTTCGACAACATTTTTTTGACCGATCCGATGGGCTCGTCCAGCGGCTTGTTCTTCCACCGCCGGGTTCCACCACAAATCGTATAAGATCACGGTGTCTGCACCGGTCAGATTCAGTCCTGTTCCTCCTGCTTTTAATGAGATCAAGAAGACATCTTTTTCACCACTATTGAAGGCATCGACCATCGTCAAACGATCTTGTGGCGGGGTACTGCCGCGCAAATAAAAGGATTCAAACCCTTCTTGTGCTAGCTCTTCTTCAATGATCGAAAGCATGCTAGTGAATTGAGAAAATAGCAGCACCCGACGGCCATTTTCTTTGGCTGCTAAGAGTAAATCTTTGACCTGTTCAAGTTTCCCAGAAGAACCTTCATAATCCTCCACGAATAATCGTGGGTCGCAACAGATTTGCCGCAGTCGAGTCAAACCAGCTAAGATACTGATTCGATTTTTACGGAAAGACGTAGAATCCATTTGCGCGATTTCTTCCCGCATTTGCCGCAAGTACGCCAAATAGATTTTCTTTTGTTCTTCTGTAAGGACACTGTAATAATTTGTCTCCAATTTTTGCGGCAAATCATGCAGCACGGATTTTTTGTCTCTTCGCAAAATAAAAGGTTTGATCATTTTCGCAATTTCTTGTGTGGACAGTTCTTTAAATTTCTGTTTGTTCGGGAAAAATCCTGGCATAATCATTTGGAACAAGGACCACAATTCTTCTAGATTGTTCTCGATTGGTGTGCCACTGAGGGCGAACCGCTGTGGAACTTCCAAGGATCGCAAGGCCTGTGCCGTTTTGGTCGCACTGTTTTTGACCATTTGCGCTTCATCTAAAATCAAACAAGTCAGATCTAGTGCTTGATAGGCATCAATATCTTGCCGCAAACTTGCATAAGAAGTGATGCGAACGTCCGCTGGCTGCGCCATCTGCCCTTCGCGCTCTTCTTTCGTTCCGCTGATGACAGTCGCTGAAATCGTCGGCGCAAACCGTTTGATCTCTTGTTGCCAGTTGAACGTTAGACTGGCAGGTGCCACGATCAATGCATTCAACTTTTGTTTCTCTTGTTTTTCTGAAAGTAAGTAGCTGATCGTCTGAACGGTCTTCCCTAACCCCATTTCATCGGCAAGAATACCGCCAAATTGATAATGGCTCAACATTTTTAACCAACGAAAGCCAACTTCTTGGTATTGCCGCAACTCAGCATGCAAGTTTTCTGGCAGCTGCGCCTCAAAGTTTTCTGGGTGGATCAAGTCTTCCGTCATTTGCTGAAAGCCCGCGCTAAAGCTGGCTTGATCAGCAAACTGCTCTTGCAGGAGCAGCCCTTGATTCATAGGAACTTGGATCGCCCCATCCTTCGCTTCGAGTGAAAGACGCAATTTTTTCAGGGCAGCATTTGCTTCTTGAAACTCTTCTGATTCCAATGAAAGGACTTGCCCATTTTCTGTGGTATAAAATTGCGCAGATTGCAACAGACTCCGCAAAACATCGTTGATTTCTGATTCTTGAATGCCGCTCACATCAAACTTGATATCCAACCAAGAACCATTCTCTTCAATCACGATTTCTGGTCGATGATGCTGGGCATCAAGGTAGAGTTCCCTCAGCTTCTTGCCGATCCGCACTTCACCTAATTGTCTCAAGACCGGGATCTCTCTTGTGAAAAAGGCATAGAGTTGTTCACCTATCGGGAGGTTTTTTTGCCAGTTCTTACTGCTAGCTTGATAGCCAAAGGTTTCAATAATGGCTTCGATCCGGGATTCTTGCTGGAAATCACGTAAAATCTCAGGATGATTTTCTGGCATGTATTGATGTTTTTCATCACTTGAAAAAACGACTTCTCCATAAGTAAAATCAACTTGTAGATCTACTTGACCTTTGATTTTCCGCAAGGAGAAAACTGCTTTCAATTCAGATTCTTCGATGTTATTTTGAACCTCAGGAGCCACTTGGACACGCCCAATTTTTCGCAAATAAGGCAAAACTTTCATAAAGAGATTCGCCAGCTCTTCTTTTGGATAATCAATGATTGGCTGTTCAAAACGTTTAAACAGCTGCTGCATCGTGACATAGATCTCCTTTTGCTCGACAGTCAATTCATAAAAGGTTCCGTCCAACAGCCCCCAGTTATAATAACTAAGTAAGTGGTCGAAGTCTTTTACGAACTGCAGCGGAAAATGATCCGCTTCTTTTGTAACTGAAAACGTCAATGGTTCCCCCGATCGGAAGTCTACTTGGCTGACCTTGGTTTCACCAATGGTGATTTGCGTATAGACATCATTGAATTGCAATAGCAGTTCCTTGCCGAATTCAACGGGTAGCAGCAAGTATTTTTTGTCAAGTTTTCCATTGATTTGAATGCCGGCTTGCCCCATTAATTGCTGGGTTTGCGCGATTCCTGCCAATCGATTTAATAAAGCTTGATTTTTCTCATCAAAGGCATCCGCAGAAAGAAAAAAGGTCTGTTGCTTATTGGCCGTATAGTGCTTGTTTTCTTGATACATCTGTAAAAATTTGTAAATGTCTTTGACGACATAATTCCTGGCCGTGCCGCGATGCCCGACCTTCAAAGAGACGCCTAAAATATCCATCTCTTGGTGATATGGATTTGTCGCAATCGTATCTACCCGAAATTCAATCTGTAACGGTTTACTCGCTTCTTTTTCGCTGTTTAAGCGGGCAAAACCATTGGAAAACATCTCTGAAGCAGAAAAGGCTTTTTTGATTGGGGTTTGTTCATTGATTTTTCGTGCTTTTCCTTGTTTGCGTAAATAGAGTTCGACGGCCACCGTATGTTTGCAATAATGGTGCTCTTCCCAATAAGGACATTGGCAATAATCCACTTCTTTGGCAGTAGCATCCAAAGTAACTAAATACAATTCTGTTCCTAGTACTTCTGCGTGCCACACATTTTTCTCTTTATCCGGTGTGACAGACAAGACACGACCTTCATTAACGTAGGTTCTACCTCGCTCGATTACTTTTTCTGGAATACTCCACTTCATAAGAGCCCTCCTCTCCTTATTCTTTTATTCGGATCCGGCTTTGCCCGCTGCCGTTAGTCTCTACGAAAACTTGTTGCAGGATTCTTGCCCGCAATTCTCGAACATGACTGATGATTCCAATCATGCGACCTTCATTTTCGATCATTTCTAATGCTTCCATCGCCATTTCCAATGATTCTTCATCAAGCGAGCCAAAGCCTTCATCGATGAAGAGTGCTTCGATCTCAATCCCGCCAGCTCGTTGCTGGATCACATCTGCCAAAGAGATCGCCAACGCTAAGGCTGCAATAAAGCTTTCGCCACCTGACAGCGTATGGGCTCTTCTGACTTGACCGGCATTATCGTCATAGATATCGATCTCTAATCCTGTTGAGCTCCGATAGCTCCCGACTTTATCTGCTAATTCAAATTGATAACGGCCACGGGTCAAACGGGCCAAGCGTTCGTTGGCGACTTCTAAGATCTCCGTCAAAAATTGCTGTAGTACATACCGTTCCAAACTGGTTTTTTTGACGTTTTCACCATTGATGGTTTCTGCTAATTGCTGAAGTTGGCCTAATTGGGCAAGTTCTTCGACATTTTGCTGATAAATGACTTGCAACTCGTCAAACAACCGTTGATTGCCATTGACTTTCTCCTGTTTGCGGACTGTTTCTTGCTGCAATTCCTCCATCACAGTCTGCAACTGAAGGTAGGCCGTTTCCAATTGGTTTAAATCTATCGTAGCTTGCTCTTTTAACTGCGCATCTAACAATGCTAGCCGCTGCTGAACAAACGCCGTTTCTTGCTCATAGGTTTTGATTTCTTCTGAGAGAACGGTTGTTTGAGGGGCTTGGGCAATCAAGTCCCGCATCGTTTCTTCAGTCATACCAGCTTCTTGGAGTCGCTGCGTCAGTCGTTGTTCTGCTTTTGTCTTAGCCGCTTGCTTTTCTTCAAAAAATTGCTGCAGATTTTTCAGCTTCTCTGATAGGATCGCTTGTTGCTCGTTTATCTGCGCTTCTTGTCGGGCATCCGCCTCGATTTGTTGCGAATATTCCATTAGTAAACCATTGGTTTCTGCTAAATCAGCTTGTAATTGTTCATACGTTGCGCCGGCAAGTTGTTCCTGTAGAGAAGCCAATTTCCCCTCCGCAAGCTGGCGCGCTTCTTGAGCTTTTTTCACTTGCTCACTCACTTGCTGATAGGACTCATTGAATGTTGCTAGCTGCTCATTTACTGCCTGATGTTTCTTCTGCGCTTCTTCATAAGAAGCGGCTTTTTGTTGATTAAACGATTGACGTTTCTTTAGTTCCGCTACCGTCGTTTCCTCGGTAATCGCCTCTTGGTTTTCTATCGGCTGCAAGGCAGCAAATGCCTGTTGAACTGCAGTCCAAGCTAATTCCACTTGCATCTGCGCAGCAGCACTGGTGGCTTGCCATTCGCTGATTCGCAATGTGGCTTGCTCCTGCAGCGTTTGATTTGCCGATACTTGCTGTTGGATCTTCGTCAATTTTTCTTGTGTTTGCTCAAGTCTTTGCTCACTGGCAATGATGTCTTCGATGCGATAGGTCGTGTGCTCCTGTGTATTCGGATGATCCAAGGATCCGCAAACCGGACAGGGTTCATTTTCTTCCAGTAAAAGGCGAAGCCGAGCAATTTGCATTCGAGCATTTTGACTGGTTTCTTGTTTTAGCGTTTTTTGCAGCTCCAGCAAGGATGCTGTCAATTGCTGTTGTTCAAGGACTAACTCCGAATGAATTTGTTGCTGTTCCCCTGCTTTTTGCTCGGCTTCATGAAACAGCATTTTTGCCTGCTGCCATTTTTCTACATGAGCCTGCGTTTCTACCAATTTCACCGCTTCTGCTTGAAACCCTCGCAAGGTGTCGATTTCTTCTGCAAGATGCTGTGCTTGCGTTTTGGCACTTGCTTGCGCTTGATTTATTTTCGTTAACTCGATGGTCTGTTGTTGTGCGGCTTTTTCAAGCTGCGCCACTTCCTCTTGCTGGGCTTGTGTGCGCTGTGCTAGCGGGATCTGCTGCTGGATTCGTTGAACTTTTTGACTAGCAGCTTCCTGTTTTTTCTTGATGCCGTCAATCAACGATCGTTGGTCTTGCCAGCTTATTTGTTGCTGCTGAATTTCTTGCAGTTGCTGCTTTGTTTCGTTGATTTGCTGAGCAGCTTGCTGTGCTTCTTTCACTCGTTCTTCTTTTTGCTGCATGATTTCTTGATGTTCAAGTGCCCACACCAACTGGTTCAACTGGGCTTTTTTCTGAGCGATCTCGGTTTTTTTAGCATGCAACTCTCGGGCTTTTTCTTGTAGACCTTGCCTTTCGATCCGCGCATTTTCGATTTCTTTTGCACGGTAAAAAGCCTCTTGCGCAGCTTTCATTTCTTGCATTGTCTGGTCTTTTCTCTGCAATAACTGCTGAAGTTGAATCTGTTGTTTTTCTAAATCTTGCCCCCACAAAGTCAGACATTCCGCAACCGTTAAAACTTCCTGCTCTTCTTCCCATTCAAAACGCTCCATGATCTGCGAAGCGACTAGTTGCTGATGTTCAAGCTTTCTGCTTTGCGCTTTGACTTGTTCTTTTAGCCATTCATTAAATTGCTGGTACATTTCCGTACCAAATAGATTTCGCAAAACTCGTTCTTTCTCATTACTGCTAGCAATCAGAAAATTACGAAATTCTCCTTGCGGCAACATCATGATTTGAAAAAACTGTTTGGCATCCAGTTGCAGCAGATCCTTGATAAACGCATCAACCTCTGTCCGTTTACTGATCTGCTTTTTCTCTTTGCCATCTGCGTCAAAAATCGTCAATTGAACTTTTGCCGTTTGGTTGGTGACCCCGTCACCACGTTTTTTTGCTAACGTTTGTTCCGGTTTCCGTTGGATCTGGTAGGTAAAACGCTGATGTTCAAAAGTAAACGTGACGCTGGTCTCTTCGGTTGGTGAAGCAAACATCGAACGCATTTCTTTGCCTGAGCGCAGATTCCCCGATGTTTCACCAAATAAGGCAAATGTCATGCCATCGAAAATCGTCGTTTTTCCTGCACCCGTTTTGCCGCTGATCAAAAACAAACCGCCAGCTTGCAGCTGACTGAAATCCAATTTTTCATCGATGAATGGCCCAAAATTTTTCATTTGTAAAGACTTTGGTTGCATGACTATTCCCTCTTTTCCACGACAAATGCTTCATTTAACCCTTGTTCGATCCAATTGGTTTGTGAATCGAGCAATGAATCTCCCGTCATCTCTTGAAAGAAATGACTGATCAAGGCCTGCGGGTCGGTTTCTCGTGTCGTTAGCTGTCTTTTTTTCGTCTGTTCTCGACCATTCAACCGTTCGACAGACAAAATAAATGGATAGATCTTTCGCAACTGATTCATCATATTTGGGATCACAGCACGATCCGTCAGTAGAAAATGCCAAAACGCCTCACGATCCAGCTCACGGTAAAAAACCGGATCGATCAACTCCTCAAAGGAGGCTGTCAGTTGCTGGATATCCCTTTTTGGTGTCAGGGGAATAAATTCATTTGTGTCTTTTACAGTATCAACAAGATAGATCCCTTTTTGGTTCGTCCGTTCAGAAAGAGAAAATTTCAGCGGTGAGCCGCTGTAGCCGATTTTCGGATGTTTCAGAGCCGTATTGGCATGTAAATGGCCTAAAACCACCCGATCAAAAGGTGCAAAAGCGGTGGTCGGCACACTGTCCAATCCGCCAACTTGAATTTTCGTTTCAGAATCCGTTTGGCTAGCGCCCGCCACAAAAAAATGGGTCACTAACACTTGTTTTTTTGACGAATCAAAGTGCTTGGTCATCTCCTCAATCACTCTTTGGACACTATCTGAAATTTTCATTAACGGTTCGTCAAAAAATATCCGGGCCTCGATCGGTTCGAAATAAGGCAGTAAAAAGAATTGTGTATCGTCAAACTCAACCGGTTGTATACTTTGTTCGATGCTGGTGGACAGATAAAAACGTGTTTGTTGAAACCACTGACTGCCGGTTTCTAGCCGCGTTGGGCTATCATGGTTTCCTGAGATAGCCAATAATGGCAGTTCATTCGTTAAATTGATTTCAGCGATTTTTTCATTTAGTAATTTGACTGCATCAACAGCAGGAACAGAACGATCATAAAGATCACCTGCAATGACGATGGCATCGACCTTTTCTGTTCTTGCTAGCGCTATGATTTGATCAATGATTGCTCGTTGGTCTTCCAGCAGATCATAGCCATGTAGTTTTTTTCCGATGTGCCAATCAGCTGTATGTATAAAGCGCATTTCTTCACCTTCTTAAAAAATATCCTTCCAATCATTATACCACTTTCCCTGATAGTTAGACATCTCTCTTCCAGCGAAATTTCATTTACCACCCATTTTTGATAAAAATAGCGAACACCTAACATCATTACGTTGAAATGTTTTTCCAATTATAAATTTATATCTTGAAATATAATTACACTTCATTTACAATGAGTGTGAAATCGAATTCAACAATCGTTTTCATCACTATTTTATAAAGAAAGGAGAAACGCTATGCTTGCAATAGGACTCATGTCAGGAACCAGTTTGGATGGGATCGACGCTGCTTTAGTAAAAATCAATGGCTGCGGCACCGAAACTGCTGTACAGCTGATGGAAATGGTCACACTACCCATTGGTGAAGAATTGAAGGAACAAATAAAAACTGCTTGTGATCCGGTGGAATCAAATGTTCCCCTCATCTGCCAATTAAATACTGAATTAGGGTATCAATTTTTGAAAGCGTGTCAAATCCTCTGCCAAAAAGCTGGTATTGAAGAAAAAAGCATTGATTTTGTTGCCAGCCACGGACAAACGATCTGGCACTCCCCCGATGCTGATCCAGCGAAAAACAGCACCTTGCAAATTGGCGAACCTTCGATTATCGCTTATGGCTTACAAACGAAAGTCGTTGCCGATTTTCGAGTGATGGATATGGCTGCTGGTGGTCAAGGCGCCCCTCTTGTTCCTTATACAGACTATCTGCTCTATCAATCAGACACCAAAAATCGTTTGCTGCAAAATATTGGCGGCATCGGCAATGTTACTGTACTACCAAAAAGTGGCGGCTTAAACGAGCTGTATGCCTTTGATACAGGTCCAGGGAATATGGTCATCGATGAATTAATGGTTCAGCTATTCGGTCAGCCTTATGATGCGTTTGGTGAAACAGCCCGAGCGGGAGCAATTATACCCACCTTGCAAAAGGAATTAAGAACTCATTTTTATTTGTCCCAGCAACCGCCGAAAAGCACCGGGCGTGAGCTTTTTGGAAAACAATTCGTGCAGCAGTTATTGACCAAGTATCCCGAGGCAGCACCTGAAGACTTGGTGAGGACTTTAACCGATTTCACCGCTTTTTCCATCGCTGACAGTTACCAACGGTTCATTTTTCCTCAGTTGGGAACAAACGATATGGAAGTGATTCTCTCGGGCGGCGGTGCCCATAATCATCTGCTGATTGAGCTGATCCAAGGCTATTTACCCGAATCAGTAGCCGTTGTAACACAAGATGACATTGGCGGTTCGAACGATGCCAAAGAAGCGGTGGCTTTTGCCATCTTAGGAAATGAAACCCTTCACAGCCGTGTCAATAATGCCCCTGCAGCAACCGGGGCAGCCCAAGGCGTGATTTTAGGAAAAATCATTCCGAATCCATGGGAAGCAAAAATGTGAAACACCTTAGGAGGATAAACCATGTTAGATAAATTCACTCAATTCATCGAGCGCCATTTGGCAGGACCAATGGAAAAACTTGGCAGCCAGCGTCACTTGCGGGCGGTTCGTGACGGGATCGTCTCAACCTTGCCATTGATCATCGTCAGTTCGTTCTTTATGATTTTAGCCTTTCCACCGCTGCCTCAAAGTTGGGGCATCTATCAATTCTTGTCTAGCAATGCCACAACGATCTTATTGCCTTATCGAATGACGATGTACATTATGAGCTTGTATGCGGCATTTGGGATCGGATTCAGTCTTTCTCGCTCTTATAAGCTTGATGGTCTTTCTGGTGGGATCCTAGCTACGACCGCCTTCTTACTGACCTTCACCCCTGTCAATATCCCAGCAGAAGCCTTGGATGCTGCTGGAACGGTCGGCTTTGTCTTGCCAATGGCCAATTTAGGGAGTGCTGGTATGTTCGTGGCGATCATCACCTCGATTCTTGCCGTTGAAATCTATCGGTTAACGGACAAATCGAAATTTAAAATCACGATGCCAGAACAAGTCCCACCTGCAGTCGCTCGCTCTTTCGAAGCCTTGACCCCTACCTTAGTCATTATTTTAGGAATGGGTGCGATCACTTACTATATCGGCTTTGACTGGCACACGATCGTGGCAAAAGTCGTCGATCCTTTAGTCAGTGCCGCAGACACCTTGCCAAGCGTGCTTTTGATCACCTTCTTGACGACCTTCTTCTGGTCATTCGGGATCCATGGTGCTTCTATCGTTGGTTCACTGGCTCGTCCATTATGGTTGCAGTTATTGGAAGGAAATACGACTGCGCTTGCTTCAGGAGATATGATTCCCAATATCGCAGCCGAACCATTTTATCAATGGTTCATCTGGATTGGTGGGGCGGGTTCAACGATTGGTTTGGCTATCTTGTTAGCGTTTCGCACCAAATCGGAATTCGGTTCAAAACTAGGAAAAACAGCCTTGATTCCAGCTATTTTCAACATCAACGAACCACTGATTTTCGGTACACCGATCGTTTTGAACCCAATCTTGATCCCACCTTTCATCATTGCACCACTGATCAATGGCGTCATTGCGTGGGTCGCTACCTCAGCTGGTTTAGTCAATGCAGTTACGGTCAATGCCCCTTGGACATTGCCTGGACCCATTGGCGCTTTCTTAGCGACTGGCGGCGATTGGCGTGCGATCGTGCTGAATGTTCTTTTGATTCTTTTATCGATCCTGATCTATTACCCATTCGTAAAAATCTACGACAAAAACGAGTTGGAAAAAGAAAATCAACCAGTCGCACAATAATGTGTAAATAACGGTCGTACGAAGCACCCACCAAGACAAACAGAAGAAGCCTTCCTCACCAGCTTTTTCCAATGCCAAGAGGTGCTTCGTGCGGTTTTTTAGAAAGAAGGAAAACCATTGAAACGAGAAATTGGCCTTTCGATTTACCCCGACCATAGCGATCCTTTACTGGATCAAGACTATTTAAAAAAAGCTGCTGCCCTTGGTTACTCTCGCTTATTTATGAGTATGCTGGAAGTCAGTGAAGGCAAAGAGACCGTCAGAAAAAAATTCTCTTCGATTATCGGCTTTGCCAAGAACCTTGGCTTTGAAACGATAGTAGATATTTCGCCTGCTGTTTTCAGTGATCTGGCGATCTCTTATGACGATCTTAGCTTCTTTGCAGAATTAGGTGCGGACGGTATCCGCTTGGATCAAGGATTTGATGGCAATAAAGAAGCCCAGCTGACCTTTAATCCATTTGGCTTGGCGATTGAATTGAATATGAGTAATGATGTGAACTATTTAGAAAATATCCTTTCTTATCAAGCCAATGAACCTTTTTTATATGGCTGCCACAATTTTTATCCCCAACGAGGCACAGGCTTAACGGATGCTTTTTTCCGCAGCTGCAGCCAACGTTTTAAAAAATACGGGTTGAAAACAGCCGCCTTCATCACTAGTCAATCAGCCAAAATCGGCCCTTGGGAAGTCAATGATGGCTTGCCAACCTTAGAATCTTGTCGAGATTTACCATTGGCGCTGCAAGGGAAACTGCTTTTTGCTTCTGGGTTGATCGATACGGTGATTATTGGCAATGCCTATGCGTCGGATGCAGAGCTGAAAGCTCTGGCGGCGATCGATCGTTACAAGCTGACCTTTGGCGTTCTCGTAGACGCAGACGCCAGCGAAATCGAACGAAGAATATTAGCCGAAACCAATCATTTTCGTCGTGGTGACAGTAATGCGTTAGTCGCTCGTTCCACACAGTCACGGGTGAAGTACCGTCCCATCGAAAACCTCCCTCATACAAACCAAGAACCTTTTGCCTATGGGGACATCGTTATCGGCAATGATACCTTTGGTCAGTACAAAAACGAATTGCAGATCGTTTTGACCCCTCACCAAGACGCCCGAAAAAACAAAGTCGGCGCTATTCCCAAAGAGGAGTTGCCTTTGTTGGAATATTTGAAACCATGGACCAAATTTGCTTTCGAATTGTTGGACTAAATCGTTAGAAAAAAGCCGCTGATCACAAAAGGATCAGCGGCTTTTCTTGCGTATTAATCTTCTCTTTTGGACTCATCGATTTGATAAACAAATGACGGATCGATCGCTTGATCCAGTGTGTCAAATGCACCTTGGATGCGCCGTTCCACTTCCGCCAAGCCCTCTTTGTCCATCTTTTTGATGTCACTGATGTCAATGGGCTCCCCAAAGCGGACAGTCACTCGCTTGCGTTTAAATAAATCCTTTAACGTCAGCGGTCCTTGATAAACAGAGGGAACGATCTTGACTTTGGCCATTTTTGCGATCAACGCCATGCCACCTTTTAAAGCCGTTGCATGTCTGGTACCACTTGGAAACATGATCAAGCTAAGATCGGTTTCCTTCAAGATTTTGACTGGCGTCTTTACCGCACTCGGTCCCGGTTTGTCCCGTTTGACTGGAAAAGCATTGGCATGGATCAAAATGAACCGTAAAATCGGGTTTTTGAACAGCTCTTCTTTCGCCATAAAACTAAATTTCTTTGGCCGAGCAGCCACTGCTAGGTACAATGGATCCCACCAGGTTCGGTGAGGAGCCACTAAAATATAGTTTTCATTTTTAGGTAAAACCTCTTTGTTTTGATAACGAGCATTGCCGTTGATCAAAAATAATACTACGCGAACCACACCGCGCATAAAGCGAAAAAACATACTCATTTTCCTTTCTATTTCTCTCCTATTCAAGTATGCAAAAAAACGGTTTAAATGACAAGCATTTTTTAGCGTTTCCCATTATTCTTAATCGTAGTATAATACATTGAAATGAATTTAGAACAGGAGTATGCTTCATGTTGCAACCGAACGAACGCATCGACCAATTGTATGCCGATGACATCAAGATCATTCAAAGTTCCGAAGTTTTTTCTTTTTCATTAGATGCTGTCTTATTAGCAAATTACGCTAGAGTGCCAAAAAGAGGTGTGATCGTTGACCTTTGTGCAGGGAATGGTGCAGTCGGTTTATTTATCAGCAAAAAAACGACCGCTCATATTTATCAGGTCGAATTACAGGAACGCTTAGCGGATATGGCGCAGCGCAGTATCGAATTAAACGACTTGCAAGACCAGCTGACGGTCTATCCTATGGACTTGAAGGACCTCTTTCAAAAAATCAAACCTGATTCCGTCGATCTTTTGGTCTGCAATCCGCCTTATTTTAAAAATGTACCGACGGCGATCAAAAACCCGAATCCCTATTTAGCGATCGCACGGCACGAGATCACCACAACTTTAGATGAAGTGATCCAAACCGCAAGCAAAGCATTAAAAATGAACGGACGGTTTGCGATGGTTCATCGACCGGATCGCTTTCTTGATATTTTGGACCATATGCGTGCCCATCGAATCGCCCCAAAACGCGTCCGCTTCGTCTATCCGAAAGTAGGCAAAGAGGCAAATATTTTATTGATTGAAGGAATCAAGGATGGTAAGGCGGATGGCTTTAAAATTGATTCCCCTCTCATTACCTATGATGAAACAGGTGCCTATAGTTCAGAAGTGAAGGCGATGCTCTATGGCTGCTGAGAATCATTATTTTTATGTCTTGCGTTGCAACGATCAGTCCTTCTACGGTGGTTATACCACAGATTTGAGTCGCCGCTTATTAGAGCACAACAAAGGGATCGGGGCAAAATATACCCGTCCTGCTAGTCGCAGACCTGTGCAAATGATTCATGCAGAAAGCTTTTCCACTCGCAGTGAAGCCACTCAAGCAGAAGCCGCCTTCAAAAAATTGCCTCGCAAAAAGAAAGAGGACTACCTAATCAGTCATAGGAAAAGCAATGTTATCTGACCAAGCCAAAAAACTACCTGCGCAAGGAAGATTCCTGCTTGAGGAAACTTCCTTGCGTGACTTAGGTAGTTTTCTTTTATGGTTATTCATTCCTATTCGGTAACGCCCATTGGGTTTGACTTTTCCCGAATTCTTTCGGGATCACAGAATCAACGGATTGATACTCGAGGGTTTCTTGGGTCTTTGGAATCGTAATTGCCGTTAAATAGTTGTTGGTTTCGGAATAGAATCCAATTGTTTCAAAGGAAGGATCCGTCAAATGGTATTGAACCCCCTGCAGTTTAGCAGTTGTTTCCTCTTCCACAAATGTCGGTTGATAGCGAGCATAGTAAATCTGGGCGCCCATTTTAAAATATACGGAGTTATGCGCAGAACCAAGATATTCAATCTCCCGTTCCACCGGTATTGCTTGATAGATCCCTAAAGTTTCAATCGCTTCATTGCTTTGGATGCGCTGATAAATTGCTGTAGTATCAGATTCGTAATATTTATAGCCTAGAAACATTTTTTCGCGGTCTCGGATATTCGGTGTGATCAGCGCATTATACGTTTTGAATTCACCATACATTTGATCACCAATAAAAAAACCTAATAGACACGTAACGACTATGCCGCCAAGCAATAGCGTCACTTTCGGGTTGCGGTTTTCTCGATAAAGCAGAACCATCAGGAACCCTAATAACGCAATCAAACCAACCACCATGAGAATTGGTAGGATCACATAGTAAAAACGCTCACTTTGCAGCCATTTTTCGCTCGTCATAAATGCAATCATTTTTTCTTCCCCTTCGATTCCTCCCTGCCCACTGTTTTTCCCTTGGTCAAACAGTAGAAGGATCGTCCTTTCATCCCTTTTCTTGTCAGTGACTCTTACGACGCACAATTCACATGTAAATTCTTATGAAATTAATTTTACCATAAGTATGTATAAAAGATAAGTATTCGTTGGATTGCTTTTCACGACCAGCATCCATTGACAAAAGGAGGGTTTTATCAGATAATATTAATGCTAATCGGGAATGAATGTCTCCCTCAGTTCTTACTGAAACCGCAATTTTGCTAATGACTTCTACCACTTTTTTTAGTGTGTAGTAGTCATTTTTTATTTTCACTCGTTCATCATAGTTGCAAGAGCATTATTCCTATTTTTTTAAAGGATCGTGATAGAAATGAAGAAACAAAAAACAACGTATTTTGAACTGGTTGCAATAGGATTGCTCAGTCTGGTGATTGGGGTGCTTGCTGGAGCCGTCGATACTTTCTTTGGTAAAATCCTACTTTCCTTAAGTGCCTTTCGTGAAAGTCATTTTTTGCCCTTGATTCTCTTTTTACCAATTATCGGTATTTGCTTTACTTTCCTGTTCCAAAAGTATGGTGACCGAAGTCCTCAAGGAATGAATTTAGTGTTTTTAGTCGGATATGAAGAAGAAAAAGACATTCCGTTGCGCTTGATCCCATTTGTGATGGTGGGAACCTGGCTAACGCATTTATTTGGAGGAAGTGCCGGCAGAGAAGGGGTGGCAGTTCAATTAGGAGCCACCATTGCCAACCGTTTAGGAAAATGGCTGCGACTAGAAAAGTATGCCAGCACCCTGATCATGATTGGGATGGCTGCGGGATTTGCTGGTTTATTTGAAACCCCGATCGCTGCGACGTTCTTCGCACTGGAGGTACTTGTCATCGGTAAATTCAGTCATCATGCACTCTTACCGACTTTGCTGGCTGCTTTCACCGCTAGTACGACTTCTCAATTGTTAGGATTAGAAAAGTTTAGTTTTGCTTTGTCACCGTCCCCTGATTTGACTTTGGCTGTTTTTCTGAAATTACTTTTGATTGGCTTACTATTTGGTATTGTTGGCGGCAGTTTTGCGGGATTATTAGAAACGATGAAACGGATCATGAAACGGCGGTTTCCTCATCCTCTCTGGCGTATCGGCATCGGTTCACTCGTACTGGTTTTACTTTTTGTCCTTTTGTACCATGGTCGTTATTCAGGTTTAGGAACGAATTTGATCAGCGCCAGTTTTGCTGATCAACCCATTTATTCTTATGACTGGCTGTTTAAGTTGGTGTTAACCGTACTGACCATCAGTATTGGTTTTTTGGGTGGAGAAGTTACCCCTTTGTTTGCGATTGGCGCCTCTTTGGGCGTCGTGCTGGCACCACTCTTTGGACTGCCTATCGAACTGGTGGCAGCCCTAGGCTATGCCAGTGTCTTTGGCAGTGCTACTAGCACTTTATTTGCACCAATCTTTATCGGTGGGGAAGTTTTTGGTTTTGAAAATCTGCCCTTGTTTGTGATCGTCTGCTCCGTCGCCTACTTTGTCAGCAACTCCTATAGTATCTATCCCTTACAAAAGTCATTGGCAGATGGGAAATGATGTACTTTTGATCCCTCATCCAGAGCAAAAGAAAAAACCGCGAACAAATCGCGGTTTTTTTCTTATTTCGCACGTTTCAAGTAGGTACCTTCAGCTGTATTGATTTCTAGCATTTCGCCTTCTTCAACAAAGTCAGGAACATTGACAACTAAGCCCGTTTCCATCGTTGCTGGCTTGCCTGAACCAGTCACAGTCGCCCCTTTGATTGATGGCTGTGTTTCAACGACTTTCAAGATCACACTTGATGGTAATTGCACGCCGATTACTTCGCTGCCGAAGAATTGGATTTTTACTTCCATATTTTCAAGAATGAATTTCATTTCTTCTTCGACCACTTCAACTGGAATTTCGTATTGTTCATACGTTTCCAGATCCATGAAGAATGCTGTATCATCCATTGTGTACAAATATTGTACAGCTTTCGTATCGATATGCGCTTTTTCAAATTTTTCTTCGGGACGGAAGGTTGTATCGTAAGTCGAACCAGTCCGAACGTCTCGTAATTTCATACGCATAACCGTATTTCCCTTACCTGGTTTGTGATGGCTAGCATCTAATACTTTGATAAGTTTGCCGTCTTGAACGAATGTCATTCCAGCTCTTAAGTCACTTGCATTGATCATAATTTTGAAATCTCCTTCACTATGTGATAATCCTTGTCTATTGTATCAAAAAAAGCTGCTTTATTCTAGCTAAATCAGTGGGAAGGTCGCACAAGTTTACGGCGTTTCTCCATATAGTGAGGGTCATACTCATCTGTCTCAATATAAATATAGACTTTTTTATCTGCCATCTGGTGTCGAATCTCGGCTTCAATCTCATTAATGATCTCATAGCCGACCTCTTCTTGTTTTGCGGCAATATCAACTTTTGCCGCAATCAAAATTTCTGCTGGTCCTAAATGCACCGTTTTAACATCAATCAAGCGATCAACATCTGGCCGTTCAAATGCTCTTTTGATCACTGCTAGATCCCGTTTTGTGACACTTTCGCCAATCAGTAGACTATAAAATTCGCGGGCTAAGAAAATGGCTGCTACCATCAATAAGAGACCAATCAATAAACCACTGAAGGCATCAAAAAATGCGTTACCCGTAATCATGGTTAAAATCGTACCAAATAGTGCGATCATTAGGCCGATCATTGCACAAAAGTCTTCTGTGAAAATAATCAGAATCTCACTATGCCGACTTTCTTTCAAAAAACGATAGATTGGTTGACGTTCCACATTCAGTTCGCGGATCTCCTTGATCGCGATCCACAACGAACTTCCTTCAACGATCATCCCGAAAATCAAAATAGCGATCACCAACCAAGCGTTACCAACTTCATGGGCAGGATGCAGCAGCTTTTCTACCGCTTCCATCACACCGAGTGCGCCCCCACCAAAGAAGAGCATCATGGCAACGATCGTGCTGAAAAAATATTTCGCTCGACCTTCACCAAACTGATGCAGTTCACTTTGTCCCTTTGTTGCCCGTTTATCCCCGATCAACAAAAAGATTTGATTGCTACAATCTACGACACTATGAATGCTTTCATTCAGCATGGCCGCACTGCCACTTAGTGCATAACCGACAAACTTACTGATTGCCACCAAAATGTTTGAGATCAAGGCAGCGATGACCGCCATCATGCCATTTGCTTTCTTTTCCACACCTAACGCTTCCTCTCATCAATAAACTCCCTGCTTTATACTCAGCTATTCTTCTCGAATGAATCATGCCTGACTAAACTCCTTCAATCAACAGGTGCTTGTTTTTTTAGCTTCGCTTCTCGGCGGCTGATTTTTTTGGTCCAAAAACCGCCTGAAATATACTTGGGTTCATAACTGATGATGAATGCTCGTTCTTCCACTGCTTTGATCGTCTGATAGAGCTTTTTCTCACTTTTTCTTTGGGAGAGAATCTCTAAAATCAGTCGCGGTCCTTCTAAGCCTTCTCCATAACTTTGTGTAACTCCGTAGCCTTCTTGTCGTAAGATCTTAGGCAAACTTTTTTCCTCATCCGTATTACTAGGCAAGATCACGGTAACCATTGTGTACCCGAGAGCCAGCTTATCTTCGATTTTGATCCCGATACTGACTCCAGCGGCATAGCCTAGCGCATAGAACAAGAGATTCAGTGGGTTATCCAAACGATCCAATACCATAGATAATCCTAAAATATAGATCGTGATCTCAATCATACTCACTAATGGGGCAATCACACGATACCCTTTCATTGTCAATAAAAATCGCAATGTATTCAATGTAACATAGGCGAGATTGATAAAGAAAATCATCGCCAGCATTTGTAAATCAACTTCCATCTTTGATTCCCCCTTGTTCTTAGCATATCAAAAGGTCAGCGAAAATTAAAATATTTGAGCAGGAGTTAACTACTAAAACACTTTAATAAAATCAATCAACCACCTCCATGAATAAAAGCACCGTTTTTTTCAAAGACACTCAGAAAATGAGTACACAATTTGCGATTCACTCTCTTTCATAATCTACAAAAACCAGTTTCTCCATCGAGTGATGCAGACCTCCGACTGTCATACATTCATTTGTTACAATGACTATTCAAAAAACCAGTTAGATTTAAGCTTCTAACTGGTTTGATCCGTATTCTTTCTTTCAATTCTGGTTCCTGCTGTTTGTTTGCTTTTTGCTAAGTTACTCCGAACGAAAATAACCGTTTGCTGAGTCCTCCCGTTGATCGTCTTCAATCATTACTTGTAAAGAACGATCTAGAACGGACCGCTTCTTATCACTATTTTTTTTGTTATTGGCGCGAAACTCACTACGAGTCATGCCCACCGATTGGGGACGATTGAATTTCTTTACCGTCGGATCATTTTCTTCTTTGACTTGGTAGGCTGCTGGTTCGTTATCAAATAACAAATAACTCTCTTGTTTTTTTGCCATTGCATCCATCAGGTCGTCAGACGTAATTTCTGGTTTTTGTTCATCAGGGATTATTGAAGCTGGGATATATTTAGGAACAAAATACGAACGACCTGAGTACTCTTTTTTTGGTGATGAAGCTACTTCCGCTCGTTCTTGTTTGCTTGTGACTTGATACGAAGAGTGCTTAGCATCCTTGCCAAAAAAATTGGTTTTTCCTGTCGGCATCTGCTCTTTCACCGGACGTTTTCCATACTGAGGTAAGTTGGCACGGTGGTTGGCGAGTTCTTCTTTTTGGCGCACATTATGTCCGCGATCCCGTTGACTTGACTGCACTTTACGCTGCAAAGATTGATTTTCTTCCTTATGAGAATGACTCACGGTATCTTTGATTTCTGTTAAAATCCAATCATCTGCTTTACTGAAGGCGGGGCGATGCTCAGATTGCAGTTTCACCCCATCTGTATCATCATACGCAGGAAAACGGAAGTGTTTTCGTTTCACATCTAAATAATTTGCCACTGTACTCATCCTCTTACATGCATTTTTTTCATCATACCACAAATAAAAGAGAATTTCACGAAAGACTACACCATTTCAACCGAAGTCACTTCAACTGTTCCCCAAGGGAGGCACTGACTCCGTCAAGCTTGCCGCATTTGGTTCTTTGATATGGGCAAATAATGGATCGATCTGCCAAATATCTGCTGCATAATTTCGCACCGTTTCATCCGCTGAAAACTTCCCAGCATTCGCAATATTCATTAGACTGATTTTTTGCCAGCGATGGGTATCTTGATAAGCAATATCTACCCGATGCTGTGCATCACAATAGGCGTGGAAATCTCTTAATAAAAAGTACTCATCATTATATTTCAAAAGTGAATCAAAGATCTCGCGACCTTCTACTTGGATATTCGGGATCGTCCCATCTATAAAGGCATTGACTACCCGTTGTAATACTGGATCTGACTCATAATACGCATAGGCAGAATAATTACGCTGGGCGTAATACTGATACACTTCTTCTTCCGTTAGCCCAAAGATCGCAATGTTTTCATCACCGATCGCATCTCGAATCTCAATATTCGCACCATCTAAAGTGGCGATCGTTACTGCCCCATTCAGCATTAATTTCATATTACTTGTTCCCGATGCTTCTTTTGAAGCCAACGAAATTTGTTCACTGACATCCGCTGCTGGAATAATTTTTTCTGCCAAAGAAACGTTGTAATTTTCTAAAAAGACAACTTTGATTTTGTCATTGATGCTTTCATCATGATTGATCAGATTCGCCACTTCATTGATGACTTTGATGATTGATTTGGCATAGTGATAGCTTGGTGCTGCTTTAGCGCCAAAGATAAAGACTCTTGGATGAAACGTTGCAGTCGGATCGTCTTTGACCTCAAAGTAGAGCTTCAAGATGTGCATGAGATTTAACAATTGTCGCTTGTAGGCATGTAGTCGTTTGATTTGCACATCAAAGATTGCTGTTGGGTCAACTGTGACACCAGTCGTATGTTGAATGTAACGAGCCAGCGCTCGTTTATTGCTCATTTTTGCTTCGGCAATTTGTTGTAGAACGGTTTCGTCCTCATAATAGTTTTTGAGCAGTTGCAGGTCTAATGGATCATTGCGCCAGCTTGTACCGATGGACTGATCCAGCACTTTGGCTAATGGTTGATTGGCTAGCTGAAGCCAACGCCGTTGCGCGATGCCGTTGGTCTTATTGTTGAAACGGGCAGGATAAATAAGATAAAAGTCATGGAGTACCACTGATTTTAGTAAATCAGAATGGAGCTTGGCTACGCCATTGACACTATGGCTGCCGATGATCGCGAGATGTGCCATATGGACTTGATCATCAATAATGATTCGCGTCCGATCCAGTAAGGCTTGTGGATGAACCCCTTGCATTCCTTCGACAAAGCGCCGATCAATTTCTTTAATGATCTGATCCATTCTTGGCAAAACTTCTTCAATCATGCGCACAGGCCATTTTTCTAAAGCTTCCGCCATAATCGTATGGTTCGTATAACTCATGACTTTCACGGTGATCGACCACGCTTGTTCCCAAGCAAGACCTTCTTCATCAACTAAAATGCGCATCAATTCTGGGACGCAAAGGGCTGGGTGCGTATCATTGATGTGGATCGCTACTCGTTCACTCATCATGGCCAAAGGTAAATTCAATTTTTTATAATAACGGACGATACTTTGGATCCCTGCAGATACAAAAAAGTATTCTTGCATCAGCCGAGTCCGTTTGCCTGTCTCATTGGAATCATCAGGATACAAGACCGCTGTCAGATTTTCCAATGCTTGGCGCGATTCTAGTGTGGCATAGTGCGCCTCATCTTCTGCAGGGACCTCAACACTCCATAAGCGCAAGGTGTTGAGATGGTGATTTTGATAGCCAACCATTGCTGTATCATAAGGAACCGCCCGCCAGGTAAAGCCACCTTCATAGACTGGGGCTAATTTTCCGTCCTCTCCGGTAACGAGATAGACCTGTCCGCCGAAACGAATTGGCACCGCCTTGCTTTCTTTGCGGACTTCCCAAACATTCCCCGAACGCAACCAATCATCGGGCAATTCTACTTGATGACCGTCAATAAATTTTTGTTTAAATAATCCGTAGCGATAGCGAATCCCATTGCCATTTCCCGGCAAACCTAAAGAAGCTAATGAATCCATAAAACAAGACGCCAAGCGACCCAGGCCCCCGTTGCCTAAAGCCATGTCTTTTTCTGTTTCCGCAACATAGTCAAGTGAAACCCCTAGCTCTTCAAAAACGGCTTCTGCTTGCTCCAACAGCTGCATATTCAACAGATTGCTCTTTAACATTTTGCCGGGTAAAAATTCGATAGAAAAATAATACGCTTGTTTTTGATCCTCCAACAAGAGATTTTTTCTGGTCTGGCGCCAGTCTTCTGAATACAATTGCTTCACAACATTGGCTAGTGCCTGAAACAATTCCTGCGGCGATGCTTCATCGATCTCTATCGCAAACAGTTCGTGCACGTTGGTTTCTAGCAGTTCACGCAATCGTTCTTTTGTCATAGGGTTACACTCCTTTATGCTAACCGTTTATAAAAAAGAAGAATTCTTGCCGCCAGAATGGCTAGTCATACAACTAACCGTTCTGTTGCAGACAAGGATTCTTCTGTCTTAAAACAATCAAACTTTGATAGTATTATACAACTCAACATAAAGATCTGAGCTTTGATTCCAGCTAAAATCTTTTTTCATTGCTTGCTTGACTAAAGCGTTCCAGGTTGTCTGATCCGATTCGTACAATTCGATTCCTTGTTTCAAGGCATTCATCAAGTAGAATGGTGAAAACTCTTGAAAGCCAAAGCCGGTACCTTGTTTGGTGATCGGATTATAGGAATCTACCGTATCTTTCAAGCCACCGATTTCATGGACGACGGGTAATGTACCATAACGCATCGCGATCATCTGCGATAGTCCACATGGTTCAAAGGCGGAAGGCATCAAGAAGAGATCCGCTGCTGCGTATAACTTTTGCGCCAATGCGATATCAAAAGAAATCGCGGCGGCACATTTGTCAGGATATTTCTGCGCAAAGTAACGAAAGCCTTCTTCAAAATCATGCTCACCGGTTCCCAATAGGATAAACTGGACATCAAATTGCAAGAGGTTTTCCATTTCTTCAAGAACTAAATGGAACCCCTTTTGAGTGGTCAAACGACTGACAACGGAAATCAACGGAACCTCTTTACGAGTTGGCAAGCCAAACTGTTCTTGTAGCGCTCGCTTGTTTTTGGCTTTTCCTGATAAATCCTCGACACTGAAAGGATAGTCCAAATGAGGATCGGTTTCTGGATCGTTCATTTCATAATCAATTCCGTTTAAGATGCCGCTGAGTTTGCCGCTTTCCATACGTAAAATGACTTCAAGCCCACAGCCGAACTCAGAGGTTTTGATTTCTTCACTATAGGAAGGACTGACGGTCGTGATGCGGTCAGCATACAAGATTCCTGCCTTCATAAAGTTCAAGCAATCGTTTAAGCGCAAGGTTCCATCATCGTATCTTTCCGTACCCATCCCAAAAAGATCTGGTAATATATCGCGACTATACCACCCTTGAAACCCAATGTTATGGATCGTCAAAACGGTGCGTATGTTTTGATACGCTTGAATCCAATGATATTTTTCTTTGATCAAGAACGGAATCATCGCCGTATGGTAGTCATTGACATGAACGATGTCTGGAATAAATTCAATGCGTTCCATCATTTCGATCACGGCTAATTGGAAGAAAGCAAAGCGTTCCCCATCATCATAAAAATCATAGAGACGTTCGCGACCAAAATAATAGAGATTGTCTATGAAATAATAGGTCACAGAGCCTAGAACTAATTTTTTGATCCCACAATATTGCTTGCGCCAGCCGACCGCCACTTCAAAGGAAAAACAATCCTCCATTTGGTCTTGGTATTCGGCAGGCATTTTCGTAAAGTAAGGTAAGACGACAACTGTTTCGACGCCTTTTTTGACCAACTCTTTTGGCAATGCACCTGCAACATCCCCTAATCCGCCTGTTTTAAAAAACGGGGCGCATTCTGCTGCTGTAAACAAAACCTTCATGCGCTTGCTCCTCCGATAACATCTTCTGTCACATGAGAATTCTTCTTAATAACGATCGGCGCATCTTTGGTTCCCTGAACTTTTACACCTTCTGCGATGGTCACATTTTTATCTAAGATCGCATAAGAAACTTCCGCACCTGCTTTGATTTCGTTATTCCCGAAAATGATTGCGCCTTTGACTTTTGCCTCAGGATGGATTTTCGTACGACGGGCAACCAGTGACTGTTCGACCATACCTTCCACGATGCAACCAGAAGCAAAATGGCTGTTTTTCACCTCAGACGTCTCCGAGTAATAGGTTGGTACTTCATTCTTCAATTTGGTATAAATTTTTTGATTCGAATAAAGCAATGAAGTGAATTTGTGCACATCTAACATATCCATGTTGGTTTGATAATAAGAAGAGATGTCGTAAATATTACTTAAATAACCAGTATATTCATAAAGGCCGGTATTCTCTACAGAGATCATTTCTCTTAAAAATTGACCGAGATCCGCCGTTGCGCCAACCGTTTGGCCTTCTTTAAGAGCCGTGATCAGTCGATCCGTTTGAATAATAAAAATATCCGTACATAAATTGACTAAGGAGCCAACTTCCCCTTTTTTCGCTTGGATCGCTTCTTCTAAGTGACCTTCACTGTCAACATTAAACAACAAGTCGCTTTCAGAAACATGATCACTGCCGATACGTTTATACACCACAGTCATTTCATTGCCTTGTAGTTGATGAATTTTCAGCAATGCACGCAAATCAATGTTGCATAAGATCTTACTGCCCATAAATACAGTATGATCTGATTTGGATTTTTCCAGATAGTCAATGACATTATAGTAGTACTCTTGCCCTTCGGCTTGCTTTTTCAATGAGTCTTGGAATAAGTGGATAAAGAACCGGTTTTGTACGCCGTCCAAGTTCCACTCTTTTCCGCCACCGATATGATCGAAGACCGACTGCGTTTCTCCTTCATTGAAAATCATATAGACTTGTTTGATATTGGCATTTTCGATACTTGAAAGATTGAAATCTAGCAAGCGATATTTGCAATCAAATAACAAGGTTGATAGCGGACGATTTTCCGTTAATGGCATCAAGTCTTGGTATCGCTGTAGGTTCCCTAAAATCGCACACATTTTATTAGTTCTCATCAATCGTCACCCCTAAAATTTCAGAATAGCCGACTACGGCAATTTCGTCTGTTCCATCGATTTCTGCGTCGTCACCAATCACTGCATTTTCCCCAACGATCACTCGGTTTAATTTGACGTTTCTGCCGATCACCGCTCCTGGCATGATCACACTGTCTTTGATTGTCGAGCCTTCTTTCACTTGCACATTCTCTGATAAAATGCTGTGCTCGATCTCCCCAGCAACATAGCAGCCATCCATCACAAGCGAATTTCTTGCAGCACCGGTTTCAGTCACAAAATGTGGGGGTGCGATTGGATTTTTAGAGAACACTTGCCAGCTTTTATCACGGATATTCAACTCCATGGCTGGATCAATAAATTCCATGTTGGCTTCCCATAAGGAATCGATTGTTCCTACGTCTTTCCAATAGCCAGAGAAGCGATAGGCAAAAACGTTGTCGCCGCTTTCGAGATAAGAAGGAATGACATGTTTCCCAAAATCGACCATTTCGCCGTCTTTTGTGTAGTTACTCAATAGCATACTGCGTAGACGACTCCAATCAAATATATAGATCCCCATCGAAGCAAGATTGCTTTTTGGTTCGGCTGGTTTTTCATCAAATTCGATGATGCGGTCATTTTTATCAGTATTCATGATCCCGAAACGAGAAGCATCTTTCATCGGAACTTCGAGAACTGCAACCGTCAATGAAGCATCATTTTCTTTGTGTTTTTCCAGCATTTCTTCATAATCCATTTTATAGATATGATCGCCGGATAAAATCAAGACATATTGCGGGTCCATCTCATCGATATAGGCGATGTTTTGATAGATGGCATGGGCGGTTCCTTCAAACCATTTTTCGCCTTCTGAATTTGAATATGGCTGTAAGATGGTCACTCCGGTACTGATGCCATCCAATCCCCAGCTCGCACCATTGCCGATATGGTTGTTAAGTGCTAATGGCTGGTACTGCGTGACAACACCCACATTTTTGATTCCTGAATTGACACAATTACTCAACGTGAAATCGATGATCCGATATCTGCCACCAAATGGAACCGCTGGTTTAGCAATATTCTTTGTTAATTTCCCTAATCGAGTCCCTTGTCCCCCTGCGAGGATCATTGCTAACATCTCTGTTTTCATTTTGTTTGGTGATCTACTCACCTTTCCCCCTTTACTCTTTTTTTCGTGATTTTGTTGGTCCTTTTTTACGAGTCATTTTGATTTTTTCTGGTTTGATGATCAAAGCCCCAAGTGCAGGCAAAATTGTTTTGATTTGATAATCATATCGTTTAAAAGGGGTATGACTGGTTTGACAGTCTTGGTTATTAGCAATCCAAGTTCCGCCAAATATATCCCGTTCCGTGTTTAAAATCTCACGATATGTTCCTTCATACGGAACACCGATCGCAAAATCGTGCCGCTCCACCGGTGTTAGATTGACCACCACGATCAAGAAATCTTTTTTGGTTTTCCCTTGTCGCAAGAAAGTCAATGTCGTTTCATCTAAGTTATCTGCATCGATCACTTCCAACGATTCTTCCTGATCGTCTAGCTCCCAAAGACCTCGTTCTTCTTTGTACAATTCATTCAAGGTTTGGGTGAAGAACTGCATTTTTGCATTTAGGGAATCGTTTAGATCGACCCATTCAAGACCGTGATCGTACTTCCATTCTAAAAACTGACCCCATTCACTTCCCATAAACAATAGTTTTTTTCCTGGATGCATCATCATGTACGTATAAAGATTGCGTAATTGTGAAAACTGCTTGTAGCGGTCTCCCCACATTTTGTGCATCAAACTTTTTTTACCATGAACAACTTCATCATGCGAGAGAGGCAAAATATAATTTTCTTGCATCCGATACATAAAAGAAAAAGAAAGCAAACTTAAATGGTCTTTGCGGAAAATCGGATCCATCTCGTAAAAACGCAAGACATCGTTCATCCAGCCCATATTCCATTTATAATCAAATCCTAACGCGCCCTCTTCGACCATTCCTGTTATTTTGGTCTCAGAAGTACTTTCTTCTGCTATCATGACCACTGCTGGATGGGCTAATTTAATAACGGAATTAAGCTTCTGCAAGAAGTAATAGCCCTCAAAATTGCGATTGCCGCCTTCGTGATTGGGCTCCCAAGGTCCTTCGTCATAATCGCGGTAAATCATGTTGGAAACAGCATCCACTCGAATCCCATCGATATGATAGAACTCAATCCAAAACAAGGCGCTTGAGATCAGAAAGCTTTGGACTTGCGGTTTCCCTAGATCAAAATTGATTGCTCCCCAGCGCACATTTTTGGCTCGATTCTCGTCCATGTATTCGAAGGTTGGTGTCCCGTCATAATAAGCGAGGCTGTCGTCATTGACACAAAAATGTCCAGGTACCCAGTCAACAAAGACACCAATATTTTCTAAGTGGCATGCCTCTACAAAGTCTTGGAACTCTTCTGGTGTCCCATAATAGGAACTGAGCGCAAAATAACCTGTCAACTGATAGCCCCAAGAGGTACCTAATGGATGTTCCATCAATGGCATAAATTCAATATGGGTATAACCCATTTTTTTCACATAAGGAATAAGTTCATCTTTTAATTCAGAGAAGCGATAAGGGGTGCCGTCTTCGTGATGCTTCCACGAGCTGGCATGAACTTCATAAATATTTAGAGGTCGGTTAAATGTTTTCTGTCTTTTTTTGCGGCCTTGCCACAGTCCGTCCCGCCATTTTTTGGGAGGAATCTTGTGCAAGACTGCCGCTGTTCCTGGTCGAGCTTCAAAATGGACAGCAAAAGGGTCAATCTTTAACACTTCTCGTCCATTTGCTTGTTTGACTTTGTATTTATAAAGCTGGCCTGCTTCTACTTGATTGGTCTCAATTTCCCATACTCCAGATTCTGCCCTTTTATTCATTGGCAAAGTGTCTGTCCATTGGTTGAAATCGCCAACAAGCCAAACTTGTTGAGCCTTTGGTGCCCAAACGCGAAACACATAGCCGTTATCGACTTGATGGGCTCCTAAGAAATGTTGGACATAAAAATTTTCACCACTCAGAAAGTCTTTTTCTGCAGTCAGTTCCTGTTGTTTGGTAACCACTCTCTCATCAGTCCTCCTTCAATTCATCTTGATCGCTTATTCTGTGACCATCGATCACTGTCACGATTTTACCCTTTGAGAAAGATTCGCAAGCAAACGTTCTCTACTGCTAGCATAGCATAAAATAAATTTCTAGTAACGTAATAACCCTATGATACGAACGAATTGTTCTGGACAGAAAAAAACAGCTTGAACGTATCTGTTCAACCTGTTTCAGCTCTACTTTTTAGCTTTTGGAAAATGAAGTATGTGACTACACATAACTGAAACAAACTTACCAATACTAGGATAAAAACAACCATCATCGGAAGTGTCTCAGTTAATTCAACATATGCCAACAGTGTCCCAAATGCAGAAGAGGCGGAGCAAAAACACCAAAATCGAAACCCATAAAAACTCGTCACTACGGTATAAAGACTAATGATCCCCAATAAGAAAAGCTGAGTAAATCGGTCAAATACCGTATCGGTATAATAAATTTCACCTAACAAGACTTGGATCGTACCAAAACTAGTTGGTACTTTGTAAAGCGTCAGCAGTGCGCCGATCAGGCTGAATGCACCAATCAGAAGATGACTGCCAGCTAAGCCGATTCGAATGTTTAGTTTCACGCATCTTTCACAACCTTCAATATTTGATCCTTTTTTGAAAACAACTGTTTCTACAGTCACTTTCTTTCCCCGCTAGAGCCGAAATCATCTTCAACTATTTTGCTTGCCAAAGCTCTTTTACTTGTCCGTCAGTATACACTTTATAGGCTTTATTTACCGCCAATGATTTACCAGTGTGACCAATCAAGTAGTAATTCCCATCACAGTCAAACTCACTCTCACTTAATAGTTTATAACTCGTTACAGGACCATCAGCCATTTTCTTTGCCAAGTAACGCAGAGCATGGGCTGGATTCACTAAGTAATTTTGATTCACTAGCCAATCAATAACCACGGAAACGATTGTATTTGCCCCAAATCGTTCCTTTTGCTTCAATGCCAGAATGAGATCTCCGTCAGAAAAACGTGTTTCATCGATCCCCGCATTTGTAATTGCTTGCCGAGCAGCTTCTATTTCTGTCATCGATACGAATGTAATCATTTCTGCTTTCGTTTTATGCCCTTCCAACTGTTCAAACTCAACCGTTTTATATCCTTCCATTTTTATATCCCCTTTCAAAGTTCTGAAATCATCATATCACCAAGAAATCAAAACTCCAAACAAAACGATTGTTGTTTTTTAATTTTTATTCATCAAATTATCATTTTAAAGAAAACTAAAAAAGCTGTTAGAATGATGTCTAACAGCTTTAAAAAAATCATATAATTTTAAACAAATAACACAATTATTAGAAATATCAAATATTATTGAAAAATAAAGTGTTGTATGAACCTGTCCTTATTGCTAATTGAGCAATTACTAATCGTTGCAAGAAACTATCCTTTTCAGAAGGAGGATAACGACCGTTTTTTAGATTATCACAATTTATTTCTTCCAGCAAGAAATCTAGCTCGGAACTGACAATTTTCAATCGTTGGAGCGATTCTAGAAAAATACTTGAACGCACTTTTTTGTTTTTACGGATACGTTCAAAGATGACACTTACTTGATCTAAGTAATAGACTGGATCGACATCGCCAATCAAATCCATTAGTTCGTCATAAACCGCTAGATTTTGTAGCTGGCGATTTGCTTCAAAAAAAGCCGGTAGTGTCGGTGGCCATGGCGCTTCTGCGTAAGTGATCATCTGAAACGTCTCATGAGTCAACGAATACACGACTCCTTGCTCCACTCCTTGTAAACAACCATAAAAATATTTGTTTTCAGCACTTGTCACCGTAAAGCTTTTGATAAAATCAGCAATCTCTTGTGTTGACCAATCAAGGGCTTCTTGATAAAAACCGTCACTTTCTTGCAACTGCTTTTGATCTTCTTCAGTATAAACAGGAAAACCTAAAAAATAGCGTCGATTTTTACGGATGATCAAAGCTGATGCGATCAGGCGGTCAAGAGTTTTATCAAATGACACCTCCGGAAACTTCGCTTTTAGCTCTCGTAATGTCGGCGGTTCTTGACAGCTTAGAAGCACATGAACCAAATCATGGAATTCAGAAGATGCCACTATCGGTTGTAATGAACGATAATGGGGACTATAAAAAAATTTCACTGTGTGGACTCCTTATTCAAAAAATCATGAAAAATGCTGGCTTGATCTACCAAAACAGATCTCACCAGCATTCTGACATTTATTCAAATTATCCTTCAAAAACTGCGGTTAATTGAGGAACGATTTGTTTTTTACGAGAAACAACTCCTGGTAAGAAGGCACGATTGTTGGTTAATGTCGTGTTAAACGCTGCTTCTACTGGGGCAATTGGTTCACCAACAACTAATAGCTCAGAATTACTGTCTAAGATATCAGTAGCAACCAGCAAGAACAGATCATAGCCATTTGCTGACATTGATTCTTTCATGGCAGCTTCCAACTCTGATTGACGGTCAAAGACTTCTTTTAAATCGACCGTATTGACTTGCCCGATACGGATGTTTTTCCCGCCCATTGGGAAGCTTTTTGCATCCAAGTCCAGCAATTCTGCTGCTGATTTTGTCCCAAGGTTTGTGCCGGCTTTCAACATGTCCAATCCGTATGCTTCCAGTTCAACACCTGCTAAAACCGCTAATTCTTTTGCTGCCGCTACATCTTCATCGGTACATGTTGGCGATTTGAATAACAATGTATCGGAGATGATCGCTGAAAGCATGATTCCTGCGATCGCTTTTGGTATTTCCACTTGATTTTCTTTGTATAACTTCAAGACGATCGTACTGGTACAACCAACAGGTTCTGCACGATAGTACAGTGGGTTAGCTGTCTCAAAGTTAGCGATACGGTGATGATCGACCACTGCTAATACAGTAACATCCGCAATATCTGCTGCACTTTGTTGAAATTCGTTATGATCCACTAGCATTACTTCTTGGGTTTCCTTTGCCACTGAATCGATCACACGAGGAGCAGCCAGACCAAAGGTATCTAGTGCAAATTGTGTTTCTTCATTTGGTGTACCAAGCGCTACTGCTTCACAGTCTTTCCCGAGTTGATTTTGTAAGTTCGCAAAAGCAATCGCTGCACCAATGGCATCGGTATCAGGATTTTGATGACCGAACACTAATATTTTCGACATTTCTTCATCGCTCCTATTTCAATTGATATTCACTTTCTAATCATAGTAAAAAAACAGGAAAGAAGCAATAGCAATCTCTTCTTTCCTGTTTTTATCAACGGGTTAAGTAGCCTTTATAGTCGTCTACATGAAGCAAACGTTTGGCATTTTTCACCCGATCTTCTGTTGGTGGTTCGATGCCTTCAAGGGGATATTTCAAACCAAGCTCATCCCACTTGTATTTTCCCATCGTGTGATAAGGCAAGATCTCCACTTTATCGACATTCTTCAGTGTTTTGATAAACTCATCCAAACGGATCAAAAATTCATCATAGTCGCTTCTAAATGGAACCAGCACGTGGCGAATCCAGACAGGTTGATTGATTTCTGAAAGATAATTCGCCATATCCAAAATGTTATCATTGGATTGAGTAGTTAACTCTTTATGGGCTTTGTTATCGATATGTTTGATATCAAACAACAGCAAATCAGTCACAGTCATCAACTCTTGAAACTTACTGAAAAAAGGCTCTTCTCGTGTAAATGGTTTTCCGCAAGTATCCAATGTTGTGCTGACCCCTTCTGCTTTGGCTTTGCGAAACAGATCGATCAGAAAATCCATTTGAAGTAACGGTTCCCCACCACTGACAGTGATCCCACCTTTTTGTCCCCAGAATTCACGGTATTTCAACGCTTCTTCTAAGACGTCATCGGTCGTTCGTTCGACACCCGTGCCAATCTTCCAAGTATCTGGATTATGACAAAACTGGCAACGCATGCGGCATCCTTGCATGAATACAATAAAACGGATACCCGGTCCATCTACCGATCCAAAACTTTCTGTTGAATGTACTTGTCCTGTTACTGCCATAATGCTCTTCCTTTCTTCGAAACGACGGATGATCTTGTTCCGTCTGATACTTTCAAAACAAGAGGCGGCGGATTTTCCCGTCCGCCGCCTGAATTTGTTACTTATTACATTGCTTCGTGCATTGTACGAGCAATGACATCATCTTGTTGTTCTTTGGTCAATTTAATGAAGTTAACCGCATAACCAGAAACCCGAATCGTTAATTGTGGGTATTTTTCTGGATGAGCTTGCGCATCAAGTAATGTCTCACGGTTAAATACGTTAATATTTAAGTGGTGACCACCTTTTGCAGCATAGCCATCTAACATTGTTGCTAGATTTTCTTGTTGTGTTTCATCGTCACGACCTAATGCTTTAGGTACGATTGAGAAGGTGTTTGAAATACCATCTAATGAGTAATCATATGGCAATTTCGCAACTGATGAAAGACTTGCCAACGCTCCATGCGTATCGCGACCATGCATTGGATTTGCTCCTGGAGCAAATGGTGCACCTGCACGACGTCCATCAGGCGTGTTCCCTGTTTTCTTACCATAAACCACGTTAGAAGTGATTGTAAGGATCGATGTTGTGTGTTTTGAATCACGGTAAGTTTTGGTGCGTTTCACTTTCTTCATGAAGGCTTTCAACAAGTTGACTGCGATATCATCTACGCGGTCATCATTGTTTCCGTATTTCGGATAATCGCCTTCGATTTCGTAATCTTCAACAATGCCGTTTTCATCACGGATCGTACGAACTTTGGCATATTTGATCGCTGATAATGAGTCAACTGCAACAGAGAAACCAGCGATACCAGTAGCCATCGTACGTAGAATGTCTGTATCTTGTAGCGCCATTTCAATGCGTTCATAAGAATATTTGTCGTGCATGTAATGAATGATGTTCAATGTGTTCACATACAGATCACAAATCCAGTCCATCATTGTGTCATATTTTTCCATTACTTCGTTATAATCCAAGTATTCAGAAGTAATTGGTTGGAATTTTGGTCCAACTTGTGCTTTTGATTTTTCATCGACCCCACCGTTGATTGCATACAACAATGTTTTCGCTAAGTTGGCACGAGCACCAAAGAATTGCATTTGTTTTCCGATACGCATTGCGGATACACAACAAGCGATTCCGTAGTCATCGCCCCAATGTCCACGCATCACATCATCGTTTTCATATTGAATCGCTGATGTTTGGATTGACATTTTCGCACAAAATGTTTTGAAATTATGAGGCAAACGTGTTGACCATAAAACAGTCAAGTTTGGTTCTGGTGCTGGGCCTAAGTTTGCTAAAGTGTGTAAGAAACGGAAGCTGTTTTTCGTTACCATATGACGTCCGTCTTCACCCATACCAGCGATTGATTCAGTTACCCAAGTTGGGTCCCCAGAGAACAAGGCATTGTAATCAGGTGTCCGAGCAAATTTCACAAGACGTAGTTTCATGACAAAATGGTCAACGATTTCTTGTGCTTCTACTTCAGTGATCACACCATTCTTCAAATCGCGTTCAACATAAATATCAAGGAAAGTTGACGTACGTCCCAATGACATTGCTGCACCGTTTTGTTCTTTGATGGCTGCTAAGTAACCAAGATATAACCATTGGAATGCTTCTTTCGCCGTTTGAGCTGGTTTAGAAATATCAAATCCGTAAATGTTTCCTAATTCTTTCAATTCGCTTAACGCACGAATTTGTTCACTCAATTCTTCCCGTTGGCGGATAATGTCTTCAGACATCGTTCCGTTTCCGCAATACAATAGGTCTTGTTGTTTTTCTTTGATCAAGAAGTCCACACCGTATAATGCCACACGTCGGTAGTCACCAATGATTCGGCCACGGCCGTAAGCATCAGGAAGACCTGTGATTACACCAGAACGGCGCGCTGCTCTGATTTCAGGTGTATAAGCATCAAAAACTCCTTGGTTATGTGTTTTACGGTAGTCACGGAAAATGTGAGAGACTTCCGCATCAATTTCATAGCCATAAGATTCTGCTGCTTGTTCTGACATGCGGATGCCACCAAATGGTTGCAAGCTGCGTTTAAATGGTTTTTCCGTTTGGAAACCAACAACTGTTTCTAAGTCTTTGTCTAAGTAGCCAGGTCCATGAGAAGTGATCGTTGAAACGACTTTTGTATCCATATCCAATACGCCGCCAGCTTCACGCTCTTGCTTGTTCAGTTCCATGACTTGATCCCATAGCTTCGTCGTTGCTTCAGTAGCATCTGCTAGGAATTCATCTGTTCCGTCATAAGGTGTGTAGTTTTCTTGGATGAAGTCGCGTACGTTTACTTCTTCTTTCCAAGTTTTTCCTTTAAATCCATTCCATTGTTCCATTTGATGGACCTCCTTAAATTTTCTGTTCACTAATGTAACAGCTTTACGTGAACAGTATAACACACACCTTAATGATTGCAAGCATTTTCAAGAATTATTTTGAACAATTTAATTATTTTTAAGATGTTTATTATTAAAAACGTTGATTTATAGGTATATTTTAAATGTGAATCTTTTATTAAAGTACGTTTTTAGCAAATGTGAAAGATTAATTAAGAGGTAAAAAACAGCCATCCTGTACTGGTACAGAATGGCTGTTTTGTTATAATTTATAGTACAGAATCCTCCGCGATTGCAGGACTGATTTGTGTTTTCACTTCGTAGATTTGTCCTCCTGTTTTCTCATCCATGATAAATGAGCCGTTGGAGGTCCGATCATTGATCGGGATTTGGTTGGTGATCACTTCAAAGGCTTGTCCTTTTTGATTCGTCACTAGCAGTTGCTGATTTTCCCCACTGCCCATATAGACGACGCGATGAGGATTTTTCTTCAATTCCCGCAAGACCATCAATCCGCGCTTCGCCCGACCTAATTGGTTGATTTCTTGAGCCAACATTCGTTTTGCTGCGCCACGTTGGGTGATCAAAACGATCGGTGTATCCCCTTCTGAATAAACGAGCAACCCATTGATAAGATAATCATCCGCTTTAAGGTTCATCGCTTTGACCCCAGCTGCTTTTGGTCCCACAACCGGCACTTCATTAAGCGGGTAGCGTAAGCCAAAGGCAAGATGACTGACTAAGAATACATCCATTTCTTCCGTTTGATCCGTCAAAAAGACGTTGACCAATTCATCTGATTCATCTTTCAGCTTCATGATCGTCATCGGCCGTGTTTTATAGGTGCGCCAAGGTTCAAATTCCGTCATTCGTGTCTGTTTGATCATACCGTTTTTACTAATCAGCACGAAATTTTTCAATGGATCGATCTCTTTGTAGGCAAAGACCCCAATGATCATTTCATCTTGCGCCAGTGTCATGACTGTTTGCGAAATATGTTCTCCTAAATCTTTCCATTTTAAATCAGGTAATTCATGGACCGGTCGATAGATCGTGTTCCCTTTATTAGTAACCAACAACAGGTGATCCAACGTGTTCATTTGATTACTGTAAAGTAAAGAGTCGCCTTCTTTCATGCCGATCTCTTCTGGTTTTGAAGCACCGTAAGAACGCAAGCTGCTGCGTTTGACATAGCCGTCTCTTGTGACCGTCACGACGACTTCTTCTTGGGCGACCAAGACTTGTGTTTCGATCTTGATTTCTTGAATTTCTGCTTCGATCTCAGTCAACCGCGGCGTCGTATATTTTTTCTTGATCTCTCGCAGTTCTTTCTTGATCACTTTCAGCAATTCATTTTCTTCATTCAAAATCGTTGTCAATTCAGCGATCGTTTCTGCAAGTTCTTTTGCTTCTGCTTGCAATTGTGTAATGTCCGTATTGGTCAAGCGATACAACTGTAAGTTCACAATGGCTTCTGCTTGTTCTTCGGTAAAACCATGTTGAACCACCAGATTATTTTTGGCATCTTTTTTGTCTTTACTACCGCGAATGGTGGCGATCACTTCATCAAGGATCGATAGAGCTTTGATCAGACCATCAACGATATGCTGTCTCTTTTGGGCTTTTTGCAGTTCAAAACGACTGCGTTTTTCAATCACTTCACGGCGATGCTTGATGTAGCTTTCTAAAATCCGCTTTAATCCGACTTGCTGAGGACGCATATTGTCGATTGCCACCATGTTGAAGTTGTAGTTGATCTGCAATTCGGTATTCTTAAATAAATAATTTAAAATCCCTTGCGCATTTGCTTCTTTTTTCAGCTCGACAACGATCTGCAGTCCAGTACGATCTGTTTCATCTCGTACTTCAGCAATCCCATCAATGCGTTTATTCAAACGGATCTCATCCATTTTTTTAACTAAGTTGGCTTTATTGACCTCATACGGGATCTCATTGATGACGATTTGCTGTTTTCCGCCTTTGATGTCTTCGATCTTGGTTTTCGAACGCAGGATCACTTTGCCTTTGCCTGTTTCATAGGCTTTTTTGATTTCTTCTTTCCCTTGTAAAATGCCCCCTGTTGGAAAATCAGGGCCAGGAATGTACTTCATCAGCTGATCCAAAGAAGCTTGCGGATGGTCGATCAAATAGATCGTTCCATCGATGATTTCCCCTAAATTGTGGGTAGGGATCTCTGTTGCATAGCCAGCTGAGATCCCAGTTGAGCCATTGACTAACAGATTCGGGTATTTTGCTGGTAGAACAGTTGGTTCTTTTTCAGTATCATCAAAGTTCCAAACCAATTCGACGGTGTTTTTTTCAATATCTTTTAATAGCTCACCACTTAATTCTGAAAGCCGTGCTTCCGTATAACGCATGGCAGCTGGCGGATCACCATCCATACTCCCGTTGTTCCCGTGCATTTCAATCAAAATCTGACGTAGCTTCCAGTCTTGACTCATGCGGACCATTGCTTCATAGATACTCGAGTCCCCATGGGGGTGAAAATTCCCCATGATATTTCCGACAGATTTTGCTGATTTGCGGAAGCCTTTGTCATAGGTATTGCCGTCTTGGTTCATGGCAAATAAAATCCGCCGCTGAACCGGTTTTAACCCATCACGAATATCTGGCAATGCCCGTTCTTGAATAATGTATTTGGAATATCGACCGAAGCGATCTCCCATCACTTCTTCCAATGTCAATTCTTGTATATTGCTTTTGTGTTCCAAGAGACCACCTCCTATTCCTTAACTAACTGTTTGCTGTCTGCTTGTTCGGTATCCATTAATTTTTCATCAACTAATTCCGGTACTGTATCTTCTTTTTTATCCAAAATACTGCCATCTTCTTCTAAACTAAATTGAACATGGCTTTCGATCCACTTCCGACGAGGTTCTACTTTATCTCCCATCAATGTGGTGACGCGACGTTCTGCTTGGGCAGCATCATCGATCCGTACCCGAATCAGCGTCCGCGTTTCTGGGTCCATCGTCGTTTCCCACAATTGGTCGGCATTCATTTCTCCTAACCCTTTGTAGCGCTGTAGGAGATAGCCTTTGCCGATTTTTTGAGTCAGCTTGCTTAGTTCATCGTCCGTCCAAGCGTATTCGACCACTGCTTTTTTCCCTAACCCTTTTGACACTTTGTACAGAGGCGGCAAAGCAATGTATACTTTCCCCGCTTCGATCAAAGGTTTCATATACCGGTAGAAAAAGGTTAAAAGCAGCACTTGGATGTGCGCCCCATCGGTATCCGCATCGGTCATGATGATCACTTTATCATAGTTGCAGTCTTCAATTGAAAACTCTGGGCCAACACCGGCACCGATAGTATAGATCATCGTATTGATTTCTTCATTTTTCAAAATATCCTGCATCTTGGCTTTTTCCGTATTGATAACTTTGCCTCGCAATGGCAAGATGGCTTGGAATTTGCGGTCTCGTCCTTGCTTTGCTGAACCACCCGCAGAATCCCCCTCCACCAAATACAATTCATTTTTCTTAGGATTACGAGATTGCGCAGGTGTTAGTTTACCAGAAAGCAGTGACTCGCCTTTTTTGCGTTTCTTTCCAGTGCGGCTTTCTTCTCTCGCCTTTCTGGCAGCTTCACGGGCCTCTCTTGCCTTGATCGCTTTACGAACCAGCATTTGACTCATTTCACTGTTTTCTTGTAGATAATAGCCTAGCTGCTCACCAATCACATTGTCTACCGCATTTCTTGCTAAGGGTGTCCCTAATTTCCCTTTGGTCTGTCCTTCAAATTGCAAAAGATTTTCTGGCACGCGGATCGACAGAACTGCCGCTAACCCTTCACGGAAATCACTGCCTTCAAGGTTCTTATCTTTTTCCTTCAACAAATTCACCTTGCGGGCATACTCATTGAAAGCTTTCGTCATTGATGTCTTCATCCCCACTTCATGGGTACCACCATCTTTGGTACGTACATTATTGACAAAAGACAAGACATTTTCCGAATAGCCATCATTGTATTGAAAGGCAAGTTCTACCTCAATGGCTTCTTTCGTGCCAGAAAAATAAACCACCTGGGTCAAGGTATCTTTTTCTTCATTTAAATAATCAACAAATTCTTTGATGCCTTCCTCATATAAAAAGACTTCATGAATCGGTTCTTCCCCACGTTCGTCCGTCAGGGAGATTTTGACCCCTTTCAACAAGAACGCTGATTCTCTCAAACGTTCAGCGAGAATCTCATAGGAGAATTTGGTTGCAGAAAAGATTGTATCGTCTGGTTTGAACGTAACGATTGTTCCCGTTGGTTTACGGGTTTTGCCGATTTTTTTCAAAGTACCTGCTGGTTTCCCGCCATCTTTGAAGCTCTGTTTGTATTCGATACCGTCTCGAACGATGACCACTTCTAGCCAGCTGGATAAGGCATTTACAACACTGGCACCAACCCCATGAAGGCCGCCAGAAGTTTTGTAGCCGCCTTGGCCAAACTTTCCGCCAGCATGTAACACGGTGAAGATCACTTCAACAGTTGGGATTCCAGATGCATGTGTCCCGACCGGCATTCCCCGACCATTGTCTCGAACACTGATACTATTGTCTTTATGGATCGTAACATCGATTTCATTGCCGTATCCTGAGAGTGCCTCATCAACCGCATTATCGACGATTTCATACACTAAGTGGTGCAAGCCGCGGCTATCGGTCGAGCCGATATACATTCCTGGCCGTTTTCTTACTGCTTCGAGGCCCTCTAAGACCTGAATGGAAGCATCATTATATTCTGTGGTTTTCTTTGCCAAACCCACCGCTCCTTTAATCTTGATCAGTCCTTTTCTAATGCTGAAAGGACTGCAAAAAAAATCTTAACACAAAATACGCTTTTTTCAAGCGAACATTTTTCTAAACTATCTTATCCTTTTTCCTTTGTTTGCACAAGCTAGAGTCACAAAATGGCTCGTTTGTGTTTCACAGCTCTGAGAAAAGCTGTTTTTCTTCTTTCCCTAACCAGCGAAAGATTTTCTTATTGTTGGAAAGGCGTTTTCATGCTAAAATTGCCCTAGCCTTGCAAAGAAAGTTGGTTATTATGAATACGATTCTTTTATTTATTGTTGCTTACCTTTTAGGTTCGATCCCCTCGGGTGTTTGGATTGGCCAACTGTTTTTCAAAAAAGATATTCGCCAATTCGGCAGCGGCAATACGGGAACGACCAATACATTTCGCGTTTTAGGAAAAAAAGCCGGGATCGTTGTTTTATTGATGGATATCTTAAAAGGAACTTTGGCGACCAGCTTGCCGGTCATCTTTGGTCTCCATACCGTCAATCCGCTCTGGTTTGGGGTCTGTGCAATCTTAGGCCACACCTTCCCAATCTTTGCCAAATTTAAAGGCGGCAAAGCAGTGGCGACAAGTGCTGGGATGCTCTTAGGATACAATCCGCTCTTTTTCATTTATTCTTCATTGATTTTTGTTATCTGTCTTTATGTGACCAGTATGGTGAGTCTGACCAGTATGATCGCGGCGTGTTTGATCACTTTATCGACGATTGTTTTGCCTTTTATCGCCCCTGCGATCTTGCCTGAGCAAAATTGGCTGCTGACTTTTATCGCCATCGGCGTAACGATTTTTATCTTTATTCGCCATCGTGAAAACATCACCCGCATCAAAGACGGAACCGAAAGTCGAGTACCCTTTGGACTGAATAAGCGTCAAACGAACAAATAAGCAGAAGCTGAGAAAAGTCATTGCGCTTTTCCCAGCTTCTTTTTGCATACATTATTTAACTGTGATTGAGTACTTTGTTTCAAATACTTCTTCAGGTGGAAGTGCTTGAATCCCCAGTTTTTCTGAAAGCTCACCGGAAGCTTCCAGTGTGTCTGCGATACCGCACCATGGTTCTATACATAGAAACGGCGATTTCACTGGATACGTGGACCAAAAACCGACATACGGCATATTATTGTAGCTTAACGTGACACTATGAGGCGATTTCTCACTGCGAATCGAGTAGGAATGTAATCCTTTCGTTTCATAAACTAGCGCATCATTTGCAAACATGTCATGGGTCAAGCGTAAATCCGTATTCGTTTGACCGAGTGTGCGTTGCTCATAATCAATATAGTTGCCTTTTAACGGCAATTTCACCCGTGATTTTTTTGGAGAAAAAGAAAGATAATAGTCTTCAAAAGTCAGCCCTTTTTCAAGTGGGACGTTGAATGCAGGGTGTCCACCAATGGAGAAATAGAGTTCTTTTTGACCGCTATTCTTCACTTGGTATTTGACGACTAAACCATCACCGCCTAATTCATAACTGACATACAGCTGAAAATCAAACGGATACTTTGCTTTGGTTTCAGTCGAACTTTCTAGTAAAAACAAAGCGTAATCTGTGCGTTTTTCAACGACAGTAAACAACATGTCTCTGGCAAATCCATGACGAGGCAAATGATAACTCTTGCCCTCATGCTGATAGGTGTCCTCTTTTAAGGCACCAACGATCGGAAATAAGATCGGTGCATGCTTTCCCCAGTGGTTTGGATCAGCTTGCCAAATATATTCAAGGTCATTGCTCGTATCGACTAAACTTTGCAGCTCAGCCCCTTTTTCTGCAATTTTTGCTTGCAGATGACCGGCCGTGATGGTAACTGTCATGGTCTCATCTCCTAATATTGATGTTTCGTCAATTCCTCTTTAAAGCGACTGTTAAGCACTTTTAAATAGGTGCCTTTCATCCCCAAAGAGCGGGATTCAATAATACCGGCAGACTCTAATTTACGTAAAGCATTTACGATCACCGACCGTGTAATACCAATGCGATCAGCGATACTTGATGCGGTCAGACGACCTTCGTTGCCTTCTAATGCCTCAAAGATTGCTTGAACAGCTTTCAACTCACTATAAGAAAGGGTGTTGATCGCCATTTGAACAGCCGTTGTACTGCGAACGTCTTCTTCGATACTGCGGGATTTTTGGTACAAGAATTGCATACCCACAACTGTTGCACTGTATTCCGCTAATACCAAATCGTCATCATCAAAAGATTTATCGATTCTAGAAAGAATGATTGTTCCTAAACGTTCCCCTGCACCGTAAATCGGTACGACAGTTGTTAGTCCGTTGGGATACAACTCACGGCCTTCCACAGGAAAAGCGGTCATATCATCACTGATTGGCACATTAGCTTCTGTGGAAGTCAGGTGATCGACTAAATCTGTATAATTTTTAGGAAACTGTTTTTCAACAAACATTTTTTTGATGCGTTCGTTATTGACATCATGGTTCTCAACAAAACCTAACACACTACCGTCGATGCTAATAATATACGCATTGCTGTCTAGGATATTTCCTAAAATGACAGCCATTTTGTCGTAAGGCAAATCAGAAGCTAAATTAAAGGTGTTTTTTTGCTGCAATAATTCGTTGATTTGTCTTGTCTTTTCTAATAATGTTTTCATTGGTCCGCTCCCTTTATAAAATATACCGGCTTAAGTCTTCATCTTTTGCGATGGACGCAAGTTTTTCTTCCACATACGCTTCTGTGATCGTAATTTCACCCATTTGCATCTCAGATGCTTCAAACAATAAATCTTCAAGTAGTTTTTCTAGAATTGTATGCAAACGACGAGCACCAATATTGTCGGTATCGCGATTGACTTGATACGCGATTTCGGCAATTTTTTCGATGGCTTCCATCGTAAAGACCACTTTGACATTCTCGGTTCCTAACAAGGCGATGTATTGTTTGACTAAAGCATTGTTTGGCTCCGTTAAAATTTTAACAAAGTCTTCTTTTGTCAAGTCATCTAGTTCCACGCGAATCGGGAAACGCCCTTGCAACTCAGGGATCAGATCGCTTGGTTTTGATAGATGGAACGCGCCTGAAGCGATAAAGAGAATATGATCTGTTTGTAACGTGCCATATTTCGTATTGACTTGCGATCCTTCAACGATCGGTAAGATATCTCTTTGCACCCCTTCACGAGAAACTTCTCCTGACTGCTGTGATTTCGAAGATACCTTGTCGATTTCATCAAGAAAAATGATGCCGCTAGATTCTGCTAAACGTAACGCTTCACTGTGAATATCCGCGTCGTTGACCAGTTTAGAGGATTCTTCTTGAATCAACAATTCTCGTGCTTCTTTCACAGTTACCGTGCGCTCGATTTTCTTTTGCGGTTTCAATGCCCCTAAGGTTTCATTCAAATCGATCCCCATTTGTTCTAAGCCATTGTTCATCATTGGTGCTTGATTTTTCGGCTCATCGACTTGGATCGTCACTTCCCGGTTGTCTAAAAGCCCCTTTTCTAATTGCTCGAAAATGGCTTGACGGTTGCTGCGAATCTCATCGGTCAATTCTTCTTTTGGCTCTTCTGGTTGTTGTGCGGCGTTGAACATATTCATCATTTGTTCATAAGGATTGGTATTCTTTTTCTGTTCCTTTTTAATACCAGGAACTAAGACTTTTACTAAACGACGGTTGGCTTTTTTCTCCGCTTGGATCCGCACATTTTTATATTGTTCTTTTTTCACGATTTGGATCGCATTTTCAACGAGGTCACGTACCATCGATTCTACGTCTCGACCGACATAGCCGACTTCCGTGAATTTCGTCGCTTCTAACTTAACAAAAGGTGCATCAACGATCTTCGCTAAACGTCGCGCAATTTCCGTTTTCCCAACCCCTGTCGGTCCGATCATCAAAATATTTTTTGGTGTGACATCTTGTTGCATCTTTTCATCTAATTGTAGCCGGCGGTAGCGATTTCTCAAAGCAACAGCCACTGATTTTTTGGCGTTGGTTTGCCCAACGATGTATTCATCTAATTCTTTCACGATTTCTCGTGGTGATTTGTTTTGGTTTGTCATATCGTCATCCCTCTTTAAAACTCTTCTACAATGATATTGTGATTCGTAAAGACACAAATGTCTGCTGCGATATTCAAGGCACCTTCAGCGATTTCTTTGGCAGATAGTTCGCCGCCATAACGTTTCATCGCACGAGCTGCCGCCAAGGCATAATTTCCACCTGAACCAATGGCTAAGATCCCTTCATCTGGCGAAATGACCTCGCCTGTCCCAGAGACTAAGAGCATCTCCTTATCATTCATGACGATCAGCATCGCCTCTAGTTTTTGCATCGACTGCTGCGTCCGCCATTCTTGCGCCAATTCTACTGCAGCTCGTTGCAAATTTCCGTTGTATTCATTTAATTTTCCTTCAAATTTTTCTTCCAAGGTAAAGGCATCTGCCACACTGCCGGCAAAGCCAACGATCACTTCACCGTTGTATATTCGACGAACTTTCCGAGCGGTTCCTTTCATAACGACCTGTTCTCCCATCGTTACTTGTCCGTCACCGGCCATGGCAAACTTGCCGTCTTTTTCAACCGCACAGATGGTGGTTGAATGAAATTCTGACTTCATTTACGTTCCTCCTGTATCAATTTTACGCGCGTGGATGAAATTGGCGATAATTTTTTTGTAAACTGTCTTTGGTGACATGCGCATAGATCTGTGTCGTCGATAGATTGGCATGCCCCAACAATTCTTGAACGGTCCGCATATCGGCACCGTTGTTTAATAAATGGGTCGCAAACGTATGCCGAAGCATATGAGGATGGATTTTACTGTCTAAACTGCTTTTGCGAATGATTTGATTCAACACATACTCGATCCCTGTTGCAGTGATCCCATCACCAAGATGATTCACGAAAAGAATATCGTGTTCCTTGTTCTGCTTTTCCATCAGTTGTTTGCGTCCTGAGGAAAGATAGCGCTTGACTGCCGCTTGTGCGTAACTGCCGAAAGGAACATAACGATCTTTGTTGCCTTTTCCGTGGATCAACAATACGCCGCTTTCCCAATCGATCGCCCCCAGCGTCAGACTACTACATTCGCTGACCCGCAGACCTGAACCGTAAAGGACTTCTAACAATGCTTGATTGCGCTGTTGTAATGGCTCATCACCGGCAACACTTTGAAAGAGCGCATCCATTTCCTTTTCATAAAAAAAACGCGGCAATTTGGCGTTTTTCTTTTTTAAATGAATGTAGGCGAAAGGATTCTCTTTGACGATCTCATGCTTGGTTAGAAATTGGTAAAATGATCGCAAGCTAGCCATTTTGCGACTAATGGAATTACGACTGTACTCTCGTTCTGTCAAATAGCTTAGATAGACGCGAACATCACGGTACTCCACTGCTAATGGGTCTTCATTGCCAGACTCTTTTAAGAAGTAAAAAAAATCGCTCATATCTTCTTGATACGCTTTTTTTGTCTTTTCCGAATACCCTCTTTCAACAATAAGATAACGAAAAAACTCTTCTTGTAACTGATCTGTTTGCAAAGTAACCCCCCTTTTCATGATTCGAAATAACTTTAGCATAGACCACAAAAAAAAACAAATGAATTGTCAGAATTTAATCAATATTTCAAAGTTTAGACATAATTGTGAAAACTTTCTAAGAATCTTCGTAAGATTATTATCACTCTTCAAAAGATCCCTCAAAAAAGCCAGAAAAACGTACCAGTCCTTCTCCACAAAAGATAGAGGGACTGATACGTTTCCACTTATTTGCTTTTATTCGATTGGATCCGTTGTTGGCTGATGCGAACCATTGCTTTCAGATACAGCCTGAACTAGCTCTTTGTTTCCTTGTTTAGTGGACATCGTGTCATTGATCAACCCAACTAAGTCTAATCCGGTTGTCTCTTTGATCGTATCAAAAGTTCGCGCTAAACCAGCTTCTCCCATTGATTGAAGCCCATCGTTGCCGCCAAAGCTGACCACTTTATCGATATTGCTAAGGGGCGCATTGACTTCTTTCGCGATTTCAGGCAGCACTTTGATGAACTCCATCAAAATACCGGCTTCGTTTAGTTTGGTCAAAGCAATCGCCATCTTTTCACGGCTTTCCGCTTCGGCTTGACCGACTTTTGCGATCCGTTCCGCGTCGGCACTACCTAGTTTTTCAATTCGTTCGGCTTCTGCTTGGGCAGCTAATTTGACTTTTTCCGCTTCGGCTTGTGCTCGGGCGATTTCACGTGCTTTGTCTGCTAGAGCGTTTTGTTCAACGACATATTTATCTGCTTCGGCTTTTTTACGGACAGTTGCATTCAATTCTTTTTCCGTCAATTCCGCTTGTTTTTCTTGGATCTCAATATTTTTTTCTTGTTCGATCAACTGAACTTTCATTTGTTCGCCGACCGCGATTTGTTCTGCTTTCGCATCCGCAACTTCGCGTTCTTGTTTGTACTGCGCTTGTTTCAATGCCATATCTTTAGTCGCTTCTGCGATTTCTGTTTGGCGACGGATCTCTTCATGCTGTGCCAATTGCTCATTCTCAGCTTGCTTGATCCGCGTTTCTCTTAAGGCATTGGATTCCGCTACTTCGGCATTTTTTTTCACTTCAGCAATCTGAGGGCGTCCTAACGCATCCAAGTAGCCATTGCTGTCGCTGACATCTTTGATCGTAAACGAAACGATCTCCAACCCCATTTTTTTCAAGTCCGTAGAGGCAACTTCTTGCACTTGTTCCGCAAAATCATCCCGGTTTTTGTAGATAGCTTCTACCGTCATCGTTCCTAGAATCGCCCGTAAGTGACCTTCTAAGACTTCTTGGGCTTCATCTTCCAATTCACCTGTGGATTTACCTAAGTATTGTTCGGCGGCTGTCTTGATCGATTCGGTACTATTACCGACCTTCACAAGCACCGTCGCACTGGCTTTGATCGGTACGCCTTGTTCCGTATAAACTTCTGGTGTCCCAATCTCTAACTTGTGGGTCAATAAACTTAATTTATGAGCTTTTTGAACAATAGGAATCACAAATGTCCCACTGTTTTTTAAGATTTTGATACCTTCTTTTCCTAAGAATGATCCTGTAACGATCAACGCTTCATCGGGTTTCCCGATACGGTAACGTATCATCAAAAAGGCAACCAATAAAACAACGAGGACAATGATCCATAAAATTGGATTACTTAAAAAATCGACTGCTGATCCTGTATCCACCATAACCTAACACTTCCTATTCTATAAAATTTTTACTTTCAACCACCAACGCGATCCCTTTTTTATCAAAATCGACAATGATGACTTTGGTGCCGACTGGCAATCGAACATTGTTTTCACGATCTTCTTCTCGAAAAAACCGAGCGGGATAAACAGAACGTGCACTTTGACTCCCTATTTCCATGACTTCGCCGATTGTGTCTCCGACAATCTTTTCCGTCAGTTCGCCGATCACAAACTCATTGCGGCTAATGACATTGCTGCGGTTTTTGTCTGTGATGCGATTGTAAAGCCACATAAAGGGACCTAACAGCAAACTAAATGCAACAAAGACAACGAAAATGCCCCCGACCAAGAGGATCAGCCATCCTAAAAATTGGATCACTGTAGGAAAACGCTGTAAATAGTTTTGAATCAAATGAACCCATTCTCCGATCACCATCTTCACCACCTTCTCTCATTGTTACTGTCTATCATAAGTCACCTTGATTAAAGTTTCAAGACAAATTAAAAAAAAACCTTCTTACCAATTATTAGTAAGAAGGTGTTGACTCATCACTCTTATAGTTGTTCTTTGGCTTTTTCTAAAGCAGCTAACGCTCGATTTGCCAATGCTTCATAACGAGATTTCTTGTCTCTGATTCGCTCTGGAAGTTCTGGCAATAACCCAAAGTTTGCATTCATTGGTTGAAAGTGTTTGCCTTCAGCATGGGTGATATAATATGCCATACTACCAATTGTTGTTTCTTGCGGCATAATGATCGGTGCTTCGCCTTTTGCAAGTTTGGCCGCGTTGATGCCAGCCATCAATCCACTGGCTGCACTTTCAACATACCCTTCGACCCCTGTCATTTGACCAGCAAAAAAGAGGTCCTCACGTTTTTTCGATTGATAGGTTTGTTGTAACAACTCTGGTGAATTCATAAAACTATTCCGATGCATCACGCCGTAGCGCACAAATTCGGCCTCTTCCAAACCAGGGATCATCCGGAATACCCGCTTTTGCTCGCCCCATTTCAAATGTGTTTGAAAACCAACGATGTTGTACAGAGAAGCAGCTGCATTATCTTGCCGCAGCTGAATCACTGCGTAAGGACGCTTGCCGGTTTTCGGATCTTCCAAACCAACGGGTTTCATCGGACCAAACAACATGGTTTTCGGTCCACGGCCAGCCATAACTTCGATTGGCATACATCCTTCAAAGAATTTTTCTTTTTCGAATTCTTTCAAAGGGGCCACTTCCGCATTGACTAAAGCTTCACGAAACGCATAAAACTCCTCTTCGTTCATCGGACAATTCAGATAGGCTGCTTCGCCTTTGTCGTAGCGGGATTTCAAATAAACTTTATCCATATTGATGGTGGATTTATCGACGATCGGTGCTGCTGCGTCATAGAAATAAAATCCTTCTGATCCGTTAAAAGCTTGGATCGCTTTGGATAAAGGTTCAGAAGTCAAAGGTCCAGTTGCAATCACGGTGATCCCATCTGGAATTTCAGTGATCTCCTCTTCGATGACAGTGACTAAAGGATGTTCCTTGACACGTTTGGTGACTAACTCTGAAAAATCATCGCGATCAACAGCTAAAGCACCCCCTGCTGGAACCGCTGTTTTGTCTGCAGAGGTAATAATCACTGAATCCAAGCGACGCATCTCTTCTTTCAAAACACCGACCGCATTCGTTAAATTGTTGCCTCGTAGTGAATTCGTACAAACAAGCTCAGCAAAATTATTTGTATGATGGGCTTCTGTCGATTTCTTAGGACGCATTTCATAAAGCTTTACTGCGACACCTGCTTGCGCTGCTTGCCACGCAGCCTCGCTTCCGGCTAAACCGGCACCAATAACATTGATTTCTTTCATAGTGCTCTCCTTTTATTTCAAAAGCTCGCCTCTTCTCATAAGAAACTGCTTGTATTAATCAAAAGGACCGGCACTTTCTTTTGTCAGCCAACATCGAGGCTGACCCTTCAAAAGAATGCGCCGATTCTTTTTATAACAGAGAATCCTGTTAGTTATTTTTGCACATTTTCTTCATAGTCGCCATTGATACACACGACTTGCTTGCCGCCTTTGACTTTCTTCTCGACTAAGTAATTATCACATTTCGGACAATTACGGCCTACAGGTTTGTCCCAAGAAGTAAAGTCACAGTCGGGATAGCGGGTACATCCATAAAACAACCGATTTTTTTTCGATTTGCGTTCAACAACTTGGCCTTGGTGACAGACCGGGCACTCAACGCCGATTTCTTTGACGATTGGTTTCGTGTTGCGACAGTCAGGGAAATTGCTGCAGGCATAAAATTTTCCGTAGCGACCTAATTTGATCACCATTGGATGGCCACAAAGATCACAGTCAAAGCCTGCAGGTTCGTCTTTGATTTGGATTTTTTCGATACTTTCTTCTGCGGTCGTCAATTCTTTTTCAAATGGACGGTAGAATTGATCGACGACTTTGACCCATTCTTCTTTCCCAGCTTCAATGCTATCCAAGCTATTTTCCATTTCAGCAGTAAAATGCATATCAACGATTTGCGGGAAGAATTCCTCGATCAATGAATTGACGATCTCACCAAGTTCAGTTGGCTCAAAACGTTTTTGCGTCAATTTCACATAATAACGCCGCTGGATCGTTTCTAGCGTTGGTGCATAAGTTGAAGGACGGCCGACACCGTTCTCTTCAAGGGTTTTGATCAAGGTGGCTTCACTGTAGCGGGCAGGTGGTTGAGTGAAATGCTGTTTCGGTTCGATCGATACGGATTGGACCACATCTCCTTCAACTAACTCTGGCAAGATGTTCTCTTTGTCTTCTTTGCCATCATCGCGCCCTTCCACATAGACCTGCATAAACCCTTTAAATTTGATTTTTGAACCATTGGCAATAAAGATGACACCATTTTGATCCAAAGTAACTTTCATTGTGTCCAAAATCGCCGGTGTCATTTGACTAGCCACAAAGCGAGACCAGATCAAGCGATACAGTTTTAGTTGGTCTTTATCTAAGAATTTCTCCATGGCTTCTGGCGTACGCATCACACTGGTTGGTCTTACCGCTTCATGGGCATCCTGCGCTCCTTGTGCATTGGCGCGTTTTTTGCCACCGTGCGCTGAAAACTCTGAACCATAGGTAGTTTCAATAAATTCTGCCGCTTCGCCTTTGGCTGTGTCTGCGATTCGGGTCGAATCGGTACGCATATAGGTGATCAAACCGACGGTGCCTTGTTTACCAAGGGCGATCCCTTCATAGAGCTGCTGTGCAACCATCATGGTTTTCCGCGTTCGAAAGTTCAGTTTACGGGCTGCTTCTTGTTGCAAGCTACTGGTGGTAAAAGGTGCCGCCGGGTTGCGTTTGCGTTCTTTCTTTTCAACCTTCGTCACTTGAAAGTCTTTACCAGAAAGGCGATCAGTGACTTCTTTAATACTTTCAGCATTCGGTAATTTTTTCTTTTTGCCATCTAGGCCCCAAAAATTGGCTTTAAATTTCTTCGTGGCTTTTTTAAAGTTCCCATCGATGCTCCAGTATTCTTCAGGCACAAAATCACGGATCTCTTTTTCACGATCAATAATGATCTTAAGCGCCACCGATTGAACACGGCCAGCACTCAATCCTTTTTTCACTTTACGCCAAAGGATCGGGCTCAATGAATACCCCACCAATCGGTCTAAAATCCGTCGCGCTTGTTGGGCATCGACGAGATCTACATCGATCGTTCTTGGCTCTTTGAAAGCTGCTTTGACGGCATCTTTGGTGATCTCATTAAAGACGACTCGGTTTTTATCTTTTAAATCTAACCCTAGCAGAAAAGCTAAATGCCAAGCAATGGCTTCTCCTTCTCTATCCGGGTCACTTGCGAGGTAGACTTTCTCGGCTTTTTTTGCAGCTGAACGAAGGCTTTTGATCACATCGCCTTTGCCACGGATCGAAATGTAATGCGGCTCATAGTCATTTTCGACATCAATTCCCATTTTACTTTTAGGGAGATCACGAATATGACCGACACTTGCGACGACTTTGTAATTTCGTCCAAGGTATTTTTCAATGGTTTTCGCCTTTGCTGGCGATTCCACGATTACTAAATATTTATATGCCATATAAAGAATGGCTCCTTCCTGAATTTTTCCTACTATTATATTCTATCAATCAGTGAACCTATCGTATGCAGATGAAACATACAAATCGTAGCTTATCATAGCTTTCAAGAAAAGGTTTGTCAAGGAAGGTTGATTGGAAAAATCAAAAAAAGGCTAACTCCTGTAAAATATCTGACACACTAATCGTACATTTTGCGCCATCTTGAATCAAGTGGTGACAACCTTTTGACTGATCGGAAATCATTTCACCAGGTACTGCAAAAACTTCTCGGCCATTTTCCATTGCTAATTGTGCCGTAATCAAAGAACCGCTTCTTTCTTTAGCTTCAATCACACAGATCCCTTTTGAAATACCAGCAATGATGCGATTGCGCAAGGGAAAGTGATGTCTTTGCGGTTTAGTATCATGAGAATATTCACTCAGTACTAGATGTTCTTGACGAATCTGCTGAAATAATGGAAACGCAGAAGCAGGATAACAATGGTCCAACCCAGACGCAATCACGGCAATAGTTTTCCCACGATTTCTGATGGCTGATTCATGGGCAAAACTGTCAACACCATTTGCCAATCCACTAACGATCGTATAATTTTCCGTCACTAGCGGTGGAATCAGCTTTTCGCAAACTTTACGCGCGTAGCGAGAAGCTGTTCTTGCGCCGACAAATCCAATCATGGGCGTTTGCAGCAATTGCAGATTTCCTTCATAAAAAAGCATCAATGGTGGGTCCGCAATTTGTCTTAAAAGCATCGGATACTCCGCCGAAAAAAAGGTGAGGTAGTTTTGTTCCCCCATCTTTTGTGTGATGTGCTCTTCTGTCAATTGTTCCCATGATCGCCGAAAAACCGTCCTATGCTGTGGAAGGACGCCGATGGCAATCATCTCTTCCAACGAACAACGCATCTCTTTTGTTTCCAACCAATACCAAATAATCTTCCAGCAGCCTTGCAGACCGATTCCCTGACAGTAGTACAGTTTTATCAACTGTTTTTCAAAATCTGTTGCTTGTTGATACTTCATAAACAAAACCCTCTTTTCTTAGTGATCTTACTTATAAGATTCGCTAAAAAAAGAGGGATGGATGAAATTTATAGGTATTGTTTAACTGGGGCAAAGGTTTTTCGATGAATAGGGCAAATTCCATGGGCAGCTAACCCTTCTAAATGAACTTTGGTCCCATACCCAGCATTTTGATCAAACCCATAAAAAGGATACACATCATGAAAATCTTTCATTAAATTGTCACGATAGACTTTGGCAATGATACTTGCTGCGGCAATCGAAATGGAGCGGACATCGCCTTTGATCAGGCTTTGTTGAGGAATATCGGTCTCGATGGTCATCGCATCAATGAGCAAATGTTCCGGCTTGACCGCTAAGTCGATCAAAGCTTCTTTCATCGCCAGGCGGCTCGCTTGATAGATATTTATCCGATCAATTTCTTCAGGACTAACCACACCGATACCGACAGCAACAGCCTTGTTTTGAATTTCGATAAACAGTTCTTCTCTTTTCTTCGCAGAAAGCTGTTTTGAATCATTCAACCCCAAAATCTGGCATTCTTTAGGCAGAATCACCGCAGCTGACACCACGGGTCCTGCTAAAGGTCCGCGTCCTACTTCATCTAAACCGGCGATAAAACGGGCGCCTTGTTTAAATGCTTCGTTTTCAAAACGCATCATTTCTTCATATTTCTCCCGCAAAAGCTGCTGTTTGACTAATTGTTTCTCATATTGTTGCAACAGCTTTTGGACCCCCGCGCGTTCATCTGCTAGCAATTCCTGCAAAAATGCCGGGTCATTAAAGGTTGGATCAAATAATCGCTCTTTGATTGTCTTAATCGATTGTTTCATCTTGACTTTCCATTTCCTCCACTCGATCTAGTGTGTAACGGCCTAATTTTCCTTGCCGAATGTCAAAGACAACAAGTTCGCTTCCTCGATCATAATTGTCTTTATAGCCACGTTTTTCCGTGATCTTCATTAAAAGGTCTGGCGCTAATAACGCCTCTTCCTCCGCCTTTAATTGGTAACGATTGGCGATTCTTTCAGGATAATAACGAGCGAAAAAATCAAGTCCATACAATGCGATATCATCCAAATGGATCAGCTGGTCTTTGATCGCTCCGGTCAATGCCAGCTTCTTGCCGATCTCTGGATCTTCAAATTTTGGCCATAAGATCCCGGGCGTATCTAGCAGCTCTAGATCAGTCCCAAAACGCAGCCATTGCTGCCCTTTGGTCACACCAGGTTTATTGCCCGTCTGAGCAATTTTCTTCCCTACTAAGCGGTTCATCAAGGTTGATTTTCCGACATTCGGGATGCCGATCACCATCGCTCGAATCGCACGAGGCTTCAAGCCTCTCGCTTTGTCGCGAGCAATTTTTTCCTTCAAGACTTGCTTAGCCGTCGGGACAATGGCTTTGACGCCTTGATTGTCTTGGGCGTTGATCGCCAAGGCTAAATAGCCTTGTGCTTGGAAATAATGCTCCCATTTTTTGGTTTGAACGGGATCTGCGAGATCCGCTTTATTGATCAAGATCAAACGTGGTTTTTGCTGTAATAATTGATCCAGCATGGGGTTGCGGGATGAAATCGGCAAGCGTGCGTCCACGAGTTCAAAAACGATATCCACGAATTTTAATTTTTCACTTACTTCACGTCTGGCTTTCGCCATATGGCCTGGAAACCATTGAATGGTCATTTGAACGTTTTCCTCCTTGGTACTTCTTCGAATTGGTAAAAAGACAGTAGTGTCTAAATCCCTGCAGTATATACCTGACAAGAACGAGGACTATTTGCTCTAAAACCATCAGAGATACTAGTCACACTGGGCATTTTGCTAAAGTTGCTTTAGGACAATGTTCTTGTTCCAACCTCGTGCATAGGTAAAGCTTTCAGCGCGATTCTCATGCGTCATACGCGCTTTCTCGCTTTTTAATTTGGGGAAGTGGTTGGAAAAAGCTTGTCTACCCACTCATTCTTCCTTTTTTCTGACACCTTTACCATTAGACCGACTGCTTTTTACTACCTTTTATCTTCGTTATTGTACCATATTTCACACGACATGTTTCGTTCTGAGTAAGGTTAACAAGTCATTTTCTAGTGGATCTAGAGGAAAACCTGCTATCTTTGCTTCTTATCATTGGGAGTGATCAAATCATGCTGTTTTTTTCTTTTGATTCTGCTAATCATCAGCAGAAGTAGTAATAGTATGGTGCTTACAACTAGCAGCACCCACAAATCCTGCTGGTTTGCTTTTTTCGCGGCATTTGTTTCATTTTCTTCATTGTAAGGAACCCTTTTGCCGCGAACCAATAAACGATGGCTATTGACCATATAGGGTGTGCAGGTTAGTAAGGTGACATAATCACTGCCTTTGACAATTTTTAGTGCTTCGGTATCATCAGGGGCGACCGTTTTAATCTGATCTATTTGATACGCCAACGTATCATCAAACGTTTCGATATAAAACGCATCGCCGATCTGCAGCTTAGGCAGATCCGTAAAGAGGGTTGCACTCGTTAACCCACGGTGTCCGCACAGAACTGCATGGGTATCTTCCCCACCTATTGGATACGAAGCGCCCTCCAATAATGTTGCGCCTCTTTTTAACAACGTATCGGTGGTTTGATCAAAAATCGGGAGAGCGACATCGATTACGGGGATCTTTAAAACACCGATCGTATGTCGTTCATAGTAATCAGGGGTGTCGACTGATTCTGAGTCCTTTGTTTCTGCTGAAGCTTGCGTTTCTTTGATTCCAGGATTACTTGCCCGCTGTGCCAGTTCTTGATTCGTTTGTTCCAACCGGTTCCGCTTTTGCTGTTTTTCTATTTCACTCATTTTTTTGGCTTGGCTTTGGTAGTAACTGATCAACTGCTGATCCAAAAACGTGTTGAGTTGATTACTTACAAAAGGATAACTGATAATCAGGACTCCTATCAGCAGCAAAATACCCATTAAAACATCCAACAAAGTCACTTTTTTAGTAAGTGATCTCGCGCCATTTCTTTTCCTTTTGATCGTCATCGTGCATCTTCATCTCATTTACTTACCCTTTCCGTTTTACAAAGTAACACCCAGCTAAACCAACGATCACCACTCCGATGGCGCCCATTAAATACGTGCCGACACCACCAGTTGCCGGTAAAGTTCCTTTGCGGCGGTTAGGGACTTTTTCAGGTTCTAGCAATTGCTCTTTCGTTCCATAGGATGTTTCATGGACTTCAAAAGCGATGCGATTTGTTAGTAGCACATAATTTTTTGGTGCTTTTACTTCTTCCAAATAGTAGGTGCCAAATTTCAACCCAATGATATCAACTAATCCATCTGCACCTGTGGTAAATTTCGTCGCTTCATCCGCTGTTTGCACCCAAGATACTTGTTTGGTTCCCTCTTCGATTTTCAAGTAGTTGGCCTCATCATGGTCTTGATCCCGTACAACAAAAACTGCATCTGCCAATGCTTCGGTAGCGGTCACAGCCCCATCGACTTTTAAAAACCGTTTGCCCCCTGTCAAAACTTCCACGCTTGGAGGCGTTTGATCCGTCATGAAATCCGTTTCTACATTTGCTTCATTCGTAAAGCCATTGATAGGCATAGCCTGTTCATTTAAATACATATAATACACAAAGCGTAATTGATTTCCCGGCGTTAATTGCGGCAAAAATTCTGGATTGATAGTTACCGTAAAGCCATGCTCTTTTTCCGTTACTTGGTAATTCGTCGCGTCGATTTTCTGCTCTCCATCATACAACGCATAGCCTGTTTCTCCTTCAGCTGTATTTTCAAAAGTTAATGCTGGATCATGGGCATCGATCAATTGAAAATGTTTGTATTTGTTTTCAGCTCCTACTTTATCTTGAATACCTGATGGGATAATGACCGTTAGGTGATATTGGATTCTTTCGCCGATCTCCACGTCTTTGCCGTCTAATTGTGGTGTTGTTTTGGTAACATTTGTTGTGTCATTCTTGATTGTTAGCTCAACAGTAACGTTACTTCCTGAATCAATCGTGAAATCCTTGATCCTTTCTTCCTCGATTAAGGCGGCTTGACTTGGGGCTTTCGTTTCCTCTAATTGATAGGCGCCTGTTTCTAGTTGTGCAATCTTTAGCTGTCCTTTTTGGTTCTCACTCACATCGATACCAACGTCTCCGGCAGCATATTGTTTACCTGTTAAAAAACGGTACGCTGCTTGTTTGTCGGTCGTCCACGTATAGAGTCCATCGGCTGCACTTAAAATATATTTCTTGGTCTGTTGGTTTCCTTCTTGCTTTGAAACAACAAATTCCGCATTATTCAGTGGTTCGTTTTCCCCCGTTCCTCGCTTATTCACAAGGAGCGTTCCTTCATTTGTGACGAGATTTTTCGGATAAAGATGGATCGTGTCAAGCTCTTCTTCTCCATAAACATAAGAGCCATCTGCTTGTTGGATCATTTCATACACAGGAAAGGCGATCACCATATTCTCAGCAGAGGTAACGCCGTCTTTAGGTTCTTCCACAATGGTGTAAACAGCATCCCGATCGGCTTGTTTTTTCGGCAATTCAAAAACCAAATCACCGGCTGCATCTGTTTTCCCGTTAGCTATAGGGGAACCAGACGTCAAGGTTTGGACTTGACGCTTGGCTTCTTCAACGGATGCCCCTGCAGATCGTTTTTCATAATAGGCTGCTGTCACATCATAGACAGAAAAAGTGACATCGGCTAAGCCTTGGTATTGATCAAACTCTGCCATCTCGGTCCCACTATTTTGAATCAATGAACCTGGTAGATTGACCATTTTCTTTTTATGCAGATGAACCTGTGCCAAATTGGTCTCTGCGGATACTTGCTGATTTTTTGTTCCAAAAAAGACAAATGGCAAAAGTAAAAATAGGAGACAAACCATTTTCGTATGATTAAAAATCTTTTTCATTGTTCTTTCCTCTCTTCTAAATTTTTTTGTTTTTCTTTCGCTAATGGAAGAATTACTTTAATGAAGGCTTATCTTTGCGCTTAACGTACAAATAGCTTCCCGCTAAAAGGACTAGCAGACTTGCTGAAAGAATGACCATCCATCCATGCCAATTCCCTCCGGTTTCAGGAAGAGACACTTTCACTTGATTGGTTACGATCAATTCTATTTGATTGTTCTTTTCTCCAGAAACAAGAAGATTCGGTTGTCGTTCTTCATCGATAAAGACCTGACCATCCTCTTCAATCTTGATTTGGACAGGTGCTGTTAAACCTGCATAGCCTGCGGGTGTACCAGTTTCTTCCAAGGTATAGCTGCCGGGTGTAAGATCTTGGAAGTGAAATACCGCTAGTGCTTCTCCGTTTTCAGGCAGTTCGACAGTCCGTCCGTTTCCACTTAGCCGGAATTTTGCTCCCTCAAGTGCTTGTCCCTGTTCGTCTTGTTTATTAACCACTAAATCAAATGGTTTTAACTGATTGCCATGGGTAAGGGTCCAACAGTTGGCATCCCCATCGACGTTTTCCCCTACATACTGGATTTTTCCGTCTGTACCAACAACAAATTCATAGTCACCGGCAACCGTATCATATCCGAGCGGACCGGCTGTTTCTGAGATACGATAAGCGCCAGGCTCAAGGATCGTAAATTCAGCCATCCCAACATCATCCGACGTTTCTGAGGCAATTTCTTGATAATCCCCCGTTGCTGTTTTTTGTTGCAGAGAAAAGACAGCCCCAGCTAACAGTACTTGCTGCTCTTTTTGTACCGTGTATTTTCGAATAGCGACTGGAATTTCTGTAAAGGGATTGGTGATCTCCAGCGTAATCGTATGCTCGACCAGTGTGACGGGTTGCCCATCAATCGTCGCATGCCCTTGTGCATCGACATGAATCTGCCACTGGGTTTGCTCAGCCAAATAATGTCCCGCCGGTGCAGTGACTTCCTTTAAACGATACGTCTGACTTTTTTGCAACGCAGTATCTGCTGGCAGCCCGTACGTTCCATCCCCTTGATCCACAAGGGTCACTGTCTCCCCTGCCCCCGTCAATTCAAAAACGGCACCTGTCAACTTCACCTCTGCTACAGCGGATTTTTTGATCAGGTTTAATGCCAGGGGCACAAACGTCTTTGTGTTTTTCCATGTATAAGCGTCCACTTTTGTCGCTTCATAGCCTGACACTGTTCGTTCACTTGTGACTTGATAATCAAAAGTTTCTCCTTGGTTATTATAAAGCGGCAGTAGACGGGTTTCTTCGTAATTCGGTCCATCCTTTTCAGAAACCGCGGGAACCTTGCTTCGTTCCCAAGTTGTCTGATCTTGCGCATCGGTCTCAGTAAGTTCGAGATATCCTGTTTGCCAGCTCTCCTTGCTAGTAACCGGGCTTCTACTTATTTCAAAATAAACGGATTCTGGGCGACTTGACACATCACCATCGTATTCCTCCCAGACTTTTTTGATCGTCAACTCCTTACCAGGTGCTTTGGCAGATGGCACACCAAACAATGCCTTTTGATCGGATTGATGATTCGGATAAAACACCGTTTCACCATTCATTTGATACCAAGTATCTGGTTTAAAATCCGCTGCTTCTGTTTGAATCCGCACTTGATAATGAATTTGCAGTTCCTGTCCTTCGCCTAAATAAAGACTAGAAGCGTTGAGGGTATTGTCAGATACCGTGACCTCAGGCTGCACCGTTAGATCAGCAGAACCGACACTTTTGATGGACAAGCTATTTTCTTCGTATAAAAATGGCTGCGAAATGGGGTCAGTAATCTCTCCATCAGTGACTGTCGCCGAAATATGAAGGGCTTTTTTCTCGAGATAGTCGGCAATATCCGCTGCTTCATTGGCTGACTCATAATAAAGATGCCCCTCTTCATCTGCAGAAACCATCTGTCTCATTTTGTTCTCAACATCGGCCTTTGTATACCCAGCTGTTTGATCTCCTTGCAGTTGAATCCCCAATCCGTGAATCTCAATCCCGCGCTCTTTTAACGCCATCGCCTCACCGATCGTAGCGACAAACGTATTGTCGATCCGTTTAGAGTTACCGTATTGATCAGGTGCAAAATACCAATCGTGGATAAACGATGTATTCATGGGCTGATCTTGAGTAAGTGAAAAGGCGGTTCCATAATAACTGTCGTCTGCTTGCGTCTGCACTTTGGACACATGGTAACTGTAAGTAGGCACGCCATCTGTTAGCAAAACGATGACTTTCTTATGTCCATTTTGCGTCGATAGCATATCCCCTGCTTGGCGCAGCCCTCTTTGGGTAAAGGTCCCCCCAGCTGCAGTTTCTGGCGTCATGGTCCGGATAGTCTCTTTGACTTCCGAAAATTTTCCTAATTGGCAGATTTTGTTTTGGTAATTGCTACCATCACTGGAATAACCGACATAGCCCATGTAGACACTGTCTTGAATGCCGCTTCCTTCAATTTGATTCAAAAAGCGTTCCACACCTTTTTTTACTTCAGTGATGCGTCCCATCTCATTCATACTGCCTGACCAATCCACGACCAACACGACATCGATGGGATCGACTTGACGTTGAACATTCCCTCGTACATTTAGGTAAACATCAAATAGTCCCGGGGTATTCGTCTCTTTGGCAAATTTTCGCAGAGCGAAATCTGCTTCGTCACCTACACCACCATACTCAATATACGAGTTGGTCACATTTTCTGGATCACCATTCCAGGTAGTTACGCCATCCCAGGTTTCTCCTGCATCCTTGTTCCCCTGATGATTTAAGACGTTACTCTTTTCATCGGTTTTCCAATTCGCCGAAGGATACGTCCCGCTTTGGTCTGTCGTATAATCTGGTTCAATCGAAGCAAAAGCCTGTGAAACGGTCATTTTTTGATAAAGACGTTCTTGTTTAAACGGTTCAATGAGTGTTTCATCTTCAGAAGAACTTGTCGTCGTTCCTGTTTCCTTTGTCTCTTCCTGCGTTTCTTCGTTAAAAACACCTTTTGAGTCTTCATTCGACACTTGTCCCGAAGTTGACTCCGTGCCGGTTTCTGCAGCTTGCGAATCAGTTGAGCTGACTTCCACCCTATCTGAGGAAGCAGATTCTGTCGCAAGCGGAATATCAACTATCAATTCATCCAAAGACGCCAATTTGTGCGACTCTTGATTTTCATGATCATATTCTTCAATCTGAAGCGCCAACTTCAGTTTTTTTGTTTCATTGGGTAGTTGAAACGTTACTTCTTGTTCACAGGGTGTTTTCAAGAAGTCTTGTGTTGTTAGCCAAGACTGTGCAGATTCATCCTCAATAACAACCACCTCTTTGTTGTTCGTTTTCGTTAGCGGTTGTTCTTTCGTTTCATCCAGTGCATATAATTGCAGCCAGATGCGTTGCTGCTTGTTTTTTTGTGGTAGCTGATAACGTAAAGTAAATTGATTGCCCTCCCGTTGACCTGTCAGCTTGATCTGCTCCGTTTCGGTAATAGCGATCGTATTTTCTTCTTGTGCACTTGCTGTCCCATTTGTTTGCAAACCTGAATAAATGATAAATAATATCCCCCCTAACATACAGAAAATGAAAGAGAACCAGTGGTGTCTCTTTGCAAAAAACATAAAAAGACCTCCTTTCAAATTACAAGCTGATCATACAAAAAAGAAGAACAATACACCGCTTTTTTTCATTTTCAGAAAAATGGGAAAACTTATATTTTTATGCGTTATTTAAACAGAATTTATGCGCAAATTTTTCTGATGAAAACCTATCAGTTTATGTTATTTAAAAACTGAAGAAAATCAACAATTTTCAAATCCTTTTTGTATTTTTCTTCTTTATGAGACACTTTTTGAAAAGATTTGTCTCAGTTTTTATAAAAAAAAAGCAAAAGTTTTGAGACGTGTCTTTACACAGTTATATAAATAAGTTATTACTAAAATAAGAAGGTGATCATTTGATTGAAAAAATACTCTTAGATTCCCGAGCATTAGACAAAATCGGACTCTACGGAAAATTATTATCAATTGCTCCGGGTGAATACAACATAGAGTTCGTGAAAAATCTGACCCATTTAAGTACAACGAGATTGAAAAGTTTACTTTCCTCGATCCAAGAGGACCTGCAAAACCTTTCCCCAGTAAATCTTTCATTACATAAAAACACCCTCAGTCTCCCTAAAAATTTGATTGAATACAATCAATATCAGCAGTTTTTAGCCCAAGTAAGTATTTCTTATAAAATGTTGTTAAGTATCTTGACCAACCAAGATGAAAGCTTGCTGGCATTTTGCCAAAGAAACTATATCAGTCGTTCGACTTGTTTCCGACAAACTAAAAAGCTGCAGGATCATTTAAAGGAATTCAACATAACCTTAAATCAATCGGCCATGACGCTTACCGGTTCAGAGATGGTGATTCGCATCTTGTTGTTTAATTTTATCTGGCATATTTCTTTAGGAGATAGTTTGGCACAGGCATTTAATCAAGAGATCGAAGAGTTATTTGTTACCTATGAAGGAACAAAATACCAAAGTAAATATGAAATTGGTAAAAAAGAAGCATTACTCCATTGCAAAATTTGTCTTTTCCGGATCAAGGATGGTCACTCAACGAATCTTTATGAATTAACGAATAAGTCCTTTATTCCCAGTTGCGAAAGTCTTGATTTCTTTTCTGCTTTCTTTAAGCTCATTGATTCAGCAATAGACATTCTTGAGATCAATTCATTGTTTTTTCTTTTTTATTACTGGCCGATGCTGACTTCCGCAAACGATGTGCGTCTGCCGATCGTTGCAAATTGTTACAAGCATGAAAAACAGGAACTAAAAGAACTGATGACTGAATTTGAAGACCATTGCCAAAAATTTCTCTGCGATTTTGACTTTGATCACCAATCGTTTCTTTATATGAATACATATCTTACCTTGCTGAAATTTTGCATATTCAAGCAAAAAGTCCCTCTTTCCAATTTTTTCGAAGCAAACGTGATCAAAGATAAATACCCATTGCATACGATTTTGAAAAATACCATTCAAAGTTTTTGGCGTAAAATAGCAAATCGTAAAGGTTATGAATGGTTGAAAACCTGTTATGCCGATCTTGCCTTTTATCAAGCCTGTTTGCTTTACCCCGTTTACATCGAAAAGGAACAGAAATATAAGCTTAAAGTTGCTTTCGTCTATGTATCCAATTATTTAGTTTCAATGGAAGTTTTTAATATATGTGAGCGATTACCATTCGTTGCGATAGAGCGGATCACACTGCCAACAGAAGAACCATTTGATTTTTATATCCTGAGTGCGCCTCAGCTTTTCCCTCCATATACAACCGAAAAGAATTCGGCAATCATTGATTTTTGTCGCTATTATGACTTTGAAACAGATCTCTGTCAGAAATTATTGGCTGCTTTTAATGAAAAAATCAAAAAGTTGACGGATTAATAACAACTGGCGCACTTCGGCAAACCTAAGGAAGTCTTTTGAAAAAGATTGAAAGCTATACAAATAACCCCTTGGAATCAATCGATGAATCCAAGGGGTTATGCATTATTTGACTGTGTGTATAATTACATAGCTTAAATCAACCGAATATGGGTCAATGGATAATAAACAAAACGGGCATTGCCTAAAATAGCCTCTCCTGATATTGGTCCAAAGGAACGACTATCTTTGGAGGCACGTCGATTGTCACCAATGACAAAGTAACTATCTTTCCCTAATTTCTCAACGCCTAATAAAGATTCTAAATCAAAATCATTGGTATAAGAAGCAGACTCGTGGTCATTGCTACGGTTTTTCACTAGAAAATCTTCATCTACTGGTTCATCATCAATGTAAAGCTGATCATTGACATATTTCACTGACTCACCCGGTAAGCCAATCACCCGCTTGATATAGGTCGAACCATCCGGCAGTTGGAAAACAACGACATCAAAACGTTGGATCGGCGAAATCTTCTCAATGACCACCATGTCTCCTTGTTTTAAAGTTCCTTCCATCGAATTTCCTTCAACAGGAACTGGGATCAACAAGAATGCCCGAATCAAGAAGGCTGTTGCAAAAGCGATCAACGCATATTTCACTACTAGCCAAAAACGATCAACCCAAAGTTTTTTCGACTCCACACGTCTGCCTCCTCTCCAACTTTTCACTTAGTTTATTGTTCAGAAAGCAAGGACAGTGCTTTTAAGTATGCTGGGTCCTCTGCTTTGAGTTTCGCTGTTACTTCTTTTTCAATTGCTTGGGCCGTGTCTGCATCGACTTCCCCAGTTCCCTTTAAATCATGGTCTTCTTGGAAGGACTGCACAGCTGCGGTCGTCTCATCATTGAAGGTATCACCACTGGTTGAATACCCCAACGCTTTAAGAAACTGATTTAGATTGTTGACTGCCGTTGACGATTGGCCAGCTTTTAAAGCATGGTCCCGTGGTAATGGCGGGAAATACGCATATTCTGGATAGACCTCTTCATAATCCGGCATCACGCCTTGATCATTGACCCAATTTTCATTCGGGGTCAACCATTTCATGACCGTCATTTTTAATTCACTGTTATCCCCCAGATCCTTCACATTCTGGACAGTCCCCTTACCAAAGGTTTCCGTACCAACGACAGGAATATCCGCTGATTCTTGCAAGGCTGCAGCAAAAATTTCCGATGCGGAGGCACTGCCTCCATCGACTATAACAACGACCGGCTCTGTGACTTTGAATCCTTCGTCCAAGGTTTCACTCGCTTTGGTTTCACTGATTACCCCTTGGTTATTGGCAAATTTCACGATCGTTTGACCGTTTTCCAAAAACATACTCGCCATGATCTGGACTTGGTCTAGCAGTCCACCAGGATTTTGTCTTAAATCTAGTACAAACGACTTTGCACCGGCTTCCCTCAGTTCGGTGATGGTTTCTTTCAACTCAGCTGCCGTGTTTTCACCAAAGGAAGTAATGTCGATACGACCGATCGTTTCATCACTTTCAGCGATTTCTCCATGAACCGTTTCGATGGGGATCACATCCCGAGTAATCTCCACATCAAATGTGTCCTCTCCACGTTGAATCGTTAAGGTGACTTTCGTCCCTTTCTCACCACGAATCTTACCCACGACTTCAGATAATTCTTGACCCTGCGTATCTTCACCATCTACCTTGACGATTCGGTCATTCATTCGCAGGCCGCTTTTTTCAGCAGGCGTATTTTTTATCGGGGCTTGTGCGACTTCTGGATAGTCTTCCACGATCGACAAGGTAGCACCAATCCCTTCAAAACTGCCAGAAAGTGATTGTTCTAAGTTATCCGCATCCGATTGATTCAAATACGTTGTATAAGGATCATCTAGCGCATCAGTCATTCCCTGTAGGGCGCCTTCTATCAAGGCATCCTCATCGACTTCTTGGTAATAATTCGCGAGGATCTGGTCATATAGCGACTGGATTTTCTCCATCCCGCTGGCTTCTGTGCTCGTTTCTGTCACCGGTTGCGTCGTCTGCTGATTTTGCTGAGCCGTTTGCCATAAATAGACACCGCCTCCTGACAAAATTGCGGCACAAACGAGAGAAACGATATATCGGCTCGTCGTTAAACCTTTCATTCACAACACCTCTCTGAGAAAAAACAGCTTCGTTCTGTGGATTTTATGCAACCATACAAAACGAAGGACAGTTTTTTATTTGTTATTTTCGAGATACTCTGCCCAGATACGATCAAAAATATCCATGGACGGCAAATAATCAACGCTTAGTTCCAGATAAGAAGAAACTTCATCATAATCATCACTGTGTTTTGGAAACTGAATATCATGACTTGCATGAGTGGCAAAGATCTGAGCCTCATCTGTATGACTCGGACCTTTGACTGCCATTAAATAGCTATAAAAACTTTTACGCATGATCTTGCTCCCAATGATTTTCTAAAAAGGCTGCTCTACGAGCGTGATTGCGAGCAAAATTCTCAGGATTCTTTTTGTAATACTCTTGATGTTCTTCTTCCGCTAAATAAAAGGGTTGGGCTGGTTCGATCGTGGTCACGATCGGATCGGTAAAGCGACCGGAAGCTTGAAGTGCCTCCTTGCTGGCTTCGGCTTTTTGTCGTTGCTCTTCATTCAAATAGAAGATAGCCGGACGATAATTGTCGCCACGATCTTCAAATTGCCCAAAAGCATCCGTTGGATCTGTTTGCTGCCAATAAATCGTCAAAAGATCTTCATAACTGATTTTTTCAGGATCAAAGATGATTTCCACTGCTTCGGTATGCCCGGTTTGATGGCTTTTGACTTCTTCATAGGTTGGATTTTCGGTATGTCCTGCGGTATAGCCAGAAAAAATCGAATGCACGCCCTCTAGTTCATCAAAGGGTTGGATCATACACCAGAAGCACCCACCGGCAAAAATTGCTCGTTCCATTATTCATCCTCCGTTTCAGCTGGTAAATATAAACTCATTTGAATTTCATCATCCACAAGATTGATTTTGTTCGCTTTGATAAACAAGCCGTTTTGCATGCGGAATTGATCCAATCGAATCAAAATAATTTGTTCATCGGCATTGACATCGATCCATTCAGGAAATTTAAAACTACGTTTGATCATTTTCATCACTTCACTGGTGGGCAGATCCAAGGTGCCGATTGATAAGCTTTTGGCCTTTAATTGGACATTGCCTTCTTCCGTCACGTAAGGATCAAAATAGAGATAGAAGGTGATAGGAAATCCTAATACTTGAAACTCTCCTGTTAAGAGTGCTTCATTTCTTAGCTCAAAATTATATTTGACCTCTTGATCCTTTTGAAAATCAGATAGGTAAAAATCAATCAATTGATTGACTTGGCTTTTGTTACTGTTAACGGTCAGAACAGGACTGCCCTCCCGTTGAACAAGTTCGGCACTTTCATTTAAGCCGGTTTCCCGCTGCTGAAAAATTCTTGAAGCAAAGAAAACCGTTGTCCCTAAAAGGATACCGACCAACACTAAAAAGGCAATTTTCCAGTAGTTGAATGCTTTTTTATTCGTTGTAGCTGTTTTTTCCGGCTGCTTCGTTGATTCCCTTAATTTCATTTTGTATCCTCCTCTAGCAACCAATAGTTTTGCGTTTTGATCACTTCATCGCGAACGGCATTCGCCATCAGTTGATACCCAAGATTATTGGGATGGAAGCGATCGCCTTCATACAAAACATTGTTTGTAATGTTATTTCCAACGGCTTGCGATGAATCAGTGGTCGTTGAAGGACTACTTTGCGTTTCATCCGAAGCTGTTGTTGATGAATCAGATAAACTTTCTGAATCCGATGATTCGGCAGTTCCCTCTGATTCCCCTCCTTCGGTATCAGCAATACCGACCTCATCACTTAACCCTTTATAGAGCAAATCGTTGATAGGAATAAAAAAGGCCTTTTCTTGCTGATTGACGAACGTTTCCGTTTGCTTATTCCAGTTATCAATGATCGTTTGCATATCCGTGATTTCTGGGAAATTCAGATAAAATGGATTGTAGATGCCCAAGACATAGATTGGTGCATCACTATTCAAATCGCGAATTTGAGCAAACAAGTCTTTTAAACGTTCTTTGTAATCTTCCATCGGTTCCGTAAACGTCTCAATGCTCAAGCCGAAGAAATTGCTCTGAATCACTTTTAGTACATCGTTACCGCCGACAGTCAAGGTAATCAAATCCGCTTGACTGAGGTCTTGCCGCAAGTCTTCATCATTTTTGACTCGCTTTAAAATCTGATCACTTCTTTCACCAGCGACCCCATAATTTTTGGTTACCAAATTGTTCAAATCATAGCGGTCCTCTAAATCCCCAGCTAAAATTGGCACAAAGCCGCCACGAGCTGTCTCATCACCAACCCCTTCCGTTAATGAATCCCCAAGTGCGAGATACTCGATGGCGGATTTTTTTGAATCATTGGCCGCCAGCTTATTAACAGGGGTCAACAGTGGGTGCGCTTTGGGAACAGCAAAATGAAACAAGAAGCCCGTTCCAATGGCTATCAGTCCCACAACAAGTAAATAAGTTACTATTTTTTTCCATTTCACAGGTATTCAAACTCCTTTGTAATCTTTGCTATTTTAACAAAATTCTCATAAAATTCCTAGTCGCAATCCTTCAAACTTAAGAAAGAAAACAGCTCCCTACTCTCTGAGTAGACAAAAATCGCAGCTTCATTCTGCTTTTTCTTCTTTTCAGCTTTTCATACACCAAAAAGCGATTCGTCGTCAAACGAATCGCTGAAAGAAACATCCTTTTTATTCCGTACTGTAAGTAATCGCAAAAGCACCTTTGCCAGTGTGAGTGGCGATGATCGGTGTTGTGTGAAGCAATGGGATCTCCAAGTCAGGAAACAGTTCTGCTAGTTCTTTTTGGAAACGTTCAGTGATTTCTAATCCTTCAGCATGAGAAATACCAACTTTCGTCACTTTAGGCATATTCTTCAATTCTGCTTTTAATTCCTCAAACCATTTATTAAACGTCTTGACACCGCGTCCTTTGACGACTGGAATCAGTTCTGAATGATCAAAATCCATGATCACTTTCATGTTCAGCAAACTCGATAAAAGACCTTTGGCACGACTGATACGACCGCCTTTTACTAAGTTTTCTAACGTTGAAACGCCGATAAATAATTTCGTATGTTCACGCACCAAATCCACTTCAGGTAACACTTCTTCTAGTGTCTTACCGGCTTTAGCCAATTCAGCTGCCCGAATCACTTGAAAAGCCAGCGCTTGATCTGTTGTGTCGCTATCGATCACCGTGACTTTGGCTTTTGATAAATGACTGGCTTGACGAGCCGCTTCCACGGTTCCGCTCAGGCCTTTGGTCATATGGATCGATAAAATTTCACTGCCATCTTTGCCTAATTCATCATATAATTCTACAAAATGACCGATCGGCGGCTGGCTAGTTTTAGGTAATTCTTTGGCTTGCGCCATCATTTGCATAAATTTTTCTCCCGGTAGCGTTTCATCATCTGGATAAACGACACCATCAATCATTACAGATAAAGGCACAACATGGATAGCCAAAGCATCACGGACACTTGGTTCCATCGTACTGGAAGAATCTGTCACAATTTTAAGATTTGCCATCATATATTCACTCTCTCTTTAAATCAAGTCTTTTTTCATGGTAAAATAACCACAGACCATTTATACTAAGTATAACAGAGAGAAAATTTTTTTTCATCTAATTTCGATTCGAAAGGACGGTGCCGAATGCAGCACATGAAGTTTAGTCGCAGATATTTGATCGTCAATGAAGTATTAAATGCAGTAACCCACGGGATCGGATTAGGACTGAGTATCGCAGGACTGGTCATTCTCTTAATCAAGGGGGCAAATCTTGGGTCACCTATCCACATCGTTTCCTATGCCATATATGGGTCGATGATGATTTTGCTCTTCCTCTTTTCTACCTTATTTCACAGTTTGATTTTTACCAAAGCAAAAAAGGTCTTCCAAGTCTTTGATCATGCCTCCATTTTCTTGCTGATCGCTGGAAGCTATACTCCTTTTTGTTTGCTTAGTATCCAAGGCTGGCTTGGCTGGTCACTCTTCGTCTTGATTTGGCTACTCGCAATTAGCGGCATCGTTTATAAGTCACTGACTCTTCATAAAAAAGAGACCGTCTCTAAAATTTCCACCCTGATCTACATCATCATGGGCTGGCTATGTGTCGTCGCCTTTAAACCCCTGATCGAACATTTAGGCTATTGGGGAACATTTTTACTAGCAAGCGGTGGTGTTTCTTATACTGTGGGTGCGCTATTCTATAGTTTAAAATCCGTTCGATTCATGCATGTGGTTTGGCACTTATTCGTTATGTTAGGTGCTGGACTAATGTACTTCTCTGTCTTGTTTTATACCTAAACAGTAAGTGCGATTAAATAAAAGATTAGGGAACCTTCATTAGAAAAAGATCCCTGATCTTTTATTTTTTATGATAAAACTCGAATCGATGAGGATAATGGTTTTTTTCATCGATGATCCCATCGACCACATGATCAAGTTTCCATTGCGTCCAATCAATCTCTGGGAAATACACATCTCCGTTAAACTCCGCATCGATCACTGTACGGTACAATTGATCACAATCGTCAATCATCGCTTCAAAAACACCCGCTCCACCAGTTAAAAAAACAGGATGCTTTTGCTGCTTCACATACGTCAAAATTTCCTCACGGTCATGCATCACCAAGGCACCGTTGGCTTGATAATCTCGATCACTTGTCAAAACGATCGTCGTCCGTTGTGGCAACAATCTTTTTCCCATGCCTTCAAAGGTTTTGCGCCCCATAATGATTGTATTATTGATGGTTTGCTCTTTAAAAAATTTCAAATCATTGGGTAAATGCCACGGCAGTGTGCCATCCGCTCCGATCAACCCCTTTTGATCTTGTGCCCAAAGTGCGATCAACATAAATATTACATCCCTTCTGTATAAAATGATTCAGAAATATCCGCAGCGACTTGCAGTCGCTGCATCAGCTGAAAAGCCGATTCATGCTCAAATGGATCTTTGTTGCGCTCATCAAAGCGCAAGCCATCACAGGCTTGGTAAACAATTGTGCCGCCACTTCTTTGGACATTTCTTGGCCATTCTCCATCGTTTAAACGCGCGTTGTTGTTTTTCAGCAAGGTCGGTATCAGGGAGATCGGAAAGAGAGCACTGCCAGCTGCGACATCAATTTCTTCTATTTGAAAAAAGTCGGCGGCGATCTCGTTGATCAAGCACTCCGTTCTTTGCCACGTTTGCGGATGACTCGCAAATGCCCTTGCAGTTCGTCCTAGGATACAATACGTATTCTCTGGTAATGGCTGTTTGCTTATTGCCACAAGTTCTTCTGGGTACGTCTCTATCCACGTCACTAGGCGATCAAAATCACAAATATGCAATGAATCCAGCATTGGTAGGTTGTGCTGTGCAGCAAAAACAAGCCTTCTGCGGGCATCTGCCGCTCCTTTTGCTGGTATAAAAATGGCAGTGCACTGCTGATTTGACCGAATGGCTTCTTTTAGCTCCGGCACCGTTTCTTCGGATACGGATAGCCAAACTGCATCATAGTGCTGATCCAAGAAATCAATGACTTGCTCAATGAGCACTGCATTAATCGATCCAGCATGTCTCTGATGAAAGGTCGCCGCAAAGCCTCGTTTGTGGGTATTTTCCATTACGCCTCATTCCTTTCTTTATGAAATGAAACCAAACAACCACTTAAACTGCAATCGGCGCTTTGATCGTTGGATGCGGATCATACCCAACCAGCGTAATATCTTCCATTTCAAAATCGAAGATTGATTGTTTTTCAGGATTTAGCTGTAAGGTTGGCGCAGGACGCACTGTTCGAGTCAATTGTTCTTTCATTTGTTCCATATGATTGCTATAAAGATGAGCATCGCCTAATGTATGGACAAAATCTCCAACTTCTAGTCCAGTTTCATGAGCAATCAGGTGCGTCAATAGCGCATAACTAGCAATATTGAAGGGAACACCTAAAAAGACATCGGCACTGCGTTGATACAACTGACAGCTTAAGCGCCCATTATGAACATAAAATTGAAACATTGTGTGACAAGGCGGCAACGCCATCGTCGGTACATCTTCTGGATTCCAAGCAGAGACGATCAAACGACGAGAGTCTGGCGTTGTTTTGATCATGTCGATCACTTCTTTGATTTGATCGATAAACCCACCCGTACTTTTTTCCCAATGCCGCCATTGGTACCCATAAACATGACCCAAATCGCCGAAAGTTTCAGCGAAAGTATCATCGGCTAAGATTTTTTCACAAAACTGTTTCAACTCATGTTGGTACTGTTCATTGAAAGCTTCATCCACTAAGGAACGGCGACCAAAATCCGTCATATCAGGACCTGTATAAGCATCACTTTTAATATAGCGTTCAAACGCCCATTCATCCCAAATGTGGTTATTATGCTCTAGCAGATAACGAATGTTGGTATCTCCTTTTAGAAACCATAATAATTCACTTTTGATCAAACCAAAAGGAACTCTCTTGGTTGTCAACAATGGAAAGCCTTGGGACAGGTCAAAACGCATTTGGTGACCAAAGACACTGCGCGTTCCCGTTCCTGTACGGTCGCTTTTATCATTGCCTTCTGTTAAAATCTTTTTTCCTAGCTCTAAATATGCTTGTTCCATCGTTTTTCTCCTTTACTCTAGACAAATTCGCTCAAATATTCCCAACGATCCATTTTTTCTGCCAGTTGCGTTTCAACCTCGCTGATTTCTTGCTGTAATTTTTGGAGCTTCGTAAAGTCCGCACCTTGATGATTCATTTCTTCAGTTAAAGCGGCTGCTTTTTCTTCTAATGCCGCAATATCATCCTCAATCGTCGCCCACTCTTTTTGTTCCATATAACTCAGTTTCTTTTTGATAGGCGCTGCAGCAGTCTCCTCACTTTCAGCAGAAAGGGAATCGGATTTTGTTTCTTTTGGCTCTAGTACACTCGAACTAGCTTTATTGGTATTGGCTGCTAGGTACTCATTAATGGAACCAAAGTAGGACTTAATCCGGCCGTCTCCTTCGAAGATCAGCAATTTTTGGGCAACTTTATCTAAAAAGTAACGGTCATGGGAAACAGTGATGACTGCACCTGGAAATGTTTCCAAATAATTTTCCAAAATCGTCAAGGTATCAATATCCAAATCGTTGGTCGGTTCATCTAACAAGAGAACATTTGGCTGTCCAATCAATAGCTTGAGTAAAAATAGTCGTCGTTTTTCCCCGCCAGACAGCTTGCCGATCTTGGTGCCATGCATGGATCGCGGAAACAAAAACTGTTCCAGCATTTCTGCGACACTGACTTGGGAGCCGTCCACTTTTTGCACTTCCTCCGCTGCTTCTTGCAAATAAGCAATCATTCGCTGATCAGGGTTCATCGCTTCAATCGTTTGCGTATAATAAGCCATTTTCACCGTCACGCCCATCGTACGCTCCCCTTCTTCTAAAGGCAGGCGACCAGCTAAAATATTGAGCAACGTTGATTTACCCGCACCGTTTTCTCCTGTGATCCCTAAGCGTTCTCTTGATTGAATCAACAAATCGAAGTGAGACAAAATCGTTTTATTTTCAATCTGGAAACTCGCATCTTTTAGTTCTAGGACCTGTTTACCTAAGCGTGTCGTAGCAACATCAATGGCCACTTCGCCGTTCCGTTTTACTTGATGTAGGTTTTCTTTTAAATCATCGAAACGATCGATCCGGGCCTGTTGTTTCGTTGTACGGGCTTTTGCTCCAGTACGAATCCAAGCCAACTCATGTTTGTACAACTGCTTGCGCTTGTCTTCTTGCGTCTCCTCCACACGTTCTCGTTCTGCTCGAGCATGAAGATACGTCTCGTAATTGCCTTGATATTCATGCAACTTGCCAAAGGATAATTCGAAAATCCGATTAACGACTCGATCCAAAAAGTAGCGATCGTGGGTCACCATCAGTAACGCACCCCGATAATTCTTTAAATAGCCTTCCAACCATTGGATCGCATCATAATCTAAGTGGTTAGTCGGTTCATCCAATAACAACAGGTCTGGTTCATCGATCAATACTTGAGCCATAGCCACTCGTTTCTTTTGACCTCCAGATAACTCACTGACCTTTTTCTCTAACTCCCTGATCCCAAGCTTTTGTAAAATAATCTTGGCAGTTGTATCTGTATTCCAAGCATCAGCCTTATTCATCGCTTCTTCTGCCAACTGATAATTCCGTTGCGTTTGTTGATCCATACCATTATTTTCTAAAGCAATCAGCGCTTTTTCATAGTCACGAACAACGCGAATCAGCGGACTGGTGCCTTGAAAAACAGCATCTACAACAGATAATTCTTCTTGTAACTGATTGTCTTGAGCCAAGAAACCGATGCGATAATCTTGGGCGGCAAATACCGTTTGGCGATCGCCATCTCCGCGATCCAAACCGGCTAAGATCCGTAACAAACTTGATTTCCCCGTGCCATTGACACCGATCAAACCGATCCGATCTTTTTCATGTATCAGAAAAGAAAGCTGATCAAACAGTGTTTTTTCACCGTAAGTTTTGGTTAATTCACTTACTTTTAATTCTTTCACAGAATCCCTCCTGAGTTTTTTCTTCGCTCATTGTACCACATTTCATCAACGGAGACAATGAGAGAAAAAATTCAATTTTTGTAAAAAAGAATGCCTTCGTCAGTTTATTCCCTTGGATGATCCATGTTGATCACCTACGGGGAATAACCTGACGAAGACACTCCATAAAACGTGCATCACTTCATGCACCTTTTGAGACATATTATCGGCGGAACATTCGCTGTTTCGGCTGTTCTTCTGCTCGAGACATCGCATACGATTCTAACAGATTGACATTGCGTCGATATTCATTCGCAGAAATCGTCGATATTTTTTCAGCCACTTCATATTCATCGATCGTCTTGCGCTCGAGATAATAGCCCCAAAGGACTTTCTTGACAAAAATCGGCTCTTGCTCGATCATGATCGTTTCAATGAAATTGCTATGTTCAAACCGTTTGATGCTCATTTCTCGTTGACGAATAAAGAAATTGATCAACGAGGAATCATAGACATCTTCTAAATTGCTCAAACTGTGAAAAATGTATTCGCTGTTTTTTAAGTAGATTTTTTGTACTTCAGAAATGTCTCGTTGTTTCAAGGCATCTTTCAGTTGCTGCCGTCGCTGTAAAAACAAACGAGGATGGATCAATACACGAATAAAGCGCTGAATAAAGAAGAGCCAAAAACTAAAAAATGAGAGAATTTGTTTTGCGAGGGAATGCTGTTGCTGAGAAATAAACCGTGAATAAAAACGATAGCCATTTAGACTGACTTTCCCATTTCGATAGGCTTCATCCAAGCCATCTTGTTCGATCGACAAGATCAACCCTTGAATTTCTTGGATTTCTTGTTTTTCTGAATCTGTCAAACTATTGCGATACAATTCCCAACGGCGATTTTCATAGGAATTGATGACAGCATCAATCGCTAAGCGACCTTTATCAGAAAGCTCTTGTTTTTCTTCTGCTTCCAATTGTTCGATGACGTCTTCTAAGATCAGCAAGTGATTGAAGTCGACACTTTCGGCAGCTTCACCATCTGCCAAATAAGGCAAGACCATCACGCTGATGATCAATGTCAGCAAAATCACACAGGCGGTCAAAAACAAGAGCAAGCTCCGTTCCTGAAACGGTGTCTCATGCACCATCACCGGTAAAATAAAGATGGCTGCCAAACTGACTGTTCCCTTGACGCCACCAAAGGTCAACAAGGCGACTTGATTCATAGACACTTGTTTTTTTGATTGTAAGAACCAATAATAAAATAGTAAAAAGAGAAAACGAACGAGGAAAATCACCGTTGTGACGACTAAAATCGTGATAACTAGATGCCAGTTTGCATAGTTTTTGCTTTCCCAGATCGGTGAGAAGACTTGTGACAACTCGATCCCTAGAAAGAGAAACACTAATGCGTTCAATGTAAAGACTATGGTCGACCACGTGCTTTCCGAAATGTTCGCCAACTCTGCATCAAACAACGAGATTCGCCGTTTTCTTTGGGATTGGGCTACACCTGCCACAACGGCTGCGATAATCCCTGAGACTCCGATCATTTCTGCCAGCAAATAGGCAGCAAATGGCAAGAGTAGTTCAATCAATAAGTATACTGTGACATCTTGTGCCGAGATTTTTTCAATAAAACGTAAAATCCGGCGTTTCAGCCACACAATCAAGTAACCGATAAGTCCGCCGCCGATACTAGAGAAAAGGAGTTGGAAACCTGCGTTGGCTGCTGAAAAACTCCCGGTGGTCAAAGCTACGATAGCAAACTGTAATGCGGTAACCCCCGAAGCATCATTCAGTAAGCCCTCGCCTTCCAGAATATGCATAATATTTTTGGAAATTTTCAAACGTTTTGCTAATGAAGAGACTGCCACCGCATCAGTTGGTCCTAAAGCAGCCCCAAAAGCGAAGCAAGCAGCCAGAGGAATCGTCGGCATTAGCCAATGGAGGGTTCCGCCGACCGCAAACAGCGTCATTAACACGCCACCAAAAGCCAAAAATAGCACGATCTTGCTGTTTTTTAAGATTTCCGGAACGTCTGCCCGCTCCCCTTCACGAAATAGCAATGGACCAATGATCATTACTAAGAACATTTCTGGCTCAAAGGCGATCTCTTGGCCCATCTCTGTAAGACCTAATAAAATTCCTAAAATAATTTGAATAAAAAAGATCGGTACCGAGGGCAATATTTTGCTCGCCACATTTGATAATGTGACAAGAATTGCAATGATAATGACGAGTTCAATAAATTCCATCCATTACCCTCTTTTCTTTCTGATTGCTAATAACAGCTCAAGAAAATCTTCTTTTTTCAAAAGGATCTTATCGTTTAGAAGACCTAACTCCTTTTCGTTATTTTCAATCTCACATTGGACACGTCGTGATTCCAAGCGATATAAATCGTGTTTCATTCGTTCAAATTTTCGGAAAAGCAATGGATTTTTCCGTTGCAAATAATCCCGAATCTCCTTTTTTTCAGCTGGTGTAAATTGTCCCAACTGTTTCATTAACTCTTGTTTACTTAAACATTCCTTGTTCATAATTACGTTTTTTACCCCTTTTATCATCAGTTTATCTTTTTATTTAACGTGCAAATCAAAATTATCTCTTGACCGCTAGTATTCTAAGCCAATCATTCAAAAATAGCAAGTCTTTCTCACTAAATGTTGGTTTTCTATCAGTTTTCTTATAAAACAAAAAAACCGCAGTCTTCACTGCGATTTTTTATGCTTATTTCATATATAAGTCGTAGTAAGCATCCATGATTTCTTTGGCGATTTGAATATTTGGATGGGTATCTGTGTCGCCTTTTAATTGAGGCATTACGATCGCGATGGCAATATCCGCATCGCTGCTAGGTCCGTATGCCACGATATTCAAGTTTACTAAGCTGATCGTGTTACCGTTACTATCCACGATCGGTGTCTCGGCAGTCCCTGTTTTAGCAGACACTTCCATTTTCGCAGAGGCCAAGCCTTTGGCAGTTGCCCACGCATCCGTTCCATGAACTGCATCATAAAATCCATTTTGAACAATTTGCATTTGAGCATCTGTTAAACCAACTTCGTTCAATACCGTTGGTTCGATCTCTTCAATCAGTGAGCCAAGACCGCCAGTTTCATCATTGCCGTAAATGCCGTCGACGATGTGAGGCTGCAATCTTTTGCCACCATTAGCAACAGTTGCTGCATATTGTGCCAGTTGCAACGTCGTATAGGTATCAAACTGACCAAAAGCCAAGTCAAGGATCTTCCCACCATCACTGACCGGGTCCATGTTATCGATCGATGTGCTGATACCAGTCGCTTCTCCCGGTAAATCGATCCCAGTTTCAGTTCCCATACCAAAAGAGGCAAAAGACGAACGTAGTTTTTCATAGACATCCCCTTGACGATCCACTGTTGGAATCGAGATACCTGACTGATAATTGATGCCCATCAAACGTAAAGCGACTTGCATCATATAGGAGTTAGAAGAAACTTCCAACGCCTGCTCCGCAGAAAGGTTACGATTATTTGCCCCAGTTGGGTTGAAAATTGAGGCTTTCACATCGGAGCCAATTCTGATTGGTTGATCCAATAACACTTCATTGCCGTTTAAGACCCCATTTTCCCAGCCGGCAGCCAAAGTCCCTGCTTTGACAACGGACCCTGGTACAAAGGAATTAATGAAGGTACCAATGGCATTTTCCTGCAATTCATTTGAACCTGTGTCATGATGATAACCAGACATTGACAAAACGCCGCCGGTTTTTGGATTTAACGCCACTGCGTAAACCCCTGGAGAATATTCAGCTGCGCCAGAATCAATCAGTTCTTGGAAATTTTCTTGCAAAATTTTGTCAACTTTCGCCTGAAACTCAGCATCCAATGTTAGAACAAGGTTATCCCCTTTTGCCCCAGCAAAGGTTTCTTTCTGACTTTCAATATTATTATTGTTATCAAGGGAGATCTCGGAAATGGATTTTGTGCCTTGTAAGACTTCTTCATACTGCTGCTCTAAATAACTACGTCCAACGCGATCATTACGAGCATAGCCTTTTTCTAAAAATTCGTCTAGAACTTCTTCCGGAATTCCTTGTTCTTCACTGGTCACCGTTCCGATCAAACTAGCCAGAGAACTTCCTTCAACGATCTTTCGTGTCCAATCGGTACCGGTGGAGATTCCCGGTAAATCGACCATGTTCTCAGCAACAATAGCTAATTCACGGTCAGACACATCCGACGTCTTAATAAAGACCGTACTCAAAGATTGGGCGCTATTCATCCGCTTAAAAATCGTGGCTGCTTCTAATTCGGCATCAGAAAAATTGATTTCATCTTCTGTCACTTTCTCAACGGTTGCCGCATATTGTTCAGAAGTACCTAAAGAACGCTCTTCATCACTCAATCGGTCAGTTGCTGCTTCAAGATTGTCTTCATCTGCCAGCCAAAAATCCTTAAGATCTCGATCAGACAAGTTTTTGTCCACAGGAACTTCGATCAACTCGCTCAATTTTTTGGCCGTTTCTAACAGATCTTGAGCGGTCATTTTGTTTCCGCGGGTAAATGTGATTGCCGCATTGGCTTGATTTTCCACCAGCGCTTTTCCAGAAGCGTCATAGATCATTCCCCGTGGGGCGCTTCCTTTGACTTCCACTACAGATGAAGCTTTCAACTGCTGCTCAATATTGTCGCCATTGACGATCTGTAGATAGCCTAATTGAACGATCAAAGATACAAACAAAGCAAAAATAATAAAAAACAAAAAGTTCAATCGAAATGGAACATGAGATTTGCGATACGATTTAGCCTTTGGTTCTTCTGGCCCCTTACGTATCCCTTGGACAACTTTATCTTTCAAATTCTTCATCTCATCTATCCTTCCAATCTATAATGACTACTGTCCTATTTTACCAAAAAATTCGATTCGAAACAGAAAAAACAAAAAATATCCATTAATCCTTAGAAAAAACTATAAAAATTGGAGTCATTCCGAGTAAATGTTTCACAGTTTGATTGTTTCATTTTCATTCTTTCATGAAAAAATTGTTTTTTTAAGCTTTCTTATGTTTTTTCATTTGATGATCTCGTGAAACAAGATTCCCCCTGGTACTTTTGTGGAAAACTAAAAGCAGGAGGACTTTCGGTCACCCTGCTTTTTTAGGCTTCTAAAGATACTAGCTACTCCCCAGTTGTTGAATTTTCTTCTGAGAAGGTCAAACTGTCGTCGTATAACTGATAATTAGGCGATCCGTTAGTATATTCATCGCCTTGGGTCAAACCCTCGTTCGTCGGAAGCTGCAACTGCTCCTTTAACAAATTTTGCGTATGCAACAACTGATTCGTCCCCAATAACTGATAATACACTCCACCAATCAGTTGCCCTTCTCCTTGGAGTTGCTCTTGTTTGATGGTCGTAAAAGCAGGAATATAATTGGTACCGATGTCCATCATATCATTCCACGTAAGATCCGTCTTCGAATTCTTTTCAACCGCTTTGAGAATCTTTTGGTAATTACTGATGCCATCCAGACTCATAACTTTTTGAAGAATTTTCGTAACCACTTCTCTTTGCCGTCTTTGGCGACCGATATCCCCTTCCGGATCTTGTTTGCGCATCCTTGCATAAGCCAAACCTGTTTTCCCATCTAAGGTGATTCGCCCTTCAGGGACATGAACACCTTCTAAAGTAAAATCGATAGCATTTGTCACCTCGATACCTCCAACTGCATCGATCAGATCCCGCATCCCTTGCATATTGATCGTCACATAGTGATCAATAGGAATGTCCAAGAGATTTTCAACAGAGTCCATGGCCATAGCCTCCCCACCGAAAGCATAGGCATGATTCAGCTTATCGATCGTATTGTAACCAACGATTTGTGTGTAAATATCTCGATCAAGGCTAATGATCGTTGACTGTTTTTTTTCAGGATTGACCGTCACCACCATCATACTATCCGAGCGACCTTGCTCGGTTCGACCTAATGCCCCAGTGTCGATTCCCATCAGCAAAATGGAAAACGGATCTCGATCTTCAATGCTGATCGCCTCCTCTCGTTTGTCTGTTTTCCGATCAACAGCGTGAGAGATTTGATTAAACGTGGCATTTGTCTCTTGATAAACCTGCATCCCGTAGATCGTTACTCCAATGATTCCAACCACTAACACGATTAAAATACTTAAAATTACCTTTTGATATCTCCGCATCTTACACCTCACCAATAAAAATTCACTCATCAAATAAATTTTCCCACAAAACGCATCTTTCAGCAATCGCTATCATGAATCAACTTCATATTTAATGCTTCCGTAACTTCTTTGAAATAAACAAAAATAAGGTGTCCCCTCTAAGTTAGAGGGGACACCGCAAATAGTCTTTTTTAAATATAATCCACAAAACGAGCGCGGAACTTCATATGCAAATGACTTCCTAGAATAAGAAGCATCAAAGTTAGACACCAGAAGATAAGTGTATAAGTTGTTTTTTCCCAAACCCATGCACGGGAAAGAAAAGCATCACGAAATCCTTCGATTAGATAGTATATTGGATTCAAGTGTAGTATTTTAATTAGCCAATCTGGCAAATTACGATTATTGATATTCCAAATAGGTCCTGAAACATAGAATAATAAACGTAGAACTGATTGTAAGAAAATATGATAATCACGTATCAGTACTGTTATTGTGGCGTTCAATAAACCAAATGCAAATAAGAAAACAATCATCGCAAGAAAGTAATAAACAAATTGTAACCAATAGATACTTGGTGTCACACCAGCTATGAATAATGAACCTACCACGATTGCCACCATAGGGATGTAGGATGACAAATTACTTATAATATTGATCGATGGTAGGATACTGACTGGAAACTTCATTTTCGCTACCATTCCAACTTGTCGGTGTATACTGTTTGATGCTCCTAAAATTGATGCACTAATATAAAACCATGCTGTGATCCCAATCAACATCCAGATAATAAATGGCACCCCGTCAACATTTCCATTTTTGTTAACACCTAGACCAAATACCAAGTAATAGATACCTACTTGAATAGCGGGATTTAAAATCTGCCAAGCTAGCCCTAAATAGTGACTTTGATATGTCGCTTTATCTTCATAACGGGACATCCGAAAAATAATCCCCGCATTTTTAAATTGTTCTTTTATAACTGCAGCAATCTCTTTCACAAACTTCTTCCTTTTCTATATGAACTAAACAAAGAAACATCTTCTTTATTTGAAAACTTGACTGATTGTTTCAATAGGATTCTTAATTGCGTAAGTAATCGAACGCCCACTAAAAGAAACCAGCGAACAAAATATCGTAGCGGCTACTACCAAACCTAGGATCCCTTTAGTTAGCCAGCTCATTTTTTCCCCTAAAGGTGTACGTTTCAAGTTTTTTTGAATCATTTGGTCCGAAAGATTTTGTTGTTGCAAGAAGTGATCTTCACGGCTTTTTTCTGCTAATTTCTCCAAATTAAAGGCTTTCTGGTCTTCTTTATAATTGTCTTGATAGGCTTTTTGCTCTTTCTTTGGCTGCTTTTTGAACCAATCAATGAATTTGCGATATTCAGCCATTACTTCTTCAGTAGGACCAAACATCCGTAAATCACCATAGTGCATCCAAATCGTCCGGTCGCAAAGCTTTTCTACCTGTCCTAAAGCATGACTGACAAAAAAGATGGTTTTTCCAGCTGCTTTAAATTCCATAATTTTATCCACACATTTTTGATAAAAAGTTTCATCACCGACAGACAAAGCTTCATCAATAACTAAAATATCTGGATCATTATGAACAGCAATAGCAAAGCCTAACCGTGATTTCATCCCACTGGAATAGCTTTTAACTGGTTGATTGATAAAGTCGCCCAAATCAGCAAAGGCCACGATTTCAGGCATTTTTTCATCAATTTCTTTATTAGTCATTCCAGACATCAAGGCTTTAAGTCGAATGTTTTCTAATCCAGTCAGCTGATATTTTAATCCCGCACCGATCGCGATAATCGAGGTGTCACCATTTACTTCCATCGTACCAGATGTCGGTGGGATAATCCCACTGATCACGTTGGATAAAGTTGATTTTCCAGAACCATTGATTCCAATGATCCCAACGGATTCGCCGGCTTTCACATCAAAGCTGACCCCTTTTAAGGCCCAAAATCGAGGAACATTGCGATGATAGAACTTGAATAGTGCTTTTACTTTATCCGCTTTCTTTTTATATAAGTCGTATTCTTTCGTCACTAAAGTTGCACGGACTTTGATTTCTTTTTCCACTTTCTTCATCCATTCTCATAGAATTTCTAATTGATCGAGTCAACTCACAAAACATCATACCATATTTTGAGTTCTGAACAAATAATCAATGAAAAACTAGTAATAAAATCTTAATTTCTTGAAGTTGCGTTCAACAAAAAAAACATCTATAAAAGATGCTTTTTTATAATAGTCCTTTTAATTGGTAAGTTTCAAATCTTTTTTGATTTGAGTAGTTGATATTTCCGGAGTCCGTGCTAGATAGATCACTTCAGCATCGGTTTCTTCTTGAATAAAATCAAATTTGCCAGCCCAATCGTCTCCCATAACAAAGGTATCCACATGATATTCTTTGACATCGGAAACTTTTTGTGTCCAGCCTTCTTCAGGGATCACTAGATCCACATATCGAATCGCTTCTAATAATTGCTTTCTTTTCTCATATGAAAAGTAGCATTTTTTTTGTTTTTCGTTCCAATTAAATTCATCCGTTGATAGTGCCACGATCAAATAATCGCCTTGCTCTTTTGCACGACGCAAAAGATTGATATGTCCATAATGCAATAGATCAAATGTTCCGTAAGTGATTACTCGTTTCATTCTTATCCCTCTTCGCTTCTTAATCTTACTAATGTATTGAAGATACCAAATATGGCGAGAAATAGCAAATTAAAAAAGCTGAGGGCTTACTCAGCTTTTCCGTTCAGATTTAGACTTTGGTCACTTCCGCTGCTTGCGGTCCGCGGGCACCTTCAACGATCGTAAATTCAACTTCTTGACCTTCTTCAAGTGATTTAAAACCGTCTCCTTGAATGGCAGAAAAGTGAACAAATACATCATCGCCACCGTCAACTGTAATAAAACCAAACCCTTTTTCGTTGTTGAACCATTTTACTTTCCCATGTTCCATAGTGTGTAAAGCCTCCAATAATTATAATCCGACGATTCCGTCGCCTTTATTATAGCTGATTATGTAAGCGTTAGCAATATCAAAACGATTCTTTCTATCCACAAAAAAAGAAGCCTTTTAGCAGGCTTCTTTCTAGTAAATTGTTTAAGCTTTTGCGAAATATTCGTTTACTTTGTCCCAATTAACAACACTCCAGAAAGCATTGATGTAATCTGGACGAACATTTTTGTATTTCAAGTAATACGCATGTTCCCAAACATCTAAACCTAAAACAGGCGTTTGGCCATCCATCAATGGTGAATCTTGATTCGCTGTTGATGTGATTGCTAATTTGCCATCTTTCACGACTAACCATGCCCAACCTGAACCAAAACGTCCGGTTGCTGCAGTTTTGAATTCTTCTTTAAAGTCTTCAAAGCTGCCGAAAGCTGCGTCAATTGCCTCTTTGATGGCTCCAGTAGGTTCGCCACCAGCATTTGGGCCTAAGATTTCCCAGAAGAACGTATGGTTAGCATGGCCGCCACCATTGTTACGAACCGCTGTTTGAATATCTTCTGGCACAGAAGAAAAGTCAGCTAATAATTCTTCAACTGTTTTTTCACCTAATTCAGGATGTTTTTCAATCGCTGCGTTTAAGTTTGTTACATAAGTATTATGGTGTTTATCATGATGCAAATGCATCGTTTCTTCATCAATGTATGGTTCTAATGCATCGTATGCGTAAGGTAAATCTGGTAATGTGTAAGTCATAAAAAAATTCCTCCTCAATGATAATGTTTACATAAGTAACATTATCAGACTATCAGACTTTGTTCAAAAAATATGCTTACTTTTTCTCACTTTTTTTCGTATTGAAAATCAAAAATTTACTAAACACATAGTTTGCCAAAACAACAACAACTTGGGTGACCAGCTTGGCAACTAGATCGCCGGTTGCCAAAATTGAAATAAATAGATACATACAAAGCATATCTAAGCCTAATGATAAGACGCGAAAGAAAATGAACTTCCCAAATGCCGCCCATGACTCTTGCTTTGTCTCGGTTTTTGCTTCAAAGACCCATAACTTATTTGTAAAGTAGGCGAACAAAACAGAAGCAATCCAGGAAATCACATTCGCTGTCTGGTAATAAAAACCAAATCCTTCACGAAAAACGAGGTAGACGACAATGTTGACTACAGTCGTTAATCCACCAAAAAATAAATACGTAATCGGCTCCCACAACTTTTTTTGCTGCAAGAACTGCTTGTATTCGTTGTACTTTTGCATTCTTTTGCCTACTTTCATTTCTTTATTTATTCATTCATTCGATTATTGGTTCTTTTTTTGTGAATTCCTTGTAATTCAAAGAACCCTTCGTTACAATTACTCTAGTTATACCACAAAGGAGTTCATCAGCAAATGACTATCGTCCAACTATTTAAAATTGCTTTTTTCCGAATACCTGATTTAAAATTTGTCAAAAAAGCAGAATTTTCCAAAGTAATCGTTTTTCTATTAAGCGCCTCCGTGCTTATCGCGGTACCGATGACCATCAATGTATTAGGTGTCTTTCGCGATGTACAAGCAGACGGACAAAAAATTGGAGAATCGATCCCAGATTTTACGATCGAAAATGGCAAGCTTGCTACAGCGCCGGGTACGCAAGGTTTCATTTATCAAACCGATTCGATCATCTTTACTTTCGATCCAGATGGCAACCGTACGCCAGCAGATATTGCATCTGATGTCACTGGCTCTGTCATCGCTGTTGCCTTGTTAAAAGATCAGCTGGTCATCCGTATCCCCTCTTCTGGCTTATCGACGTCAATGTTAGATTCTAATCAATTAGAATTTGATTACAGTGAGCCTGCGCTGCGCAATCTTAACGGTCAGGCGATTCGAGAAGCGCTATCAAATCAAGCGATCCCCTGGCTAATCAAACTCATTGTCTTTTTTGTTGCATTGTATCCATCATTTGTCAGCTTGCTGATCACCTTAGTGATGGGGACCTTTATTGCAACGATCTATACAAGATTAAAACGATTCTCCTATACTTTCTTTGAAAATTTAAAGATTCTGATCGTAAGTGCTGCATTGCCTACGCTTATTAGTGTAATCGTACAACTACTATTGCCTTCCTTCGATGCAACCACCTTTATTTTGTTTGGTTCTTTATTCTTATTCACACAAGGGGTCAAACATTCTCCAAAAATTCAGTTTAAAACCTAATCTAGGCCATGTTCAATTCCTTGAACATGGTTTTTTTCTCATTCTTTGCTACACTTAAGTTAAAAGGAGGCTTGGCAATGAAAAAAATAATCTTAGCCACTCGAGAGTTTCGCGACACATACGTGAAACAAATCGAAAAAGACTATCAATTTCTTGTGTACAGAAAGGACCAAGCAATTGATTGGTCACAAGTAGAAATTACCATCGGTTGGAAGCCCGAATGGAAGGACTACCTACTAACGGAGAAAACAAATTTGAAATGGGTCCAAGCAATTTCAGCTGGCGTAGACACCTTACCCTTAAAAGAGTTTGCGAAATACGGCATTCGCTTATCTAATGGTAGCGGCATCCATGCTGAATCGATTACAGACCATCTATTGGCTCTACTATTTATGGAAAACCGCGGGATTTTCCAAGCAATCCAACAACAAAGAAAACAGCAATGGTCACCGAATACGATTCCCTATACAAAATTATCGGACCAAGAAATTTTGATCGTTGGTACGGGACAAATTGGTCAAAAGTTAGCTCAAGCATTGACCTTTTTTGGTGTAAGTCCCATTGGTATCAATACTAGCGGGCATGAGGTGGCGGGTTTTGATAAAACGTTTGCGTTATCTGACTTACACGCTTGCGCAAAAACCGCCGATTGCGTCATCAACATCCTTCCTCTGACGGAAGAAACCACTCACTTGTATGATGCAGCTTTTTTTGCCCAAATGAAACCTAGTGCTTCCTTTTATAATGTCGGCCGCGGGCCTAGTGTGGATACCACTGCATTAGCAAAAGCCTTAGAAAAGAAGCAGCTGGCATTTGCCGCACTGGATGTTTTTGAAGAAGAGCCATTGCCCGAGAATGATCCGTTATGGCTCATCGAGAACCTTTTGATAACCCCCCATATCTCAGGGCATACGCCCCATTTTCAAAAGGCATTTATGGCCATTTTCTTAACGAATCTCCAACAATTTTTGGCGAAACAAGAACTTGAAAAAAATGAGATAAACTTGGATAAAGGCTACTAACAAATTCTTTCCGCAAAAAAAGTGTACAGTTGGAGGCGAAACCTTCAGATTGTACACTTTTAATTTATCGTTGTTTTTCTTGGTCTTTTTCAGTTTCTTTCAAGAAATATAAGGGTCTATTTTTGGTTTCTAAGAAAATTTTCCCAATATATTTCCCGATGATTCCCAAACAAAGCAATTGCAAGCCGCCCACAAATAAGAAAATGCTAACCATCGATGGCCAACCAGTTGTTGGATCACCAAAGATAAAGGTTCTGATCACAATAAATACCAAAGCAATCAGAGAGCCCAAGCAAGAAAGCGCCCCAATAAACGAAGCAATGTTCAGAGGGGTATCCGAAAAGTTGACAATCCCGTCGATCGAATATTGAAATAGTTTCCAAAATGACCACGAAGTCTCACCAGCGACTCGTTCCCGGTTCTCATAGGCGATGTATTCTGTATCAAAGCCGACCCAACTGAAGATCCCTTTTGAAAAGCGATTGTATTCTGACAGCTGTAAAACGGCATCTACCATATTACGGCGCATCAAGCGAAAATCTCGGGCACCATTTACCATTTCGGTATCGGCAATTTTGTTGATAATATTATAAAAAGCATCTGAGAAAAAACTACGGATCTTCGGTTCTCCTTTGCGATCCGCCCGTCTAGTCCCCACACAATCAAGCTCTGGTTTTGCTTCCAGCATCGCAAACATTTCTGGCAGTAATGTCGGCGGGTCTTGTAGATCTGCGTCCATCACAGTGACAAAATCGCCTTTCGCCGCTTGTAAGCCTGCATAAAGTGCAGCTTCTTTGCCAAAGTTTCTCGAAAAAGATAAATAGCGAACACTTTCGGGGTGGTCACGATATAACTCTCTTAAAACAGGTAGTGTTTGATCTGAAGAGCCATCATTGACAAAAATATATTCAAAGGGCATATTTAATTGTCTCTTCACTTTTTCTGTTTCCTCAAAGAATATCGGCAAGCTCGCCTCTTCATTAAAACAAGGTACAACAATTGATAACATCGGTTTCATCTCCTAGAGCCAATCGAGTTACATCGGTCATCATTTGACCAAACTCATATTATTTTTTATCTTCACTAAAATCATACTTGGGTTCATCTAACCTTTGATCATAATCAACTGTCAGATCATAGCCTTTGAAAAACCACTCATCCGCTTCATCAATAAAAAAAAGCAAGCCGTCAATTGTTCGTTCAACGATCGGACGTTCTGGTTTATCGACTGACATCCCCACGGAAAATCCGTCATGCACTTGTGTTTTGCCATAAATTTTTCCAAAAAAACGAATCCCGCTTCCTTGGTCTACCACCAATTCTTTTTTGAACCATTGCATTGCTTCAGGACTTATTGTTAAGTTCATTTTCTTCACTCCTAATCATTCATATGTTCATCAAGTATATCTACATCATCTGTATTGCCGATCACGAGTAAATTGTCATTTTCACGCACGATCGCCTCTGCATCTGGCGAAACGATCACTTGTCCTGGTCCCCGACGAATCGCAACAACTGTCAGACCATACTTTTGTCGAAAATTCAGCTCAATCAGGGATTTATTGAAAAAGCGTGGATTGGACACACGAATTTCTGCTAGAGAAAATTCATCAGATAGTTCAATATAATCTAAGATATTTTTGGAAACTAGATTATGGGCGATGCGAATCCCCATATCACGTTCAGGATGGACGACACGGTCTGCGCCGAGTTTTTCCAGTACACGGGCATGGTATTCGTTTTGGGCTTTGGCTAAGATATTAGGAACACCCATTTCTTTAACCATCAGTGTGACCAATATACTGGCTTGAATATCTTCACCGATCGCAACGATCACATGGTCAAAGTTACGAATCCCTAGTGAACGCAAGGTCATCTCATCTTGTGCATTGCCGACCACCGCATGGGTGGCGATATTCATGTACTCATTCACCCGATCTTCATTGCTATCGATGGCCAGTACTTCTTGACCAGATTCAATCAACGTGCGACAAATACTGCCACCAAAACGGCCCAGACCGATTATTGCATAATTTTGCTTCACCACAAACGCTCCTTTTTTACCAGATCATAATTTAGTATAACAAAAACCTCCTCAACTGACCATGAGGAGGTATGATTATTAAGATTTTATTTTATCAAGCTATGTTTAAAAGCATATATCGTCGCTTGTGTACGATCTTCTACTTCTAATTTTGATAAGATATTCGATACATGTGTCTTCACTGTTTTCAGCGTAATGAAGAGTGAATCCGCAATCTCTTGGTTGCTCTTTCCTTCGGCGATCAACAGTAACACTTCTTGTTCCCGATTCGTCAAATCTTCATGCAAGATCGGTGTCCGATTCGTCAAACGATCCATCATTTTCGTGGTGACTTCGGGTTCTAAGACCCGCTCGCCTCGCTGGGTGGCACGAATGGCTTCCGCAATCTCATGAGCAGTAGACGTCTTTAACAGGTAACCGGCCGCACCTGCTTCAATTGCAGGATAGACTTTCTCGTCATCAATAAAACTAGTGACAATAATGATTTTTGCATCCGGCCAATCCTTTAAAATCAATTTCGTAGATTCGATCCCATCCATTTCATCCATCACTAAGTCCATTAAAATCACGTCTGGTCGCAGCTCCAAGGCCTTTTCATAACCTACTCGGCCATTTTCCGCTTCCCCAATCACTTCTATATCGTCTTGAATCGATAAGTAAGAAGATACCCCCAGACGAACCATTTCATGGTCATCAACTAACAACACGTTTATCATCCGTTATGCCTCCTTCAACAGTGGAACTTTGATTTCAATGCTAGTTCCTTGCTTTTTAAAACTAATAATTTTCAACGTACCACCAACGGCACTCACCCGTTCTCGGATATTCATCAAGCCATAACTGCCGGCCTTTTGATCTTGGGGATCAAAGCCAACTCCATCATCGATCACCCGCAATAACACGTTATTATCGATGCGATGCAAGTATACTTCTAACTCATCAGCTTTCGCGTGACGCAGTGTATTAGACAAGAGTTCTTGGATCACACGAAAGAGTTGATCCTCGATCGAGCTGGGCATCGTAAAGTCTTCAATATCCCAAGTTAGCAAAATTTTGATTTTTGTCTCTAATTCCTTTAACAATTGCTCGATCCCTTGCTTCAAACTCTTGCCCTCCAATGTGACAGGTCGTAGATGAAGCAAGAGCGCCCGCATTTCAGATTGCGAAGCATTGATAATGTCTGTGACCATCGCTAACTGTTTCTTTTGGCTTTCTGGAGCATCTGTTCGAATCGCTTGCTCATTCAGTGCAGACATCATCATCATGGCGGCAAACAGCTGTTGAGAAACAGAGTCGTGCAATTCACGAGCCAGACGCTGCCTTTCTGCTTCTAAAATCTCTTCTTTCGTCTGACCATCAACAAACTGCGGTTTCGCATTCAATTGCTGTAATTCCATCGACATCTGTTTCATCTTCGATTGGATACTAGCAATATCACGATCTACGTTTGCAATCAAATGGTTTTCAGACGCATGGGGGATTTTAGTTTCCAATAGAGGACTATCGATATAACCGCTGGCTAATAGTCTCAACTTTTCTTCTACTGGACCATATTGACGGTTGCGGAAAAAAGAAATCAGTAAGAAGACAGCTAAAGCAATCAATGCAGATATTACAAGCAAGTGAAAGACGATAGGAATGAAAAAAAGTTTGATTTGAAAGACTTCTATCAGCCAATTATTTTTCCCACTGGCATACAAATAGGAAAACAGCATCAAAATCATGGTAAAAAAACTTGCTAAGCCTGCATAAAACGCGATCATGCCTCTTGAAAATTTCCCGATCATACCCGAATCACCTCAACATCACCAACAAGGGTATTCGTTAAAATTTTCAAACGCCGACTATTTTCGCCATAATCAGGGCTGTAGATCGTCACTTTTTCATTTTTCAAGCTCGTTTCTTCGCCTTCAAAGATAACGGATCCAATAAAAGTACTGTGCTCTAATTTGATTGCTACGCCAGCAGGCACTAAAATACGAGTTCTGCCAAAGCCTTTTCGTACGATCACGACGTTTTCTTTCTTAGGCAATAAAGTGTTGCCTAGATCGATAAAAGTGTCTCCCGTCAAGATATCTAAATTGATATCGTCCCATTCATAGACTTGACTGCCGATCCGTTCATTACCTAACCATTGCTGCTTTTGTTTCAGTGGATGATCAGCTTTGGGTTCTTCAGTTTCAACGATAATCATTTGTTTTTTGCGCCAGAATGAATTTTTAGTTAAGTCGATTCCGGTAATCTCGACTCCTTTTAAACCAATAAATAAAATCGCAAAAATCAGCATCAGCCACAGTGCTGGACTATTTAACAAACTGATCAAAATAGCAATGGAACTTGAGACCATCAAGAAATTTTTAAAATTGCTCTTGCGCTCACTTCGGTTCACAAGGACCAAGCACGTCACACCAAGTATTAATAAAAATAATAATGGCGGATTAGATAAAATTTGCCATACCGCAAAAAGCAGTAAGAGCGCTTCAACAATAAAGAAAAAACGCCAAGGACTTTTCATTCAAGCTCCTCCTCCTAGTAATTCTACTCTATCATACCTGAAAAAAATGGTTTGTCCATCCGTCGCTGGTCCGAAAAAAGACCCTGTTTGATCAAATTCCCTAAAGGAGAATGAACAACAGGGTCAACTAGATTGATCGAGTGATCAAGCAATTAGCTTTTCTTTACTTCTGTGATTCTTACTTGCATATCTCCGCCTGGCGTTGAGATCGTCACTTCATCGTTGACTTTTTTCCCAATCAAGGCACGAGCGATTGGTGAATCATTGGAAATTTTACCAGAAAACGGATCTGCTTCAGCACTACCGACGATCATGTACTCTTCTTCGTCACCATCAGGCAACTCAACAAAAATCACTGTTTTTCCGATGGAAACTTCATCAGAGTCTACACCCTCATTATCAATGATCTCTGCAAAACGAATCATATTTTCTAAAGTAGTGATTCGGCCTTCGACAAACGCTTGTTCATCTTTAGCAGACTCATACTCTGAGTTTTCGGATAAATCGCCAAAACTGCGGGCTACCTTGATACGTTCAATGATTTCGCCGCGTTTTACCGTTTTCAATTCTTCTAATTCTTGTTCTAGCTTTTCTTTTCCTTCAAGTGTCATTGGGTAAACTTTTTCTACCATAGTTCTTTTCTCCTTTTAGTAACTTCTAATAAATCGCAAAAGGTAATCTTTTGCGATGAGTCCACAAAAGATTACCATGCTTTTTTTTAAATGTAAACTATAAACCTATGAAAATTTAATTTGAGGTATTGTTTACATATTGTTCCACTAATTGCATATGCTGTTCATAGGTTTCCGCAAAGTAAACTTCTTGGGTTTGAATGTCAGCAACGAAATAATAGTAGTTGTTCGGTGTTGGATCTAAGACCGCTTGGATCGCTGCTTCACTTGGATTGTTGAATGGTCCAGGTCCGTAGCCAGTATGCACATAGAGATTATAAGGAGAGTCAACTTGAGTGTCCTCATAAGTAACTAGCTCTTTGTGCTCACCTAACGCGTATAGAATCGAAATATCCGATTGCAGCGGCATATCAATCGCTAAACGATTGAAGAATACCTGTGCGATATTTTTACGATCTTCTAGCTTACTGCCCTCTTTTTCAACAAGTGAAGCCAAAGTAAGGACTTCTTGAACCGTCATTTCTTTTTGAGCAATTTGATCGAAATATTTTGACAAGACTGAATTTGATTTATCCACCATTTGGGTAACGACTTCTTCTAGGGTATTCCCTGTATAGTAGTCATACGTCGCTGGGAACAAGTATCCTTCTAGTCGGTAACGCACACCTTGTGCATCGCCGGCACTTGCTAAAAGCTCAGGATAGGTCTCTTTCATTTTTTCAAAGAACTCGTCACTTTCCATCAAAGCTAAGAAATCGTCTTTCGAGATATTCGTTGCTTCCGCTAGAGCATCACCGATTTGATCAACATCAAATCCTTCTGGAATCGTCACTTTTGCATCAGAGGTGACCGATCCTTCACCATTTTGCAGCATCTTTGAGATTTGATCCAATGTCATACTAGGAGAAAAATGATAATTTCCTGCTTGAAATCCAGTTAAATTATTGAATTTCGTATAATAGTTAAAAATCATACCACTTTTAATGATATTGCCTTCTTCCAATATTTCTCCAATTGCTTTGTTGGACGATCCACTAGGAATCTCAACCGCCACCGTTTCGGTATCTTCTGGATTCAACGGCTGCAATCCTGATGTTACATAACGATACATTGAAAATCCTAAAACACCACCGATGACGATCAGAGCAAGGACTACGATCAAAACGATCCGATTGACAATCCGATCTTCTTTTTTGCGTTGCTGCTTGCGCAATTGCGTTTCCCCACCTTCAGCTATGGGCACTTCTTCTGCTGCCCTACGACTTGTAGCAGCTTGCTTTGCTTGTTTATTTTTGGCCTTTCCACTTGCAGTTCGCGAACCCACCTCTTCTTGAGGTTGTTGAATAGGACGCTCGTTCAAACCATTGCTTTCTTGGGTTTGATCTGATTGAGGTTGCTTTAAAGCTCCTAATACTTCGTCTTTAAAGGACTTATCCTCTGGATGTTGTTTACTCAAAACAACTCCTCCTAACTTTCGTAATACTGGCTTGTACCATTATACACGAAAGTTAGGAGGAGTGGAATGATTTTAATATTTTTGAAATCATTAAATATAAATAACCTTATTTTACCAAGCTATTCCATACTGCAAGAGACTGTTGTTCTTGTTTTTCAAAATCATATTTCCCTAGAATGGGATAACCTTCCATATAAAAAATCCAACCTTCAATTATACTACTTACATTATTTTGTACAATTAGTGCCGGTAATTCATTTGAAGAACCATCTTTTAAGAATTGAGTGGTTGCTGGAATATCGACAGTGATAACATCTGTTCCTACGGCCAATGCTTCAAATACTACCAACCCTAAGCCTTCATACAGACTAGTAAAAATAAATGCATCACATAGTTTAAGTAAAGAATAGGGATTATCCATTCCTCCTAAAATAATAATTTTTTCTTTGATACCACTTTCTCTTACTTTTGCAATAGTCTGCTTTTTTAATGGTCCATGAGGAGCTACAATAACAAGACGTGTGTTTGGAAATTTTTTATTTACTTCTACAAAAGACTCGATTAATCGATCATGACCTTTTTGTAAATCAAATCTACCAATATTGATAAAAACTTTAATATTAGGATTTAGCAAATCATCAATTAATCGCAATTTAGTAACACCATAAATATATCCTATTTCATTTAAAGTGAAATCTATCTTCTCTCCAATACCTAGATGAACTTCAGCCGCTTTTTGAAAAGCTTTTAAAAGCTCATCAGAATTATTTTCAATATTGGGAAAAAGTCCACCTCGACTTAGTTCATGTGTTTTCACCACATTAAATATTTTACGATATCCTACATTTTCTGTCTGAGTTTTTATCCCTAAATCACTCTTTATTCTATCAGAAATATGTTCTGAGTATCCATATTGCAATGGTACATTCAAAAGAGAAGTAAAAATTGATTCGTTACTTGCATCTCTTATCTCTTTAAAACCTAAGAAATTATCCATAACATATATATTATTTAAGCTAGGATAATTCAATAACAATCTATCTTTCAATTCGGAATTAACTAAGACCAATTGATCTACATTTTCATACGTAGATCCTAAAACTTTCATATTCACATTTTTTTTTGCTTTATATTCTTCAAACATATCAGTATGATAAAATATTGTAGTTTTAACGTTTGATTTAGAAATAGCACTTGTCATAGTTGCTATTGCGCGTTCGAAACCTGTATAGTGAATAAATTGATCTATGTCAAGATTGTTGAACATACGTCGAAAATCCAGTCTATACATTTTAAAAATACTTTTTTCAATAAGTTTTTTTGCGATTTTTTTTCCAAACCACTCAGTATTTAAATAAAAATATGTTAAAATTCCTTCCAAAAAAGTGTACTGAGTTACACCGGAACTCAAAATATATGGAATCTTCAATTCAGCCAATTTATATTTATGTTCTTTTTTTACAGAACGATCTTTAACAAAAAGAATATAATTATTTTCTGATAAATCGATTGCTTCAATAGTATTAAAAAAAGCCCTACTAATTCCATTATCCCATAAAGCACCCGCGTATAAAACTATATTTTTTTTACTGTTTCTTAAAGAGTATTGATGTATTCTATCATTATTTTCTTTGTTAAACAAAAATTTAACTAATTGTTCCGTTCCTTTAATATTATCTTTACCAATGAATTTTTCTTTAAATGAAGTAATATTGCCAGAATAACTTTCTGATTCATCAACTCTACACTCTTCTATTAATTCATTTATAGTCTTTACTTGTTTAAAAGGGTAATTATCAATATCTTCATATAGGCCTCTATTTAAATAATACTCTTCTTTATCATAAGTAAATAAAACAGTCTTTTTACCGCTGCATAAAAAATCATACATAATAGAACTATAATCAGTTATTAACACATCTACAGCAGTTAAAAACTCATATGTTTCCACGTTTTCTGGAAATAACTTAACTTTTTTAAAGTTATTTAAGTCAATACTGAGTTTCTCAGCATCAAAAGGATGAAGCTTTATGAATAATCTCTCATTGTCTTTAAGTTCTCTTTCGAAAGAAGTCAATATTTCCTCTATGAAAGATACAGAAGTACCTACATCTCTATATGTAGGCATATAAAAGTATATTCTCTCATTAGAGACATCGATTTTATTACGGACATCTGATCCTTTACTATTATCAAAAAGGATACTATTTCTTGGAGAAGGTGCTACCACAATATTGGTACTTGAAATATTTTTCAAATTGTAATTCTCTGCTATCTTTTCCTTAGTGTAGTCATTACTAACTACAAGAAAGTTTGATGCCATGAAATTTTTTTGAACATTCCCAAAACCGTCAACTTCCATTGCCTTGCCTAAACATTTCAGAGGGGTTCCATGCCAAATATTAATGTAGATTTGCTCAGGTCTTTTATTAAAATAACTCCAAAATGTCGTATCATTAATTAAAAATTCAGCAGTAGCTAAATTATAGACATATTCTTTCGAATTGTATTCAATTAATTCAATATTAGTCCAATTTACTTCAACGTCGAGTAAATTTTTTATCCAGTCTTTCTTGTCTTTTTGAATCGCAATCTTTAGTTGAAAATCTTTAAAATTTTTCGAAAGATATTTTGTAAGATAATAAACATGCCCACTGAAATCTCTTCCGTGAGTAGACTCAATAAGTATAACGTTTTTATTAATCTTTTTATTTTTTATAAAATGTAAATACTGAAATTCATATTTTTTATCTATTTTTTTCTTCAAAACTTTCCTTACTTTTTTATTAAGTATTCTAACCATTGTAGTGTAACTCCTTAATTCAATTGTTCTTAAAATTCCATTATTTTTTTTACAACTGCTTCGCTACTTTTGCTCATTCTTCTACAGTACTTATCACAAAAGTTCGAATATTTTTTTGAAAATATAATTGAGTAGTTTGAGGTCATATTTATCATATATTTAAACTGCTTGTAAAAGTCCTCTTCATTTGTGGAGATAGCTCCTGGTAGTTCATTTATATAATCAATATAGAATCCACGGATTTCTCTTTCGTAATGATCTAAGTCATAAGCGTAGAATAACATCGGTTTACGAAGCTCTGCAAAATCAAACATTACAGATGAATAATCAGTGATTAAAAAATCAGAGATTAAATATAAATTATTAATATCTTCTGAGCTATTAATAAAGACCTTCTGTTCATACCCATTAATGTCAATTGAGTCTTCTACTAAGTAATGCGGCCTTAGGATTAAAACATCATCTTCATTCATCAAATCGAAAACTTTATTTAATTGGAAAGGCATCTTAAATTTGTAATTTCCCTTACTAATGTAATAGTCGTCTCTCCAAGTAGGAGCATACAGAATCACCCTGCCATTAGTTCTACCCAAAATTTTCTTTTTCAATATATTTTTAATTTCATTATTACTACCATATTTAACCAAATGATCATTCCTTGGATAACCAATTTCAAGAAACTCATTTTTAAATTGAAAAGCTTTTATAAAAATCCTTTTCGAATAATCATTCGGTGCAATCAAGAAATCCCATCTTTCTGACTCTTTTATAAAACTTTCTTTGTAAGATTCATTCGTTGTACCTGGAATAGAAACATTCTGAATGTCTAATCCTAATTTTTTTAAGGGTGTACCGTGCCAGGTTTGAAAATACACAGTCTGTTTGTTCTTTTTTAACCAAATTGGCATTCGGGCATTAAATACCCAAAAGTTAGATCTGGGAGCTAAAAATAACCATTTAATAGAAAAACGAACAACAAAGTTAATCTCAGGAAATCTCTCTTGAGCTATACTTAAATATTTTTTTTTGATTCCCCAATAAACATACCAATCGTTACAGTCTATATTGTTTATAAATTCGTTATAAATTGCATAGGGATTGTCTCCAGGGAGCTTGCCATTAAAATTTTCAAAAAGAATCGTATTTTTCTTAACGGAAAAATACGAAGCGATAAAATTAAAAAGTTTACCGTAGAGATAACTAATTATCTTTTTTATGTTTGTCAACTCCTCTATAATTCCACCACAAACTTTTAAAAAGAAAGGAGGGCAATTGAAAAATCCTTCCAATTCTAGATGGATTGCTTAGTGAACGATACATCCATTCCAAATTATATTTTATAAAAAACTGGGGTGCTCTTTTCACATGTCCACTTAAAACATCAAAACTTCCACCAACATCTTGAAAGATACTTACATTCAACTTGTTAATATTCCTAGATAGCCATTGCTCCTGTTTTGGAAAACCTAATGCAACAAATAGAAAATCAGGCTTACACTTGTTGATTTCCCTAACAATTTCTTGTTCACTTAGATTAGTATACCCATCAATTGCGCCTACTATATTAATTTTAGGATAAGTGGAGCCAATATTGGCAATAGCGTCTTTAAGGATTTCTATTCTTGCACCATAAAAGAAAACACTTTTCCCATTTACATTAGCATACTCCAATAGCTTTAACATCAAGTCAAAACCTGCAACCCTCTCCCTAATATTTCCACCTGTTAATTTTGATACTAAGACAACCCCAATACCATCAGGAATACGATGTGTACTAGTTTTTATCAAATCAATCACTTCAGGAAACCTCTTAGCCTCAATTATGATTTGAGGATTAACACTAATGATAGTCATCTTTTTCTTTTCTAACAAGTAGTACGGAAGATCACTTAAAATCATTTGATACGTAAGATTGTCTACTGGGATCCCCATAATTAACTCAGTTTTCATATTGTTTATCGATCCAATCTATTAGTTGTTTCATAGCTCTTCCATCTGCAAAAGTATTCCAAATGGAATTAAACTCTTTTAAATCTGATTTATTTTCTTTTAAAAACGAATTTTTAAGATCACTATGACTATAAGCAATTGTCCCTGTTACGTATTTTTCAAATAACTCTTGTATTCCAACCTTAGTACTATAAATTTTGTAATCATACCAAAAATAGATAATTTGCCCATTGGGATTTGCTAATGAATATTCAAAAGGAATAGATGAATAATCTGTTACTAGATAATCAACATATGGAAGGATAGATGTTAAAGACACACCTTTAGGAAGCTGAATAATCTCAGGAAAATCAGCTAATTGATCTCTTATAAAATTATCATGAGGATGCGGATGGATAATCAATTGCAAGTTCGATGGGATTTGTTTTATAAACTCTTCTAAACTAAATGATTGATCTCTTTCAGTCTCACGATATGTTGGAGCATAGAGAACCAAGGGTTTTTTTATAAAATCAAATTTTAGTTCGTTTTTGAATTGATGACTAAAATATTGATCAGTTAAAGGATACCCAAAAGGTAATATACCATAATTTTTAGCATAGCTCTTACAAAAAATCTTAGCCATCATTGGAGAACTAACTACCAAGTGAGTAAATCTATTGTATACTGCTTGATATCTTTTTTTATCAATATTCGATTTACTAGATACATAATTTGCTTCTAACCCAAATTTTTTTATAGCACCATTCGCATGCCAAAGTTGTACTACACTAACTTCTTTATCGAAGTTAAATTCAGCAAGTAAAGGAAAATAATTATCACATAAAACCATTTTACTTGAACCTAGAACAGGAATCACCTTAGTATATAAGTCGTATAAGGAATCAATCGATAAAGTTCGATTACCCTGAATAGAAAACCTTTGAGCCAGTTCAGCACAATTCTTCGTATAGCAGATAATCACTCTTCCTCTATATTTTTCTATCAATTTATCCAAAATATACTCACTTGAAGAGGGGAAACTTAATAAAAATACGATATGCTTATTTTTTTTTCGTTTTACTCTCGATAACCATTTAATTGGCAATAAGTAAATTGTCTTAGCCAAAGGTTTTATATAATTTATAATTGTAATCGCCTCTTTTACACTAACCCTTATTCTAACCGATATAAGAAAAAAAGAAAATATTTGTAACAAAACCGTCATATAGTCATTAGGATGGGTAACAATTCTTTTATGATAAATGAAAGTTATACTTTTTTATTAAGGTTACGATTATGAAAAATAGCAACACAATACAAGGAATTATTATTGTAATAGAAAAGAACCAAGGATTATTATATGATACTATAAGATTATTTTCCCCCTTAACCTGGTTCACTGTTACAACTCCTATTGTATTGACATCGAAGTCTTCATCTGAAAGAGAATTGCCATTTAAAATCAAATTTGTTCGTTTATATTTGATAATCGGAATTTTTATACTTTTGTTTGAATTGGATTTCCAAGTAACCTGTAGCTTACCATTAACCACGCTTTTTTCGAAAAAATGATTATTTTGGATGATTTCGTCCCCATAGGTCCCATATCTGCTTATTTTATCATCATTATATAAAGGAAGGTAATCTGGCGTAGACTTCTGAAAGCTCAAAAGAAGCTCCTGTTTATCTTTTGAAAAAAGTTGATTTTTCATTTTGAATTCGTCATCTTCGAAAACAAATGAGTTTACTCTAGTATTTACAGCAGTGTCACTTTGATGCCATTTAATCATTTTACTCGTATTCATATAATTTATTTGAACTAAGCTTAAACATAGTAATATAGCTAAGTAAAATGGATTTGCTATTCTCGCACCTTTATAGTATCGCATCATTATTGCCAAACCTATTAATAACAAAACTATTGAGGTTATGACGAAACGAAACGGAAATTGTATAAGCCCTAAAATAGGGTTCTCCAAGCTAGATAGAAATTTCCACGGTATAAAATTTGTTGAAAGAATAGTAAATAAAGCAACAATTGCCACTATTATTTTCAAAAAAGGTTCAAATTTATATTTCTTATTTAGTATTCCACAGAATAGAACTGCAAAAAGAACCGGAAGAAATTTAGGATACTCAACCCAATATGAACTATTGGCTGTAATCGTATTATTCTCCATATGTTCATTTAAAAAAGGCGAAACTAATCTATTGCCTAGATAAACATCTATCATATTTACCCATACATTAGTAGTTAGTAACAAAAATGAAAAAATTGATATAATTAATTCTTTCAATAGCGATTTTTTTTTATCTGTTGTCAAAAAAGAATATATAAAGAAGAAGAAATAAACCATTACTAAGAAGATTGTCGATAAAACATGGACTTGAAACATAGCACTAATTGCCACTGAGGTTCCTATAACACTTAGTTTTTTTTCTTCAATTAATTTTATCAATGGTATCATACACAGCGGAAGAATTGCAGCTGGCCAAGCTGAAAGACCTTGTTGATCTATCCAATATTGAATTGGATAAGTAGTCATAAAAAATATACTGAATCCAGCAGAAATCCAACCATTTACTTTAATTTTTTTCAAGAAAATCAGCATGGAGAAACCGGAAATAATATAAAGTATAAAGTTGGATATTATTTGATATTGAAACCACGATTTTGAAATTATTACAATAATTCCTTGGAAATATGCAAATAGTGGACCATACAAAGCGTTGATGATTCGTCCGGATTGTTGAAACCCATACATTGATATAAAGTATTGATAATTTCCATTTTTTATTTGCTCACTTACATCATAAAAGCGATTATAATGAAAGATAGCGTCAGAACCAATAATAACTCCTCGCAGATATAACTGCGGAAAAATTAAAATGAAACTGGCAAATAAAATCAAAAACATTTGTATATATAATGGATATTTTTTTAAAAAACTCAGCATTTAAAAACTCCTCACATTTTCTTTTTACCTCTATTATTATTTTGTTTCTAAAATTGATTCTTATCGTATAACCCATATAAATATATAGCTATAATGTGGGAATTTCAACCTAAAAGGCACAGTATTTTTTCAAACTAAAAAAGCTAGCACCATTTTTTTAGTACTAGCTTATGTCAACTTTAAGGATAAATCCGATTCAACAACCGTGGAAACGGAATGGATTCTCTTACGTGCTCGATTCCTGATAACCAGGTAACGGTCCGTTCTAATCCAAGACCAAAGCCGGTGTGAGGAACTGAGCCGTACTTGCGTAAGTCTAAATACCATGAATATTCGTTTTCGTCCAAGCCGTGGGCGCGGATTTGTTCTAGCAGGTATTCATGATCGATGGCACGTTCAGAACCGCCTATGATCTCGCCATAGCCTTCTGGTGCGATCATATCGGCACAGATCACGACATCTTCTCTCGTTGGATGTGGCTTCATATAGAAAGGTTTGATGGCTTTTGGATAGTTTAAGATAAAGACGGGCTGATCGAATGAATTGGCAATAAAGGTCTCATGTGGTGAGCCAAAGTCATCGCCCCATTGAATATCATCAAAGCCGTTCTTTTGTAATAATTCCACTGCATCATCGTAAGAGATTCGTGGGAATGGTAATTTGGTGTATTTTTTCAAGACTTCACGGTCACGACCTAAGACGTCTAGTGCATAGTCACAGTTATCGAGCACATTTTGCACTAAGAATGCCACGTACTGCTCTTGGACTTCCAAGCTTTTTTCCTGGTGCATAAAGGCCATTTCTGGTTCAATCATCCAAAATTCAATCAAGTGACGACGTGTCTTTGATTTTTCGGCACGGAAAGTTGGTCCAAAAGAAAAGACTTTGCCAAACGCCATAGCAGCAGCCTCCATGTACAATTGACCGGACTGAGACAAATATGCTTTTTGATCGAAATAGTTGGTTTCAAATAAATCGGTCGTTCCTTCTGGTGCTGATCCGGTTAGGATCGGTGGATCGATTTTGATAAAGCCATTCTTGTTGAAGAATTCATACGTTGCCCGAATGATTTCGTTTCGGATTTGCATGATGGCATGTTGTTTTGACGAACGCAACCATAAGTGACGATGGTCCATCAAGAAATCTGTTCCGTGTTCTTTTGGTGTAATTGGGTAATCGTGGCTTTCACCGACAACTTCTAAACCAGAAATGCCAATTTCATAGCCAAATTTTGAGCGGCTGTCTTCTCTGATTTCCCCAGTGACCAGTACGGCAGTTTCCTGATTTAGATTTTTCGCTAATTGGAAAACTTCTTCCCCTACTTCACTTTTTACAACGATTCCTTGGAAATACGCTGTTCCGTCGCGAAGTTGTAAGAAGGCGATCTTCCCACTAGAGCGTTTGTTAGCAACCCATGCTCCGATTTGAACGGTTTCGCCAACGTGTTTTTTTGCATCTAAAATTTGAATAGATTCCACTTGATTCTCTCCTATCTAATTAATAAAGGCACCATAGAGCATTTTAAGCTTTTTGGCGTTTCTTTTCAACAAAATCATGGATTCGTTTGGTAGCTTCTGCTAACGTGTCCCAGTCAGTTGCATAGCTGATCCGTAAATAATCCGGTGTGCCAAAACCAGCACCAGTCACTACTGCCACGTGGGCTTCCATTAGTAAAGCTTCTACGAAGGCATCAATGGTTTGATAGCCGCACATTGTCATGGCTTCTTTGACATTTGGGAACAAGTAAAACGCGCCTTGGGGTTTCGTCACTTTAAAACCAGGAATAGCGGCAATTAACGGATATAGTTTATTCAAGCGTTCTTCAAAGGCCTGACGCATCACTTCGATCGATTCTTGATTACCAGTCAGTGCCTCAACTGCTGCGTATTGGCTAGCAGCCGGCGGGTTGCTGGTAGCTTGGGAAGCGATATCAACCATCGCTTTGATGATTTTTGCATCGCCGACAGCAAATCCAATCCGCCACCCAGTCATAGAATAGGTTTTAGAAACGCCGTTGATCACGATGGTTTGTTTGCGGATCTCTTCTGATAAGCTAGCGATTGATGTAAAGGTATTGCCGTTATAAACCAAACGACCATAGATATCATCGGCAATGATCCAAATATTGTTTTCCACTGCCCAGTTGCCGATTGCCGTTAATTCTTCTTTTGAGTATATCGCCCCTGTTGGGTTGGCAGGCGAGTTTAAAATAATGGCTTTCGTTTGTTCTGTACGAGCGGCTTCTAATTGAGCAACAGAAACTTTAAAATCTGCTGCTTGTTTGGCTTCAACAAATACAGGTGTACCTTCTGCTAAACGGACTTGTTCCGCATAACTGACCCAGTAAGGAACTGGAATAAGTACTTCATCCTCTTCATCAAGAAGCGCTTGAAACAGTGTATAAAGGGCAAATTTCGCACCATCTGTCACGATCACTTGGTTTGAATCATAGTCAGCACCATAAAACTCTTTCATATAAGCAAGAATCGCCTGTTTTAGCTCTGGAATCCCAGCAGTTGCTGTGTAAAAACTAGCTTTGCCGCTCTCAATCGCTGCAATCGCTGCTTGGCGAATGTTCTTCGGGGTAATAAAGTCGGGCTCACCGACGGTTAGACTTAATACGTCTACACCTTGGTCTGCTAATCCTTTTGCCTTAGCAGATGCCGCTAACGTAGCGGAGGGTTCTAATTTTTCTGCTCTTTTTGAAAGTACCATGTTTATCATCCTTCCTACGATCCAAATTTCTGTCTATCATAAGCGGCTTTCTATAGTTCAGTGACCGCTTTGATTTCTTCTCCATCTTTGAAACCAATCAAATAATAGTTCAAGCGACCTTGGTCGTCTTTGGTCATGACTTCCCAAGCGGGCTCGCCTTTAAAAATACCCAATGCTGCTTTTTGGATTTGCTGCCCTTGATGGTTGTCGCGAACGAAGGCCTTGGCCTGTGCTTCCGTCAATCCATCCCCTTGATTATAAACGGAAACCTTTTCGCCGCTTTTAGGAATGATCACGACGATCTCATTGTTATTCGTATCTTTTCCAACAATGCTAAAAGATGTCTCCTCACGGGTGAACCAATAGAATTGTTCGACCTCTGCTAAATCAGTGTATCTTTCTGCTATTTCGATCGCTTCGTTTCTTGCTTGTCGCATTGGACGAGAAGAACGGAGATAGAAAATAGAAGCGAAGAGAATAACGATCAGTAAAACCGTGATCGCACTCAGCAAAATAATCACTCGCCGATGTTCTTTGTCTTTTGTTTTCACACTTCGTACTCCAATCTTAAATAAAACTCATTATATCAGATGTTTGACTCATTTTTCAAAATCAACCGCCGCTTTTTCCTCTTGCGCAAAAAAATGTTGAATATCTTCGGCAATTTCGGTTGGGCTAGCTTCAATCAGAGGCAAGTTTTTGGGTAGACCTTTGACCATCCGTTTGCCATACTTTGTTGATAACAAGCGTCGATCAAGGACGACCATCACGCCTGTATCCTCTTCAGAACGGATCAAGCGCCCCAACGCTTGGCGTAGCCGTAGAATCGCTTTAGGTAAGGCATCTTCTTTGAAAGAATCGATGCCTTCTGCTTCCAAGAAGGCATGCCGTGCTTGGACCATTGGTTGCTTAGGATTCTCAAAAGGCAAGCGAGTCACCACAGCGATCTTCAAGGCCTGACCTGGTAGGTCGACCCCTTCCCAAAAACTGCTAGTCCCTAATAAGATGCCATTTTCCGCTAATAAAAATTTCTTTAAGATTTTCTCACGGGTTCCGCCAGTTCCTTGAGCAACGATTTCTCTGCCATAATGCAGGGCTTTTTTATTCAATCGATCATAGACATTTTTCAAAGTTTCATGCGCCGTAAACAACACAAGCGCTGGTTGAGGATTGTCAAACAAAATTGGGACTAACGCTTCGACTAAATAATCCGCGTATTCGGCAGCTGATGCTTGTTGGATCGAGAGACCTTTTTTAACTACATAGAGTCGAGTTTGTTTGCTGTAGTCATAAAAAGCGGGAATCGTTTTGACTGGCACATCGGTCAAGCCGATCTGATGGGCAAAATATTCTTTGTTGCCTGGGATCTTCAATGTTCCCCCTAGATAAATGATGTGCTGATAGCGGTGATACCACGTGCTTTCCACGATCGAATGCCCTTCTAGATCAGCTAACTCAATCACAGCATTTCCTGACTGGGGATGCTTTTTTAACCAATGAACGTAACGAGGATGCCACCAAGTCAACCATGCGGTCACCGTTTGTTCCTGGGTTTCCATTTGACCAAAGAAATCAAACAAACGAGCAATCACGATTCGTTGTCTTGCATACCACCGATCATTGGTCAACTCGAATCGCTGACGTAACTGTTGTTGGATCTCATTGATTTCTTGATAGTAAAGGCTCAATTTCTGATGCAGCTTGTCTTGTGCTAACGTGCCATCATAGAGGTCGTCATGGTGCACGACTTGCAACTCTGGCGCATCGATCAATAAGGTGCGAAAATACTGCTCTTGTGTTTCGACCAAGATCGACAACGCGTTTCGATACAACGAGAACATCCGTTGTAAAAAATCATCCTCGGTAATGATTTGGGCAATTTCTTCAAATAGTCCTTCTTCATTTAGCTGTAAAAACTGTCGCTTGAAGTGCGCAGAGTCAAAGACATGTTGACTAAAGCCTTCTGCTTGCTGCGGCAACTGTTGGGCTTCATCGATCAATAAGTAATCACTCGCTGGCAAAAGCGGCTGCACTCGCCGGTTTTCCTGCATCAAAAAGGCATGGTTGACGATCAAAACATTGCTTTGCGCCATCCGCTGATATAAATGTCGGACAAAATCTTGTTCATAGAAGGGTTGATCTTTGGCTAAAAAGGCAACGCCGCGATGGCGGATGTCGGTAAATAAGGGATGATCAAGTCGAACCAAGTTCAATTCATCGAAATCCCCCGTTTCTGTTTTAGTTAGCCAAACTAAGATCCCCATTTGGTATTGCGCATATTGCTTTTGCTCTACCGGTTGATCAAGGGTCGCTTTAAAACGCTGCAAATCAATGTAATGACGATGGCTTTTGACCAAGACCGCTTGCAAAGGTTGCTGCAGTACTTGGTTTACCAAAGGAATGTCTTTGTTGATGATTTGATTTTGCAATAGAATTGATGAGGTACTAACGATCAATGGATTTTCTGGTGTCACTAGATAGGCGGCTGGAAACAAGTAACCGATGGTTTTCCCCATGCCTGTTTCTGCTTCAATGATCAGATTTTTCTCTGGCTGGGTGTAATGCGTATACACTGCATTCATCAAGCGTGCTTGTTGTTTCCGATAGACTAAGTGCTGCCCAAAGCGCTGTTCTTTTTCCGTTTTAACTTTCGGATACGTTTCTTGAAAATGCGTAGCTTCAAAAAGTGGGACGGTCTTTTTCCGCAAGACGATACCGTCGATCACTTCGAAATCTTCTGCCAACTCTGGGCCTTTTTCTTTTAAGATCCCATGGATATAGTCACTCGTTTGCATACCCATTTGACCGCTTAAAAGCGCAATTTGTTTAAGGGTCGTCCGTGGCAGTTCTCGCATGATCGCTTCGATATACAAAAATAAAGCTGCGGTCACTTCTGCATCACTATCTGCTTGATGCGGGTTATCATGACGAAAGCCAATGCTGTCTGCTAGGTCACCTAAACGAAAGCTGCTTTCTGTTGGTAAAAACACTTGCGCCAATTCCACCGTATCAATTCCGGGAAGTGATAAAGGTGGCAGCCCGCAACGCACAAATTCATTGCTTAAAAAATGATAATCAAAATAAATATTATGCGCCACAAAAATCGTGTTGCTGAGTAAGTTATAGATCGTATCAGCTACGTCTTCGAAATATGGCGCTTTGCTTACTTGTTGGTTTGTGATGTGTGTCAATCGTTGAATTTGCTTAGAAATTCTGCGGTCAGGGTTGATATCTGCGGCAAAACGATTGATGATCTTGCCATCTTGGACTAGGACACAGCCAAATTGAATAATTCGATCAACCGTCGAATCGGTTCCTGTTGTTTCAAGATCCACCACAGCGTATATGGGTTTCATTGTATTCCTCCTTGCACACTGTCTGCATTATACTACAAAATCAATGGCGATTACATCTGTTTTCCCACTAGATACAAGGGTTCTCAGGAGGTAAAACTAGAAAGCTAACCGTTCGCGTGTCCCATCTGAAAGAGTTTTTTGCTGGTCACTGATCGCTTTTTTCGACAAAAAAAGGGATCTTTTTTATAATTTACTATAAGGAGGCGAAAAAAATGAATGATTTCAAAAACAAACGAGTGATTGTAACGGGTGCTGCTTCAGGAATTGGAAAAGCAGTGGCAGAACAATTTCTAGCCCAGGGCGCACTTGTTGGGTTGATTGATCGCAATGAGAAAGAGCTGCAGGAGTTTCTTGCTGACTATGACGCACAAGCCCATTATCGAGCGGTTGACGTCACCGAAGCGGATAAGCTGCAAGAAGCAATGAGTGGTCTTGTGGAAGAACTAGGGGGACTTGATGTACTCCATGTCAATGCCGGCATCAACGGTACCTGGACACCGATCGAAGAGCTGACGGTGGCAGAATGGGATCAGACTATCAACACAAATTTACGCAGTACCTTTATTACCGTCAAAGCGGCCATTCCCTTTATGAAAACAAACGGTGGCAGCATTGTCATTACGAGTTCAGTCAATGGAAACCGCATCTTTAGCAATTTTGGTGCGACAGCTTATAGTACGTCTAAGGCAGGACAAGTTGCCTTTACAAAAATGGCTGCGCTGGAACTTTCCGGTTATAATATTCGGGTCAATGCTATCTGTCCTGGGGCGATCGCAACGAATATCGATGCCAACACAGAAATTGAAGAAGAAGTTGCTCGCGTTGAGATCCCCGTCAAATATCCAGAACGTTCTCGACCATTAAAGCAAGAAACAGGCGTGCCAGAACAAGTCGCCAACCTTGTGCTTTTTCTTTCTTCAGAGGCTGCGGGCAATATTTCTGGAACGGAAGTCTATATTGATGGAGCGGAATCTTTACTTTAATCCAACAAAAAAACGAAAAATCAAACCTGATCCCCTCACTTGTTTCATTGAAGCCCTTGAGATGAATCATTTCTTGATTTTTCGTTTTTTCGTTTTGGTTATTTTTCCACCAAAGCCGCGATTTCTTCTAAAAAGGCAGTCTTGCCATAAAAATCTGCATTTAGTAACTCTGGAAAAATGGCTTCAAAGAAATAAGTGACACACGGACGATGCTGAAACTCTTTGACGGTTAAAACGGCCTCTCGAAACATTTCTTTGTATACTTTATCTGGGTTGCTCTTTGAGATCTCTTCAAAAGATTCATACAAAAGATCGATCTTATCCGCAATTGCTAATAGCTGCCCTTCAAGGCTGTTGTCTTTGCCATCCGCTAGGCGTCTGCGATACGTTGCTTGAAAGCTTCCTGGAATTTCTTCTTCGATGAAGGCATCGGTCATTTTTTCTTCAACGGTTGATAACATTGCCCGCAATTCTTTGTTCGCATATTTGACCGGCGTTTTGATATCACCGATGAAACGTTCCGTGTAATCATGGTTCAAGGCTTTTTCATAAAGAATTTGCCAGTTGACTTGATTTCCCGCTTGTTCTTCGATATCGGCTAAGGTCTGGGCAATCATGGTTACTCGAAACGAATGAGCGGCCACGCTGTGCTCGGTAAACTTAAAAAATCCAGGTGCTCGTTGGATTTTTTCTAAATTAGCCAATCCAAGAATAAATTCATTCAATCCCATCAGTTTGCCTCCTTTTTTTCTAAGAGTATAACAACTACTTTCTCCGCAAGCAAATATCACGCGCACAAAAAAAAGAGCAGCTAAGCTGCTCTTAAAAGGCATTCACAAATTACGCTTTGTTAACGTTAGTCGCTTGAGGGCCACGTTGTCCGTCTTCGATATCGAAAGTCACTGCTTGACCTTCTTCTAAAGTTTTGAAGCCTTCGCCTTGGATAGCTGAGAAATGAACGAATACATCGTTACCGTTTTCTGCAGTGATGAATCCAAAACCTTTGTCTGAGTTAAACCATTTCACTGTACCTGTTTCCATAATAAAAATCCTCCTTGTGTTTATACACATATTTTGCAATTACTTGTATAAGGTGAAAATGTGGAAGATGTTTAAGATGAAACAAGCTACCATAATTTACCGTAACAAAAACTACACTTTGTATTATAGCACATTATCTTCTTTATGACTAATAGAAAATCAAAAAAAATGAAAACGCCTTTATTTTTTTATAATTCGCAAAAAGACTGCTGCACTAAAGATCTGCAACAGTCTTTCCTTTTTTGGAAACGTTTTATTTACGAAGGACGCAACTGCGTTTAGTAGCGCAAAATCGCAGTCAAACTTTTTTCTCCTGGGGCATCTTTTTGTTCCAAAATAGATACCTCGCCGCCGTTTTCTAAAACATCGATTGCCAGCGTATTTAACACTTGGCGACGATCGTATTCCGTGTCAGGATCTTCTCCAAACCCATCGGCGAGATTGGAAGTCGCTACAAACAGATTGGCGATCCTGCCTTCTTTAGCTGCAGGTACGATATCAACCAATTGGTCAATAAATTTCCGATCCAACAGCTTGCCGTATTCCCCAACTTCTTTTTGTGTCAACTCCGCAATCAGCTTTTGCGTACACGTTTGGATCTCTTTCAAAGATAACGATGCTGGTGAAGAGGAAATGCTTGGTTCTGCTTTGAAAAAGTTCGTTTTTGCCACTTTTTTAAACAGCGTTTGATTTTCTGGTAAAGCAAAAAGATACATTGGTAAATGCTCTTCGTTTGAAAAGTCATTCTTAAAAAATGCATCAACTGCTTGGTAGTAGTTGACGTGATCGATCTCGACTTCTTCATCTTTGGCACTAAAGCCGTGATAAGCGACGCCTTCTCCTCCTGAGTTAGGGCCACCTTGGGCACTGTAATTAAAGTTGCCGCCGCCAGTGATTTCTTCCCCCAGCGCTTTTTCGATCGTTGTCGGTGCCTCTTCTGGCAACTCGACTTCACACACTTGATTATTTTCAACTTGATAGACTTGCATTGAATCGCGATTCAACGCTAAGAGATAAAATGGGTAATTAAATTGTGCGTTTTTGATGACAGCTAATACATACGGGGTTTCCCCTACGTAATATTGATCATCCACACGAATACTTAACCGATGAACTAGTACATCTTCTGGTGTGATAATCACCGCCACACTCGTTGTACTGTTGCGCCAAAATGATTGATCTGCAAGCAGTTCATCAATTTTCGTTTGAAAAAGATCCCAAGAATGATCTGGGTATTTTTTTTCAAAGCGGCGCTTCGCATCTTTGGCAAAGTTCTTAAATTTGATTTGATCCTTTTCGACATTCTGGTGGCCGACATGCGTATTGAGCATGATCGTGACAAATGGTCCTTTGATTCCGTCAGATATTACCTGCGATAAAAAACTTTTTCCAAATTTTCCCATTCCACATTACCTCCTGCTTAATCAAATACAAATAAAGTGTACCATGCTTATTTTCTTCCATAAAGTAAAACGATTGCATGCGTTTATTTCCTCATTCGTTTTTCTGATTACTCACTATACTGGCTATTTTTCAGCGGATCTGTCAATGTATTTCTGGTGGCCCATAGAAAGCCTCGTTTGGTCCAAGTCTGAATGGTCGGCTCTTTCAGCTCTTTTAGACTGTGTCCAACGGATTGGAAAAAGACTCTGCCCTTGCCCCACTTTTTGATCCACATCATTGGCAGTATGACTTCTTGGTTAGCTGCATTCGGATGATCTTTAGCGGCAAATGTTGAGGTAGCTAATACAGTGACGGCTGGATCAACCAGGCAATAGTATTGCTCCGTCGTCAACTGAGGGATCGATTGCGTATTTGCCGTAATATAGTGATCTGTCGTAAGATCGATGCTATAGGTCGTTTCCAATCCGCCAGGATGTGCCAAAAAACAGCCGCCAGTCAGAAACAACCAGCCTTTACTGGCTTGAAAAGCCGAGGCAAAGCCGCCATGAACCCCTGCTAATCCCAATCCTTCTGCTACAGCCTGAGTGACATTTTGCAGCGGCTCATCAGGCAATTCTCCTCGCGTCCAATTCATGATCAACAGATCCAGCCTTTTTAATTCTTCTTTATGATAGAGAGGTTCAAAATCTGAGGCGAGTGTCACCTGATATCCTTCTGACTCCAGCAACGTTTGGTAAAACTGACTGGTCTCTTTTGGGGCGTGTCCTTCCCAACCTCCGTAAATGATCAATGCTTGTTTCATTTTGTGTTCCCTCCTTTCTTTCTAACTTAGCGAAAAAAACGCAAAAAGCGAAGCAGAACGATTCTCCGTTTTCCTTCACTAGTAATTTTTTCTGATTTAACGGTTGATTGAACGCCCGACACGATTGATCGTATGGCGCATACCTCTAATTGCAACCGATGTTTCAAAAATATTTTCAGTCGGTGCCATGCCGCCATAACCGGCATCACCGATATGCTGCAGGTCGACCCCACAAGTTTTGTTGATAATGGCTAATTGTCGCAACGTTTCCGGACGCGCACTCTCTTGACTCGTTCCGATCGCTGACATCGTCAATAAGTCATATTGTTTGGCAATTTGAACAGCTTCAAGCAGATCCTTTTCTAGAAAGCCTTGAATCGAGCCAACGGAAGGCAGTAACAAAATATCTGCCCCAGCTTCAGCGTAAGAAATGATGGCTTCTCGATCAACCACAGGTTCATCTGAGCCGGCACTGTGCATTTTTCCAGCGATGATCAACCCAGAGAAATGTTCTTTTGCCAATTTTACTGCTTTAGCGATTTCTCGGTTGGTCACACCTGTTCCAGGATTGCCTGTAAAGCAGAGAAAGTCCACCCCGAGTTCTTGGGCTTTTTTGATGGTGTCAACCGAACTTGTTCGGCCTTGACTGATGCTGATCTTTTCACTCATCATCTCCGTCGTAGCTGGGATCGGCTCAAGATTGATGCCGACAGGTCGTCCAATCAGTTGTTTTAGTTGAGGAATCGGGTTTTCAATCGGTTGTGTAGGATCAAGCAGCTGCTCCAATGTGATACCAGGCATCCCAAAAATAGCTGGACGATAACAATCAAAGCCATTCAACAAAATCAAGTCAGCCCCAAAAGCTGCCGCGACTTCTGCGTTGGTGATATCGCCAGCTTGCGGTATGGTTTGAACCACCGTTTCACAGACGATCACTCGTCCTTCGCTCGCTTTAATGGATTGCTTTAATTCTTGCGCCGACATTTCTTTGATTTCACTATAGTTTGCACTTATCAATCGTTTGACCATGTTTTTCTTCCTTTCTTTTCCTTCTCATCTTGCGAGAAACACGAATAACAGGTAAAATATAGCTATTGTGTTCCCTTAGTTAAATGGATATAACAAGTCCCTCCTAAGGATTAGTTGCTGGTTCGATTCCGGCAGGGAACGTTTAATATATACTTAAATCCCTTATATTATAAGGGATATTTTTATTTTGTGCCAAACATGTGCCAAATATTTTTCTTTGTATCGAATACCATCTATATAATAGTAGCAAACTAATTATACACAAAAATATATGTAAGAATAATTTTTTCTGATACAATGAAGCTATAAAATTAATGAAAAGAGGGTCAAAATGAAAAAGTTAGCAGTTGGTTTATTATTATCAATTCTATTCTTAGGCGCTTGTGGCAGTACTTCTTCAACAGAGGATTCAAGAAGCTATAGCGAATCAAACTCAGAGGTCAAAGATACAAATGACGAAGAAAAATCTGAAGCTTCAATTATCGTTGAAAAGGTTTTGAAAGAACACTATATGATCGATAATTTTGAAGTTAACTTCACCGACGATTCGTTTAAAGTATATCGAATGCCTGATGACAAAAATACCGAAACAGGCGAAGAATATAAGAATGTTTATAGCGCAATAGGGAACTTCACGTATCAGGATAAAATTTATAATTTTGACATGGTTTACTCATTTACAGATAAAGATAGCTACAAAGTATTATATTTCAATACGCCATTGGATGAAGCAAAAAATACAATCGACACCCCGCTTGAGAGCGACAAATAAAAAAGCCCCCTACTCAACCGAGTAAGGGGTATTTGTTTACCACGGAAGCTTGTTGTTGTTCAATGCTACTTGTAATGCTTTGACCATGTTAGAAGTCGGGCTGATAACTCCATCAACCGTTGTCTTCAAGGCTCGCTGCATAGCTTTAATCATTTCTGTTCCGCACAGTCCATCGATCGCACCTTTGTATAAACCTTTTGCTTTCAATCGTTTCTGCCATGTACGAATCAGCGTTGATCCTTTGAGTGTATTATCAAATTGTGCGGCATAAAGGTTCTTGTTGCACGCTTGCCGATACTGATGGCTGATTTCGTCATCTGGTGTGATACCTTCGTATTGCATTGCTTTATTGGCAGTACTTGGACCAAACATGCCATCTTCTTGGATTTTATTGGTACTTGGTTTTACAGAAGGTGTGCTAGGTTTAGCTGCTGAATTAGAACCGCTAGTCTTGCCAAACACCGCATCTTTGAACCGTTCTAGCTCACTTGGTTTTGCTACCCATGGAGCTGGGCAGTTCTTGCCAGTAACATCAAAGTGGCGCCAAATCTTCTCTCTCGTAATATGAGGATAAATGGCGATCAATTCTTTGACAGCCTTCACAGCATTTTGGAATGTCTTTTCCGTAATGTTTCCATTCTTGTCTAGGCACATTTCAACACCGATTGTTGAATAGTTGGCGTTACCAATCTTAGAATACAACGGACGATAGCGTGACCCATCTGCATTGTATTTGCTAATTTCGTTGGCGTGATACGCAACTTCATTTAAGGGAATAATACAGAGTGCTTCAATGTCGTCTATAAACAGTTGAGCAGAAGCATAGTTTCCTTTTAGATTATTAAAATAGTTCTTGTGATTACGTGCGGTACCACCTTTATTGGCAGTGTAATGCATGATGATACCATCGATACCGTTATTCCTGATACCTGGTCTTGAGTACTCATTAATATTGATATATTCGTATTTGATGAAACTCATTTATATCATCCTTTCTAAATCAAAAAAGAGCAGCCAATTGGCTACTCCTTCTTTTGTGTAAACTCTTGTCCGTCACCATAATCGGGTTCCGATTTGTTGCCTTTAATAAATCCAGCGCCTAAGTCATAGAAACCGCCTGCGGCTAAACCTGACAAGAATCCTGCCCAACCAAACACAATCAGTTGATCTGGTACCATTGTTGCGGCGTAAACAACCCCAACCGCAGTTCCTAGCAAAATATTGATTACTGGCAATAACTTATTGTTTGGGATCATTTGTTTCACTAACCCTGTTACCGCCATAACCACACCTACAATTACTGTTGCGGCTGTTAAAATATGTTCCATGTTAAATTCCACCTTTCAAAATTGCATTTTCATTTTTCAACTCTTCATTCTCGTCTTCTAACTCTTCAACCAGTTTTTGGTAGTAAGCAATTTCCTTCTCGTATTTGTTTTTGATATCAGAAATTTCAGCTTCGAGTTTATCGACTTTCTTCTCTAACTTATCTACCATCTCCTGATACTTTCTGTAGAGAACATCGGCATTTTCAGTATTAGTCTTTTCGAGACTTGCTTTGTTAGAATATTTAGTTCCTAGATAGGTGATATACCCACCGCCAAGAGCCACAATGATCGTAGTCAAGTTGATGTCTCCCACAGTATCAGTCCTCCTTGATGGCAATTCCCATTGCAAGGAATGCCATTGCCAAGGATAAAATGCCGATAGTATTTGGTGGTGCAGATAAAACAAAAGACACTCCGAAGAGTGTCCAAAAGAATGTAAGCAATACTAGCACTGTATGCTTTAATTTCTTGTTATTGATCACAATGCCTAAGATTTTGAGAAAACCTAAGATCATAAACACTGCACTGATCGCTCGATAGTCGAACAGTTCGTCAACCAACTGATATACTCTGTACTCTTGTAAGATTGCAGGGTGCAAAAGCAACTGCAATCCATATAAAACCGACACGATACTGAGAACTAAACTATCCCATTTGAGGATAATTATATTTTTCATACGTCACCCACTTTTTTAAAATAAATGTCATGTCATCGCTATGCATTTTTTAACCATTAGTATTCAAAGTTTACAAAGAAGTTGTATAAACAGGTGTCCAGTCAGTCCCAACCACATGGCTATTACCCGTGGTTAACCTTGACCACCCTATCAAAACTTTACCACTAGATACACTAGGGGAAACATTCCTAATGAATTGGCCTTTTCTATACATACCTGTAGTTGGTACAGAGCTACTCGTTAGTCCGTTTTGTAGGTGCAATATATTTCCGAAAGTTGATGAATTAGCGTCGAAGTCCTCAGTGACAATCAATCCATTATTATCCATACCATTAACAGTTCTTATCCCCGCCGAATTCACTGGGTTATAATAATAAATATTGTCGCTTATAATACTTTGTGTCGTTCCGTGAATAACCTTACACATATTTTTAAAAGTGTTACTCTTAACGATCAGTCCGTCGGCTGAATTAACAGCTAAAGCTGTAGGCTGGAAATCTGCATTCAACCAAGTTCCATCTTTATTGCTGGCTCTAGCAGATGTCTCATAGAAAGGGTCCATGTCGAAAACGTTATTGATTATTCTCATATCATAATTTCCTTTGTAGGCTTCTGAGTCCAACCCTACTCCCTGATTCATCCTCGTGAACGTGTTACCTAATATTTCGATTTTTCTAGAAAATGAATTATATATGAAGAATACTCCCTTATCCATGTTATAGAATATATTATTAGATACTAGCAGATCAGATATAGTTCCCACCATCATTCCTGATCCTTTCATTGTGGTATTAATAGCCGGATCTTTCCAACCGCTAGAAGTGAATGCTTGTCCATAACCCCAATCGCTATACTTGTTAACATTAGGCAGCACTTTTGAGAACACATTTCCATCGATTACAATTCTATGGCCCCCAGTATTTACGCTTTGACTTGATTTAGAAGCTGCCCAATAGTCATTGTAAGACTTCCCTTCTAATATGAGGTCTCTAAGCGTTCTAACTTGCGTTCCCCAATGGGAATTCAAGTAAATGAAGGTGTCAAGAGCTCCTCCTCCAAACAAGCTAATATTTATTACGTCAGTGGAATGGCAACAGTTTTTTTGACAAATTTTATAAGGTGCAGAACTTCTTTCCGTATTTAGTTCATCTTTGAGTTCGAGCGTTAGGTGATCGCCTTCAACTTTTGTTATTTTTGCTAGATACGAAAGGTTGTTCATTTACATCACTTCCACTTTGATTCCTTCGTTGGTGATAAACTTGTTTAATGCAGTTAGTTGTTCATGCGTTCCTGTTAGGCGCAATTCAACTGTTCTAAACTCTTCAATTTCTTGGCGCTGCAGGTCTGGTGATTCCTCTAAAATCTCACCTGTTTCTTGATCGATAACAGTATTATCAACTTGCTTCTCTTTGAGTTCTTTCATAGCTTGTTCATATTCAGCTTGCGCTTGCTGCTCCTTGAGTTCACGCTCTTCTCGTTCGCGTTTAGCAGTCACAGTAGCATCAATTTGCTTCATCAAGTCAGTAGCGAACAATCCATTCTCGATTTGCGCTACCCACGATTCTGGCTCAAGTCCTACTGCTTTAGCATAGTTGCCAATGATAGCTTTATCATTTTCAATTCGTTTGTTTTCTGCAGCAATTTGTTTCATTTGGAATGTGATTTCTTCGAGAGTTTTTTTATTCAACTCACCTTTAGTAGTGAAATTGCCTTTATTTAGCCATGCTGGTTTAATTTCCAAAGCGTATGGATCAATCTCATAATTTGGTGCAATTTCTTCGATCGTTGCTTTCAGTTTTTCAAATCGTTTGTCCTTTTCAGACTCTTCAAAAGAAGAAATACTTTCGTTGATGCCGTCGCTAACAAGTTTGATTTGATTCGTATAACCATTGATCTTAGTTTCAAAATCTTTTAAAGGCTTGCTGTATTCTTTCTTAACCGCTTTGCGTTGGTCGTCCAGCAGCTTGGCAATTTTATTCAGATCTGCTTTAGCTTGCTTCGCTTCTGGAATATTGTCGTCAGTGAAAATTAAAGTTCCATAACGAGCGATAGTCGCATCCACCAACTCTTTCAGCTTGGCTTCATTGTTGATCGTGATTTGGCTTGGCGTGAAATCTACGTTAAATTCAAGTTGAGTAGTTAAATCGGTCGTCATTGCGCATTCCCCCAATTGATATCATTTTGCTTTTGTTCAGCGGACTTGCTTTCTTGTGAGTTCTTTTCATAGCTCTGCTTCCACTTAATGAGTTGAGCCATAGCGCTACTGAATAGATTTACTGGCAATTGATCAAGAGAAGGAACCTTTGCTGCTTCAGCCAACTTATTTTGGATTATCGATAGTTCAGCCCCTGCTAATTCAGCGACTTTTCTAGCTTCGTCTTTCAAAGCAGCCAGCTGTTTTCCGTCAATCAGCTTAGGCGGCTGGATAGATTCTTGTTTTCTTTGGAATGAATCTGGATCGTCTTTGTCTGTCGCAATGTTGAAAAACTTCAGTAAGAAATACTTTTCGCCGTAGGTTAAGGCTTTACCTACTCCCTTTTCCCCAGCAATATCAACACCTTGTGCATACCAAGCGCTATCGACAAAGTCATTTTTGTCATCAATATTCTGCCAGCGCATATTCATTTCTAATTCGGTGAAATAAGTTGCTCGTTCTTTCTGATTTTCTTCACTTCCGATTAGCTCCACTCGTTCATTTAGTTTGTGATTAGTAATGGAAGGAATTAGCAAAAGCCCAGCATCGTTGATAGCACTGTGCAACGCCCCTAACACATCACTAGACCCCACATATTGGAATTGATTACCAGATTTCTCTTTCTTCAGATAAGAAATCGACTTTCTGACTTCTGCTAAACGCTGATAAACATTTTTATCGCTCAACTACAACGCCTCCTTCAAATTCTCAATCACTTGCTCTAATCCCTGAATCAGTTCTTCTCGACCAAATTCAGCTGATTCTTCGATAGTTTCAAATTGTGTACGGATAACTTCGTTGTCGCTGTCCTGATAAACGCCTACTCGATCGTTCTTCTTATCAATATCGAAAACGATTGATCCATAAGGTTTGTATCCGTCAATTAGATGAATACGCCCGATTGTGTCAATAGCTATTCTCATGGTATAATCTCCTTAGATGATTTTTGTTAAGACTCTATGCTTGCTGGCCGGAGTCTTTTTTTGTGTCCATTTTTGCTTGTGCTTCATAGTAAATTTCTTTCCAGTCAAGTGTGCGATAGTATAGATCAAGCACTTCCGCTCTAGTCATTTCTTCACCGTCCTTGATCGTAATTCAAATACTGCTTCGTCATAGATCATTAGCAGTAACATTGCGACACAAGGGAATCCGATGACTAGCCACGTTGGTGGTTCTGATGAAAGCAATGCTCCCAATGCAAAGATGACAAGGATAAATGTTGTGCGTCTGATCCAGTAAATTTTATTCATGCTGACTCCTCCTTGAAGTATCGATCGATTAAAGCGAGCGCTTCTTCTTTTGTTGATACGGTGTGCTGTATTGTCAATCCACTATCTTCCTCAACTGATATAGTGATTCTTTTAATCATTTCCCCAGCTCCCCTACTTTTTGATCCGTATACTGCCGTAACTCGCTCACACGCTGTTCTAACTGCTCCTTGTCGTTTTGTACTGTGGATAGTTGTTGACGCAAGCTATCGGCTTCCTGTTGCTTTGTAGCGATCTCCTGTTGCTTTTGTTCGATCTCCCGTTGCTTGGCTTCAATTTCCTTCTGCTTGTCCGATTTGATTTGCTCAATTTCGGCTTTCAGCTGCTCCTGTGTGAGAATGTTGTTGGATAGCTGTGATTCGAGTTCTGACACACGTTGCGACTTCGTTTGTCCGTATTGTAGGACTGTGTTGAAGTTTGCCTTGATCGTGTCCAAGTCCTGAAATGCGTTACTTGCTGCATAGCCGATAACTCCGCTACCTAGTGCTAGTCCGATTATTGCTGTTGTTTTTGCTAGTTTGTTTTTCAATGTGATTGCTCCTTTGGTATAATTGTTTAAAAACTGGTGGTGTTGGCATGAATGAACGTTTATCAAAAAATGAATTAGAAATTTTAAAATATTTATCATCACGTCAAGGATTTTATGAATCAGCTATGTCTCTTACAACTGTTGAAAGTCTTGCAATAAAATTTCAAATAGATTCATTTGAATTAAGAGATTGCATCAAACATTTAACAGAAATTAGATTCATAGAAGAAAAAACTGAAAAAAACGAAAATGATGAAGTAAAGAAGTATTATGCTCCCACTACACAAGGTAAGAATTATCTTGAATTCTTAGAAACAGATCATCAAGAAAAATTAAAGTGGAGCATACAAGTTCCAATCGCTGTTGCTGTTGTAACCACTCTTCTGGTAAATTTAATTACTTACTTATTTCAAAAGTAGCTGGAAAATAAGATTTATAATTAATGAACTGATAACAGATACCACTATGACTTTTGCCTTATCTTTTTTATTCACCCTAGCCCCTCCTTCCGCGTGGGGTTATTTTTAATCCAGTAGATCCATTTGACGGACGATCGTTTTTGTTGCTGTGCTTGGTTCCCAATCTGTGATGTAATCAAGTACCTTCTGGAAGTGTTTCTGCCGTAGCTGAGTTCTTGTACTCACACCTGTGATTTTCTTGACGCCTGAGTTGATGTCCTTGTGTAGCTCTCCTCGTTGGCTATTTGTGACTTTCCCGAAACCTCGTGCAACTTCTGCAACTCGCTGATTGATGCGGCGTGTGATGTAGCTGTAGTCGCCTGCACTTAGGACTGTGTTTTCTTCAAGATCAGTGACACGTTTCTCGACTTTGGCAACTTTCTCCTTTGTGCCTTTTTGAAATTCAAACATGAGTTCCAGCGCTTCTTCTGGTGTTTCTGGAATCTTAAGCGCTTGCTCCTTGATGTGTGATTCCATTTCGTTGAATCGTTCGATATAACTTAAGGCGAATTGTGTTCCCTTAGCTCCTGTCATTCTTGTTGCGTATAACTCGCAGCCTTTTTTCGTTAGTAGATAGTTTGGTAGGCTTCTGCCTGTTGAATCTTCATAAGTTGATTCGATGAATAAATCACTCGCCACACTTTTGTGGTCAGTCAGATGTTCAATTATCTTAGCAATATCTCTTAAAACTTGGTCATGCCGTCTGCCTACCATCACTGCTACTTCGTTGCTCGTCAATGTTCTTTCGATTGCTTGCATCTGTGTTCCTCCTTTTATTTAAGAATTTCTCCGAAGTTTTCTTCTAAAAATTCTAATGTTTTTGATTTCAAAAAAAGATACTTGTCGTTGCCCTCCCCTGGGTAATACACAAACCCTTCAGATGATTTTGAAATGTCGATTCTATTTCTATATCTAGGATTTTTTAAAACTTTCTGACTAAACCAATCATATTTTCTATTTATGCGATCAAGCACTTCTTTTAGCGTCATCCACCGACCTAAACTATCCGCTTGAAGCAACTCCTCGTACTCAACCTTAGAAATGATCACATAATCTTCAGGTACAGGTATCTTTGCTTCCAAAAATTGTTGCACGGGATCACTCTCCTATCATTAATTACATATTTAAAAAATAAAGTAATTATCACTTGCGTAATTGTTAATTACGTTTTATAATAAAAAAAGAAAGTTGTTAGTTCGAAAAATCATTTTCCCATAACTTTTCGAATGATGTTTCAAGCAATAAAGTTAGGTTGATCGCTAATTTAAAGCTTGGATCTACTCTGTTGGCTTCAATATTTCTGATGGTCGTTTCTGTTACACCAGACATTTCAGCTAATTTGCGCTGAGTGAGAGATTTAGATTTACGTGCCTCTTTAAAAGGCAATCTAGGGTTACACATTTTATCACCTCTATTCATATCAAATTTACGTAACTGCCAATTACACTTTTGATTATAAATGGTAAATGATAATTACGCAACCCTTTTCTTTATTTTTTCTTTAAAAATAACTAAGAGGAGATTATTATGAGTACATTTGCATTGAGATTAAAGGAATTAAGATCGAATAAAAAAATGTCACAAAAAGAACTTGCTGACTTTTTAGGGATGAAAAGAGAGAATATATCTAATTATGAACGAGGAACCGTAACTAAAATCCCTAGTGATGTATTAGAGAAACTTTCATCGCTTTTCGGCGTGTCGGTTGATTATTTATTGGGTAGAGAAGACTTTGAGAGAAAATTAGGTGCCCACGGAGAGCTTTTAGCCGCTCATATTGACGATGATGTTTCGGAAGAAGATATGGATGATATTTTAAGATATATAGAATTCAGAAAGAATAATCCTTTATAAGATAAGCAGGTGGAATGATGCAGGTTTATGAGGAATTAATGGCGAGTTATCCATATCTAGATTTCAAGTTTGACCCCCTAATGCCAGAAAAACACAAAGGTTTGATTATGGGCGAAACTGTTTATATAAATCCAAATCAGGAATATAAAGAATTAAATGTTACTGTGGCTGAAGAAATTGCGCACTACTTAACTGGATCAGGGAATATAATCGCACAAGATTCAATCGAGAAACGTAAGCAAGAGCGATTAGCGAGAGATATAGGCGCTGCAATACTAGTAACACCTAAAGATATAATTGATTGCTTTGAAACTGGATGTAAAAGCGTTTGGGAATGTGCAGAACATTTGAACATTACTGATCAGGCATTCAAAGATGCTGTGAAGTTCTATGCTAGGAAGTTTAGAGGGATTATGACAGAAGATAATCATATTATTATTTTTAGAGAAGACGGAACTGTAAGTGTATTTAAATCAGTTCAATAAAAAAGCACGCTCCACTTTCGACGGGAGAGCGCGCAAAAACAAATAAACAGTAGGCTTATTTGGTCATGCCTATTGTATCAAAGTTGAGGAGTTGAATCAATTGGCAGTAAGAAAGCGTGGCAAATCATGGCAATTTGAAATATCATATAAAAAAGCTACTGGTGAATATAGCAAAATAAGAAAAGGTGGCTTTAAAACTAAATCCGAAGCCAAGGAATCCGAAATAGAAATGTCTTACAACTTAGGACGAGGATATCAGGCTGACAAAAATAGCCTTACACTATATGATTTTTTCAAGAACTGGATAGAATTGTATAAAGAAAATTATGTATCTGAAATAACTTACAAGAAATATTTAAACACATTGAGTGCTATAAAAGAATTGTTTCCTTATACCACATTATCAAGCCTAGATAAAGCAAACTATCAAAAATCGTTAAATAATTACGCTAAAACACATGCCAGATCTACAACTGCTAAATTAAACAATCATATAAAATCAGCGCTAGATGATGCGGTAGAACAAGGATTAATTCTCAGGAATCCCACTTATAACGTAGTGATTAAAGGACTTCCTAGCAAGCCTACAGAGAATAAATACCTTAACTACGACGAGTTTCAGGCACTAATGCAACTCTTAGAGACTCGAATAAATCCCACCTATGCATCCCCATTCTTGCTTTTCTTTGCTGGGGCAACAGGTATGCGATTAGCTGAACTCATGGGATTAACATGGTCTGATATTGATTTTGATAATGGAATAGTAGATGTTAATAAGACGTGGCTTTATAAGTTAAACAAATTCGGACCAACTAAAAATCCATCATCGATAAGAAAAATTCCGATCGACAACAAAACATTATCTATTCTAAAAAAATATAAAAGCGATCAGGAGCAACTTATTAGTAACATCGGTATTGATAATCCTAATAATTTTATTTTTTTTAATATTAAGAATGGCCCGGTCTCACAAAACGCTGTAACAAAACAGTTACGAGTAAGGTTAAAAGAACTTGGTATAGATAAGCCACTTAGCATACACGGATTGCGCCATACACATGCTTCGGTGCTTTTATATAAAGGAGTAAACATACTATCAGTTTCAAAAAGATTAGGACATGCTGATATCAACACAACTATGAAAACATATTTGCATACAATAAAAGAGTTAGAAGAAAAGGATAATACCGCTATTAAAAACATCATGGAAAATATCTACTAACTATGTGCCAAATTCGTGCCAAATTTTCCCGATTGCTATCCGTTTCTAGCTAACTGATTATTATTATTAAAAGCAAAACGTCCCCCGCCGACCACAGTCGAATGCTGTAATCGTTGGCAGGGAACGTTTTTTGAAGAAAAAGATTCCTTATTTTTAAGGAATCTTTTTTTGTTAGAAAGTGAATGCGTCTGTGTCGATTGGCTTAGAAATAATCTTCCAGAATCGGCTTTCCGTCTGGTAAGTTTTCCTGAATCATCACTGCAGCTTCCTTCTCCGTTTCCATTTGCTGGAAAAAGACCAAAGAGTCGAGGGATTGTGCCTGCATGAACAGCTGCACAAAACGCTGAATCGACAAGGTTGCTTTTGGCAGCTTGGTAGCCGTCGTTTTCGTGACCTGATGCTGAGCGTTTTCGATTGTCACTTCATAACAGCCATTATTCCATGGGGCATATTCATCCCCTTGAATTTCTATGGCAAAACCGCCGGCTTTTTTCAATGTGAATGGATAACTTTTTAGAAACCCTTCCACATCGATGACGCGCGCCATCATGTCCGGGCGCACTTGGTAGTGAGCCAATGGTTTGGCCGCGTTTGCTTGTAGGACTTCCCCATCAAACCCTGGTCGATAGTTAATCTGTGCTACTGAATCTGCATGAGAGACGATAAACCGATTAAATCCTTGATACGCATCAGCGGTCAAATAGCCCCACTCTTGAATATCGAAACGTCCCCCATCGATAAAGTAAATCAAGTAGCCTTCAGGGACCCCTGCTTCATTGCGATAAATCGCAAACGTATACGGTCGGCGCAAAACAAACTTGATTTCTTCCCACCAGGGTTGGCGAATCAGCCCGCCTTTTTGATGGCGCGGCAATTGATGATAAATCTCGTGAATGATCGGCTGTGCTTCCTCCCAATTCATGCGTTGAATCGTTCCATTCACTTTCTTGTTATCGGGCCATTGATGCGCATCGACTTCATAAACCGTCCGTTCAAAAGTGTACTCATACCCATATCTACGATAAAACGCAAAGGAGAAAGGTGACAGATAGGAAAGAACGATTTTTTGTTCATAGCAATCTTTAATGATTTGTTTCATGATCCGATCGATCCGACCTTGGCTGCGATACTCTGGATACGAAGCCACAAAACCGATCCCTGCCATTGGATAGGTCGTTCCATGAAAATTCACATCAAAAATCGTTGCCATGATTTGGCTCGCTAATTTTCCATCCCCATCGTAGGAACCATAATTCCAAGAATTTTCCGCAAGCTTACGATAGCGCTTGATATTTGTTTCATTCAATTCCCACTGAAAGGCATAAGAAACCAAGTCCAGTACTTCTTGCGAACCAAATTCGGTCATTTTTTTGACATCTGTCATTGCTTCATCTCCTCTACTTAAAAACACGCAAGAAACGCAAAAAAGGCGTCAGTCGACCCCTTAATATGCTTCTTCCATCATACTCAACATTTTTTTAAACTGCTTGCGTTTGAAATATCCTAGAATCGTGCCTAAGAGCATGTCATTTAATTGCTGCATGAAGCCATGTGATTTCATGGTTTCCGTATAAATGACTTTGCTACTCTTTCCATCAAGTGGCGTTACTTCATAGCGAGCGACAAATTCATTTTTTGTCGTTTCTGTTTTGAATTGATAAACTTGATTTTCAATGATTTCTTCGATTTCGATCTTCGCACGACTCGTAGTAGAAAATTCCTTTACATATTGAAATCCTGCCAGTTGCTTTCTAGAAAGTGTTTTTCCAGTTGCTTTTCGTATGTCAAAGATAACAGAATCCATAATTTGATCGTAAAAGACATTTGCTGGAATCGATAAATCTTTTTCAATTCTCATTAAGACTTCCTCCTATCTGACTCTTCGGCTTTCTTCTTTCCTTTCATGAACAGAAGACTGCCAGAAATAAGCAAGAAAATACCTGTTGTAAAACTGAATATATCTAACTGCTGATTACTTGGATTCATACTGTATAGGACTACGAGTAGACCGATACTACATATAAACAAGCCGTTTTTTATCATTTTCAATCATCCTATCTATTCGTTGATCCACAGAGAACCTACTCAAACACTAACTGCTTGAAAGTATAAAACAGAACCCCAAGGCTGTGCTTTGATCAATTCTTTTGCTTTTTTTGCCGCCGCTTCTGAATCGGAAGCTGTCGTAGTAAAAATAAGTTTAATTCCTTGTTTTTCTTTGAATGTAAAAGACATTCCATCTTCGTTATATCCTTCAAGTAATTCTTTGATGGCATCTTGCTGCATTGCACTTGCTATTGAAATCATATTCTTTTCCTCCTAAATAATCAATAATAAAAGGAGGAACTGCTTTACTTCAAGCGAAGCCATAGCAGTTCCTCACAATCTACAGGTCTATTCGCCTAGTTTTGGATCAATTTTATTTGCTGAAATAACGAATGGCGCCCAAATGAAGAATGTAACGACCATACATACCAACGTTACGATTGGGGCACGCCAGTCAGCTCCTGTTGCCAAGAATGATAGCAACATTGGTGGAACGACCCACGTTACTTGTTGTGAAACAGGTGCTACTAAACCAAAGTACGTTGCTAACCAACCGATTGAAGTGGCTACTAGCGGAGCAATAATGAACGGAATAAACATGATCGCATTCAATACGATTGGCAGACCGAACATTACCGGCTCATTAATATTAAACACACCAGGTCCGATTGACAATTTTGCAACAGTTAGATAATCCGCACGTTTTGATAGGATCAAAATAGCAATCAGCAATACAATTGTACCGCCTGAACCGCCAAACCAAGCAAATGAGTCAAAGGATCCGCGTACCCACATATATGCCTTGCCATCTTCGATTGCGGCAAGAACCGCGTTTGTACCGGTTTGTCCTTCATATCCTTTTTGGAAAATATCGATATTGATCAACTGCGCTTGTCCCCAAATACCTTCTAAAACTGGAGCTAGTACGTTTGGACCATGGATTCCGAAGAACCAGAAAATTTGAACAAAAACAGTTACGATCAGTACTGCACCAAGCCCTTGAGACAAGCCTAGGAATGGTTCTGCAATATATTTTTGGACAAGATCAATAATTAATTGTCCATCAGTCAGTTTACCGACAATAAAGTTAATAATAGCAATGACATATAAGGCAATTGTTGCCGGCAAAATCGCAGCGAACGCTTTCGATACTGCTGGCGGTACTGAATCAGGCATTTTGATAGTAATATCAGCTAACATCAATTTACAGAAAATAATAACTGAAATAGCCCCCATGATCATTACGGTAAAATAAGCGTTTCCGTTTAGATGATCGAGTTTCAACCAACCCCATCCACCTGCTGTAATTGCATCTGCTGTTGCAGACCATCCGGAAGTTGCTGACCCAGCATTGATTTCATCCATCAAAGCTGTTGGAACAGCTGTCGCCACAGAAGTGCTGTATGAAAAAGCAATTCCTTGAATCAGTGTCGCTACTCCAACGATCCCACCTGCGAGATCATTCACTCGATAAGCACGAGCCAGATTATATCCCCAAGAAAAGGCAAATACTAAACCAGCAACAGCCAATGTACCATTCCATACGAAGCCATTGATACTAATAATTTCACGAATAACTGGAATGGTACTGGCATCATAACTCGGCCAAAATTGCGGTGGTAAGTCACGAATGATTGCGTTGATCATTACTGCGATCGAACCAGCCATAGTAGCAGGCATTGTTCCAATAAAGGCATCACGTAATGCAACTAAGTGCTTCTGGGCTCCAATTTTTGCAGCTACAGGGAGAATGTACTTCTCCATCCAACTTGTTAATCCATCCATTCTTAATTCCTCCTATAAGTTCTATTCGTCAAAGAAGATTTTTTGATTCATCGACAATAACTACTTCTATCCGTTCAAAGATTATTCGTTATTTAGACGTCGATAGACATCAATGATTTCTTTCGCTAAATCGGTAAATGCGATTGACGTCATTAGGTGATCTTGTGAATGCACAGTCAACAATGTCACAGTCATATGATTGCCTTGCGCTTCTTGTGTCAACAATCCTGTTTGCGAATGATGCGCTTCCACAAGAGATGCTTCAGCATCTTTGATTTTTTGGTCAGCTAATTCGAAGTCCCCTTCTTTTGCTGCCGCGATTGCTTCCATTGCGTCACTTTTTGCATTACCACCATACATGATCAATCCCATAATGGCTTCCAAATTTTGCTCATCCATCTTTAAAAATCCTCCTTACACTTCGATCCTAAAAAATCTTAGTTCATTAATGTTTCTGCTTGTTGCAATACTTTTTCGCCGTTCATCATGCCATAGTCTGCCATGTTGATCACGTCCAAAGGAATGCCTTTTGGTGCTAATTTTTGTTCAAATTGTGATTTCATGAAACGTACTTGTGGTCCTAACAATAGAACATCGACTGGTTTTGACTCCAAATGTTGGTCGGCTTCTGAAGCTGAAACAGCAAAGATATCTGCTTCCATTCCTTTAGCTTCGGCTGCTTTTTGCATTTTTGTCACCAATAGACTGGTACTCATTCCTGCTGAACAAACTAGCATAATCGTTTTTTTCGCCATCGCGTATCTGCTCCTTTCTGTTGTAAGTTACACTTTACTATAAAGCAAAAAGCGTGCCAAAAAAAAATAAGTTCAGACCTTTATCTATCAATGGTCTGAACCAATTTCTTATTTACACACTCACGTTTTTTCCGTTACACACTAAGATTGTGTGCGGATTCATCATAATTTTTGATTTTGTTTTCTAAAAACATTTGAGTTAAATAGGCGATCTCATCTTCAGAAAATTTGATTTGGTAATTTTTTTCAATTTGTAATAAATGGGTTCGTAAAACATCCATTTCGATTCGGTACCGTTTTTGGAAAGTAGTCAGGTTGGCGAAAGTACGGGAAGGTTCCTTCTTCAATAAACTTTCTACCAAAAAGGCTAAATGAATGACTAATCCTGCATCGACGGTTGGTTCTACAATCACATGCAATTGATTTTGAATCTGATGAACGATGCGTTGCAGGCTCTCGATCAGATGATAGACGGACCCAACATGAGTTATCGTATTTTCCAATGAACGCACGATCTTTTCAATCGGGACTTCATCTGAAGCGATTCGTTTTAGCACATTCAAGCGATTGTCATCAAAAACATCATAGGCGGAGAAAAACGGAATGTTTTGATAATCGATCTCGACGGTGCCAGCAATGGCTTTGATCTCATATTCTTCTAGCAAGCCGTCAATATGTTTTTTGAAGGTTTCTTTTTCAATAAACTGCATTTGGATGATCTCGACTTTTGACTGATCAACGACGGGATAAATTCGTTGATAAAGTTTGGCAGCGACACCTTCCCCAGTAAAGCAAGTAACGATGACTGCCTTTTTATTTCCTTTTGCTTCACGAACCGTACGGAACTGTTCTTGTACGATGGTTTCAAAAGAACGCTGAATGTTTTGGTAGACGTCTTCTAAACTGCGCCCACTCTCTGCCATCCGCAAGGCTTCTAAAACAATCATCGTACTGACCATCGAAATAGCTTTCGTACGAATCCCCGTCTCTTCGGAAATCAAATTCGCAAAGGAATTGAGGGAGCCCATATCGGTTAAAAGCAATAAGCCATTGCTCATCTTCTCTTTGTTTTCATTGATATAATTCAACAGCTGGTCATACATTTGCCCGACTTCCATATCCAAAGACATATTCATTGCCTTGCCATGGTCGGTCTCCAGCAGCTCTTGGGCTGTCTCCAACATACTGCTGGCAGTTGCCTTGCCATGCATCAAGACAATGATCTCGATTTTTTCAAGGGGCAAAGGCGAAGGTTGTTTGACTTGAATCGCTAAAAACATACTGATAAAGCCAATTTCATCAAATGGGATCTCGACATGACGTTCTTCTTCAATGATCGTCGATAAATCCATTGCCACTTGAAATTCGGATTTTAAGTTTTTTCTAACCGTGTTCAAATCCGGATGAACGATCATATGTCCCTCTTTAACACGTTCCAGCGTACTTTGCAAATGCAACGCAAAGGCAAAACGGGCTTTTTCACTATAAGTTCGATCTAACCTCTGTCCTGCCAAGTCATAAAGAACATTTGTCAGTTTCCAAATGTCTTCTGGAATCAATTCTTTATGAACAGGGTTTTGGATCAATTCTTCGACATATTTTTCAAAGTAGGCATCCACATCCTTAGAGATCAAGTTTTCTAAATCGACATTGGCTACGCCCGTTTCAATCAGTGAGCTGACTTTTTCTTCGATCTCGTTGTAAACTTGCATATTCCGTTGCGGATCACGAGACCAGACAACATCTGGGTCACCGGGTTCGAAACTCAGAAAGTCGCCTTTGCCATCTAAAAACCGATCCAAGCGTTCTGACATTTCTTTGATCTTCAACAAGCCTTTTTGAACTTGCAAGGAGCAATCGCCTTTTCGAATCAGCAGGTGTTTTTTTCCATAGGTCCGATAATGTAAGAATGCCTTCGCACAGACGAGTTTCAGGTCGCGCTTGATTTGACCGATGTTGCCTTCTGCATCATAGAGCATAAAGGCCAATATCGCATCTCGCTCGACATCGATCCGCTGATTTAGACGAGTCGCCTCTTGCTTGATAAACAAGGAAATGATTTCATACCGTTCATCTAGGGAACGACTTTCCACATTTGGCAAAGTAATAGCCATGGGAATTCGCCGATTGAAGGTCGTCAAAAAGGTTTCTGATGATTCCGTGGTAGCACCGATGATCTGCACAGCGGCTTCATGAACTTGGTTGCTTTCCCCTAATGGGCGGTAGATCCCTTTATCAATGAAGGTAAAGAGCATTTCTTGGCCTTCTGGCGGCAGTCGATGGATCTCATCCAAAAACAATATACCGCCATCGGCTTTTGCCATCAGTCCTGGACTATCTTCTGCAGCACCTGTGTAGGCGCCTTTTTTGATGCCAAAGATATGTCCAAACAATAATTGCGGATTTTGTGCATAATCCGCACAATTAAAGGACACGAAAGGAGCATCTTTTTCTAACATATTTGATTCAACCGCAAAGTGATACATACATTCAGCAAATAATGATTTACCCGTACCTGTCTCTCCAAAAATGATGGTATGAAGTCCTCTAGGCGGATATAAAATCGCTGCTTTGGCTTGCTGGATACTTACTTTTAAAGAAGCTTGAACCCCAACAAGACTTTCAAAACTCACTTCAGAGGAAACATCCACATGCACCGTTTCTTCTAATGGCTCATAAATGACGGGACGGCCGGAACGTTTGCCGATTTTCTTTTCTTTATAAAGCTCACTGAGATAACGGCTTGCATTGCTGCGATCGATTTGTAAGATTTTAGCGACATCAACTGCGGTCAACCCTTGCTTATGCAGTTCGATCGTTTGAAAAATCTCTTCTTTTCGCGAATTCATTCGATAGCCTCCTCATTTTTTTACACACTAATAATAAACAACGTTAATGGTAACACAAAAAGACGCTCAATGGCGTCTTTTTCCTTTGTCTTTTTGCTTTTTCGTCTTTTTCTTGCTCTTTTTGACAGGAGTGTGTAATTTTTCTGGCGTTTTCTTGGAAATTTTCTGCACACTTGCTGTTTTCGTTTCTTTCTTGCTTTCTTTTTCGACAACAGGTGCTTCTGTGTGTAACTGTCCCCCATGCAGATAAACTTCTTTGAGTTCTATGGACAACTGATTCGCGATTTTTTTCAAATCCTTCAACGAATGGTCTTGAACGATCGTGACGACGGTTCCTTCTTTGCCCATTCTCCCAACGCGTCCTGCGCGGTGTAAATAGGATTCTTTTTCTAAAGGGACTTCTGTATTGATCACGTAAGGCAAATCCACGACATCTAAGCCGCGAGAGGCGACATCGGTCGTCAATAGTTCCACTAGTTTTCCTTGACGAAAGCTCTCTAATGCACCTTTTCGTGCAAGTTTGTTTTGATCAGATGCCAGAGAGGCCACCGGCAAGCCATGAAACAATAGCTTTTCTTCCGCATTCCCCATTGTGCTTAATTCATTGAAGAAAACCAAGGCTTGAAAGTTTGGTAAATGAGCAAAGCGTCTTAAAGCATCCACGATTCGTCGTTGCGGATAGTTCAAATAGTAATGATGGATGACGCCTTTGCTCTGATCTTCTTGGGTAACATCAATGATCAGCGGCTCTTTTGACACGAATGGTCGAATCTCATCGATCACTTCGTTCGCGGTTGCTGAAAAGAAACTACGCTGGATTTGTTTTGGTAATGTTTGATTGATCTTGGCTGCCAGGGTGAAGGCACCCTCTTTCAATAATTGGTCAACCTCATCCAATACCAACGATTGCAGCTGCTGGGTCTTGATTTTTTTGGCTTTGATCAACTCTAACACACGGCCTGGGGTACCGATCAAGACCTCGGGTTTGTCTTTTAGTTTTTCCACTTGGCGTTTTGTACTTGCGCCGCCAATTAGCGGCAGAACGGTCAAACCAATGGCTTGGGCCCATTCCCGTGCTACTTCTGTGACTTGCATCGCTAATTCTTGTGAAGAAGTCAAAATCAACAGCTGATTGCCTTGCTTTTTTTCAACCTTCGTTAACAATGGCAAGAGATACGCCAACGTTTTACCTGAACCGGTCGGTGAGATTCCTATGACAGACGCGCCGTCTTTTAAAGGACCAAAGGTTTTTTCTTGGATCAAGGACGGTGCGTGATAACCTGCCGCTTGCCATTTTTCCTGCCAGACGTCTGGCAATTGTGTCAATTCAAATACTGTCATAAATGTTCCATTCCTTATTTTTTATCTGCATCAAAAATGATGTCGGCCTGCTTACGCATCAAAGAGACGGTTTCATTGACACTGCGGGCAAGTTCCACCCATTCCTCATAGCGTTGTCCTTGTTTCGGATCATCTTTGTTTTCAATGATGTCTGCAAAGTCTTGCGCTTCTTCGATCATCGGATTGTCTAAAGCAGCGACTGCTAATGGATGCGTTTGTTTTGTTTGGCGTTCATAAAATGCTGCTTCTTCAATAGCATTGACGGCATTCAAATCTAATGTCCCGTCTTCAAAATAAATTTCTGATCGTAACTCTGAATCAGCGATTTTGCCTGTTTGGATCGTGACATCAAAATCAGCATAGCGTAGCACAGCAGTCCCGATACCATCTACACCGGTCGGTAATTTGCGCGCAAAATAATGAACGTCCTGCGGTTTACCAAACCAAGCGACCGCCGCATATACTGGATACACACCCAAGTCGGCTAAAGCTCCGCCAGAAAAATGTGGAGAAAAGATATTTGGTTCCTCCCCAGCTAGTACAGCGTCATAACGAGACGAGTATTTCATATAAGAAAAGTTCGCCCCAAGAATGGCACCGCGTGTCGGTAAGAATTCGGCTACGGTTGAAAAACTCGCTTCATGAATGTTGCGAGCTGCTTCAAAGAATAAAACCTGTTGTTGGTTTGCTAGGTCAATGATCTCCGCCATTTCCTCTGGTGTCGAAAAGGCTGGCTTTTCCACAATGACATTTTTTCCTGCCAAAATACCTTGCTTGGCTTGTTCAAAGTGCAAACTATTCGGAGACGCGATGTAAACCGTGTCCATATGAGCTAAGCCAAAAAAAGTGTCCAGATCGGTCGCATACTCGATGTCTCCATATTTTTCTCCAAAGCGTTGTGCCGTTGCTAACTTTCTTGAGTATACGGCTACCAATTGATACCGTTTGGTTTCGTGGGCTGCTTGTACAAATTGATCGGTGATCCAATTTGTGCCGATAATCCCTAAATGAATCATGTGTTTTCCTTCTTTCTTCTATAGATTGGGGTCGTCAAATTCGACGTTCAAATCAAAAGGGATCGGTTCTTTGACCGCGATCATCCCTTGGTTTACCTGGCAATTATAAGCAAACACTTCGACACCTTTGCTTTGCGCTTCAGCGATCTTATCGGCCAGATCCGGCTGCATCTGTCGATGGATCGTGGCGCTTTGCACCACTTCAAATTGGATCATGAACAAAATCGCCGCATAATAGCCTGCTTCTTTGGCATGGATCAATTCATTGACGTGTTTCAAGCCGCGAATCGTTGGCGCATCTGGGAAGGCGCCGATTTGCTTGTTTTCAAGTGTCATTCCCTTGATTTCCAAAAAGCCTTTTTCTTGTTCATCTGTTTCAAAATAAAGATCGAATTTTGATGTCCCATAGACAACTTCCCTTCGCAAAAGCGAGATTCTCCCTTTGATATTCGGCAACTGGATCGTACCATCCAAGAGGCCTTCATAGCCTAATCGATTCGGTACTTGACTATCAATATTGATCCATTGGTCTTGTTTCTTGACTGAGATCAAGTCGTAATTGGTTTTGCGTTTCGGATTGTCCCAATATTGCAGGGTAACAAGCGCACCTTTGTGCAAGAGCTCTTTTCCTCGTCCGGTATTTTTTACATGGACGATTACTTCTTGATCGTCAACGAGACATCGGGCAATGAACCGGTTGTCTCGCACGAGAAATGTGGCTAAAAGGGTATTCGGATAATTCATTTTCTCACCTGCTCTTTTGAATCATAGCATATTTTGATAAAAACTTCTAAACTTCAAACTAAAGTACCATGCTTTTTTACCTTCTCATGGTATACTTATGGCAATTATTTTCTAGTGCGAAAAAGTGGACACCTGTCCACAAGGCGCAACTTGATGAATCGTAAATGATAGGACGTGTATAAATGAAGAAAAGGTCTATTTTGATTGGTTTATCTCTTGCAACGGGCGTGGTCAGCTCTTTGCTGCTGCGAAAAGAAAAACAAAAAAATGAGAATCGCCAGAATTTCATTGGTAATTGGCGTTTTACTTCCAAGACAAAAGAAGATGTCACGTTAGAAATAGCCAATGACTATTCATTGACCATCGAAGGCAAGCCTTTGACTGCTTCCATCGTTGAATTGACTCCGACGCGGTTAGTTTTACTGGACACATTTGGCTATCATTTAGTTCTTGAACAAAAAGGCTCCGTCATTACTTTATATGATGAAGCAGAAGATTGCCACTATTCTTTGACAAAAATCATCTAAGATCGCTGAGAAAGCCAAGTTCATGTTTTCTTCACATTTTCTTCGGTCAATTCTCAGACTTTTTATCAGCATTTCTTGGCAATCCATGCTATCATTAACTTAACAAGTGGTTGAACAAGGTGTTCCGTTGAGTGATGTTTGATCGTTCATAGATTAAGGTGTAGGTTCGATTCCTACCTTCCACATTTATTTTAAATAGAAAGAAGGGATTTTTATGTTAACGACCTTTATTTCACTCTTTTCCATCTTTGCTTTAGCTGCATTGTTAGCTGGGACATTCTTTTTAGCAAAATTGGCCATGCAACAAGAAACGAAGGCGGTGAAAGTTCCCGTCAGAGCCCAAAACCAAAACCCGAGAATCCATTCCAATCGTCGCTAAGGGAAATAGTTTGACCCTATGTCAATTCAAAAAACTTGCCTTCTATATAATATAGGAAGGCAAGTTTTTTTGCTGGTATTTACAGTAAACAACCTTAGTCACGTAACGTCTCAGTTTGTCTACTGAAGGATCGGTCTTACGCAATTAAATGCTAAGTTTTCTCTTAGAGTATTGCAACGGTGGATACTCTTTGTTAAAATTTTTGCTTAGATACAACTTTAAAGGAGCTACTACATATATGCAGAAAATAACCAAGTTCGGGTATTCCTTCGTTGCTGCTTTGGCAATCCTCTTTGCTGCCGCCGGCTTACCCCTCGTTTCGTATGCTGATGATACAGCTATGAGCGCCGAAGAGATCCAAGATTTTTCAGTCGATGCAAAAGCCGCTTACTCTATTGATTTTGACACAGGCAAAGTGTTGTATGATCAAGATGGTGAGACTGCCATGGGCATCGCCTCCATTACCAAGATCATCAGTCTCTACCTCGTAGCTGAGCAAGTAGAACAAGGAACCATCGCTTGGGATGATCCTGTCCCTATTTCAGATTATGCCGCGAATCTCAGCGTGTCGCCAAACTTATCGAATGTCCCTTTGCATCAAGACGTCACTTATACGGTGAAGGATCTGTATGATGCCAGCTATATCCAATCTGCAAATGCTGCAATCGTCGCACTCGCGGAACTGATTGCTGGGTCTGAAAGTGCCTTTGTTGATCAAATGCAAGAAAAAGTGCAATCATGGGGTATCACCGACGCAAAGATCGTCAATGCTTCTGGCTTGAACAATACTTATTTAGGAGACAATATCTATCCCGGGTCAACTTCCACTGACGAAAACGAACTGTCCGCAAAAGATGTCGCCCTGATTGCTCGTCATTTGCTGCAAGACTTTCCAGACGTTTTAGAAGTAACGAGTCTTTCTACCAAACAATTTGGTGAAGGTTCCTATTCGCCTGTCGAGATGGTCAATTGGAACTGGATGCTTCCAGGTTTTACGAATACGAAAGATGGTGTTGATGGTCTTAAGACTGGTACGACAGATATGGCAGGGGCATGCTTTGTCGGAACCGCCGTCAAGGATGGTCAACGAATTATCACCGTCGTGCTAAACGTCAATGGTCATGCGGAAAATCCAAGCGTACGCTTTATCGAAACAGGTCGGTTGATGGACTACTCCTTCGACGCTTGGGAACAAGTAGAAATTTTACCAGAAAATGCACAGTTAGAAGATACACAGACGGTGGCAGTTAAAGATGGGAAAGAATTGAGTGTTCCCGTTGCCTTAAATCAAGGTTTGACCTTATGGGTACGTGGGGATATGGATGCAACAGCCTTTGAAACAACCATTGACTTTAATGAGCATTATCGTGATTCTGCCTTGCAAGCGCCATTGACTGAGGGTACAGAAGTCGGTACTGTAAGTGCTTCGATTCCAGCTGATACGCTTGGTTATATTGATGATTCTGATCATGACGAAACTGCAGGATTAGTTACAACACAAACGGTGGAAAAAGCCAACATCTTTGTTCGTGCTTGGCGCGGTGTGTCTAACTTTTTCGAGAATCTTTTTTAATCCAAACCATAGAAAAAATCTGTCCTGAGCAAAGATTGCTTCACGGACAGATTTTTTTTATTCTACCGTTTCCACCGTTGCTGCTGCCAAAGGCTCAACAGGGAAAAACAATTCAACTTCCCCTTCTTTAAAATGAGGAAGATATCTTTCTTGGATCGCTGCTGACAAGTGGACGTTGTTTTCTGGTAAAACTTCCATCAACATTTTTTCAGTCATCATGGTCAAGTTTTTTTCATCCGTTTTGACAACGAGATAGGTCATTGCGGGCATTTCCCAACGGACCCAACCGACTGGAGGAAAATTTTCTGTATGGACTTGAACGCCTGCCAAATAACGGCCGGTTTCTTGCCAAGGCTCTAACCAATTGGTGCCATCACTCATTAAGCCCCAAAATTCCAGTTCTTCTGCCTTTTGATCGCTCACTAGAAATTCGATCTCTTCAAAATCCTTTGTTGCAAGTTCCCATAGCGCTGGTACCCAAGAAGCTCCTTCTTCCGCTAATCCCTTGCCTTCTTTTCCGATCACATAAAAAGCGGGCCGTTCAACGCGAATCACTTCACCTAATTGCATGTTCCTTCCTCCTTCTTTTCTTCATTTTAGCGAATTGCAAGAAATTCAGCAACTTTGACCTTAGCAACAAGCAATTTTTGTCATTTTTCAGTATACTAGGTGTATCGTTAAAGGAGTGAAAAACATGGATTTTACGCAATTGCTGATTTTTGCTATCAGCTATTTGACGGGTGTGATCGTCGTTCAAAAATGGCGCAAGAAAAAAGATGAGCCAGATATTTTCTTTTTTGAGTGCTGTTGGACGATTTTAGCCCTGCTGATTTATTTAGCCGTCTCAGAATTACGGACAGGCAGTTTCTTTATTCTAATACCAGTCGCCTTCGCTGGCCTTTTTTTATTTTCTTATCGGCGCAACAAGCACCGACTCGTAAATGGCTTGCTCTTTAATTTGTTTGTCTTAGCATTTGGTGGCTACTTAGTCATCAATCTATACCGAACACAAGATATTCTTGTAGGTGGTCTATTGGCTGTTTTACTAGCGATTTTCCTTGCTGTATTATTATTCGGATTGGCCATCCTCGTGGTCTTTCTTTACTGGAATTCCATTATTGTTTTACGAAGAGAATCGCGATCGATCGCCAATCTATTGACCCTGATCTTAGCGGTAGTTTTGACCGTTTTATTATTTTCAGATCCCCTTTTGCACTTTTTCCCGGATTGGATCCGAACCTTATTCGGCGTGGTTCCCCTAAGTCTGATGTATCTATTTGTGGTCTTTTTGAACTTTTTATCGATTTCAGTCATTTATCAGTTCAATCATCCTCGTTACAATCAAGATTTTATCATCGTCTTAGGAGCAGGTCTTTTGAATGGAACCACGGTCTCCCCTTTATTGGCCAAGCGTATCAATAAAGCAATCTCGTTCTACGAAGCGCAATTTAAAGCGAAAAAAACGGCTCCTCGGTTACTGATGTCAGGCGGCCAAGGAAGCGATGAAAAGCTGCCAGAAGCTGTCGCGATGAAAGAATATGCAGTTGCGCAAGGAGTGCCCGAAGGAGAGATTTTAGTAGAAACAAATTCCACGACTACTTATGAAAACATGAAGTTTTCGAAAGAAATCATGGATTCCTTAAAGCCAAATGGCTACAAAGTAATTTTTTCCTCCAACAATTACCATATTTTTCGTGCCGGTCTCTATGCAGATCAAGCACAACTTAAAGCAGATGGTATCGGAGCACCTACCGCCTTTTACTATTTACCCAATGCCTTCTTACGAGAATTCGTAGCGATCCTTTTTATGCACAAAAGACGACACTTAACGGTATTGATCACCTTGCTGATCCTTTATGTAGGTGCAGCGATCCTCCAACTTATTTTTGGCTAAGCAAACAAAAAAAGTTCTTTGAACCGGCTGGTTCGAAGAACTTTTTTCTTATTGCATCGTACGATGTTTCTTCCAGAAACGTTGTTGCCATTTTTCTTTCATACTTTCTGTAAGTGGTTCTGATGCTTCTTTGATCGCACAATATTTGTCAACCATTGTAACAATATAGCTTTCTTTATAACGTGGCGGCGCAATCGTTGCTCCCCACATATGTTTCAAGATGATATCTTTTTCTAGATCACTTAGTTCAGTGATTTTTTCAGCATTTTTTACTGCAATTCGTGGATGCATATACGCATGGGTACCCTCATCAAACTTTGTGGTACGCCAGTCATAGTAGAATAAATCATGAAGGAGTCCTGCACGAGCTGTTGCACGAGCATCGCCGCCCCATTTCTTGGCCAATTTGTAACTATAATAAGAGACGCTGATCGAATGTTCCAAACGTGTGGAGTTCATATGCTGCACAAAGTTGGCTAATTTTTTTACAGCTTCTGTTTCTAACAGGTCAGCCACGTAAGACATATATTCGCTATCTTCTTGCCATTTTTCTGTCATAAATTTTTGTCTGCCACCTTTTTTTGATCTGCTTGATTGTTACAAGACAAAGTATAGCACCTATTCATCGAAGATTCTAGGTGAGGTGCAACAGATTCAAACAGTTTAACAGTTCCTTAAAAATCTAACTGACAGCAAAATACATCAAAATCCCGGCTGCGATGGCGACATTCAATGATTCTGCCTGACCATAGATGGGAATATACACATTTTTGTCAGTCAAAGCCAACAGTTCTGGGTGAACCCCTTGTCCCTCGTTACCTAAAATGAAGGCAGCTGTTTGTTCTTTAGGAAGCTCGGTATAAGGAACGGCTTCTTTATTTAATTCGGTGCCATAAATCGCCACGCCAGCTGAGCGTAGCTGTTGGAGAAATGGCGGGATCGTTCCTTCTAAAATTGGTAAGTGATAGTTGCTACCTTGCATACTGCGCAAGACTTTTGTGCTGTAAAGATCTGCTGTTCCTTCACCGAGAAATACCCCGCTGAACCCAGCAGCATCTGCTGTTCGAATCATGGTGCCAACGTTCCCGGGATCTTGCACATTATCTAAAATCAACCAGTTGCCCGTCAGTGTCTGTAAGTCTTGCTCTTGCTTTTCCACCACGGCAAAAATTCCTTGTGGAGTTGGTAAATCAGAAAGCATCGCTGCGATCTCCTCTGTGATCAAATAGCTTTCTTCCTGATAATCATCGAGCTGCCCGTTGGCTTCGCTTAACCCTCGCGGTGTTACCAACAACGCTTTGATTGGTACTTTGGCCTGCAGCGCTTCTTGCACTAAATGCCAGCCATCGATCAAATACGTATTGGTCTGTGTACGGTGTTTTTTTTGTGTTAGTTTTTTGATTTCCTTGATAAAGGTATTTTTTTTCGATTGAATTTCTTTCATGTAGTCACCTCGATTTATTATAGCATGAGTCAATCGATCTAACTTGTTCTTTTACTGAAAAAACGCTATCATTATAAGCAGAGGAGGGATTGTCCATGAAGAAACTACGAATCCATGTTCAAGGGCGTGTCCAAGGTGTCGGCTTTCGTTATACCACGAAAATGCTTGCCGATCAGTTGGGGGTCACAGGATCTGTAAAAAATGAGGCAGATGGTTCTGTTTCGATTGAAGCGATGGGAGATGAAAAAATCATCGATGCCTTTGTTGCCGGAGTGAAAGATTCTCCTTCTCCCGCTGGGAAAGTGAACCAAATCGACATCCAACCAGACGATACCATTAAAGAACGTACTAGCTTTGACGTAGTCTATTATTGATAATTGAATGTTTTCTAAGTCGAAAGATTGATTTTTCAATGAATTTCTCTTTGTACATTGAAATAGTCGGTCTTTTTTAGTATAGTTATTTTTGTCTAAATTTATTGTGAAGAGGAAGAATAGAATGTCTAAAATGAATAAATGGCTGCTTTCATCAGGATTATTTGGCCTGTTATTAGCATTATCAGGCTGTGTCAGTACCAATGCTGATGGTACGCCGAAAGAAACAGGAATGATTTATCGCTTTTTGGTGAAACCATTAGGTGATATGATCACGATGCTCGTTGAAAACTTCAACTGGTCTTACGGCTGGGCGATCATCGCCGTAACGATCGTTGTCCGTGTCATTATCTTACCATTAGGGATCCATCAGTCTCGAAAAACGATGGTTCAAAGTGAAAAAATGCAGTTTCTGAAACCCCAAGTGGATATTGCGCAAGCCAATTTGAAAAAAGCAACCACTCGGGAAGAACAAATGCAAGCGCAAGCGGAGATGCAAAAAATTTACTCTGAAAACAACGTCAGTATGTTTGGCGGTATCGGATGTCTCCCTTTGCTGATTCAGATGCCGATCTTCTCTGCTCTTTATTTCACTGCTCGTTACACACAAGGAATCCAAAACTCTGAATTCTTTGGCGTATCTTTAGGCGACCCAAGCATTCTCTTTGTGGCGATTGCTGGTCTTTCATACTTGGCACAAGGATATATCTCAACCATCGGGATTCCTGAAGAACAGAAAAAAACGATGAAAACCATGTTGATCGTTTCTCCATTGATGATCGTTTTCATGTCCATGAGTGCACCAGCTGGTGTGACACTTTACTGGGTAGTTGGTGGGGTCTTCAGTTGTATCCAAACGTTTATCACGAATGTCATCATGAAACCAAAAATTCGTGCCCAAGTCGAAGCGGAAATGAAAGCCAATCCGCCTAAATCGGTAGTTACCCCTCGTAAAGACGTAACGCCTGAAAAAACAGAAGCTGTCAAAAAAGCGTTGAACACGACAAAACCTCATGGAAAAGGTCGTAACGCTGGCAAGCAGCAACGGAAGTAATTCTTGACCAAATCGCTCATTGGGCGGTTTGGTTTTTTGTTGTTTTCAAATGGGAATCAGTTGCTTCTTCTATTGCCTTTCGCTATAGTAAATGAGAGGTGAGCGTATGTTTCAAGCATATATCAATATTTTTGTCATTTTCAGTCTCATGTTTATCGGTTATTGGTTGTCTTACAAACAATGGTTTTCTAATCGAACCGCCGATACGTTTTCAAAATTGGTATTGAATGTCTCATTACCAGCCAATATGTTTTTGACGATCATTAAAAACTTTACGAAAGACGAGTTTCTCTCATTAGTTTCCGGGATGATCATCCCTTTGCTTTCCATGATGATCACTTACTTCGCCGGTTATTTATGGCGCCGTTTCGCCCAAGTTGAAACCAAACACCAAGGGGCATTTTCCGCCATGTTTACCTTTTCCAATACGATCTTCATCGGCTTACCGATCAATTTAGCCATTTTTGGTGAAAAAGCCGTTCCTTATGTGTTGTTGTACTATATTGTAAATACGACATTATTTTGGACCATCGGTATTTTTGAGTTAGCAAAAGACAATCCTGATTTTGGTGAAGCCCGGATTTCCTTTCATCCATTGGTCATGCTAAAAAAGATTTTTTCACCAGCCTTGATTGGTTTCATCATCGGTTTGATCTGGATGCTGTTCACCTTACCGCTGCCCTCATTTGTTGATGGCCTTGGAAGCTACCTAGCAGATTTAACGACGCCCCTATCAATGTTTATTATCGGGATCATTGTCTACTTTGGCGGGCTCAAGAACTTGCGAATGACCAAAGACATTGCCGGTGTCTTGTTTGGTCGGTTCGTTCTTTCGCCCCTAGTCGTGTGGTTGTTAAGCAGAATCATCCCTGTTCCTGAATTGATGCTTTCTGTATTTATTATTCAAGCCTCTATGCCCGTCCAAAACTCTGTCCCGATTCTTGTACGAAACTACCAAGGGGACGAAGAATTTGCAACTTCATGTTTAGGGTATTCCGTCTTACTGTACATGGTGTATTTGCCTGTTTTGCTTTTTTTCTTTTTTTAGCTATTTAACGAACTTTGTCGAAAAATACTCGTTACCAAAGACATTCGCTTCTTTCGGTAACGAGTATTTTTCTCCTCTTTGTAAGCCAATGGTTCGATTGATTCGCTATCCAAGCGGCACCCCCCTTATGATTTCTCACTATAAAGCCACGATCCTTTTGATTTTCGCAAGATTGTGACTGCTTAGGTTGCCCTCACAAACAAGACAAAAAAGCACATCATGCAGAAACTAGCTATACTAGATGCTACGATGATGTGCTTTTTTTAAGTGAACAGCTGTTGACTTATAACATATCGAACAACGACAACTGATTTTCATCTGGTAGATCTTTAAGAACACCATTATCCGTCATGTATTCAATCAAGGTCTTAGAAACTTTCCCGCGATTGGCGAGGTCTTCTTTCGATAAGAAGGGACCGTCTTTTCGTGCTTCCACGATTTGTTTCGCTACGTTTATTCCCAAACTCGGCACTGCTCGAAACGGTGCGATCAATTTTTTCCCGTCGATCACGAAGTTTTCCGCATCCGATTTATACAGATCGATCATTCCAAATTCATAACCGCGCTCTAACATTTCATTGGCTAACTCCAGAACCGTTAACAGATTCTTTTCTTTCGTTGACGCATCCAATCCTTTGTCAGTGATTTCTTGCATCCGTTCTTTTACGGCGTCTTTTCCTTTTGACATGGCAATCAAATCAAAATCATCCGCCCGGACAGAGAAATAAGCACAGTAATAGAGAATTGGGAAGTACACTTTAAAGTAAGCCACCCGCAACGCCATCAAAACATACGCCGCCGCATGGGCTTTCGGGAACATGTACTTGATCTTCGAACAAGAATCGATATACCATTCAGGGACATTGTTCTCCCGCATCGCTTGCAAGTAAGTGTCCCGCAAGTCGTCAGGGATCTTGTTCCATTGGCCTTTACGAACCGTCTCCATGATTTTAAAGGCCATCCCGTCATCTAAGCCGGCATGGATCAAATACACCATGATGTCATCCCGACAGCCGATTACTTCTGCTAGACTAGCGTCTCCGCGACGAATCAGTTCTTCGGCATTGCCCAACCATACATCGGTACCATGGGAAAGACCAGAGATCTGCAAGAGCTCTGCAAAGGTCGATGGATGGGTTTGATCCAACATCCCTCGCACAAATCGGGTACCAAATTCTGGGATGCCTAATGTACCTGTTTTTGAGTAGATCTGCTCTTCAGTCACACCTAGCACATCCGTACCACCAAAAATACGCATCACTTCCGGATCATCCGTGGGGATCGTTTTAGGATCGATTCCTGATAAATCCTGTAGCATCCGAATCACCGTTGGGTCATCGTGTCCCAGGATATCCAGTTTTAAAATATTGTCATGAATCGAATGGAAATCAAAGTGGGTCGTTTTCCATTCTGAATTTTGATCATCTGCTGGGTATTGAATCGGGGTGAAATCATAGACATCCATATAGTCTGGAATAACGATAATCCCCCCCGGATGCTGACCAGTCGTCCGTTTGACGCCAGTGGCGCCTTTTGCCAGACGATCGACTTCGGCTGCACGATAATGAAGATTATGATCGCGCTCAAAGCCTTTTACGAACCCAAAGGCTGTTTTGTCCGCTACGGTACCGATCGTTCCGGCACGATAGACATACTCTTCACCGAAGAGCACTTTCGTATAGTTATGGGCTTCTGGCTGATATTCCCCAGAGAAGTTCAAATCGATATCGGGGACTTTATCGCCATGGAAACCAAGGAAGGTTTCAAAAGGAATATCATGGCCATCTTTGTTCAGACGGGTGCCGCATTTTGGACATTTTTTCTCTGGCATATCATAACCAGAACCATACGAGCCGTCTTCGTAAAACTCAGAATACTGGCAATCGGGACAATAATAATGCGGGGCTAATGGATTGACCTCAGTGATCCCAGTCATCGTTGCGACAAAACTAGAACCGACTGATCCCCGTGACCCTACTAAGTAGCCGTCTTCATTGCTTTTATGAACCAGTTTTTGTGAGATCAAATAGATCACGGAAAACCCATTCCCAATGATCGAATCAAGCTCTTTTTTCAAACGTTTTTCCACAATTTCTGGTAATGGGTCACCGTATAGCTCTTTGGCACGGTTGTAACTTAAGTCGGTGATCTCTTGTTCAGATCCAGGAATCTTTGGTGTATACAAATCATCTTTTACCGGAATGACTTTTTCACAGAGATCAGCGATTTTATTCGGGTTCGTCACTACAATTTCTTTCGCTACTTCTGGACCTAAAAACTGAAAAGCGGTCAGCATCTCATCGGTTGTTCGGAAATGTACATCCGGTAAACTATGTCGATTCAAGGGATTGGCGCCCCCCATCGAATTAATCAAGACCTTACGATAAATGGCATCTTCTTCGTTCAGGTAGTGGGCATTCCCAGTAGCAACAACGATTTTCCCTAACTCTTCCCCCATCTTTACCAGATTCCGAATGATGTCTTCTAGGTCTTTTTCGCTTTTCACGAGCTCCGTTTCCAGAAGATGGGCATAAACTGCTTTGGGCATGACTTCGATATAGTCATAAAACTTCGCAAGTTCCCGCGCTGCATCGACCCCTTTTTGCATCATTGCGACAAAGACTTCTCCTTTATCACAAGCGGTTCCGACTAACAATCCTTCCCGCAATTTCACCAATTCTGAGCGCGGAATCCGCGGAACTTTATCATGGAAGTACTTCACATTCGACATCGAGATCAGCTTGAATAAATTCTTCAATCCCGCCTGTGTTCGGGCTAAGATCGTGGCATGGAAAGGCCGAGCTGCTTTATAGGAGTTCTCGCCCCCAACGTGTCGGTTCAAATCTTCGTGCAGCAGCATGTCATGTTTTTCCATCGCTTCTTTGACAAAGATCCACGCTAAATGACCGGTTGCCTCGGCATCGTAGATCGCTCGGTGATGTTGCTCCAAACTAACGCCGAATTTTTTGGAAAGGACACCTAAACCGAATCGCTTAAACTCAGGATACAAATAACGAGCGAGTTCCAATGTATCAATGACGGGATTTTCTGCTTCTGGAATACCGTATTTTCGATAACTTGTATTTAAGAAGCCCATATCAAATGACGCATTGTGGGCAACTAGAATGGCTCCTTCAGAAAACTCACGGAACAAACGTAAGACCTCTTCTTCCGATTTTGACCCCCGAACCATTTCATCGGTGATCCCCGTCAATTCTACGGTCGTTCGTGATAAAGGATGGCCAGGATCGATGAATTCATCAAAGGAACCTTCCACGTTGCCTTTATGCATCCGCACAGCGGCCAATTCAATGATGGTGTCGTACACTGCAGACAATCCGGTGGTCTCCACGTCAAACACGATATACGTAGCATCAGTCAGTGGGACAGGCTGCGGATTATAGGCAACCGCTACCCCGTCATCCACGATATTGGCTTCCACACCGTAAAGAATTTTTACCCCGGCTTTTTCTCCGGCGTGATGGGCATCAGGAAACCCTTGTGCTCCACCATGATCGGTGATCGCAATCGCCTTATGGCCCCACTTGCCAGCTTGAGCGACAAAGTCTGCCACATTATTGGTTGCATCCATCGTACTCATATTGGAATGCAGGTGAAGTTCGACCCGTTTTTCGCCTTCAGGTGCATAATCTTTGCGGGCCTCGTGTTTGACTTCCAGCAAATCTTGCGCATTCATAACGAGATCTCGCATGAAGGTATCTTCTTGAACACTACCACGCACTTTGACCCAACTACCTTTAGCAATGGCATCAAAGACTTGTTCATCTTTTTCATTGTTGGAGAATTTTTTCACACTAAACGACGACGTATAGTCGGTGATTTTCAAAATCAAAATCTTCCGTTTTGAACGCAATTCGCGGACTTCTTTATCAAAGACATGCCCTTGGATCGTAACTCGGCGTTCTTCCTCGATGATATTGATCATCGGTGTCACAGGTTCATCAGCAGGAATATTACGTCCCAAGGCGATTGGTCCGTCAAATTCGACTGTTTTGACTTCTTTTTTGCGTTGCTCGTGAGCCATTAAGTTCTCAGCGGCTTGCAATTGGAAGGCTGCCGTTTGTTCTTCTTTTCGTGCTTCAAGTTCTTTCAAGGCTGCCTCAGCCTGTTCTTTGTCTAGCTGTGGCAAGATCCGAAATTTTTGAAACCCGAAAGTCCCATAATTTTCCTCGATAATCGGTAAGTACTGTTGCTGCAAAATCGTGATGACCGCATCATTGTTGACGGGTAAAATCACCTTGTTCTCTTGAATCATAGGCATTTGATTTTTAATCACTTGATGAACTAATGGCCGATCGCAATTTTGATTGGCTAACGCTAATGGCCAGTATTCTTGAATGAACTGCTCATCAAAGGAACCGTCTTGAGCTTCAATGACAATGCGAACTTCCGCAATCTCTTTAAATGCCAATTCAATATGTTGTTTAAAGGACTGATACACCATCACCGGCAATAAACGTTCGAATTGGAAATAAAATGTCCAGGCTTTTGATTGTCGATGCACGGTTACTTGTCTGATTTGGGCAGTCTGCATCAATGGATGCTGCCGAAGATTTGGGGCAGCTGCAATTTGGTCTAATAATATCTCAAAGGTCTCTCTTTCTTTTGACAATTGAAGATCCTCCTTTTCTCAGTACTCATTAGTATACCTCTTTTTGTCTTCACTTTCATTAAAAAATCGAGAAAGGATTTCCTTTCTCGATCTACCATTTGTTTCGATTTATTCTTGGTTGGCTAACAAAATCGTTAGGGTCGAAGCGACTTCTTCTTTCCTCACTTCAACGGTTGCGCCAGTATGCTTGATTTTGATCTCCACGATGCCTTCTACGGCTTTTTTACCGATGGTCAAGCGAATCGGACAACCAATCAAATCGGCATCTGCAAATTTGACCCCTGCACGTTCATTGCGGTCATCCACCAATACTTGATAGCCAACTTGGTTCATCATTTCTTCTACTTCTTCACTTAAGGCATTTTGATAGCTATCTTCAATCGACGTTTGGATGATATGCACATCAAATGGGGCAATTTCTTGGGGCCAATCGATCCCAAACTCATTGCCATATTGTTCGACGATCGTTGAAAGCAACCGAGAAACCCCCAAACCATAACAGCCCATGATGATTGGTTGTTCATCGCCATTTTCATCGACAACCGTCGCTTCTTGCGCCTCGCTGTACTTGGTTCCTAACTTGAAGATATGCCCAACTTCGATTCCTCGCGTAAAGGTTAAGGTCCCTTTTCCATCTGGGGAAGGATCGCCTTCTTGAACCAATCGAAAATCGGCAAAGGCTAGTGGTTGAAAATCACGGCCTACATTTGCATTAAGAAAATAGCTCTGTTTTTCTGCCGCTGGTACGATCAGATTCGCCATATCTTGGACATGCTGATCGGCATACAATTGGATCGAATCAGCAAGCTCAATGGGGCTGCGAAGTTGTGCGTCACTGGTCAGATACGACTCGGCTTCTTCAGCAGTCAAGATCTTCACTTGATCAGCGGCTAAAAAATGCTTGATCTTTGTTTCATTAAGACTGTGATCGCCTCGAAGCAATACCATAATGACTTGCTCGTCAACGAGTAGCAAAAATACTTGAACGATTTTTTGCAAATCCGTTTCGTATGTTTTCGCCAGTTCCTCTAACGATAGAGACTCTTCATGAACGACTTTTTGTAACTCTAAATAGGTCTCATGAGATTTTTTAGCGATATACTGACTAGTTGCTAGTTTCCAATTGGCGACATAGTCGCTTTCAGTCGAATAACAGATCAGCTCTTCGCCGATTCCAGACAATGCCAAAAACTCTTTTGAATCTCGGCCACCCATCAAGCCATTATCCCCGACCACTGTCCGATATTCGATCCCACAGCGTTTCAAAATCGCATGGTAAGCCATTTCGTAGCGATTATAGGTTTGATCTAAGCTGGCTTCATCGGCGTGAAAAGAATAGCCATCTTGCATGATAAATTCACGGCTGCGAATCAATCCAAAACGCGGCCGCTGTTCGTCCCGATATTTCGTTTGGATCTGATACAAGCTCAAGGGTAGCCGCTTATAAGACGTGATCTCGTTTTTGATCAATGTCGTGAACGGCTCTTCGTGAGTAGGTCCTAAAACGATCTCTCGTTCGTTTCGATCTGTCAACCGATACAAAGACTCACCATACAATGAGGCCCGTCCAGACTCCTTCCATGGTTCATACGGAAGCAAAGAAGGCATCGCCATCTCTACGGCATCGATTTGTGCCAGTTCCTCACGAATGACCCGCTTGATCTTTTCTAACACCCTTTGTGCTAATGGCAAGTAGACATAGATGCCTGCAGCCACTTGTCGAATATACCCGGCCCTAACTAACAGTTGATGACTTAACGTCTCCGCATCGCTGGGGGTTTCCCGCAATGTCGGAATCAAACATTTTGACTGTTTCATTTTTTTCTCCTTTGCTACAAAAAATCATGTTCACCCGATCAACAATTGATTTGCTTGTGCGTCTTATTTTTAAAAGAAGAAACGTTGGATATCATTCCAGGTAACGAGAACCATCAGCAGCATCAAAAACCCAAACCCAATCAGGGTAATGATGCCTTCTTTTTCTTGACTGATTGGCTTGCCTCGCACACCTTCTAAAATATTTAAAACCAGTTTCCCGCCATCTAATCCAGGAATCGGCAGTAAATTAAAGATCCCCAAGTTGATGGAAATCATCGCCATCATGGCGATCACCGTTGTGACACCTTGCGATGCGGCTTGAGAAGACAGTTGGAAAATCGCTACCGGTCCGCCCAATTTATTGATATCTGGTTGGGCGATCAAGTTGCCGACTGCTCTAAAAATCACCAATGAATTGTCAATGGTCGTTTGCAAGCCGCCAAGTAAGATGTCTCCGATGCCAGTTTTTAACGAAGCCGTGATCCCTAGGAAACCAATCGTAGTCTCCCCAGATTCTTGACTCGCAGGAGTTGCCGTCAAATCAAGTGTTTCTGCTCCTCGTTTAACTTCTAGAGCAATCTGAGTATCTGGATACTTTTGGATCTCTGTCGTCAATTCTGACCAGTTGGATACATCGACACCTTCAACTGCTAAGATTTCGTCGCCATTTTGCAGTCCGGCTTCAGCTGCCGGGGTTCCTGCTTCGATTCCTGTCACGATGGTTGCATCTTGGTTCGCGACACCACCTTGCGCAAACACCAACCCAGTGAATAAAACCAAGGATAAAATAAAGTTATTCATCGGTCCGGCAAAATTCGTCAGCATTCGTTGCCAAAGCTTTGCGGACTGGAATTGAACGTCTTTTGGTGCGATCCGAACTTCAACGCCATCTTCATGAATAATCGTTGCGTCATGATCCACAGCGTACGTAACTGCTTCTTGTTCATTGCCGTTGATGAAGCCAGTGATCGTCAACTTCTCCTCCAAGTCAAAGTCGGTCACTTCCATGGGGATCGCTTGCGGCAATTGGATCTTTTTGCTCGTATTGATTTTGATGACTTTGCCAGTTGCATCTTGAACCAAGGAGACTGGCATACCAGGCGTTAATTCGGTTTCATCTTCGCCCCAGCCTGCCATTTGGACATACCCGCCTAATGGTAGCATCCGAATCGTGTAGGTCGTCCCATCTTTCGCTTGATGCGCGAACAATTTAGGCCCCATACCGATGGCAAACTCTCTTACTAAAATACCTGCCCGTTTTGCAAAGAAGTAGTGTCCGAATTCGTGAATCACTACCACCACGGAAAAGATAATGATAAATACAAGTATCGTTTTCATGCTCGTTCCTCTCTTTCACAGCATCCCTCTCATTCAGGGCAGCCTTTCCTTATTTTATCACACCGGTTCCCGTTGAGGAACTCACATTCCCGTTGTAACAAGAATTTAAAAAAAGAAGCGCAAGCCAAGCCTGCACTTCTAACTATTTTTTAAAAGACACCGAATAAATACATGATTGGAAACACAAACAGCATGCTGTCGAAGCGATCTAAGATTCCCCCGTGACCTGGCAGGATATTCCCTGAATCCTTTACGCCATAATGACGTTTGATCGCCGATTCCACTAAATCACCAAATTGCCCAGCGATCGAAAAGAGGACCGTCAATAAAATCATCATGGCACTACCGTGTCCAAAATAATCTTTCCCAGGAAATGCTAATAGATACAAACCAGCTACGACCACCGCAGCGGCAATCCCGCCTAGGGCCCCTTCGATGGTTTTATTAGGAGAAATCTCCGGCCATAATTTTCGTTGACCGTAACGTCGTCCCACCATGTATGCCCCAATATCCGTTGCCCACACGATAAAGAGACCGAAAACTAAAACGACTAAGCCATCCGTTGCTGACCGTGCCGTCAAAAAACGTTCAAACCCGACACCGGTATATAAGCTAACGATCACCGGAAAGCCAGCTTCATCGATGGTATACGTATTTTTCGAAATAACCGCGATCCCTAGTAACAAAAGAACGATCAGATAAAACAAGGCACTTTTATCTGTCCCCTCTGGCAAAAAGAAAAACCAGCGTTCTTGAGGCAAAACTAAGATTACCGCTCCGAGGATTGAAAGAATTCCTTCAAAACTGAAAATAGCTAATCCTTTCATCCGAAATAATTCATAAACACCAATTCCTGCCATTGCTGCTGCCAGCAATTCGACGGCAATGCCGCCAATATAAATAATTGGCAGGAAAAAGGCTAATGCGACGACCGCAGTGATTACACGTTGTCTCACTCTTCTTCCTCCTTCGTTTTCAAACCGCCAAAACGCCGGTTTCGTTGTTGAAAGCTCCCAATCGCGTCCTCTAATAACGCAGAATCGAAATCAGGCCAGAGCGCTTTTGTAAAGAATAACTCGCTGTATGCAATCTGCCATAATAAGAAATTACTGATACGTTCCTCACCACTCGTGCGAATCACCAATTCAGGATCACGTAACGCGTTTGGTAAAAAACCAGTCATCAAATGCGTCCCCAGCATGTCTTCCGTGAGCTCTGGTAGGGCTTCGCCGGAAGCTGAGAGTTCTTCATAAAGTGCTTGGACAGCTGTCAAAATTTCCGCGCGGCTGCCGTAGTTTAAAGCAAAATTCAAGATCATCCCGGTGTTATCTTTGGTTTGGTCGATCGCTCGCTTGACCGCTTCTTGTGTATGCGCGGGTAAAGAATCCGTGAACCCCATCACTTTGACTTGAACATTTTCTTTGATCAGCTCAGGAACAAAGGTGTCGAAAAAGTCGACGGGCAGTTGCATCAAAAAGTCTACTTCCTCGTTCGGCCGTTTCCAATTTTCTGTCGAAAATGCATAAAGCGTCAATACCTTCACACCTAAGTGTGAAGCATGTTTCGTGATTTTCTTTACCGTCTCCATGCCTTCTTTGTGGCCAGCTACTCTTGGCAAGCGCCGATTTTGCGCCCATCTGCCGTTGCCATCCATAATGATCGCGATGTGTTGGGGAATCGGCAGTGATGGATCCAATTCATGTTCAGCCGCTTCTTTGATATATTTGTCTTTTTGTGGAAAAAAACGCAGCATCGTATTCGCTCCTCTTCCAATTCTTGAAATTCATCTTTTACATTATAACAATAATCAGATTTCTTGCCTATGAAAACCAAGAAAAGATTTCTATATTAAGAAAAAACAAAAAAACAGCTGTCATATTCAAGTAAATGAGCTACTTTCGCCCATAAAAAAGAGCCGCTGAAGCGACTCTTCGTCATTCTTTTTAAACTTCAAGTAATTCTTGTTCTTTTTCAGCTGCGATGGCATCGATTTCTTTGATGCTGTTATCTGTAGCAGTCTGCACTTCTTTTTCAGATTCCCGCAAATCATCTTCTGTGATGTCGCCAGCTTTTTCTTGTTTCTTGTAAGCTTCCATGGCATCCCGACGAATGTTACGGACGGCGATTTTCGCATTTTCAGCTTCTTTTTTCACATCTTTTGCTAATTCTTTACGGCGTTCTTCCGTTAATTGAGGAATCACCAAACGAATGACCGTTCCATCATTGGCAGGTGTAATCCCCACATCACTTTGCATGATAGCTTTTTCTACTTCTTGGATCATTGTTTTGTCAAAAGGTGTGATCATCAAAATTCTTGCTTCTGGAATCGTAATTGAAGCCATTTGGTTCAAGGGTGTTGGTACACCATAATAAGTAACCATTACGCGGTCTAAGATGCTCGCGTTCGCGCGGCCAGCACGGATTTGTCCTAATTCCCGCTGCAAGTTTTCTGCTGCTTTTTTCATTTTGTCTTTTGCTTCTGTTAAAATTTTGTCAGCCATGTTATTTCCCCCTTACTGTCGTTCCAATATGTTCACCTAAAATGGCGCGGCGAATGTTTCCATGCTCATTCAAGTTGAATACGACTAATGGAATATCGTTGTCCATACTTAATGAACTTGCGGTTGAATCCATTACTTGCAATCCTTTAGAAATGACTTCTAAATGAGTCAATTCTTCAAATTTCACAGCACTTTGATCCGTTTTAGGATCTGCTGAGTAGACGCCATCAACATTGTTTTTTGCCATCAAAATGACATCGGCGTTGATTTCAGCTGCCCGTAAGGCTGCGGTCGTATCAGTTGAGAAATAAGGGTTTCCGGTTCCGCCGGCAAAAATGACGACCCGCCCTTTTTCTAAGTGACGTTCTGCTCTGCGACGAATATAAGGCTCTGCGATTTGACGCATTTCGATCGAAGTTTGGACACGCGTTGGTACACCAGCGTTTTCTAGTGTATCTTGTAATGCTAAAGCATTCATCACAGTCGCTAACATGCCCATATAATCAGCTTGGGCTCTTTCCATCCCCATTTGCGCGCCGATTTGTCCACGCCAAATGTTCCCGCCGCCGACCACGATTGCCATCTGTACACCTAATTCGTGGACTTCCTTGATCTCTTTAACGATCTCTTGGATCGTCGGTGGTTTGATCCCAAAGCCTTCGTCACCCGCTAATGCTTCACCACTTAATTTTAATACAACACGTTGATATTTTGGTTTGCCCATCATGATTCCTCCGTACATTCTCCAATACTATTGTAGCATATTGGTGCTCTTTCGTTGAAAATTATCTACACTATTTCTTCAAAAACCGTTTTTGCTTAAAAAAAGGGAGCGCACTTCCATGCGTTCCCATCTGTTCGAGGAACAGAATTATTTTTTCACTTGGCTCATTACTTCTTCAACGAAGTTGTCTTCGCGTTTTTCGATACCTTCGCCGACTTCAAAGCGGACAAAAGATTTCACAGTTGCGCCTTTTGATGCAACATATTTTTCAACTGTCATATCTGGGTCTTTAACGAATGGTTGGTCAACCAAAGCGATTTCTGCTTTAAATTTCTTCAAGCGTCCTTCAACCATTTTTTCAACGATGTTCGCTGGTTTGCCTTCGTTCAATGCTTGTTCTGTCAAGACTTGTTTTTCATGATCCAATTCTTCTTGAGAGATTTGTGCTTCGTTCACGTAGCGAGGGTTGATCGCTGCAACGTGCATCGCAACATCTTTCGCAACTGATTCGTCAGTTGTTCCTTCAAGAACAGTCAATACAGCAATACGTCCGCCCATGTGTAGGTAACCGCCGAAAGCAGCATTGTCATCTTTTTCAACAACTTCAAAACGACGGAAGCTGATTTTTTCTCCGATTACTTGTGTTGCTTCGATCAACGCAGCATCCATTGTGCCTTTAGAAGTTTCTAATTTTAAAGCAGCATCCATATCAGCTGGTTTGTTCGCTGCGATTACTTCAGCGATTTCTTTTACTAAGTCTTGGAACATTTCGTTTTTAGAAACGAAGTCAGTTTCTGAGTTCACTTCAACGATTGCTGCTGTGTTGCCGTTGATCGCTACAGATGCTAATCCTTCAGCAGCAATACGGTCGTTTTTCTTCGCAGCTTTTGCCATACCTTTTTCACGTAATAAGTCTACGGCTTTTTCGATGTCGCCTTCTACTTCAACTAATGCACGTTTTGCGTCCATCATTCCTACACCAGTCATATCGCGTAATTCTTTTACTAATTTAGCTGTTACTTCTGCCATTTTTTGTTTCCTCCTAAATGTTTTTAAACAAGATTGCTTGTCTTTAAAAAAAGCTGTTTCAAAGGAGAGTGAGGCTTGGCGCCTAGCCTTTGAAACAGCTCCATCATTTATTATTCAGCTGATGCGTTGTCGCCTTCGACAACATCAACGATTTCTTCGATTGAAGTTGCGTTTTCTGTTGATTCAGCAGCAAAATCTTCTTCTGCTACTTGGTCTTCGCCTTGGTTACCTTCGATGAAAGCATCTGCCATTTTCGCAGTGATCAATTTAACGGCACGAATAGCGTCATCGTTTGATGGGATAACAACATCGATTTCGTCTGGATCACAGTTTGTATCGACCATCGCTACGATCGGGATATTCAATTTGCGTGCTTCTTGGATCGCGATACGTTCTTTACGTGGGTCAACAACGTACATTACATCTGGAATTCTTGGCATATCAGCGATACCGCCTAAGAATTTTTCAAGACGTTCGCGCTCTTTGTTCAAGCCAACGACTTCTTTTTTAGGAAGAACAGCAAATGTGCCATCTTCTTCCATTTTGTTGATTTGTTTCAAACGAGCAACACGTTTTTGGATTGTTTCCCAGTTTGTCAAAGTTCCACCTAACCAACGATGGTTAACATAGTATTGACCTGAACGGATTGCTTCTTCTTTGATTGCTTCTTGTGCTTGTTTTTTAGTACCTACGAACAATGCAACGCCGCCTTCTTCAGCAACATTTTTCATGTAGTCGTAAGCTGCGTCTACTAATTTCACTGTTTTTTGCAAATCAATGATGTAGATGCCGTTTCTTTCTGTGAAGATATATTTCTTCATTTTTGGGTTCCAGCGACGAGTTTGGTGACCAAAGTGTACGCCGGCTTCTAGTAATTGTTTCATTGAGATTACTGCCATGTTGTGTTTCCTCCAATTTGGTTTTTTGTTTTCCTCTCTTGCTCTTTTACTCTTTGAAGAACTGAATCGATCAGCACCGCTTCGCAGATGGAACAAGATGTGGGATTGACGTGAAAAACTCACGCCTTAAACAGTATACAGTAGCCAAAAAAGAAATGCAACTGATTCAAATGAAAAACTACGATTCGTGGTTCGGCTTTTTTTTTAACGTTCTAATTCTTTTCTTATTATATCTAGGTTTTTTCGGTGTTATCTGCTATGATAAGGCTGACTTAATCAATCATGCTTAAAGGAGTTTACCTATGCGAAAAGCTGATCGCCATTTACTTATTAGACAAATCATTACTGAACATACTGTACGCACGCAAGAAGAATTATTGCAGCAATTGGAAGTCCAAGGAGTCTCCGCCACGCAAGCGACCATTTCTCGCGATATTCGTGATTTGAAAATCGTGAAAGTACCTGATGAGTCAGGTCAGACAAAGTTTGTCATTTTTCAAGGAATGCAAGCTTCTGAGGATGAAAAAGAAGAAGAGCAGCGCTTGATACAGATGATCGAAGACATTGTCACTAAAGTAGATCGTGTGCAATTCATGACCTTGATCCATACCGTTGCGGACAATGCGCCTTTGCTTTCGGCAGCGATCGATGAAGTGACCATGCCAGAAAAAGTTTGCTCGTTGGCGGGTTTTGATACAGTAGCGGTGATTTCCCGCAGCGACGAAGACGCTGAAACTTTTTATCAATTTATCAGAAACCACGCGGTCTTATAAAACACTGAACAAATGTGCCCTATCTGTATTTTCACTACAAAAAGAGCTGTGCCCTTGTCGAAGCAAGGGGCACAGCTTTTTTGTTACATTTTGTCAGGTGCATGTAAACCAAGCAACCGTAAATCTTCTTTTAATAAGGTCGTTACTGCATAAACCAGAGCCAGACGTGCGTCTTTTTCCGCATCCTCAGCTAAGATTTTCACATTGGCATAATACTTATTAAAGGCCTGTGCCAATTTAATGGCATGTTTGGCAATGACGGATGGTTCATATTTTTCCGCCGCTTGCATGACCGTTTCTGGGTAGCGTTGGATCAATTTGATAACTTCCCAGCTCTCAGCGTCTGCCAATGCCAGACTGCTGACAGCAGCGGGATCAAAGTTGGCTTTTTCAAGAATGCTCATGGCACGGGCATGAGAGTATTGCACGTAAGGACCGGTCTCTCCTTCAAAACGGACAACTTCTTCTAGCGTAAAGTCGAAATTATTCAAACGGTCATTTTTCAAATCGTGGAAAACGACTGCCCCGACACCAACTTGTTTTGCTACTTCTTCTTTGTTTTCAAGGGTTGGGTTCTTTTCAGTGATTTGTTCTTTTGCTGAATCGATCGCTTCATTCAATACTTCTTCTAAAAGAACGATCTTGCCTTTTCTTGTAGACAGTTTTTTCCCATCTTTGGTGATCAACCCAAATGGTACGTGGGTCATATCATCTGCCCACTCAAAGCCCATTTCCTTCAAAACAGCTTTTAATTGTTTGAAGTGATAACTTTGTTCATTCCCTACCACGTACAATGATTTTGCAAAGTTGTAGGTCCGTTTGCGGTACAATGCGGCAGCCATGTCCCGTGTGATGTAAAGAGTCGCACCATCGGATTTGCGGATCAAGGCTGGATTTAAGTCATAGGCAGCCAAATCAACGATTTCTGCCCCTTGGTCTTCTTTCAGCAAGTGTTTTTCTTCTAATAATTCCACGACTTCTGTCATTTTATCATTATAGAAAGCTTCGCCATTCAATGAATCAAAGGAAACTTCCAACATATCGTAGATTTTATTGAATTCTTTTAATGATTCATCACGGAACCATTGCCATAAATCCATTGCTTCTTGGTCACCATCTTCTAGTTTCTTGAACCAAGCTCTCGCATCATCTTCTAATTGCTTATCTGTCTCGGCTGCTTCATGAAAATCAACATATAAACGTAACAGTTCGTTGATTGGTTCCGCTTTGACCGCTTCTTCTGACCCCCATTTTTTATAGGCAACGATCAGTTTCCCAAATTGTGTGCCCCAGTCGCCTAAATGATTGATGCGAATTGGCTGATAACCGATTTTTTCTAAAATAAAGCCGATCGAGTTACCAATCACAGTGGAACGCAAATGCCCCATTGAGATGGGTTTGGCAATATTTGGTGAAGACATATCGATCGGTACTGCTTGCTGATTGCCGATGGTTTGATCGCCAAAATGATTTTTTTCTTTGAGAACCAGCTCTAAGACATGGGCAGAAATTGCTTTTTTATCCATAAAGAAGTTTAAATACGGACCGACCACTTCAATTTTTTCAAAAGACGCTTGATCGATTTTTTCTGCTAAGTCTGCGGCTATTTGCTGCGGCGCTTTCCGATAGACTTTTGCTAGCGAGAAGGCTGGGAATGCCACATCCCCATGGTCGGCTGACTTTGGATTTTCCAGTAATTGCTGAACTTGTTCAATCGATAGATCTTCTTTTACTACTTGATGGATCGCTTGTGCGACGATTTCTTTGTTATTCATAGTATCCCTCCTATAATGACTGAGCCCATGTATTGATGAAACGTTGTTTGAAGCAAGCAAACAGCTGTATGTTTTTCATGCAAGAAATGATTGATAAAAACAAAAAAGCCTCTAGCGCATAACATGCACTAGAGACGAGATTTCCCGCGGTACCACTCTGATTGTCCTTTTCGGACCCACTTTTTTCTGATAACGGCAGAATTCCGTTTGCTTGGCAAATTCTCACAAGTGCGTTTCACAATCTGATCAATTCGGCTTCCACCACCCCGAACTCGCTAACTGATACTCGAATCGCTACTTCTCTTGTTTCATCAAATCAAGGCTATTTACTTCCCAGAAAGTATAGCAAAGAAATGTTTGTTTGGCTAGCGAGATTTTGGCATTTTCAAAAAAAATTATTTTATACTTTAGGAATAAATAGATCTCCGGCAGTCACTGCCATGATTGCTTTGATTGAGTGCAAACGATTTTCGGCTTGATCAAATTGACGGGCATACTTACTGCGAAAGACCTCATCAGTGACTTCCATCTCAGAAATTCCATACGCCTGCGCTGCTTTTTTGCCATACGTGGTCTGATCATCATGAAAAGCCGGCAAACAGTGCATAAAAATCACTTGATCATTTTGGGTTTTTTTCATCAACGATTGGTTTACTTGATACGGCAGCAGCTGTTCGATCCGTTCTTGGAATTTTTCTTCTTCACCCATTGATACCCAAACATCGGTATACACGACATCGGCGCCTAGAACACCTTGATCCACATCATCAGTCACCAAAATCTTTGCCCCAGATTCCTTGGCATAGGCTTGTGCCTGTGCGATGATGGTTGCTTCTGGCTGCAAGGCCTTTGGGGTGACGACATGAATATTGACCCCTAAAATCGCACTAGTCACTAACAAAGAATTGGCGACATTGTTGCGCCCATCCCCACAGTATGCGATGGTCAAGCCAGTCAGCTCACCAAAGTTTTCTTGAATAGTCAAAAAATCAGCGATCATTTGTGTTGGATGCCATTCATCCGTTAAGCCATTCCAAACAGGTACGCCTGAATAGTTGGCCAGATCTTCGACAACCTGCTGACTAAAGCCGCGAAACTCGATCCCGTCAAACATGCGGCCGAATACTTTGGCGGTATCTTCAACGGATTCTTTAGTCCCCAACTGAATATCATTGGCCCCTAAAAATTCCGGATGCGCCCCCAGATCCACCGCTGCAACCGTAAAGGCTGCTCGCGTCCGTGTCGAATTCTTTTCAAACAAAAGTGCAATGTTTTTGCCATCTAAATAACGATGTGGTTGATTGTTGGCCTTCATCCCTTTCAAGTGCTGGGAAAAATCAATCAAATATTGTAGTTCTTCTTTAGTAAAATCCTTTTCTGCTAAAAAACTGCGTCCTTTAAAAACCGATGTCATTGCATACCCGCCCCTCCATTAATTAATAAATATACACAATAATATCAAATAATGAAATAAAATACAACGAAATCTTCTGTTTGCTCATAAATGAAACAAAAAAACACCTAAGAACGGATCTTAGGTGCTATCATCTTAAGAAATCGGATGGGCAAAGCTGACACTTGGATCAGCATTCAATGAAAGGTCTGCTAAGCGCTGCTTTTTCAACGCAACATGGGCATAGGCACCAATCATGGCCGCATTATCTCCGCAAAGACGCAATGGTGGAATCAACAATTCCACTTCCGGCAATTCCTGCATCGCTTCTTGTAAAGCGTCACGCAACCCTTGATTCGCGGCGACCCCGCCAGCGACGATCAGCTGGTTTACTGGATAGGCTTGGCATGCCCGCAACGTTTTATGAACCAATACTTCGACAACGCTGGCTTGGAAACTAGCTGCTAGATTTTCTACTGACAAAGCTTCCTCTCTTTGCTGTGCATTATGCACAAAATTGATAAAAGAACTCTTCAAGCCACTGAAACTAAAATCAAAATTATCTTCTTGTATCATTGCTCGAGGAAAGTGATACGTATCACTGCCTAGATGCGCAAGGCGATCAATTTCTTTTCCACTAGGATAAGGCAAACCCAGAACACGACCGACTTTGTCATAGGCTTCTCCAGCGGCATCATCTCTCGTTTCACCGATGATCTCAAAAGAGCTATCTTCTGCCATATACACCAATTCGGTGTGGCCACCGCTGACCAATAATGCCATTAAAGGAAAAACCAATGGCTTCACTAGACGAGCTGCATAAATATGTCCTGCCATGTGATTGACCGGAATCAGTGGTAAGCTGTGGGCCCAGGCAAAGGCTTTCGCTGCAGAAAGTCCAATCAATAATGCCCCAACCAACCCTGGACCATAGGTGACAGCAACAGCTGATAATTCCTCAGGTTGTGTGTCGGCCTGTGTCAATGCTTCCTCGATGCATAAAGTAATCTGTTCAACATGGTGACGACTAGCGACTTCTGGTACGACACCGCCGAAGCGCTGGTGGCTCTTGATCTGCGAAGCAACAATGTTACTTAAAATGGTGTCACCGTTTTTAATCACTGCCACACTTGTTTCATCACAACTGCTTTCAATGGCTAAAATCAACTCATTCATTTGATTTTTGTCCGCCTACTTTCTTTTCCATAATCAACGCATCCTCTTCAGGATGACTGTAATATTTTTTTCTACGACCGATGACTGTATAACCCATACGTAAATAAAGAGCTTGTGCTTGCAAATTCGACACGCGCACTTCAAGATAGATTCGCCGACCATCAGTTTGTTCCACGATCGTTTCCATTCGTTTCAACAATTCTTTCGCCAAACCTTGCCCTTGATATGCTGGTAAAACCGCTACATTAAACAGCTCTGCTTCATCCAGCACTTGCTGAAAACAGAGAAACCCAATCAGCTCTTGATTAGTTTTTCCATAACGGAACAAATAGCGACTGTTGCTGTTTTGCAAATCTTGTTGAAATTGCTGTAGATTCCAAGGCGAGCCAAAGGGATAGCTCTGATCTGCCAATGACCAAAGCATTTGCGGTGTCGGGATCGTTTGATCTGCTTGTTCGTTAGTCATTTAAAAATTTCACCATATCCAATGCGTCTTCATTGCCTTCGGTGTAGTACGCCGTTTTGATCGCCTGTGAAACAAACCCGAGGGTCCGATACAAACGTTGCGCATCACGATTGCCCAGGCGAACTTCTAATGTCAAACGGTCGCATTTGTTTTTCCTTGCATAACGTTCGATTTCTCCTAGCAAGAAAGAACCGATCCCTTTTCCTTGATAATCAGGAATGATCGCGATATTGGTGACATGGGCATCAGCGCCTAAAATCCGCACCCCGATAAACCCAATCATCCGCTCATTATGCAAGATGCCCAAATAAAGATGTTTGACCCGTGAATAAAGCTCTGACAAAAAGGCGCTCTTGGTCCAAGGCAGTTCCCCAGCATACACGAGACGCTCCACCTGCAGCAGCTCTTTAATGTCATCACCGACTAATTCACGAACAACGTACGTTTCCCCTCGTATCTCTTTTTTACGCTCTGGGTATTGAATCTGACGGAAAAGAGCCAGCTTTCCCGTCATCGTTTTAAATTTTTTCAACATAGGCATCCACTCCCGGTTCATGCGAGGCTAACCATTTTTCTTCGGCTTCAACTAATTTTAAATAGTCCGGTACAAAATCATGGATCGAAGCTACCGGCGCTTCTTCTTTCGCAATAGCAGCTAAAACCACGCCATTCGGGTAATTCCATAACGACACTTGATTGATATGGGCTGTCGGCAGTTCCGCCTCGATCATGTCTTTAAATTTGACGGTATCGGCGCCGACAAATAGGACTTCTTGACTATCGACTGCTTTTAGCTGGATCAATAACTCAGACAGTGAGATATGCTGGTCTTTGATCCTTGTTTCTAAGGTCCCATTATGCCATTGGTAGGCACCTGCGTAGACATTTTGACGGCGAGCGTCAAACAACGGAACGATCACTTGAGATACGCCCACGCAATTGGCAGCGACTGTTTTCAAACTAGAAACACCAATCAGCGGGATGTTCAATGTTTGTGCCAGCGTTTTTGCTGTTGTGACACCGATTCGCAAACCTGTATACGAACCAGGACCTTTCGCAACAACGATTTGCTCCAGCTCTTTAGGTGCCATTCCCACCGCTTGTATCAATCCATCAATGGCAGGCATCAATGCTGTGCTGTGGTTTTTGATCGCCATCGTCTGGCTTTGTCCCAACACTTCTTGACCATCGACCACCGCAACCGCCAGTGTCTGGTTTGAGGTATCAATCGCTAATGTTTTCATCTATCTTCTCCCCATTCAAAAAACTCTCTCATATTCTACCATATTCTAATCAAATGCCCAACCAAGTCTCCAAAAAGATACCTGCGTTTAGAAAAAAAGCAATAGGACAACAATACCCGAACCTTTGAAAAAAGCAAGCGCGGCTGCAGCTGCAAACCGACGAGGCTGTTTAAAGGTTCGGGTAAGGCGATATGCATTTTTTTGTTATTCCATTAAAACTCAGTTGCGTGTGTAACGACATCCTTCGTTGATTCAACTGGTTGCTAGGAAGATTGGCGCGTAATCAGTTCCGTTGCGATCGTAACTTTGCGAGGAACGGGTGCTGCATTCGTAATTATATCCAGCAAGGTCGTTACTGCCAACTCTCCCAGCCATTCCGTATGAACTTTGATGGTTGACAGAGTCGGAAAGACGTACTTTGCAACACTGACATCATTGAAGCCAATAATTGCAATCTCATCAGGAATCTTGATGTTTTTTTCTTGCAAAGCACGCATAGCGCCAATCGCTAAGGCATCACTGGAAGCAAATAGAGCACTTGGCAACTCTTTGTTTTGCTGCAAATACTCTTTCATCGCCTCATAACCGCCCTCTACTGTAAAGGGTGCGCTGAGATGATATTGCGGGTGGTGCAACTTCAACCGGCGGAGCCGTTCCTCAAAAATCCGGCGCCGAGGGTCTTCGATTTCTTGGTGATGATCCTTGGTAAACTCAACGCCTGATAACAAACCGATCCTTTGGTGGCCTTTTGCAATAAAGTCATCGATCACTAAATCCACCGCTTGTTGAAAGTCCACCACCAGAGAATTGACGCCCTGGGACAATGCGTCAAAATCGACCATCAACAAATTGGATTGGCTTTTTTTCAATTGTCGAATCTGGTGATCATCGAATTTTCCTAGTGCAATCGTTCCATCGACGGCGGTATCAGTCAATCCTTCATAAGGTTCTTTCAGCAACCGAATCCCTAATTCTTCGGTTTTATTTTCAATCCCGATACGGATCGCTAAGTAGTAAAGATCAGCTAATTCTTCCTCGGTATCAAACCATTGGATCAAGCGCATACTACTGGTTTCCGGCTGACTCTTCTTTTTATGTTTTGTGTAATTGAGTGCTTCTGCGGCTTTAAAAATTTTCTCTTTGGTTTCAGAGCTGACCGATAATTCTGAATCGTAATTCAGCACCCGTGATACAGTGGCTGGCGAGACGCCAGCCTGTTGTGCAATATCTTTGATCGTTGCCATCTTCCAGCCTCCTTTTTTTGCGGGGAACTTTTTTATAAAGTAGCTATAAAGCGAGCAAAGGCCGCTTGTCCTGTCTGGTCTCGTTTGAAGACGCCTGCATGCGTCAATACTTGTGTAAAGACTTCCCCTAATGCATTACGTAAAATCTGCGACACGTTTTCGGCATTGCATTCTGGGTGCTGGGCTTTGATCGCATCTGCCCAAGGAATATGGTATGCCGCGATCTGATTGGGCTGATCCAATAGATAAGCAGTCACTTCTTCTAGTTCCGGAGCTAAACGCGGTGGGAGAACTGCCAAGCCCATGACTTCAATCAATCCGATATTTTCTTTTTTGATATGCTGCACTTCTTGATGCGGATGAAAAATGCCGTCAGGATGTTCTTCGGAAACATTATTATCCCGCAAGACTAAGTCCATTTCAAACAGCTCTCCTTGCTTGCGTGCGATCGGTGTCACCGTATGATGAGGCGTTCCATCTTCTGAAAAGGCATTGATCGAAACACTTGGATCTGAGTACTGTTGCCATTGGGCTAACACATATTGGCAAGCGGCGGCTAATTTTTGTTTGTTTTTCGCTTGTAGTCGTATCACCGACATTGGCCACTTCACGATCCCCGCAGCGACATCAGGAAAACCAGTCAAAGAAAAGTGTTGCTCGATCGGCGCTTTTGCCATGGCAAACGTGTGCCGTCCCCCTTGATAATGGTCATGAGACAAGATCGAACCCCCAACGATCGGCAGATCGGCATTGGACCCGACAAAATAATGCGGCATCACTTCAATGATCTGCAACAAGCGAGCGAAGGTTTGCAAATTGATTTTCATAGGACGATGATCTAAAGAGAGAAAAATCGAATGCTCATTGTAATAGGCGTATGGGGAATATTGAAAGCCCCATGCTTCATTATCCAAATTCATGCGAATGATCCGATGGTTGGTCCGTGCTGGATAATTGACTCGTCCTTGGTAGCCTTCATTTTCCAAACACAACATACAATTCGGATAATCTACAGAAGCAGCAGCTCCTTCTTTCGCTATTTGCTTGGGATCTTTTTCAGGTTTTGATAAATTGATCGTGATCTCGATCTCCCCATATTCGGTATCAACTGGGAACACGATATTCTTTGCGATGGCCCGAGTCTTGATGTAATCATTTTGACGGCACAGCTCAAAGAAATAATCCGTCGCTTCTTTAGGATCATTGGCATAATGCTGCGCAAAAAAAGCATTGACTACTGAAGGCGGTGGCGTCAAAAAGTCCATCAACTGTGCTTCAAAGATTTCTCTTTCTGCGTGAGAATCGCCAATTTGCTGATTGCTTAAAGCGCATGCCACCAGCTCGTCCATCAAATCAATGGAGGACCGATCGACAGAACGAATTTCGCTGGGCTCAAAAACAGCTTCCCCGATCATGGCTAGTACTCGGTTTTGCAAATAAATACGATCCATTTCCATCCAGCCGCCAGCCTTGATTGCTAAAGTGACGAAATCGCTGATTGTTTGGCTGATCGTCATTGGTTATTCCTCCTGCCCTTGATACCCATTTGGATGGCTGACATGCCAATTCCAAGCAGTCTCGATGATTGCTTCGACGTCGGTATAGACTGGTTTCCAGCCTAAAACCTTTCGTGCTTTTTCACTCGATGCCACTAAGGTACTTGGATCACCGGCACGGCGCGGCGCCACTCTGGCTGGGATCTCTTTTTTCGTTACATTGCGGGCAGCTTCCACCATTTCTTTCACAGAGTACCCATGATTGCTGCCTAGATTGAAGACATTGCTCTCATTGCCTTTTTGTAAATATTCTAATGCCAGCAGGTGAGCAGCGATCAGATCTTCAACATGGACATAATCGCGGACACAAGTACCATCTGGAGTATCGTAATCCTCCCCAAAAATCGCTACCTCTTTGCGTTGTCCTAAAGCAGCTTGCAAGATGATCGGTACTAAGTGTGTTTCTGGATCATGGTCTTCACCGATCGAAGCATCCGACTTCGCGCCAGCCACATTGAAATAACGCAATGCGACATACTTCATTCCATAGGCTTCATCGCACCAACGCATCATTTTTTCCATGATCAACTTGCTTTCGCCATATGGATTTTTAGGATTTGTCGGGGTTTCTTCCGTGATTGGACTATGGTCAGGTTCCCCATAAGTTGCTGCTGTAGAGGAAAAGACGATATGTTTCACTTGATGTTCCTTCATCACTTCTAAGAGGACCTGCATCCCATACACATTATTGTTGAAATACTTCAATGGTTTTTCTACGGATTCTCCCACCAAAGAGCTGGCAGCAAAGTGAATCACGCCATCGATCGTTTCTTTTTCAAATACCGATTGTAAAAATGCTTTGTCGCGAATATCTCCTTCATAAAAGGTTGCTGCTGGATGGATCGCTTTGCGATGTCCTGTCAGCAAATTGTCAACGACAACGACTTGTTTTCCTTGTCCGATCAATTGATCGACTGCATGAGAACCGATATAGCCGGCTCCTCCTAATACTAAAATCGCCATATTTTCAGCCTTCTTTCTTCATTCCTTCATCGTTTCTTATTCTACAGATTTCGTGCACCATCATCAATACTTGCTTGATAAATGTCGGTTGCGTAGCCGATTTCTGCTAAATAGGTTGCTTTGACGGACGCTTCAAAATCAGCCCATTCACTTGCTTTGACCAATGCGATCCCGCAGCCGCCAAAGCCCGCACCAGTCATCCGCGCACCTAAAACAGCAGGATGTGCTTGAGCAGCTGCGACTAATGTATCTAGTTCACGCCCTGTCACTTCATAATCATCCCGCAATGAAGCATGCGAAGCATTTAACAACTGGCCGAATTCTTCAAGATCACCAGCAGTCAAAGCGGCTTTTGCTTTTAATGTCCGTTGGTTTTCCGTCACTGCATGTTTCGCCCGTTTGATCAAAAGTGGATCATCGATCAATGCTGTATTTGCAAAAAAGGTTGCTTCGTCTAATGCGCCCAATGAATCAATGGCTAATGATTTTTGCAAACGAGCTAATGCTTCTTCACATTCTGCACGTCGTTCATTGTATTTAGAATCAGCCAATTCGCGGCGCTTATTGGTATTCATGATCGCTACGACATAATCGCCAAATGCCGCTGGTACGACTTCATAATTTAAAGTGTTCGTATCTAAAAGCAATGCATGGTCTTTTTGTCCCATTCCGATCGCAAATTGATCCATGATCCCTGAGTTAACGCCAATAAACTCATTTTCGACTTTTTTGCCGATTTTAACTAAGTCCAAGGTCGTCAGGGTTAAATCAAAGAGATCTTTTAGACAAACTCCCGTCAGCAATTCAATCGATGCAGAGGAAGAAAGACCTGCGCCATTGGGAATGTTGCCATAAAAAGCGATGTCAAAGCCACGATCGATCCCTTGCCCCGCTTCTTTTAGGAAACGAACGACCCCTTTTGGATAGTTTGTCCAATCATCTTCTTTTCGGTAATCCAGCTCATCTAACGAAAAGGAAATTACGCCTTTTTCTGGAAAGTTTTCTGAATAGAGTTGGATCAACTGGTCTTCACGTTTTCGTGCTACTGCATACGTCCCTAATGTGATTGCCGCGGGGAAAACATAACCGCCATTGTAATCTGTGTGTTCACCGATCAAGTTGATTCTCCCTGGCGCAAAATACATGCCTGTGCCTGCTGTTCCAAATTTATCAATAAAGATCTGTTGCAATTGCTCCATTTTTTTCACTCCCACTTTCTTTTTAGTAAACTTATTGTAAAATATTTACTAAATTATTTCAAGCGTTTTCAATACCAAAAGTGATTTTTTTTGATATTTTTTCCGTTTTCATTCATAATGAACCTATAACTAAAGGCGAGGTGTTTAATGATGAAACGATTTCTTTCAGGATTTTTAGTAGGAACAGTCGCAACGGTTGCTGCAGCTGCAAGTGTTGTTATGACGGTCAAGAAACAAGTGATTGATCCAATTGATGAACAACAAGCGGATCATGATGAAAAACGGAAACGTGCGATGCGTAAAAGCGTTGCCCGTTAATCATTTGCTACAAAAGAGCCGTCAGCCTTCAATAGGCTGGCGGCTCTTTTAGGTATCATTCTTCCTTCTCCAGTAAGTCCTGCAAAATCACGGCTTGATTTTGTTCTTCATTTTTCGCTCCGTATAGTAAGGTCACGGTCTCTTGTTCAGCAACCAACGTTTTTAACTGTGCCAAGGCATCTTTAGCGGGCGTTTTCTCTAATTCTTGTAGATAGCGGTCTTTAAACGCATCAAAACGTTCAGGATCATGCCCAAACCATTTGCGCAATTCAGTACTTGGTGCGACTGCTTTGAGCCATAGATCGACCTGAGCTGTCTCCTTTTTCATTCCTCTAGGCCAGATGCGATCCACCAATACCCGATAGCCATCTGTCGTTTCCGCCGCTTCATAAATTCTTTTTCGCTTGATCAATGCACACTCTCCTTACTGATAGACCTAAGTTCTATAAATAAAGGCAAAAGCCCACAATGTAACTTGAATAATGCCTCACTTGAAACACTCCGTTTGGTGTTTCGTCGCTCATTCAAATTTACTTGTGTTCTTTTGCCTTGAGTTCTCTGTTTTATAAACTATTTTTCTTTTTTGTCTTGCCGCTCCAGCCTTCATACCCTTCTTTTAGGATATAGACATTGGTAAAGCCTTCTTTGCGTAATTTATTTGCTGCCCGAATGCTCAACGATTTACGCGTGTCATATAAGTAGATCGGTTGATCTTTACGAAATGCGCTGAAGGAATTCGTCAAAACAGTAAAGGGAATATTACGCGCCCCTAAAATATGTCCACTGTCAAACTCATTTTTTTCCCGAACATCGATCACTTGGGCTTTCTTCATTCCTGCTTTGAATTCATCTTCTGAGATGATCGTTGCTGAACGGCGTCCCATGATTTGAAAATACGCCCAGTTCAAAGCGAATGCTAAGATGATTAATCCCAAAACCAAGTTTAGCCACATAATTGGTGTCATTTCTTCTATTCCTCTCTATTGTAACAATCATTCTTTTTTTGATGTATGCTGCTTGAATGTATCATTGCCTAGCAGCTTGGCATCTATGCTTTTGCTGCAAATTGCAAAGCTAATGATGCTGCCCCGATCACACCGGCGTCATTCCCAAGTTCTGCCAATTTGATTTCGGTACTTTCCGTTACCTGTGGGAAGGTAAACTGAGCAAAGTAGGCAGCAACCCGTTCACGTAAAAATTCACCGGCTGCTGATACGCCTCCACCTAAAACGATACTTGATGGATTTAATGTGTTTCCTAGGTTTCCGCATGCCAACCCAAGGTAGAAGCACACTTTATCAACGACCATCAAGCCAAATGGATCGTTTGCTTGAGCTGCTTCAAAAATATCTTTACTTGAAACATCTTCCCCATTGTCCAGCTGTTGTTTCAATGCCGAGTCGCCAGCATATTCTTCTGCTAGCTGTCGAGCAACTCGCACAACACCCGTCGCACTAGAAACCGTTTCTAAACAACCACGTTTGCCGCAAGTACATTCAAATCCTTCAGGATCAACAGTGATATGACCGATTTCTCCGGCACAACCAGCAACCCCATGAAGCAATTGCCCTTCCATGATGATACCGCCGCCAACACCTGTACCTAGTGTGATAAAGATGACATCAGGATTGTTATCCCCTGCCCCTTTCCAACGCTCACCTAAAGCTGCTACATTGGCATCGTTATCGATGGCAAACGGGATTTTTGTGCCTTTTTCAATCAGTTCTTTGACTGGCTGAAGTGTTTTCCAGTTCAGATTGTAGGCACCGATGACGGTTCCTTTGTCACGGTCGACACTTCCTGGTGTCCCCATACCAATACCAATAAATGCTTCCGGCTGTAAGCCATATAATTCTAGGCGATGATTGATCGATGCCACGATTTCTGGCACGATATGTGAGCCTTCATCAAGAATATTGGTGTCAATACTCCATTTTTGCTGAATCTCGCCTTCGCTCGTTAAAATAGCGAATTTCACAGTTGTTCCGCCTAAATCAATTCCGATGATTTTTTTGTCCATCACTTGTTTTCCTCCCGGCTTTCTTCAATTCGATGCTCCCGCGTAAGAATTCGCCGGGCAGTCAGATATACATCCCGATCTATCAAGCGACTGTCATAAAAGTTCTTCAGCTCGATTTGCATCAGTTCTATATCGTAGATCCGCTTGCCGACATATACGTAAACACCAAATTGTTTCAGTAATTGTTGTACGTCATATAACGTTTCCATTTAACCACTTCCTGCTTATTATACAAGTAATTAATATTTTTTAAAACCATATATCACAAAAATAGCCAATAAGAAAACAAAGAGTACGCCAGAGAGGATTCTGGTGTGGATCGAATATTTTCCGTAGTTCTTTGGCAATGCCAAAAGATTCCCTAACAATAACCCACCGAGGATCCCCCCAATGTGTCCCCACATATCGATCGTTTGATCAAACACCCCAAAAACTAGGTTCAATCCAACGAATAAGGCAAATTGCCGTACCATTGCTTGGATACGGTAATCATTTCTAAAATGCCAACCTAAGATCAAAAATGCCCCGAAAAGCCCGAATAATGAAGTACTAGCGCCTGCTGATTGAATCCCTATTTGGTTGAATGCGAAACTCATGGTATTGCCCATGATGCCGCTTAGTAAATACAAGGCAAAAAAGCGGCTATGACCATAGATGGCTTCTACTTGCTGCCCCATATAATACAGAATCACAGAATTGATCGCAAAATGAGCCAAACCGAAATGTAGAAAGATTGGGGTAACGAAACGCCAATATTCATTTAAATAGACGACAAACGGACCAAACATCACCCCGCCTGATTGAATAGAGGGACTAAAATAACCTAAGATAAACACAATTGTTTGGATAGCTAAAAATAGATACGTGAAGACCGGCTGATTCAGCCATCTTTTCATTTGAGAATTCATTGACGTGCTCCTTTACGTGCGAATAAGCGAATCCGTATAGATTTTATCGATTGGGATGTCGAATACATCTGGTGTCCATTGATCGTTGAATTGTTCTCCGAAAACCAAAGAAACGGTCTTGCCATCAAAAGCTGATAAGAAACGATCATAATAGCCACCGCCAAAGCCGATGCGATAGCCTGTTTTCGAAAAAGCCAAACCCGGAACAATCAGCAAATCCAAGTGATGGGCTTCTTGCTCACTGATCGGCTCTTCAACCCCAAATGCCGACGTTTCATAACGCGTTGTCGGCTCCACATGATAAAACTGCAATTTTTTTTGTTGTGCTTTCGGCACTGCGATTCGTTTGTTTTGTTCAAATCCTTTAGCAAAAATAGCCGCTGTATCAAATTCAAATGGCAACGAACGGATCACACCTACTGACTCAGCCGTTTGCCAAATCTGAGAAGAAAACAGCAACTGCAAAATCACCGTTTCTTTCTGCTGCTTTTGCTTGATCGGCATTTTTTTTAATGTTTGGATCATGTGCTCTCTAATGACTGGTTTTTCCATTGGATCACTCCTCTCAGAAATAGTACCAAAAACTGTGTCCAAATAGCAAACTAGAATCGCAGATTTCTTGGCAAGATCATGACTTTTTGCTTATCGCCCCTTGCGTCGGATCAGTAAGTAGACAAAGTACGGTGCCCCTACGATAGAAATGATGATACCAGCTGGGATCTCACCGCTTGTCAATAGTAAACGGCCGATCGTATCACTGACTAAGACTAGCAGACTGCCGATCATTCCGGCTAAGAAAAAGGCACTGCGAGATTCTCTGCCGATGAGCCCCTTGGCGATATGAGGCGCTAATAAGCCAACAAAGGCTAAATTACCGGTATAGCCAACCGTACTGGCAGCCAAACCAACCGCGATCACTAAAAACCACTTCCGCAAACGGGTCAAAGAAACCCCTAAGCTAATTGCCTGCTCCTCGCCAAAGCCAAGTAAATTAAGCCTTGGTACGGTCCAGAACGCTGCGGCAGACAATACGATGACCCAAGGAAGCAGACTGGTGATTTGCTGCCAAGAAGTTCCCCAAATCGAACCTGAAAGCCATGCTGCTACAAAGCGATAGCGATCTTTTGATAATTCCACCGTAAAAAGTAAGGTAGCCGCCGCCAACCCTGCATTGACAGCGATTCCCGCCAGCAGCACTCGCTCCATCGACAACAATTGGCGGTGCTTATAGGCAATCAAATAGACCAGTAATGCAGCTAATAAACCACCGATGATCCCAACAAAAGGCAAAAGCTGCGATCCTTGGGTATAAAACCCTAAGTAGATCATTACAAAGAGACCCGCGCCATTGTTGATTCCTACGATACTTGCATCAGCCAGCTCATTTCTCGTCACCCCTTGCAAGACAAATCCAGAAAAACCAAAGGCACCGCCGGCGATCAATGCCAGACAAGCCCGTGGCAGTCGAAACTCAGTAAACGTCAGTACTTGACTTGAAGACGCCGTTCCTTGAAAGATTGCGCCTAATGTTTGAAAGGATAAGATTGTTTTTCCTACCATGACACTTCCTAAAAAAGCGGCCATCACCAGTAGAAAAAAAACAAAGAGTGTTTTTTTCATCAGTCTTCCCTCCGTATCTTGACCAATAGAAAAGGCACACCGATCAACGCCATCAGTATCCCAAATGGCGTCTCAAAAGGGGGATTGATCAAGCGACCTGCCAAATCAGCGGCCATCACTAGAGTCCCGCCTCCGATGATCGTCAAAGGCAAAATCAGTTGATAGTTTTTACCCACCATTCCTCGCACGACATGAGGAACCATTAAGCCGACAAAACTGACCGGTCCAACAAGCGAAACCGCCATTCCCGCCAAAACTACGACTAACAGTAAGGCAGATGCCCGAATCAGATGCGGATGCTTCCCTAATGAAATAACGGTGTCATCTCCTAGCGCTAACAGATTGAGGGCTTTTCCTAGACGTAGCACAAAAACGATGGCTATCAGATAGATGGGTCCCACAAAACGCAGTTGTTGCCAAGTCACATTCGCCGCACCACCGATAAACCAAAAGGCTAGCTCTTGGTTTAAATCAAATTGCAATGACAGAGTTTGACTAATGGCTGAGAAAAAAGAACTTAATGCCACACCAGCCAAAATCAGTCCCGTGGGCGACATGCCTAGTTTGGCGTATCTGGTCAGTAAAAAAAGCAGCCCAGTTGCCGCAAACGCACCAAAAAAGGAAAACAGCGCCGCTTGACTCGGTTGCACACTAGGAAAGAGGATAAATGCGATCGCTAGTCCCAAGGCAGCCCCACTATTGACACCTAAAAGACCACCGTCTGCCAAGGGATTTCTCGTAATCCCCTGCATGATGGCTCCTGTAACAGCAAAACAGCTTCCTACTAGAAAAGCAGCCAAAACACGCGGCAACCGAATATTGCACAAGACTTGATGCAGCTGATTCTCATAATCAAAAGCAAAGACAGCATCCCTAATCGTTTCAAAAGAAAGGTCGGCCGCTCCTTGAGTGATCGCTAAAAAGAAACAGATAATAAAGCAGCCGCTAAAAAGCAGCAGCAACCAAGGAAATTTTTTCATGCTTGCGCTCCTAACTCATAGGTCAAGACCAACGGCTTTGTACTATTAGGAAAGGTACCTAACACGGCATCGATTTCAAACAAACGTTGTAGCCATTCTTTGGTCAGCACTGTTTCCGGTGTACCGGAAACCAACAGCCCTCCACCTTTTAATGCGTAAATATAATCAGAAAAACGTGACGCATGATTCAGGTCATGAATCGACATAATGATCGTTTTTCCGTAGGTTTTATTGATTTGCTGTAATAAGAGCAAAATTTCTAATTGATGCGCAGGATCTAAAAAAGTCGTTGGTTCATCTAAAATCACGATATCCGTATCTTGCGCCAGTGCCATGGCAATCCATACGCGCTGTTTTTGTCCCCCTGACAGCGTACTGATCGTTTCATCTGCCAGTGCCGTCAAACCCGTTGCCTGCAAGGACCAGTCAATCGCTGCAAGATCTTGTTCCGATAGACTATTCAGTCCTTTTTGATAGGGAAAACGACCGTAAGAAACGATTTCGCGAATCGTCAAGCCAATCGATGAGTCGCTAACTTGAGAAAGCAGCGCAATCTTTTTCGCTACTTCTTTGGTTTTAATGTTCTGGAGGTTTTGGGTATCTAATAGGACCTCACCAGACAAAGGCTGTAAAATTCGGGCGAGTGCCTTTAAAAATGTCGATTTTCCACTGCCATTCGGACCAATCAAGCCGATGATTTTTCCTTCTGGTATCTCGATTGTTAGATTTTGCACAATTTTTTGTTTTTGATAGCCGACACTTAAGTCAACTGTTCGTAATTTCGCCATATTCGTCCCCAAAATAATTGATTGATAATGCTTATCAATTATGAATGTAATCCTGCTATTCGTCAATAGTTCTAAAAAAAGGAAATAAAAAAATATGATTGACAAACGAGGGATTCTTCGTGATAATAGCTATCAGCAAATGAGAACTATTCTCAATTAAAGCAATAAGTGCTCAACATGTAACAAAGGAGGAAGTGTTTTTATGAAACAATGGTCAAAAAGAAGTACTTGGCTTACCCTACTAGCTGCCTGCTCCCTTACCCTACTGGGTGCTTGCGGCACGAATAATGACTCAACGGATAGCAGTGGATCAGCCACTACTTCTTCAGAAATAGCAACAACCTTTACCGATGCGATGGGAAATGAAGTCACTGTTCCCGAAAACCCACAGCGGGTGATTGGTAGTTATTTGGAAGATTATTTGGTTGCTTTAGGGGTAACACCGGTTGCTCAATGGACCGTTGGCAATGACAGTGATCAAGCATACTTGCAAGACAAACTAGCAGATGTGCCAAGAATCAATTATGATCTGCCCTATGAAGATGTCTTGAGCTTTGAACCAGACCTGCTACTGATGGACAGCAGTTCCATGGTGGAAGGTGACAAATATGAACAATACAGCAAGATCGCGCCGACCTATGTGGTCACAAATGGCGAAGACGTGACCTGGCGTGAACGTCTGACAGATATTGCAAAGGTCTTACACAAAGAAGAGCAAGTTGCCCAAGTAGAAGCCGATTATGATGACTTAGTCGCTACTACCAAAGAAGCTTATGCTGATCAAATCAAAGGCAAGTCGATCGCTGTTTTATGGGTGGTCAATAATTCCGTCTTCATGGTTTCAGAAACAAAATCAAGTGGTCAGCTACTTTATCACGAACTCGGTTTTGAAGTTCCCACACTGGTTTCAGAAATCAGTGAAAGTGCCACTGCTGACTGGTCTGCCGTTTCTCTGGAAAAATTGGCAGAATTGGATGCCGATTACTTGATTTTAGTGAATAGTGATAAAGGCGCTGATTTTTTCAGCGAACAAGTCTGGCAAAATCTTGATGCAGTCAAAAACAATCATTTATGGGAATTCGGTCCTGAATCAAGCTGGCTCTACAATGGTCCGATCGCCTATACCAAAATGATCGAAGATATCCAGAGCAAATTGGACTAATGGGTTTCAAGAAATTCGTCAAGTAAAACTACTTAACAAATTTCAGGAAAAAGCTAGCATTCCCACACGAAACATGCTATTATATTTTAGTCTGAGAGATTTCTTAGAGGATTCTTGTATCGTTAGGGGGGAAAATCATGCGCGTAAACATCACATTAGAGTGCACTTCTTGTAAAGAACGCAACTACTTATCAAACAAAAACAAACGTAACAATCCTGATCGTTTGGAAAAGAAAAAATATTGCCCACGTGAAAGAAAAGTTACTTTACACCGCGAAACAAAATAATACTATTTAAGAAGTTCGCAAACGCTGATAACCAAGGCGTTTGCGAACTTCTTTTTTTCAGACATTTTGCAATGATAGCTGCTGCATTTTTATTTCCCTCTTTACACAACCACTCCCCTATTTTCACTTATTTGCTTTGAACTTTTGAACCAACTTTTTCTTTGAAGCGACGTATAAATAAATTTTAATGTATAATGAAAAAAAGAAACTAATGTTCAACAAAGGCGGCACATAGAACGTGAACCAGCTTTTTCTTCTAGCTGTCCTTTCAATATACTTTGAGTACCAGTCAACGCTTTCAAGCTATACTGCCTATAGGAGGTGAACCCATGCTTGGCAATTTTACGTATCTACCTAGTAACTATCGTCTGTTTTATGGCGCTTTTCTTTTTGCTCTTATTGGAAATATGCTTTTCATTTTTATCAAACACCCTGCTTGGACCTTTAGCCTACCGACGGTGATTGTCCTCTTCTTAATAAATGTCTTCTTTTGGACCAAATACAAGAAGAAACTTATTCCTTGCGCAACAGATGCACTGTTTTATGTTCTGCTCTTCCTCTTGGTATTTCACAATCACTAACACAATGCTTATTTTGATACTGATTGTTTCTCTTTCCCCTATTTCGTCATAACAAAGGAGTGTTGATGCGATGGAGATTTCCCATATCACGTTGATCGTACAGAATTTAGCAAAGACGACAACGATGCTGGAAACATTGTTTGAAGCAGAGGAAATTTATGATAGCCGAGACCAGTCTCATTCTTACTTCCCAGAAAAATTCTTTTTAATCGATGGCTTATGGCTTGCTGTTATGGAGGATGCCTCCCAGAAGCTGCCGAAAACGTATAACCATATTGCCTTTAAAATCGATCAAGCTCAAATCGATTCCTTGATTACGCGCATCCAAGGACTAGGATTGAAGATCGAAAAAGATCGTTCCCGCATCAAAGGCGAAGGTGCTTCTATTTATTTTTACGACGATGACAACCATTTGTTTGAACTGGATACTGGTACGTTGGCTGAACGATTGCACCATTACCGTCTGACAGAAATTAAGTAATCTTCATTGCTCGCAACTGCATGGACTGTTATGTAAAGAATTCCCACATGAAAGGAAGAAAAAAATGAAACTAGATATGGTCGGTATTATCACAAAGAACATGGAACAGGCACTGGCTTTTTATCAAGTACTTGGCTTTACGCCATTAGGTCAGCACTCAGAAGATTATATGGAATTAGCAAATGATGGTGTTCGCATCTCCTTGAATAGTCGCAAAATGGTTGCCGGGATCTACGGACATCCACCAATGACTGTGGGTGATACGATTGAATTAGCCTTTTTATGTGATTCCCCTGAAGAAGTTGATGCCCTTCATGCAAAAGTCGTAGCTGCCGGGTATCAGTCTTTCAAAGAACCCTGGTCTGCCTTTTGGGGGCAACGCTATGCCATCGTCAAAGATATAGACGGCAATCTCTTAAGTTTGTTTGCAACGCTACCTGCCGAAAATTGATCCATAAAGCGACAGTCGATCCAATGGATCGGCTGTTTTTTAATCATTCCGGCGGGTAAAAAGACAAAATCCCGTTTTAATGTCCAATCGAATTCTGACAATCTGAATCGAATGTATTTCTTATAAACCAACGTTTTTCCTCAGTTAGAAACGAAAATAATATCTCTATAAAAAAACAAATCCACTCATCCGCTCCTGTTCGCTTGACAAAAAAGAACAAACGTTCGTATAATTTCGGTAAGGAGTGATAAAAATGGGTGGTTTTAATTATGCGCTCGAGCCAAAACGCGATATCTTATTTATCGATGTTAAAAGTTTTTATGCTTCTGTCGAATGCATCTCGCGCGGATTAGACCCTATCCAAGCGATGCTGGTCGTCATGTCTCATTCTGACAATACTGGAAATGGCTTAATCTTAGCGGCTTCCCCCAAGGCAAAATCGGCATTAGGAATCTCAAACGTGACTCGCAATGACAATCTGCCGACGCATCCCGATTTATACAAAGCATCGCCACGTATGAGTTTTTATATCAAAGAAAATACCAAAGTCAATAATGTCTTTCGCAAATATGTTGGACAAGACGACTTACTGATCTATTCAATTGACGAAACGATGATGGATCTGACCCGTACACTGGATCTTTTCATTCCCGATAAAACCATTTCTCGCGAAGAAAAACGATGGCTGATTGCCCAGCAAATTCAAAAAGACATTTACGAAACAACGAAATTGTATGTCACCATCGGTATTGGCGACAACCCTTTGTTAGCAAAATTGGCTTTGGATAACGAATCCAAACACAACCGTTCCTTGATTGCCGAATGGACCTACGAAGATGTACCGACAAAAGTTTGGCAAATCGCCCCTATGACGGAGTTTTGGGGAATCGGCCGACGCACAGAAAAACGACTTCACTTGATGGGGATTGAAACGATCGAACAATTGGCTCATGCCAGTCCTGATCTTTTGCGTAGCCGCATGGGGATCATTGGTGAGCAGCTCTACCATCACGCTCACGGCATTGATCGCACGATTTTAGCTGAACCGACACCGCAGGTCATGGAAAAAAGTTATGGCAACAGTCAGGTCCTGCACCGCAATTATTACTTGCAAGAAGAAATTGAGATCGTCATCAAGGAAATGGCGGAGCAAGTTGCCGCCCGAATTCGCCGCCATCATTGTCAGACCGCTTGTATCAATGTTTACATCGGCGTAGCCTTTGGGGAAACTGCCTCTGGTTTTTCCCGGCAAATGAAGATCCCACCAACCGACAATACCCGCAAGCTTGTTGCTCATTGTCTGTTTCTCTTTCGAAAATTTTATACCGGGCAAGTCGTTCGCCACATTGGTATTACCTATTCAAAATTGGTTTATACAGAAAATGTTCAGTTGGATCTTTTTGAGCAAGCAGAAACGCAGTTGCGCCAACGTAAATTAGATTTGATCATCGATAAGATTCGTGAAAAATACGGCTTCACTTCGATCGTTCACGCCACAAGCCGGATGGAAGGTGCTCGTGCCATTGCCCGTAGCAAATTAGTTGGTGGTCATGCTGGTGGTCTAGATGGGATTGCCAACATAGGACCTGTCCATCAGCAAACGGAGAAAGAATCGATAGCTAATGGTTCGCAAACGACAGTTACATAAATTTGTTTCTTTCTTTTGTGATCACAATTCTTAAGATAACATTAACAAATGGTCTATTTTTTAAAGATTTATGTAATTTCGATTCATTCATCTCCCCCTTTGTTCCTTTCTAAGGTACTTTAATAGCAAGGAGTGTGAGCAGATGAAAATTGACAAAATCGAATACAAACGAGTCATCAATGGTGCAGGACACCTTGAGTACGATTTGCTGCAATATGTAGAAAAGAATCGGGCGACTGCTGCACAAAACCTGAAACAGTCTGAGATCGATTACCTTCTGGAAAAAGACATTCAGCATCGGATCATTCAACATGCTCGTAAAAGTTTTTTTGGCGATACGATCGTTTTAAAAGATGAATATGCCGAAGATTATCTTTTATTAAAAAAGTATACGGATATGTTCCAAGAATCATTCTAAAAAAACGCAGAACCAGCTGGTTCTGCGTTTTTCTTATTCTTCGAAATGTTCTTGATAAACGTCATCAACCGTTTGATTTGGGTCGATCACGATATACAGACTCTTCGTTTTTTCACTGATTTTTGTTGATTGGTATACATTATCCAATCCTTCCGTATCTTTGTCCTTGTATGGGAAATACACAAGATCCGGTGTACCGTTACGGTAAAGAATTTCCATCCGTTCAATATCTTCATATTTCAACGCACGAGCAAACATCCCTAATTCAAGTCCGCCTAAGTTGATGTCATGTGTTGCCACATGATCGCCTTCTTGGAAGATTTCAATTTTGAACCCAGCACATGGATGAATCTCAACAAATTCACTTCCGTGGATACGGCCAAAACTGGTCGTGATTTGTTTGATCCACAAGTCACCGATGTAACGGCGCTCGATCGTCCATGTTTCTCCATTACGGAAATAAAATTTTAAAGCTTTCATTTCTCTAGCCATGACAAAACGCTCCTTTTTATTAATAATACATTTTAATTCTAACACATAGTCGCTACTGGGACACAAATTAACTTTGGTTTTCGTTGACTTTTTTCATAAACCGAGAGATTTCCACCGCCGCTCGTTGATGAGTCCCTTTGGCAATGAGTTGTTGAGACCCATCGGTCACCTGATAATCAAACTGGAATCCTTGTTCTTTTTCCCATTGGACAAAAACAGTGATTGTTGCTCCGACTGGGGAAGGTTTTAAATGATCGATCGAAAACTTTGTACCCACGGTAGTAAACCCTTTATCTAAAGTAGGCTCAAGTGCTTCCCAACAGGTGTTTTCCACCATTGCTACCAGTCGAGGGGTTGCTAAAACTGCCAAGCCCCCAGAACCCATAACAGCCGCAGTGTCTTGAAGGTCAACGAGAAAGTCTTTTTTACTTTCCATTCTTCAGTTATCCCTCCTTCGCTAAATATGCTTGGGCAAATGCCAACAGTGCTTCTTTCTCATTAGGAACTTTCCGTGTGATGACTGCAGCTTCGGCAGCAGCCAAGACTTCTTTAAGCCACGGCCCAGAAGAACGATCAACTGTCTGCAGCAAATCGCGTCCATTGATCGCCAGCTCCTTCAAAGAATGGATCGGTAGTTGCTGATACCGCTGACTGATTTTTGCTGGATCATTGGGCAGCTTGTCATAACGCAATAATCCCTCGGCTAAATAGGTCGCTTCGAGACCGAACTGATACAACAGCAGATCGTTCCATTCGCCGTTTCGACGCATTAGCAGTGCTTGATAGACCGTTTGTACTTGGCGGATGCAGTCATTGGAACATTTCCAAGCTTTTAAAAAGCTGCGGACTGCCTCTGGCGCTAAACCGATTTGGTCAATGAGCAAAACCCAAGCAGCCGTTTCGGTTTCTAAAGGAATCGCGGGCAAGTCTGCCATCCGCAACAACGCTTCGCCATATTCCCGTAAGCCTGGGCAGTAGATATAGCATTCGGTTTCTACTAATGCCTGTAATGCTTGATTACGATGATTGCCTAACAGTAATTTGACGAATTCAATCATGATCCGTTCAACAGAGATTTTTCCTAACAAGGCATGATTCGCATGGATAGCAGCCAACGTTTCTTTTTCCAAAACAAAGCCTAATTGGCTGACAAAACGTAGCCCCCGCATCATTCGCAGCGCATCCTCATGAAACCGTTCCTGTGGGTGACCCACTGCTCGTAAAATTTGATTTTCGATATCTGCAAGTCCATCGAAAAGATCAATGATGACCCCATCTTCTTGAAGTGCCAATGCATTGATGGTAAAATCCCGCCGCTTTAGATCTTCTTTCAAGGAACGGACAAAATCGACTTTGTCAGGTCTACGATAATCCTGATAGGCGGCTTCGGTTCGAAACGTGGTGATCTCATATTGCGCCTGCTCCCACAAGACCAGCACCGTCCCATGCTCGATACCAATGTCAATGGTTCGAGGAAAAAGCGCCTTGATCTCGGCTGGAAATGCACTGGTAGCAATATCGACATCATGGATCGGCTGGCCTAAGATCGTATCCCGCACGCTGCCGCCAACGAAGTAGGCTTCATAGCCTGCGGCTTCGATTTTTTTTAGGAGTGGTGCAGCTTCTGCAAATTCTTTTGGTAGTTTAGTCAGCTTCATGTACTTTCCCATCTTTTCTTTCAAAACGATACGCATCCCGCTGATTGAATTTTGCCATATTTTCCTCAAACACTTCAGTCAGGTCGATGTCTAGTGAATTAGCCATGATCATCGTCACAAAGAGTACATCACCGAGTTCTTCTGCCACGGTCTTTTCAACTTCATCGCTTTTTTTATTTTTTTCCCCGTAATAGTGATTCACTTCTCGCGCCAATTCGCCAACTTCTTCGGTCAAACGAGCCATTTGGGCGAGGGGGCTGAAATAGCCAGTTTTAAATTGTTGAATATAGGCATCGACTTCTTCTTGCATCGATGCCAAAGAACGTTTTTCTGTCATCTTCTTCACCCTTTCTCGTTTATCTTACCAAAAGAATGGCTGCCTGCCTAGATAGAGCCCCCTCAGGATTTGTTGTACATTCAATGATTTCGTGCTACATTGATACTTGTGGAAGTTGAATAACGGAGGAAACAGGATGCGGGCATTTTTTTCATGGCGAACGATTCGCGACATTGTTTTGATTATTTTCGGTACGAGTATTTATGGCTTCGGTCTAGTCTATCTAAATATCCCAAATGACTTAGCAGAAGGCGGTGTGACAGGGATTACCTTGATCCTGCGAGCCTTATGGGGCATCAATCCTGCCATTAGTACGTTGATCTTAAATATTCCGATCATTTTGATCGGTGGCAAAATTCTTGGTCGACGCTCGTTAGTGTATACGATTTTAGGAACCTTTGGTTTGTCTTTTTGGTTGGCCTTTTGGCAGAGTGTTCCCCTGTTGATCGATCTACAGCACGATCTACTGATCGTCGCACTCTTAGCCGGTTTGATTGCAGGAATCGGTAGTGGGATCGTCTACAAAGTTGGTGGAACAACAGGTGGCGTCGATGTATTGGCACGTATTTTAGAGAAAAACTTTGGGGTGACGATCGGGCGTTCGCTTTTGATCTTTGATGTGTTCGTCCTGTTGCTTTCTTTGACCTATATAGATTTGAATCGCATGATGTATACGTTGATTTTTTCTTATGTCTTCACGCGTGTGATCGATTCGATCCTAGACGGCGGTTATTCAGCGAAAGGAATCTTAGTGATCAGCAATCACAGCGAAGAGATGGCTCCTGTTTTAATGGATGAATTAGAACGCGGTGTCACGTTTTTACAGGGCGAAGGGGCTTACTCAAGAGTATCGAAACAAATCATATATATGGTGGTCAGTGGACGGGAGATTTCTGAAGTCAAGCGCATCGTTCATGACTTTGATCCGCAAGCGTTTGTTTCGGTCATCAATGTCCATGAAGTCGAAGGCGAAGGCTTTACCTACTTAAGGCCTAAGTCGCGGTTCTTACAGCGCAAAACCGCTGTTTCTAAAACAAAATAATGACATAAAAAAAGCAGCCCCGATTAAAGGACTGCTTTTTGCTTGTTAACGGCTTTCTTCTTTTTGCTGGAGCAAGTGCCGATTTACTTCATCGGAAAGTTCTAAGAAGGCATCACGATCCCCGTTTTCCAATGCTCGATCGATCTGCCGATACAAGGTATCGATTTTGGTTTTTGCTTCTTCTTTTTCAAGGTACTGGGTAACATGTTGGGTCATTTCTTGATCCAAGTGGTCGTTCCACCGTTCATAGGGATTGTCTTCCAGAACAGCTAAATATAGGGATTGCGACCAAGAATCTGGGAAGAGACATTCAAGATACAACGGTTGTTTCCAATTCATGCGAATCTCATGAAAAATCTGATCAATGTCATAAAAGGTCTGTCCCTCGATACTCAAGACAAAGGGTTCGCCTCCAATTTCCGTACTGCGGACACTTAACCCTCGTTTGGCTGCAGCGGCCCCTTCTACAAAATGAACATTGGTCAAGATCGCTTCATGATTCGCCAGATAGTTCAACACCCAAGAGACTTCACGACGACTGAAGGAAACGGTCGAAACTAACCAATTAAGAAACTTTTTCTTTTCTTGTACATTGACGTTCATTTCTCTCACCTATCTTTCTAATAAGTCCTCCACGATCGACTGTACTTCTAAATCACCTGGCTCGTGTGCCAAATAATGTTGCAGCAAATGAAGTGCTTCAGACAAACGTCCTTCTTCACGTAAGAAAATGCCGTATTCCTTCATAAACGCTGGTTCATGATGCAAATCAGCATTGGCTGCTTCGTAATATTTTGCTGCTTTGTCAAAATCTTCTAACGCATTGAAGGCTTGCGCCAGATTCCATAGAGCGTGAGGCTGTTCATTGTCTTCCATTCGTTCGATCGCCAAGATTGCTTCTTGCCAGCGCTCTTCGTTCAAGTATAAATTACTTAAGGTCAGCAACGTATCCTCTTCTTTTTCACCAGTTTCCAGTGCTTTAAGTAAAAATGATTCGGCTGCTTCACTGTCATGAAGTCGGTAAGCATTCTCGGCAGCAAAATGATAGAAATCTACTTGGTATGGATCTTCATGAATTCCTTCCTCGATCACACGTTGCGCTTCTTCCAGCTGCTCTTCTTCTTGCAATGCTTCAGCCAAATAGAGATACAAGGCCCGGTATTGGGGATTCATGACCCGCAACTGCTGCAAGTAGCGTATCGCTTGTTCATTTTCCTTCAGCTGCAAATAGACTAAAGCTGTTTGAAAGAGACGCTCATCCGTCTGTTCGTCTTCTAAGCTTGCTTCAAAGTATTCTAATGCCTCTTCAAACTTACCTGCCATACTCAATGAAGTCCCAGTCCGTTCAACGATTGAGATTCCTGAAATATCCGTAATTTCTTCTTCCAACAATCCTTGATAAAGGTCAACAGCTTCTTGATAGCGATCCGTTGAAAAAGCTAACTCAGCTAAGGCAAAGCGAATCAAGGGTTCCTCTGGCACAAGGCTTTGCGCTTCTTTTAATTTGGCTTCACTGACTTCCGGGATACCGATCAGTTGATAGAGATCCGCACTCAACAACAAGGCTTGCAGATACGCTTCACTCGTTGGTGGTATTTGATCGATATAGGTGAAGGCTGTTTCGATCTGGTCTTCTTCCATCGCAATTTCTGCTAAAGGAAGCAGCAAAGCTTCATTTTCAGGGTGCCGCTGCTGCAGGGTTTCAAATAACGTTTTTGCCTCTTCTAAAAAACCGATCTGCAATAATTCATCGCCCAAAGCGCCGAGTGTTTCATCATCATCTTTTTGCAGTGCTTCGGTAAAATTCAATTGTGCTTCAGCCAACTCTTCTGCGGCTAGTGCTTTTAACATTTTTTCACTATAAGTTTCCATCTAGACCCCTCGAATCTCATTGATTAATCGCTGATAAGTCTCCATCGTCTGGACAAGATCTTTTTCCTCGATTTCTGTTCTGCCCCCTATTGTACCAACTTTTGCCAAAAATAACAGTTTTTTTTCTTTTTGCTGCAATTCTAGTACATGGCTGAAATACTCGCTTAAGGAAAAAGATTCGGGCAATTCGATAGGAAAGCCTAATCGGGCAAGCCATTGGCAAAACACCGGCAGATCGACAGTCAACTGTTGCTGCTGGACTGTCCAAATAAAATGAAACAAAAAGCCAAAGAACAATTTCATCGCATCAGACAGCAAGTGACCATTTTCCGTTCGATAAGCAGCATCGGCAAAGAGTTGCCCAAACTCCTCCAATTCGCCGCCCGACTGCTGATACAATTGGATCAGCTGATTGGTATATGCTGCCAATGAGTGTCTCATTAACGCCTGATGACTGGGATACGTTCGATAAAGCTCTTTTAAAAAATCGCTATCGGCAAGCACGCCACCACGGATCAGGGTCAAAAAGTCCACCAGTTTCCCATCGATCTGCTTTTCGGCAATCGTCTGATCGAAAATAACAAATTGTGGTGTGTTAGGGTTTTGCAACATCGGGATATCTGGCTTTTTCACAACGATCGCTGTTTCTTTGACACTTTTAGCTAAAGCCCGCAAGGAGACGGGAATCAGCCAAAGCTTTGTCGTTAGAACCGAAGTCGCATGGATAAAACTGCTCAGTGCCAATACACCTTCATTCCCAAATCCGACGATCAACAAGGACTCTTGCTTAGAAAAGCGACCGAAGAAATCCATTGCGGCCTTAAATTCGCTAAAGTTGTTGCAATACATTTGGTTGGTACAAATATACCAATTGACCTCGCGCGGCAAAAACAAGCGGGTTACTTTTTCTGAAAAGCGGTCATAATAACGCTGATTCGTCAAAATGATCACCTGTTGCGGATCGATCGACTGTTCTTTCATGACCGATGCCAGTGTTTCACCGTAAGAAATCTGAGTTTCTTGCTCATTTCTGTAAAAAACAGCTTCCATCGGCTCACTCCTTTGTTGCTACTACTTACTATTATAGCAAGAAGCCGCTGAAACACCTACTAAATCGCTAACCATTAGGAAGTATTTTTCGCCGATTTGTCCCATGTTTCTATGCCAAAAAACAAAAAACATGATTTCCTGTTATTACAAAGGAAACCATGTTTTTTTCTAAACCAAAAGCGAGTAAAGTGATTGATTTTGCTGAAGGTTGATATAGTTTTGGTCAAACTGTTCAATTCGTGACAGTAATGCGGGTAGATCTTTTTTGTGTTTCAACAAGATTCCCAGCATTACTGGTCCTGTTCCACGATTGATTTTTTTCGTATATTCAAACCTCGTGATATCATCATCAGGCCCTAATACATGGCTAACAAATTCCTTCAACGCACCGGGACGTTGCGGGAAGTTGACGATAAAATAATGTTTCAATCCTTGATAAATCAGTGATTTCTCTTCGATCTCAGCCATGCGGGAACTATCATTGTTGCCGCCACTCACAATACAGACGACTGTTTTGCCTTTGATTTGCTCTTTGATCAGATCCAAAGCTGCCACACTCAAGGCACCAGCTGGTTCAGCGACGATCGCTTGTTTGCTGTATAATTCTAAAATCGTTTGGCAGATTGCACCTTCTTCCACCGTTACCAATTGATCCACGTAGCGTTTGGCATGGGCATAGGTTTGAGCTCCGACTTGTTTGACTGCCGCACCATCCACAAAGGTTTCAATATGCTCTAAAGCCACTGGTCCTTGGTGATCAAAGGCTGCTTGCATCGAGGCTGCCCCTACAGGTTCTGCTCCAACAACTTTTATCTTCGGTTGCTTTTCTTTCAAATAGGCTGCGGTTCCGCTGATCAAGCCACCACCGCCAATGGCAGCTACCACCAAATCGATCGTTACTTGTTTCTTTTCAGCATCAGCTAACATTTCCACGGCTACTGTTCCTTGTCCTGCGATAATATTGGGATCATCAAAAGGAGCAATGAAAGCCATTTGTTCTTCTTTGGCAAATTGTTTGGCAGCCTGCGCCGCCGCATCAAAGGTATCTCCCACCAATTCGATCTTGACGTAGTCACCGCCGAAAAAGAGCACTTGCGCGATTTTTTGTTGCGGGGTCGTTGTCGGCATGAAAATGACCGCATGGATCTGCTGTTCTTGACAGGTATAAGCAACGCCTTGGGCATGGTTCCCGGCACTGGCACAGACGACGCCACGACGAGTCAGTTCAGGATCTGCCTGGGTGATCGCATAGTAGGCACCTCGTAATTTGAAGGAGCGGACTTTTTGCAAGTCCTCTCGTTTCAATAAAACCGTCGCTTGGTATTTTTCAGATAAAAAGCGATCATATTGCAGCGGTGTATGACTAACTGCTCCCCGTAGTCGCTCGTAGGCTTTTTCAATTGCAGAAACTGTCACCAACAAACGCGCCACCTCTAATCTTTCGCAACAAACGGCATCATTTTCCGTAATTCGCTACCGACTTTTTCAATTTGATGGTTGCCGTTTTCTTCACGCATTTTATGGAATTCAGGGAAGCCATTTTGATTATCCTCAATGAATCCTTTCGCGAATTGACCATTTTGGATATCTGTCAATACGGCTTTCATGTTCTCTTTGGCTTGCGCGGTGATCACCCGTGCACCGGAAACGTAATCGCCATACTCTGCCGTATTTGAGATCGAATGGCGCATTTTTTTGAAGCCTCCTTCATAAATCAAGTCAACGATCAGTTTCAATTCATGACAAACTTCAAAGTACGCCAATTCCGGTTGGTACCCGGCTTCTACCAATGTTTCAAAGCCAGCTTCGATCATACTGGTCAAACCGCCACAAAGTACGGCTTGTTCCCCAAAAAGATCGGTTTCGGTCTCTTCTTTAAAGGTGGTTTCCAAAACACCGACCCGTGTGGCACCAATGCCTTTTGCATAAGATAAAGCTGTCGCTTGTGCGTTACCAGTTGCATCTTGATAGACTGCAAACAAGGCTGGCACCGCAAACCCTTCGGTAAAGGTTCGGCGCACCAAGTGGCCCGGTCCTTTAGGCGCAACTAGAAACACATCCACCTCTTTTGGCGGCGCGATCACATCAAAATGAATATTGAAACCATGCGCAAATGCCAATGCGTTACCGGCAGAAAGATTCGGTTCGATCTCATTTTTATACAACGATCCTTGGATCTCATCGGGTGCCAAGATCATGACTACGTCCGCTTTTTGTGTGGCTTCGGCTACTGGAAAGACCTCGAACCCGTCGTTTCTTGCAGCTTCTGCTGACTTTCCTTCACGAATGCCGATAAAGACTTCATGGCCTGTGTCCCGTAAATTTTGCGCATGGGCGTGCCCTTGAGAGCCATAGCCGATGATCGCAATCTTCTTGTCTCCTAGATTATCTGTAACTTCCTCGTTGTAATATACTTTTACCATACTTGTTTCCTCCGAATTCTTTCTTTATTTTAAGCAATTCAAAATTGCACTTACCCTCTTGTAAAACCCGTGACCCCTGTTCGTGCCAACTGTTTGATCCCGTAGGGACGCAAAACTTCGATGCATGCTTCTACCTTTTTTGTATCGCCGGCAACTTGCACAACGATCGTTTTCAGTGCGACATCGACAATGTGCGCTCGAAACGGATCGATCACTGCTTGGATCTCCGAGCGGCTGGTAGTTGGTGCATTGACTTTGATCAGCACCAGCTCCCGTTCGATATGAGGAATTTCTGTGATATCAGAAACCTTCAAGACATCGATCTGTTTGTTCAGATGCTTAGTCACTTGTTCTGTTTCTGCCAAATCGTTCACGTTGACAATGATCGTCATTCGTGAAAATTCTGGCCGTTCCGTTGTGCCGACAGAGATACTCTCGATATTGACCTGTCGGCGGTTTAAGACACTCGTGATGCGGCTCAAAACACCTGCTTCATTATGAACGATTGCTGCTAATACCCGTTTCATCTCCTTAGACCCCCATCATTTCATGATTGGCTTTCCCCGGTGGAATCATCGGCAGCACGTGCTCTGAGGGCGAGACCATTACTTCGATCAGCTGCGGTCCTGATTGATAAAAAGCTGCTGCCAATTGATCTGCCAGTTGCTCTGGGGCATCGATCCGACAGCCTTCGATGCCGTAAGCTTGTGCCAGTTTAACAAAATCAGGTTGTTGTGCAAAAACAGAGGCAGAGCGTCGTTTGCCATGAAAGGTTTCTTGCCATTGACGGACCATTCCTAACGAACGATTGTTCAACAAAACAAATTTGACATTCAAGCCATACTCATTCAAAATCGCAAATTCTTGGTTCGTCATTTGAAATCCACCATCGCCAACAAACACCACGACCATTTTTTCTGGATGAGCAAATTGGACACCAATTCCCGCAGGGATCCCATAGCCCATCGTGCCCAGTCCGCCACTGGTAATCAATTGTTTAGGAAAGCGAAACGGATAATACTGCGCGACCCACATTTGATGTTGCCCAACATCGGTAATGACGTAAGCCTCTCCTTTGGTCAAACGTCCTACTTCTTCGATGACCTTTTGCGGTTTGATTTCTTGTGTCTGGGTGCGATCATAGCGATAAGGTTTTTCCTTTTTCCGTTTTTGGCATAGATCCAACCAGTCAGACCATGTTCCTCTTGTTGGCTTATAGCGCAGCATTTGTTGCAAAGCAGCCTTGGCATCGCCAACGATTGGGATCTTAGTTTCTACGATCTTGCCGATCTCTACTGGGTCGATATCGATATGAGCAACGATCGCCTGCTTGCCGAACTGACTGCCGGCCGTTGCTAAACGATCATCGAAGCGAGAGCCGATATTGATAATCAAATCGGCTTCCGATAAAGCCATGTTCGCCGCATAGGTGCCATGCATACCGCCCATGCCCAAGAAAAATTGATGATCACTTGGCAGCAAGCCTAAGCCGAGCAACGTTGTGACTGTCGGCAACTTGTACTTGGCAATAAATGCATTTAGTTCAGCCGCAGCTTCGGCAGCGATCACGCCTGCACCCGCCAGTACCACTGGTCGCTGTGCTTTTTCGAGAACTTGCATCAATTTTTCGATTTGCAGACGAGATGGCTCTGCAGTCGGTTGATAGCTTTTCCTTGTGATCGGCAACGAGCAGGTTTCGGCGGTTTCTTGTAGGGTAATATCTTTCGGAAGGTCGATGACAACTGGTCCCTTACGACCAGTTGAAGCGATGTGAAAGGCTTCAGCGATTACTTTCGGCAATTCATCGACACAGCGGACTTGGTAGTTGTGTTTCGTGATCGGCAACGTGATACCTAGAATATCCGCTTCTTGAAAAGCGTCTTTGCCAATTCCTGGTACCGCCACTTGCCCGGTGATAACCACCAACGGTACGGAATCACTCATGGCATCGGCAATGCCCGTAACAACATTTGTAGCACCTGGTCCGCTAGTCACTAAAACGACCCCCACATTGCCAGTAGCTTTGGCATAGCCTTCAGCGGCGTGAATTGCCCCTTGCTCGTGACGCGTCAAAATATTCGGAATCGCTGCATCATATAATTGATCATATAACGGCAGGACGGCGCCACCCGGATAGCCAAAGATCATCTCGACGCCTTGCTCTTGTAAGCTGTCCACTAACACTTGCGCGCCAGTCCTTAGATGCGATGCTTGATACTCGATATTTTCCATTGCTACTCCTCCTCATCAGGTACTCGCATAATCCCGCCCGTATTCGCAGAGGTCACTAAAGCGGTATAACGTGCAAGCCAGCCTTTCTTCACTTTCGAACGAAACTTTGGTCGTTCTTGCGCACGCGTGGCAAGTTCTTCTTCTGAAACTTGCAGATTTAGCGTCCGATTTGGCAAATCAATTATGATTTCATCACCGTCGTTGACTAGCCCTAGTGGGCCCCCGGCTGCAGCTTCTGGCGAAATATGGCCAACCGCGATTCCTCGGGTCGCTCCTGAAAAGCGGCCATCGGTGATCAAGGCGACATCTTTGCCTAACCCACGACCAACGATACTTGAGGTAGGCGCCAGCATTTCTGGCATACCTGGTCCTCCTTTTGGACCCTCATAGCGGATCACTACAACATGTCCTTTTTGTACGGTATGGTTGTCGATGGCAGCAACTGCTTCATCATGAGAATCAAAACAGATCGCTTTCCCTTTGAATACTTGGACACTTGGATCGACCCCACCGACCTTGATGACACTGCCTTCTGGGGCGATATTGCCGTACAAGATCGATAGACCGCCCACAGGACTATACGGGTTTTCTTTGGGATGAATGACTTCTTCGTTGTGGATCTTCGCTTCAGCGACATTTTCTCGTAACGTCTTCCCGGTAACAGTCGGTCGATCGGGATGAATCGCTCCCTCGATATCACAAAGCTCCCTTATGATTGCCGAAACGCCGCCAGCTTCATGGACATCGTGCATCGAATAGGCTGATGATGGCGCGATTTTTGAGAGATAAGGCACTCTTTTAGCGATTTCATTGACCCGTCTTAAGTCATAGTCGATCTCTGCTTCATTGGCGATCGCTAAGGTATGCAGCACTGTGTTGGTGGAACCCCCCATCGCCATGTCTAAAGCGAAGGCATCATCAATAGCTTCTTTGGTCACGATGTCGCGAGGCTTGACTTGTTTTTCAACAAGATCCATCAACTTAAAGGCGGCTTGTCTAACTAGTTCTCGTCGCTCTTGAGACACAGCGAGGATCGTGCCATTGCCTGGCATTGCCAATCCTAAGATTTCTAAGAGGCAATTCATCGAGTTGGCAGTAAACATCCCTGCGCAGGAGCCGCAAGTCGGACAGGCATTTTGTTCCATAAACTCAAAATCTTCTTTTGTCATATTCCCCGTCTTGTACGTCCCAACGGCTTCAAACATGGAAGATAAGGTTATTTGATGTCCCCGTGGATCAATACCGGCTTTCATCGGACCGCCGGAACAAAAGATTCCTGGTACGTTGGTCCGCATCGCTGCTAAGATCATGCCAGGAGTGATCTTGTCACAATTTGGGATATAAAATACGCCGTCAAACCAGTGGGCATTGATGACAGTTTCTGCAGAATCAGCGATCAATTCTCGGCTAGGTAGCGAATAACGCATGCCAATATGTCCCATCGCAATGCCATCATCCACGCCGATCGTATTGAACTCAAAAGGGATGCCACCAGCTTCACGAATCGCTTCTTTAGCGATATCTGCTAACTCCCGTAAATGCACATGTCCGGGTACGATATCGATATAGGAATTACATATCGCAATAAATGGCTTGTTCATATCATGGATATTTTTAACTTGTCCTGTGGCATAGAGCAGACTCCTAGCTGGCGCTGCATCGATCCCTTTTTTAATTTGATCACTTCTCACACTCATCATCTCCTGCATTTTGGAATAAAAAAAAGCATCCCGGTTATAAAAAACTGGGATGCTTTGCCAGAATCCCATTTTACTTACGCAAATAGGACTCAAACAAACGGATAATTTTTGCTTCCGTGTTCTAAGTCCTGGTATCAATAATAATGACTAATAAATATTGATTAAAATTGCGCATAGAAAATGGCTCCTTCATTAGAAATAGTAACGTTCTTGTAATTGTTTACCAATATACCCTTTGGAAAAACACTTGTCAACGAATTTTCTGAATTTTTTTTCAATAATGACAATTCTATCAAGCCCATTCTAACATTGGATGTCATTTAATCGGTTTCCCCTTTTCATTAAGATCTCTTTTGTATCAAGGGTGATTATATCCAAAAGTGAGTAAGCATTGGCGCTAAGTGTTTTTTTTAGATCAAAAGAAAAACAAATAATTATTTTGAATTTTCTGACAATAAAATGTGATTGCTTGCTTTCCGGATGACAACCGCATGGCAACAACCAATATTTAAGCAAAAGAAAAAACCCTTGATTACTCAAGGGTTTCTACAAGACTCAATTATTTCACTGCGTCTTTAAGAGCTTTACCTGGTTTGAATGCAGGTACTTTGCTAGCAGGGATCTTGATTTCTTCACCAGTTTGTGGGTTGCGTCCTTTGCGTTCTGCACGAGAACGAACTTCAAAGTTACCAAAGCCGATCAATTGAACTTTTTCACCGTTAGCTAAAGCGTCTTGAATTGTTGAGAATACAGCGTCTACTGCTGCAGTTGCGTCTTTCTTAGTTAAGTCAGTAGCTGCTGCAACTTTTTCGATTAATTCTGCTTTATTTGCCATGGATGGTTTCACCTCCTGATATTTTTTTTGATGTCATGCATCAACAAAAATCTTGAGTGGTCCAAGGTTTTTGTCAAATATTGATTACCATCAATATTCTGATATAACGTTATCATAAGAACCTTGTAATATCAAGGATTTTAACGTTTTTAGGGGGGTTTTTTTTGGTTTTTTCCCATTTTTCTAGAAAAGGACAGATTTCTTTGTAAAAAGAAACAAAGTATGATAAAATCTCTATTTTCTTCTGCGAGGAATGATCCGAATCGGCGTTCCTTCAAAAGTGAAAGCCTTGCGGATTTGATTTTCTAAGAAACGTGCATAAGAGAAATGCATCAGTTCTTCTTCGTTGACAAAAATAACAAAAGTTGGCGGTTTGACAGCCACTTGCGTCGCATAAAAAATCTTCAAACGTTTGCCTTTGTCTGTTGGTGTTGGGTTGATCGCCACCGCATCCATAATGACGTCATTCAACAACGCAGATGGAATACGCATATTTTGATTCATGCTGACTTCTTCGATCAATTGTGGCAACTTGTTCAAGCGCTGTTTCGTCACTGCGGAAACGAAAATGATTGGTGCGTAATCCAAATATTGGAACTCATCTCTGATCTCTTCTTCAAAATCACGCATCGTATTCGTTTCTTTTTTCAATGTATCCCATTTATTGACAACAATAATGATTCCACGGCCTGCCTCATGGGCATAGCCAGCGATCCGTTTGTCTTGCTCGCGAATTCCTTCTTCGGCGTTCAAGACCATCAAGACGACGTCTGAGCGTTCAATGGCCCGCATTGCTCGCATGACACTGTATTTTTCAGTAGATTCGTAGACCTTCCCTTTTTTACGCATGCCGGCGGTATCGATCATGGTAAATTCTTGACCGCTTTCGCTAGTAAAATGGGTATCGATCGCATCACGAGTCGTTCCTTCGATATCTGAAACGATCACTCGCTCTTCTCCAAGAATCGCATTGATCAAAGAGGATTTCCCGACGTTTGGTCGACCGATCAAACTAAACTTGATGATGGAATCGTCTTCTTCTTCCGCTTCATTGGTGAAGTGTTTGACTGCTTCATCAAGAACATCACCGATCCCTAATCCATGACTTCCTGAGATCGGGTATGGATCGCCCAGACCTAAACCATAGAATTCATAGATATCGTTACGCATCTCGGGATTATCAACTTTGTTGACCGCTAAAATCACGGGTTTGTTGCTTTTGTATAACAAACGAGCCACAAGCTCGTCCGCATCTGTTACTCCTTCACGAGCACTCGTAATAAAAACAATGACATCTGCTTCATCGATGGCGATTTCTGCTTGATGCTTGATTTGATCCATAAACGGCTCATCACTTAAATCGATCCCACCTGTATCGATTACGCTAAACTCACGGCCTAGCCATTCGCCAGTGGCATAAATACGATCTCTGGTCACTCCTGGAGTATCCTCAACGATCGAAATTCGTTCTCCAGCTATCCGGTTGAAAATGGTCGATTTCCCCACATTCGGACGTCCAACGATCGCTATTGTTGGATTTGACATTTTTTACCCTCCATTTAAAAAAGCAGTCCTTGTACGCTGCTTCTTGTATTCAATCTTACTTAGTTTACCTAAAGCCATGGAAAGTTGCAAGCTTTCCCAGCAAACAAAAAATCAGCTTATAACAAATTCAAACATCGAATCGTTATAAGCTGATGGCATACAATTACTCTTCGTCGCTGTCTTTTAAGGCATCGCCTAAGATATCACCCATGGTAAACCCGGTTGATTCTTCTGGCAATTGATAATCATCCTCTGAAACTTCTTGTGTTTCATTGGTGTTTTCGGCTTTTTCTAATGCTTTGATACTTAATGCGATTCGGTGTTCTGAAGGGTTCACTTCGAGCACTTTCACTTGCACTTCATCGCCTTCTTGTAAGACTTCATGTGGTGTCGCAATGTGTTTATGGGAGATTTGTGAAATATGGATCAGCCCTTCAACACCTGGGAAGACTTCCACAAACGCACCGAAGCTTGTCAAACGTTTAACAGTCCCAGTTAAGACACTGCCAACAGCCGCTTGTTCTTCGATATTGGTCCAAGGTCCAGGCAATGTGTCTTTGATTGAAAGAGACACACGTTCTTTGTCTGCATCAACAGATAAGATACGGACGTTGACGGTATCGCCAACAGACAAAACGTCACTCGGTTTGCCCACATGCCCATGTGAAATTTCAGAGACATGGACAAGTCCATCGATGCCGCCTAGGTCTACGAAGGCACCAAAATCAGTCAAACGAGCTACTTTTCCTTCTACTTCTTGTCCTTCATATAAATCAGCTAATAACGCTTCTTTTTGTTTTGCTTTTTCTGCTTCAACAACAGCTTTATGAGAAAGGATCAAGCGGTTTTCAGAAGGCTCGATCTCAACGATTTTAAAGGTCAATGTTTTCCCTTTGTAATCTTCAAAATCCGCAACAAAATGATCTTCGACCATTGATGCCGGAACAAAACCACGAACACCTACATCAACCACTAACCCGCCTTTAACGACGTTGGTGACTGGTGCTTCGATGATTTTTCCTTCTTGGAAATCTTTTTCGATATCTTCCCAAACTTTTTTCGCATCTAAGCGACGTTTAGAAAGGAGATAGCTGCCGTTTTCTTTGTCTTTACCAATTGCTGAAATCACAACTAATTCTAAGACATCCCCTACTTTGACTGCTTCGTTGATGTCTTCAACAGGTAAAGTCGATAATTCTTTTGCAGGAACAACGCCTTCAACGCCGGCGCCTTCGATCCCTACGATCGCTTGTTTATCCTCAATGGCCAATACCTCGCCTTTAACGATATCTCCAACTTTTACTTCTTGGAAATTGTCTAAAGCGGCTTCCATTGATTCATTTCCACTCTCAACCTGATTATTTTCAAATTCTGTCATCTCTCATGTCCTCCTAACCAACAATTCTGCAATAATTGCACTACATCTTTTAGTTTAAAATAGAATGAAAAAAAAATAAAGCGATTTCTCTTATTTTCCTAAAAAACTACGGTTTATTCGTTGAAAAAGTCTTTTCACGTCTGTTTTCTTGCTTGCTTTCATCTTTTTCGTAGGAAAAATAAAAAAACAATGGGGAACACCCACTGTTTTCGTTAGTTGATCTTTTCTTGGATCGTTTTTTTGATTGCTTCTACGACTTGCTCGATCGTTAAACCGGAGGTGTCGATTCGAACGGCATCTGTTGCTTGTTTCAGAGGCGAGACTTCCCGATGGGAATCCAAATAATCTCTTTGCTGGATCTCTTCTTTCAAGGTCTCATAATCGGTACCGATCCCTTTTTGCTGATTTTCTTTGAAACGGCGCTGTGCCCGTTCTTCCACACTTGCTACCAGAAAAATCTTGACTTCTGCTTGTGGTAAAACCGCCGTACCAATATCGCGGCCATCCATCACGACACCGCCATCTTTAGCGATCATCTGCTGTTGTTGGACTAGTTTTTCGCGAATCGCAGGGTATGCCGACACCTTCGAAACTGCGTTGGTTACTTCTGGCTGACGGATCGCTTCTGTGACTTGCTCTCCTCCTGCAAAGACCTCTTGACCGTGTTCAGTTGGTTCAAAAGTGATGGGGTATTGATCGATCAAAGCAGCGATCGCCGTTTCATCCTCTAGTGAACAGCCGCTTTTTAAAGCCAAATACGTGATGCTGCGATACATGGCACCGGTATCTGTATAAATAAACCCTAAATCATTGGCGATGATTTTTGCCACTGTGCTTTTTCCCGATGACGCAGGACCATCAATAGCGATGTTGATTTTTTTCATTTTTCTTACTCCTCGTTTCCCAACGATGTGTATTCCTTCATCGTTTCTGCTTATCGTTCACCTTGGCTTCTTCCTACCAAGAAAAAAAACCGCCAAAGCGGTTTTTTATTTAATTCGTAATGTGTCGCCAGGGTATAGCATGTAGTTGTTTGGATCAATCCCATTTAATTGATATAGGGTTTCAACTGAGATGCCTGTACGGGCTGCCACTTGTTCAGGACCTTCACCTGCTTGCACCGTCGTATATTCCTCGGTACCAGTCGCTCCTTGCCCTTGATTATTTTGCGTAGTGTCTTGCCCTGCATTGTTTTCTTGTTGAGCCGGCTCACTACTACTTGATGGCGTCGTTGAAGCTGGTGCAGAACTGCTACTGCTTGATGAAGAACTTGATTCACTTGTTGACGAACTCGTTTCCCTTGTCGATTCAGTAGTGGATGATTCCGATGTTGATGACTCGGTTGTCGAAGATTCTGTCGTACTTTCTACTGTACTGCTCGAACTTGCTGCGGTCGGGGCATCACTGTTATGATTCAACACCCAAATACCGGCACCAACCGGAATTGCCACGATCAAGAAAAGCAAAACTAAAACGATCGTCAAAAAGAGTGAATTCCCACGCTTTTGTTTTCTTTGTTGGGATCTTGATGCAGAATCATCGTATTCTGTATCATAGATTGGTTGTTCCCACGGTTCTTGATTTTCTGAATTGTAGTCATTGTCTTTCTTGCTCACTCGTATTCCCTCCTAGTTTCCTTCCGATGTATTATACCATAGGTAAATAAAAACTGTCCTGCAAAATACGATTCAATTTATATCTTTAAAAATTTTTATTAAACGTTCTTGCCAATGAAGGATGACTTTTTTTTCTAAAAGCTCTTCTTCTACTGCCAATTCGATCCCGTCATTGTCGCAACAATAAGGATTCTGTTGCACTTTTTCTCCAAAATGCGCCAATAAAAACTGACGGCGGCAACCGGTAAAATGAATATAAGCCAACATTTTTTGTAATTGTTCTTGCTTTTGCTGTTCGTTTTGTTTTAGCGTTTCCAGCCAAAACGCAGCCCCCAACTCCTTCATCTTCTGCTGCCATTTTTCTTGCAGCGGTGTCAAGGGTTCTTTCTTCTTTTCCTGAGCCATTCGTTCTAAAGCACGGCGTTCTTCTTTGTTTTCTCGCTGAAAGAAGTAGTGGATCTGCTCATCGTGTTCTTGATAAAGCAAGATCGCACTGCTTCGTTTGCCATCGCGACCTGCTCGCCCAATTTCCTGACTATAGTTTTCCAGCGAATCAGGCAAGTCATAGTGAATCACAAAACGAATATCTTCTTTATTGATCCCCATCCCAAACGCATTGGTTGCGACGAGCAATTTTAGTTTATTCTGAGAAAACTGCTGCTGCAACGTTTTTCTTTGATCACTCGCTAAACCACCATGATAATAACCTACCGAATAGCGCTGACGCAGTTTATTATAGACTTCTTCGACTTTGCTTCTTGTGGAACAGTAGATGATCCCAGCCCCGCCTAAGCGGCTGAGATAGTCTGCTAATGCCGCATCTTTGTCTGTTGTTTGCTCTACGAACAAGCCGATATTGCTGCGGTTCATCGAATAACGGTAGACATTGGCATTCTTTGCTAACAACACTTGCCGAATATCTGCTTCCACTTGCGCCGTAGCAGTAGCCGTCAATGCTAATGTGACGGGTGTCTTCAAACGTTTTTTTACTTCACCAAGCTGCAAGTACTCTGGTCGAAAATCAATGCCCCATTGCGAAACACAATGAGCTTCATCCACCACGAACATAGCGATCTTAACTTGTTCGAGTTGTTGCAAAATGGCTTCTTGCACGATCATTTCTGGACTTAAAAACAAAAATTTGTACTTCTGCAAGTGCTGCATCACATAGTGACGATCGGCAAGGTCCAGTTGACTATTAAATGCAATCGCGCGTTTTTCCCCTTGCTTTTGTAAGCCATAGACTTGATCTTCCATTAAAGAAACAAGCGGTGAGATAATGATCACGATGCCATCTATGAGGTACCCTGGCAGCTGATAACAGAGACTTTTGCCATTCCCGGTAGGCAGAATCGCTAACGTATCTTGCTGCGCTAAAACACTTTCGATGACTTCTTTTTGTCCTTGACGAAATGTTTTGAAGCCAAAGTACTGATTCAGTGCGTTTTCTAACATCGAATCCCCCGTTTCTGAGCAATCTGTAACAAACGGATCGTCAAAAAATCTGTCGCCAGAAGTTCCTGTAATTCTTGATAGCTGTTTTTCCAAGAAGTTGCTGGCAGCTTATTCAGCAACGCTGTATCAAAGCGCTGATACGGAAATGTCGGATCAAGCAGTGCCCATTCAATCAAATGATCATTAACGGTTCCTCGTTTGATCCTTCTTTTTTCCATGATCTGCTCAACAGAAGCTCCTTGCAAGAATAATGCACGACTTTCCAGCATACTTTGATTCAGATTCCTATTTAGAAAAGGCGATAATCCTTGAAACAGTACCATCTGCGGCTCTTTTTCGACCAGGGCTAAAAATTGATGGATCGCAGCTCCTACATAAAGATTGTCCCAAGGCTTACCTTGTACAGATTCTGGCAAAAGTTGGAAAAACGCCTGCCCAAGAAGATCAGGACCAGATAAGGTGCCCGCTAAAAAATCTGCAACTTCTGCGGGAAGCTGGTCAAAAACTGCCGAAAGTTCTCGATGAGTGATCTTTTTGATTTCAGGGTATTGATGGATCAGTTGACGCACAGGTTCTGTATATAAGGGCGTGTTCTCAACAGGAATATACTGATTGGTCACCCCTTGATATGCAGCTGCTTGAACCAGCAATCGGACAAAACGCCAAGCCTCCTCCGTCGTTCGTCCATACCGAAAATAATCCATCTGATGCAACAACATTTCTCTGGACTGCTCATAATTTGCAACGGTCCTTTTGAGCAGCAGACCATCTGAATCTCGACTTAGAGCCCCTCGTTGGATCAAGTCAGCGAGCGTCTGTTGATACGCTTTCTCATTCAACTGGGGCAACGATTGAAAGAGACCTAAGCGATCATAAAAAAAGGCATAACTCAAGACAGAGCTAGTACGCTTACCAATGAGAATTTGATAAAGTGTTGATGGGCGCAGCTTGTCAGTATCAGAAAACAGCGCTAAAATAAAAGAATCCATATTTCCCCTCCAGAAAGGACTAAAAAATGTCACAACGCTGTAAAATTATTCCTGAGCGCTGCATTGCTTGTGGCCTATGTGCGATCTATGCCCCCGAGATCTTCGATTATGATGAAGACGGGATCGTTTTATTTGCCCAAGAACCAAATGCTCGGCAACAGTTTATCATAGAAGACCAACAAGAAAAAGTCAAAACTGCTTATCGCAAATGCCCTACCCGTGCGATTATCATGGAAAAATAAAAAAAGCCGACTTGCCATTGACAGACCTTTCGTCTGCAACAGCAAGTCGGCTCATTTTTTTATTTTCCTATAGCAGAATGATGGGGCTGCTTACGAGCCAACCATGGCAGCAGTTTGGCGTGAAGTGCTAAAAAGACGGCACTGACGATTGCGCCTTTGACCAAATTGAAAGGTAAGATCCCGATCGCCACATATTGCGGCAAAGACATTCCTAAAAATTGATCGGCTGTGACCCCGAAAAAGCGCAGGTAAAGCGGTGTGATCACAAATAGGTTCGCCACACTCATAAAAATCGTTACCGACAAGATACCGCTGATGACACCAACCATTTTGTTTTTGGTGTGAATACCTTTGCGGAAAAAGTAGTACATTGGCAAAGTAAAGGCACATGATGCTAAAAAGCTTGCCGTATCCCCCACCATATCAGCAGGTGAAAAACCAGATAAGAACAAATGCAGCACCGAACGAATGAAAGCAGTCAATACCCCGCTCCAAGGACCAAATAAAAACATCATGATCATCACGGGAATATCACTAAAATCGATCTTTAAAAAGCTGAATGCTGGGAAAATCGGAAAAGCGATAAATTGCAAAATTGTTCCCATAGCAGCACACATGGCGATCGTCACCATTTTTCTTGTTTTGTTGTTCATCAGTATAAATCCTCCTAAGTTCAGGATTCCTCTTCAAACGAACCTATTAAATTTCCTCGGCTTTCTTGTCGGCGCCAGACAAAAAATGCCCTCTTTTTTCCACAGGGAAAAAAGAGGGCATTCGAAATAGCCATAAGCAAATCAAATACGCTCTATCTTCTTTATCCAGACTGTACTGTCGGTATCGGAATTTCACCGATTCAGCTATTTCCGAAGAAATAGGTCGTGGACTATAACCACCGGTCGGGAATTGCACCCTGCCCCTGAAGACGAACCTTTATTCTATTTATTACATGTTCTATTATACACAAAATCTAAAAATTAACAATAGTTACGTTTTCAGATACTTTTCAACTATTTTGCACTATTTTTCAGCTGACTGACTTCTTTCTTCGACAATTCTCGATATTCCCCTGGACGAAGACCTTTCAGATCTAACGGACCATAGTTTTCCCGTTTTAGTTTTTGCACAGGCAAACCAACTGCTTTTAGCATGTTTTTGACTTGATGGTTGCGACCTTCGTGAATCGTCAATTGCACAATACTAGATTGCGCTGTTTGGTCTGTCGATAAGATTTCAAAGCGAGCAGATGCCGTCTTACGGCCTTCGATCCGAATCCCTTTTGTCAATGGGAGCAGCTGCTTTTTATCCGCAATGCCTTTGACCTTGGCAACATACACTTTGTCGACTTCGTGTTTTGGATGCATCAGTGTCTGTGATAATTCCCCATCATTTGTCAGGAGCAGTAAACCGGAGGTATCATAGTCCAAGCGTCCGACTGGATACACTCGTTCAGGCACTTCAGCAAAATAATCCAAAACGACTTTGCGCTTTTTATCATCCGTAACAGCTGAGATCACGCCACGAGGTTTGTAGAACAAATAATAGACGTGTTGTTCTTGTTCGATCGGTATGCCATCGACTTCAACGACGTCTTTTGAACTGACTTGGACCCCTAATTCTTTGATTACTTGTCCATTAACTCGCACTCGGCCTTCGGTTATCAATCCTTCAGCTTTTCTTCTTGAGGTGATGCCGGCATGGGCAATCACTTTTTGCAAACGTTCCATCTTCATTCTCCTTCTGTTTCTGCTTGTTTGTAGCGGTCGTAAAAAAGATCAAACGGTGCATCTTCTTCAAGTTCATCTTCCATTGATTGGATGTCAGGCAATTCAGCCAAACTTTTTAAGCCAAAATAATCCATAAAGTATTCCGTCGTACCGTATAAGATCGCTCGTCCTGGTCCGTCCACGCGGCCCTTTTCTTCAATCAGCCGTTTTGCCACCAGTTTTTGAACCGAGCCGCTGGATTGGACGCCGCGAATCTCTTCTACTTCCATCCGAGTGATCGGTTGCTTGTAAGCAATGATCGACAAAGTTTCCAAAGCCGCTTGCGACAATGAACTGCCCATCGGTGATTCGGCATATTTCTTCAATAAAGGGGCAAATTGTTTCTTAGTGGTTAAGATAAAATGATTGCCGACTTCTAGAATGTGCAACGCAGTATGTTCATTTTCTTCATATTGCTGATTTAATTCCTGCAAATGCTGATAGACACTGGCAGTATTACTTTTGACTAAATAACTTAGTTCTTCAAGTCCGATCCCCTCATCACCGACGACGAATAAGATCGCTTCTAATTCACTATATTTACTCATCTTCTTTACCTGTTGGATAGAGCAGAATCGACGCATAATTGTCTGTTTGCTCTACTCGAATCGTTCCTTTTTTCATTAATTCTAATAGTGCCATAAAGGTTACCACAACTTCTGTTTTATTGTAAGAGGTAAAAAACGAATCGAAGCTGCGGCCTTTTTTGGCACTGACATGCTGCATCTCCAACTGAATCACCGCCATCTTTTCATCGATGGTGCTTTCATCAGGAGAAATCTTGGTTTCTAGTACTTGGCGATTTTTCTTTTTCTCGACCATTTTTTGAAAAGCCAAAAAGAGATCGATCGTGTTGAATTGATTGGCTCTTAATTGATCTTCTTCCTCTTTGTATTCATCGACATCCATTGGATCTTTCGTGTAATACAAACTGCGCTCTTCCGCTTTTTCTGAAAGCTGTTCGGCTGCGTACTTAAATTTCCGGTATTCTAGCAGTTGTGCCACCAGCATATCCCGCGGATCTTCTTCGTACTCTTCGACTTCAGCAATCAATTCTTGTTTAGGCAATAGCATCTGGCTTTTGATCGCCATCAAAGTCGCCGCCATAACTAAATATTCTCCAGCGACTTCTAATTCTAAAATTTTCATGGCATGGATGTACTGCATGTATTGTTCGGTGATGGTAGCAACTGGAATATCATAAACATCGATCTCCAGTTTTTTGATCAAATGAAGCAGCAAATCCAGCGGTCCTTCAAAGACAGCCAATTTTATTTTGATTTCTTCCATTCCATCCTCGATTTCTAGGCGCGCGGAAAGTGCTGCTTGTACACTTCCGTCATCCGTTTCTTCGTTATATGCGTGTAAATCTGAGTGGTCGAGATATCTGCGTGTCCTAGCAACTCTTGAACCGTTCGCAGATCTGCCCCGTTTTCTAATAGATGGGTCGCAAAGCTATGGCGCAACGTATGGGGAGTCACATTCTTGGTGATCCCAGCTTGTCGAACCAAGGCTTTTAAATTTTTCCAGATCCCTTGACGAGACAGTTGCGTGCCGTGGTTGTTCACAAACAGATGGCTTTCATCTGGCGTTTTTCTCGTCAAATACGGACGCGCATCGCTGAGATAGGTTTCGATCCATTGAATCGCTAGATCCCCTAATGGAACGATCCGTTCTTTGTCGCCTTTCCCGGTTGTTTGCAGCAACCCCATACTTAAATGCAAATCGTTTAATTTCAAACCGATCAACTCGCTGACACGTAAGCCCGTTGCATACATCACTTCCAAAATCGCTCGGTCACGGATGCCCAACACCGCTCGCGTATCCGGTGTTTCGATCAACCGCTCCACTTCTTGTAAACTCAAGGTATCAGGCAGCTTCTGCTGTTTTTTCGGTGAATCAATATGCTGCATTGGATCATGATCGGTAAACCGTTCTTGACGCAAAAATTGATGGAATCTTCGCAAACTAGAGACCATCCGAATCACGGTCGCCGAGGATTTTCCCGCTTCTTGCAGACTTTGCAAAAAAGACAAAACGATTACTCGGTCGACCTGCTGCCACTGAGTGACTTGTTTTTTTTGTAAAAACGCAAGATACTGTTGCAGATCTCGTTGGTAGCTGGCACGGGTATTTTGGGATAGCCCGCGCTCAATGGTCAAATAATGAAGATAATCAATGATTTGTTCGTTCATGGGGCTCCCTCTACTTTCAGCTTTTTTATCATATCAAATTCTGGCTCGTTAAGATAGTAGCTTGCCAATAAAAAAGAGGCACCTACCCATATCGTTTGCCCAAGGAAACACCCGAATCATAGCAGATTTTTCGGTTTCTTTCAAATTGGAAAAAATAGCGCTCTTCCTATTGGAAACCATCTGACTATCATTCGGGTGATAACAAACGTTTATTTAAAATTGCCAAAGTACAATTACTCGGCTTTGCTTTGGCATTTTTGGCAGACACCATGAAATGTCAACCGATGATCCTTTACTAAAAAATGGTACTTTTGTTCAACGATCTCTTCGACACTGCCCAGCAAATCCTCTTCAACCTCTTCAATATTGCCGCATTCCAAACACAACAAGTGATGATGAAAGTGTTTGGCACCTTCTTTGCGTAGATCATAGCGAGCGACACCGTCATTAAAGCTGACTTTATCGACGATTTTCAAATCCGTTAAGATCTCCAACGTTCGATAGACGGTTGCCAAGCCAATCTCAGAATTTTTTTTTCGCACAAAAAAGAAAATCTCTTCGGCGGATAAATGGTCTTTCTCATTTTCTAATAAGACCAATAACGTCGCTTCTCGCTGAGGAGTTAATTTAAACCCCGACTCGTGCAATTGTTTCTTGGTCTTTTTTAACGCTGCTGTTGTGTTCATAGTTGCCTCCGTATGCCGTTAATTTATAACGATTCTAATCTGAGTGAGAATCACTCAAGACAAACATTGTAATCATTATAAATTAGAACGATAAAAGAAACAAGTATTCTCAATTAGGTTTTTTGATAAGAATCGTAAAGCCGTCTTTTTGCTCAATCAAACGCTGTTTCATTAAGGTTCCTAATGCCCGTTTAAATTGGCCTTTACTAATACCAAATGTTTGTAAAATCTCTTCCGGTGCTGATTTGTCGGTGAAAGGAATTTTGTTCTCAGGTGCTCGTTCTAAAAAGGTTAGAACCATGGCGGCATCATTTGAGATCGCTTCGTGGGCTCTTGGTTTCAATGAAAGGTTCAAGACACCATCTGGACGAATCCCAATCACTCGCCCTTTGACCACTTCCCCAAGGCGCGGCTCTTGATACCGTTCTGATGGATGGACGAAGCCAATATAAAAATCATCCGTCAGCAAGTAAGTACCCGCTAACTTCAAACGGTACACGGTACCTGTAACATCTTGATTCTTCATTTGCTCCGTACCATTTTTGCTCAATGCCTTAAAAATTTTCTCATCTGCTAATGAAGCCCAAATACGCTCTTTGTCATCGACCCGCAAGCTGACCATCAAGCGGTCCCCTTTTTTAGGCCAAAGTTCCCGCATCGTTGGCAATTCATCTAATGAAACCACCATATCTTTGTCTTTTAAACCGATATCGACGAAGACACCTAGATCGCGACGGCTTCCTGTGACTGTACCAAAGGCATAATTCCCTTTGCGGCTTTTTGGAATGTTCGTAGTGAGCACATTTTCTTGCTTTTGATTTTGATAGCCAAACCCTTCGACTGCTTCACCTAAATGATGCTCGCCTTCTTCCTTGGCTAGTCGGAAGGTAACCCCGCCTTTTTGAACAAAATAATTTTGTTCATTTTCATCAATGATCAATCCGCTAAATACGGATGCTAATAAGTCTTTCATCTATTCTCTCCTTCTTCATAAAAACTGCCCGTTGCTATAAAAAGAAACGCAGCAGTGCCATAGCAATAACGCCTGTAAGAACGATCTTCATCAAATCTTTGGTATAATACCCCACCAACAATGCTGGGATACAGGCAACAGCTTCTTTGACTTTCAAGAGGGGAAATTGCCCTTCACGAAAGATCAACAAATTTTGCACCAACAATGCCGCCAAAATACACAAAGGTAAGTAACTCAAAAAGATGGTGAAGGACTCCGGAAAGACCAGCTTTTTAGAAAATAAAAAAGGAACGATCCGCGGAATCCATGTAACCAACCCACATGCTAGCATTAGTATAACAAAATTAGTCATGATGTGTCACCGTCCCAACCAAACAACCTGCCAAGGTCGCCGCAATTACCGCAATCTCAGCTGTCGAAAAACGCATAAATAAAATCAATGTCCCCACAACTGCCCCTAGTACTAAGAGGGTTTGCTGGGTTTTCTTCTTAAGCGGTCGCTCTACTTGAAATAAAAAAAGACCAACAAACATGGCTACCAAGGCAAAATCTAAGCCTAACGCTTCCGGATCTGGAATAAACGAGCCTAATAATCCGCCTAAGAAGGTTGCGAAGATCCAACTCAAATAAGCCATCACGTTCAACCCGTGGGTCCATTTCGCTGTGATTGGTTTGTCTTGTTGCAGTGCTGTCGTCAAAACACCATAAGATTCATCGGTCAAAAGCGTCCCAATCCCAATAGCAGAAAGCAAAGGTGTCTTTTTAAAATAGGAAGCTACTGACAAGCTCATTAAAAAGTGTCGTAAATTAACTAAAAAAACTGTTGCGACGATCGTCATGAAGGGTGCTTGAATCGCTAGTAACGCGCAAATGATAAATTGGGCACTGCCAGCATAGACAATAATAGACATTAAAATAATTTCTAAAATAGACAACCCAACGCCTTTTCCCACAACCCCCAGCGCAAAACCAATGCCCAGATACCCAAGAATCGTTGGTATACAAGCAATGACTCCATCTTCAAAACGATCATATCTTTCCATTTTCTGCACAAAAAACCCCTCCTTGTTTGAACGATTATCTTTCATCATATCGAAAACAGGGAGGGGAAACAAGAGTTTTTCACATGTGCATGTAATTACTCTGAAAGTTTGCTAGTGACTCAGGGGATTTAGCGAACGGTGTGATCGTTCCCATTGCCTCTGAAATAGCCGGTTTTGGCGTTTACCGTAAATAAGTATAGTGGGAAGGCTGAATCGTCCGTTCCTTTGAGCAAGCTACCTTGGGCATTTGTCGCATAAAAATTGTAATAGCCTTCACCATTGACGATTCGTACACGTTCAAAAGTATAGCCGCCTTCCACCACATAACCACGGGCAATCGCTGTGGCGATGATTTTTTCTTGGACGCCATCCGCCCACACCCAAGCACTATTGTTCACATCATCCAAATCACTTTGACGAGCTGGAATGATTGGTTGATTGTTAGTATTTGTTGGCGTATTTGGCGAAAGGACATACTCTTCTTCAGAAGTACTTTGCGCTGGTGCCGCAGCGCTTGAAGAACCACCGCTTGAAGCTGAAGAGTTGTTCTCAGAAGCTGCTGCTTGTTCGGCTTGTTGTTGCGCCGCTGCTTGTTGAGTAGCTGTTTCACGCTTCGTCAAGGCAGTATCGACTTTACGCAGTTCAGTCGTAAGACTTTCCACCAATGAATCGATTGACAAAGCTTGGACTTTTTTCATTAAAGCATTGTAGTTCTCGCGGGTGACACTTGCCGGAGCTTCCCCATCACCACTTAAAGCCACCATGCTCTTCACTGCATTTTGAACTTCCTCGATCGCGCTGAACTCTTTTTGTCCCATGTCGATGGCTTGATTGATCAACTCATCAAAGGCATCCCCGTTCTCACGCTTCGACATTGTGACAGCAGCAGCTTCTTTCAAGGGGACTTCTTCCAACTGATCTCCCACAACGGCAGGACTGCTGAAATAGCTGTTGATCTCTGTTAAAGCCGCTAGTTTGTCAGCGATCGTCTCTGCTTCTTGCGACAAGGCATCGTATCGTTCGTGGTCTTGAAAATCTGCCAACTGATTCGTCACAGCCGCCAACTGTTCTGCTGTTTTGTCGCTTTTAATGAACACACGCTCATCATCTGTATAAAAATCATTCAGCTCATTTTCGATCTGATCTAACGTGCGGTTCTCTTGCGCCAGTTGCGTTTGTCGGGCAGTTTCTTGTTGCTGTTGTTGATAGTAATACGCCCAACCACCACCTGCTGCCACTAATAGACAAGCCACTGTAATGTAGAGTGCTTTACGAGGGCTCTTCTTGTTTTCGGTAGAAACAGGTGTTTTTTCTTCAGCAGTCGCCTTTTGCGGTGTTTCCTCCGCTACGGTGACTGGTTCAGGAATTGGATCGATGACTGGCTCTGGCTGCTTCCCAGCTTCTTCAATAACTGGCTCCATCACTGCTTCCTCTTCACTTGCCGGCAGAGATTCCTCGCTGGCTTGCACCTGACTTTCCGCTTCAGCAGAGGACAGATCAACAGCGGCTTCTTCTGCTTCCAAAGCTGCAGCTGCCTTGGCTTCTTCATCAAGTTTGTGCTGCCGGATATAAGCAGCCAAAATCTCAGAGTCATGCTGATCATCCGTATTTAATGCATCGGTCTCATTTACTTCTTCGCTGGCTGATGTTGCTTGGTCTTCTTTAGACCCAGAGTTTTCCGCCGTTTCTGGTTCTTTTTTGGACTCTGATTCAAGTGCTACTTTTTGCTCATCGGGAAGGGCCTCCTGCTGCGCAAGGTCGATCGTTTCTTCATTCAAGGACGGCCGATCACCTAAATGCTCCTCCATTTTTCCGATCGGAACATTTTTAAAGTCAGACCAGCGAATATCATCGTTTTTATTTTGTAGCTCTTCTGGCGTAACGGAAGAGTCAGATGCTGGTTCCTGTTGGTTCTCCTTTGCTTGCTTCCATTGAAACCCGCAATTGGGACAAACGGATGTTTCTTCTATTGCTTGAAATCCACATTCAGGACATGTCTTCTTCATTGATTCAAACTGACTCCTTTTGTTTTTTGCAATTCCTTTTTATGGAGCAGTAACCTACCAGATCAAACGCTTGATGCGCCCACTGCTCCCTATTTCAAAGACCGACAAATAATAGGTCTTTTTCGCATTTCTTTTTAATTACTCAATTATGCAGATGCACAAAATTAAATTTATCACATTCTAAGCAATTAGCCAACACTTGCTTGGTTACGTTTTTATTAAGTTCTTTACTGATCCTGTGAAGAGATGACAGAACGAGAACAAAAAAGACTTTCCAAAGAGGACCTTTGGAAAGTCGATAAACCTTGATTATTCTAAGAAATCTTTCAATTGTTTTGAACGAGATGGATGGCGTAGTTTCCGTAACGCTTTTGCTTCGATCTGACGAATCCGTTCTCTCGTTACCCCAAAGACTTTGCCGACTTCTTCTAATGTCCGAGTACGACCATCATCGATTCCGAAACGCAAGCGTAGCACGTTTTCTTCACGGTCAGTCAACGTATCCAGTACATCTTCTAATTGTTCTTTCAAAAGCTCATAAGCCGCATGCTCTGCTGGACTTGTGGCATCTTGGTCTTCAATAAAATCACCTAGATGAGAATCATCTTCTTCACCGATCGGTGTTTCTAATGAAACAGGTTCTTGAGCGATCTTCAAGATTTCACGAACTTTTTCCGTCGGCAGATCCATTTCTGCACCGATTTCTTCCGGTGTCGGTTCGCGTCCTAAGTCTTGCAATAATTGCCGTTGGATACGAATCAATTTGTTGATGGTTTCTACCATATGCACTGGGATCCGAATGGTGCGGGCTTGGTCAGCGATGGCACGGGTGATTGCTTGACGGATCCACCAGGTCGCATACGTCGAGAATTTGAACCCTTTGCGGTAGTCGAATTTCTCAACGGCTTTCATCAAACCCATGTTTCCTTCTTGGATCAAATCAAGGAATTGCATTCCTCGACCTACATAACGTTTGGCAATACTAACGACCAAACGTAGGTTGGCTTCTGCCAAACGCTGTTTTGCTTCTTGGTCGCCTTCTTCGATTTTCAGTGCAAGAGCCACTTCTTCTTCTGCGGTCAATAGTGGCACCCGACCGATTTCTTTCAAGTACATCCGAACGGGATCATTGATTTTCACACCAGTCGGTGCAGACAGATCTTCTTGAGGTTGGGTTTCTTGTCGTTTTTCATTACTCTTTAAACTATGGACTGAAGGCTCTCCGTTTTCATCCACGACACTGATGCCTGAATCCTCCAGTTTTTGAATTAGTTTGTCCATTGCATCAGCATCCAAAGTATACGGCGTTGCTAAACGATTCGTAATGTCATCGTAAACAACTTGCCCCTTTGTTTTGTTTTCTCGGATGTATTCGGCAACTGCTTTGTCATACGTTTTTTTTGTTTCTTCTGCCATGAAAGAAAGCCCCTTTCAGTTCGCTATTTAGCTTGTTTCAACCGTTTGGTCAAATCAATGATTTCGATCGCTAGTTCAAGTTCTAATTGCTGGTTTCCTTTTTGTCTTGCTTCTTGCTGCTGGATTCGTTTTTGATTGATTTCTTCAGCAATGCCCGACTTTTGAAAGACCTGCAGAATGTCCTGAAATTCTTGTTCAGTCCCTTCCTCAGAAGCTTTAAGATCTGCAATATCGATCACCATTTTTTTCATTGAATCTTCTTTTAAAAAATCTAAGAACTTTGCTAAAACAAAGTGTTCTTCTGTTTCCATATACGCATCAAACAGCAGATAAAGCTGTTGGTAACGATCATGGATAAAGGATATGCCACTCGCTCGAAAGCGATGATTTAATGTACTGTCATGAAACAAACGGTACAATAATAATTCTTGTGCTTTTTCTACCTGTGTTTTGGGCTGCTGCCGCGTTGGCGGCGTAAAGACCACAGGATTATCTGCTGGCGGTGGTGGCGCTGCATCTTGCATCGGCCGCTGTTCTTGCCGATTTTGCTTGAGTTGCTGCTGCAGGGTTTCACGACTCAAATTGAACTCTGTAGACAGCTGGGTCAAATAACGGTCTTGCTCCAACAAAGAATCCACACGCTGCAATTCATTTAACACAACTTGGACATAGTCCAATTGTTCTTTCTCATTGGCTAAATTTCGATTCGTCCGATGATAATCCATTTTGAATGCAAAAACCGTTTCTTTGCCGTGGACAGCTAATTTATAAAAAGCTTCTGTCCCATATTTGCGCAAATACTCATCTGGGTCCATCCGTTCCGGTACTCGAACCACCGATAGTTTCAAACGGCTATTGTTTTGCAAAAGATCGATCCCACGGTTCGTTGCTTCAACCCCTGCACTATCTCCATCGTAACAAAGAATCACTTCTTGTGCCACTCGTTCGATATGGGCGATCTGCTGATTGGTTAAGCTGGTCCCCATTGAGGCGATCCCATTTTCGATTCCTGCCTGCCAAGCGGCGATCACATCCATAAATCCTTCAAATAAATACACTTGGCCATCTTTGCGCATCGCACGGCGTGCTTTGTCAAAGTTGAAGAGAACCTCGCGCTTGTTGAAAAGGATCGTTTCAGGACTATTTAAATATTTCGGCTGGTCTTGATCACCAACTTTTTCGCTTGCCAGCCAACGACCAGAAAAACCAATCGTTTTTCCTTGAGGATTACGAATCGGAAACATGATTCGTTGGTAAAAGCGATCCGCCAATGAACCATCGTTTCGTTGAACAAAGAGCCCTGTATCAGGAAAAAATTCAGCTTTGGCTTGTTCATTCAAAAAGACTTTCTCCAAAAACGAGCGTTCGTTCGGCGCAAAACCAATATTGAATTCTTCAATCAATGCCATCGTCAATCCGCGATCCAACAAATAATCAAGCGCTTCTTGTCCAGCAGCCGTATTCACCAACATGTGATGATAGACCTCGGCGGCTTTTTCATGCAGCGCAATCAGTTGACTCGTTTGTGAGGTCGCCTCATTGATACCTTCTGACTGTTGATATTGCGGATCAAGAGGAATATCGTTCATTTCTGCTACTTTGACGACTGCTTCAGGAAAACTGATGCCATCAAGCTCTTGTAAAAAACCGTAAACATTTCCCCCACGACCACAACCAAAACAATGAAAAATTTGTTTGTCTTCTGCAACGGAAAAAGAAGGTGATTTTTCATTATGAAAGGGACACAAACCAAAATAATTCTTTCCGGATTTCTTTAACTGGACATACTGTCCCACGATATCAACAATATTGCTGCGTTCGCGAATATCGTCAATGATCGTTTGAGGAATTCGTGCCATCCACTCACCTCCATTTGGTAAGTATTCATCGTTTACTAGGTAAAAAAACGCACTAATAGGTATCAGTGCGAAGAATAATTAGACAGAATCACTCATAATGATTTTACCATATTCTATTTGTATTTCAAGCTTTTTTGCTTGCGTTGTTTCTTGACGATCAAGAAAAAAACCGCGCCGTAACGTCGATTTTCCACCGGTTCATTTTTATTAGATCCGCATAGAACATATTGCCGCCATTGTGATACAAATGACCGCCATTATAAAAGACCGATTGGATGCCCCAATAACGATAGGTTTGTTCTGTATCATTGCCTAACAACGGGGATAAAACCTCTCTGGAGTATGTTTCAGCTAATTCTAAGGTGTTCACGCCACCCCGTTCAGCGACATAATCAATATAATCTGTCCCAAAATTATAAGCCTGGACTGCGGTCCAAAGATCACAATTCATTTGCTCTGCTTTTTCGATCAACTCGGCTAAATAAGAAACCCCTTGTTCGATGCTTTGTTCTGGCGTATCAAATTGATTTTGTTTTCCATATACACTTTCAGAACTTTGCATCGGGTCATTGCCTTGTCCTTTTGACTCCGTCAGCATGATACTCATTGCTAAAGACTGATATTCAGAGATGTCGTGGGCTTGTGTCTGCTGTGCGATTTCCTCTTCATACGCATAGACAGCTTTCAATGCCGTGTAATTCCGATAGCCCCAAACCCCTGCTCCGATCAGCAGCAGCAAGAGCACAATCTTCAGTACAAATCCTAGGAAACGTCGAATTTTTCTCATCAAATACATCCCATCTTTTCTAAGTCAGAATCTATCGTACTATGAAATGAACAGGCTGACTAGAATTTTTTCTCTCCTAAAAAATCCTTAATAAAATCACAAGATTATTTAGAAAAAAACAAGCAATCCTAAGCTGATGGAGGGATTGTTGATGGTTTGACATGAAAAAGGAAACAGTGCTCCTTCAGATAAAGGAAGCACTGTTTCACTGATTTTTATTTTTCGATCGTGGTCACGATACCAGAACCAACTGTTCGTCCACCTTCTCGAATGGAGAAGGTCGTTCCATTTTCCACAGCGATTGGATGGATCAATTCCACATCGATCGTTACGTTGTCACCAGGCATAACCATTTCCGTTCCTTCTGGTAAAACGATATTCCCAGTTACGTCGGTTGTACGGAAGTAAAATTGTGGGCGATAGTTATTAAAGAATGGGGTATGGCGACCGCCTTCTTCCTTTGTCAACACATAGACTTCTGCTTGGAATTTCGTATGTGGTGTGATGGAACCTGGTTTTGCTAACACTTGTCCCCGTTCAATTTCATCACGGGTGATTCCCCGTAATAATACCCCTACATTATCACCAGCTTCGCCAAAGTCCATCGTTTTACGGAACATTTCTACTCCTGTTACGACTGCTTTTTGTGTTTCAGGTTTGATTCCGACGATTTCTACTTCATCACCGACTTTTACTGTTCCGCGATCGATCCGACCAGAAGCAACGGTTCCCCGTCCAGTAATTGAAAAGACATCTTCGATTGGCAACAATAATGGTTTGTCAGTATCTCGTTCAGGTGTTGGGATATATTCATCTACCGTATCCATCAGCGTTAAGATCGCTGCTTCTGCTTCTGGATCACCTTCCAAGGCTTTTAAAGCAGAGCCTTTGATCACAGGAATGTCATCACCTGGAAAATCATATTCAGTCAGCAATTCTCTGACTTCCATTTCAACTAAATCGATCAACTCATCATCATCGACAAGGTCCGTTTTATTCAAAAAGACGATCAAATGTTTCACACCTACTTGACGAGAAAGCAAAATATGTTCCCGTGTTTGTGGCATTGGGCCATCTGTCGCTGATACGACCAAGATTGCGCCGTCCATTTGGGCAGCCCCTGTAATCATATTTTTCACATAGTCCGCATGTCCTGGTGCATCGATATGGGCATAGTGCCGTTTTTCTGTTTCATATTCTACATGGGCAGTATTGATAGTGATACCACGTTCGCGTTCCTCAGGAGCCGCGTCGATACTTGCGTAATCTTGCGGATTGGCAAGCCCTTTTTTCCCAAGAACTGTGGTAATAGCAGCAGTCAAGGTTGTTTTCCCATGGTCAACGTGTCCAATTGTTCCGATGTTGACATGGGGTTTGCTACGATCATAATGTTGTTTTGCCATATTGTTTCCCTCCTAGAGAAAGTTGAGTCGCTGTTTGACTCGAATCATATTTTTGCGATTTACGCTTCCAAATTCATAAGCCTCAACTTATTTTTTGTAAGTTTAAATCTACTCTTATTATAGGTCAAAATTAGTCAAAGTCAAGTCAGAGGTCTCAGCTCCCAATCCCTAAGAATTTCTTTGCTTTTTAGCGATCTATTGGACGTAGGACAATTTTTATGAATAATAGAAGATGAGGTGAGAGATGTGAAGAAAATCATGGCAGCGCTGGTTTTTACAGCAATTTTCCTTGGGGGCTGTTTTGCTACTTATCATTATTACTATGGTGGAAATGACTACTATACAGTCATCACGGATGCCGGCGAGCACGATACAGAAATTAGTGATAACGGGGTTGCCGAAGATGTCTACCGTTACACACAAGACGCTTACAGTTCCTCTGGAGAAGTCAAAAGGGTCAAAATGAATGAGCACCGTTCCGCTCCTTTAAGAGAAGGTGCCTATTTAAAATTATTGGTCAATCCTAATAAAGGTGTTCTGAGCTGGGAAGAAGTTTCTGAAGAAGACGTTCCTAAAGCCGCCCTTGAGAAACTGGCCGCTCAATAATTGCTGATATTGATCAAAGATATCCAGAAAAAAGCAGAGACTCCTCATTTCTTAAAGAGGAATCTCTGCTTTTTTTGTTGTTCTATGTTGTTAGCTCCGTATCATCCCCACAGAAGCCCCTTCTCCTACATCCGATTAATTACTTCTTCTACATTTTTGATCGTTACAGAAATCGTTCCGTCTGGGTTATTGATAAATTCAATCAAATTTGGATCTCGGTAGACATCCAAAGGAACGATCAATTCGATCCCGTTAGATAATTTCAGTTTTTGTTTCCCAAATTTTTTCTCCGAAATCTCACGGACATCCCGCATCATTGGCGCCTGATTGACGAATCCTTTTTCAGCCACTTCTTCTTGAAAAGAAAGCTGAGCGGTAATATTGTCTTTAAAGACTTTTTGCGCTACTTCGCTGACATCGATATGACCAGATTCTTCGATCGTGTCGTAGACCGCTTCTTTTAAATCGGCAACAACGTTATAGGTAGGTGTTTCAAACTTCTGCCCAATTTTTTCCGCCACTTTTTTGATGACTTTGACGTTTTCTTCTAACGAAGGAATCGGTTCGGCATCAATGACTTTCGTTGAAAAGTAAGTATATTTTTCCCCTGAAAAGCTATATTTCTTTTCAATCAGTTCAAAATCTAAGCTCTCCACATCAATTGTGATCCCTTCATCGGCCTTTTGGGTTTTACCTGCTAGTAGGGCACGATGCAAAATCAAATTGTTTTCAATCCCAGCTTCCCCATTATCAATAAAATGCGTATAGCCGTCTTGATAATTGACCTTCAAAAATGCCAACTGCATTCTTGTATCAAATTCATACAAGACGACAAAGGCATCCGCACTTGGTGCATCTTCACTTTCCTTGTAGGCTTCATACCACCGTTGGACGATCGCTTCACTGGCTGCGACAAAATCATCCGGTGCTTGTTTGACCAGTTGAGCGATCGTTGATGTTTCGAGTAAACGCCCTGTTTTGGTTTGAGGTGTTGCAAGTTTCTGTATTTTTTTCGTCAAATAATCACGAATGTATTCCGTTGTTAAATCAAGTTCAACTTGTGAAAAAACCGGATCGCCTGTTTGACGGTCAATAATGTGTAAAATCGCATGTTTCAAATAAATATCCATTGGTTACGCTCCTTATCCATTTGTCTAGTGTACAAAAAAAATAGGCGAACTGACAAGAGTCAAACGTCATTTTTCTTGTTGGACACTTCCTTTTTGAAAGATGCATTCATTGGAAAATCCGTCTTCGTCTGCTAAACTAAAGGTATCACAGAAAACGGAGGAATGAACATGAACAGCTATACGTTATCAAACAATGTGACCATCCCTGAGCTAGGCTTTGGCACATGGCAAACACCAGACGGCGACGTTGCCGTAGCATCAGTCAAAAAAGCACTGGAAGTAGGTTACCGCCATATTGATACAGCACAAGGCTATAAAAATGAAGCCAGTGTTGGTCAAGCGATCAAAGAAAGCGGCATTCCCCGCGAAGAACTTTTCTTGACTACAAAATTGTGGAATGCAAACCATTCCTATGATCTTGTGATGTCTTCTTTTGAAGAGTCCTTAGAAAAACTACAAACAGACTATATCGATCTTTTCTTAATCCATTGGCCAAACCCAGTAGCCTTTCGTGACAACTGGCAAACAGCGAATGCAGAAACATGGCGCGCTTTTGAAGAATTGTATCAAGCAGGCAAAATCAAAGCGATCGGCGTCAGCAACTTCTTACCACATCATTTTGAAGAATTGAAAAAAACAGCGACCATCTTCCCAATGGTCAATCAGATTTTCCTTGCACCTGGCGAGTTACAAGAAGAAGTCGTGACCTATTGCCAAGAACACGATGTATTGCTTGAAGCATATAGCCCATTAGGTACCGGGAAGATATTTGATGTACCAGAAATGAAAGCATTAGCTGAAAAGCATCAAAAATCAATCGCTCAAGTTGCATTACGCTGGTCTTTACAACATGGTTTCTTGCCATTACCAAAATCAGTCACACCAAGTCGGATCGAAGAAAACATCCATGTCTTTGATTTTGAGCTATCTGAAGAAGACATGAAAACGATCGATCAATTAGATGGCGTCGTTGGGAAAGCGACCAATCCAGATACGACAGGGTTTTAATTTTACTCTCTATAAGGAGAAGCCTATGAAGACAACTGATTTGATTCACCTCTCCCCTGCTGTTCAAAAAGCCTTACATGCTGATTTTGTTTTTCTCGTTTGGCCAGACAAAGTCCAACACTTTCCAGCACGTCAATGGACGACCAGCGACTATCAGCAGATGCTGGCTGAGAAACTTACTGGGGAACCACGCTTTTTTCTTTGGGAAAACTACTTAGTCGCAACTGGAGAAAATGACCTTTTGGTCCTGATGCCCAAGTACCATCAAATCAATGATCTAGTAGAAACACCAGCGCCGCTTTTTTAGCAGCGTTGGTGTTTTTTCAGGAAGTATATAATTTTTTTTGTATTTTTTCATGAGAATCACTGTTCTTTTCTGCAAATTTTCCTTATAATCGATAGTGATCGAGAGGAGAAGATTATGAAAAAGAAACAATTAGCAAAATTGAAACAACAATTCCGCCCGTCTTATGAAACAGCTCGACAACAGTTGTTTACAGCGATCGAGCGCAAAACAGCAGATAAGTTCGACCTTCCTACAACTGTTTATATCAATCCTAAAAATCACGAGGAATTATTGATTGAATTGTTGAAGGAAACACCAAAAGAACAAAAAATCGCTGTTCCTTTAGATGAGAACTTCAAAATCGTCGTGAAACGAATCCAACGCTTAGAAGCTGGCTTACTTGATCGTTTCAGCGATAACTTAGTCGATGAAATCGCCGCCTACTGGTTGCCGACCAATACACAAGTAAGTGCGACACCTGCTTCCGCTCCTGTCACAGAAACAGCAGAAGTGAAGGAAGAATCAACACCAACCGAAACGGCTGCACCAACTAAAGAAGTAGAAAAATCAGCGGAATCAACGGCTGATGATTCTGACGAAGCCATGACTTTTTCAGCATTTGCCGAAAAAATCGCAGCATTCCCTAAATTTTCTGCAAAACAATCTTCAGGAGAAACGATCGTAATCGAAGCTTCCCCGAAAGAAGATCGTGTTCTAGCAACAATTTCTGAAACAGAAAGTGATACTTTTACTATCGAAACCGCGCTAGAACGCAAATACAAAGTAAAATTAGAAGTCATCCCATTGATCGAGGCGTATGCCCACACGGCGATTTCTAAACGATAAACAAAAGGTTCTCTAGGAATTTCCCTAGAGAACCTTTTTTAGTTGCGTATTTCTGTTAAAAATTTACGGGCTTGCTCTTGATTCATTTGACTCGCCGCTCGCAGCTTAGCTGCCAGCTGCTCGATCTCGTTTCCTTTTGCCCCAACTGAAATAGCTAATGAACGGGCTTGCATGCTCATATGGCCTTGCTGAATCCCTTCTGAAACCAATGCCCGCAAAGCTGCCAGATTCTGAACCAACCCGACACTTGCCGCCAGCGAAGCTAACTCACTCGCCGTTTCAACACCAGTCAGTGCCAACGCCGCTTGGGCTTTCGGCAATACTTTCGTCGCCCCCCCGACCGTGGCGATCGCCAACGGCAGTGTAATACTGCCGATCAGTCGGTCTTCAGCGATTTTCCAAGAAGTTAAGCCTTGCACCCGACCGTTACGTGCGGCATACCCATGACAAGCAGCGGAAAGTGCGCGGTTATCATTACCGGTAGCCAAAATCAGTGCTTCGACACCATTCATGATCCCTTTGTTATGGGTAGTCGCTCGATACGGATCAATCTTAGCGAAATCAGCAGCATGAACGATTTTTGTTGCGACTTGTCTGCCATTTCCGGTCTTGCTCAGTTTATCAAAAGGTACGGAGCAAGTGGCTGTCACTAACGATTCCGTAGCAAGATTACTTAAAATACTAAAGAGAATTTCTTCTTCTGGGAACCACTTCCGAAAGAGGTCGGCTACTCCTTCTAAAATCGAATTAATGATGTTGGCGCCCATGGCATCTTTGACATCAACCAACAAATCGACTGAGACATAGGCTGTTGCTAATTCAGATTCTGTTGGGGAGAAGTTCCGACCAGTCACTCGTCGCAGTCCTCCGCCGCGTTTTACGATCGAGGGATATGCCTCGTTCGCCACTGAAAAAATCGTCGCTTGCTCTGTATTGACTTTTGCCAAAATGGCATCTGGGTCTTGAACAGCCATAAAGACGATCTGTCCTCGAAGCAAACGTTCTTGGCTAGTTGTTGTAATGGGACCAGCCATTTTGGCACCGTTGCTCATCGCTGCAACCACAGAGGGTTCTTCTGTGGCTAACGGGACATTGTATAACTTGCCATTCACCTGCAGATTCACCCCCACGCCTAAGGGGATTTCCACTTCACTGATCTGGTTTTCGATCAAGTGATTTGCGGTTTCCTTGTCTAATGCCATTTCTTGAAAAACCAAGGATTCGGTTGCCGCGATCGCCCCTTGTGCTTCGAGAAAGGCTAGCCGTTCGTTAGGCGTAAGGGCGTAGAACTTTTTTTTTTCTGTTTTTTCTGATGCTGACTCCTCATGAAAATCAGTTTGACTTGCTGCGACCAAAGGGTTTTCTAACAGCATCGCTAGCCCTAACCCACCACCGACACATAAAGAGGCGATCCCATAGCGCTCTTGGGTGTCTTTTAGCTGATAAGCGACCGTCGTTGCGATCCGAGCGCCAGTCGCGCCAATCGCATGGCCAAGAGAGATGCCCCCGCCGTAACGGTTGACTTTCTTGGGATCCAAACCAAGTTCACGTTCTACTACAATTGAGGAAGCTGCAAAGGCTTCATTGATTTCAAAAATACCGATCTCTTCAATCGACAGTGCTTGCTTTTTCAGCAAAGTATCGATTGCTTTGATTGGTGAGATTCCCATGATCTCTGGAGCAAAGCCAACTTCAACGATCTCTTTGATCACTGCCAGATAAGGAATCTGATGCTCCTCACAGTAGCTTTTTGAGGCGATCAAGACCATGGCAGCCCCATCATTGATGGTTGAGGCATTCCCAGCAGTCACCGTACCGTCCTTTTTGAAAACCGTTTTAAGTTCAGCTAATTTTTCGACCGTCGTAGCGGCGCGAATGCCTTCATCCTGTAAAACGGTCCCTGACTTTTCAGTCAAAGGTACGATCTCTTGCTCAAATTTCTTTTCTGCTTGTGCCTTGGCAGCTTTCATTTGGGAGTGGTAGGCAAATTCATCTTGTTCTTGTCGCGTGATGCCGTATCTTTCTGCAACAGTTTCAGCCGTTAAGCCCATCGGTTTGCTGCTAAAAGCATCCGTTAAGCCATCATGCATCATTGTTGATATTGGGGCTGAATACTGATCTTCTGCCTTGTTATAATAACTGAAAAGCGGCGCATTCGTCATACTTTCAATCCCACCAGTCAAAACGACAGATGCCTTGTTTAACTGAATTTGCTCCATGCCCATTAGAATCGCTTTCATTCCCGAACCGCAAACTTCGTTGATCGTTGAGGCTGGGATATCTGAAGAAAGTCCACTTTGCAGGGAAACTTGACGGCTTGGATTTTGACCACTGCCTGCTTGTAGGACATTTCCGATAATCACTTGTGCGATATGTTCTTTTGCTTGTTGGTTTCTTGCCAACAAGGCTTTTGCAGCAACTGTTCCTAATTCTACTGCTGAATATTCTTTTAATGACCCATGGTATTTGCCAATTGGCGTTCTTAGTGCGTCGATAATGACAACTTCTTCCACGTACGTCACCTCCTCTTGAAATATATCATTAAATCCTCCAAAAAAGAATACCCCACATCAGCTTGCTGCGCCCTTTTCTACTTTCTTTAATAAAGTTTAAATTCTAATCAATTCTTTTTCATTTTTTTCAAAAAATATGATACCTTAGAACGTGTAGCCTACTAAGTACGTAGAACATAAAGGAGCGACGGAATGAACGTTGGTATTGATAAAATAAATTTTTATGTCCCCCCCTATTTTATAGATATGGTTGATCTAGCTCACGCCCGAGAGGTCGACCCAAATAAATTTACGATCGGGATCGGTCAAGATCAAATGGCGGTCAATAAAAAAACACAAGATATCGTCACCTTTGCCATGCATGCGGCAAAAGATATCCTCACAAAAGAAGATTTACAAGCAATTGATATGGTGATCGTCGGCACAGAATCCGGCATCGATGAATCAAAAGCTTCGGCAGTGGTTTTGCATCGCCTATTAGGTATCCAACCATTTGCCCGCTCCTTTGAAATCAAAGAAGCGTGTTATGGCGCAACAGCAGGCTTACAGTTTGCTAAAGCCCACGTACAAGCCAATCCAAAAAGCAAAGTATTGGTGGTGGCTTCAGACATCGCCCGTTATGGCTTAGCTTCCGGTGGAGAGCCAACTCAAGGCGTAGGTGCAGTTGCCATGTTGATCTCTGCAGATCCAGCGATTTTGCAGTTGGATAACGATAACTTGATGTTGACACAAGACATTTATGATTTTTGGCGTCCCGTTGGCCATCAATATCCAATGGTAGATGGCCACTTGTCAAATGCCGTTTATATCGATTCCTTCAAACAAGTTTGGCAAGCCCATTGCGAAAAAAATCAACGTACAGCAAAAGATTACGCTGCATTGAGCTTCCATATTCCTTATACAAAAATGGGAAAAAAAGCCTTATTGGCTGTTTTTGCTGAAGAAGAAGAAACGCAACAAGAACGCCTGATGGCTCGCTATGAGGAATCGATCGTTTACAGCCGTCGTACCGGCAACTTGTATACGGGTTCATTGTACCTAGGCTTGATCTCTTTATTGGAAAATTCCTCCAGCTTGCAAGCCAATGATCGGATAGGACTGTTTAGTTACGGCTCAGGAGCGGTTGCTGAATTTTTCAGCGGCATATTGGTACCTGGCTATGAAAAACAGTTAGCACAAGCGGCCCACCAAGCGTTACTCAATGACCGGCAAAAACTAACGATCGCTGAATACGAAGCGATGTTCAATGAGACCATCGATATTGATCAAGATCAATCCTTTGAGGATGATCTGCTTTACAGTATTCGTGAAATCAAAAATACCATTCGTTATTATAAAGAAGAAAACGAGTGATCCTAAGAAAAACTTTGTTTATTTTCAAGCAAAAAAAGCTTGATAGAACAAAGTTTTTTCTTTTGTTCAATAAAATTGAAACAAATCTGCATTTTCAGTCTTTTTTCAGATTGTTATTCAAATATTTTCAGATAATTCAGGAAAAACATTTGACAGTCTGTTTTTTTTTGTCTATACTAAAATCAATTCAAGTTTGGAGGAACATTTATGTTAAAAACAACCGTATCCCCACAACTGAATATCTTTTACTTTAGCTACTTTAGATAGTTTGTATTCATATCACATTATGGATGCAAACCCCAAAACAAGTTTTGTTTGTATCTATGATGGCTAAAGCATTTTAACTTGAACTTGCAGCCATGTAGAAAATCTTCTAAATGGTTGCCAATATACGTTCACGCTTAGTATAGGATCGAATCCATTTAGACGATTGTCTGAATGGATTTTTTTGTTCAGGTAAACCCCAATAAAAAAAGAAACGTTTATAGGAGGAGTTACAATGAAAATGAAAAAATGGATCACAACTGGGTTACTTACGGCTTCCTTGCTGGCATTAGCAGCTTGTGGCGAATCAAACAATGCTTCGGAGGAAAACGATGGAACAAAAACAGTCGGTGTTTTACAACTCGTGGAACACGGCTCCTTGAATGCCGCCTATGAAGGGTTCAAAGAAGGCTTAGCAGAAGCGGGCTACACAGAAGGTGAAAACCTAACGATTGAATACCAAAATGCGCAAAACAGTCAAGACAATTTAAAAAGTATGAGCGAACGCCTAGTGAATGCCTCACCAGATCTTTTATTAGGCATTGCCACTCCTGCTGCTGTATCTTTAGCAAATGAAACCACCGACACCCCAATCGTAGTTACCGCAGTCACTGACTTAGTTGGAGCGAAATTGGCCGATTCAAATGAAGAACCTGGTCGCAACATCACCGGTACTTCAGACATGGTACCGATTGAGCAACAGATCAACTTGCTGTTAAGCATCGTGCCTGATGCCAAAACGATCGGCATTATGTATAACGCAGGTGAAGCCAATTCAAAAATCCAAGCTGACTTGGCAGAAGAAGCCTTAAAAGCTGCGGGCGTTGATGTAAAAGTATTGACCGCCAATACAACCAATGATGTGCAACAAGTAACCACCAGCCTTGCAAAAGATGTTGACGGCATTTATGTTCCAACAGATAATACCTTTGCCTCTGCTGCTGCAATCGTCGGCGAAGTTGCCAAAGAAACCAAAACACCGATCGTCGCTGGTTCCGTAGAACAAGTCGATGATGGTGCCCTAGCAACTTACGGTATTGATTATAAATCCCTTGGCATTCAAACAGGGAAACTAGCAGCGAAGATTTTGGATGGCGATGCAGAGCCAGCAACGACACCCGTTGAAACAGCGGATAATTTAGAGTTAGTCGTCAACGAAGAGATGGCTGCTGCTTTAGGGATTGACCCTGCCAGCATCACTGCACCAGAATAACCATACTAACTTAGATTTGAGGAAATCATATGAATTTAGTCGACACATTCTTGCTCTTACTACAATCTGCCACCTCTCAAGGGATCCTTTGGGCATTGCTGGCGATTGGTGTATTTTTAACCTTTCGTATTTTAGATATCGCTGATTTAACTGCAGAAGGGAGTTTCCCCTTAGGTGCTGGGATCGCAGCAATCAGTATTACGAATGGTCTCTCGCCTATTTTAGCGAGTCTGATGGGCTTTGGCGGCGGCATGGTAGCCGGCTTAGTATCTGGTCTGCTGCACACAAAACTAAAAATCCCTGCCTTATTGGCGGGGATCATCACGATGACTGGACTGTATTCCATCACAAATCGTGTGATGGGTGCTCCCAACATCGCCTTGCTGGGACAAGACACGGTCTTCACCCAATTTCAAGCTATGGGACTGACCAAAAACAATGCCGTGATTCTTGCAGGCTTTCTCTTCGCGGCAATCGTCATTTTGTGCTTGTTCCTCTTTTTCCGTACAGAGATCGGCTTAGCATTGCGAGCGACGGGCGACAATTTAGCTATGAGCGAGGCCAACGGTATCAACACCGATAACATGAAGATCATCGGTTACATGATCTCTAACGGCTGTATTGCCCTCTCAGGTGCTCTTTTAGCCCAAAACAACGGTTTTGCTGACCTAAACTCCGGAATCGGTACGATCGTCATCGGCTTGGCATCGATCATTATTGCAGAAGTTTTATTTGCCAATAAATCTTTGCTGTTACGGTTGATCACCATCGTGATCGGAGCGATCGTTTATCGCTTTATCCTAGCCGTCGTTTTCGAGTTCAATGTCGAAGCCAATGATATCAAACTGGCATCCGCAATCGTCTTAGTCATCTGCCTCTCGTTACCGCAGCTTCGTTCAAAACTAGGACTTAAAAAGATGCTGCCAAAAACCAAAGGAGGCCAATCCTAATGACTTCAGTCTTAACAATCGAAAATCTACACCAAACCTTTGAAAAAGGAACGATCAATGAGAACCATGTCTTGCGAGGCATTGACCTGACGATGAATGCCGGGGATTTTATTACGATCATCGGTGGCAATGGTGCCGGAAAATCGACCCTTTTAAACAGTATTGCAGGAACGATCCCAACAGAACAAGGAAAAATTACCTTAGATGGAAAAGACATCACCCGTTTATCCGTTACGAAACGTTCAAAGGATATAAGCCGAGTCTTTCAAGATCCACGTATGGGGACAGCCGTTCGTTTGACTGTTGAAGAAAACTTAGCACTGGCTTACAAACGTGGCCAAGTCCGAGGGTTTGCGACAGGCGTCAAAGCGAAAAACCGCGCGTTTTTCCAAGAGAAATTAGCCAGCCTAAACTTAGGCTTAGAAAATCGTCTTTCTGCCGAGATCGGTTTGTTATCAGGCGGACAGCGTCAAGCGATTACCCTCTTGATGGCGACATTGCAACAACCTAAATTGATTTTATTAGATGAACATACCGCTGCCCTAGATCCAAAAACCTCGTTGACTGTCATGGCATTGACCGATCAATTGATTCGTTCACAACAGTTGACGGCCTTTATGGTTACTCATGATATGGAAGATGCCATTCGCTATGGCAATCGCCTGATCATGCTTCATCAAGGCAAGATCGTCGTGGACATTGCCGGTGAGCAAAAGCAACATTTAACCGTCCCTGAATTGATGGAAATGTTCCATCAAAATAGCGGTGCTGAATTAAAAGATGACCAACTGCTCCTACGCTCTTAACAAGCAAAAAGACACGTAGAAAGGAATCCCCTTCTACGTGTCTTTTTTTGATTTTTCCAAGTGATTTGCAAAAGCCTCACTTTGCTTCATTTTCCGCAATGATATCTGTGACCTTCATCAAGCGGGTCAATGTTGCTCGTTCGTCTTCTGCCAGATTGCTTTCGATGTATTGAATGGTTTCCGTCAGTTTGGGAATCGTCATATACTCTAACGCATTGACTCTTCGTCTCGTCCGCTCGATCTCATTGGCCATCAGTTGACAGGTTTTCTCGATCTCTGCCAATTGCAGCATTACTGGCAGCATTTGGTCGAGATGAGACAATGAGAGATCCAGCTCACTGGTGGTACTTACAAAACCATAGGAAAAGTCATCATCAGAGCTTTCTTCTTCGTAAACAGGATTTAACACTGGCACATCCATATTCATGATGGTCCGACTTTGTACATCTAGGGTCACTTTATTTAAAGGGATCATAAATGCTTCTTGCAAAACGACATCGGGAATACTACTAGAAGCCAGCACATACTCTTCCATCCCTGCTTGCAGCGCAGTTTCCATTTTTTTACGAAGTTCCTGGTTTTTCTTTACTAGCTGAATGAATTGGCGCACCAGCTCATCTTGCTTGTCTTTCAATAATTTGTGACCACGGGTTGCCGTCGTCAGCCGTTTTTTCAAACGACTTAGTTCCATCCGCGTCGGATTGACATTTAAGATCGCCATTAAGAACTCACATCCTCGTCCGTTGGGTAATAGGCGTCGATAAATTCTTCTTTGATACGGCTCAACTCTTGTTTTGGCAAGGTAGCTAATAGCTTCCAGCCTAAATCTAACGTTTCTTCAATCGTCCGGTTGGTCTCAAATCCCTGGTTGACATACTCTTTTTCGAAAAGATCAGCAAAACGCGCGTACTTTTTATCAAGATCAGACAAGGCAGACTCTCCTAAAACGATCGATAACTCTTTGGCAGCTTTCCCATCGGAATAGGCGGCATAAATTTGATTCATCGTTGCCGCATGATCGGCACGGGTCTTACCTTCTCCCGTTCCTTTGTCCTTCAACCGGGAAAGACTTGGCAAAATATCCACTGGCGGGTTGATATTGCGTTTGTAAAGGTCCCGCGACAAAATGATTTGTCCTTCCGTGATATAGCCGGTCAAATCAGGAATTGGGTGGGTTTTATCGCCATCAGGCATCGTTAAGATTGGAATCTGTGTGACCGAGCCTTCTTTGCCCATCAAACGTCCTGCACGTTCATACAGCGTCGCTAAATTGGTGTACAGATACCCTGGGTAGCCACGACGTCCTGGAACTTCTCGGCGAGCAGCGGAGATTTCTCGCAATGCTTCGCAATAGTTCGTCATATCGGTCATGATCACTAAAACGTGCATGCCTTTTTCAAAAGCCAGATATTCTGCTGCGGTCAATGCCATCTTAGGGGTAGCGATCCGTTCGATTGCCGGGTCATTGGCAAGGTTCATAAACAAAACAGAACGGTCTAACGCACCGGTTTTACGAAATTCATCTACGAAAAATTCTGCTTCTTCAAATGGAATTCCGATAGCTGCAAAGACGATCGCGAAATTACCTTCTTGGCTGGGTACGGTTGCTTGTCGCGCAATTTGAGCAGCGATCTCTTTATGAGGCAAACCGGAGGCGGAAAAGATTGGTAGTTTTTGTCCACGAACTAGGGTATTTAAATGATCGATAGTTGAGATTCCCGTTTGGATAAATTCATCCGGGAAGTCCCGTGCCATTGGATTGATAGCTTCACCATTTACATCGATGCGTTTTTCTGGCAAGATTCTTGGACCGTTGTCTTTGGGTTTTCCTAAACCATCAAAAACTCGACCCATCATATCTAGAGAAACCCCCAAAGTCAAACCAGTTCCTAGAAATCTTGCTTTACTTTCTTCGGCACTCAAGTTGCTAGTACCTTCAAAGACTTGGACAACGGCATTGTCATCACTGACTTCCAGTACTTGTCCTTGACGGATCTCACCCGTGTCCATGCGGACTTCGACGAGTTCATCAAATTTAACGCCTCTGACGTTCTCAACCACCATTAAAGGGCCGGCGATTTCGGAAACTGTACGATATTCTTTTAACATCAATGAACACCTCCAGTTTCAATGATTCGTTGTAACATTTCTTTGATGTCATGCTTGATCGTATCCAAGCGGGTCAATTCTTCTTCAGGAATGTATTTGCTGCGGGCGATGCGCTCACGCAGATCAACCGTTCCTTTGGTGATCTCATCTAAGTAAGCACCTAGCTGCAGTGCACGTTGCGCTTGTTCATTAAAGTAAAGAATATTCTCTAACATTTTGAACTGCTTATTACGAGATGTATACGTGTCAACGTCATCAAAGGCGTTTTGCTGCAAGTAATCTTGTCTCAAAGAACGGGCTGTCATCATCGTCAAACGGTCTCTTTGAGAAAGAGAATCCATCCCTACCAATTGAACGATCTCTTCTAAACGGCTTTCTTCTTGGAGAATCGCCATTGATTCATTGACTAGCTCCGACCAGCGATCGCCTAATAATTGATCTAAATAAGAATTGATTTGATCTTCATAAAGGGAATAGGAATTCATCCAGTTGATGGAGGGAAAATGCCGTTTTTGCGCCAGCATGCTATCCAATGCCCAGAAAACTTTCACGATTCGTAAGGTATTTTGGGTGACTGGTTCTGAGATGTCTCCACCAGCAGGTGAAACCGCGCCAATTGCGGTAATGCTTCCTTCCCGAGGCTGCGTGCCTAATGAATGGAAACGCCCTGCTCGCTCATAGTATTCCGCAATTCGACTTCCAAGATAAGCCGGATAACCTTCATCTCCGGGAATCTCTTGCAATCGGCCACTCATTTCCCGCAGCGCTTCTGCCCAACGTGATGTTGAGTCTGCCATGATGGCCACACTATAGCCCATGTCACGGTAATATTCTGCAATCGTGATTCCTGTATAGATTGAGGCTTCCCGAGCAGCAACTGGCATATTCGACGTATTGGCGATCAAGACCGTTCGTTCCATGATCGACTTGCCGGTATTTGGGTCGATCAGTTCAGGAAATTCATTCATAACATCCCGCATTTCATTGCCTCGCTCGCCGCAGCCGACATAGACAACGATATCCACATCTGACCATTTAGCAATTTGGTGCTGAACAACTGTTTTTCCGGCACCAAATGGTCCGGGAACGGCAGCTGAGCCGCCTTTTGCTACTGGAAAATAGGTGTCGATGACTCGCTGTCCAGTGACCAGCGGTTCGCCTGGATTTAATTTAGCAGTAACGGGACGTGGTTGACGAACTGGCCATTTCTGAACCATCGTCAAGGATTTTTCCCCCTCAATGGTTTCTAAAACACAGATCACTTCAGTAATAGCAAAATTCCCTACCATGATTTCTTTGACGGTTCCTTCATAGTTTGGTGGAACCATGATTTTATGCTCGATCACCGACGTTTCTTGTACTGAACCTAAAATGTCGCCGCCCTGTACGGTATCACCGACTTGTACTTGAGGGACAAAGGTCCATTTCTTTTGGCGATTCAGTGGATCGATGGTGACCCCTCGTTCCAAAAAATCACTTTCTGTTTGCGACATAAACGTATCTAATGGTCGTTGGATCCCATCAAACATCTGAGTCAACAAACCTGGTGCTAGTTCGACAGACAATGGTGCGCCTGTCGTTTCCACGGGTTCGCCTGGTCCGATTCCCGCTGTTTCTTCGTATACTTGGATCGAAACCAGCCCTTTTTTGATCTCAATGATCTCACCGATAAGGCCCTTGTCACTGACTTTGCAGATTTCATGGATTTTTGCGCCACTCAATCCTGAGGCGGTGACCAGTGGTCCCGATACTTTTTCAATTGTGCCAAATGCCACATTTATTCCTCCTAGCTGGCTGACTTGTCTGTTATGAATCTAAAATATTCATTCCTACCGCTTTTTCCACATTTTGCTGAATGCGTGCCATACCGATTCCTAGACTACCTGTACTACTTGGGATCGGAATGATTGCTGGTGTCGGTACTTCTTCATAGCGGCGAACGATCGGTTCTAATTGTTCGATCAGTCGCTCAGTCAAAAAGATCACCCCATAGGCTTCAGCCATTTCTTCTAGTTGTTGGGCGGCTTCATCCAAATCGCTGACTGGAAAGATGTCGATCCCCAGCCCTTTGAAAGGCAAGATCGAGTTCTTACCACCCATCATTGCTATTTTTTTATGCATAACTATCACGCACCCGACTTCTTAAAATCTCTTCCGGCACCTTATTGATTTTCCCAATCAAGAGAATTCGCAAGTTCTTGCTTTCAATTTCCTTGGCGTACAAGTACCCTGCCAATGCTGAAGGGCCAAAAGGAACAATTTTATGTTCTTTGAGCTTCGCCATCAGAAAATTGTCTTTGCGTATATCAAAGGTATTCAAGGTCTTCTTCTCTACCAACTCTTCATAGCTGTGATTGATCAGTTCTTTATAAGGAGTTCCTTGCAAATATGCCACAAATGCCTCAAGGGAAGTCGTGATCTCAGCTAACAGTTCTTTTGCAGGTAGGTTCCCATGATCGGCTAAAACTGCGCTGATAAAGCCGCGCTTGCGTTTCATCGCGTAACTGCGCAACGTTGTTGAAATGTTGAAGATATCGATCTGTCGACGAATCAAGCTTTGCAGCAGATCGTCGTCGTATTCTTTGCCAATCGTCCACAATTGTTCCCAATAATGGTTATCAAAGATGATATCGATCGATTGGACCTCATGGTAGTTCTCAATATAAGAGAAGACTTCTTCCACACAATCAACCATCTCTTTGGCAACAAGATTGCTTTTTCTGGTCTTGACCAGATCCTTAAGGACGGAAAGCGGCTGGGTGCCGATTGGGACAAGGTATTCAGAAAAATCTTCCTGCATATACGCCGCTTTTACCAAGACTTTCAGATTTTGATAGTCATATTTCAAAGCAAAGAAATCAACGATCGCTTTTTCCGGTGTCAGCTGATACATCGTGTCGTATACCCGTTTCAACTCCGCCATCAACACATCTTCAAAGTCGTGTACACGATCATCCTCGTTGATGAAGTCACCATAAACCGTTTCTTGCAACATACTGTAGATTTCCTCTGCGCTAGCAGCCGAGAGCATCCGCTCATAGCGGCTGCGATCGAATAATTGCGATTCATACGTCCGAATTCTCGTATTTAAGGTATTGTATTTGATGTCATTCATCTGTTTGCACCTGCTTACTGTTCAAAAATCAATTGCAGTAACGTATTGCTTAACTCTTCTTTGTTGGCTTCTAGCAGCGCATCAAAAGTAAAATTCAACTCAATCGCTTCTTGTCGCAACAAAAAGCCGCCCTTACGAGGGATCGTTTTATTTACCAGTTTCAGCTGAACCTCTGGAACCGATGCTTGCAACTTAGTAAGGAGTTCCTCATCTACTAAATGGCGGGTCTTCTCACCTAAAAGCAACTCAACCTCACCAGTTAACCGTGCATTCGCCAAGCCTTTAGCGATAAACGCATAAAATGCTGCTTGATCCATTGTATTTAAACGAGTCAGAGCCTCAGAAAACAGCTCATCTAAGACAGACTGCTTTGCTGCCAAGACCTTGTTTCTTGATTGAATATGCACATCTGAGATTTCCAAATACATCGCCGCACGTTTTTCTTTTTCGTAGAAAGCTAGTCGTTCGTTCAGCTCTTTTTCTAATTGCGTTCGCTTTAAGTTTTCTTGATTTTCACTTTCTTTTTTTGCTTCTTTGATTTGCAACTGGTATTTCTTTTCCGCATCAGCGGTTATTTTGTCAGTTAAACGTGTAATATCAGACATTCACTTTCCCTCCTCTTAATTCAAGACAAGCAAGAAGGAAATTACGAACCCTAAAATACAATACGTTTCCATCATCGCTACTAAGATAATTCCTTTGGTCACATGTTCTGGTTTTTTGGCTAAAATCTGCATCGCAGCACTTGCGGCACGTCCTTGCCATTTTCCGGCTACGATTGCTGTTAATGCGATTGGCAGTGAAGCAATAAACAAGTACAATCCGCGATCGAATGAGAGCGAACCGCTGATCTGACCAAAGATCATAAAGGAAATTACGAACCCGTATAATCCCTGAGTACTAGACAGCAATTCCAAGATCAACGCTTGCCCGAATTTCTCTGGCTGCTCAGAGATCAAGCCTGACGCTGCTTCACTGGTCATCCCAACACCGATCGTTGATCCGATACCGCCGCAAATCGTTGCGGTCGCCACACCTAAAGCTGCAAAAACAATTCCACCATTTTCGTAAAAGAAACTAATCCAATTTTCCATTATTGTCCTCCTGTAACTTCTCTTCTGAGATGATCTCTACATAGTTTTCATTTGATTTGAAGGGGTCAAAAGCACGACCGCCCCCCGTAAAGAATTTTCCAAAATACTCTAAATACTGCAAACGGATACCATGAACATACGCACTAAGGTAACTTAAGAAAATATTTAGGCCATGCAATGCCACAAATAATAAGATACCAACGGTAAAACGGGCTGCCGGCGGTAGGTAGCTGATGATCAAATTGAAGGCTGAGGCGATACTTCCGCCGGCAACCCCTAACGCCATCAGACGGGTGTAACTGATCAAGTCACCAACATAATTGGTCACATCCATCAATCCGTACAATCCAGAACCGATTTTTCCAGCTAAGGTCTTTCCTTCTAAACTGCCTCCGATCGCCACTGCTAAAAGACTGGCAGCGATCATCACGATCCCAATCGTTTGCAACGGTGTATCAGGGAAAAGCAGCATTCCTGCGGCAACAAAAACCACACTGATCAAAAAGACGATCCACGAACCGGCTTGGAACATCGCAGCCAGTTTCTGGTCTTTTTTCTTCCATAAAATATAAAATTTCAGCGCCAATCCAAACATGATCTGAATGTACCCAAAGATCACGGATAAGACTAAGATCTGATTGACATCATCCTGGGCAGACAACAGTTGGAATGAGAATTCAAATCCGAAGAAGTTGCCATAGATCAAGCCCCAGATAATCGTAGGGATCGAGCACAACTGAAAGAGGGTCAAATTTTGTTCCAGCCCTTTGCTGAGGTGAAACAGCTTTTTCCCCAGGAATGTCGCCAGAAACAAGAGCAACCCATAGCCAAAATCGGCAACCATCATCCCGAATGCCACCATATAAAAAGGCGCCATAAATGGTGTCGGATCTAACTCATCATATTGCGGCAAGCTGTACATCCGAACAAGTCCTTCAAAAGGTTTGATCCAACGTGCGTTTTCTAATAAAATCGGCACATCAGCGATCTCTTTTTCCGTCACTTCTTGGTATTCGAGGTAATAGTTATCCGTGGTTCCTTTTTTGATACGTTTTTCTAATTCGGCCGCCCCATCAACAGGAACCCAGCCAGAAATCGAGACCGCATGAGTTGAACGTAAAAGCATTTTATTGCTTTTTAAGCGGGTGATCGCTCCATCTAAATACTCGGCAACGATCCGCAACGTTTCTTGCTCGTTTGTCATTGCGCGAAGAGCGGCTTTGATCTCTTTTTCTTCATCAATTAGACGTTGGGATTTTTCTTTCATCGTTTGCAGATCTTCTTCTGGAATGCCCTCATAAGGGTAGATGTATTGCTCAAAGGCTGCTTTCTTTAGAAGAGTAGTTACTTTTTCTTTTACATCTTTATGGAAAAGCACCAACAAGTAAGTTGTCGTTTGTGATTGATAAATGGTTTCGACATAGACAAGTGGCAGCTTTTCACTGTTGGTCGTAAAGTCAGCCATTTCAGAAGTAGGAATCGATCCTAACATGCCACCTGATTTTTTTAATTCTTTTAAAACAGCCGGCCGTTCTTTGAAGTACTTCCAGATCGACAGCTCTGCTTCTTGTGCTAATACATCGCGTTTTTCTTGATCAATCAAGCGAAGACGTTTGTCTTGTTTACGAAGGGTTTGGCATAATTCTTGCCAAGGATAGGTGTGGGCTGTTTCAGCCAATTCTTGAAGGGTATATTTTTTGATTGGTTGCCGCAGTTGTGCCAGCATTCCTTTTTTGGGTACATATTCTTCTAAAAAATTTAAGCTCCAGTTGACTTGACCAAACTGGTTCTCCATTTCTTCTTCAGACTGTTCCTCGCGAACCGGTGCCAAAACACCCGTCGTTTCTTCAGAATCATAATATTTTTCCGAAGAAAGCAGTTCTACGCCTTGAAAGTCTTGCAGCTGCTCTAAAACAGCTTCTTTCTGATCGTAAAAGGTCAACAGACTGAACTTTTGCATTTTTGCAATTGCCATTTATGTCACAACCTTATTTATTATTATTGCTAATGCTTCTTCTTTTAACTCATTAGGGATCGTTCTTAGTGTTTCTACTTCTGCTTTCGTTTTAGCCATGAGCGGTTCTTTTGATTGTACCAACTCAGCTGCGATTTTTTGATTGATTGCTTCTTTTTGTTGGGCCTCTTTTTCTGCCAACTCTTTTTTAAACGCCTTCAACCGTTCTTCGCGTGCTTGTGCCAAATGTTTTTTTTCTGCTTCTGCTTCTTTATTTTTATTTTCCGCAAATTGCTCTGCTTCTTGTAATAATCGAATGGCATCTACTGTCATTTTCTCACCTGCTTTCACTTTTTTTCCGCAAAAAAAACCACTACAAATCAAGCATATGGCATTCGCTGATCGTAGGGTGTCAAAAATCAATAAGTGGCAAATACCTTCACCTATTTCCGTTTTCTAATATAACCGTAACATAAATCTAGCGATAGAACAAGGTTCCTAGCGTTTTTTTATAGTCTTTACATACAAAAGTCACAAAAATTACACATTTTCACAAAAAGAAATCCTTTTCAATTTAAAGTGGGTTAAATGAGGACAAAAAAGGAAGATTAGAAATAGAATTCCGTTTCAAATCTTCCTTTTATTTTTTTCTCTTCCATTTCTTAACTTTCATAATTTCAAAGCAAGTTGCCGTATTTTTAAATAACAAAGAACTATCCTACTCACGAATAAACGGCATACTCATACAGCGGGGACCCCCACGTCCGCGAACCAATTCGCTGCCTGAGATCTCATTCAACTTAACGCCAGCCTCTTTTAACAGCCGGTTGGTAATGGTGTTGCGGTCATAGACCACGACCTCCCCTGGGGCGATCGCCAGTGTATTGGAGCCATCATTCCATTGCTCTCTAGCTGCTGCTGCCAAATCGTCGCCACCACAGCGGATCAGGAGCACTTCAGGCAGATCTAAATAACGACAAAGAATATTTTCCAATGTATCTTTTTCCTCAAATACCCGAACACTGTCCTTGTGTTTAGTGATTGAATACAGCGAAAGTTCTCCCTCGATTTCTGGATGAATCGTGAACTTATCATGATCCACCATCGTAAAGACCGTATCTAAATGCATAAATTTTCGTTCCTCGCCGATATTAAAGGCCAAGATATGTTCAAAACTCGGTTCTGTGGCAAAAATCGTTTCGGCAATTTTTTCGATTGAGGCAACTTCGGTTCGTTGAGAAATCCCGATCGCCACGATTTTATCAGATAAAATCAGCTGATCGCCGCCTTCCATCCGCGTCGTTTCGTCCCGATGATACAAAAAGTTCGTCTCATTGCGGGCAAACATCGGGTGTTGCGTGAAAATTTGTTTTCCGTAGAGGGTTTCCCGTCTTCTCGTTGCAGAATACATTCGATTCAAGGAAACACTATGACCAATCGTTGCAAAAGGATCTCGTGTGAAGTACAAGTTAGGCATTGGATCAATCAAGAAAGGATATTCTGTTTCAACGATTGCCGTTAAGTTACTGGCTTTTGAAATTTCTACCTCACTTTTTTTCAAGCCCGCCATCGTATGATCGATAAAGGCGCGATTATCTTCGATCGAAAGGAAAAAATTGCGTACTTCGTTGCGAATCTCTTCATCAAGGATCGTAGTTTCATTTAAATAGTCTTCTAAAAAGGCCTCTTTGGCACCAGTTGTTGTCAATGTTTCAGCAGCTAGATCCTCCAAATAAAGAACTTCCACTCCTCTGTTTCTTAACGTCTCGGCAAAAAAATCATGCTCTTTTTGCGCTTGGTCTAGAAAAGGAATATCATCGAACAACAAGCGATCAAGATAATCCGGCATCAAGTTTTCCAATTCTGCTCCTGGACGATGCAAAAGCACCCGCTTTAAAGGGGCAATCTCAGAAAAGATTTGTATTGGCTGGTTCATGGACGTGTCTCTCCTTTTTCGCATTTTTTGTAGAATAACTTATGTCATTCCTTTTTCATGACTTCTCATCACATAATTATTCATTTCTTTGTATCATAGTGTTCTTCTGCTAATGTTTAAAAGTTTTTTAGATCTGTTGGTTATAAACATGCAATTTTTTATAAAGAAACGATCAATAAAAAAACAACTAATTAGAGAGATAAAGTTTAGATGTTTTAATTTACCGCCTTTTTCAATTGTATATTTTTGTTAAAAAAACAGCAAGACAAAAGAACTGTTGGCCGATAGACGCTGCTCTGAAAAAGGATTGAACTATCTTTGTTTTTTTGGATCATTTCATGTTTGTTTAATGATAACGCTATCAAAAGCATGATTGTTTGATATGATTCAAGTAGCTTGTTACTAGCGAAACGTCTATAAAGGAGCGATTTGATGAAAACGCAACGTCATCTTTACTATGGTGCCGACTACAATCCTGAACAATGGTCTAAAGAAGTCATTCTTGAAGATATGCGTTTAATGAAAGAAGCAGGTGTGAACTATATGAGTATCAATATTTTTGGCTGGGTCAATCTACAACCAGATGAATCCACCTATGATTTTGACTTTCTGGACTGGTTGATGGATCTTTTATATAAAAACAATGTCATGATCGACCTAGCCAATGGTACAGCTTCTCCACCGGCTTGGCTTGTTCAAAAACATCCTGAGATGCTGCCTGTGACCATTCATGGCAATCGACTGGTTCATGGGGCGCGCCAGCACTACTGTCCGACTTCCCCTATCTATCGTCAATATGCCGCCGATTTGTCTGAAGCAGTCGCAAAACGTTATGCTAATCATCCAGGGCTGGTCATGTGGCATATCAATAATGAATATACCTGTCACATCCACGAGTGTTATTGCGATCATTGTCGGAAAAGATTTCAGACATGGTTAGCAGAGAAGTATCAGACGATCGCTGGATTGAATGATGCTTGGTCAACCAAGTTTTGGAGTCAATCCTATGGCAGCTGGGGGGAAATTTTTTTACCTGAGGCAATGCCAACCTTCAAAAATCCTGCGCAGCAATTAGACTATCGTCGGTTTCTTTCCGACATGAATCTGGAACTTTATCAACTCGAAAAGGCGGCGATTGCAAAATATTCGCAAGGCATCCCTTATATGACCAATCTTATGGGCTTACACAAATACGTGGATGGATTTAAATGGGCCCCTGAAATGGATGTGGTCAGTTGGAATTCGTATCCGAATCCCTTTGAAAAAATTCCTTACCCGCAATTTCTTGCTAACGATTTAACCCGCAGCTTGAAGAAAAAGCCTTTCTTGATCATGGAGCAAGCCACCAGCGCCGTTAATTGGCGGCAAATTAATGGGGCAAAAACACCCAACCAGTTGCGTCTTTGGAGTTATGAAGCGCTCGCTCATGGCGCTGATGGTATCATGTTCTTCCAATGGCGACAGTCTCGTGGCGGTGCGGAAAAATTCCATAGTGCGATGGTGTCTCACGGAGATCCTCAGTCAAGCCGTATCTTTCGTGAATGTGCACAATTAGGCAACGAATTTTCGCAACTGTCGGAAATCGTTGGGACGCGCTTCTTGGCTGATGTCGCGGTTGTCTTCGACTGGGAAAATTGGTGGGCGCTGGAATTGGATGCCAAACCAAGCACCTTAAAGTACATTCATCAGTTACGCAGCCTGTATGCCGCGCTAAGGGAGTTAAATCTGAGCGTAGACTTTGTCCATCCTTCCGAATCCCTAGACGGCTATCCTTTAGTGATCGCTCCGAATCTCTATTCAGCACCCGAAGCCTTCGGCAAGAAGATCCATGATTACGTGCAACAAGGCGGCATCTTCTTGACGAATTTCTTTAGTGGGATCGTCAATGAATATGACCAAGTCTATCTTGGGGGCTATCCAGGACTGTTTAGAGACACCTTAGGGATCATTGTAGAAGAGTTTTACCCAATGAAAGCCGCTTCCTACCATCAGATTGACTTTCAAGGTCGTCGGTACGACAATTCCCTCTGGGAGGAAGTTATCCATCTAAATGGTGCTGAAGCTTTAGCAACCTTCCAATCCGGTTTTTTATCCGATAAGCCGGCCATTACTATGAATCAAATCGATGATGGGTATGCGTATTACCTGGGAACAGAATTGTCTCTTGATGGGGTGACCACATTTTTAGCGACCATTTTAGAAAAACACAAAATAACGACTCATGCCCAGCACTTCTTGGCTGCTCCTACTGGAGTCTCTGTTACCTGCCGCAAAGGTGATGGCTATACACTCGTCTTTCTCTTAAACCACACCGAGCAGACAACAGAAGTGAAGCTGAAAGCCGCTGGAGTAGACCTTCTTACCAAAGAAACCAAACAATTGGCAGTTCTGAAACCAAAAGAAGTCGCAGTTCTTAAGTATATTGATTGATCTAAGGAAAGAACCTCCATGAAGCGATCGCTTCATGGAGGTTCTTTTTATAGTCGTTACTAGATTCAAGAAGATTCATTAGACAAACGATAGGCATTTTCTAAACAAGAGGCTATCTTTTGTCTTAGCTTTCCATCTCTTTTTTCTGAATAGTGATACTCTGGATTACTCCAATGGGATTTGTCATACAGCCAAACAGGCATTTTTTTCGCTTCGTCGGTTTCCCATTCATAACGAGGAAAAAGATGTGCATGAAGAAAGTTATCGGTATTTCCTAATAGTTCATAATTGATTCTTAATGGAGAACAAGCCTGTATTATAGCATCTCCTAAAAGAGTCATATCAGTTAAGAAAACCTGTCGCTCATTTAAATCTAGATCATTTAAAGAAGCCACCTCTCTTTTAGGTAATAATACACAATATCCAGGAAGAAATTGGACATCGCCATAAACAGCAAAACTGCTTCAATTTGATCCCCCCTCTTTCCTGTTCCTTGCAGCTATTCATGTAAAAACTATAAAAGATTAAGGGAAGGCTTTCAATAGTAACAAAACAAAAAAAATCTTTGCTATATGAGTTGTCCTCCAAAATCGTATTTGTAGACTTTTA
>NZ_CP023515.1:2037500-2462500 GCF_002393265.1 Enterococcus sp. FDAARGOS_375 | reverse complement strand
CCCCACCTTCCTCCGGTTTGTCACCGGCAGTCTCGCTAGAGTGCCCAACTAAATGATGGCAACTAACAATAAGGGTTGCGCTCGTTGCGGGACTTAACCCAACATCTCACGACACGAGCTGACGACAACCATGCACCACCTGTCACTTTGCCCCCGAAGGGGAAGCTCTATCTCTAGAGTGGTCAAAGGATGTCAAGACCTGGTAAGGTTCTTCGCGTTGCTTCGAATTAAACCACATGCTCCACCGCTTGTGCGGGCCCCCGTCAATTCCTTTGAGTTTCAACCTTGCGGTCGTACTCCCCAGGCGGAGTGCTTAATGCGTTTGCTGCAGCACTGAAGGGCGGAAACCCTCCAACACTTAGCACTCATCGTTTACGGCGTGGACTACCAGGGTATCTAATCCTGTTCGCTCCCCACGCTTTCGAGCCTCAGCGTCAGTTACAGACCAGAGAGCCGCCTTCGCCACTGGTGTTCCTCCATATATCTACGCATTTCACCGCTACACATGGAATTCCACTCTCCTCTTCTGCACTCAAGTCTCCCAGTTTCCAATGACCCTCCCCGGTTGAGCCGGGGGCTTTCACATCAGACTTAAGAAACCGCCTGCGCTCGCTTTACGCCCAATAAATCCGGACAACGCTTGCCACCTACGTATTACCGCGGCTGCTGGCACGTAGTTAGCCGTGGCTTTCTGGTTAGATACCGTCAAGGGATGAACATTTTACTCTCATCCTTGTTCTTCTCTAACAACAGAGTTTTACGATCCGAAAACCTTCTTCACTCACGCGGCGTTGCTCGGTCAGACTTTCGTCCATTGCCGAAGATTCCCTACTGCTGCCTCCCGTAGGAGTCTGGGCCGTGTCTCAGTCCCAGTGTGGCCGATCACCCTCTCAGGTCGGCTATGCATCGTTGCCTTGGTGAGCCGTTACCTCACCAACTAGCTAATGCACCGCGGGTCCATCCATCAGTGACGCAAAGCGCCTTTCAACTTTCTTCCATGCGGAAAATAGTGTTATACGGTATTAGCACCTGTTTCCAAGTGTTATCCCCTTCTGATGGGCAGGTTACCCACGTGTTACTCACCCGTTCGCCACTCTTTTTCTTTCGGTGGAGCAAGCTCCGGTGAAAGAAAAAGCGTTCGACTTGCATGTATTAGGCACGCCGCCAGCGTTCGTCCTGAGCCAGGATCAAACTCTCATAATGATTTGTTTGAATGACCATACGGTCATTAAGCTCATAAAAATTAACTTTGCTAGCTATTGCTTGCATGTATTTGTTTCAATAAATTGAAACGTCCTACACATTGGTTCGTTTGCTTGCTTTGTTCAGTTTTCAAAGGTCTACCGTGCTGTGTTAGCAACTTTTATATCATATCAGAGCGACGTTTGATTGTCAACTCTTTTTTAAAAGTTTTTTTCAAGAAGTTGTTATTTAACTTCTTTCTTAACCTCAGCGACTTTTTTATATTACCATCTCAAACGTTATATGTCAAACACTTTTTTGAAAAGTTTTTTTGATTTATCAGGTTTTTCAGAGATGATATTTTTTCGACTTTGTTATAATAACACTTGTAAATTGTTTCGTCAACAACTATTTTAAAAATAGATCAATCAGTGATTGTTACAAATATCTTAACAAGGACAAGTAATAATATAGCAATTCTTAAAGGAAAAATCAACTAAAAAAATAGGCTTTTTGACAACTATTTTTATAAGCGAATTATTCATTGTCAAACGATTCGAACGTTCGTTTATAAGAAGTATTTTGCGGCTAAATCTATCATTAATGGATAAAAAAAGAGAACTTAAGCTTTTCGCCTAACGTTCTCTTTTCGTCCGATCTTCTGATTGAACGATCGGTATATAGATTCGAAAGATCGTTCCTTGACCGATGACACTCTCTGCTGAAATTTTTCCTTTATAGCTTTCCAATAACTGTTTCGCAATAGATAGCCCTAGCCCGTTTCCGCCTTTGGTTCTAGCACGGGCTTTATCTACCCGATAGAAACGATTAAAGATCTTGTCGAGGTCTTCTTTGGAGATTCCCTCACCAAAGTCTTGAATGGCAATTTCAAAGGATTGCCGATCCAACGAAATGGATAGATGAACTTCTTTTCGATCAGTGGAATATTTCACTGCGTTATCCAAAACAATAATAATGATCTGTTCAAAATGATTGCGATAGATTTTCAGCTTCAACTCATGGTATAAGTCATCATCCAATGTAAAAACAAAATCCGGATACAGTATTTTAAAGTTATTGAAGACTTGATAGACAACTTCTTTTGCATTGGTTGTTTCATTTGCATAATGAACATCCACTTGTTCCGCTCTTGAGAGATCCAACATTTCCTGTACTAGCGTCTTCATCCGACTGATCTCTTGCATACTGGCTGCCAGAGACTCATCCAAAATCTCTGGATCGTCTTTTCCCCAACGCTGCAACAGATTCATATGTCCTTCAATGATCGCCACAGGCGTTCGCAACTCATGAGAAACGTCTTCGACGAATCGCTCTTGCTGTTCAATGTATAGGCGCATGCGATCCAGCATTTCGTTAAAGATATCTGCTAAATCAGACAGTTCATCATTCGTATTTAATTCTGGCATATGCACCGTTGACTGTGGGTTTTTCCGAACAGTTTCCATCGTATCTCGCAAAACCTTTAACGGCTGAAGGAAATACGCTGATAAAAAGAACCCAAGCACACTACTAAGAATCAGAGAAACGACTTCTAAGATAATCAAAGTCAGCAGCAGTTTGCTGCGTATTTCGTAAAAAGAAGTCAATTCATAAAATGTTTGTGCATAGCCAATCCGCTCTCTGGTGCCTTTTGAATAGATGGGTTGGATCGAGAGAAAGCCTGTGATACCATCCAGCGTTACGATGGTTGGCGCTTTGCGCTGCGTGTCGATCAGTGCTAAATCATTTTCATGTGTTTTAAACACAAGATCCTCATTCAAATTATAAACAAACAAGCTCAACGGCGCTTGCCCTAATTCCGAAATAAAGGAATCGATTTTCATTAAGTTGCCATCGATCGTTGAAGTGCGATCATAAATGCTCGTCGTCCCCGCATCATTTTTGGTTAAATTACGATATGTTCGAACCAATGTTAGTTCTTGATCCGAATTGGCTAAACGAGAAGCAACCTCTGACATCGTCCGCTCCACATTGTTTTCTTCTTTAGCGACGATCAAATTCACCGATGTTTTATAGGTGATCACAGCAAAGATCGTAAATACGACGAATATAAAGAAAGAACTTGCGAAGGCCCACTTTACAGTTAAAGAAGGCCCCTTCAGTTCTTTTAATTTTTTCATTCTTTTTTTAAGGTTCACGACCGCATCACATAACCTGTACCACGAACGGTTTGGATATAGCTTTCCTCCCCTGGCACATCAATTTTATTTCGTAAGTAGCGGATGTAAACATCGACAACGTTGGTTTCAACTTCTGTCTCATAGCCCCATACTTTGTTTAATAAAACATCTCTGGCTAAAACGACATTGACGTTTTCCATTAAAGTCAACAATAGCTCATATTCGCGTTTTGTTAGTTCAATGACATCTGTTCCACGTCGAACGACACGGTTTTCTTTTTCAATCGTTAGATCACGGTAAGTGATCGTGGTTTGTTTTGCGACGTTTTTGTCCCCTTCGATATCGATACGGCGAAGCAACGCACGTAAGCGTGCCAGCAATTCTTCAATTGCAAAAGGCTTCACAATATAATCATCAGCACCATGATCCAAACCTGATACTCGATCAATCACAGAATCTCTCGCGGTCATCATGATGATCGGGGTGTTCTTCGATTGACGCACACGTCGGCAAACTTCTAACCCATTTAGCTCTGGAAGCATTAGATCCAATAAGATTGCATCCCATTCATTATTCAGCGCAGCATCCAGTCCCGTCCGTCCGTTGTAATGAACTTCGGTATTATACCCTTCATGCTTCAATTCTAATTCCACAAATCGAGCTAAGTTCTTTTCATCTTCAATGATTAGAATATTACTCATTATTGATAGCCCCTTTATTGATTATTCTGCCTTTAAAATAGACATTATCTGTCTTATTTTATCATGTATCTAAAAAATAAAAAAGAGATTGACCGAAAGTTCTCACTTTCGGCCTTTCTCTTTTGGATTCTCTTAAAGCTTACGCTTCGTCATACCATGAATAATGGAAAATTCCCTCTTTATCTGTCCGTTCATACGTATGCGCGCCGAAGTAATCCCGTTGTGCTTGGATCAAGTTCGCTGGCAAACGATCAGAACGATACGAATCAAAGTACGCGATCGCAGAGGAGAACGTCGGCACAGGGACACCCGCTTGGACAGCTAGCGCAACTACTTCACGTACAGAAGATTGATAGCGTTTCGTGATGTCTTTGAAGTAATCATCTAATAATAAGTTTTCGATGTCAGCATTCTTGTCATAAGCATCCGTGATTTTTTGTAAAAATTGCGCACGGATGATACAGCCTGCACGCCAAATTTTGGCAATCTCACCAAAAGGAAGATCCCAATCGTACTCTTTTGATGCTGTACGTAATTGCGCGAAACCTTGTGCATAGCTCATGATTTTACTGAAGTATAAGGCTTCACGGATCTTATTGATAAATTCTTCTTTGTTCCCTTCAAAAGCAACCGCTTCTGGTTTCGGTAATACTTTGCTGGCATTGACCCGTTCTTCTTTGTAAGCTGAGATATAGCGAGCAAAAACAGATTCAGTGATCAATGGTAATGGAACACCTAGGTCTAAGGCACTTTGGCTCGTCCATTTCCCAGTTCCTTTATTGCCTGCAGCATCTAAGATCACATCAACGATCGGTTTGCCTGTTCCTTGATCGTCTTTACGTGTCAAGATATCCGCTGTGATCTCAATTAGGTAGCTATCCAATTCACCTTTGTTCCATTCGGCAAAGATATCAGCCATTTCATCAACAGATAGACCTAAAATGTTTTGCATCAAGTCATAAGACTCCGCAATCAGCTGCATGTCGCCATACTCGATCCCATTATGAACCATTTTTACGTAATGGCCTGCACCATTTGGTCCAATATAAGTTACACAAGGTGTACCATCTTCAGCTTTTGCTGAAATTTGTTCCAAGATCGGTGCAACCAATTCATATGCTTCTTTTTGACCACCAGGCATGATTGAAGGACCTTTCAAGGCGCCTTCTTCCCCACCAGAAACACCCGTACCGATAAAGTTGATTCCTGAGTTTGCCAACTCTTCGTTACGACGAACGGTATCTTTAAAGAAGGTATTTCCGCCATCGATCAAAATATCGCCTTTGTCTAAATGAGGCAATAGTTCTTGGATCGTAGCATCCGTCGCAAATCCTGCTTTTACCATTAATAAAATACGACGTGGTTTTTCAATTGATTGGACAAATTCTTCTATCGTATAAGTTGCTTTAAAATTTTTATCTGGATGTTCTTTTACTACTTCTTCTGTCTTTGAACCAGTACGGTTAAATAAGGCAACTGAATAACCGCGGCTTTCGATGTTCAACGCTAAGTTTTTGCCCATAACAGCCATACCGACAACGCCGATTTGTTGTTTTGTCATCTTTCATCCTCCTAAGATTCAATTATCTTTTTCATTATAGCGCAAATGTACCTGCTTTTGAACTATTCTCTTTCGATGGACAAAAAATATTTCTGAAAAGTTCCATCTTTTCCAAAAAAAACAAAAAAACCTCAGGCTCCATGGTTAGCCTAAGGTTTTAGAATCCTCTTTCTGAAAAAAAGGAATTATGCTTCTTTTGTTGCTACGTCTTTGCCATCGTAATGACCACAGTTAGAGCAGACATGGTGGCTTTTTTTCATTTCACCACAGTTTGCACATTCGTTCAAACCGTTGATTGTCAATTTGTAATGTGTACGACGTTTTGCTTTCTTCGCTTTCGAAGTTTTTCTAGCTGGTACTGCCATTTTGCTACACCTCCTTGTTAATGAACGCAACCTTGAGGCTGCAATTTATTCCAATCCTACGCGTTATCGTCATCTGATTCATTGAATAATTCGGATAATTTTGCAAGACGAGGATCAACTTGTTGAGCTTGCGCTTCTTTTTGATTTGCAAAGTCTTCTTCTGACAAAACAGCCCAATCGTTGCCAGATGGCATTGCTGAACCTTGTTTTTCTTCTTCTGTCAGGACTTGCAAAGGAATCGCAAGTAATAGGTTATCAGCGACCGATTCATCTAAGCTGATGGTTTGACCTTCAATGATCAAAACTTCTTCTTCAACGATCGTTTCGTCGCGACGCTGAAATTGCTCTGGTGTCATGAATTGTTCATCCACTGAAAAATCAAAAGGAATCGCTACGGGTGTCAAAGAACGAGTAGATGGCAATGTCATCGTCGTTTCCACTTGATAGTGCAGCAAGTATCCTTGCTTATCAACACTCATCAGCCCTTTTACTTTTACAGGAGACAAATCAATGATCTGTCCATCGCGTTTTATCAGTTGACTTTTTAGGTCAAGTGTTTCTTCAAACATCAGCGGTGTCTCTTGGTATTTTTTTAATTCCAATAAAGACCATTTCATTTTTATCACCCCTAAGCAACAAAAGCAATTATACAGGGCTTCTGAGGCTTTGTCAATGAAATTTTCTTGACACCTTTTTCATTTTTGATCGTGTCATTTTAATGCCTTTTCTCAAGGGATTTCGACACTCTCAAAAAAACAACAGGAAGCGCACAACGTGCACTTGCCTGTTGCTTGATCAATCGTTAAAAATCATTAGATCGCTGTTGTTTCTCCACGATAAACGATACCGCGACGAGAATCAAGAGTAACCAATTCGCCATCTTTGATGGTTGTTGTTGCGTCTTTGGCACCAACGATCACTGGTAGATCTTTCGCGATTCCGACAACTGCTGCATGAGAAGTCAAGCCGCCATCTTCAACAACTAAAGCTGCTGCTTTTTCGATTGCTGGCATATATTCTTTATCTGTTGTTGGTACAACTAAAATCATGCCATCTTTTGCTTTCGCAATTGCTTCTTCGGCACTGTGAGCGATCACGGCATTGGCAACAACTGATTTTTCACCAATTCCTTGCGCTTCAAGCAATTTTGATCCAATCAATTGGATCTTCATTACGTTGGTTGTTCCGCGTTCACCAACAGGAACACCGGCAGTGATCAAGATTAGATCGCCTTCTTTAGCAAAGCCTAAATCAACTGCTTGTTTTGCTGCTAATTCAAACATTTCATCAGTTGTTGATGGTTTTTCAGCAACGGTTGGGTACACACCCCAGTTAAGCATCAAGCCGCGTTTTGTGCGTTCGTCAAATGTAACAGCTAAAATGTCAGCATCTGGACGATATTTAGAGATCATTTTTGCAGTGTAGCCAGATTCAGTGGCAGCAACGATTGTTTTAACCCCTAAGTTTTTCGCTGCACGAGCAACAGATAAACCAATTGTTTCCGTTACATCTGTTTTATCAAATTGGTTGATTTGGAAAGTGCTGTTTTCTGATAAAGCTTTTTCTGCTTCCACGTCGATACGTGCCATTGTTGCTACTGCTTCAACAGGGTAGTCACCGTTTGCTGACTCACCAGAAAGCATTGTTGCATCAGTACCGTCAAAGACAGCATTGGCAACGTCAGAAGCTTCTGCACGAGTTGGACGTGGGTTTTGTTGCATTGATTCTAACATTTGTGTTGCTGTGATAACTGATTTACCAGCAGCGTTACATTTTTTGATGATGCTCTTTTGAACCATTGGTACTTCTTCAGCAGGGATCTCAACACCCATGTCACCACGGGCAACCATGATACCATCAGAAACTTTGATGATTTCATCGATATTATCGATACCTTCTTGTGATTCGATTTTAGAGAAGATTTGCACATGAGTCATGTCTTTTTCTTCTAAAATTTCACGAATTTCTAAAACGTCTTGCGCTTTACGTACAAATGAAGCGGCAATGAAGTCGATATCGTTATCAAGACCAAAACGGATATCTTCTGCATCTTTTTCAGTAATACCAGGTAAGCTGATTGATACGCCAGGAGCATTGACCCCTTTACGTGATCCTAACATTCCAGCATTTTTAACGACAACCACTAATTCACGGGTTGCTTCGTCTTTTTCTTTGATTTCCATGTCGATCAAGCCATCATCAAACAAGATGTGTCCGCCCACATGAACATCTTCAAATAAACCAGGATAAGTTACAGCAATTTTTTCCTTTGTTCCTTTGTGTTCTGGATCCATTGAAATACGTGTTTCATCGCCAACGTTGAATTGGATGTATCCAGCACGACCAAAGTCTGCTTCTGTCGTATTTTGTACAGTTGTACGGATTTCAGCACCTTTTGTATCTAAAAGGATACCGACATCTTTACCAGTTTTCTTTACGGCTTCACGAACCATTGTCATACGCGCTAATTGTTCTTCATGATCTCCATGAGAGAAGTTAAAGCGGAAGACATTCGCACCGGCTTCAATCAGTTGAGAAATAATTTCCACACTGTTACTTGCTGGTCCTAATGTACTTACGATCTTTGTTTTTTTCATTACTAAACGCTCCTATTCATTTATTTAAAATAGCTAATAAGCTTTTTTTACAAAATTACTGTTGCGTTGCTTTAAAAATCTCTTTAGAATGAGATTTCTTTGTTCAAGTTATACAAGCTAAGATCTGGTTTGTGACGATTGTTTTCAAGGGTATCGATGATATCAGAAGCAATCATTTCATTGTTTTCGATACCGATACATAGACCGCCTTTGCCTTGTTGCAATAATTCAACGGCATATGAACCAAATTTACTTGCTAACACACGGTCACGAGCGCTTGGTGAACCACCCCGGACAACGTGTCCTAGAATGGATACACGGGTATGGAAATCGCCGTATTCAGAAAGTTTGTCAGCAAATTCATTTCCGCCCATCACACCTTCGGCTAAAACGATCAAGCAATGTTTTTTCCCGCGGTCGCGTCCTTCACGGATACGATCAGCAACAACTTGCATGTCAAAATCATGTTCTGGGATGATGATTTCATCCGCACCCCCGGCCACACCTGACCATAAAGCGATATCGCCAGCACCACGACCCATTACTTCGATCACGAATGTGCGGACATGGGATGTCGCTGTATCACGGATCCGGTCAATCGATTCCAAGACAGTATTGATCGCTGTATCAAAACCAATCGTGAAATCTGTTCCTGGAATGTCATTATCGATCGTTCCTGGAATCCCGATCGCTGGGAAACCGTGGCGAGTAAGTGCCATCGCACCATGGTAAGATCCATCTCCACCAATCACGACTAGTCCTTCGATACCAAATTTCTTTAATTGTTCGATTCCTTTTAATTGTCCTTCTTGTGTCGCAAATTCTGGATAACGTGCTGAATATAAGAATGTTCCACCACGTTGAATTTTGTCACCAACATCAGCAACATCTAAGCGACGAATGTCGCCTGCGACTAGTCCGGCATAGCCATAGTTGATTCCGTATACTTCAAGTCCGTCAAAAATACCCTTTCTGACAACTGCGCGAATCGCTGCGTTCATTCCTGGTGCATCGCCGCCACTGGTTAGAATTCCAATGCGTTTCATTATTCTTTCACCTCATCAAAAGATTTTGTTTAGGGAAGCCCCTGTTTGCTAGTTTTCAAGTAATAACCACGAGACATATTCTACCATTATTCCATGAAAATGTCTTGAAATAGTGGGAAAAAGTTGAAAAAAGTGTAAGTTGAATTACCGTTTTCGGAAAATTACTTGAAAATTACATTTCCATTTCCTAATAATGCGATCAGTTGTTTGACAAAGTTCGGCTCATCCGTTACCCAGTTTTCTTCTGCCAATAACACTTTTTTGCCACTGCTTTCATAGAACATCACCACTGGAATATTTCCGTGATGCTGCTTCATTTCCTTCGACAATGCTTGCAGGTGCGACGTTTCAGCTTCAGCAGAAATCTTTAAGTAACAAGTTTGTGACGCAATTTTATTTTGAACGTTTTCTGCTAAGTCTATTTTATCAGCAATGAGTTGGATTTCACCATTGTAACGACTTACCTCGACCTTTCCTTCGATATAAAGAACAGCATTTTCTTCAATCAAGGAACGTACTTGTCGATAAACGATGGGAAAAATCGTTACTGACACTTCTTTGCTGGCATCTGTTCCTTCAACAAACGCCATTTGTTCGCCCTTTTTCGTTCGAATCTCTCGAATCTTGCGCACATATAAAAGGATACGCACCCGTTCATTCGGAACCAGATCGGCAATATCAGTGATTTGTTTTAATTGGTGCAATTTTTGAAACTGTTCCACGGGATGGCCAGACAAATAAACACCTAAGTATTCTTCTTCCAAAGCCAGTTTTTCTTCTAGTTTGTAATCGGCAACGGCTTCTTCTTTTAATGCCATAGTTTCTAAGAGATCCAAACTCCCACCACTATAAGTAATGTTTTGGATCTTTCCTTCTAGCTGGATCAGTGCTTGTTTTCGATTGGGGGCGATCCCATCGAATACGCCGATGCTCAAAAGCGGCAATAAATAATCCAATTTTAACCATTTGCTGTTACGCTGATTCAAGCGAAGCAAAAATTGATCCATAGACGTGAAATTACCATGCTCTTTTCTTTCTGCCAAAATGTCTTGGATCATGTCGCGTCGGATTCCTTTGATACTGCTGAAACCAAAACGAATTTGTTTTTCATTTTGCAGTTGAAAACTAAACCCACTGGCATTGATCGAAGGCGGCAGTACTTCTACGCCATAACGTGCGGCTTCATTTAAATATTCTTTCATTTTGCTGGCGGTGTTGCGTACCGAGTGTAGGATCGAAGCAAAAAATGGTGCGGGATAGTGTACCTTCAGATAGGCCATTTGAAAGCCGATAAAGGAATAGGCAAACGCATGGGATCGATTAAACCCGTAATTGGCGAACCGCTCGATATAGTCATAGACCAAATTGGCGGTCTTTTCATCGTACTGATTGGCTAAGGCGCCTTGCACAAAATGACGACGTTCCTCATCCAAGACGTCTTTTTTCTTTTTACTGATTGCTCGACGCAAAATATCTGCTTGTCCTAAGCTGAAACCAGCCATTTTGGAAGCTACCTGCATGATCTGCTCTTGGTAGACAATGATTCCGTAAGTGTTTTGCAAAATCGGAATCAAGCTGTCATCTGGATAAGAGACACGCTCTTGTCCTTTTTTCCGCTTAATAAAGGTATCGATATTTTGCATCGGTCCTGGACGATACAAGGCATTGACTGCGGCAATATCCTCGATGCTTTCTGGTCCTAACTTACGCAGCACATTGCGTATCCCCGCTGATTCAAATTGGAAGATCCCTGCGGTCTCGCCTTTTTGAAACAAGCGCAATGTTGCTGTATCATCAAGAGGAATCTCCTTTTGGGTAACGATTTGTTGGCTGATTCGTTTAATGCCTTTCAAGGTATTATCAATGATCGATAAGTTTCTCAAGCCTAAAAAGTCCATCTTCAATAGGCCGATGGCTTCTACGTCATTCATGGTGAATTGGGTCAGCCAGATCCCATCGCTGCCTTCTTGTAAGGGAACCAGATCAAGCAAATTCTTGTCACTGATCACCACACCAGCGGCATGAGTCGATACGTGACGTGGCAAGCCTTCTAAAATTTTGGCGACTTGAAACATTACGTGGTTTCGCTCATTAAACGACACCAATTCTCGCAGCTGATTGGATTGTTCATAAGCAAGATCTAAGGTCATTTTCAAGGCATTGGGGATGGCTTTTGACCAGCGATTGGCTTCACTTTGCGAAAGACCAAAGACACGAGAAACATCTCGCAGAACCATTTTGGCCGCCATGGTGCCAAACGTCGCAATCTGTGCCATATATTCTTGCCCGTATTTTTGGCGCACATACTGTAAAATCTCGTCTCTGCGATTGTCAGGAATGTCTAAATCAATATCAGGCATCGTGTAACGTTCTGGATTCAAGAATCGTTCAAACAAAAGATCGTATTTGATTGGATCCACGTCGGTGATCGATAAAACATATGCCACCAGTGCGCCAGCAGCCGATCCCCGTCCAGCGCCGGTAACGATCTCTTGTTGGTGGGCAAAGTCCATGACGTCCCAAATAATCAAGAAATAGTCATCAAAGCCCATCTTATGGATGACAGACAACTCATAATCCAAACGCTGTTCGTACGCCGATGTAACGTGGGCAACACGCTGAGGCAGACGCTCAAAACAAATTTTCCGCAAATAGTCCGCAGCGCTTTCTTCGGCTGGTAGCGGGTAATGAGGCAACAGCCGCTGATGCAGCGGCAGCTCGACGGCGCATTCAGCTGCAATCCGCTGATTATTCATCAATGCCTGCGACCATTCTTCAAATGCCGCGGTCAGTTGGTCTGCTGGTTGTAGAAAAAGCTGCGCAGCCCCTTGCTCTTTAGCCTGACGAAAGTCTTCAATTTGCGAGCCCTCTTTGATATGCGTCATCACTTTGACTGCAAAGGCTTCTTCTTGTGCTAAAGCCGCGATTGGTTGATAGGCACATGGTGCAATGTTTTGCTCGTTAAACCAAGCGATCGTTTCTGGATCTAGCCCCTTGCTAGTAATACCTAAAAACAAGCTCTCAGAATCAAATTTATGGCTGATTGCTCGCAGTGCTTCTTGATTGGCTTCTAGATCATCGTGCTGAGAAGGCAGAAACCCCTCGCCTTCAGGCAGCAAACCAAAGAGGTCCTGCAAAGAATCACAAGCAGCCAAATTCAACTGCTCGGTGATCATTCTTTCACTTGATAAACGCATCAAGGTTTGATAGCCCTTGAGGTTTTTTGCAAATACGTACAACGGAAAGGACATTGATCCCTCTCCGAAGGTACAGTCGAACAAAGCGCCAAAAATCGGCTTGATGCCCTGTGCTAGGCATTGCTGATAAAACTCGACCGCGCCATAGAGAACATTATGATCGGTCAGACCCAACGTCTGATAGCCCATCTTTTTGGCTTGCTCTATATAGTGAGGAATTTTGATCGTACTTTGCAGCAACGAATAGGCGCTTAAGGTGGTGAGCTGTGAATACATTGAAATCCCTCCAAAAATGAAAATTCTCTTTCTTTCTGCTAGTAATTAGATTTGAAAAACAAAATGAAAAAGTGAGAATCTTTACAATAAATATTTTTGTGATAAACTAAAGTCGAAATGGAAGATACGCAGAAAAGAGGTGTCGTCATGCGTTACTTAGTCACTTTATTTTGGACTTTTGTATTAGGTCAAGTCGTTGGCTATCTAGGCAGCTCACTTGCTGGAGCAACTTATGATTTTCAATTAACTTCAATCATCTCTTTGGTCACAGGTGTGGTGATCATTCTTGTTGGTATTATCGCACCAGCGCCTGAAAAGACAAGCCATTAAAAAAAAACCAGTTACCCTTATTGTAACTGGTTTTTTTTTCTTTTCAACTATTCACTGATGTCCGTTTTACGCAAGCTTTTACGGAAATTAAATCCTGAGATAAAAATATTGATCAGTACAAACCCGCTAGTTACCCAAAAGACGGCGGGATAACCAAAGCCAGCTGCCACCGTTGAGCCGACCATCGGACCTAACACTTGTCCAAAGTTAGAGAACATTTGGTTGTAGCTGTAGATGCGGCTGACCCCTTCCATCGGGGTGATCTTGCTGATCAGTGTGTTGATCGACGGCATCAACGCACCCGTCGAAAAACCAAGCAAGAAGCGCAGCACGCCCAACTGAAACGGTGTGGAGACAAAGCCCATCGGAATGAAACAGAAAAATGACAGCAATAAACCGCCTAACAATACCTTGTGATTGCCGTAACGATCACCGATTTTGCCTAAAAATGGTGAAGAGATGATTGCCGAAACACCCGCAACAGAGACGATCAATCCGCTGACAAACAAAATATTGCCACTATTCCCGCTTAAATCACGAATATATAACGTGAGGATCGGGCTGATACTCGTTACACCTAGCTGTAAAATCAGTGACGTAATAAACAAACCGACAAGCAGCTGCATATTTTTGATTTGACCAAAAATTTCTTTGATGGACAGCAAATCGCCCTTTTCAACCGGCTCAAAATCTTCTTGAACGAGAAAAATCGTAAGCAAGAGCGTAATTAGCAGCACAACACCAGTAATGATAAAAACATTTTTCATACCGAACCATTGCGCCAACGCCCCACCCATGGAAGGACCGATCAAATTACCTGCGATGGCTCCTGTAGCCAATGTCCCAAGCGCCCAACCGCTTTTTTCTCGAGGCGCCTGCGAAGCAATCAATGCAGTCGCATTGGGAATATACCCCGATAAAATTCCAGTAAAGAATCGCATGATCAACAACCAATAGACATTCGGTACAAAAGCCAAAGACCCCATCGTCACTGTCATCCCCGCAGCCGCGCGAATCATCATTAAACGACGACCTTTTTGATCTGCTAGATTTCCCCATACTGGAGCAATGATAGCCGCCGCAAACGCCGTTACTGAGATTGCTAATCCAGAAAACAACTCAATTTGACTCTCTGGAGCGCCTAACTCTTCTATATATAAGGGAATGAATGGCATGACAAGACTAAAACTGGCACCCGTAAAAAAACAACCTACCCATGAAATCAGTAGATTTCGTTTCCAATCAATCTTCATTTACAAACCTTCTTTCACAAATACTATACCGTATCGTGAGTAATAATCAAATAAAAAAATCTTTCTGCAGGTAACATACAGAAAGATTTTCTTCATTAAACTTAACTGATCAAAGCCAAAATGACAAAGTTTAGGATAAACAACGCATTGACTACCCAGATGATCGGAGACACTTCGTTGGCTTTTCCTTTCACTACTTTCACTAATGCGTAGAAAATGAAACCAACAGCGATCCCGTTGGAAATACTGTAAGACAAGCCCATAAAAATAGACGCGAAGAAAGCGGGAACTGCTTCTTCTAGATCGGTCCACTTGATGTCTGCAAACGAAGCCATCATCATTACCCCAACTAAGATCAACGCTGGTGCTGTCGCTTGTGCGGGAACGATTGAGATCAGTGGAGAAAAGATACTGCTGATTGCAAAGAGTGCTGCCACTACAACAGAAGTCAAGCCCGTGCGTCCACCAGCACCAATACCAGCTGCTGATTCCACATAAGTCGTTGTATTTGAGGTCCCTACGATGGCACCTACAGAAGTGGCTACGGCATCTGCAAAAAGGGCTTTATCCATCTTCGTGTTCAACCCGTTACTGTTTTCAACCGCTTCTTCATCTTTTTTCGAAAAGATCCCTGTACGACGTCCAGTCCCGATAAAGGTACCGATCGTATCAAAGACATCTGATAAGCTAAACGCTAAAATCGTCATGATTACTTGAGGGATTTTGGCAGAGTCACTGAATAGTGAGCCCATTCCTTCAGAGCCAAACGCAGCGCCAAATGTGATGCCTAGTTCGCTGATGGAACTTCCTAATGAATTCCCGTGCCAATCAATGGCACTTAAATCCACCACACCCATCAAAATACCGATGATCGTCGTTCCTAAAATACCAAAAATAATTGCCCCACGAACATTTTTCACCACTAATAAAGTAGTCACTACTAAACCAATCACTGCTAACAAAACAGGTGCATTATTGAAATTCGCCAAAGCTGGGACGATCCCCCCATTAAAATTGGCACTCACGATCGTCTCACCGTCGACAACTGAACCAGTCACTGCGGCAGTGTCTGCACTGAAGTTTAGCAAGTTGGCATTTTTGATCCCTACATAAGCCACAAAGATCCCGATCCCGCCGCCAATTGCATGCTGCATGCTTTCTGGAATCGCATGGATGATCATTTTTCTGATACGAGTGACCGTGATAAAAATGTTGATCAAGCCGCAGATGAAAACCATCGCTAATGCTTGCTGCCACGTATACCCCAAACCAAAAACGACGGTAAAGGTGAAGAATGCATTAAGTCCCATTCCAGGTGCTTGCGCGTAAGGCACATTTGCAAATAAGCCCATGATCAGGGTACCAATCACTGAAGCGATGATCGTTGCTAAGAAAACAGCTTGAAACGGCATGCCTGCAGCAGATAAAATCGTCGGATTCACAAACAAAATATAACTCATCGCGAAGAAGGTGGTGACCCCAGCCATCACTTCTGTGGAAACCGTCGTTTTATTCTCCTTTAATTTGAAAAACTTTTCCATGTTATGTTTCACTCCTGAACTTTAATCGTTTCTATGAAAAGAAAAAATGAATAATTGCGCTTTTCATCGAACAATTACAAATTATAAGGGAATAATTTTCGCTTTTCAAACCTTTTTCCGAATAAAACGAACCAAAAACGTTTAATGTTCGTGTTTTGCTTTGTAACTATTATGAAAACTTATCGAAAACTTACTTGTATTGTGAAATGACAGAAATATGTTACACTTAAGCCACTACCATAAGAGAATGGAGCGAGTCTTTTGAAACCAAAAATCATCGCCATTGATTTAGATGGCACAACCTTAAATACTGAATCCCAACTTTCCCCTCGCACACGTGAGGTACTGGTTCGCGCCACCAAAGCGGGACACTTTGTTACCATCGCTACAGGAAGACCTTTTCGTATGAGCGATCAGTTCTATAAAGAATTGGCGCTCACAACACCAATGGTCAATTTTAACGGCGGGTTGGTCCATAAACCTCGACAAGTCTGGGCAAATGAAATGGAGCACTCGATCTCTCGAGAAATTGCGTTTGAGCTCATGGCGCAAAAAGAGCAGTTGGGGCTGACGTTTGTGGCAGCAGAAAATCGCGAAACCTTTTTCATTGATGACCTAAGTGGATTTGATCAACACTTTTTCTTTTCGGGCAATGCTTCCGAAAAAAATCTATTAGCAAATTTAAAAACGGACCCCACTTCATTACTGGTGAAAACCGAAAATGAATTAGCAGAATCTGTTTCTTTACGTATCAAGGATCAATTCGACGATGCGGTCGATGTTCGAACATGGGGCGGACCTCAAGCTATCTTAGAGATCGTACCAAAAGGGGTCCATAAAGCACTTGGTCTTTCGGTGATCGCGGATTCTTTGTCTTTGGATCGACAAGATATCATCGCTTTTGGTGATGAACACAACGATTTGGAGATGCTAGATTATGCGGGCTGGGGCGTTGCCATGGCGAATGGCACGCAACAATTAAAATCGATCGCCAATGATGTTACCGACAAAACCAATGCGGAAGATGGCATGGTCGATTACTTGGAAAAATATTTAGGTCTATAAAAAAAGCCGATGCGGGATGTCCGCATCAGCTTTTTTTTGCTGCCATATTCAAATCAAAGTGTTTCATAAACGATTTCTTTGGCTTCTGGAATCGATTCATCAATAAAGAATACTTTGTACCAGGTCAAGAACGTAAAGATCGTCCAGATTTTTCGCTGAAGATTCGGTTTTCCTTGGCGATGGTCTTCAAGCATTTGTAAAATGGCTGTTTGATCGAAGAAGGTTGCCGCAAAGTCTGACTCAAAAAGGCTCTTGACTGCTTCATACCCTGTTCCTTCTTTCAGCCATGCCTTGATAGGTACAGGAAAGCCGAGTTTTTCACGGTTTGCCCACTCTTTTGGCAAATGACGGTTTGACGCTTGTCGAAACACATCTTTGGTGTTGTTTTGATTGATCAAATATTTCGTCGGGATTGTTTGCGACAGCTTTTGCATCTCAATATCCAATAAAGGAACGCGTAATTCCAAGGAACTCGCCATGGACATTTTGTCTGCTTTTAACAAGATATCCTTTGGCATCCACTGATGAAGATCCAAATACTGCATCTTATTGACCTCGTCTTTGAGACCATTGACTTTCTCGTAATGAGGCGCAACGATTTCAGCAACAGAGGGTCCTTTTTGATACGTTGGTTTTAAAAGCTGCAGTGCTTCCTCTTCTTCAAAGACCAGTGCTTGCCCGATAAAGAAGTCTTGGGCAGGTGCCGTTGCTTCATAAAGATGGATTCGACCATGGAAGTTTTTCATTTTGCCGATTTGACGTCCCAAACGAAAGCGGATGTTTTGTGGCAATTTTTTCAACCCTTGGGCAAAAACGCGCACCGCTTTAGAGTTTGTGTGGAAGCCATAAGCAGCATAACCGGCAAATAATTCATCTGCCCCTTCCCCAGATTGAACGACTCGCACTTGCTGTGCTGCCAGATTGGCTAAAAAGTACAAAGGGACACAGCTTGGGTTAGAATCTGGTTCGTCCAAGTGATACTGAATCAGCGGAAATGCCTCGAAGGACATTTCACCATCGATGACCGCTGCTGTGTTGTTCAAACCGAGTTTTTCCGTCAATTTGCGGGCTTCGATCGCTTCGTTATAGGTTTTGTCATCGAATCCGATTGAAAACGAGCGATCTGGTCGCAAGACCGAGGCCACATAACTTGAATCGACACCACTGGATAAAAATGAGCCGACTTCAACATCACTGATTTGATGAGCGGCAATCGATTCTTGGACTGCTTGATCGATTTTGTCGACCCATTCTTCTCTTGAATGATTTTCTTTCACTGAAAAATCTGCATCCCAATACTGCTTGATCGTCAATCCTTGTTCATTAAACAAATAATAATGCCCTTCTTGCAAACGATGAACGCCTTTAAAGAAGGTTTCTCCGTTCAAAGGCGAGTATTGGAAGGTCAAATAAGGTTTCAACGCCTCTTGGTTCAACTCTTTCTTGAAATCTGGATGAGGCAAAAAACTCTTGATTTCAGAACCAAACAGGAAACTGCCGTTCATTTGCGCATAGTAATACGGTTTGATGCCAAAGTGATCCCGCGCGCCGAAAAGCTCTTGTTTTTGAGTATCCCAGATGGCAAACGCAAACATTCCCCGCAGGCGCTGCAAGACATCAATGCCCCACTCTTCATAGCCATGTAAGACTACTTCGGTATCCGCATGGGTAGAAAAGACATGGCCCGCTTGGATCAATTCTTCCCGCAACACTTGAAAGTTATAGATTTCCCCATTAAAAATAATGACTTTTGTTCGATCCTCATTAAAAATTGGTTGTGAGCCACCTTCTAAGTCGATGATCGATAAACGACGAAACCCTAATGCCACTCGGTCGTCGGTAAATTTCCCTGAACTGTTTGGTCCGCGATGAACGATCCGGTCCATCATGCGTTCAATAATGATTTCTTTTTGGTCTTTTGAATTGACAAAGCCGACAATTCCGCACATATTTTCACATCCGTTTTCATAATCCATTTTCATTTTTCTAAAGTAAATCATACCATAGAATTCAAGAGATACGATCTCTTTTTCAAAAAAATACAATCAATATATTTTTGCACAAAACACAACTTGAAGATAAACCTTATGATATCAAGGTTTCCAATCATCTCATACTCTCAATCTTACAAATTTGTTATCTAAGAAAATAGCTATCCTCAAAATTCTTAAGAAATTTTTTATGAATTCTCTTTTTCTGAAAATATACAAAGATACTTTTCCCGAATTTACTGACTCTAGCAAACTTCTTTTGCTTCCATTCTCAGCATTGATTTCCTGAAAATAATCAGTCAGATTTGTTCGTTTGATAGTTTTATTGGACTATTGTGAAAAAAAGTGTTATTCTAACTATGGAATTTCGTTATCAACTAACCGTTGCCTTTCAATGACAAGTTTTAAGAAAGGAGAATGACTATGACATTCTATAACACAGATCTACAATATCGTGTAACTCTGGATACCAAATTGAATTTATTTATCGTTTTCGATAAAAAAGATGCGAATCATTTTGCGACTGGAATTACGATCGAGCAAGCTGTACAAGAATTGAAAAAAACTGCATAAGGAGTTCATCCAAATGAAGGATACCGATTCGTACTGAAAGCACCTCGCTAAGGAAAAAATTAGCTAGGTGCTTTCTTGTTTTTTGGCTCGCTTTTGTCTTTTTTAGTATCCGTTTCTTGCTTTTGACCGCTTTGCTGTTCATCCAGCAGTAAGATTTCATCAACAAATCCTTGCGTAATAAATTTGCTCAATCCCTGTGCCGCAATTTTTGTGTAACGCATAAAGTAATCTTTTTCTTCAAAATCCATCTTCTTCCCTCCTACTGATACAACTGTACTTTCATTTCGTTTACTAGCAATTTCACCAGTAATTCTTGAGCGTCACTTCTTTGATACATATGAATGATCCATTAATAGCATACACGTTACAGTTGTCAAATCATGCTTTTTCTCTACTTATGAAAAGACGAATCTGACTTCAGACCACCTCCATAGTATGATTAGTTTTTAGGAACTATTTATCTTAGGAGTGATATTTATGGCTACGCTTTTTGCCATCTCGTTTTTGCTTGGCGTGTTCTGTTTCATTTTTGGCATTATCTTATTTTATATTGGTCTTGTAAAACAAAATGCAAAACGAGATCGAAATGTTTTGATCATTGTCGCTTCCGCTTTTATTGCCTTGTTTTCTTATGGTGGCTTGTCCATCTATCAGGAGGTGACGTCTTTCGATAGCATCACTGCGCAAGTAAGCCTTTCTTTACGTAACGAATCAAAGAAAAATGAATCCTTTGGCGATGCCGCTGCTTCAAAGGAAAAACCACAAGGAGAACAAACAGCTGGCAAGAAAGAAGCAAGTAGCGCGCAACAAGAAGAACCCGCGAATAACGAGCAACATACACCTCAGCTTTCCCGGGAACAAAGAAATGCACTGAATCGTGCAGAAAGATACTTATCCAGCAGCGCGTTTTCTCAGTCGAGCGTGAAACGCCAACTACTCTATGAAGACTTTTCTGAGAGCGCCGCAGACTTTGCCGTAGCCACCGTGAATGCCGATTGGAATGAGCAAGCATTGAAAAAAGCGCTTCGCTACTCGCAAAATTTATCCTTATCAGATGAGCGTGTGAGGAACCAACTTTCCTATGAAGGCTTTACTTCTGAACAAATTGAATACGCCTTAACACGTTTGCCCGATTGATTCTTTTCGTTTGTTGTAGAGGACCACAAGCAAAAAGGGGTTCAGCGAATTAGTGTATTTCTGTTGATTTCCCGATTGAGTGTAAACTGAGGTTTTTTCAGATGGTTATCGATCAAGCTCGGCAGTCAATTATCTTCTCTGCCCATAACAAACAAAAAAGCCTATCTCGAAAGATAGGCTAAACGCTCTAAAGCGTTGGTATAAGGAGAGTACAGGATTTGAACCTGCGCGCCGGGATGAACCGGGTCGGCGGATTTCGAGTCCGCTGCATTACCACTCTGCCAACTCTCCATAACAGTTATTTTCGCTAGTTTCACAAAAAATGTCAAGAAAAATCTGCATCCAAAATAGAAATGGATACAGATTTTTTATTCTTTAATCGAAAATATAGTTTTCTTTCTTTTCGATTACGCCTTCGATCGTCTCGTTGATGATTTTGATGATTTGGTCATCGGTGGGTGTGATGATACCCGCCGACATTAAGGAAGCCAAACCAGTCACAACGATCCATGCGCCATTATGTAGTGCATTTATCGCATCTTCGGATAGATCTGCATATTTTTCTTCTGATTTGATCAAGGATTTGAAATAGGTGGATGAAAAATCATGCATCAATTTCCCACCGCCATAATCATCGATAAAAAGGGCGATGTAGAGATTGTGCTGCTCTTGCGCGAAGCGTATATAATTCAGGCCTAAATCAACAAGTTTGTCTCCTGTTCGAACAACTGGAAAAACATTTTCCGATAAATCTTTGAAAACAGCCTCTACCAAAGTATTTTTTAAGTCCTGCATATTTTCGAACTCAAGATAAATTGGTTGAGTAGAAATTCCCATGTGCTTAGCGATATTCCGTGCCGTAAAGTTGCCAAAACCTTCTCTATTGATCAGTTCATAAGCGGCCTTCAAAATGTGTTCTCTTGTATAGACCTTCCTTCGCATCAATAAATCCCCCTTTTTTTATTTATTTAATTGTAACCGAGTTATTCATTTTTTTAAAATAAAACACTCCATCCGTTATCTTATTTCTATTCACTTTGTTCATTAAACATGAATCTTTACGAATAAAGAGAAGTGCCTCTCCTTTCACTTATCACAAAAAATCCTGCGTATAGGTTGCTAGTTATTTTTCAAATCTACTTTTCTTTCTTGTTGAAAACTCGCTGAAATTGTACACTAAGATTGTAGTGCGCAAATTCGATTGAAAAAGGGGTTTGGAAATGGCTGAATCAAAAGAGCTATTATTGGAGACCTGCTTATTAGCAGGAAAAATCATGATGGAAAACGGCTCGGAAGTCTATCGAGTAGAAGATACAATGAATCGAATTGCAGCCAACGCTGGGGAGCAAGGTAGTATTAGTTATGTAACAGCAACTGGTCTTTTTATGGGTTTGCGCAGCAGTCACTATGCGCAAGTAGAAAATGTCCATGATCGAGTCATCAATCTCGAAAAAATCGTTGCCGTTAACGGACTCTCTCGTGCTTATGCAGAAAAGAAAATTTCTTTAGCGGAACTGCACGAGGCATTAAAAAAGGTCAATCCGACAACACCAAGTTTCCCCTACTGGCTGCAGGTCCTTAGTGCTGGTGTAGTCAGCAGTACCTTAATGATTATTTTTGGCGGTGCTTGGTTTGACTTTCTACCGACCTTCATTATTGGCTGTCTGGGATTTTTATGCGCGTATTGGGTCAAGAAAGTGATCGATATCCGCTTTTTGGATATGTTTTGCGCCTCTTTACTAATCGGTACTTTGTCTGTCTTAGCGGTCTCCCTTCATGTCGCACAAAACGTCGATAATTTGATTATCGGTGCCGTCATGCCCTTAGTTCCTGGTGTAGCGATCACCAATTCCTTTCGCGATATCTTGGCGGGCCATCTCATCAGCGGAACCGCCCGAGGTACTGAAGCCATTTTCACAGCTGCCGCGATCGGTGTCGGCATCGCCACGGTCTTCACCTTATTTGGAGGGATCTCATGACGATTTTTATTCACCTTTCCTTCAGCTTTTTAAGCACCGTGACCTTTGGCATTTTGACTAATATTCCTAAAAGAGCTTTGGTTGCCACAGGCATTGCCGGAACCGTTGGCTGGATGATCTATTGGTCATTAAAAACGATTGGCTATGGTTTAGGTAGCGCCAACTTTTTAGCCGCATTTGCTGTCGGTTGCGTCAGCATCTTTTTTTCCCGCAGAAAAAAAATGCCTATGATCATTTTTAACATTCCTAGTCTCGTTCCCCTCGTACCGGGTGGACCTGCCTATAAAGCCGTTCGAGAATTTGCTTTAGGAGACAACTTTGTCGGCTTTGAAAATCTGATGATCGTGGTTATCACTGCTGGGGCGATCGCCGGAGGCTTCATGATGACGAGTGTGGTTGAAAAGATCGTCAATCGTTGGCAAGTGAAGCGCACAAAAAAACGTCACCCAGATAAAAAAGCCTCCTAAAACTAATGGCGTGCCGAAACTATAAATTTTTCTTATTTCAGACTTTGGTACAATGTTTTCTTTGCGGACTTCTCTTATAATAAAGGCATACCTTACAAAACTGTTTGACGTTTGTCATTTGTTTTACTGGATTTTTCTGGTCTCACCCCGTATAGTGAGATTATGAAACAAAAAGGAGATGAAGTCCTGTGAGCATAGCAACTTCTCGTCGTATCATTAATACGATTTCTATTATTGGCTTAGGTTTATCTATCGCATTAACGATCTATTTTATCAATCTAGGTGTTTTCAAAGACATTAATGCCTTACGAGGTCTAGTTGGAAATTCTGTTATCTTAGGACCAATCGTCTTTATCCTATTGCAGATCTTGCAAGTCGTGATCCCAATCATTCCCGGTGGTGTCTCCAGCGCTGCAGGTGTTTTGATTTTCGGTCCTTACCTAGGATTCGTTTATAACTATGTAGGAATCAGTATTGGTTCTGTCATTATTTTCCTGCTTGGCCGACGATACGGTAAACCATTCATTTTAAGTATGATCAGTGACAAAACTTACGATAAATACATTGGCTGGTTAGATAACCAAAGCCGATTTGAAAAACTTTTCGCCCTTGCGATCTTTCTACCGGTTGCCCCAGATGATGCCCTTTGTCTTATGGCTGGATTGACCAACATGTCCGTTAAGAAGTTTACGTTGATTATTTTATTAGCAAAACCTGCCTCAATTTTCTTGTACAGTATGGCATTGATTTATGGTGGGACATTCTTAACTGGTTTGTTAGGCGGATAAGAATTAGAGTAAGAAAAGCGATCAATTTATTGAGCCGAATGTGAAGGAGCTACGTTTGAGACAGGATCTATGCCTGTGACGAACTTGCTGCTAAACTGTTCGGCTTTTTTACCGCCTTTACCTTTATTACCCAGAGAACTAAAATACTTACTATTGTTAGGATGACAACCATGAATTATTTAAAAAACAGCTTCATCAACACTTGGGATTTTTTGAAAGACAGCAACGCCTACTTCCGTGATGTCTTATTGATGCACGGTGCCTTGTTGTTCTTAGTAATTCCCATATTAACTTCTTCCACCAAATTCGTTCTAAGACGGGGAGGCTTACCTTACCTTTCATTCGACAATATCGGGAGTATTTTTACAGATCATCCTGTCGTATTGCTTTCACTAACAGTGATTTTGCTTTTGATCTTATTAGCCGTCTTTTTTGAGTTTACATTCTTGTTGCTGAGTGTTTATTTTATCAAAAAGAAACAACCCATCAGCCTGCGCCAATTGTTACGGATGACTGTTTTGCAGTTGCGAAAATTACGGCCGATGACCTTTTTATTTTTCCTCTTTTACTTCTTACTGATTCTACCCATCGGTGGGTTGAGCTTTAATTCGGATTTACTCGCAAAAATCAAAATCCCTGCCTTTATCATGGATTTCATTTTTGCCAACCGTGTCGTAATCATCGGAGCAGTGCTCTTGATCTATGTCTTGTTGATCTATTTAGGAATTCGCGTGATTTTTGCCTTGCCAGAAATGATTTTGCGTGATTTGCCTTTTCGAAAAGCGATCAAAGAAAGCCTTCAAGTGACTAAACGCCGCTTTTTTGCTATCGTTGGTCAGTTTGTTTTTATTAGTGGTAGCATCTTATTGATCACGACACTTAGCTTTACTTTGCTGATCACGATTCAAGCAGTAATCGAAGCTGTTGCACCGAATTATGCCTTGTATAGTGCTGTTTTTATTATGACTTTCTTACAGTTTATTTTGTTACTGAATGTCATTTTATCGACCGTAGCTATTTTTTATATCATCGTTGATTTCATGGATGACGAAGGTTTTTTACCAGAGATTCCTTCCTGGTTCCACCAAGAACCATTGAACCAGCGTCATTTCTTAGGTCTAAAAAGTTCCTTGTTTACCTTGGTGACGGTGCTTTTCGGTGTCGGTGTTAGTCTATATAATATGAACTATCTGACTTCAGCTGCTTCGATTCATCCGGTAACGATCTCCCATCGAGGGGTAAGCGACGGACAAGGGGTCCAAAATTCTCTTGAAGCACTACGCTTTACTAGTGAGAAGTATCACCCGGATTATGTTGAAATGGACGTCCAGCAAACAAGTGATGGTCATTTTATTGTCTATCATGATTTTTCTTACCGCCAACTAACCGGCGGCAAAGGAAAACCAGAACAATTACCCTTGAGCTATGCCGAATCACTGACAGTTTCGGAAAACAACCAGACAGCCCGTATTCCAACTTTTGACGAGTACTTGGCGCTTGCCAACCAATTGGATCAAAAACTGCTGGTGGAGATCAAAACTCAGCAAAAAGATACTGCGCAGCTCGTAGATGACTTCTTAGAACGATACCAAGAGGATTTAGTTGCAAATGGGCATATTATGCAAAGCCTCTCCTATACAGTTGTTGAAGAATTAAAGGATAAAGCACCTGAATTGACGTCAGGATACATCATGCCCTTCAATGTCGTTGGCCCACCACTGACTAGTGCCGATTTTCTGACAATGGAATACAGTACGATCAACCGCAACTTCATCGCTTCTGCCCGGACTGACGGCAAGGAAGTGTTCGTTTGGACCCCCAATGATGCGGATACCATCAGCCGGATGCGTTTTTACGGTGTGGACGGGATCATTACCGACCAAATGGGGATTTTAAATGAAGAGTTGAGTGTGACGGAAGAAGACATGACTTATTCAGACAAACTATTGAACTTTGTGATCGGTGTTGGCTGATCTCACACGAAGAAAAATGCTGCTCACGGTAATCCGTGGAGCAGCATTTTTACTCTTTTGTTAAGCAACATTGGTTTGTGTAAAAATTTTATTGAAGCTGACGATCATCCGACGATTACAAGCTTCTACTTGTACTTGATCTTCTTCTTCACAACTTGAAACGACGATCAACGCCGTATTTACGTATAGTTTTTCCACCACACCGATCACAGGCTTACTCGCCCCTACTGGTCGGCAGACATATTTTTCACCAATCGTAATATTCTCCATATCCTCACCTCAACCGTTTTCTTTCTTAAAGATATAATAACAAAAAAGCATCAAAATGAAAACGGTTTATTTCCGTTCATCACGCATTTGTCACCAAGAAATGACAGTTTCGTTCGTTGAAACCCACTGCTTTGTTCGTGCCACTGAATAGAATTCATTTTATACTAAAGAAAATCAAAAGGAGATGAGTCAAATGCCAATTATTCAAACCTGTATCTTTGGACTATTGTCTGCTGCGTTGCTTTGGGGATTAAAAGAAGACCGCTGATTTTTTGGATTACTGATTTGTTATTAAATAAAATAAAAACGCCTTGAGCCGATCAGAACTGGCTCGAGGCGTTTCTTTATCTTATTATAGACGTTCGTTCAATTCTTTTGCAAGATCTTCGAAACCTGGTTTGCCAAGTAAGGCGAACATGTTTTTCTTGTAAGCTTCAACTCCTGGTTGGTCAAATGGGTTCACGCCATTTAAGTAGCCAGAAATTCCTACAGCGATCTCAAAGAAGTACATCGTGTACCCTAACGTGTAAGCATCCATTGTAGGGATTTTTACTAACAGATTTGGTACATCTCCATCTGTATGGGCAAGTAACGTTCCTTCAAAGGCTTTCGTATTAACAAAATCAACTTCTTTTCCTTCTAAGTAGCCAAGACCATCAAGATCGGCTTCTTGTGTAGGGATCGCGATTGATTTGCGTGGTTTTTCAACTTTTACGACGGTTTCAAAGATATTGCGACGGCCTTCTTGGATGTATTGACCAAGAGAATGCAAATCTGTTGAGAAGTTTGCACTTGAAGGATAGATCCCTTTTTGGTCTTTTCCTTCAGACTCGCCGAATAATTGTTTCCACCATTCTGAGAAGTATTGCATGCCTGGTTCGTAGTTGATCAGCAATTCGGTTACTTTGCCTTTGCGATAAAGGATGTTACGCATTGCTGCATATTGATACGCTTCATTTTTTTCAAGGTCGTCACTTGCGTAAGCATCGCTAGCATCTGCTGCCCCTTGCATCAAGGCATCGATATCCGCTCCGCTGGCAGCGATTGGCAATAAACCAACAGCAGTCAATACAGAGAAACGGCCGCCGACGTCATCTGGAATCACAAAAGTTTCCCAGTTTTCAGCATCTGCTTCAACTTTTACTGCACCTTTCGCTTTATCCGTTGTTGCGTAGATCCGTTTGTTGGCTTCTTCTTTGCCGTATTTTTCAATCAAACGTTCTTTGAAAACACGGAAAGCGATCGCTGGTTCAGTAGTAGTTCCTGATTTTGAGATCACATTCACAGAGAAGTCACGGTCACCAATGATTTCGATCAAATCTGCTAAGTAAGTTGAAGAAATTGAATTACCGGCAAAAAAGATTTGTGGTGCTTTGCGTTCTTCATTTGGTAACAAGTTAAAGAAAGAATGATTTAAGAAATCAATCGCTGCTTTCGCTCCTAAATAAGATCCGCCGATCCCGATCACGACTAGTACTTCAGAATCAGATTGAATTTTTTCAGCCGCTTTTTTGATACGCGCAAATTCATCTTTGTCATAATTTTTAGGAAGGTCGATCCAACCTAGAAAGTCGCTACCAGCACCTGTTCCTTCGCGTAATTGTTTGTCTGCTGCTGTAACTTGACTTTGCATGTAGCTCAATTCGTATTCGTTTACGAATGGTGCTACTTTCGAATAGTCAAACTTGATGTGTGACATGATTTGTCCTCCTTGAAAAAATAGTTTTTCATACACTACCTACTTTACGTTTTTTTCCAACTTTTTTCAAGTAATTCCTGATAGGTAGCCTGTTGGGTGATTTTAGACAAGTCCTTGAGCAAACATTGCTTTAGCAACTTTTTCAAAGCCTGCGACGTTCGCACCTAACATAAAATTATTTTTTTGATCGAAGGTTTCAGCAGTATCACGGCATGCTTCATAGATCGACTTCATGATATCGTCCAATTTGGCATCGACTTCAGCTTTTTCCCATTGCAGTCGTTGGGAGTTTTGACTCATTTCTAACGCAGAAACGGCTACGCCGCCAGCATTGGCTGCTTTTCCTGGACAGTAGAAAATTCCTTCTTCAATAAAATATTCTGCTGCTTCTAATGAGCTAGGCATATTCGCGCCTTCAGAAACGACCCGAACACCATTGGCTTTTGCACGTTTGGCTTGTGAGAGATTAATCTCGTTTTGGGTCGCGCAAGGAAAGGCTAATTCCGCTGGTGTATCAAAATCCCAGACAGATGCCCCTTCATGATATTCTGCTGATGGACGTTCTTTCGCATAAGCCGTCAGACGTTCGCGCTTCACTTCTTTGATTTCTTTTAATAAGGCCAGATCAATGCCGTCTTTGTCATAAATAAAACCAGAGGAATCAGAACAGGTGACAGGGATCGCACCTAATTCTTGCAACTTCTCAATTGCATAAATCGCAACATTGCCGCTTCCAGAAACGATCGCTTTTTTGCCTTCAAATGTTTCACCTAGGTCTGTCAATAAATGCTTAACGAAATAAACAGCACCATAACCCGTTGCTTCTGTGCGGTTTTTACTGCCCCAAAAGTCTAATGGCTTACCAGTTAAAATACCGGCATCGTATTGTTTCAATCGTTTGTAGGAACCAAATAAATAGCCGATTTCCCGTCCTCCGACACCAATGTCGCCAGCAGGAACATCTAAGTCAGGTCCGATATGTTTTGACAGCTCCGTCATAAAGCTTTGGCAAAAACGCATCACTTCGGCATCTGATTTGCCTTTTGGATCAAAATCACTTCCGCCTTTGCCGCCGCCGATCGGCAGACCTGTCAAGCTGTTTTTGAAGATTTGCTCAAACGCCAAAAACTTCAAGATACTCAAGTTGACACTTGGGTGAAAACGCAAGCCGCCTTTGTAAGGCCCCATTGCCGAGTTGAATTGAATCCGATAGCCACGGTTTACTTGCCAGTTGCCTTGATCGTCTTGCCATGGGACTCTGAATTGGATAAAACGTTCTGGTTCAGTTAAGAGGGCAAGGATATTTGATTCAATATATTCTGGATGCTCCTCTAAAAAGGGAACGATCGTAGGCAAAAATTCGTCAATTGCTTGAAGAAATTCCGGTTGGTGTTGGTCTTTCTCGTGAATCTTCGCTTGAATTTCTTTCACGTAAGCTGAAGCTTTGGTCATAGTGCATTACCTCCTTTAAGATATTTTCTATTTTAAAGAAATTTTCTGAAATTGCACGCTTTTTTTTAGAATTGTCAGAATTTTTTATCATTCGAAAAAAATCGACCAATCCTTTCAGCAGTCGTAGCCGATGTGTTACAATCCCAAAGAGGTGAAAAGAATGGAAAAAACCTATGATGTCATTGTTGTGGGTGCAGGTACGAGCGGCATGATGGCTGCGATCACTGCTGCCAAACAAGGTGCTAGGGTCTTATTAATCGAAAAAAACAAAAAAATCGGCAAGAAATTATTGATGACTGGCGGCGGACGCTGCAATGTGACCAATAATCGGCCGGTAGATGATTTAGTTGCTCATATTCCGGGAAACGGCAAATTTTTGTATAGCACGTTTTCCCAATTCAATAATTATGATGTAATGGCGTTTTTCGCTGACTTGGGGGTCGTCTTAAAAGAAGAAGACCACGGAAGGATGTTCCCTGTGACGAACAAATCAAAAACGATCGTCGAAGCGTTACTTCAAGCAATCAACGATCATCACGTCACCCTGTTGACGAACACGGCCGTAACCAAGTTGATCCATGACGGCAGTCAAATTCGCGGTGTGCGAACCGAAACCGATGAGTTCTCTGCCCCTAGTGTGATTCTGACGACAGGAGGCCGCACCTATCCTTCCACGGGCGCAACGGGGGACGGCTATAAGATGGCAAAAAAAGTCGGCCATACCATTACGCCGCTTTATCCAACCGAATCGCCGCTTGTTTCAGAAGAATCCTTTATTCAAGAGCGGACGTTGCAAGGCATTTCCTTGCAAGACATCACGTTGAGTGTCTTGGATCAAAAAGGAAAGCCTATTGTCGCCCATACGATGGATCTTTTGTTTACCCACTTTGGATTATCTGGTCCAGCTGCTTTGCGCTGTTCCTCCTTCGTAAATCAAGAATTGAAAAAGCAACAACCCGTAACGGTTGCTCTGGATTGTCTGCCAGCAAAATCTCATGAAGCCTTGACCCAAGAATTGATTCAGTCTGCGGCTTCGAAGAAACAATTGCCGAATGCTTTAGCTGGCTTTTTGCCTGAGCGCTTGATGACCTTCTTTTTGCAGCAGCTAGACCTGCATGAGCTGGTTGCTGAAAAAGCCTCACCAGAACAGTTGGCGGCGCTCGCTTCCTTGATCAAAGGCTTTTCAATCACCATTGTCCGCACGTTCCCATTAGAAAAATCCTTCGTGACGGGCGGCGGGGTCCATCTGAAAGAAATCAATCCAAAAACCATGGAGAGCAAGAAAATCAATGGCTTGTATTTTGCCGGTGAATTGCTGGATATCAATGGGTATACAGGTGGTTTCAACATTACAGCAGCGTTTTGCACGGGGCATGTCTCCGGAAAAAATGCAGCAGAAACAGCGAGTTATTTCAGTTATTGATCGATGACCCAGGTGTTGGCAGCAATATCCTTGCCCGTTGCTGTCAACACCTGGGTCTCCCCCTCTTTTTGCTTATTAGTTGGGTTTTTCTCAAAGTAGGCGTAGACTAAAGATAGCAAGATCGAGGGAGGTTTTTTTAATGAAACGAATTTCAAGAGGTAAATTTGAACGAATGCAAAAACTTTCAAATGAGGATGGTGTGATTGCTGCACTAGCGATCGACCAACGTGGTTCCATGAAAAAAATGATGAAGGCAGCAACTGGACCGGATGACTTTACGATGGAACACATTTATGAGTTCAAGCAGTTGGTTTCCCAAGAATTGACCAAATATGTCAGCAGTATTTTGTTAGATGAGGAATATGGCTTCTTAGGGATCGAAGCAAAGAATCCCAATGCTGGCTTGATCCTTTCCTATGAAAAAACAGGCTATGATGTCAACACGCCGGGTCGTTTGCCTGAGATTTTACCCAATGAATCGTTGCAGCGCCTGGTGAAAAAAGGGGCAGATGCTGCGAAAGTCTTGGTTTATTATAATCCAGATGAACCGCAAGAGATTTTAGATACCAAACATGCGTTTTTGGAGCGTTTAGGTACGGAGGCGCAGGCGGCCGATATTCCGTTATTTGTGGAACCAATCGTCTATGATGATGAGATCACAGATGACAAATCACCTGCTTTTGCCAAGATCAAACCGAGCAAGGTCATCCGAACCATTCAGGAATTGACGAAAGATCACTACCATATCGATATTTTGAAAGTCGAAGTACCGGTTCAGTTCGACTTAGTTGAAGGCTTCCAAAAAGAAGGCTTAGAGGCCGTTTATACGCAAGAAGAAGCCGCCGATTACTTCAAAGAAGCCAGTGACGCCGCGACGCGACCATTCATCTATTTGAGTGCGGGAGTTCCAGCGAATGTCTTTCGCGATGAATTGACCTTTGCTGGTCAACATGGTGCCAAATTCTCAGGAATCTTAGGTGGTCGAGCAACTTGGCGCGATAGTGTCGAAATTTATGGGAAACAAGGGGCCAAAGCGTTATTGGAATGGCTGGACACCCAAGGAAAAGAAAATGTTGAAGAATTAAACGCCATTCTAAAACAATATGCCACTCCGTGGTTTGACTTTTATGGTGGTTTAGAAAATATCGAGGTTTTCGATATTGAGGTCATGGAATAAAACAGCACAAAAAAATCCCCGTGAGCGTCATCTCTAGATGGTTCACGGGGATTTTTTATTCGTGGTCAGTTGCCAACAAATCGGCAAAGACCGCCCTTGTCAATTGTTGCAACGCTTGTGGGGCAAGCCCCATCTGCAACCCGCGCTTTCCTGCAGAAACCACGATTTCTTCCAGTGTCTGCGCCCCACGATCAATATAAGTAGGAAAGAGCTTTTTCATCCCGATCGGCGAACAGCCGCCGCGAATATAGCCAGTCGTCTCTTCTAAATCTCTCAGATGCAGCATCTCTACTTTTTTGTTTCCACTGACTTTGGCTAACTTTTTCAGATCCACTTCTCTATTTCCAGGAATCACAGCCACCAGCGGTCCTGTTTTGTTCCCCACTGCCACCAGCGTTTTGTAGATAGCTTGCGGGCGTGCTAGTTGCGCAGCGACGGATTGCGCATCGAGATGATCTTCCGACCACTCATAGGTGTATTCGTTATAGGCGATTTTCTGTTGTTCTACTTGACGGATCGCATTGGTTTTTTGTTTCTTCTTCGCCATTTTATCCCTCTTTTGTTTTGGTTTCTTCTAAGAGAAGGCCTTGGCTGGTCTTACTCATTGAGTGAAAATTCTTGTAAGTAGTTGGTCATTCGTTCGATCGGTATTTGTCCAGGTGCTGATGCCCCTTGCAACGAAGCAAAAGTAAAGACCGAACCAGTCAATGCCCCACTAACACGGCTGATTTTCCCCAGCTCCCCCATCGACATGATCGCCAACGGCAGTTGGTTGAAGCCACGAGCTTTAGTAATGATCCCCATTAAACGTAAAACGTCTTGGACTTGCTTGGGCATCATCGCTAACTTGCCAACATCGGCACCAAATTGATTCATTACGCCGATTTTTAAAATCAACACAGCATCTTCTGGCGTTTTCTCAAAATCATGATTGCTCAGTATCAGCTTTACCTGTGCCTTTTTGATTTCTTGAATAAAGCCGCGACCTAAAAATTCAGCTTTCTCTAATTCGATATCGATCCAATCGATCAAGCCTGAATCAGCAGCAGCTAAACACAATTCTTTGTATTGGGTCAACGTGAACGGCCGCTCGCCCCCTTCTTCTATGGTTCGAAAAGTAAAAAGTAGCTCTTTTGATTTTAAAGTCGTGCGAATATGAGACAATGCATCTAAGACCGCTTGTTGATCGTCTGCATGTTTGTAATGGTCAACGCGCCATTCAATGATCTGTGCTTCTGATTCCTCAGCAGCAAGGGCTTGTTTTAAAATTTCCTCATTGGTTTTTCCAATCAATGGGACACAAATCAGGGGTGTTTTCCCATCTAACGTTACTGGTTTTGATCGGCTCATCTCCTTCACTCCTTTTTCATTTGATAAAAGAATACTTTCAGATAATTACCTTCTGGAAAGTGCTTATCTACCGCAAAATCAGCTGGTAGACGATAACTTTGAATACATTCATAAGGAACATGTGCTTTCTCTAATGACGCTTCGATCATTTCTTGAAACTTCTTCGAGGACAGATTGGCCGCATTCGTTGAGGCGATCAATAAACCATCTGGCGCTAAAATCTCCAAGCTATCTGTGACTAAATCGCCATAGTTTTTTGCAACCGAGAAGACTTTTTTCTTGTTGCGGGCAAAACTCGGCGGATCTAAGACGATCACATCAAAGCGCAAGTCTTTTTTGCGGGCATAATTGAAGTAATTGAAGACATCCATGACATGGATACGCTGGGTATCTGGATCAATGCCATTAACTGAAAATTGTTCGCGGGTCTTTTCCAAACTGCGTTTTGCCAAATCAACACTCGTGGTCTGAGTAGCCCCACCGACAGCAGCAGCGACAGAAAACGCCCCCGTATAACTGAACATATTTAAAACAGACTTGCCAGCTGCCAAACCATCGACGAGTTGGCCACGAACTTCTTTTTGATCCAAAAAGATGCCCGTCATTAGTCCTTCGTTCAAATACGTCGCATACGTGACGCCATTTTCTTTCACCAGTAAGGGTTCAGGCGCCGTTTCCCCATAGACCCATGCTGATTCGGGCAGTTCAGACGCAAAGCGGATTTTTTCATAAGCCCCTTTGATCTCGGGAAAGATTTGACGAAAAGCCGCCACGATCGCTTTTTTATGTTTATAAAGGGTGGCATTGTACCAAGAAAAAACGACATACTCGCCATACAAATCTACGGTAAGTCCCCCCAATTGATCCCCCTCGCCATTAAACAGACGAAAGGCATCTGTCAGGTCATCTTGATAGTAAGCACTACGCTTGCCTTTTGCTTTCGCAAAGCGTTGCGCAAAGAATGCTTGGTCGATCACTGTTTCTTCAAAGGATACGACCCATCCGATCCCTTTATTTTGTTCCCCAAGATAGCCGACACCTAAGAAATGGTTGGCCTGATCAATAAAGGTGACCCACTCCTTCGTCTCGATTGCTTGTTGAAGATCTTCACTTTGGATCAACGGATTCTTTTTGCGAAGCTTCGCTGATCCTTGCTTCGTTAGTTTTATTTTCATGTTCATCTGCTCCATTCATTCTCCTTTTTAGTATAGCAAAAAGCGACTGTATTGTCTGTATCCTTGAAAGTAAAGAAATACTTAATTCCGCGTCATGACAAGGAATTCATTTGACACGTCTTTCACAGCCTAGTAAAATGTACTGTGATGTAAAATCGTAATTTACCGGTTATACTGGAAAAAGAGAGGACGATTCCTTTGAAAAAAAATAAAGTATCCACCTTTGTGAATACAAGAATGGGCTTTTTTTTCCTATTAGCCCTATTATTTTGGCTAAAAAATATCTTTGCCTATATGGTGGACTTCCACCTAGGTATTGAAAGCAGCATTCAGTACTTCATCTTATTCATCAATCCGATCGCAACGACTTTGTTGCTGCTGTCGATCGCATTGTACGTAAGAAGAACCAAGGCAGCTTATATCACGATGCTTGTGATTTATTTCTTGATGACTCTGCTATTGTTCTCCAATGTTTCTTACTATCGAGAATTCACTGACTTTATCACCATCAACACGATGCTTGGTGTAGGAAAAGTGGCAAGTGGTCTAGGAGAAAGCGCAATTCGCTTGTTCCGTCCCTACGATGTGTTGTATTTCATTGACTTTATCGTGCTGATTGCAGCCTTTTCAAAGAAAAAAATCAAAATGGACACTCGTCCTGTGCGGGCACGGATGGCTTTTGCGATCTCAACCTTAGCTGTTATGGTCTTTTCTGCCAATCTTTTCTTAGCAGAAGCGGATCGTCCTGAATTGCTTACTCGAACGTTTTCTCGTGACTATTTAGTCAAATATCTTGGGATCAATGCCTTTACAGTTTATGATGGCGTACAAACTTATCAAGCTTCGCAAGTACGTGCCGAAGCGAGTCCCAACGACATGAACGAAGTAGAGAGCTATGTTAAAGAGCATTACGCAGAACCAAATGATGATCTGTTTGGTATCGCAAAAGGCAAGAATGTCATTTATATTCACTTAGAAAGTGTTCAGCAATTCTTGATCGATTATAAATTGAAAGATGAAGATGGCGTGGAACATGAAGTCATGCCGTTTATCAATAGTTTATACCATAGTGATAGTACCTTTAGTTTTGATAATTTCTTCCACCAAGTAAAAGCTGGGAAGACCAGTGATGCCGAAACATTATTCGAAAATTCCCTGTTTGGATTGAATCAAGGAGCGTTATTCACTCAACTGGGTGGGAAAAACACCTTTGAAGCAGCACCAGATATTTTAGGTCAAACGCAAGGCTATACCAGTGCCGTTTTCCACGGAAATACTGGTACCTTCTGGAACCGAAATGAAACTTACAAACGGTTTGGCTATGATTATTTCTTTGACGCTTCTTATTATGATGTCAATGATGAAAATTCATTCCAATACGGGTTGCATGACAAACCGTTCTTTGAACAATCGGTACAATACTTAGAACGTCTGCAACAACCGTTCTATTCAAAATTCATTGCTGTTTCTAACCACTACCCTTATTCTGAATTTACCAATGAAGAAGGCGGCTTCCCGCTAGCGAACACTTCTGATCAAACGATCAATGGCTATTTCGCAACCGCGAATTATTTGGATAAAGCCGTGGAAGAGTTCTTCAATTACTTGAAAGAAAGTGGCTTGTACGAAAACTCAGTCATCGTTTTATATGGTGACCATTACGGAATTTCCAATTCTCGTAACCGTAACTTAGCAGAATTGCTTGGAAAAACAAGTTCTACGTGGACAAACTTTGACAATGCGTCGTTACAACGTGTCCCTTATATGATTCATATTCCAGGACAATCAAATGGCGGCATCAATCATACGTATGGCGGTCAAATTGATGCATTGCCAACCCTATTGCACTTACTGGGTGTGGATACATCGAACTATATTCAACTGGGACAAGATTTATTCTCTGATCAAAATGAACAACTGGTTGCCTTCCGTGATGGCGACTTTGTGACACCAGACTACACTTACTATAGCAGTACATTGTATGACAATCGTACCGGCATGCCGATCAACGATCCATCCGATGAATTGCAAGCCAAAGTCGATGAATGGAAAGCCAAAGTCGACAAACAGCTTTCGGTTTCTGATCAGATCAACAATGGTGATCTCTTACGTTTCTACGCGAAGAGCGGTCTAGAAGAAGTTGATCCTTCGACCTATAATTACAAAGATGCCCTTCAGCAAATGATGGATATCGAAAAGAATCTAGGCAGTGATTCAACCAGTGTCTTTTCTCAAAACGGGAATCAATCGACCGTCGATCTGTACCAAACAAAAACCTTCCAAGAATACCAGCAGATGATGGAACAAGATAGCGGCGAGTAAAGTAAGAACAACCAATGATCAATCCAGTAAGGCGCCTGCCTTGCTGGATTTTTTTGCGCTATTTGTTAGGAAAACGTCGAACTTTCTCGCCACTTTTTTAGCTTCGATATTTTACTACAAGAACTTCATACTTTATTCAAACTCCCCTTTTATACTATGTACTAGGATGAGGTGAATTAGATGAAAACTATACATTTTGCGATTGCTAGCATTTTTTATCATAAAAAAGCCATGGTGCTTTATACGCTTGTATCCTTCTTTGCCGTAATTGGCTTGATCGTGACGTTTGCCTTGATCTACTCGATGGATCAAGTGATCGCTCAGACAAGAGATCTCTTAGCGACAGAAGATCTGCAAACGAAAGTAGCCGAAGAGATCCAACCGGTTACGACGATCTATCATCAACTGTTCTATTTGATTTTCAGCGCCTTTACGCTGGTCTTTATCGGCTTTCAAGTTTACTACCAACTATATAAACGCTCGGAATACACTGCTTGGTTAGCAAGTGGTGCTACCACCAGACAATGGGTAGCAATGCAGATCATTGAAATGCTCTTACCGCTCTTAGCAGCCGCTGTGATCGCCTTTGTGTTATTGCTACTCTTCCAACCTTATTTCCAGCGGGAATTACTTAGTGGGCATATCATTGCCCTTGATCGAGAGCGTGCTTCTGATAACTTTTGGGAGGCTGTCCAAAGTCTTCCTGGACAAGAATTCGCCATTACGATTCCGCAAAATAGTCAAATTCTGGTCCAAAATGTCGATTTGAACAGCACCACTTGGCTTGCTATTTTATTTGAAAGCACACGCCACACACTTGTCGTCTTACTTGCCGCTGTGACCGGTTTTACTGGTTTGATTGCCAGCGGACATAGTCTGTATCGGAGGAAAAAACAATGGAAAAACCAACTCAGCTAACGAAATCAATTGGTTTCTATTATATTTCGAAAGACAATGAAACAAAAACTTCTGAATTAAGTTTGCAGCTTTCACAAAAAAAAGCAATCTTGATTCGTGCTCAATGGCCCTCCGTTCCCTTTTTATCCGTGATGGACAATGTATCTCTTGCAAATAAAAAAGGGGACGATTTAGAGAGTGTACTGCCTTATGTTCAGCTTCCCTTATCAGCTTTAAAAAAAGAGCGGACAGAGTTAGCCCCCTTTGAGGAAATCAAAATTCAACTGCTCTTAGCGTTACTTTCAGAAAGAGAAACCCTTTTAATCGAAAATGTCTTGAGCACGTTAACAACAGAAGAGGTCCAAATCCTGCTGCCTTTGTGCCAAGAAATCGCCGAACAATTTGCTGTTGCCATCTATTTGATCCATGAAGACGAATGCTTTGCCCATACGCCCTATACCACTTATCTATAGTTTACATAGCCCTCAAACAAAAAGGCTTGCTTGCAAAAGCAAGTCTTTTTGTTTGAGATGCTGCCAATGAAACGCAAAAAAATCGACCGGCTAAGTAAATTGCTGCCGGTCGATTCCTTATTCTTCATTTAAGTCGATATCTGGAAAAGAGATTTTAAAGGTCGTGCCTTTGCCAAGTTCACTTTCTACACTGATCTTTCCTTTGTGCAGGCGTACGAGCTGTTCAACGATCGATAGTCCCAGACCAGATTCACCAAATTGACGGTTTTTGCGGGAAGGATCAACTTTGTAGTAACGATCCCAAATATTCTTGACTTGTTCCTCAGACATGCCGATTCCCGTATCACTGATTTCGATGATCGTTTCCAAGTAGCCTTTTTCGATTCGAACCCGAATTTCTCCATCTTCCGTAAACTGGATCGCATTTTGTAAAATATTGACCATGATTTGGACGAAACGATCGTAGTCGGCATAGACGTCAATTGGCTCTGTTGTTTCTAAAATCAACACATCTTTGGCGATTTCTGCCTTGCTCTCCAGTTGCGTCAGTAGATTTTTGATAGTTTGCGTCGCATCAAATTTTTTGATGACCATCGAGATTTGATTGGTTCTGATTTTTTCGTAGTCAAGGTTTTCGTTGACTAATCGAATCAAACGATTGGTTTCATTTTTCATCAAGCGGATCGCATTGTCTTTTTGATTCTCAGGAATTGCGTTGTACTCTAAGCCCTCCAATAAGCCATTGATGGTCGTCAACGGGGTACGCATCTCATGAGAAGCATCCGCCATAAATTGCCGACGACGTTCTTCTTGCCGTTCAATCTCTTCTTGGGATTCTTTTAAGGATTTCGTCATTAAATTAAAATCTTCGGCTAATTCATCAAATTCATCCCGATTATGCACCGGCAAGAAAATATCAAAATTGCCATTAGTAATTTCTTTGGTTGCCCGTTTCATGCGATTGATCCGCCTTACTTGGAACGTAGCAAAAAGGTAACTGATCAATAATGAGACAACGATCGAGATCAAACAAACTTTAAACAAGTTTTGATTAAAGGCACTGACAAGATTCAAAATACTGCTTGCCGATTGCGAAACTACCATTACCCCGTAAAAATCCGTGCGATTGACAGAAAAAGGTATCAACACATAGGAAGTCAGTTCTTTTTCCCCGTATAAATTTGTGGCGGAGGTCAGTTGTAGACGCGCCCCATTTTCTAAGGACTGCCAGTCTTTTTCAGAGATCGGAAAATCAACAGCATGAGCGGTATCTAGTGGATAAATAATATCATCAGGACTTTTAAAGAAAGCAAAGGAGATATCTTGGTTGCTCAAAATATTCTCAGCCAAACGCAAGGAATACTGTAGATAGCCATCCCGGGTCATATTTTGCTGTAAATATTCTGAGTCACTGATTTGCGAAATCGTCGCGACCGACGAAGCATACCCCATTAACTGCTCATAATTCCGTTCTTGTAACGTTTGGCGTGTCATTTGAGTAAACGCAATACCAATCGTCATCAAGATCACGAAGATCACCACAAAAAATGCAATCAGCTGTTGATACAGGTAGCGCATTAAGCAGCACCCGCATCATCAAATTTGTACCCAACGCCCCAGACGGTTTGAATGATCTGTGGCCCCACTTTTTCAATTTTTTGTCTTAGTTTTTTGATGTGTGCATCGACGGTCCGTTCATCGCCAAAGTATTGGTAATCCCAGACCAGTTCTAACAGCTGTTCTCTCGAAAATACTTGTCGCGGTTTTTTCGCTAACGTATAAAGCAAATCAAATTCTTTCGGCGTCAACCCATCGATGGGTTGACCATTTAAATAGGCTTCCCGTGTTTTTGTGTTCATTTTGAAATGATCGGTGACGATATCAAAGGTGGCATCGGAAGCTTCAGGTGTTATTTTGTCAACCAATTCACTGCGACGGTGTAGTGCCTTGATCCGTGCAATCAAGGTCAATGGACTAAAGGGTTTCGTCACATAGTCATCCGCCCCCATCTCTAATCCAATGACTTGATCGCTTTCTGAGTCACGGGCCGTCAACATAATAATAGGGACTGTACTAGAGATTTTACGAATTTCGCGCGCCACCATCATGCCGTCCATGGAAGGAAGATTCAGATCAAGGGTGATCATATCCCATTTTTCTGGTTCAGCAGCAAAGGCCTCAAGTCCTTCTTTGCCATCGTACTTAAACACTGCTTCCCATCCTTCATTCAAGAAAAACATTTGCATCATTTCAGAAACAGATTCGTTGTCTTCAATCATTAATATATTCATTTTCTTCACCTCTATGTTCTTTATCAAATCGTTGCAGATTCTCTTCGATCAGGCCAAAGATCGGCACGATGAACCAAGGGATCGCGATCATTTCAATTAGAAAAAAGTTGGTCCATTCTTGCCATTTCAAGACAAACCCAATGAGCGCCATGATTCCGCCAAAAAGCAGAAAGAATCGGGCAGATAGTTTTTGGGCCTGTCGCCAATTTCGTTCATTTTGTTTTGCCAGATAGGAACGGTAGCCATAAATAAGGTTCATTTTTTTTGATGGAAAAAGAAAAAAAGTGAGACCAATCAAGAAAAAAATGCTGCCAATTACTAAAAAAATCATCGTTTCACTCCATTCTTCCTATAGTATACTCGAATTTCTTTCTTCTACCAACAACTTCACCGATTATTCATAAAGGTTTGCCTTTTTTTCAATCTTTGATAAGATTGTGAGTGGACTATGACTATAAACCTTAGGAGTAAGATACATGACCTATAAAGCATTAACATTTTTTGATCTTGACGGTACGCTTTTAGATGAACACGCGCAAATCACTTCGGAAATTGCTGAAGCGATGGCGATATTGCGAAAAAACGAAGTACTGCCGATCATTGCAACTGGAAGAACTGAACCTGAAGTTACCGCCATTCGTGAAGCAGCTGGGATCACCTCAAACATCGTCATGAACGGGGCCTTTATTCGCATTGACGGCAAAGAAGTTTTTTCTGATACTCTAGAACCTGAGCTTTGCGCACGAATGTACCAAGCTGTCAAAGACAATGGTGATGAGCTGTGTTATTACAATGAGAAAGGCTATTGGGCGACTGGTCACACCGAGGAAATGGTCGGTGCATACAACTACGTCCGTAGCCCTCTCCCAGAAATCGATCCTCTGCATTATGAAACGGACCGGACCAATATGTTGCTGGTTTTAGGTGTCGGCAACGATGCTTATTATCATGAGCTTTTTCCAGAATTAACTTTTTATCGTAATACGCCTTTTTCGATCGATGTCGTAAAATCTGGCACCTCTAAAGGGACTGGCGTAAAAACCTTGGTAGAATTGTTGGGTCTAGAAGATGTACCTACCTTCGGCTTTGGTGACGGCAGCAACGATTTCGCCCTTTTAGAAGCCTGTGACCACAAAATTGCCATGGGAAATGGGATTCAAGAGTTGAAAGAACTGGCAGATTTCGTTACCTTGAAAAATACCGAAGGCGGAATCGTGCACGCCCTGAAACACTTTGACTTGATCTGATCCTTTGCACATGAACAAAAATATGGTATACTAGTGAATGGTAGCGATACCCCTTTTATCGAGGGGATGTTACGGATTCGACAGGCATAGTTGAGCCTGAATTGCGCTTCGTAGGTTACGTCTACGTTAAAACGTTACAGTTAAATATAACTGCTAAAAACGAAAACTCTTACGCTTTAGCTGCCTAAAAACAGTTAGCGTAGATCCTCTCGGCATCGCCCATGTGCTCGAGTAAGGGTCCTATTCTAAGTGGGATACGTTTTATCTTTCCGTCTGTAAGATAAAAAAGAGCTCATCAGACTAGCGATACAGACTGCCTGTCACTCGGCAAGCTGTAAAGCGAACCTTCAAATGAGTTGACTATGAGCGTAGATTTTTAGGTAGCAATATGTTTGGACGCGGGTTCGACTCCCGCCATCTCCATAAGCTTAAATCGATTAGATTTTCGTAGTTTTTCCTAAGTGTTCAAAACCTTGATTTAAAGAGGTTTTGAACACTTTTTTTGTATTTTCAGTTGCACAATGTTTTTCGTAGTTTTCTTGTTTGGTAGTCAAATGGTGGTTAATTATCAGCTTTAAACCGATGTGCTATTCCTCGCTTTTCTTAGATTGTATTTCTTATACCGATTGAACCTACATTAATTGTTCAAGTGAAGTCAGATGCTTTTTTTTAAGCAATCAATGCTCTTCAATGGCGTACCTTTTCACCAAATTGTATACGAGTCTCTTTTTTGCGAGTTTTTCTTGGGCTGATTTTTTTACTCTATTTTTGATTTAAGGCTTTTTACTCCTTAGTATCTTTAGATACACTTTTTTTCACTCCTGTTTTGCGTTCTCAACGGCATTCTTTTTTCCTATCTAAAGAATATAAAAATAAAGAAAACCTTAGAATAGTCAAGTTGTGCAGTGCGGCTATTCTAAGTGTTCTCTTTTTGTCTTGTTCTACTTTTCAAAAGTTATTTTTTTGTGAGTCTGATAATTTCTGAAATATCGTCAATTTCCAATGCATTAGCGATTCTTTCAATATGTTGAAGGTAAACTTTTTCTCGTTTGCCATTTGCCAGCTTATTAATAATCGAAGGTTCAATATCAGATAAGCGTGCTAACTCTCTTAGAGAAATTCCTCGGCTTTTTACAAGCTCTTTTAAGCCTATTTCTATTTTTCTGTTCATGTATTAGCCACCTTTTTCTGCAAGCAGATGTTGTTCATAAGGACATCATATAGTAAAATAGAACCTAAGGTGGTGTCTATAAGAGCACCATTAAAAACAGAATGGAGGCGTTACTTTGAAAGAAATAGAAAAGATTGGCATTAAGACAAGTAATAAGCAGCCGGTAAAAGAAATTAGCTACCAGGACATATATGGTTTAGGAGATACTTTGGAGCAATTAAAATCTTGGCAAGAACCACTCTGTGTATTAGAAAAATTTTTCAGTGACAAAAAAAGACCAGCTAACAAGCAGAAAATCATCCGAGATTATCATGCCTGTTCCTTATTATTTCATGTCTTTCTCACAGACTTTGGTAGCTCCCTCGAAAAACTGGAACTCCAGATTGGTGATTTAAAAACTCGAAGAAAAGTTTAATAGCAAAACGATAGCTTGAGCTCACATCAAGCGATAAATGATCGCTTACTTTGCTTATTTAGTCTAATAATGGAATATTTTTAACCGCTTATTTTCCTCTGTATAGAATCTACCCGTCTGTTACGTCTCGCAGAAACGACACAACGCTTAGAATCATACGTGATCAAATGATAATCGCCTTCCCTTCTTTCTTATCCTTTGATATGATGATTGCATCAAACGAAGGACGTGATTAAATGAAACTGACCTTATTGGCACCCTCTTTTTCTGTCATCCAAGTAGAGCGTATTGATCCTTCGATACTGAAGATCGTTCCTCTATTTTTTGCCCATACGTCAGAAGAACTTTCTTTGGTGTTACCAACGGCAAAGGTTCCAGCTGAAACACTAAACAGAGAAGATGGATGGAAAGCGATGAAAATAATTGGTGTGCTGGATTTTAGCTTAATTGGCATTATTGCAAAAATCTCTTCCCTTCTAGCCGAGGAGTCAATCAGTATTTTTGCTGTTTCTACCTTCAATACTGATTATATTTTAATCAAGGAACATCAGGTAGAACAAGCTCGTACTGTTTTAACCGCCAATGATTATTCCTTTGTCAATTGAGAAAAACTTGTTCTTCCTTACGATAAGTTACTCTCGCTCGCTTTATGAAATACAAAAGAACGACTGAACCAAAGAAGTTCAGTCGTTCTTTTGTATTTCACTTGTCGTTTAACAAAGATAAGAGTACTGGGTATCCCAAATAAAAGACTTCCCCAAGCTTTCATTTGCCCCAGTACTCTTCATTGCTCGTTGTTAAGATAATCATAATACAAAAATGATTTTTATTCAATAACTATGCTTTAAAAATAAATAAAATGCTATTTTGTGACAATTTATAGGGGTTTCACTTCATTTCTAGCTAATATTCCCTATATCTGTTTATATTCTAAATGGTTCCATGAAGCATCAGTTGATGAGATGCGATCCCTTCGATAGCGATCCTCCTTCTTTTAAAGTTTTGAATTTGAGGAAATTCAGCCTTGTCAATCTCGCCTTCCCATGCTACCATGGTTATGCAAACGTTAACATTAAAATGCACACGTGAACATTAATTTGAGGAGGATTTTTAATGGCAAAAATTACAGATGTACAAACAGCGTATTATCGGATACCTCTTCCAGAAATCATGGAAGATGCGAAGCACGGCTTACACACCCACTTTGAAGTGCCTATCGTCAAGATCGTTACTGATGATGGACGTGAAGGGGTCGGCTATACGTATACTGGTGGCTTCGGTGGCGAATCGATCGCCAAACTGATCGATAAAGAACTAAAAGCGATCCTTTTAGGGAAAGATCCAGCATGTGTGGAAGCCTTGTGGGATCAGATGAACTGGGGAATCCACTATGTTGCCAGAGGCGGTTTAGCAAGTTTCGCCATTGCGGCTTGTGATATCGCCTTGTGGGACTTACGTGCGAAAAAAGCACAAGAACCCCTCTACAAACTTTTAGGCGGCGCAAGCAACAAAGTAAAATGCTATGGTGGTGCGATTGATCTAAACTTTCCTCTTGAAAAACTCTTAGCCAATAATCAAAAATATTTAGACATGGGATTAAAAGCGGTCAAAATCAAATTGGGACAAAAAACACTTGCCGAAGATATTGCTCGCATAAAAGCGGTCAGAGAATTGATTGGTCCCGATGTTGTCTTTATGGTGGATGCCAACATGAGCTGGTCTGTTGAAAAGGCGATCAAAGCCGCCAAACTGATGGCGCCTTATGACATTTTGTTCCTTGAAGAACCAACGATCCCCGAAGATTACGAAGGCTACGCTCGTATCGCTAAAGAAGGGCAAATTGCGGTGGCAGGCGGAGAAAACTTGCGCACCCCTATCGAATTTGCTCATATGATCAAATATGGCAATGTCGATTTTCCGCAACCCGACGCTTCCAATTGCGGTGGGATCACCGGCTGGTTGAAAATTGCTGCCTTAACACAAACAAGTAACTTATCTGTTTCTACACATGGCATGCAAGAATTGCACGTTAGTCTACTAGCAGCGATGCCTAATGCTGGGTATCTCGAAATGCACAGTTTCCCAATCGATCAATACACCACGAGACCGTTAGTGATCGATCCATCCGATGGATGTGCGATTGCACCAGAAGAACCAGGGATTGGCGTCACCTTTGACTGGGAGAAACTTGCTCCTCATAAACAACCCTTTTAACTGAAAACCCACGCTGATTTCCTTTAGGATGAGGAAATCGGCGTGGGTTTTTATTACAGAATCAATGGTTTTTCTTCAAATGGAAGCCACCGTTCATCAATCAGGGAACGATACCAAGCGGCTGATTTTTTTAATGACCGAGTCCGTTCTTCATTTAGCTCGACTCGTACAAGACCATAGCGGTTTTTGAACGCATTCATAGGTGAAACACAATCGGTAAATGCCCAAAGCATATAGCCTTCGCAGTTGGCGCCTTCCTCGACGGCTTTTAGCAGCCAGTAAAGATGTTCGGTAATAAACTGAATCCGATAGTCATCTTGGACTTGACCTGTGGCATCCATATACTGTTCTTCATTTTCCCGCCCCATACCATTTTCAGTGATCAGCCATGGAATATTGCCATAATTCTCCTTAAGATAATTTGCCATATCGTACATGACCTTCGGATAGATTTCCCAGCCACGGGAGTTATTCATTTGTTTTCCTGGCAAATCAAAGGTCTCATAAAACATTTCTGGATGAAATGGTGTATCCGAATGCCATTGATATCGTGGTGCCCGCACGCGTTTCGGGTAGTACTGATTGACACCTAAGAAATCCACCGTATGGGTGCGGATCGTTTCCAAATCTTCTTCTGTCGGATCAAAGTAGATGTCATAGGTTTGGCAAAGTGTGATAAGTTCATCTGGATAATGCCCCTTAACCATTGGATCAAAAAAGATTCGGTTGAAAAAAAGATCGTACATTTTTTGCGCGTTTTGATCCTCTGGTGAGGAAGAGCGTGCGTAAACCATTTCTGGATTTAGCACACAACCGATGCGCCCCTCGTAGCCCTTTTCATGATAGACAGCCACCGCTTGGGCGGAAGCCAATACTTTGTGATAATTCCAAAGCATCCATTTTTTTGTGTTTTGCTCATGGGGCCAGCGGATCGCATCGAGATAGCAACGAGTCTGAATAACGATCGGCTCATTGAAGGTAAACCACTGTTTGACTCGATCACCGTAACGCTCGAAGGCGATTTCGGCATAACGAGTATATAGATCGACCACTTTCCGCGAGCTCCAGCCATCATAGGCATCCATCAAACTAGCTGGCAGTTCATAATGTTCCAAACAAAGCATCGGTTCGACCCCAGCCGCAAGCAATTGGTCGATAAGCTGATCGATATGAGCAGCATAATCTTCATCAACGATCAGCTGTTCATGGTCGGTAAAGAAGCGCGCCCAATTGATCGATGTTCGGTAATGGGTCAAATGAACCTCCTGCATCAGTTCAACATCCTCTGAAAACTTTTCCATAAAATTCGTCGCAACAGCCGGCCCGTAGCCATTATGCCAGACAAAGCGTTCTTCTTTGTACCAGCGGTCGAGATACGAATCTTGCCCTTCTTTCTTTCCTTGCCAGCCTTCTGTCTGCCAAGCAGACGAAGCAGCCCCTAAAATAAATGTTTCAGGTATTTTTACCATTTTTTTAAAACTCCTTTATGCAACTTCATTGGTCGTACGATTCATTACCAAAACAAAAGGTAGATAGATCAAAATTGCCACGACAATACAGATAACTTGCGTGATCACAGCCCCGATATCCCCAGCAGTAGCTAGATAAGCATTGACGATCGGTGGCATCGGCCATGGGACCATTACCACGGCTTTAGCGGCAAAGCCTAGACTTGTCGCCACGTACCCAATCGTTCCTGTTACTAACGGTGTCAGGATAAAGGGAATCGCCAAAATGGGATTCAGCATAATTGGCATTCCGAAGATCACTGGCTCATTGATATTGAAAATCCCAGGTGCTAATGACAATTTAGTGATTTGGCGCATGTCCTCCCGCTTGCCGACGATCAAAATCGCAATCAGCAACCCAATCGTAACCCCAGAGCCGCCCATACTCATATACATATCCCAAAACGGCATCGTAATAATATTGGGTACTTCTTTTCCATCTTCAAAAGCTTCCGTATTGACAGCGATCGCTGCCAGCAACAATGGTTCGCGTATGGGTTTGACCATCTGGTTCCCATGAATCCCGATGACCCAAAAAACTTGTGCGATAAACATCAACAACAAGATACCTGGCAATCCTTGGACGATCCCTTCCAGTGGTCGTTGGACGACATTGTAGATGATATCGTAAGCATACATCCCTGTGAGTGCTTTGATAGCAAAACCAGCGGTGGCGATGATGGTCACGGTGAAAATCGTTGGAAACAATGCCGAAAAACTTGCCGAAACATTCCCAGGAACACTATCAGGCATCGTGATCTGCAGCCGTTTTTGTCTTCCTAACCACGCATAAAGCTCGATGGAAACGATCGCAACGAACATGCCTAAAAATAGGCCTTTCGTGTCAGTATATTGCTTAGCCAGCACGTTTTCAGCAACCACCGTCGCATCTTCGTGCAAAAATTCAAAGATCATTGGATTAACAGAAAGATAAGACATCACGGCGATGATTCCTGGAAAGACCCCCGAAATCTTATTTAATTTTGCTAGCTCAATCCCAATCAGAAACACTGCATAGATCGTTAAGAAACTCAACGTCACATAACTGACCGCAGATGAGATCGGTTTTAAACTTTCTAAAAAGCGCAGTGCCTCGATTTGTGCCAATCCATTTTCAGCATCAAAAACCATTGCTGAAAACAAAGTACCAAATGCCCCGGTAATGATTACTGGAATCAAAGCAGCAAAGGCATTTTTAATGACCATGATGTAGCGTAAATTGTTGATCCTATTGGCAAACTTTCCTAAAACGTCAGCGAGTCGATCCATAAATCCTTGCATAAAACTCCCTCCTATACCCCTATTCTTCAATCGTTAGAAAACGATTACATTCCAAATGTAATTCATTTCCTGAAGAATGTAAACGCAGGAAAAGCCTTTAAAACAAGGTATGTAAAGCTGCAAGTTTACATACTTCGTTTTATCACTTATTATTATTTTGAGGTGAAGCAAATGGCGAACTACCATGACATCGCTGCCGATCTACGGAGCAAAATCAATCACGGGTTTTACGAAGAAGAGAAAAAATTGCCGGAACAATCCGAACTGGCTGTCCATTATCAGACCAGCCGCGTGACGATTCAAAAAGCATTGAATATTTTACAAATGGAAGGCATTATTTACGGTAAAAAAGGCACGGGTACCTTTATCAGCGACGCCTATTCAACCTTCGATTACAACGCCAAGATCAATCGTGGATTGACCAAACGTCTTGGGGAAACAGGAAAGATCACCAGCAAGATCATTTCTTTTGCCATTCTTTTTCCCGATGAGAAAGAACAAGAAAAACTAAAAATCCGCAGTGACCAACAAATTTATGATATCGTTCGTTTGCGCCTGTTTGACGATATACCCGTTGTTTTAGAATATACCATCATGCCGCTTCATGTCATTCCCGGGATTACCGAGGAAGTCTTAAACTCATCGGTCTACAGTTATATCACCAACCAGCTACACTCCTCGATTGGGACATCTGTCCGTCGCATCAAAGCGGATCGTGCAGATAACTATGATCAGCAATACTTAGCTTGTGCTGCCACCGATCCCATCTTAGAAGTGGAACAAACGGTTTATCTCGGCGATGGGACGCCTTTTGAATTTTCTCAGTCACGGCATCGTTATGATATGGGAGATTTTATCGTCGTAAATAATTAATACGCTGCGTATCGAGTATCTCTGAGTGAGGATCGATACGCAGCGTATTTTACTTAAAAATATTGCTGATAGACTGTTTGACCAATTTCTCTTAGCCAACTGATCCCTTGACCACTACCGGTTTTATCATAGGAAAACGCCACAATGATGATCGTCGTTTCATTGGCTTGTAAATACGCTACATCGTGTTCGATGCGGTCAAGACGGCCTGTCTTATTAAAAATGCGGCACGCAGGATGCGTTGTTTCAGCAAAAGTCCCTGGTATGCCCTCTTGAAATTGCTGCTGATTTAAGGCTGAAAATCCTAGGGCAGCTTCTTCTTGTTTAACACACCTTAGTAGTAGTTTGGCAGCCGCCGAAGGGGTCAAGCGGTTCTCTTTGTCTTTGATCGGTCGCATCATATACCGTTCAAATTGGATTTCCGGCTCCTGGATCCATGCTTGAAGTGTGGGCAACCCTACTAAGTCCAATAGTACATTGGTGGCGGTATTATCAGATACGGCGATCATCGCTGTAAGCAGTTCACTGATAGCCCAGCTTTTTTTCTGAGGAAAAAGACGGAGTACCCCAGCGCCACCTGTCAGATCAACGGGGCTCACACAAATTACCTGTTGGGGATCGATCTTTTTTTCGATGATTTGTTCAAGGTAATAGGCATACAATACAAGCTTACTGATACTTGCTGCTGGAAATGACTTATGACTCTGATAGTCAACAAGACATTTCGTTGGCGTACCAATCCATAACCCCATTTCCAATGTTGCTTGATATTTTTTTAGGATATGATTTATTTCTAAATAAACGTCATCTTTTGTCATCAAACGCTCCTTTCCTAAAAGTCAGTAAAGGATTACTCATGTGCCCGATTTAATTGGTGTATTTGGTTTGTCTTGCCAATAGCGCGCCACAACTGCTAGTTCTGGTTCATAATTAGAACCAGCGATTTTGGTTTTCATGACCCGCGATCCGGGTGTTCTTGAATGAATCATTTCATCATCCCCCAAATACAACCCAACATGATGGACTTCGCCTTTTCCTTCTTCATAAGCAAACAGCAGCAGATCCCCTGGTTGTGCCTGACTGTAAGGCACGATGTTTGCTTGTTGTGCTTGCTCAATCGTATCTCGGGGGATCAAAATACCATGAAGTCGATGCAGCGAATACATGAATCCAGAACAATCAAAGCCACTGCCGCTAATGCCTGCCCAGACATAGGGCTGATTCAAAAATTGTTCTGCTAGTGCAATCATTTTCTCGGGCAGATTTGTCCATGTATCCACAATGACTTGAGCAAAGGATTTAGCGATCGTTGCTGGTCCATTAGGCGTAGCCACTCGATAGGAATCTGCGGTTTCCCCAACTAGGGGTAAAACCGTCCCAAAAGAAACGATCCGTGTCGCTGAGTCAAAAACAAGCAAAGCTTCTTTGGCAGTCACGCCGAGCATTCTTTTAGCTGTTGCATAGTCTGGTGGCAATGGCTTCAATACCTCGTTTGGTAGATAGCCGGGATAGCCAAGCGGGTGTTTATTGCTTTTTTGATCCAAGACGATCACATGGGACCAACCATCCATTTGGTCGATGACTTCTACAATCGTCCCATATAATACTTCGGAGTCCACTAAGCTTTCCTGGTAAAGCTGCATCGTATCTTCATCAGTCAAAAAAGTGTGCAACGCTTCTAAAGGAAATGCTTTGATTTTTGCTAGTACTTTGTTTTTTTGGGGTTCCTTCCATAAGAAGGAAGAGCCAGCCTGAACAATTTGTTTCATCTTTGCTCCTCTCATAACTGTTTATTCGTTGATTCCTAGTCCGATGCGTTCGGTGACGCTCAAGCTTCCTGGACGCTGAAGAATCCCTTGCGTTTCAGGGGAAGTCGTTTGAGTCTCCCACATAAAAGGAACATCCAGATCATAAAATTGGACATCGTTCATCCCTAAGGCAAAATGGGCGGCGGCAGCCATTCCACCATACCCTTCAATCATCGAACCGACCATCACCGGCACTTGATGCTCTTTTGCCAATTGATAAATTTTTTGTCCCTCTTTGATCCCGCCGCTTTTCATCAATTTAATGTTCAAATAATTGCAGCAGTTTTCAGCAATCAAACGTTTGGCATCCTCATAGGAAAAAAGACTTTCATCGGCCATGATCGGAATCGTCGTCCGAGCAGTCACATAGCTGAGTCCAGCAAAATCATGGGCTTTTACTGGCTGTTCAACAAACTCGATCGGAATGTCTTGCCATTGGTCTAAAATCTGCACCGCTTCTTCTTTGGTCCAGCCTTGATTCGCATCGATTCGAAAGGGGATCGTTCCTGCCAAGCGTTCATTGATGCGGCGAATTTTCGCAACTTCCTCTTCGATCGTTCCTGCCCCTAGTTTGATTTTCAAAGATCGAAACCCCGCTTGGACTTTTGCTTGGGCATCATGCAGCATCTGCTCCTGTGAGCCGACACTGATCGTATAATCGGTTGTCAGTGTATTGACAGAACCTCCTAAATAACGGTAAAGCGGTAAGTTAGCTGCTTTAGCCAGTGCATCATGCAATGCAATATCGATCGCCGCTTTAGGGCTCGTATGATGCTGGATCAACGCATGAAGCTCATCCATTACCGACAATTGCGCATCTACCTTTCTGCCTAACAGGAACGGGGCAAAGACCGTTTCAATATCTTTTAAAATACTTTCTTTTGTATCACCGGTGATGACTTCGGTAGGTGCTGCTTCTCCGATACCAACGATCCCATTGTCAAAAGAAAGCAGCACTCGAATCACTTCGACGGCGTGCACTTCTCTGAGCGCCGTTTTAAACGGTGCATTCAGCTGGATCGGAATTCGTTTGGTTTCAACTGCTGTGATTTTCATTGGCGTTCCCCCTAAAAAGAAAAGCCGTTCTTATCTAGCTGGAATGAATGATTCCTCTTCACTGCTAGATAAAGAACGGCTGTATTCCTTGTTCTCAAGTTGCTGAACGCTTGGCGTTCCTCTTTTCTGCAGTACTGTTTGACTACATCAGTCGGTAGATGTATGAAAGAATCAATTTTTATACTTATTCTTCGACAAACACATTTTTATAGTCATAGGCAGCACCGACACTATGAACGATGAGACCTTTGATCTTAGGCGACCGCAGATGTGCTTCTGCACTTTGAAAAAGCGGAATAATGCCCAAATCTTCATTTAAGATTTTTTCTGCTTCCACCATATTTTCCCAACGGGCTTCTGGGTTGTTGGCATTTTCATTGGAGGCTTGTTCGATCAATTGGTCGTAGTCATCATTTAACCATTTCCCACGATTGTAGGAACTGTCTTTTTTGAACAATTCTAAAAAGTTGATTGGATCTGCATAATCACCGATCCAATTGTTCATGACCATCTCAAAATCGCCGCTATTGGAACGATCCAAACGAACAGAAAAAGGAACATTTGTGACTTCGACAGTCAATCCATCCAGTGTTTGCTGCAAGGTTCCTTGAATGTATTCCGCCATTTTTTTCGATTGGTCGGTATCTGAGGTCAGCAGCTCGAAAGACAACGTATCGATCCCCAGCTCAGCTTTGGCCTTTTCCCAATACTCTTGGGCTTTTTCTTCGTCAAAGGCTAACGTGGTTGCCGCATCCTCAACAAAGTCAGCTTTTGTCTCTGGATTGAAAGCTAGGTCAGAAGGAACAAAACCGACAGCCGGTAATGAGCCGTTGCCTAAAATATTCTCAACGATTTGTTGCCGATTCATGCTATAAGAAATGGCTTGGCGCAAATTTGCATTTCGAAAAGGCGAATCTTCTGGTGCTTGATTCATTTCTAAATACTGAGTGGTTGCACTAGGCTGAACAATGTAATCAGGATGATTCACATTCTGCATCGCCAATTCACCGCTTAAAATAATGTCATCGGCTTGTCCGCTTTCGTACAAGTTATAAGCAGTCGATGAGTCTTTCACGACATCGAAATTAACTGTTTCAAGTTTGACTGAATCGGCATCCCAATAATCCGGATTTTTTTCCAATGACCACTGGATATCGGTGCCTGGGCCAGCATAATTGGTCAATAGGAATGGTCCATTGTACGCCGCGTTTTCACTTGTTAAGGCGTATTGATCACCAAATTCCTCCACGACACGTTCGTTTTGTGGGAAGAAGGTTGGAAAAGCCAGTAAAGATAAAAAGTAAGGTGTTGGTTTTTCTAACGTGATTTTCAACTCATGATCATTGACTGCTTCGATCCCTAACTCGCTTTTATCTAGCGTGCCATCTGAAATAGCAGATGCATTTTTAACGGGTGCTAGCATATAGGCATAATTGGAAGCTGTAGCTGGATCAACGGTTCGCTGCCAGCTAAAAACATAATCAGCCGCTGTAACTGGATCACCATTGGACCATTTTGCCTCTTCTCGCAGTGAAATGGTATAGGTCAGGCCATCTTCACTGACTTCAGCGTCTTTACTTGCCCCAGCAATTACAGGAACATTGTTCTCATCCAAGCGATAAAGGCCTTCATAAGCATTGTTCAGAGTAATAAAGCTATAAGAGTCGGTTGCTAAAGAAATATCGGCACTGCCCATCTCTGCTGAAAATTGCACATTGATCACTTGCTCTGCAGAAGAAGCTGCTGATGAATCCGTGTCGTTTTCTTGCGCGCCATTTTGACAAGCTGCTAAAAAGAAGCTGCCTAGTAACACAAGCGATACTGCATATTTGCTACGTTTCCCCATTTCTACTCATCCCCTTCTAACATTCAGATAATTCAAAAAATTCTGTTTGTTGTACCGAGTTTACCGCATGTTTATGCAGCCTGTCAATTTAACTCGACCAAAAAATGTAAGAGGTTACATGGTTGTGTCAGAAGCGCTCTTCTGAATGTAAAAAGTAGAAAAGTGCGACTTTATGCTGAATATCGTTGACAGGAGTCGTGCCAAGAAAGCATACAAAAAAGTACTGATCTTCTAGTGATCAGTACTTTGGCTACTCTCTTATACATCATTTCGCAGGTAAAATGGATAAAAAACTTTCTTAATTTTCCTTACCTTTCATACAAAAAAAGAAGACACAAATTTCGTCTTCATAGCGCTTTCTCAGAACCTTCCCACTTTTTTGCCTTTCAACTCAAGGAATAAAAGAAATCTCCTCAGAAAGTAAAAAAAACGTATCTATTTTAAAATGGGAGTGGTACACTAAACAAACGAAGAGTATTGCACGTGAGAAAAGAAAGACTTCCCCAAGTATCCATTTTCTCCAATACTCTTCGGACTCTTCAGTACGTATATTAATTATACGTACTTTTTTCATTTGTTCAAGGCTTTTGAAGGATTTAATCAAAAAGCAAAAATCGATACAAACGTACAAATTCTCAATGCTAATTGACAATGATTCTCAATTAGGGCTATACTAAATGAAATCACTCACAGCAAGGAGGAATTTCATGTATATCCGTACCGTCGCATTTGAAGTAATTCCTGAAGGTAAAGAACGATTTCTAGCTAAAATGAAAAAAGATACCGTCTCAATGAAAACATTTGCTGGGTGTCACTCTGCTGAAGCTTGGTTTTCAGAATCAAAAGACAGCCTCGTTTTCCAGTTAGTGTCAAAATGGACTGAGAAAAAAGCCTTTCAAGCTTGGTTAAAACGTCCCGAACATTTGCAAAAGCACCGAGATGCGTATCGAGCTGAAAAAGAAGGAACTGCAAAACCGAGCCTTGTTTTGTCCAAGACCGGCCAAGAATTTGTCTTGATCGATGAAGAACCTAGTCCTAGTTAGACTATAAGAGCGATCCACCAAAGCTGATTCCGTTCGCTTTGGTGGATCGCTTTCTTGTTCAGTATCTCTCTTTTCTATTCCACCGTTCGCTCGTTCAGGGTTCTTCCTTGCTGATCTTTTAATTGAAGCCAGCCATTGGTCCCCCCATAGTAAAGAAACATGCCGACCTCATTGACACTTTTTAATACGACGTCTTCAATCGTTCGTCCCTCTTTGATCGCTGATTGATTCTCTTGCCGTATCTTTTCTGCTAATCGAGCTGAAAAGCCCACCGAGCCGTCTTTGTTCAAAGGAACCTCTTGACGCAAGGTAGCGCCTTTTTCAATTCGAACCTCGTTGCGTTTCTGCCAATAGACCGTTGCTGTACTTCCTTGATAATCCACCATAAAGGGTTCATCTTGTAATTCTTTTGACCATTTATGACGAGGCTTGCCCCCTTTTTTCACCGCTTTCATTTCCTTTTTGCTGGTGAATACATAACCCAGAAAATCGATCAAGCAATCAAATGGTTCCGCACAAACAGCGACCTTTTGTTGCAGTTCCTGTGGAATCACGATAGGTGCGTTGGAAGCATTGGACAGTTGGTATTTCTCTTGGTAGTAGGCCGCTAAGTATGGCGCCATAATCTCCCAAGGTGGTGTAAGGATTATTAAGCGGTCATATTCTTGCTTGTCATCAAATGTTTTCTCATCTGTTACTGATAGTAATTGGCCTTTTTTTATGGCTAAGAGGACGGTATTGTCTTTTGCTTCAATAAGTTTTCCTTTAACAATTTGCAGTTGCCCTGCTTCCTGCGGCAATTCAAAAAGCATCTGTTTGTCATCAATGACCGTTTTTTCTAATTCCATTTTGCTCCCTGCTTTCTGCTAGTTTCTCGCCCATTATAGCATGTATTTTTCTACGCAGCTGTGTCGAAGAATCAAAAAAAGAGGCTGCTTCCAAGAAACAGCCCCTTTTTTAAGGGAATTGGTTTACGTGCATGGTTTCATTTTATTTTGATTGGGTGATTACCAATGGATCAGCTAAAAAAGCACTCAACTAGTGCTGGTTGATAGATCTCATTGTATTTTGCAACTACTCGTCCGCAACGTTCTTCGATATCTTCATGATCGATTCCATCATAGCGAATCACATTTAATACGACACACCTTTCCATTTTTCTGACCACTTCACCGATCACACGGCTTTGTAAGCCAACTGGTTTACATTCATATGCTTTACCTAATACAATTGTTTCTGCTTCCATAATTCTCTCCTTAAAAATTCATTTTTCTAATTGTATTATCATATTATCGTCTAATTTTAATTAAATAAAGCAATATGCCCGTAATTTGTAAATAATAACTAAAAAAAGCGTTCATATTCAATGAACGCTTCGCTTTAAAACATTATGTTGTTTTTACGTTAATATTAAAAAACAAGTGCTTTATTGGCGACATGCTACCAATAACGCCGCAAATTCTTCCAGATATTTCTGATCGATCGCATCATAGCTGTTTGTTTTTCCACTATCGATATCCAGCACGCCAAGCAGCTGATTACCAGCTACCATGGGAACTACGATTTCAGACATTGCTGCTGAGTCACAAGAAATATAATTTTCATGTTCTTTGACATTGGGTACGATCAATGTGGTTTTTTTCTCCGCTGATTCCCCACAAACCCCTTTGCCTAATGTGATTCTGGTGCAAGATACTCTTCCTTGGAATGGGCCTAAGATCAGTTCGCCTTCTTCAAATAAGTAGTAGCCGGCAAATACTGTATCTTCCAATGTTTCATTCAGTAAAGCAGAAGAGTTGGCTAGATTGGCGATCCAATTACTCTCCGCTTCTAACAACCCTTTTAATTGCAGAAGCATCAATTCATACGCTTCGATTTTTTTATTCATTTTCTCACCTCTGTCCTTGATTATAAGCAAACACAGAGGATTTGTCTCGTCTAAATTGCTGGGTACTGGAAACAAAAAATGTGAATAAAGAGAAGTCGCCTGAATCAGTCTACTTACTAACCTTTGTCAGCAACCGATCTCGATCGATTGGGTTCTCCTTCTCAATCATCTGCTGAACTACTCTGCATCAATCACAGTAAAACGAGTATTTTCATGTCGCACTGTTTCGATTTCATCAAGGATTGCTTTGGCTAACGTACCACTGGATGTTACTGATTCCTTTTGGTCATTGAATAGCAAGTGATCTTTCCCTAAAATCGCTGGTTTAGCTGGTCCTTCTTGAAAGACGTTCCCAGGAGAAATCCCCACCCAAGGGACATTTTTGACGGTTTCTAAAAAGAGGTATTCGTCTAGCTGATTTTCTGGAATCGCAATCCAGCTTTCACTTCCTGGGGCTTTTTTTAATTCGGTAAGATTGCGTTCGCCCGCTTCGTTGAACAGGCTGCCAGCTCCTAAAATGAAGAACAAGCGTGTGTTCTTTTCTCGAAACAGGTGCACTAATTTTGCTGCCAAATCCACATGCAAGTACGCTTGGTCAGGACTTGTCGCAAACGCATCGACCAATACGTCAAACCCGTCGAGGTCTCCTTCTGTTAACGAAAAAGCATCTTTTGTAAGTGTTTTGACTGTATCACCAAATTGTTCTTTGGCTTTAGCTTCATTTCTAACGATAGCAGTCACCTCATGTCCTCGCTGTACTGCTTCTTGATAAATAGCTGAACCTGCATTTCCTGTTGCGCCAATAACACCGATTTTCATGATAATCATCCTTCCTCATCTTTTGTTTGACTAAAACAGTTGTTACTAATCAAGTTACAACTAGAGTATAAAAGAAACTTTCTTTCCTGTCAAGAAATTGCTTAGCAGGTGAAAGTTCTTTTTACTGTGTTGTGTCCGTTCAATCTACTGTTTGGCTTCTCCTCGAATGCCTTCAATGATTGATTGCAACGAGATGGCACTCATCTCCTGCTCGATTTTCTTTTGCAGCACATCATAGGTTTCTTCTAATACCCCTTGAATATTCCCCCCAATTAAGCAGTTGGGGTTGGTTTTTTTGTCTGCATGTAAAAGATGGTGATCTTTTTCAACACTCGCATAAATGTCTAACAAAGAAATCTCATTTGGTTCCTTCGTTAGTTTAGGGTTTGGTTTTCCTCTTTGGCTTTCGATCAATCCAGCAACCCGTAAATCACTCATAATCCGGCGAACATAAGCAGGATTCGTTTCAACGCTCTGGGCGATCCGATCACTTGATAAATCAGTTCCTTTAAAGAGGTGGATGTAAGCGAGGATGTGAATGGCGTCGCTGTATTTGGTTGAATATTTCACTTCGTCTCCACTCCTTTTTCTTGTATCATACCTCTTTTTTAGCATTTAGACAAAGGGGACTGATCAATCTTACAAAACTCAAGAATCCCGTCAAAAAAAACAGCCCTCAAAAAGTTAGCACAAAAGCCTAACTTCTTGAAGGAACTGCATACTGAACCACTTTTTTACTTTTTATTTAAACGATCACTTTGCTAATAGCCATTCATCCATGCTGATTCAAGCTGATTGCCATCGGGATCAACGATTTCATAGCCGACCATCATGTCTTCTGGAATACCCATGTCAACTTGGAACGATTGGCCGCCATTTTCTTCTGCAATCTTCGCAAAATTCTTCGCTTCTTCTGGTGTATCGAAGCTAAACGCAATCAATGCACCACTTGTGTTCTTCGTATCCGCAATACGTCTGCCATTCAGAAACTGTTGATAAAACTCATGTTCTAACAACATCACCCAAATCGATTCACTCCAAACCATCCCGCTGCTAGTCTCGTTTGAAAACTCTTCATTTTTGACAAATCCCAACGCTTCATAAAAGGAGGTTGCACGTTTGATATCAGTGACAGGCAAATTTATAAACACCATTTTGTTCGCCATTTTCTTGCCTCTTTTCTTTGATAAGCTGCATTAACGAATCCGCTCTCATTATACCACCTATCAGTTGATTCACAAAAACATCAAACCTTATCATTTGTTATTGGTTTCTATCAGCTCATCCAAAAATGTTTTTTTTAAGTAAAAAAAAGGCCTTTGCATGCAAGACCTTTTTGCTTTTCTTACCTATGAAAAAGTAACCAAATACGCATCGCATAGAAGCCATTTTTTCGCTGATCAATTCAACGCAAGCTACTCTACTTTTTTTAATACTCAAAACTCAAGTCTTGAATCGATCACGGTAGCTTTCCCACGATAAATTTTTCGATACTCTTTGGGCGTATAACTAGTTGCTTTTTTAAATTTCTTACTAAAATAATTTGGATCATTGAATCCCGCTCTGACAGAGATTTCACTGATTGATCGATCACTTGTTGAAAGTTCTTTTTTAGCAACCTCAATACGATAAATCATCAAGTACAATGAAAAGGTCATCCCTAAGGTATTCTTGATCAAACGGCTGGTGTGATACCGGCTTAAATGCAGGTGATCTGCTAAAGTGTCTAACGTAATATGTTCTCTATAATTTTCATGAATATAGCGCAATATCTTATGTCTTAAAGAAAGCGAAGGAGAAGCTTCATTGTTTTTCTCGACGTGCAGCAAGGAAATCTGATTGATGGATTGAATCCCCCGGTCCAATGCATAAACAAAATCATTGGTGATCGGTTCCACTAAATAATCGATTAAGCCGTAACGCAACGCTTTTTGAGCGATAGCAAAGCTTTCTACTGCAGAATACAAAATTGCTTTTGCATTCGGGCAAAAAGAGAGCAATTCTTTGTATAATTCAAAACAGTCTCCTTCGCCATCCGCATTGATCACTGCAATTTCAACCGTTTGCTCAAGACATGTTCGCTGAAGCGCTTTTTTCGAATCAACCGTCGGAAGTAAGATGACATTTGGGAAATGACGATCGATCAAACGAATCATATCATTAACTGCTCCTCGCTCATTGCTGTCAATGATCAATAAATTACACACGAAATTTTCTCCTTCGTTTGAAATTTATCTGTTGGTATTTCTCTTTCCATTTATTTCTCTTGAAAATCTATGACCATCCGCCCTTTGATTTGGCCAGAGAGCATTTCATCAAAAATATCATTGATCTCTTCTAACTGACGCATAACAACTTTAGGAACGACTTTTCCTTCAGCTGCAAATTGGAAAGCCTCTGCTAAATCAGTTCGTGTTCCGACAAGAGAGCCAACAATCTTAATACCGTCCAATACAAGCCGCGGAATGTTCAAGTCCATGCTTTCTGGTGGAAGACCGACTGCTACAATCGTACCGCCCGCACGAACGGCATCGACAGCAGAGTTGAAGGCTGCTTTTGAAACAGCAGTTACAACAGCTGCATGTGCGCCACCGGTTACTTCTTGAATGACTTTCGCTGCATCTTCTTTCGCGGGATTGATCACAAGGTCAGCGCCGTGATCTTTTGCAAAGTCCAACTGCTTGTCGTTGATGTCGATCCCAATCACTTTTGCATTGAAGACATTTTTTGCATATTGCAAGGCTAAGTTTCCTAATCCGCCTAAACCATAGATGGCGATCCATTGACCTGGTTTAATATCAGAAACTTTCACCGCTTTATATGTCGTTACGCCTGCACAAGTAATGCTACTGGCTTCAGCAGAACCTAAGTCCTCAGGCACCTTCACTGCATAGTCAGCTACAACGATACACTCTTCAGCCATACCACCATCTACAGAATAGCCGGCATTTCTAACAGAACGACATAATGACTCATTCCCGTTCACACAGTATTCACATGATCCACAGCTTTCATACAACCAAGCAACACTTGCACGGTCACCAATTGCTAGAGAAGTAACATCATCACCGATCGCAACGACTTTACCGATTCCCTCGTGACCAAGTACGATTCCAGACGCATCGCCAAAGTCGCCATCTTTTACATGCAAGTCAGTGTGGCAGACACCGCAACACTCCATTTCTAATAATGCTTCATTCGGACGAAGCGCTCTCAATTCTTTTTCTTCGATTTTTACAACCTTATCTTTTGATACTACAGCTGCTTTCACAAAGACACCTCTTTCAATTCGTTTAAATAAAGAACTTCCTTTTATTTGTGAAGTAATTAACTAACATACAGAGGTCAGTAATAGCTAGATAAAAGAAAGTTCTCTATCGAGAAGATTACCATAGAAATCATCGAAAAAAGGGGAATATATTGCTTTTTTTCTGTAATCGTTTATTAGAAAAAAATAATGAAATAATTCAAGTTTTTTTCTTTAATACCGAATTAGATAAAAGATGAAGAAGAAAAAATGAGTGAAATCACCGATATAAATAACGATTCTATAATTAGAAATATCAAGAGAGACTTCCGCTATCATGTAAACTTTTTTTAAATCATTCCCTATCCTTCTATTTTTTTATCAAGTCGATGATTTGTGATTTATTTTCTTTCAGGCGCTGAATGTCATATTGGTATTTAACGAGATGTCCCTCGTCAATGTTTTTCTGAAAATTTCCATTCCCTTCTTCTCCTTCTCTGATTATAAAAGCAGCTAGCGCTGAAAGGCGGTCGGTCAAACAATCGACAATCTGTAACCTGTCATTATTGGACAGCCGATAAGTATCCACAAAAAGTTTCAATCGATGGCATTGTGTTTCACTCAGACGACTGTTCCCATCAAAATACAAGGGTACCCAGCGATAAGCAGCATAAGAAACATCCCACAACCTGCTTCCTGGCCTTACTGTGTCAAAATCAAAAAGACCAAATGGCTCCCCATCCACGATCGTCATATTATACGGAGCAAAATCATTGTGACACATCACTTGTATTGGGCCAGAGTAATCCAACATCCACTGTTCCTCACCAGTTAACCTTTCCAGAAAACCAACACTTCGATCATGAAAATCTCTTAATCGTTCAGCTACTAAACAAAGAACCTCATCAGTATAAAGCTCATCCGGCAATGGCTGATCATATACCTCCCCTGGAACAAAAGAAACTAACTCATGTTCTTCCTGATCAAACCCTAATGGTTTCGGCACATAATTTATCTGCTGATCATGCAAAAAACGTAAAAAGCATTGAACGTCCTTCGACCATGGAACCTTTGGCCGTCTGACGAACTCCTTTTCGATGATTATTTCTTCTCGTCCAAGATTGTTACTTCTTTCATTCAATGAAACCCCTCCTATTTGTATAGTCGTTTCTTCATTTTATCACAACAAATGAAAAGTTCTTTTCACCTTAGTCAAAAGAAAAAAGCCCTTGAAATCAAGGGCTTTTGCTTCATCTGATAATAAATGATTAACGACGAATTTCTTTGATACGAGCTGCTTTTCCGTGTAATGCACGCAAGTAGTACAATTTTGCACGACGTACTTTACCGTAACGAACAACTTCGATTTGTGCAACACGTGGTGTGTGCAATGGGAAGGTACGTTCAACACCTACACCGTTTGATACTTTACGAACTGTATAAGTTTCGCTGATACCAGCACCGCGGCGTTTGATGACAACACCTTCAAATAACTGGATACGTTCGCGAGTTCCTTCGACAACTTTCGCGTGAACGCGAACAGTGTCCCCAGGACGGAAAGCTGGGATGTCCGTACGTAATTGTTCTTGAGTTAGTTCTTGAATCAATGGATTCATGTTTATCATTCTCCTTATTCCCAAACATTCTTAAAGCATGAAAGCTCCAGCGGAACATCGTAATAGTTGAGTTTACACTCACTGAAACATCTTACCACAGTCGACCACTGGCTGTAAAGAGAATTTTCTTGTCATAGCGCAGAATATCAAAAAAACTGGCACTATTTTAGTTACCAGCTTTCGCTTCTTCTTCAATTTCTTTTAAAAGCTTCTGCATTTCTGCCGTCAACGGATAATTTTCTAACATATCAGGTCGGCGCTGAAAGGTGCGGCGCAATGATTCTTTTAATTGCCACTGCTCGATCAATTTATGATTGCCATTCATCAAAACTTCCGGCACTTTCATGCCTTTGAACGCTGCTGGGCGTGTATATTGCGGATGTTCTAATAAACCAGTGGAATGAGAATCGGTTTGTGCGGAGGTTTGATTGCCTAAAACTTCTGGTAATAGCCTGACTGTCGCATCGATCATGACCATTGCCCCCAATTCGCCGCCAGTCAAGACGTAATCCCCCAGTGACACTTCATCAGTGACCAATGAACGGATTCGTTCATCATAGCCTTCATAGTGACCGCAAATAAAAACAAGGTGCTCTTCGGTAGAGAATTCTTCCGCCATCTTTTGATCAAAGGGTTTTCCCGCTGGGTCTAATAGGATCACCCGCTTTTTCGTTTCTGGTGCCGCTGCTTCGATCGCTTTGATATTGTCATAGACAGGTTGGACTTTTAATAACATTCCTGCTCCGCCACCATAAGGATAGTCATCCACTGTTTGATGTTTGTTATCGGAATAGTCACGGAAATTAGAGACGTTGATTTCTAACAGTCCCTTTTCCCGTGCTTTGCCGATGATCGATTCTCCTAGAGGACCTTCGAACATTCGCGGAAATAGTGTCAACACATCAATTCTCATCGTCTAACAACCCCTCTGGGATTTCCACAGTGACCTGACCATTTTCAAGATCGATCGTGTGGACAACCGACTCGATATAAGGAATCAAGGCATCCTTCTTCCCTTTTCGTTGAACGACCCAAACGTCATTGGCACCTGGTGAAAGGATCTCTTTTACTTTACCAATGATTGTGCCATCTTCTTCGACGACTTCCAGACCAATAATTTCATGGTAGTAAAACTCATTTTCTGCTAGATCCACCAAATCATCCTTGGTAACTTTTAAAATGCCGTTACGAAACGGTTCAACGTCGTTGATGTTGGGATAGCCTTCAAATGTTAACAAATCAAAATTTTTGTGTTTGCGATGACCTGAAACGATCAATGGTAATGGCTCTTTATTTTCACGAAAAAGTGTCAATTCAGCCCCTTTACGGTAGCGTTCTTCTGGAAAATCCGTTTGCGATATCACTCGTACTTCTCCACGGATCCCATGTGTATTGACGATTTTCCCTACGTTTAAATATTCTGTCACGTTCGTTCCCCATTTCTTCTAACTTCTGTTCTATTTTAGCATAGCAAAGTAGCGAATTCTAGCCGTTTCCTAGCGCCCCATGTTTTCCTCAAAATCATCGCGCGAAAAACGCCCCTTCGACGCTTGATCAAAGGGGCATTGTCCTAATATAAGCTTTATTGATTCATAGAAACGGCCATCTTCAATGCCGAACGTGCATCTTGATGTTGCACCGTTCGAAGGGTCTTTTCTTGTTGCCAGACCACGGTAGTTGCTGTATGGTCATTTTTTCCCATATCGATAGTGATTTGACCGACCTCAGGCGCTGGGAGCATAGCTTCTTCCAGATACGCCACCACTTCTTTGGCAACCGGCACAGGATCTTGTTCTTCTTGGTTGACTGCTCGAACAGTCAATGACCAATTTCCTTCTTGCCAGCTCAAATAACTGGAGCCAGCAGCTCCTTGCATATGCCCAGTAATCCCATATCCGAGATCAACGGCTTGTCCGCCATCATCAGCTGTTACATTGACCGCTGCGGCAGCTTCATCCGCTGATTGATACTCTTTTGATTGAAAAGCAGCAATCGGTGTTTCCTCGTTCAAAGCCTTGTCATTGAGAGGCAACTGCTGATCAAGTCCATAATAAAGAATTGAGGCATCGGCTTGGCTGCCAGCTGTGGCTGCATTCAACACTTTACCTGAAGCAAGTGGAATGTCCTTGGGTAAGACAAGATCAGGGAATACCGCTTGTATTTGAGCGTAGATATCTGCAGTACTATTCGTGTTTGAAGAATCCCTAGAAGCCGCCTGACTAGAAGACGTACTTGATTGACTGGTTTCTGATTGACTACTTGCTTGCGTTTGGGTACTTTCCACCATACTCGTCGCTGTTGTTACGGCACTACTGGCTTGACTTGTTTCTGGTTCCTGTTGATTATTGCAGCCAGCTAAGGCGCCCATCGTCAGCAGCGTAACGAATAATCCTAGTTCTTTTTTCATGATGTTCCCCTCCTTATACAAAGGATACCCCTCAATAAAAAAAATGACAAACAAGTCAGATTGTCTGTCATTTTTTTGTTGATTTTTTAAAGATTTGTCACCCAATTTTGCAGTGATTGAAAGCCATCCTTGATCCATTGCCAAACTTGATTGGCGATCGTCGATAGGTCGCCCCAACGAAAGTTTTGTGTCCATTGGTTCAATTGCGTCATGATCTCCTCACGATAGACCCAAATTAAAAAGAGCAACAACAAGATCCCTAGCGTTCGCCAAAGAAAAGAACCAATTTTATAAATAAATACGAGAATCAAAAGAACGACGATCCATGCGATTAGTTGAGACATACAAGCACCTCCTCCTTTTGATTATCTCAAAACCACCTTTTTCTGTCCTCCATCTTAAGCATGAATTTTACAAAAAAAGCATTCCTCAAAGAGAAATGCTTTTCATTCTTGCTTATTTACCATCAATGATATTCAAACGAACTTTTTTTGGTCCATTTGTCCGTACACTGTAAACGATCGTTCGAATTGCTTTGGCAACCCGCCCTTGTTTACCGATGATACGACCAATATCTTCTGGTGCCACAGTAAGATTATATTCCAAGAAATCATCTGACTCTACCAGCTCAAGCTTGATATCCTCAGGTTTGGTAACAAGTGGTGAAACGATCGTTAAGACTAATTCTTGCAAATCTTTCATCCAAAGTCACCTTATTTCTTAGTGAATTTTGCTTCGTGGTGTTTTTTCATAACGCCTTCTTTAGAAAGGATGTTACGAACTGTATCTGAAGGTTGCGCACCTTTAGATAACCAATCAAGAACTAGATCTTCTTTGATTGTCACTTCAGCTGGGTCTAGTAAAGGATTGTAAGTACCAACTGTTTCGATGAAACGTCCGTCACGAGGAGAACGTGAATCTGCTACGACGATACGGTAAAAAGGTTTCTTTTTAGAACCCATGCGTTTTAAACGAATTTTTACTGCCATTATTTACACCTCCATTGATTTAATCACAAGAGCTAGTTTAACAGGTTTTTCTGATGGTGTAAAGAGTTTTTTCTTTACAGCTAAAAAAGTTTCTTCTTTCTTATTTTCTGAGCATGGTTATCTTTTGCCAGAATGGATCAGGACGCGTATCATTAGTAATAGAGAAACTTTTTAAAGTCAAATCGTTTTATTTGCACCATTCACTTACTTTTGGTAAGCTAAAAGAGTAGAAAACAACAAGGAGGAATTTTACATGACAAAAAAAATTGGTTTTATCGTCGGCAGTTTACGGGAAGGTTCATTTAATAAACTCGTAGCGAAAAAATTCGCATCATTATTACCAGAAGGTTTTGAAGCATCTTTCATTGAGATCGGCAACTTGCCATTTTACAATGAAGATTTGGAAGTTGAAGGAAAAGTTCCTGCTGAATGGACAGCATTTCGTGAAGCACTAAGCGCCGTTGATGGTGTCTTCTTCTTTACACCAGAATACAATCGCTCTGTTCCTGCAGCGTTGAAAAATGCTTTGGATGTCGGTTCTCGTCCTTATGGTGCTAGCAGCTGGGGTGGTAAACCAGCATTGGTTGTCAGCGTTTCTCCTGGAGCGATCGCCGGCTTTGGTGCAAACCATCACCTACGTCAATCATTAGTCTTTTTGGATATGCCTACTCTGCAACAACCAGAAGCCTATATCGGTGGAATCACCAACTTGATTGATGAAAACAACGAAATCAATCCAGATACAGTAAGCTTCTTTGAAACGATCATTGCAAAATATATTGAACTCTTTCAACGATTCAACTAATCCATGAATCTGTATCAAAAGACCAAGGAACTGTAGTGACCCCAAAAAGTTAGACTTTTATGGAGTGGAGAAATCCACTCCTTTTTTGTACGATAAAATTAACTGTTAGACAGCTGTTTTTACAGCTTCTCGAAACTGAACCGGACTTCGCCAATTTAATTTCTTTTTGATGCGTTTATGGTTGTAATAATAGATATATTGGTCAATTTTTGTTCTCAATTCATCTAAACTCCGATAGACTTCTCCATGAAAAATCTCTTGCTTTAATAAACCAAAGAAGTTTTCCATAGGTGAGTTATCTAAACAATTCCCTTTACGAGACATACTCTGGAAGATTTTATGCTGCTTCAATTTATTCTTATAAGCATTCATTTGATAGGCCCATCCTTGATCTGAATGGAAGGTTCTACGAAATGGACAATCATTTGTCATCTGGATTGCTTCTTCTAATCCTTCCATTATGGCTAGTGCGTTTGGTTTTTCAGAAATCCGATAAGATAGAATTTCACTATTGTAGAAATCCATGAAAGGATCTAAATACAGCTTTTTCTGACGAACGACACCTGTGGTGTCTACTTCATAATACTTAAACTCTGTGGTATCAGTTGTAATTTTTTGGTGACAGATATTTGTATAAAACCGACGATGAATACGATTTTTGGCGACAGTGCCAACCTTCCCACGATAAGAATTGTACCGTCGAGATTTTCGAGTGTAAGACTTTACTTCGATACCTAGTTTTTTATCAGACGTTGAATCTTCTTTTTATTGACATGAATCCCTTGATTCTCTAATTCTTTTTTTAGTCGCAGACAGCCATAGTCTTTATGCTCCTTGCGAATTTCAATCATTTTTCTTCAATTTCTTGGTCTGGGTTTGGTCTGTCAAACCGTTTCTGCCAATACATATAGGTTGCTTTAGGAAATTTCAATGTTTCAAGAAGCTCAACTAGTTTGAATGATCCTCGGAGGCTGGCGATGATTCGTGCGATTGATTCTTGCGTCTTTGCTGGGCTTCCTGTTTTCGCAGCTTCCTCAACTCTTTTAAAAAGGCATTCTCAATTTGAAGGGATCGGACTTGCTTTTCTAATGCCTTGATACGATCGCGTTCTTCAGTTGTTGTATTTTCTTTTTTGTTCTCTTTTTTCTAGCCAAAGTAAGTGATCGCCCTTTCTCTTTTGAGATCCCCTCAATACCTGCTTCTCTGAAATTACGCATCCAATTGGCAATAAGCGCAGGGTTGTTCATTTCTAAAGTGCTGGCAACTTCTCGATAGGACATCTCACTTGTTTGATATAACTCTATCGCATTTAACTTAAATTGAACAGAATATTTCTGATTTTGATGCTTTCTCAATAGACCTTCCTCTCCGTATTCACGATAGGCATTCACCCAATCACTTACTTGAGACTTGCTTGAAATACCGTATTTATTGGCAAGATGCCGATATCCACCCACACCACTAAGATATTCTTTAACGATTTTTAGTTTTAATTCAAAAGGATATTTTGCCATACAAATAGCGACCCCCAAAAGTTAGATTTTTGGTCTAACTTTTGGGGGTCGCTTCAAACTCAGCGTTGAGTTTCTTGGTCTTTTTTGCGTAGAAAAATAGTTTGTATTTTTTACTTGCTTACTTGCTCAGCTTTTCGAACATAATGAAGTTCTGTCAGTTCCCCCATCTGTTTTGTTTCAACAAACGTCAAGCGCCTCGCGTAATCCCCCGCTTCAAACAGTGGCTTGCCCTCTCCTAAAAGCACCGGCGCGATTTGAATAAACCATTCATCGATCAGATCCGCTTCTAGTAAGGGTTTTAATAGGGAACCCCCACCCACTACCCATACGTTTTTCTCTTGTTTCAATGCTGAAACAAATGCAACTGGATCCGATGCCACTAGGGTTGCATCCGGCAGCGGTTCTTTTCGGGTATGGGAAAAAACATAGTTTGTCGTTTCAGGATACAACGGTCCCTCATCCATCAGTTTTTTCGCTTCTTGATAGGTTTTTCTTCCCATCACGGTCGTGTCGATAGTCGCAAAAAATGCTTCATAGGTCGTTGCAACACCGGTATCGGTTTGAAACAGCCAGTCCAGTTGATCCTCTAGCCCTGCTAAATAGCCATCTAGGCTGATTGCACCATAAAATATCACTTTTCCCATTAATCTCACTCCTTTATTTTACGATTGCTTCTGACCTTCGACAAACACAAGTGACTAAGTGATCGTTGACCATACCAACCGCTTCCATAAAGGCGTAAATAGTTGTCGTTCCGACAAATTTAAAGCCTCGCTTTTTCAAGTCTTTTGCTAGCTGATCGGAGATTTCCGAATGGGTCGGTACATCGGATTGCTGCTGAAATTCATTGATGATCGGCTCATGATTGACATATCGCCACAAGAATGCAGAGAAACTGCCGTATTCTTGCTGGATTTTTAAAACTTCTTGGGCATTGATGATCGCTGCTTCAATCTTTCGTCGATTGCGAATGATTCCTGGATTCATCATCAGCTCTTCCACTTTTTCTTCCGTATAGTTCGCTACTTTGGTGATTTCAAACTGATCATATGCCGCATCAAAATTTGCCATTTTATTTAAAATCGTTTGCCAGCTCAATCCTGCTTGATTCATATCTAACACCAGTTTTCGAAATAACTGCTGATCCTCATACTCAGGTTTTCCCCAGACCGAATCATGATACTCTTGCATTGCTGGCGTACTGTTGGCCCACTCACATCGCTTCATTGTTCTCATCAGCTCCTTTTTGCTTATTTTATCATAAAAGACTTTACTTCCACTAGTGTACTACGTATACTAGTACACATAAATGAAAGGAGCTGATTTTGTGGTTCGCATTAACAAAGCCAGCAGCAAACCTTATTATGAGCAATTGGTTTTAAGTATCAAAGAAGATATTCTGAACGGTGTTCTAACCGCCGGAGACCAAGTGCCTTCAGTTCGTGAAATGGCCAAGCACCTGTTGATGAATCCAAATACCGTCAGCAAAGCTTACAAAGTATTGGAAAATGAGCAAGTCCTTGTCACCATCAAAGGAAAAGGCACTTTTGTGAAAGTCACCGAGGACTTGCCTCGCGATGAGATTCGGATCTTACAAGTGAAAGAACGTTTGAAAGAATTGATGATCGAAGCACGCCATTTACAGATCAGCATACGCGAGTTGACCGATTGGATGAATGGCTTTGAACAAGAGTTAGGAGGCGACCCACAGTGAAGATCGAACATGTGACCAAGAAAATGGAGCAAACAACTATCATAGAAAACGTGAACTTCTCCTTGGAAAAAGGAGAAATCGTAGGATTGATCGGCCGCAATGGTTCTGGGAAAACCACGTTGTTTCGAACGATCGCTGGACATTATTTATTAGATGATGGCGAAATTTCGATCGATAACCAACACCTGGATCAGTACCCGCAATTAAAAGAACAACTTTTTTATATTGATGAAAAAGAAAACTTTCTTTCGGCCTACTCTTTGAAAAAGCTCAATCAATTTTATCGGCTTGCTTATCCAAATTTCGATCAAAATCTTTATTTAGAATTGATGCAAAGTCACGGTCTTCCTCTGACGCTTTCCTACCGACGGATGTCAAAAGGTATGCAAGGTCTTTATAAAATGATTCTTGCGATTGCCTCAAATGCGACGTTCTTACTTTTAGATGAACCTTTTGATGGGCTTGATGTGATCGTCCGTAAAAAAGTGATCGGACTATTGCTGGAAAGCCTCAGCGAATCGAATCGTACCGCATTGATTGCTTCTCATAATCTAAATGAATTAGAACATATTATTGATCGTGCCTTGTTGATCAAAGGGAAAACGATTGAAGGAGACTACCGTTTGGAAACGATTCGCGAACAATCTCGCAAACTCCAACTCGTCTTTCGCAGCAAACAGATTCCTCCCCTTATCAAGCAGCACTCCAAGCTGATTCAAAAGCAAGGCCGAGTCTTGACCGCTTTGTTTGACAATTACACAGAGGAGCTGGCGGCTGAGATTCAGCAACTTGATCCTTTGGTTTTTGAAGAATTACCTTTGACTTTGGAAGATCTGTTTGAAGCAAATTTACGACAAGAAGCATTGGTGGAAGGATAGAGGTGAAAAACGATGTTAAGCAATTTATTTAAAGAACGCTACGGCAAGCTGCTGATCGGCTTTTGTTTTGTCGTGCTCTTCATGTATCTTAGTGCTGGCTGGCAATCACAAAAAGCCTGGCATCAGCAAGAACGCTATTTGGCATCTGAAGAATTTATCAAAGATTTCAACGAAAATCGAGAGTACTATGTCAAAAGCTACAACGGTGAAACCCCGGTTTACTTTGATTCGGCGGCAGAGTACCGCGATGCGGCATTGACGGTCAACAAAGAGTACTCTGATGAGATTTATTACAATCACCCTTATATGACTACCATGAATCAATTTGTGATTGTCTTTCTGTTTCTTATAGGCTTTTTGTCCTTTTTTGTCGATGGCCGCACTCATTTCAACCGCTTTTTATTTGCTTTACCCTTTAGCAGAAAGCAGGTCTTTCGCAAGAAACTGCTTTTTATCGGCTTACCCTTGACGGCTTGTTTAGTGTTGGGTCTGTTAGGTCATATCCTGATCGAATACACGATGATCCCAGCTCGCTATCTCGCTGTGCCGCTTCAAGACGTGCTGCTTTCTGCCCTTAGTACCTTGGTAACGAATCTGCTCGTATTTGCTACAGGACTCCTGTTAGGCGTTTTGCTAGGGAATCTGTTTACTGGCGTGCTATCGGTGTTCTTCACTATTTCTCTAGGATCAATGGGGTATAGCTTTTTCCAATGTACCCGCGAGTTTTTTAGTTTTGTGTTTCTTGGTCATGGGGATTTTCTGCTTCCTTTTCAAACGTGGATCGATTGGCCGCAAGGATATGTCTACCCTTGGTGGCTGCTGCTCCTTTACCTCGGCTTGAGCGGCTTGCTGATTCTTGCTGCCGAAAAAGTGTTTTCGAAAATTTCTTTAGAAAATGATGGTGATTATTTAACGATCCCTAAATTGCGCGCCCCGGTTTATTGGCTGCTTTCTTTAGGAACCTGGTTCTATCTATCCATGATATCTTATTACCCGTTAGAAATTTTTTACCGTGATCTTTACGAAGGATATGATGTCAGTCTTTGGAATATCGCCCTCCGGCTTGGTTTGTTGCTGGTTGCTTGCTTATTCATCAGTTTGTTGCTTGTCTATCCTAAAGCACTGATGAATTGGTGGTACAAACGAAAAAACAAACAGGTCAGCAATATTTAAAAAAGCGTCCCGGCAACAATTTCTTGTTGTAGGGACGCTTTTATATTTAATGTTTAGGTTTGTCGTCGTCTTTTTTGTCAAAGAAGTCATTTACTTTGCGAGAAACATCATCCGCAAAATCTTCAACCTTATCTTTGGCTTTCCCATATTTATTTTGGGTTTTCCCTTTTAATTCTTCGGAGTCATCTCCTGTAAGTTTCCCTTTTGTTTCGGTTACTTTTCCTTCAATGCGATCTTTGTTTGTCATCGTAAAAAACTCCTTTCATACTTGCTATAAGCTAATAGTAGCATCATTTGACAGAAAGCACGAATGTTCTGCTTCTACTATTTTTACAGGTGCTAGTTTCTTTTGAATCGCGGAAAATTTTTGGCCTTTCATAGATATCATACTCACACGATAAAAAGTGCTTCCCCTTTTAGGAGGCCATAAAAAACATTGCTTGCATAAAAAAACAGGACCGTCGAAGGCTTTGATTCGAGAAGCTGTTCTTGCTGATTCTAGCAAGGAGCTTTCTCTGAGCGCCTTTTTTCGGTCATGTCTTTTGGAATCCTTCGCTAATCAGGTCTTTTACGCAATCCTTTTTAGCATCAGAATTGTTATTTGCGTTTTTTCTTTTTCTTCTTTTGTTTTTTAACCATGCGGTTCATGGCCATTTTTCCAAGTTTCCCTTTGACCCCACCGCCAAACATTTGATCCATGCCAGGAATGTTCATATTCCCTTTACTCATTTGCTGCATCATTTTGCGAGATTCTTTGAATTGTTTGATCATCCGGTTGACTTCGACGACACTGTTTCCAGAACCGGCGGCAATCCGACGACGGCGGCTTGGATTCAACAAATCTGGATTTTCCCGTTCAGCTGGTGTCATAGAATAAACCATGGCTTTTTGCCGAGCAATTTGTTTCGGATCAACTTTGACATTTTCGATACCAGGCATTTGGCTCATTCCCGGAATCATTTTTAAGAGATCTTCAATTGGGCCCATGCCCATGACTTGATCGATCTGTTCGACAAAGTCATTGAAGTCGAAAGAGTTTTCCTTCATTTTTTGAGCAAGTTCTTCTGCTTTTTTCTCGTCGTAATCTTGCTGTGCTTTTTCGATCAAAGTCAGCATATCACCCATACCGAGAATCCGACTAGACATCCGATCTGGATGGAACACTTCAAGGTCGGTCAATTTTTCACCGGTACCAGTGAACTTGATTGGAGCGCCAGTAACTTGACGAATCGACAATGCCGCCCCGCCACGAGTATCACCATCTAGTTTGGTGATGACCACCCCTGTGATCCCCAGTTGTTGATTGAAGCTTTCTGCCACGTTGACAGCATCTTGTCCGGTCATCGCATCAACTACCAGTAAAATTTCATTTGGCTGTGCCAGGTCCTTGATTTGTTTTAGCTCTTCCATCAAGTTTTCATCGATATGCAAACGACCTGCCGTATCGATCAAAACATAGTCATTTTTCTTTTCCCGAGCCAAAGCCAGTCCTTGACGCACGATTTCAACTGGACTGACATCTGTTCCCATATCAAAAACAGGTACATCCAATTGCTGCCCTAATACTTTCAACTGGTCGATCGCGGCTGGACGATACACGTCACCAGCGATCATTAATGGGCGAGCGTTTTCGGTTTTGATCAAATGGTTGGCTAATTTTCCAGCAAAGGTGGTTTTCCCTGCCCCTTGCAGACCAGCCATCATGATGATCGTTGGAATCTTCGGTGATTTTTCGATCCCAACTGTTTCTGATCCTAATGTTTTAGTTAATTCTTCATCAACGATTTTAACGATCTGTTGCGCTGGAGATAAGCTTTCTAATACTTCTACCCCAACTGCCCGTTCACGAACATTTTTGGTAAACTCTTTTACAACCTGGAGATTGACGTCGGCTTCTAATAAAGCTAGACGAATCTCACGCATCATTTCTTTTACATCTGCTTCAGATACTTTTCCTTTTCTGCGCAGTTTGCTCATTGCCTGCTGGAGGCGTTCAGTTAAACTTTCAAATGCCATTTTTTTCATTCCTTTATTCTTCAATTTCTTGGAGCTGTTGAATAAACCCCTGTAAGGTTTCGTCTTTTGGATAGTGAGTTTTCGTATACTCGCTTAGCTGATCCAGCAAGTCTTCCCGCATGATATAGTCCGAAAACATATGTAGTTTTTTTTCATAGTCTTCTAAAATACGTTCGGTGCGTTTGATGTTGTCATAGACTGCTTGACGGCTTACTTGATACTCTTCAGCGATTTCTCCTAGAGAAAAATCATCTGCGTAATATAATTCCATGTAATTCATCTGTTTTTCCGTCAATAACGTGGAATAAAACTCAAACAACGCATTCATGCGATTGGTCTTTTCAATTTCCATTTGCTTCCTCCTGTTTTGCAAGCCATTCGACATCGGACAAAACAGTCATGCCTTGTTGTCGAAAATACGCACAAGCGACACCGACCCCTGTTTTTTTGATTCCAGAAAAATTGCCATCATAAATCGTCTGACTGCCACAAGAGGGACTTTTCTCCTTTAGGATCAGTTGGGTGATGCCTTGCTCTTGTAATTTTTGATAAGCAATTTTCGCCCCGGTAGTAAACTCTTCGGTCACGTCTTCTCCTGAGATGGTGACGACCTTCGCCCGTTGTGCCCAAACATCCACCCCATCACCACCGACGATTTCGGCCGGTTCCCGTGGGATCGGCAAACCGCCAAGAACTTCTGGACAGACCATCATGGCTTGACCTGCTCTTACCAGTTCGATCAATTGTGGCACTGCTTGGTGTTTTCCATCATAGCGGCAAAGTGCACCGCCTAGACACGCACTGATTCCGATCATTTCGCACCCTCAGCTTTCCTATGAAATCGTCCTTTATTATAGCATTTATTTAGTGGTTGCAATAGTACCAATTGTCTATTCATGCTAAAATAGGACTTGTTCGTTGAAATTTAATCGTTTCTTGAAAAAAAGAAACGAAAGGAGTGTATCATGAAAAAAATTCTCGTTGTCGATGATGAACCTTCCATCGTCACACTTTTAACCTTTAATTTAGAAAAAGAAGGCTACCAAGTCGTCTCAGCCGCAGATGGAAAAAAAGCTTACGAATTAGCTTTGTCTAAGCCTTTTGACTTTATCATCTTAGATGTCATGCTGCCAAATATGGACGGTATCGAGATCACGAAGAAATTGCGCCAAGAAAAAATCGAGACCCCGATTCTCGTCTTGACCGCAAAAGATGATCCAATCGATCGGATCTTAGGCTTAGAAATCGGCGCCGATGACTATTTGACGAAGCCTTTCAGTCCTCGAGAAGTATTGGCTCGAATGAAAGCCATCTTCCGTCGTTTAGAACCCCGTCAACAAACACGAGAAGAAGATCAACCTGCAGAGATTCTGCAAGTCGGTGGGATCCAAGCAGACCTGACGAATTTCCAAGTCACTGTGGATGGTGAGAAAATCTTCCTAACCCCAAAAGAATTCGAGCTGCTAGTTTACTTTATGAAACGAAAAGGCCGCGTGATCGATCGCGATACCTTGCTCAATCGCATTTGGAACTTCGACTTTGATGGACAAAGTCGCATCGTGGATGTTCACATCAGTCATTTAAGAGAAAAATTGGAAGCTGATCCAAAACGGCCGGAATACTTAGTAACGGTTCGGGGATTCGGGTATAAATTTCAGGAGCCAGTCTAATGAAAAAACGCTATGGCTATGGTATATGGTCGATTGGCCTATTGCTGATTTTTTTTCTAAGCTGGCAAGTTCTTAGCAGTTTTTACCGTCAACAAGTCATTGCTCAACAAGTGGCTTTTCTCCAAGAGAAAGCCACCGTTTTTTTGAATCTCTCAGATAACCAAACCGCGGCGTTAGAACAATTTGCAGATACCTATGTGGAAGATAGCAATAGTCGCATCACTTTGTTAGATGATCAAGGTCAGATTATTTTCGATACCTATGATCATACACTGCATGAAAACCGCTCCGATCGTCCAGAAGTCCAAGCCGTTTTGCGTGGAAGCGCCGTCGGTCAGTCTCTGAGGGAAAGTGATACCTTACATGAAGAATTGCTCTACGTGGCAGTCCCTGTCAAAGAGGAAGGAAATCTGACGCAAATCTTACGAATCGCCGAACCGACTGCTGCTTTTTTTGAAAAAAACCAAGGAATCAAGCAGTCGATCTTGATTGTCTATCTTGTCTTTTGTTTCTTGATCAGCCTACTGATTTTCCATACCTTGCGTCAGCGGAATCGTCCGATCCAAACGATTCTGCCCGTCGTAAAGAAAATGATCAGCTCGCCCGATCAACAAGCAATCATTATGCAAGAAACACCTGAACATGATGAGTTGTATCAACTGATCAATCAGCTGAGCGAACAAATGAGCCAGACCTATCGTGCCTATGCAGCATCTGAACAACAACTTTACGGATTGCTCAGTGAATTGATGATCGGTGTCTTTATCATCAATGAAGAAAATCAACTGCTGCTGTTGAATCCGACGATGCAAGATCAGTTGGGGATGGAAACTGTGCCCACCTTGCCGCAACCTTTTACTGAAGTGATTCATGACACACAATTGATCCAGTTGATCTACCATTTTAATGACGAGACCCCTATTTTCCATGCGGAGACTACCCTTAGCGGAGAACGTTCAAAAGTCCTGGATGTTACCTTGCGGAGTTTCCAAGAAAACCAGTTGATTGGTATTTCCTATGACTTGACGCGCATCAGACAATTAGAAAAGATGCAAAAAGATTTTGTCGGCAATGTTTCCCATGAATTAAAAACGCCGGTAACTTCCTTGATCGGGTTTACTGAAACATTGCTGGACGGTGCCAAAGAAGACCCTGAGACATTACAAACCTTCTTAGAGATCATTCAAAAAGATGCCTATCGCTTGAAAAATCTAATACAAGATATCATCCAATTGTCTCAAGACAGCGATTCTTTCCAGTATGTCAATCAGCCAATCGACTTTTCCGAACTGCTGCAACAAGTCCTTCAAACTTATGGTCCCGCAGCTGCTAAGAAGCAATTGACCTTTCAATTTGAAGGACCTGAACACTACATTTTGTCTACCAAAAAAGAGCTGCTGCAGCCCATCGTAAAAAATCTAGTTGAAAATGCGGTCACCTATTCAAAACCTGGTGGAACCATCAAATTATCCTTTTCCGAGCAAGACGACCAGCTACTATTTCAAGTGCAGGATCAAGGCATCGGCATCGATGAAGAAGATCAAGAACGAATTTTTGAACGGTTTTATCGGGTAGACAAAGCCCGCGCCCGCAATTCTGGCGGCACTGGACTCGGACTGGCTATCGTCAAAGACTATACCAAATTATTAGGCGGCAGTATCAAGGTTGACAGTTTCCCTAAAATTGGTTCTACCTTTACGGTGACTTTGCCGCTTCATGAAGAAAGATGATTATTGATAAAAAACAGCCGAGAAAACGCCTAGTGGCATTTTCTCGGCTGTTTTTTTGGAACCATGCTTACTTAACAACTTTTGTTGCGGATTCATTAACGTAACCTAACCAAGTTCCTTTATTATCATAAATTGACAGGTAATTACTACCATTAAAGTGGCGATACACATAGCGCGCTTCGAAAGTTTGTCCTTTCATGGCATTAGTCACCGTACTTTTTTGCTTCCAAGAGAAATTTTGCCAGAGTGGAAAATTCTGAGTAAACGTTATTTTTTTATGGTAACTTTGGTTTATTCCGGCAGCATTACTTGCTTCCTTTGTTCCATTGGCATTGATATAGCCAAGCCAAGTTCCTTTGTTATCGTACAATGATGAATAGGTACTTCCATTGAAATGGTTATAGTATACTTTTACTTGGAGTGTTTGACCGTAAAAATTACTGCTTTTATTTTTTTCTTTCCAAGAAAAGTTTTGCCAAATCGAATAATTTTTACTTGTAATAGTGACATATTTACCACTTGAAATAGCTGTTCCACCTGCATTATTCGCTGTTTTGGTACCATTAGCGTTCATATAGCCTAACCATGTACCAGATTGATCATATAGTGAATAATAAATACTGCCATTTAAGTGTTCATAGCGATATTTCGCTAGAACTGTTTTGTTCAAGTAATCCTTGCTGGATGCCTTTACTTTCCACGAAAAATTTTGCCATATCGAGTAATTTCCACTGGTGATCGTTACATAGCGTCCATCGGCCAATGCGGGGCCTTGATTCGTTTGAACTGCTAATTTCGTTGAAGCGATGTACCCAATCCATTTTCCAGAAAAATCATAAACTGAATCATAATACGTGCCATCAAAGTGATGGTAAGTACCGGTTACTTTATAGGTATTTTTCACCATATCTGAAGTTATCGGTGCAGTCTTAGTAAACGTAAAATCTCGACATATTATTCCTGGCTCTTTAAATTTGACATAGGTTTGTTTTGATTGCCAATTCCCTTGAGGACCATCAGCAACTTTGACGCCACCAGAGTTAATGTACCCAACCCAATTCCCTTGGTTGTCGTATAACGAATAATAGGTGCTACCGTTAATATGCTCATAACGCACTTTTATTTGCAGGGTCTGACCCAGATAAGCTTTAGAGTCTGCTTTTTTTGTCCAAGAGAAATTTTGCCAAATCGTATAATTGTCTTTTACAACGGTGGCATAACGGCCATCATTGATCGCACCACCTTGTCCTTGACTGATAAAATACTTGTTATAATCTGAATTCATATCAAAGGTGCCATTGATCCCTGGGAATGTAACGTTATATGTCCACTGCCATGCACTATAATCCGTATACTTCTGATTTTGCGGTTCGTATGGATATTGTGCGATCCAAACTTTGTTTTTTCCTAAAGCAACAGGGTCGATCGCGTTATCCGTGACCCACGACACACCTATATAATGATGCGTATTTGAATAACCCAACTCTTTTAATCTATTTTCAAAAACTTTTGACAATTGTGTATGGTCTGCTTTTTTCTTAATGTTTGGCTCTTCAATGTCATTGACCATCAAAGCAGAGGTCGGCAGTTTTAGCTGTTTGGCATAGCTTACAAAATATAATCTGCTTCCGCTTTTGCCTGTGCCTCAGTGGTGAACCAACTGTAGTGATAAGCATGTACAATCAGGCCTGCAGCTTTAGCATTTGCGATTTGACTTGCAGCTAAGGGATTTCGATAAGAAGTTGCCTCTGTCAATTTCACCACCACTGCAGAAACGCCATAACTTTTAATCAACTTGAACTGCTCCACAGTGATCTCTCCGTTGTGGGAGGAAATATCAATAAAGTCTTGCTTTGGGGTTGAGGGATCTCCTGCTGAAATATAAGGAACACTAGAAACAGACCGTGCCGAACGGCTTAAGCTGACTTTCAAATCTGAACGGCTTCGATAGGTTGGGTCTAATCCTGAGCTGATATCATAGACAGAATCCGAAGCATTGTCTGGGCTTTTTTCTTCACTTTCGGCTGTACTGCTATCAACAGTCGTACTGCCCGTTTCACTGCGGTTACTTGATGATGTTGTCTCACTCGTTGAATCAATTGAGTCTTCGCTGGTTTCACCTGTATTCGAGCGAATTGTTTGGCTGTCACTGCTTGTCACATCATTCGTCTCAGAGTAAACAATAGCAGCCTCTTTTGACTCACTTGTTGATTCCGTATCTGCAAAACCAACACGCATGCCAAAAATGACAAAGGCCGTTCCCGCATACAATGCTGCTATTAACATTTTTTTTGGAAATCTTTTCATTTTTTTCCCCTTTCACTGAATATTCATCTATATTCACTATCTATTTTACATAAAAAATAAAAAAAAGGTACAAAAAAAGAAGGAGTTCTTCCCTTCTTTTTTTGTACCTTATGAAAACTGTTTATTCAACATTCGTTACTTCGCCGTCTACACTGCGTTCTACTTTCATATCAGTGATTGGCAAATATCCTAATTCGATAACGATTCCTTGTTGGACATCGTCTGTCATGATGTAATCAAGAAAGGCTTTGACGTTAGCATCTGGCTCGCCGTTCGTGTACATATGCTCGTAAGACCAGATTGGCCATTTGTTATCTGCAATATTTTCAGGAGTCGCTTCTACCCCATCAAGAGATAGCGCTTGGATCGAATCGTCCAAATAGGATAAAGCAAGGTAGCTGATTGCTCCTGGTGTTTCAGCAACAATTTTACGGACTGTTCCAGAAGAATCTTGTTCTTGTGTTTGGATCGTCTCTGCACCATCTAAGCCCCATTTTTCAAAGGTCGCTCTCGTACCGCTGCCTGATGCGCGGTTGATTACAGAGATTTCTTGATCTGCTCCACCTAGTTCAGACCAATTCTTCACTTTGCCTGTAAAGATATCGATTAAATCTTGTTGGCTAAGATCCGTAACGCCTGCGTCTTTATTCACCACTGGTGCCATACCAACTACAGCTACTTTATGGTCAACTAATTTGCTGGCATCCACACCATCTTTTTCATCCGCAAAAACATCGGAATTACCGATCGTCACAGCGCCTGCTTCTACTTGACTTAAGCCAGTTCCGCTACCGCCACCTTGAACAGTAATTGTATAATTGGGATTGTCTGCTGAGAAGCTTTCACCTGCTGCTTCAACCAAGGGTTGCAATGCAGTTGAGCCTACCGCTAAAATTTCTACATTTTCATTTGATGCGGCACCTGATGAAGATCCGCCTGATGCTTGACTGCTCTCAGTGCTTGCGCCACCGCTCCCACAGCCAGCTAATAATAAACCAGTTGCAAAAAATAAAAGTCCCAATTTTTTCATTTAGTAAATCTCCTTTCGTTATATGCTTAGTTTAGCAAGGCGGTGTAAACCCTTGATGGATTTCATGTAAAGAATCGATAAAGCGATGTAAATCTTTTGTAAAGTTCGTCGATTGCCTAAAAAAGCCCCCGCTGCATCCATCAGAGGGGGCTTACTTTATCTAAAAACGAAAGAAACGTTTGTAGAATCAATTGCTTTGCATATAGCGTGTCAAGCGATCCATCGCTTCCACCAAGTTTTCCATACTTGCCGCATAGCTTAAACGAACATAGCCTTCTGCTTCGGGACCAAAGGCGATACCCGGGATGATTGCTAATTGATTCTTTTCGGCTAAGTCGACACAAAAAGCCATTGAATCTTGGTTGAAACCTGCTGGTATTTTGGCAAAAATGTAGAATGCACCAGATGGCTTCGCCATTTCAAAACCAAGGGCAGTCATTTTTTCAAACAAGTAATCTCGGCGTTCACGGTAATCGGCTTTCATGACTTCTGCATCATTGATGCCTTCGATCAATGCCCGCACTGCGGCTTTTTGAGAAATCGTTGATGCCGCAGTCACTAAGTATTGGTGGACCTTAATGATCTGAGCAGTCAACGCTTCTGGTGCAAAAATGAAGCCGACGCGCCACCCAGTCATCGCGTGAGATTTCGACAAGCCGTTGATCACGATCGTTTGGTCACGCAAGTATTCGGCAATGGATACATGGGTTTCATCATAAGTCAACTCACTATAAATTTCATCGCTAATAACAAAAACGGGGTATTTTTCTAAAACTTCTGCCAATGCTTTGACTTGTTCTCGGGTATAAACGACCCCTGTTGGATTGCTGGGATAATTCAAAATGACTGCCTTGACTTGTTCCCCATGTTCTTTTAAGGCTGCTTCTAAAACTTCTGGCGCTAAAACAAAGTCATTGTTCGTCGTATCAAGATAAATCGGTTGGGCATGAGCTAAATGGATGACTGGTTCATAGCCTGGATAAATTGGTGCTGGTAGAATCACTTTATCACCAGGTTCCAGCGTGGCTAATAACGAAGCTGAGATTGCTTCCGTTGCACCGATCGTCACTAATACTTCTGATTGAAAGTCGTAATCAAGCTGATATTTATTTTTCAAAAAGAGACTGGCTGCTTGCCGAACATCTGCTAAGCCTGCCATTCCAGAATAGTGGCTGAAATTTTGTTCGATTGCTTGGACACCCGATTTTTTCACGTGCTCCGGTGTGTTGAAATCCGGCTCGCCTAACGTTAACTTTAAAATATCAGGAATTGAAGAAACCCGTTCATCAAATTTACGAATCAATGAAACAGCTATATTATACACTTCGTGATTGAAGCGTTGGCTTACGTCTGCCATAGTATCACTCCTTTGAATTAAGCAAATTCATTCGCTATTGTTGTTAATCCTAACACAAAAAGGCGACAATTTTAAGCAACGGATGAAATTAATCTAATAACGATAAATTCGTTTGCTCATTTACAAACGAAATCAATTTATGTTAGTATATATCTAAACAACAAAAGGAGAACCCAAAATGAAACCTTATCAAGAGTTTACCATTTCTGATTACCAGCAAGGATATGTCGCAACATCAACGGAATATTGTTGCGTATTTTGTCAGGAGACCTTCGACAAAGAAGAAATTTATCCCGTTGATGGCGCCTTTTTTACAGCAAAAAAACGAATGATGCAGCATATTACTGACCATCACGGAACCGTTTTGTCCGCATTGTTGGCTTTACCCAAAGAACAAACAGGCCTATCAGAAAGTCAGCAGGAGATTTTACAACTGTTTGCCCAAGATATTAGCGATACTGTGATTGCCCAGCGCTTAGGTATCTCTTCTTCGACCGTCAGGAATCATCGCTTTAAACTAAAAGAAAAACAGCGACAAGCGACTGTTTTTCTAAGTATCATGTCCTTGTTGCAAGATAGCCCGCTGCTGCCGCCTCACAAAGGGGCAACGATGCTTGATGATCGCTATGCCATTACAGCTAGTGAAAGAGAAAAGATCATTGCCACTTATTTTGATGAAACGGGGTTTATCAAACAATTTCCCAGTAAAGAAAAGCGCAAGATCGTTGTCTTAAGTGTACTGGCACAAAAATTTGATCCGAAGAAAAATTATTCAGAAGCTGCCGTAAACGATGTATTAAAACAAGCGATCACCGATTACGTCACTGTCCGACGTTATTTGATCGAATACGGATTTATGCAACGGACGAAAGACGGGAAAACTTACTGGCTGACTTAAAACCTAGACTGTAACTGGCTGGAACTTTTGTTGGTTCGATGGACAGTATCTTTCACAGTTTTAAAAAGTTAACAGCTCCAGTTTTTTACAAAAAAAAGACAAAGTACGAAAACACCCGTACTTTGTCTACTGTCTGAAACGCTGGGACAAGTTCCAGCGTTTATTTTTCTTTTAGAAAGATTTTTTTGATGATCAATTTATCAAATAATTGCGTTTGATTGTCTTGTTCCCCAATGACTTCAGCAGTCACCGATTTGCCGTCTTGTTTTTTGCGCAACTGATAAACAATCTTGCCTGTTTCTTTCAATTCGTTCACCATGTCGACGATACCGCCAAAACCTGTTTTACGAGTGATGAAGCCTAACGCCACCATCCGCTCATCTAAATTTTTTGCCGAGATGCTGGCACCGGTGATCAGCGCTTGCCGCATGATTTGTAAGAATTCCTCTAGCCCTGCCACTGGCGGCTGTTCGGGTTCTTCTTCCATCAGCGGTCGCTGACGCAAAGAATCTAATTCCTGCAATAACGTTTCATACTGCTCTTGTGTCAACATGACCCCCGCCACTTTTTCACGATTGAATACATATACTGCTGTTCCTGCTTCTCGCGCTTGATTAAATACATCCATCGGAGATTTTTTTACTTCAGTAATTGAAGTAGTGGGAACATCCAACTTCTTCAGTTCCATAATCAACGTCCTCCTTGTCTCAACGAACACATTATAGCATAAATCCAGAAGCAGATTATAGAGGTATTTCACTGCTCCTAGGAAAAGAAACAAAAAAGCGGCTAATCGCCGCTTTTTTCGATTGATAAGGTCATTGCATTGATGGCAACGATGATCGTACTCATAGACATCAAGACAGCTCCGACTGCTGGGTTCAAAATGATCCCGATCGGTGCGAGCACGCCAGCTGCCAAAGGAATGGCAAAAATATTGTATCCTGCGCCCCACCAGAGATTTTGAATCATCTTGCGCCGTGTTTTTTTCGCCAAAGTCAAGAAGTGCAAGATGTCTTGAGGTTCGCTATTCGTCAAAACGACATCGGCTGAATCGATCGCTACATCGGTACCCGCTCCGATCGCAATCCCGATCGTCGCTCTTGCAAGACTTGGGGCGTCATTGATCCCATCGCCTACCATTACGACGCGCTTGCCCTCTTTGACATAGTCACTGACTAGACGTTCTTTATCGTCCGGCAACATTGCCGCATGAAAGGCTTCGATTCCTAGGTAATCGGCTACGGCTTGCGCCGCTTCTTGGTTGTCCCCTGTAGCCATAACTGGCGTGATGCCTAAGTCTTTTACTTTTTGAATAAATTGACTCGCTTCTGGTTTCACCTTATCCCCTAATGCGACGATTCCTTCCACTTTGCCGTCATGAACCAAATAGCTGATGGTATTGCCCTGTTCTTGATAATTTTTCAAGGAGTTCCCTTGATATTGAATGGTTAATTGCTCCAATCCTTTTTGATTGACGATCAACCACTTCTGTCCATCGATCACGCCTTCCAGACCAATACCCGTCCTTGTTTGAACATCAGTCGCCTTTTTGGCTGTAATGTTTTCCTTTTCTGCTTGGGCTAAAATGCCTTCTGCGATCGGATGATTGGCGGTTTTCTCAAGACCTGCTAGGTAAGCGAGTACTTCTGATGCAGAAAGGCTGCCAGTCGCCTCGATGCCAGTTACGGTAAACGTTCCTTCTGTTAACGTACCGGTCTTATCGAGGATCAGATAATCAACATGATGCGCATTCTCCAGTGCGTTGCGATTTTTTAAGAGCAAGCCATTTTTGGCAGCGATCGATGTTGAACGAGCCACGACGAGGGGAATCGCTAGCCCTAACGCATGGGGACAGGCAATGACGAATACCGTGACCATTCGATCAAGAGCAGTCGGTAGGTCAGCAACAAACAGCCACACAGCAAATGCCAAGACACCAGCAACTAACGCAATATAAAACAACCATTTTGCCACTTTGTCCGAAAGTGCTTCTAAGCGGGATTTATCAGCTTGGGCTTTTCGCACCATTTCCATGACTTTCGCTAAGTAGCTGTCTTCCCCAGTCCCTGTGACTTCCATCGTGATGGTACCATTGCCGTTGACAGATCCTCCAATGACAGTACTGCCGATGGTTTTAGGTACCCGTCTGGATTCACCGGTAACTGCCGACTCATCGATCGTTGTTTCTCCTTCAAGAATCGTTCCGTCTGTAGGAATCTTATCTCCTGAGCGAACGATCAACTGTGTTTTGTTGGTCACTTCTTCTAATGGAATCTGTTCTTCTGATCCATCTGCATTTTTCCGAATCACTTCTTTTGGCAATAGTTCTGCTAATTTCTGTAATGCATTGCCAGCATTAGAAACGGCATTCATCTCGATCCAATGCCCCAACAACATGATCACGATCAGAGTCGCTAGTTCCCAGAAGAAATCCATTACATGAGGAACAGCAAGAAAATGATTGGCGATAAACGCGTAAAGACTATAAAAATAAGAAACCGTGATCCCCATGGCAATCAACGTCATCATGGCTGGTTTTTTTTGTTTCAATTCCATTTTCGCACCACTTAAAAACGGCTGCCCTCCATAGAAAAACAGGACCGTTGCTAAAAGCAATACGACCCAATCTGAACCAGGAAACGTGAACTGAAAGGGCAATTCGATGCCCATCATTGGTGATAAAATGACGATTGGAATCGCCAAAACCAAGGATAGCCAAAACTTTTGCTTAAAATTTCCCATATGCATACTATGATCCATGCCACCCATTCCATGATCCATATGTCTATGATCCATACCAGACATCTCATGATTCATGTGACTATGGTTCATACCAGACATCTCATGGTCCTTGTGGCCGTGATCCATGCCAGATATCTCATGATCCATGTGGCTATGGTCCATACTGGAATCCTTATGATCCATGTGAGCATGGTTACTATCGGCGCTTTCATGCTCCTGCTGTTTTGATGTCACCCCTTGATGATCCACCCCATTCATCTCATGGCTAGGCTCAGGGACTTCCTCCGCCTGTGGGTGTGTTAGTCCTTCTTGCCCTTTATTATCCTGCTCATTCCTAGGTTCATGCCTATGATGGCTTGACGTCTGACGATTGTCTGCAGGTGACGTTTTTTTCTGATTCATCCTAGTATTCCCCTTCCTATTTCATTGCATGTGCGCACAGTCTTGCTCCTTCATACAAAAGCTTCAAGCGGCTGGACACTTTTCATTTGTTTTGATTTTTTCCTTTTCACTTTAGCAATTCCATCGCTTACTCAAATACCCCTTGATAACCCGCTTCGGAGACCGCATTGACTAAGGCTGTTTCTGTCACTTGCGACTCGTCAAACTTGACTGTTCCGCGAGCTTTTTTCAAGTCCACTTTAGCTTTTTTCACACCCGGTACGTCACTAAGCGCTTTTTCAACTTTTGCCGCACAATGGGCGCAATTCATTCCGCTGATTTGCATATTTTTTTTCATTACGATTCCTCATTTCTTTTAACAGTTCGTTGGCTACTTATTTTGTTGCATGGGTTTTGCATTGGCACTGACCAGGAATACAATTACACGAAATCGCTGCTACTGGCACTTTTTGGTCGACTGCTGCTTGGAGCATCGCCAAATCTTCTGCCGTCAATGCTGCTTCTTGGATCATTTCTGCTAATGTCTGCCCAACTTTTTTGGCACAAATATGAGAAAAAAGATTCTCAGCTGCGCTGCGAACGGTTGCTTCTTCGGAAACAAGCGGCGAATAAACAAATTTTTTTCCTTGGCTTTCTGTTTTCAATACGCCTTTTTTGACGAGTCGTCCTAAAAGCGTCTTGACTGTCGCTGCTTTCCAATTTTTATTTTCGCTCAATAAAGCGGTGATCTCTTTCGCGTCGGATTGTCCTAATGTCCAGATCACACGCATGACTTCCCATTCAGAATCGCTGATTTTGATTGGTTCGACCACAGATTGCATTTGTCCACTTCCTTTCATAATTGATTCACATTTTTAAGTTTACATCTGTAATCGGATTTTGTCAAAAAAAAGCATCGCCAAACTTTCTGCGTTTTGACAATGCTTTTTTCTTTTTAATTAAAAATGATTTGGTTCCTATGCTTAAAAGTGGATCTGATATGTCGTCACAGAGTGGAAGGGTTCTTCTGGACGCAGTACGATCTCACCAAAGTGGGGAAATTTTTCAGAGCCAGGAACACCTTGTGTTTCGATCGCCATCCCGCCATGATTGGCAAAAGGACCGGTCTTCATTGGTGCACCAGCTTCTCCTTCACCCGTCGTATAAATAACAACAGCAGGACGGTCGGTGGTTACAGTCAGCTGCACTTTTTGATCGGGACTGGTTACTTTCAGATCCCATTCTTGCCCATGATCCAATAAGAACGGATCATCCAACATCGTCGTTCCCATCGGGCGTTCTTGTCTAAAATCAAATTTTGTGCCTGCGACAGGCGTTTTTTCACCGGTGGTCGTCACATCGTCATTCGTTTCAGCCACATGTTCGGCATTGATTTGAACCAAGTGGTCATCGATCGGCTGTTGCGTATCACCTGTCAAATTGAAATAACCGTGGTTCGTTGGGTTAAATAAAGTCGCTTTGTCTGTGTTGGCATCATAAGCAAGCAATAGTTCATTGTCATTCGTCAACGTATAAGTGACTTGATAACGAACATTTCCCGGGAAGCCGCCATCGCCATCTTGTCGTGTGGTAGTAAAAATCACGCCGACATTGTCTGCTTCCTCAAAGGTTGCAGCGATCCAGATATCGGTGTCAAGTCCCTTGGAACCGCCATGAAGCGTATTGCCACCATCATTGTCTTCCGTTTGGTATTCTTGTCCGTCGATCTCAAAGCGAGTACCGGCGATCCTTCCTGCCACAGGGCCGATCGTTGCGCCATAATAACGTGCTTGACGATGTCCTTCGATCGTATCAAAACCGACCACGATGTCGCGGCCTTCTTCTACTGGAACGACCCAATCCAATAAGCGTGCGCCTTCAGGACTTAGTCTTACGATGGTACCGCTATCATTAGAGAGCTCATAAATCGTCCCCATTTTTTCTGAGGTTATTTGTTTCACATTTGGCATTCGTTCATATCCTTCTTTCTTTAATTAGTCTGCTACTCTTTTTAAGTATAGCCGTTATGGGCTAGATCCGTCAATTCAAGACGGAAGGATTCAGCAGGAATTTATTTTATGCCGGGCCGTTTTACACAAATAAAAAGCGGCAAGAAGGGCCAACGGGTTGATTGAATCATGGTCAGCTGATCGTGAGAGAAAGTACTAGGAGAAGCACTGGCTGCTCCTGTCTTTTCTTCAATGATCAATCACATTCGTTTCACCTGTTGGTCTCCTATGCCGCAATTGTATCGTTTATTTTTTGTGTTTTGCTTGGTAATGTTTTCTCTTTCGTCGCTTTTCTTTGATTTGAGAAGCACTGGAAGCCAAATCAAAATCCTCGCTTCCCTCTTCTTGCTTGTCTTGTCTTTTTTCTGCCCGCGCCATGAGGACTTTTTGCCTGAATCGACGGTTTCCCAAGAATTTCAGTGCACACATCAATGGTTGACGATTTTCTCCTACCAAACCAATCAATTCGATAAACAATTCAATACCGAATCCTGTACTGATGATCAGTAAAATGATTGCGGTGTTGCTGGCATAATTCATCAATAACGCAATAAATGAAAACACCATCGCCAAGGCATAGATTGTCAAAACTGTTCCTCGGTGGGTAAACCCTAAGGAAAGTAAGCGATGATGCAAGTGCATTTTATCCGCCGATGAGATTTTTTGTTTATTAAATTTTCTGCGAATCATGGCATAGACGGTATCCGTGATCGGTACTCCTAATATCAGCATCGGGGTAACCACAGTAATGAAGGTCGCATTTTTTAAGCCTTGCAACGATAGGACGGAGATCATGAAACCTAGAAAAAGTGCCCCAGTGTCCCCTAAAAAAATCGTGGCTGGATAAAAATTATAAGGAAAAAAACCAACGATCGCGGCGATCAGCGTAAAGATCACCATCGGTACTTCAACTGAATTCGGTAAAAAGAAGTAACTGATGATCCCAATGGTCGTCAGACTGATAATAGAGACCCCACTCGCTAGACCATCCAAACCATCAATCAAGTTGACTGCATTCGTGATCGCCAAAATCCACAGGATGGTCATAGGCAGTCCAAGCCACCCCAAATCAAAAACCCCAAGATAAGGGATCGAAACCGTACTGATTTTGATGCCGGCAACAAAATAGATCTCCAAAGCCGCTAACGTCAAGCCTAGCGTTTTTTGCATAGGGGTCAACTCGAAGATATCATCCAATAATCCAGTAACTACGACGATGGCTGCCCCTAAAAGCATCGGCCAGACGTAGTCAAAAGGAATCATTGCGCGAAATTCCCAAAGCAATGCAAAAGAGAAGGAGAGGAAGATACTTAATCCCCCTGCGGTCGGCATTGTTTTGGTGTTGATTCGGCGATCTCCTGGTCGATCGACTGCGCCGATCTTAAAAGAAATCAATTTAATGATCGGTGTTAGGATTAAAGACACGATCATTGTTATAAATAAGCGCATTACAAATTTGAATGCAAAATCCATCGTTTATTCTCGCTTTCCGTTATTTCTCTTTATTGGTAAATGTATCCTCGATTTTCGAAGAAATCCGCTGAACAGGATCTGTTCGTTCTTTGATCTCTTGTCCTGATACATACTCTTCTACCACTGCGTTGATGATTCCACCCAAGATAATAATCGTCGCAGCAAGATTCAACCAGATCATTAAAACAATAAAACTTCCAATAATTTGATAGCCAATGATTTTCGCAGCAAAGTAACGGGCGTATAAGCCAAACACTTGTGACAGCAACATCCAGCCAATCGTTGCAAAGATCGCCCCCGGCAAAGTCGAACGCAACTTGACCTTCGCATTAGGGACTAACCAATAGATCAGCATCATGATGAACAGCAAAGCAACGATCGTGACTGGCCATTTGACTGTTTGGAACGTATCGATCAGATTGTCTTGAAACTTAAAAATCGGCTGCAAAAAATCAAGAATGATTTTTCCAAGCCCAAATACCATCGTAACACCAACGATCGCAATCATAAAGAGCAGGATGATCACAAATGATACTGCGCGCACCACGATAAAATTGGAACGCTGGTCCACACCGAAGGCTTTGTTCATCGCAATTTGCAAGGCATTGATACTTTGACTCGCCGACCACAACGCCGCTAAAGCGGAGATCGACAACAATCCACCAGAGCTAGTGGTGAGAAGATTTTCGATCGCTGGGCCGATAAAATCATAGATTTGATTCGGGATCAATTCCTGTACATAAGATAAAACCGTGTTCGGATCAATTGATAAATAAGGCAAAAGATTCCCCAGCGCAATCATTAACGGGAAAAGTGAAAGCAATAAATAGTAGGCCACGACGACCGAAGTGGTCCCCATTTCTGAATCAGTTATTCTATTTTGCGTCGTTTCGATGAAACGCATCAGCTTTTGATTGCTTTTTACTTTATCAACGATTTTCATGTTTCTTCCTCCGCCAGCGAATCATCTGCCTTTTTTTCTTTGTCATACGTAACAATCAGAAGTCTCCTACCGCCAAAATTTAGTAGGTGCCTTCTTCTCCTTGAGAAGTTAAAATTTTCGGACCATCTTTGGTGATCGCCAAACTATGTTCATATTGGCAGCTTAAGCCGCCATCTAATGTATAGGCGGTCCAGCCATTAGGATCCATTTTCATTTTCCACGTCCCTGTATTGATCATAGGTTCGATGGTAATAACCATACCTTCTTTTAAACGTAACCCTTTGCCGGCTTCTCCGTAGTGAGGGATCATCGGACTTTCATGGATCGTTGGCCCAATGCCGTGTCCTACGAAATCACGCACAACCCCATACCCTTCTTTTTCCGCATACGTTTGAATGGCATGACCGATGTCACCGATTCGGTTGCCCACTTGCGCTTGTTCGATTCCTAGATACAATGCTTTTTTGGTTACTTCCATTAATCGATCAATCTCAGGCGTCGAGTTCCCTACGACATAACTCCAGCAAGAATCAGAAATGGCACCTTTTAAATCAATACACATATCGACTTTGATCAGATCGCCGTCTTTCAATGGTTTTTTTCGAGGAAACCCGTGACAAATCTCATCATTGATACTGCAGCAAGTGGCATATTTGTAATCTTCAAAACCAATTTGGGCAGCGATGCCGCCGTGGCTTTCAATATAATCTCTGACAAACACTTCGATATCCCAACTCGTGATACCTGGTTTGATGAAACTGCGTAATTGTTTGTGGACATCTGCTAACAGCGCGCCGGATTCGGCCATGCGGTCAATTTCTCTGGCAGATTTTAATGTAATCATGTTCTCGTCTCCCTTAATTAAATTCCTCTTATTTTACCATAGAAATCCCTTATTTTACAAAATTCACAGACATTGTAAAGAGTTTTTCAAGTTTTGTTTTCAAACTTTCGTGCATTTGCTATAATCTGTAAGAGAGTTTTCCTTGAGAATAGGAATGAGATTGGAGGAAAAAGCCCATGGCTTTAGCAAAAATCGTCTATGCAAGCATGACGGGGAATACGGAAGAAATTGCGGATATCGTTTCTGAAGCCCTTGAAAACCTTGACATGGAAGTAGAAATGAATGAGTGTACCCAAGTAGATGCAGATGACTTTGAAGATGCTGATATCTGTATCGTTGCAACGTATACATATGGAGACGGAGAACTACCGGATGAGATCGTCGATTTTTATGAAGATTTGCAAGAACTTGATTTAAGCGGCAAAATCTTTGGAGTCTGTGGCTCCGGCGATACTTTTTATGATGACTTTTGTAAATCCGTTGACGACTTTGAAGCCGCCTTTAGCAAAACTGGTGCGACAAAAGGAGTAGACAGCGTCAAAGTTGACTTGGCTGCAGAAGAAGACGATATTCAAAACTTAGAAGCCTTTGCCAATAAACTAGCAGAAGCATTCGCTGAATAAAACAAGAAAACCTCTGACAAAATCACTTGATTCTGCCGGAGGTTTATTGTTTGCTTAATGATAGCTGATATCGATGGGTGTTTCTCTTGCTAAAATATTATCGGTGGTTTCCGTCATCAGCTTAGCAATCTGATCTTCTGTCGGATGAATGATTCCCGAAGACATCAATGCCGCTAAGCCAGTAGCGACGATCCAGACACCGGTGTGCAAAGATTGTAATTTTACATCAGAAAGATCTTGATATTTTGGTTCTTTTTTCACTGATTTCACAAAAAGGTCAAATGAAAACTGTTGCATGGAATCCCCACCACCATGCTCTTCTAAGTATAGCGCTCGGTATAATCGTTTTTCTTTATTTGCAAAGCCAATATAATTTAACGTTAAGTCAACGATGACATCTCCCCGTCTCTCAACTGGAAAGACTTCTGTCGCTAAGTAGTCGTAAATCTGATTGATCAATGCATTTTTTAAGTCATCCATATTTTTAAATTCTAAGTAGATCGGTTGCGTTGAACATTTCATCTTCGCTGCGATATTGCGTGCGGTAAAACGTGTAAATCCTTCGGTTGCGACAACTTCATAGGCAGCTTTTAAAATCTGGTCTCTAGTAATAGTTTTCTTTCTTGCCATAATTTTTTAATCTCCTTAATTCTGCTATACATCGCTTTCAGAAATACCTTTTACTTATTGTATCATGTTTTTTTAAGTTTGCAAAAAAACTTTTAAAATTATTGCCCTTAGTGTTTCCAGTTTTTCAATTTGAAGACCACTGTTTTTTTGCTCTCTTTTTCGTTTGTTTTCAAAAATACTTAGTGCTATCATGAAGACAGTTATAATTTTAGAATAAATGGAGGAATTTTAATGGTTTTACCAAACTTTAATCAGAACCTTGAAAAATATGCCCAACTGATCACAGAAGTTGGTGTGAATGTCCAAAAAGGGCACACCATCGTCATCCAAATCGCCGTGGACCAAGCACCGTTAGCTCGACTATTGACAAAAAAAGCGTATGAGCTAGGCGCTGATGAAGTAATCGTTCAATGGACCGACGATGTGATTCAAAAAGAATTTCTTGCGCATGCAGCTGAGGATCGTTTGTCTACGATCCCTCAACACAAAATTGATCAAACAGAAGATTGGGTCGAAAAAGGTGCGAGCCGCATCAGTGTCGTTTCTGCCAATCCCGATGCGTTAGCGGGCGTTGACTCAGATCGGGTCGCCGCTTTCCAAGCAGCTTCTGGTAAGGCGATGATGAAACTGCGTCAAGCAACACAAGCCAACAAAGTCAGCTGGACCGTTGTTGCTGCTGCAGGTCAAGATTGGGCACAAAAAGTGTTCCCTGATGCTTCCCCAGAAGAAGCACAAGACAAGCTATGGGATCAAATTTTCAAAACGACGCGTATCTACGAAGAAGATCCTGTTGCTGCTTGGAAAAAACATGATGAAACACTGCAAGTCAAGGCAGAAGAATTGAACAAAGAACAATTCAGCGCATTACACTATACAGCACCGGGTACCGATTTGATCATCGGCCTACCAAAAAATCACTTGTGGGAAGGTGCTGGCAGCTACAACACCCGCAATGAAAAATTCATGGCGAACATGCCGACAGAAGAAGTCTTTACTGCCCCAGATAATCGTCGCATCAATGGCTATATTTCAAGTACGAAACCATTGAGCTACGCAGGAACGATTATTTCTGGCATGAAATTCACCTTCAAAGACGGTAAAGTCGTGGACTTTTCTGCAGAACAAGGCGAAGAAGTGTTAGGCAAATTGCTAGCGATCGATGAAGGAGCGAAATCTTTAGGTGAAGTCGCTTTAGTCCCTGACCCTTCCCCTATCTCACAATCTGGCATCATCTTCTTCAATACGTTGTTTGATGAAAATGCCTCAAACCACTTGGCTTTAGGCTCTGCTTATGCCTTCAGCTTACAAGGCGGCACTGAGATGAGTGAAGAAGAACTGGCAGCGGCTGGTTTAAACCGCAGCCAAACCCACGTAGACTTCATGGTCGGCTCTGACCAAATGTCCATCGATGGCATCAAAGAAGATGGCACCACAGTTCCTGTCTTCCGCAATGGTGATTGGGCTTAATAAAAAAAGGCTGAGGTGGAGTAGCTCCCCTCGGTCTTCTTTTTACATAGAATATTGAGAACCGGCGGCTTTTTTCATAGTAATCAGCTGGCTTTTTTGATAAAATCTACTTTGATAGTCTTTGATAAGAGAGGATGGATCCGATGACACCAAATCGTGAAGATTATTTAAAGCTCATCTTAGAGCTTGGTGGTGACCAAAAGAAGATCAATAACAAACAAATCGTGTCAGGTCTGGACGTCTCAGCAGCTTCAGTAAGTGAAATGATTTCAAAATTATTAAAAGAAGGCTTAGTGGAACATTCACCTTATCAAGGGGTACAGTTGACTGAAACTGGTTTAGCTTCTGCAAGTGCCCTCATTCGTAAGCATCGTTTATGGGAAGTCTTTCTTGTAGAGCACCTGCATTATTCATGGAATGAAGTTCATGATGACGCAGAAGTTTTAGAACATGTCACCTCAGAAACATTGGCGAGCCGCTTAGAAGCCTACCTTGATCATCCTCGGTATTGCCCACATGGGGGAATGATTCCTGAACAAGGAGAACTCATTCACGAAGGCGAAAAAAATACCATGAGTTCTTATCCGGTAGGAACCAAGATTCGTATCGCCCGTGTCCTTGACGAACGAGAACTGCTGGATTATCTCGTTTCGATCAAATTGAATATTCATGAAGAATACGAGATCATCGATGCGGCAGCATACGAGGGTCCGATTACGATCAAAAATGACACAAAAGAAATTGCTGTCAGCTACAAAGCCGCCAGCACGATTTTTGTCGATAAACTGTAAGGAGTGAAGATGATGGAAAAAAAGGTCCTTTTTACGATTTTTGGCGGTACGGGCGACCTTGCCCAACGCAAACTATATCCTTCTTTGTTTCGGTTGTACAAAAAAGGCGATTTGAAAGAAGATTTTGCAGTCATTGGTACTGCACGCCGTCCTTGGTCGGATGAACACTATCGTGAAGTGGTGATGGGTACAATCAAAGAGTTGAGTGACTCACAAGAACAAGCAGAGACATTCGCTTCTCATTTCTACTACCAATCACATGATGTAACAGATACGAGCCATTATGATTCATTAAAGGATTTGGCGGAAACCTTAGATCAGAAATACCATTTAGAAGGCAATCAGATTTTTTACTTAGCAATGTCCCCTAATTTCTTTGGGACGATCGTTTCTCACTTGAAATCCCAAGGAATGCTGGATACTGACGGCTACCATCGGGTGATCATCGAAAAACCATTTGGAAGCGACTATGACTCAGCAAAAGAATTGAATGAAGAGATCAATCAAGTCTTTACAGAACAAGAAATCTACCGGATCGATCATTATTTAGGAAAAGAAATGATCCAAAACATTTCTGCGATTCGTTTTGCCAATAACATTTTTGAGTCGATGTGGAACAATCGGTACATTGACAATGTTCAGATCAATATCGCAGAAAACTTAGGTGTTGAAGAACGCGGTGGTTATTATGATAAGAGCGGCGCCTTAAAAGATATGGTCCAAAACCATATTCTACAGATCCTTTCCTTATTAGCCATGGAGCCGCCAGTGGCTTTTTCTGAAAAAGAGTTACGGACAGAAAAAATCAAAGCCTTAAATGCGATCCGTATCTACTCCGAAGAAGAAGTGAAACAACACTTCGTTCGTGGTCAATACGATAAAGGACAATTAGAAGACAAGAAATTTGTTGGCTACCGTGAAGAAGCCAATGTCGATGAAAAATCGGCAACGGAAACCTTTGTTGCTGGAAAATTCTTGATCGATAACTTCCGCTGGTCCGGCGTACCATTTTATGTACGCACCGGGAAACGCTTGACGGAAAAAGGCACTCGCATCAACATTGTCTTTAAACAAGTCCCAGTCAATGTCTTTAAGCAAGACCTGAATGAACAAAAGCAAATCGAGAGTTTGGCACCGAATGTGCTGACGATCTACATTCAACCGACGGAAGGCTTCTCTCTTTCCTTGAACGGAAAAGAGATTGGCCAAGGGTTTGAAACATTGCCAGTGAAGCTCGATTACCGAAATAGTACTGAAATCGTCGAAAACACCCCTGAAGCTTACGAAAAACTGATTCTAGATGCCTTGAACGGTGATGGCACTAACTTTACCCACTGGGATGAAGTTGCCCAGTCTTGGCGCATCGTTGATGTGATCCGTCATGCTTGGGACCAAGAAACACCTGATTTTCCAAATTATGCCGCAGGAACGATGGGCCCCCAAGCAGCCTATGATCTCTTAGCTGCCGATGGATTTGAATGGATCTGGCGTCCCGATGAATGGTATCGTGAGCGAGATTTACTAAATGAGAAATAAGCAAATGGTCAATTGGATGAGGAAAAAACATCCAATTGGCCGTTTTTCTTTTTTACCGACTGTTTATAATAGAAAGAAATGAGAAATGAAAGGAGCAGCAGACATGAAACAAGTCTTATCGATCGCCGGTCTCGACAGTTTGGCAGGTGGCGGCATGACGGCTGATTTGAAAACATTTGAGGAATTCGGGGTGTTTGGCCATGCCCTATTAACATGTGTGGTCGCTATCAAGGATGATCTTATGTTCCATGATCTTCCTGAGCCTGTGGTCCAAGCACAGCTAGATTCACTGCGTTCGGTCGTATCACTAGATGCAATCAAAATCGGGCTGCTTCATCAAACGGCCATCATTGAATTGCTGCGGGATTTTTTACAAGCATTTACCGGACCAATCGTGCTCGATCCCGTTCTCGCCTTCAAAGAAGGAGATACTGCCTTTAACAACTCCTATCAAGCAGGATTGATCTCCTTGTTTCCTTACACAGCATTAGTGACACCTAATCTGCTCGAAGCACAACACTTATCTGGACAAAGGATTACCTCCTTAGCGGAGATGAAAACGGCGGCAAAAAAAATCCATGCATTGGGTGCCCCAAATGTTCTGATCAAAGGTGGCAGTCGACTAACCGGGGAAACAGCCTACGACCTTTTATACCACTCTGGACAGTATACTGTTTTTGAAGCAGAAAAAAGTACCCGACCCACAACCAACGGTGCTGGTTGTACCCTTTCATCGGCGATTGCCGCTTTACTTGCCAAAGGTACTTCATTGGAAACAGCTGTTCAAACTGCAAAAGCATTTGTTTGGGCAGGAATTGAAGAAGGGCTACCTTTAGGTACCTCCGGAAACATCAATCAACTTGCCTACTTCAGAAAGGATGAATACGTATGAAAGTAAGAAACCTAACGACGATCGCCATGCTGACGGCACTCACGTGTGCACTTTCTTTGACCTTTATCATTCCTGTTCCGCAAACGAAGGGTTTTGTGACCTTATGTGAAGCAGGAATCTATATCTCGGCCCTTTTGTTTGGACCTAGCGCCGGGGCCTTCGTCGGTGGAATGAGCGGCGGCATCATTGATTTTCTATCAGGTTACCCTGAATGGGCCTTCTTTTCCATCGTGATTCATGGTGTACAAGGCTGGATCGTAGGCAGAATGAGCCACCGGCCACTAGCAGCCGTCATTGTCGGCAGCTTGATCATGATTGCTGGCTATGCAGCAGCAACAGTTTTACTATTCGGGTTAGGCGCTGGGATCGCCTCGATTCCAAGTAATTTGATCCAAACGGTCTTTGGCAGCATCGTTGCTTTACCTCTGACGCATGCCTTGCGCCGCACGAAAAAGTTTTCTTTAAATGAAAGGTGATTCTTATGACAGATATCAATCAATTAAAAACGGATTTAACTACGATCGTTGAAGAAGTCATTACGACAGCGAACGTTGGTGAAAACGATCTTTTTGTCCTTGGCTGTTCAACAAGTGAAGTCGTGGGCGGCTTGATTGGCAAAAATTCCAGTCAAGAAGTAGGCATGATCATCGTCGAAACACTGCGAGCGATCTTGCGTCCTAAAAATATTCATTTAGCCGTTCAAGGCTGTGAACACCTCAATCGGGCTTTAGCCGTTGAGCGTAAAACGGCTCAGCTCTATCACTTAGAAGAAGTCGCTGTAGTGCCCCAGCTGCATGCAGGCGGTGCTTGCTCAGTCGCGGCTTTCCAGCTGTTCGATGAGCCTATTGAAGTGGAGCACATAGTGGCAAAAGCTGGCATCGATATTGGTGACACAGCGATCGGCATGCATGTCAAACATGTACAAATCCCGATCCGTCCCTCTATTAAGACCCTCGGCGCTGCCCATGTCACAGCTCTGGGATCACGGCCCAAATATATTGGTGGTCCTCGTGCGCATTACGCACAATAAGCGAATCGTATAATAAGCGAAAAGCCATCTTCAAAAGCAAAAAGCATGCTTCGGCGTGCTTTTTTTGTGTCAACAAACCTGCTATTGTCTCCCTTTTCCTTAAGAGTGCTCTCCTTTCACTATTTTCTCCACTCCATCATATGGCAGCTTTTTCTACTTCAAAGGCTAGTTTCTTTCTGGTGTAATAAGAGCGGCAGCTGTCGCCTTCCTTTTGTCATAAATTCGTCAGAATTTCATCACAAAAAGAAAAGAAAGATACCAGTAAGCCCGTAAATTTCTTTTTTCTTTCCTTGATAGACTGAATGTAGCAAGAATCGAAAAGTGGAAGGAAGAAAAACATGAAAAAAATCGCCATTATTTTTGGAGGCAATTCACCGGAATACACCGTTTCTTTAGCCTCAGCAACTAGCGCAATCGAAGCACTCCAATCATCTCCCTATGACTATGACCTCTCTCTGATCGGGATCGCCCCTGATGCTATGGATTGGTATTTGTATACAGGAGAACTGGAAAACATCCGACAAGACACGTGGTTGTTGGATAGGAAACATACACAGAAAATCCAGCCGCTATTCGAAGGAAACGGCTTTTGGCTAAGTGAAGCGCAGCAAACGTTGGTACCTGATGTTTTATTTCCCATTATGCATGGTAAATACGGGGAAGATGGCAGTATCCAAGGATTGTTTGAATTGATGAAGCTGCCTTATGTAGGCTGTGGGGTGGCAGCCTCTGCCTTATGTATGAACAAATGGTTGCTGCATCAAGCTGCAGCAACCATTGGCGTACAAAGCGCCCCTACGATTCTCTTGACAAATCAAGACAACCAACAGCAACAAATCGAAGCCTTCATCCAGACCCATGGCTTTCCAGTTTTCTTTAAGCCTAATGAAGCGGGCTCCTCAAAAGGGATCACAAAAGTAACTTGTGTTGAAGAAATCGCTCCTGCCTTGAAGGAAGCCTTCGCTTATTGTTCCGCAGTGCTCCTACAAAAAAATATTGCCGGTGTTGAGATCGGTTGCGGTATTTTGGGTAACGACTCTTTGACTGTCGGTGCTTGTGACGCTATTTCATTAGTAGACGGCTTTTTCGATTTTGAAGAAAAGTACCAGCTGATCAGCGCCAAGATCACCGTTCCTGCGCCATTGCCTGAAACGATTGAAACCAAGGTCAAAGAACAAGCTCAGTTGCTCTATCGTAGTCTTGGTCTTAAAGGTCTTGCTCGCATCGACTTTTTTGTCACGGATCAAGGAGAACTATACTTGAATGAAATCAATACTATGCCGGGCTTTACGAGTCACTCCCGCTATCCTGCCATGATGGCAGCGGTCGGCTTATCCTATCAAGAACTACTACAAAAACTGCTTGTCTTAGCAAAGGAGGAAGTCAAATGAATCCCTATCTACAGTTAGTTAGCAAAGAGTTTCCATTAGAAAAAAAACAAGAACCGCCTTATTTGGTCCTTGCTGCCTTTAGTGAAGACGAGGTTTACTTGCAGCCAGAAGCAGCCAAACAATGGGAACGCCTCGTCAAAGCCTTAAAACTTGAAGACGAGATCTGCTTATTAGATGGCTATCGAACCGAAAAGCAGCAACGGCATTTATGGGAATATTCCTTAAAAGAAAATGGATTATCCTATACGAAACAATTTGTGGCGTTGCCCGGCTGTAGCGAGCATCAGTTAGGCTTAGCGATCGATGTTGGATTAAAGGGTAGCCAAGATGATTTGATCTGTCCACGGTTTCGTGACAGCGCAGCCGCTGATTTATTTACCCAGGAAATGATGAACTACGGATTTATTTTACGCTACCCCGCAGACAAACAAGAAATTACAGGGATTGGTTACGAACCATGGCATTTTCGTTATGTCGGTTTGCCTCATAGTCAAATCATGGCCAATCAACAGTGGACCTTGGAAGAATACCATCAGTATCTTGAACAGACCACGAGGCAGTTCGCATGAAGAAGAATCAGGGAATCGAGCAGTTTCGAGTGCTATTAGCGATGATGGTGGTGGCGATCCACTGTCTACCCCTTCATCGATTGTGGCCCGATGGTGATATCCTGATCACATTGACTCTTTTCAGAATCGCCGTCCCCTTCTTTTTTATGATCAGCGGATATTACGTGTTCAGCGACTTGGCCACCCAAAACAGCTATCCTGCCAGACAGCGTGTCTGGCATTTTATTAAAAAGCAGCTGCAAGTCTATCTCATAGCCACACTGCTCTTTTTGCCGCTTGCTTGGTACAGCGGCATGTTAGGATTGAACATGCCCCTAGGCACTTTTATTCAAACTTTGCTAGTCAATGGCATCCTTTATCATCTATGGTATTTTCCTGCGATCATTACCGGCAGTCTTTTAGTGATGGGACTCTTGGTGCGCTTTTCTTTTAAACAAGTCTTTTTCATGGCTATCGGTTTATACGTGATTGGTTTAGGTGGGGACAGTTGGTCTGGACTGGCTGCCCAAACACCCCTCGCGTCATTCTATTCACTGATTTTCCAACTATTGGCTGGAACTCGCAACGGTATTTTCTTTGCTCCCTTGTTTTTGCTCTTAGGGGTACTAGCCAGAAGATTTGCCCAAAAATCTGCTTCGCCCCATCGCTATAGTTATCTAATGATTAGTCTGATTTGCTTGCTTTTGGAAAGTTATCTCTTGCATCACTTTACCACGCCGAAACATGACAGCATGTATATCTTTTTGCCCTTCGTTCTCTTGTTTTTATTTCCGATCATTCAGCAATGGCAAGCACCCATGATCTGGAAACAAGCGGGTCGTCTGTCCCTTTGGCTCTATTTGCTCCATCCTTATACCATTGCAGTAACCCATTTTCTTAGTCAGAAACTGCCCTTGCTTCAAAACAATCTAATCAATTACTTCGTGGTCTTAGGATTGACCATTGGTGTGGTTTATGGTCTCTTTACTTTGCAAAAGCTATTGCCGTTTCCGAAAAAAACGCCGCCCCACTTGCAGCGGGCAGCCAAAGAATTCTCAGCCCCCGCCCTGTTGCACAACTTGCAGGAAATCAAACGAGTGATTCCAGCCACAACAAAAGTGATGGCGGTCGTTAAAGCAGATGCCTATGGTTGCGATGCGCAATTGGTCGCTCGTACCTTGGAAAGAGTAGGCGTCGATTTTTTTGCTGTTGCCACCATAGAAGAAGCCATCGAATTACGGCGAGCTGGCATTAAAAGTCGCTTACTGATTTTAGGGTACACTTCTGCCCAACGTGTCAAAGAGCTGAACCGATATTCCTTAATTCAAACTATCGTCAGTGAAGCGCATGGACAAGCGTTAGCCCGATCAGGCCTTCCAATCGAATGCCATTTAGCGGTAGATACCGGCATGCATCGCCTAGGCGTTGCCCCTGACCTTGAAACAGTTAGAAGGCTTTACGCCTTGCCATGCCTCAAGATCACAGGCATTTTTTCCCATCTTGGCTCTTCAGATCAGCTAGATACGGCAAGTATCTTACGGACACAAGCCCAAATCACTTGTTTTGATGATCTATTGGCTGGCTTATCCGCTAGAAATATTGCCTATGGACTGACACATCTGCAAAGCAGTTACGGAATATTGAATTATCCAGAGAAACAGTATGATTATGTGCGCCCAGGTATTCTTTTAACTGGTTCACTAAGTGTCCCGAATGAACCAACAAAACAGAAGATAAATGTACAACCGATTTTGACTCTCAAGGCTCTACTGGTAGACAAAAAAACAGTCGCAGCCGGAGAAGCGATCGGCTATGGACTAGGCACTGTTTTTGATCGACCAGCCACGATCGGGATCGTTAGTATCGGCTACTGCGACGGGGTCCCCCGTGCCCTATCAAATCAAGGATTCCAATTGTCTTATCAAGGGGTTTTACTCCCGCAGATTGGGTTGGTTTGTATGGACATGCTCTTGATCGATTTAACGGACTATCCAGAACTGGCGGTCGAAAGTTCGCTCGAAGTAATCAGCGATTGGACGACTACAGCTGATCAAGCACAAACCATTACCAATGAATTGATCAGCCGCCTAGGTTCCCGTATCACCTCTAGTTCAAAGTAGAAAACGAATGCATTCGCTTACGGATTACGGTATGATGTGGGTAGAGTAAATGGTAATGTAAATGAAAAAATGATCGTAGATAGTTGGAGTGAATCAAGGATGGCAGAAAAAATAATCGTTGTTGATGATGAAAAAGAAATCGCCGAGTTAGTCACGACGTTTCTAAGAAATGAAGGCTTCCAAGTGGAACCTTTTTATGATGGAACGAGTGCTTTGGCTTATCTCGAAAAAGAAACAGTCGATGTGGCAGTTTTAGATGTGATGCTGCCGGATATCGACGGCTTTCAGCTGTTACAGACCATTCGCAAAACCCATTTTTTTCCAGTACTGATGCTCACTGCCAAAGGGGAAGATTTGGATAAAATTACCGGTCTAAGTCTAGGTGCAGATGATTATGTGACCAAACCTTTCAATCCATTAGAAGTTGTTGCTCGGGTCAAAACGCAACTACGGCGATACCAACGATACAATCAGTCAGCTGTTCCGCAGAAGATTGAAGAATACGAAAAGGAAGGCTTACTGTTGAAAATCAACAGCCACCAATGTTTTCTTTATGGCAAAGAGGTTTTTTTGACCCCCATCGAATTTAAAATCTTGCTTTACTTATTTGAACACCAAGGATCGGTCGTTGCCTCAGAAACCCTTTTTGAAGCAGTCTGGAAAGAAAAATATTTAGACAACAATAACACAGTGATGGCACATATTGCCCGTCTGCGGGAAAAGCTAAACGAACAACCACGCAAACCGAAATTAATCAAAACTGTATGGGGGGTCGGCTATATCATTGAAAAATAGAAGTCCATTGATTCGGAAACTTTTGACTCAATATTTTATCACCACAGGTGTTTTAATGCTCCTCTTGATTCTGATCCCTTTAACTGTTCGCTTTGTAGCAGGATTGAGGGTTTGGTACGGCTATGAACCCATTTATCAAATATTACGGCTTTTTGCTGATTATTGGCTCGTCTGTCTAGCCATCGGTGCCTTGCTGATCTGGGCAAGTACAACGATTTATTATATGAGTAAAGCCATCAGCTATTTGAATGAAACGATCCAAGCCACGAATCAATTGATTGCCGAACCCACGAAGCGAATCATTCTCTCCAGCAATCTGAACGATGTGCAAGAAGAAATGAACCAGTTACGGGAAAAAAATCTCCAAGATCAACGAGCAGCCAAAGAAGCAGAGCAGCGGAAAAATGATTTGATCGTCTATCTCGCACATGATTTACGCACACCTTTGACCAGTGTGATCGGCTACTTGACGCTGTTAGAAGAGGAACCACAGCTTTCTACCGAACTACGGGCACGCTATACCAAGATCGCCTTGCAAAAAGCCCAGCGGCTAGAATTATTGATCAGCGAGTTTTTCGAAATCACCCGTTTTAATCTTACAACGATCGCCTTACAGACCGAAACCACGGATCTTAGTTTAATGCTGGAACAGTTGACGTTCGAATTTTTACCGCTGTTAGAAGAAAAGAACCTTCATTGGCAACTGCAGCTACAGAAAAAAGTCTTTGCGACCGTTGATACGGAGAAAATGGAACGCGTTTTTGATAACTTGATCCACAATGCCATCAACTATAGTTATGCCGATTCCCCCTTGCATTTAGCCATCAGTGCCTCTGATGTTATCTTGATTCGATTGACCAATCATGGGAAAACGATCCCTGCTGAAAAGATTGGCTTGATTTTTGAGCCTTTTTATCGGATGGACGCTTCACGAGCGACTGCGACTGGTGGAACCGGTCTGGGGCTGCCGATCGCCAAAGAAATCGTTGAAGCATTAGGTGGAAAAATCTGGGCGGAAAGCCGTGACGAAACCATCGTCTTTTCGATTCGCCTACCAAAGGCAGCAATGGAAAAAAATGAACAGCGATCAAAGCCCCATCCATCTGAGCCAACTTCCTAACATGCAAACAACCTGAGCATTTCACTGCTCCCCTTCTGATTTAGAAGGAGGACGAGCTGCTCAGGTTGATTTTTTTTGATTGCTTATTGATACACCAATGATCGTAACGCTTGGTCGACTTTTTCTGCCGCTAGGCGTCCTTCACGAATCCCCCAGATCACTAAGCTTGGTCCTCTTTTAGCATCGCCTGCCACTAAGACCCGTTCATTATTTGTCGTATAATCATCATAAACTTCTCGCACACCAAAGGCATCAAAGAGTTGGGTCTCTGCGCCAATAAAGCCCATTGCCAACAAGACTAAATCCGCCTTGATCACTTGCTCTGTACCAGGGATCGGCTGAAACTGTTGATCCACAGAGACCGTTTCAATAGCAATCAACTGGCCACGTTCGGCGCCGATAAAGGCCGTTGTGGACACCCCATGATACGTCACTTGTGTTTGCAGCACTTCAGCCGCTTCTTCTTGCCCATAGCCTGTGCGGGCTGTCATTGGGTATTCAGGCCAAGGGTTGCTGTCGGTACGTGTCAATGGCAGTTGGGGCGTGATCTCCAATTGGCGCACAGAAGCGGCTCCTTGCCGAATCGCTGAGCCAATACAATCATTTCCAGTGTCGCCGCCGCCAATCACGACGACGTGCTTGCCAGCAAGTTTTTTACTGGTTGCCGCTTTGCCATGCTTTAATACATCTTTGGTTGCTTCCGTCAAATAATCGACTGCGAATTGGACCCCAGTCAATTCACGACCAGGAATTTTCAAGTCACGAGGAACGCTGGCACCTGTCGCCAAAATGACCCGATCATACTGAGCGGCCAATTCTTCTGCTGACAAGTCACGACCGATCTCCGTATTAGCGACAAAGGTTACCCCTAGCTCTGCCATCAAGTCAATCCGTCGCTGAACGACGTCTTTATCTAATTTCATATTTGGAATACCGTACATCAGTAAACCGCCAAAGCGATCACTGCGTTCATAGACCGTCACTTGATGCCCTAGTTGATTCAATCGCCAAGCAGCGGATAAACCAGCCGGTCCACTACCAACGATCGCCACCTTGAAACCAGTCGCTTCTTGAGGCAACCCGGAAGCTTTGACCCAATCGTTTTCAAAAGCAGTATCGATAATAAAACGTTCATTGTCATGGATCGTGACACCTGATCCATTCAGTGCCTCGGTACAGCCTTTTTCACATGGAGCAGGACAGACACGCCCTGTCATTTCTGGTAGTGGATTGGTTTTGGCTAAACGCTCAAAGGCGGCTTGGAAACGCCCTTGATAAACCAGATCATTCCATTCAGGAATCAGGTTGTCATTGGGACAACCTGAAACCGCCCGTTGACCGCCGTAAAAAGAACCTGTATGACAAAAAGGAATGCCACAATTCATACAGCGCGCCGCTTGCTCTTGACGCTCATTTTCAGGCAACGGCGTCTGTAATTCTTGCCAGTCTTGGATACGTTCTGAAACCGGTCGGGTAGGATTTTCTACTCTTGGGTACTTTAAAAAACCAAATGGATCTGCCATATTAGTCGCGCTCCTTTCCTGGAATAGTCAATTGTGGACCGACGACGGCTTCGAAAGCTTTCGTCACAAGTTCCTCCCCGATAAATCCTTGCTCAGCCAAAGTCTCCGTTGCTTGGATCATCTGATGGTACTCTGTCGGATAGACTTTGATGAAATGTTGCTGCTGATTTTCCCAATCTTCTAGGATCTCAGCCGCCTTCAATGAATCTGTATAGGCAAAATGCTGCTGGATCATCTCCTTCAGCTGATGGTCATCGCCACTTTCGCCAATCCGGTACAAATCAACCATTTCCCGATTGCATTTTTCTGCAAAAGTTTGATCAGGGTCATAGACGTATGCCACGCCACCGGACATTCCGGCACCGAAGTTGCGGCCGGTTTTTCCTAAAATCACCACGACGCCGCCAGTCATGTACTCACAGCCATGGTCCCCAACACCTTCTACAACGACTTTGGCTCCACTATTACGGACGCAAAAGCGTTCGCCAGCAATGCCGCGGAAATAGCCTTCACCCCGATTCGCCCCAAAACAAGCAACGTTACCGACAATCGGTGAATGCTCTGCGTCATAAGCGGCATCTTCAGGCGGCACAATGATCAAACGGGCACCACTCAGTCCTTTGGCTACATAATCGTTGGCCTCGCCAATCAGTTTCAACTGGATGCCCTGGGTGGCAAACGCCCCAAAACTTTGTCCAGCAATGCCGCGGTACGTAAACTGCAACAAACCTGGTGTTACTTCGTAATTGCCAAAGCGTTCTGCGATCCAGCCCCCTAAACGAGCGCCGACTGAACGTTGAACATTATTGATCGTATGATTCATAACGATTTCTTGATTATTGTCGATAGCTACTTGGGCAAAAGCGTCTAATTCTGGCCATTGTCGTTTTTCAAGGAATGGGTCGGTCACTTTGCGCTCGATTGGGATCGTCGTCCCAATCATTCTAGAAAAGTCTAACGACTTTGCTTTGCCCTTGGCAACGAAGCGTGGTGTCAACACTTCCGCGTGTCCTACCATCTCATCAATCGTGCGAAACCCTAGCTCGGCCATTGTTTCCCGTAAATCTTCTGCTAAAAAGTACATCGTATTGATGATGTGCTCAGGTTTCCCTGCGAAAAATTTGCGCAACGCTGGATTTTGCGTAGCAATGCCGACAGGACATGTATTGATACTGCAAACCCGCATCATGACACAACCAACCGCAACTAGCGCTAAAGAGGCAAAGCTATATTCTTCTGCTCCTAAAAGAGCAGCAATGGCGATGTCTCGACCCGTCATTAATTTTCCATCTGTCTCTAAGGTCATTCGCTGCCGCAAATGATTCATAGCTAACGTTTGATGGGCTTCTGCAAGCCCCATCTCCCAAGGCAAGCCAGCATCACGAATCGAATTTCTCGGAGAAGCACCGGTCCCACCGTCATAGCCTGAGATCACGACTACGTCTGCGCCGGCTTTGACGACACCGGTAGCGATCGTACCCACGCCCGTACTAGAAACCAATTTGACATTGATCCGTGCATACGGATTGATGGCTTTTAAGTCATAGATCAGCTGGGCTAGATCTTCAATCGAATAAATGTCGTGATGTGGTGGCGGTGAAATCAATCGGACCCCAGGTGTTGAGCCACGAATCTCGGCGACCCACGGGAAGACTTTATTGCCTGGTAATTGACCGCCTTCTCCAGGTTTCGCCCCTTGCGCCATTTTGATCTGGAGTTCGTCCGCACTCATTAAATATTCGGCATTGACACCAAAACGGCCAGAAGCTACTTGTTTGATGCGACTATTATAATTAATGCCATTCACTGGTTTGAAACGATTTCGGTTTTCTCCACCTTCTCCACTGTTGGATTTTGCCCCGATCGCATTCATTCCTTCAGCAATACAGCGATGCGCCTCTTCACTTAGAGAGCCGTAAGACATCGCACCGACTTTAAATCGTTTGACGATCGTTTCAACTGGTTCCACCTCAGCTAATGGAATACTGCGTCTTGTGTTCGCAAAAGTCCACATAGAACGGAGGGTCGTTGGATTCTCTAACGCGTCTTGGTTCATCTCCGCCGCATATTCTTTATAAAGCGCATAGCTGCCGGTACGAACAGCTTTTTGAAATCCATAAATCGTTTTTGGATTGAACAGATGATGTTCCCCGTCAGCTTTGTATTGGAAACTACCACCCGAATCAAGATAATCCACGCGTTTCTCGCCATACGCCGCTTCATAACGCGTTAAGTATTCTTGCTCGATTTGTGCTAATGAAAGTCCACCGATACGAGTAACCGTGCCGGTAAAGTATTCGGAGATGACTTTCTCAGAGATACCAACAGCTTCAAACAATTGCGCCCCATGGTAACCGGCGATCGTTGAAATCCCCATCCGTGACATAATTTTGACAATACCTTTCTCACAAGCTTTGCGGTAACTTTCAATCTTCTCTGAAAGCTCAAAGTGGGCCAATGTCTGGTAAGCCCCATAAGGGTGGACCCCACTTGCTCCGTAGCCGACTAACATGGCATAATGATGGACCTCACAGACTTCCGCAGTATCCGCAACGATCGATGCCAAGGAACGTTTGCCTTTTCGCACCAAGTAATTGTGCAGGCCTGATACTGCCAAAAGGATCGGAATCGCCACTTTTCCTTCTTGCGGCTGAATGACTTCCCGATCACTTAAAATGACGATCGTTGCCCCAGAATCAATTTTTTGTTCCGTTTCTTTAAAAAGCGCTTCTAACGCTTGCTGCAATGCTGCTCCATTTTCTGGTACATAATCATAGAGAATCGACTGTAAAACTGCTTTTTGACCATTTTGATCTAACTGTTTGATTTTTTCATATTCACTCGTTTTTAACACAGGACTAGCAATCTTCAGCTTATTGCAATTGATTCGAATGTCCTTTGAAACATCACCATCTCGACCTAAAAACAGTTCGGTACCAATTACCAATTTTTCACGAATCGCATCGATTGGCGGATTGGTCACTTGAGCAAATTGTTGTTTAAAGTACGTAAACAAAGATTGGGGACGTTCGCTTAAGATGGCTAAGGGTGAATCAAACCCCATGGAGATCACTGGTTCTTCTCCCGTTTGAGCCATTGGTAAAATCAACGTGCGAATGATCTCATCCGTGTAGCCATTTCGTTTCCAAAGGGTCTGGATCGCATCATCTGCCGTTTCCTCCTGTCTTTCTGCGTCAGGAAGCAGCTCTGGTGTTAATAAGTGATCCGCTAGCCACTCTTGGTAAGGATGGGCGTTCGCATAATGCGCTTTGATTTCTTGATTGCGTAAGATCACCCCTTTTTTGGTATCCACTAAAAACATATTTGCTGGTCCGAGCACCCCTTTTTCAATCACTTCTGACGCTGGCAGATCGACAACCCCTGACTCAGAGGCCACGACTACAAACCCGGCTTTCGTGATCGAGTAGCGAGATGGCCGCAACCCATTTCGATCGAGTGCAGCTCCTACCAGATCTCCATCGGTAAAGCATAAAGCTGCTGGTCCATCCCAAGGGGCCATAAAGCTTGCATTGTATTCATTAAAAGCCGTCAGTTCTGGCGTCAAGCCAGCTTCTTTGGACCATGCTTCTGGCACCATCATCAACAGTGCTTGGGGAATGTCTCGACCTTGACGATACAAGTATTCCATACAGTTTTCCAGCTTCGCCGAATCGGAGTTTTCGTCATCGTAGACTTCGATCTGATGTCCATGCATCCAATTTTCTGCCCCACGTAAGGTGTTGATTTCGCCATTATGAGCTAAGAAACGAAAAGGTTGCGCCCGACTCCAGCTTGGAAAGGTATTCGTTGAAAAACGAGAATGGGTCAAAGCAATACTGGAAGTCATTTCTGGGCTTTGAAGATCTTTGAAAAACAAGCCAACTTGATAGGCATGCAGCATCCCTTTATAAACAACTGTCTTACTAGATAAGCTGCAGATAGACAGCTCATCGGTATGATACGTTTTTTCCAGTTTACGACGTAGCCGATAAAGCTGATCTTCAAAGGGACGGCCTGCAGCTACATCGACAGGTTTTTCAATAAAGACTTGCACAAATGAGGGCATGACTTTTTGAGCCCCTGGCCCACATTGATAATAATCATAAGGCACATCTCGTTGCCATAAAACCGTAAAACCCATTTGTTGAATGTCTTTAGTTACTTCTTCTTGGACCTGTGCTGCTCGGAGCTTTTCTTTCGGTAAAAAAAACATCCCAACAGCATAGGCGCCTTTTTCAGGCAATGGGATTTCGGCCTCTTTTGCTCGCTGTTGAAAAAATGGATCAGGCATCGCCATCAAAATCCCAGCTCCGTCTCCTGTGTCAGGTTCTGCCCCAGTTCCCCCTCGATGGTTCATCCGTTCTAACATCGTTAAGGCATTTTGCACAAGTTCTCGAGAATAGCGACCATCTTTTTGTGCAATAAAGCCCATCCCACAAGCATCTTTTTCAAAAGCGGCATCGTACATCATTTGGTTCGTTTTCCTCATCATCTCTAAATCACTCATGGAATCACACTTTCTTTCAATATTCTGAATATTCCGATTTTTAACAGTTTACAATCTGTTTTTCTATCTGGCAAGTTTTTTTTACTTGATCCGTGCTCGTTGATTTCTTCCTTCAAGGGTTACTTAAATCCATTGAACAAATAGTGACTAGTAAATCACAGGCAGGAATCTTCGTCTAATAAGGTTTTTTTATTATACAATAAACTGTCGGAAAATTATTGCAAACAAATGAGAATCGTTATCAATTAAGTTAGATTTTCTCATTTGGATGTCACAAACAGCTGTTTATGTCCCATTTTCAAGGAACAAGCTTGACTGATTTCAAAAAAAGATGACCCGCAATGGGGTCATCTTTTTTCATTCTTTTATTTTTCAAAGCCTTCTGCAACTGCTTCGGGATAGTTTTCTTTGACGATGGCTGCACAATGGCCGCAAAGTGTTGGCAGTTGCTCTTCTACACCAACATCTACACGGACTTGGCGGCAACGTTCGCACACTTCACCTTCGGCTTTTTCCACTAAGATCGCCACGTCTTCGAATTGATAGGCCGCTTCTGGTGCTGCTTCCCCTGCTTCTTTGATCGTTAAGAAGTCTGGTGAAATGATCAGCAGTTGTGCAATATCTGAATCGATAGCTTTTAGTAATGCCGCAACCGGTTCGGTTGGATAGACAGTCACTTTTGCTTCAAACGATTTCCCAATCAGTTTTGCATTACGCGCTTCTTCCAATGCTTTTAAGACATTGTCACGAAAATCAAGGAAAGCACGCCATAAATCAAGCAGCTCTTCTTGGTTAGCAAATGTATCATAGCCAGGGAACTCCGCTAATTGAACATATTCCTCTTCTTCTTTCAAATGTGACCAGATTTCCTCTGCCGTATGGGGAATGATCGGCGTCAGTAATTTCGTCAACGCAACCGCTGTTTGATAGAAGACGGTTTGCATGGCGCGACGTTGGAAATCATTTTCAGCTTCGATATAAACGACATCTTTTGCAAAATCCAAATAGAAGGATGACATATCGACTGTCAAGAAGTTGATGACTGTCCGGTAAATATGCAAGAAGTTATATTTTTCATAGCCATCTTCCCGAATCGTTTTGATCGTTTGATTCAAGCGAACCATCATGTATTTATCAACAGAACGCAAGTTTTCAAATGGTACGCTGTCTTTTTCTGGATCAAAATCATTCGTATTAGCCAATAAGAAACGCATGGTATTGCGAATTTTCCGATAGACTTCTGACACTTGATTCAAGATATCCATAGACACTCGGACATCCGCTTCGTAGTCAACACTGCTGACCCAAAGGCGCAAAATATCCGCACCCATTTGATTGATCACTTTTTCTGGTGCAATGGTATTACCAAGAGATTTACTCATCTTGCGACCTTCGCCATCTAAGGTGAAGCCTTGAGACAAGACGGCTTTATATGGTGCGACTTCGTTGATCGCAACACTAGTCGTGATACTTGAGTTGAACCACCCACGATATTGGTCAGAACCTTCCAAGTACATGTCAGCTGGGAATGTCAATTCTGGACGTTGACGTAACACCGCTTCGTGAGAAGAACCTGAATCAAACCAAACATCCATGATGTCAGTCTCTTTCGAGAATTTTCCGTTTGGTGAGCCTGGATGCGTGAAGCCAGCTGGCAGTAATTCTTCTGCTTCTTTTTCAAACCAAATCGTTGAACCATGTTCAGCAAATAAGTTTGCCACATGCTCAATCGTTTCAGGCGTAATGATGGCTTCGCCGTTTTCTGCATAGAAGATTGGCAACGGAACGCCCCACGCACGTTGACGAGAGATCACCCAGTCGCCGCGGTCGCGAATCATATTGTACAAACGGGTTTTGCCCCATGGAATGATCCAATCTACTTTTTCGATCTCATCCAAAATATTTTGACGGAACTTATCAATAGACGCAAACCATTGTGGCGTTGCCCGATAGATGACTGGTTTTTTCGTCCGCCAATCATGTGGATAGCTGTGAGTAAAGAAGTTTAGTTTTAATAGGGCTCCTTTTTCTTCTAAAAGCTCAGTGATCATTGGATTGGCTTTGTCATAAAAGATCCCTTCAAATCCTGGCGCTTCTTCTGTGAAGATCCCGCGACTATCGACTGGTGATAAGACATCCAACCCATATTTTTTGCTGACGATGTAGTCATCTTCCCCGTGTCCTGGTGCAGTGTGGACCAAACCAGTACCGGCATCCAATGTCACATGGTCCCCTAACATTACTAGAGACGTACGATCATAAAAAGGATGTTGTGCCGTCATTTTTTCCAATTGATCGCCAGCCAATTCTTGTAATACTTCGACAGATTCCCAACCGATCTCATTCGTCACGGTTTCTAATAAATCTTTTGCCACGACGAATTTACGACCATCAGCCAAGATTTGAACATAGGCAAAGGTTGGATTCACAGAGATTCCTAGGTTCGCTGGTAAGGTCCATGGTGTCGTCGTCCAGATAACAAAAGCTGTATCTGAATCAAGCAAATCTTTGCCATCTGCGACTGGAAAAGCCACATAGATTGATGGTGATTTCACATCTTTGTATTCGATCTCAGCTTCTGCTAATGATGATTCACTAGATGGTGACCAGTAAATTGGTTTCAATCCTTTGTAGATGTAGCCTTTTTCTGCCATTTTTCCGAACACGCGGATTTCTGCTGCTTCATAATCTGGTGTCAATGTGATATATGGATGATCCCAGTCACCAGAAACGCCTAAACGTTTGAAATCAGCTCTTTGTGTATCCACTTGTGTCAAAGCATATTCTTCACATTTTTTGCGATATTCTGCCAAGCTCATTTCTTTGCGCTTGATCCCTTTATTGGTCAGTACTTGTTCGATCGGTAAACCATGAGTATCCCAACCAGGTACATAAGGGGAACGGAAACCTGACATCGATTTGGAACGTACGATGATGTCTTTACTGATTTTGTTCAATGAGTGTCCGATATGGATATTTCCATTTGCGTAGGGAGGGCCATCGTGTAAGACAAAGGTTGGCTTACCTTCATTTAATTCTTGACGACGCTGATACAATTGATTTTCTTCCCATTCTTTTTGCCAATCCACTTCGCGGTTCGGCAAGTTGCCTCGCATTGGAAAAGCGGTTTTTCCAAGATGCAGTGTTTCTTTCATTTTCATTCTTGTTTCGCTCCTTTTCGTCTCTCAACGTTTTGGTATAGTTTCAAAATCCATCGACTCGATCAACCGATTGCTTCTATTGAACCTGTCAAATGGATTGGTTGCCATAAATTCAAAGCATTCAGGATTCACTGATTGTTAACAGCTGGCTAGCGTCTGCTCTGTTCCGCTTTGCGGACCAATCATTGTGATTCCTAGTAAGGTTACTACGCTCCCTATAGTCGCCTAGTACTGTTCATCATCTATTCTGTCTTGCTTCGCAAGCCAATCATAGTGATTCACAGCAAAAAACACGTCCGTCCCTGGCAAGGGACGAACGTGTTCGTGGTACCACCCAAATTTAATTGTCATTTGACAATTCTTTGATGATCGGTAACGGGATCAGGCGTCGTTCTCTACTCGAGTCTTTGAAAAGTCAGCTCTTTCAAGAACGCAACTCACAGATGATCTGATTTCTTACAGGGTTTTATTTGGCTTCCACTCTCCCAAACTCGCTTGAAAAATATAAGAAATTTTTCTGTTCTGTGTCTTAGTTGTTATCTGTTTTGTTCAACTCGTCTAATAAGTTTCTCGCATCATCTAACGTTTTCACTTCAGGGCTTTCACTTACATCAACGATTTTTTCATCTGATTCAACAATGTCCACATCAAATGTTTCCACTGCTTCTGAGTTTACTCCAGAACCATTTTCACTGTCAAGTTCTTTTGACAAAACTTCTCTGATCACTTGGTGGGAATCTTGTACATAGCTTGAAAATGGCGCCAAAATTTCTTCCCATTCAGGACTCTTCACTTGTTCTAATTGCGTTTGCAACATAACTAACAAGTTGTTATGGAAGACTCTGGTTTTCTTCTTCAAGTCATTTGTTTCTGTCGCCAATTGACGTGCGTTATTTGTTGCATCTGTCAAAATCTCTTTGGCTTTTTCTTCTGCTGAGGTCATCAAGGCATGGGCATGTTTTTCTGCAGTAGCAACCATCTCATCCGCACGGTTTTGGGCAGAAGTAACGATTACTTCTGATTCTTTGCTTGCGCTTGTTTTTACTTTATCCGCCGTATCTTGAGCCACGATAATGGATTGGTTCAAGGCGTCTTTCAATTCATTGAAGTATTCGAGTTTTTCTTCTGCATGTTTCAATGATTTCTCTAACTCACGATTGCGTTGAACAGCTTCTTCATAATCACGAACAATCATATCCAAGAAGTCATCGACTTCGTCTTGATTGTAGCCTCTCATTTTTACTGAAAAGTTTTTATTTTGAATGTCTAATGGAGTTAATGCCATATTCTATACACCTCTTTGATTTATTTACGTAATACACCTAATAACAATCTAACTTTTTCTTTTTTCGTGGTTCCTTCTAACCCCTGTATTTGAATCCGACCAAATCCTCTTACTGAAACGATATCCAGTAAATCCAGAACAAAATCTGGTCGTAATGCTTCTGTCCAGTTTACTTTTACTTTTCCTGATTCGATCAACTGTTTCGAACGCTGACGAGAGATGTTGTACACGGCGGAGATCACTGTATCAAGACGCAATGAACTAACCGTTTCTCTTTCCTCGGTCCAGCCATCTTTAGGCACGATCAAATCGGTATATTTCGTTTCTTCCAAACGTACCGATACGTTGCCGATTTTATCCACTTGTAGTTGAATAAAATGACTGACTTCAGTAGCAACGAATACTTGCCATATTTCACCATCGGAAAGAATGTCTCCAAAGTATTCCCTCTTGACTCCAGTCCCCATTAACGTGCCCAAAACTTTTCCATGACTCAAAACCGTAAATTTTTTCGGGTATTGAATCGTAAATAAAGTCATGTCAAACTCATCGGTGGTGGGCTCATAGTAATCAGGATAAATTAAACAGCGTCGTCTTTCAGCAGCTTCGTATCCGCCAAAAAAACGGAAGCTTAAATCCGTTGATTGACGAATCAAGCTTTCTAAGATATACGCTTGTCTTGGATCTAAGAAATCAGTCAAGTATGGCGCATACTGCATTTGCACTTGTTCGATCCATCCTTGAGCGGAATCAATAAAAGGGCGTTCATCGTTTCGAAAATGTTGATAGACATTTGCGTTCACCGATAACCACCCCTTACGTTAAAATAAAATTGATTGTAGGATCAATATCAATGCTTGTGATGCTAGCTGTAAGACAATAATTGCAAATGCAATCGTAAAATCGATACCAGCAAAACTTAATTTCAATCGATCAAATAAACTCAAATACGGTTCACACACTTTTGCCAAGAAACGGCCAAAAGCGGATTGATACCCTCCTGGAAACCAAGACAAAAGTGCATAGATCACTAATAAAATGGTATACAGATAAACAGCATCACTCAGTAATTTAACGAATCTCAAGAATAAAATTGGCGTTCCTCCTCACTTTAGATATCAAAAAAATTGGTATCTGCTAATGTTTGGGCAGTGCCTTCAATTTCCATACCCTTAGGCGTGCAAAGAAAAATTTCATCGCCAACGCGCTTGATATCACCATCTTCAGCGTACACTGTTCCTGTTAAAAAATCAACTATTCGACGAGCTTGGTACTCTTCAATTAAATGAAAATTAACAAGTACAGCATCACCATTGATGACTTGCTTCGCAATCCCCATTGCTTCAGAGTAAACACGTGGTTCTACGATCGTTATTTTTCCTGCCACTTGCGAGGAAGTTTCTTTTGCTTTTGTATCTTTGACTCTCGTATTGGTTCTTTGTTGCGCCATCGGAACGACTTTTTCTTCCGTCTTAGGTACCGATCTTACTCGTTCAGCCGCAGCTGAGGATTGTTGATAAGCAGCAGTTTGAGGTTGCTGTCTGTATTGATAAGCTTGATTTTGTGGTTGACTTGTTGTACGGGTTGCCGCTTGGCCAGATGCATACGTATTCGCGGATGTTCTGGAGGCCGTAAAAGCTCCTCCTTGGTTCACAGCCGGTTTAGATGCTGTTCGTGCCGGTTCTTCAGTGGCATATGTTTCTTCGTAATAATCTTCTTCGTCAGTCAATCCAAAAAAATTGGTCAGTTTCTCTTTGAGCGACATCGGTCAACCTCCTTTTTTATTGAAATAATGCTGTTCCTACACGAATAAATGTTGCGCCTTCTTGGATCGCAATGGGAAAGTCATTACTCATTCCCATACTCGTTTCTAAGCAAGGGGCATGTGTAAGATGCAGGTCAGCGATTTGTTGTTGAATCCTTTTTAATTCTTTAAAAATCTGATGCTGCTCGTCTTTGGAAGCAGTGAGCGGGGCCATCGTCATCAATCCAACAACACGAATTTTATCGAACGAAGCGAGTGCTTCAATAAAAGCCATCACCTCTTCTACGAAAATCCCTTGTTTCGTTGCTTCCTGCGAAACATTTACTTCCACAAAGCAGTTGATCGGATGCTCTGCTCGTTTTTGAATTTCTTGTGCCAGTTTGATTGAATCTAACGCATGGAAAAAATCAATCTCGTTTATAATTGATTTTACCTTTCTACGCTGCAAATTGCCAATAAAATGCCAACGGACATCTGGAAAATCCGTTAATGCTGCTTTTTTTTCAAGTAGTTTTTCTACTCGATTTTCAGCACAATTCCGCACACCATTTTCTAGAAGTTCTCTTGTCGTTTCTGTATCGACGGATTTTGTTACAGCTGTCAAACAGACCTCACTGGCGTTTCTAGAAACAAGAGCACAGGAGTCCTGTATCTCTTGCTGGATCTTGTGCAAGTTCTCAGAAATCATGTGCTCTGCCCCCTAGCGTTTACGACGGAAAAATGGTGGTGTGCTTAATTCGTCGTCATCATTCGAGCGTACTTCATCACGGCTGAAGGTGTCGAATTCTTTCTTTTCTACATTTTCAAATGTATTTTCTTCTACTTTAGGTCGTACATTTTGTTCTTTACGGATATCCCAATCGCCGAAACCGTTGCTTTCCTCTGCTTGCGCAGGGCGTGCTTGGTCCATATCTAATGTTGGTTTTTGTGGGATAGAATGAATTTGGCTTTGGCTTTGTCTGCCAGAACGAGACCCACGTTCTTTTTTAGAAGGGTCAATGCCAGTTGCAATGACAGTCACACGGATTTCATCGCCTAGGTCTTCGTTGATTGAGGTACCTAAGATAATATTTACATCACCTGTTGCTGCATGAGCGACGATATCAGAAGCATCTTGTGCTTCAAATAAAGTCATATCCAATCCGCCGGTGATGTTCAATAGTACTTGTTCGGCACCATCGATCGAAGTTTCTAGTAATGGTGAAGAGATTGCTTTTTTCGTTGCTTCGATTACACGTTCTTCGCCGCTAGCAACACCGATTCCCATTAAAGCGGTGCCTTGATTTTCCATCACTGTTTTCACATCAGCGAAGTCCAAGTTAACGTAGCCTGGAGCAGTGATCAAGTCTGAGATCCCTTGAACCCCTTGACGCAAGACATTGTCTGCTTCACGGAATGCTTCAAGCATTGGTGTTTTCTTGTCGACAACTTCTAACAAGCGATTGTTCGAGATGATCAATAGTGTATCGACATTCTCTTTTAATTTAGCAATTCCTTCAGCCGCAAAACGACCGCGTTTTGGTCCTTCAAAAGTAAATGGGCGAGTAACGACACCGACTGTCAATGCGCCGATTTCTTTGGCGATTTTAGCCACGATCGGTGCAGCACCGGTCCCGGTTCCGCCACCCATACCAGCGGTAATGAAAATCATGTCCGCGCCTTCTAATGATTCACGAATAGAATCTTCACTTTCTTCTGCTGCTTTTTGACCAACTTCTGGTTGAGAACCAGCGCCAAGACCACGGGTATATTTAGGGCCTAATTGAATCACTGTTTCTGCTTTTGAATTTTTTAATGCTTGAACGTCAGTGTTGGCCGCAATAAATTCTACGCCTTTGACATTTTCTTCGATCATACGGTTGACTGCGTTGCCGCCACCGCCGCCGACTCCGATGACTTTGATCACAGCGCCGTCATTGATGTTATTATCAATTGAAAATTCCATAGTTTATCTTCCTCCTGAGAATCGTTTTAGATTATTCAAAGATATTTGAGAAGAAATCTTTTACTCGGTTTGTGATCGACTCACCTTTTTTCTCTTCTTCTACTTCTTCATAAGTTTCTTCTGGAGCTTCATATTGTTCGTAATGTACTTCTTGTTGTTGAATAGCAACGGGCTGTTGCGCGACTGTTTTTTCACCGGTGATCGCACTTTTGGCAAGCTGATAGACTTCGCTTAAGTTTGCTGAATAGTCAACGATACTGATTACATTGGTGAATACAGGATTTCTAAGTCCCATATGATTAGGAACGTAAAGCTTAACGTTTGTTTCGAATACTTCTTGAGCAAGATCTACGACACCTGGCAGGCTTGCAGCGCCACCAGTTAAAATCACGCCACCTGGTAAATCAAGTCCATCAATTTCGTCTAAGACTTCTTTTGATTTAGTGAAAATTTGTTCCATACGGGCTTCAATGATTTCTGACAAATAGCGTTCATCAATCTTCACAGGTTCTGATTTTCCAATCACATCGACCGGAAACTCTTCGCTAGCTGAAGTTCGTTCAGGATACGCATCCCCATAATTGATCTTCAATGCTTCTGCATTGTTGAAAGAGGTATTTAAAACCGTTGAAATGTCTTTGGTGACAAATTCGCCGCCCTCTTGGTTCACATGAGTAAATTTCAATTGTTTGTCGTGCATCGCAGCTGTCGTTGTTTGGCCGCCACCGATATCGATAACGATCGTGCCAAAATCTTTTTCACCATCAGATAAAATCGATTCTGTCAATGCTAATGGCGTAATGACCACTTCATTGACGATCAGTCCGGATTTTTCCACACACTTTCGAATGTTGTGAATGATGGTTTTTGGTCCTGTATAAACCACACCAAACATTTCTAAGCGAACACCGATCATGCCACGAGGATCTTTGATCCCTTCAAACCCATCCACAGTAAATTCTTGCGGTAAAATAGCAATGATCTGTCTTTCAGGAGGGGTTGAACGTACAAGTGCTGCGGAAGCAACATTGCGGACGTCCTCGTCGGTGATCTCTTTTGATTCACTATTGACCGCGATCATCCCTTGACAATTTTCCACTTCAAGAAGATTGGCTGGTACACCAACACTTACACTGCGAATTTGAATTCCTGCTTTTTCTTCTGCTTGTCTTACTGCTCTTTGAATGGCTTGTACCGTTTTATCGATATCTACAATAATCCCACGGTTGATTCCTTCTGATTTTGCATTTCCTACACCAATGATATTCATTTGGCTGTCAACGTATTCGGCTACTACAACTTTTACAGATGTCGTACCGATATCAAGGCCAACATACATTCCCGTTTTTGCCATGGATGGGGTTCCCTCCTACTTAAATTGGATATATAGCGAACCATCACAGTCCGTTTTTAGAGTTCATTCGAATAATTTGTTCACTGTTACCAATTCTACCATATAATGGCGCTTTTTAGAAACAAGTTAATGAAAAAAACTCTTGAATTTTTCCTAAGAATCACTATCAGCTGTTTGATTTTCGTCTGCATCGTCTTCTTGTGTATTTGAAATAGGATACGTAAAGATCCCAACTTCCATATCCACAATACTGTCCTCGGTCAAATCTTTGGCAATTTGCGGATAATACTGCATTTGACTCACCATATTTGAGATGTTGACGATCACTTGATTGCCATCATTCATAAAGAGAGTCAACAGCTCATCATTGCTGTCACGGGGGGTGTATTTGATTTGAGAAATGCCATCGCGAATTTCTGAACTTAATTCTTGATAGGCACTGAGTGTCGCTTTGATTTTATCTTCAGCCGAAAAATTTTCTAAAACCGGCAATCCTTCCTCTGGCTGCTCACTGATGTCTTCCAAAACAGCGCCATTTTCCAAAACTGGTGCATAGCCGCCGTCTTTGGCTAATAAAGCCACTTCTTGAAATTCAGTAACAGTGATATCGAAACGATTAATACCAGATAGGGAAATGGAAGCATTTTTTATGCGCGGCAATTCTTTTTTGATTGCGGCCACACTCTGATTCCGTTCAAAAAATTGCGGCCACATCTCTTCATTGACGGCTAGGTCAGAATTTTCGAGAATCGCTTCTGCGGATACTTCTTGATTGCCTTTGACCACCACATTAGCCAAACGACTAAGCGGCGAAACAAAATACAAAACAATCAACAAAGGAATCATCAGTAGACCGATAATCAGCGCTAAGCGGCGAATCAATACTTGATTACGGTACGCCTTTAGATTAGGCAGCCGATCAGCGAAAGAGCGAGCTTTTTTTTCTGGCTCAGTCACTCCTTCTTTCTCATCGTCTGTTTCTTCTATCGCTTGTTCTGCTTCAAAAAGTGTTTCTTCTGTCAACTCATCTTCATGTGCTTGGGACATGTCTTCTGTTTCATCAGAAGCGGATGACGACCAAGCTGGCTGATTGCCTTTTTCTTGCAAATATTTTAGATTTTCTTTTTGCCAAGGGGTCAACTCTTCCGTTGACGAGGGGGTTTGATCATCATGAGGTGTTTTGTCTTTACTAATGATAATCGCTCCTTTCTATCCCACACATTGTACTATTTGATTACCTCTTGCACAAGTCGAAATAATCGTTCCGAGGCATCGCTGATCCCTTGTTCTTTTGAGGCTTTGGCCATCTTACTACGAAGGGCTTCATCTTGCATGATACTATCTACTGCTTCCACGAGGTTTTGGCTGTTTAATTCATGATCGGCAATCATTTTGACTGCTCCTGCATTGGCTAAACTTTGGGCGTTCTTCGTTTGGTGGTCATTAGTCACATAAGGACTTGGAATCAGAATCGCTGGAATCCCTAATGCCGTAAATTCGGCGATCGATGTGGCACCCGCTCGACCAATCAACAAATCGCTATTTGCCATCACTTCTGCCATTTGATCGATATAGGGACGAATACTGATATTAGGAAAGGCATCTTTTGACATCCCAATTTTTTCTTCGATCTCTTTGTAATACCTTTCGCCAGATGCATAAAGTAACTGATACTCTTTTTGAGCAAACAGCGGCAGCGCATCAATGATCGCTTGATTGATTTTCAGAGCTCCTTGACTCCCACCAAAAACCAAGACTGTTTTTTTCGCCGGATTTAAATCGTAAGAAGACAAAATCGTCGACTTTTGACTATTCCGTACTTCTTGACCACGAGGATTGCCCACCAACACCGTTTTCTTCGCTGGAAAGTATTGAGAAGCATCGTGAAAAGCAATGGCGATTTTATCCACATATTTGGTTAGAAATTTATTGGTGATTCCAGGTACACTATTTTGTTCATGAATAATGGTAGGTATTTTCAACTTCGAGGCAGCAAAGACCACGGCGCCGGAAACATAGCCGCCGGTGCCGATCACTACATCCGGTTGGAACTCTTTGATGATTTTCTTTGCTGCGTAGTAGCTTTTCATAAAAAGCTGGATCGTTTTTACGTTATCCAAAGATAGCTTACGCTTAAAGCCTTGAATCTCTAGTGTTTTAAAAGGAATACCTGTTGGAGGGACGATTTTATTCTCTAAGCCCCTTGTTGCACCAATGTATAAAAATTCGGCTGTCGGGTCAATCTCCTTCACGTAATCCACAAAAGACAACGCTGGATAGATGTGTCCGCCAGTACCGCCGCCAGTCACAAGTATTTTCATATCCTTCACTCATTTCTATTTAAGTTCTGCTACTGCCGCCATAAATTTGTCGCCGCGAACTTCAAAATCAGGGTATTGATCCCAACTTGCATTCGCCGGTGACAATAGAATCGTATCTCCAGCAGCACTTAAAGAAAAGGCTAATGGGACGGCTGTTTCAACATTCTCTGTCATTTCAATCGTTTTTACACCAGCTGCTTGAGCAGCAGCGGCTAATTTTTCTTTTGTTTCTCCAAACACAACGATAGCTTTGAGCCCATTTAGTGCTGGAACCAACTCATCAAAGCTGTTGCCACGATCCAATCCGCCTGCCAGTAAGACCAATTTTTCATTGTCAAAACCACCTAAGGCCATTTCTGTTGCTAAGATGTTGGTTGCTTTGGAATCATTGAAAAATTTCACCTGATTGATGGTGGTGACATACTGGGTCCGATGAGGCACCCCAGTGAAGGTCTGTAACGCTTGTTTGATTGCTTCGTTCGACATATCGCAAAGTTTCCCAACAGCGATCGCCGCTAAGGCATTTTCAATATTATGTGCCCCAGGTACACCGAGTTCCTCCGCTGCCATAATTGCTTCTTCTTTATAGTAGAGCATCCCATCAAGCATATATGCTCCCGCTACTTTTTTCTTAGTGGAGAAAGGAATGATTTGCGCTTTTGACTTGGTTGATAGTGCTTCTAGTTCTGGTTGGTTCCAGTTAATCACTAAATAATCGTCAGCGGTCATTCGTTGTTGCAAGCGCCATTTTGCTAAGACATATTCCGGGCGACTACCATGGTAATCGATATGGGCTTCATAAATATTCGTGATGACAGCGATTTTCGGCCGCAAGGTATCGATTCCCATCAATTGGAAACTTGAAAGCTCCATCACCAAGCGATCTTCAGGCTTAGCTGTTTGAGCAACGGAACTTGCAGGAAACCCGATATTTCCAGAAAGCAATGCCTGTCCTTTTTCCATTCCAGCATTCAAGACATTGGCGATCATGGTCGTTGTAGTGGTTTTTCCATTCGTACCAGTAATACCGATAATCGGCGCTTCAGAGATTTGATACGCCAGTTCCACTTCCGTGATCACAGGAATTTTTTTCTCTAAAGCTTTTTGGACAAGAGGTTGTGAATAAGGGATCCCTGGATTTTTAACAACTAGCGAAAATCCTTCATCCAATAATTCAATCGGGTGGCTGCCAGTGATCACTTTGACCCCTAAAGCCAAAAGATCTTGTGCTTCTGGATTTTCAGCAAATGGCTTTCCGTCATTAACGGTCACAAGTGCGCCCAAATCATGTAACAATTTGGCCGCACTGAATCCACTACGCGCTAATCCTAGCACAAGAACTTTTTTATTTTGATATGTTGTAATTTTTTTCATTTTCTTCATCTCCTACCATACAAGGGCTATTGTGAGCAACGAGCAACCTAACGCGATACACCAAAATACAGTGTCGATCTTCCACTCAGACCATCCACTCATTTCAAAATGATGATGAATGGGTGACATCTTGAAGATTCGTTTGCCCGTTAATTTGAATGAGGCAACTTGCAGCATCACGCTTGCTGTTTCACAAACATAGACCAATCCGACAAGCAAGAGGGTCCATTCTTGGTGTAAAAGAATCGAGATAGCTGCCAGCAGACCGCCTAAAGCCAGTGAGCCGACATCCCCCATGAAAATTTTTGCCGGTTTGCGATTGTAGGGAAAGAAGCCGATCAATCCGCCAATGATCGCAAGACAAACGATCAAAACATCGATTTGATCTTGTCGCCAAGCAATCAGTGCGTATGTTGAAAAAGAAATCGTGCCCAGTCCTGCGACTAGTCCATCGATCCCATCCGTCAAGTTGACTGCATTTGAAAAACCAACAAGCCAAAAAATGACGAATAAGCCATAAAAAATCGATAGCGATACATCGATCCCAAAGAAATTCAGTACATCCGCATTGCCTTCAGATCGGAAAACAAAGTAAAAGACGAGTCCGCCTAAAATCTGTCCAATCAGTTTTTGCAGCGAGTTTAAGCCCATATTTCTTTTGCGGAAAATCTTGATGAAGTCATCAAGAAATCCTAATGCACCATAAACCAAGGTAATGAACAAAAGAATGAACAATGAAGCAGTCAATTGATTTTGCCATGCTCCTACCCAGATGGCAGTGATCATTGCAGAAATCAAAAATACAAACCCACCCATCGTTGGTGTTCCGGCCTTTACATTGTGCCATTTGGGACCGTCACCACGTATTTCCTGTCCGTATTTCTTCATTTGAAAATAGCCGATAAACAAAGGCATTGTGGCTGTTACGATCGCAAAGCCACTTGCCAAAGGTAATATCATCTCTGTCCATTCCATATTGTTCTCTCCTATTTATTCGTTTTCACTTAGTGTAAACTTGATCGATTGCCCCGATAATTCGGTGTAAGGCTCAACGCTTTGTTTGGTACAATAGCCGTCTCCTTCAAAACTGACATCTACATTTAGTAGACTGCCAAATTTAATCAAATCTGCTTTTGACCAGGAAGTTGTATCCGGCATATAGTACTTATCGCTATCGGTAACGAGCAGTACTCGTTCTCCTGGCATGATCGAAGTTCCACTGTCAACCGATTGGGCAATGACTTTTTCACCATCCCCGATGACTATTGGAATCAACCCAGCTTTTTGAACGTCGGTTGCAGCAGATTCTGTATCGAGATTGCGATAATCCCCCACAGTCGTTTCGCTACCAGATGTTGTGCTTTCTTCTAATGCAGAGTTTTTCAGATCCATGACCCGTTTCATCAATGGATTGGCAATCTCACCTAACACGGTACTTTCATGCTTCTCTGGTAGTTTAATGGTCAAATACAAAATATATTCTGGTTCTTCTGAAGGAAACATCAAAACGACAGAATACAGATAATTGGTGCCTCCAGACAAATACTTGCCGGTTGTTGGATCAGCTACTTGGGCCGTCCCGGTTTTCGCAGAAATGTTGTAGCCAGGTAATTCATAAACGCCATAGGCACTTCCGTAATTTTCACTTTCGACAACATCACGCATATATTCGCGAACCTTCGTTGCCGCTTCTTCTGTGATGGGGTGCCCCACCTCTTCAGGTTGCGTGACCGTTTCTTCTCCAGTATTGCCATCAACGATTTTACTAATAAATTGTGGTTTCAGCATCGTTCCATTATTGGCGACCGATGTAAAAGCCTGCATCATTTGGAAATTCGTCACACCAATCGCTTGACCAAAAGAAGTCATCGCCTGGCTGACAGGATTATCTTCTGGGGTGATTCCCGTATTTTCGTTAGGCAATCCTGAATAGGTGCTACGACCAAAGCCAAATTCTTTTAAGTATTGTTGCCAGCGGTCAGCCATTCGCTGTTCCAAGGTCACCATTCCAATATTACTAGACCACGAAAGAGCTTGGCGCATCGTCAAGGTTCCTTTTTGACCAAAGTCCCAGTCATTGATGGTGGCATCATAAAGTTTCAATCCATCAGGGCTTGGGGTAAAAGTTTCGTTCTCATTGAAAATACCTTGATCGATGGCAGCTGCCGTCGTTAAGATTTTCATGGTGGATCCTGGCTCATAGTTGTCTTCAACCAATAGATTTTGCCAATCATTGATTGAATCCAAATTTTCTGGATTGTAGGTTGGTCGTTGCGCCATCGCTATGATTTCGCCGGTTTTGGCATCCATTAAATTGGCTGTTAAGTTTTCTGGTTTGTTTTCTTTAAAGACACTGTCCATCAGCGTTTCCAAATAGCTTTGGATACGACTATCGATGGTTGTATAGACGTCTTTTCCATCCACCGCTGCGACGGTTTCGGCAACTGTTCCTGGTAGCGGGTTTTGATTGTTATCTTTTTGATAAACAATCTCGCCATCAGTTCCCGATAACACATCATTGTAGGCAGCTTCTAACCCGGTTTTACCGACTAGACCAGTATCGTCGTCATTGGCAACCGCATAGCCGATAAAGTGAGAAGAAAAGACCCCATTCGGATAAAGGCGAGCTGGATGGCTATCAAAATGGAAGCCAGCAATATCTTCTTGTTCCATCGCATCTTCAATCGCATTTTTTTGTTCTAATGTAATATTATTTCCCTTACTCCCAAAAGACACTCGCCACAATTGTTGCTCAAGACCATCCTCTAACGTATTGACTGCTGTCTCTTGATCAATGGACAAGACATCTGACAAGATTTTGGCCAACTTATTGAAGTTTGCTTTTTCTGCAAAGAGATTCTTCTTACCATCTTTGTAATTTTGATTTAAAACAGCGTAAATAGAGTATGAGGTCACGTCCTCAGCAATCGGGATTCCATTGCGGTCATAGATCGTTCCTCGTTTCGCCTTGATGACTTCACTGCCCTCATAGAGATTTTTTGTTTTTTCTGCTAATGAAGTCCCCGCAACATCTCCGACAATGACGATATAGCTCAAACGCGTGACAAACAAAAAGAACAATCCAATACTCGTAGCAAACAGAATAATACCTACTTTTTTGCGATTGTTCGTTGTAGTTTGATTGTTCTTTTTTAAGTATTGCTTGAATTTATCTGTTAACTTCATTTAGTCCACTTTCCTTAAATTGCCATCATCGATCGACAATCCATTATCCTCAGCAATCTTTTGGATCCGTTCGGTTTTAGAAAGCTCATTTTTCTCTTGTTCCAACTGTTCTGCTTGTGTCGTTTTTTCACTGATATCCGATTGGATAAGAGAAATATCATGTTCGACTTGGCTGATATTGGTCCGAATATTGATGGTCAAGATCGCCAACGTCAATACAGCGATGATCACAAAGGCAGCAATCAGTTTTTCTAGAGTAGAAATACTTTTTAACCGACGAGCCGGAGATGCTGGTACACGGATGACCTCAGGACGCTGGGGATCAGTAGGCAGTTTTTCAGTTGTCGGTTCAGAGTGATCCAAAGGTTGTGATTCAAGTGGTTCTCTGAATTCATAGTCATGAACTTTTAGTTCTGCCATAGTTGTTACCCTTCGCTTTCCTTGATTTTTTCCGCGATTCGTAGTTTCGCACTACGAGAACGATTATTTTCAGCTACTTCTTCCTCAGTAGGAAGCAGTGGTTTTCTTGTTATAAGTTTTAGTGTTGGTTGAAATTCTTCTGGTATCATCGGCAGACCTGGCGGCATGTCCTTCGGTGTACTGTATTCCTTGAACATCGATTTCACGATTCGATCTTCTAATGAGTGGAACGTGATCACACTGACACGTCCGTTAACTGATAAAAGATGAATTGCTTGTTCAAGAGATTCTTCAATTACACCTAGCTCATCATTGACTGCAATTCGAATGGCTTGGAAAACCCGTTTTGCTGGGTGACCGCCCTTTCTTCTTGCTGGAGCTGGAATGGCTGTTTTGATGATATCGACCAATTCCCCCGTTGTTTCGATGGGATGATCTTGTCTCACCCGCTCGATTTCACGAGCGATTTGTTTTGAGAATTTTTCTTCTCCATAGCGGAAGAAGATTTTGACTAATTGATGGTAGTCGAATTGATTGACCACTTCATAGGCAGTCAATGCTGCAGTTTGATCCATCCGCATATCCAGCGGTGCATCTTGGTGGTAGCTGAAGCCACGTTCGGCTTCATCTAATTGGGGTGAGGAAACACCTAAATCGTACAAAATCCCATCGACTCGGCTCACACCGTGTTGATGCAATGCTTCCTTTAAATAGCGAAAATTACTTTTAATAAACGTGACCATCCCTTTAGCAACATATGGTGCTAAACGTTCTTTGGCATGGTCGATGGCGGTTTGGTCTTGATCAAAGGCAAAGAGATGTCCCTCTTCAGATAGTTGTGACAATAGATATTCACTATGACCGGCTCCACCTAATGTACAATCGACATAGACGCCTTCTGGACGAATCTTTAACCCATCAACGGTCTCCTGTAGCATAACGGTGTAGTGTTGAAAATCTGCCATGTGTTTTTTCCTCTTCCTATCAAGCCTATAAGCCAAAGTCGATCATTGTTTCAGCAATTTCATCAAAGTTTTCTTCTGCTTCTTCAGAGAATGCTTGCCAACGCGTTTCATCCCAAATCTCAATCCGGTTTGAAACCCCGATGATCACGCAGCTTTTAGTAAGGTCTGCATGATTTCTCAATGTAACAGGGATATTGATCCGACCTTGTTTATCGATCTCGCACTCTGTTGCAGCAGAATAAAAGAAGCGGACAAATGTCCGAGCATCCTTTTTCGCTAAAGGCATTTCGTTTAGTTTTTCTTCAAGTTTTTCCCATTCAGATAAGGGGTAGCCAAATAAACAGCCATCTAATCCACGTGTCACCACAAATTTTTCTCCGAGTTTTTCTCGTAGTTTTGAAGGGACGATTAGTCGGCCTTTTGCATCTATCGAATGTTGAAATTCTCCCATAAACATCGATAAATAACCCCCGATCTCCACCTGATATTCACAGTCTACCACAATCCCCCACTTTCTACCACAAATTATATGAAATTTGAAAGGGAAGTTGTTTGACTTTTCTTTACCAAATGAACAAAAAGGGAGAAAAAGACTTCATAGAGTTTTTAAAAAAACTCTAAGAGAAAAAATGGACGTTTATCAATGGTCAAACTACTATAAGTAACTTACAATATTTAAAATGATCAAAACGATATGAAAGATGATCGTAAAGAGGAACATACTGCGCCAATACATTTTAAAATAGCGACTATATTGGATTTCTTCATAGTAGTACGCCTGAAAGACGGCCAGTAGAATGCCTAATAGAAAAATGGAGATCAAATAGTACAATGTGATCGCTTGATCAAAAGTATATTTTGATAATTGGTGAATCCCCACCATTAAAAATGGTACCGCTAAATCCGGTGCCTTCACATGGAAACGATCACTCAACGAAAGTGCAGAAACGATAAAACGACAAGCAAAATAAACGAGCACAGGAAAAATATACCAAAACAAAACGATTGGATTAAATCCAGACATACAGCAAAATCCTTTCTAACAACTAGTGTCACTATACTTTATTTTCTTTACATCCATGTTTCAGTTCTTTTAAAAATCTAAGCCGGAATAAGACAGCCATGAAATTTTTTAAGGAGGCTCTTATTTCAGCAACTAACTTTTGAAAGTTTTAAAGAATGTATTTCTTTACCTATTAAAGCAGAAGGGCGTAGCTTCAACAAGCCTATCTTGCCATTCTAACGAATTTTTTTATGGTGAAATTGAAATTTTCTTAATTTATCCTTGGATCAACTTGAGTTCTTGAGAAATTGAGGGTAAACTGTCACTAGAATAACTCTAAAAGGTGGATTAGAATGAACGAGAAAAAACCAAAAAGTACCTTTGCAAAAATCACACAAGTCGTGATCTGGACCATGCTTATTCTCACTGTCGGCTCGATTTTCTTAGCAGCATACACAAGTATTATGGGTTAATCCTATTAAAAAGTGCCCTTTTCCAAAATGATGGCTTCCATCTTTTGGAAAAGGGCACTTTTTTTATAGTAACGGTGACACAAGACGTGCCAAACCTTCTTTGATTTTGATCGTCAACTTTCTTTGTTGATATGCTTCGATCGTTAGTGGCTTTGAATCGATCGAATCTGCTAGAAACGCTTCTTTCGTTTTGGTCGCTAGCTGCGCATCATAGATGATTGTATTAACTTCAAAATCTAGGCGAAAAGATCGGACATCAATATTTGCCGAACCAATCGATACAAGTCCACTGTCAATGATCATCGTTTTTGCATGCATAAACCCTTTTTCATAAGTCTCGATGATTGCGCCAAAGCGGAGCAATTCAGCCGCAAATGAATAGGTCGCCCAATAAACTAAAGGATGATCAGGTTTGTTCGGAATTTGTATATGAACTTTCACCCCAGAGAGCAGGGCTAACTTTAAGGCATTATGAATGGCTTCATCCGGAATATAGTACGGCGTTTGGATTAGGATCTCTTTTTTAGCTAAATTGATCATTTTCAAATAAGTCATTTTGATTTCTTCATGTTCCGTATCAGGACCACTAGTGATGACTTGGGCAGCGACTGTCCCCGTTTGTTTGATCTCAGGAAACAATGCCGGATCATATTTGATTTCCAAGGCATGTTGTGAGTTCCAGTCCATTAGAAACCGATTTTGCAGCGAATAGACTGCTGAGCCGGCAATTCGCAAGTGATTATCTCGCCAATAACCGAATTTTTCCACTTGTCCTAGATACTCGTCTCCCACATTAAATCCACCTGTATAACCAATCTCACCATCAATCACCACGATTTTACGATGATTCCGATAATTGATTCGCGGATTGACATAAGGAACGAACAAAGGAAAGAAAAAGGCAATTTGCCCGCCATGTAGACGCAACTCATCAAAAAACTTCAAGGATACTTGGGTACTGCCCCAAGCATCTAATAAGACTCTTACTTTCACACCTCGCTTTGCCGCTCGTACCAATGCTTCTTTGACTTCATTCCCTAATGCATCGCTGCGATAAATATAATATTCCATATGAATATGATTTTTTGCCTGTTCGATATCAGCAATCAAAGCATCAAATTTCTGCCGTCCATCGGTATAAAGCGTCATGCTATTGGCTGTCGTATAGAGAGATTGACCAAAGACCGTCAACAGATAGACTAACTGCTGGACTTCTACTTGAGCAGTCGGCGGATGCGGAAACAAATGACGCGAAAGTGCTTGTTTTTGCTCTTCTAGTTCAACATTTAGACCAATCTTTGCTTGCGAGCGCATATCAAAGATCTTTTCCTTGGAGATCCCTCTTCCGAAGAAAAAGTAAAGAACAAAACCAACAATAGGAATAAACATCAAGACCAAAAGCCAGGCCCATGTTTGAGCAGTCTGCCGCCTTTCTCTGAAAATGATAATAATTGATAACAAAATATTGACTATAAATAAAATGGTTACTAGATTGTCCATTACAACCATTTTTTCACCTCTTCCCCGATTTCCCGCTACTAAAGCATATCAAAAAATAGTACCTAAAGTAAAGAAACACTGTGAGGAAACAAAAAAAGCCGATCTGACGATCGACTTAAGAAAACATCGGTTTAGAATTTTAAGAATCGGCGCATCGATAAGACGGAACCAAGTGAACCGATCACGATCCCAATCAACGCCATCACACCACATACTTGAATCAAGAACAGATTTGGTGCAATTAGACTGTAATTTGAACGTAGCAAGGATGGATTGACCATTGCATAAACTTGATGATACCCGAAGTACATCAACGCAATTGGGACGATTGATCCTAAGAGTCCGATCCAGCCGCCTTCAAGAAAGAATGGCCAACGAATGTAGCCGTTTTTCGCCCCTACCAGACGCATGATTTGAATTTCTCTTTGACGAGATAAAATCGTGATCCGAATCGTATTGGAGATCAGGAACATTGCTACAAAAATCAGTAAGACTGCCGCCGCTAAGCCCCAAGTCCGCACAGCCGCAGACAATTCAAAGATTCGGTCAGAAGAATCTCCGCCGTAATCGGCTTTGAAAACATTTGGCAATTCGCCCGCTTGTTCAGCGATCTCTGTCGTATACTCTGGATCTGTTGCACTGACGACAAACACGTTATAGAGCGGATTGCTGTCGCCTTCGAACAAGTTCCATGAATCTCCCATGGCATCTTGGATCTTCTGCAATTCTTCGTCTCGACTAGAAAATTTCACTTCCGAAACGTTAGGTAGATCGTTTAAGGATTGTTCTAAAGCATCCATATCTTCTTGTTCCGTACCAATATCAACGAAAACCGAAACATCCACATTCTCACGAATGTCTTCGGCTAATTTTGTTGCATTTAAGATTACACCTAGAAAAATACCGACTAATGTCAGTGTGATCGTTACCGCACTCAACGACGCGATGGTCATCCAGCCGTTACGCTTTAAACTTTTGATACTCTCCAGGAGATGACGGAAAAATGTTCTAATCATCGTAACCATATTCTCCTTCCGCTTGGTCGCGAATAATGCGGCCATTCTCAATCGCGATCACGCGATGACGAATCGTATTTACGATCGTACTATTATGGGTCGCCATAACGACCGTTGTTCCTTGGGCATTGATCCGATCAAGCAATTTCATGATTTCCCACGAGTTTTCAGGATCTAGATTCCCCGTTGGTTCATCCGCAATCAATACTTTCGGCGTATTTACGATGGCACGAGCGATTGACACACGTTGTTGTTCCCCACCGGAAAGCTCACTCGGAAATACCCGTACTTTATGTTTTAGTCCGACTAAATCCAGAACTTCCATCACCCGTTTTTTGATATCACGGGGTTTGCGTCCGATAACTTGCATTGCATAAGCAACATTTTCAAAGACCGTTTTCCGCGGTAAAAGTTTGTAGTCTTGGAAGACCACGCCGATTTCTCGGCGCATCAAAGGGATCTCACGGTTTTTCATGCCGACCAAATCATATCCTGCGACATTCAAAACGCCTTTTGTTGCTCTTTCTTCTCGATACATCAATTTGATAAAGGTTGATTTTCCGGCACCGGATGGTCCAACGACATAGACAAACTCCCCTTGATCAATTGAAATCGAAAGGTTGCGGATAGCAGTCGTACCATTAGAGTACTTTTTCATTATATCTTTCATTTCTATCATACAGCTATCTCTCCATCTCAAATTTTCATTCTGGCTTATTATAGCATGAATATATTTCACCTTGCTTGCAACAGATTACAATTATGTTTCAATCTGTTTAAGTCACACCAGGTTATTTTTGATTCAGTTTTAGCTTCAAATACGCATCGATAAAGCCATCCAAATCGCCATCCATGACTGCCTGTACATTCCCAGTTTCGAAATTTGTCCGGTGATCTTTGACCATCGAATAGGGATGGAAGACATAGGAACGGATTTGCGAGCCCCATCCAATTTCTAACTGTTCGCCTCGCAAAGCTGCTGCTTCTTGTTCTTTCTTTTCCACTTCTAATTGATACAGCTTAGCTTTCAACATCCCCATCGCTTGCTCGCGGTTTTTCAATTGTGAGCGCTGGGCTTGGCTAGCAACTACCGTACCTGTCGGGATATGGGTGATCCGCACAGCAGATTCGGTTTTGTTGATGTGCTGTCCACCAGCGCCGCTTGCGCGGTACGTATCGATCTTCAAATCATCTGAGTTGATCTCCACATCGATCGCCCCATCTAATTCCGGCATCACATCCACCGAACAAAATGACGTATGCCGTCTCTTAGCAGAATCAAAAGGTGAAATACGGACCAAGCGATGCACGCCTTTTTCCGACTTCAAATAGCCATAGGCGTTGTGCCCTTTCACAAGTAATGTGACACTTTTGATCCCCGCTTCATCACCGGCTTGATAGTCCAAGGTTTCCACCTGATATCCATGTTGTTCGCAAAAACGAGTATACATCCGTAACAGCATGCTGCCCCAGTCTTGCGACTCGGTACCGCCTGCGCCCGGATGGAGCTCGATGATCGCATTGTTCCGATCATAGGGTTCATCTAACAACATCGACAATTCATAAGAAGCCATTTTCTCATTTAACTTACCGATTCGTGCTTCAAGTTCTGCTTCCATTTCCGGATCAGCTTCTTCTTGAATCATTTCTAGCATCACTTCGAGCTCTTCCAATTCTTCTGCTAGCTGATTGAATTGATCGTAGGTCTCTTTGTTGGCATTGTTGGCGTTAATGACTTGTTGGGCTTTTTCCGAGTCATCCCAAAAGGTGGGATCTGCCATTTGGTGCTCCGCTTCTGCAATGTCCTCTTCTAACTGATCTAAGTCAAAGAGACCCCCTAAAACTGATTATTTTTTCATTCATCTGGGTCAATTGATTCCGAATATCTGCGATTTCCATTAAAATTCCTTCTTTCTTTTTTTCTTACAAACGAAAGTAGACTGGACAAAAACGTCTGCCAGCCTACTCTCACCTTTTTCAAAACTTGTTACATATTTTTCCCGTGGCAATTCTTGAATTTTTTCCCGCTTCCGCATGGACAAGGATCATTGCGGCCCACGTTTTTGAAACTTGGCGCTTGGGCAGCCGGTGCTTCTTCTACCCCTTGCGCTTCTCCTTGGGCTACTTGTTCCCGTTGAACGTTTTGACGAATCTCTGCCTTCATAAACAGACGCGTTACTTCATACTCGATGGCTCCAACCATGTTTTCAAACATATTGAATCCTTCTGTTTGGTACTCAACTAACGGATTGTTTTGTCCATAAGCCCGTAACCCAACCGATTGACGCAACTGATCCATAGCATCGATGTGATCGGTCCACTTCGTATCAACGACTCGTAAAATCACTACTTTTTCAAATTCCAGTAATTGTTCTGGACTATTAAGTTGTGTTTTCTTTTGTTCAAAGACTTCTTCTGCCCGTTGGTTTAGATAATCTTTGATCTCTTGAGCTGATTTGCCCTTGATGTCTTCGATGCTGATGGTATCTTCATGAACAAGCGCATTGGCCGCAAAATCAACGATTCCTTCATAATTCCAATTGCTTTCTTCTAATTGCGTATGACTGTCAACGACCCGGCTGATGGAGCGTTTCACCATATTCATTAATTGTGGTGAAAGATCCGTTTCTTCCATGATCACTTCTTGACGTTGTCCGTAAATAACTTCCCGCTGTTCTCGCATTACGTCATCGTATTGCAAGACGTTTTTCCGGGTATCGTAGTTATTCCCTTCCACTCGTCGTTGGGCAGATTCTACTTGTTTTGAAAGCATCTTACTTTGGATCACGGCATCGCCTTCATCGATTTTCATCCGATCCAAGAACACTTTGATTCGTTCAGAACCAAAACGCTTCATTAAATCATCTTCTAGCGATAAGTAAAATTGCGACATCCCTGGATCTCCTTGACGTCCCGCACGTCCCCGCAACTGATTATCGATCCGTCGTGATTCATGACGCTCAGTACCGATAACTGCCAAGCCGCCTAGTTCTGCAACACCAAGACCTAACTTGATGTCCGTTCCCCGACCAGCCATATTGGTCGCGATCGTTACAGCGCCTTTTTGTCCCGCATTCAAAATGATTTCTGCTTCTTTAAAGTGATTCTTGGCATTCAATACTTCATGAGGAACTTTCTCACGATCAAGCATTGATGACAATAATTCAGACGTCTCAACAGCGACCGTCCCTACAAGCACGGGTTGTCCTTTGCGGTGACGCTCTTTGATGTCTTGAACGACTGCTTGGAATTTGCTCGTAAGCGTTGGATAAAGCAAGTCCGCACGATCATCCCGTAAGATCGGTTTGTTCGTAGGAATCTGAATGACTTGCATGTTATAGATTTCTCGAAACTCTTCTTCTTCTGTTTTCGCTGTACCGGTCATCCCAGACAGTTTTTTGTACATCCGGAAGTAGTTCTGGAATGTGATCGTCGCCATCGTTTTGGTTTCATCTTCGATCTCGACACTTTCTTTTGCTTCGATCGCTTGATGGAGCCCGTCAGAATAGCGGCGGCCATCCATGATCCGACCTGTAAATTGGTCAACGATCATTACTTTCCCATCTTGCACCACGTAATCAATGTCGCGAATCATAATGTAATTCGCTCGTAGCGCTTGGTCCAAGTGATGGGTCAATGCCGTGTTTTCAATATCATACAAGTTTTCTAAGCCGAAAGTCTCTTCCGCTTTTTCGATCCCACGCTCTGTCAAACCGATCGTTTTTGATTGGATATCGATTTTGTAGTCTTCTTCCGTCAAGCGTTTGACAAAATTGTCGACCCGGGTGTATAGCGCAGTTGATTTTTCTGCTTGTCCTGAAATGATCAACGGTGTTCTCGCTTCATCGATCAAGATCGAATCGACCTCATCGACGATGGCATAGTTTAATGGACGTTGTACCATTTGATGACGGTAAACCACCATGTTGTCCCGCAAATAGTCAAACCCTAATTCATTGTTTGTACTGTAAGTGATGTCACAAGCATACGCCGCACGTTTTTCTTCTGCTGATTTTGAGTTGATGTTCAAGCCGACCGTCAAGCCTAAAAAGTTGTACAACTCCCCCATCTCAGTCGAGTCACGAGTTGCCAAGTATTCATTGACGGTTACGACGTGGACGCCTTGACCACTCAAGGCATTCAAATAAACAGGTAATGTCGCCGTCAAGGTTTTCCCTTCACCGGTACGCATCTCTGGAATATTCCCATCATGTAAGACGATCCCACCCATTAATTGGACGTGGTAAGGATACAGACCCAAAACGCGTTTTGCAGCTTCACGAACTACTGCAAAGGCTTCAGGTAATAATTTATCCAAAGTCTCTCCCTCTTGGAAACGACGACGAAATTCATCGGTTTTCCCGCGTAATTGTTCATCAGATAAAGCGGCCATTTCATCCGCATGTGATTCAACTTGATTCGCAATATGGTCAAGACGTTTTAATTCTTTTTTGTCGTTTTCGATTAATTTTCTAAAAAAATTGGCCATACCTTAATAATTCTCCTTTTACTTCTACATTATCCTAGCTGGAAACTCTCCTAACTATTTTAGCACTAGTTCACCATAAATGAAATATTTTTCGATAGAACTATCGCATCAATCTTGCGTGATAAACGGATTCTTAACCTTTTTTCACAGATTTTAAAGAAACGAAGGGAAAAAATACGCAACAAGCCATTGATCGGCGCCAAAAGTCCAGCGCACGTCCAAATGACTTGTTGCGAATGTTTGCAAATTAGGCCGTTTTAAAACGGGTTTTTAAGAAAGCTAAGAAAAGCATCAGCAGCATGCCTAAAGACTGAATCCCGATCATCAAGATGATATCAGCGCCAATAAATCCTGCCAACATTGCCACCAGAGAGCCTACCCCCAATGCATTTAAAATCACGTTCGTGCTTTCTTTGAAGCTGCCGATTGTCGACAGTCGTGATTTTTTCGTCAACCAGAGGAAAAACGCTGCGCCTATGACGAGAATACTATTCATTGCCACCAATAAAAATGCCACTGTGATCGTCTGACTGAAGAAAATCGCCGTCTCGTTGTTGCGATAGAAGCCGTCTTCGATTGCTTTTTGAAACGAAGCCGCATCATCTACTTGATCAGGTGCCATTTCCGCCGTGTAACGCATTTCATAGTGATAAGTTTGTCCATCGATTTCTTCTTTGATGGTCCAGTCTGTTTCCCGAAAATTGATGGCGTATTTCGCTTTTTCAAGAGCCGCTTCTGAAAGCGCAACGCCTATAATGCCCGTTTCTGTTTGCGAAAAGACTTGTGACTCATCCGCTAAAAGTTTGCCATCTTCCAGCTGCAACTCATTGTATTTGGCTGCTGTTTCAGCAGTCATGAGTGTTTTTGCATGGGGGAAAAATGCCGCAAAGGCTTGATCCGTTTGCTTGCTGATCATCAAGGTCAGCGGGACCATCAGCAAGGACATCAAGAAAATATAGACAAACACTTGCTGCCAGCGATTTAATTTTTTACGCCATGCATAGACTTTTGTTGGAGAAAAAATGGCCCCAAAGTATGTTAAGGGAAATCGTTGTTCAGACATCCTATCATTCCTATCCTTTTGTTCCGCCCGAGGTCAAACCTGAAACAAAGTATTTTTGTAAGAAGAAAAACAGTGCAGCAATCGGTACGGCGATCAAAATCGCCCCAGCCGCAAAAAGTGCTACCCGTTGGTTACGGGCATCGTTGATAAAAGTCTGCAGACCGACTGCGACAGTCAAACGCTCTTGTGAGCGAAGCAAGAACCGCGCTAGCAAGAATTCGCCGAATGGCCCCATAAAGGCCCATAATGCTTGCACGGCGACCATTGGTTTTACGAGGGGCAAAACGATTTGCCAAAAGATGCGAAAATGCCCTGCACCATCAAGTTTTGCTGATTCATCCAAGTCAATCGGTACCGTATCAAAGTACCCTTTCATCAGCCAAGTATTCATGGGAATCCCACCACCGATATAGATCAGTGTCAAAAACCAGAAACTATCTAGACCGTTTGCTAATAAGCCCATGACATAAAAAGCGGTCAACGCCGACATCGTTGGCACCATCTGAACGATCAAGAACACCATCAAACTGCTCTTACGACCGGCAAAGCGATAACGACTGTAAGTATACCCTGCCAGCGTTACGATCATTACTTGGATCACCATCGTGGAAACGGCCACGATCAAGGTGTTTTTATACCATGTCAAATAGGGGGTTTCATTGAATAAACGTCGAAAGTTGTTCAATGTCCAATCCGCATCAAAATCTAAGCGAAAAGCGATCATGTTCCCTGCCTTGAAGGCTGAGGTTGCGGTAATCAACAAGGGATAGATGATAATGATCGATAAAGCGATCATAAACAAGTAGGTAAATAATTTGCTGAAAGAAAACTTTTTCTTTTTCATCCTCAGTCCTCCATATTAAATGCATTCGTCTTTTTAAACACCAGTAATGAAATGGAGATCACCACAAAGGAAATGATCAAGGTCAATGCAGATGCGATCGAATATTGTGGCGAGCCACCCGTCGTCAATTTGTAGATCCATGAAATCAAAATATCTGTCGAACCGGCATTTCCACCTAAACTTCCTGGACCACCTTCGTTAAAGAGATAGATCATGGAGAAGTTATTAAAGTTCCCTGTGTATTGCGTAACGAAGGTTGGTGCTGCCACCAAAAAGATCGCCGGCAACGTAATATTGCGAAAACGCTGAATCGCATTTGCCCCATCCATTTTGGCTGCTTCGTATAAATCTTCAGAAATGGATTGTAAAATCCCTGAGACCATGACATAAATATATGGAAAACCTAACCACCCTTGAATCAAAATAATCGCGGTCTTTGTCCAAAACGGGTCGGTTTTCCAAGCAATATTGCCAATATCAACAAAAGGCAAATTGTTCAATAGCGGGATCACCTGAGTATTGATTGCTCCAGCGGTATCATTAAACATGTTCGAAAAACTCATGATCGTGATGAACGCTGGCACCGCCCAAGGAAGTAAGAAAATCACCCCGAAGACCCGACGGAACTTCACAAATTTTTGATTGGCAACAACTGCTGTCAGTATTCCTAAGGTAATTTGCAAAGTAGTTGCTAAAACGGTCCAAATCACCGTCCAACTAAACACTTTTACAAAGGTGTCGCGGTAAGAACTTAAGGTGAAGATATTCGTAAAATTCGAAAAACCGATCCAGTCGATTAAGTTTGCTGGCGGAATATGTCGAAAATCATAGTTGGTAAACGCCATGAAGAGTGTCACCATTACCGGAAAAATAATTGCTACGATCATCACCAGATAGGCTGGGATCGTCAATAGATAAGCGAAACCATCCTCATACAATTTATTGAAAAACTCTTTTCTCGTAACTGCCACCGGGAACCCTTTTTCAATACTTTGGCGAACTTGATAGGCATCTTTGATATTTAAAACCCAAAAGATAATGAAAATAACGGTAACGATGACCTGTAGCGTTCCTTCGATCAACAAGAACAAAGAATTGTGTTCCATCGGTACTGATCCCAGTGTGACAAAATTATATAATGCTTGTCCACCGAACAAAAGCATTTCGCCAAGAAAAATTAGAAAGACCGCAAAAAAGAGTCCCGCTTTAAATTTCTGACCATTTTTGAATTGTCCCACCCCAGGGATGATTGAAAGAAGCGCTGTCTGCATGGCTTTTGAATTCGTCCTCATATGTATCCTCCTTAAAATCGAAAGTCTGCCAAGCGGCCGACGATCCATAGAAATCAATCTCATCAAGCAATTTCTTGCGTGCTACGTTGCAAGGAATCCTTTTGACAAACATCCTCTATAGAATCGTCGACATGAATGACAGACCGTAATCGGCTATTTATTAATATTTCTGCTCAATCGCTTCTTCGATTGTTTTGGCAGCATTATCCGCTGCTTCTTGAGGAGTCATATTACCTGAACCTGCATCAAATAGCATGTTTTCAGCCCCTACCCAAACCTCAGACATTTCAGGGATATTTGGCATTGGTTGTGAAACACTGTATTGCTCGATTACTGCTTTTGCTACTGGATCATCAGAAGCAGCGACTGTTTCTTGAGCCATAATGTTTGCTGGAATATCATGACGCATTTCATACAATTTCTCTTGATTGGCTTCGTTGGTCAAATACTCGACAAATTGTTGAGAAACGTCTTTGTTTTGTGAGTAGTTGGAAACAACCCACGCTTTTCCTCCGCCAAATGTTTCATAATCATTGCCATTGCTCAATGTTGGGATTTTCGCTACGCCATAGTTGATCCCTGCTTCTTCAAAGCCGTTCACGCCCCATGGTCCGTAGATGATAGCTGCTGTTTTGCCTTGGTTGAAGTAATCCAACATCAAGTTTTCGTTGGCTGATACGTCCAGCATTCCTTGTGGCCAAACATTTTGGAACCAATCTGTTGCATAGGAGATCGCTTCAACAGAACCTTCATTGTTGATCCCTAAATCAGATGGATCTGTTCCTTCATCCCCAAAGACATAACCACCATAACCAGCTAATAGACCATACGTATAATAAAAGTCTGTCCAGCGAGCTAAGAAGCCAACATTGTCATCGCCTTCTGCAAAACGATCATCTTTTGCTAGTTCTTCTAAATCAGAAAATGTTGCTGGCGCTTCATCGATCAAATCTTTGTTATAAAACATGACAACCGCTTCAATCATTGCTGGTGCGCCATAGATTTTATCATCGATCGTCACTTGTTGCTTGTCTGTATCGCTGTAACGGCCATCATCTGGCAAAGTCATCTCTGCCAAATGCCCTTGCGATCCTACTTGACCCACGCGGTCATAAGGAGACATCGTAACGTCGGGTCCTTTGCCAGCAGGTCCGTCTAATTGAAGCGCATCCATTTGATCGAACATGTCCATTTCTACAACGTTGATGGTCACATCATTTTCAGATTCAAAGTCAGATTTCACTTCATTGATATAATCAATATAGTCTGCGCCTACAGAGACCGTGATCGTTTTTTCATCGCTACCTGAACCTGCATCTGCATTGCTACCATCGGTACTACCGCTGTTGCCACCACATGCCGCAAGCGCTAACAATGCGCTTCCTGAAACTAATCCTAAAGCTGCCTTTTTCCAATTCACTTTCATCCTCTTTACCTCCTGCAATTTGTAACTCCATTATGCAACCGGTTTCTTAAAATGGCAAACCTTTTCTAAATGTTAGCGATAACAAAAATAGAAAAAGCCTTTAAATTAAGATATCAAGGAATCAAAAAGAAATTGCGCAACCATTTGCTTAATTTTCACCTTGTGGATTCACGAACCACCAGTTGAGGTAAAAAGCGCTGTTGTCGCTGGCTTGTATCATTATGTTCGATTTTTTGGATCAATAATTCGCCGCAAGCTTCCCCCATTTCCACGATGGCTTGCTTCATCGTTGTCAATTTTGGCGAACTTACCTGATCAAGGAATACGCCATCATAGCCGATGATCCCAAAATCAGCTGGCACCTCCACTCCGATCGACTGCAAGCCTTGATTAATGCCTAAGGCTAAACGATCCGTAGCACAGATAAAACAAGTGTTTTTCACTAAATGCTCATTCTGCGTTTGGATAAACTTGCGGGCAGCGGAAGAGCGATTGTCAAAACGATAGATTTTTGGTGCTTGTCCCGCTTTTGTGACTGTATCTATGTATCCTTTTTCTCGGCTTTTTGTAAACGCTTCTTCCAATTCTAAACCAATATAGACCAATTGTTGATAGCCGGCGTCGATAGCATGTTTGCATGCAGAAACGATTCCCTGGTAGTTGTCACTGTCGACAAAACTGAACCCAGCTTCATTTTCACCAAACAACACCACAGGCTTCCTTAAATTTCTTATCCAGTCCATGTCAGCCTGCCGAAAGCCCGTAATGATACTGCCATCTGCTGGGCCACGATCCACCCCGTCAGTCGTAACCAGCTGCAAAGAATAGTGTGCTTTACCGATAGAACGAGCGATCCCAACCAATAAGTTCATATAGTAAGGTTCTGTCGTATCCATCTCCTCTAAGATATACACTTTGATGATATGGGAACGCTTGGAAACTAATGATTTGGCAGCAATGTTCGGCTGATAATCCAATTCAAGCATCGCTTGATGAACTAATTGCTTTAACTCTTCAGTTACTTTGTCCGGATGATTGATCACTCGAGAAACGGTCATTGCGGAAACATTTGCTTTTTTAGCAACATCTGCTAGCGTAGTCATGATTCACTCTCCTTGTATTATTTCATCTATAGTATAACACATTAACTTAAAAGATAACTTGAAAGGATTTAGATATAAAAAGAATTTCTCCCTTTATAGACAATATAAAAAAACAGAGTAGCTTCTCAGCTACTCTGTCAAAAAAGACTTTTTGGGGTGTCGAGAAAAAGACTCAACACTTGTTAATCTGTTTCGATCAACCCGTATTTGCCATCTTTTCGACGATACACAATGCTCGTTCCATTCGTTTCCGCATCTTCAAAGATAAAGAAGTTGTGTCCAAGCATGTTCATTTGTAAAACAGCTTCTTCACTGTCCATTGGTTTTAAAGACAAACGTTTTGTACGTACGATGTCTAATTCAGAACCATTGTTTTCTTCATCATTTGCTTCAGTTGTGAACAAATCACCATCTGTTGGCGGAACCAACGCTGTCTCACGAGATTTGCGGTTGATTTTTGTTTTAAATTTGCGGATTTGGCGTTCCAATTTGTCAACAACCAAATCGATACTAGCATATAGATCAGGTGAGGTTTCTTCCGCACGCAGAACTAAGAATGGTAAAGGAATCGTTACTTCTACTTTTGCTGTTTTTTCAGTATATACTTTCAAATTAACATGTGCTGTTGCTTCCGGCACATCATTAAAATAACGTTCTAATTTACCTACTTTTTTCTCGACGTAATCACGGATCGCTTCTGTTACCTCGATATTTTCGCCGCGCACATTATATCTAAACATAAAAATTACCCCTTTCGTCTACCAGTAAAGAAGGAAAAGGACCACTCTTTTCTTCTTCTTAACTCTATTATATCGAACTCTTGGTCATTTGCCTAGTAAATCGAACAATTTTCTTTAAGCGTTTTCAAAATAACGATTCAACGGGCAAAGGAAAAGGATCGAATCGACTGGGGGGCAAAGGTCTGCAATGCTTCAGCTGCGTGATATAACGTTCTACCGGTAGTGTAAACATCATCGATCAACAATAATTTTTTCCCTTTGATTTCACATGCTACATCCGGCTTCACCGCAAAAGGTTGGGCCTCCTCTAATCGTTGCTTGCGAGAACGTTGAGCTTGTGGTGCGGTATCAACCACTTTATCCAGCCATTCTTGCGACTTGACTCCGGCTGCGTCCAGCACAGCGGTCACTTGATTAAACCCTCGCTGCTGGTAACGTTCTGCCGATAGCGGGATGGGTATCAAACAATCGTATTCAAAGTTGTTGATCTTTTGTCTGATGGCCGCAGCAAAGGTCTCCCGCAACTGATAGTTTCCCATTAATTTGTATTCGTGAATCCACGCCTTCATCCCTTGATCGTAAGCGAACAGTGCCCGATGCTGCAAATGGATCATGGGACAGGTTTTCGCCCAAAAGAGACAGTCACTGCAGGAAATGGTATCCTTTTTGCCACATGTTGGGCAGCAGCTTTGCCAATCGATCACGGTAAATCGCTGAGCGCATTGTGGACATAATTCTTTTTCGGGGATGCGCCAAGGAGCCAACAGCTCAATGATCGTTACCTCTCTTGGAAAAAATATTTGGCACCAACTACACTCCATCGGTCAACCAGCTCCTTGCTAATTGGTTCATCTCATTGAGTTCTTTAATTGCTTGACGGATCGCTTCTGTCATTTGGTCGTAGAAAAAAATGACTTCCCCTTCTGTAAACGCACCTTTGCGATCGACACGGCCAGCGATTTGTACTAACGCCGATTTTGTAAAGACCGGGTGATTGGCTCCTAGTACCACCACTGAGACATTTTCAAACGTTACGCCTCGTTCTAAAATCATCGTTGTAAACAACACCTTGTACATTTGGCTGCGCGCCGATTGGACTTTTTCCCTCCGTTTTTCATCTTGTGAAGAAACACTAGTGATGAGCCATGATGCTTCTTGCCTGCGGACAGCCCCTTCCATTTCCTTCATCAGCTGAATACTTGGACAAAATACCAAGACAAAGTTTTTTTTAACCAACCGCTGCAAGTGCTGTAGCAATGGTCGCAGCCAACGTTTTTTGCGATAAGCCTGCGCCCAGCGACTATAATGAATAGGTTTGGGAACGATCAGCGGACGCTGATGAAACCGCAACGGCATTTTCAACACAGCGAATTTTCCACGAATTTCTTGCAGCAGCCGTTCTGAAGGCGTCGCACTTAAATAGATCAGACACCCGTTTTCTGCCAAGGCATTGTATAATCCGTAACGCAGCTGCGTATCGCCCTCGTAGGGAAATGCATCTACCTCATCTACCACGATCAGTTGAAAGCTGCGATAAAAATGCAGTAGCTGATGAGTGGTGGCAATAAGGATCGTTGTATAACGATAAGGTTCTTCTGATTCCCCATAAAGGAGCAGGCTTTCCTCTTGTGGGAACGCTTGTTGAATCCGGGGGAACAGTTCACGGCAGACATCGATCCGTGGCGAGACGATCGCCACACGACCACCTTCTTGCCGTACGTGGCGGATCGTTTCAAAGATCATCTCGGTCTTCCCTGAACCCGTGACTGACCAAACAAGAGACGATTTCTTTTGTCGACAATTTGCTACTAGTTGCTGAGAAATTTTTTGCTGAAACGAAGTCAACACTCCTGGCCAAACGATCTTGTGATCAAAGGCTGGAAGATCCGTTTGTTGAATTACAAGTTGGCCACCTGATGTGATCCGACCATAGCGAATACAAGTTGGACAGTAATAGCTGCCTATCGGTAATTGCACCGACGGCTTGTGGTGGGAAGATCCGCAACGCTGACAAACGATTCTCTTCCCCTGCTCGAGCATTGCCGGTCGAGAATCAAAGGGTTTTCCTACACTCATTGTTTCATCTAAAACAAAATATTGTTTTCCTTTTTGACGATTCATAAAATACACCTCAGTTTTAAGTACGCAAAAAAACCGGTTCAAGTACTTTTCAAAAAGTACTTGAACCGGTTACAGAATCTATCGTTCATTTAACAGCAGGTCTTGCTTATTCGCCGATCAATGTCAAGGCTTGATCTAAGACTTTTTCGCCGTTCATCATGCCATAATCTGCCATGTTGATTACTTCTAATGGAATTCCTTTTGGCGCTAGACGTTTCTCAAAATCGCCTTTCATGAAACGAACTTGTGGTCCTAATAATAAAACATTTACGTCTTTGCTTTCTAAATGTTGATCTGCTTCTGATGCGGAAACTGCAAAAATATCTGCTTCTAATCCTTTTGCTTCAGCTGCTTTTTGCATTTTTGTTACTAATAAGCTTGTACTCATTCCTGCAGAACAAACTAACATAATTGTTTTTTTCGCCATATCGAACACTCCTTGAATTTTAAGAATAAGATAACATTTCCTATCTCTAGTATAGAACAAGTTTGAAATTTGTCAACGCTTTCTATCCAGCAACCAGTTTGATTTTACTAAACGATTAAAAACGACATACTCTTTTTTTAAATTGACGAGGACTACCTCGTAGCCGGCATTCAGCCACGCATACGCCCCATTTTCTGGATGGCGGTAATCATTCGCCCACCAATCGCTACTGGTGCGGGCACTTTTGGGCAAACCGGATGCGGGGAAAAGAAATTCATCAAACTGCGTAAACGTTAAGGTGATTTGCGAACCGCCGTTGTTCTTTAAATAGTGAGTGATCGTATCGTACTTTTTGCGTCTACCCAAAGCAAATGCCTCCTCTTTTTAGGGTCTATGTTCGTACCTGTTTCTTTCTTCTATTTGTAACTTTCCTTCCGATTGCCTATACTAGAAACATAAAGGAGGCGATCGTACGCGTGACTTATCGAACGATTCGACAAGACGGAGAAACAGAAATAGAAATCAAAAAATCGCGTTTCCTCTGTTCATTAAAACGAATTCAATCAGAAGACGAAGCCAAAGCGTTTATTCAAGCCCTCAAGAAAGAGCATTGGAAGGCAAATCATCATTGCAGCGCCTATGTATTGGGTGAAAACCATGAGATCCAACGCAGCAGTGATGATGGTGAACCTAGCGGCACCGCTGGGGTACCGATTTTAGAAGTGTTAAAGAAAAACGAACTGATCAATGTGATCGCGGTTGTTACCCGCTACTTCGGTGGAACGAAACTGGGTGCTGGTGGATTGATTCGCGCTTATTCAAGTTCGGCCTCTGCTGGAATCAAAGAGGTAGGAATCGTCGAGGGTATTTTGCATCAAGAACTTGCCTTGACCATCGAGTATCCCCTTTTAGGCAAGCTCCAAAACTACTTAGACCTGCAGAATATCTATATAAAAGATATTGGTTATACGGAGAAAATCGTTGTCACCTTAATGATTCCTGAAGCAGTACTTGCTGACCAAGAAGCCGCTCTGATCGATTTGCTACAAGGTCAAGTGCAATTGACCAGAGGGACTACCGAATATGTAGAACGCTTGATCGAGCAGTCAACAGAGTAAGCCAGCTTACTAAAGACCTTCCAGTGTGTGCTCTTTTCCTCAAGGAGGACGCTGCCAAGTTTGCTACAACCAATGCAGGAAGCCCAAATATTTGAAAAGCCGAAACGGTCATACACCCAGCGACGCTAAGCAACAGCAGATACGCTCGTAAGGTCCTTTCGGCTTTTTTGGTCTTTTTGTTGCCAATTGGAATAGACAGGTTATTTTTCCATATAAAATTCAAAACGATTACCAACATATTGGGTGCGCACGTATTCAAATGGTTGACCATCTTCAAATGAAGTGATTTGCCGCATACGTAAAATCGCATCGCCGCGTTTGATTTGTAAGTAATCAGCAATTTGCTCGGAAGCGACCATGGCTGAGATCGTTTGCGAAGCGCCGCCAATTTTCCGCTGTCCTTTTTCTTCCAACACTTTATAGAGGGAAGAGATGATCTCCTCCTTGCTAAAGTCATGAATAAACTTTTCAGGGATACTCGCGACTTCAAAACAGATCGGCACATCATCCGCATACCGAATCCGCTCCATCCGTAAAATCGTTTCGTGACCTTCTAATTGCAGCTTTTCCATTTCACTGGAGCTAGGTGCAGTTAAGAAATAAGCGACCGCTTTGCTAGAAGGCTTACGACCAAGAGAATTCATAATTTCGGTAAAACTCGTCGTGCCCGTCATTTTTTCCTGTACTTTTTGGCGAGCCACATAAGTGCCGGAACCGATTTTACGCTCAAGAATCCCCTCATCTGCTAAGGTTTGGATCGCTTGTCGCAACGTCATGCGACTCACGCCGAATTGTTTCGACAACTCCCGTTCTGAAGGCAGACGATCCCCGATTTTGTATGTATTGTTTTCAATATTGGCTTTAATTTGATCATGAATCTGGATATAAACAGGTAATTTTTCCACCACTACACATTCCTCCGTTCCCCTCCTATTATAACTGGTATATACCTAAATAGCTAATAAAAAAAGCAAAAACTGCTCTGTTTTTCTCAATTTGTGCGAATTCTTTCCCCATTTTATAGGCAGAAAAAGAAGTTATCACAAATTGTCCAAACAAGAGCAGTTTCTTTGCTTTTAAATTGGTTCGGTCGCTGACTTGGGAATTTATTCAGCCAGCGCTTTATTAGCAGTGGCCATCAGCAAGCGGATACGATTCAATTGATTGACGATCGAGACACCTGGATCGTAATCAATCGCTGCAATGTTCGCCTGTGGGTATTGACGACGTAATTCTTTCATAACACCTTTTCCTACTACATGGTTAGGCAGGCAGCCAAATGGTTGCAGACAAATGATATTGTTGACATCATTTTCCAACAGATCAATCATCTCACCGGTCAAGAACCAGCCTTCTCCCGTATGATTGCCGATGGAAACAATCTCGCTCGCTTGCTCCGCAAGCTGATGGATCGAATGGATACCATCAAAACGCGTTGACGCCCGCAGTGCTTTATCCATCGGTTTTTGGAGCCTTTCAATCGCCATGATCGCAAAATCAGCGATCATTTTACTTTTCTTCGCCATCCCCAAATGCTCGTAGCGCCAAATCTGATTGTAGAGGGAATAATTCATGAAGCCGACAATATCCGGTACGACCGCTTCCGCTCCTTCTGCTTCTAACAGGCGAACGACATCGTTATTAGCTGTCGGTGAATATTTCACTAAAATCTCTCCCACGACTCCGACACGCGGCTTCTTGATATCTCTTAGGGGCACTTGATCAAAGGCTTGAATGATTTTTTTCATATTGCGATTAAACAGACTGAAGGAGCCATTACAAACGTTTTTGGCAATTTTTTCCAGCCATTCTTGATGGAGCCGATCGACAGTCCCTGCTTCTTGCTCATACGGACGGGTGCGATAAACGACCCGTTCAAAGAGATCTCCGTATAAAAATGCCACCGCCAAACGCTTCATCATCGGTAAGGTAAAGCGAAAGCCCGGATTTGATTCAACCCCGGTGTTGCCCATCGAAATAGATACCACCGGCACTTGTGGGAATCCTGCATCGTTCAGTGCTTTACGTAACAAAGGAATATAGTTCGTTGCACGACACCCGCCGCCCGTCTGGGTCATCAAAACACTGGTATTTTCAACATCATATTTTCCGCTTTGCAATGCTTCTACTAGCTGTCCAATGGAAATGATCGCCGGATAACACGCATCATTATTGACAAAGCGTAAACCGACATTAACCGCCTCACGATCTTCACTAGGTAGACAGACCACTTGATACCCAGAAGCTTGCAAAGCAACATCGACTAACCCGCTTTGATGGATGGGACTCAACATCGGCAATAAGAGCGTGTGCTGCTTGCGCATCTCTTTGGTAAAAATGATCTTTGCCGGTTCCTCGTATTGCTTTTTAGGAACAAAGTGCTGTTTGTCCCGTTCGTTGACTGCTGCTTTCAAGGAACGCAACCGAATCCGGATTGCCCCAAGGTTCGCTCCCTCATCGATTTTCAACACCGTATATAACTTCCCATACTGCGCCATAATCTCTTCGACTTGATCAGTAGTGACTGCGTCGATCCCGCAACCGAATGAGTTTAATTGAACCAGTTCTAATTGTTTGTTTTTCGCGACCACTCGAGCTGCCGCATACAATCGCGAATGATAGACCCATTGATCCACAACCCGCAGATCGCCGACATTTGCTAAATGAGCAATACTGTCCTCAGTCAATACATGGAAGCCTTCTTGGGTAATGACTTCTGCAATCCCATGGTTGATTTCAGGGTCCAAATGATACGGTCTTCCAGATAAAACGATCCCTTTTTGATTGGTCGTCATCAGCATACGTAGCGTTTCTTCTCCCCGTTGCGCAATATCTGCCTTGAACTGGTCCAGCTCCTCGAAACCGCTGCGTAGGGCTTGGGCAATTTCTTCTTCTACAAAACCAAAATCTTGAAAAGTACTCGTTAAAGTTTTGACCATTGAGGCTTCATCCGCCAAATTCAAAAACGGACAGCGGTAGTCAACCGCCCCTTCACGAATCGCATCGACGTTGTTACGAATCACTTCTGGATAGCTTTGCACAATCGGACAGTTAAAATGATTCTCAGCGGCAGTGTTCTCTAATCGCTCAAAAATGACCCCTGGATAAAATATCAACGGTACGTTTTGATCAATCAGTGCTTGGATGTGTCCATGGGCTAGTTTGGCTGGGTAACAAACCGTATCACTAGGAATCGTTTCGATCCCTTGCTCATATAGTTCTTTGTTGGAACGTGGCGACAAGGTTACTCGAAACCCTAACTTGGTGAAAAAGGTATGCCAAAGCGGATAATTTTCATAAAGATTCAATACTCTTGGTAGGCCGATTTCACCATGGACGGCATCTTTTTTACGCAAGGAACGGTACTTAAACAAGCGGCGATATTTTTCATCCACAAGATTGACTTTGCGGTCTTCTTTCTTGATTTTGATTCGCGCACCACGTTCGCAGCGATTTCCGGTAATAAATTTTCGACCGTCAGAAAAGAGGGTCACCGTCAACAAGCAATTGTTTTCGCATAGACCGCAATTCGTAAATTCTTTTTCTGCTTGGAAATCGGCCATTTCTGCAGGAGACAACAACGTACTAACATCGTCAAGGGCTGCTTCTTCTAAAGCGATCAAAGCGGCACCATATGCCCCCATCAAACCGGCGATCGATGGTCGAACAACTTCACGGCCGCTGATCAATTCAAAAGCGCGCAGAACCGCTTCGTTATAGAAAGTCCCTCCTTGGCAGACGATTTTCTCGCCGAGGTCTTCAGGTCGCCGAACCTTGATCACTTTATAGATAGCATTTTTTATGACCGAGTAAGACAAGCCGGCTGAAATGTCGCCAACAGAAGCCCCTTCTTTTTGGACCTGTTTCACTTTTGAGTTCATAAAGACGGTACAACGCGAACCAAGGTCAACCGGTGCTTGGGCTTTTGTCGCTGCCAACGCAAATTCTTTGACATCCTGATTCATAGATTTGGCAAAAGTCTCAATGAACGAGCCGCATCCTGAGGAACAGGCTTCATTCAATTGAATCGAAGACAACGCGCCATCTTTGACCGTCATCGCCTTCATGTCTTGCCCACCGATATCGAGGATAAAATCAACCCCCGGCTGGAAATGTTCGGCAGCTTTGTAATGGGCCATCGTTTCCACTTCACCGATATCGACTTTCAGTGCATGTTTGATCAAATGCTCGCCGTAACCTGTGATCGTTGACTTTGCGATGTAAACGTCCGAAGGCATCTGACAATAAAGCTCTTGTAAAACCGCCATCGTTGTCGCTAACGGTTCGCCTTCATTATTGCCATAAAAAGAAAACAATAATTCCCCTGCATCATTGATCAAAACCACTTTCGTTGTGGTTGATCCTGCATCGATGCCTAGATATGTAGCGCCTGTATGCTCAGACAACGCTTTTTCTGTGGCCACCGCTTGAGCATGGCGAGCACGAAAAGCAGTCAATTCCTCCTCGTCTTTAAACAATGGGGCTAATGTATCAGTTGGCGCGAGTTTACCATCTTCTCCGTTGGCTAAGCGGGCTAATAGCACGGAAAGCTGTTGCTCTTCTTCTGCATATAGCGCAGCCCCCATCGCCACAAACAGTTCTGGGTTCTCGGGAAAAATGATATCTGCTTCTTGCAGGTTCAACGTATCGATAAATCGTTGACGCAATTCCGACATAAACGTCAACGGTCCACCTAGAAAGGCTACCTTGCCTTTGATTTTACGACCAGCAGCCAAGCCAGCAATCGTTTGATTGACCACCGCTTGAAAGATACTCGCCGCAATGTCTGCTTTTGCTGCTCCTTCATTGATCAGCGGCTGCACATCGGTTTTGGCAAAGACCCCGCAGCGTGAGGCAATCGGATAAAAGGTTTGATAATCTTTGGCTAGTTCATTGACCCCATTGGCATCCGTTTTCAATAAAACCGCCATCTGATCAATAAACGCACCCGTTCCACCGGCACAACTGCCGTTCATTCGCTGCTCCAATGCCCCTTCAAAAAAGGTGATCTTCGCATCTTCGCCGCCTAATTCGATAGCCACATCAGTTTCGGGAATCATTGTCTCAACTGTTTTGGTACAAGCGATGACCTCTTGGACAAAAGGGATCCGCAAAACTTCTGCCAGCCCCATTCCGCCTGATCCGGTAATCGCCAGCGCAACTGGCTGATCTTGGATTACTGCTTGCGCTTCTTTAATAATTTTTTCCGCTGCCTTTTGGATGTCTGCATAGTGTCGTTCATACCTTGAAAAACACGTTTGATTGCCTTCATCTAACAGAACCATCTTGACCGTTGTTGAACCGACATCGATGCCCGCCTTATATTTTTTCATTTGTTGCCTCCATCTAAACAACACTTTGTTGATTATCTAACAAGCCGTTTGTTATAATACTTATGTTCATTGTAATTCTTTTAATTGATAATTCAACAAACAATTCTAAGGAAGGTGTGGGATAAACAACAATTACCCGTTTTTTGTTGTTTATTTTGAAAGGAAATTCACAATATGAAAAAATTGGATTTACGTGTCAAACGAACCAATAAGTACATTATTGAAGCTTTTATCCGCTTAGTGGAAGAAAAAGGCTTCGAGCAAGTGACTGTCCAAAATATCGCCGATGAAGCCATGATCAACCGTGCAACCTTTTATGCCCATTACAAAGACAAACAAGACTTGTATGAAAAGATATTTGACTTGGCTGTCGAATCATTTACCGCGATTCTTGATTTTGAAGATTTTGTTCAAGGCAATCGCATCAAAATCCGCAAAATCGAAGCAGCCATGACCGAACTTTTTTTACACATTCAAAACAATCGTTCCTTTTATTTGACGATCATGGATGCCTCTGCCATTGAGATCATCCGTAAAAAGTTGGGCCTGATTTTGACTGAACGTTACCAAGAGATCTTTTCAACGTTGAGAATCACCGAAGGAGACATTGAAGTGCCCTTAGACTTCATCATTGACTATATGACCTCGATATTTGTTGGTACCTTGCATTGGTGGCTAACGGCAGAAACAACGATGACACCCGACCATCTAGCAAAACTTGTCATCAAACTGGTGGCAAACGGCCACCTGACTGTCTTGGGGATTGAGATTGAGGAATAAAAAAAAGAAGCTGCGAATATGCAGTTTCTTTTTTATTCCTCAATTAGTGATTCTTTGAACGCCATTTGATCGTGTCTTTCGTCTTGCGCTGTTTCGTTACTTTGATTCCTTTTGGAGCCACACGAATCGCATAATCTTCCTTTTTCACCACATCATAGACATGCTCTGCAACTTCCGTTACTTTTTCTTTTAGATTCAATTTAAATTTCATGTGTTTTCATCTCCCGAATGCTTTACTAATAGCCTATCGCAAATAAAAAAAATCTTCAACTTATAGCCCTTCATAAAAAAGGATTTTTAGGGTTTTCGTTCCTCTTTATTGGACAAGCGATTTAGACGCAACCAATGCTTCGTAATGCTGAACTGTTTTTCTAGGTTTAAAGGATTTGTTCAACAGATTGCCTCCAGTTAGACGCACTTATTTTCTATTTTCAATAAAAAAGTGTCAGTAGAAAATCCAACGATTTCCCACCAACACAAAATAGTGTAGTTTCCAACTACCACGAAGTTCGATTAATAAATCAAATAATCAGAGGCACCGGCTTGCTTGATCTCGATCACCAGCTTATGAGGCAGGCAAATGCTCGTCTGCCCATTGCGATAGATCCAGCTGGTTTTGACAGCAATCTGGTCAGGACTATTGTCTTCACGCACTCGGATCGCACCATCTTTGATCTCGACGATATTGTACTGTCCTTCTGCTGGATAATACGTTTTTTCCATCGTATCGATTTCTTCCAAGTTGAAACGGTCAACTTCTTCCCCATTGATTCGCACGATCGCATAACGATCCCCAGTATCACTTTGGGCTTGCGCTTCAAATAGAAAAAGTGGTAAAAAAGAGCCGACAACTAATAGAACAAACAGCAGATAATCATAGGGTTTTAAAAGTTTTAAAAATGGCTGGATCGTCTTTTTCATCACATGTACGCCTTTCACGGTTCATTCACTGTTTCTTTTTAGAAGGTAATCGCTCTTCAAAAAAAGCAGTTAAATCAATGATCTCTTCCTCTGTGAAGGTTTCTTGCTCCCATTGGTCAAGAATTTTTTCTTGCAAAGCCAAATCCATTTCCCAAAAATGATTGATTTTTTTGAAATGCTTTGGATCAAAGGACCGAAAAACCGGATAGATCGCTAAAAATTCTTCAAAGGTAAGATCCCAGTCCTCAGTATAATCTTTAACGACCCCTTCTGACAAGGCTTTTTCCGTCGGATCGCCGTTTTCTTTGATCAAGCCGGCTTCGTAAAAATGGCGATAGATGACCTCTTTAGTGATCTCAGGATGAAATTTTTTACTGTGATGGTAGGCTTCTTCAATCAATGACGGATAGATGATCTCCATTTTCCCCCCTGCTTTCTGGACGGCGTCATAAGACGGCGTTAATTCTTTTTGATCGGGTGCTGCGCTTTATATTCTGCTAAAGATACATGGTGGCTGCGCTTGAAGGTTCCTGTTGTCCCATCAAACGAAATCGCCGGGGATTTGACACCATAGTGGGTCCGACGCTTATTCTTTTTTGCTTTTGATGTTTTTCTTGCAGGTACTGCCATGTCATTTCCAACTTTCTTTCACTTTTTCATTATGCACGCAGCTGCACTGCATTTTTTCGTTTGTTTCGTTTAAATTCATGAATGATTTTTAATGCGCGTTTCCTTGTTTTGATGTTCGGGCTCTTTAAACGTCGATACGCACTAGACAAGTCCGTTTTTTCCATGTTGACTCCTTTCTGTTACCAGCTTGCTTTTGTAACGCCGGGAATTTCTCCGAGGTGTGCATGCTTACGGAAATTGATCCGTGACATGCCGAATTTATTCATGTAGCCGCGAGGACGACCATCGATCATATCCCGTTTTTTCAAACGAGTCGGATTCGAATCCTTCGGTAGTTTGGCCAATGCTTGGGTATCTCCTTGCGCTTTTAGTTCTTGGCGTACTGCTCGGTATTGTTCGATGAGTTGTACTTGTTTATTGTATTTTGCAATTTTTGATTTTTTTGCCATTCAGTTATTTTCCTTCCTATTTCTTGATTTCACGAAAAATCGCTCTGCGCCGCAACTTTGGTGAATATTTTTTTAATTCTAAACGTTCCGGCGTATTGCGCTGGTTCTTATTGGTCAAATAAAGTCTTTCCCCTGTCTCCACACATGCCAAAATAATATTGTTTCTCATAATAACCAGCTCCTTTCTCTTGCGTCACACCAAAAAAGGTTAAAGTGTAACGATTACGTTTTGTATCATATCACACTAAAACACAGGAAGCAAGCAAAACTATTTCTTCTTTTTGTTATTTAACAAGTGAAGAAAACGTCATATGAATTTGGTTTCAATCGTCGCTGTTATTGGCGGCAAGATAACAGGAACCTGCAGCTTTTGATCGCGCAAAAAAATCACCTGATCTTTAAGGAATCACTGGTTGGGCTTTTCAAGAAGCCCACGTCGTGATCCTTTATCAGGTGATTTCATTCGGTTAATTTACTGATTTGTTCTCATGTGATGCAAGCCATTCACTGATCGCCTGCAAGCGTTCTATCCGCAGGTTTGGCAAGCCATTGCGTGATAAGCCATGAGAGGACTGAGGAAACAGCATCAGCTTCGTATCGACGCCTTGACGCTGCAACGCCATGTAAAACTGCTGTCCTTGTTCTTGCGGACATCGCAAATCATTTTCCCCATGGAGGACTAGCGTAGGTGTCTTGACTTGGCTGGCATAGGCCAAAGGCGACATCTTCCAAAGTCCTTCGATCGCATCAAGTTCCCGCAACAATTGGAATTTGACAAAGGCAGGTCCAATGTCGCTCGTCCCATAAAAGCTGATCCAATTTGAGATCGAGCGTTGCGTAACTGCTGCACAAAAACGATCGGAATGGCCAACGATCCAGTTGGTCATAAAGCCACCATAGCTGCCGCCAGCTACATGGATCGTGTTCGTATCAATTTCTGGATGGTTTGCCACCACGGCATCAACCCCCAACAATAGGTCTTGATAATCTTTATTGCCATAATCACCTAAAATCGATTTGACAAACGTCTGCCCGTACCCTTGCCCGCCACGAGGGTTCAACAAGATGACCCCATAACCGTTAGCGGCATGGACTTGCATCTCATGGAAAAATGTTTCACCGTAGCAGACTTGCGGACCGCCATGGATGTACAAAATTGCTGGATGACTTTCTTGTGTTTCGGTCGGGGGTAAATACCAGCCTTGAATTTGCCAACCATCTGCTCCTTCGTACCAAAATGCTTCGGGTTTACTGATCGCTAACTGTGACATAACTGCTTGGTTGGGATCGTATAGATCGGTTACTTCGCCACTTGTTAAGTCAATCAAGCCTAAACGACTAGGGATCGTTGGCGTCGCATAAGCAACAGCAAGTTTGGCTTCTGAATAGATCGCCGCATCGAGGATATCCATTTTTTCATCAATGAGTTTGGTCCATTCTCCTTGGGTCGTGGCACGGTACAATTGTAGCTTGCCATGCTCCGTTACGGGTACAAGGAATGTGTCATCCGTCAACCAGGTGATCGCTACGCCGCTATTTTTTTGCTGAAAATCACTGATGATCGCATTGCCAAAGGCAACATCTAACTCCTTGGAAAGATTTTTGACTGCTTTCGTTTTTAAGTCGATCAAAAACAAATCATCCAAGGTCACAAATCCGTAAGAGAGATCATTGCCTAATAGTAATAGCTGATCATTGCGCGCAGCAGCAAATGAATACGTTCCTTCTGGCAGGATGTTTTCTAAACTTTCTGTCTTTTTCGTCTGGCTATCAAGGAGACAAACCTTCGAGCCATAGTCCCATTCATCTTCTTCCTCTTTGTCAAAGGTGAGGAACAACGTCTTCTGATCATCCGCGATGCCAGAAAAAACAAAGGGAGAATCATGCTCAAAAATCAGTTCCGTTTCTTGTGTCACGATCGTTTTTTTGATGATTGAATGTTTTTTTTCTTTTAAAAAGCCGACGCCATCCGCCAAATAATTGACTTTCGTAGTAGCTTTTACTTGTGGAAATTCCTTTTGCTTGTCTGTCTTTTCTGTGTCGTCTTGATACTCTGAGAGCGTCTCTTCTTGTGCCAGCTTATAATAGACTGCCGTTGCGTCTTGCTTCCAAAAATAGTCCCCCAGACCCTTCTCAGTGACAAGTGCTTGGGGCTTGCCGCCGGACACTGGCATCGTCCATAACGTACTTTCACCTTTTTTTGGATCGGTCGTCACAAAACTGAGCCATTGCTCATCTGGCGAGACCTTTAGGCTGTTGTGGGTCGTCGCTTCTGTTCCCCACTCACGCCGTTCGTTGGTCTTTGGGTCAATACTATAAATCGCTGAATCATACGTATTGGTCTCTTGGTTGACTGCCGTTTCCAAGTAAAAAACCTGATTTTGCCCCACGGCAGGTTGCGCAATCGTTCTCAGTTCAAACAGTGTCTCATTCGTTATTTTTTTCATCCATTTCCCTCCAAATATACGTATTTTCGCAGTAACTATCTACTAGTATATCAAAAGAAACGAATTTTTCTGCATTTTTTAATAGTGAAATCCTCGCAGATTCGCTACTTCTTCAAAACCAGCCGACTTCCCTGTCTGCCTTAAGATCTCTTGCCCATTTTCTAAAAGGGTTAAGGTGATTTCCGTACTGGCGCTTTCGCGAATGATCCGATTCATTTGACCAATAGAAGGTGCTAACAACGAATGGCCTTCTTTCGTCAACACTTCGATCGTCAGCAGCCACTGTTTTTGTTTGAGATGGATCACTAAACGGTCTTCCGTACGTTTGACATCATGAATCTTTGCACCATGATAGGTAGCAAAACGATATTCTTGGCTACCGACTTGCAGAACACAAATCGTTCCCAAAAAAGCAAAACCAGCAAAGGGAATGTCGGCTGCGGAGAAAAAGAACCGTACATCTGGTGCATCAAAACTGTTGCACTGAACCCAGATATAAGCTGCTGGAAAGGAGGTACCCCAGTCTTTTTCCAAATAACCGATCCCGTTCGTAAAATCGATTGGTTCTTCGTTCCAGTACAGCGTACCTTCTAAGGTATGACTCATGCTCAAGACCCCGTGGTAGCACTCCATAAATGACAGATACGAAAAAGGACCCATGATACTCGGCGCATAACGTGTCCGCTGAATCGGTTTGTGGTCGTTGTATTTTACTGCTCCTTGTACTTGGAGATCGTTATTTTTTAAAGAAACTTGGATGCCTGCTTCACTAAAGATATTGTTACCAATCGTTACTTTACGCTCCTCTTCTGACACTTGAAAGTCAGTTTCCGGAAAGGAAAAGTAATGCGCGCCCTCATGATTGATCACTTGAATGAACACTTCTTTGGTCCCGTCTTTTTGAATCGAAAAACCAGGAATAAAAGCATAGACTTCTTCACCGATTTGGTGCTTATGGTACCAGCCTTCAAAAAAAGCGGTCTGCTTGTCGTGGCCGTGAAAGAACCGATCTGTTGTCAACATCTTGATTTCCCTCCGTTTCTTTTTTAGTGTAGCATGAAGCAGAAAGATTCCTCAGGATAATGCTTTTCTATGTAAAAAAAGCCAGAAACAAGTAAGACACTTGTTTCTGGCTTTGCTTATTGCTCTTTCATCACTCGTTTGAAAAATATTCTAGCAGAATAAAAAAATCGCCTAAGAAGAATTTTCTTCTAGGAGATTTTTTTATCAAATATATCAACGCTTCACCCCGCGTTGATAGGAATCATTGTACGCTTGAAAGGACTTATCGTGGAGTTTAGCCGCTGCATCTGCCAACCAGTTGACATTTCTGATCAACGCGCGGCCTTGTAAAACCAAATCCACTTGATTGGTTTGCAAAAGATATTCGCAAAGATCAGGATTATCCAATAAACCGACTGCTGCTACGGGAATATCGACCACTTGCTTGATGGCTGCAGCAAAGGGCACTTGGTAGCCATCATAGATCGGAATATTAGGCTTTTTATCCACCACACCGCCTGTGGAACAGTCAAGACAATCAATACCATCTGCTTGAAGCCATTGGGCTACTTGCTGCCAATCTTCCAACGAATTTTGGCGTCCTGGTTCTTCATAGTCTGTCAGTGACAAGCGCATCCACAAGGATCCAGAAAAAACTGCCCGAACTGCTTGTACCGTTTCTTTTACAAAGCGATAGCGATTCTCTAAGGAACCACCATACTGGTCGGTGCGTTGATTGACGAAAGGCGAAAGAAATTGATCCATCAAGTAGCCATGAGCCCCATGAAGTTCGATCATCGTGACACCCGCATTGGCTGCTCGTTGGGCAGCCTGAACAAAACTATCTTGCACCCGTTTGATCTCCGACAGGGTCATTTCTGACGGTAACGGGTAGCGTTCGTTAAAGGCAACGGCACTTGGTGCCAAAGGATTGCTGGCATCAACTGCTTTTCGTCCTGCATGGCTTAGTTGGATGCCTACTTGCGCATCGAACCCATGCAGCAGTTCCACCAATTTCGTAAGCTCTGTTTGCTGTTCTTCATTCCATAGCCCTAGATCATTGTTTGTGATTCGTCCGTCTGGTTCAACGGCAGTCGCTTCAATAATGATCAAGCCGACTTTGCTTAATGCTCGCGCCCCATAGTGAACAAAATGAAAGGGTTCCGCAACACCGTCTTCTTTTTTTACTTCATACATACACATCGGCGACATAACGACGCGGTTGGCCAATGTTAAATTCGCTAGCTTCACTGGTGACAATAGTTTGGACATGTTGACACTCCCTCAACGATTTTTCGCTTTGTATTTTTCTCTATATTCAGTATAAACAGCCCCTTCAAAAACACAAGCAATGACCCTTTTTCCCATTTCTAAAACAAAAAATAGACGCATTCTGCTTGCTCCCATGACATTGGAACAATCAGCTGCCTCTTCCCACTATTATTATACCGCGTCCAGAGTCAAAAAAATAGACTAGTATTTTTGGTGAATGCTCGTATAATTGAGATACTTTGGAGAATGGATGTGAGTCTGAATGAACGACCTAAAGGCTGAAAAGAAGCATCTCGCAGACACGTACCAGCAATTGCTGACACGAAAGACAGTGCTGAGCAGTTTCTTGACTGAAGACAGAAAAAAAGATCGCCTTGCGATGCAAAGCATCGGCGAAGAGATTCGCTTAAACTTTGATAATTTTGCTGACCGTTTAGATACTTTTGCTGCCATCGAAAGTAAGAATCGTGAGATCGACCAAATGAACGCCGCTCTTCAATCTGCTGAACGTGAATTAGCTGCCATCGACCGTCTATTGGATAGTCCCTACTTTGGTAAAATCTCCCTACAATTTGAAGATGAGGAAACGATAGAAGATTTTTACATTGGGATCAATGGTTTTGTTAATGAAAATAAGGAAGGGCTGATCTATGATTGGCGCTCCCCAATTGCCGAATTGTTCTATGCCAAACGCTTGGGCCCGGTCTCTTATCAAGTGAACAATCAGACGATTTCTGCCGCTCTTGAACATCGCCGACAATTTATTATCGAAAAAGATCACTTGAAGCAAGCCTTTGATACCTCAGTCGCGATTCAAGATGAAGTGTTACTGGCAGCCCTTGAAGCCAATAATAGCCAAAAAATGCAAGATATCACTGCTTCGATCCAACACGAACAAAACGTCATCATCCGTGACTTAGCGCATAAAAACCTACTGGTCAACGGTGTTGCTGGAAGCGGAAAAACGTCTGCTGTCATGCAGCGGATCGCCTTTTTGCTGTACCATTTTCGTGAAGAGATGACCGCAGAGAATGTCTTGATCCTCTCCCCGAATTCTCGGTTTATTGATTATATCTCGCAAGTGCTGCCTTCCCTCGGGGAAAAAAATCCATTGACGCTGACCATGCGGCAGTTTTGCCAAACATTTCCTAGCGTTGACTTAGAATCGGAAGCGGCGTATTTTGACCGCATCCAGCAAGCCCCCTGTGAAGCAATCGACCTTTTGCGCAGTGCGGACTTCAGCCGCTTTCTTCAATCCTTGAGCAAACAGCTGCCTGAAGAACTTGTGCTTCATTTTAAACCAATCAAAAGAAAAAATGTCGTCCTTTTTTCTGAAGAAACGATCGAGACTTTCTTCCAAGAGACACCGAAACAGGCACCCTTGCGCGATCGCATCCAAGCTGTCAAAAAGAAATTGGCTTACGCTTGGGAGGATCGATTGCAAAAAAATGCCTTAGCAGCGAATGTTCACGACCAAGTTCGTTCTTTGATTGAAGACGAGCAACGATCCCTTTTAGGTACAGTTTTAAAAGATGATTCAGAAAAAACGATTCAGAAAGCAGCCCTTCGCCTCCTGAAGAAAAAATATGCAAAAGTTACGAAACAAATCAACGACCTTACTTGGTTTGATACGAAACGATTGTTAGCAGACAGTGCCGACTATTTTACTCATGGACAGATCACTTTGACGCCAACAACAGCTAGTTTGGATTATACTGTTTGTCTATTGCTGATTCGTCATTTGCTTGCCGAAAAACAACCTGTCCCTGCGTTGCGCTATCTGTTTATTGATGAAGTCCAAGATTATACGCCAGCACAAATTCAGTTTCTATTATGTCTTTTTCCTATGACCGCTTTTACCCTCGTGGGGGATCAGCAACAGGCGATCTTTACAAGTGCCATCACCGTATCAGAAATCCAAACGTTGTTTCAACAACAGGCGAAATCCCTCGAAACGTATCAGCTGACTACGAGTTATCGGTCTAGCGGTGCAATCACGCGGTTATTTGCCCAAATGCTACCAAAAGAAACCAATTTAAACATCTCTGCCGTTCGACCAGAAGGAAAGTTGCCACAGTTTTATGCCAATCTGCCTGATGTTGCCTTAGTAGACATAGTAAAGGAACTTAAGCAACCAGTAACGATCATCACCAAAGATAGTCGATCTAGTGAGGAGCTCAAACAGTTCTTCGATAAACAAGCCGTGTCATTTCATGGAACGATTTTACCGATTCATCTTGCCAAAGGATTGGAATTTAAGCAGGTTCTTTTATATGATGTTTCAGCAGAAAATTATCATACCGATCAAGATCGACGGATTCTCTATACGGCGATTTCTCGGGCAATGGAAGAACTGGTGGTAACTTCAAAAGGAACCTTTTCGCCGTTTCTCACTCCTTGAATAGTACCTTGATTAGATTTGAGAGAACCCTGTCTTGCCTCTCTGGGTAATTCTCTCACCTAACTGATCAAGAACTGAAAATGCTATCGATCAAATAAAAAAGCATCAACGCGATTGCGTTGATGCTTTGCTTTTGAATTGATTAACGATGGATGTAAGTATATCCAGATGCGTTCATTGTAGCTCTATTTGGTCCACCAGGACTGTCAAAGCCCATTCCGCCTTGAGAGATTGTGATGGTATTGTTTGATGGGTTGTATGATTCAACATAAGCAACGTGTCCATAAACTGGATCAGCAGTCCATTCGCCACCAACTGATTGACCAGCGGCAAAGACTACAACGGCACCGGCTGCTGGTGTACCATTGACAGTGTACCCATCAGCTGCAGCTGACGCACCCCATTGTGCACCATTCCCCCAGTAAGTACCTACCCATGGTGCAACGCTTTTCACGTACCAAGTACATTGACCCCAAGCATACATGTTCCCTGAGCTTGAATGATCTTTTCCGCCGCCAGTAGAAGTACTTCCGGTAGAATCATTGTTTGATGAAGAATTTGAACCTGAGTTATTTGAACTTGAATTGCTTGAACCAGTGTTTGAAGAGCCTGCGTTCGATGAACTTGAGCTATTAGAACTGCTGGTATTGCTGCTTGAGCTTGTGTTGCTTGAAGAACTACTTGTTGCTGTTTCAGTAGAAGCAGTTGTATTCTCTGTTGTGCTCTCCGTTGATTGAGCAGCAGCTTCTTGCGCTTCTTTCAAAGCAGCAGCTTGTCTTTCTTCTTCTGCTTTTTGAGCAGCAGCAGCTTCTTGTTGTTCTTTCAAGACACGGGCTTTTTCAGCTTCTGCTTCTTGTTTTTTCTTGTTCAATGCATCTTTGTCTTTTTCAGCAGTTGCTTGTTCAGCTGCTAAGTTTGCTTTCAAGACATTTAAATCAGCTTGTTTTGCTGCAATGGCATCTTTTTGTTGGCTAAGTTCTGCTTGGTTTGCAGCAACTTCTTGGATCTTGCTTTCGTTTTCTTTGACTTTGTCTTCAACATCTTGTTTGTCTTGTTTTTGTTGTTCAACTAAATCATTGTTCGCATTGACGATCGTTGTCATCGCTTGTACGCGACCGATAACATCCGTTAAAGAGTCTGCTTCTAAAACAGCATCAATGAAATTGGTGCTTTGACCGTTAACTTGTACATCACGGGCTTGCTTTTGGATTGCTTCTTCACGTTTGGCAATACGCAATTTCAATGTTGCGATTTTGTCTTGCAATTTCTCAGCTTCTTGACCTAACTCAACTTGTTTTGCTTCTAATGAAGCAACTTTTGCACTCACTGTTTCAATTTCTGCTTCTAGAGAATCGATCTGTGATTGGGCGTCAGCTTGCTGACCTTTAAGAGAATTGATTTTTTGGTCTTGCTGCTCGATTTGATCATCAATGGAATCTGCAAATGCTAATGCAGGTGCTGCAACTGCGGTTAATGTTAGTGAACACACCATTAATGCTGATAACAAACTATTCTTCACTCGTTTTTCCTCCGACTAGCTGGTTGATTTGACAGATGAACTGCCTTTATAAAAACTTAATTTTGTCTAAGAAAGTTTAATGTTCGATTTAACGACAAATGAATTCTACCATAATGATATGACACACAGATAAAGGAAATGTTACAAAAATGTTTCAATCTAACACTCCCTTTATCTCAGCGATAAATAACAGGACAATTAAAGACCGTTAAATCAATGTTTCTGAATAAGTCACCGCGTTTTCTTTTCATTTTCAAAAAGTGACATTCTTTCCATTTTAGTTATTTTTATCCCATAAAAACACCTAATTAATAGCACTTATAGTTTTTTTGGAATTATCTTAAAAGAAAAACTATGAAAACAAGAAATCATTCAAAAAAAGACCATTTATGTGACAAGATCCCTATTCCTTTCTATAATAAATAAAACAAGCGAGGAGGGAATCGCGATTCGTACACACAAAAAATGGTTTTGGCCATTGGCACTTCTTACACTTTTAGTCACCTGTTTCCTGTTATTCTTTCAATTTCGTAAGGTGCATGAAGCCGATACTCCATTGCAACAGGCGAGCAACAGTGAGTTTTGGCTCTTAAGTGATATTCATTTTCTTTCCTCCACGCTTCATGATAATGGCGAAGCCTTTCAGACCTTCACACAAGGAGCTGCTGGCAAAGAGATGACGTATCAAGAACAATCAATCGAGGCCTTCACCGCTCAAGCCTTAAAAGAGAAACCCACGGGAATTATTTTGACTGGTGATATGACGCTCAATGGCGAGAAAGCAAGTGCTCAAGAGTTGGCAAGATTACTTGAACCATTGCAAGAAGCTGACATTATGGTTTTCGCATTACCTGGTAACCACGAGATTTACAATGGTTGGGCGCGAGCATTTCAAGGTGAAAAGGAATACTATGCCGATCAAATCAGTCCTGAGGATTTTCAAACGATTTTTGCTGAAGGTTACGAAAAAGCCAACAGTATCGATAAGTCTTCCCTTAGCTACAGCATTCAGTTAAATGACAAGTATCGCCTCTTTTTACTAGATTCATGTATCTACGATTCTGAGGTTAATTGGGATGATCCTACAACGAATGGTGAGTTGAAACCAGCTACTCTAACTTGGTTGGAGGAGCAATTAACCCTGACAAAAGAAGCAGAGCAAGTACCACTGGTCTTTTTACACCATAACTTGTTCAGTCATAATGAGTTGTTACAAGACGGTTATGTTCTCGACAATACCTCCGAAACTGTCGCTTTGTTGGACCGTTTCAACGTGCCAGCCGTTTTCTCTGGTCATATCCACATTCAAGACATTAACGAAGGGAATGATTCGCTTTATGAAGCAGTCACTGGGTCTTATTCAACAGCAGAATTAGGCTACGGCGTCCTTTCTCTTTCTGAAAAGGAAATCGACTATGAAGCTCGTCAAATTGATCTCGATGCTTGGGCGGCTGAAACGAAGCAAACTGATGAACAGTTGCTGGACTATCAAAACTACCAGAAAAGTGTTTTTGAAAATGATACCGACCAACTGGTCCGCGACCAATTGTCCGCCGTGTCTGAACTGTCAGATGCCCAGATCACACAACTTTGCACGTTTGTCACGAAGCTGAACACTGCCCTTTTTACTGGCAATGATACTTACTCAGCCGAGAAAATAGCTGCCATCAAAGATTCCGAGGAGTATCAGTGGTTAGCGACCTATTCTTACTTTTTGAAGCAATATGTCGATTCAATGCTGGACGATCAAACCGATGATCGCAAGCTGACGATCCCCCTCACAGCAGAATAAAGCCAAAAAGTGTCTTCTTCCTTTCTTTTAGGAAAAAGACACTTTTTCTTTTCTAATGAACGATAGCCCTCTCGTTTGGGTAAACGAGAAGGCTATCTGACGAGTCAATATTTATTCTTTGAAAGTGCAGCATACTATTACTACTATTATTTATTTCTCATTTAAACGATACAATCCCTAACCTCTATTGTATCCTTGTAACTCTGAAGTTACGCCAGGTTTGAATAAATTTCTTCAAAACAAGTAACGTGTGGTACAAAAATATTTGTCGCTTATCAATAACTATACCATGAGACAGAGTGCAAATGGAAGAAAACGTACTTATTCTTAAACATTACTTAAACAAAAAGCTTTGTTTTCATACAGTGTTGCCCTTTAAAAAATTTAAGTGAAGCGATTAACCTTCCTGTCATGCATATCTGCTAACCATTCGTATAAAGGAAATCCTTTTATTCAATAGGCAAGTCGTGCTGTTTTAAGAAAGATAATTTATCCCAGTAGCCTCTTTGAAATAAAATTTTATCATTTACTATTTGAAAAAAACCGCAGCCTCTCAAACCTAAAGGGTCACGCCACTCTAAAATTGCCCATTGTCCATCTTCGAAAATATTCTCCACGATACAAACCATTTTTGCGTTAGAAAAATCTTGCTCAAACATCTGCTTTATCGCTTCTTTCCCAATAACTGGCTCATTGGCAACCTGATGATTGATTGCATTGTCATCATATAATTCTGAAATACTTTCTACATCTGCCTGATTAAACGCATCAACCCATTGGCAAAGTATTTCTTTTGGCTTCATATAAATCCCCCTCGAAATGTAATCATCTTTGTTCCAATCGCAATAAAAAAAGTAGCTAATTTGTATCAATATATTCTACTTTTACAATTCATTCAAGACAATATCGATGAAACGAATAAGAATTATCGATCTTTCACATCGATTACTCTTGTATAAGTACGGGGGACCATATATTGAATCGTGGCATTTTCCATTGTACCTGTTTCTTTATTCCATTCAAATGAGACATGCCATTTGAATCACGAGCGATCATTGCTTTTATTGATAGCGATGTTCCTAAACCTATTCAATCACTTTTTCATTTACTTTGAACGGCATTTATTTATTGAATACGGTATAGTGCCCTCTTTCTCTTTTCCTCTTTTGATACGCTTATCATCGAATGAGAAATCATGGGTAAGATTAACACAACGCTTAGGGCTAGTTGAATAGTGAAATCAAAGATGTACTATTTACCATGTTAGGTCCTCAAAGCCTGCAACTATTCTCTTGTAGCAAATCATCAACACCCGATCCATTTCAATATTTATATAAAATAAAACAAAAAAAAGCGAGAACCCAATGGATTCTCGCTTGTTAACGTCAATTAACCTTTAACGATGTTTGTTGCTTGTAAGCCACGTTGGCCTTCTTCAACGTCGAAAGTCACTGCTTGACCTTCTTCTAAAGTTTTGAAGCCTTCGCCTTGGATAGCTGAGAAGTGAGCAAATACATCATTGCCGTCTTCACCTGTAATAAATCCAAAACCTTTATCTGCATTAAACCATTTTACTGTACCGTTATTCATAAACGTATACCTCCATATTACACATCGACTGTGTTTATTTGTTTGTAATAGAAAATGATGTGTAATTGAAGTGTGTATCAATAGAAAAGATAAACAAGTATTAACATATCAGAACTTTACCTAATCATCATAGCATGGTTAAAATAAAATAGCAAATAAAGTTGGCTTTTTTTCTTGATAAAAAGGTAAATTGTTAAGAAACCTTATGATTAAGCCTAGCAATTGCTTTATCTGGAAGAATCAAAAATCAAAGAGTTGCGCCGTTTGAAGCAATTACTTTTTTGTACCAATCAAATGACGCTTTCTTGATGCGTTTCTTTGTGCCATTGCCTTCATCGTCTTGGTCAACATAGATAAAGCCATAACGTTTCGACATTTGTGAGGTTGAGGCACTAATGATATCGATACAGCCCCATGCCGTATAGCCAAAGACCTCGACGCCATCATGCAACGCTTCATTGATTTGTTCAATATGCTGACGCAGATAGTCGATTCGATAAAAATCATCGATGGTGCCATCTTCGTTTACGACATCTTCTGCTCCCAAACCGTTTTCGGCAATAAACAAAGGTTTTTGGTAGCGGTCATAGAGTTGATTCAATGCTGTTCGCAACCCTTTGGGATCGATCTGCCAGCCCCATTTACTGCTTGGCAAATAAGGATTTTTAATCCCACCAGTGATCAGATTCCCGACAGCACTTTCCAAGCGTTCTGGATGTGCGCTGACTGCACTGGACATATAGTAACTAAAGGAAACAAAATCAACAGGGTTTTCTCGGATGATTTCTAAGTCTCCTGGTTCGATCACCAATTCCACTCCTTTTTCTTCAAACATGCGGTTGGCATATGCTGGATAATAGCCTCTTGCCTGCACATCACTGAAAAAGAGTGAGGTTCGTTGACTTTCGACTGTTTTTTGGACATCATCCGGATCACAGCTGTACGGCGTTAATAATTGATAGCTGATCATACAGCCGACCTTGGCATCGGGAATCAATCGATGGCAATAGTCAGTCACGATTGCGCTGGCGACAAATTGATGGTGTGCCCCTTGGTACTTGTCTTGTTCAATATTAGGATGACCTTCTTCAATGATCCCGACACTAACATATGGATGGTGTTTGACACAATTGATTTCATTAAAAGTCACCCAGTATTTGACTTTCTTTTGGTATCGCTCAATCACCGTCTTGGCAAAACGGACATAAAAGTCGATCACTTGCCGGTTTGGCCATCCTCCATACTCAGTCACTAAATACAAAGGCATCTCATAATGGGATAGTGATACCACTGGTTCGATCCCATACTTCAAACACTCATCAAAGACTGCGTCGTAAAATACCAATCCAGCTTCGTTTGGCTCTACCTCATCCCCCTTTGGAAAGATCCGTGTCCAGGCAATTGACATCCGATAGGCTTTGAAGCCCATCTCAGCAAATAAACGAATATCTTCTTTAAAGTGATGATAAAAATCGATTCCCTGTCTTTTCGGATAGTATTTCGTGCTGTTTGGATCCTGTGCTTCTGCAACTTGCTGATGAGTCATCATATGCCATTGGTCAGTCCATCGTTCTTTCGGCATGGAGGAATCGAATAGATAGACATCAGAAACCGACAAGCCTTTTCCATCGATTCCAGAACCTCCTTCAACTTGGTTGGCAGCCGTTGCTCCTCCCCAGAGGAAATCTTTTGGAAAATAACTTTTCATTTTACTTGCCGCCTTTCAAAAATGATTCGTACGCCAACGCTTCCCCATTCGTGGCGATCACTTGCTGATAATAGGCAAAACTAGCTTTTTTCTTGCGGGAAAGATCTCCGCTACCATCATTTTGCTTATCGACATAGATAAAGCCGTATCGTTTTTCCATCTCTCCTGTCCCCGCAGAAACGATATCGATCGGTCCCCACCATGTATAGCCTAGAATCGTTGCGCCATCTTTGATCGATTCCGCCATTGCTTCTACATGGTCTTTTAAATAGGCCATCCGTTCTTCATCGACGATCGATCCATCTTCATTGACAACATCCTTTAAACCAATTCCATTTTCAACGATAAATAATGGTTTTTGATAGCGATCAGTCAATTCGCTGCAAACATAGCGTAATGCCAGCGGATCGATCGGCCATCCCCAAGCAGTTTCTTTTAGGTAAGGATTCTTTTTCCCTAGTAATCCGCCAGTATTGCCTAAAATTTTCATGCCTGCTTCATGCAATGAGCTGCGGTAAAAACTAAAGCCTAAATAATCGCAGGTCCCCGCTTTAATGATCGCTAGATCTTCTTCTGTAATGTCCAGCAACAGATGATTATCCTTCACGATGCGGTCGAAGTATTCCGGATAGGCTCCTCGCAATTGCACATCACTATAGAACAAGGAACGACGGCGCAGTTGATACGATTCAAAAACATCTTGCGGGTTGCACGTTGCAGGGTAAATCGGGCTCAGTGACAGCATACAGCCAATCTGATTGTTTTCATCTACTGCCTTCCCATTCAGAACTGCTTTGGCACTTGCAACAAACATATTATGACTTGCTTGATAAAGTGCCTGTAATTTTTCTTCTTCAGTCTCGAAAGAAAACACATCGATACCTGCTGCGAGTAACGGGATCGTATGGGTATGGTTGATTTCATTGAAAGTCATCCAATATTTCACTTTCCCTTTGTAGCGTGCAAAAACCACTTTTGTATACCGATCAAAAAAATCGATCAGCGCACGATTTTGCCAACCACCATATTTCGTCACCAAATGCAGTGGCGTCTCAAAGTGGGCTAACGTAACAACTGGTTGGATCCCTTTTTCATTCAAAGCATCAAATAAATCATCATAAAATTGTAAACCTGCTTCATTGGGTTCCGTCTCATCCCCATTCGGAAAAATGCGACTCCAAGCAATTGAGGTACGCAAACACTTCAAGCCCATTTCCGCAAACAGTTCAATGTCTTCTGGGTACCGATGATAAAAGTCGATGGCTTCATGGCTCGGATAAAAGTTATCCTCTTCAAGCTGCAGTGAAACTTGCTCAATACGTTTTTCACCAACTGGTAAAATATCTGCTACACTTAATCCTTTTCCTCCTTCCAAATAAGCTCCTTCGGCTTGATTTGCGGCGATCGCGCCGCCCCATAGGAAATTTTTTGGAAATACACTCATGAAATCGCTCCTTTTAATAAATCATTTGCTACCAAAGCGGTAACGTCTTTTTTCGCTTGATCCACAACTGTCAATGCATCTTCTTTGATCATACTGGTAAAGACCAACATGGTTGTCGGATCATATCCTTTTTCAATAATTTTTGCTAAGTCAAAGGTGCCAATTTTTTGCCCCTTCACGACTTGATCCCCTTGTTTCACCGAAATCTCAAACACGCCTTTTGCTAAATCAACCGTGTCTAAGCCGATATGCACCAACACTTCCGTCCCAGCAGCTGATTGGATCCCAAAAGCATGTCCAGTTGGAAAAACTGTCACAACCGTACCAGTAAGTGGCGCATAAATATCGCCGGCTGATGGATAAACGGCTAATCCATCCCCCATTGCTCGAGAAGAAAATACTTCATCTTTGACATCATCAAGCGTGATCGCTTCACCAGCAACTGGTGTCATCACTTGCAGCCCTGCACCTTCTTCTAAAACAGGTTCTAGCGTTTCTTCAAATCCTAATACATAGGTCAAAATAGCAGTACCGAAGAACGCAAAGGCAATGCCGATCAAATAGTACACAAAGGTGTCCCCAAAGAAAGCTGGCAATGTCGTTAATGCTGGGAAAACATAGACGATGGCCTTGGTTTGCATCATTCCCATAAACGCACCAGCAAGGGCACCAACGATGGTTTGAGCAATCAACGGCTTTTTAAATTTTACCGAAAGTCCATAGACGATTGGCTCTGTAATTCCTCCAAGCAATGCTGGAAGCAAAGAAGATAGCGCCAGGCCTTTGGTTTCTTTTCTGCGAGAGCGTAAAAACACACCTAAAGCAACCCCAGCACTCGCAAATGTTGCTGCTGCGATCATCGGGCGCAGCGTATCATAGCCATATACCGCTAGGTTATTGACCATGATCGGTACAACTCCCCAATGGATCCCGATCATTACTAAGAATGTCCAACCGCCACCGATCAACAAGCCAGCCAACAGCCCGCTCTTGTCGCTGATAAAGTTCATGGCATTGCCTAAACCGTCTCCAAGCATTACACCGACCGGTCCAATGATCAAAACGGTCAAAGGCACCATGATCAAAAGAGCTACTAGTGATAGAGCAAAAATCTCGATACTCTTAGGAATGATCCGTTTGAGTAGTCGTTCCAAATGCGAGTAGATATAGATCGAAACGATCGCTGGAATCACGGTACCCGAATACCCCATCAACACAGCTGGGATGCCAAAGAAATCGACCGTCACACCGTTTTCCGTCACCATTGCTGTAAAATTCGGCTCCAGCAACGCCCCAACGATTGCTAAAGCAATAAACATATTGACTTTGAAAATCCGCGCTGCACTGATCGCTAAAAATAAAGGCAAGAAATAAAAGACACTATTGCCAGCAGCAGCTAATATTTTATAGGTGCTTCCTTCCGTATCCATCAAATGATAGGTTGTAAAAACAACTAGCAAAGCTTTCAACATCCCTGCCCCTGCAAGAGCAACAATGATTGGATTAAAGATCGCAGACAATACATTGAAGAATCGGATAAATACATTGCCTTGTTTTTCTGTTGATTCTTCGGCATCCCCATCACTTTCCAAAGCATTTTGGATCGAATACTTACTCATGATCGTTTGAAAAACATCCGCTACATGATTACCGATCACGACTTGAAACTGGCCATTTCCTTCAATGACAGACAATACCCCATCAAGCTGCTGAATCTTATCCTTATTTTTTCGTGCCAACTCGACATCTTTCAACTTAAAACGCAATCTAGTGATGCAATGATACAGGCTAACGATATTTTGTTCCCCACCGACCTGTGCTATAATTTCACTAGCAAGTTTTGAATAATCTTTTGCCAAATGACTCACTCCCGTGTTTGATTTATAAAGCGCTTTATGGCGTTACTATAGCAGATTTTTTTCTCTCACCTGCGAAAGTTCGCAATTTGGAAACTGCTTACAAGAAAGGAAAGAAAATGGGCCTCTTAATCATTCGTTTATTGAATCTTTTAAATAATGCACCCACTGATTCCACCAACTACTATATCGGTTTGACCATGATCAACCATTATGATCAGATCCAAACTCTAAGCATTGGTGAATTTGCTGCTCTTTGCCATGTGTCAAAGTCAACCGTTTCAAAATTCGCTCGCACCTTGGGCTTTGATGATTATGGCGATCTAAAAGACAACGCTGCCTTTATCGAGAATCGCTTCAACAATCCCCTGAATTATCGTTCGAATATTTTGTCTGCCTTAGAGCAAGAGGGCGTAGACTCCTATTTTGACGCAGTTGTACAAGACATCGATTATCTGCGTCATCATCTTGATCTGCCAGCCATCGAACGGGTCGCACAAGCAATTGTGACCCATAAAAATGTCTTTGCTTTTGGAATTTTATTCTCAGAATCAGCTGCTATTGATTTCCAGATCAAACTAGCATACAACGGCAAGTTCATTCGGACCTTCCAAGACGATCTCGTACAGGAAGAAATCATCAAGACCGCTGATGAAGAATCGCTGTTTATCATTTTTACCAACTCCGGTGACTACCTAACGAAACAGCAAATTCGAAATGGAACACCACGAAAAGATTTCTTCGATCGAACCAAAGCCAAAGTCATCGTGATCACCGCTAATCCACAGATCTCGGAACTGCCCTTTGTCCAAGAAGCAATCATCTTCCCTCATCAAACCCATTTTCAAACCCATGCTTTTATGTATCAGTTCATCATGGATTTGATCGTATCGAAGTTCAAGCAGTTGACTGATCGAAAGCGCATGTAGTAATGATCCTCCATTATAGAAGAAGGGCATTTCTTCCATAATGGAGAGTTCTTTGTGAATGAGATGTCTCATTCATTCGTAAGCGTCACTCATTTATTCCCAGTTTTTTTGAAATTTTTTTAATCCTAGGCTGCTATTTATTAAATTTCTCCTCATTTATGTTTTTTGTTTCACAAACTTCATCTCGGTATGGTATAATCATTTTGTTTTTAAGAAAACTATGGGAATACAAAGGAGAAGGAAACATGAAAAAAACTAAAATCACTTTAATCGCTGCATCATTGCTTATGGGAGGCACTCTTTTAGCTGCATGTAGTTCAGATAACGATACAGCTGCAAGCTCATCATCATCAACAGCAGCTTCAACTGCTGCATCAACTGAATCATCAGATGACGTTGTTTCAACTGCTTCTATCAGTGACCAAACTTCAGTGATCGAAAAAGCATTGAGCGCAGATGGTAACTGGATCGTTGCTGTAACTGGCGACATGACATTTGATAACGATGTAACCGTTGATGGCGAATTCCACGACAAAGGTGACGACTCTGCTGATATCTACCGTAAATTTGCATTGTACTCACAAGATGAAGACCGCAACGTAACAGCTGAATACACAGTAACTGTTCCTAAATTGATCGTTAACTCAGAAAACTTCAACATCGTTCACGGTGTAATCAAAGGTGACGTTGAAGTGAATGCTAACGGCTTTGTATTGAACGGTGCAAAAGTTGAAGGTAACGTAACATTCACTTCAAAAGAATTCCAAGATTCAGCAACACTTGACGAAGATGGCGCTTCTGTAACAGGTGACGTAACAGTTAGCGAATAATCTTTCACTGGATTTCTGTGAAATAGATGAACAAAAAACGAGGTTGGCAAGTCGATCGTTGATCCCTTGCCAACTTTTTTTGTTTTTTTATAAACAATTGCATCCGCTCTCATTACTAACATTGTGTAAGTAAGAACAAAGCCCAAGAAAAAAACTGGCTTGCTCACGCAAAACCAGTTTCTTCTTTAGGCGCTTATTCTTCAATCACTGCCCACTTGTAGTCATATTGCGCACCAGCACCGTGTGATACGACCCCTTTTACTTTTGGTGCACGTAAATGAGCTTCAACGTTTTGGTACACAGGGATGACCCCTTGTTGATCCATAATGATTTTCTCTGCATCTAACAAATCTTGCCAGCGAGCATCTGGATTGCCAGCGTTTGTCGTGGCAGACGATTTCACTGCTGCATCGTACGCCTCACTTGTCCAACGACCGCGGTTGTAGGAATTGTCGGTAACAAACAAATCAGTAAAGCTGCTAGCATCCGCATAGTCAGCTCCCCAACCACCCATGACGACATCAAAGTCACCTGAGTTTGAACGATCTAAACGAACGGAGAAAGGAACAGGACTTAGGCTAACTTTCACCCCATCAAGCGTGTCTTGGATCGCACTTTGAATATACTCAATGGCCTTTTTGGTTGAATCTGTATCAGAAGCCAAAATTTCAAAGCTCAAGGAATCGATTCCCAACGCCTCTTTGGCTTTTTCCCAATGTTCTTTGGCCTTTTCTTGATCGTATTCAATGACACTTTCCGCTTCATCGACAAAATCAGTATTATCAGTTGGGTTAAAGGTCATTCCTTTTGGTATCAAACCTGTGGAAGCCAATGAACCGTCCCCTAAAATCGATGTCACTAATGCATCACGATCAATGGCATAAGAGATTGCTTTACGCAGATCCTCATTGCGGAATGGCGAATCTTCTTCTCGCTGATTCAACTCGATATAGGAAGTACGGGCTAATGGTTCTGACACAAACGCTTCATCATTGGCCATTTGCTGTGCCAATTCTCCTGTTAAGATGACGTCGTCTGCTTGCCCATCTTGGAATAGATTCAAGGAAGTTGATGATTCTTTTACGACACTAACATTGATGGTATCAAGTTTCACCGTCTCTTTGTCCCAATATTGGTCGTTCTTTTCATATGACCATTCTGTATCGGTTCCTGGCCCATCAAAGCCAGCTAACACAAAGGGTCCGTTGTAAACGGCATTGTCGCTTGTTGTAGCATATTGATCGCCGTTGTCTTCTACGACTGCTTGACTTTGTGGGAAGAAGGATGGAAATGCCAATAAGTATTGGAAGTATGGCGTAGGTGTCGTCAGCGTGATTTCTAATTCATAGTCACTGACTGCTTTGATCCCCAATTCTGAGGCATCTTTTTCACCTGCTGTTATCGCTTCGGCATTGGTTACGGGCGCAAATAAGTACGCATACTCAGAACCTGTTTCCGCACTTACGGTGCGTTGCCAACCAAACACATAATCCGCTGCCGTTACTGGTTCTCCATTTGACCATTTGGCATCTTCTCGTAGTTTCAATTTATAGGTCAGACCATCTTCACTGACTTCCGCTAATTCGGCGGCACCTGCTGGTTCGGGCTTACTATCAGCATCTAAGCGGTACAACCCTTCATACACATTATTTAAAGCACTGAAACTGATCGTATCGGTGGCTAAGGATAGATCGGCACTCGGCATTTCTTGTTGAACCACAACATTAAAAATTTGTTCGGCAGCTGCTGTCCCACTACCACTTGAACTTTCACCTGTACTTGATGTCCCTCCTGTTGAGCAACCTGCTAATACGATTCCACAAACAGCGACGACACCATATCCCCATTTTTTCTTCATCTTACCTACCCCTTATGAAAATCCAAAATTTTCAGAATTATTACAAAACTCTGAATGTAAATAAGATTTTAATAAATATTAATTATAAAAGCAAGCTATTTTTCTCATTTTATTATTATTTATTTTTTATGTTAACACGGCATGTTATTATTTATGACACAAAAACAAAAAACACAAAGCGAAAAAGATCTCGCTTTGTGTTTTTTTATCTTTGGATAGAAACGTGGATTACTCCATTTTATAGCTTTGACGCGTCACTTTCCCCTCTCGTACCGTAGCGATAATAGTTGGCACAGCCCCAATCGCCGTAAAGAGATAGACCAGACCTAAGTTCCCGTAATATTGACTCGCTTCCAAATATCCTTCACGAATCAAATCAGGTAAAATACGGAAGGCATAGAAGACATCAACGTCCGTGTAATAATTCGCTACACTGATCGACCAGTCGATACGATTCCCGACATAGACCATGATGATCATGACGATAATACTACTAATAATACCTTTTGTGCTGAGTTTTCCACCTAATAATTCATACCCTTTGATGGCACAGATCGCCATCGCGATCCCAGACAATGCAGCAACATACCCCAATTGTCCTAATAAAATAATTGCGCCGGCACCAATCAGTGAGCCAAGAAACGCACCCACGGTTCCAGCTAACCAATTTTCTTTTTTCTGCCCTTTTTCCCGTTCTTGCGCAAGGACTGCTTCTTGTTGTTTCTTAAAGCAAGCTTCACAGGCAATGACGGGAGCGCCGCCAATAGCATACAGCGAAACCGGCTCAGTGACCGCGCCGCAGAAGGTACAAGCATTTTGGAAGCCTTTCGTCTTCAAAAAATTCGTCAACTGGTCCAACGCAGTACGTAACTTGTCCACGGTTTTCCCTGCAGTCATCGCTCCGCGTAAAGTATAGGCAACTTGATATCCTTGGATCACACAGTCGATGATCTCTTTTGACTCACTTAAAACTTCTTTGACTTCTTCTTGGTTGGGAAGTTCGCCATCTTTGCTAAGTGAAAAGTGAGCCACTAGAGAATAACTATTGTTATTCTCTTGAACTAAAAAAAGTTTATAACTATGATACGTTCCATAAATCACCCCAGTGGAAGTATCAACGGAGAGCCCCAACGGCTCGGCAAATTTGGTCAATGTCTTCTCGATCTTCTTATTCATTTTTCTCCTTCTTTCCAACAAACACTTACCTTTTTAGGTATAGCTAAAAGTTTAAGGAGAGTAGAAATGAAAGTCAATCAATTTGTTCAAAAAACCTAGTTTTTTTATCTATTCTGTGACAAATCGCCGCAATGCATCAGCAACCCCATGGTCTGTATTGCTAGCCGTCACAAAATCAGCTTTTGCTTTGACCAATTCGGGCGCATTCTCCATCGCAACACCAATACCAGCTGAAGCAATCATTGGCAGGTCGTTAAAATTATCGCCGATCGCTAAGGTTTGCGCCAGCGGCACTTGAAAATAGGCCGCCAATTCATTTAGCACCTTATCTTTTCCCACAGCTTGATGAGTGACTTCCAAATAATTCTCTTTGGATAAGTAAAAGGCGCTTTCTAAAAATCCAGCGTTCTGGCAGGCAGCATGAAGCGCTTGGATTTCTGCCTTTGTGCCGATCAAAAGAAACTTATGAACCTCAAAAGCTTCTTGTGCCAACAGTTGTTCTAATGAAGTTTCTACAGGAGTCTCTTTGGTGATCGCCGCTTCTGCTCGTGCCCATTGGTCTACTCTTTCGCAATACCACTGATCACCAGAGTAGACATTGATGGAAACACCAGGAAAATCAGCTTTGATGCGCGCAACCAAAGTTTTTGCTTCTGCTTTTTTGACCTCATGACTGAAAATCGGTACCAGTGTGCCCTTTTGATCGTACCCTCCAATCAGGGCACCGTTGTAACAAGCCAAGGGCCAGTCTTCTATCCCTAATTCTTGAGCTATCGGTAGCATTCCTTTCGGGGAGCGAGCGGAAGCCAAAACAAAAGGAATCGCTTGCTGCTTCAATCGTTTGATTTCTTCAATCAAATCCAGATCGATTTGATGTTTATGATCCAAGATCGTCCCATCAATATCACTTAAAATAAACCCTATCTGCTTTTTTTCCAAATAAACCATCCTTTCCCATTCCCCATCCTTTTTACGAAAGCGGATTGAGCCATCGCTTTCGACCAAAATAAGCGCCGTTTCCATAAAACGAAAACAGCTTCCTTGACCTTCTTTGCTTCCAGTTTACCATACTAGCCAATGAAAAAAGAGTGCATCGCTGCACTCTTAGGAAGTATAGATATAAAACTCGATTTCCTTCTTAATCGGTTTTTTGATCCAGCGTTTCACAGCAGCTGCCCGCTTCAAGCCCATATGCTCATAAAAACCGAAATTACAGGTGGTATCGGTATAAAGGAAAAACGGAGCCGTTTTTTCCTGCTGGACCATCGCTAAAAAGGAAGTAAAGAGCTGCTTGCCTACACCCAATCCTTGTGTTTTGGGACTAACGGCAAACAAACCAACTTCGGTCTGAAAAGGAGTTTGTAAGTCTTTCAACATCGCTTGATTTAACTCAGCCACCTCCTTGGCATAATGCAGCAGCGTGTTTCTCCCTTCTTTCGTAAGCAGTAAGCAGCCAGCATGCCAAATCGTTTTCCCCCAATAGCGCGCTGGATGAAGATTCTTCCCTCTCTTACTATCTGCTAATAAGATACCGACAGCTTCACCATTTAAAAGAGCCACCCGCGAATAGGTCGCACGAGCAAGTTCATAACACAAAAAGACATGAGCAAAGTGCTTGGCGGTCTTCTTGTCAAATTGCTTGTCGTAGTTCCAGCTATCAATAATTACTTGCACAAGCGCAGGCAGATCTTCTCGTTTAAATGGTCGATATGTTACTTTTTTATTCATTCTATCTTCCTACCAGTAGTTGACTATCCTTAGTATAAAGTTTACAGTAACTGTAAAGTCAAGGAGGAGCTTCATGAAAACCAAATTAAAAGTATCGGAAATGGCACGCTTAGCGCGGATCAATCCTCGGACACTCCACTATTATGACGAGATTGGGCTATTTCAACCAAACAGCAAAGACGAGAACGGGTATCGGTATTATTCCCTTGATCAACTTTTGGATCTCGGATTGATCCTGTCATTGAAAGAATTATCGATGCCCTTAAAAGAGATCCAAACAGCGCTGCAGGGGGATGCCGAGACCATGAGAAACTTATTGGAAGCCAAGCGGCAAACCATCGATGAAAAAATTCAGCAGTTGACCAACATCAAAAAAATCATCGAACGAAAAGCTGCGGATTTGCGCCTGGCTGCAGAAAAAACTTCCCCCTTCACCTTGAAGGAACAGCCAGAGGAATATTTCTCCCTTAGTCCTAGATTAAACGGCAGCTCCATCCCAGAGATGATCACCCAAGCCTACGACCTTTTGATGGCACAGCCTTATCTTTTTTCGAATAACGAGTACGGTTTTATGATTCGGACGAACAAAGACGATACGCAAGACATCGACTACGTTTACGTGCGGCAAGAAGAGCCGCACGGGACTTCCTTCGTGAAACCAGCAGGATGCTATTTAACCGCCATTTATCAGGGGGATGACGAAGGATTGAAGCAGTTCTATCAAAAACTCAAGCAGCTGATTGCGACGCACCAATGGCAAATCGATGACTACTTCTATGAACGATCGATCCACGAAACGACCCTTAGCAACGAGCAAGCTTATTTGACAGAGATCCAAGTTCGGATTTTATCTGAGGAATAATGATTCGTTCAAACTGCGCTAAAAAGTAAATAAAAAGCGCAACGACAACGAGTAGCTTCTTTCGCCTCGTTGTCGTTGCGTTTTATTTAAATCAAATGGTTTTCTTTCAACAGATCGCCAATGTAGGTATGTTCGGTTTTCTTAACGAAGCCTTCCAAGAGTTTCCGTTCGATAAACGGCAGCTCCATTTCCGTAATTTTTTTCTTATCGGTCAGATAATAGACAGCTTTGGCCAAAGTACGTAGATCATAAGCGGAAGCAAACACTTCTGGTACCCCACGTTCCACAGCTAATAGCTGATAAACAGCCTCCATTGCAGTCCGAACGGAATATTCTGTTGTAAAAACAGTGTCTCGTTCAGTCTCTGCGAAATTACCGATAAAAGCTAAGTTTTTGGAGCCATTTGGAATAACCAATGGCCGATCCCCTGGTTCACGCAGCATGAAGTAAGAAGTGATAAAGGGCATGTAGACTGGAACTGCCACACTTGATTCTTTTGAAATGCGTTGGATTTCTGCTTCCGGCACGCCTAAATGGTAAAGCAGTTCTTGCACGATTTCTTGTCCAGAACATTGTTCAATTGGTTTTTTGATGTAGTTCCCTGGTGTATTTGACAACAAGCCATACACCCATGTGATCGTTTGTTGGTCTTTTTGTTCTTTAAAGTGCGGTTGGCGATGGGTCGCAAAGCTCATCATCCAATTGGAATCTTTGATGGTGATGATCCCGCCAGTGACGATTCTGCCTGTTCGTAACTTGCGATGGGTCAATTTTTCTAAATAAGGTTCCACATCAAAATTCTGCCAAGTCACGGTTGCCGAAACAAACCAGCTTTCTTCAGGTAAGTTTTCATAAAAGACTTCTGGATGACCAAACTCAGGCGATTGCGCCGCCAAGTTTTTCCATAAACGCCAGCTGCCACCAGGTGCTTTTGAGATAGGCGCTGGAGTATAATGGTCCCCTTGCGTGGAACTTTCAGTGATCGATCCGTTGGTAACAAAGACCAAGTCATCTTCTGATAAAGGAATTTCTTCGATTGCCCCCGCTTTTTCTAGCACAAGTTTTTGAGCAACTTTTTCCTCGCCCACGATCCGAACATCGATATTGCTGACGGTGCATTCATATTGGAAGTCAACTCCTTGTTCTTCCAAATAAGCAAGTAGTGGTTTGACCAATGACTCATATTGGTTGTAACGGGTAAATTTTAACGCAGTAAAATCAGGCAAGCCATCGATATGGTGCACAAAACGCAACACATAGCGGCGCATTTCAATCGCCGAATGCCATTTTTCAAAGGCGAACATCGTACACCAGTATAGCCAAAAATTGGATTCAAAGAATTCATCGCCAAAAACATCTTCGATTTTTTTCCCGATCAATTGATCTTCTGAAGTCATAAATAATTGGGTCAATTCCTTTTGTGCTGTCGCAGACAAGGTAAATTCTCCATCATCTGCTGCTCGTTGGCCGCGATTGTGGATGATCCGACAGTTAGACGAATTTGGATCATCGTGGTCCAACCAGTAAAACTCATCTAGCACCGAAGCGTCTTCCACCTCCAAAGATGGAATCGAGCGAAATAGATCCCACAGACACTCAAAATGATTTTCCATTTCTCGACCGCCGCGGGTCACAAATCCATCATGGGGAATGAATTTTCCGTCCAATGAACCGCCTGATAAAGAAAGTTCTTCAAGGACGTGGATTTTCTCACCCGCCATATGGCCGTCACGGATCAAGAAGACTGCCGCAGCAAGTCCTGCTAATCCCCCACCAACAATATAGGCTTCTTTCTTTTCGACATCTTTCGGTTTTCTGCTTCTTGCAAAAGCTTCGTAATTTCCGTTCGTATATCTCATGTAGATCCCTCCTAATATTGGTACGTTTTTATGGTATCAGTAACTATTTTTTTTGACAAAAATTTGTACTAGTAAAAACAAGTGATTTTGACAAATCGGCCTTTTTGTCAAAAAAACAGGGCAAAGCCCACCTTTTAAAAAGATCTGCGCCCAACCCAAAAAGCGCCCATAAGAAAACTGATGGCAGCTTTCTTATGGGCGTTTCTAACAAAGGACAAACCCTTTGCCTATTCAATGAAACATTTATTTCACGCGTAGAGCGAAGCTAGCAGTCGAAAAGCCTGATTGTGCTTCAGTGACTGTATAACCCGTGCTTGGCGCATGGATATAGCTTGTATTACTGGTAGCGATCGCTACGTGGTAGGTATTCCCTTTTTGACCCCAGAACAGCAAGTCGCCAGCTTGTGCTTGCGAGACAGGAATGATCGTCCCTGCGCTTTCTTGTGGGACTGTCCAATCGCCGATGTTTTTGCCCGTCACTTTTAAGAAGACGTAGCGTGTAAACCCAGAACAGTCGAAGACATCTGGTCCTTTGCCTCCCCATTGATAAGGAGTGCCGATATGTTTTCTAGCTTCTGCAACGATCGCTGCTCCGTTCACGCTCATCGGAACATTGGTATTGCCTGCGTTGTTATTGTTGCCAGGAGTCGTTGCACTGACTTCCTTCACATACGCTGCAGATACCCAGCCACCCGTTGATAACTTATACCAAGTGGCATTGCCATTGACTGACGTTCCTTGTTTTTGAGCGACTGCTTTGAAGGTCGCATTGCTGCCCAAACTGCTGACTACACTTGCAGAAGTCGATGCATTTGAGCGGACATTCATACCAGTGGTTGTTTGGAACGTTTTATTGATGGCTTGCTCACTCGCATTGCTTGAGCCGTTTGATGAACCAGTGTTGCTTGAACCTGTGTTTGAATTATTGTTATTACTTGTATTTCCAGAACTAGACGTGACGTCACGTACATATGCCGCTGTGATCCAGCCACCAGTCGATACTTTGTACCAAACATTGGTGCCGCCAACGGATGTGCCATTTTTCTGGGCAACGACCTTCACCGTCGTGCTGTTGCTTAGGCTGCCAACGACACTACCACTTGTTGAGGCACTCGAACGGACATTCAATGCCGCTGTTGTTTTCACGTTCTTGTTGATAGCCGTTTCTGCAGAAACACTTGTGTTGCCGCCAGAAGAACTATTTCCTGTCGAACTGCTGGAAACATCTTTGACATAGGCCGCCGTGATCCAACCGCCTGTGGACAATTTGTACCAAGTGGTCGTGCCATTCACCGACGTTCCACTCTTTTGTGCAACGACTTTCACCGTCGCATTGCTGCTTAGTCCACGTACGACACTAGAACTAGTCGTTGCATTTGAACGGACGTTCAATGCAGTGGTCGTTTTCACTGATTTCGAAATTGCTTTTTCCGATGAAGACGACGAATTGGACGAGCCTGTATTGGCAGAAGAAGAGCCTGAAGTGCTTTTCACATAAGCCCCTGAGATCCAGCCGCCTGTTGATAGCTTATACCATGTTGTATTGCCATTCACTGAGGTACCGTTCTTTTGAGCCACCGCAGTGATTGTTGTATTTGCTCCTACACCACTTACGATAGAGGCACTTGTTGAAGCATTTGAACGAACATTCAGTGAAGCTGTTGTTTTAAATTGTCGATTGATCGCCGTTTCAGCTGACGATCTGGCAAGAGTAGCAGTTGTGTTGGTTGATGACGAAGCGTTTGTCGTTTCGGTCGCATGAGCAAGAGACGTAAAGACACCTGAAGTCGATGCTAACGCTGCTGTGATACCCAATCCTTTTTGTACGAAAAGGGACCGTTTTTGTTTCACTAAACGCTTACGTTTGATTTTCCGAGATTCCAATAAAACACCCCCTGTACCCCATTTTAACAAAAATTAATATTTTTTGATATTGTTTTCGTTTTGTATTTTTTTACTTTACGTTTAATAAAACGTGTCATTTATTTTCCTGCGTTATTCTTTTTGATCACTTTCTCTTTGGTGTTGCTCAATGGCACACTATTTACAAAGATTTCTATAAATCAGAGAAAAACGCTATTTCATTCAACGTTATTTTAATTCGCGAATAAAAACAGGATTTTTTTGCAAACAAACCCACTTTTTGAAAAACAAGACTGTTATTTGAATAACATTTCTTTCCTGATCCCCTTTTTCAAAAACCGATACTAAAACCACCCATTTATCATTCCTTTTTTACACGAGGGATTCTGTGAAAAAATTGTTTCAAAAAGAACGCTGCTTTCACCTGTGTGATCGACGCTTAGATGAAATCCTGTTACATCGCTTCCAACCGGATGCGAATTTCTTAATAGAGAAGTCCCTCATCTCTGCCAAAAGAAATATTTTCACAATGTATTTCACGAAAAAGATTATAATACCAAGGAGAAAACTAAGAATTTGCATAAGTTTGTGAAATCATGCTATACTTAAAAAAAGGAAGAGGTGACCGAGTATGAAAACAAAGACGAAAGAAAAAGTGTATGCTGAACGACAACATAACTATAAAACGAAAAAAGAAGAGATTTTCAAAAAAGCCCTAGATTCCGTACCGACCACAGACAAGAAAAAAGAAGAACAGAAAAAGAAAGCGTAGACTCCTGCGTTTTCTTTTTCTGTTGATTTATAAAAAAGACGAGACTTCACCGATTTTGGCGAATCTCGTCTTTTTCACAATTTTTTTTGTAAACACATGATGCTCCCTATAACTGCCATAAATCCTACTAGCTCCACCACTGTGAAGTGATCATGAAAAACAATGATCGATAAGAAAGCAGCCAGCAGTGGCTCAACTGCTGTTAAAACTGTTGCAAGTGTTGAGGATAAATAGCGTAAACTTGTTAAAAAAATCAAATACGCTAATGCTGTTCCAAATAAAATGACCACCAGCAAATAAAGAATCACTTGAACGTTCAGTTGACTATCGATCTGCCACATTGGATGAACCACATTCCCCAAGCCTCCACCAATCAACATCCCCCAGCCGACAATTGGTAAACTCCCATATTTTTGCAAGAGTTTACGCGGCTGTATAGAATAAAAAGCTAGTGATATCGCTGATGCTAACCCCCAGCCTAGCGCAGATTGGGAAGTTGCTAATTGCTCATTCTGTCCTTTTGATGCCACAGCCGTCACGCCAAGTAAGGTTACCAATAACCAGAAACATGTCTTTAAAGAGGGGAGCTGCCTTTTGGCTATCGCGGCATAGAGTAAAACAAAGAAAGGTCCTGTATATTGAATAATCGTTGCAAACGAAGCATTGCTTTGCTCAATCGTTTTAAAGTAGGTAAATTGAACGAGAAACATGCCTAAGAAAGAAAACAAGAGCAGCTGAATGAAGTCCTTTTTCTCCCGAAATGGGGAAATCAATCGATCGCGATCCTTTAACCCAATGCTTAGCAACAAACACCCTGAAAGAACCAATCGTGTTGAAACGAGCCAATTTGCTGAAATACTATATTTCGTAAATAAAATTTGTCCAGCGATGCCAGAAACTGCCCACAAAGCTGCTGCTGAACAAGCATAAACAATCCCAACTGTTTTTTTCATAAAAACACCTTTTGTCTTTCACTTTACTTTGTTAGTATTATACCGAATCAGATAGTGAACTTTTGTCAATATCCTGATTGTTTTTAACACTATTCTGTAAAAAGGTGGTGCGGTATGTACTTTGAACGCACAGAAGAAAACGAAGAAACGACCAAACATACAACTACAAATCGCTCCTTCGCAATTTATCAACGTTGCTTGCAACAAAAGCGTGGCGACCAATTGCCTCTGCATTGGCACGACGAGCTGCAAATTGTATGGGTCGAAGAAGGTAGCTTCGTGTATACGATAGACGACGAGCAAATTTTGCTAAGCAAGAATGAGGCGATCATTATTAATAGCCGTGTACTCCATGGTGCTGTTTTAGCTTCAGAAAACGTCCGATATTGCTGCTTTGATTTTTCTTCAGGCTTTATTGCTGACCCTGCTTTTAAAGAAGCGATCGAACAATTAGTCCACGATCGCACCCGCAGCTATCGGCGCTTAACCTTAACCGCCCAACATCAAGCATTTGTTCAAACCGTGCGTCTGCCTCTGCTTATTGAACAACGATTTACTCTCTATGAATTGTTTTTAGCTGCCCTTTCACAGCTAATGGCTGCAAGACCTGCTTCACCAAAGAAAGAAACTATCTACTTAATGCTGGCATTTGTCCATGAGCATTATCAAGAACCATTAACGGTTCCTGCGATCGCTAAAGCTGCTGCCATCAATACACGTACTTGTACCGCCCTTTTTCGGCAATACACGACATTGACCCCAATCAACTATCTGATTGATTATCGATTGTCTCAAGCCAAAAACCTATTGATCGAAACGGATGAACCGATCTCAACCATCTGCTACCACGTTGGCTTCAATCACTTGAGCTACTTTAGCAAAAGATGATTTCAGCGTAAATTTGGTTTAACGCCGCTACAGTATCGCAAGACCTATCGCGAAGATGATAGAAATTAGCTGATCGGTACCAACAGAGCCTCTCATCTAGATAAATTTTGCTATATTCTATAAGCGGTTCAGTACTTTTTTCACTTTTACGCTCATTGGTCCATAAGAATCTCTTTGAAATCCTTTTCTAAAAACCACACACCCAATATTTAGTAGGCGAAAACACGTTCCTACAACATATTGTGGATAAACCTGTTGAAACTGTGCATAACTAAAAAGCCTGCGATTTTTTCGCAGACTTTTTTATTTATTGACAAGCTATTATTATTCTAGAGATAAATAATAGCTCACATTATCTGGTAGCGGTTTAAAGCCATTCTTTTTATAAAAATCCGCTGCTGGCATACTTTCTTCGGTATCTAACAGGATCGTTGGAATCTCTTTCTTGAGCAGATCCTCTTTGATCCTTTCTAAAAAAGTGGAACCAAGGCCTTTTCCTTGATGCGTGCCAGTAATTAAAAAGGTATCGATCACATACTCTTTTCCTTGATACCAGGGCTTGATAAAGCCTAATGAAAGACCAATCAATTCATTCGATGCTCGGTCTGTTAGTCGATAACCAATAAAAGTATTCATTGCCATCATTGAAGATACATAGTCGGTGATTTGCGGCACTGTCAATTGGTCATTCCATGGTTCTGCTGAAAATACAGCAATATAGTGGTCCACGACTTCTGCTAAATCCGCCGTGGTTAATTCACGCATGCTTACATTCTTTTCCATCCTATCTCCTGCTTCCATTTCTATTTCGGTAAGGGCCTATTCTCGAGGAATCTACTAGTTTTTGTGCGTGTATCAATTATCGATTCGTTTTGCATAGCCATTGCCATAACTCGTATAACGACGCTTTTGGTTGACGGCCATTTTTTATGAATCTCTGCTTCAAGATCGATGGAAAGGATTTCTGCTAACCCAAGAAGATAAATCGCCACATCCGCCAATTCTTCTCCTACCTCTTGTTGCTTCCGATACGCGTCAAAGGCTTCCCCTACTTCACCATATAAAGCTAAAAACTCTTTTTCAATATTTGTGACATTGAATTGGTGATCAATCTTGTTTTGATAAATCGCTTTTTGCATTTCTGATAGTTTCATAGTCGCTCCTTTTGGGATAGTATACCATTTAATTAAAATTCAAAATAGAAACTTAGTAAAAAATCACCTCAAAAAATAGTGACCCCCAAAACGTTAGAATTTTGTTCTAACTTTTGTAGGTCACTCTAGTATAGGATTCATCCTGTTTGTTTATTCTGCCCGCTCCAATTCAGCAGATTTGATTGCAACCCGTTGAGCGATTTTTAAAAATGGAAAATAGATTGCTACACAAACGACGATGATGATCACTTGAACCAAAACAACTTTGAAATCCCCTTTTGATGCCAACAACGCACTAAGAATTGGTGGTGTCGTCCAAGGAACCATCACAGAAAGTGGCTCAATAAATCCTACTGCGGTAGCAAAGTAGCCAATCAACGTCGCAACAATTGGACTTGCAACGAAGGGAATGATCATGGGTAAATTGAAGACGATCGGTAAACCAAAGATGATTGGCTCGTTGATATTAAAAATACCCGGAGCTAGGGATAGATTGACGACATCTCGAAAAGGTTGGTAATTGCGAACGAATAAGAGCACTGCAATGATCAAGCTGATCGTAAACCCAGTCCCACCTAGTTGAGCAAAAACCGTCACGAATGCTGAATTTAAGATATTGGGCGGCGCAGCGCCTTCTTGCACGGCTTGCATGTTTTCATTCATATTGACTAACAGCAATGGATCTAACAAGGTGCCATTGATGACGGTTTGGTGAATGCCTAAAGTAAACAGAAAATTGCCCGTTGAATAGATGATCAAGAACCCAAAAATCGATGTGTTCAATAAACGCAGTGGTTCTTGGATCACTGTTGAAATGATTTGAATCAGGTCGGTATCAAAGGCTGCTAGCACGGTCGCAACTACGGCAAAGAAGGAAATCACCAAAATAGCAGGGATCAACGTGCTGAAGGATTTGCTGACGGCAGGAGGAACTTGATCCCCTAAATTGATTTTTAAGTGCTTGTTTTCTGACAGTCGAATAAATAATTCCGTGGCAACTAACCCACAAATGATTCCAGAAAACATCCCTTTGGTCCCGACATCATCAAATAGCATCACACCACTGATGGTCACTTCTGCTTGAGCGCCTTCTGGCATCACGGCATGAGCCATCGCCAACATGACCACTAAGCAAGTCGTTGCCACAAAGGTTGCATTGATGGCGCTCGGATTGTTTTTGTTGCGGCAAAGAAAATAAGCGATCATCGGGGCGATCAGCAGACCGGCGATATTCAATGTTCCATTGGTGATGGAATTGCCAAACACTTGCATTCGCGCCAAGGCAGCCCCTTCTAAGAACCATGGAAAGAAGACATTATTAAACAACACAGCGATCCCTGCGATAATAAAGGCAGGCATTAAGGTCGCAAACGCATCACGAAGACTTTTGAGATGAACCTGATTGCCGAGACGGACCGAAAACTCTGTAAATTTATCTAAAAACGTGCGCTTTTCTGCTGCCATTTTTGTTCCTCCTATTCTGTATATGGGTTTGTATAGATCGTACTACCATTCGTTTTAATCACTTCTTTGAACCATTCATACGATTTTTTCGGTACACGTTTCATATCTCGCAACTCATGGTTGCCACGATTGACATACACGAGTCCGTATCGTTTCTCCATATCACCTTGCGAGCTCAAAATGTCGATCAGCCCCCAACCAAGATACCCAAGACAGACCACTCCATCTTCCACCATCGCTTCAAACATCGCTCGAATATGCTCTTGATGATAGGCAATACGGTAATCATCTTGAATCGGTTCTTTGCCATTCCAATGCTCTCTGACACCAATCCCATTTTCAATTGGAAACACTGGCAACCGGTACCGCTGATAGACTTTATTTAAGACATCACGGAAGCCGAGCGGATCAATTTGCCAGTTCCATTCCGTCGTTTCAATATACGGATTGTCTTGTTTTCCAAAAGTCATGTACCGATTCGGCGGCGTTCCTTCAGGAATTTTTTCAGCATTCAAGGTAGAAGAAGCATAATAGCTAAAGGCAATGTAATCATTTTTCTGCGCTGCGATCGCCTCTAATTCCCCAGGTAAAATATTCATATTGAGTTGATGATTTTTCACGTATCGGTCTTGTGCTGCCGAATACTTGCCGTGCGCATAGCAATCTAATAAAGTAAAGTTCGCAAATTCATCAAACTCTCTTGCTGCTTTGATGTCTTGTGGACGACAAGTCGCTGGATACGCCTCAGAATACGCTAGCATGCCGCCGATCTTCGCATTTGTTGTTTCATGAAGATAATTACAGATTTCTGCATGGCAAACCATGACATTGTGGAAAATCTGATACAATTCTTCTGTCGTTTCTTCCCCTTCTAAATAACCGCTGATCTTAAAACCATGGTCTTGGTGGAAAAGATTTTGTTCGTTAAAGGTTAACCAATAATGGACTTTATCCGCAAAACGATCTACCATTTCTTTTCCAAAACGAATGAATGCGTCCTTCACTTCTTTGCTGATGAACCCGTTATAGGTTTTCGCCAGATGCAGAGGCATATCAAAATGGTACAAACAAATCATAGGCTCGATCCCTCGAGCTAGCAGATCATCAATAAAACGATCGTAATAGGCGATCCCTTCTTCATTAAAGGCACCATCTCCATCGTGAACGACCCTTGACCAAGAAATTTGGAAACGATACATGTTCATCCCCAAATCTTGCATATAATCAAAATCTTCTGTATACGCATGATAGTTATCATTTGCTACATGCCAATCGCTAGCCTGTTCCGAAGCTTCCCGTATATCATAAACGGATAAGCTTTTACCGCCTTCATTCCAACCGCCTTCTGTCTGCATACTGCTGACACTGTTCCCCCAATAAAATTTTTTCATATTGATTCCTCCATCATTTGTATTCGCTTACAAAACCTATTATAATTAGGTGAAACAGGCATGTAAATTTTTCAAAAATACATGTAAAGCTTTTTCTATACATGTGAATTTCAGCGGATTCTTTAGTGATAGACCTTGTTTTTATCCCCTTCAAACAAAACTCAAGTCCATGAATTTCTTTACATAAGGAGTGATGACTATGACAAAATACAAAGAGATCGTTGATCAGTTGCGGACGAATATTTATGAAGGTGTTTTTCCAGCTTTATCAAAACTACCGGAGCAAACGGCGTTAGCCAAACGATTTCAAACCTCGCGAATGACGATCCAAAAAGCGCTAAATCAATTGAAGCAAGAAGGCCTGATTTCTACCAAAAGAGGTCATGGCACCTATGTCAATTCAGCGACCTACCAAGGACAGATCAATGAGTATATCGGTCTAGTCAACCGATATGGCGGGCGGCATAAAGTGCAAAGTAAAATCATTAGTTTCAATGTTCGTTTTCCAGAAGCCAACGAAATGGATTACTTGTCCTTGCGAGAAAACGAACCTGTTTATGATATCGTACGACTGCGCTATGTTGATAACGAACCCTTTGAATTGGAGTACACGATCATGCCCATCAAAACCATTCCCGATATTGATATGGCGATCCTTGAACACTCGATCTATCGATATATCACTGATTCCTTACATCTCAAAATAGGTCCCGCCATACGTAAAATCCGTGCCGACAAAGCAGATTCCTATGACATCAAGTATTTAGAAGTCGATCCCAATGATCCGATCTTAGAATTAGAACAAGTTGCTCGTCTCTCCGACGGACGACCCTTCGAATTTTCGCAAACTCGTTATCCATACCAAAATCGTGAGATTTACTATCTTTCTGAACCTTAATGGCAAAAAAACAAGTCTGAAGAAAACTCAGACTTGTTTTTATTGTCCAGGGAAGGTGAATTCGTTAAGATTCTTCGGTTTTTTTCGCCGTTCGCTCAGGGCTGACCCAAACGCCGCTGCCGTAGCCAAGGATGGTCTTGACGGCTGGAATAAAGGTAGTGACGATCGTTATGGCATTGATCATCCAGTAAAACAGCATGTAAAAAGGAGCAAAACGGAAATACTTCAGCTTGCTGCGGTTATCATCCGCCAGGAGGCTGGTAAATAGCTGCATGACCCCCGCAATCATCTCGAAACAAACGAAGAGAAAGGCCATCGTAAACATATGATAGATCCGTTCGTAATTCCCAGTTGCACCATAATAGATCAGATAGAAGACAAACAAGGCAGATGAAAGCCAGAAAAAGAATGACCAGATGATACTTAATGTTTGATCGACAAACATAGCGGTTCGACCAATGTTTTCAAAAGGATGCAAAAAGACCTTTTTAAAGTTGGTCAGCCATACTTCTGTACCGCCCTTCGCCCAGCGTTTCCGTTGTCGGTAGAGCATCTTGAGTGTTTCTGGCACCTCCATGAAAAACATCACTCGTGAAGCAAATAAAGACAGCCAACCTCGGAATTGGTGGTCCCAGGCAATACTGATATCTTCTGTTGCTCGATTTTGTCGAAACAGACCCACGTCCATCAATGCCGCGCGGCGATACATCGTATTGGCACCGCTATAGGCATAGATGACGCCGAAAACGGCTTGCTGTGTCCGTTTGATAATTCCTACGATACTTGAAAATTCAACGGTTTGTGATTTCCCTACGATCGTTGTGCGATTTTGAACATCCATATTCGCCGTAATGGCAGAGATATTGATGGAGTCTTGGCGGATGAAATAATTGACATATTTCCATAACGCATCAGGTTCAGGAACCGTATCTGCATCGTTGCTCAAGATCAATTCCCCTTTGGCAAACCCTACCCCAATATTAAAGGCATGGGCTTTTCCTTGGTTTTTTTCGATGCGCAACACTCTTAGATTTGGGTACTGTTCCATCAATCGGTCTAATATCACAGGAGTTTGATCCGTTGAGCCATCATCAGTCACCAACACCTCATAATTGCTGTAGTTCAGATTGTTCATTAAATAATGAATCGTGTCTTCAATAACGATTTCTTCATTGTGAGCTGGTACCATAATCGTGATCATCGGCTCGATCTCTTCGGGGATCGGTATCCACTCTAATTGACGATAACGGAACAAAAAACGATTGCAGATCACCCCGATGAACCAAGCAAAGCCGCCTAAAATCGGATACGTGAAGAGAATCATCAAAACGACTGTTAAAAATGTGTCCAACCACGGGAACCCAGTATCAAAATTGACAACCATCAGCCCACCCCATTTCTACGGAAAAGTTCTTGGATCTCTCTTTCTCCGATGTTTTGCTCCGGTGCAACCGCGTAGTATTTTGCCCCGTGGCGTTCTTCTTTCGTCCCGAAGCGTTCTTCGTAAAATGCTTCTAGCAACTCTTTGCGTTTTTCCAAAGCAGCTTCATCATGCATCGATTGCTTTTGCAGCAATCGTTTGAAGCGGCGGTTGTTTCTCAAAGTTAATAAAGTAAACGTAAGAACTAAAACCAAAAAAGAAATGCCTAAAAATAACGCTAGAAATTCGAAAGTGACTGCTTCTTCTAAATAGGTTCGAAAGGCGATCCGATCCGCCAGATTCGGCAGCGTCAACGGAATGGCCAGCCAGACAAAGGGAACCAAGACCATCAGCCAAGCAAGAATCGTCAAAATCGTTTGGCGGGTCTTTAAAACGGAACGACCTTTTTGAAAGTAGGCATCTGTTACCAACCGTTCTGTGACTTCTTCCCGTGTCACTCGTTGTTTCATTTTACTCACTCCTTAAAATTTTTTTATTTGCTGTGAAGAAAAAGAAGCAACAAAAGCAAGTCGTCTGGACCTGCTTCGTTCTTCTTCTGTTTGTTTCACTTAGATTTCTTGCCAACTTTCAACGCATTGAACAGCGTGTGAAATTGGCCTTTAAAGGACATCACTTGCTCAAACACATCTTCCCCATCATTCAGCATCTTGACCGTCACCCAGCCTAATGCTTCGGTAATACCGCTAGCCACACTGGCATTGATTGCAGCTCCAGCAACGGTGCCGACTGCTGGGACAAATTTCAAGATATTGCCAACGGCACTGCGACCAAAACTCACAACGACTAGCTCTTTCGAAATACTTTTCGCTAACCCTTCACGCCATGTTCGCCCAAAAATACGATACAAACGAGCCATCATTGTCATCTGAACTGGCACAAGTAACACTGCATCTGAAAAGGGAATCGGTGAACAGCCGATGATCGCCGCCGTCAAAGAAGCCGCATGGATCGTGCGGTGGGCTTTTTTTCGTGTTTCATCATCTACGCCAACTAAAAACTCCTCAAACACCTGATCAAATTGATCCTTGCTTTTCGCTAACACTTTTTCCGCCTGAGCTTTTGATCTGTCATAGCCTTTCATCACCAAGGCAGCCGATTTTTTCGGCATTCGCTTCATGACATCCGCAAAAAAAGAAGTAAACTCCGCTTCTTCTTGCAACTCTTCTCCCATTTGACTTTGCTCGACTTGAACGGACTGTTCCGTTAATAATTCATTTTCGTTTTGCTTCTTTTTGCGTTTTATCCATGGTTTTTTCAAAGAAATGTCTCCTTCTTTCGACTCGTTGTTCATTTAAAAATCAAAGTGAGCCATGATTTTGTTCCTCTTTCTATTTTAGCTCAGGTTTTTCAAGATAGCGAAAATGTAGCTTGAGAGAGCTTACACTTGCTGGAAAATGCGAATTTGCATCTTTAGATTATTTATTTATATTATCGTTTTTTTATGCTATGATACACAAAAGGAGTGGATCAAATGAAAAAGAAATTGAATTGGAAAGTCCTTTTTTATCTAGGCTTATTGACTTACTTTCTTTTAAGCGGGATCTTCGCATTCTTTGGAGTCGAAATACCGTTTCTTTATAAACGTTGATCTTCACGTTTTCTCAGAACCATATCATTCAACTCTTTGCTCTATGTTGAGAGAATCCATCATTCTATCGTCCATTCAATCTAATCAGAAAAGGTGATTTTCTTGTCCATTTTATTTGATCTATTGCAGCTGCTTGCTGTTATCTGTATCGCGTATTTATTGTTCACAAAAAACCATTTCCTCAAACAATTAACTGCTGTTCAGAAAATGGTCTTTGTCGTTTTATGTATTTCGGTGATACTGCCGGCCCTCTACGAATTTATTACTGGTTTTGCGCATGGATTTTGGGAACGGTTGTAATTGACGTTCCTTACAAAACTCGCTGCCTTTACAAAACAAATAGATAGCTTATATCTACCAATCCTTTCTCCTTTTATTCAAGCAATGAACCAATTCTTTGGTGCTTAGAATACTAAGAAGAAAGGTTTTTTGTCTTTTTCTGTGTTGAAGTATTTTTTGATCGCACAAAAAAAGAACCCCTCAAAAGAGGAGTTCTCAAGGCTTGCTTACATCATGCCGCCCATCTAAGGTTGTCTGGCACACTCAATTACACTAGTATAAAAATGCCTATATAACAGCCTTTTTAACAATTTCAATTATAAAAATAAATCAACTAGCTCGAACTAATAAAGTTATTTTGCCCCTTTTTTGCCCCCTATTCTTTATTTAAGTCCTTTACAATACGAACAAACGTTCGTATACTGAAGATGAAATAAACAAGAGGAGTGGTCAAAATGAAATATAATGATTTTAAAAACCTTTTGGAAAACCGTCTATCTGGTTACGAAGTATTTATGCAAAAAGCCGAGGAATTCCAAATTGCTAAGAATAAACTGCGTTCTGGAAAGGCTAAGTGGAATGACAATAAAGTTAACAAAGCAATTAACGGTATGTGGGATCAAGCTGCACAAAATATCTATCAGACTGTAAAAAATATGGATAAGATTCCAAATAATCGATCACTAGACCCTTACAATGATTGGCTTAAATTTATGGAAAGTAGAAATCTATTTGAAGTACTGTCAGATTCTCTTGCTGATGTCGAAATGGAATAGGAGTGATCGATATGCAAATACCGTTAGCGCATCAAAGAACCTATGCATTAGAAAGATATTACTACGAGTTTATAGAACGAATGGGACCGGCACATTTCATGTACGACCAGTTCGTTAGAACAATGGAAAATTTTGGGAAACCCTATTTCACTGTGCCAATCAGCTATAGTCATTATTCGGAAGAGTTGGCTTTTGTATTTAAAATAGACGGAGACAATTATCTTTTTGATCATGTTAGAACGCAAGACAAGATTCTCCGAAAATACGATCCTAGCATAAAATATAAGCCCGGCGGTAACTGATATGAATGTAATCAGCCAATACGAGCAAAGCTATTTATCCTATTCCGAGTTTATAAATGAATTCCCGGACAGTATTTCTGAATCACAGGAAGCTTTATATGGCGCAAGATGTATTGAATTTTATGTTGCTGTCACTTTAGGTAAAACGGATTGTCGCTATTATGTACAAGCTTACGGAGGCGATTGTTATGAAATCGATGAAAGGCTATGTATCGAAGATACGAGTATTGAAGATGAGCAAGACCCCTTTGGTGCGGTTCTCTTTGGATAACGAGAATTGCTTGATTGCTGCACATAGTTTGAATTTCTTGGCAGATGTGGATGAAGGAATGGAGATTGTGGTTGCTGGTGAGTATAATAGTAGGAAACAATTTGTTGTTAGGAAGTATTCGGTGATTGGTAAGACGAAGATCATGATTGAATTTGAAAATATCAATGTTCGATAAGCGCATTACTTTTCCTATTCAGTAAATTACTATATGATTATTATGATGACGGAACATAGTTCCACTTGCACGGCATATGAGAATATGCTGTGCTTTTTTTTCAAAAAACAACCACTCCCGGGGAGGAGTGGCACAATTAGAAAAAAAGTTTTTTTATATGGGAAATTAACTATATGAGCAATCTAAAATTTATTCAAACCTTTTGCTCAAAAATAACCCACCCTCAAGGAGAGTGGGCCTGAAAAAAGATATAAAATGAAATAGCCCCGGTCAAGGCTATGACTCCATTCTACAAGAACATAGTTTTTATTTCAACAAAAAATCCACCCTATTCTGCCTAGAGTGGACTAAAAGAAAAGTAAACAAATGAAAAATTGGATTGGTTGGTATGAATCTATGATACATCTTTTATTAATTAAACTGAACCAATTTATGACGATTTTCTAATCAATAATATCTATTACATTGAAATAATGATAAAATAAACAAGAAGAGTATTAGGCGCACTTCCCCAAGTTTTCACCGCCTAACTACTCTTCATAAAGTATTGCACGCACTTAACAATGTATAGCATAAACTAAATTACTGCAAGTAAAACGAATATTAAATATGTACAAGCCCGCAGAAGCGGGCTATTTATTTACCATGGAAGCTTGTTGTTGTTCAATGCTCTTTGTAACGCTTTGACCATGTTTGACACAGGACTGATAACTCCATCCACTGTTGTCTTCAAGGCTCGCTGCATAGCTTTGATCATTTCTGTTCCGCATAGTCCATCGATCGCACCATTGTATAAACCTTTTGCTTTCAACCGTTTCTGCCATGTTCGAATCAGCGTTGAGCCTTTAAGTGTATTATCGAATTGTGCCGCATAAAGGTTCTTGTTGCACGCTTGCCGATATTGGTGACTAATTTCGTCATCTGGTGTGATACCTTCGTATTGCATTGCTTTATTGGCAGTGCTTGGACCAAACATGCCGTCTTCTTGGATTTTATTGGCATTTGGTTTTACAGAAGGCGTACTCGGTTTAGCTGCTGAATTGGAACCGCTAGTCTTGCCAAACACCGCATCTTTGAACCGTTCTAGCTCACTTGGTTTTGCTACCCATGGAGCTGGGCAGTTCTTGCCAGTAACATCATAATGTCGCCAAATCTTATTTCGAGTGATATTTGGATATTTTGCGATCAATTCTTTAACGGCCTTCACAGCATTTTGGAATGTCTTTTCCGTAATGTTTCCATTCTTGTCTAGGCACATTTCAACACCGATCGTTGAATAGTTGGCGTTGCCTATCTTAGAATACAGCGGACGATAGCGTGAACCATCTGCATTGTATTTGCTAATTTCGTTGGCGTGATACGCAACTTCATTCAGCGGCATAATACAAAGCGCCTCAATATCATCTACAAACAATTGAGCAGAAGCATAGGTTCCTCTTAGATTATTAAAATAGTTCTTGTGATTACGTGCGGTGCCACCGTTGTTGGCAGTGTAATGCATAACGATACCGTCAATACCTTTGTTCCTGATACCTGGTCTTGAGTACTCATTAATATTGATATATTCGTATTTGATGAAACTCATTTATATCATCCTTTCTAAATTAAAAAAGAGCAGCCAGTAGCTACTCCTTCTTTTCAGTAAATTCTTGGCCATCACCGTAGTCTGGAACATTTTTACTATCCAAAGCTTTGGTTTCAGATTGTCCATCACCATAATCGATTTTAATTTCTGTTACTTTAGGTTTTGGATTTTCAGTACTATCCTGTAATTTAGTTAGTCTTTCTTTTACCCAGTTTGGAATTGGAATCCCCAGTTGTCCCAGATTTTCGATAATTGAGATTCCATAAACTGCGATATAGAAAAAGACGAATGCGGTCGCAAACGTCTCGAGATTCATAATCTTTAGGTACGGGTACGCAATAATCACTAAGCACACAACTAGCATATGCTTATTTAGTCATGCCTATTGTAACAAAGAATTAAGGTACACACAATGTGGATTGAACCTTTGAAAGATGGAAGATTCAAATATGTAGAAAGATACAAAGATCCCTATACCGAAAAATGGAAAAAGACAAGTACAGTTCTAACAAGTGATTCTTCCAGAGCCTGGAAGAATGCACAGAAAATATTAGACAAAAAAATAGCGGAAGCTTTGAGTAATTATGATAAATCTGACATCACTTTCAAGGAGCTTTACGAAGAGTGGTTTGTTTATTACCAACAACATGTAAAAAGAACAAGCTGGACCAAAGTTCCAAAGATGATGAAACATATTCAAAAAGTTATATCTGACGATGTTCTAGTTCGAAATATCGACGAGAATATGATTCGTAGTATTACAGAAAAAATGTATACTTTCGGTGACCTATCCTTGAATTATACGAAACAGACCAAGACGACCCTTTCAATCATTGTAGTGACCCCAAAAAGTTAGACTTTTATGGAGTGGAGAAATCCACTCCTTTTTTGTACGATAAAATTAACTGTTAGACAGCTGTTTTTACAGCTTCTCGAAACTGAACCGGACTTCGCCAATTTAATTTCTTTTTGATGCGTTTATGGTTGTAATAATAGATATATTGGTCAATTTTTGTTCTCAATTCATCTAAACTCCGATAGACTTCTCCATGAAAAATCTCTTGCTTTAATAAACCAAAGAAGTTTTCCATAGGTGAGTTATCTAAACAATTCCCTTTACGAGACATACTCTGGAAGATTTTATGCTGCTTCAATTTATTCTTATAAGCATTCATTTGATAGGCCCATCCTTGATCTGAATGGAAGGTTCTACGAAATGGACAATCATTTGTCATCTGGATTGCTTCTTCTAATCCTTCCATTATGGCTAGTGCGTTTGGTTTTTCAGAAATCCGATAAGATAGAATTTCACTATTGTAGAAATCCATGAAAGGATCTAAATACAGCTTTTTCTGACGAACGACACCTGTGGTGTCTACTTCATAATACTTAAACTCTGTGGTATCAGTTGTAATTTTTTGGTGACAGATATTTGTATAAAACCGACGATGAATACGATTTTGGCGACAGTGCCAACCTTCCCACGATAAGAATTGTACCGTCGAGATTTTCGAGTGTAAGACTTTACTTCGATACCTAGTTTTTTTATCAGACGTTGAATCTTCTTTTATTGACATGAATCCCTTGATTCTCTAATTCTTTTTTAGTCGCAGACAGCCATAGTCTTTATGCTCCTTGCGAATTTCAATCATTTTTTCTTCAATTTCTTGGTCTGGGTTTGGTCTGTCAAACCGTTTCTGCCAATACATATAGGTTGCTTTAGGAAATTTCAATGTTTCAAGAAGCTCAACTAGTTTGAATGATCCTCGGAGGCTGGCGATGATTCGTGCGATTGATTCTTGCGTCTTTGCTGGGCTTCCTGTTTTCGCAGCTTCCTCAACTCTTTTAAAAAGGCATTCTCAATTTGAAGGGATCGGACTTGCTTTTCTAATGCCTTGATACGATCGCGTTCTTCAGTTGTTGTATTTTCTTTTTTGTTCTCTTTTTTCTAGCCAAAGTAAGTGATCGCCCTTTCTCTTTTGAGATCCCCTCAATACCTGCTTCTCTGAAATTACGCATCCAATTGGCAATAAGCGCAGGGTTGTTCATTTCTAAAGTGCTGGCAACTTCTCGATAGGACATCTCACTTGTTTGATATAACTCTATCGCATTTAACTTAAATTGAACAGAATATTTCTGATTTTGATGCTTTCTCAATAGACCTTCCTCTCCGTATTCACGATAGGCATTCACCCAATCACTTACTTGAGACTTGCTTGAAATACCGTATTTATTGGCAAGATGCCGATATCCACCCACACCACTAAGATATTCTTTAACGATTTTTAGTTTTAATTCAAAAGGATATTTTGCCATACAAATAGCGACCCCCAAAAGTTAGATTTTTGGTCTAACTTTTGGGGGTCGCTTCACATGTTGAGTTATGCTGTTGAGAAAAAGTATATCAAACAAAATCTAGCGCTGAATGTCAAAATCCAAAGAAAAAAAGCTGAAGAAGAAAAAAGAAAAAAGAACATGGATAAAAAATACCTTGATCAAAGCGAAATTACAGAGTTGCTTGTATATATGCGAAAGTCTACAAAAAGACTATTGCACGCTAACATTGTAGAATTGTTGTATTTAACAGGTCTAAGATACGGAGAGCTACAGGCATTACAAGTAAAGGACTTTGACGGGAGTACTTTGGATATTAACGGCACATTAGACTATTCTTTCTTAAAAATGGCAGATGCTGTAAAAACTACACCTAAAAATATCTATTCTAAAAGAATAGTTTCTTTGCCTAATAGAGCAGTAAAAATTGTTTATGAAATCATAGAACACAACTCTTTGGTATTCGGCTCCCAAAGTAACGAGGATTATATATTTAAATCATCTAGAGGTACTCCGTTGTCTCTCCATAGCTTTAATATGGTACTGCATAGAGTTCAAGATGAACTAAAATGGGATAAAAACTTATCCTCACACATATTCAGACATAGTCATATTTCTTTACTAGCTGAATTGAATCTTCCTTTAAAAACCATAATGGAGAGAGTCGGACATTCCGATGCCAACACGACTTTATCAATTTATAATCACGTGACAAAAAAATCCAAAGAGCAAGTTATCGATCGATTAAACAATTTGTAGTTTGCCCCTTTTCTGCCCCTTTTGTTTAAAATTAACAGAAAACAAATAAAAGAACCCCTATAAATAGAGGTTCTTTTATTATAACTACATCATGCCGCCCATACCCATTGATGGGTCCATTGCAGGAGCTGCTGGCGCTGCTGGTTCTGGTTTGTCGGCAACGACTGCTTCAGTTGTTAACAATAATGCGGCAACAGAAGCTGCGTTTTGTAATGCAGAACGCGTCACTTTTGTTGGGTCAACGATCCCAGCTTCTAGCATGTTTACCCATTCGCCAGTTGCTGCATTGAAACCAACGCCTAAGTCAGCGTTTTTCAATTTGTCGATGATCACTGAACCTTCGTAGCCTGCATTTTCAGCAATTTGACGAACTGGTTCTTCTAAGGCACGTAAAACGATTTTGACACCTGTTGCTGCATCGCCATCTGTTTCGATTTCTGCAACTTTGTTGATGACATTCACTAAGGCAGTTCCCCCACCTGAGACCATGCCTTCTTCAACAGCGGCACGTGTTGCATTCAATGCATCTTCAATACGTAATTTCAATTCTTTCAATTCAGTTTCAGTTGGTGCCCCAACTTTGATCACAGCAACCCCACCAGCAAGTTTTGCTAAGCGTTCTTGTAGTTTTTCACGGTCAAAGTCAGAAGTTGTATCAGCGATTTGGTTTTTGATCAATTGAACGCGTGCATCAATTGCTTCTTTTTCACCAGCACCTTCAACGATTGTTGTGTTGTCTTTATCCACAACCACTTTGCTTGCTTGACCTAAGTTATCGATGGTTGCATCTTTCAGCTCAAGACCTAAGTCTTCAGTGATCACTGTACCACCAGTTAAGATCGCAATGTCTTCTAGCATTGCTTTACGACGGTCACCAAATCCTGGTGCTTTCACTGCAACAACATTGAATGTTCCACGGATTTTGTTCAATACAAGTGTTGGTAATGCTTCGCCATCAACGTCATCAGCAATGATCAATAATGGTTTTGATTGTTGTAAGATTTGTTCTAACAATGGCAAGATATCTTGGATGTTAGAGATTTTTTTGTCAGTGATCAAGATGTATGGATTTTCTAACGCTGCTTCCATTTTATCGTTGTCAGTTACCATGTATTGTGATAAGTAACCACGATCAAATTGCATTCCTTCCACAACATCTAATTCTGTTTCGATCCCTTTTGATTCTTCAATAGTGATAACACCGTCATTGCCGACTTTTTCCATTGCATCAGCGATGTATTGACCAACTTTTTCACTACCAGAAGAAACAGCACCAACTTGTGCGATTGCTTCTTTTGAATCAACGATTGATGAAATGTTGTGTAGCTCTTCTACAGCCACTTTTGTTGCCATTTCGATCCCACGACGAATACCTAATGGGTTCGCACCAGCGGTGACATTTTTCAATCCTTCTCGAACGATTGCTTGTGTCAATAACGTAGCAGTCGTTGTTCCGTCACCAGCGATATCGTTTGTTTTTGAAGCGACTTCAGAAACAAGTTTTGCGCCCATGTTTTCAAAATGATCTTCTAATTCGATTTCTTTAGCGATCGTTACACCGTCATTTGTGATCAATGGTGAACCGTAAGATTTTTCTAAAACCACGTTACGACCTTTGGGGCCTAAGGTTACTTTTACTGTATCTGCTAATTTATCTACCCCACGAAGCATTGCTGCGCGTGCGTCTTCTGCAAATTTGATTTCTTTTGCCATGATTTCATCACCTCAAGTATTTTTTATTTTTCTTATTCTACTACTGCAATGATATCTTTTGCAGCAACGATCAAATATTCTGTTCCTTCATATTTCACTTCTGTGCCAGCGTATTTTTCGAACATTACTTGTTCGCCAACGTTGACAGCAACAGGAGCTTTTTCACCGTTTTCGAGCGTGCGTCCTTCGCCGACTGCAATAACGGTACCCGTTTGTGGTTTTTCTTTTGCTGCTGATGCAAGCACGATTCCGCCTACAGTTTTTTCTTCTTCTTTTGCGACTTCGATAATCACACGATCACCTAATGGTCTTAACACGATAAATCCCTCCAATGAATGTTATAGAATTTAGCATTAGCACTCTCTTGTATCGAGTGCTAACTTACAGTTTCAATATTACTCATTTTCCCAAATTTTTGCAAGCCTTTTGCTAAATTTTTTTTTGCATTTCTAATTGATTGATAAATATAGTAGGATTTTTTGTTTCTAGAAGCAACCTAGTCTATAATGAAGCAAAGGAGTGTGAGGAAACAACTATGTCTTTATCAAAATATTCTTTGTCCACGATTCTTACTTACGGCATCGTCTTTTTTCTACCGATCGCCTTCGTCCCTAGCGGACATCAAGTAGCAGCAACAACGATCGGTTACTTAGCTGGTGCAGCGATCATGTTTTTCTTGTATTTCAAACAAACAGAACCGCTATCGTTTGAACACAAAAAAACCAAAGTCTCAGCGATTCTTATTTACGGGCTAACCGGCATTGTCGCAGCGATTTTGTTGCAAAATCTAGCCATCTTTATCGAATCCTTTTTCGGAGAAGTCAGCGCTTCGCAAAATACCGAAAACATCATTGCCATCGTGGTGCAAAACCCACTCTTTGCTCTCGCAGCAATGGTCGGTGGGCCAATTATGGAGGAATTTATCTTCCGCAGAGCCTTAGTTGGCATCATTGGGAAATACAGCAATGTATGGGTCGGTGTAGTGGTCAGCGCCGTAGCCTTTGCCTTTGCCCACAATGACAATCATCTCTTAGTCTATATTTTCTTAGGACTGTTCTTTTCTGGGCTTTATGCTTTGACCGGCAGTATTTGGACTTCCATGATCACCCATGTGGGAATGAACACTTTAGTTATTATTATTCAGTTATTGCTTCATTACGGCTATATCCAAATGCCCTAAAGAAAAAACGCTACGCAGAAATTTTGCGTAACGTTTTTTTCTTTAGACCTTCGTGCCATTGGATGCAATTACTTGCTGATACCATGCAAATGAATCTTTCTTCTGACGAGCAAGGGTTCCATTTCCTTCATTGTCTTTGTCCACATAGATCACACCATAGCGTTTCTTCATTTCCCCTGTCCCCGCAGAAACCAAGTCAATGATGCCCCACGGTGTATAACCTAATAAGTCGACGCCATCATAAGCTACTGCTTCTTTCATCATTTCGATATGGGCTTTTAGGTAGTCAATACGGTAGTCATCGTGAATCTGTCCATCCTCTTCCACCGTATCCACCGCACCAAAGCCATTTTCTACAATGAAAAGCGGCAATTCGTAGCGTTCGTTAAACCAGTTCATGGCATAGCGCAAACCTACGGGATCAATCTGCCAGCCCCATTCAGAAGCATCGACATAAGGATTGTCCACCAGATCTTGGCTCTCATCATAGTCATAGGTTGGATCATTCTCCTTGCCTTTGATCGCAAAAGACATATAGTAGCTAAAACCAATGTAGTCAACACAACCTTTTGCCAAAGCTGCTTCATCTTCAGGGGTGATATCTAAATCAAATTGTTTTCTTTCAAAATAGCTGCGCATATAACTCGGATAGTGCCCACGGGCATGAACATCTGAAAACCAATAGCGCCGTTGCATGGCCACCGCGGCTGCCATCATGTCTTTGGGATCGCAAGAATACGGATAGATTGGGCACATCGCGATCATCGATCCGATTTGAAACGCAGGATTGATCGCATGTCCTAGCGCCACCGCTTTTGCACTGGCAACGAGCTCGTAATGAGCTGCTTGGTACATGACTTTTTCTCGGTCTTCTCCTTCCGTAAAGAACAGACCAGAATTGGTAAATGGCGCAAAATCTTCTTTATAGTTTGCTTGATTATTGATTTCATTGAAGGTCATCCAATACTTCACTTTCTTTTGATAGCGCGTAAAACAAACTTCTGCAAAGCGGACAAACAAATCGATCAACTTACGGTTACGCCAACCTCCGTATTCGGTCACTAAATGATAAGGCATTTCAAAGTGAGACAGGGTAATGACTGGCTCAATGCCATAGCGTAAACACTCATCGAATAATTGATCATAAAAGGCCAGGCCTTCCTCATTCGGCTCGCGCTCATCCCCCTTTGGAAAAATACGGGTCCAGGCAATCGATGTTCGGAAGCACTTCAACCCTAATTCGGCAAAAAGCTTGATGTCTTCAGGATACCGATGATAAAAATCGATCGCTTCATGATTGGGATAGCTTTCGCCCGGTTGGATCCCTTCCGTGATTCGGCGAGGAATTCCGTTGCCTCCGACAGTCATGACATCAGCGACACTCACGCCTTTTCCACCCGCACGATAGCCGCCTTCCAATTGGTGAGCAGCGACTGCGCCACCCCATAAAAAATCGCTTCTTAGTTTATTCATTTCTATTCAACCTGCTTCCTTGGTATTAAACGATCTCTGTTTCTTGTTTATAGTTCAAACTATCGACCTTACGAATGAAAGGATAGTAAATAAAGAAGCCGATTGCTAAAACAACAAATTGTAAGATAGCGGTCCGAATGCCACCTACTAGAAAACCTGAAATGATCGGCGGGATCGTCCATGGAACTTGCACAGCAGTAAATAGCGGTACGATACCGGTATAAAGTGCAAAATACGTGATCACGCCTGAAACCATCGGTGTCAAAATAAATGGTAATACCATGATTGGGTTCATGACGATCGGTGTCGCAAAAATAATTGGTTCATTGATATTAAAGAATGCCGGAATCAAGGAAAGACGTCCTAATTGTTTGAACTGCGCCGAACGGGCAAAAGCCACCATGTATAGCACGATCCCAATCGTCATTCCTGCGCCAGTTACCGTCATAAATTGATCCAAAAACTGCTGGGTCACGATGTATCCGCCATTTTCTAATGTCAATGCTTTACCAGATTCAAGAATAGCCGTATTGGCTAGTGAATTGGCTTGTAAAATTGGTCCCATGATCCCGCCCACGATCGTCGAACCATGAACCCCAAAGAACCACAAGAATGGCACTAAGAAGCCTAGCATCATTGCACCACCAAGGGAATCCGTCACCCCTTGCATTGGACTTTGAATCACGGTGTAGATCCATTCGACCACGGTTGTTTGAAAAACTTTATCAAAGAAAATATAAATGCCTAATGCGATGGTCGTCAAAACAGCGGCTGGAATCAATGCTGTAAATGAGTTTGCGACATTGGTGGGTACTTGCTCTGGCAGTTTGATTCGGATGTCGCGTTTCAAGAACCACGTATAGCCCCAACCCACAAAAAGTCCCACTAAGATGGCACTGATCATTCCTTGTCCACCGGTCCACGTCTTATCAATGACATTTGCGATGGTCACCTTTGCTTCAGCATCCGTCACACTTGACTCCATAGTTAATAAGAAAATAACTAAACCAATCATTCCTGCAGGGAGTCCTTCGTAACCTTCTGCTTTTACATATGAATAGGCGATGCCCATTACGGCGAAAAAGGCCATAATTGCAAAAGAGGCGCCATAGGCTTGGTTGAAGTATTCACCTAAGCCGCTATTCGTTACCCAATCCGCAATCGACTGGACGGGAAAGTTTGCTAATAGCAGGAAAATCGATCCTACGATTGAAAAGGGCATCGTATAGAGCATACCGTTTCTTAATGCAGTGATTGCTTTCGTATTGACAAATTTTAATATTGGGGGTAATAATTTCTCATTGATCCATTCGTTCATCTCACATCACTCCTAAAATAAAATTCCATCCACCGGCCAGTGAATTCGCTTACAAATAAATCTTAATGGATAATATTCCCCTTGCCTATAGCTTTTCCAAGTTATGAAACATGTTCCAACAAAAAAAACAGCCGAAGCTGTTTTTTTACGATCACTTAGATTTGCTTGTAGACTTGATGGGCTAAAAGTTCGATCAGTGTAATCACTGGGACTTGCGTCGTCAGGTTCAAATCGACTTCTTTTCCCCCACTGACGACGGGCATATAGTAGGAAATATTGTAATCTGCCATTTGGGCGATCGTCGATTTTTCATCATTGGTGATGCTGAGTACTTTTGCCCCATACCGTTTGAAGTCCTCCGTTTGCTTGATCATTTGAATGGTTTCTCCCGAAACTGATAAAATGATCGCTAACGTATTTTCCATCCCACGAGGCGGTACTGGCAAAAAGGGATCGACGATGCTATAGGCATTGATGCCTAAATTAGCAAAATAGCGGCTGCCATAGGTGCCCAGAATGCCACTTGTGCCGATACCTGAAAACGCCACATGGCGTGCGGAAAGAATCAGTTCTACCGCTGGCTGGATAAACTTACGGTAATCTTCACTATTGACTTTTTTTAAGAATGTATTGACTTGGATCGTTGCATCATAGAAAAGATCAAACGCTCGTGCATCTTGTTCCTTTTTTTGACAGATCGCATACTTTAACTCTGAATACCCGCGATAGCCTAATTTCGTGATACATCGTAAAATCGTCGAGGTCGAGACATGGCATGCAGCTGACAATTCGCGGATCGTCAACTGATCGATCTCTTCAAAATGCTGGACAATGTACTTATAAACAGCCATTTCAAGCTCGTTCAGACGCTTGATTTTTTCTTCATCAAACATACCTGCTGCCTCCACCCGACAATTTTATCCTTTGTTTGATCGATTAGATTGCAAATAATTCCGTCGCTTTGTCAGGATCGGTATCATAGACTTCAAATGTTTCTCCAACACCTAGATCATGTTCTTTCATGGTGTTGACCATCGTTAAGTGCGCCAACTCTTTCAAGTTGTTTTCTTTACTTAAATGACCAAGATAGACCCGTTTGGTATTGTCGGTCAAGATATCCGTCATGACCAGAGCGCCATCTTCATTCGATAAGTGACCACGATCTCCAAGAATTCGCTGTTTGAGGCTCCATGGGTAAGGGCCCATTCGCAGCATTTCTAGGTCATGGTTGCTTTCCACAAGGTACGCATCGGCGCCTTTGATAATGCCTCGCACATGATCGCTGCAATAACCGGTATCCGTCAACATCACGAATGATTTGCCGTCTTTATGGAAACGATAAAATTGCGGCGCTGCAGCATCGTGAGAGACGCCAAAGCTTTCGATGTCCAAGTCACCCAAGGTCAGCACTTTTCCCATTTCAAAGATATGTTTTTGTTCGACAGCGACGTTACCGATCATTGGATCCATCGCTTGCCATGTTTTTGTATTCGCATAGACATCAAGTTTGTATTTTCGCGCCAGTACTCCGACACCGTGGATATGATCCCGGTGTTCGTGGGTCACAAGAATGGCATCCAAGTCTTCTGGTTTACGCCCTACTTCATCCAATAATGAAGTGATCTTCTTGCCGCTCAACCCGGCATCCACTAAGATCCGCTTTTTATTGCTTTCGATATAGAGCGAATTTCCTGAGCTTCCGCTGGCTAGAATACTTACTTGAAAGGCATTTTCCTTCATCATGGTTTACGTGACTTCCTCTCTGGTTGTTTCAACGAGTTCCATTATACCCGCTTTTTTATGGATTTTCTACCTTTTGAACGGCATTATTCGTGATGATCCGATTGCTAAAGGCATTGACCGTTTCGATTTGGATGGTGTCATCGCCATCTAATTGGAACGCAATAAACCATGCAGGAATGTACACATTTTTTTCCCTAACCTTCAAAATCATCGTATAGGCTAATTCCGTCCAGAGAATTTTCGAGTGACTCGGCAGCTTGTTGTTTAGATAAAGCGTATTTACTGCTTCTTTTTCTGAATAGACCGTCATCTTTTCCCTTAGAGGCGTAATATTGGATATATGTGTTTGCGTGTAACGGGCAATCTGCAATAGATCATCCGTTTGTTCTAAGGTGATATCGATTCGACTTGAGCTGTCATTGAAAGGAATGCCTTCATAGGATTGAACCGCCACCACGGTCGGATGATTGGCGTTCAAGACAGAGAGGTTTTCCAAATAGTCATATTCATCCCCAAACAGGACTTGATCTTTTCGTTGCAAAAAACCATTGACGGTTTCTTCCGTTTGGGAATCATCACTGATGTAAAAGCCATTGGTTGAGACATGGATCAACTGCTGCCCTTTGACCGTCGACCCTCTTTTGAACTGCGTATTGAGTTGCGGATTTCGTAGCTCCACATCAAAATCCGTCTGTTCACCGCTCAAATAATAGCCACTCAAGACCTCATCTGATAATTCGCCAGAATACCGAATGTCCTCAGACTCGAGGCGTTGTTCGATAGGAATCGTTTGGTTTGATTGTGAAACCATCTGATGCTCGCTGCGAGCCTCACTGTAAACATTGAATAAAAAGACGTTCAGACCAAGAAAAGCGAGGAAAAAAATCCATTCGATTCGTTTAAAATCCAATTAATTCTCCTCCGTTTCTGCTAATTTTGTCATTAATGCATCATAACTGATCCAAGACGAGTCATAATTGACATACCAAGCAGGCGTCAAATCAACGAGTGGTGCATCTTTGATCTCCCCCCATTGATAGCCAACGATGATCTGTTGCAATAATTCCGGATCAGCCCCTGCCGCAATCAGCTCATTTTTGACCGACAAACTAGAGGGCAATTCAATCTCGGTTTCAGAAGGAATCGGCACTTGAATCGCGTTCAAACTGGCAGAAATCGTCATTTCCCGACTGCCGGTCTGACCACTTTCTGAAAAAGCCACACTGATCACCCCTTGACCACCAGTACTAAAGACTGGATAGCCTTCAACGAAAACCCGATAATCCAAGTGCTTGTCTTGTTGATCAAAATAGCGGATCGTCCCAAAATTGTTGCCTAAACGAATAATATAATCTGCACTCAACATCGCCAGATCCGTTTCATCGGAACCATCTGTGGTGGTTTCAAACTTGACTTGCTGCTGATCTTGCAAGACCGTCATGTTTTGCCCACCTTCATAATAGTAGGTATCGACACTTTCATCATTGATCTTGACGTTTTTAGGATTGCTGAAAAAGGCTTCTCGAAACAAGCTCTGAGATTGGGTCGAAGAATAGTAGCTGTATTTTTTCAGCTTGATCGAATCCTGCGTATAATATTGCTTGCTGGATCGTTCTTCATCTGCCACCATTGTCGTCCATTCCCGAGGGTTGTCTGCTAGTAAGTGTTTTACTTGGCTTTTGTCCCAGTCGATTTTGCCTCGCACCACTCGTTGATGGGTAAAATCAACAAATTGGATCGTGTTTTCTTCAAGGTCAAACTGGATGCGGGAAAACGGAAAATCCTCTGTTTCACTTTCGTCCTCTAAGGACAGATCTTTTTCAAAGGTTTTCTCATAATCTTTCAAGTAAAACGTCGTATAGTAGTTTAAGGACACCCCTTGATTGACTTCTTGGGCTTTTGAAAAAGCTTGTTCCTCGCCATAGGTCCGCAGCGTCAAATCACTGATCGTTGCCTCATTGATCACCTCTTGGATCTCTCGAATCACCGCTTCAGAGTTGGTTTCTTTGATCGCGTCCTCGTCATTCCAAGTCAAATACAGGGGCAAAAACAAATCGCTTTTTTGTTTGTAGGTTTGAACCGAAGGATTGACGCCGGTATCTGTTTCCGTGCTGGCATTGTTGAACCCAGTCGGATTCAGCCAAATCATATAGGAGAAATAAAAACTCAAGGCGATCATTACGATCAAGCCTACACGAATGATTTTTTCTGAGATTCTCATACCCACCAATCCTCCTCATACGGTTCATACGGCAACATGATGTAAAATGTTGACCCGCGATTTTCTCGACTTTCCGCCCAAATCGCACCGCCATGAGCTTTGATGACTTCTCGTGAGATCGCCAATCCTAAGCCAGTACCTCCTTGCTGACGGGCACGAGCTTTGTCGACTCGGTAAAAACGATCAAAGATCTTCGTGAGATCTTTTTTCGGAATACCTAGTCCTTGGTCATTGATGCTAAGTACGATGTTGTTATGGGTCTCCATCAATTTCACCGTAATGATCCCGCCATCTGGCGAATATTTGATGGCATTATTCATGATGTTATCGATCACTTGGATCATTTTATCGGTGTCGACTTCCACCCACAATTCTCGTTTAGTGAACTCCCGACGAATCAAGTATTTTTTGCTTTCATTCGTCACCATCATGTCAAAACGATCCAACACGAAATTGACCATCTCATTGAAGTTGATGTATTCCAGCTGCAGTTGCGAATTGCCGCTATCCATCCGCGACAGACTCAACAAGTCATTGATCATCCGAATCATTCGATCCGTTTCATCCAACGTCACTTTCAAAAAGTTCGGCGCAATTTCCGGGTCTTTCCAAGCACCCTCACTCAACGCTTCGATGTAGCTGCGCATACTCGTTAATGGTGTCCGTAACTCATGAGAAACGTTGGAAACGAACTCTCGCCGTTCCTGTTCATTTTTTTCTTGCTCTGTAACATCGTGCATCACCGCAACTAACCCAGAAATAAAGCCAGACTCCCGACGAATCATAGAGAAATCGATGCGCAAAATCATATTTGTTCCCGTCAAATCATTGCTAGGACGCTCCAACAGCATGTCTTCAGGATTTTCCAAAAGCTTTCGTAACGTGTATTCTTCATCGATTTCCAATAACGTCAAAATCGACTGCCCGATCGCTTCTTCGTTGCTGACATTCAACAAGGACATCGCCATCTCATTGATGGTAATGACTTTGCCTCGTCGGTCGGTGGCAACAACGCCGTCTGTCATGTGAGACAAGACGCTGTCCAAGCGGTTTCGCTCAGATTCCATCGCCTCTTGAGTCTCTTCGATTCGTTCCCCTAGTTGATTAAAGGTCTCCGCCAGTTGCCCCAATTCATCTTTTCCATGAATAGCGACCTTGCGGCTATAATCTCCTTTGGCGATGCGAATCGCTTGTTCGCGCATCTCTCCGATCGGTTGGGTGATGGAACGAGAGACCAATAGTGCCACAATGATCGAAATCACTGCCGCAATCAGCGAGGCTGTCACAAAAATGACCGCTGTCGTACTGACTTCATTGTATTTTGACTCAAGATTGCTCCGTAAATAAAGGGTTCCTAAAACGGTATCCCCTGTCGGTGATTGGATCGACTGCACGATATTGAACACCCGCTGGCCGCTGGATTCATCATAGAGGACTTCACTGCGGTTCGTATCGTAATCACGGTAATCATTTTTTTCTCCCACCGAGCCACGATCATTGATATTGGTGGTTGCACGAATGATCCCTTGCTCATCCACCACCCGCATCTCCAAAATTTCCGATGAGTTGGTACTCGTTAAGATTCGATTCAAGGAAGCATTCATGGAATCCCAATCTAAACCGTCATCATTATCCATGCGACTCAATTCAGAGCCTAACGTTACCACTAACGTGCTGGCACGTGCCTCCATGTCGCGTTTGAAGGCATCGACCGTTGTTCTTTCCAATTCGCGAATAAAATACGCCCCGATAATCTGGATCGCAATCAATAAGATCAAGATAAAAGTCAGGGCGATTTTGAAGTTCACCGATTGAAAAAAGCGAACTTTATTTTTCATAGCTTATTCCTGTTCTGGGTTCCGCAAGTAATAGCCCACTCCGCGACGAGTAACCAAATAATTTGGATGGCTCGGGCTGTCTTCGATTTTTTCACGTAAACGACGCACCGTCACGTCAACGGTCCGGACATCACCAAAGTAGTCATAGCCCCAAACCGTTTGCAATAAATGCTCCCGGGTCATCACTTGACCAAGATGTTTTGCCAAGTAGTGCATCAATTCAAACTCTCGGTGCGTCAATTCGATGGCTGCACCATTTTTAGTGACCATGTACGCATCAGGATGAATGGTTAAATCACCAATCGTTAATTCGCTGTTGGCGTTATCGTCTGCTTCCTTCGCAGCTGCCGAGCCGCGACGCAGATTGGCTTTGACACGGGCCACCAATTCCCGGTTTGAAAATGGTTTGGTTACATAATCGTCCGCACCAAGCTCAAGACCTAGTACTTTATCGATTTCAGAATCTTTGGCTGTGACCATGATGATCGGCATGTCATGGGTTTTGCGCACTTCCCGTGCAACTTCCAACCCATCCATTTTTGGCAGCATCAAATCAAGCAAAATCAGATCAGGATCGACCTCGGCTACTTTTTCTAATGCCTCTTCTCCATCATAGGCGGTATATACTTCATATCCTTCTTTGGTTAAATTAAATTTGACGATATCAGAAATTGGTTTCTCATCGTCCACGACTAGGATCTTTTTCAAAAATGTCACCTCAATTTTTTTTGGTTTCTTACTTATTATACATTATTTAAACGGGCTTTTCATCTTTCCCAAAAACCGCGGCCTTATTCTTAAGGAAAGCACAAAAAAAGAAAGGCACGGGGCCTTTCTTTTTTACTCTTCTAAAAGCTGGATACCGATCCCTAACAACCCAGGACCCGTGTGGACGACTAATGCGGGAGAGATTTGTCCAAATAAGATTTCTTTGACCTTAGGAAATTCGGCTTCTAATCGTGCTTTCATTTCTTTGGCTTCTTGCAGTGCATCACCTTGCGCCACGGCTAAACGCACATGGCGATGATCACCGATGAATTGCTTGATCAAGTCAACGGTTTTGTCCAAGCTTTTCTTCCGTCCACGAGATTTTGCGACCGTATAGTAGATCCCTTCTTCATTACAAGAAATAATTGGGTTCAATTTCAAGGCATTGCCTAAGATGGATGCAACCAGACCGATGCGGCCGCCTTTTTGTAAATACTCTAAGGTAGCTACGTTGAAAAAGACTTTGTTTTTCGGCACTTCATTCGTTAATTGTGCCCGCAGTTCTTCCCAAGTCACGCCTTTTTCTAACAGTTCTGCTGCACGAATCGCTTGCAGCCCTGCACCGATTCCGATATTTTTCGTATCAAGCACGAAAACCTCAAGATCCGTCCGTTGTTCACCTAATAGGCGAACGACGTTAAACGTTCCGCTCAATCCGCTGGAGATGGTTACGGCAAAGACTTTCTCATACCCATCGGCTTTGATCCGATCAAAGATTTCCCCGATCGCAGCACCGTCAGGTAACGAGGTACTAGGGATCTCTTGCGGCAAGCGCTCGTAGATTTCTTCCGCAGTAATATCAACTTTATCGGTATAGGTCCGATCCTTGTAGATAATTTGCAATGGCAGCATATACATGCCGTATTGCTCCATGATCTGTGCGGGAACATCGGTACCTGAATCAACTAATAGGGCAATTTTCTCTTTATTCATGGGCTTCTCCTTTATGTGTGTCTAAATAAATGACTTCTAATTCAATCGTTTTTTCTGCCAATAGTTTGTTGGCAAAGGAACGCGTCGCACCTTTCATGGCTACTAATTCAATCGGGATCGGTTCCGACGTCATTTGTTCGGGTTCTCCCATCGCTTCTTTGCCGACAAGGTGGATCGCTTTTTCTTGTTCTTCACAAAATACATTGTAGGCATTTCTGATGCCGACAACTTTCCCTTGAAAAAGGATCCCCGTCTTTATTTCAGGAATCGTCAGCACTTGCTTGAGCATCGTGATCGCAATCAAAAATGCGAGATGCTTTTGATTGTAACGTTTCTTCTCTGGTGCTGGAATCATCCCTTTTTTGACATAATTATTGACCATGGAAGAGGTCAATAGCGGATGCTTTTCCGTTTGGATCACCGGCGATAAATATTGATCGATCAATGTGATCACCTGATCCATATACAGTTCCAGTGTTGGCAATTCTTCCCATCTCGGCAGGTGGAATTTCAGCAATGAATTGCCCCAATTTTTCATGTCTGCTTGTAATTTTTCCATGTCATCCTCCATTTTGACGAACAGAAGGTTAGATTATCACAAACTAATCATCTAGTTTTGATAACTAGATACATTTTATCACGGTTTTCTGAGTTTTTAAAGCAATCTGATCAATCTTTTAAGAATTTCCTATCATTTGAATTTGGGAAACAAATGGTGTTTTATTAAGATAACGCCAGTTTCTCAACTGAAAAAAGCGCATATTTTTTTCAAAAGAATGATTGATTTTTCAACAATGGAGTGCTAAGATAATGAAGTACTTTTGGTACGGGCCGTTAGCTCAGTTGGTAGAGCAGCTGACTCTTAATCACCTACCCTCTTATGTAGTGGTGTGTTTATAAACGTTGATTTATAGAGGTTTTACTGAGGTTTACTTAGTTGATAATCTTCAAGCCTTTTAATTGCCAACAATTTGCCAACAAAATGACAGACTTTTTTTATAGTAATCGTTTAAAGACTTGCCAGTTAATTTTGATCAAGTCTTTTTTTGTTATTTATTTTTTGAATCCAAATGTATTTGCTAAATTTTCTGCAGAAGCATATTTAAAACTTGGATCAAGGTGTGCGTAAAGATTAGCAGTTGTCGTATAAGAGGCATGACCAAGCCACTCCTGAACCTTCTTCATGTGCTCACCATTTCCAATCATTATAGAAGCGGTTGTATGTCTCAAATCGTGGAACCGTATCCTTTTTATATTGTTTCTCTTGATTACCTTCGCAAATCGTTTGGAAACAAAATCTGGTCTTATGATATTGCCATTTTCCATGGTAAAGAGATAGTCGTCTTCTTCATAATTATATTCAGTTCCGAAAATCTTTTTATTTTTTTCCTTCCACCGCGCTAATTTCACTAACTCCTCTTCAACTGTTTCTATTAAAGGAACAGAACGATAGCTGGAAGCATTTTTAGTTCTGTCTTCTTTAAGAACGGTTGTTAAGTCTTCTTTATTTTCCAAAACTACGTGTTTAATGGTAATTGTCTTATTCACAAAATCAATCGCATCCCATTTAAGCCCTAAAACTTCACTTCTTCTAAATCCATAAAATACTGTTAATAGAATTATTGGATAGAGCTTCTCACCTTTGAATAGTTTAAGTAGTTTTAGCACATCATCCTTTGTGTAAAAGTTTGGCACGAAGGAGTCCTTTTTTGGTCTACGTACACGATCAGCAATATTTTTATTTATCTGTTCTGTCATAAAAGCTTCCTGTAAAGCTTTTCTAATAAAGGCGTGATAGTGTAGAGCCGTATTTCCAGTGCACCCATCGTCTAATATTTTTTGATAGAACCTTTGCAAGTGGACCGGTTTTAAGTCAGACAACATAATTCCACTTGGTCCAAAATAATCTTTTATCCTAATATCGATATAACGTTTATAACTAAAATAAGACGTTTTTGACAGTTGTTGTTTTGCAGTTTCAAGATAACTATATAGGTAATCGACAAAAGGAGTTTCGGTTCTTTCCTGTTTTAAAACAAGATAATCCTTTTGTTTCATAGCAATTTCTTGCTCAATCTCAGATATAAATTGTTCTTTTATTCTTTCAGCTCTTTTCTTATTTCCTTTCTTTTTTAGTTTGGTATCTCTCCATCGTTGAGAAGTTTTTCCAAAATCATCTTTTATTGTAACAACAACTTGGAGAGTTCCTCTTTTTTCTACAATATTCGCTCGTAATTTCAATTCAAATCCTCCTAAAACTGAAAAAAGCAAGCTATGGAAAACGCAATTCTAACACCTTTATTATACCATAGCCTGCGTATGCTCATCTGCCACATTTTGGGCATTTTGTAAGTATTCGATCACACACTTTTTAGGAATCTTGTAGTTGCTGCCTATCTTGACATGTTTTATCTTGTTCGATTTTAGTAACCCATATGCTTTATTTCTCCCTATCCCTCCTAACATTTCTCTCAACTCATTTATTCCAACCAGATCTTTATAGTTCTCAAACATGACATCATAAATGTTTCGCTCCATTTTTTTCCTCCTTAAAAAAACCATAGATTATTGTTGCCAACATTTTAAAATAGTGATACTATATCAAAGTAATAATTTTTGGGCCATTAGCTTAGTTGGTAGAGCACTTGACTCTTAATCAAGGTGTCGAAGGTTCGAGTCCTTCATGGCCCATTGGGTGCCAAACCCACGGAACAGGTAAATGTTGGTGCGAAAGCATTTCGAAAACATTTATGCTGTTCCTTTTTTTATTTTAAACATTTTCTAAACCACCTTGGAAAAGGTACACAGGAGTCTCCTCCTCCCCCTGTTCATCAGCGGGACGCTTACGTGAGTATCATTATCTTCAACAATTATCTCTTTGCCTAAAGTTTCCATGCTTTAGTCGCAACTTTTGGTTTATCGCTCCTTCAAATCTAAGAGATCTTGGCGCCAAAAGTTGCCTGCTACTTAATCACTGAAAAAAATTTAGAAAATGGGCTATTTGGTTATCAATGAGCAATAAAAGAACGAAAGCGTTCCTTTCTAAAATAGTTTTACCAAATTTTTTTCAGAATATATATAAGTACAGGATAGAATGACACATATTGAAAAGTAGTTGATCCGAAACACAAAGACTAGTGATTCTAAAAGACAGTATGTCTCCTACCTTCAATTAATTGTTAGTGATTGAAGACACCACTGGATTCATTTATCGTTCATTTTGATTTTCTTCTATATTGATAATATCCCCTATGTGCTCGCTCAACATTAGAAATGTAGGTTTTGGGCAGAATAAAAATGTAGGTTTTCGGCAATAGGAATTGTCGGCAATCGCCAGTTTAGATTTTATTTCTCATACGATAAGACTTGCCGGTAATCTTGAACACTTTGACATGATGAACCAGTCGGTCAAGGATCACTGCCGCGATTTCTGGGCTTTGAAAAAATTCACCCCATCGAGATAAGACGATATTTGTCGTAATAATCGTAGAGCGGTGTTCATAACGCATGGCCAGAAGCTGGAAGAACAAATCGGCTTCTTGTTTTTGTATCGGTAGATATCCAATCTCATCAATAATCAACACATCATATCGTGCATATCGGTTTAGTACTCGCTCAAGCGTGCCTTTCTCATAGGCAGCTCGTAAGCGTAAAAGAAGCTCATGACAAAGGATGAATAAAGGCCGGTAACCTTGATGGCAGGCTTCAATTCCTAAGGCAATCGTTAGATGCGTTTTCCCAACTCCTGGGCTCCCAATAAAGACCAGGTTCTCATGCTTTTCTACGAAACCCATGTGCTTTAAATCCAGCAGTTCACGTTTATTAATACTTGGCTGGAAGGTAAAATCAAATTCCTCTAGACTGGTCCGTTTAGGAAAGCGCGCTCGCTCTATCACGCGATTCATTTTCTGGTTATGTTGATGATTGACTTCCTTTCGCGTTAATTCCAGAAGAGCTTCCGTCAAGGAAAGCTCCTCTCGATTGGCAACCTCGATATAATTGGGAACATACTCCCGCATGTGATTCAAACCGAGCGTTTCTAGGTTGGTCATCAGTTCTTGATAATGGCTATTCTTCATCAGCAATCTCCACCAAATCATATTGTTTTAGACTTTCGCGAGTATAAGCTCTGATGTCATCGTCCTCTTTATGGCTCATGACATCTGACTTTAGGATTTGGAAATAGTCCTCCTCATGATAGTTCAATTGTTTTTTCGTTAAGGGATGCGACCGGATCAGTTCTCCGTTATAATGAATTTGTACTTGGTCTTCCTTGTCGGAGAGCTCGATTTCAACCTCTTTACCGATATAGCGAGGATCTACAGAGTACCTGCATTTACGGAAAACGACCATGGCTTCCTTCGTGACTTTACGGCTAGTAAAGTCCTCAAAATAAGGATTCAAAAGGTTTTTCGGTAATTCATGTAGGTGCTCTTTTTCGTTTGTCCACCAACGCTCATCTGGCGTCTGGTCCGTTGCCTGGGAGACTTCACTATTTAACTCAGAACATAGGTCATTCACTAGATGACATAGCTCTACGGTATCATAAAATTCATGGTTATAGACCTTCAGTCGATCAACAGTTCTGGCTAACGCTTCTACACATCCTTTTGTTTGTGGTCGAAAGGGACGACAGGCAATTGGCGTGAAGCTGGCGTCTTTACTGAAGGCATAAAAGCGTTCGTTGAAATGCGCTTTTGAAAACTGACTGCGAGAATGATCAACCACCGTCTTCATATTGTCGAACCAGATTTCTTTTGGCACACCACCGGTGTGATAGAAGGCATCATCCAGACATTCAAACAGGGTATCTTGCTTACGGTCAAAGGTTAAAGTAATGAATTTTTTCTTCGAGTAAGGAAGGACGTATAAGAAGATATTAAATTCAAAAACTTCTCCTTGATTACTGATTAAGCGCATATCTTCCTTCCAATCAACCTGGGCGGAAAGTCCCGGGTTATGCTCGACACGAATGGTGGCCTTTTGCACTTTTTCTTGTTTGAACTCGCGACAGTAAGCTTTTACTAGGCTGTAGCTCCCGTCAAATCCTTTGCGTTCGATAAATTTGAAGATACTGTAGGCACTACAATGCCCCTTGACTTTGTCTTGGATAATTTCTTTATATGGATCCAACTTGCTTGGACGTTTCTTGCGCGGGGTAGGTGTGGACGTTTCACCCTTAGCTTCTTCGTATGCATTTTTGACTGTTCGATAATCACAGTCATATTGTTTGGCTAATGCGGCATAGTTCGGTTTGATTTCGTTGATCACGTAGATCATCACTCCTTCGCGTATATCTTTTCTCATCCCTGAACCTCCGTTTCATTTGGGATAAGAAGAGCATACAAAAATGTAGGAAAACCAACAATTTTAAATTGCCATTTTCCTACATTTTATCGTTGCCGTTAACACCTAGACGGACTTTATTTTTCCCCCTTGCTCTCTAACACAGATCAGCTTCTTTTACTCGGCATTTATGATGATGCCATCCCCAAAATGGACAATGGCCCTCTCCCAAACGGAAGAAGGCCATCTAACTACTCAATATCTTTACTCTAAAGTTAGATCAGACTATTACTTAAAATCAAGTATTTCTCATTTAAACAATGTGTTCCCATAACCTACTAACACACCCTTGCAGCCCTGAAGCTGCGCCAGTTGGATCAAATTTCTTAAAAATATCCTTGTATTTCTCGCGTAACAATATCTTTCGTGTAAGACACAGTATAACATATTTCCACCAAAACAGCAATTGGCCTAGAGCTTTTCTAACAAATCCCGCTTCTTAAACTTGGTAATCAAAAGACTGAAACGACGCGGTGCCTCCAATGGTTTTCCTATTATAGATAAATAGCCCGAAACGACAGCCGCTAAAATGATCCATTTTAAATGCCACCGGATGTGCCTCTCCTAATTGCAAAAAAGTCCCTTCGTTTTGGTAATAAAACCGGGTCAAATCCGTCATTTCATGAAAATCAGCGGCTACCTTTAGCGTGACTTTTCCACTTTCCCACAAAATACGAGTGGATTTACCGTTAGTTGCCTCTTTAGGCATTGCTTGCAAACTGGAATCATCTAGTTCACGGGTCTCCATGACAAGATAATACTGGCCTTCCTCTTTGGATAAACCAATAAAACCATAAGCGGATTGAAAGGCAGCTAATCCGGCACAATCCCCATCTTTCATTTTTGTCCCATCGATTGTCACGGTGGCTGCACATTTTGGATAGCGCATCCGCTGTGTTAAGACGTTAGGCGTCGTTGTCACAGATTGTGCAAGCCGTGTCGTCGTTAATTCCACACAGCCACGTTTTGGATCCAATAAGAAGCCAGACAAATCCGGTTCGTGATTAAATTGCCATTGCGGTTTTAGTCGGTAAGGCGTTTTGGCTAACGTTTTAAAATCATCACTCCCTACAAGAGGCGAATACACATATTCCGGTCGATTGTCGGTAATAAAAAATTGCTGTGGCGTCTTTTCTTCTTCACCAAAAACTGGAAAATCGTCTTGCCAAGTTACTGGTAAAAGTATGGGTAACCGTCCTACTGCACCATAATCTTGAAACAAGATCGCGTACCAGTCTCCCTTTGGCGTATCCACGATACCACCTTGGGCAATGCCTTGATTGCAATACCCGTTATCATCATTAAAGACATCACCGCCGACAAATTCACCTTCCAAATCCTCCGCCACAAAGCAAGCCTCAATCCGTCGCCAAACCTTTGGATCTGAGTGAATCAAGAAAATGTAATACTTGCCATTGATTTGATAAAAATGAGCTCCTTCATAGCCTAACCGAGGATTTTTTTCTGAGACAATCACACGATGGATGCCCCCAGCTTTCGGGCCACTGAGATCGGGTTTCAATTCCGTCAACCAGACATTACTGTTTCCATAGACGATAAAAACACGTTCCTTTTCAAACAACACAGAACAATCATGATAGAAACCTTCAATGATTTTCTTATCCCAAGGTCCCTCAATTTTTTCAGCAGTATAACAATAGGTCAAGCCGGTATCATTGGCGACAAAAAAGACATAAAAACGTCCTTCATGATATCGTAAACAGGCCGCCCACATTCCTTTGCCATAACTGTCTTTCCCCTCTGCTAAGCGCTGGCCTGCCGTACTATCCAAGCGCTCATAGACAAATGCCGCATGTTCCCAGTGCAATAAATCGTAAGAACGTAAAATTTCACAGCCAGGCATAAAGTGCATCGTAGTGGTGACCATATAATACGTATCTTCCACCCGAATGACGTCTGGATCTGGATAATCCAAGGGAATAATCGGATTCTGAATTGTTTCAAGGCTTTTCTTCATCTGTTTTCCTCATTCTTTTAAAATTCAACGAAACGCCGGTGTAAAAAACGTAAAGCTAAATTTTGCCACTGAGCGACATCAGCATTTTGCAACGTGAGATCACCAGATGCTTGGTAGGTTCCCAACGAGAGGCCATGCTGCCCTTCTTCAAATAAATGCAACTCTACTGGCACACCTAGTTCCATCATTTTATTAGCATAACGCAAACATTGTTGCGGGTAGACAAGATCATCTTGGGCTGTTGTCCAAAGGAATGTAGGCGGTGTTTTTCCTGATAAGAAATAATAAGGGCTCGCCTCTTTCATCCGATTTTCTGTATACTCTTTGCCTAAAAAGACTTTATTGGCATGATGCATAAAATCTCGCTTCGTGGTATCGGTATAGCTGAGACTTAGGTCAATCCGAGGATCTAGATTGGCATATTTTTCTTGGACAATGAAGTCCAATAACGGATAAGCGAGAATAACAGCATTGGGTTTCAGAAGCTGATTATCGCCGGTTCCAACCCCTTCTGCTAGCCAACGATTGTGCCAATGGGTTGCTAATTGAGCACAAAGATTGGCTCCTGCTGAAAAGCCGATAATGGCAATTTTATCGTTATCAATCTGCCACGTTTCCCCTTGCAGGCGAATTTGTTTCATCAACATCGCCAAATCTAAAAGTGGATTCGGATATTGCGCATTACCAGTGGCTTCTGTTTGATAATCCAATACAAAGACTTGAAAACCGGCTTGCAGATAATGCAAGGCCACCGGTTCTTTTTCGCGATCAGAAATCCCTAGATATGCTCCCCCACCACAAATAATCATGGCCGGAAATTGCCGGTCTTTATCAATTTCCTCTGAGCCTTCATGAAGATAACTTGTATAGGATACATTGGGTTTGTTGTCATATAGTAACGTAGTAAAGACTTTCATTTGAACCCCTCCATTTTTCGCTTAATCAATACCAAGTAACGTAGCCAACTGCTGGAAATCAACCGCAGCCGCCAAATGATTCCCACCTACACTGGAAATATGCAACCCGTCGCCACTATCAAATAATTGGTAGAGTTTTTGAGAATCTTGAGGATCTCCGGCGACTTGATCAAAGTCCCATAGTGCCTCAATTGGCGCTTTATTACGCAGCCAATGATTCAATCCTTGACGCAAACTTTCGGCCTTTTCACTGTAAAAGGCTGATTGATTAAAAGGAAGAAGTGTCACTCCAATCACTGGTACTTGCCGCAAATGGGCTTCCTCAATCATAAACCGAAAAGCCGCGGTTAATTCGGCTAATCCCTCAGCGACAGGTCTCTCGCCAATCGTCAAACAATCATTAATACCATGAAAAAGGATCAAGCCACTAACTGGCCCATCCGCAAAAACGTCTGACAAAAACCGCTTCACCCCAGCTCGCCCATGACGGCTAAAGTCATCGGCTGTAGCATCTGTATCTAGCAATACCCGGTTTCCCCCAATGCCACGATTTACGAGTGCCACTTGTGAAAAGCCCTCTGTCACCAGGCGCTGTTTGAAATGATCCGTCCAAAATCCCTGTTGTGTCAACGAATCCCCAAAAGCTATCAGGGTCTGACTGTTTCCTTGCAATTGTAGGCCCGAAATACCATAGATAACGTACATTCGTGGATTCCACAACGCATTTTGAAAGAGCTGATAATTATCCAAGGGATGGGTCCAGAAATTCTCAACCCAACGATAATTCAGCACTTCCTGTTGCAAACGAGCATAACTCACTAGAAAACTAGTCAGTTGCACCGGTTTGGCTAGATAAGTAGTGATTTCTAACACTTCTCCTGGTGCAGCTGATAATAAAATAGGATCACTTGCCAACTGCTCACAACCAGGGGCTAGCTGTATTTCCGACTTTCCATGAAGAGTCAGGGGAACTACCGGTGTGCGTGCAATGAGCTCTGCCGATTTCACCTGTGCAGTCACCTTATCAAACACTAACGGCCCTCTACCATAAAGGTTAGAAAACAATACACGCCATTGATCCCCATAATGATTTAACCGAATTCGCACTACTTGTACTTGTTGTTCAATCTCGCAAGGAGCACTGCGGTAATCCTGTTCCTGATATTCCCAAATTCGTTGCCACACGCCATTTATTCCTCCTAAATGAAATTCCCTATGTAAAAAACTGGTCAGCCTAGTCTGAGATTTTCCTCAATACCTCTGCTGACCAGTCAAAAAATTAGTAAATACGATAGTTACCACTCAAAGCCATAAAGGCAAAAGCATACAAAAAATTATCATAATATCGGCGCACGCCTTTACGAAGGGGCGTTTGCCAGAAACGTGTCACAAATTCTCGGGCGATTTCTGTTTCAGGATTTGCAAGGGAGGCCGCGGCTAAGGTTGCTAGCAAGCCTACTGGATGTAAGATTTCTTCTCCAGTATTTTCCCCTTCCACAGTATAAATGTAATTTTCTGCCCCAGCTGGTAGTGCATGGAAAAATTGTTGCAAATGAGCCAACCGATCTTTGAGTACAACATCTTCACCATACCACTGCATATCAAGCGCCACATTCATGGCTGTCCGATAGGCATCACTAAAGAAATGCGGATGTTCACTTTCCAATTGTGGACTGCCATCGTACCAACTGTATTCTGGATTCAACCCAGTTTCTGGATGAATGGCCTTTTTCAAATACCTTCGACTAGCCCTCGCCGCCTCTTTCCAAAACGGCCGGTCGCTAGGTTCTGTATAAAGAGCAAATTGTTCATAAAAATGCGGTACATGATAAGAAGGATCGGTAAATTCTACTTCTGGGATGAACTTGATTAATTTATTTTCATTGTTCCACATAGGCATGCCAGGAAATTCAGTCCCTTTATGAATACAATAGTTCAACAATTCTCGGGCATGATGAGAGTAATTGAATATCCCTTCTCCATCCCCCCAGCGATTGGCTGCAAAAAACAGCGCCAAGGCAAAGAATTCTTCCCCATCCGGAGCGGGTCCATAAGCATTTTTCTGACCAGAAGGAGCGACCGACCAAGCGAAATAATGGGCATGTTCCCCGCTATCCATATACATATAAGTCATCACCCAGCGCCAAAGCCGGTCAAAGACTTCCTTTTTGTCGTACTGAACCGCCATCAACATGCCGTAACTCATGCCCTCTGTCCGTACATCATCGTTTCCGGTATCCACTAGATAACCTGCATCTGCTGTTTCAAAATAAACCTTATCCGGTCCGACAAAAATTTCTTCCCAGATTTGCGTTAAACGGTCTTGGATTTCATTTTCATCATAACCATATGTTTTAAAAAGATTCGTATATGTTTTCATCCGTTTCTCCTACTAAATTACTACGGTTTCCACAAGTGGGACTGTTGCCACAAGTGGTGCCGGTTGGCCTAATTCTTGAGCCCGTGAACATGGCGCGGTTGTCCCTAACGTAAAGGTAATTTGTTCGCCATCAAATAATCGTTCCCCCGCTTCATTAACCACAGTAAGATTGATTTTGGCAACAGGTACCGTCACCGTTTTTGTTTCTCCGGGTGCCAATGCTACACGTTTATAGGCCACGAGTTTACCATTTAACGTTTCATGTTTCGAATCGGTTTTAACGTAAACTTGTAGTACTTCTTCCATAGCGCAATCGCTGGTATTGGTAATGGTTCCCTTGATCAAGTAGTCTTTTTCTTGCGTCTCTACTTGCAGATCAGCCAAAGCAATTTGGCCATACGTCAAACCGTAACCAAATGGATACAAGGGACTTTCCTCCAAGTAACGATAAGTCCGATTTTTCATGCCGTAATCTTTGAAATCCGGTAGATTGTCAGTGGTCCGATAGAATGTCACTGGTAATTTACCACTTGGGCTAATTTCGCCAAACAAGACTTTCGCTAACGCTTTTCCACCCTGGCTACCAGGATACCAAGCATGAAGGATGGCATGAAGATTTGGATGCTCTTCTCGACCATACAGAGAAATTGCTGAACCAGCTGCCACTACCAAAATCACTGGTTTATCCAATGCTAAAATTTGATCTAACAAGCGAATCTGTTCTGCCGGCAAGCCCAACGTCTCTTTGTCACCAGAACCGTAGACATTACCGGAATCTCCCTGTTCTCCTTCGATTGTCGGATCCAAACCAAGGCACATCACCACGGTATCAGCATGTTTGGCAGCGATGATTGCTTCTGATGCTCGCTCATGAGGACGAGACAAGGTCGATTCTGCATATTCTTGGAACAAGTGACAACCTGGCGCATAATACACCCGTGCATCATCTTCCAGATAGTCTTGAATGCCATCTAAGAAAGTCACATTTCGCGAAGCAACACCAAAATAATTGCCTTGCAATGCTTCGATACTACGAGCATTTGGGCCAATGACTGCCACATTTTTTACGCTTTCTTTTTTAATCGGTAAGATGCCGTCATTTTTCAACAAAACTAAAGCTTTTTCGGCAGCCTTCAAAGATAGTGCCATATGCTCCTTACTATCATTGGCTTCATAAGGAATAGCATTATAAGGATTGGTCTCATCAAACATGCCCAAACGAACGCGAGTTGTGTAAAGTTCTACTACTGCTTGCGTAATTTCTGTTTCTGTCACCAAGCCTTCTGCTAACGCTTGATGCAAGCTATCAGAAACATTCCCTGCACATAGATTGCAACCAATCTTCATCGCCAAGGCCATGGTTTGCGCCGCATTTTCAGTATAGTGATGGTGCTCATGAACATCTTCCAAAGCGCCAAAGTCTGAGACAACATGCCCTTCAAACGCCCATTTACCACGTAAAATATCTTGTAACAATTCGGGGTGCACACATGCTGGAATCCCGTTTACTGCATTGTAGGCTCCCATGAAACTTTCCACGTCGGCTTCTTTTACAGCAGCTTCAAAAGCAGGTAGATAAGTTTCATACAAATCTTTATCATTCACTACCGCGTCGAAAGAATGGCGATCCGCTTCTGGTCCACTATGAACCGCAAAATGCTTGGCGCAGGCCGCTAATTTCAGATAAGGGCCGTCCCCTTGCAAGCCTTTGATAAAAGCCACACCAAGTCGAGACGTCAAATAAGGATCTTCGCCATAAGTCTCTTGCCCGCGACCCCAACGTGGATCCCGAAAAATGTTGATATTAGGCGACCAATATGTCAACCCTTTGTAGATATCATTGTCTCCTTCTGCGTGGTACTGGTTATATTTTGCACGGCCTTCTTCAGCAATCACCCCAGCAATTTCTTCCATCAACTGATCATCAAAGATTGCTGCTAAGCCAATCGCTTGCGGAAAGACGGTGGCAACCCCCGCCCGCGCCACGCCATGAAGGGCTTCATTCCAATAGTTATAATCCGTAATGCCCAAGCGTTGGATGGCTGGGGCGCGGAAATTGATTTGACCAATTTTTTCGTCTATGGTCATTTGTGCCACAATTTTTTGTGCTTCAACTTTTGCCTCTGAATGGGTAATCATGTTTTTTCCTCCAACATTCTTTCAACTTTACAATAAGAAACAATCCGACAATACTCTGCTACGATCAACTGGGATATACTACAAAATCATGCAGCTGATCAAACAAGAAGAGTAGTCGTTTCTGCAAGAAAAATATCCGAACTAAACTGGCATTGCTGCTACAGCCTGTAGGATTTACCGGACAGCTTCTGGAAACAGTGGTATTACAATGTATTTAGCTCGAATATTCCCGTGTTTCTGAATGTGATTTATCTTGATAATTAATCCTTATGATGCATTTTCAATGGTACAAAATCCAAATAAGCTTTCACAAATGGGTACTGTTTTTTTCACTACAACAGGTAATAACACCAGAGCAAAAACTGGTAATAGCCAAATCCCTACGATCACTACGGTATACAAGACGAGCATTTGGATCATTTTTCCAAGATGGGTTAGCGCTAAAAGACCGCAATTGCGTAAAATTATTCTTAAAGGATCTTCAAAACGAGCAATATAAGCCAATACCAACACCACCAAGGGCAAGAGAACCAACAAACAAATCCCTAAAACAATTTGGATAGCATCTGAAAGCAAGGAATAACTCCCAGCAAGTTGTTGACGATTTAGCAGAAAAGAACTTGCCAACACCAGATACCCCGTCCAAATCAATGAACTTTGGAAAAAGGACTGTTTAAATGCCTTGAAAAAAGTCCCTAAGACATAGCCTTCTTTTTGGAACATGCATTGATAAACCGTGCGATACATGGCACTAGTTGCTGCCCCCGTCGTAACAAGCGGTACTGAGCAAAGTAGCCAGAGCACGCCTACCAATAAGTAATCGGCTACCAAACTCAACTTGTCCATAATCGCTTGACTATTTCCAGATTTTCTCATAATAAACACCTTTTAAAACCTTTCTTTTAAGCCTTAAATTAACCCTTAACCCCACCAATAGTCAGACCACTGATAAAGTATTTTTGCAAGAATGGATACAGGCAGACGATTGGCAAGGCTGTGACGATTGTCGTAGCTGCCCGTACCGAAGTTGGGGTCACCATGCCGCCACCACCTGCTTGAGCGGCATTTTGCATATCATTGGCGTTGGCCCCTTGACTTGTTACAGAAGACAAGAGTTTCATCAATTCGTATTGCAACGTACTAAGTTTTTCATTAAAGCCGTTGTACAACATCGCATCAAACCAAGAGTTCCATTGACCAACAGCGATAAATAAAGCAACGGTTGCCAACACTGGTTTACACAATGGCAAGATAATGCTCCAGAAAATCCGGATATGACTGGCCCCATCGATTTTGGCACTTTCGACTAAACTTTCAGGGATTCCATGGATATAAGTCCGGATAACCAATAAGTTAAAAGCACTGATCATCCCCGGCAAGATATAAACCCAAAATGTATTCGTCAAACCGATTTTATTCAACCACATGTAATTAGGAATTATCCCAGCATTCAAATACATGGTGAAGATGAACAATAAAGTAACCGGTGTCCGAAAGATAAATTCTTTTCGGCTAAGGATATAAGCCAACAATGATGTTAAAAACAATTGTGATAAAGTAGCAATCACCGTTCGAGCCACCGAGATAAAAGCTGCGTTTAGTAACGATTGTTTGGCTAAAACAGCTTTGAAATTATCCAAGGTAAAAGTTCGTGGCCACAGATAAATCCCTCCACGCAAAGCATCTAGTCCGTCGTTAAAGGCGACTGCTAAGGTGTTTAAGATTGGATACAGGGTTGCCAACGTGAATAAAATTAGAAAAATCCACTTAAATATATCGAATAGTCGATCTGAAATCGCAACTCGTTTCATCTTTTTTTCCTCCTCTGATTAGAACAAACTTTCTTCGCCAGCAACTTTGGCAAGTTTATTACCTAATGTAATCAAGATGATACTGATCACACCATTGAAAATCCCGGCTGCTGTGGCAAAGGAGTAGTTGTTCAAGCTAATCCCATATTTCAACACGAAAATATCAATAGTTTGGGAAACTTGTTGAACTAAGCCATTCCCTAACAAGTATTGCACTTCAAACCCAGCATTTAGGATATTTCCGATATTGATTAATAAGAGGATAAAGATTGTTGGTTTAATTCCTGGTAAAGTGATATGCCAGATTTTCCGCAAGCGGCTGGCACCATCCATTTCGGCGGATTCATACAGTTCTTCGTTGATAGCTGACATCGCAGAAAGGTAGATGATACTTCCCCAACCAGTACTTTTCCAAACATTAGAGAAACCAACAATCCACCAGAAATATTTCGGTTCGGAAAGGAAACTAATCGGCTTGTCTACAAAGTTAAATTGCATCAGTAGTTGGTTAATAATCCCCGTTTCAGGACTCAGCACATCCAACACGATCCCTGTTACAATAATCCATGATAAAAAGTAAGGCAGATAAGAGACAGTTTGCATGATTTTCTTTAAATGTTTATTTTTGACTTCATTCAATAAGACCGCAAAGCCAATCGAGAAAACAAAACCCAAAGTCAAATTGATTAAACTCATTGCCAAAGTATTGCGGACAACCCGTAAAAAGTTTGGATCAGCAAACAACATTCGGAAATTTTCAAGTCCAATCCATTCTTGATCAAAAAGACCAGTACCAGGACGGTATTTTTGGAAAGCCATCAACCAGCCAGATAACGGTGCATAATTAAAGAAAAGAATGTAAATGACAAATGGCAGACAAAGTAAACACAGATCTTTTTGAGCCCAGACACGTTCCCAAAATGTTTTTCGTTTTGCTTTTGGAATACCCTCGTTTGAATCTAACATCGTTGAATTTCCGCTCATTTCTTATTCCCCCAAATCTTCGAGTATGTAGCAAAGCAAGATTGTGGGAGTTGTTATTTTCACAACTCCCATCACCTCGCTACAGCAGACTATTTGTCAACTTTTGCTTCTAGTTCTTTTTCGATTTCTACCCGACGTTTCACTTCTTTAGTCAATGTATCTTCAAAGGCTTTGTAATCGATTTGACTATCATAAGCATTCATATAATCTTCCCAGTTTTGTTCGTAAGCTGCTGGTCCGCCCATGATGACTTTTGGTAACCATTGCATTTTCACTTCTTGCATGTTTTGACTAGCAATCCCAGCTGGATCAGAAGAAGTCCATTTGTTCCGTTCTGTATAGATTGGGAACCATGGTTGAATTGGATCTTGCAAGCGTACCATTTGAGTCCAGTTGTCTACTTTATAAGCATCCAACACTTCTTTATCGATATCAGACAATGTTTTGCGGAATTCAGAGATTTGTTCAGAAGGCAAAATTGTATTTTTTCCATCTGGCAAGTAACCACGGTAACCAGGCATATAACCAAACGCTACACTATTCTTTTGAACATAATCGGTATCTTTCCAATTTGCCCATTGTTCGTCAGTGCGGTAGAACATGCCGTCGTCGTCAACTTCATAGTCAACGCCTTTTTCGCCCCAGTTGCGTAGGATCATCCCTTTTTCAGAAACCATGTCGTCCCACATTTGCAATACGCCATCAACATCTTTACAGCTAGTGGTAATCCCAATCCCACCTTGAGTAGACAAGACGCCACCTTCTCGGTATTGTGGTTGAACATTTTCATCCAAAGTCAAATCAAGAGGTGCCCAAGTTAATTCATCTTTTCCTTGAGAAACCAATGAATCTCTTGCAGATTGGAAGTTCCAACCTTGGTCGATCATCCCCAACACTCGACCAGAAGATAATTTTGCAATATACTGGTCATATTTAGCAGTAAAGGTTTCAGGGTCAATCGTTCCTTTTTCAAATTGTTCAGACAAAATCTTGTAGTATTCTTTGGCTTCTGGAATTTTGTCATATACTTTTGCTTTCATTGTGTCTGGATCGACAATAGCTGCGCCATCATTTGGATATCCCGCTAAGAATTGCGGTGGGTTTTCCAAACAGAAGTAACGCCAGTCATCAGATAAGATTTCAAAACCGATATTTTTTTGACCATCAGTATCAGGATTTTCAGCTAAATACTTATTGATCAAATCAAAATACTGTTCGACAGTATTAATTTCTGGATAGTTCGCCCATTTGAGGACACGTTTTTGAATCCAGAAAGCTTCGCCACCATAACTAGTTGCCGTATCCACGGTACCATCTTTTTGAGCAAATTGTGGAATCGTATAAATATGGCCATCATTATCAGCTTTAATTTTTTCCCATTGAATATCACTTAATGTGGCTTTCAAATTCGGATAGTCATCTAGCTTATCCTCTAAGGGAACATAAGCTCCAGCATCAATCATCGCTGAACGACCATCGGAAGCATCCACGATATCTGGATACTCGCCACCAGATACCATAACCCCAATCCGTTCTTTTGCAGTTTGACCCGTCAGCCAGCTAACTTTCACTCGCCAACCAAATTCTTCTGCAAAAACATTGTTTAAACGAGAATCATCGGGAACTTCAGAACCAGGTACCGCCATAAAGGCTGTATATTTTTTATTGCCATCACTATCTGTGGCTTGCGTGCCACCATCTTTGTCTCCTTTACCATTTCCACTACCGCACCCAGCCAATAAGGCTAGTGCCATTGCTGTCACTGCAACTTTTCCAAACTTTTTCATGTGTTTCCCCTCCGTTGGTATGTTTAAATAACAAACATTGATGCATAAAAAAACCTTGCGACACAACTTCCTTCTAAACCCTGATTCAAATAAATTAATAGCGCTTACTTCTCTTCCTTGATTCAACTTTACTCTGAAACGCTTGCAAAAACAAGACAATTTCAGTACACTAATAGACGTAATCAGTTGACTATGATTTCTTAAATGGGAGGGTTAAAAATGACTGAATTGGAATCCTATCACTTCGGGGAAAAAATTTCCCACGTGGAATATCATCCGGAGAATCTCAGCTATCCTGAGCATCTTCATCGGAGTTTCGAATTATGGTTTGGTGAAACTGGCGAATTTCTATTGACAATCGATTCTGAAATTCACACCTTAAAAGCTGGCGATATCGCCCTAATTCTCCCCTATCAAACCCATCAAGTAGAAGCTGAAATGGAAAACTCTGGTCATATTTGGATTTTTTCTCCCGAGTATCTAGAAGACTATCTTCCATTAATTAAAGGGAAATCCTTCTTAAATCCTGTCATTCCGGTGGGACGCACTAAATCTAATCAGCTCTACGATTCATTATTTGAGAGCAACTCATTTTTTAGACACAAAGCCGCTTTATATGAAATCTTATATCTATATGAGCAACATACCAAGCTAGTCAAAACACGAGGCAAAGAGAATATTTTAGAATTAATTCTATTGTGGGTCTCTTCTCATTTTCAAAATGAAGTTACTTTGAGTCAGCTGAGTGAAGATATCGGCTATAGTAAAGATTACGTATCCAAGGTCATTACCCAAAAACTTGAGTCCACCTTTCCAAAACTAATCAACCAGTACCGCATCAATCAAGCTTGCTATTTACTAGCAAACTCCGATTATTCTATAACAGAAGTCGCTAGCTTATCTGGTTTTCAAAACACGCGAACCTTCAATCGTAATTTTTTGCAGAAAATTGGTCACTCCCCAAAAGATTATCGGAAAAATGCCCGTAGCGGACGAAAGGAGCCGACATTGATTCGCTTTGACAATCTCTACTACCAACAATTGTTGTAGTAAATTGAATGCACCTCAGCAAAAAACCATGAAGCACTAGTCCAACTAGTCTCCATGGTTTTTTACTATTTATTCAGTTGAACCCACTGCCCACTACGATCCGACTCATAAATCCCACAAACCATCTTCAAAGAATCCAACGCATCCTCAACGGCGAGGTACTCTGCGTGAGGATCTGGCAAGCCGACTAACTGATTGACAAAGGCTCGTACAAAGTGCAGGTGTCCTGCTCCCCAGTAAGCTTTAGCTACTTCGCTTACCATGCCTTCTTCAAGAGGTGCCGCTACGTCATTGACTACCAGTTTGTCAGCGGTCAACACCACTCTGGCTTCTTCAAAATCAAAGGTGACGGATGGGGCGGGATCTGAAGAGTAGTTGTTGGAGTCATGAATGACCACCGGCACGTCATCTGGAAGCACTGCTGTCGCCATCGCCGCGTCTTCTACTTCGATGGTTTCCTCCAAAAGCGTGGTCATTATCTTGCCTTTGATTTTCTCTGGTAACTCAATCATCCAAGTCACCACATCTAAGGTATGGATGGCTTGATTGATCAAGGTACCCCCACCTTCTTTTTTCCAAGTACCTTTCCATGATGCCGCCTCATAATACCCTTTATCCCGATGCCAGGTTAGCTCGCATTTGATTCCTTTTAACTGCCCGAAAGCTTGTTGGGAAATCATCGTTTTCAGTTGGGCATAGGAAGGGTTGAAGCGATTTTGATAACACACGGCATAATGCAAGTCTGGCTGTTCCTCCCATTTGGCTAAAACCTGTTCAGCTTCTTGGACCGTTATGGCCATCGGTTTTTCACATAGGACATGTTTCCCGGCTTCAAAAGCTTGCAGGGTCATTTGGCCATGGAGATAATGCGGCGTAGCGATGATTACTGCGTCAATCTCACCATTTTTTAGCATGTCTAGGTAATTCCCATAAAAACTACAGCCATGTTTTTCCCCAAAGCGTCGCCCTTTTACTTCATCTATGTCGCAACAAGCCGTCAACTGGGCTTCTTGAATTTTCTGAAGGGCTTCTGCATGGGTACCGGAGATATTGCCACAGCCCACAATTCCGAATCGTATCATCTTTTCACACTCTTTTTAGTAAGTATTTTCAGTATCCAAGACTTTTTCTTTCACATCTTTGTCTTTTGAGCCCGCAATTTTCTTGTTTAACTCTTCCAAGAACAACTCCTCGTCAATCGGCAACTCAACCCATTGGCCTAACCAAGAAGAGAGGTGAATGGCGTTAGAAATGGACAAGCCATAAATCCCATCTGTCGCTGGTGCCACCAGTTTTTCGCCAAAGAGAATATTGTTGACAAAGTTTTGCGTCACTCGCAAATGGCCGGTGCTGCCGTCAAATTCAACAGGAATCTTGATTTCCCAAACTTCCGGTTCGCCAAAGCCGCCGGTGTAAGTATCGTTCCATTCTTTTTCATCGGTAACGGTCCGCCAGAATTTCAACTGTTCATCTTCAATCACGATTTTTCCTTGAGAACCCACGATTTCAAAACGATTGGTCCCAGGCGTTTCCGTAGTGGTTGTCACAAAGACCCCAGTGGCCCCATTTGCGTATTCACAATAGGCCGTTACTTCTGTTTCCACTTCCACATCCCGACGTTTGCCATAATAGGCAAAGGAGAAAATCCGTTCCGGCATGCCACAAATCCATTGCCACAAGTCCAATTGATGGGGATCTTGGTTTAAGAGGACACCGCCACCTTCCCCTTTCCAAGTGGCCCGCCAGCCGCCAGAATTGTAATAGCTTTGGGACCGATACCAGTTGGTGATGATCCAGTTGGTCCGACGCAATTCACCGATTTGACCGGATTCTACGAGTTCTTTGGCCTTTTGATAAGTCGGGTTCATCCGTTGGTTATACACCAAAGACAAGGACAGTTCTGGATGTTTTTCTGATTCTTCAATCATTTCCCGAACTTTTTTCGTATACACCCCAGCCGGTTTTTCTATTAAGACATGTTTGCCTGCTTGCAAACCTTTAATGGCAATCACAGGATGATCATAGTGGGGCGTAGAGATAATGATTGCGTCCACTTCTGGATCTGCCAACAAGTTATCCACATCATCATATAATTTGAATTGATCCCCGTATTGTTCCTGGATACGGTCCAATTTTTCTGGATTGCTATCACACAATGCCACCAATTCAGCGTTTTTTAATTCACCACCTAAGACATTGCGCATATGAAAGGAGCCGATATTACCGACGCCGACGATACCGATTTTTACTGTTTCCATATTAGTTCCACTCCTGACCCATGTTTTCCACAAGGATTTTTTTCAATGCATTACTAGCGACAGTGAACAGTTTTTCACCATCGGATTTTGTTTCTTCAATGGAGACGCCCTCTTTTTCCAACGCCGCAAAGCCATCAAAAATTGACAAATGGGGTTCCAAGGAAGCAAAGCCTGTAAAGCCGTTTGCCACAAGTGCCCGCAAGACAGCTTCCACTTGCCCATCGCCAAGTCCAGCCGGTGTGACTTTATGATCTGCGAAATGGGCATCTTTAATGTGCATATAGCCAATTTCATCTTTTAATAATTCATAGGCATGGGGATAGACTTCCACATCACATTGGACAAAGTTGGCCGGATCAAAGGCCGCTTTGACTTGTGGATTGTTCAGTTCGGTCAAAAGTTTGGCACAACGTTCTGGAATATCTCCGTAAATGTCTTTTTCATTTTCATGAAGCAAGGTAATTTGAGGATAATCTTTGGCTACCTCTAAAAATTGGTTCCATCGCTTCACCACTTCTTCGTGAAAGTCGTCGGCAGGTTTGCCTTCTGGAATGAAGAAACTAAACATCCGGACATAGGGACTTTCAAAAGCTACTGCTACATCGAGAACATGTTTGAATAACGCTAAATGCTCTTCAAAAGGATCCTCAATACTGATTTTACCGATGGGAGAGCCGATGGAAGAAATCTTGATCCCGTTTTCATGGAGTGTTTCTTTGTAAGTAAGTACTTGATCCAACGTCAATTCACTGACATTGACGCCATTGATGCCTCGGACTTCGATATGGGCAATGCCGTTTTCTTTCAGTCCTTTGATTTGTGTATCTAAGTCACTTGCGATTTCATCTGCGAAACCGGTGATGGTGAAGTTGTTCATTAAATGAACCTTCTTTCTTGTTTTGTTACGGCTATTATACGTACATTTATAAATAATAAAAACGCTATAATGTGACCCATTTCATGCTAGATGTGATATCATCAGAGAAACTTGCGAAAAAGGAGTGACCCCCGACGAAACCAGTAGCAACGATTCAAGATCATCTTCATTCAAAAGATTTCGATTTTTATTATAAAGATTCCTGTTTCGAAACCCCCATCACATTTTTACCAGAGTACCACTACCATGATTTTCATGAGATCTATTGTCTATTAGATGGGGAAGTGGATTACTACGTGGAAGATTGTGTCTATCATATGCAACCAGGAAATATCCTGTTAATTCATCATCATGATATCCATCACATGATGCTAACCTTACCTTCTGCCCGTTATGAGCGCGTTTTCTGTTATTTTGACGAATCTTATTTACACCGTTATTCTTCCGCTAAAACAGATTTGACGTTATGCTTTTCCCGTATCAATAACCGCCAAAGTAATTTTTTGCCTACAAGTTTAACCGAAGTTCGACCTTTTATTCAAGATTTACAAAAACATAGTGCCTCTGAAGAATATGGTAGTGACTTGCGCTATACCCAATGTTTTAACGAGTTTCTGCTTTTTCTCAATCAACGCTTTTTAGCTTTGCAAAAAGAAAATACTCCCTTGACGAATAGTAAAGAAAATCATGTTGTTCGCCACGCCATTCACTATATCCAAGACCATTTATCAGAGCCCGTCAAAGTCGAGACCCTAGCCAAAGCCCAGTTTATTAGCCGCGAACACCTTACTAGGGAATTTAAGCGTCATACCGGCTTTAGTCCCCATGCCTACATCCAAAAACGGAAACTGCTCTATGCCAAAGAGCGTTTATTAGAAGGGGCCACAATTACGATTGCCTGCAACGATGCTGGTTTTACTAATTATTCTCATTTTATTAAAGCCTTTAAAAAGGAATTTGAGCTGACTCCTCGTCAATTTCAACAACAAAACCTTTAACAATCTGATTTTGATTGATCCTTTGCAACCCGTGATTCAAAAAAACAGCCCGTGAGTATTTAGTCTCACAGGCTGTTTTTACGCTTTATTTTACCTTTACTTTTACTTGCACCAAAGATAACTCAGGATTGACATCCATTGCTTCCGTCATTCCCAAAATTGGCTGTCCATCTACATCAAAATGTACCCGCCGGATACCTGAAGAACGGGGAGCATCGATACCTGGACGTGCATGATAAGTGTTCCAGATATTGCCTTCTTCATCTTCTACATAAGCATTGTGTCCAGGTCCAAATTCTCCTGGAACATTCAGAGAAGTCAACAATGGGTAATTTGATTTTTCCCAGACCGCTGGATTGAGCAAGTCACTGCCAACTTTGGCTTTTAGATACCCCACACAATAGCTACTGTCGACAGCTGCGCCGGAAATGGTTAAATAGATGTCTTCTCCTCGATACAAGGCATAGGGACCTTCATCGACAAAGGTATGATTATTGTCCCATCCATAATCTGGTTTTGCTAAGACTACTGGTTCTGTCAATAATTGCCACGGTTGATCAGGATTGAGCTCCGCAAAATAAATCCACGCACCTAAATCCACTGGAAAAAACTGACGTTGCGACCAAGCGGCATAGATTCGGCCACTATCTTTAATCACCGTCATATCCAAAGTGATGCCTCCTGTAATCAAAGGCGATCCATCTGCTTTTACGACTTTTTGCGGTCGCTGCCAATCTGCTAGCACCAAGGGATTGCCGCCTTCTTTCAAAGCCATTACGTGGGATTGTTCCTCTTCAAAAGGACCTGGTGTTGCACCGTGGAAAATATACAAACGATCATTAATAATATGAAATTCTGGTGCCCACAAGAGATTGGCAATTTCAGGGTACATCTCGCTATCCAAAATCTTCATCTCTTGGGCAGTAACTAACTCAGCAATCGTCTTGGCTTTACGGATATAGAGACTACGGTTATCATCATAATCATTCGTGGCAATAAAGTAGTATTCCCCTTGCCATTTGCCGATACAAGGATCCGCGCGATAAGTCGCAATCGGGAAAGAAAAATGTTCCTGATGCACTTGACCCTTTGCTACAAAAGCTTTTTCAGTAGCACTTGCTGGTAAATCAAACCAATCAATTCCGGCTTGGCGACTCGAGCCATCACTATAGCGCAAGGTTGCTTTCATCGTGGTAAGTTCTTCCATGTTTTCAACAACGACTTCATCCGGTAAGTCCACAGTGATATGATGGGGTGTTATCAATTTTTTTTGTAAATAGTCTCCTTGTTCCTCACTAATGGTCAAACTATTCCTCGGAATTGCCCCTTCAATATCCGTTGCTACTTCCAAAAGTGGTTGCCACTGAATGGCAACCTTTTTAGTCTCATCCACATGATCTAAGCTTGGGGTCGTCACTTGATAAGCTTGATCACAGCTATCTAACCACCGGATTTGATACCCTTCATCCGTATAAGCCAATTGAACATCCATCAGAGGCATTTCACTTAGGTGGAGCAAAGGTAGTTCTTGATACTGAATAAAGTTTTCCGTTTCAAAAACTAAAATGCTACCCACACTGGTTTCATCCAACGTTCCATCGGCATTTACCCGAATCCCGATGATGTAAAATTTCTCTTTTCCCTGACAAATCCAAGTTTTTTTAAGGGCTTTTGCTACTAAAAACCCATCTGGTAAAGAATGTGCTTTGGCAAACAAGACCCCAAAGTTTTGATTTAATGGCTGAAACACTCCTGATTCATCTGCCAATGCTAAATGCATCGCCAATCCCAGCCGAGTATCATAAAGCTCTGTTTCTTTAGCTTCTCGTTGATAATTCAATAATTGATAACTCATAGTAGCCTCCTAAATATAATAATTGCGAGTAGTTTGATTAGTGGTCCACACACCAATTTTCAAACCCATCAAATCCAAATAAACAAATTTTCTTATCTACCAGCCAAGACTCGTTGATAATCATAGCCTCGATCAGATGTTTGCTTTCTTGGCCGCGCCTCGAAATAATGAACTCCATAAGGCTGTACAGTAAATGAATAGCTGTTAGACGTGACCGTGGTAGTCACTTTTGGCTGAGCAATTTGCTGCAAAAGCGCTCTTTGTTCAGCACTCAAATTGGCTGGCTCTCCCAAATCATGCCAACTTTGCAATGGGTTGGTTGTTTGTTGATCCACCACTTCTGAAGTGATACACCATTTTTCAACCTCTTCTGGGAAATCTAGTTGGAAAGACATCGCTTCAGCTGTTAAATTCCAAAAAACGCCAGCAAAGCGCTCCTTGCCATCTGAAGTTACTATGCCGTGTTCCCCTTTATAAAGACAGTTCTTTTGTAGTTTTTTATAAAAAGCAAAGGTCCAAAAAGTTGGTTTAGGAATATTGCCATTGGCGACTAGCCCAAAACCTCCATGAAACGGTGTGAAGGGAACCCCCATTTCTTCAAAGATATCCCCAAACGTCCAATAAGAATACGAGGCACTGGTTTCTCCTAATCTTGAAAGCAACTGAGCGATATAGGCTGCGTTCAAATTCGTATCATGCAAAGGGCTATCCGGCCGATAAGACGTATTGAACTCCGTAATATGCATCGGCAAGCCACGATATTCTGGATAGTCATCGATAATACTACGGGAAATATCCAACTCAGTCAGGGATTCCTGTGCTTCTCGCAAAGTCACATAGCTATAATGTCCGGCGGTCTCTGGATCAGAAATGGTGTAAAAATGGCGGGTCACCGTATCAATCGCCAATTGTTCCTCGTGACAAAAGGCCATAAACTGTTGTAGCCAATTGATATCATCTACCCCACAAATCGCTGGTCCCCCAACTTTGAATTGGTCATCGACAGCTTTCACCGCCAAAAAAGTTTCTTTGAATAACTTAAAGTATTCGGTCATATCAGCATCTTGCCAAAAACCTGGCAAATTCGGCTCATTCCAAACTTCCACCGGCCAAGTCACTACCTCAGCCCGACCATAGCGTGTGATCAAGTGTTGTAAGGTCGCTTGGACTAATTGGCACCAACCTTCGTATGAGCGAGGCGGGGTCACGTTTCCCTGCCAATAAAAGACCGTCTGATCCCCAGAAGCTAGTTTTTGTGGCATGAAGCCCAACTCTAAATAGGGTTTTATACCCACTTCTTGATAAAAATCCATCACCATGTCCAAGTAGGTAAAATTATATTCCGCGACTTTTTGTCCCGTTTCGTCTTCGTATTCTTGGTAGATTGCCATGTCATCGCTAAATAAACCATGACCGCGAATATACTTGAACCCAATTTTTTCTTGTACGAGACGTAATTGTTCTTGGTATTGCCGCTGTAGAGCCAAGCCCATCCGGCCAGTACCAATACAATCATCCGCAAAATTGTGAAATGAGCTAACTGTCATATTTTTTGTCAATTGAATAGTTTCCATTTTTTCTTCTCCTCGTAATAGTTAGTTAAAAAAACAACCATTTTGGCTAGTGGTTTTAACTATAATTGGCTAACATTTGTTACAAAACCTTATGAATCCCCCTTTTTTCAGTTGTAATCAGTTAATTTGCACAGTATACTAACTCTAAGACGTACTTTAAAAAGGGGATTGTCCATGATTATTAATAAACTTGACATTCGTGAGCAAAATGAAGCGACTGTACTAAAAGCGATTATTGAAAATAAAAATATTTCCCGAGCCAACATCTCCACTTTAACCAATCTAAATAAGGCCTCGGTTTCGCAAATTATCAAAAACCTAATTGAAAACGATATCGTAGAAGAAGTTGGTATCGGTAACGCTAGTTCGATGGGGGGGCGAAAACCGATTCAGCTGCACTTTAATGGACGCTGCGGATTGGCGCTTGCTTTTGATGTGGGCTATAACTATGTGGCAGGGATGTTGGCTTATCTCGATGGGGAAGTGATTCGCCTCGAAGAAAGAAAAAATACCCCAATCAATAGCGAAAATATCTTGCCCACTGTTCAAAGCATTATCACCAATTTTTTAAGTCAGGCCCCAGTGACGCCCCATGGTCTAGTGGGGATTTCATTGGCCATCCACGGGATTGTCAACGATAACCGCATCACCTTTACTCCTTACTACGATTTGTCTGGCTTGGATATCAAAGAACCCCTAGAGCAACTTTTCAGTGTGCCGGTCTTTGTAGAAAACGAAGCCAACCTTAATGCTGTCGGGGAATACTGCTTTATGACAACTGGCGACTACCAAAAAATTATCAGTCTGAGTATTCATAGCGGAATTGGCGCTGGCACAGTAGCCAATGGTTCTTTACAATCTGGCTCCCATGGCTTCTCTGGAGAATTAGGACACAGCACGCTTTTCCCTAATGGCAAATTCTGTCCTTGTGGTAATAAGGGCTGTCTCGAACAATATGCCTCCAACAGAGTGTTATTTGATACTTTTGCCAAATTAAAAGACTTGGATTTTGTTAATTCTGATATTTTTGCAGCCGCCTATAATGCCGGTGATGTGGATGCCATCCGTCTAGCCCTAGAAAATGTTGACTATTTAAGTATCGGCCTAAACAATATCATCGTGGCAGAAGATCCTGAGTTATTGATCGTCAATAGCTCTGTCTATCGTAAAATTCCCGATCTTCTTCCCCGGATACGTCGAAAAATGGTCTCTCGTTTTACGCAAAGTATCACCATTCAGACGAGCCTGTTAGGGGATCATGCCCCGCTATACGGTGGCATTGCCCAGGCTACTTCCCACTTTTTAAAAATCCAAAACTTAAGACTAGGAATGCTTAAAAAGTAGGCTTCTTCCAATTGCTCATGGCGAAACCCATGAGCAATTTTTACGATGTTAAGTGGCTATAAGTCTTTTTGTCCCAAGCTTACTAGCTACCATTCATCATGAAACTTCCGCTATCCAGGGCAAACGAATACGGTTCCATCGTTTTTTTAAAGAAAGCAATCGAGTAATCAGCCGACTTGCTGATTATCCGATGTCTTATTTACCTTTCAAGGCAATGAGGCATTTTTTTACTCTTCTGTCAGTAAACGATGACAGATTGGTGCAGTTTGGGGATAAACATCTTGATAAATCTCATAAATTTTCGCATATTTCGCTACTTGTTGTGGATCAGGCATGATGTGTTTGTCATAGTGCACAAAAACCTCGGCACAACTTTCAGCATCTGGGAATAATCCCGCTCCGATAGCTGCTAACATGGCAGCTCCCATGCCTGGACCTTGTTCGGTAGTCAACGTTAAGATTTCAGCATCGAAAATATCTGCTTGTATTTGCAGCCAATCAGGGTTTTTCGCCCCACCACCAACGGAGACAATCTGTTTAAAATGGCGCCCCGTCGTATCTGCCATGATTTGTTGAGAATCCTTTAAAGAAAAAGTGATGCCCTCCAAAACTGCACGGCCAAAATGGCGCAATCGATGATGAGTGTCAATGCCAATAAAACTGCCACGAATCTTGGCATCACTATAAGGTGTCCGTTCCCCTACGATATAAGGAGTGAACAACAGCCCATCTGAGCCAGCTGCCACAGTCCCCACATCCGCTAATAAGGTCGCAAAATCTTCTTCTGGCGCAAAGGTATCCCGAAACCAGCTCAATGAATTTCCGGCGGCCAAAGTCACGCCCATCCCATACAATTTGTCTTTGACGCTATGATTAAAGAGATGGAGTTTTCCTTGATAATCCACTGTTTCATCTGCTTCATAAGACAAGAAGACGCCGCTTGTTCCGATAGAGGCCATCGCTAAGCCTTCTTTAATAATCCCAGCTCCCAATGCAGCACAGGCATTATCTGCCCCACCAGCAAAAATCGCTACTTCTTGGGTAAAACCAAATTTCAATTGCAATTCTGGTACTATCTTGCCGACTAATCCAGCTGATTCATGTAGTGTTGGTAAGACCGCTTCATCGATATCAAACTGTTTCAAAATAGCCGCTGACCAAACTTTTTCTTCTACATCCAATAACAATGTACCGGCTGCATCAGAGTAGTCCATCGAATATCGGCCTGTCAGCCAAAACGCCAAATAATCCTTTGGCAACATCACATGAGCCACTTTTTCCCAGTTGGCTGGTTCATTTTTTTGAACCCAACGAATTTTAGGCAAGGTAAATCCTTCGAGAGCCACGTTTTTCGTAATGGCTAACAATTGGTCCCCAAAAGTTGCCATGATTTCTTGACATTCTTTGGTTGTTCGTACGTCATTCCACAAAATTGCTGGACGAATAACTTGGTTGGCATCGTCTAATAACACCAAACTATGCATTTGACCGGAAAAACTAATCCCCACCAACGCATCCTTCATATCTGGACGAAAATCCAACAGTTTTGTCATCACAATTTCCGCTGCTTTTTGCCAATGATTCGGATTTTGTTCACTGTAACCAGCTTGTGGTGTATCTAAAGGATAAGCACTATCTGCTGATGCTAGCAGGTTCCCGCCCTCATCAAAAAGGAGTCCTTTTAACGCGCTCGTTCCGAGATCTAAGCCTAAAATTTGTTTCATAGCGATTATTCCCTTCTCTTAATTGACCTGGTGTTCAATTTGATAAGCATCCACATATCCTGTAGCCTGTGGTGCTGTTCTGGTAGCATATAGACCCATTGTACAGCCTACAAAACCACCAGCAATTTCTGTACTTAAATAATGAATAGCCACCGCTTCTGCGACAAGATGTTCTTCTTCAGCTACAATTACCTTGGCTGTCAATTGTTGCAACGCACCGGTAAATTGCAATACGAAACGATCACCGGTAAAGGTCGTCCTCCCTAGTGTTTCTTCTACGCCAGCTAGAGTACGGATGAGCTGGGCTAGATAGCCATTTTCTGTTTCGGTAATTTCCAAACGTACATGGTAGTCATTGCTTTGAATCAACGCCAAGCCACATGCTTCCCCTTTGGCCAAGGATGGTTGGATATCGACACGAAAATGGTAATTCATCGCTTTTTGTCGTAACCCAATATAAGTGGGTGAAGCCACATCTGATAAAGTCGCTTCCCCGGGTGTCAATCGCAACCAGCCTGGACGAACAGTCCGATTGTAATCAGCAGGATGCGGATTACGCAAATAGACAAAGGCAACGTTTTCTTCAGCCAATGAAAACTGGCTTGTTTCTGGGACTGGACTGAGGGGCAGTGCATGTTCTTGGACGTCTAACAGCTGCCCATGACCTGGATTGACTACCGGCCAGCCGTCTTCCCAGACAACTTCAGCGAGAAACGTTTCACGTCCAAGATTGCTGTAACCTTCATAGTTTCGACTAGCCAAACAAGTCATATACCACTTGCCTGTTGTCGTTTCTACTAAATCCCCATGCCCGACATTGCAAACAGGAAAATCTTTACCTAAATGTCGATGAGTCAAAATAGGGTTATTGGGATTTCCCAAATAAGGCCCTGCCACTTGTTGACTTCGAGCAATCGTCACACAATGGTTAAAGCCAGTTCCCCCTTCCGCAATCATCAGATAATAATAGCCGTCTTTTTTATAAAGATGTGGTCCCTCAGGCCAAACTACATCTCGCATAGCACCTTTCCACAAAGAAGTACTCACACCAATCAGACGCATGGTATTTAGATCAAGTTCTTGCAACCATACTTCCCAATCACCATTGTAAGTGACACCTTTTGGATTCGGGCGCGTGCCTACATAATAACAACGTCCATCTTCATCAAAGAATAGACTGGGATCAATACCTGGAGCATCTTCTAAATAATAGGGATCAGACCACGGCCCCTTGGGATCGGTTGCTGTCACCACAAAGTTGCCACCATGGGTAACATTGGTGGTAATCATATAGAAAGTTCCTTCATGGTAACGAAGACAAGGTGCAAATATCCCTTGGGAATGCCCCGCCTGGTCTAAAGGCAACTGGCGATCCCGCTCTAAGACATTGCCAATTTGTGTCCAATTTACCAAATCTTTGCTGTGATAAATGGGAACACCTGGAAAATAAGCAAACGTCGAGGTCACTAAATAGAAATCTTCTCCTACCCCGCAAACGCTTGGATCTGGAGAAAAGCCTTTCAAAACTGGATTAGTAAAAGTATTCATGGTTAGCCTCGTTTCTCATTTTTAATTGCTAAGGAAGAGGGACACCAGCTAGCATCCCTGAAATAAGGCGCTATTAAAATGAGTCAGCTAGTTCAGTTTGTATGCTTTACTAACTTTCTAAATGATAAAACACCTCTTGACACAAGTCAACCGCTTACAGAACAATTTTTTTGTTTTTTTTGCTACACCACTATCCGTCTATTAACCACTAATGAACAACTATGCACGAACCCTTTACTCCTTAAAAAAAGTCGGTCTCGCCCCCCAACAACTTCATCAGGTTATAGCGAAACCGACAGACAAAAAATTCGTTTTTCTTTTGACAGGGCTAGTTTAGCTACCGTCATACTATTTTCTAAAGACTAAAGTTCTTTTTTACCTCAAAACCTTCGTATATCCCGCGTCAGATGGCCTCGTATTTATTTTTCAAGGCTTGAAAGCGTAGAACCCTTTATAAGCGTAACTTTATGGATATACTTTACGCCCTGCTTGATCGGCAATACCCGATTTTCGCCAGAAATAAGTATTGATTTGATCTCGCCACTCCACTGCCAGTTCTCGTTGCCATTGCAGCAACTCTTTGACATTTTGATAAGAATTCTGGTCAACATGAGGACCGATTTCTTCCCAAACAGCTTGATAGTCCTCAACTCGTTTAACACCTTCAAAATGCGTATCATAGATGTCTTGAATCAGGGTTTTGCTATTGTGTAGTCGATGCGTGTAAGGTACATGGTGAAACCATAACAACAACTCATCGGGACAAGTTGTTAAGTCATTAAAGTAATCTCGGATAGCTGGCGCATATTGTGACACGTAATCCGTTCCTGAAGTTGTTCGATCATTGCCAATACCCAGATGGTCAGCAAAATGATACGTTCCCCACCGATCATATTCATAACCATCGATATTGGGCCCATCGTGGGTTCCTGGCGTCACCATAAAACCGACACCTCGAGGGGCTGTATACATGCCATAGGTTTCCCGAGAAGTCACCAAAAGATCTGCCAACTTTTTCGTTTGATCCTCAGCTAAATCGAAAGTTAAGCCAATCCAACGTTGGGCACAGTCTTGGGTGGTCAGCTGATTGTTCCAACACAGTTTGCCATAACCATAGAGATTGATTTGCATCAGCTTATGGCCAGTCCAGTTTTCTGACATGCCCACCACTCCTACGGCACAAATACCACTGTAAGCTGGTTGTGGTGAAGTGTTTTTCAATAATTCCTTCACTTGGCCTGGTACGTCTTCATTGCGACAATCAAAATCCAATGCTTCTTTCCACACGGGCAATTGATAATAAACGGCTTTTTGATGCCCCGTATATTCCTGAGTCAATTGAAACTCAATGATATGATTGGTCTTTCGCAACCCACTCAACAAAGGAGAAGTGGGCTCTCGCACTTGGAAATCCAGTGGGCCAAGCTTAATTTGTAGGCTAACATTTTCAACAAATTTCCCATCCAAAGGCATAAAATGATCATACGCTGCTTTGGCACGGTCAATGCTACGGTCCCGCCAGTTTTGTTGATGATTATAAACAAAACAACGCCATACCAAATGTCCACCATGAGGTTGCAATAGCCTGCCAAACATATTGGCCCCATCATCATGCCCACGACCATAAGCAAAAGGCCCTGGTTCCCCTTCCGAATCCGCTTTCACTACAAAGCCCCCAAAATCAGGAATATAACGATATAAAGCATCAATTTTTTCTTGCCAGAAAGCGATGACTTCTTTAGCAAGAGGATCCGCTGTTTCCAAACCACCAATCGCTTTAGGGGCGGCAAAGTTCACACTAAGGTATAGCTTAATTCCGTAAGAGCCCAAAATTTCATCAATAAGTCGCAATTCGCCAAAATGCTCCTCGCAAATGAGGGCTTTGGCTGCACCACGAACATTCACGTTATTAATTGAGATAGCATTAATTCCCACAGATGCTAAAAGACGAGCGTAGGACTCAATCAGTTGGTAATCCTTACGAAATTCATTGTCTTTAAAGAAAATGGAATCTCCGGCATAGCCTCGTTCAATTGTTCCATCCATATTATCCCAGTGATTAATCATCCGTAGCGCTTGGTCTGGCACACTTGTAAAAGAAGTGAAAGCTTCTCCCAATATCAATTTTTCATACAAGGCAAATAAGCCATAGAGTAAGCCTTTTGTCGTATTACTCTGAATAGCAACATGATTTTGCTCCCCTTTTACTCGATAGCCTTCCCTTCCCAAACACTCTTCTGTTACAAGTGAAAAGGCCAAGTCCCCTTCACTTGCTACTTCTTTTGTCAAATTCAGTAATGTGCCTACTTCTCGGCGAATACTTCTTGCCACTAAATCATCCGCAGGCAATGAGAAATGTTGAAAATAATGACTGGCTACTTTTCGTAACCAACATAAATCGCGAGTCATCAGTCCACCTAACCTTCATTAATTTTTTGTACAAGAAAAGGGGCCTAAGAAGACCCCTCATCATTTAAACGGCTTATAAATAATCGTTCAAGATATTTTTCACATATTCGATATGGCTAGATTTCAGGACTGGATCTTCATGGCTAACAGCATAATCGTATAAGCTTTCCAAGTCTTCTTCATCCTTCATGATTTTTTCGCCGAGGCCTTCGTTAAAGGAAGCATAGCGTTCTTCTTTCAAATCATCGAAGAAACGATCTTCTTTTAATTTCGCTGCATTTTTCAAACCGCGAGCGAAAGTATCCATCCCAGCAATATGAGCCAAGAACAAGTCTTCTGCTTCGAAAGCGGAACGACGTACTTTGGAGTCAAAGTTGATCCCACCAGGAGCGATACCGCCATTTTCCAAGACTTCGTACATCGCCAAAGTCACGTCCATGACATTGGTAGGGAATTCATCCGTATCCCAACCTAATAAAACATCCCCTTGGTTGGCATCCAATGAACCCAATGAATCGTAGCAACGTGCCACTGCAATTTCGTGTTCAAATGTATGACCAGCTAAAGTAGCATGGTTCGCTTCCAAGTTCAACTTGAAGTCGCCTTCTAAACCGTAATGTTGGATAAAGGCCATCGTAGTCGCTGCATCAAAGTCATATTGATGTTTTGAAGGTTCTTTTGGTTTTGGTTCCAACAAGAACTGTGGTTTGTGACCAATTTTTTCACCATAAGCAATCGCCATTTTGAAAAGACGAGCTATATTGTCTTGTTCAAGTTTCATGTTGGTATTCAGTAAAGTTTCGTATCCTTCACGGCCACCCCAGAAGACATAGTTTTCACCGCCAAGTTTTTTGGAGATGTCTAAGCCTTTTTTCACTTGTGCTGCAGCAATCGCATAAACTTCAGCGTTATTTGTTGAAGCCGCGCCGTTAACAAAACGTGGATTAGAAAACATGTTGGCAGTGTTCCAAAGCAATTTAATCCCTGTTTGATCCATTTTTTCTTTGATCAAGTCAGTAATTTCATCAACATTTGCAAAGAATTCTTCTAAGCTATCGCCTTCTGGTGCGATATCTACATCATGGAAACAGAAGTATTCTGCGCCTAATTTTTCGCAAATTTCAAAGAAGGCTTCTACCCGATTTTTGGCAGTTTCCATTGGCGTTTCACCAAACCAAGGGCGTTGGTTGACTGGATTACCAAATGGATCCGAACCATCTTGAGTCATTGTATGCCAATAAGCAATGGCAAAACGAAGATGATCCTTCATTTTTTTGCCCATCACTACTTCATCTGGATTGTAGTGGCGGAATGCAAACATATTTTTTGTGTCTGTGCCTTCATATTGAATCTTGTCGATACTTGGAAAATAACTCATTGAAAATCCCTCCATCAAATAGGTTGTTTAGTTTAACTAACTAACTCTATTAAAGAATAGCGCAACCTTTTTTTAATGTCAACCGCTTTCACGTATCTTTTTTTCAGTTTTTTTAAAGAAATGCGCTACTCCCACAGCTACCTTCACCCCCTCCTATTAATTAGAAAACAAGATTGCCTTGCTACCGGAGAATCAGCCGGATTGTAGACTGGGTATTATAAAGTTTTCACTTGTGAAAACTTTATAATACCCAGTCTAAAAAAAGGCAAGCCCTCTTTCAAGGTTGCTTGCCTTTACGCTTTTGTATTTAAGCTTGCTAGAAAAGTTGATTACTCCACCTTAGCCGGCTTTTCCTGATGCATCCAAGCTGGCAAATGAAATTCTTGTACGATACCGATGAGTTGTCCTGAAAGTATGACTGTCAGCAATGAAAAACCAATGCGATTCAAGGGAATATAGCTCAAAGACAATACCAAGACGACCAAATCACTAGCAAGGTAGGCCCACTAAATTTTTAATTTTAAAAACTTTGGCAATACTCATGGCCATAGCATCATCTCCACCCGGGGCACCACCTGCTCGAACACAAAGCCCACAGCCAACCCCGACAAAGATAGCTCCTACTACTGCTGCCAAAAGGGGCGTATCACCGATATTGGGCCAAAAAGGTCCGATTGCTTCAAAAAGACTATAGCTAGCAGAAAAACCCACAGAAGCGACAATGGAATAAAATATGAACTCTCGCCCTAATATTTTCCAGCCAGCCGCATAACATAACATATTGAAGATGAACCCAGTGATTGCTGGTGACAAATGAAACCAATGATCTAGTAACAGGGTCAGCCCCAGACCACCACCTTCAGTCACACCACTGAAGGAATGGATATTAAATAAGCCAAAAGATAAGATTGTACTCCCCAAAATCACCATCGCTAGTGCGCGGGGTTTAATTGTTTTTAACACAGTATTTTCCTCCAAAACAGATAAGTTATTTTTGTTGATGAATGTAACCAGCCTTATTTCACCAATTTGTACTCTTCACAAAACTGAATCAATCGTCGAACGTTTAGAAGGTATCGAGCAAGATATAACGTGACAGTAGATCAAAGAAAAAACAAAGAAAAGAGGGATAGTTAATGAGTACGGTTATTTTAGCTGAAAAACCAAGCCAGGCATTAGCCTACGCAAGTGCTTTAAAACAAAGCACCAAAAAAGACGGTTATTTTGAGATCAAAGACCCACTATTTACAGATGAAACGTTTATCACCTTTGGTTTTGGGCAGAATAAAAATGTAGGTTTTCGGCAATAGGAATTGTCGGCAATCGCCAGTTTAGATTTTATTTCTCATACGATAAGACTTGCCGGTAATCTTGAACACTTTGACATGATGAACCGGTCGGTCAAGGATCGCTGCCGCGATTTCTGGGCTTTGAAAAAATTCACCCCATCGAGATAAGACGATATTTGTCGTAATAATCGTAGAGCGGTGTTCATAACGCATGGCCAGAAGCTGGAAGAACAAATCGGCTTCGGCATACCTAATAAAATTCAACATATCCAAAGCATTTTCAAACTAAATAAAACTATCAATTATTTAACTCTTAATCAGCGGGTCGCGGGTTCGAGCCCCTCACGGCCCATTGGGTGCCAAACCCACGGAACAGGTAAATGTTGGTGCGAAAGCATTTCGAAAACATTTATGCTGTTCCATTTTTTTGTTTATAATTAATTTATTGCCAATTGAATAAGAAGAAATGCCTTGCTGTCAAAAAGTTTCTTATTAAATGATGTATGTAAGAGCTATGCTTTTCGAAAAGTTTTTTTCTACGAGATGACTGAACTCTTTGCACGTGAAATGCTTCGTTTCTCCATAAATTAACTGAGTCAGATAATTTGTGGAAGTAATAGCTTCTGTATAAATTCAGTGAGTGCTTCGCTAGTTCAAAAACCTTTACAGTAATTTTTTTCTCACTATTACCACTACAAATTAGATATGAAATCAAAAAAATCACTACCTAGTCCTAATGAAAAGGTAGTGTATTTTTAATGCTGTTCATTCTTCTAAGAGCGCTCCTTAAGAAACTCTTCTAAACGATTCAAATCTTTCTGAGATAGTTACCCTATATCTTTATATTTAAAATCTATTTTTTCTTTGGAAAGAACGAATAACGTTCCTGTGTCAATCCAAGACTCTTTTTTTAAATTTGAATCTTGCCAATCATTGATATGGAAATAAAGCTTTTTTATGCGCTCTGATTTGTGTTCAAACTTGCTTGTAATCGCATAAAAAAGAACTTCATTTTCACTATTCTCAATAATCAAAACTGGTCGTCTTTTTCCTTCTGGTTTACCCACATAAGCCACATACATTGAAACTATTTTATTCATCTTCATCCAACCAAGCCTCGAAAGCCTTATTATCATCTATCCTCGTCACATTAGTAGATTTTTTCGCTAACTTAGCAATTCGCCTAGCTTGCTTTGTTTGTTCAGAAAGTTTTACCTCAAAGGGTAATCCCCCTTTTTCTATGACTTGTTTATAAAAAATAGTAATTGCCGTAGTGGGATTCATTCCTAAATCATGTAAAATATCTTCTGCTTCCATTTTTAGATCTTTTTCAACCGCAATCTGAATTCTTTCTTTTTCCTTCTTCATAACGCACCCCCAAAAAAGAGTTTTTTATACTCATATTATACTCTATTTGAGCGCTATTTTCACTTACTATACTCATAAATAAATTTATTTTTCGCATAAGAAATCTAACTTCTTCAAATTACCTAACTTTTAGTAAGTGGGTTTAACACCCAATGAACAGGTAAATCGTGGCGCGAACCCCTATTTATATTATCTCCATATATTCTTCAAAAAATCCATGGATATTACACTAGCACTAATTATCGTAACACCATAAAACAAGGAGCATAACTTGTTAACCTATGTCATGTCCCTTGTTTTTTTAATTCAGGTATTGATAAACTAAATACATAAACCATACTAATCCTATTATAAAAAATAGATTTAAAATGTTTTTATTTATTTTTCTTCTTTGCTCTCCAAAGTATGGCGACCTTTTTTGCCAAAACAATTTCCTGTTTTTCACATCAGAAAAAAACAATTTAAAAATTATAAATAACACAGGAAGAGAAAAATTTAACACTATATAAAAATATCTGTAGGATCTCCAATTAAAACTAACCCTATCAAAATAAATAATATAATAAGAAAAATTAGTTTATACTGAACTTTCATAACTCACCTATACAATCAATTGATTTTATTCTATTTGTATTCTGAAGGTTCTGAGGGGACGATCGTCATTTTAAAATAGTTCTCCTATTTCTTACCCTCTTTTACAATTTTGGCTGATCTAATTCCTCTCATCAGCAATTGGATACAAATTTCGTACTAGCTGCTCTTATTCTTCATTTGGGGTGGTCACCGCTAAATTATTTCTTCTATCGAAGAATGCAACAAGAAAAGAAATTGCCAATCACTATTTTGCTTCTAGCATGACTGTCCTTCGTGTCCTGCACAGGAATAAGACTAACTGTATTGAAAAAGAGTAAAAAAAGTTTTGAGGCTACTTCATATATTCTTTTGCTCGATCACTACCTCATCTTCATTTACCGGTTCTTCGAATCCTGAAAAAAACCGTTGAAGGATTTCTTCTGTAATAGGAAAAGCGGAATTTGCAGTCTGGACTTTATTTCTGATCGCTAATCGTTTTCGTAAAGTATCATAATCAGCTTTTAGATAGATTACTTTAATCGTCACATCATATGCTGCCAGTAGTTCTCTATAAGCGTCTCGGTGACTTTTAGCCCAAAAACTAGAATCGACAACTACGTTTTTTCCTTCTTGAACAGCCTTTACTGTAAGCTCTTTCAATTTAACTGAAGATAATGAAGAAACTTTTGCATATTTCTCCGAAGGGTAATCAACACCATAAACGCCATAATCTTCCCAAATCAATTCATCTATTGCTAGTCTTACATAGCCTTCTTGCTCTTTTTGTTTTGAGTAAGTGGTTTTGCCTGCACCACTAACGCCACACATCAAAAGTACCTCAACCATTATTCTCCTCCTACCTTTTCTGATCAATAAACAAAGAGAACGAAAAAACCTTATTTGTAATCACCGCTCGTGTTTTAGACCACTGTTCGCCACCACATCTGATGGTACAATGATAACATTGTTTTTATGAACAACAAGCAGATTGGGAAACAATCGCAAGAAAAATAGTAAGTAAAACCATATATTAGAGAATAGAAGCGTTAGCCACTTAAGCTAACGGATAAATCAAATTTTTGTCCATTTCCACTCTACTATAAAAAAATTATTTTCTACAAAAAATAGGAACGAAAGCCAAAATACGAAAGAAACATCATGGCTAAAACTTATGTATGTAATGGTATCTTTACTTCTATTATTCCAATTTTAAAATAAACTAAGCCACCACCCAACCCCTGATAGAAAAACAAGAATAGACTCTTGAATAGAACTTGAATGCAAAACTGCCTCCAAAATCAACGCAAGAGTCTATCTGTATAGATAAAGATCTTTATATGCAAGTTCTTTTGCACCAATAAAGATCCTTAGAATCAAGCAAATCAGAATGCTTTCAAATCAAATGTGATAGTGTCATTGTTCTTTAAAATCAACGCTTGTGCCCCTTTATCGGTCATTTCGTCATTGACGGTATAGACCCAAAATAGATTGGCTTTTTGATCTTGACTGATGCCGTCGATCGAGGTGATAAAGCCATCTTTTTCTTTGATCGCAAAGTTTTCTTTCATTACTTCCAGCAGCGACTCATTTTCTCGGAACGTTACTTCTTTTGAGGTCACAGCTTCTTGATTTTGGATGACGATCGTAGCTGTTCCTTGTTCTTGCTTCAAGGAACTTTGCTGCGTGCTTTCTGGCGTTACACTTGCCTGTTGGCATCCTGTAGCGACGAGTAGTGTGCTCACTAGCAGGAATACGACAAATACTTTTTTCATCTATTTCTTCCTCTCCAATAGTCAAAATACTAATCGTTTTTCTATCCAGTATACGGATAAGAATTATTTTATCACTCTCGTTTTTTCTTAGAGCCCGCATTTTAATTGGATTTTACAGTTTGTGCAGGTACTACAGCCACCGATTTCCTCAATGGTTCCTTCATGGCAGATGGGACAGATTTCACCAGAGGCGACGGGTTCATTTACTTGAACGACAGGCAGCGGTTCAACTTGTGCGGTCAGCTCATTTTCAACCGCTTCTAAGGTAAGTACTTGTGAATCTCGGCTGCCGTCTACATAGACAGTCCCTCCTTTGGCTCCTCCTTCATAAAGATCTCGATAAACCTTGGCTACTTGGCTTACTGTATATCCTTTTGGTGCATTGACCGTTTTTGAAATGGAGCTATCCACCCAGCGTTGTATGGTGCATTGCACACCGACATGCTCTTCGGGCGTCAACTCCATAGCGGAAATGAACCATGCCGGCAACTCCGCTTTGGTTCGTTCAGGATGATCCATCAGGTATTCGTCAACGATTTCCGCATTGATTTCAATAAACTTACCTAGTCGACCGCTTCTAAAATAAGAAAAGGAGTAATAAGGTTCTAAACCAGTTGAAACTCCCGTCATCGTGCCTGTCGATCCTGTTGGCGCAACAGTCAAAAGATGAGAGTTGCGAATACCGAATCGCAGCACGCCTTCGCGGATGTGCGCTGGCATTTTTTTCATGTATCCTGTATCGATAAATTTCTTTCGCAACGCTTGCGTCTCTTGGTCATTTTTTCCAATCAGGAAGGGAAAGCTGCCTTTTTCTTTCGCCAATTCAATGGATGCCTCATAGGCAGTGACTGCCATTGCCTCGAAAATTTGATCAACGAATTGATTTCCTTCTGCCGATCCGTATTTTTTCCCGCAGTAGATCAATAAATCTGCCAAGCCCATGATCCCTAATCCAACACGTCTTTCCCCTTTCGCCTGCTGCTCATTTTTGTCAAAAAAGTAAGGCGTTACGTCAATAACATTGTCTTGGAAACGAACCGCTGTTTTCACGGTTTCTTTTAGTTTGGCAAAATCAACGGTGCCCTTTTGGCGATCCGCCATGTTTGCGAGATTGATGGCTGCCAAGTTACAGACCGCATAAGGGGTTAGGGGCTGTTCACCGCACGGATTAGTTGCTACGACTTTTTGTCCATATGCTGTAGCATTCGTCATCTTGTTGGCATTATCGATAAAGAAAATACCAGGCTCAGCAGAATACGTTGCACAAAAAGTAATCAACTCCCATAACTCACGAGCTTTGATCCTTTGATAGGTTTTGACTTTATGGCCAGCAGCTGCCCATTCTCGCACATCCCCGACTTCAGCCCACTTTGCATCATATTGCGCCATCTCTGCTTCTGAATAATTGTCGATATCTGGAAAGCGTAGCTCATACCACCCATCTGTCTTCACTGCTTCCATGAATTCTTCTGTCAAGCAGACTGAGATATTCGCGCCAGTTAAGAAATCACTTTCTTTCACCGTATAGCTGCCACCTATGCGCAATTTTTCTTTTGCCTTTTGGATCATGTCATTATGTTCCTTATCTGACGATTCAGGCAGTTGTGCTAGATAAGTGAACATTCTTTCTTCCATTTTTTTCAGAGGGTCAAATTGCAGTTTTTCATTGATCAGTTGTTTGATCGTCGCATTTGTGATTGTTTTTTTTAGGTGAAGCAATACAGCAGGATTTTGAATTTTAGAAAGAATAAACGCAAAAATATCTGGATGCCAATCTGCCATCATAATCATCTGCGCTCCACGGCGGCTACCTCCTTGTTCGACAAGGTTCGTCAAGTTTGCCAAATCATTCAACCAAGAAACTGCCCCAGAAGACCGACCACTGACACCGTGGACCACACTTGATTTTGGTCGCAAGGTCGACCCATTGGTTCCGACCCCGCCACCTCGACTCATGATTTCCATAACTTCTTGTCGATGAACAGCAATCCCTTTTCGGGAATCATGGATGAAAGGCATCACAAAGCAATTGAAGTAGGTAACTTGAGAATTTGTTCCTGCTCCATAAAGTACTCTGCCTGCAGGAATTAGGTTTTGCGCCACGATTTGTTGGTAAAACACCTCGAAGAAGCGCTCCTGGTCATGGGACTCGTTGGCAGAAATCCCTTTGGCTACACGATGCGCCACTTGCTCAAAAAAGAGTTCTAACGGTTTTTCAATGTCACTTTTTCTTCTTTTAACAAGTCCATTGGCTTGTTCATCAATATCTTCTAACGCTGAGCGATAGGCCTCTTCCACTTCGATAGAGACTAGTTCCCCATCGATTGCTTTCACAACACCGATTCCTCGCGCAGGATATTTAGGATCAGCTTTCGTTGTCAAAATCACCAAATCATCCTTACGCAATGTTTGATGGGTTTGATCCTTGTATGAATAACGATCCAGCATAATCAAACGAGCGATTCCCTCAAATGTTTGGGTCATTTCTGGTGTGATCGCCGAAACTTCTTGGAAAAACTTGATATCCTCGTTCAATTTCTCAATCGTTTGTTTTTTGTATTCCATTTCTTTCCCTCACCTTCTAAAACACAACATATTGTGCTCGTTTTTTATTATCGTACTATATAATGTGTATTTCAATCTTGAATTTTATTATTTTCCATGTATAATGAGAATGATTATCAATTAGAAAGACGGCGATTTTCATGCTTCCTCCCCAAACCAAGATATTTTCCATCCAAAGAATTTCTCATTTAGCACTGATTACTGCGGCTTGTATCGTTGGACGGTTAGTTTTTGTCTTTATCCCTAACGTTCAGCCTATGAGTGCCCTTTTATTTTTAGTGGCTTTTTCTTACCGTTTATCCGATGCGTTGATGATTGCCTTATTAAGTTTGCTCGGAACAAATATCTATCTAGGCATGGGTCCCTGGACGATCAGTCAATTGGCTGCACTTACTATCACCATCATTCTTTTTCATCAGTTTGGAAAAATACCGATCATCAAGAAAAACCGCTTCTTGCAAGCTTTCTTTGCCTTTCTTTGCGGACTTCTTTATGGCTTGATCATTTCGTTGATGGAAGTTTGGCTTTATCAGTTTCCTTCGTTTCTTGCCTATTACCTTCAAGGACTACTGTTCGATTTCTTCCATGCCAGTGGAAACTTCGTCTTTTATCTGCTTTTATGGCCAGTATTTGAGCGAATAACACCCACTTCCTATAAATTGGCGAAAAAAAACGAGTGATTTCGATGGAACGAAGCATTTGGCTAACTTTGTTTACGTGTTTCTTTGAAAGAATGTTCGCGTAAAATTTTTCTTAAAAAAACAAAAAAATTACGTCTACTCTCCTGTTTCCTTTGCTTAAAAATCTATCCTAAAAGCACCAGTGAAAAGCCTTTCGAAAGGGTTTCTTCCATCTTTATACGTCCATTCATTTGAATGAAGCACTCCCTATTTCATCCATGCCCTTGACCGAATGTAGTTGGATTTCTTTCAGATTATTAATGAATGATGATGTTTGCTTTTGCTATCATCAGAAATTTATTATTTTTTTTAAATAACAATTTAATTTTTCTTGACCAAAAGAATTCAGAGGTTTATCCTAACTATGGAAAATCAACGACTGGATAAAAAGAAGCAAATGAAATTTTTTTATTCAATTTGACCTTTGACATTTGTGAAAAAATGCATAAGAAACTTGATCGTGATCAAGCGCTTATGGAAAGAAATTTTTTTCTCACTAAATTTCAAAAAACGCTCTATTTTAACCAGTCAGAAAAATCATTTTAAGAAGGAGAAAGCGATGAATGAGAAACAATTACGCTGGTATAATATTGCGCTGATGGCGTTCGTCTCTGTTTGGGGACTGGGAAATGTTGTAAACAACTACGCTCAACAAGGGTTGACTGTTGTTGTTTCGTGGCTATTAATTATGGCTCTTTATTTTGTACCCTATGCATTAAGTGTTGGTCAGTTAGGATCGACCTTCAAAGAGTCAAGTGGTGGGGTTTCCTCATGGATCAAAGAAACCTCAACAAAGCGGTTGGCTTTTTTTGCTGCTTGGACTTATTGGGTCGTTCACGTGCCTTATTTGGCACAAAAACCCCAAGGAATCTTAGTATCATTGAGTTGGTTATTTAAAGGAAACGGTACATTTGTATCAACGATGGGCTCCATGGAAGTCTCATTGATTTGTTTAGCTATTTTTCTATTCTTTTTATGGATTGCCTCTAAAGGATTGACGACCTTAAAAATGATTGGGAACATCGCCGGAACAGCCATGTTCGTGATGTCGATTCTTTTTATTCTTTTAGCAGTGACTGCTCCAGCAATGACTGGTGCTGAGATTGCTACACCAAATATGTCATCTGTTTCAACCTATATCCCTAAATTTGACTTTACCTATTTAACCACGATCTCGATGCTGGTATTTGCGGTAGGTGGCTGTGAAAAAATCTCGCCTTACGTAAATAACACAAAAAATCCTGCCAAAGAATTTCCAAAAGGCATGATCTTTTTAGCCGGTATGGTGGCGTTATGTGCCTTGCTCGGCTCGATTGCTATGGGGATGCTTTTTGATGCCAACCATATTCCAGAAGATTTGATGGTCAACGGCGCTTATGAAGCCTTTCAACGACTAGGAAACTTCTACGGAATCGGCAATTTCTTTGTCATTCTTTATTCCATCGCCAATGCGTTAGCGCAAATCTCTGCTTTGGCTTTTTCAATTGATGCCCCATTGAAAATATTATTGTCTGATGCTGATTCAGAATTTGTTCCAAATGGTTTAGCAAAACTAAACAAAAAAGGAACACCAGTGAATGGGTATATTATGACTGGTATCCTAGTCAGCATTTTGATCATTATTCCAGCACTAGGAATCGGCAATATGACCGAACTGTATCGTTGGTTGTTGAACTTGAATTCAGTTGTCATGCCATTGCGTTACTTATGGGTCTTCTTAGCTTTTATGCTAGTCAACAAACACGCCAATCGCTTTACTTCCGATTATAAATTCGTGAAAAACACCAAGGTTGGCTTTGGGATCGGCTTATGGTGCTTCTTGTTCACGGCCTTTGCCTGCATTTTAGGGATGGTTCCTAAGCTTGATTATGCGGCAGATCCGCAAGCTTGGTTCTTCCAATTGGCCTTAAATATCATTACGCCAATCGCCTTTCTTTTGATTGGCTTGATCTTGCCGATCATTGCGAAACGTGTAAATAAAAAATAATCATTCCCTCAAAAAAGAGGTGTCCGACAACTATTTCGGTTGTCGGGCACCTCTTTCCTTATATATGAACTTTTCCGCCGTGCGAGGCATTTGGTCCATCCTCTTGCCGAAGCGTTCATTCTTCTTCATTGTCCTCTTTGTTGTCCTCTTTGATTCCATACTTGATCCATTGCACCTTATAGCGAAAATCTTTGATCAGCTCTTTTGCGGTCCATTCATTCGAAATAAAATCTGTCAGACTATCCATCACGACCGCCATAATAAAATAAAGGAAACTGACAGCTTCTTGCGTATCATGGATCGTAAAGCGATTTTCTTCCAACAGCTCCAACCACTGACGAATCATGGGCGAATCGTCAGAGATCGCATCGCGCTTCGTCCAGGCATTGCTTTGGGTACATAAGTGGATCATTTTCCAATGATCATCTTCAGGTGACCATTGACTGCACCAAGCCAAGTATTCTTCGATCCCTTTGAAAAAATCATTTTTGTTGCGATTGATAAACGTAAAAATCGCAGAATGGATTTGGTTTGAATAGTCGGCGATCGCATAGTCATAGGCATCTTCTAAGTTTTGAAAGTACTTGTAAAACGCCCCTCTAGAAATGTGCGACTTTTCGACGATGGCAGAGACCTTGACTTGACTGATGTGCTTGCTGAAGAATTCTTCTAAAAGCACGGCATCGATTTTTTCTTTTTTCTCTTGTTTTAAATGAAAAAATGTTGTACTTGGCAAGGGATTCTCCTCCATCATTCGCAATCTACTCCCTCTATTATAAACAAATCCCTCTACTTTTCCACTCAGACTTGTGCAGTTTCTCTTGACGGGGCGTTTTGTTCGATCAGATTGCCATCTTCCATTCGGAAAATGCGATCACTCCATTGGATCATTCGCTCGTCGTGAGTGACCATGACTGTCGCTTTCTTTTTCTCATGCGCTTCTTTCACCAATAACTTCACCACTTCATACGCATGATCGGTGTCTAAGCTGGCAGTTGGTTCATCCGCCAAAATCAAGCTGGGGTCATTAAACAACGCCCTGCCGATCGCTACTCGTTGACGTTCCCCACCAGATAAATCGCGGGGAAACTTGTCTTGAAGATCGAGAATATCTAATGAAGCAAGCAATTCATCAATCCGTTCCTTTTCCTTGGCTTTTCCTGAAACTTTGTCGACCAAATAAAATTGTTCCTTTACCGTTAGAAAAGGGATCAAATTCGAGCTTTGCAAGATAAACCCAATCTCTTTAAAACGCAACTTCCCTCGTTGCTTTTCATTTAATTGGGAAAAGTTCACCTGGTTGATGATGATCTCTCCCGATGTTGGCCTTTGTAAGCCGCCAGCGATGGTCAAAAAGGTACTTTTTCCTGAACCAGAAGGACCGATGATACTGACAAATTCCCCTTCTTGAACATGAAAATTCAGTCCTTTTAATGCCGTTACTTCGGTATGCTGCTTGCCAAATTTTTTTATAATATCCTTCATTACTAAAATGTCTTTCATCTTTGTTACCCTCCTATTGCCGTGATTGGATCGACTTTTGTGACCGTCCGAATGGAGAATAAGCCGCCTAGAACTGCCACGAGAATCAAGATGCCGCTATAAAGCAGCCATTGCTTGAATTCAAAGAAAAATGGCATGGCATCTGGTAAAAACAAACTGGTGCCGTATGCCGCCGCAAAGGCTAGGGCTACCCCGATCACACCGACCATAAATGCTTGCGCAATAATTGATTTGGCAATAAAGCTGGTCCGAATGCCTTGGGCTTTCATCACACCAAAAATCGCCGTTTTTTGCAGGGTGATCACATACATGAAAATCCCCACGATTGCCGTTGCAACGACAAATAAGAAGTAGATCATGGCATTTAAGGTCAAGTTTTGGGCAGAAAATCCAGGAAGCTTTTCAATAAAGTCTTCCGTTGCCAACACTTTAAGCTGATTTCCTTCTTGGTTATCGACTTTCGGATCACTTGATTTGGTCACAATGATATTGATGGGCTGCTCCTTGTCAGATGCAAATGGTTGATTAGCAAACTTCATTTTCGTCCAAGTATCGAGGGAAGTATAAATCACTGGTGACACCGTATAAGACGTTTCTGGGGTGATCCCAACGACTTTGAAGGTTTCATCTGAGCGTCCGATTTTCACTTGGTCTCCGACCTTGATACCTTCTTCTGCTAAATTTTCTGAAATCGTGATCTCATTTTCTTTTGAAAACAGCTTGCCCTCTAAGACTTCTGGTAACAAGAACGCATCGTCTTGTGTACCAAAAACAGTCACATTGACTTGTTCATCGTTGACCGTGATGACACTGCTATATAAACCAATCGGGGCTTTTTGGGTTCCTGCTACACGGTCTAGATCCCCTCTCGTCAATTGCGAAGCCGCAAATGTGTCATTCGCATCTTCTGATAAAACGATCGCGGATGAATCCCAGTCGACGATGGCCTTTTTAAAATCCCAGTTAAGTCCGGTAGCTAAGCCAGACAATATAAAAACAACATAGGCAATCAAAAACATGATTCCTACGATCAGCCCATATCTTAATTTTGAATAATGCATTTCTTTTATAGCCAGAAACATTGCTCTTTCCTCCTGTTTTCCAAATGTTGACAAAGTGTCACTTTTTGAAGAATACCACACAAGGTGACACTTTGTCACTTTTTACAACTCGAAATGTTTGCAAGGTTGATCGATCATTCTTTTTCTGTCATTCACTGAGGATGTTTTTTCTAAAGGAGTGAGAAAAAAGAGAGTTGAATAGTGGGCGTTTCGCGTAAAATACGCCATTTCCTTTTAACATTCTTGGCTAGATGTAAAAAAAGCATGGCCGACCGTAAATAGTCGAACCATGCTTTGGCAAAAACGAACACGAGGATTTCATTACTAGTATTCTTGAGATCAGCTGACTTTGCTTTGTCCAATTGTGGAAATTACTGCTCGTAACTGATGACACGAAGTATCAAACTGCCGTTTTTCCTCAGGGGTAAGCGTCAATTCAATAATTTCGCGGACGCCGTTTTGGTCCACGACTGCAGGAACACCTGTGAATAAATCGTTGATGCCATATTCCCCATCAAGGTAGGAAGACACCGGCAGAATCGCTTGCTCATCATTTAAGATCGCTCGAACGATTCTTGCGACACTCATCCCTATCCCGTAAAATGTTGCTTGTTTTCGATCGATGATTTCATAGGCGGCATTTTTTACTCGTTCAGAAAGAACCGCTAGATCGGCAACGGTCAAACGATCCTTTTGCTTGATCAATTCTACGATCGGTTGACCACCGATCGTTGTATGGGACCAGACAGCGACTTCCGAATCACCGTGTTCCCCAATGATATACCCATGAATATTCCGTGGATCGATGGCTAATTTTGCCGCCACTTCTTTTCGAAGTCTTGTGGTATCGAGGGTCGTTCCCGTACCAACAACACGATTGGCTGGCAGCCCTGACACACGCCATGCTTGATAAGTTAAGACATCGACTGGGTTTGAAGCGATGACAAGCACGCCATCAAAGCCTGAAGCCATCACTTGTTTTGTGACGCTTGCCATAATTTCGGCGTTCACATCGATCAATTCAAGCCGTGTTTGTCCTGGCTTTTGGTTGATCCCTGCAGTAATAACGACGATATCAGCATCTTTACATTCCGAGTACTCTCCCGCCCAAACTTTGATGTTTTCTTGCCCCCATGACATACCGTCTAACAAATCGAGGGCTTCTCCTTCTGCTTTGTCTCGATTGACATCGATCAAGACCAATTCATTGATTAGTCCTTGATTGATCATGGAATACGCAATGCTCGTTCCAACGAAACCTGTTCCGACAACGACAACTTTTCTGCTTGTACTTTTCATGTGCGATCCCTTCCCTTTCTTTTCAAATACTTGTGCTATTGTTTTGCGTAGAGTACGCATTTTCTCAAAAAATGGATGATTTTTTGTTTTCCTTAATAACTATGACCGGCAATCAGCGCTTTGGTTTGCTGATACAAATGAACAGCATATTTTCCTAACACATAGCAGACGACAATCACGGCAAAGCTGGTTTCAATAATCGTTAAGGCTTGTAGAAACCCAAATATCAGTGGGTGATTCGCAAAAAACAGTGCTGATTTGAACATTGCAGTCGCCGAGATCACAAGAGGAAACGTAAATGCCGCATAGCTTGGGTAAAACCCGACTGCCAGCATGTTTTTCATATAAGCGACAACACAGAAATAAATCGTTTGTGACAATAACAGCATAAAGGCGACAAACCAAGCAGAGCCTTGTTCAAATACGGAAAGGTAACCTGCTAAGCAAAGAGAACCTGGTGCTGTTAAAATCGTGATCAAAGGAACTGCCGCACGTTCCGTCAGCTTTTGATGGACGACTCGCTTTAAAATAATCGGCAAAAGCGCAAAATACAATACCAATGCGATCCAGACGATCACTTCCCCTAGCTCTTTAAAAAAGACAGCAGAAGTATTGGGAATTACGCCAATCCCGACGAAGGTAATAAACCAGCTTGGATAAATGTATTCCAGCGAAAGGTCGACAGGCAAAATATGCACGACAACAAAATAGATCATTAGAGCAAAATGTAAGCCGATAGCCCCCCACCAGAGCAGATCATTCACCACTGCATTGGGAATGACCCGTTCAAAAACAGTGGAGATCACCATCAGCGCCATCGTAAAGGTCGGCGCCACCGAAGCAACGATTGGGTTTTGCAACTCTGACATCGTGTGCTTAAATGTAAAGCATACTTTCAGAAGGAAGAGCCCCTTGATGAAAATACCAAGGGTGCAAAACGCATTTCCAACCGTCTCCATTCCTTCTGAATACAATAAATTCCCCAAAGACACAGTGCCTAAAATCAAGCCGCAAATCGGGATTGGCAATGAATGTAAAAAATGCTGGATCGATGTTTTCATCAACTCATCCTTTCTTAACGTATGAAAATTTCAATTAAATTTGCTTTCTTTTTTCTCTACACTTATACTATAATCACCTGATAACTATTTGTAAAATTGTACTTTTAAATACTAATTATAAATATTATTAATAATAAAGGAGTCCGCAAAATGATTGAATTGCTCAAAACCTTCATTGTTGTTTATGAAACGAGAAACTTTAGTCTTGCCGCAAAACAGCTCTATAAAACTCAGCCAACGATCTCCTTGCAAATCCAACGATTAGAGGCGGAACTTGGCTTCAAACTTTTTGAACGTAAAGGAAAACAATTGATTTTACCCACTAGCCAAGCGGAGTTTTTGTATCCTCGTGTGGTCGACTCCCTCCGCTCATTGTCCACTATTTTTTCGCAAGCCAAAGACACCAAAAATTTTAAAACAGCGTGTGTGCTCGCTTGTTCGAATACCACCGCCGTTTACTTACTGCCTAGCATCATGGCACAGCTGATTGCAGAATTTCCAACATTTGCCTTTGAAATCAAAATCATGAATTCGCAAGAAGTGATCGATGCCGTCGAATCAAACAAAGCCCATATCGGCCTGATCGAAAAATCAATCGTTTCGCCATTGATCCAAAAAGAATTCGTTTATCGCGATGAATTGGTGTTAGCAGGCAACCTCGCTTCTGATTTTTGGGTCTTGCGAGAAAACGACTCGGGGATGTATTACATTAACGAAACCTATCTTTACGCACAGCACCTAAATCCGCAAATCATCAAAGCCAATAATAGCGAAGTGATTTTGTCCCTACTAAAACAAAACATCGGCAAATCGATCATTTCGAAACTTTCATTACCAGAAGAGTTGCCTTGGCAGGAACTTGATCCAGAGTACCGCTATCGTGATCTTTTTATCATTCAGAATCGTCAACGTGTGACGCCGGAAACCGGAGAGGTTTATGAGGAGATTAAACGGCTGTTGTTAGCATTGATTCCATAAATATTAGTCTTTTGAACCAATTAAAGTGAATACAAAAAAAGACGCTGGAGTGTCGTTTGTCACTCCTCCAGCGTCTTTGTATTTTTATAATTCCTTGATAAACCGTTTCTGTTCATGACTGCTGTGGTAGCCATGATTTTCATAAAACCTGTGAGCAGCATGGCGTTTAACATTCGAATTTAATCGAATGCCTTGCATTCCTCGCTGTCGGGCTTCTTCTTCAATTGCCGACAGTAGTTTCCCGCCAACGCCTTGCTTTTGCACTTGATCATCCACTACCAAACCTAGGACATTAAAAAATTGCCCAGCAGAATAAACTGTTGAATACGGCTGTGCTTCAATCATCCCAACTGCTTTACCCTTTATTTCGGCAACAAGCAAGAGATGATCCTCCTCAGCTAAAATTCTCTTTAGGCCTTCGATCAATACTTCTTCTTCGATTGGATAGCCTAGTACTTTCGACAAATGAGTTAGTTCTTTATGATCAGACAATGCTGCGGCTCTAATTTTCATGATATTCTCCTGTCTTGCAGCTTTTGACTCAACTATATTTTTAGAATGCTTATTTGTCAAGAAAGCCCGTTCTGCGCCGCTGATGTGAAATACCAAAAACTACATAAACTGAGATGGAAATAAGAATTAAAAGAAAACCGACAAGCTGCCTTCTGACTTTCCTCCTTTCGTGCAACTCGTACAGAGGAGAGATTTTTGCATACCTTGGAAAGGATGGCTTAGGTATACATTCGCTATTGGCATTCAACCTGCAAAGATTCTCGTCTGTTTCGCATTAGTATTAAAAAAGGCTCGTAAATACTTTGATAAGACTTACGAACCTTTTTCACTTTTCTATGGCACAAGCGGACTCGCCGCTTCGCGTGACTTTTTCTCAGTAGCAATTACTCTACATACAATGTCACAAATTTTGCGTGGCCTATCTTTTCAAGAGTGACTACATTCTTTTCCACAACCAGTGCTTCTTTTGTAGCTTCTTTTAAATCGACTGTTTCTACTAACTTCACTGGATGGTTGAATGTGATCGTTGCGTGTCCACCTTCATCTAAAAGCCCATTGTATAGACGCAAAATATAACCTAGACGATCTTCGGCTTTTTTCAATACACTCAGGGTCAAATTGCCATTGATCTCAAAAAGACTAAAGTTTGCCGGTAAGGTTGGTTCAACCGGTCCTAAAGTAAATATCAAGCGGGAATTCAGGAATTCTGCGGATTGATAAAGAGTGATCGGTGTTACTGCTTGTTTGGCACTCTGTGCAACATTTGCTTGATCAAATCCTTTAGCAAAGTAAGCAACAGAGAAATCAAAATGCATCGTTTTGTGGCACTGCGCAGCTGGTGTCGCAATCACTGATTCTCCTGAAGCACGCCCTGGTCGATACAGTAGATTCTCTTTCCCCATGAAGCCATAGGTTCGGAAAATCGTTAAGCGAATCGTATCAAACGCTTTCCCCACGATCTCATATTCACGTACACCCTTGGGCATGACTGCTACGCCATGGGATGCATCGAATAAACCGACAAACGATTGACAAGTTTCTATGGCGATCGGCTGCTCATTCCATTGCTCTTTATTAGCTTCCCAAAGAGCCATTTCTTTTTCAAACACAACAGGGCGCTGCAACGTGCCAAACTGTTGGTCAGCCAGCGAAAATTTCGAGGCAATTCCGGTATCAAATAGCACACATACCCGATGACTATCCACTTGTTGGTTTTCAACCGTTAAGTTGAAATCAATTTGTTGCGATTGTTTTTTCAACACGATCGTCAATTGGATCGGTAGTGAAGCCGAGACCTTCTTTTCTGCACGTTCAGCTAAATCCTTCGGAACCCTCAGCGTGAATACCACATCAATCTTTTGGTAGATTGCTGATTGCTGAATCGAGATCGTTGGTTGCGCATCAATTGATGAAATCACAAAATCTTTCACAGGTGGTGAATAATTGAATGAATCACCATCGTCGCCATTTTCTTCAATGATCCCTTGATTTTGATAAAGCACCTGATTGGTTTTATCTAGAATATCTAACGAGCCATTGCTATTGACAGTGATCTGATAGTACTCATTTTCGATCGTATTGGTTGTAATCTCCTGCAATGGTGCGCTTGTATCACCTTTTAAATCAATTGTCAGCTGGGTATACCCCATACTCGGCACATCAGTCGTTTCTATGGCAATCTTTGCTTTATAGACTTTCTCCGGCAAATAGATCTCCTTGACTGGATCTAATATGTTCCCCTGATTCAACACATACTCCGTTTGGTCGGTAAGCTCTAAAATCGTATAAGGTAACGCCTGACCTGACTGGTCAAGGATCGCAAAATCTTTTTGCGGCAAATAAACCTCTGCTTCGATCACCCCATTACGTTTTGTGTCATAGGTATTGAAAAGCGTAAAAGTAATTTCTTTTGCTTGTGGGTTGTTGATTGCAGTAGAAATCTGTCGTAACATCAATTCGACAAGATTCATAGAAATATCTCGCGCTTGCTTATAGCGCATATAGATATCTTCGTTGGTCGTATCAGAAACACAAGAACCGATCGAATCATGCGCCGCATTTTCAAACATTAACTTCCAAATCTCTATGACTGTTTCTACGGGGTACTCAAATCCTAATTGCATAGCCATGGTTAAGATAGGCTCCATGACATTGACTAAGTAATGTTGGATCTGTGTGTTCATCGCCTTCAAATCAGGACGTGAAGAAAAAATCGTTTTGTGAATTCGCATCAATTTGCCGTTGATCAGTTCACCAGCGATTTCTTCCAACTCAGGATGGCGTACTTTGACCGCAGCAATGTATTTTTCGATCGTTGAAAATTGTAACTCATACTCATCCTGATACAGTTGATTCATTCGATCAACCAATTCTGGAAGATTTTCTCTAACTGGTGCTTGGTCGAAACCATTTGGAAAATACACTTGATCCGTTGCACTGCGCCCCCAAGTCGTTTTAAACGGTTCTTGATGTAAGAACTCTGCTAATTCTGCTTCTCGTTCAGGAATGGCACCGCCAATGTAGTACCCACTTGGGATCTGGTAAACATTGACCACAGAACCATCTTCTCCACGCCATTTGTACTCTGTGTGTTTAACATCGTCATCACTGACACCGCGCCAAAACATTGTGTCTGTGATACCAAACTCACGATAGATTTGTGGCATACTAGCTGCTTGTCCGAAAGAATCTGGCACATAGCCGACATTCATGTAGGTTCCGAATGCTTCACAAATTTTCATGCCATATAACATATTACGAACAATGCTTTCTCCCGAGATCACTAATTGATCGGTTTGTGTGTACCATGGGCCAATGATCAATTTTCCTTGTTGAACAAGTTGTTGAATCCTTTCTTTGTCCTGTGGGCGCCATTTCAAGTAATCATCTAACAGAGAAGCCTGTCCATCTAAAATGAAACTTTCATAAGGATCATCCTTTTCTAGTTGTTCAATGACGTTTTTTAGATCGTGCATCAAATAGATTTTCGAGCGACTCGTCGTAAAATACCATTCGCGATCCCAATGACTGTGGGGTACGACATGTACTGTTTTTTTCATTCAATCATTCCTCTCCCGTGATTAAAAAAGGCACGTAACGATGGGTGTCGTTCGTGCCTATTAATTTTTCTCAATTTTTTTACCATCTGGTACGCATCATTTGATCCTTACATAAATGCTTCGAATTTTGAAAATCGTTTCTCTTCAAATACTCTTGTTTTCTTCCCCAAGTCTTGTCCTTGTCAGATACCTTAAAGCGTTCTTGAAAAATCACCTGCTCGTGCCTTTTCTTTTGCTACTATTTAGCTAATCAGCCTTGTTACTTAGTTTTCAAAGCTCACTTCAATATCATCGAGGGCAATATCTTCTGTTTGTTCTTCTTGCTTATTGAAATTCACGAATAAAGGCGCGACAAAACCGATGAAGGCTGCTCCTGCAAATAGTCCAATCAAATACGCCCAACCGTTTCCAACAGTGAAGAAGCCGTAGATTCCCCCAACTGGTGGCATTTTGTCATACATTCCTAATGCGATCCCCAAACCAGAAGCAATTGCACCTCCCAACATGTTGATCGGCACAAGCCGTAATGGATTGACTAATGTAAAAGGAATTGCTCCTTCTGTGATTCCGATGAACCCCATAATAAAGTTATTACGCCCAGCATCCAGTAGCTCTTTGTTGAATCGATTTTTGTGGAACAAAGTTGCTAAGGCATATCCAAATGGTACCGCACAAATCGCAACGTTCACGATGATGGCTGGTAAATAGACTCCTTCCGCTAGTAACACATTTCCTGCCATCCAAGCAGCTTTGTTTACAGGTCCCCCTAAGTCAGAGCCAATCATTGCCCCCATGATGAATGCCAGTAAAATTTTGTTAACGTCATTTTCAATCATGGTTCGGATCCATTCAACCAAACTAGTATTGATCCACGCCAAGGGCTCAGAGAGTAAGGCGCCCATGACGATTGCTACGGACAATGTAGCAATCAAAGGTAAAATTACCAACGGCATCACCCCAGCAAACGACTCCGGTAATTTGATATGTTCTTTCGCCCACTTCACTAAGTATCCTGCTAAGAACCCAGCAATAACTGCCCCTAAAAACCCAGCATTGGTGCTAGAAGCGACTGCACCACCGATAAAGCCGGCACCTAGCGCAGCCTTATCTCCAACAGAATACGCGATAAAACCAGCCAAGACAGTATTGATCAAGCCGATTCCTGCCCACCCTACTTGTTCAATCAAATAAAGCGCATGTTTAAAGCCTTCCGTGTCAGCATAAGGATCTAAGCTTGTGATCCCCATACCAAGAGCAATCATTTTCGGAATGGCAACAACCAGTGAAGCACCAATAATCAATGGCAGTACAAAACTAATTCCACTCATCAAGTGGCCTTTTAAATCTGCTAGAACTCTTTTCATCATCCTTGCCTCTTTCCTTTAGTTTGCGTTTCTTTGTTCAACAGCAGCTACACATTTCTTCAGCACCGCTTCCGGTGCCTTGATACACGTATTGATATTTACTCGAATTTGCGGTTTTCCTTCAAACCGTTCCATCCCAACAACTTTTTGGTCAGTCGCTAAAAGCAAGAAATCCGCTTCTTTTGCTTCGGCTGCAGTGATCTCATTGACTTGCCCTAATGAGCCTTGCTGTTCGATCTTGACCTCATAGCCAAGTTTCACACCAGCTTTTTCTAAAGCTTTTGCCGCCATCGGTGTATGTGCCAATCCAGCTGGACAGGCGGAAATTCCTACTATTTTCATACAATTTTCTCTCCCATCATTTCCTTTTTGATCAATTCTGCTAAATAAGCTTTGTCTTCTGATTGTTGAATCTGCTGGATGAATGTCTCTTCAAGCAATGCGGTTGCTAGGCGACTCAACATTTGCAGATGCACCGTTCCTTCATCTTTTTTAGGAACCATCAAAGCAAACACATTTTTGACTGCTGAATCATCGAAGGTTTCCCATTCGATGGCTTGCTCTAAACGAATAAACAAAACGGTCGGTTCCAAAACGGGTTCAGCTTTTGCATGTGGAATAGCAAAGCCTTCTTGTAAGCCGGTTGAATATTGTGCTTCCCGTTCAATGAATGCCGCACATGTATCTGCTGCATTGGTAACGATCCCTGATTCATAGGCATGATGCGCAATTACGTGAAACAGTTCTTCTTTTGATGTAACAGCCACATTCAAGAGAATATTTTTTTTCTGAAAATCCATCTCATCTGCTCCTTTCCTTTATTATGAAACCATTAGCGTAATTCGTGTGGTTTATTTTCTGTACACGTTTAATTTACGGTTTCTAATTCACGATGTAAACACAACAAATTTCCAATTCAAGTGGCAATCATTAGTAAAGCGTTTTCCAAAATGATTGCCAACTCTTCTGGAAATTTTCGGTACTGGTGAAGCATTTCATTCTTATTCTTTCTATTGTATGATGAGAAAGAGCACGGAGGTGAAACAAGTGTCAAAACTTGCTTATCAACGATTAGATGATCTAATGGAAGTATTAACTAGACAAACGGCGCCGCTACCAATGAAGGAGTTAACAAAAAGCTTCTCGATTTCTGAGCGAACGGTTCGGACCGACATTGCAAATTTGAATGATTTGTTAACAAATGTGGGTGCCTCCATCAAGTTGATTCGAGGGCAAGGCTATTTGTTGTCTATTGGTTCAAAAGAACGATTTCATGACTGGTGGACTGAAAGTATGTCGACTACCGAGTCCTTTCTAACTACGAGTGAAGAACGACAAGCCTATCTACTTTTCCTTTTATTTAAGAATGAAAACCCTTTATCCTTAGATGATTTTCTTGATCGATTATTTATTAGTAAAAACACCTTTTACTCATACTTAAAAACGGCTCGAGACAATTTAGCGACCTATCAATTAAAAATAGTAAATCGTCCAAATATTGGCTTTGAAGTCTTGGGTAACGAATTCGCCAAGCGACAAGCAATCAGTGATCTTTTGATTGAAAAAGATCTCCAAGAGTATTTGGTGGGTTTTACGGAAATGGAACTTGAGTTGTTTGATACGATTGATCTGACCCGCTTGCAAGAATTGTCATTAAATCATCTGGCGCCCTTAGACTTGTTAGACTCTGACTACTATCATAAAAACATTCTTTCTCATTTTGCTTTAGCAATCAGTCGCTTTATAGCTGGCCATCAGATCAACGAATTTCCCTTGCACGTGCCCACGCTCAAAGAAGACGCCCAGAAAGTTGTTGGTCACTTCTTAGAAGAAATCGATCATGCATTTGATATACAATTGACTGCTGGAGAAAAACAATACTTCATTTACTATCTTGCGATGAATGCACCACGTTTAGTTGAAACAGGCGATGCAAGCGATTCTTCCACGAAAACTGCGAAAGCCATTGTGGAAGAATTATTAACTGCGATCAAACAGACGTCAAACTATGCGTTAGAGACAGACAAGATGCTAATAGACGATTTGACATCTCATATTGAGGGCTTTATCAACATGAATCTAATGGATGCACGCCGTAGCAATCCATTGCTGGCAACGATCAGAAAATCTTTTCCACAGGCTTATGATTTATGTTTGACTCATTTAGAAACGGTAAGCCTGAAACACGGTTTTTATTTTTCTCCTGATGAGATCGGCTATATCGCTTTGCACATCGCAGGTGCTATGGAAAGGAGTTCCATCAGAAATCATCATAAACATCGCGTCATCCTTGTTTGCGGAACCGGTCGAGCCATGAGTCGTATTATTGAAGCAAAAATTATCAAGCACTATCAAGAAACGATCGAAGTCGTTGATCGCTTTTCTTACGTCGAGCTACAACAATGTGATCTTTCTGCCATTGATTTTGTGATCACAACCGTTCCATTAGAACAGTTCTCGGTTCCTTCTATTTACATCAACATGGCCAAGCTAGATAAAGAAATTGGCAAAATCGAACCGTTCATTGAAACGCTCAGTGAATCAAAAGATGGTATCTATTCATTGTTTCAAAAAGCATTTTTTCTTCATGAAAATCATGCAGATAAAGAAACCTTACTAAAGAAAATGGCGCAGCAACTGTACCAAAAAGGATTTTGTGCCCCAAGATTTTTATGACAGTGTGAAAAAACGAGAAGCAATCAATCAGACCAATATTAACGAGTGGCTTGCTATCCCCCATCCCATGACCTTGATGGCAAAACGCTCAGCCGTTTCAGTGGCGATCATTCCTGACGGCGTTGATTGGGGAAATGGTGATTTGGTTAAATTCGTCTTTCTCTTTGCGATTCAAAAAGACGAATATGAAGATACCGAAGAAATCTATAGTCTTTTATTAGAGTTGATGGATCGTGAAGATATTCAACAAGCAATCCTGCAAAATAGTGACTATCACCACTTTTTGAGCTGTATAAAGCAATTATAAACGGAGCTGGGGAATCCAGCTCCTTTTGTTGATATGACTAATCTTATTTGATAGCTCTTTTTCTCATTCATAGTATGCAAGATTAAGATTGTTTCTTGACCTTTAAAATTTTAAATATCATTAACAAGATGAAACCAATAATACAAAACAATCCAACGAGAACATATCGTTGATCTGCAGTTTCTCCTGTCTTAGGCAGAGCAGCACTGTCTGATTTTTTTATCCTTTTATTTTCTTTTTCTAACACTTTTGGCTTCGATATATTAGTGGAGCGATCATTTATTGAAAATTTGATCGGTGTTTTATCAATTTGATAACCACTCGGTGCTTTGGTTTCAATCAACTGATACTCTCCTACTTCTAAATTACTTATCTCAACCTTTCCATCTTTGCTCGTAACTATGTTTTTTTGTACAATATTTCCTTTCGAATCTTGCAGCTCAAACTCTGCATTTGCCAGTAGTTTTCCTGTTTCGCTGTCTACTTTTTTCAGAGTTACTTTCCCAAGTTTTGGTGATACATAAGTATTCTTGAAAATAATCGATTCTTGGTACGCTGGACTTGCCACTAATTGTCCAGATTGGTCTTCCACATTTACGGTTACATGGTATTCTGTTTGGTCATAAGTGATCGTGCTATCTGTCCCTGCGACTTCTCGGATCGTATACTTGTATGTGCCTGCTTGGTCATAGTCGATTGCATCGAAGTAAATTTTTCCGTTGGCATCATTGCTCTTGGTTTGAATCACTTCCCCTTGTTCGTCCAACAGCTGGAATTGAAATTCATCTGCACTTAGTGCTTTGCCAGTCAATTCTTTACTTGCTTCTAGAACCGCACTCCCTTTTGCGGGATTGTAGCTATTTTTAAAAACAGCACTGCCTTCATAGCTTGGACTTGCCACTAATTGCCCCGATTGGTCTTCCACATTTACGGTTACATGGTATTCTGTTTGGTCATAGGTGATCGTGCTATCTGTCCCTGCGACTTCTCGGATCGTATACTTGTATGTGCCAGCTTGGTCATAGTCGATCGCATCGAAGTAAATTTTTCCGTTGGCATCATTGCTCTTGGTTTGGAGCACTTCCCCTTGTTCGTCCAACAGCTGGAATTGAAATTCATCCGCACTTAGTGCTTTGCCAGTCAATTCTTTACTTGCTTCTAGAACCGCACTTCCTTTTGCGGGATTGTAGCTATTTTTAAAAACAGCACTGCCTTCATAGCTTGGACTTGCCACTAATTGCCCCGATTGGTCTTCCACATTTACGGTTACATGGTATTCTGTTTGGTCATAGGTGATCGTGCTATCTGTCCCTACGACTTCTCGGATCGTATACTTGTATGTGCCAGCTTGGTCATAGTCGATTGCATCGAAGTAAATTTTTCCGTTGGCATCATTGGTCTTGGTTTGGAGCACTTCCCCTTGTTCGTCCAACAGCTGGAATCGATATTCATCTGCACTTAGTGCTTTGCCAGTTAGTTCTTTACTTGCTTCTAGAACCGCACTTCCTTTTGCGGGATTGTAGCTATTTTTAAAAACAGCACTGCCTTCATATAATGGATCGTTTGTTTGACTTCTTTGGTTTCCGTAGATTCAATCATGTTTGGCGAATAAGTGATAGTCACTTCGCGATCTTTGTCCTCTGCTGTCAAACCTGTGACTTCCTCAATGCTTGTTTTGTCTGCGTGATAGTTCTTGATTTCAGGACTTTTCACTTCATCAAACGTTGTATCATCATCTTTGGCTTGCCATTCTCCATAGGTATTTTCCCCTGTTGCTTCATTCGTTGTCACTGTGCGTGTGAACGTGACCGTGTCTACATTGTCTGACGCGGCTTCTTTGACGTCTTCATACATATAATGGATCGTTTGTTTGACTTCTTTGGTTTCCGTAGATTCAATCATGTTTGGCGAATAAGTGACAGTCACTTCGCGATCTTTGTCCTCTGCTGTCAAACCTGTGACTTCCTCAATGCTTGTTTTGTCTGCGTGATAGTTTTTGATTTCAGGACTTTTCACTTCATCAAACGTTGTATCATCATCTTTGGCTTGCCATTCACTAAAAGTTTTGTCACCTGTTGCTTCATTCGTTGTCACTGTCCGTGTAAAAGTCACAGTGTCCGTCTTGTCTGACGCGGCTTGTTTACCGTCCTCATAAACATAATGGATCGTTTGCTTGACCTCTTTGGTCTCCGTAGATTCGATCATGTTTGGCGAATAAGTGACAGTTACTTCAAGATCTTCTGATTCTGCAGTCAACTCATGACAGATGTAATAAGTTATCTCTCATAGTAGAATCAAAATTTTCAAACCTACTTCTAATGAAATGGAAAAAATCGTCATTAAAAGATTCTACTCCTTTTATATTCTTTCTCAGAAGTTCCGAATCTTTTAATATCTCTTCACAGTCTACAATGGATAAGCTAGAGATACTTTCATAAATAAAATAGCCCTCAGGATTATCAATGAAGCATTGGGGATAATTTTGATTATATTCAAGTATATCTGAAAGTAAGTCTTCAGTTTTTTTTTGGTAACTACGTGTAGGATTTTTTTCATCATTCTTATATTTTTGATACTCCACAGATCCTAAAAATTTTTTTGATTTAAGGGTATCTTTGTACTTATCTGGATAAAATAAGTACAAATAAATAATTGCCAATTGTTGTTCAATTTGTGTATGTCCTAGCTTCTTGTATTTTATTAATTCTTGTTTTAGGTAAAAACTAAATTGATCTAAGTCACGTAAATTTCTATTATCTTCTATAAATATTGTTGCTAAGCTTTCTTTAATTTCTAAATCAAAGATAGTACCCAATCTTTCAAAATAGTCTCCCCAAATTTTTTGAGGATGTAAAACATAAGGAAGTTCAACCCTTTGATCAATAATCTTTCTTAGATAGTCATTTTCATTATTAATTATATTCTCAAAATCACCTACAAAAACAATAGGAAGTTTATTATTTAATACATTGAAAAGCTTATATGCACTTTTTTGAGTGGGGAGCGTCAATAATTTTGTGTAAATGATTCTTCCCTACTGCAGATTGTTTCTAATTCTCAATCAGTTGGCTTAGCATTTGTTCAAGTTCGCCTTCGGCCTGTTGAAAGCCTTTATGACTGCGACCTAGGAATTTTTGGTTGTAAGTATCAAAAGACGAGACTAAGAAACGTTCCATCGACTCTTCGTTTTGGAACTGTTCCTTGCGGTGGCTGTATTTCTTGATTTGCTTATTAAAGGATTCAATCAAGTTCGTAGAATAAATACTCTTGCGTATGGCCAAGGGGAAATCATAGAAAGTGAGCAAGTGATCGTTCGAAAGAATCGATTCAACCACTTTTGGATAGCTGGTTTTCCATTTTTCCGCAAAAGCACCACGTGCTTCCAACGCCACCTCTTTAGATGAGGCTTGATACACCATTTTAAAATCATCACAGACTTCCTTACGATCATCGACACGCACTTTGTGACTGATATTACGGGAAACGTGTACACAACAATGTTGAAAACGAGCTTTGGGATAGAACCGACTAATCGCTCCTACCATCCCCTTTAAGCCATCCGTGATGAACAGGAGGACATTTTTCAAACCGCGCTCTTGAAGGTCCAATAAAATTTCCTCCCAAATCGTGATGGATTCAGTCGGTGCAATCGCATAGCTCAATACTTCCTTTGATCCGTCCGGGCGAATGCCAACTGCGATATGAATAGCTTCCTTGGCGACGGTTTTCCGCTTTAACGGAATATACGTTGCGTCCATATAAATAGCAGCATAACGGTCATGAAGCTCCCGCCCTTTAAACGCCGTTACCTCTTCTGTAAATGATTTTGTTATATTGGACATGGTTTGGGGCGTGTAGTGATGCCCATACATTTTCTCAATCAAGTCTGCGATTTACGACATGGTAATACCTTTTCGGAAGAGGTGAATGACGGTCTCCTCTAACGTGTCATTCGTCCGTCTATAAGCAGGAACAGTCTGTTGCTTGAACTCACCATTGCGGTCGCGCGGAATCTGGAGATGAAGTTCCCCATACTCGGTCTTGACCGTACGGTAATAGGAGCCGTTACGAGAATTACCCGTGTTAAAACCAATGCGATCATACTTTTCGTAATCTAGGAAAGCCGTTAACTCCGTTTTGAGAAGCGTATTGACTGCTTTCTCCAAATGGACACGGAATAATTCATTCAAATCGCCTTTGTTCGCTAGAGTCTTTAGAATTTCTGTAGTAAAATCGTTCATAGGGAAGTCCTCTCTTCTGTGAATGTGTTGTGGTAACTCTATTCTACAGAAGGGACTTCCTTTTTTCTATTTACACAAAATATTTTACACTCTCCTGAGTTAAACTGAATATCATTCTGTCTATATAAATTTTAAGATGGATTACCATACTTTTGTTTGACTCATTGACAAAAATCTAAAAAACTTATCCTCAGCGAGATTGAGTGTCTTTTACCAGACACAAATCCCTACTACAGATAAGTTTTTTATTTTTTTATGCTTTTAGGCTTTTAGGTATATGGATATTTCAGTTTTTCCTTACTGATAAGTTTCTGTCCGCAAGAATTCTTCTTGCTTTAATAGCTCCTCGATGGAACAATTTTTTTCCAATGCTTCTTTGACAAAAGCAGTGGCTTTTTCATAACCAATTTGCGGTGAAAGGGCTGTAATAGTCCCTGTACTGTTATTTACAGCTTTCAAACAAGCTGTTTCATTGACGGTAATACCTGCCACACATTTATCGGCAAAAATTTGACACGCTTTGGTCAACAGTTGACATGATTCAAATAAATTATGGAACATCACCGGCTCAAAAGCATTCAATTCCAATTCTCCGGAAGCTGCCGCAAAGGTGATGGCACCGTCATTTCCAATCACTTGAAATGCAATTTGACTGATAACTTCTGGAATGACTGGATTGACTTTGCCCGGCATGATCGATGAGCCTGCTTGTCTTGCTGGCAAGTTGAGTTCATGAAAACCAGTTCGCGGACCGCTGGCTAAGAGACGCAGATCATTGGCGCTTTTGTTCAATGTGATGGCAATCGTTTTTAATCCACCTGAAATCGAGGCGAAACTGTCGGTATGCTGTGTACTATCAATCAGGTCATTCGCTGGCCGTAAGGGTCTTGGAAAACGTCGGTTCAATTCTTGATAGAGGTATTCTTGATAGCGATAGGACGCATTAAGACCTGTCCCAATGGCTGTCCCACCCATATTTAAGGTCAATAGTTCTGCCGATAAGTGGTGCAGCCGTTCACGGCAACGCGTCAAACTGTGGGCATATGCAGCGAAACTTTCCCCTACTGTCATTGGCACCGCCTCTTGCAGTTGGGTTCGCCCCATTTTTGCCACGTGCTGAACTTCTTTCGCTTTCATATGCCATCTGTCAATCAACTGTACCAGCGCTTCATCCAATTGTTCAATATATACAAGCAAAGCCAGTTTCCCAGCACTAGGATAGACATCATTGGTGGATTGGCTTTGATTGACATCGTCTAAAGGATGAAGATATTGATATTCCCCTTTCTTATGCCCCATCAATTCTAACCCGCGATTGGCGATCACTTCATTCACATTCATGTTGGTGGATGTTCCTGCTCCCCCCTGAAATGTATCAACAATAAATTCTTCATCCCACTTGCCCATGATGATTTCTTCCGCAGCAGTCACAATGATTTGTGCTTTTTCTTTGGATAGCGTGCCAGATTGTTGATTGGCTAGCGCAGCTGCGGCTTTGATACGTGCTACTTGTTTGATCATCGTCAGATCAACTTTTTGATCAGTGAAAGCAAAATTTTCTTTTGCGCGATAACTATGAATACCATAATAAGCCCCCTCGTATATAGGTAGACTGCCAATTGTATCTGATTCGATCCTCATCATGATTTAAACGCCCCTTTTTGTATTATATGTGATAAAATATCACATAAGAGAAAAAGACACGAGCCTTTTCAGCCATCTCTTTGTTAATCCTTGAAATTGATTCCTTTCACTTTGAAAAACAAAGAGAAACAGTACAAAAACAGAAAAGAGGAAAGTATTTGGATGAACTAGATAAAAAGTTGTTGAATCTGTTGCAGCAAAATGGTCGGTTATCGATCAAAAAGTTAAGTGAAGCGTTATTCATCACTGCACCTGCTGTTTCCCAACGAATAAAACATTTAGAAGAAACCGAGCAATTGTTGTATTATCAAGCGACGATTGACTATGAACAAGCCGGCTTGCCGATCAAAGCATTTATCCACCTGTCGATCGAACCACAGCAAAAAGCAAGTTTCTATCCTTTCATACAGGCGATCCCCAATGTGTTGGAATGTGATTGTGTCACCGGCCCTTATTCAATGTTAATCAAAGTCGTTTTCCCTTCTACCAAATCATTGGACAGCTTTATCAATGACTTGCAAAAATTCGGTCGAACCAACACCCAAATCGTTTTCTCGACGCCAGTTCCCTCTCGAGGATATCAATTCTGAAAACCCAAAAAGCGCGCTTATCTCACATAGACAGGCACGCTTTTTTTATATACAGGGGTCACTGGTCATCGACTGGCACTTGCAACCCTCGTGGTCCGACATTCGTTGAAAATACAATGTAGGTTTTGGTATCCCCATAAAATTGCAAATCTGTGATAAACCGATCCAAGACGACCGTATCACTAAAATAAACCTTCAAGAGCATAGAATAATCTCCAGTGATACAGTCACACTCGATCACATTTGGGATGTCTGCGATATAGGCATAGAAGGCTTCTTTATCTTTGGCATTCACTGCGCAATGGACATACGCTTTGATCAGATAACCAAGTTTTTGGTAGTCGATCAGTGCCTGATAAGAACGGATATACCCAAGGGTTTCAAGGTTTTGTACCCGCACAGAAACAGATGGCGATGAAATAAAGCATTGCTCTGCGATCTGTTTGACAGTGACTCGGGCATTTTGCTGCATGATGTTCAGTATCTTGCGGTCTAAGTTATCCATAATCATCCCCCGTTCTCATTATTTTCTCAGTTTATCGAGAAAACAACGAAAGCGCAAGTTGCAGATTACATCCTATGTTAAATTTCCTAACATCAACGCTGAGATAATTGGAAATAGCGATAAACAATCATCGCCCCACAAGCAAACAGACCACACCCAAAAAACATCATGTCAAAGCCAAAAAGACTGGCGATGATTCCCCACAAAAAAGCCCCACCTCCATAAGCTACATCTAAGGCTGCTGAAAATACCGCTGTCCCTTGCCCTCGCTGCGCCTCAGACACCGATTCTAATACAATCGTATTCATCACAGGCAATAAGCCGGCATAACCGACACCATAACAACTCGCGGCCAGAAGCAAGCTACTGAGCTGTGTCGTAAATGGCAACAGACAAAAAGAAACCAAAATCAATAATAAACTGCCATAAATCAATGTAGCCGTTTGGATTTTGGCGAGCAAACGTGGAAATACGACCCGTGTTGTGACCGTCATGATCGACATGACCGTAAAATAATAGCCTGCGCCGATAATCTCACGTTCAAGGGCATATTGTGCAATAAACGCCACCACGCCAGAATTGGCAAAGCATATCAAAAAAAGGATACCGCTAGGAAACACAACCGCTTTGATGCGAAGCAGTTCTCGTAACGATGATTTCGCTTCGCCAGAGTGCGTATTCCTCCGTGAAAAGGGCTGTTCTTTCAAAAAGAAACTCAACAAAAAAGCTGTTCCGCTCAACAAGGCAGCCATCCGAAAAAGTACAGGAAATCCATAATTTTCTACAACAGCAAGTCCTATCAACGGGCCGATGGCACTCGGCACAGCCTGGGCGATACTGAAATACCCCAATCCGACTGCTAATTTGCCTTCAGGAATCGTATCAACTGCCATCGTCGCTGCTGCTGTCGCTTGCAAACTATTGCCCACCCCTTGCAAGATGCGCAGACAAAAAAGCATCAATAGCCCCTGCAGCAGATTCAATAAACTAAAATCAATCAACAGAATGGCTAATCCCATACAAAGCAAGACTTTGCGTCCATATCGATCCAATGCCACACCGATTGGCAAACGGCAAAACAAAGCAGATAGCCCCAAGACACCTACAATGGCGCCGGATACTGCTTTAGAACCACCTAAAGAAGCAACATATAACGGCATAGTCCCCATTTGGGTCGTGATGGCTGTCATTGCTAGTACCGTGACCACCATCACTAAGTAAAAATCTTTCGACCAAAGCCGACTAGAGCTGTTCACCTTTTCCATATTGTGCCTCGCTTCTATACAGCTAATTGAAAACGTACTTGTGTCAAAAATTGCTGTGTACATTCTTCTTGCGGATCCTCAAAAATTTCTTCTGGTGTTCCCGCTTCTACCACCACACCATCCGCCATGAATATCACTTTATCCGCGACTTCTTGTGCAAATTGCATTTCATGCGTCACGATGATCATCGTTTGCCCACTATCAGCCAGTTGCTTCATGACATTTAGGACATCACCGACAAGTTCTGGATCGAGCGCTGAAGTGGGTTCATCAAACAGTAATAATTCTGGCGTCAAAGCCATCGCTCTGGCGATACCTACACGTTGTTGCTGTCCGCCAGACAGTTGACTAGGATACATCATAGCTTTATCTGCCAAACCCACTTTTTCTAAGGCAGATAACGCTGCTTTTTCTGCCAGTTTTTTTGGGAAACGCCGTGGTGTGCGTAGTCCTTCCGCCACATTTTGCAACACATTCATGTGGCTGAACAGCTCATAGGATTGAAAGACCATCGCTGTTTTGCGGGCGATCTCCAATCGTTGGGTTTTGCCAATATGTGCGAGATCATACTGGAAGTCACCGATAGAATAACTCCCCGCATCAGGCTGCTCCAACAAATTCAAGCAACGCAAAAAGGTCGTTTTTCCAGAGCCGCTAGGACCAATGATGCATACAACTTCCCCACGTTCAATTTGTAAGCCAACATTTTTTAAGATGTCTTGTTTATCGAAAGACTTCTTCAATCCTTTGATTTCTGCTTGCAGCATACTCCCACCCTTTCTTTTCTATCGCTCAAAGCGCGATCGTATTGGCAGATTGTCCTTCTAGCAAAATATCTCTTGCATTGTTCAAAGCTGTTTCTGCAATTTCTTGTACAGCCAATTGGGTATAATACGCAATATGCGGGGTCAAAAGCACATTTGGCAGTTGATTCAGCTGTTGATAATAAGGATTTTGATCCCACCCAACTGAAAAATACCGTTCTTCATTGGCGATAGCGTCTAATACAGCACCAGACAAACGCCCTTGCGCGAGTGCGGCAATCAACGCATCCGTATCAACGATTCCCCCACGTGCCGTATTGACCAGACAACTGCCAGGCTTCATCTGTGCAAAAACAGAGGCCGAAAATAGCCCTTCTGATGCTTTTGTCAGCGGGATATGGATCGACAAGACGTCCGATGCAGCAATCAAGGTCTCAAAGGACACATATTCGACAATCCCCTTCAACCGAGGATTTTCACTCCTACTAGTGGCAATCACATGTCCCCCCATATGATAAATCGCTTCTGCGACTAGAGCACCGATTCGACCAGTGCCTAACAAACCGACTGTTACGTCTTGTAGCTCCCGACCAATCACAGACCGTCGATCAAGTTTTCCTTTGATCATTGCTGGAATATTGCGTAAAACCATCAAGATCGACATCACAGTGTAATGGCCCACCGATGTTGGGCTATAAGAAGGGACATTGGTGACCGTCAACTGATGCTTTTGCGCCCAGTCAAAACGAAGACCGTCGACCCCCGTTGATTTGATCGATAACTGCTTCATCCCTAAAATATGCAAGCGTTGGTACAGGGACTCATCTTGCTGCATAGCCAGACTAGGATACAAACAGATGCCGTCGTGCCCTGCTGCCAAATGGATATTCTCCCAAGACAAGCCCTCCATTACGATCGTCACTGGTGTTTTGTGGATAAATTGCCACCGTTCGATATAAGCAATTTCCTCTTCACTTACCCCGTAATAAATCAATTTCATTGGCAACACCTCCTAAATGACCCCTTCATATGCTGGCGGCATAGCGTATTCCAACGCATCACCTAATAAAGCGATCCCTTGATCGATCTGTGCCAATGTCGGCTTCGTAAAATTCAGCCGAAATGAATGCTCATAGCCTTTTCCCGCAACACTCATGATATTGCCTGGAATGACCGCAACTTTCGCCTCATCAAGGTATTCATAGAACCGCTCTGCGTCCATCTCAGTCGATAGGAAACAGGTGATAAAATAGCCGCCTGTTGGTTTGATAAAGGTAAGCTTATCCGTTGGCAGTGCCTGTAATGCTTGCAGCATGCGGGCATATTTCTCTTGATACAACAAGGTCAATTGGGCCACATGACCTTCGAAATCATGATGATCCATATATTCGGCCAATACCACTTGCCAATAAAAATTGGTGTGGGAATCGGCGGATTGCTTGGCCAAAATCAATTTTTCCATTGCAGGACCAGCAGCCATCATAAAACCAATCCGGCTGCTGGGTGCCAAAATTTTTGAAAAAGATCCCGCATAAATGATTCGTCCTTCGGTATCTAATGTTTTCATCTTAGGGATCGGTGTACCTTCATACAACAACTCACCGTAAGGATCGTCTTCAAAAATCAGCACATCATATTGACATGCCAATGCATAAATGGCTTTACGTTTTTCCAATGGCATTGATGTGCCTAAAGGGTTTTGGAAAGTGGGGATCAGATACAACATTTTCACTCTTGCGTCTGTTTTGAGGATTGTTTCTAAAGCGTCAAGATCCATTGATTCTGCTGCAAGATCCATCGGTACCGGCACTGGTATCGCCCCATATCCTTTGATAGCATTCACCGCACCGGAAAATGTTTGCTCCTCGCATAACACCACATCGCCTTCATTACAAAAGACTTTTACCGCCAAATCCATGGCTTGGGTCGAGCCCGAAACCACCAGCACCTCCTCTTCGTTATCGATATTTGACAATTGACGCAAACGTTCTTTGATCAAGGTCCGTAAGCGCGGATACCCCTCTGATGCCCCATACTGCAAGAAAGACTCTGGGTCCGCTTCGTTATATAATTTTTGCGAGATCTCTTTCAATGTAGCCATTGGAAATGCTTCTGTCGGTGGAAATCCGTAAGCAAAGGAAATAGCTGCTGCAGACTCCATATTTTTTTTTGCATTCTCTCTTAATGGAGATGCTTCTAATGTCATGATACGTTGTGCGAATTGATAGGCCATTCTATTTCCTCCCTGCATAGTTGTTAGCCGACCAGCTGTGTGGTAAAGCGGGCTAAAAAGGCTTTGGTTCGTTCTTCTTTGGTTTCCTCGAATACTTGTTGCGGTGTGCCTTGTTCAACAATATGTCCATTCTCCATGAAAACGACTTTGTCTGCTACTTCATACGCGAATTTCATTTCATGGGTCACCAATACCATGGTCGCACCGGCTTCCGCAATTTCTCTGAGCAGCGCCAATGTCTGTCCCACTAGTTCCGGGTCCAATGCCGAGGTAGGTTCATCAAACAAGATGACCTTAGGATTCAACGCCAACGCACGGGCGATCCCGATACGCTGTTGTTGTCCACCTGACAGTTGGCTAGGATAAAAATCTTGTCGTTCAGACAAACCGACTTGATCCAACAAAGCCTCTGCTGTTCGCAGGGCAGCTTCTTTGCTTTGTTTTTTGGTCACGATCAATGGCATCATGATATTTTCTTTGGCTGTTTTATTTTGAAACAAGGCATAATTTTGGAAAACCATCGCTGTTTGCCGTTGATGGGTCAATATTTCTTTTTTACTTGCTTTGTGCAATGTGGTGGTGGTTTCTCCCAATTGAATCACACCTTGATCTGCTCGTTCCAAAAAATTGAGACAACGCAAGAAGGTCGTTTTTCCCGAACCGGAAGGCCCCAATAAGACGACTACTTCGCCTTTAGCGACATCAAGATCAATCCCTTTTAACACTTCTTGTTTGCCGAATCGCTTATGGATATCCGTTACTTTCATCATAATGCGGCCCTCCTTAGTTTGCGCAACAGCCGATTTTCCAGTAATTGTGCCCCTTTTTCGATGACCAAACTAATCAGCCAATAAATGATCGCAACAGCCACATACGCTTCTAAAAACCGATAATTTTGCTGGGCCGTGATTTTAGCTGCCGCAAAAACATCGACAACACTGACCATGGAAGCTAAGGCCGACGCTTTAACCAACGAGATCAGCAAATTACTGAACATGGGCAATGAAATCGGCCAGGCTTGCGGGAGCAGCACACGACGGATGACTTGTAAGTTCGTCATGCCGATCGATTTGGCTGCATCGAACTGCCCTTTTTTGACTGCCGCAAATGCGCCCCTGAAAATCTCGCTGCTATTGATAGCAGACATTAAACTCAAGGCGGCGATCGCTATCCAAACCATGTTGAAATCTTTAAATCGCAAAGTCCAATGCATCGACTCCGCCCAAATATCAAACTGTTTAGCAGAAATAAGATATAACGCTAAAATCACTAAAACCACTGGGACCCCTTTTAAGACCGTGACAATCACTTGCAGCACTGGTGCGAGGATCTTGATCCTATACAGACGAATCAAGGCGATAATCAACCCAACCACCGCGCCAATGACTAGTGCGGTCAACGCCATAAAAAGCGTCGTACCAATATAATGACTTGCTGTTTTCAGCGCTTCGATCATAATAGACAATTGAAAACTCATCGCCATTCCTCCCTATTCTGGGACGTAATCCCCATCTAGATATTTTTCTGATAATTCTTTGATCGTTCCATCTGCTTTCAATTCCTCTAATGCTGTATTGACCGCATCAATAAAGTCTTGGTCCGCTTCTTTGTTGAACAATAAGTAGGCATCTGAGTTGTGGACTGGTTCGCTGCCGATCTCTAGATTTTCACTAAATGAATTGTTCCAATTATCGACTTGATATTCTGGTGCTAACGTTGCATCGACCGCACCTGAAGTGACTGCTTGTACGATTTGCTCGTTGTTGTATTCCCCATAAACCAATTCAAAAGCATCGGGATTTTCTGCCAGATAAGCCTCAGCCATTGCTGCTTGGTTAGTAGCAGTCGTCACATAGACTTTTTTTCCTGCTAAATCTTCGAAGCTATCGTAGACCGTACCAGCATCTGGATCAGAGACAATATACGTATCCCAGACCACATACCCAACATCCCCATAGACGAATTTTTCTTTCCGTTCATCATTGACTTCATATTCATAGGCAGCCATCTGGACTTTATTGCTTTCTAAATTTGATAACGTCGTTGGGAAATCCGCTCCTTCAAAGGTAAAGGTATAATCAAGTAATTTTTCGTCGATTGCTTTAACGACGGCGACATCATAGCCATCATATTCACCATTTTCGTCTAAATAAGCATATGGCAATGCTTCATTCCCAGTACCCACCTTGATTTCTGTTGCATCACTTGCTCCACTGCTTGTAGTGTCGGCAGAACTGCTTCCGCAAGCCCCTAAAACCAAAAGTGTCACCAATGTAATTGCACCTAAAATCGTTTTTTTCATTTGAATTCCTCCCTTTCCCTCTACCCAAAATTTTCCTATGTTGTTTTGATTTTTTGCTGTTTTTTGGTCCATGATATCAGTGGTACTTTTGCTGTTTGTTGTTTTGTTTTCGAAAAACTCATCCGACGTTCCAGACCGGTGAAAACACGTTCTAAGAGGAAGCTTAAGGTAATAAACAAGATCGCCGCACCGACATAGCCTTCAAGTGTATGGAAGGTCACTGCGCCTATCGCTCGCGCTTTGCCGACAACATCCACTACCCCAATGGTAAAAGCCAGCGATGTGTCTTGCAGCAGTGCAATCGTAGTTGTACCAAATGCAGGTAATGCGACACGGACAACTTGCGGTAAAATCACTTGTCGATACATTTGTGTTTTCGTCAATCCGCAAGCAATACTCGCTTCCTTCTGTGTGACCGGTACACTTAGAATCGCAGCCCGGAAAGTTTCAGACTGAAAGGCAGCAGTATTTAATCCGTAGGTGATATAGATGAAAATAATTTTATTCCATGAGGAAACATCGATTTGAATCATTTGTAATAAGGCGGGTACACCATAATACACAACATACAGTTGAACCAATATCGGTGTGCCTCGAATAAATGAAACGAAGACTGCCGCCAGTTGACTCAGAAATGGCACTTTTTCGACACGAATAAATGCAAGTAAAATCCCTAAAAGCAATCCTGTAATCGACGCCACTGCTACTATCATCAACGTAACCGGCAAAGCACTTAAAACCTTTGGAAAATATTCCCAAACTAATTTTCACTGAAAAAATTCCGACATATTGCCCCTCCTTTTTTCTGAATATTCTGATTATTAGACAATATTACTAATGGAAAAAAATTTTTCAATAGATTCATTACTAAAACTTCATTAATTTTATAAATTCTCCCTTTTAACTAAAAAAAGAAAGATGCAAACGGCATCTTTCTTTTTAATATAAGAATATAAAATACTACCCGTGGTGCTAGTTAATTTTTTCCTAGAGGAAAATGTCTAAACATGTTGGTAAATCAACAAAAAAACGCATATAGTAGTCTCAAAACTCCCAAGAAATGAGGACTATTTAACAAACTACGATGGTTACGTCGTGACAACTGAACATTTTGACTTAGCCAATCCTGTTACTAAAGTCGATGATATCCCCGATTATGAAATGTACAGTTAAACAATCGATAGCTTAAATAAGCGTTTTGGCAATCGTGTTTTAAAAGGCATCGAAATCGGTTACATCGCTTCTGAAAAGAATCGGATCATCGACTATTTAGCCGATAAAGATTACGATTTAAAATTACTCAGTGTGCATCATAATGGTCAATTTGATTATTTAGATGACGAAGTCAAAGATATGGATCCTGCTATTGTGATTCCTCAGTATTTTGCACAACTTTCAGAAGCACTAGTTGTTATAGAAGCAGATGTCTTTGCTCATTTTGACTATGGTTTTCGGGTATTTGGTCTATCCGTTGCTGAATTTAAACAATATGAAGCGCAGTTTTTACCGATTCTAGATCAAGTAATCAAAAATAAATTGGCATTCGAATTAAATGCTAAGAGCGCTTACTTGTATGACAATTTAGCGTTATATGAATATGTCATCGATTTATATCTTTCACGTGGTGGTACCTTGTTTAGTGTTGGATCAGATGGGCATTACCTTGAACATTTCCGTTTCCATTTCGATGATCTTTTTGCTCTGTTAAAAGCAAAAGGTGTGACGGAATTAGCGATTTATCAAAAAGGAAAGCGAATTATGGTTCCATTACCAGTCTAAAAAAACGTCCTCAGCATCAAAAGTGAGGACGTTTTTTTAGATTTCTTTTTCTAAAATCGGACAAATACGATCTTGTTTTCCTAAAGGAAAATGTTTGATCCCGATTTTTTTAAACCCATGACGTTCATAAAAACGAATACCTGCATGATTTTTTTCATAAACAGTCAAACGTAAATAACGTTTTTGTTTCGTTTTAGCATAACGATTCGCTTCATCGAGTAACCGTTGCCCTAACCCTTTGTTTTGATAATCTTTGAGCAGATAGAGCCGTTGAATCTCTATAGTATCTTTTTCATCATTGACTTTCATATAACCAATGAGTATTTGATGATCCTTAATACCAATAAATTTACTGGTTGACTGTGCCAATTCTACTGCCAATATTTCAGTTGTCAATTGTGTCTGTAAATATCCTTGCATATCAAGTGGATCTGCGCCATCGATAAACGATTCATAAAAACTGACAACACTTACAACTTGTAAAGCATCTAGATCATCATAATCTAAATACGCTAGTGTGATTTGATTGTTCATCTAACTCCTCCTTTTGACATAGTATATTATAAATCACCCGTGGTGCTAGTTAATTTTAATATCCTAAAGAATATCTCAAAGTTCCTTCAAAACGTCGTTGTGCTCGACTTAATAGAACACTGTAAGCCAGTAATATGCTTTCAAATCTACTCTCTAGCCCTTTAACAGAACGTGAGTTGAAATTTTGACAACCTAATTTTTCTAAGGAAGAAAAAACAGTCTCAACTGTTTTTCTTTGTTTTCCAAGTAAGCTGTGGTCTAGTTTTTCTGATTTATCCATGTTTTTACGTGGCGGAACGGATATAGTAATGCCCTTAAGGGCAAGCTTTTCATGGATTTTATGGCTAATATATCCTTTGTGCCCTAGGATATTGGGAAGATTCGCTTCTTCCGATAAAGTCTCTAACACTTTCACGTCATGGACACCTGGATTCGTGATTGAGTAAGTAATCGGAAAGCCAGTCTTAGTAACGATCATATGAATTTTAAGACCATAAAAATAAGATTTTTTTGTTGAGTTATAGCCAACTTTGGCTATTTGATTCAATAGTTTTGCTTGTCTATTTCTAACTGGTTTACATAATAAACTAGGAAAACTATCTATAATTCCGACTAGTTCACCTTTGGTGAGCTTCTTGATGAAAAAGTATCGAATAATCTTGATAGTGTAAGCTAAGTTTGAACTTAAGCAAGTGAATCGACTCCTACTAGGAAAGTCACCATTAGGAAATAAGACGGAACAAACCGCTCTATACGTGGCTCTTTGGCTAGTATAGCCATTAATTATGCCCCATATAACACAAGCAATAATCACTGTATCGCGTTGCTTCAGTTGATCAGTATTTCTTCGGTTTTTAATCTTATCTGGTACACAATTGTGGTATATGTTAGAAACAGTTCTCATAATTTCCTTGAATGTTATAAAAGTATCTGTATAATGTTCAGTATATTTTGATGAACGCATATGTAGTCCTCATTTCTTGGGAGTTTTGAGACTACTATATGCGTTTTTTTGTTGATTTACCAACATGTTTAGACATTTTCCTCTAGGAAAAAATTAACTAGCACCACGGGTTTAATAAGTTTTGTAATAATTACTCGACACGGTAGTTCATTAGCTACGCAGCCACTGATCGTTGCATAGTTTCTGACATTGTTCTTATGATTCAGTAACTCTTATTCCGTTTGACTCCTAATAGTTCATGGGCGAAGCGCGTCCGTCTAAAATAGTTGTTTCTATCGTTTGAACCTCATTGACAATTTTTGGAGAATCTTACCATTCCTTTTCAGCAGTTAAATGTAAAATTCTTTAATAGCTACGCTTATTTTTCATCCAGAATGATAACCTCCCAAATTTTTCCTTCTATCTATATAGCATCATTTTGTGTTTCACGTAATTGAACTAGTTGAGCAAAATCAATTAAAGATTCAATCGACAATCCAGCATTTCGCAAGTTTTTTGCTAGATAAATCCAATTTAAATCATTGGTAGTATAATCTCGGTAGCCGCTCTCGTGGCGGTGAACGGGTGGTATCACGCCAACACGCTCATAATAGCTTAGTGTATCCACACTTAAATCAAACATTTCAGCTGCTTTTTTATATTCATCGAATCTCCTCCTCATTCTTCTTATTTATAATAAACCATGGAGTTAACTCTAGAGAAACCAGAAGCCTCTTGTCTCTATGCTAATACTATACTAAATACCTCCTCACATTCCGTAGACTATTAAAATATTAAGCAATAGATAAAATCAGTTAAATGCAACTTCTCATATTCTAATGTTTATTAAGTAAGAATAATGTTAAAATAAAAAAACGAAGAGTATTCGGCGCAGTCCAGAAAAACTTCCCCAAGTTTTCTGTGCCGGTACTCTTCTTAGATTAATGCATGTTGCTTAATCAGCCTACGCTATATATTTCTTTTTTGCAAGTAATTACGATGTAGAAGCAATGCTTAGGAATCCCTTACGTTTTTTCTATTTTTACTTTTGACTTCTTTTAAGTGCTATACTGGATAAGTACCATGAAAGTAGGTGTTCAAATATGAATACTAATTTTTATCCAGTGGAAGTTTTTAGTTCGGACTACCGTTTATATTCATCAAAAGCAAAAACAAATTTGTATGATTTTCAATCGAGACCACCTTTGATCACGTCATTTGCTGTGCTAAATTTGAAAGAGTTGCACAATATTCAACTCAAATTATTTATTTACGATATTGATATCGAAAAATTTTCTACTTTAGAGGAAGCTAAATCTAGATGTAACTCTCTTATGTATAAATAATTTAACTAGCTGATCATAGCTAGTTTTTTTGTATATCTGTATCTAATGAACTAAATGTTCATCCTTAATCTGCTTAATAAAAAGAAATATTTATCGCAAAACTTATGGTGGCGGATTTAGAAGTTTATAGATTAGCGAATGACACAGAAATATCTGCCATCTGCTATGGGTGAATCAGATAAAATATATTTCTGGATGGTTCCTTTGAAGAGTTTTTCTCCTTCACAGCAACTTTTTAAAGAAGTATACATTTTTTCAGAACCATCCAGATAATAAACATTGATTCCCTGAATCTGATTATAATTAATCGGAGAACGTCGTGTACAAGAAAGTTGATCTCCTAGATATTTCACTTGATTAACAATCATTGGGTCATTAAGCCAATTTTTGTTAAGTGTCAATTTTACGATTAACTGATGAATAGCTTCTTTTTGCATTTTATTCCTCCACTCAAACCAATCGTCTATCCAGTTTACATATACATAGTACGTGATTAAAAAACTCAATCTATTCTTCATTGATTTCAGTTACTCATTAAATTTTTATAATTTATAACTGTTCTTTCCGTAGTATTCGTCACTTCTGAATTTGAAAGGGTTACAACTGCCGAATTGCTGAGTAGCTTTATAATTGTTCCAGCTGCTTGTTTTTTTCTATATCGAAATATGACCTGTTGATCTATATGAAAAGCTTGGCCTTCTATTGAAAGTTGTTGTGGTTTCCATTGTGAAAAACTCATTCTTACCCCTCCTTTGAAGTATGAAAAAACCGCCTCACACATGTTGAGACGGGTTAAAAGGCACTTTTATGCTTTATAGATATTAGCAGCTTGCAAACCGCGTTGACCTTCTTCAGTATCAAAAGTAACTGCTTGACCTTCATCTAAAGATTTAAATCCATCCGCTTGAATCGCTGAAAAATGAGCAAAGACATCTTGACCATCTTCTCCTGTAATGAACCCAAAACCTTTATCTGAATTAAACCATTTTACTGTACCTTTATTCATACTATTTCCTCCTTGTGCATCATTACGAATGCGTTTTGTTGCAATAATTGTTTGATAAGCAAAAGGAGAGTATAAATTTATGTATAGCACTCTTAATACGTTTCAAAGTTTATCACTACAAGTAGTATACCACACAAACTCTTTAGTTGCAACTTTACATAAAAATATTATTTTTTTATAAACTTATCACTCACTATACACTATTTTATTTTTAATGTGCTATACTATCTATATAGAATTTCGCTATGAACGTTATCGTTACCTTTCGTCACTATTTGAGAGAGGAGAATGTATTGTGACATTCACTAACAAAACAATTGATTATCGTGTTACTTTGGACACTAACTTAAACTTGTTTATTGTTTTTTCTAAAAATGATGAAACCAAAGTGGCAACCGGTACTACAATCGAAAATGCAGTACATGAATTAGAAAAACTAGCATAAGGAGTGAAACTCTCTAATGGCCAAGCTCTTTTCATATTAAAGGCAGCTACTTGTAAGAATGAGTAGCTGTCTTATTCATTTTTTGTGTGCTAATTTGCTAAAAATGATCTCCATTGTTTCAAGTGTATCGATATCCATCTGACACAACCAGAGAAATACCTTCTTTTCCTCCTCCGTCCAAGTAGTTTTTGGATAGGCGGAAAGAAGTTTCAGATATTTTACACGTTGGATACTAAATGACAATAGCCAGTGCTGTTCAAAACTCTCACTTTCTTCCATATCATCCCTCCAAAATGGTATTACCTACAGTTAGACATAGCAAATGCAAGTAACTTTTAACTAAAAAATATCACAAACTAGCAAGCCAATCATCACAGATTAAGAATTGCTTTTTTTATGTTAATAAAGCAGTACATCTATTTATTGTCTCCTATTCTTAGATCCAGCTTCAGCTCGATTTTAAAATAGAGCAAAATCCTATAATTTCTGATCCGTTAAAATCAATATTGTAGAATTCATAATCATTTTTTATCAAGCAATCATTTATTTAAAAACCATTCACATAAGTAATAATTAACTTTTCGAAACCTAAGACTTTAAGGAATATTATTTTATTCTATAGTGGTTTTCCGATAATGCTTCCACATAATATCTTAATAACTTGTAATCTTTTTCATCAATACTTTTTATTATTATTTTATTTCCAAATAACGATTTGTGTGAACTTTTTAAAAGTCTGTGATGTATCTGATTTACAATCAAATACTCTACTTCTTCGTCCTTCAATTTAGGATCAGTAATCTTTTCTAAATCCCGATGAATATAATTATATTCTAAGTGAGACGCGTCATTAATAACTCGTTTAAATTCTTCTTTCTCAACTTTCAGGAAAATCACGTCCTTCCCTTAATAAAAAACTCAGCGAAAAGAGAGATTAACTAACCACTTCTGCTATTTAAAAATACATATTACGTAATCAAATAAATTTCAATTCAACATCAGATATCTTTACAATAGTATGTTACCCCTTACCTACAAAAAAATCTATTGTTTTTATACATAAATACCCTAACATTCTTATGCAAAACTCTTATCATTAGATCATCTAATCTAAATCATAAAAATAGACCTAATAGAATTCCCCCTAAAATGAAGAATGCAGAGTTAATTTTGTATTTAAGAATACCTAATAGACTAATAAAAAAAATTAAAATGAAATACCATTCAACAAATATATTTTGTCCTAATTGGATGGTAACATTAGCCATCAATGCTAATGCTGCCGCATTTATACCAATTAACATTTTGGAAAATGTATTGGATTGTTTAAGCTTGGAAAATAGTGGTGCTAATATAAGAACCAGTAGAAACGATGGTAAAAAAATCCCTACTGTAGCTACCAAAGCACCTGGGATACCGAAAAGTAAATATCCAATAAAAGTTGCTGTAGTAAATACAGGCCCAGGAGTAAATTCGCCTACAGATATGGCATCTATCATTTGAACTTGGGTCAATACTTGTAACTTATCAACAAATTCTGATTGGATAAACGCAAGTAATACATAGCCACTACCATATAAAAGTAAACCTATTTTCAGGAAAGTTAAAAATAAAATTGAGAGACTAAATGGCTCTATGACATAATTTTTAAAATTCCAATCTTTTTTTATTAATAGTAAGAGTATTGCGGCAACTATTAACACAGTGAGTTCCGAAGCACCAAAAACAACCAAAAGCAGAGACAGGCAAAAAACAATAAATGTAGATATATCTTTTATAGCTGTTTTAAAAAGCTTTATTAGAGCTGCTACAATAATTGCTACAATGACAGGCTTTATATACTCCATAATTGTTTGAACTCTAGGAAGGTCTCCATATAATTTATAAAAGTGCCCTATAATCATTACAATGACCATTGCTGGTAAAATAAATGAAATACCTGCTAAAAATAATCCCCATTTTCCAGCACGCCGATGACCTAATATAATTGCCATCTCTGTAGAGTTTGGACCAGGAATCAAGTTAGTAAATCCTAATAAATTTAGAAACTCTTCCTTAGACATCCATTGCCTTTTATCCACGACTTCTTCTTCCATCATAGCGATATGAGCAGCTGGTCCACCAAAAGCAAAGAACCCAAGTTTTGAGAACACTTTAACAATCTCGATGTATTTATTTTCTTCCATAAGCCCTCCAATAGCATGAGAAATATTAAGTTATGTGCTGATTTGTTATATCAATGATTGGTTTCAGTTTAGTAGATCTTTACTTTCCAATAAATAGTTTAGAAAAGGACGCAAAGAGAAAAATAGAACTTTCTCTTTGCGTCCTTTGATGAAACCTTCTGAAAAACGATAAATATATTATCATTACAGTAGATTTACTCACCTATAAATATAAAAGCAACATATAAAAAGAAGACTTCCCCAATCTGCTTTCTCCTCTACTCTTTTAATGAGACACACTAGAAAATTTTAGAACAATTATTTATATATAGCAAGTAAAATGCCCTTGTTAAACAATACTATTTTAAATTAACCGTCCAAGAGATCTTGATCAAGCCAAAATCATGTTTAATTGCATAATAAATCAAGAATAAACAACAACTGTGTTTCTACCTCCTTTTTTTTGCAGCATACAGCGCTTGATCAGCCTGATTGATGAGTTCATATACATCTAAAGAAGAATCATACTTAGAAATGCCAGCAGAAAAATAAAGCGTAATCTTTCTTTCCCCTCCAATATTCAACTTATTTTTTAATAAGAATGCCTGAAATCTTAATATAGTCTTTTGAACAGACTTTAATGTACTGTCTTTGAAAATAACTAAAAATTCTTCGCCTCCATATCTATAAACCTCTACTTGATCTTGGTGTGCTTCACTAAGAAAAGTTGTTATTTTTTTTGAAAAGAATATTAAAGCACGATTTCCTGTAATGTGTCCATAGTGATCATTAATTCTTTTAAAATGATCTAAATCCATCATAACAAAAATAAGCTTTTCCTTTTCAACATCTGTCATACTATCTACGTCTTCATTTAAGCTTCTAATATTTTTAACTTTCGTCAATTCATCGTAGTTTCTCTCAATAAGTTTTCTATTTATATCTTTTAAGAATTATTTTTGAGTACTTAGATAGTATTGCCAAGAAATACAAATAATTATAGACCCTATAAACAAAGATAGATATTCCCAAAAAGTAAGTTTATATTCAAAAAAGAGCATAGAATTCAATCCAGCCATCATTAGAGTAATTAAAACAAAAAATATATAAAACGGTATCTGTATTATATATTTATAAAAGCTTTTTTTAATTACGAAACTAAAAGTGAATGCCAGTATACTTAGAACTAGAATACTAAGTAATGTCTTGATATCAATAATACTTATTACGATAGTCCGATAAACACCATCATTAGAGCCAATAAAAGAAAATAATTTTTCATTTTGAATGAGTTAAAGTATAAGATAAATAAAGGTAATGTATATTCATAATAAACATGCCCCACATTATTTATCGAAAAAGTTATGATAAAATACATTTGCGATACAAATAATATTAAACCAATAATTATTTTAAAAGAATATCGTAAATGGAGTTTCTTAAAATTTTTTACAAATAAATCTTAGGAAATAAGTAAGCTAATTACTATAATTGAATACAATATTACATAAAGCAAATGTAAAAGTCCCATAGACATTTCTCCATTTCTTTTTTACTGTATACCAAGACTATAAGTATGAGATTTTACCTTTTCATTCCAACTATATAAATTTATTTTGCATATCTTTTTGCTTCTCTTATTTTATCTAGAATAAAACTTGTTTGACTATAATCAGTTAGTTCACGTATTACTTTTTTCACCGTACAATCAACAGCGCAAATACCAAACATATCAGAATAGAAGTCAGTTATTGATTTGATTGGACTAAACAATTTTTCTGATAATTCAGTTTTTTTTGAGTAATTCATTTCTAAGTACCCTTTGTCTACTAGCCGATCAATAACTAAATAAGCTGTATTCAGCTTAATTTCTGGGTATTTTTTTACAAAGTTACGTTTTGTTATCCCTCCCTCGCATTCATATAATGAAATCAAAACTCGGTATTCAATTTTAGTTAAATCTACCATCTTCAATTTCACCTCTAGTAGTCCATAATATATAAAAAAATGAAGCTTGAAAAAAATACAAATTTTACATCAAACCTCAAAATAAGTTTCTTCCTAATTATTCCAATATTTAGAATTCTATCATAATTTTTGTATCGTTTCACAAACTTCTTGATAGTTTTTATTTCCTCCGGATAAATTATAAACTTGTTTAAATCCTTTGTTCAATAAAATATTTTGTGCTGCATTTCCAGTAACGCCTTTATTACAATAAGTTACTGTCACACATTCTTTATCCAATTCCTCATATCGATCTCTTAACTCAGCTAAAGGTATGTGAATTGCTCCCTCAACTTTCGAAGTTTCAAACTGTTTTCTTGATCTGGTATCAATAATTTGTAATTTTTCGCCGCTATCAATTCTTCTCAATAGCTCTATAGGGGTCATTAACGGGGTATCATTATTTATATCGTTGTTCAAAGCCATCCCAGTATAATGAATGGGATCTTTTGTTGTAGAAAAAGGTGGAGCATATGCTAAATCCAAGTGAAATAAATCTTCAGCAGCTGCGCCAAATGAAATAGCAGTAGCAAGCACATCGATCCGCTTATCTACCCCATCATAACCTATGATTTGAGCCCCAAGTATCTTCCCATTTTCTTTATTTGCGATTGCTTTGATCACCATTTCTTTACCATTCATATAGTCCGGCTTATTAGGTTTAATATTATATAAAGTAGTAATAGCTATATTATTTGCTAAAGCATCTTTTTCTGTGAGACCAGTTTGAGCAATTGTTAAATCAAAGAATCGTAAAATACCAGTTCCTAAGATTCCCTTGTGTCGTAGATTGCCACCTGTAATAACATCTCCTGCGATCCTTCCCATTTTATTGGCTGTTGAAGCTAAAGGTCGATAAATTGGTCGCCTAGTTATGCGATCAAAACTTTCTGCAACATCACCTACAGCATAAACATTTGGAAAATTGGTTTCTAACTTATCGTTTACTTCTATAGCTCCGGTAATTCCTAATTTAATTCCCATGGATTTTGCTAATACGGTGTTCGGCTTTACTCCGGTAGCTAATACAAAAATATCTGCCGAAAAGATAGTTCCTTTAGCCGTTTCAATAGACTTCAGACTACCATCACCGTTAACTTTTCTGACGGTTTCTTCAGGGAAAAAGGCAATGTTTTTCCTTTTCATTTCATTAATGATTCTTGAAGACATGTCCCGGTCTAAATGGGACATGGGATATTTACTTCGTTGAAGTAACGAGACCTCAAGACCTAGTCTCTGTAACTGCTCGGCCATTTCTAAACCAATATATCCAGCACCAATGACAACTGCTTTTTTTGGCTCGTTTTCATCTACAAACTTCTTGATACTTTTCCCACTCGAAATATTTTTCACCTGAAAAACATTCTCAAAATGTCTATTAACAAATATTTCTGGGGTATTATAAACCGATCCTGTGGCCAACACTAAAACATCAAAATTATTGGTAAATGATTTTTTTGTAATTAGATTGATTCCGTGCACCAATTTTTTATCATAGTCAACCTGAGTTATTTCATGAGAGGTATGAATATCTACGTCGTACCTTTTTTTAAACCATTCAGCATTACGAGGCGTCAGTTCATCAAAGTTTTCCACTTCTCCCCCCACTGCATATGGAATCCCACAAACTGCGTAAGACACATCCATATCTTTATCATACAAAACAATCTCTGCATCTTCCGTATTTCTTCTTGCTTTTGCAGCGACACTTGTTCCAGCAGCGACAGATCCAATAATGATGATTTTCATTTCTCCACACCTATCCTTTATACGTTCTTGATTTCACTCAAAGATTCCGGATTTATGAACCAGTCTTTTGTTTTATTAGAAACCTTAACTAAAAGTAACATAACTGGCACTTCCACAAGTACGCCTACGACTGTTGCTAAAGTTGCTCCCGACTGTAATCCAAAAAGTGATATTGATACCGCTACTGCCAACTCAAAAAAGTTACTTGCTCCTATCATTCCAGCAGGAGAAGCAATATTATGTGGCAACTTCCAAAATCTTGCCCAACTATAAGCAATTGTAAATATTAAAATCGTTTGAATCGTTAAAGGAATTGCAATCAATAAAATATGCAATGGATTAGCAATGATTCTTTCACCTTGGAAGGAGAAGATAATGATCAGAGTTAGTAATAAACCAATAATCGTCACTGAATCAAATTTCTTCAAGAAGACATTTTCAAAATAGGTTAAACCTCTTTTTTTTATGATCAACACTCGAGTAATGAAGCCTAAAAACAATGGAACAACTACAAAAAGAACAGTAGACAGTAATAAAGTAGCTAAGGGGACACTTACATTATCAACACCTAACAAGAAAGCAACAATAGGTGCAAATAATACTAGGATAATTAAATCGTTGATTGCGACTTGAACCAAAGTATAGGCAGAGTCACCTTTTGTTAGGTAGCTCCACACAAAAACCATCGCTGTACATGGTGCTGCTCCTAGAATAACTGCACCAGCGACGTATTCTTTTGCTAGTTCTATTGGAATCAATTGTTGGAAAATCACATAAAAAAAGAGTGCTGAAATGCCATACATCGTAAACGGTTTAATAAGCCAATTAGTAACGCACGTGATAACTAATCCCTTAGGTTTTTTAGCAGCACGAACAATACTGGTAAAATCAATTTTTAACATCATAGGATAAATCATCAACCATATCAAAATAGCCGTTGGAATTGAGACCTGAAAATACTCAAATTGACTTAATGTATCAGGAATAGCTGGAGCAAACTGTCCAATCAATACTCCGATTATCATACACAAGATTACCCATAGAGTTAAATACTTTTCAAAAAAGCCTAACCCTTCAGCTTTACCTTTTGATTTCATTTTTACTTTCCTCCTACTTAGATCCTTCTTTTACTTTGCATACACAGTTGTCTTCATTATTTACAAGTAATTGTTGAATAGATTCCATAAATTCTACAACAAATTCTTCCCTCAATGAATAATGGTGCCATTGCCCTTTTTTACTTACACAAACGACACCCGCTTTTTCAAGTACTTTCATATGATGAGAAAGTGTAGGCTGCGTAAAATCAAAATATTCAAGTAAATCACATGCACACAAACTACCGCAAGAAAGCACATCTACTATTTTCATACGATTTGGATCCGCTAGAGATTTTAATACTAATGAAAGAGATTCATAATTCATTCTTCGACCCTCCTTATATAGATGGTTGTCTATATATGTAATATAGACAACCATCTATATAAGGTCAAGTTGTTTACTCATAATTTCTAAGTAAATAGGAATTAATAGCATAGTTAGTACTCTCACTATAGGTTAATTTAGCATAGAAGAACTGTTAAAGAATATTCTATCTTGAACTCTTTTATAGTTATAGCAATCAAAGAGAGCTCATAAACCCTTAAGTTTTTGACCACATCCAAGATTTGTCCTAATACTCATAAACCTAAATTTTAATTGAACAATGATTTAGCTACGAGTTTATGAACACAAAAATAGAGTGATACATATAAATTACAGTATCTAAAAAGAGTGTCCAGAAATTAGTCATTTTCTGAACACTCTTACTCAAAATAACTCATTATGAATTTTTTATGATTCGAGAAAGCTTTTTGCACAATCTACATGGACACTATTAATGATTTAAAAATCTGTTTAAAGGAGTGTCCAACAGAGTATACTCTGGTGTCCCACAACAAATAAAGGAAGCGCCCTTGTTCAAAAGGCTACTTCCTTTATTTTTATTTTGCTTTAAATTTTGAGTCATCATTTATAAGCGAACGTAAGAGATAATAGACACCTAAAAATAGAAAGAAAAATAAAGGTAATACACGTAGTAAAACAAATGGAGTTTCAAAAATAAATGCTTTCCAAAACCACATACCCTTCATTTCCCATAAACCTTGGGTGAAATACCATGATTTAATGTTTAAAATATTATTTAAACTCCATGAATTACTGCTAGAAAAAATATAAAAATACAATAAAAATATAGATCCATATGTGTAACCATATTTCACATATCTTTTCTTTACACTTTCTTGAGAATCAGTATCAGAAAATATCTCTCTTGTTACATCTGGATGTTCTTGCTGAAAGTACTGAGCGCCACCGGAACGACTGCCCTTTATTAATTTCCAACCACTATCAGAAAACAGTGTTACGTAATCTTCGTAATTTGATTTCCTCATACTTTTTTCTCTAAAATCAATGCGTACATACGGAATGAACATTTCTTTACTAGCCATTTTTTCAAAAGTATACATAGGCACCAGAGAATTAACAGAAACTAACCTATATCCCTCTTCCTGTATAGAATTGATCCATTCTTCTTCTTTTTTCAAGGATAAGAAAATTCTAAATTTCTTCATGTTGTCCCCTCCTAATATCCAAATACAGAAGATAGTTTAATCAGGCTTATTAGACGTTCTATTTCTAGTTTTAAAACTTCTTCTCCTATATCAGTAATTTTGTAAACTCTTCTTCTTTTTTCCCTACTTGGAATTTCTTCTATCCAATTAAGCTTAAGTAAATTTTCAATCGCTCCATACATAGTTCCTGCTGCTACCTTAACTGCCCCTTCACTTAACTTATCAATTTCTTGAATAATAGCATATCCATGAGCGGGTGTAGTTAAAACTAAAAGAATATAAAAAGTTGTTTCAGTTAAAGGTAAATATGGATTTCTAGTCATATAAAGATACTCCTTATTTTACTATAGTTAAGCTATATACAGTTGAACTATATATAGCTTAACTGTATATAAAAAGAATGTCAAGCATAAGAAAAGGTTTATTATGTTACTCTCTGTTGTCCCTTATTTTTATATCTAACAGATCCTAACTAACTGAGCTATTGAACGAGCCATAAAACGGGAGAACAAAAAAAGATCAAAAACTTTTAAGTTTCTGACCCTATATACTTAGTGCAAAAATTCATAAATTGATACTTGTGTGGAACATTGATTTATTGACTACTTAATAGTCGTTTAAGAATAATTTATTTCCACTACCAAACAAATTAATATATCTCTATTCCTTTGAAAGAAATTATCTCATTTCTCTTTGATTAAGTTACCCATTATAAATGATAATATGTAACTGCATTGCAAAATTATTTTGTAATTTATTTTTACCAATATCTAGTTTCTTAAACTTTTTTGTCCAAGTATTGATCAAATCATCAAAATCACTCGCAGTAAGAGCTGACAATTTTGCATCAGATTAATTTGCATCATTCTCATAGTAATCGCGTAGCTTTTCTAATTCATTTTCAGAGGGATATAACGATGTAACGATTATATCTTTTCTTGGAAGATTCAAGTCACAAATATTCGTGACAACTAATTGCGTATCAATAATATTCTTTAATTGGTTCTGTTGCAAAGTTTCCCCTCAGATCCATTATAGGGTAAACTGAGTTTAATAGGAACTAGGAGGAGTAACGAAGATGAACCATTTTAAAGGCAAACAATTTCAGAAAGATGTGATTATTGTCGCTGTAGGCTACTATCTTCGGTACAACCTGAGTTATCGTGACGTCCAAGAAATTCTGTACAACCGTGGTATTAACGTGTCTCACACCACTGTCTATCGTTGGGTACAGGAATATGGGAAACTACTTTACAACATTTGGAAGAGGAAAAACAAACAGTCCATTTATTCGTGGAAAATGGACGAGACCTATATTAAAATCAAAGGAAAATGGCATTATCTTTATCGCGCCATTGATGCAGATGGTCTCACTCTGGATATATGGTTACGGAAAAAGCGAGATACACAAGCAGCTTACGCCTTTCTCAAGAGATTAGTTAAACAGTTCGATGAACCAAGGGTTCTGGTGACCGATAAAGCTCCCTCTATTGCCAGTGCCTTCAAAAAATTACAGGCACACGGGTTTTACCAGCGAACAGAACATCGCACGGTGAAATATCTAAATAACCTCATTGAACAAGATCATCGTCCCATCAAGAGACGAAACAAATTTTATCGAAGCTTACGAACAGCCTCAACCACGATTAAAGGCATGGAAGCCATTCGAGGATTATATAAGAAGAACCGAAAAGAAGGCACTCTCTTCGGGTTTTCAGTCTGCACGGAAATGAAGATATTATTAGGAATACCTGCATAAACTATAGCTAGTGTTAGACTAGTATTGTTCATTTTGGAACTTTGCAACAGAACCTATCATGTTGCTTAAGAGATCGAGATTTTTAGTTAACATAAACATTTACATGTTTTTAATTATATTGATTTATAGCTTTTTAAAAGAGACAACTTTGTATAAAATCTATGTTATGTAAACTGAAATTATTCATACATCATTTTTCAAATATAATTAGCATTTTATACTTTTTTGAATTAAAATAGACTTAAGATTTAGTAGTAGTGCCAAAAATAAAAAAAGAAATACTATTATTAGGAGGAAGCATTATGGCAAACATAAAATATGTTGGTAATGACACAAAGAAATCTGAAAACGGAAAAATTCATAGAAAAGAAGGCAATTATACTGATTGTGGAGCAAGAATTGATGACAATCCACAAGATTGGCAGTCTACGACTTCTTCTATCACTTGTGAAAAAAAAGGCTGTAAATAGAACCACCTCAAAGTATTAATTTAAAAATTAATCGGATAAGCAATATAGCACAGCTTTGGCAACACTATAAAATCTAAATATGAAACCGCTATCTTGGTTTGTATGTATTTTATCTATCACTTACTACTTAGTGATAGATAATAGATTGTTCCATATCAATTCTGAATAAGAACCATACATTGTTTCATTGTTAATACACAGATAAACAAAAATTTTTTAATATTTTATGCCGAAGATGCAGTATTGATACATAAAATCTGCGATATCATAAAAATGAGTCCTATCAACAGAATTATAATATTTAGACAAAGGAAATCAAGCATATATCATAATTGATTTCCTCATATAATTTGATTAAAAAGAGACATCAATATTTGAAAGCGGATGATACAGTTGATTCATTAATTCCGTGTCGCTTTTACGTCCACGATTAGAGAGCAGAATCACACTAGTTTTATTATCTTTAGAAAACAACCCAAACGATTCGAATCCTCCTTTACCACCATGAGCACGGAAATAAGTCCCTTTGTCATAAAAACCTGCTGCATAGAATCCGCCAGCGGCTGGTTGCCACATTTGCTCCAGCGAAGCTTTATCTAACAGTTTCCCATTCAATAATAAATCATAATAGCGATACAAATCGCCAACTGACATATAGAGATTTCCAGTTCCTACCTCAGCTGCCAAGTTAGCTGAGGAAATATCGTTAGGGTTCCCATAAGGATCTGTTTCACCATCCGTTTTGTAATTGACCGTAGGATGATCCTGCTGCAAAAAAACTTTATATAAGAAAGAGTGTTTCAACCCATTCTTATTGATAAAATAATCCGTTAACAGCATATCATAACTTTTTCCTGTTACTTTTGTCAAAATGCCTGCTAGTAAATTGTAGTTGATGGGACTGTATTTGAATGTTCCTTGGGTTCCGGATAAGACAGCATGTGCAGCATCCCAGTCGAGGATCTGTTGCACGTCTTCCAGTCCTTGGGGATTTTCTGAAAGCTTGAGTCCGGAAGCCATCTGCAGCATTTGCTGAATCGTAATATTAGCAGCACCAGGAATATAGGGATAAAAGCGGGCTAACGTATCTGTCAAGGATAATTTCCCGTCCCTAACTGCTCGCATAATCAAGACAGCTGTTAGACCTTTTTGTATCGAGCCAATATTGAATAATGTTGTCGGAGTATTTTTAATATCAGCTGCCTTGTCCGCATATCCGTACCCTTTATGCAGCAGGACTTTCCCATTTTTTACAACCAATGCACTTCCGATAAAGCCACTGGAAATAATTTTCTGATCGTAGATAGCTCCTTCAGGTGTGATGACTTCTTGATTACTAATGAGATTGTCATAGTTTCCCGCATCCAACAAGTCCTGTTTCTTGTTGGATGCGGGCTGCTCATTTTTGGAAGAGTAGCTGCTGGCAGTACTGGAATGTACAACTTGCTCACTGAAATGATCAGAAGCATCCGTTGGTTCCGTTGGTAAAAACAAGTAGTAGAGGCCAATGAGACCACAAATAATCACAAGGATATCAATCCCAAGCACTAGTTTATGAACGTTTCTTTTTGCATGTTTTTTCGTATGTCTACTCATTGAATAAAGCCTCCAGCATTTCTATTCTCCAACAGTCCTCCTTTTTCATTCCCCCTGAATATCTTTTGGTGCTTCTTGCTGCCAATTTTTGGATAGGAAATAATGGTTGATTTCATAAGATGGTTTCTCTTTGCCCTTAGAATCCAAGAATGGCTGAATGTATTCATCTGCTGCTAGCCAGCCACGCCAGCCTAAGTGAATCGTATCTTCCATAAAATAGGGTTGATTGCCTTTCGTTGATAAATCAGCGATATTCATAAAGCCTTGACTTCTTAACTGGTAGCGGATCTTTTTGTCAAAACCAGTCAACACCTCTTGCGGTAAGCCAGTATAATCCATCCACTTCTGATTGATAGGCGGAATCACAAATAAGACATCCACATTGTTGCGAGCAAATTCTGTCAGTACTAGTTGAAAGTCACTATATTCTGGTCCAAAACGATAATCCCATTTCTTTTGAGAGCCTTTCATTTTATCTATGCGGCTTTGCAGATTATGTTGGTAAAAAGAATTCTTGATCCCTAAAGAATTATTAGTCGTTTCTGCTTTTCCTTCATTATCGGCTACTTGTTCTATTTGAGCGAGATTATAGGTAGAAGGTAATTTCTTTGCAGCAGCAGTGATTTTGTCAGTCAAGTTATGCCCCAACCCAAGACCACTAAAAAGCTCATCTTCCCGTTTCAAAATAGATCGTTGCAGATCAATCTGTTTTTTCTGCCAATCAGTTGGTATCTTACCGGATTTCACTTCATTCAAGACTTGTTCCGTCAAGCGATTTTCTCTCACTTTCGAATAGTCTAAGAGACGTTCGGCATAGTATTGATCGGTGTCAGAGATTTTCTTTAACGAAGAGAGCCAATCGTACACATGCTGTTCGGAATAATGATGGTTGAAATAGTCTCCTTTCAACCCTTTAGGAACGAACCATTGAGGGGAAACGATGAAGACTGCTTTTTTCCCTGCTAATTCTTTCGCCATTGATTGAATGATGGCGTACTGGGTCAGCGACTGGGTGCCAGGTGCACCAATCAAAAATGGCGTATAAGAACGGTGATATTTCTGCACCAATACGGAAGGATGTGTGACACTCACACGGTTTAGTTCGGATGAGCCAAAAAATGGGACATATTTTCCTGTTGCTATTGCCTCATTTTTGATATGATCCCCACGAAACACCGCATCATTCATTGCCGTCGCCGCTTGAGCGATGACTTTCGGATCGTGGCTATTGATCTTCCAAGGGCCAAGGAAGAGTCCCCCGACAAGAATCACCGCACAAAGAAGCGGTCCAAAAGCCGTGAATAGTCGTTTTTTCATCATCGGCTTTGCAGCGTGTCGACTTTCTCAATGATTTTTGCTGGTGTATTCCACTCTGCCCGGTCAAATTCTGATACAGGAAACTCAATTCCTAACCGCCCTTCTAGTTCAACCAGCAATTGAACAGATCCTAATGAATCTAATAATCCTCCATCAAAAAGATCGATTGTTTCGTTTTCTTTTACTTCGTCACTTCCTGTAACTGATACTAAAATGTCTAATACTGCTTCTTTGGTTGTCATATTCTTTTCTCCTTTTATTTAACGAATAATTTGTCTAAGATTCCTGAGAAAATCAGGAAACTAAAGCAAACTGCTTGGAAGGTCAATACAGTGGACACCGCTTTGGTTAGTTTGTTCGAAGGTAGATTTCCTTGTTTTTTCTTCCAACGGATCCACGCATCATTTCCGCAAATCAGTGTCGCATGATATACCCCGTATAAAATGTAATACCAGGTAAGACCGTGCCAAATGCCCATTAATAGAAACAGGGCGAAATAACCGACATTAGATGCTACTATACGACTTTTGAAAACTTTCTTTTTGATCAGGGTGAACATCAATCGCATGTATACGTAGTCTCGGAACCAAAAAGACAGACTCATGTGCCAACGATTCCAGAATTCTTTGATATTGGGCGCCAGAAAAGGTTTATTGAAGTTAGCTGGTGTATCATAACCCATGAAGTTGCTGATACCAATTGCAAATAAACTATAACCAGCAAAATCAAAGAACAGATACATACTATAGACATACATATACCCTAGCATTCCCCAAGAGAACAGTCCATTTTGCAGGGCTTCTTTGGTCACGATCGGTAGTAATACTTGACCGAGATAATAACCAAGAATGAACTTATACAGGAGCCCTAGCATTATTTTGGCGACTCCTTTGTTTAAATAGTCGAGATACACTTCTTTTGTCGGTGGATTCAGCAGATCTTTCTCAAAGCGACGATAACGATCGATCGGTCCCGAAGAAATCGTTGGAAAGTATAGTAAAAACTGGATATAACGCCAAGGATGGTATTCTTTGATCAGGCCATCCCGTATCTCCATGATCATTTGCACCGATTTGAAGGTCAGATAAGAGATGCCCAAGAAATAAATCAGTGAGGCATGCCCAACAAAGAAAGGGGTGACTTTACTCAATGCCAATGGTAAGATCGCTGCTACCACTGCACCATAAAAGACGCCTGAAGTATTTGCTCGTTGACGATGCTGATAATAGCCATAGACGAGTAATGTCTGATACACGACGTACCCGATCAGCGCCAGACCCTGCTGCCAATATTCACCACCAAAACTTACGTACAATACCGCTAGTGTGAGTAACGTTTGATACCATTGCCAACGCTTTTGTTTGAACAGCAGCACAAGCATCATCGGAAGCAATCCTACCATTAGCCAAATGAAATAGGTGGGATTTGCATAAGGAATCATATGCTGCAGGTTCATGAAGGATTCACCTCATTTGTCAGCCGTTTGCGGTCGATTTTGCCATTTGCCGTATGGGGCAGATGCTCAACATAGATAAATCGCTGCGGGATCATATACTCCATCACCGTTTCACTCAGTGAAGATTTGATGGCTTTTGTCAGTTGAAACTCTTTCTCGAAGGGGTGCGTTTCGGGAACGACATAAGCAATCAACTGTTCCACTTTCTTTTCTTGATATTTAGGGACTACGACGGCTTGTTTGACCCACGAACTATTGCTTAAATGATGGTCAATCTCTTCTAGTTCCATTCGATACCCATGGAACTTCACTTGAAAATCAAGACGCCCTTCATAATGCAACAAACCATCTTCCGTCATTCTGCCGCTATCGCCGGTTCGATACGCTGGTTGCCCTTCATGGACAAAAAATGCCTCTTTTGTTTTTTCGGGATTGTTCAGATATCCTTTTGAAACGCTAGGACCACTAATGATAATCTCACCTACTTGCCCTTTAGGAACTAGTTGATCTTCTTCCATAAAGAAAACCGTCGAATCTTCTTTCACATACCCAATTGGCACCCGATCATATTGCTCCAGTAATTCTTCAGTGATTTGCACGCCGGATACGGCAACAGTCGCTTCAGTAGGTCCATAAGTATTGTAGATTTTTGCATTCGGAAAACGTTCCAGTAGCTCTTGAGCGGTTTTTTTCGGTAGTTCTTCCCCACAGAATAAGAAACGCTCCAACTGAGGAACGTGCATCCCGTCAAAGGTCTCTTCCATCAAACATAGTTTCATAAATGAAGGTGTCGAGATCCAAACATTGATAGCCAATTGCGGCAAAATCGCAAATAATGTTTTGAAGTCATTAATGACAACCTTTTTTAAAGGTACCAAGCAGCCGCCAGAAGTTAATGCTGGGTACACCCCCATGACAGAGAGATCAAAGGAATACGGTGCCTGCGCCAAATAATACATCCCGTCGCGTAAGGAAAAATCTTTCAATGTCCATTGCACGAAACTCAATAAATTCCCGTGACTAATCTGGACTCCCTTAGGGATGCCGGTCGTTCCTGATGTAAAGATGATGTAATAAATATCATCTTTTCCGAGCGTTTTTGCGTTACCTAAATTGCGCCCGCTTTGATAAATTTTTTCCAATTGATTTATTTCTAGCATTGGAATCATTGTTTCCGGACCTTGCCAGTCAGCTACACTAATGATCAAATCTGGTGTAGCCACAGAAAGGATCAATTCAACACGCTCTTTTGGTGTGGTACTTTCAATGGGGATATATGCCCGACCAGTTTTGGAAGCTGCCAAAAAAGCTGTCAGCATGTCAAATTCTAACTCGCCATAAACAACAATCGGTCCGCGAGTTTCCAACGTTTCCTCGAAATAGGCAGCTAATTGATTGGATCGAGCTGCTAATTGTCCATAAGTATATACTTGGTGATCTTCCCGGTAGGCAATCCTCTCTGAATCTTTTTTTGCCCACTCTTCAATGGCTTGCACAATATTCACCACGTTCATGAACATTCCTCCTAAAATTCATTATAGATAAAGGTGCCACCTTGCACGTTTTTATAGTGATAAAGATAAATTATCATAACGATAACAAAAAAATATAAAATAGTTTTCCACACAAAAGTAAGTACATGACTCTCAGGTCTATTATTCATAAATTTTTTCACAAAATTTCACCTCATGATAATATTCTGGAACCATTTTAATATAATTCAATAATACGAGACATTGATTTGTAGACTATAATCCTTACAATTTGGTAAGATTATTCTATGTTATTTAAACTTAATAAGGTTATGGTTATCCTATTAATATATAATGTATCTGGTCTATGAAAAATTGAATATTTTGTTTCTATTACTTACATCAAACGAATCGCTTCATGTGATTAATTAATCAATATAAATTATATGAAAAATCTCAATTATATTAAGATCTTATGGATTTTCCATAATAAAATCGAATTGAAAAAACACAGTTTGCGATTTTTTTTACAAAGGTTAAAATTTTTTAATTACTTAATTCAATATTTCTCTCAATTTCCTTAAGTTTCTCTTTCAAAACTACTTTATCAGACAAACGCTTAATTTTATTAACCAATTTATTTATTTCTTCATATTTTTTTTCGATATGTTCTGCTTTACTTTATCTCCGCTATAGCAATCATTTATAACTTCCTCTGTATGATTAATTAATTTTATTTGATATTTTACTTCTCTTAATAAACCTTTTATCACTCGTTTCCAATTATCTTCTTCAAATATGTCTATATTTATAGAATCTATTGTTTTAATATCAACATTGTATTCTATCACAATATCTTTCCGAACAGTTGAACCATTAATAGCCGGAGGGGGGATTGAAAGATTTCATTTACTGAATTTTGTACAATTAGTTTTTGTTGAATAATATTACATTGTTTACTTATTGCTTCAAATTGATCTGTTTTCAACTTTTCTCTGGGATACTTTTTCTTAAAGCTATGTATTTGTTCATTTAACTTTAGCAATAACTGGTTAATCGAAGATACCCTTTGATAATTTAAACTTTTTGATAAAAATCCTAAGTCATCTGAAAAGCTATCAATGACTTTTCCAATAGATCCTGAACTTTCTAAACTTAACAATTTTTGCTCAATTTCATTCCTTTCATTTTTGTATTTATTTTCTATGTAAGCTCCTAATCCACCAAGCAGAACTACCATAAAAAAAACAATACACCCACTAAGCACTAGTATCGTAACATTATACTCTGTTACTCTCTAAATAAAACATTTCTGACCTAATTAATTGAGCTGCTTGAGAATCTATAAAATGGGCAATTAAAAAAGGATCAAAAACTTTTAAGTTTCTGACCACATCCAAGATTTGTCCTAATACTCATAAATCTAAATTTCAATTGAACAATGATTTAGTTACGAGTCTATGAACACAAAAATAGAGTGATACATATAAATTATAGTATCTAAAAAGAGTGTCCAGAAACTAGCATTTTCTGGACACTCTTTTTAATCAAAATATTTCATTTTCTTTTCTTTAACAAAATCATTACTACTGCCGTCAGAAGAACAATTCACATCCTCTTCATTTTTTAACGCATGTATGGAATCAAGGATTGCCTTTGCTTCGTTCTCCTTAAAAATACCTAACTCTTCTTTTCTTTGCGTAAATTGCAAATTCTCAACCGTCGCAGCGTTGCTTAAAAAGCCCATCAGTTCCTTAGAAAAATGGTTGAAAACGATCACTGTCCAAGCCTTTTCTCTTCTATCTTCAAGAGAAATTAGTTTACCACCTACATCATTCTTCATTTGGTTTAACCAGGATAAAGTGATCTCTTCCATCGACCTTCCGATACTCCCGTTGACACGCTTTACATAAATATTGACCATTAAGATAAAAAAAGTCGCCTTTCCTGACACGAACTTGTTTTGCTAACTCACCGCAATCACATTTGATCCAGCTAGGCGGCCAGTATAAGCGTCGATTGTAGGGCGTTATTGGTACTTTCCATTGCCCACCGTAACATTGTCTTTCTTCAGCCATCTTTATAAGTCCCCTTTCAACATACGATTAAGCACCTAATCGATCCTTATCCTTAAAACGGACACCTTCTGCATAACCGGAGTAAAATGCTTCCCGATCCCTCACGGTGTGAGAGGTATCTTTACCAGGTACCAGTCCAATTTTTTCGACTTCAGCCTGAACCACTTCAGGTACTTGCAAAGCCAATTCATAGCCGTTTGTCAGCACTTGTTTTCGAAATGTTTGCGACAAACCTTTCAAGTATCCTTCCAAATAGTCTTGTTTTAACTGCCATTTCCGTTTGTATTTTCGTCTGATATCAGGCAACTGAAGAAACTGCCTTACACAGTAGCTGGCACTACCACGAGCATACTCAAACGTGATTTGAGCAATTTGTACATCGGACACGATCCCAACAAAGTGAAGTTCAATCGGTTTTCCGGACACATAGTAATACCGGACACGAAAATTTTTAGCAATGATCCTCGCTAATCGGTAAAGCCATTTTTGTGGCCGGCCTTCATAAATCACCGTATTGATCACTGCTTATGACTTTTGTTCTTGCTTATAATGAAAAACGTCTGATTCATCGATATTATGCTGAAGCATCAACTCTTGTGCTTTTGCCAAGGCTGACATCGACTCTTCGTCATTGGCATCATTTGCAAGAGCTAATAATTTTACGATTTTCTTTTTGGCTTTTTCATCCATTGGATCTCACCTTTTGTCTGATTTTAGTTTACCACGTATTGGATAACGGTTTCACTGATAAAAGTAATGAGTAAAAGTGATAGCACTTCAATGAAATAGAAAATAAAGTGCGGTCACTTTCTGAGCGCAGGAATTTCAAATCCCGCTTTTTCTTGCTCAAGCAACATATCTAAAGCGATACACATTAATTTCGATTCACTTTTTTTGTACTTAGTATTCAAGTGCTTCAGTCCCTGCTTCCTCTTTTCATTAAGCGTTACAGGAAGACGTGTATTTCCTTTTGCAATAGCCATAACTCGCTCTCCTTCATTGAAACGATCGTAGATTTGATAAAAGACGCAGCGAGCGTAAATCACACTCGCCGCAGCTTTGAACCGATTCTTTTCTACTGATTGTTTTTCATGACTTCCTTTGCTTCTTCTGTAAGGGGAAAGACTTTTGCAACAGCCATGCCACAAGGAATTGCCCCTACAGCTTCCTCACAAATGACACCAGCTTCTATCAGCACCTTTTCAATGCCCGTATTTTCAGACCACCCTTTGATTGCGACGTAATCCTGTCTGATCCCGATACTCGTGTTCACCGTGGCCGTGGCAACCAGCTCTTCTTCAGACTGACCTCTTCTTTTCTTAGTCAGTTGAATCGCTACATTGTTATTATCTTCATAGTGATCAAATATCACAGTACATTTTTTTTTATTTAAAACGGCATTCATTATTTTTCCTCCTAGAGATAAGGAGTTGCATTATCAAGCTCTGATTATTCAGTGGCTTCTTCTTTTAATTGATCCGCAAGTTTTGTAAGCTTGGCGGCATTATCAAATCGCATTCTTTCTATAGAAGACCTTTTATGAGCAAGATCTGCAACAGTTGTTGCGGCAACTCCTGATTTTTTTTGAATTTCATACAATGATTTTCCACTTTCAAAAAGCAACCATTCTATCTTATCTTTATCTGCGTACATCTTTTTTCCTCCTGAAAGGAGTATGACAATTAAAACTTGCCACTACTCACAATTATGGTATATTTTGAGTAGTAGCATTCCCTGCACGGTTTTGTTACTTGCGCTTGTTCTGACCCACTCAGAATAAGTGCTTTTTTTATTTTGCAGTAGTGATCCCTCCCTTTTTTATCCGTATACCGGATCTTCAGATAGTTATAGATCCTTTCTAAAAATTAAATATATCGGTATACCGTTGTATTTATTATACCACGGTATACCGATAGTGGCAATCTATTATTGCTTTTTTTTGATTTTAATGGTCAAAAAAGATGATTTTAACCAATTTGGAAGTGTTTTGCTATAAAATAAATGACTGATACAGTAACCGAATTTCCAGCTTGTTTGTACAGCTGGCTGTCCGAAGTTATTTGATCGTATCTGCAGTTATAGTGATCAAGCCCGTTACTGATTATTTCTTCAGCGATCTGCCTATTACCGAATTTCGCTGCCAAAAAGGCCCAATCAGGAAACGACTGCAGTCGCCAACATTCAAGTGGTGTTAGTTTCCGAATCTGAAAATCATCGGTTACTACGGCTTGCTGATCACCTGTAACGACGGTATTTGCTTGCTGATTTCCCACACGTCCCCGACGTTTTGTAGATTTAGGATAAGCGAAATTGATACTATCGCCTGGTAGTGCTGCAGTATAGCCTTTTTTCGTGGCTTCTTTCACCAGTATTTTGGGTTCGTGACCGCCACCACTCATGGTGGTAAGTGTAGGGCATAACCCTTCTACGGAATGGATTGCTGCAGCTGATCGATAAGAACCATCGATCGACCCTGCCACGATAATTCCGTGACGATCTTGTGTGGTTAAGGTAAACATCGGCGCTTCATTTTCCTTCATTCTACGGCCGTTTTGACGAATAGTAGCTTTATCTGGCGTTAGGATCGGGATCGCAATTTTATTTCCTTCTCCTTTGTTTGTGGTGATCGTAGGACTAAGTCCTGAAGCGTCATACACTTGGCCATTCATTCCGCCACCGCTTGGATTGACGTTGCCAACAACGATTTGTTTCGGTGTTTTGTATTCCGTTGCTGTCAAAGTCCCCATCAGACCGTCCGTATAGTACGTTCTTTCTCATGTAAATCGACTTAAATCATTCGCTGCATGTGTCGTTCCAGCTAAATGGATCCTTCCTGATTTTTGATCAGCTGATCCTTCTTCTCTTGTGAGAGGAAAAATCTTTTTGGTACCTGCTCCTCTAAGATGTCCGATAATAAATACACGCTCTCTGTTTTGGGCGACAAACTCTTTGCTGTTAAACACTTGCCACACCACGTCATACCCCAGCTCATCCAGGGTTCGGAGGATCGTCTCAAACGTAGCCCCTCGTTCATGGTTGAGGAGTCCTTTGACGTTTTCAAGGAATAAAATGCTAGGTCGCAAAATATGTGCGAAGCGTGCAATCTCAAAAAAAAGAGTTCCTCTAGTATCAGCCACAATACCCAACACATCGGTAGCCAGCTTGTTCCATCCCTAAACGAAATCCTCCGATTCCTGAAAAAAGATCTAAAAAGGTGCCTTTATTTTCTGTTGTACCATTTTCCATTGTTCACTCAGTTTCTTCATGTGCATGAAAGGTATTTCAAGTACCTGATGGATTAAGAATACCGAGAAAATGGATGGTTAAATTTCGAAACAACGGTGGTACTTAGACCTTTTTTAAGAAATAAAAGCGATCTTTTTCGCCCTCCACGTTCCAGCCGCCTCCACCACTTAGGAGGGCAAAAAAAATAGACGTGCAAGGCACGTCTGTAGAGCAAAAGGTTGATATTTCACTGAAATCTTGCTATAATTACTATGTAAAGAGGAGTTGCGCTAACAACTCCCCTACAGCACCGTTTAAGACGGCGGCGGATCAATTAGTTAAAAATAACCGTAACCCTGCTAAAGTTGACGGTTATTTTTTTGCACTCTTTTTTCGTTTCTTCTTGCTTTTACGCTTAGAAGAACGAGTGTTTATAATCGTATCTGCTAGTTTCACACATGCTTCGATTAAACCAATGAAGGCTAATAAAACAGGCGCTATTGCTAACAAAATGCCGATTATATCCACATCTTGCAAAAGGCTACTCCTTTCTTCAGATTTCGATAGTACATTCATAATGCACCACCTCACTTTCAAAAAAAGCGCCACCGTCACAAACTTTACTGTACTCATATTATACCATAACTCACGCTAAAAACCTAGATTTATCAAGGCTTTTAGCGTTTTTTTTATGTCTAAATCCGAGTGAAATGCTTGTTCCTTCAGTCGCTCCAGCCACCACCACCGCTCCTTCAGAAACAGTGTTGCTGACACAACCCGAAGTGATCGATAGAAAAAAATACCAGGATCAGGCAGAGATCTCTTGTTCTTTTAAAGCCAAAATAGACAAAGCGTTCGCAAACTGCAGTAAGCCTGATTGAGAATCATCGACGATCACATTTTTCTGATAATGGATCCGATCACTCACGTGATTGATTGATAATCCGTAAACAAAACGCATCAAAAAGATCTTTCGTCTCCGATCGGTGATTTCTGGTTTATATGGATGGCTAATAGCCGTCAGACCCAAAGAAAACAAGTGGTGAAAATAAAGAAACTCTTGTTTGAACTGCTGATTTTCTTGAACAAAGCTGGAGTGTTTGATTTCTGGTATATCTTGGTCTAAGAGCGAATACGTTGAATGGATCGGCGGCATTCTCGTCAATCCCATCCTTTCTCTTGGAACAAGATAACTAGAGAGCATCGATCCGATCTCTCCTTTGGTTTTTTCCCAATCGATCACCTCTTTTTCAGGTAATTCAAATTGGTGAACATCAAATAATCGCACATTATTCCTCTTTTCATGATAGGTGATACAAACAGTTGTTGTTTGAACCTGAATTTTATATCAAAAAGACCTGGAGTTTCCAGGTCTTTTTTCGTCTTTGTTTCTCAAAATGGCAACGATTGACGGGCGTTCTTTGTGATTTTCAATTGGTCTAGCTATGTTGAGAGCCTAAAACGTCGGTAAATCAAGCTTCTTCTCTTTGGATCTTTTTTGAAGAAATCGGGGGGACGAGTTGGAACAGTGTTATGTTCCAAGCTGGACTCGTCGCAAGATAAGCGAAATGTTGCTTTTCTAACAAGCGTAAAATGCAGCGGACTTGATCCGCTGTTTTGTCGGACGTAATAGCCAGGCATTCCACAAAGTCAGCAGGCAAGGAGAAAACGGAACGATTCGCTGTCTGCCAGCCGCTGACGATCGTGGGATCAAATTCATACCGCCGACAAAAATCACTCACCGACAAACCAAGGTGCCCCACGATATACGCAGTAATCGGATAGCTGTCAACATAAGCTGAAAACGACATACACAATTCATCCTTTCAACGCTATCTTAGGTTTCACGGAAAAAGTGCCACCACTTCTTCTGTCTTTCTTGTTTCAGTCGCACGACTTCATTTTCAGGAGTAAATTTCCCCTTATGTTCTGAGGGGGTCTCATAACCACTTTGAGACGTTTTAAAATTTTTGGTATCATTGTTGGATTCTTTGTTTAAATCTTATGAGAAGTGTTCCTGCGACGTCAGAAGCAGTATTTGTTTGTTCGCTTGCAAAGTTAGTTGTTGTTGCTGATCAAGAAGTTTTTGTTGTTGGGCTAATAACGACTGCAGCTGCTCAATTTGTGCGTCCTTTTGTTGCAACTGTGCAAACAACTTCGTTTCTATACTGTCAGAGCTTGCTACGTCAGGAATTTCGAACGCTTCAAGCAACTCAGCGCGTCCTAGCCACGTCCTAGCTTGTCAGCAAGGTGCAACACTCCCGACCACAGAACTGTCTTATACCTTGGCTGTTTTTGGCAAGGTACGTTGGTTCTAGGTTGTCAGCATGTTTCCTCATAGCTTGTCTGCTGATACCAAAAAGTTCAGCAAGTTCTTTTACTGTCAACATTTGTTTTGGTTATCTGTCCGTTGTCACAAGGGTGCCACCTCGTTTGTTTTTCTTTTAGTATACATGAATTCGCTTTGCCAAGCGAAACCGATTGAATGCAGCAATCAAAGTAGAGGAACATGCAGTAAGAAAACTACATGTTTTATTCTAGTAATTTTAGTGTATAGTCGTCCGCTATGATCTCACCTTGCATGATCAGCAGTAAATGGTCGAAAGGGATTTTTGTGGATTTACCGAGTCGGTTCAGTTCTTCCTCACTCTTGATCCTTTCATAAATTTTTTGGTTCGCTCGATTCGATCCCATTCTGTATTGGTCAAGTAGCGGGAAAGTTCATAGGTTAGCCGAGAATCCTCTTCACCGTGCACAAGATCAACTCCTCTTTTATGGATTATTATAAAGGCAATAGGAAATAAAGAAACAACTGATCACTTGAATTGTTCATGTTATACTCGTTAATGGCAACTGCCCCGTGAGGGGGTGTAAATATGCTAGAAACTTTAATATCGCTGATTATCGCTCCACTATTCGTGGGTCTAGTACTCTTACTAGTTGATCGCTGGCTAGACGATTAGCCGATAGTCGAAGCAGTTGCCTTCTGGCCCCAACGCTGGAGTCGCAACAGCGCAAAAAAAGCCCTCCTATTCGCAGTAGGAGGGTTTTTTGGTGTAAACATGCTTGTTCTTTAATATCGCTTCGCACATTTATTATAGCAAGAAATTTTGAAAAAATCAAAATGCAGCAATCAGTACCAGTCATTTTTTCGTTCTGAAATTATTTGGAAATTGATATCGAAAAGGTAGGTCACATTTTCAACTTTCTATGGTCGAAAATGTGACCTACCTTAAAATTGACCAATCCCATGCAGCACTAACGTTTTACTGACCTCGTTACATGTAGGAAGTTGTTTCCTAACCCCCCTATTAGTAAATGGGGGTTCACGGTCACTTCAGCTCGCACAGCAAGCTGAAGTGACACCAGAAAGGCTACAAGGATTTTTTGCTAGCGCAAAAATCCTACAGCGTCTGCACAGCAAACGCTGTACGCCATTTCTCTTTTTTATCATAACGAAAGTAAACTATTTTGCAAAGTTTTTTCTCTCTAACTAATCAAAAGTTTTGTAAAAATTGATCAATGGTATCTGCGCTTCAACCCTTTACTTTAAATGAGTCGCTCGTTTTAAAATCATAAATCATTACACAATCTGCTTCTATATTTTCTTTGAGAAGTGGGTTTCTTTTTTGGTTTGTTTCTGCGTTGATTGCACGTAGTGTAATAAGGTCGATCTCTTTTTTTAATGCGCTACTTAATTTACTTTTTAACCGAATCACATCAAATATATTTTGGAGCAAAGACCCTTCACCGTCGATTAAAATATCTAAATCACTGGTTTCTGTTGCTTCGTTTCGAGCGTATGACCCAAACAGAAAAGCTTTTTTTATTTTCCATTCTAAAAATATTGGTGTACATAATTTTTGAATGTCACTAATTGTATAAATCAAATAACCGAACTCCTTGTCTTCAATTTGAATATTAAAATAAAAATGAAAAGCGACAATTATACTCACCGTTTAGGAAAAAATATTGATAAAAAAGGGAAGGAACAGGTAAATCGATTGCTTCTTTTAGATCAAAAAAAGGGAAAGAGCATAAGGTAGATACCCCCACCTTCTAGTTAGAAGGTGGAAAATAGGCTGTGCCTATTGGGTTTTAAGAGATTTCAAAGTGATATCATTGCGGCTTTTTTAGTGGCACCCAGATACCACTACCGATGGCACCTAGGTGGTACTTTTTGTAAAAAGTGCCACCTAGGTGCCACCATCAACCCTCAATTATTTTGGTAAATATTGGGAAACAATATCATTAAAATCACGTTCTTTTTTGACATCTTCTTGAACAGATTTGACCTTTTTCTTTTCTTCTTTCTTTGATTCGTCCTTCCTGTTTTTAAAGCGATAGTTCTTATTTCGAACAACTTTCTTACTCATTGTGACTGCTTCTTGATAAACATCAGAAGAAAAAAGGTCTTGTATTTTGGTATGATCTTGCTCCAATTTTGCATTGGTCATAATCTCTAATAAAGACAAAGAATCCAATACTTTTTTTTCGAAATTTATTTCTTTTCTCACCCGATTAAGTAATTCAAGCAGCGCATATCGAATCATCGGACTATCTTTAATATCCTCGTCAACGGGCAGATAGGTTTTTAATTCTTTCAAAGCATCTTCATGTTCCGTGTCTAAAAATACCGGAATTCGTTTCTTTGACATGTTATCTCACACACCTTTTTTGAGTTCGTCAATTTTCGATTCAATCAACTGAATCGTCTTTTCGATATCAGAAATTTTGGTTTGATTATCTGAAATGTTCCCTTTAAATGATTCAATCGTATTCTCCAAAGTGGTGATTGAATCTTACGTTTTTGCTAACTACTCTCCGACTTGATATTCTTTTTCTTCAGTGAAAGAAGCAATTTTTTCTCGTGCATTTTTTATTTCTTCGACAAGAGATTTGTTCTCTTCCTCAATCATTCTCGGATATAATGAATTTTTAGAATTTGATAATTTCATGAATTAATAAAGAAACTAGACTTTTTGAACCGATCCCCAAAAGTTAGATTCTTAGTCTAACTTATAGGAATCATTTTTTTTATGATAAAATTTAGTTGTGATTTTAAGAAAATAAATGGACAAAATTATCGTAACGATAACTCTTAAATAACAATGAAATGAAAGAAAAGACGAGAATCTTCCAGTACTTCGAGAATCTTGTCTTTTCTTGTTGAATATAAAAAACCGAAAATAGATATATTTTAAAGGCTCTTGTCAATAAATCTAATGGTAATAAGTCAAGTTGAAGATTGAAAATATTTTTATTGTGTAACCTGTTTTGAAGCGCACTTAACTAGCTCCGTCTAAAATCAAATTTTTTACAGGGGATTTCAAGGGTTTGCGTCAATAACAGAATGTTATTTACCTATTACTCTCCTTGGCAACGCGTAGAGTCGATGGTTACGTAGTAGCGTATCCACAAGACGCGTAACTTAAGACGATTGCTCGTTTGTGTTTATATTTGGGACCTCTTTACATTTGCTTTGATAAAAAACTTTATATTCAGGAAGATACTTTTTTATAGAGTTGGTAGCTTTAACTAAGTAGTATCCAAAATAGCGATTCCCTTGTTTTGTCAGAGGTGTATTTTATGACTGACAGTTACCAGATTGTTTGACTTTCGAATATAAGCCTGCATATTTTGCCAATTTTGTTTGATTTTCCAATCGTTCAATTTGACCGATTTCAACGATTAATTAAGTGGAGTACACCTTTCCAATACCTGGAACACCGGGCAAATATTGATATTCTCGAATGCCGACAAATAATTGCTTGATTGCTTTTCCAAGTCTTTGATGTTCTTTTCAAGCGCACGAATTTCACGTACAAGAACACTTAGAACGACATTGATGGATTCTTGTGCAAGTCTACCTAAACGATAACTCATGGTAATTGCACGTTGAATGATTTGGCAATTTTTTCTGGATCTTTAAAGCAACCTTTTCCTTCTTCTTGTAGTAAGTCACAGAACGCCTCTAAGGCTTCTTTAGCTATAGTCGCAGCATCCGCAATATTTCCATAGTTAATGCAATTCCTTTTACGGTATCTTCACCCATGACAACCATTCTAAAAATTTTCGCTAACTCGTCCATTCCAGCTGGAAAAGAATCCCAAAAATCAATATCATAATTACCATTTTAATGATTTGTATTCAAAAATCAGATGAATTGTTTGACGTGGCAATTAATAATAATACTTTAGCAATCAACAAGATGATTGACGGTATGTGGTTAAAGAAGAAAAATAGCTAGGAGATTTTTGAGAGATGACTGGTAAATTTAAAGATGAATTATTAACTGTTGTTGCAGATAATGATTTAAAAAATATTATTCAGTTAAGAAGATACTTTGAAAATCATAGTGATGAATTTACGTTCAAAAATATCACTCGTTTTCATCAAACCATTAATAATAATGTCGATGTTTTTGGTCTATATTTTGAGGGTAATCTTCAAAATTAAATGCACTTAAATATAAAAGCCCCCTGACGAAAGTCGAAGGGGGTTTTTATTTTGGTTTGAGGTTTGCATACCTACCGAAAAGGTAGAGTAGCAAAACGTCAAACAGGTATCAGCTAAATGCCACCATAAGGGTGCGCTGATACTCGGCTCAAAAGAGCCGACAGAGCCGTCTGCAAGACCCCTCGGAGAGCCCACACTTTACCTTGTAAAGTATAGTGGGTTATACTTTACAAGGAAGTAGTCACCGAATTCCAGTTAGAAATTACTTTGTAACTACGTTTTGAGGAGGAGTAAAATGCTTTCCTACGTTCGACATTACCCATTAGCGATAGCTAAATTAATGTGTCTGTGCTCTCCTAAAATCTGCTGATTTATTACTGACTAATACTGGAGGTTTTTTTATGGGACAGACAATCATATCTGCTATTGGTGTTTATATTTCCACCAGTATCGATTATTTAATTATTTTAATTATTTTATTTGCACAGCTATCACAGAATAAACAGAAATGGCATATTTATGCGGGGCAATATCTAGGAACTGGCTTACTTGTAGGGGCGAGTTTAGTTGCTGCTTATGTCGTCAATTTCGTGCCTGAAGCATGGATGGTTGGATTGCTTGGTTTAATCCCTATCTATTTAGGGATTCGCTTTGCAATTGTTGGAGAAGGTGAGGAAGAAGAAGAGGAAGAAATTATTGAAAGATTAGAACAAAGCAAGGCAAATCAACTGTTTTGGACAGTCACATTGCTGACAATTGCGTCTGGCGGAGATAATTTAGGTATCTATATACCTTATTTTGCTTCGTTAGATTGGTCACAGACCCTCGTGGCGTTGCTTGTGTTTGCAATCGGCATAATTATCTTTTGCGAGCTTAGTCGGGTGCTATCTTCTATTCCGTTAATATCCGAGACAATTGAAAAATACGAGCGAATCATTGTGCCCTTAGTATTCATTCCACTTGGACTATACATCATGTATGAAAGTGGCACGATTGAGACTTTTCTGAACTTTATTTTATAGATAAAAAAGCCCCTTAAATGGGGCTTTCAGACTGTAGACAAAGTACTAGTTTTTAGTGCTTTGTCTTTTTTTATCCGTTAAAATAAGAGTATCAATTGGAGGTGTATCCAGATGCTCTCAAAACAAGATATGAGTAAACGCGCACAAATCGGTTTCTTTTCTCTTGAAGACTTGGTCCCACAGGACCATTTATTGCGGCAAATAGATCAATGTATTGATTTCTCCTTTATTTATGAATTGGTTAAAGAGAAATACGATGAAATCCAAGGACGTCCTAGCTTGGATCCTATTCTTCTAATTAAATTACCAATGATTCAATATCTATTTAGTATTAAAAGTATGAGACAAACAATAAAAGAAATAGAAGTGAATATCGCTTATCGCTGGTTTTTAGGTTTGAGTTTAGAAGATCCTGTTCCTCATTTTTCAACATTTGGTAAAAATAGTGTTGCTGACCAATACTATTTGACACAGAACCATTTAACTTAACTTGATGCAAATAATAACTTATCTAAATCAAATATCTCAACATATTTTTGAGTATGCTGTTTAATTAAACCTCTCTCTTCCAATGATGAGAACTTACGACTTATTGTTTCTGGGGTTGTACCCAAGTACGAGGCTAGATCTTTTTTCGACATTGGTAAAGTCACATAAGTATGGTTTTCTTCATCTTCAACGTATTCTGATAGAAAATCAATAATACGAGACTCTACTTGCTCCATACCAACCTGCATCGTTTGCTTTTCTGATACCTGTAAACGTTTCGTAACATCTGATAGTATTCTTCTCATAATTTCTGGGTAAGCGCCTAAATAGTCATCCATATCCTTTTTATGAATTCTACATATGCTCACTTCTGATATTGCTTCAGCATAATTAGAATGGTAACTTTCAGTTTGAAAAATAGCCACTTCTCCCATAAAATCACCAGGATTTAATATGCGTACAGTTTGTTCACGACCAGATTCATTTAAGTTATAAACACGTACACGCCCATTATTTATAATATAAAGTGTGTCATCTTTATCACCATTTCCAAATAACAACGCATTCTTTGCATAATGTACTTCTTGCGCTGATTGCGCAATTAAACTCATTTGTTCTTCATTTAGGTGATTAAAAATCGGAACTAAACGTATACAATCTATATGACTATGGTGGTGATGGTGTGCCATACAGCTTTCCTCCTAATTAATCGTTATCTATATAGTCATCATCTTCTAACGCATCCTTGTTAACAAAGGCTTGAAGTTGCCAAATATTTATATCTAAGTAATCTTTATAACTAATTAGTAAATCTTCTAATGCATCATCTGCTTCTTCTTGTGCTAAACGCATTGCACGAACGGTAAATTCACGATTAGTCCTAAAATCTTCTACTAACTGTATGACCATTTCTTCAGCAGAATAATATTTTTCAGACGGATCTTCAGAAATTATTGTAAATTCCTGAAATTCAGTAGTTGTTGAAGCTGGCTTAAATCCTGAAGCTAGTAAACGTTCTGCAATCTTATCAAACCATGTCTCATTCTCATTGTATAAATTCTCAAAAACACTATGTAATGAATAGAAATTTGTGCCTTTCACATACCAATGATATTGATGTAATTTTACATGTAAGGTATGGATATTAGCAAGTATATGATCTGTGACAGCTACAGCATTAATCTTAGTATGATGAATGTGTTCTTTATATGCTTTTTCAGCAGCTAATTTTTCTTGTCTTTCATTTGCTGTTGTCATTTTATACACCTTCCTTTACTTTTGAACTAATAACTGAATATCCTAGGTTTTCAATAGCTCTTTCAATTGTACTCAAATTGACTTGTTCTTCATCAAAATCTACTTTTACCTTACTTGCATTGAACAGTACTTTTACAGAATCTTTTTCTACACCAGCTGTCTGTTTTAAACCACTTTCAATTTTTTGTAAACACGATGGACAAGTTAATGTTTCTAATTTTAATGTTGCTTTAGTCATATCTATCACTACTTTAAATAAATTATACAGGACATTTCTTTTAAGATAATTGACATAGATCAATTATCTTAATTGATATCTTCTTAATCTCATTGCATTTAAAATAACTACTAAAATACTTGCCTCATGAACTAACATACCTATCGACATAGACATCCATTCACTAAATATTAAACTAACCAATAATATTATCACCACACCAACAGCAATTAGAATATTTTGTCTCATATTCGCATATGTCCCTTTAGCTAAACCGAAAGCATGGGGGAGACGATTAAAATTGGGATTCATTAGAACAATATCTGAACTTTCAATAGCCACATCTGTCCCATTTCCCATAGCAATCCCTACTTCTGCAGTAGCTAGAGAAGGGCTATCGTTCACACCATCACCAATAAAAGCAATAATTTCACCAGTAGACTGTCTTTCTTTTAGAAACGCTTGCTTGTCCTCAGGTAACATATCGCCATGAGCCTCGGTTAATCCTAGCTCCTTTTTAACTAAATTAACTGTGCCTTGATTATCCCCTGATAATACAGTGAGATTTTTAACACCAAGTGATTTTAATTTTTGTAGGTCTTGTTTAACACCTGCTCGAACTTGGTCACGGATTCCCATTAAAATAATTAACTTACGATCAACTGCCGTTAATACAATACTCTTCTTTTTTTTTTCAAGAACTCAAAAAAGCGGAAAATCCCAGATTTAAAAATCTGAGTTTCCGCTTTTGTCATTTCAAGGATGGACTATTGTCTCAGCCTCTTCTAATTTATTCTTAAGATATTTTTACTTTCTCTGCAGGTGCTGATACTTCTTTTTGTTCTTTTCGACCTTTCAACTTATACTTCATTAATCTCATGCCATTGAAAATTACCACCAAGATACTACCTTCATGAACCAACATTCCGATAGACATATTCATCCATTCGCTGAAGAAGACGCTGGTCAACAAGACCAACACTACTCCAATTGAAATCACGATATTTTGTTTCATATTATTTGCGGTGGCTTTTACTAATCCTAATGCGTGAGGCAAGTTGCTGAAGTTCGAGTTCATTAAAACGACATCGGATGTTTCAATCGCTACGTCCGTTCCGCTTCCCATTGCGATTCCAATGTCTGCTAAAGCTAAGGACGGACTATCGTTAACGCCATCTCCAACAAAGGCTACAATTTGACCACGTTGTTGAAGTTTTCCGATATAAGCCGATTTGTCTTCCGGCAACATGTGGCCGTGAGCTTCGGTCAAACCAAGTTCGCCGGCGACCACATCAACGGTTCCTTGGTTATCTCCTGAAAGAACGACTAGATTTTTCACGCCCAAGTCTTTTAATTCCTGCAAATTAGCTTTCACACCCGGACGGACTTGATCGCGAATGCCCATCAGTACTTTTAATTCACCGTCGACCGCTGTCAAAACGAGAGAGTTCCCTTGTTGTTCAAACCGTTTGACATCTTTTTGCACTTTTTTGCTGAGAGTGACATTTTCTTTTTCCATCAAGGCCACATTCCCAACAGCCACTCTATGTCCAGCTACACTTGAAACGATTCCGCCGCCTTTCACGACTTCAGTTCCTTCAACAGGATAAAAATTTGTTTCTCCAATTTGATTTAAGACCGCTTTTGCTAATGGATGATCTGATTCCCGTTCCACACTGGCCAGATAGCCAAGCGTTTCAGCAGAATCTTTTTCATACAGTTCAGTCGCTGCAACGGTTGGGTTTCCGACAGTTAAAGTACCTGTCTTATCAAATACAATTGTATCCACATTGCTGAAGTCTTGAATGACTTCACTCCCTTTTAAAAGAACACCGTTACGAGCACCATTCCCGATACCGGCAACGTTTGAGACAGGCACTCCGATAACTAATGCGCCTGGGCAACCTAGAACCAAGATGGTGATTGCTAACTCAATATTTTGACTGAACGCCCATACAACAATTGCCAGAACCAAGACAGCTGGTGTGTAGTATTTAGAAAAGCGATCAATGAACCGTTCCGCTTCGGATTTAGAATCTTGTGCTTCTTCCACGAGTTCAATAATTTTTCCAAATGTGGTGTCCTCACCAACTCGGTCAGCTCTGATTTGAATCGTTCCGTTTTCTAAAATGGTTCCTGCAAAAACTTCTGCATCAGCTAGCTTGTTGACCGGAACAGCTTCCCCTGTAATGCTAGCTTCATTGATATGCCCTTCGCCCGTAAGGACTGTGCCATCCACTGGAACTTTCGCACCCGTTTTAACGAGCAAGATATCCCCTTCATCTACATCATCCACTTCTACTTCTTCAAATTCGCCATTATCCATTTGTTTCAAGGCGCTTTCGGGTGCCATTTCAGTCAATTCTTTGATAGCAGATCGCGTTTGGTTCAATGTTCGTTGTTCCAAGTAGTGTCCGAATAAGAATAAGAACGTGACAATAGCCGATTCTTCATAATTTTGAATAAAAAGCGCACCAATCGCTGCAATACTGACTAAGACATCAATACTGATGACTTTGACTTTCATTGCTTGAAACGCTTGAATGGCAATTGGCGTAATCCCAAAGACAGAGGCGATGATCAAAGACCACTCTGAAAGTCCTACGTTTTCTAAAACAAAGTGACTGAAGAAACCGAGTGCGATTAACAATCCACTGATGACGGTGATAACATTTTTCTTGCTTAATATATATTGTTGCATGCTTTTTCCCTCCAAATTTAATTTCTCTTTTATTGATAAACACAGTATAAGATAATTGCCTAAGTAATTAATTGACTGACATCAAGTTTTGAAAAAATACGTGTCCCTTCTCACTATTTTTTTGATCTAACAGCCTCAATGACACTTATTCCTCTTTACAGTTATAACGATACCCTCTTTTTATCGAATAAAAATTTACGGCTATCAAGTTTAGAAAGTTCTCTTTTATCGTTTCTAAGCACCTCGAATCGGATTGCAACAAAAAAGCAATCCCGGAAAAATAGCTTTTCTTCCAGAATTGCCTAGTTCATTTAATCTGTTAAGCGGCCTTGACTTTTGCTTTAAGGACCGGATAGCCTACGTTTTCGATAGCTTTTTGAATCTCTTCAATCGAAGTGACAGCTGAATCAAAATTGGTTTTGACTTTGCTGGAGTTGAATAATACTTTAATGCTGTCTTTATCAATACCGTTAACTGATTTCAAGGCACCTTCAATTTTTTGCATACAACTTGGACAAGACAACGTTTCTAATTGCAATATAGCTTTTTCCATAATTCCTATCTCCTTTATGTGTTTTTATTTTATCCGCAGCAGATTAATGAACACTGCCTTTTCCTCTTTACAACTGTAGTATAGCTCACTTTTAGCAAACGAAAATTGACGCATATCAAGTTTTGCACTTCTTTTTATCTTTTTGCTCAATTCACCATCTTAATAGTCTTTTTCTGCCCCTTATTGCCATCAGAATAATAATAAATTGGTGGATAGTCTTGTCTGCGTATAAACCATACTACAATCGCGCCAATAAACAGGGCCAGAGACAAGGCTTGCGAAACGCGGATCCACTCGCCAATCCATAAACTGTCCGTTCGCATACCTTCAATGAAGAACCGACCCACTGAGTACCACAAAACGTAACTCAAAGCGACTTCTCCTTGACGCAAAAGCTGTTTTCGGTTCCGTATAGTGACGATGAGGACAAAGCCCAACAAACTCCACAATGACTCGTATAAAAAAGTCGGATGGTAGTAGGTACCATTGATATTCATTTGTTCAATGATAAATTCAGGTAAATAAAGATTTTCCAAGAATTGACGAGTAACCGGTCCACCATGAGCTTCCTGATTCATAAAATTGCCCCAACGACCAATGGACTGGGCTAACAATACATTGGGCGCTAAAATATCAAGAACGAGTGCCAAAGAAGTACCTTTTTTCTTTGCATACCAATATAGCGTACCCCCTCCTGCAATCAATCCCCCATAAATCGCAATGCCGCCATTCCAAATCGCAAGGATTTGTCCTGGATTTTGCAGATAATAACCAAGTTCAAATAACACATAATAAAGCCGAGCGCCGAGGAGTCCAATCGGAATTGCCCATAAGGCCATATCGATAATGGTATCCTCTTCCAGTCCTTTTTTCTTTGCTTCCTTGGTGCTCAACTGGAGAGCCGCTAATATGCCCGCTGCAATAATGACTCCATACCAATGAATCACAACAGAACCAATCTCCACCGCATGGGGATTCAAAACGCCTAATACGAATTCCATTCTATTTGCTCCATTTCTTCAACTTTTCGCGTCATTCTAGTCATGGTGATGCTGAACAAGATTCCGGCTAAGCTCCATGGAAACCAAACAGTGAATACACTTTTATCTCCCTGGTCACTCGCTTCGTAATACGCCACTTTTCCGTGTCCGATTACGCCGGCTCCTTTTACAACTTCCTCTTCTTTTTCCATAGCTAACCTATCTGCCTCAACAACGTTAGACGTTTTTGCTTCGCCGCCAATCGTGTTCTTGGTGAAAGGGACGACAAAGAATGCACCCGCTGCTGACAACGTGATGGCAACTATCACCCAAAAATAATGCACATTCACCCCTACTTATTTTTACGTTTTGTTCGACAACCCTATCTTAAAGAAAAATAAAACAAAAAAACTTGAGGGTTATCATGTTTGTGCTTTTATTTTTCCAATGAATGAAGGTCGTTCTGTCTTAAAAAAGCCAAAAACGGACAGATGGAAGCAAAAGCACTGAGTTCTGTCCCGTTGTTAATGAAGAGCGACAGAACACCAATGTGTAGAAAAAAGTGTGTCCGATTATTCGCTGTAAAGCAATAAATCATCTAAATCCTGAATCTTGATCCTTTTCCCAGACAGCTGTTGAATCAATCCCTCGTCCTCCAATTCTCCAAATTTGCGACTGATGGTCTCAGGTGTCGTTCCTAAATAGGAAGCAATGTCCTTTTTTTCCATCGGCAGGGTGATGGTGGGAGAGTTGCCCATTTCAGGTTCCACATTTTCTGCCAAAAACAAAACTAAACGGGTAATGACACTCTCCAAGGCTACTTGTGTCGTTTGACGTTCTGAACTTTCTAACCGTTTAGACATTTCCGCCAATAGTTTTAAAGAAATAGCTGGGTATTGTTCCAGAAAATCTTGGACATCTTTTTGCTGAATCATACAGACAACGGTATCTCGGGTTGCTTCGGCATATTCCTCGTGTACTGCATCCGGGTTGAACAAGGTCCATTCTCCGGTGAAATCACCAGGGTTCAAGATCCGCACTAGCTGCTCTTTGCCAGAGTCTGCCAATCGATAAATACGGATTTTCCCACGATTGATAATATATAAAGTATCCTCTTTTTCTTGTGAACGAAACAGAAACTCTCCTTTTTGATACTGTTTCGTGTGGGCTTTTTCAGCAATGTAATTCATCGCGCTATCCTCTAAGTGATTGAATATTGGAACCAAGCGGATACAGGCTGCGTGGTCGCCAATTTCATGATGGGTATGTTTAGTCAATTCATTCTCCCCCTTTATTTATTTTGTTTATATTCGCTGCTTTTATTATATAAGTCTCTTACTACAAAAAAATTGATGCACATCAAGAAAATGGAAAAAGGACTGGAAAGAATTCCAATCCCTAAATCAGCTTCTACTTTTACCTTAATCTTCATCCTCATCAAGAGCGTCATCATCTTCTAATGCTTCTTTACCAATGAACGCTTGCAGCATCCAAATGTTCTTGTCTAAGTCATTTTTAAAAGCAATCAATGTATCTTCTAAAGCATCGTCACCCTCGTCTTGAGCTAAACGAATCGCGCGAATAGTTAGGTCACGAGTGCTTCTGAAGTCCTCGATAATATTTTCAACCATGTCTTCTGCTTTAGCGTATTTATTAACTGCATCTTCCGAAAGCATCGAATATTTTTCAAATTCAACAGTTGTCGAAGCAGGTTTATGCCCAGAAGTAATTAGACGCTCCGCAAGTTTGTCGAACCATTTTTCATTTTCGTTATACAACTCTTCAAATTTTTCATGCAACGTAAAGAAATTGGCTCCTTTTACATACCAGTGATATTGGTGCAGTTTCACATGTAATGTATGCATGTTGCCTAAAAGATGATCCGCAATGGCCGCTGCATTAATTTTCGTATGATGAACATGTTCCTTGTGTTCTTGTTCTTCTTGCAATCTTTCTTGGGGTGTTCTTTCTTGAGTAGCTTTATTTTCAGTCATGATTTATTCCTCCTATAATTTTGGTTTGTTTAAAATAGCTTTCTTTGATTCCTCCTTTTTCTTTACTGAATTTAGTATAGGATAGATTTCCGTTAAAAAAATTGACGCTCATCAAGAAAAGTATTTCTTAATAGACGCCAGGCTTCTCTATTAAATTCAACTGAAATAATCAAAGGAATGAAGTCGTTCCCTCCAAACAAAAATTTCATTAAAGTAGGGCCTAAAAAAAGAATAGCAACTATACTTTGTCAAGAGACCTGACTGCTATTTTTTTGCTTGTTATTCTTCAATTACCAAATGTCTTGCCTTGCAGTATATTTAATGCTCTTTCTCACTAGTGTTGCATGCAACACTAGTGAGAAAGAGTATTAATAAGATTAACCTAGAAGAATAACTTTACTTTATTTATGTCATACCATAAATAAAAATTGAAAAGAATTTTTTATTTATTTTTAGTAGATCGATTAATAGGAGTTTTAGCTTGGGAGCGTCAATAATTTTGTGTAAATGGTTCTTTCCTACTGTAGATTGTTTCTAATTCTCCATCGGTTGACTCAGCATTTGTTCGAGCTCGCCTTCGGCCTGTTGGAAACCTTTATGACTGCGACCTAGGAATTTTTGGTTGTGAGTATCAAAAGACGAGACTAAGAAACGTTCCATCGACTCTTCATTTTGGAACTGTTCCTTGCGGTGGCTGTATTTCTTGATTTGCTTATTAAAGGATTCAATCAATCCAGTTGCTGCACTATATAAAAAATTTCATCATAGTTTCGCCCTAGTCGTTCCAAAGATTCGATGACAAAAATATCCTTCTTCCTTAAAAAATGAAGTTCTTTTTGCAATTATTCTCGTGAGGTCTTCTTTTAACTACATAAAATTGTAACCACTGGTTTTAAGAGTAGTGTATCATCCCAAATCATATAATTAATTGACTGCGATTGTTATAAAACTCACGGTAAGCCATATAACTAGCAATAAACGAAGAAATCGCAGTAACTGAAATCAACATAAACATCACAACAATTTGGTAACGAATCGCTTGAACAGGATCAATTCCCGCAAAAATCAACCCTGACATCATACCTGGTAGGCTGACAAGTCCAACCGTTTTTGTTCGGTCAATAGAAGGAGCCATGCCCGTTTTGACGCTTTCTCTTACAATACTCATGGACGCTTGTTTTTATTGGCTCCCAATGCCAATTTTTCCAATACCTGTTGGCGTTGGTCCGTAAATTTTGAATTCAAAGACCGATAGGTCACTCCAATCGCAGTCATGGCGTTGCTGGCAATCATGCCTGTAATTGGAACGATTTGGGAAGGGGACCAGTCAATGACTCCTGAAAAAACAAGAATGAGTAAGGACAAGGCTGTTCCTACTCCAATAGCCGTCGTTGAAATTTTAAAAGAGCGGTTGATCCCCTCACTGCGTGTATGGGCGTTATAAGAAGCGTTGAACACAATGAACAAAACCATCGCTAAAGTGAGAAAGTTGTTATCCACTCGTAATACGTAGCTCAATACATATCCAATAAGGAATAATTGAACGACAGCGCGAATTCCCGCAATAAAAATGTCGTTTCCTAATCCCAATTTCTCTTTGTAATCAATCAACAAGGCAACTATCAAGAGGACAGAGGATAAAAGCAAAGAAAGATTACTGATTTCCAAATTGTTTGTCATTTCGATTCCTCCATTTTTCCACCTTTGATAGTAATCAGACGAGAAGCTTGGTCGATTTCTTCCTGGTTGTGAGTGACGGCCAACACCGTAGTTTGTTGGTCTTTCATCATGTCTCGGACTAAATCAAGGACAATCGCTCTGTTTTCTTGGTCCAATGAACTGGTAACTTCATCCAGGAGCAACACTTTCGGTTGATACATCAAATTTCGGACCAATGCAACCCGTTGTTTTTCCCCTCCTGATAGTTCCTTGACCTCTTTCGATAAGTAAGTTTCAGGTATTTGAACTCGTTCTAACAATTTTTTTGCACGTTCCCGATCAAATCCTTCTTCTCTTATGCGGGCAGGAAAAGACAAGTTCTCTTGAACTGTCTCATCGAATAGAGAAGCGTTTTGAAAGAAATAAGAGACTTCTTTTCTATACTCCACAGGATCGATTTTTTGCAGATCCGTACCTCGATAATAAATTTTTCCGGAAGTTGGGGAAAGCAGCGTACCAATTAATTTCAAAAGGGTACTTTTTCCACTTCCAGAAGGACCAGAAAAAACAATCACTTCCCCTTTGTTTACTGTAAAAGAGATATCTTGAAGGATTTGGTTTCCGTTTGCCTGAAAACCAACCTTCTCTAATTGAAACAATGAATCACTCATACCACTTCTCTCCTTTATAAAAAAGCCCTGCACCAGTGGACCATCCATACGGGTGCAGGGCTTTTGTTTCATCCTAGTGTACCTCAGTGTTCGTTTGGATCGTTTTTGGCGTCTTCATGAGTAGGGTGAACCGTTCCTTCAAGGTGATCTGGACCAGCATAAATGGTATACAGTCTGAGCGGCTTATCACCGGTGTTTTCGATGTTGTGCCACATGTCCGCCGGAACAAATACGGCGTCATCATCCATCACTTTTTGTTGAACATGTAAGTTATCTTTAGAAGGCCCCATTTTACACACGCCTTCTCCTTCTTCAATACGGATAAATTGGTCAATGCCTTCGTGCACTTCCAAACCGATGTCATCGCCCGGTTGAATGGACATTACGGTGACTTGCAGTTTACTGCCTGTCCAAATGGTCGTCCGGTAATTATCATTTCCTGTGGTGGCGTCTTCAATATTAATGATATACGGCTTCTTCCCATGATCCTTGTAGTCTATTTCCATCTTCCATTCCTCCTAGTCTTTTTACTAAAACAATGATACCTACTTCTTATTTATAATAATTCTAATTAATGGTACCACATCTAAAATTCTATGCAAAAAATTGGCTTTTTGGAGAGCGATTCTAAACAAAGACCATATAACGCGCAATTACAATTGGTACCCCTTAATCCTCAGCACATAAAGGAAAAAATATGGAATCAAAAAATAACCGATATGTACTCTGGTTATGACTTGAATCAGGGAGAATTTCAGAGACGACACAGCATACTTTTTTAGTTTGCACTTGTAAACTAACTAGCGTATATTAAGTTTATGCTCACTATCAAGCGTTGTCAATCCTTTAGACTCTTATCAATTTCGAAAGAAAGTAGCAAGGTTATTGATTGTGACTGTAAAAGTGGGGTGTTCCTATAAGCACATTAAACTATCTTCTCTAATTTATCATGCTATTTAAATTCTGTTTTTTCATGAGAATTTTTGTCCAAAACTTGTTAAAAAGATTTTAAAAAATACTTACATACACAATCCCCAAAAACACTAATGTCATTTCAGTCAAAAAAGATACCGCAGAAAATTTCCACCTGAGATTCAATACGATATTACTCTCTTGACAGCCAGCTTAATTCCTTAGTTGAATAGATTATTAAAGTGCACAAAAAAACAATGCGGCGTTTGTTATATTTTCTGGTATAAGCGACGGTGCTATAAACTTTTTTGCAGATTAAAAATCATATGAATTTAACTCCAGTAATAAGAGTTTAAGTGCCAATGCATGTTTGATTTCTTCGTTGCGTTGGTAAATCAAGAACAAAGTCGGGGTTTGGACGCGTCCAACGCTAAACACGCCTCTCATGCCGTTTTTCTGCATATAAAGCGTGTAAAGACGGGTGAGATTGATTCCTACCAGCCAATCAGCGATTTGTCGGGTTTCTGCTTCTTTGTAAGTGGAATAAAACGCCTGTCCGTCCTTCAGATTTTGAAATCCTTTTTTGATTTCGCTAGTTTCAAGCGAGTTGATCCATAAACGTTTAATGGTTTTCCGGCTATTTCCCGAAAGGTTGATAATCAAGCGGGCGATTGCTTCACCTTCTCGGTCGCTGTCGGTCGCAATCACGATTGTTTCCGCTTCATCTAAATGCTTTTTGACGATCTTGTATATATTGATGTAAGAATAGACACTGTTACGATAAAATACTTTGTAAAAATATACCCTACTTCCCCGATACTCATAACCATTCCTTCTCTTCTAGTACATTTGGTGTTCATTTTGATGATGCTCTTCTACTTCGGCTCATGTTTAGCAGCTTATTGATTTTTGCTTTATTGCTTCAGCCAACCTTTATTTACGGCATCATCTATAAGTTTTCTAACATAGTCCCAAACTTCTGGCATAATTTCTTTGATGACCTCGTTTCGTTTTAATTCGCGTTCAACATCAATGTTATTTTCTAACCAGGTATTCCCGTCACAGTAGTATATCTGCAAGACAGGCTGTAACCTATCGATTGCCGCTGCATATTTTGCTTCTACGGTTGCCATCTCCTCAAACTCTTCCCACAAATCCATAAATTCATCATATTGTTCTCTCGGTAATGTAGAAAATAAACTTGTAGCTGCTTCCCGTTCTCGCTGTACTTTATCCAGGTACCCAGCTTCATCATAACAATAGGTATCACCTGCTTCGATTTCTACCATATCATGAATAATTAACATTTTGAGTACTCGCAACAAATCCACTTGCCCTTCGGTTGCGACATGTTCTGCAAGCAATAGTGCACATAATGTCAAATGCCAGGTGTGCTCTGCATCATTTTCTCGTTGGTTTCTATCATAGATCAGTGTCGATTGTCTAAGGATGGCTTTAAGCTTGTCAGCTTCGACAATAAACTGGATCCTCTTTTCTATTGCATTCATCTGTGACCTCCAATTATTTGTTGAATGAATTTATATCAAAGGTACAGCTTTTTTCCACAATGCCTCCAAAGTTGCATAAAAAAACTGCAGCCTTTTCTTTTGGTAAAACAATTACTCCTGCACAAACCTTAATGAAAGGCTCCTTTCAAACTTCCTATAACACTTTTTCCTCACGAATGATCTTTGTTGTTACTTCAACTACTCCACGGAAAAATGCAATGAATGGGGCGTAGGCGCGATCAATGTCAGCCCACATCTTTCTTTAAAATAGGTTTTGCTATCTTGTTTCGCCACTTGCAAAATTTCTGCCTCAGCAAAAGGGACCACATTGTCACTCCCCCGCAATTCACTGCATTCCAAAATAATCAAAATCTCTGCTTCTAATGTATTGATTCTCGCATACTGTTCAAAAAAGTTTTCGTGATTGATTTCTTGGATCGCTCGTTTGATTTCGAAGCAATTGGCAAGAATCTTTTCTTTGAGTTCTGGAAACTCTTCCTTGAAAAAAAGCCGCTCCGTTTCTTCCATGTAGAAGTTTAAATATTCTTCCATTGAATGGATCTTAAATGCTGACTCCATCTTTAGTCCTCCTGTTCTATTGATTGGTGAATCTTATGTAAAATCCTGTTTATGTGTTTATCGTTGGAACGAATACGTCGATGCGTACTCTATGGAAATATTGAAAGGAAATCGACCTTTAGGCTGAAATCACTAGCATTACGTTAAATAGAGGATTCGAACACTCTTTCTTACCTTCGCTTTTTCGTAAAACGTTTCTGTTGACCGAGATCTTTATGCCTGCATTATTACATGTTTTTTAGGAAAGGAGACGCCAATCATTTGTTTGTTAGAAGCAAATAAAGTCCTGTTAGATACCTTCGGGTTGGATCGTATCAATTTTAGTTTCATAAAAGTAAACAAGCCCAATAGCCGATTGAGCGATTGACAAACTACATAGGAAATCTGAGAAACGCTGTGCAAAACTTTTCGCTTCCTACTAAAAAAAAGGAGGATTCTCTGGTTTTGAGAATCCTCCTTTTTTTCATACTGTGAAATCCACAGTTTTACGTATGTTTTTGACTAAACTCATTCTGGAACTTTTCAACTGCTTCAATCAGTTCAAGCCAGCGATCCCCCGTTGGAAAACTATTCCATTTAAAAAATTGGACGTTGGGATTTTGGTCAATAAAAGCTTGCCGATTGACGGGATAATCTGTCACGACAAAATCGGGATTTCGGAAACAAATGAAAGTGTGTACCCAAACCAGCGCTTCAATCGTTCCTTTTGTCTGATTTCTTGGATTTTTCCGAATTTTGATTCGTGAAAAATACGAACCGTAGAACGATCAATTTTCGCTACCAGAGAAAGAAGCATACTATATTGAAAAAGCAAGCGATTGTTCGCTTCATACATGGTTGAAAAAATTGGTGATTGTTGCGCTAACGATTCGTACATCTCCTGAACAAACGGAAAAATCTTAGAAAAGACACGGCGATAATCTTTGTCCGTGGTGCTTTTTCCAAAGGCATCGATCTTATTTTTCGATGCAAAAAGAAGCGAAACCGAATGAATATTCAAGGCATTGACCAACAGATAATCAATATTGCTTTCAGAAACGAGAAAAACTTTCTGAGCGTTTTCCGCAAATAGCCTTGCTGCAGCGATTGCTCGTGGAGAAAAATGATCCCCAATTGTTAACTGACTAGGAATCTCTTCAGGTAAGTACGTCATCATGACAGAAAACATATAATACAAGAAGAGAAATTCTGTTTCTGGAAGCCCATTTAGAATCAAATTGTCTCTTAGCAATGGCTTGATCAGCTCTTCTTTAAATTCTTCAAAGGAAATCGTCAGATGCCTCATCTCCCTCATCTCTTGAGGAATCTCTTTTACAGGAAAGCCTCTTTTAAAACGATAAATACTTAACGCCAACAATTGAACAAATTTCTCCTGATCAATCCCGCGATAAAAACTGGGATAACTTGTCAACTTTTTCTTCAATGTACTGACACTTTGTTTCGTCAATCCACTATAACGCACGTTCGTTGCATCATAGATCTGCCAATACATGATGTGGAAAAAATGCCGAATGCGGTATTCTTCGCCCACAAAAAGCGGTTTTCTTTTTAGGTTCAATCGAATGTGATAATTTTCAAGAATCGTTTCTACTTCCTTTAGTTTTCTTTGAACCGTGCGATTGCTGACATAATGTTGTTGGGCGGTTTCTTCCAGCGACACATACTTATCACTAAAGAGTCTGTCTAAAATTTGAAATGGCATGCTTTCTTCTAGCATGACCGAATAAAGCTTAGACAAAAGAAAATTCGGCGCAAAATAAAGCGTCATCTCTCTACCTTCATGCAACGCAATCTCAAAATAAGGATACGCCGTTTGCAAATCGAGTGCTCGCTCAAAAACTAAGACGATTCGTCGTTTTGATAAGTTTGTCTTTTCAGCAAGAACATTTAGTTTTTCACGCTCCACAGCCTGCTCAAAAAAATGCGCAAACAATTCATAAACATCTTGGTCTAATTTAGTTAAAAGAAATTTATACATAATAATACCTCTTAACTTTATTTTTAAGGTAATTATACTCCTTTCACGATCTATTTTCATTCAGTGTGTATTCATTGACTACTTATTTCATTTTATAAGAAGCTGTCTCTGAAACTATCACCTTCTGAATCATTTAGGATAAGCAAAATCATGGCTACAACTACTTAGAACTACGAGTTACTACGTCTGGAGAACATTGCTCTTTCTAACAGCTAGTTTAAGACGACAAAACAGTCCAAAGCGCTATTTATCAAAAAATTATTTTATAATAATAAAAGTAAAAAACCGTATATTTTGCTACGATAATAAGAGAGTCGGTTTTTAGGAGTATTTACAATCGAAGAGTTAGGTAGCCTTTGAGCATTTCAACAATTCCAAAAGCTTTTACTTTCTATCAATTACGCTTATATAAAGTTGAAAATTAGTACAGTTATTTTTAAAGTATCTTCGCCATAATCAAGCTAACTTCTTACATTAATTAAAAAGAATGGGGGGACAGGTGTTCATGCTTCGCTGAATGAACTGAAATCAATGAAAATATCAAAAAAAATAGTATGGTCAAGTGTTGCTAGTATTCTCGTTCCGATTTTAATAAGTCTCGCTGTCTTTGTCTCCCCTAGTAATAAACCTGGGATCGTTGTCTCAAATGACTTTGGAAAGATCACAGTTCCGTTGCGAATAAGTAGAATCTATTTAACTCAAACAAACACTGTCTTCTATCAGCCTGAAATACGCTCAGCCAAAACAGTTCTGGAGGAGGCGAATTTATTAGGAGAAAGCACACTTTCGATAAAAATCGGTGAGGAAGAAAAAGAAATTGTTTCTTATATTGATGCCAATGTTAAGAACTTCTCTCTAGAACTAAACGTGGAAGACTATGACAAAACAACAGGAAAATTAGTCTTGACTATTGCCTATCGTGATGGCTTGAATGATGAATTCAAGAACGTAACATTCGAAAGATAACTGATAAAAACCTATATTCTCGCTCATATTTAAATAGGGTTAAACAAAGAGTATCCAGAAAACAATCAATTCTGGATACTCTTTCCTCTCTATTGAAAAGCTTTTAATTTTCAGTTTTTCTTTTTCGTCTCAAAATTACTACGAAAGAAAACAGAACAGTGATGACTCCCAAAAAGCCCATGATTCGTTGACCTGTAAGTTGTTCTCCTGTTGCAGGCAACTTATTTTTTGATTTGGTTTGTGTGTTTGTTTGCTTGCTGTTATTTCCTGAGCTATTCCCGTTCTCTTCGTCCGGCGTCTTGTTTTCTGATTCTGGTGTATCTTTTCCTGAATCTTCTCCCGGTTCATTCTCTTTATCAGCACTGTAAACATAAATAACTTCTTGGACGGCATCACTGAAGGTACCTTTTGCATTTTTAGGCGTCTTTGAAACCCGCCAGCCAGATATTTCTTTGGCGTTGCTTTCATATGGCAACCCTATTTTGCCATTCATTACGGTTGGTGCTGCCAATTCATTGCCTTCTGTATCTTCATACTTCACAGTAACTGGCGCTGCATCACTACGCTCATAGACATAAACGACTTCTTGTACCGTTTCGCTGTAAGTCCCGTTAGCGTTAGTTGGTGTTTGAGAAACGTACCAGCCATTGATTGCTTTAGCTTCACTTGTATATGGCAGACCTATTTTGCCACTTAATACCGTCGGTGCAGATAGTTGATTCCCTTCTGTATCTTCATACTTGACAGTAACTGGCGCTGCATCGCTACGTTCATAGACATAAATTACTTCTTGTGCCGTTTCGCTAAATGTACCTGTAGCATTGCTTGGCGTTTGAGCTACAAACCAGCCTGGGATCGCTTTGGCTTCACTTTCATATGGCAACCCTATTTTGCCACTCAATACTGTCGGGGCGGATAGTTGATTCCCCTCTGTATCTTCATACTTCACAGTAACTGGCGCTGCATCGCTACGTTCATAGACATAAATTACTTCTTGCTCATTTTCACTGTAAGTGCCGTTGGCGTTAGTTGGTGTTTGAGAAACGTACCACCCATTGATTGCTTTGGCTTCACTTTCATATGGCAAACCTACTTTGCCGTTCAATATTGTCGGTGCAGATAGTTGATTCCCTTCTTTATCTTCATACTTGACCGTCACTGGTGCCGCATTACTACGCTCATAGACATAAACCACTTCTTGTTCCGTTTCGCTGTAAGTCCCGTTGGCATTAGTTGGCATTAGTTGGCATTTGGGATACGTACCAGCCGTTGATTGCTTTGGCTTCACTTGTATAGGGTAACCCTACTTTCCCACTTAATACTGTCGGTGCAGATAGTTGATTCCCTTCTTTATCTTCATACTTAACCGTAACTGGCGCTGCATCACTACGTTCATAGACATAAACGACTTCTTGAGCTGTTTCACTATAGGTCCCATTAGCATTGCTTGGCGTTTGAGCTACAAACCAGCCTGGGATCGTTTTGGCTTCGCTTGTATAGGGCAGACCTATTTTGCCATTCATTACGGTTGGTGCTGCCAATTCATTGCCTTCTGTATCTTCATACTTCACGGTAACTGGCGCTGCATCACTACGTTCATAGACATAAACGACTTCTTGCGCGACATCACTGAAGGTCCCTATCCTATCCCCTTGGATCTCTTTCAGTGTATAGCCTGAGATATCCTTTTCTTCCGTAGTAAAGGGGTCGCCTACATACCCCGATAAAGTGACATTTGGTGCAAGCGTCTGTCCGTTTTCGTCAAGATACTTGACCGTAACATCTTCTGCAGTATTCACATACTTCACAGGTACTTGATAATTCACTAAATATTGAATGGTACCTGTACTAGCAGCTCTCTCGGTGGATAAACGATTAGGAACCAGAGAAGTGATTGACAAATAGTCAACATTGGCGGGAATATTTTTAAATTGAATCCCTTCTTCAGTCAGTTCAAACCCATCATTTTCATATAAGGGAAAGATATAGCCATTTTTATCTATCCCCCGAATCGAATAAGAATACTTTTTGTTGGACAAAGAAGAGAGCAACGCATTTCCTTGGGTATCAACCATCATACGGTCTTTATAAAGAACATCAGATTGGCCATCTTTTACTAGCATTGGCTCTAATAGTATTTTCTCCTGAGTCATAATAGATAGTTGGGAATTTTGATGGTGTTCTGGAGATAGCTCTAACTTAGAAAAATCCGTCATGCTACTTGCATAGACCGTCAGATAATCTGTTACCCATCCACTAAGATATTGACCAACCCCAATTAATTCTTGGGCTGTCAAATAGGCATCATAATTTCCTATGTGGATATTTGAAAAAGATCCTTTTGGAAGAACGTGTGCTAGTACATTAGGACGGGTAAACAATGTTGCATTTTCCGCCATAGTGATTTGGGGAACATTCGTAGCAATAATAGACGTCGTGTATAACGCTTGCAAGTTGCTAGCGTATTCTAAACCAGTAAAATCGACTACTGTGTCTTTGACTAAAGAAGAAAAATCTAACTGTTTTAGATTCACCATATCTTCTTGAGTGATCGTATCAACTGTTTTGTTTAGCCCTTTCGCTACCTCATTTTGCAAATTCTTATCCGGCATCCAAGCGTCTAATGAAACGCTTCGATTAGAGAATGCCTCTTTCATTTCCGCTGATGATTCAGTTGCCGAGCTAGCTGTGTCTTTACTTGAATCAGGGAGGTTTTTTTCTGTACTTTCCGTCGAGCCACTTTTCTCATCATCATTAACCACTTCTTGCGATTCTGAGTTACTTGTGGTGTCACCGTTGATTTCTTCTTTTATACGAGAAGAATCGACTGTTTCAGTAGTCTCCTCCACTTTTTCTAATGTTCCTAATGTCGTGATTTCTTTGTTTGATGGAATGGTTTCCTGTTCCTCAGCCATAACTTGTGCCAAAGGTGCCAACACAGGCTGACTTAACAAGATCGCCAATGACAAATAGCCCCAAAATTTCCTTTTCATAACATTCTCCTTTTATATTCGTTTAAATACGATACGCTTTCCTATCTTTCACCTATCGACAAACTTCCCCTTCTGATGATGGTGACGACTTGTTAATTACAATCTTTAGACACAGGATACCCCTGTTCATTTTGATAGTATTACATGGTTCATCATTCTGAACACGTCAACATTTGTATCAGAAATGACCAAACTTGTCAGGTTTTAACAAACAGGTTATTCAAGCAAACAGATCGCTCACTTCACCTGCTCCTTCATGCTCCAAGCTTGGCCTCAGTTAGCGTTATAATCACTGATTTAAATTGTTTTTTTTAATTTACACACAAAAAAAGAGACACATAACATGCATCTCTTTGGGCGGCCCATTGTAAGTTCAGCCTATTATTGATTTTTTACTAGTTATCCCGATACTCGATCGTCAATCCTTTTAAAAAGTTGCGGGCATATTTGTCTAAACATGGTTTGTAATTGCGATGGCCTTCTTTTCGTAAAATGGCGCCTAATTCACCTTTTGAAACTTTAACTCCCGCTTGCTCGAAAATGTCCAGCATTTCATCTGTTGTTAGGGAAAGGGCGATTTTTATTTTCTTCAGCATCAAATTATTTACATTGCCATTGTTCAACTCTAGGACAGGTTCTGCAGCATCTGGCTTTGTTCCTCGTTGCGAGCGAATCAAACCATTTAAGAAACGCTCAAAGGCTTCATTGGTACACTCAATCTCGTAGTTCTCAGGATCTTTTTTCTTCAATAATTGTCTTACTTCTTCTTTTGTGAAAGAAGCGCCGCCAAGTTCAAAAATTTTCACCATGTCGGTATCCTTGATATCCAAAGCATAGCGTAAACGCGTCAAGCGATCATTGTGATTCATTCTATACACCATCCATTTCTTAGGTTGATTATAACAAATAAACCTAGACGAGTAATCCCGTTTTCGCTTTTTTACTCTAAGAACCCATTTGTTTTCGTTCAAATGTATATCGCTTCTCTCATTCTACTTCCTCCGCTATACTTGATTTAGGGAGTAAATTTATTCTAACAAAACAATAAACGAAAAAAAGCATCTGTTCCGATGATGTTTTGGATTGCTTTATTGTTTTTATTTTGTACACAAAAAGGAGAGGAAAGAAATGAAGAAATACGGGAAATTTTTGGTAATGATTGGGGTATCGACGGTGATTATGTTTTGTATGATGTATTTCAATGTCTACGCCCTCGATCATATCTTTTTCAGCCAAACCCGCCTATTTATGGCACTAATGATGGGCGCGATGATGGCGATCATCATGCTGTTATTTATGTGGAAGATGTATGACAACAAGAAAATGAATATCGGAATTTTAGTTGTCAGTGTTGTACTCTTTTTTGGTTCACTGTTTATGGTCAGAAGCCAAACCGCCGTGGGAGATACGGCCTGGATGAAAGCCATGATTCCCCATCATTCGATTGCGATTCTAACCAGTAAAAATGCCGATTTGTCTGATCCAAGAGTAAAAGAACTTGCAGAAAAAATCATTGACGCACAGGAAAAAGAAATCAAAGAAATGAAAGAATTGATCGAAGAGTTGGAAAACAAATAGCCAGTTTGTGTGCTCACTCAAAGTACCAGCAGATCAACTTTATCGCCACGGTTGCGAAGCCCTTCAAACAATGGCTGAAGGGCTTCTTTTTTTATCGTCAGTTGCTTTCTTTCTACTGAAAACCCCTGACCGTTATTGCATCCGTTCTTGTTTGACTTTCTTATCCACAACATGACGCTTGGCAAGCTCTTGGCGAATAGCCGCTAAATCAATCCCCATTTCTGCCATTAAAACCAATGTATGATACGCCAAATCAGCAATCTCATAAACGGTTTCTTGGCGGTCTTCCTTCATCGCCCCAATCACGACCTCGGTTGCTTCCTCGCCGATTTTTTTTAAGATTTTCTCACTGCCTTTTTCAAACAAGTAGCTGGTATAGCTGCCTTCTTGCGGCGTATCTTTACGACCTTTTATCAGCTCATACAACGCATCGATGGTCGGAGAGGATTCTGTACCATAAAGCACCTCTGTAAAGCAGCTTTCTGTGCCTGTATGGCAAGCAGGTCCGTCTTTTTTTACTTTGGCGACTAAAGCATCTTGATCGCAATCTGCGGTCAATGATACTAAATGCTGGTAATTGCCGCTGGTTTCTCCTTTGCGCCACAATTCTTGGCGACTGCGGGAATAAAAGGTCATCAATCGGTCTTTCAAGGTCAAGGTCAAACTTTCTTGGTTCATATAAGCCAAGGTCAAAACTTCATTCGTTTCCACATCCTGCACGATCACTGGAACCAATCCTTGTTCATCAAATCGTACTTGCACCATGTTATCCACTCCTTCTATTGCCTATCAAAACGCCAACGCTATACGATTCGTACGGGAATATCGACGGCCTGTAATTGTTTTTTCAGTTCTGGGATTTTTACCTCGCCATAGTGAAAAATCGAGGCCGCTAACCCTGCTTCAATATTTGGCAATTGAAACAGCTCGATAAAATCGGCACTTTTGCCAGCACCACCCGATGCGACGATCGGTAATTTGGTGATTTCGCTGACAGCTTTCAGCAAGTCTAAATCAAACCCCTGCTTCACGCCATCGGTATCCATGCTGTTGATGACTAGTTCACCAGCACCTAACTGCTCAGCTTGGAGAATCCACGCCAATGCTTCTAAGCCTGTATCTTCCCGTCCGCCTTTGGCAAACACATGCCAGTTCTCACCGACACGGCGAACATCAACGGATAAAACAACGCACTGGCTGCCATAGCGTTTCGCGCCTTCTGCAATCAACTCTGGTCTGCGAAGTGCCCCCGAATTGACGCTGACTTTGTCGGCGCCACAGTTTAAGACTCGTTCAAAATCTGCTACTTGATTGATGCCACCGCCCACCGTCAAAGGAATAAACACTTCTGACGCCACGCGCTGCAAAATGTCCGTGAATAAGCCGCGTTCTTCTGCAGAAGCAGTAATGTCATAAAAAACCAGCTCATCGGCGCCTTGTTCATTGTAAAAGCGCGCCAAAGTCACTGGATCATTGACATCTTTTAAGCCAGCAAAATTGACCCCTTTCACGACTCGCCCATCTCGCACATCAAGGCAAGGAATGATTCGTTTGGCGATCATGCTTCTGCCTCCCCTGCTGCTAAGACATCCGCCAATTGGAGACTGCCGTTATATAAGGATTTCCCAACGATCACGCCAGAGATGCCCAACTGTTTTAATCCTTTAATATCTGCCAATGAAGCCACGCCGCCAGAAGCCACGATGTCGCAATCCAATTGATTGAGTTTTTCGTATAGCGGCAGATTGATGCCTTCTCCTGTACCGTCACGTGAGATTTCGGTAAAGATGATCGTTTGCGCGCCCCATTCCACCAATTGTTGGCAAAAAGTAAACGCGTCTGTTGCCGTTTTCTCGAGCCAGCCTTCCACGGCCACTTTTTCTTCCTTGGCATCGACCCCAATCGCGATCTTATTGCCGTATTTCTTAAGCATCGCTTTTGTGAATGCTGGGTCTTTCTGGGCAATCGTGCCGAGGATCACCCGATGAACGCCTGCTGCCAAACAATGCTGGATCGTTTCTTCCTCACGAATCCCGCCGCCAACTTCGACAAACAGATTGGTTTGCTGGACGATTTTTTTTGCGACATCAAAGTAATGGAGTTTGCCAGCTTTGGCACCATCTAAGTCGACGAGGTGCAGATAGTTGGCACCTTCTTCTTCAAATGAACGAGCAAATGCCACTGGATCATCCCCAAACACTTCTTTTTGCTCATAGTCTCCTTGGTACAAACGGACCACTTTTTGATCTAACAGATCAATTGCTGGAAAAATTTTCATAGCGGCACCTCAGTAAATGCTTTTAAAATCTTCAACCCGACAGCCCCACTTTTTTCTGGGTGGAACTGAGTACCGAAGACATTGTCTTTTTGCACGATACCGGGAATTGCTAGACCATAGTCACTGTCTGCTATGACATACTCTTGGCAATCAGTAGCAAAATAACTGTGGACATAGTAGACAAAGTCTTGTTCCCCTAGCCCGCTGACTAGAGGACTTTCCTTTCTGACAGTCAGCCGATTCCAACCAATCTGCGGTACTTTCAGATTCAGTTTGGCTTCTTCAAAGGCGCTTTGCATGGAAACGATCCGTCCTGGAATCAAACCGAGCCCCGCATGTGTGCCAAACTCCTCACTACTATCAAACAACAGCTGCATCCCTAAACAAATGCCTAAAAAGGGTTTGCCAGCTGCTGCCAATTCTTGGATCGGTTCGATCAGCGACAACTCTGCCAACTTTTGGCGGGCATCGCCAAAAGCGCCTACGCCAGGTAAAAGAATGCGGTCGGCAGCTTTTAATTCTGCTAGTGAACGCGTGATTTGGCAGTCAACACCCAAATAATCCAGCGAACGAGACAAGCTGAACAAATTGCCGACCCCATAGTCGATGATTGCTAACATAATACACCCCTTTCCTTATCTCATCCATCTGTGTGGAAGATACGTAATCATTTTTCCCTCATGAATCACTGGATCGTCCCTTTGGTTGAAGGGATCTCATCTGGGGCTGCTTGATTGATCGCTACTGCTTCACCTAAGGCACGCCCAAAGCCTTTAAAACAAGCTTCCACAATGTGGTGGCTGTTTTTCCCAGCGATTTGATGGAGATGGATCGTAGCACCTAATTCACGGGCAAAAGCAATGAAAAATTCTTCAACCAATTCTGTATCAAACTGCTGCCCGATTTTTTCGCTCGGTATCGCCAACTCTACGACTGCCATGCCACGACCGCTAATATCGATCGCTGTCATGACTAAGGCTTCGTCCATCGGCAGCAGCATACTGCCATAGCGTTTGATGCCTCGTCGCTCCCCAAGACTTTCTGAAAACGCTCGGCCAATGGCGATGGCTACGTCTTCTGTTGTGTGATGGGCATCTACTTCTGTATCACCATCACAGACCAACGTCAAATCAAAGCGACCGTGGCGGACAAATAATTCCAGCATGTGGTCTAAAAACCCCACACCAGTCTTGATTGATTGCTGACCAGTACCATCGATCGTCAACTGCAGGTGGATCTTGGTTTCAGTCGTATTGCGGGTAACTTCTGCTTTTCTCATTCCTTCACCTCTTCTATGATCGTTGTTAACACCGTCATCAATCGTTCCATCTGGGCCCTCGTTCCTACCGTGATCCGTAAATACTCTTTGATGCGGGGCTGATTAAACCAGCGGACGAAGATTTTCTGCTCTTTCAGTGCCTGATACAACTCTTCACCAGCAATCGCAGGGTGCCTTGCAAACAAAAAATTTCCTTGGCTGTCGGTCTGCTCAAAGCCGAGTTTCGCTAGGGCTTGCTTGCTCCACTCACGCACGTGGATCGTTGCTTGGATCTTCTCATCGACATACGCTTGTTCTTGCAAAACGGCTGCACCAGCGGCTTGGGTCAAACTATTGACATTGTAAGGATTCAAGCTAAATTTCAACCGATTCAAGTCTTGGATCAGTCCTTCATTGGCAACCGCAAAGCCTAGGCGTGCCCCTGCCAGCTGCCGAGATTTCGAAAACGTCCCCACGACCAAGAGATTTGGGTATTGATCGATCAAAGAAACCATTGAAGAGCCGCCAAAATCGATATAGGCCTCATCGACAATCACTAAGCGATCGGGATGCCGTTTTAGAAAGGCACAAATTTCGCTTTGTTCTTGATAAACCCCAGTCGGCGCATTGGGATTGGCAAAAATAACGGTCCCTTTGAGCGAATCGTAGTCCGTTAACGCAATCGAGAAATCTTCTTGCAGCGGAACAACGGTGGCAGCGACTTGGTACAAGGCACCATACACTTGATAAAACCCATAGGTCACATCGGGAAAGGCGATGCCGTTTTCCGTGAAGCCTTGAAAGAGATAGGACAAGACTTCGTCACTGCCATTACCGAGAAACAGCTGGGCTGGTTTAACGCCAAGATAGGCAGCCAGAGGGGTTGTCACCACTTCAGCAGCAATATCCGAGTAACGATTCAGCTTGTGGGCGGCATCGGCAACCGCCGCTTGAACACTTGGCGCTGGCGGATAAGGACTTTCATTGGTGTTCAGTTTAATAACGGCTTGCTCGTCTACTTGTTCCCCTGGTGTATAAGGAGTCAGCTTGTGATACTTTTGATGTAAAAAGGTCATTTTTCTCCCTCTCTTCGTACATTGATCGAACGGGCATGGCCGATCAAGTCTTCGGTTTCTGCGAACAACGCTACGGCTGGACCAGCCGCCTTCATGGCTGCTTCTGGGTAATACAAGTAGCTGCTTTTCTTAATAAAATCATCCACTGATAACGGCGAGTAAAAACGGGCGGTCCCTTCTGTTGGTAGGGTATGATTTGGTCCAGCAAAATAATCTCCCAGCACTTCTGGTGTATGATGTCCTAAAAAAACACTACCCGCATTTTCTACTTGTCCCAACAAAGCAAAAGGATCTGCCACTGCTAATTCAAGGTGTTCTGGGGCGATTTGATTGGCAATGGTAAGTGCTTCAGTCAAATCATTGACCAGAATCAGCTTTCCGCTAGATTCAAGCGCTGCAGCAGCAATGTCTTTGCGGGGCAGTTGCTTCAGTTGCAAGTCAAGCTCTACTTGGACTTGTTCAATCAAGGCTGCTTCTGTTGTGACTAAGATGGCTTGCGCTAAGATATCATGCTCGGCTTGTGCCAAAAGATCCGCTGCCAGCCAGCGCGGATTTGCGCTGGCATCGGCGATGATCAGCACATCGCTGGGCCCTGCGATCATATCGATATCAACTTCGCCGTACACCATTTTTTTCGCTGTGGCGACATAAATATTTCCTGGTCCCACGATTTTGTCGACTTTGGGAATCGTTTCTGTCCCATAAGCCAATGCCGCTACGCCATGGGCACCACCGACTTTGTAGATTTCATCCACTCCAGCAACGGAAGCTGCCGCTAAGATAGCAGCTGGAACTTTTCCTTGGCTGTCCGTCGGTGTGATCATAACGATTTTTTTGACCCCGGCGATTTTTGCGGGCAGGACATCCATCAAAACCGTACTAGGATAAGCTGCTGTTCCGCCAGGAACGTAGACCCCGACTTTTGCTAGTGGCAAGACCCGCTGTCCCATCACAACGCCATTTTCCTTCGTCAAGACAAAGCCTTGCTGGACTTGCTTTTGATGAAATGCCAAAATGTTTTCCTTCGCCTGTTCCATCACCTCAAGCAGCTCAGGGGAGACGGCTTGGACAGCCGTTTCAACCTCCTCAAGACTGACGGTTAAGGAAGACAAGGTCACTTGATCGATTTCTTCAATTAATTGAAACAACGCCTGATCTCCTTGCTGCTGAACACGGGCAATGATTTGGGCGACAATGGTTGAAACATCCTTCGTTTCCGACTGTTTCCTTGCCACAATCGTTTCGATCGTATCTTTTTGGGTCGAAAAAATTCTCATAATTGCTCCCTCACCTTCTCAATCACTGTTTGAATGCGTTCTTGCTTGAAACGCCACGTGGCGTGGTTGATCACTAAACGCGCTGAAGACGGCGCGATGTCTTGGATCACTTCTAAATCATTTTCTTTTAGTGTCGTCCCCGTTTCGACGATGTCAACGATCACATCGGATAGACCTAACAAAGGAGCCAATTCAATGGATCCATGCAGTTGGATCAATTCCACCGAGCGACCTAACCCTTGATAAAACTGACGGGTGATCTGCGGATATTTTGTGGAGACCCGCAGCGGGCGGGAGAAATCTTCCTCGAAATCCGTACGCGCCGCTACTGCCAAACGGCAGACCCCCATATGCAAATCAAGAAATTCGATGACTTCTGCCTTGCTTTCCATTAAAATATCTTTGCCTACGACACCGATATCCGCCACTCCGTGCTCCACATAGATCGCCACATCGCTAGGCTTGACTAAGAAAAAGCGCAGCTTGTTTTCTTCATCACAAAAAATTAGTTGGCGATTGTCTTTGAAGACGCCTTGCGCAGCGACTCCAGCTTTCGTGAATAAATCGTAGACGGCATCCCCCATGCGGCCTTTAGGTAGCGCAATGTTCAAATAGCCTGAACTTTCGTTGTCAGTCGGCACCTTTTGCCCTACATGGTTGAGCTTCATACCAAACCCGATCGCCCCTTGCTCTTTGCCTTGCCGACTCATCAAGCGATCATAACGGCCGCCATATAAAATCGTCTCTCTTGCTTCTTCGATGAATCCTTGAAACAGCAAGCCACTGTAATAATCGGCATCATTTAAAATTGAAAAATCCAGCCTTATCCGAATGGAAGCTGACAGTTGTTCTTTTTGCAATGCTTGATACAGTTGTTTTAGTTCTGCTAAACCAGCTTGTGCTTGGGGATACTCTGCCAGCAGCTCTTTGGCCTTTTGATACTTGGTTTCAAAATCACCTGACAAACGTACCAGTTTCGCCAATTTTTCAGCTTCTGTTGCTGACAAGCCAGCTTTTTCAGTCAGTGCATCCATGCCATGGGAACTCTTGTCCCGCAGGCAGTGCAGTACCTTTTGTCGATCCGCTTCGGGGAAGCGTTGGCAGATGCCATCCAAAATCCCCATATGAGACAGATCCAAGGTCCCTTTTCCCACCTGAGCCAAACTTTCCCAAGCCAGTTTTACAACCTCCAGTTGATCTTCCCATGTGATTTGGTCAATGAGCTCCAAACCGATTTGATCGATCTTTTGGTATTCCCCTGCTTGACGATCCTGTCGATAGACATCCTCCACATAATACACTCTGCGCGCTTCTCCAGAAGGTGTATTTTTGGCAATCGACAAGGTGACATCGGGTTTTAGCGCCATCGTCCTGCCATCCGTGCCTGTAAACGTGATGATGGAAGAACCACGCAAGAACTGATCATTTTGCTGATAGTTGCGATACTCTTCAAAATTGTTCGAGTGATAAGGTGAAAAATGATGCTGCGTATACAATTTTCTTAATTTCAGTTCGACTTGTTCGGCTGGTTTTAATACATTCCATAACTCTTCCACACTTATCACTCCTATTTCATGCCACCGATTCGGCTTTCTCACTGTTAAAGGCTCGCTTTATCATCGATTCACCATCAGTTTTTCTAATAATACTAATGGTTTTGCCATAAATAAGCAATGGTATTTTTCGAAATATTCTGGAATTTTTAGTCGATTTCAAGAGAACATAGCGATGTCGTTTCTTTGTTGACGATTATTCCATCGAATCTGGAAGTCAGTTTTCCTTTCTTAATGAAGTAACTTAGTACTTGTGCATCCTCCATCACTTAGTTGCTCAACCATAAAAAAGTCCGAAATATACGACCATCTTGTTTCAGAAACTCGTTATCGATTACTCTATCTTTTGTACCCTACAAAGAATTGGCGCAAATGAAGCGATGGTATGAAAATCACCCAAAACGTTCATTGTTGTACTTATCGCTTATATTACGGCACAAAAAGCACACAGCAGAAGAATCAGAGAAAACAGCTAAATAGTACATGCTCTATAGCTTAATAAGGAGAGAAAAGTAAATGAACAAACTTATAGGAAAACAAATCTCATGGAACCACGCTTTACTAGGAACAGTCCTCGCAGGTATCGGTTTGGTCGGTCTTTTGTATGCCCCTGCCATCGTCAGCATCTTCTCATTGTCGATTGCCAGCTATTGGGCATTACGGCTAGTTTACGGTAAAGAAGCAGTCAAGCAGCTCTTTGGGAAACCCATCGCGCCAGTGAAGACGATCAGCAAGTATTTTCTTTTAAACATCCTGATCAGCTTCCTCGTTTCTCTCGTTTTGCAATACGGACTAAAGTGGGATCTTCATGGAAATCCAGTGAACGAAGGCTTTCAATGGTTGACTCTGCTCGTTATTCCAATCATGTTACTTGGAGAAGAACTCTTTTCCATCTTCTTTTTAGCGATTTTTTCTAGTAAATGTACCTTGCCAGTTGCCAGCATCCTTTCCGCGATCATCTTTGGCTTGGTTCATTACAGCACTTATGATAACGGCAATGTTTTCCATACCTTGGTCCATATTCTTTTCATTCAAGGGGTGGCGCGCTTGCTATTTAACCAAGCTGCCATCAAGAGCAACTCGATCCTGACTAGTTGGGGCACACATGTCTTGTTCGACCTGTTTGCTATTTTAGTGGCTTATCTGACTGCTTGAGAAAAACGAAAAAGACTGATTCAATTGAAATCAGTCTTTTTTGATACAACAACTAGTTACCTGAGTATCCCTCCCTGAAAAGAAGCATTGATCGCTTTTGTGCCTTTCACGAGGTTGGGTGTTTGTTCTATTCGCTGTGTTTCATAAGAAAATGTCCTTACTTTTTAAAGGGATCCTCTTTTACTTTCTCACAAATTTCTGCTTCACTGTACACCTTCATCAGCCGCTTGACTTCGCCTTCGATATTAAAACGCAAGGCTTCTGTCGCCTTCAGGTTTTTCAATGCTTGTTCAAGATAACAAAGAAAAGTCGTTTCCTTCATTTTAACTCAGCCTCCTTGTCAATCGTTGGTTTTACAGGTCACTTTAACAACGTCGCGCAACTCCTGATCAATCTCTCTAGAAAGCAGAAGGATTGTGCAGACGTTTGCTTCTTAGTGGTTACACCAGACCGTGCTTTTGGAGTGCTTGCGCAATCCCGCCGTCTTCTGGTCGAGCCGTCACCTTGTCAGCTACTGCCAATAGCTGTTCACAGGCATTGCCCATCGCAATTCCCGTCGCAACAGCTTCAAACATTTCGACATCATTATGGCCGTCACCAAACGCCAAGGTATCTTTGTTATCGATCCCTAGATGGTTCAAGAGAAAATCGATGGCTGTTTTCTTGTGGATATTCTTGATGCCGATCTCGCCACTGTCCTTGCCAAAAACAGGTACCGTACTGCGAATCATTTGGAATTGTTCGTGGTATTGGTCATGGACCTGTTCATAAGGAATGGAATGATTGATGAAGGAAACTTTGTTCACGTCATCGTAATCGATTTTCGCTTCGTCCTCGATCAATAAATCAAGGAACCACTGAATAGTTTGAACACGTTGTTTTCCTGCTTCACTTTCAACAGGCTCACCTGCTAAGACGATCTCAATCAACCGATTTCGTAAATTGGTACTTGCAAAGAATCCTTGATTCGATTCCAAGTAATACTCGATTTGGTTTGCTTTTAAGAAATCGATCAGTCTTAATAAGGCTTCCTTTTCAAAAACTTTGTGCAAAATCACCTCATCGTGCACCTCGCAATAACCGCCTCCAGCACCAATCATTCCACTTAAAGGCAGTGCCAGTACATCTTCTGTGATTTCGGCTTTTGAACGACCCGTACACAAGAAAAACTCATGCCCCTTCTTATGTGCCGCTGTGATCGCTTGGCGAGCACTTTCTGGTACGTTTCCCGCATCATCGCACAATGTTCCATCTACATCTAAAAAGATAATTTTCTTCGTCATTTCATTCCCTCTTTCCTAACCCAGTCAATAAAGCGCTCACATGAACATATTTGCTGAATCCAAGATGTCACCATCAGCCGCTTGCTATTAGTATAACAAATCACAAGATAACCTCGCTAGACTATTTTACTGACTCATACATAAACACGCTCTCGTTTTTTCTCGATGCCCTTTATCCTTGATGATCGTCAAATGGCTTTCATTTGATCACTTTTAAGGTGACTTATCCTTTGCGTAGCTTACTCTTCACTTAAATAAATCAATCCCCATTTAGGTAGTTGGTTAGTTGCATGACCCGTAAGCTCGCGATAATAGTACCGTTTGTCATGCTTGATCATACTGATAATTTCCTCTTCCTTCATCCCCAGCTCTTGACATAGGTCAGTTTTGGTATTGGTCACAAGTTCCAGTAGAATTTGGATCTGTGCGTCCACAGCCAGAAGCGCTCGAAAGGTATCAAATAAGTTCTTTGTTCGATCATAGTAAATGTCTTCGAAGTCAACACAAAGTTCCTGATAATAAGTAAAAAGTTTCGGATAGGCTGTCAGTACCCCAGCGCTTAACAATACTTCCTTTGAATAAGACAGATAATCCTTCGGGTCATTTATTTTTTCTGATAACACAGAATCACTCCTTTCCATCCATGGCTTTTCTTCAATGATAGCATTGATCCCTCGTTTGATCGTAATGATTTCCTTCTTCGTTAATCGCCCCTACATCCCTTCACATAAAACAAAGGCTTTATCTTCTAGTATTTCAAATCACATGAAATCCTTGGGTGGCATCCCGTTCTGCGCTCACCTCCAATGCATGATCTAAGGAAATCAGTTACTCTCATTATAGTTTTTTGTTGCTCCAAGCTTATAATTCCTTTTTGCTCTAGCAGAGGAATAAGAGAGAAAAATCCAGCGTACCCGCATTGCTTTATCTAAGAAGAAAGATCAAAAGGAATTTATTTGCAGTGATTTTCCGATGATTACGCGATCAACCAAAAGAACGAATGGAAATGAATACCTTTATTCAATGCTGTGGCGCCTTCATTCTCACGACAGCACAAAAAACCAATGATCGCTGGTTTCGATCATTGGTCAAAGTTCTCAAATTGCATGTTGTAAAAGGACGATCTGTCCTTTCTTTTTGGATCATGCCAAGATATAAGCGAGGCTAAAACGTCCTCTTACACTGTGAGCACAAAAAAGGATCATGCATATAGAAAATCTAAAATCTCACGTGGCGCATCTACCAAAGCATCTGGGTTTTCTTCAGAAAGCTTTTTCGGATCGTGGCTGCCCCACGTAACGGCGATCGTTTTGACACCCGCGGCTTTTCCCATTTGGATATCAAAAATAGCATCTCCTATCATGATCGTCTTTGTCGGGTCAAATTGATAGTGTGACACGACTTTGTTGATTCCTTCGGGATGAGGTTTGTAGTGGGTCACCGCATCAGAGCCGATGATTTCTTCAAAGAACGCCACAAGGTCCTGAGCAGCTAAGTTTCGTTTGACGACCGCTGTCTTCTTACTTGAAACGACGAAACAAGGTACCTTTCGTTTATTTAAGATTTCTAAGACATGGGGAATTTCTGGAAATACTTTCAAGGTACTTTCTTCATAGGTTTGGTAATAGGCTCGGAAAATCCGAATCAATTCCGCTGCGGTTTCTTGATCTAATGGCTGTTCAGACATTTTAAAAAATGATTCTTCGATTGGTATTCCCATATAATGTTCAATGACTACTTCACTGGGTACTTTGAGTCCCATCTCTTTAAAAGCTGCTTTTGTCGCCTTCACACTACATTCTTTTGAATCCAATAAAGTTCCATCCAAATCAAATAGCACACATTCAACCTGCTTCACGATATTTCCTCCTCCAAAAGGTATTCCATCAATTTTCTACAAATGCTTTTTTCATTTACGCAGTATTTCTTTCCATTACTGATTATCTCTATTTTATCACTAAAAAAAAGCATTATCATATTTTTCCATAACCTTCTTCATTTATTGCTAATATACTTATATAAAAAAACGACTCGCTTTGAAAACAGAGTCGTTTCTACAAGATAGGCAAATTTACCTGAAGGCCTATTTGTCAGGCATAAAAGTTAAACCCATTTTCAGCTTTTTTACTGCAAGATATATCCTTTGCCCCAAGCGGTACGGACGCGTTTTTCAGTATAGTCGTATTCATCTAATTTCTCATTGATTCGTTTCGCCAAAATCGATAGCTGCGATTTTCGGGAATTCGTGCCGCCGTTGCCCCAAATTTTCCAGCAAAGGTCCTCTCGGTTGATAAATTGCTCTTCTGCTAGATTATTGAAAAAGATCTGTTCTTGCAGACTAAGAAATTTAGGGAACGATTCCTTCGTTACTGATGCCTTTTCTAACTTGCGAGTATTTGGTGGCAAAGCCGCCAAAAATTCTCTCAACTCGACAAATGACCGATTAAGATAGGTCGCATTTTCCGCTTTTTCCAGTATCATTTCTTGTTCGTCATTCCCTGGCAAGATTCGAACGATCCGCTGTTGATAATAAGGAGCCAATGTCTGATTGAGCAATAAAAATTCTGGATCAGCAATTGTTTCACTGACAAATAAACAGTCAAATAACTTGGCACTTTCTATCAACCATTCCTCCTCTTCGGTACTTCTGCCCACGAACACTTCATGGCTCAAAATCTGCAGCTCTCGCTGCAAATCAATCTCATATGATATGTTTTTCGTCAATATGATAATTCTCATGACACACCCTACTTTCCTTTCTTATTTATTCAGAAATGAGTTGGAAATGATTTCTGAATACTTTATGTTGACATTATTACTTATTTTTATCAGCTTGAGGTGTCATTTTTTGTTCATAAATGGTGATCTGGTGTCATGTTTTAAAAAATAGATTGACTTTCATTTCATGGTTCATACTCTTCGATAGCCAATAAAAAAGCAACCTGTTAGCCAGATTGCTTTCTTGTCCTCACTACTCCCACTTCAAATCCAACAGCTCCAGCATTTCATGGTAGGCGGTTTCGATCCGCTGGCGCTTTTCTTCAGGGACATTTTTGGCATATTGCCCATCTGGCAGATAATCTGCGGCAAGGTAAACTTGAAAATCAAAGGCCTGCAAGACGCCGTATTCTGGATCATAATAGGTACGATCAGGGATCGGTTCTTTGGAGACCCAAGTCGGATGCAAGGCAATCTTGCTTAAATAGGTCCGCTGCCCTTCTTTGGAGATTTCAACTTCTGGGATGACGCCTCGTTCGGTCCAATAGTTGTTATTGACGGTTTCATAACGTTGATTCGACAATAAGTTTCCCATTGAATAAATGATAAATTTCTTTTCCCCGTCCTTTTCGATGATTTCGGTTGGTTCTGCTACATGCGGATGGCCACCGAAGATAATATCAGCACCAAAATCGATCATCTTCCGATAAACAGTTTGTTGTTCTTCCGTTGGTTCTAAAGAATACTCGACACCAGACTGAGGCATCACGATGGTGATATCCGCCAAGCTTTCCGCTTCTTTGATCTCTGCTTCCACTTTATCTAACGACAAGTCTTTCAAATAGGTGTCATACTCTGCTTGAGTTAAGCTTTCTTCAAGGCCATTGAAGCCATAGGCATAGGCCAAGAGAGCAACTTTAATCCCGTTGACTTCTTTGACCAGGATTCCGCTATTGTCGACCGTGACACCAATCGTTGCCAAGCCTTGGTCGTGAAAAGCAGCCGCCGTTGTTTTGATTCCTTCGATCCCTGTATCTAAAATATGGTTATGGGCAAGATCGATCACATCAAAGCCCGCGTCTTTGATACTGGCAACAGCATCGATAGGGGCGTTGAATAAGGGAAAACCGCCAAGCGGTTTATTAGGATTGATGGTTCCTTCAAAATCACCTAAAGCAAGGTCCGCCGATGCAATCAGCGGTTTGACTTGCTCAAAATCATTGTCAAAATCATAACGCTTCCCATCGTAAGCGCTTAAATAAACAGGTGTATGATAAAGCATATCGCCACTAGCTGTCACTGTGATGGTTTTTACTGCTGGCTTTGTTTCGGTAGAACTACTCGTTTCTTGCATTGGCTTTGTTGCCTTTGTCGTTTCTGCTGTATGACGCTGTTCGGGGATGCTTGTCACTTGAATCACTAGATAAATCACTCCAAGTATGATTGCCAGCAACGCTGTACTTAACCCCACAATGATCCGCTGGTGTTTCTGACGCTCCCGTCTTCGTTGTTGTCTCATGCCCTCACCCTTTCACTCTGCTTTATCAAAAACCTATCTTCGTTTACGTTCTAACGAGATTCCCTGCTCCCTTTCCTGCGAACCTCACTAAATAATATCTTTTTATTAAATAATTATACTATATTTGAGATTCCTTTAATAGGTCGTTTTGTAAAAAATAAAAAAACAGCCCGATCGTGATCGAACTGTTTCTCCACTTCTATGGTAGCTGATTCCCGAATGCATCTTTCTTGTAGAACTGGACTAACCTCAAACGGCATAAATTAGTATCATTAGAGAATTCTTCCGCTGTTAACAGTTCTGAGTAACATCGCTTGCGTTCGGATGAACAGCAGCAAATGATGAAGCAAATGACTCCCCTTCGCACGCTTCTCTCAATAAAGACCAAAGAGTATCTGTTTTATCCTATAAGACTTACAGTATTTTCGAAAAAATTTATACAACAGCAGTACGTAAAATCTCTGCAAACCATTGATAAACTGTTTCCGGACATTCATGTTTTTCTAATTCTCGAAAAAAATCTTTGGATTCAATAAGGGTAATAAACTGAGTCATCGCATTTAGATGCTGCTTGCTGTCTAATGCAGAAAGGGTAAAGATATACTTTACAGGAATCGTTCCCAAGACATATACTTCAGATTCTAACGTTGTCAATCCCATGCCAAGTTTTTTTGCACCTGCTTCAGGAACCGTATGCGGTAAGGCAACTTGATCGAATATCACCATATAAGCGCCTTCTGATCTGGTTTGTTGAATGATCGAATCGATGTAATTTCTAGTGATGATCTTTCTTTCAATCAATGGATTGGCTGCGAGATAAAAGGCCTCTTCCCATGTTCTGGCTTTTTTGTTTAATTGTATCAATTCTGGACGCATCATATCCAACAGCATTGCAGGTTCTTTTGACTTTTTCTCTTTTTGAGACATGATAGATGCCGTTGGCGAGCAGGTCTCTTGTACAAATTTCTCTAAATGATGCCGCAGAGCTGACTCACTAGTAACTGTTGAATATTGTTGAATAACCTGCATCAAGCCGTCGATCGTCACAGTATTGGGCTTGATGCTTGTACTGGTTTCGAATTTGACATCTAAAAACAACTGGGTTCGTTCCTCGTAAGACATGATCGGGTTTACTACAAAAATCGGCTTTTTTAACGGATAAAGTTGAAAGTTGGGTTTTGTCGTAAAAATGATATCGTATGACTGATCAAATGAATGCAGTTCGCTTGTTTCAATCGGTCCCAATAAGATAAAAGAGGGAAAGATTTCCTTTAATTCATTGTAAATGATTGCTGAGCTTCCAATACCATTTGGGCAGACAACGACCCCCACTTTTTGTTGCACCATATATTCTTCAGAATTTCTGATCAAAAGCGCAAAGTGCATGGTTAAAAAGGCTACTTCTTCATCTGGAAGCTTTGAATCAAAGCTATCACTGATTGGTCTCAAGGTTTCTTTTACGATCTGATAAAGGTCATTATATTTTTCAAAAATTTTATCCTGCATAGGGTTGATGATCGGTAATCGAAACAGCATTCGGAAATAGGTCGGTCGAAAATGACTATATAATTGCTTGATGACAGAGTGTTTATCCTTGAAACGAATACCTGAAAGCAATTCAAATCGCTCGACAATTCTTTCTACCAAGTCAATGATGACCAAATTTCCTTGAAGCCATTCCTTTTCATTCCCTAATGCCATTCCCAGTACCCACCCACAGAGATAGTTCTTTTCTATACTATTCATCACCCCTGCGTTTTCTAAAACTTCTTCAGCAAAGCGGTACTCCTTCATTTTTACTAACTCATGATCATTAGAAAAAGGTTTTAGATCAAATTCATTCAAGCCCATTCTTGGGTATAAAAAAATAAGGATATAGTTCAATTCAATCAACCTATTTTCAACTAACTCTATCGCATGTTTTTCTAAAAGAAGAGAAAGATAGGTGTCCTGCTCATCCGCCAATTGTATTCGTTCGTTATGAATAAAGTAACGGTAGATAAAATCATCGTCCTTGCTAGTTACATCTTCCAAAATCATTCGAAATAAAGCGTAACGAATCATCAGTTCATCACCTGCTAAGTGATACCCCTCTTTTCTCGAGTAACTGATTGAAATATCGTACCCCTGCAATTCCGCTTGTAATTTGCGCAGATCACTCATAAAGGTTGTTTTGCCGATTTTTAACGCATCTAAAAAATGGTTGACCGACAGATAGTCTTTCTCGTAGTAAAAGAGCGTCAAAAAGATATATTTTCCTCGTTCTTTTGAACTCATCTCATAATACTTAAACATACGCTCATGTAAAAATGACTCCAACAAATATTCCTTGCTTTTTTCAGGCAGTCGGATCACACTTTCCTTATTCACGCTAAGTGGTAGTTTTTGGGCAGATAGAAACTGGTTGATTTTATCAATGGTATACTCTATTTGAGTGCGGTTCATAGAATAATTCCGCTGAAGATAATCGTAACTGATGGTCGGTTTTTCAATCAGAGCCATCATCATCTTTCTCGTCCTATAGTCAATTTTCACCATCAATGTTCCCCCATTTCTGCAGCCTACTGTTCTACTTTCAATGTAAATCCTTCCGCTTGTACATATTTTTGAAGCACTTGATCCACCTGCTGCTTTTCTTCTTTCGTAAGATCTAGAACAGGCAGTTTCGGTACCCCAACATCCTGTCCGATTGCCCGCAAACAGTATTTCAGCCCAGACGGAATCGTTGAGCATTTACAGGCTTCTCTAAAATCATCAATACTTGCTTGTGCTTGCCGCGCTTGTTCTATGTTTCCAGCTACAAATTGTTCATAGATCGACACATCTGTTTTCGTCACAACATTTGCGGTTGAAGCCACAGAACCATCTGCTCCTAACTGTAATGCTTCTAAAATCTTAGAGTCGCTTCCCATCAGCAAAGAGAAATCCTGTCGATGATTTAATTCAAGATAGCCCTTGAAGTTTTCTAGATCACCGCTTGAATCTTTTATCCCAATGATCGAATCAATTTTGAGTAATTCCGAGAAAACATGACGATTGATGAAATTTCTAGTATTTGGCGGAATATTGTACAAAATGATTGGTAGTGTCGTTTGCTCAGCAATCACACGGTAATGATGAATCAGCTCTTCATCGGTATATTTCAAAAGATATGGTGTAATAATGGAAGCAGCATCAACGCCGATTTTTGCAAACTCATTTACTAACTCAATCACTTTATTCGTTGCGATATCTCCGGCACCTGCAAATACTGGTACTCTGCCCGATACTTCATCGACAACGATTTTTGCAAACTGGATTTTCTCTTCTTTGCTTAAGGTATGAAATTCGCCATTGGTTCCTAAAATAAACAACCCGTGGACACCACCAGCAATCAAATGCCTGACAAGCTTTCTAGTGCCCTCTTCATTGATGCCGTTCTCATTTAATGGTGTGACCATTGCTGGTATAATTCCTCTGATTTTCATTGTGTAAGCTCCTTTTTTGTCGTTGCTCCTAAGCTTCCCCCTGGATGCCATTTAAGGTAATCTTCTAAATTGATTTCTTTTGCTTCTTGCAGCAACACCGACAGAACCTGCAGCTGGATCATTTGGGCGATCACAGAGGAACGTGGCGGTTTATTCAATGAGTCCCCTTCTTGGGAAACATAAGAAGACAATGTGACTTCAGCACAGGAAGCTAGGGAAGAATCTTCATTTCCTGTTACCGCTAAAATTACGGCGCCATTGGCTTTTAAGGCAGCAAGTGCATATTCTAATTCTTTGGTGTTCCCACTATTACTTATCGCAATCACTACATCGCCAGCCACGACTTGTCCTGCCGATCCGTGCACAGTTTCGGTTGTGTCTAAAAAATAGGCTGGCGTACCGACAGATGAGAAAAGTGAAGCTGTATAGCCTGCTACATAGGAACATTTTCCCACGCCTGTTACATGAACGCGCTTATGATTTTTTTCTGCATGGAGAATAAGTTCTTTGGCCTTCACCATCTGTTGATAGACTTCTTCTTCTTCAAGCCGATAAAATTGAGCATCGCTTTGGGCTTTTAAATTCGTACTATATGCAAACAAAACGTTTTTTTCATTCAATACAGATTTTCCTTCCTTATAGCAAGGAGAAATTGTATCCATCCTTCTCCTTGCTAATCATACTGTTTAACTAAATAGTTTTAAGATTTTGTCTAGTAAAATTCCGATAATATTGTAGTCGATTTGAGGAAATCCAGCGTCTGTGATGCCTAATTCAGAAAAAGCTGGGAAAAGCACCAAAGGCAATGCAGTCAGCAAAATACCGCCTAAGAAGGATGCGATGATCGCCCCTTTCAACCCGCCTCTTATTGAACCAAAGACACCCATGGTTCCACCCGAGAAAAAAGCAATCCCAGCTGCTGGCAAAAGCACAACGGGAGAACCCATAGCAGCCATGGCAAACGTCGCTGTTAACCCACCTATAAACGAGGTAATAAAACCGACAGGAACCATGGTTGGCGCATATTGGAAAAACACAGGAACATCTACTGCCGGCATTGATCCTGGGATATATTTTTCTGAGATCGCCACGAAGGCAGCCGTTAATTCAGCAATAAATTGACGCACACCATAAATCAGTACAGACATCCCCGCAGCAAATTGCAACCCTTGAATCAACGGATACAAGAACCATAAGTCGTTGCCAGCCATTTCTTGAACGACATCCATATGGCCACTTAAAACTGCTGCGATCGTTGCAATGTAGAAAAGAATAATCATGAAAAATGCAACAGAGAAGACAAAATCTCGGAATACGGAGAAGAAATCTGGGAGCTCGCGATTGGCTGCTTTCTCTTTCTTTGCTTGCCAATTTTTCCCTCCAATGACACTGCCGATGACACCTGAGAACCAGTAAAAAATCAAGTTAAAGTGACCTAGTGCAACCCCTGCATTACCTGTCAGCTCATCTGTATATTTCTGAGCCAATTTGGGCAGCCCTGCTCCTGCAAAACCTAGCACCAAAGAACCAAAGATAACTGTTACCCAAGTGGGCATACCATTCGAAATAAAAATCAACCCAATGACAGCAGCAAAGAAAAGATAATGCTGACCGGTTAAGAAAATTGATTTTAAAGGCGTCAATTTCGCAATAACTAATCCGAATATGAACCCTAAGCCCATAATCATTGATATTTCAAAACCATATACATCCATGGCTAACGCTGTAGCAGGCTCTACTGCCAGAACCGTCCCTTGAACACCAAATGCGGTCTGAAACAACGTGGCAAAATTTGCAGCAATCGTTCCTACATGACCACCACCAATATTAAAAATCATAAACCCAATGCCCACTTTGAGGACACCGCTCAGGGTCTCCTTCGCAGGCTTTCTTTGTGCAAGTAACCCAATCAAAGCCAAAATCATTAGCAACACAGCAGTATTTCTGAATTGGTTCATTACTAAAATTGCCATTCAATTTATTCCTCGCTCCATCAATTTATTTTGTTTGCATCGTTTCAAGAAATGTTTCTAGTTTTCCTTGGATCTCTTCTTTACTCATAATATTTTGAATACCTATGACTTCATAAGGTTTGTTTTGAAAATCAGGTTCCGCTGCGATATCTGCCATACTCATAAAGGCATCGCCCGTAAAACCAATGAGGACGTCTAGATTTCCATGAATCGTTTCAATGGGATAGCCGTTTTCTTCAATCACTGATTTTACTTTTATGTGAAGCAGCGTTGAACTCCCCATCCCCGCACGGCATGCAACCGCTATCAAATATTTCTTGCCATTACTTGTCTTAGGTTTTGCATCAGCTTGGATCGATACATCATTTTTCTTTTTTTGAAAGAATCCCATCTTAACTCCTCGTTTCTTCTAATAGTTTTATAAATGCTTCTGGTGTCTGCACATTTGCTAAACGATCAATGATATTGTCCCTTGCTAAAACTTCTGCTAACTCACCCATCAGTTCCAAATGACTGGTCGGGTCTATCGCTGCCAAACAGAAAATGACTTTCACTGGATCATTGGGCGAACCAAATGAGATGGGGGTATTTAATGTCATCGCACTTAGTCCTAAACGACAAACCCCATCTTCTGATCGGGCATGGGCCAAAGCAAACCCAGGCATAAGCACGATATACGGCCCGGCATCTAAGACAGATTGAACCATCGCTTCGACATACTGTTTTGTAACGCTGCCATTCTTCAATAACGGCTGGGCTGCTTTTTTGATTGCTTCTTGCCAACTGGTACTGTCTTGCTGAAGTAAAATGTTTTCTTTTGTTAATAATGTAGTTTGCAAACGACGATTTCCTTTCTAAAAAAATTTCTTTAGGTTTTAGTAAAGAATTTCTCGAGATCATTCCTATACACACACTATAAGTGAAAAGTTCTGGCCTGAATAGACGATTTGAGACCACATATTTGTACGCGCTTCCAGATTAAGTGAACTGCTCTTTTCAAAAAGACCAGGTATACTGGCTATTTTTTTTATTAGCCTCCAGTTTTTCTCGATAACCTTCTTGAGCAGTTCACAAAACTTATTCTCTCAAGGAAAAAGTGAACCAAAAATGGACAGATCTTTTGCTTGCACCCACAATAAAAAAAGAAGCTCTTAAATAAACTAAGAACTTCTTAAAGCAAACAATCTATTCATGGCTAAGATCTACCGTTTCAATTGTATTTCTACCCGTAGGTATTTTCACACAAATTTTTACTTACAACTGCTATTTTCTACTTTGCTTCCTCATGCTTCACGGGACAACTGCTATGACAATCAGAACAATGATCCTTTTTCACCATGCGGTACACTACACGGGTGCCATAGCCAAAAATCAGGCCGCTTAGAATTATTGTAGCAATCATTTTTCGCCTCCTACGACTTGGATCAAGGGTGCACTCCCTCGGAATGGTTTCTTCAACAGAGCAAATACCAATAGCCCAGCAATAAGGATTGCCGCGAAAACACCGAGCGTGAGGTGTCCGCCTTCAAAGACGACGTGCCCGAATTGGTAGACCAACAAACTAGCGCAGTATGCCAAGCCGCATTGATAGCCAATGGCTAACCACGTCCACTTGCTGTCCCCCATTTCACGGTGGATCGCACCGATAGCAGCAAAACAAGGGGCACATAGTAAATTAAAGACGAGAAAAGAGTATGCCGCCACAGCAGTGTAATCGCCGCGCAACACTTGCCAAATCTCCGTCCCGCTTTCTGACAACTCCCCAGTTTGTCCGTAGAGGATCCCAAAGGTGCCGATCACATTTTCTTTGGCGACCAGGCCAGTGATCGTCGCCACGGCGCCTCGCCAGGTTCCCCAGCCTAGGGGAGCAAAAAGCGGCGCCAAAAGTCGTCCGAAAAAGGCCAAAATGCTTTGGTCTTCTGTGACCCGCTGCAAGGCAAAGCTGTAGCTGGAGGTAAACCAGACAAAGATACAAGCCACAAAAATTATCGTCCCGGCTTTTTTCACAAAAGCAATGGCTCGATCACAGGCACTTTTCAAAATCGTTGTGAGCTGCGGCAAGTGATACGCTGGCAGTTCCATAATAAATGGTGCCAGATCACCTGCAAATAAAGGCGTTTTTTTCAAGACGATCCCTGAAAAAATCACAGCACCCATGCCGACAAAATAGGCCGATGGGGCGACCCAACTATACTGAGGGAAAAAGGCTCCTGAAATCAATGCGATGATCGGCAATTTGGCAGAACATGGCATGAAGGTCGTGACCATCACCGTCAACCGACGATCCTTTTCATTTTCAATCGTTCGGCTTGCCATCACCCCCGGCACCCCGCAACCGGTAGCGATCAACATGGGGATAAACGACTTGCCAGATAGACCAAACTTGCGAAACAGGCGGTCCATGACAAATGCTACCCGTGCCATGTATCCGCAGTCCTCCAAGATAGCCAAACAAAAAAACAGCACGAAGATCTGCGGCAAAAAGCCTAAGACCGCACCGACCCCTGCCACGATGCCATCTAAAATCAGTTCTTGCAGCCACTGGGCGACTTGCAGCTGTTCTAGCCAGTGCGCTGCTGTTTCGGGAATCCAGCTGCCAAATAATACATCATTGACCCAATCAGTACCGATCGTACCAATCGTCTGAATCGATAAATAGTAGATTCCCCACATAATGAAGGCAAAAATCGGTAGTGCCAATACGCGATGGGTCAACACACGGTCGATTTTGTCGCTGAAGGCTAAGTGCTGATCTGTTTCCTTGATGACTGCCAGCGCCAACAATTCTTCAATGAAGCCATAGCGCTCATTGACGAGAATGGCGTCACTGCTGTCTTTAAAGATCAGCTCTAAAATCGAAATCGTCTCCTTAATGACTGCCTGCTGGGAATCAGTTAGTTTACACATCGTCTGAATCGCTTCATCTTTTTCAAAGAGTTTTATGGCAAACCAGCGTTTTTGCTGCTGAGGGATCGTCTCTGGCAAAATCGCCATGATCTCGGTCAAGCCAGCTTCTAGACGAGCATCGTAGCGGGGAGGAAGCGGTTGTGTATTGGCTACATGCTTCGCTGCCTCGATCATTTTGGTTAAGCCGCGTTGCTTCAAAGCACTGATCCCTACTACGGGAACCCCTAGACCGTAAGCCAGCTTTTCGAAATTGATCTGCAAGCCTTTTTTCTTTAATAGGTCGATCATGTTGATGGCTGCCACAGTCGGGACATTCATTTCTAATAATTGCAATGTTAGATACAGGTTGCGCTCCAGGTTGGTTCCATCGATAATATTGATCACCGCATCCAATGATGCTTCCATCAAATAATTGCGAGAAATCAGTTCTTCTGGTGTGTACGGCGACAAGGAATAGATCCCTGGTAGATCTTGGATCAATACTTGTCGGTCTTTTCGCAGTCGCCCCGCTTTTCGTTCCACGGTAACGCCTGGCCAATTCCCCACTGTTTGTTTGGCACCGGTCAATTGATTGAAGGTACTCGTTTTCCCGCTATTGGGATTTCCTGCTAATGCAAAGTGATAGGTCATTACGCTTCGACTCCTTTTTCGACAAAAACCAACGCTGCTTCTTGCTTTCTCAAAGACAATTCATAGCCGCGGAGCCGAATCTCCATCGGATCACCCAAAGGAGCCAGCTTCACCACTTCCAAATGGACGTTTTTCGTAAGCCCCATATCCATCAATCGACGGCGCACCGCACCTTTGGCGGCGATCTGATTGACCTTTCCGCTTTCACCGACTTGCAGCTGATCCAAAGAGGTAATGATGGTTTGCTGCTGGGTTTCTGTGACTTCGATTTGTTCCATGACCCGTTCATCTAAAGCAATCCGCGTCCCTTGGTGTAAAATGATGCCGCCTTTGCGATCTTTTTGTACCACAACGATTTCAACGCCCGTGCGAATACCAAGATCATTTAAATGAGCCGTGATTTCTTTGGTGGTTGCCAACGAGTCGATTTTGTATGTTCCAGAAGCCCGAGTTTGCGCCATTTTCATTGCTTCTTACTCCTTTTGTGAAGTGTTGTTATAATTAACCTACTTTAATTGAGAATGATTATCATTATAATAGAGCCATTTCCATAAGAAGTCAATCTGTTTTGGGTCTCACTTTGAATCTTCCTTCACAATAAGGATTTTTTTTACTCATTTTGATTGCATATCCCCTGTATTAATTACGCAAAAACCTTGTAATTCTAAGTATTTTCCGCTTTTTTCCCTTGCATAAAAAACACAGAAACACTATAAATTGTGTATGTCGAATTCACAAGCACAAGATATAGTGTTTTTTCGTTGACTTTCTCCGAGACTTATTTATACTAGGTTTATAACTATTACAACTCGGAGGAAACAATTATGAATATCAAACTATTTTCGAAAAACAACTGCATGCAATGTAAAATGGCGAAACGCTTTTTAAGTGAAAATCAGATTGCATTTGAAGAAATCAATATTGATAATGAGCCTGAAGCATTAGAATTTTTGAAAGAACAAGGATTCCAAAGTGTGCCAGTCATTACCTCTGATGCGCAAACGATCATCGGTTTCCGTCCAGATCAACTACGTCAATTAGCGAGCTAAGATTTTTCTCAATGTGATGCTTTTGAGGGATTTGTCAGTCGTCCAGACCGCAAGTCCTTTTTTATACGAACAAAACAAGAAAAGAGGTTAGCCATTTATGAGCTTGAAAGAAATCAAAGATGTCAGTTATTTCAAATTGAATAATGAGATCAACCGTCCAGTAGATGGTCAAATTCCATTAAATAAAGACAAAGAAGCCTTAGCGGCATTCTTTAAAGAAAACGTTGAACCAAATACCTTAACCTTTGCGACTGCAATGGACAAAATCAATTATTTGATTGAAAATGATTATTTAGAAGAAGAATTTATCAAAAAGTATCGCCCTGCCTTTATTGAGCAATTGTATCAATTCTTAGATGAGCAACACTTTACTTTCAAATCATTTATGGCTGCTTACAAGTTTTATTCACAATACGCATTAAAAACGAATGATGGTACCGCGTATCTAGAACGTTACGAAGATCGGGTGGCTTTCAACGCCCTTTACTTTGCGGATGGCAATGAAGAGTTAGCAATGAGCTTGGCAGATGAAATGATCTACCAACGTTACCAACCAGCAACCCCTTCTTTCTTGAATGCAGGACGCAAACGTCGCGGTGAGTTGGTTTCTTGTTTCTTGATCCAAATCACTGATGACATGAACGCGATCGGTCGTGGGATCAACTCCGCGCTGCAACTTTCACGAATCGGTGGCGGTGTCGGGATCACGTTATCAAACTTGCGGGAAGCCGGCGCGCCTATCAAAGGCTACGAAGGGGCAGCAAGTGGTGTGATGCCTGTAATGAAATTGTTTGAAGATAGCTTCAGCTACTCAAACCAATTGGGTCAACGGCAAGGGGCTGGCGTGGTCTACTTGAACGTCTTCCACCCAGACATCATCAGCTTTTTATCAGCGAAAAAAGAAAATGCGGATGAAAAAATCCGTGTCAAAACCTTATCATTAGGCGTGATCGTACCTGACAAATTCTACGAATTGACGCGTAAAAATGAAGAGATGTATCTCTTTAGTCCCTACAGTGTCGAAAAAGAATATGGCGTGCCCTTCTCTTATGTCGATATCACCAAGGAATACGACAACTTAGTCATGAACCCACGGATTCGCAAAACCAAAATCAGAGCCCGTGATCTAGAAAACGAAATTTCTAAATTGCAGCAAGAATCTGGTTATCCTTATATCATCAATATCGATACAGCAAACCGCAGCAACCCAATTGATGGCAAGATCATCATGAGTAATCTTTGTTCCGAGATCCTTCAAGTCCAAGCACCATCTGAGATCAACGGCAAACAAGAATACGAAGTTTTAGGAACAGATATCAGCTGTAACTTAGGTTCCACCAATATCGTGAACTTGATGGACAGCCCTGACTTTGGGAAATCTGTTCGAGCAATGACTCGTGCCTTGACCTTTGTTACTGATGCGTCTGACATTGACGTAGTACCATCGATCCAAAATGGGAATGCCTTGAACCACACGATCGGTTTAGGCGCAATGGGCTTGCATACCTATTTTGCAAAAAATCAAATGGAATATGGTTCACCAGAATCCCTTGAATTTACTGATCTTTATTTCATGCTGTTGAACTATTGGACATTGGTTGAAAGCAATGCCATCGCCAAAGAAAAAGGCGAAGTTTTCCATAACTTTGAAAAATCAGCGTATGCAGACGGCAGCTACTTCACCGATTATATCCAAGGTGACTACCAACCAAAATCGGAAAAAGTCAAAGCATTGTTCGAAGGCGTCTTTTTACCAACTGGTGAAGATTGGGCAACCTTGGCACAAACCGTCAAAGAAACCGGCTTGTATCACCAAAACCGCCTAGCCGTTGCACCAAATGGTTCGATCTCTTATATCAATGATACGAGTGCCAGCATCCACCCAATCACTCGGATGATCGAAGAACGCCAAGAAAAGAAAATCGGCAAGATCTACTATCCAGCACCTTACTTGAGCAATGAGACGATCGGCTACTACAAATCAGCCTACGATATGGATATGCGCAAAGTGATCGATGTTTACGCAACTGCTCAAAAACACGTCGATCAAGGTATGAGTATGACCTTGTTTATGCGTTCAGATATTCCAGAAGGTCTTTACGAATGGAAAGAAACGACAAAACAAACCACGCGTGATTTGAACATTTTGCGTCACTACGCTTTCCACAAAGGCATCAAATCGATCTACTATGTACGGACCTTTACAGATGATGCAGAAGAGATCGGCAGCAACCAATGTGAAAGCTGCGTCATCTAATCCAACTTTTGCCTGAAAACGAACCAACCGCCTGCCCCTGCTCTTTCTTGACAGCGGGTCGGCTGTTGTCTTGATACGATTATTGGAGGAACCGACTATGGGTAAGACTTACTATGAAGCAATCAACTGGAATGAGATCGAAGATATCATCGATAAATCCACTTGGGAAAAATTAACAGAACAATTCTGGTTAGATACGCGGATCCCTTTATCAAATGACCTTGATGACTGGCGAACGCTATCTCCATTAGAAAAAACAACGGTGGGCTACGTCTTTGGCGGCTTGACTTTATTAGATACCGTTCAATCAGAAAGCGGTATGGATCAACTGCGTAAAGATGTCCGCACCCCACACGAAGAAGCGGTCTTGAACAACATCCAATTTATGGAATCTGTCCATGCAAAAAGCTATTCATCGATTTTCAGCACCCTGAATACAAAAGCGGAGATCGCTGATATTTTTGAATGGACCAACACCAATCCATATTTGCAAAAGAAAGCCGAACGAATCAATGAGATCTACAAAAATGGCACACCGCTAGAGAAAAAAATCGCCAGTGTATTTCTAGAGACCTTCTTATTCTATTCAGGTTTCTATACACCCCTTTACTACTTAGGCAATAACAAACTAGCGAACGTAGCGGAGATCATCAAATTGATCATTCGTGACGAATCCGTTCACGGCACGTATATCGGCTACAAATTCCAATTAGGTTTCAACGAATTACCAGAAGACGAACAGCAAAAGCTGAAAGACTGGATGTACGACTTGTTGTATGAGTTGTATGAAAATGAAGAGCGTTATACCGAAGAATTATACGATGAGATCGGCTGGACCGAAGAAGTCAAAACCTTCTTGCGTTACAATGCCAATAAGGCTTTGATGAATCTAGGACAAGACCCGCTTTTCCCAGATACCGCCAACGATGTCAATCCAATCGTCATGAACGGTATTTCAACTGGTACCAGCAACCACGACTTCTTCTCACAAGTTGGGAATGGGTATCTGCTTGGTTCTGTAGAAGCGATGAAAGACGATGACTACTTCATCGGACTTGATTGATCTGCTGACAAATAAACACCTTGTTTCTCGCCAATTGAGGGTGAGAAACAAGGTGTTTTTTAGTGAGCCAACTGGTCTTTGATAAAGGTCAACGTTTCTGTCAAACAGGCCTGTGCTTGGGGCAAGCTATAATCAAATTGGTATTCGTGGGTCACCGTTTCCGAATCCCCTTTGTAAAAGCGACTCGTCACGGGAATATCAAGAGCTTGCAGCTGGTTGGCAAAGGCAATGCCTTGGTCTTCAAAGGAATAGGCATTGCCATCCGTGATATACGTTGGTGGAAAATCAGCCGTCAATTTATCCACCAGTGAGATCTCCTGCAGTTGGGGACTATCTTGCCATTCTTTTTTGCCTAATAACGACCAAGCCACCGTTTTGACAAAGAATTTCATAAAGCGATCATCTGAAGAAGTCCCAGCGATCTGCTTCAAATCAAGCGGTCCGCAATAGGAAATAAACCCTTTCAGGGCCGATGCAGGAATGTCTTGATCAAAGGACATTTCCTTCGCATACGCTGGATTGGTTTGCAGCGCCACATATTGCCCAGCGATTTGGGCTCCTGCAGAATCCCCGCCGAAGAAGAGTTGATCGAAATCCAGCATGGGGTATGCTTGGGCATCTGCTTTGATCGAGTCTACCGCTTGGGCTAATTGTTTGACCTGTCCAGGATAATGCAGACTTGGTGCCCATTCATAATTAATCGAAATCACAGCGGCTTTGGTTTCATCGACGACATAGGTCGCAAACTCTTTGACCCCTTCTTTGTCTCCGCCGACATAGCCGCCCCCATGGACCCAAAAAATGACTGGAACAGGGCCTTGTGCCTCTTTGGGATAATATAGATCAAAGGTACTACGTTGATAATCCGATTGATACGTCAAGTCCTGTTTGACCGTCACATTCGGCAAACTTTTTTGATAAGCTGCCTCATCCTTGATGGTCACTTCTTGGTTAAACAGATGACCGATCAAAAAAGCCCCCGGTCGTGGGGAGAGTTGAAAAGCCAGAAAAACGGCAGCTAAGAGTCCGATCAGGACAATCGCCACCCACATGAAAAAGCGCAGAATTTTTTTCAAGTAAAAGCTCCTTCCTTCTTTCTGTTTCAGCTTTTTCATTTAACCATGTTTTTTTAGCAAATTCAATGACAATCGCTAAAGATTAAAAAAGGATGATACCAATAGGCATCATCCTTAAAATAACATCGTTTATAATGGCAACATCATAAACAAACCAGCTGCGATCGCTGCCCCGATCATTGGACCGATGATTGGTACTAACGCATAGCTCCAATCGGAAGTCCCTTTGTTTTTGATTGGCAAGATTTGGTGAGCGATCCGTGGTCCTAAGTCCCGTGCCGGATTGATGGCATAGCCTGTTGGTCCACCAAGCGACAGCCCGATCGCTAAGATCAAGATCCCAACGACGATGGGATTTAATCCATCCGTAAAGGTATTGGCACCAAAAGCCAATAAGCCAAAGACTAAGACAAAGGTACCAATCACTTCAGTGATGGTATTCGATACTAAATTACGAACTGCAGGCCCTGTTGCAAAGGTACCTAAAATCGCGCCTTGGTCTTTTGTTTCATCCCATAATGGCAAGTAGTTGAGCCAAACGAGGATCGCCCCTACGATCGCACCAGCAATTTGTGCCAACATAAACGGTACAGCCAAGCTCCAAGAAAAATTCCCCGTCATCGCCATGCCTAATGTAACGGCTGGATTCAAGTGAGCAGGTCCCATGTACCCTGAAACGTAAACGGCAATCGTTACCGCTGTCGCCCAGCCCATTGCGATCACGATCCAGCCAGAGGCTTCTGCTTTACTCTTTTTCAGATTGACAGCCGCACACACACCATCCCCTAACAAAACCAAAATAGCCGTTCCTAGAAATTCACTAAAGATCTGGGTTGTTTCATTCATCTTTTTTTCCTCCTTTTAAGGCTGTTAAATCTGATTCTGCGATCACTTGGTTCAATTCTGCTACATGGGCTGCTTTTTCTTCCTCGCTCCAGCCAAAGAAGTCGGTCATAGCTGCAACGACACCGGCTTTGACTTCATCTAAGGTGTCTCGCATAAATAGGATATGGTTGGTCCGACGCAATAGATAATCGACAGGCGTCAGAACCATTTCTTCATGCAAGGAATAGTTCAAGGCCGTACTTTCTTTTTCATCTAAGCCCTCAAACTTCGTCTTGTAGTTCAACACTTGGGGAAGATTCGACCCATAAAGATGAGCCAAATACGTCGCAGCGGCTTCATCGAATCCAGCGGCTTGCGCTTGGTCAGCCAGCTTCGCTAAGTCTTCCTCTACATTGGCTGCATCAAGCTCACCACCAGAAACTGGGTACGTGGTTGAATCCACCAACTCGAAGGATGCACCGCTTTCTTGGAGCAATTCATTGATCCGTTTGACTGCTCCTTCCGCCATCAAGCGATAATCGGTGATTTTTCCCCCTGCCAACGTCAATAGTCCGTCTTTTGAGCGTTCCAAACTGCTGCCGCGAGAAACTTGCGATGGATCCACTTTGCTGGCTTCTACTCGTTCTTGTGCTTGTTTTAAGGCTTTTTCTACGACTGGTCGCTGCCGCTCATCTTCAAGATACTCTTTGACGCTTTCAACGATCTGCTCAAAGCTTTCATCCGATAGTTTGCCTTTACCGCCGCCATTGTAATCAGACCCGCCATTATTCACAATCAACGGACGCAATCCTGCCCAGCTCGCTTCGATATCATTAAGGGTGATCTGAGCGTGAGGGAAGCGTTCATTCACGATGGTCAATAGATAATCAACATCTTCTTGCGTGACCGTTGGATGGGCGAAATCGCCTGTATAATCCGTATCGGTTGTGCCAAAATAGGTCTTATTTTCTCTTGGTACCACGAAAACCATCCGACCATCATTTTTCCCAGTATCAAAATAGGTTGGTTGCGGCACTTTTAGTTTTTCCCGATCGACCACTAAATGGACACCTTTCGTCGGACGCATTTGTGGCGGCAACTCATCATTCTTGTCTAATTGACGAACGATGTCTGACCAAGGGCCTGTCGTGTTGATCACGACTTTGGCGTGAACCTCAAAGCGCTCGTTTGTCAGTTGATCCTCCACTTCTACCCCATTGATGATGCCTTGCTCATCATGTAAGATGCCGACGACTTTGGCTTTACTGATCATTGCTGCCCCATCGGCTTGTGCTCGTTTGATGTTTTCGATCACCAAGCGGGCATCGTTGTTGCGAAAATCAAGATAGACACCGCCACCGACTAAGTTTTCCGCCTGCAGCTGAGGTTCGCGTTCTAAGACCTCTTCTTTCGTCAGCAGATAATTTTCGTATTTACTGCCTGTCACATTCGCTAAGCGATCATAAAGATCCATCGCCACTTTGACAGAAAACAAGGAGAAGGTTGCCCCTGGTTCATCATAGATTGGCAAAAGCATTGGATCTGGTTTCGGGATATGCGGAGCAATTTGCTGCACGATCGCCCGCTCCCGCACGGTGTCAGCGACCACTTCCACGTCAAAGGTTTTCAAATAGCGAATACCACCATGAACGAGTTTGGTGGACCGCGAAGACGTTCCTTCGGCAAAATCCTGCATTTCCAAAAGAACCGTCTTCATCCCAGCGGCTGCGGTTTGAACAGCAACCCCCGCGCCAGTGATCCCACCACCGATGATCAATACATCATAGGTGGTCTTTGCCGCTTCTTGAATGGTTTGATTCCGATCTTTATGTGAAAAGGTCATGGCTTACTCGCCTTCTTTCTTCGCTTTGAATTTGAAGGTCTGAGTAGCTGCCACCGCTTGTTTCCAGCCTTCGTACAAATTGTCTCTTTCTTCTGCTGGCATTTCTGGTGTAAACATTTGCCCTTCTTCTGCCATTGATTTCAATTCATCCAAGTCTTTCCAGAAGCCAACCGCTAGCCCTGCCAAGTAAGCTGCACCTAATGCGGTTGTTTCCAGATTCGCAGCTCGTTGCACGTCAATGTCTAAAATGTCCGCTTGGAACTGCATCAATAGATCGTTTTTGGCTGCACCGCCATCGACTTTCAGCAATGGGATATCGATGCCAGAATCTTTTTTCATCGTGTCGATGACATCTTTTGATTGATACGCAACAGCTTGCAATGTTGCCCGAACAAAATCTTCCTTCGTCGTCCCACGAGTCAAGCCAAAGACGGCTCCTCTTGCATCTGAATCCCAATAAGGTGCGCCCAATCCAGTAAAGGCAGGCACCACATACACTTCATTATCGCCTTTTGCTTTGGCAGCTATTTCTTCTGATTGCGGAGAAGACTCGATCATTCGTAGACCGTCCCGCAGCCATTGGATCGCTGATCCAGCAACGAAGATACTTCCTTCTAAGGCATAATAGACTTTGCCGTTGATGCCATACCCGATGGTCGTCAGTAGGTCATTGTCAGACAATTGTGGTTCTTCACCCGTATTCATGACGATAAATGCCCCAGTGCCGTAAGTATTTTTGATCATGCCTTTTTCAAAGGCCATTTGTCCAAAGAGGGCGGCTTGTTGGTCCCCAGCCATTCCAGCGATTGGTACTTCACTGCCGTAAAAATGGTAGCTGCGGGTGTGACCATAGACTTCTGAGTTGCTTTTGACTTCTGGCAACATCGAGCTTGGAATGTTCAAAAGATCCAAGATTTCTTGATCCCATTCTAATTTATGGATATTGTAAAGCATCGTCCGACTAGCATTGGAGTAGTCGGTGACATGGACTTGCCCATCTGTCAGTTTCCACACAAGCCATGAATCGATCGTTCCGAAAAGTAGCTCGCCATTATCCGCCTTTTCTTGTGCCCCTTCGATATTGTCTAAAAGCCAGCGCACCTTGGTCGCTGAGAAATACGCATCAATGACTAACCCAGTTTTTTCATGGATCATCTCTGTATGGCCATCTGCTTTTAATTGGTCAGCGATCGGTGAAGATTGGCGGGATTGCCAAACGATTGCATTTGCGATCGGCTGGCCTGTCGTTTTGTCCCAAACCACTGTCGTTTCACGCTGGTTGGTGATCCCGATGCCGGCGATTGCTTCTGGTCGGATACCTGATTCAATAAATGCCCCTGCGATGACTGATTGGACAGAGTTCCAAATTTCATTGGCGTTGTGTTCTACCCAACCCGATTTTGGAAAGTATTGCGGAAACTCTTTTTGTGAACTGCCGATTTTTTTCCCGTTACGATCAAAAATAATTGCTCTTGAACTAGTGGTTCCTTGGTCGATCGCCATTACATAATTTTTTTCTGCCATTTGATTCGCTCCCTTTAGTTTTTTATACGCTCTTCTTGTTAGCGCTTTCTGACTTGCTTTTATTTTAGCCGAACTTTCGCTATGTGGTTCGTCAATTTTTTTTCAAATTTCTAAGAAATTGACGAAATCCACTATTGAAAGCGTTCGCGGATCATTTTTTTGATCGTTTCCCGATCATAAGCGGTACCTAGTTCACTGATTCGATAAGTCGGTGTTTTCGTATCGATAGCATAATTTGCCAAGATCAAATCATATTCTTGTTCCGGGCGATAGCGTTCCACGACTACGCCATTCAAATTTTTGAGATACAGCAGCCACATATAGTAGAGGGCTTCTTTAAACAGTTCATCCATTTTCAAAGCGATCCCGACGCGAAACTCCCGATTGATTTGATAATCGATGATCGTGATCACGCTCAAGTATTTGACCATCGTCATCATCAACAAACTATTTTTATCAGATGGCTTGATATCAAGCTCTGCTAAAGCCTTATCCAATAGTTCGTGACTGATTTGCTGGATGTTACGACTGGATAGCTGCGCTTCTAACTGCCAAATATTTTCTCGATCAAAAACCTCCACATCCCCTTTGAAAAAATACACGCGGCTGTGGATCTGCAGCAGGTGACCATAACAAGTGGCTTCGATTTCACGGGGAACAAACGATGGGCGGTAGAGATGCAAAATATGTTCCAAAATCAAGGTATCCGTCAAGGCAGTTGGCGTAAACCGAGAACGCTGCAGCATATACACTTGCAGATCGTGTTCGGATAACACCGAGAACGACAGTAAAAAGACAAAGTGCAGCATCGCCTCCTCTTCTCTGACTTCTAATGCATAATGGCCAAACCCACGAAATACTAACTCCCGTAATTGCTGAAACAAAGGATCTTTCGTGTAGGGTACCATTTTCTCCCGTAAGACTTGAAAGGATTGAGTAGTAATTTTCAGTCGCACCTTCATGATCCTCAGCCATAGGGACAAGCGCTGTTGGGCTTCTTTCGTGAAGGTCATGTTCAGACCACGTGTGATCAGACCGACGTATTTTTCATCGATCGGCAGCGGCTGACTGTCGAAAGAATGGACATACCAAAAGAGTTCAAAATAGAAATAACGAATTTGCGTTTCTTCCCCAATCAGCTTTCCTTGCCAGATCTCTAACTCGAATTCTGCTAGCAAGCCATTTAGCTCTTTGATTTTGCGAAACAAGGATGACTCGCTGACCGCTAATTTTTGTGCCAGCTGGACAGTGGTCACCTCTTGATGCTGCAAAAGATGCTCGAGGATTTGAAATTTCAATGCTGACCGATAAAACGCCCATTCGATTTGATTGAGGGAAAAAGTGGGACTCATTTCAAAGACCAGGACACCTTTTCGATAATACAACCGACACTGCTCTTGGTAGTGAGCCAGCTCATCTTGCAACTCCTCCACATATTTTTCCAAGGAAGGCTTACTGATGCCAAGATAGCTCGCCAGCTCGTGCAGCTCCATTTTTCCGCCCACCAGTAAAAGCTTTTTGAGCAGCTGCAATTGCTTTGCTTCTTTTTTTTCTAATAACTGATCAAGTCTCATCGGCATCACTTCCCGACCACAGAAAAGTTTCGTCGATTACATTAGTGAACCGTGGATGGAAGAAAAAGTCTTTTTGGGTCAACTCCTCCATCGTTGCCTGCTGCTCGATCGCAAACGCTAGTAAATTGATTTTTTCCAAAATATTGGCTTTTGATAAAAGCTGCGCACCAACGATTCGGCCGCTGGCTTGTTCGATCATCACTTTTCCATGAACCTGTGTTGGATCAAACAAGGAACTGGCGGCAGTAAACGCATGACAGACGATCGGAGATTCGAAGAAAAACCGATCCGACTCGGTCAAGCCGGTGCTTGCTAAGTACCATTCAAACAGTTGCGTACCGACTGTCCGCAATCCGCCACGAAACGGGGTGGTTTTGCTTGCCAGATTACGAGCTGCTGCGATCCCTGAGCGAACAGCATTGTTGACTAAGGGCATATAGACCGTATCTTTCGTAATAGCATTTGGAATTTGGATCAAATCGCCGACCGCAAAAATATCCGTGGCAGAAGTTTCCAAGTAGGCATCTGTCCAGATGGTTTGATCACTGTGTAATTCAAAGACCGCAAATGCCTCTGGCAAGCGAGGATGAACGTTGACTGTCGTCAATACCAGATCGCTTTCATAGCCTTGATCGGCGGTTTCGATCCGAAAGCCTGTTTCCGTTTTAACGACTGCCAAAGTTGGCTTGGACCAATGCAGCTGCAAGTTGGGGATTTTTTCGATCTCCGTTAAAAAGGGCTGCAAAAAATCGTGATCAAAGTACTTGAATAAAGGATATGACATTGATTCGATCACACTGACTTTTTTTCCGATCGCAGTCAAGGTATTCGCCGCTTCCATCCCCGCTTGACCAGCACCTACGATGGTAATCGACTCTGCTTGGGGCAATTGCTGCAAGAAATGCTTGGCTGCCTCATATTCCTTGTAGGTCAGTAGTGCTTCTTCTGGTTGTGGCAAAACAGTGGAATCTTGACTGGAGCCTGCTGCCAAGACGAGTCGATCATAACTTAGTTCTCGCTTATCCGTTCGAATCCGATGATCCGAAGGAAAAATCTCCAGAAGCGTTTCTTCTAAGGCAACGTCGATCGTTTCTGCCTCCAGCTGCTCCTTCGTACAAAAGAATGCTTCTTCCAGCGATGCGATCCTGCCTTCGATCAGCAATAACAAACCGCTTGGAACAAACCCAAGATGGGCTTTTTTTTCTATCAATAAAATCTCTGCGTCAGGGTATAATCGGCGTGCTTCACGGGCGCAGCTGACACCCCCAAAGGACCCGCCTATGATAATGATTTTCATTGGATCACCTCTCTCCCTTAGCTTAAATGAAACGCTCTCATTTGACGAGTAAAAAGCTATCAGGCTGACTATTTTTTTGTTAACTGCGGTAAAATAAATGAGACCTATGCTACACTATACGCAAAGGAGTGTTCAAATGGTTTTCTTTTATCAATTCATGCTGGGATTGTTTGCCAGTACATTCGTTGCAGCGGCAGCATTCGTCTTTCAGTGGCTGACTGTTTCTGGCGCACTGGCTGCGATTCTTTGCGGCACACTGGTCATTGGCTTTGGTCCGTGGTACAGCATCTTTTTGATTGGCTTTTTCTTTGCCAGCTCTGGCATCATTGGTCTTTTAAAGAAAATGCGCAGTCAGCCAGAGTTAGCTGTGCTTGCCAAAGGTGCTCGCCGTGATGCAAAACAAGTCTTTGCGAACATCACACCAAGCATCTTTGCGCTACTGCTTGCCTTTTGGACGAAAGAACCGCTATTCCTTTGGGGATTTGTGGCGGGAATCGCTAGCTGTACGGCTGACACTTGGGGCTCAGAAATCGGCGTGCTGAGTCCAAGTCCACCGCGTCACTTACTAACGGGAAAAAAATTACCACCAGGACTTTCCGGTGGTGTCAGTTGGTTGGGAACTGTCGCTTCCCTAGCGGGGAGTCTCGCCATCACTGGTTTATTCGCAGCAGCCTTATGGTTGAACGGCAAGCCGTTCTCCTTTGATCTCTGGTTGACCTTGACTGCTTTAGGCTTTGGCGGTAGTCTCTTGGACAGCTTACTGGGCGCAACGATTCAGGTGCGCTATCAATGCCCTGTCTGTCTCCAATACACCGAAAAAAAAGTCCACCACGACGTTGCCACCAAGCAAGTCGGCGGTCTTTCCTTTGTAACGAATGAAGGGGTCAATTTGCTGACTTCAATAGTGATCGTTATTTTGACTGTATGTTTCTTTTACTTAAAAATGTCTACCGCATCATAAAAAAAGCAGCAAAGCACGTCACTAATGTGAGGTGTCTTGCTGCTTTTTGACTCAATACCGATTAAGCAATATCCACTAAGCGGATCTTCGTGACATTTTTGTAGACAGACAATTCTTCGATCACTTCAGAAAAGCCTAGCCCTCGGGGGAGATCAATCGTATAAATGTTGGTATAAATGCGATAGTCTTCCATAAATTTGACATCAAAATTGACATCTTCGATCACGATATTTTTCTCTTGGAAGTACTCCGTCAAAAACTCTTTGGTCTCGGTGCGATGGATGTACTGGATCTCTAATTTTTTTGCTGTCGGTACGCGGACGATCCGCTTAACGATCGTCAATGCAAAGAAGATCCCGATAAAACTGCTTAATGCGATGGTGTAAAAGCCCATCCCGATGGCAATTCCTAAACCTGCGATCGCCCATAAGGAAGCAGCCGTCGTCAACCCCGTCACCGAGCGCTTCGTCACAATGATCGTTCCAGCGCCTAGAAAACCGACCCCGCTGACGACTTGTGCGATCAATCGTGCTTCGTCTGAACGAATCACGCCTGCTAAATCTGGATGATCCAGCGCATCTCGCATGGCACCTGTGGCGATCTCCACTTGGATCAATGCAATGACACAAGCTCCCATGCAAACCAAGATATGGGTTCTAAGACCAGCTGGTCGGCTTTTGTATTGCCGCTCGTACCCAATCGCTCCTCCCATGATCATTGCCAGCAGCAATCTCAGCGCTACTTCAGGAATGGATAAATGCATATCAACCATTTGCATCCCTCTTTTCTTCGTATTCTCTCTTTTAACTATAGCATCTCTGATGAAAAAAAGAAAAAAACAGCGCCGAATCAGCCAAATAAAAAAAGCCCCCTCAGAAAATAAGCAAATTAGCTACAAACCATTGCTCGCAGCTGCGCTGGCGCTACTGCACAAGCGCAGGGGGAAGCTGCGAGGATGGCTCATTTTTCCTTCTGACTTATTTCTGAAAAGGGCTGATTTTGTTTTACAGGTTGCTGGCAGCAGCCTCATCGATGATCACGATCACGTCATCATGCTTTTGTAAAACAGAAGCCGGTAATTCGTTGGTTACGGGTCCTTCAATCATTTTTTGGATCGCATCCGCTTTGACTTCGCCAAATGCCATCAAAATGATTTTTTTGCTTTGCATAATCGAACCGATTCCCATTGAAATTGCCGTCGTTGGGACGTCTTCGACTTTATCAAAGTAGCGTTTGTTGGCATTGATGGTTGATTCAGTCAAATCAACGACTGAGGTCGTTCCTTCAAAGGATGCACCAGGTTCGTTGAAGCCGATATGTCCGTTTTGTCCAATACCCAAGATTTGGATATCAACTGGGTGATCCGCAATCACGCTATCGTAGCGTTGGCATTCTGCTTCTAAGTCTTCCGCTTTGCCGTTTGGTACGAAGGTTTCTTTGAATGGTTTTTTATTGAATAAATGAGCATTCATGAAGTAGCGATAGCTTTGTTCGTCTTCGCCGCCTAGTCCTACGTATTCATCTAAGTTGACTGAAGTCATTTCTGAAAAATCAACTTCACTGGCAGTCATTTCTGCATAAAGGGTTTCTGGCGTGCTTCCTGTTGCTAAACCTAGGACCTTGGCGCCATTTGCCATACCTTCTTGAATCAATTCAAAAGCTTTCTTTCCGCCTTGAGCAGCATCTTTAACGCGAATAATTTCCATGATCAGCGCTCCGTTTCTATTTGGTATAGTCCAATAATACCACAGGTTGTGTTTGATTACAATAATTAGTCTAGACCAGATGACGATTTTTTCTCGCCGATCAAAAAAAAGACGAGCTCTAAAATGCGCTCGTCTCTACTCGTATTCTACTTGTTTACCAATTTGTATAAACATCAATACCGCTATGACCGACACCTGTGTCATAGACTTTATAGGCACCTAAAGATGATTGACCAGTCGATCCTTTCGGTTGATTATCACTGGCAACAACGATGTACCCATCGGCATCACGGATGGTTCCGTCTGATGCTACATGGCGACCAGGGATATTCAATCCGCCTCCTGGCAAGACTTTTTGTGAGTAGTACGATTCTCTCACACCATTGAAATAGTTGATCCCATCCACTGGATTCAAGACACCAGAACCAGCACCAGGAACGCTTGAACGAGTTTGACTCACGTTAGCAGTCGCTGTGGATTCACTTTTTTCTGTGCTTTCTTTCGTACTTGTTTCTTTGTTTTCTACTGATTGGCCATCGTTAGAAACCAACAATGTTTCGCCATCAAAAATCATATTTGGATTTTCGATCGAATCATTTAAAGCTAAAAGGTCTTCGACCGTTGTTTGATAAGTAGCAGCGATCCCAGATAGAGTGTCTCCTGGTTCGACAACATGGGTTTGTTCTGCTGCTGACACAACTGTTCCGCCAACGAATAAACCAAATCCTGCAACAACTGTAAATGCAAATTTTTTCAAATGAAAAAACCTCTCTTTTGATTATTTGTCCCGCTATCGGGCACAAGTAAGAGAATAACATTACAATATTGCAGGAAGGTTTCAGAAATATTTTTCATTATCACAATTGTTAAACAGAAAGTTACAGGATTTTTATTCAAAAATGCTAAACTTACAATATTGTTATCCCTTTCGATGAGTGCTTTTAGTGGCCACATGCTATAGTGATGCTAGTAATGGAAAGGAATGACACCCATGAAAAAACTACTAGTAACGCTTGGCGTTTTGATTATTGTCGTAGCCGGCTATTTCGGCTACACGTACTATGCAACAACGTATCGCGGCATCACGGCTTATGCTATCACGCCCAACAAAGTCCCTGAAAAGACACAGACCTACAGCGATTCTGGTGAAAAAATCGATGGCTCTTTTACCTACAAATACACCTTTGAATTCGTAAAGAAAAATGGTGAAAAAGAACTCATGACCTATGACCTGACGGGCGAAAATGTAAAACCATTGGCTCCAAATACTTTAGTCAAAGCAGAAATCAGTAAGACCCGCATCATTTCTGGTCCCAATGAAGTCCCTCAATCAGAAGTCCCCGCAAAAATACTGTCTGAGCTGGAAACCTTTGACGAATAAGGACTTCTTACAAAAAACTTTCTACTTTTTAAGGTTCATTTTACTTTGACGGTCTATGCTAGCTTTATACCAAAACTATTTTTCTTCCTCTTGCCAGTCCTCGCCCGACTGGTATTTTTTGATTTTTCCCAATGGTCAAGAGTTACGCTTCTCATAGACAGAACCGCTCTAGCTTCGCAATGGGTTTTTTCTCAAACTTTGATCAAGCAGCTATTGATGATCGGAAATAAATAAAAACCAGAATCAAGAGGATACAAGCTGGTGCCATCATAAAAAAACCGCTAGATTGTTTATCTCTAGCGGCTTTTTTTGCGATTTTAATAGAGTTCCAAGTATTGTTCTCTTTCCCACTCGGAGACTGTTTGGCGGAAGGCTGCCCATTCTAATCGTTTTGCTTCGACAAAGTTGGCATAGATGTGTTTGCCTAAGGCATCGATCATCACTTGGTCTTTACGCAATGCTTTGATGGCATTGTGGATCGTTGATGGCAGATCTTCGATTTGTGCTTCTGCACGTTCTGTTTCGTTCATGATATAGATGTTGCGGTCGACAGCTGGTGGTGGTGTCAACTCACGTCTAACGCCATCAAGTCCTGCTTGTAATAAAACAGCCATTGCTAAGTATGGGTTAGCGGATGGGTCAACTGAACGCAATTCCAAACGCGTTGACAAGCCTCTTGATTCTGGCACCCGAATCAATGGTGAACGGTTGCGTCCTGACCATGCCACGTATACAGGCGCTTCGTAACCTGGCACTAAGCGTTTGTATGAGTTGACGGTTGGGTTGCAGACAGCTGTGTAAGCACGGGCGTGTTCGATCAAACCGCCTAAGAAGTGATACGCTGTTTGGCTTAATTGCATTGGTCCTTCTTCATCAAAGAAGACATTTTCATCACCTTTGAACAAGGACATGTTGCAGTGCATGCCTGAACCGTTGATGCCGAACAATGGTTTTGGCATGAAGGTCGCATGCAAGCCGTGTTTACGAGCAATGGTTTTCACGACAAGCTTGAAGGTTTGGATGTTGTCACATGCTTCCACTGCATCCGCATATTTAAAGTCGATCTCGTGTTGCCCTGGTGCTACCTCATGGTGAGACGCTTCAACTTCAAAGCCAAGGCTTTCTAATTCTAATACGATATCGCGACGGCAGTTTTCCCCTAGATCGGTTGGGGCAAAATCGAAGTAGCCGCCTTTGTCGTTTAATTCAGTTGTGATTTCGCCTGCTTCATCTAATTTGAATAGGAAAAATTCGGGTTCAGGTCCAAGATTGAAAGAAGTAAAACCAAGGGATTGCATGTCTGCTAATGCCCGTTTTAAGTTGCCGCGAGGGTCGCCTGCAAATGGGGTGCCATCTGGATTGTAGATATCACAGATCAAACGAGCCACTTTGCCATGTTCACTTTCCCAAGGGAAGATCATCCAGGTGGACAAATCAGGATACAGATACATGTCACTTTCTTCAATACGGACAAATCCTTCAATAGAAGAACCGTCAAACATCATTTTGTTTTCCAGTACTTTATCTAATTGACTTACAGGTACTTCAACGTTCTTGTTCGTTCCTAAAATATCAGTAAACATCAAGCGTAAAAAGCGCACGTTCTCATCCTTTACGATTTGTTTGATGTCTTCGGCAGTTCTTTCAAATTTTGGCATAGTATCCCTTCCTTTTTCCCAATTCTTATTTTATATCACAGCAATGATCTACAAGTGCTTTACATTCGTGGACCTTTTTGCTGGTATGGCTGTTGTTGATTCAATCCACCTTGAGCCAAGAGTTCATCATAAAAAATTCGACGTACATCTTCATCGGTCAGCGGCGGTTTGTTCTTCGCTTCTTTTTCTTTGGCAACTTTCATTTCATAAACTCGTTTGATTCCTGCCATGTTCAGTCCATCGGAAAGATAGTCTTTGATCTCTAGCAAGGTATCAATATCATTCAGCGAGTACATTCGTCGATTGCCATCGCTGCGTTCCGGGTGGATCAATTCTTGTTCTTCGTAATAACGAATTTGACGGGCGGTGAGATCGGTCAATTTCATGACTGTTCCGATAGGAAAGACTGACATTGAGCGCCGCAATTCTTTTTCCCGCATAACTTGGCTCCCCTCCGTTTCAATGATGCTGCGTAACTTTATGGAAACTATACCAATTCTTTTTTTGCGTGTCAACCCCTCATGTTAGAAAAAGTGACATGAATGCATTTTTTTTTGATTTTTTCATTGGGCCCTTGATTTGATCGCATGTTCAAGCAGTCCTTTTTCTGGAAGAAATGGTGCCTTAGCCAAAAATGTTCGTGTTTTGCACTTGAAGGAAGTCAAACCACTTATACTTCCATAATTTTGTCACCACAAAAAAAACGGTGCATCAGCTGCACCGTTTCTGTTTATTCCTGTTCTTGCGCCATTCTGCGTAGTGGATAGGTATCCTCCAGCGCAAATCCTTTGATATGATAGGTCTGTGTTGCTTCATCGAAGGCATTACTCAACACTAGTGACTCCCGTTTTAAACGATTCAGCGCATTGCCTTCATCGGCTTGCAGCACCAGATGATAAGGCTGCATGATCTGCATCAATTCCATTTTGATCGCCTGAGTCAAGCGCTCTTTGCCCTTGGTACTCTTTGCCGAGATCAAGACATTGGGAAATAACGTTGGGACAAACTGATCGGCGTCGATGCGATCCGCCTTATTGTAGACCGTCAACATCGGTAATTGGGTCAAAGAAAGTTCCTCCATTAATTTTAAGACCGTCTCCTCTTGCTGGACCCGTTCTTCGGAACTGGCATCGACGACATGCAGCAAGAAGTCCATGTTTTGACTTTCCTCCAGTGTGGAATGAAACGCATCGATCAATTGGGTCGGCAATTCTTGGATAAAACCAACCGTATCGGTAATGGTGACTTCGAATCCTTCTGGCATCCGCCAGCGTTTCGTCAAAGGATCGAGTGTCGCAAACAACTGGTCTTGCTCATACGTATCCGCACTGGTCAAAATGTTTAAAATAGTTGATTTTCCAGCATTGGTATAACCAACCAAGCCCATTTGAAAGACTTGGCTGTCTTTGCGCTTTTGGCGTGTTCGGTCTCGATGGGCTGCCACTTCCTTCAATTCCCGTTTGATGATGGTGATGCGGTTGCGGATGTGTCGACGATCGGTCTCCAGCTTGGTTTCCCCTGGCCCTCTCGTTCCGATTCCGCCCCCTAGCCGAGACATGTTCTTTCCTTGCCCTATCAAGCGTGGAAGCAAATAATCCAGCTGCGCCAATTCTACTTGCAGCTTTCCTTCTTTGGAACGGGCACGCATCGCAAAAATATCGAGGATCAGCTGGACGCGATCAATCACCGGCACTTCTAGCGCATCACCGATCAACTGGCTTTGCCTTGGTGTCAGTTCATGATTGAAGATCACTAGATCTGCTTCATGTGCTTCTGCCAACTGCTGCAATTCCGCAACTTTCCCCTTGCCGATCACGGTTTGTCGATCGACTTGCTGCCGTTTTTGCACCAGTGAAAAAACAACTTCACCATTGGCGGTTTTTGTTAAGCTTTTCAATTCTTTCATTGACGAATCAAAATGAAGATAGTTTTTCTCCGTTTCTACTCCGACAAGAATCACACGTTCTTGGCTCATCTTTTCTCCTCCAACCATTGGTCGATTTCTGTTTCAAGGGTACGTTGTTCTTCAGGTTGCCTCACTAAATCAATCCATCGGGGCTGTGCTCGGTTATTGAACCACGTCAGCTGCCGCTTGGCGTAGCGACGTGAGTTTTGCTTGATTTGCTCAACGGTCTCCTCCAATGTGGCCTGCCCTTGAAAATAGGGCAAAAATTCCTTGTAGCCGATCCCCTTGGCGGCTTGCGTTTCTGGATACTGCAAAACAGCTTTTGCTTCTTCGATCAAGCCTTGATCCATCATCAAGTCCACCCGCTGATTGATTCGCTGGTATAACACTTCTCGCTCAGTGGTTAACCCGATCATGAAGAAATCGTACAAAGCTTGTGGTGTCTCTTTTGGTGCAGCGATACTTTCGCCAGTCGTTTCAAAAACCTCCAACGCACGAATCACTTTCCGCTCATTGTTGTAGTGGATCTTCGCTGCTGCCAAGGGATCGACCGCCTGCAGCTTTTGCCATAAAGCTTCTTTGCCGATGACTACTGCTTCTTGTTCGTAACGCTGACGAATCGTTGGGTCGCCTTCTTCTGCCCCTAAACGAAAGTCATACAAAAGCGCTTGGATGTATAACCCTGTTCCCCCTACAACGATCGGCAGCTTTCCTTGCTGCTGGATCGTCTCGATGGCTTCACGCCCCATTTGCTGGAAATCAGCAGCAGAGTATGCTTCCGTCATTGCACGAATATCGATCAAATGATGAGGAATCCCTGCCATTTCTTCCTTCGTCACTTTGGCGGTACCGATATCTAACTGACGGTAAATTTGCATGGAATCCCCGCTGATGATCTCCCCTTGGTATTTTTGGGCTAACTGGATACTCAAGGCGGTTTTGCCAACTGCGGTCGGTCCCACAATTACTAAGATTTTTTTCATCCTTTTGTTTCCTCGCGGACCTGCTGCACAATTGCCCGAGCTTTTTCTGGAAAATCGGTGATGATCCCCGTCAACCCCAGAGCCAAGCAGGTGCGAATCGCCGCTTCTTCGTTGACAGTCCACGGACGGATCGCGATCGGAAAATCAGTTAAGACCGTTGCTGTCTCTTGAACCCAGCGATAGGCAGGATGAATTCCTTCGATATACGGTCGGCTGAGCGCCAACGGTGGTTTGTCTTCCCCGCGTCCCATAATAAAATCAAGGGTCGCATCCGGTTCGATCGCATGCATCCGATCCAAGGTCTCGATATTGAAGGAACAATACCAATGAGTAAAGGGCCATTCTTGACTATTCATTAAGTCGGATACTTTGGCTTCGATTCCTTCATACTCATAATGATCGGTTTTTAATTCGATCGTCAAAATGCCACGATAATTCTTCGCTGCAAGCAAATCCAACACTTCTTTTAGCGTGGGGACTTTGGCGGCTTGGAATTCCTCAGAAAACCAGCTGCCAGCATTGAGGTCTTTTAGTTCAGCAACCGTCAGGTCACAGATCCGACCTTTGCCGTTGGTCGTTCGATCAACCGTTTCATCATGCATGACGATCAAGCCGCCATCTTTTGATAGATGTACATCTAACTCAATGATATCAGCTTTGACCCGCACCGCTTCCGCAAATGCTGGTAGCGTGTTTTCAGGTCGATTGCCGCTACTCCCGCGGTGGGCAACGATTTGTACCATCATTCTTTCACTCCATTCTCACTCTTTATTTTACCATGGAATCTCCTAGAACCAAAAAGCCTCTGTTTGTTTCGATCCTCTTAATGAATAATAACGCTTTGTTTCGGTCAAAGAAAAACACCCTTACTATGATCGCAGTAAGAGTGTGTGTGATCAGTTAAAAAAGCGCAACCGTCGATACTCTGGTTTGGTTGCCTTAACCAAGGAAAACGGCTGACCAGTAGAATCAAATCGTTTTTGAAAAATAGGTCAACGGTTCGCTCGTCATGTTTTTCATTTGGGTTTTACGCTCATTGACCATTTCGACTAATTGATCAAGGAAATTTTCCATAATGATCCGACCGCCTTTATAGGTATACCCACCGATTTTAACAGTTTCCTCTGGGGATAAAATCACCCGACGTGTCCCGATTTTTTTGAAAAATTCTTCCAAGAAAAAATTCGGTAGATAAAAACTGTTTTGCGCTGCAAAAGATTGTAGATAGGCAAAATCATCGATGGTGATATAACAGTCGTCAAAGGCATCAAAGCTGACATACTCATCCATCAGCATGACCCGTTTTTGTAGAATCTCACTGATTTTTTGATTCAATAAAACCAACGTTTCGATTTCTTTGACTTTATGCTCCAACAAACGGCGTTGTTTTTCTTTTTGTTCCTCATACCGAATGCGTAAATTAAAAATGATGGTTACTAACAATGCGCCCACTAAGACGCCGATCAAACCTGCTATTGCTACTGCCATTCTTCGATCCTTCCTCATTCCTTTTTTCATATTGTATCATATTTGAAAGTTTCGCAAAAAAGATAACGAACTTTTTATTTGACCTTTCTTGACCTAATCGGTATACTATCTCTTAGATATTGCGAAAACTTTATGCTAAACTATATCTATAACGATTTTTAGGAGGACTATCACTATGAATTTAATTCCTACAGTCATTGAACAATCATCTCGCGGTGAAAGAGCGTATGACATCTATTCTCGTCTATTAAAAGACCGGATCATTATGTTGAGTGGTCAAGTAACCGATGACTTAGCAAACTCGATCATTGCTCAGCTTTTATTCTTGGACGCGCAAGATTCTGAAAAAGACATCTACTTGTACATCAACTCGCCTGGCGGAAGCGTTACTGCTGGTCTAGCGATCTTTGATACCATGAACTTTATCAAAGCCGATGTTCAAACCATCGTTATGGGGATGGCTGCTTCTATGGGTTCATTCTTATTGACCGCTGGTGAAAAAGGCAAACGCTTTGCGTTACCAAATGCAGAGATCATGATCCACCAGCCATTAGGTGGCGCCCAAGGTCAAGCAACTGAGATCGAAATTGCTGCCCGCCACATTTTGGCAACCCGCGAACGTCTGAACAAAATCTTGTCAGAACGTACTGGTCAACCAATCGAAGTGATTGAACGCGACACCGATCGCGACAACTTTATGACCGCACAAGAAGCCAAAGATTACGGCTTGATCGACGAGATCATGGAATCAAACAAATTGAAATAAGCTTGCATAAAAAAGGTGTACGAAGCAATTCGTACACCTTTTTGCGTCTTTTGGTTCGGCGTCAGACTTCACCATATTCGCCCTGTTGGTAAGCATACCCATTTTCCACGTAATGCGTGATGTTTGCCTGATTTTTGGCGATTTCTTCCTCTGTCAACGGGCGGATCACTCGTGCAGGACGACCAAACGCCAACACATTGGGCGGAATGACGGTTCCTTCCGTTACTAACGAACCAGCACCTAACAAACTATTTTCACCGATCACTGCATGATTCAAAACAATCGAGCTCATGCCGATCAGCGCCCCTTTTTTGATGGTACAGCCATGAAGCATACACTGATGCCCAACAGTCACATCGTCTTCCACGATCGTCGGGGCATCGTGATCAACATGAATGATCGTTCCATCTTGAATATTGGTACGCGCGCCGATTTCGATGCGATTGGCATCGCCTCGAATCACTGCTTGAAACCAGACCGTACTCTCTTTTCCTAGAGTCACGTTTCCTACGATCGTCGCATTTTTTGCCACAAAACAAGGTGTTCCTTGCAACGAGGCTGGCGAAACTGTTTTGTGGGTTTCATTCCCTGATTGTTCTTTGTCCATCAACTTCTCCTTCCAATCCATAAACGGATCTGCGCTTTCTTTTTTCACTATAGCACCACCCTTGCGACAATGCAAAAAGAGCGCCAGTCTGACTGGACGCTCTTTTGGGCTTACTCGGCTTCTTCTGAAAATTGACTTTGGTACAGTTGGCTATAAAAGCCGCTAGCTGCCAACAAGGTCTCGTGATTGCCTTTTTCAATGATCGACCCTTGATCCATCACTAAGATCAGATCTGCTTCACGAATCGTTGACAAACGATGGGCGATCACAAAGCTGGTACGACCTTCCATCACTTTATCCATTGCTTTTTGAATCAGCGCTTCTAAGCGGGTATCCACCGAACTGGTGGCTTCATCGAGAATCAAGATCTTCGGATCAGAGATGACTGCCCGAGCGATGGTCAACAATTGTTTTTGCCCCAAGGAGACATTGTCCCCTTCAGAGTTGATGATCATTTCGTAGCCGTCTGGCATCGTGCGAATGAAGTGATCGACATTGGCGGTTTTCGCTGCATCAACGACTTCATAATCGGTGGCATCTAATTTCCCAAAGCGAATGTTGTCGCCGATCGTGCCTTCGTACAACCATGCATCTTGTAAAACCATCCCAAACAGTGACCGAACATCGTGTCGTTCCATCTTCTTCGTGTCGATGCCGTCGATCTTGATAGCCCCTTCATTGACATCATAAAAACGCATCAACAAATTGATCAAAGTGGTTTTCCCAGCACCTGTTGGTCCCACGATCGCCACGGTTTGTCCAGCTTTGACTTCAAAGTTCAAGTCTTTGATCAACGGTTTTTTCGGATCATAGGCAAAGCCGACATGTTCAAAGGTCACGTCGCCTCTGATTTGTTCTGGCAATTGGATATCCGTTTGATTGACTGGCTCTTCTTCCTCATCTAGGATTTCAAAGACCCGTTTTGCTGCTGCTGAGGCACTTTGCAAGACGGAAGACAGCTGGGTAATGTTCCCCATTGGCTGACTGACTTGCCAAATGTATTGAATGAACGCTTGCAGCTGACCAACAACGATCACGCCGCTGATCACATAAAAGCTCCCCATGACTGCCATTGCGATATAGGTAAAGTAAGCGGTCATTTGCACCAGCGGCATCATCAAGCCTGACACAAAGGCAGAACGAAAGCCGTAATAGCGCAACTGGTGGTTAACGTTTTTAAACCCTTCAAGTGTTTGCTTTTCCCGTCCATACACTTTCAACACACTGAATCCAGTCATGTTTTCTTGTACGTAGCCGTTCAGATCCCCTAACGCATTTTGCATGCCTTGGAAGTCTTTTTGCGACTTTTTGACGATCGTGCGAGAAATCAATAAGGAGGCTGGGATCATGATCAATGAAACCAACGCCATGTAGGTATTGATGTAAAACATCATGGAAACCGCCATAACGATTCCTAAGAAGGCATTGACGATCCCGATCAAGGCTTGCTGCATTGCACCGCTGACGGCATCCACGTCATTGGTCACCCGTGACAAGATATTCCCTTGTTGGTTGCGGTCGAAGTAAGAAACGGGCAAACGATTGATTTTTTCTTCAATGTCTTGCCGCAGATCTCGCATCGCAGATTGGACAACGTTGGTGATCAGCAGCCCTGACATCAATTGTGAGAAACAGTAACCGACACCAACGACTGCGATCCAGATCAAGCAAAGGATCACGTAATCAAAATTAACGCCTTCGCCAGCGGCGATGTTGCGGCTGATCTCTGTCGTTGGCAATCCAGAAACATACGGCATTGCCGCATTGAAGCCGACGGTTGCAACAGTAAACAGCAAGACTAGGATAAATTGTACTTTGTACGGTTTGATGTAAGCACCTAACCGTTTTAAAGAAGAGATTACTTTCATTGTGCCAACTCCTCCTCTGATAATTGTGACGCCGCAATGTCGTAGTATACTGGACAAGTTTGCAGCAGTTCTTTGTGGGTGCCGATGCCAACCACATCGCCTTCGTTCAAGACGACGATCTTATCGGCATTCATGATCGTTCCTACTCGTTGAGCAACGATCAAAACGGTCGATTCTGTGGTTTCTTTTTTCAAGCGTGCCCGCAATTTTGCATCCGTTTGGTAATCCAATGCAGAAAAACTATCATCAAAAATATAGATCTCTGGTTGGCGGATCACCGCACGGGCAATCGCTAGGCGTTGTTTTTGTCCGCCAGAGAAGTTGGTTCCGCCTTCTGCCAAGTGAGCATCAAAGCCATCTGGTGTGCGAGAAATGAAATCTGCCGCTTGCGCAATCTCGGCTGCTCGTTCCAGCTCTGCTTGCGTGGCATCTTCTTTCCCATAGCGTAGGTTTTCTGCGATCGTCCCTGTAAATAGCAACGCTTTTTGAGGGATAAACCCGATCTTGTTGCGCAACGTCGTTAAGCTGTAATCCCGAACGTCAACACCATCCACCAAGACTTGGCCTTCACTGACGTCGTAAAAACGTGGGATCAATTGGATCAAGGTTGATTTTCCACTTCCAGTACTACCGATAAACGCCACGGTTTCCCCTGGTGAAGCGGTAAAGCTAACATTACGGATCACTGGACTTTGCGCATGTCCCGGATAAGCAAAGGTAACATTTTTGAATTCCAAGAAGCCTTTCGTCTTAGTTTCTGTCACTGGCTGTTCTGGCTCTTTGATTTCAGAAGTCGCATCTAACGCTTCTTGGATTCGACGAGCAGAAACCGCCGCTCGTGGATACATCGTAAAGACAGTCGCAAACAGCATGAAAGAAAACAGCGCATGGAAGATGTATTCGATAAATGCAATCAAGTCACCGACCTGCAGTTGCCCTTGATCGATTTGAATACTTCCCGTCCAAATAATCAAAATCATCACGATATTGAATAAGAAGAAAAAGCCTGGTTGTGCCGTTGCCATCAAGCGAAACAAGCTGCGAGAACTAGAAGCATAGGCTTGGTTGACTTTGCCAAAGCGTTTTTCTTCAAATTTTTCATTGACGAAGGCACGGATCACTCGTAAACCAGAGAGATTTTCCCGCAAGATGCCATTGATTTTATCTAGATTGGCTTGTTGTTTAGTGGATAAGGGTTCCGAGATTTTGGCAATGGCGATGACGGCCATCAGCAATATCGGCAATGCCCCCAAAACATACAACCCTAGTTGTGTACTTGTCCGCATGACCATGTACAAGCTGACCACAAACATCATGGGTGTCATTAAACCTGTCCGTAAGATGCTTTGCATAAACAGCATGATTTGATACGCATCATTGGTCACACGGGTGATCAATGATGAAACCCCGATTTTTTCATATTCGGTATGTGAATAGCCTTGGACTTTTTCAAAAAGATCGTCACGAATATCTGCCACAATGTTAGTGGTGATACGTGACGTGAAATAGCCTAACAAAATGTTCATCGTGATCCCCACAATGGTGATCGCGATCATCGCCGCACCCATTTTCCATATGTAGTCGCGATCACCAGCGGCGATCCCTTTGTCGATCATTCTTGCCAATAACGTCGGCAAACCTAATTCAATCAAAATAAAACCAAAAACACAGATGAAATTAAAAACCAGCAGTTTCTTGTTTCTCATCGTGTAGTGCCACATTAATTTCAAAAAATCCCCTCCTTTTTTACTTCATTACTTCTACTATAGCATAGGAATATTCTTATTGTAATGCACTTTCAACGAAAAAAAGCAAACTTCAGCGATAGTCCTTTCATTTTCTTTCAGTAAGCCTTTTCAAAATGACGTGTTTCTATACTTATTCGTTTTTCTGTGATAAACTAGGGATACTTGTAGTGGAACGACTTACAAACCCGGTGAATTTTTTATGACGACATTTGGAAAGCAAAGACGAGGCTTTCTCTTTTTTCTCACAACGATTGTCTGAAAAAAGCATGCAGCGGCTCTCGAAGCCTTCTTTTCAGGTCACTTTATTCGGACCTCGATTTTGTGATGCAGCGAATTCATCAACCAAATAGACTACTGCGAAAAGCAGATAAAGGAGAAAAGATATGATTTACAAAATTTATTACCAAGAAACAAAAGACCGCAACCCAAAGAGAGAACAAACCCACTCTTTGTACATTGAAGCAGACGATGCAGTGATCGCACGCCGTCTGGTTGAACAAAATACCCCATACAACATCGAGTTCGTTCAAGAACTAGATGAAAAACATTTAGCTTACGAAAAAGAAAACGCTGATTTCAAATTAGCGGAGTTTTAAGATGAAAGTTTCGCTGAAAAATAATGAGACTGGCGTATTCGGCGTCGGTGGACTTGGCGAAATCGGAAAAAACTGTTATGGGGTTCAATTCCAAGATGAGATCATCTTAATTGACGCGGGAATCAAATTCCCCGAAGATGAACTGCTTGGGATCGACTATGTCATTTCCGATTATAGCTACATCGTTCAAAATTTACCGAAAGTCAAAGGCTTGATCGTCACTCATGGTCACGAAGACCATATTGGCGGAATCCCTTACTTGTTGCGGGAAGCCAATATCCCGATCTATGCGGGACCCTTGGCACTTGCTTTGATTACCAACAAATTAGATGAGCATGGCTTACTGCGGGATGCGGAATTACACGAAATCAATGAAGATACGGTGATTCGTTTCCGTAAAACATCCATCAGCTTCTTTCGAACGACTCACAGTATCCCTGATGCTTTAGGTGTCGTTGTCAAAACGCCTTCTGGCAATATCGTCGCAACTGGCGATTTCAAGTTTGACTTTACGCCTGTGGGCGAACCAGCAAACTTGCACAAAATGGCAAAAATTGGTGAAGAAGGCGTCCTTTGCCTCCTTTCCGATAGTACCAATGCAGAAATTCCGACCTTTACCAAATCAGAAAAAACGATCGGCAGCTCGATCCAAAAGATTTTTGAAAAAATCGATGGTCGGATCATTTTTGCCAGCTTTGCCTCCAACATTTTCCGTCTCCAACAAGCTGCAGATGCGGCGGTTGCGACTGGACGTAAAATCGCCGTTTTTGGACGCAGTATGGAAAATGCAATCGTCAACGGACAGCGCCTTGGCTATATCAAGGTGCCAGATGGAACCTTTGTGGAATCTCATGAGATCAACCGTTTGCCTGCAAACGAAACCATGATCCTTTGTACGGGTTCTCAAGGAGAGCCAATGGCTGCTTTGAGTCGGATTGCCAACGGGACTCACCGTCAAATCCAAATTCACCCAGATGATACCGTGATTTTCTCAAGCTCACCGATCCCAGGAAATACCACGAGTGTCAATCAGCTGATCAACTTATTGTTGGAAGCTGGCGCAAACGTGATCCATGGCAAATTGAACAACATCCATACTTCTGGTCACGGTGGCCAAGAAGAACAAAAACTGATGTTGCGTCTAATGAAGCCAAAATTCTTTATGCCTGTCCATGGGGAATTTCGGATGCTGAACATCCACACCCAGTTGGCACAAGATGTCGGTGTACCAAAAGAAAATTGTTTCATTATGGAAAATGGTGACATGTTGGCCTTAACAGCGGATACCGCTCGCTTGGCTGGTCATTTCAATGCCAATGATGTTTATGTTGACGGCAGCGGTATCGGTGATATCGGAAATGTCGTCTTACGAGATCGTCGCATTCTTTCAGAAGAAGGCCTCGTCTTAGCTGTCGCGACAGTCGATGTGGCGAAGAAAGAAGTCCTTGCTGGACCAGATATCCTTTCTCGTGGGTTTGTTTATATGCGGGAATCTGGCGAGATGATCAACGAAGCACAGCAGATCCTCTTCCGTGCATTGCGGGAAGTCTTGAACCAACCAGACCCAACAGAACACAAATTAAGAGAAGCGATGTCTTCGGCGTTACAGCCATTCCTATTTGAAAAAACCGAGCGTCATCCAATGATCCTTTCGATGATCATGACGCCGGACGATTTATAGTCTCACATGCGAGGGTAGTCTCAGGTTACTGAGAACTACCCTTTTTCCTTTCCGTTATAAAAAGCAAAAAAAAAGACCATCGAATGGATGGTCTTTTGGGGTTTTTGATTTCAAAGTGCTCTTACTGGCAGTTTGTTTGAAAGCTTACGCTTTGTTTACGTTAACTGCTTGAGGTCCACGATCAGAATCTTCCACGTCGAAAGTTACTGCTTGACCTTCTTCTAAAGTTTTGAATCCTTCACCTTGGATCGCTGAAAAGTGTACAAATACGTCTGTACCGTCTTCGCGAGAGATAAAACCAAACCCTTTTTCAGCATTGAACCATTTTACTGTACCTTGTTCCATTAAAAAAAACCTCCTCGTGCATAAGCACTTAATTGTGTGTAACATTGCCTTTGTGCGATAGAGGCCTAACGTGCGTTTCAACATCTATTCAGCAAACAAAATTACAATAATATTTTACACTTGCCCGTATTTTTTTGCAAGACAGACGATTAGACAATTCACCTTTATTTTTAATAATGTTCGCAAACTCGGCTTATTTTCACACGTCTTCCTGTTGCCACAGCCCCTCTTCTCGCAAACTGACATAGGCATTGTCGCCAATGATCAAATGATCCAATATGTCGATCCCCATCAAGTCTCCGCACTTGATCAAGCGGCGTGTAAACAGCAGATCTGCCTCTGAGGCTTGGGGACTGCCGCTGGGATGGTTGTGGACGACGATCACTCGGGCGGCACTGTAACGTACCGCCCAATGAAAAATCTCCCGTGGGTGAGCGATCGACTGATTCAACGATCCGATGAAGATCGTTTTTTTCTGAATGATCTCATTTTTCGTATTCAAATAAAGCCCTAGTAAATGCTCTTGACGACAATCCTTCAACTCTTGGATCAACTGATGGGCGATCGCCATACTAGAGTTGACCTTACCGTACTTTGGTTGAGCGGAGCGCTGGATTCGCACACCTAATTCAACCATCGCTTTGATCTCGATGGCTTTGATTTGTCCGACGCCGCGAATTTCTTGTAATTCATCGATCGTCGCTTGCTTTAATTCATACAATTCTTGAAAACGATTCAAGACACTGGCCGCTAACTCGAGGACATTCAGAGGACGTGAGCCAGTTCGCAGCAAAATGGCCAATAATTCTTGATTCGAAAGGGCATCGACTCCATATTCTACTAAACGCTCTCGGGGAAACGAGCTTTGGGGAATCACTGTTTCATTGATCATAAAAAAACTCCTTTGCGTCGGTCTAATAAAAGATACGCAAAGGAGAGAGTATTTCATGAATCAGGTGCGCAAAAAATCGCAGCTAGATCGAAAAGGCGGTTTCTAGAAAATCTGGGACATCCTCTAGTGATGGTAAGACTTTCAAGACTTTTTCTTCAATGATGGTCGTCGGCGCGATCAAATCGGGAATCATAATGACTGAGATCCCTGCCCCATGAGCAGCATGAATACCGTTAGCCGAATCTTCAAGGATCACCAATTCTTCTTTTGGTACCGCCAGTAATGCATGGGCTTTTTCAAAAATCTCAGGATCTGGTTTTGCCCGTGTGACATCATCAAAGCAGACGATCTCAGGAAATTCCGCCGTTAAGCCTGCTGCTCCCAGCAAGGTATCGATCACTTTGCGCTGGTTGCTAGACGCCAACACTCGGGGAATCTTTTTCTCATCAAGATAATGCAATAACTCGTGGATACCTGGCTTCAATTCAGCCTCGCCCCGTTGGAACATTTCCAGCGTTTGCTGAAAAGCCGCTTGGATAAAGTCTTCGATCATTTGATGGCCAAAGGCTTCGTCGAACCGCTCATGGTAAGCTGCCCAGACTTCTTCATCCGAGACCCCCACATAAGCTAAATACAACTCTTTTGTATAGGGAATCCCCATTTGATCCGCCACGATTTGAGTAGCCTGGTAATAGAGCAGCTCCGTGTCAAAAATCAAGCCGTCCATATCGAAAATCACACCACGTAACTTAGCCATTTCTTCCTCCTATTGCCAACAACAATTCACGAACTTCTGAAACAAAATACAACGATCCTGTCACCAGCAGCAAATCTTCATTGGTCATTTTTTCTAATAATTCTGCCAAGCCAAACTGCCATAAAGAGACGGTTGAGATTCGTTTTTCATCGAGTTCCTGATAGCCGTCTGCTAAATGCAATGCTTTTGGGAAATCAAAGGTCGTTAAATAAATCTCGGCTTGCGGAATTGCCAGCAATTGCTGAAGCATCTCATTGACGTTTTTGGTTTCTAAGGCTGAGAACAGCACATGGATGCGATAGTCGCTGAACTCTTCTTTCATCGTATCCACCAAGCGAGCCATGGCATGCACGTTATGGGCGCCATCGATGATCACCAGTGGTTCACTGCTGATTCGTTCCATTCGGGCGGGCCAATAGGCCTTTCTTAGCCCATTACGAATTTCTTTGGCTGAAAACGGTAGCTGCCGCAGGTCGCAATACAGGCTATACAATTGAATCGCAACACCGGCATTTTCTGGTTGATGGCGGCCTAACATCGGCGTTTTCAAGCCTTTGATTTTGCCATGCTCATTTTCAAAATCAAACAATTCGCCCCACTCTTCATCAGGGTGACGATAGGTCACACGGTACTCTTGCCCTGCATGATACGCGAGTGCCTGTGCTTCTGCAGCTTTCAAATCGATCACCGAAAGCGCACTTTCGACGATATTGCCAGTCACAAGGGGAATTTGTGGCTTGATGATCCCCGCCTTATGGGCAGCGATTTTTTCAATGGTATCGCCTAAGACATCCATATGATCCATGCCGATCGTCGTGATCGCTGTCAACATCGGGGAAATAACGTTGGTACTATCTAAAAGTCCCCCTAGGCCAACTTCCATTATCGCAACATCGACGTTTTTTTCTTCAAAATAGCCTAATGCCATGGCAGTAATGATCTCAAACTGAGTGATGCCCGTCAGGGTTTCATCACGATCGATTTCAGCAACCAGCGGCTGGATTTTTTCCACCCAAGCGACCAAATCCTCATCTGATATAAATTGTCCGTTGATTTCGATCCGTTCATTGAACGCTTCAATGTGCGGGGAAGTAAAAGTCCCCACTTGCTGCCCAGCTTCTTCTAAAAGACTGCGCAAATAGCTGACGGTTGATCCTTTGCCATTCGTGCCGGCGATATGGATCATGGTTATGTTTTTTTCAGGATTGCCCATTCGTTTTAATAATGCTTCGACACGCATCAATCCGGGTCTTTGTCCAAATGCCAAACGCGAATGGATCCACGCTGTTGCTTCTTCGCTTGTCATCTCCTTCACCTCGCTCTTATTTTATCAAAAATCCCACAGCTTTCCCAATTTCTTTCCTTTAAACGAGAAATTTGTTTGACGGTTTCTATTGATTACGCAAAAACAAGCATCTACAAGAGATGCTTGTTTGCAGACAGTCGACGCTTCCTATTGAATCGTGCGCAATTGCTCGATCCGTTCTTGGACTGCTTTTTGTTTTTCAAGATAATCGGCTTCTTTGCTGCGTTCTTGTGCTACGACTTCCTCTGGTGCATTGGCAACGAAGCGTTCATTCGCCAGTTTGCCTTGTACCCGTTGAACTTCTTGGGTGAACTTCGCTAGTTCTTTCTCCAAACGTGCGATTTCTTCTTCAATGTTGATCAACCCAGCTAACGGCAAGTAGATCGTCGCACCTGATAGGATAGCTGACATCGCCAATTCAGGGGCTTGTAAGCTGTTAGAGATTTCTAGTTCTTCTGGATTACAGAAGCGTTCGATATAGTTTTTGTTGGCGATCAAGAATTCTTCGATCTCAGGCTCATTTGCTTGGATCAGCAAAGTGATTGGTTTCGAAAGTGGTGTGTTTACTTCTGCACGGATGTTTCGAACCGAACGAATCAATTCTTTCAACACTTCCATCCCTTGCGCCGCTTTTTCATCGGTCCATTCTGGTGCCACTTGTGGATACTCAGCAACAACTAATGATTCCCCTGTATGCGGCAGTTTGCTCCAGATTTCTTCTGTAACAAATGGCATGATTGGGTGCAACAAGCGTAAAATTTGATCAAGAACATGGACTAAGATGCTCTTATTGACTTGTTTCGCTGCTTCATTGTCACCGTATAAGGTTTCTTTCGACATTTCAATGTACCAGTCACAGAAATCATCCCAGATAAAGTTGTATAATTGACGACCCGCTTCCCCAAATTCGAAGCGTTCAAAAAGATCAGTGACTTTTTCAATCGTTTCATTCAAGCGCGTCAAGATCCAACGATCCGCCACTGATTTTTCACCAGAAAAATCAATGTCTTCGGCAGTCATTTCGCTGACATTCATCAAGACGAAACGGGAAGCATTCCAAATTTTATTGATGAAGTTCCAAGCGGCATCCATTTTCTCATAGCTGAAACGCACGTCTTGTCCCGGTGCAGAGCCATTTGATAAGAACCAACGCAATGCATCGGCACCGTATTGTTCAATGACTTCCATCGGATCGATCCCATTTCCAAGCGACTTACTCATTTTGCGACCTTGTTCATCACGGATCAATCCGTGGATCAAGACATTTTCAAATGGTCGTTTGCCAGTAAATTCCAAGCTTTGGAAAATCATACGGCTTACCCAGAAGAAAATGATGTCATAGCCAGTCACTAATGTATTCGTTGGGAAGTAGCGTTGGAAATCTTCATTGTTTTCATCTGGCCACCCCATTGTTGAAAACGGCCATAAAGCAGAACTAAACCAGGTATCCAATACGTCTGGATCTTGTTGCCAATTTTCGGCATCCGCTGGCGCTTCAAGTCCTACATACATTTCTCCCGTTTCTTTGTGGTACCAAGCTGGGATTTGATGGCCCCACCACAACTGACGAGAGATCACCCAGTCATGGACATTTTCCATCCAACGTAAGAATGTTTGGTTGAAACGTGGCGGATAAAAGTCCACCGCATCGTCGGTTTCTTGGTTGTCGATGGCTTGTTTTGCTAATGGTTCCATTTTTACGAACCATTGTGTCGATAAACGAGGTTCGACTACTACGCCTGTCCGTTCTGAGTGCCCTACACTATGGACCATTTTTTCGATTTTGATCAGACGACCTAACGCCTCTAAGTCTTTCACGATTTGCTTACGAGCAGCAAAACGATCCATGCCTGCATAAGTACCTGCTAAGTCGTTCATTGTTCCGTCATCATTCATGACATTGACCCGTGGTAGGTCATGGCGGTTACCGACCTCAAAGTCATTCGGGTCATGGGCAGGAGTGATTTTTACGACCCCAGTTCCAAATTCTTGGTCCACGTACTCATCTGCGATGATTGGGATCTCTTTATTGACCAAAGGCAAAATCACTTTTTTACCAATCAATGCTTGATAGCGTTCATCTTCTGGATGAACCGCGACTGCTGTATCCCCCAGCATCGTTTCTGGACGAGTCGTTGCGATCTCCACCACACCGCTGCCATCTGCTAATTCGTAAGACATATGGTAAAAAGCACCTTCGATGTCTTTGTGGATCACTTCAATATCAGATAATGCCGTGCGGGCTTGCGGATCCCAGTTGATGATGTACTCGCCACGATAGATCAAGCCTTTTTCATATAGCGTCACGAAAACTTTACGGACCGCTTCGGATAATCCATCATCTAACGTGAATCGTTCACGGCTATAGTCTAGGGATAAGCCTAGTTTCGCCCATTGTTCCCGAATGTGACCGGCATATTCTTCTTTCCAATCCCATACTTGTTCAACGAATTTTTCCCGACCAAGGTCATAGCGAGAAATCCCTTGTTCCCGCAGCTTTTCTTCTACTTTGGCTTGGGTAGCGATCCCGGCATGGTCCATACCTGGTAGCCATAAGGTGTCATACCCTTGCATCCGTTTTTGACGAATGATGATGTCTTGTAACGTGGTATCCCAGGCATGACCTAAGTGCAATTTTCCTGTTACGTTTGGTGGTGGAATCACGATAGAATAAGGTTTTGCTTCTTTGTTGCCGCTTGGTTTAAAACGGTCATGTTCTAACCAATCTTGGTAGCGCCCCGCTTCTACTTCTTGGGGATTGTACTTGGTGGATAGATTTTCAGTTTCTGTCATAGTTGGTCCTCCTAAAGTTACGTTTTTTAGACGTAATGGTTGGTGTGGTTTTTTTGTGCCTGTTGCTGGGTAAAGCGTGACAATGTTTGAATCGTTCAGGATTAGTGCCGTGGTAGAGATGATTATCAGCTGTTTGTTGACGCCTCGCTTGTTGTTCGTAAAAAAACGTTGCTTACAGAGGTCAAGGCTCGCTTCCGTGATCCGCTATTGTGTCTTAGGGCTTTTGGCAAACGATCTCGCTCGCTTCGTGGACCAGTTTTGATGACTTCTAGTACTGTTCATCATCTGCTCTGTCCCTCTTTGTGGGCCACTCATTGTGATTCCTAGTTTGGTTACTACGCTCCCTATGATCGCCTAGTACTGTTCATCATCTATTCTGTCTTGCTCCGCAAGCCAATCATAGTGATTCACAGCAAAAAGCGCCCTAATGCCGAGGCATTAGGGCGCTGATACGCGGTACCACCTAAATTGCAGATTGCTCTGCCACTTTGACGTGAGGTAACGTTCACGACGCGCTTGATCTTACTGTGCGGCTTTGTCTGCAAGAAACAAACCGTGGTTCGGATCAAAGACCTTCAAGCTACCTTTTCAGTGTCTGGGGAAGTCTTGCACCGACCGACTTCTCTCTGACCGCCAGGGTCACTGATACTCCTCTTGAACATTGTCTTGCTATCATAGATTCTTGTTTCATCTTGCTACATTCTACAATGAACTTTTTTGAAAGTCAATCAGAGGTTTGCTTTCGCAGCATCAATGGCTGCTTGATAATCCGGTTCGTGGGAGATCTCAGGCACGATCTCAACGTGTTGGATCACGCCTTCACGGTCTAAAACGAAAATTGCTCGGGCAAAATGACCGAAGTCTGGGATCATGATTTGATAGGCCTCACCGAAGGTATTCGCCGGATCATGAAGCATGATCATGTCGACACCTTCTTGGCCGCACCATTGCGCTTGTTCTTCTTTTGTATTGTTAGAAATCGTGACAAAATGGATGTCATCCAATTGACTTGCCTCTTGGTTGAAACGCTTGGTCTGCAATGCACAGACGCGTGTCACGATATCGGGAACCACGCTGATGATCGTTGGTTTTCCTAAAAAATCAGTCAGTGTGTATTCCTTGTCCTCTAAACTTTTCAAGCGAAAATCAGCTGCTTTATCCCCTACTTTTGGTTGGTTGCCAGGCATCTCATAAACCGTTTCTTTGCGTGTAACTTGCATAACATCTCTCCTATAGCATTTTCTCCCAGTATAAGAAAGATTGTCAAAAAACGAAAAGGATTTGCTCAGACTTTCGATTTTTGCGAGTAGGTCGTATCAAAAAAGATCAATGTTTGCAATTCTGTCGTCAAATCAATGTATTGGATATTGACGTCTTTTGGCACGATGACGGGATCAGGGGCAAAATTTAAAATCGCTGTGATCCCAGCATCCACGATCGCATCGATCGCCATTTGTGAATAACGGCTAGGAACGGTCGAAATCGCTACGGTGATCCCTTTATCTGCTACGACTTCCGCCAATTGATCCATTCCATAGACATAACGCCCACTAATGGTCTGACCAATCATTTCTGGATCATTGTCAAAAACCGCGACCACGGAAAGATTTTCATTTCTGCGAAAATTGTTGTTGGCTAACGCTTTTCCTAAATTTCCATAACCAATCAAGGCGATTTTTTTCTCTTCATTGGTTTCTAAGATATAGCTCAATACCTCAATCAGATAGGGAACATCATAGCCATAGCCACTTCTGCCCAATTCTCCTAGATGAGAAAAATCTCGGCGGATCGTGGCTGAAGGAACTTGCGTGATTTCTGCAAACTCTTTCGATTTGATTCGCTGAATACCAGAGGCATCCAGTAATTTTAAGTGTCGTAAATAAGCTGGCAAACGTTTTGCCGTCGCTTTCGGAAGTTTTTTATCTCTTAATGCTTCCATCCTGTCCACCCTCCTTGTTAAATGATTCACATATTGAGTGTAGCATGTTCCATTTTCAATAGCAAGAAAATATTCACAAACTCTCTCACTCGATGAAAAACGACCACAAATGTTCAAAAACAGTTGTGGTCGTAGCATTAAAATCGGGGTTTTATTATAAAAATTCAGCGAATTCCGTTGCTGCTTTTTCTTGATTTGCCATGATTGCTTCCAGTTTCAACCCAGCCATCGCACGTTCCATCATCCCTTCGATATCGAGACGTTCTTCATATTGGTGGACCTTATCCAGTCTTGGGCGCGTCTTTGGTTGAGGAGGTGCAAAGATTGTGCAGCAATCCTCAAATGGCTGAACTGATAATTCAAAGGTATCAATGGCTTCGGCAACTTCAATGATTTCCAATTTGTCCATCGTTGCCACTGGGCGCACGATCGGCGTATTGGTTACTTCATTGATGGCGACCATGCTATGCAAAGTTTGTGAAGCCACTTGTCCTAATGATTCACCATTTAAGATGATCAAGCCATGACGAGCTTCCCGAATCGCATCCGTCAAACGCAGCATCATCCGACGGGTGATGGTCATCCAATAGCCTTGTGGCACACGATTTTTGATTTCTTCTTGGATTTCTGTAAACGGAACTTCGATAAACTGGATGCTTCCCACATAAGGCGCAAGCTTCTTCGTTAAATCTTTGGCTTTTTGCAACGCTTGTTCACTCGTATAAGGAGGACTTGCGAAATGGACCGCTTCGATCTCAACGCCGCGTTTCATGGCAAAGTAGCCTGCAACTGGCGAATCGATACCGCCAGAAAGCATCAACATTCCCTTTCCACTGGTGCCCACTGGCAGCCCAGCGGCTCCTTGGATCGTTTCATAAGACAAATAAGCGCCATCGATCCGTATTTCTACACGCAAATTGATGTCTGGTTTTTTCATTTGGACTTTGATATCAGGAAAACGGTCGATCACCGCATTCCCTAAGGTCAAATTCAACTGGTTGCTATCTTGCACAAACGAATGATCACTGCGCTTGGCTGTGATTTTGAAGGTCTCAACGCCCGTATAGATCTCTGCCATGACGTCTTGAACGGCTTTCTTTAATACTTCGATATCTTTTTCGACCCGAATGCTGGGGGAAAAGTTTTGAATCCCAAAGACTTTTTGCAGCTTAGGAATGATCTCTTGGCTGTTTTCACCGTTCAATAGCAAGTGCATGCGATCTCGCTCGGCATGAACTTTGACATGGGGATAATCTGCTAAGGTACGTTTGACGTTTGAAGCTAATTGCATAATAAAACTACGACGATTTTTGCCCTTTGTTGACAGTTCGCCATAACGAACCATGATTTCTGAATAATTCACGAGAAAACTCCTTTGATTTGGATTGATTTTATAGTGGTCTGTCGTGCTTAATTGATTTTCGAAAATTTTTGGTACAACTGGTGGAAGATGATCAGAAACTGCTCGACTTCTGCCATTGTATTGCTCTCATCTAAACTGATACGAACAGCCGATGTTGCTAACTGTTCTGGAACGTGCATCGCATGAAGCGTACTACTGGCCATCTTTTTACGGGAGGAACAAGCGCTCGTCGTCGAAAGATAGATCTGCTTTTCTTCAAAGGCATGGACTAAGACTTCTCCTCGGATCCCTTTTAATGAAAAACAAAGTATGTGCGGCGCAAACCCTTCTGTGCCAGAAAAAAGCGTGACTTTCTCGTACCCAGCCAGTGCTTCTTGCAAATAGCCTTTTAGTAATTGAACATGGTTCGGCTTTTCAGCCTTTTGTTCTGTCGCTAAACGTAGGGATTTTGCCATAGCAACGATTGCTGGTACGTTTTCGGTACCGCTGCGCTGGTTTTGCTCTTGCCCACCGCCGGTCATCAATGGCGCCAGCTTACGGCCTTGTTTCCAATAGATAAAGCCTGCGCCACGAGGTCCATGAAATTTATGCGCAGAGAACACGGCAAAATCGACCCGCTCATTGAACCATTGTTCTTGCGGCACCTTTGTGATGGCTTGGACGGCATCCACATGGAAATGGATCGTTGGATGGTCCGCTAGCACAGCTGCGATCTCATGGATCGGTTGGATCGACCCTACCTCATTATTGACCGCCATCACCGAAACCAAAATCGTTTCTTTGCGAATCATGTTTGCTAATTCAGACACGTTGACAAAGCCTTGGGCATCGACAGGCACAACACTGACTTCAAACCCTAACTCGGCTAATTGAGCCGCTGTTTCACTGACGGCAGGGTGTTCAATACTGGAAATAATCAGGTGATTCCCATAGGCTTTTTTCGCTAAAGCAGTCCCTTTGATGACCCAGTTGTCTCCTTCAGTTCCCCCACTGGTAAATGCGATCTCTTTGGAAGAAACGTTTAACAGATCGGCGATCTGCTGACGAGATTGCTGCAGCAGACGATTGGCTTGATTTCCTAAATCATGCAGGCTTGAGGGATTGCCGATAATTCGCTGACTGACTTGGACATATGTATTTAAAGCTTGTGGATAAATAGCGGTTGTTGCACTGTTGTCAAAATAGATCAATGATAGGACCCTTTCTCTAAAAAAATTCTTTCCCATTATAACTGCTCTTGGGCTGAGTTTCAAGGTGACTCGCTGGCTTTGGCTTTTTTTAAAGGAAACTTTTCCTTCCTTCGTAAGTGGTACTCATGCAGCGAGCCATTCTTTCCATGAAAAAAGCCAGTCAGTTTTTCACTGCTGGCTTTCGTATTATACTAAGTCGCGGTTATTGAAGTAGAAGTTTTCGATCCGTTTGAAGGCACCTGGTTCTACTCGTTCCAACGCTGTACCGATTTCATCTAGCGCATCTTGATAGCGATATTCTTTACTAAACAAGTAAAGTGATTTGTCGATCGCTGCCTTGATATCTGGATGAGAATGACGATAGCGGTTGGCATATTGCATCATTTGCTCAGTCAATGCCGCAGCATCCACTAAGTCTTTTGTTTGTTCATCTAAAAGATCAAGATCTTCTTCACAGACAGAAACCAATTTATTGATTTCTTGCATGTTGATGCGAATCTTGTTCAATTCTTTGCCTAATTCTTCGACACGATCCGTTGCCACGAAGAAGAATTCTAAATACTCGCCTGGCAAACCAGGTAAGCGTTGTTTCTCAACAAACCGTTTCAAGTTGCGTAGACGGAATTCGAAGCTTTCCACTTTTTCTTGTGCAACTTTTTCGCCACGACGTAATTCCGCAAGAGAATCATCGATTTCAACTTGCTGGCTTTCCACATCATCCAAAATCTTGTAGGCATCTTTGTAGAAGCTTTGCACTTCTGAATAAGGAATCTCATGTTTTTCCAATTTCGGTAAGTACTCGTTGTTGCGGCGAGCCAATTCGTCCACTTCGGTTTGGAAGCCGCGGACGCGACCCAATTCATTATGATTCAAAGTATAGCTTTGTGCCGTATGATCCAACTCGATCAACAACTGACGGTTGTTCTTCGTTGCATGGTCAATGTAGTCTTCGATGATCTGACGATTTTTCATGACATATTTCTTGGCATTGATCTCACGTTCCATCACCGTATACAAGGCATCAATATCACTTGCAGTATCACGGCTTGCCACTTCAACGGAAGCGACTTCTGTTTTCGCTAGATCGTTCATGGAGTTTTCAACCCGTTTTTTCACACGATTGATTTCTTCTTGGAAGTTTGCTTCTGGGAACACATATTTTTGTTCTAATAATTTTTTATAACCTTCTTGGATTTCTTTCAACTGATCAGGGAAGGTACGATTTAATTCTTCGTACGCCGCTGGGATCCGTTTCATTAGGTCTTCCACTTCATAGGTGTGTTTTTCCGCTTGGTCTAACACTTCCCGTGCTTCCACAGGATCGCCTGAAGTATTTAAGGTAACAAATTGGGTGAACTCAATTTCAATGTTTTTGATTTGTTTTTGCAGCTCATTGTAAGCAGGACCGAATTCTTCGCCTTGATCCCGCAGCTTCTTCTTCAAGTCTTCGTAAACGTCCAACGCTTTTTGAACTTCCAGGGAATTTCGTTCTTCACTTTCTCGTAATTCTTTCAAGCCTGCGCGAATCTCTTCCACTTGGCGTTCCATCTCGTCCATGGTCGCTTCGGCTTGGACGATCGCCCCTTTTGCTTTAAAAAAGCGGATGCGTTCGTTCAGCTCTTCCACTTCAAAGATTTGACTTTCAAGTTCAGCAAAAGATTTTGTGGAGATATCTGTCCATTGTTGGTTCCACTCACGGAAGGTGTTTTGACTTTGACCAACCAAGTGCATTCTTTTTACTTCATCGACTTCTTCGATCACCGGCAAGTCAAACAGATTTTCTTTGCGTTTTTCCAAGTCATTCAGCTTTTCTTGGTTTTTCTTCCGCATGAAAAAGCCAATTGCATACAAGACCGCTGCGATGATGATGATGGCAATGACAATTCCAAAGATGATATTAGTTCCCATTTTGTGGTTCCTCCAATTTTCAAATATACATGTTTCGTCTAAAACCTGCTGATCAGCAGATTGATTGATAAGTTCGTTGAGTATAAAAAGGACAGATAGTCCCTTTATAAAAAAGCATCTACGCTAGATTATAGCATAAAGAAAAAAATCAAGCATTAGATTGAGGCAAAAAAGATCGACTTTTTTCGCATCGAATAAAATAAATCACGGCTTTTCCAGCGATAATGAAAACAAATCGTGAAATTTACATCAACAAGTGACTTTTTTTCTGATTTTTCCGATTTTTTTCAAGAAACCGCTTGATTTCTCCCTATTGAAACTGTACTCTAGTAAAAAGCTTGAACAGGAGTAATGTCAAATGAAAGTAGCGAAATTCGGAGGCAGTTCCCTTGCCTCAGCCGAACAAGTCGAAAAAGTTGTTGCGATAATTGAAAGTGATCCTAAAAGACGGTTTGTTGTTGTTTCAGCGCCTGGTAAGCGTTCCAGCGACGATCAGAAAGTCACCGATCTGTTACTAACAGTCTGTACCCGTCTGTGTGCCCAAGAAGAAATCACTGATTTAATAGAAGAAATCTATGCCCGCTATACAGCGATCGCTGCCCCCTTTGGTATCGAACAAGTCCATTTAGATCGCATCTGGCAATCATTGGCGGCTTTTCAAACACTGCCTACCCAAGACAATCCGCATCTTTATGATACAGTCTTGGCAAGCGGCGAAGACAACAACGCCAAATTGATCGCAGGGATTTTACAAAGCCGTGGGTTAGCTGCTCGCTACATGAATCCGCAAGAACTTGGGCTGCTGGTGACGGATGAACCTCAAAACGCCCGTATCTTGAACAAGTCGTACGCCAAGATTGCACAATGGCGCGACAGTCCTGAAATCTTAGTGATTCCTGGCTTCTTTGGCTACACAGAAGCCGGCGAGATCTGTACCTTCTCTCGAGGAGGATCAGATATTTCTGGTGCCATCGTGGCGGCTGGTCTGCAAGTAGAATTGTACGAAAACTTTACCGATGTCGATGGGATTTTTTCTGCTCATCCAGGCTATGTTCATCATCCAGAGTCCATCAAAGAAGTGACCTACCGAGAAATGCGAGAGCTGTCTTATGCAGGCTTTACTGTGTTGCACGATGAGGCCTTGATGCCTTCATACCATGCGAAAATTCCCGTGGTGATCAAAAACACCAATAATCCAAGTCATCCTGGTACCTTGATCACCAACCAGAGAGACAATTTGGATCAGCCCGTGATCGGCGTTGCCAGTGACGAAGGCTTTTGTATGATCTATATCCGCAAATACTTGATGAACCGCGAAGTTGGGTTCACGTTACGGGTCTTAGAGATTTTCCGTGAATTTGATTTAAATTATGAACACATGCCTTCAGGAATCGATGATATCTCGATCATTATGCGCTCCAACCAGTTGAATCCAGTATTGGAAGAAGAACTGCTGCGCAAGATCGCCTACGAGATCGATCCCGATGAACTGCGAATGACCCACGATCTATCCATGGTCGTCGTCGTTGGTGAAGGAATGCGTCAACGAGTCGGGATCACTGCCGACAGTACCGCTGCCCTTGCGCGGAAAAATATCAACTTAGAGATGATCAACCAAGGGTCCTCTGAGGTCAGCATCATGTTCGGTATCCACAAAGAACAAGAAAAAGCCGCTGTCAGAACCCTTTACTACACTTTCTTTGATTAAACCAAACGTGCCAGTTGCACCACTCCTTTTGCTGATAAGCAATCGGAACGGGCAACTGGCACGTTTGGTTTTTATTCTGACGATTCTTGGGCTTGTTTTTGTGCCAATTGGCGGTTGATTTCTGCCTTGATTCGCGGTTCAGGAGCAAACCGTTCTTCCCAATCGCTCGGCTTCATGACTTTGTGGGTCTCAGGATCATAATGGGGCTGCCCATCTGGAAAAAGTTTCCCCATGTTGGCGTCATGAACGATAGCCAAGATAGGCGCTGGATCGACCCCTAACAGTGAAAACGAGCCATAGGTAAAATACAGCAGATCACAAAGCGCATCGACTTGTTCTACTAGAGAATCACTGACAGGCTGTTGTTTGGCAGCCAGCTTGGCTTGGGCTTGATCGATCGCTTGATGCAAATGCTCCAGACCTGCTTGAAAGGTCTCTTCGTCATTGTTGCTGGCAGCATAAAGGAACTCAACTAATTCTTCAATTTTAAAACCAGCACGAAACTGGGCTTTTTCCGCTAAAAAAGCTTGTGGATATGGCGGTCGCGTTGGATCAAAGGTTTTATGAAACTCTTCCGTCATTTCAAATGGACTCATTTTGCTCGCTTCTTTCTGCTTTTTCTAATGGTTCTGTTTCATGGTTCTGCGCTGTCTTCTACGTTGCTTCATAGATTGGCTACTTGCTATTTTTTTTCATTCCCTGGCTTGGGCATTCTCGGCAATAATGCCAAAATGGATCAAGGCTTTCTTGATGCCGTCATGATCGTTAGTATCCGTCACAAAGTCAGCACTGGCTTTAGTGATGGGCTGGGCATTGCCCATCGCAACGCCGATCCCCACGCCTTCTAACATTTCCACATCATTAAAATGATCCCCAAATGCCATCGCTTCTTCCATCGCGATCCCTTCATAGGCCAAAAACTCTTTGATGCCTTTGATTTTCGAACCGTTTTTCGGCACGATGTCAACAGAATAGGCATTGGATCGCTTAAAATCACATTGCGGCAGCTTGGACCGTAATTTTTCGCGCTCTGATTCAGGGCTCAGCATAATGCACTGATAGATAGGCTCTCGTAAAATATCCAACGATTCATAGCGTTTGGCGTTGCGATTGGGACTAAAACGCTGCAAGACTTTCTTTAAAAAACCGACGGGAAATTTTTTGGGCACATAGCGTAAGTAGCGCTGCATGACGGGTGATTGGCTTAAGCGGATCGTCAAGCTGCCAGCCACTTGGGTTTCTCCGCCAAACATGACTTGGCGGTAATTTTCATCTGCGTATTCTACGATCGCTTCCAGCGTTTGTTTTGGAAAAGGTTTAGCATAAATCAAGTTTTCCTTCGTGTAGACATATTGGCCGTTATAGGTGATAAACATGTCTAACGACAAGTAATCGATCACCTTCTCTAAATCAACCGGACCACGTCCGGTGGCAATGCCGCAGAGGACGCCATTGGCTTGGGCTTGTTTGATGGCTTCACGGGTACTGGCAAGCGCCTTGCCGTTGCTGGCAATCAGCGTGCCATCAATATCAAAAAAGATTGCTTTTATCATATGACTCCTCAAAATAATTTCAACTGATTAGGATTTAATGCTTCGTAATCGATCTGCAACGCATCGATCAATGCGCGGGCATTGTCAGCGGCATCACGACCGGCATTATTATTGAAGACCACTGCGACTTCTTTGGCATTGGCTTCGATGGCTTGGACTGCGTGTTTTAACTCCGTTAGTTCGGCTTGGTCATAGCGATACAAGGTCCGCAGATTTTTGGCATCTGGTCCTGTCGCTGTCCAGCCGCTGTCGTTGCGGCCGTGAAAACGGCACAAGACAAACGCGGGATTGGTCACGGTTGGATCAAGGGGAATGGTGGTCGATAGCTTTTTTGGCTGATCAACAACTACTAAGGAAAACTGCTTTCGCTTCATATAATCGATCATTCCAGGATACAGTTTCGGCTGATACCAGCTGCTGTCTCTCAGCTCGATCGCCACTGGGTAGCCCGCAAACCATTCTCGCACTTGGTCTAAATAGGCGACATTTTCTTTCGTACATTTAAAGCTGTTGGGAAACTGCGCCAATAGGCAAAAGAGTTTGCCTGCTTCTACCATTGGCGCGATCGCTTCTTTATAAAGCTGCAGTGCTTCGGTCATGGTCAACTGATCTGGCAAATCCCCTTGGGTGGTCACACTTTGATGGACTTTCAACACAAAGCGGAAATTTTCGGGAATCTGGGTCAACCAGTTGCGCACGTCTTTTTCTTTTGGCAAAAAATGATAGGTGGTATCCAGCTCAACTAACGGAAAATAACGGGCATACTCAAATAATTTCGAGTTTTTTCTTTGCACGAGACTGCCATGTTCACTAAATGTGGTACAACCAATTCGAATCATTTTTTCCCATCGCTCCTTGTTTTCTTATTTTAATAGTATACAATAGTTTTGAGTTAAGAGTAAATAAATCATTGCAGGTGATGAAAAAATGAAACGAATTCTCGTGTTGCACACTGGCGGCACCATCGCCATGAAAGAAGACACCCTGACAGGCGGCGTCAGCCCTGATGTCAGCAATCCGCTGATGGATGCACCGATACACATTGACGACGATGTTGAATTGATCGTCGAAGACATTTTTAATATTCCCAGTCCTCATATGACCCCAAAAGAAATGCTGCAGTTGAAAGAACGTATCCAGCTGGCGCATTTAAGCGGGGTCGATGGGGTCGTGATCACTCACGGAACCGATACGCTGGAAGAAACAGCCTTCTTTTTAGATACCACAATCGGCGGTCAGTTACCGATCGTGGTGACTGGCGCCATGCGCTCAAGTAATGAAATCGGCAGTGACGGGCTTTATAACTTTGAAAGTGCGATTCGGGTGGCGAAATCACCTGATGCCTTAGGAAAAGGCGTCTTAGTCGTGATGAACGATGAGATCCATTCCGCACGTTATGTTACGAAGACCCACACCACCAATATTGCGACGTTCCGCACCCCGACATTAGGTCCGATCGGCTTAGTCACAAAGCACCGTATCTTGTTCATGCAAGAGCTGTTAAATAACCGCCATTTGGATGTTGATCGTGTCGATGGTCTGTTTCCGATCGTCAAAGCCTATGCAGGGATGACTGGGGAATTGTTCGATGCTTTAGCCGACTCGCTGATCGATGGACTAGTGATCGAAGCTTTAGGCGCTGGCAATCTGCCGCCGCAAACCATAGAGCCTTTGAAAAAACTGATTGCTAGAAACATTCCAGTCGTCTTAGTTTCTCGCTGCTTCAACGGCGTTGCCGAGCCGGTCTATGACTACTTAGGCGGCGGGATCGAATTGCAGGCTCTTGGGGTGATTTTCTGCAATAGCATCAATAGCCAAAAAGCCCGCATCAAATTGCTAATAGCAAAAAACCGTGGGTTGACCATGGAGGAGCTGCCTGATTTCATGGAGAATTAACCAAACAAAAACCCTTTTGCCATTCCGCTAACGGAGGCAAAAGGGTTGTTTTATTTTTCTCGCCAAGTAAAGATGGCTTCGCAGTAAGTATCCTCACCGATCTTGATCTCGTGGATCGTTTGCAGCGGCACAGCCTCGCCGGCTTCATCGACTGTCTTCTCATTGATTTGAAAATGGCTTTCGATCAAATGGCCGTAAGCCACTTCCCGATCAAAACGGATCGTCACTTGTGTCACTTCATGTTTTGTTAAAAGCTCATAGCCTAAGACGTCCATCAGCCAATTGAAATACATGGCATTGTTGACATGCTGATTGCTATCAATATCGTAGAAACGCACCCGATACGGCAAAAATTGTCCTTGCGTGATAGGGGTGATCTTCGGGTAGCGTTTGATTCGCTTGATTTTTTCACTGCCAAAAGGCGCCACGATCTCATCTGGTACACTGCTGACTTTGCGCGTCTTCGGATCCATCAACGCAAAAACCGCCTCGATTTTGACCAGTTCCGTTCCATCTTCTGCCAATAACCAAAAGTAACGGTAGCAGAAAAATTTATTGTATTCTCTCGCCTGGGTCGCCACTTGGATCTGCTCCCCTACGCGCGGCAAACGAGTCACCGTTATGTGATAGCTGGTGATGATCCAGGTCAAGCCATAACTAGCGATGACTTCTGGTCCGCGGTTTAACGCCGCACTTTGTTCCTCTGATGTCTTGATGGCGATGCCTAGCATGGCTGGAAACGTCATCGTTTGGTTGACATCACATTCATAATACGCCACTTCATGTGTGGTTTGATACTTTGCTGCCATAGTTCTAATTGCCTCCTAAAAACGACTCAATATTTCATCGACACTTGGTCCATAGCTTTCGCCAAACTGATTCAAATGGACCAATAAATAATACAATTGATACACTGGCAGTCGCTCTTGCCAATCCTCATCTAATGGATAGACTTCTTGATAGCCTTCCAAAAATTCCTGACGAAAACCACCGAAGAGCTGGGACATCGCAATATCCATTTCTCGATCCCCATAAGCGACTGCTGGATCAAGAAACACTGGTTCTCCTTGCTGATCGAACAGCACATTCCCCCGCCAAAAATCACCGTGTAATAAAGCAGGTGTGACGCTGCGATCACGCCAATTCTCATGCAAAAATTCTTTCAAACGCAGATAAGCGGCTTCCCGTTTAGCATGCCAGCGATTACCCAGCTTCGCTAATTCGACTTGCACATCCAAACGGCAGACTGTGTAAAAATCAAGCCAATCGGTGGTTTTCGGATTGACTTGCGGCAAAAAGCCGATGTAATTGTCTTCGTAAAAACCAAAAGTCTCCTGCGTCTGCTGATGAAGCCGAGCCAAGCTTTGGCCTAAGCGTCGCTGCTGTCCTTCCCCACTATCGATCCATTCCATCAATAAAAACGCCCCCTCTTCGGTCTGACCGAGACGTTCGATTTTTGGCACTCGCACGAAAGGGGCTAATTCAGCTAAGCCGTTGATCTCTGCTTGAAAGAACATCGATGAAACATGAGGATGGGTCTTTAAAAAATAGCGATTTTCCGCTGTAGTGAAACGATAGGTTTGATTGACATCCCCACCACTGATGGGCGTCAGCGAGCCGGTCATCCCGATTGCTGCGAACAATGCTTCCTCCATACGGATCTCCCTTTCTTTACTCAGTCAGTTGGGCAGTCAAATACGCTTGTTCCTCTTTCGTCACCCCTAGTCCTTGCAAAAGATACTGATCGACCGAACCGAAATGCTGATCGATCGCTGCCAAACTTTCATCAAGAAAACTCTCTTTGGCACTCATCAAAACCGTGATCGCCGTTAACAGCTCTTGCGGCAAACGCTGGGTCATTGGGGCTAGATAGCGATTGGTCGCTAAATAATCTTCTTTGATCGTCGTTGGTGCCACCGCCAACACATGCAGCAATAAAAAGGCGCCAAAGCCTGTGCGATCTTTGCCGGCGGTACAGTGGAACAAGGTTGCTCCTTCGCCTTCCGCATTGTCGATCACATGATCAAAGAACTGCCGATATTGTTGGCGGGCATAGTCGCTTTCAACAAAGTGACGGTAGACTTTTTTCATCTGCTCTTCGGCATCTTCCCCATCTTCCAAGCGCTGCTTCAAGCTTTCTGGCGACAAGGAAACCATCGTTTCGTCTTCTTTGAAAATAGGTAAAAAAAGCTGCTTTGCTGTGGCGATCGGTCGATCAGGCTGTGCATTGGCTTCAGCGATGGAGCGAAAATCAATGACCTGATTGACCCCATAGTTTGCCAGTACTGCTTGATCTGAAGCAGTCAATTCATTGATCGCCGCACTGCGGATCAATTTTTTCCGTTTGATCGTCGTGCCGTTTGTCGTTTGATAGCCGCCAAGTTCTCTGACGTTTGCTGCTCGTTCTAGTTGAATCAATTGTGTCATTGCTTATCCCTCCCGCGTTGTTCTAGTTAAAAGTATAGCAGAAACTTCGCTATTAAGGGCACTGAAACCTAGATTTTTCTATGAGCTGAGCTTTAACGGACAAAAAAAAGAAAGACCACACGCAGTCTTTCTTTGCTTTCGCTTGTTACAAAATGTTTCTATTCGGCTTCGATCACGGCGGCAGAATCATCTAAGATCGAACGATCCAGTTCGTTGATACGACTGCTGGTCACCATTCCCGCAACCATACTGTCGCTGACATTAACGAGTGTCCGTGCCATATCGATCAATGGTTCAACAGAAATGACTAAGCCTACGATGGCGATCGGCAAGTTCATTGAGCCTAAGACGATCAATGAAGCAAAGGTTGCGCCACCGCCGACACCCGCAACGCCAAATGAGCTGATCGTAACTACTGCAACTAGCAGCAGGATAAACTGCCAATCAAAGACATTGATCCCAACCGTTGGTGCAACGATCGTTGCCAACATCGCTGGATACACGCCCGCACAGCCGTTTTGACCAATCGATAACCCAAAGCTGCCTGCAAAGTTAGCCGTGGCTTCATCAACACCTAACGCTTTGGTTTGGGTTTCGATGTTCAATGGCAAGGCTCCCGCACTTGAACGAGAAGTAAAGGCAAAGCTCAAGACTGGAAAAGCCTTTTTGAAATACGTTACTGGATTGACCCGAACAGCGATCAGCAATAATGAATGAACGAGTAAGACCAAAATCAAAGCCGCATAAGAGGCGATGATAAATTTGCCTAAGTTCAAGATGGCTTCAAAATCACTTGAAGCTAATACGTTTGTCATCAATGCCAAAACGCCATAAGGTGTCAGGCGCAAAACTAACGTGACGATACGCATCACGATTTTATATAAGCTGTCCATCAAATTCGCAAAAGTTTCCGCTTCTTTCGGTGATTTACGTTTGACACCAAGAAAGGCGATCCCAACAAAGGCTGAGAAAATCACGACCCCGATCGTACTTGTCGAACGAGTACCAGCAAAGTCGGCGAAGACATTGCTTGGGATGAAGGAAACGATTTGTTGTGGGATCGATAGATCTTGGACTTGTGTCGAACGTTCCGCTAATTCTGCGATCCGCGCTGTTTCCGTTGCCCCTTCGGTAAAGCTGGCACCGTCAAGACCAAAGACCATGACCATCACGATCCCGATCAAGGCAGCGATCGCCGTTGTCCCTAGCAAAGTCGCAAGAACCGTAAAACTGATCTTCTTGATTTTTTCGCTTTCTTTCATCTTGGTGAAAGCACCAACGATCGAAACGAAGATCAAGGGCATGATCAGCATTTGCAAGAGGGCCACATAGCCGCTACCGACCATCGTGATCCAGTCAAGAGCTTGCGTGACAACGTCAGAGCCTGTCCCAAAAATCAGCTGCAGTACACCACCAAAAATGATCCCGACGAACAACGCCGCAAAGACCCGCGTTGAAAACTTCAGGTGACGCTTTTGCAATAAGTAGAACCCATAAATAAGGGCAGCAAAAAGTAGAACAACAATAATAGTTAACAGATTTGTCATTTGAATCCTCCTTTTGTTCAATAAACATGACAAAGTCTGTCAGAGGAAGTAAAGGTTCCCAGTGACCATTCTTCAACAGTTCACTCTAATGAGACGTGTGGCATCATTAGTGACTATTCCATTTTAAAGAAGTTTGCTTCATCTTACAATAAATAAGTTTCCAGTTTTCTGGGATGGTACCGCTTTTTTGTCAGAAAATAAAAAAAAGAACCGTTACCACACCCCATGCTGCTAGGATTTCTGTTTTCCTAACAGTTGGATTGCGGCAACTGGTTCGTTATTTTTTCATTTCGTCTTTTTGAAAAATTTCAGAAAATATTCAGGCAATCATTAGAAATTGCTGCCTTATGCCAAAGCGCCCATTGGATCCCAAGGTGCTAAGACCGTTGGTTCTGCTTCAAAGGCAGCCAATTGTTCAGCTGTCAGGAATTCTTTGCGAACCACGATTTGATAGGTGTATTCATCCATCCATGCATCGCTCATGACGAAGAAGCCATTCGTTCCGACTTTTTCCCCCCAGCTGTTTTCGACTTTCCATTTGGTTGATTCGCCATCGATCAAGTCAACACCGGTCAAGACCATCGCATGGGTCATTAAGCTTTCGCCAAAATCTAAGCGTTCTGCTTTGGTCATCGTAAAGTCGATATCAAATAAGTCGTTGATATCATACGCATCTAATGCCATGATCCCAGTATCTCTGGTAGAAGATTGACCGACATCACAACCGAACCACACGGACTCCCCTTGTTCCAATTGAGCGATCGCTAATTTTTTGAAGGTCGGCATATCGACGTTCAAGTATTTGACTTCTTTGCCGCCAACCACGTTGCCGAGCATTTCTACGGTATACGATTGATTGTAAGGTTTGTCGGCAGTTGGTGCGTTGATGATGCTGACATAATCGTCAAGGTCAACACCAACATATTTTTCATAAAAGCTTTGTGGTGTTAAGTTGCGATCAATGTGATAATTTTTGTCTTCATCACGGTATTCAAAATCAAAGGTTTCTGGCGGTGTGCCTAAAGAAGTCGCTAAGAAACGATAAATGTCTTCCAACATCGCTTCTTTGGCTGTTTGGATGTCTTCAGCTGTTTTGCCTTCGGCTACTAGCTGACGCAAAGCAACCGCATCTTTACGCAGTTTTTTGTTTAAGTAATTGTTTAGATCACGAGAATTAGAAGAATTGCTGCTTTCTGGCATGACTGTTTTTGGCACGACACCATATTTTTGGAAAATCGAAACGATCATGTCCCATTGCCCACCATCTTGTTGTGGGGTTTGCAACAAGAAAGCAACTTTGCGACTTGTCAAAGGCTCGTTGGCAGTTGCTAAAATATTTTCATAGAAATAGTTGGCTTTTTCGTATTTGTCCCAAAAGAAGGTATGGTTTTGCGACAATTCAAATTCTTTTAAATTGAAATCATTCAGCATCTTATGACGGAATGTATTCAATGCGGCAAACATCCAGCAGCGACCTGATTGTTTTTGGTTTGAGACTTTTCCTGTTGTCACATCGACTGAGAAAACCGGCACATTGTTGACTTTTGCTGACACGTTTTCTGCAGAAGCGGTGATCCCATTTTTCACAACACTCCGTTGTAGTGCCGTTTGTTTATTGTTGTCTTGATACGCTTGCGCAAAGGCAGCGGTGGTCTTTTTTGAAATTTCTGACATATTTCTTCATCCTTTCACTTTCCGTTCCTTCCATTTTACGCCTCTGCCTCTCAAATAACAACCGCTCCTAGAAAAATGAAAGGATCATCTTTCTAAGAGCGGTTGCTCGTATCAAGGATTTAAAGGGTGAGCATCAAAAGCAAAAAGCCAAGTAAAACAAAGGATAGTCCTCGTTCAAATCGTGCATACAGAAAGCGGATCGGGCGACTGGCTAGCAAGATCGTCAGTAAAACACTGGCTAACACCAACGTCACAAAGCCTAATACCGATAGATTTAAGTCGGTGATCGCTAATGCCCGCAAGCCCTTGATGAAGATCCCTTGTAAAAGATAGACCAGCAGAGTGTTTTTGCCCCACTTCGTAAAAAACAAGTGCTCTCTGGGCACGAGGCTCAGAAAGCCGATGATCCCCATCAGCCCGATCACGAAAAAGACCGCACGCAAGGGACCGCCGAACAACGGATAGCTCAAGTAATCGTCATAAGGCTTGGAACCAAAAACCATGTACTTGTTCATCCCATGAAAAAATGCGATAAAGGTGTAGATGATCGGTAAGAAAAGCAAACTGATGGTCCGAATCTTTGGTTTCAATAAAAAGCGCATCTCATTTTTGGGAAAATAAAACCCGATGATGAAAAACGGCAAAAAGACAAAGGTCCGCTGCAAGGTCAACACTTGATTTAAAAACGGCACGTAGCCAGCGAAGATACTCAAGCCGATACTCAGCAAGATCGCCTGCTTTTTAGACATTTTTTGAAAGACTAACAGCGAGAGCTGCCAAAAGAACATGCTAAGCAAAAACCAAAGTGCCCATTGCGGATTCAACAGTTGGATTTGTAACGACTCCCGTAGACCGATCAACCAGTAATAGACGGTGTAAAACACCTGAAAAAAGACATAAGGCAGCAAGAACTTTTTCATCAGCTCACGGAGCTTGTGTCCCTTCGTCAACGGTTTTGCAAAGTACCCAGCCAGAAAAACAAAAGCTGGCATATGGAAAGTGAAGATAAAATAATATAGGTCATGATAAAACTTCTGATCGCCGATAAAAGGCTGTAGTAAGTGACTGAAGACGACCAAGATCATCAGTAAAAATTTTGCATTATCAAAGTAAGCCGTTCTTTGCGATTGGCTCATAAAAAGTTCCTCCTCTAAGTTGTATCTGTCAAAGGATACCTGATCCATGAAACAGAACTGTAACAAGCTATTTACTTTTTTCTAACGATTCTTGTTCATTTGATTACCAGTTGCTATTTTGTATAGTTTGTATTAATATATATAATACAAAGGAGCTGTTTTCGATGATATTTGATATTCAAACCCAAAGCAACCAACCCATCTACCAGCAGTTGCGGGAGCAGATCATTGTCGGTATCGCAAAAGGCGATTTGGCCGCTGGCGAATTGCTGCCATCCGTCCGTCAACTAGCCGAAGAGATCGGCATCAATACCATGACGATCTCAAAAGCCTACAATTCCCTCAAAGAAGAAGGCTTGTTAGTCACAGATCGCCGCAAAGGAACCGCCGTTGCCGCGCCACCACCGTTTACTTCCGGACAAGAAGCGGAGTATCGCCAAAACTTGCAGCTACAGCTAGCAACCGCTCTCTTACACGGCAAAAGCAAGCAAGCGCTTTTAACGGATGTTCAACAACTGCTGGACCAATTTCCTGAAAGGAATGAATGCAAATGACTTATCTTTTTTTCATTATTGCCCTCGTCCTCTGTGGGACGACCGCCTTTGGTTTACGCTTGATCAGTAAACCCCACAAAAATGTTTTACTCGAAAATACCCTTGCCCCTGAGCATCTGGATGATCCTAGCGTCCACAGCTTGATCATAGAATTTCGCAAGCGTATCTTACAAATCGTTGGTACATTTAGTGTAGCAAGTCTCCTTTTTTTGTTCAATTTATCTGACTCCATCATCCTTACCCTATTCTGGCTTTATATGGCCGCTTTGTTGGGGACAGCTTACTTGGTACAAGTGCATTACATCGGAAAAATGCGGCAATTGATCCTTGCCAATGGATGGGAACTACCCATCGATCCGATTCGGATCGACACAAAACTCGTTCAAGCCAAAAATAAGCGGATGCTGCCGTGGTATAGCCTCGTTCCTGCGGGGATTTTGTTGATGATCAGTTTGTACCAAGCATGGCAGTTGCCTGATCTTTCTACAGGATACTTGATGGGCGGCGTCTCCTTAGCAACTTTTGCGCTGTTCCTCTATCTCTGGGTGATCATCAGCCGCTTACCCGTTCGCGGAATCAGCGGTGATTCAGCTATCGACCAGCACATCAATGATTTAACAAAGCGCTATTGGTCCTTATTGATCGCTGTCACTTGTACCATTACACTGCTCTTGTTGACTGTCCCGTTGGCGTCCATGTCCGCTACTGGAGCATTCAGTACTATCCTCTTAGTGCTCTTTGTTGTTTTGGTGGTTTTCTTGATCGTCTTTACCTTCTTCTTGTTGCTAGATCTGCGTAAAAAACAAGATCAGCTCTTAGAACCAGCAGCACAACCGCGCTATTATGGCGAAGATGCTTACTGGCGATATGGTTTTTACATCAATCCTAATGATGCGCGACTGTTCGTTCCTGACCGTGTTGGGATGAATATCGGCATCAATCTAGGCAAACGCAGCGGACAAATCGTCGCAGGCATCACCGCTGTCTTCTTACTTGTGTTAATGGTCGGTACCATCATTCCAATGTACCGCTTAGATTTCGCTCCTGATGCGATCACCGGTGAAGTGCAAGGACAAGAAGTCACCTTTGATGCACCAATGACCGGGAAAACAACGATCTCTTTGGCAGATATAGAAACGGTGGAATTGATCGAAGCTTTGCCATCGCCTCGTGTTCGTACCATGGGTGTAGGAACCGCCAGTTACCAAATCGGTAAGTTTACCGTTGCCGGTGAACCAGCCAGAATGTTCGTGGACACAAAGGTGACGCCCATTTTAAAAGTCACCACCAAAGATGGCCCAACCGTTTTTTACACAAATAAAAAAGCCGCCGAAACGACAGACTTATATGAGGAACTAGTACAGAAGATTTCCTCAGCAGAGTAAGTGTTCTGGAGAAAAAACTAGGGAACCCATTATCCCCAGGCTATCCACAACCAACAGAAGAACATACTCTTTCCAACAAAAAACGACCTTCCAAAAAGAAGGTCGTTTTTGATACTCCGGCAGTAGGACTCGAACCTACGACATCATGATTAACAGTCATGCGCTACTACCAACTGAGCTATGCCGGAAGAATCTATCTGTACTATACCAAATAGTCAGATAATTTAGCAAGAGCAAAAATCAATTTTTTGTTCCTTTTTTTCAAGAAAATCCCCTTTTAGAAACTTCCCTTCCCGCAAAGTGTTTTTCTCAAGAAATATCCGAAAATCTCATTGACAAAGTAGCGCCTTTACGGTATTCTATATCTTGTGTTAAATAACACGCCGCTTTAGCTCAGTTGGTAGAGCGCATCCATGGTAAGGATGAGGTCGACGGTTCAAGCCCGTCAAGTGGCTTTGGTAGGACAGCGTTTGTCGGACGTTGTCTTTTTTTGTGCATCTAATTCCCCAAATATAGCGATATTTTCTTAACTTAATCATTCGTATTGCCCCTAATTCCCTGCGATATACAAAAGAAATAAGATCGTAAAACCCAATAGTAGGACAGATACAACTGCTTTCACCATTCTCGCTGCATCTTTAAATTTAAACAAGAGCGTATATAGATTAATAAAGTAAATGATCGACAGGACTACTTCTTGCGAATATTCCTTCACTTGAATCAAGCCTAACCATATAATCAGCAAAAGAATCGAAAAAACAACCAAATAGTTTTCTGCAACACGTTTCATTTCATTCTCCTTTCCAATGATAGAACACTTGCAACCAGCTGAATCGTGGAAACTCAGTAAATTATCAGCCCCTCTCTTCAATACTTTTCCTAAAGCCTTTGCTTATTAAAAGTGTAACAAACTTTCTCTTATAATGGTCAAAATTGTTCAATTTACATAGTTATTATTTGTTAAAAAGATTAAAATGGGTTTTCAATCGTTACTCACAGCTCAATTTTAGGCACTTCTTTTTTACAACAAAAAACCCGCTCTCCTAAAGCTAAGAGAGCAGATTTTTCAACTAAACTGAATTTTTTTGAAAGGAGATGCCTGGTGCTAACTTAAAAAATAACATATTTTTTCCGTATGATTTAAATTTTTACTTCACGACCAACACCGTACATTTCGAATGATTAACGACATAATCGGTGGTTGAGCCTACGACAGCTCGGGTCAATGTGCCTTTGCCAGTTGCACCGATAACGATCAAATCAATTGGATACAATTCAGTCGCTGCATGAATGATAAAACGTTTTGGATCGCCGACTTCAACGATCACCTCAACATCTTCCACCCCATGTTGATTGGCATCATAGATTTTTTTCAACATATCCGTTTCCACACGTAATTTTTCTTGATCAAAAATTTTCGCAAAAGCATAGGCACTTGTGGATAACTCAGCATTGTTAATAACAGAGAGGACATACAATTTGGCTTTGTTCCTACGACAAATCGCGAGTGCTTCTTGGAACGCTTTTTCTGACTGATCCGACCCATCTAAGGCAACAAGTACATTTTGAGAATTACGTAACATCCAAATCGCCTCCTTTTCTTTATTTTACCACAAAAAATGGAAGCGTTACAAAAAAGGACGATGTCTACTCTTAAGAGACCTAAAACTTCCTTTAAGATTTGTGAAGGTCCTTACTTGGTTCCGCAATTATGCAGTAAAATAAGGAGAACAATGATTCGAGGTGAAAGAAATGCGCTCTTTTTTCCATGCTGCAGTCACTGTGCTCTTGTATTTAGGGCTTTTCTTGCTGATAATCGGTATTATCGCCTTTTTCTTGCTAAAAATTTAAGCTTGGTTGGTTGAAAAGCAAGTTGCTGTCACATCCCTAAGAGGAGTGATACACTTGGATTATCAACAATTATCGAAACGAAACAGCTTGTTGCTCACTCGTTTCAAAAAGGAGATCATGCAAAATGGACTTACATATTACCCCTAGTGCCGCTGCTCGCTTTCCAGAAGGACACGACTTATATATTCTGACGAGTAATGACGGATCGAACCAATTTTCTTCAGCAGCTGGATGCTGTATGATCGGCGAACGTTTTTTGATCACACCGATCGATGAACCGCTAGACCCATACAATGAGTTAGTCTCAAGCAATCAGTTTACTTTCTTTACATCAACCTATGATCAAATGTTCTTGACTGGTCATCTGATTCTAGATGTTCACCCAACTTCAGGAACCTTGATTTTGAAAAACGAAAGCGGCTATTTGGATACCAATCTTTTATTGGAATCCTCTCCACAGTTGAAACAAACGAATGCGTAACAAAAGAGCTGACAAACGCCTTGTAAGGTGCTTGTTAGCTCTTTTTCTCTATAATGAATCTGGAATCAACGCTAAGAGTTCTTGTGTCTCAGCGGCTAAAGCGATCGCACCAGCATCAAGCAATTCTTCTTTTGACCCAAAACCATATAAAACGCCGATTGCCGGTAACTGGTTTTCTTTTGCACCTAAAATATCATGCTCACGGTCGCCGATCATGATGGTTTGCTGCGCTTTTTGCTCCTTTTCGATCTCAGTAAGTGCGTAGCGGATAACCGCCGCTTTTTCGCCACGTTTATTCTCAAGATCCGCCCCATAGATTCCTTTGAAATAGCCATCATACTTGAGATGGGTCAGGATCTCTTTTGCAAAAACTTCTGGTTTCGACGTAGCGATATACAAATCGTGCTCCTGCGCCAGCTCCTGCAATGTTTCTTCGATCAACGGATATGGTTGGACTTGAAACATCCCCGCTTGACGATAATTTTCACGATAGAAGACAACGGCTTGCTGGGCAGCAGCTTCATCGAAGCCCAAGCCACGGAAGGATTCAATCAAAGGCGGTCCCACAAAGCTCCGTAGTATGTCTTGCGCTAATTGCTCTTTTCCCATCTTTTCCATCGCATATTGAATCGATCCATAGATTCCTTCACTCGAATCAATGATCGTTCCATCTAAATCAAAAAGTACTTTTTTTCTCACGCCATCGTCTCCTTTTCTAATAGTATAGAAAAAAACAGCAGTACAAGCAACACTTCTTCCTTTTCGTTCTAATCTCATCTAAATAAAAAAGACGCTGCCCCATCAAAGGCAACGTCTTTATTTTTGTCATTTTATGCAAAAAAAAAGATAGCAGATGCTATCAAGCAACTCCGGCAGTAGGACTCGAACCTACGACATCATGATTAACAGTCATGCGCTACTACCAACTGAGCTATGCCGGAAAAATTGAAATGCGTGGCGACGTCCTACTCTCACAAAGGGAAACCCTTCACTACAATCGGCGCTAAGAAGCTTAACTTCTGTGTTCGGCATGGTTACAGGTGTATCCTTCTTGCTATCGCCACCACACTATTCAATTGAGTAAGTGTTGCTCACTCAAAACTGGATCGAAGAAATCAAAACTCTTCCGAGTTTACGTGCTTTTTTCTTTTTGGTTAAGTCCTCGATCGATTAGTATCAGTCCGCTCCAACCATCACTGGCCTTCCACTTCTGACCTATCTACCTGATCATCTCTCAGGGATCTTACTTTCTTAAAGAAATGGGAAATCTCATCTTGAGGTGGGCTTCACACTTAGATGCTTTCAGCGTTTATCCCTTCCCTACATAGCTACCCAGCGATGCCTCTGGCGAGACAACTGGTACACCAGCGGTAAGTCCATCCCGGTCCTCTCGTACTAAGGACAGCTCCTCTCAAATTTCCAACGCCCGCGACGGATAGGGACCGAACTGTCTCACGACGTTCTGAACCCAGCTCG
>NZ_CP023515.1:1427500-2035000 GCF_002393265.1 Enterococcus sp. FDAARGOS_375 | reverse complement strand
ACAGCTCCCCAAAGCATATCGGTGTTAGTCCCGTCCTTCATCGGCTCCTAGTGCCAAGGCATCCACCGTGCGCCCTTATTCACTTAACCTTTGACCTTACGGTCGGTTTTGAGTACTTCTTCTAGCGATAGAAGGTTGCTCAAGAAAATAAGCGTTGAACTTATTAAAAAACTCTTTTAACATTTCAACTCGGTGTGTGTTACTTGTTTTGATTTTTTCTTCGATATCCAGTTTTCAATGAACAAATTTTGTTTGAGAGTAAACCTCTCAAAACTGAACAAAGGCAAACGATGTGTAGTCTTCCGAAATATTCCTTAGAAAGGAGGTGATCCAGCCGCACCTTCCGATACGGCTACCTTGTTACGACTTCACCCCAATCATCTATCCCACCTTAGGCGGCTGGCTCCAAAAAGGTTACCTCACCGACTTCGGGTGTTACAAACTCTCGTGGTGTGACGGGCGGTGTGTACAAGGCCCGGGAACGTATTCACCGCGGCGTGCTGATCCGCGATTACTAGCGATTCCGGCTTCATGTAGGCGAGTTGCAGCCTACAATCCGAACTGAGAGAAGCTTTAAGAGATTAGCTTAGCCTCGCGACTTCGCAACTCGTTGTACTTCCCATTGTAGCACGTGTGTAGCCCAGGTCATAAGGGGCATGATGATTTGACGTCATCCCCACCTTCCTCCGGTTTGTCACCGGCAGTCTCGCTAGAGTGCCCAACTAAATGATGGCAACTAACAATAAGGGTTGCGCTCGTTGCGGGACTTAACCCAACATCTCACGACACGAGCTGACGACAACCATGCACCACCTGTCACTTTGCCCCCGAAGGGGAAGCTCTATCTCTAGAGTGGTCAAAGGATGTCAAGACCTGGTAAGGTTCTTCGCGTTGCTTCGAATTAAACCACATGCTCCACCGCTTGTGCGGGCCCCCGTCAATTCCTTTGAGTTTCAACCTTGCGGTCGTACTCCCCAGGCGGAGTGCTTAATGCGTTTGCTGCAGCACTGAAGGGCGGAAACCCTCCAACACTTAGCACTCATCGTTTACGGCGTGGACTACCAGGGTATCTAATCCTGTTCGCTCCCCACGCTTTCGAGCCTCAGCGTCAGTTACAGACCAGAGAGCCGCCTTCGCCACTGGTGTTCCTCCATATATCTACGCATTTCACCGCTACACATGGAATTCCACTCTCCTCTTCTGCACTCAAGTCTCCCAGTTTCCAATGACCCTCCCCGGTTGAGCCGGGGGCTTTCACATCAGACTTAAGAAACCGCCTGCGCTCGCTTTACGCCCAATAAATCCGGACAACGCTTGCCACCTACGTATTACCGCGGCTGCTGGCACGTAGTTAGCCGTGGCTTTCTGGTTAGATACCGTCAAGGGATGAACATTTTACTCTCATCCTTGTTCTTCTCTAACAACAGAGTTTTACGATCCGAAAACCTTCTTCACTCACGCGGCGTTGCTCGGTCAGACTTTCGTCCATTGCCGAAGATTCCCTACTGCTGCCTCCCGTAGGAGTCTGGGCCGTGTCTCAGTCCCAGTGTGGCCGATCACCCTCTCAGGTCGGCTATGCATCGTTGCCTTGGTGAGCCGTTACCTCACCAACTAGCTAATGCACCGCGGGTCCATCCATCAGTGACGCAAAAGCGCCTTTCAACTTTCTTCCATGCGGAAAATAGTGTTATACGGTATTAGCACCTGTTTCCAAGTGTTATCCCCTTCTGATGGGCAGGTTACCCACGTGTTACTCACCCGTTCGCCACTCTTTTTCTTTCGGTGGAGCAAGCTCCGGTGAAAGAAAAAGCGTTCGACTTGCATGTATTAGGCACGCCGCCAGCGTTCGTCCTGAGCCAGGATCAAACTCTCATAATGATTTGTTTGAATGACCATACGGTCATTAAGCTCATAAAAATTAACTTTGCTAGCTATTGCTTGCATGTATTTGTTTCAATAAATTGAAACGTCCTACACATTGGTTCGTTTGCTTGCTTTGTTCAGTTTTCAAAGGTCTACCGTGCTGTGTTAGCAACTTTTATATCATATCAGAGTGACATTTAATTGTCAACTCTTTTTTAAAAGTTTTTTTCGCTCGTTGTTTTTCAACTTCGTAGCGGCTGCCTCAGCGACTTAATTAGAATAACAAATTACTTGTTATTTGTCAACAACTTTTTTCAATTAATTTTGTTGATGTATCAACATTGATTAACTGTTTTATTATTGCGACTTCGTTATAATATCATCTGTTGCATTTTTGGTCAAGTCTTTTTTTGAAGTTTTTTCAACTGTTGTTTTGACCCGCTGGCTCAATTGCCAACGTTGACTAATTTACCATTCTTCTTGACTCAGGTCAAGGAAATATTTCATTTTATTTACAAAAAGTTTTCAATAAAAAAAGACCGTCGTAACGGTCTTCAGTTTTTTCGCTAATATTCAGGTGCTAAAAGAACGGAACGCCTTCAATCTCGTAGTCTTCAATGATCTTACGAAAGATATTGGGCTCTTCCCACGCATACCCTTCTGGCAGCTGTTGCGTTTGTCCTGCTTCTTGTGTTTCAAAAACAAATAAAGGAATGTTTTGCGTATCAATATTGCCATTTGTGAGTTCAACGAGTTCGATCGCTGTCACATCAAGGTGGATACGGTCTTTAAACAATTGTAAGATCGTAGCCAAGCCGGTTTTATCTTCAGAAAAATCCGTTGACGCTAATTCCGCAGTGCCTTCGTGTATTTGCATCAAAAATCGTTTCGAACCATTTGCTAAGTGCATCATAACTGTACCCGCTACTTTTTTGGATCCCAAAATACCCACCTCAGTTATTCATCTGTTTGTAAACTAATTTTAGCACATTTTCAGAAAATATGCACGATTATCTGCTGCTGTTTTCTTTTTCTAACATTTCTTTGGCCTCTTTCACCCACACTGGTAAAGCTTCTCCAATCGTACGAAAACCGATCCGCTTATTCTTATTTGTAAAGTAGCGTTTACGCTTAAAGGGTGGCTGAACAAAACTCGTTTCCAATGTACGGCGGGATAAACTGATCTTTTGGCTGTATTCGTCAATATCAATGATTTGTACACGGATCTTTTGCCCGATCTGTAAGACTTCATGGATATTTTTGGTAAACCCAGATTGGATCTCTGAAACATGGATCAATCCTTGTGTTTCCTTATCTAACGAAACAAATGCACCATAGGGTTGAATCCCAGTGACTGTTCCTTCTATAATGTTCCCGATTTGATAATTCATAGTCTTTCCTCTCTTTTCCACTTTCATTATACTTGAACTAGTGGTAGATTTGAAGCATCAGAAACAACGTTGCACAATATAGGAGGGAAACGCATGATCAATTTTGACAAAGTTCATCCACGCTTAAATACCAATAGCGTCAAATGGGATACCATTGCAAAAACCTATAAGGAAGAAAACTTGTTGCCGCTTTGGGTAGCCGACATGGATTTTCTGGCACCAGAACCTGTGAAAAAAGCGTTAGAAAAAGCAGTTGCCCAAGGGATCTATGGGTACTCCACTATCCCTGATTCGCTGCTTGAATCCATCATCGATTGGCAGCAAAGACGTCATGGTTATACCATCAATAAGGAAGCGATCCTTTTTAACAGCGGTGTGGTCCCTAGTATTGCACTGGCGATCCAAAGTTATACGCAAGAAGGAGATGCCGTATTGATCCACGATCCGGTCTACCATCCCTTTGCCCATGTTGTCAAAAACAATCAGCGGACCTTAATTCAAGAACCGTTACTAGAAAAAGAGGGCCACTTCGTCATCGATTTTGAGGCGATGGAACAAACCATCATCGAAAAGAAGGTAAAATTGTTTCTTCTATGTAATCCTCATAATCCTGGCGGTCGCGTGTGGTCAAAAGAAGAACTGCTGACGATCGGCCGTATTTGTCAAAAGCACCAGGTGATCGTTGTCAGTGATGAGATCCATCAAGACATCGTTTTTGCACCAAATCAATTTGTCTCTTTCCAAACAGTCGAGCCAAGCTTTGCCGATTTTTCGATCATCTTGACCTCAGCAACCAAGACCTTTAATTTAGCTGGGATCAAAAATTCGATGGTATTCATCAAAGACAAAACCTTGCGCAGCCAATTTGCAAAAACACAAGAACGCAACGTTCAAGGGGAAATTAATACGTTTGGGGTGGTCGCTACTGAAGCAGCGTATCGTGAATCTGAAGCATGGTTAGAAGAACTTTTGTCCTATTTAGAAGCAAATCGCACCTTTGTCTGCGACTTTTTGACTGAACAACTCCCAGCAGTGACCTCTCAAAAACCCGAAGGTACTTACTTGATCTGGCTGGATTTTTCTGCCTATGGCCTAACGGACAATCAGCTGCAGCGCAAACTGATCAAAGAAGCCAATGTCGTATTGAATCAAGGAAGTATCTTTGGTCCTCGCGGCAGTCACCATATGCGGCTGAACTTTGCCTGTCCTAAAGAGCTATTAGAAAAAGCACTCAATCAAATCGCCGCCGCGTTTAAAGACCAACCGATCGGTTAACTCTTTCTTATGAAAAAAAGAACCCTAAAGCTGCCATTTCAACGACCTCCTTGAGGATGACCGTTGAAACTGCTTTTGGGTTCTTTTGTTTTATTCGCTGATTTCGATCGTTTCGATCACTACATCATGCACTGGACGATCTTGTGGTCCTCGTTGCACGCCAGCGATTTCATCAACGACTGACATTCCTTCGATCACATGACCGAAGACTGTGTGACGGAAATCTAACCAAGGAGTACCACCTGCTTGATACGCTTCGATGATTTCAGCTGGATAACCAGCACCTTCTAATTGACCTAACATGTTGCTAGGAACATTTTGATTGTTTACGATGAAAAACTGGCTGCCGTTAGTATTCGGACCAGCGTTTGCCATGGATAAAGCGCCACGAAGATTGAACAATTCTTTTGAAAATTCATCTTCAAAGCTGCCACCATAGATGCTTTCGCCGCCCATCCCTGTACCAGTTGGATCGCCGCCTTGAATCATAAAATCAGGAATGACACGGTGGAAGATGATCCCATCGTAATACCCTTTTTTCGCTAATTCAACGAAGTTTTTCACTGTTTTTGGTGCCAATTCTGGGAACAATTGTACAACTACATCCCCACGATTGGTTTTGATGACTGCTTTATGGCCAGTTTGTTTTTCTAATGCTAACTGTGGAAATTCAGACACATTAACTCCTCCTTCTCTCTCATAAATCCATGATAGCAGAAAATTGAAAAAATGCTAGTTTGGATAATTTTTGCTATAATGAAGCTATTCGTACAATACGAACACGCTTCACCCCAACGTGGTTAGAAAAGAGGAATAACATGGATATTTTTGATATAACGATTATCGGCGCGGGACCTAGCGGGATGTTTTCTGCTTTCTATGCCGGTATGCGTAACGCCAAAACCAAGATCATCGACAGCTTGCCGCAATTAGGCGGTCAGCTTGCTACTTTATACCCAGAAAAATACATCTACGATATCCCAGGTTATCCGAAAATCAAAGCGGGCGATCTTGTCCAAAACCTGGAAAAACAGTTGACGACCTTCAATCACCAATATTGTTTAGAAGAAACCGTCTTGTCGGTCGAAAAACAAGAAGACTATATCGAAGTCACCACCGACAAAGGAATCCATTACTCGAAAGCCGTGATTTTGGCTTTAGGAAACGGCTCCTTTCAGCCGCGCAAACTGACTTTGCCAGAAAGCGAGCGGTTTGAAGGATACGGCTTAGACTATTTTGTCACCGATTTGATGAAGTATGCTGGACGCAAAGTAGCGATTGCCGGTGGCGGCGATTCTGCCATCGATTGGGCATTGATGCTAGAGCCGATCGCTAGTGAAGTCTACTTGATCCATCGCCGTCCTGAATTTCGTGCCCATGAACATAGCGTCAGCAAATTACAGGCTTCTGCCGTCAACATTTTGACTCCTTATGTGATCCAAGAGATCCAAGGAGAGCAACGTTTGACTGGTGTCTCGTTGCAGCAAGTCAAAGGTGATGAAACAGTCAGCCTTTCATTGGATGCTTTGATCGTCAATTACGGTTTTTCTTCCACATTGAACATCAAGGATTGGGGCATGAAAAGCAGCCGCCAAGGAGTCTTCGTCTCTTCAGATATGAGTACGTCTGTTCCTGGGATCTATGGCTGTGGGGATGTCGTTTTATACGATGGAAAAGTCGACCTGATCGCTACTGGTTTCGGGGAAGCCCCAACTGCGGTGAACAATGCGCTCCACTACATTGATCCCAAAACGCGGACACAACCTGCCCATAGTACAAGTCTTTTTAAGGAGTAGCTGAGATGAAACAAGCTGGTCAACGTCAACTTGCCACCTATACTCTCCCTTTACAGGGAGAGACCCTCACTGAGCAAATGGTTCAGTATCTGGAAGCCTTCGATCATGCCGAAACGGCGGTCCACAATCTAGCCGTTGCCCAAGAAGCCAAACGATTGGCAGAACGGTTTCAAGTCAATGCGGAGAAAGCTTACTTGGCAGCACTGCTGCACGATGTCAGCGTCGTCATCCCTAATGACCAGCGAATCGCCTTGCAGATAGCAGTAGGCGAACCGATCTTAGATGCGGAGCGGCAAGCACCTTTTTTGCTGCATCAGCAGCAATCCGCTTCGTTGGCAAAAACGGTTTTTCAGGTGTCTGATCCAGACATTCTGTCCGCCATCAGCTGTCATACCACCTTAAAGGCCCATTATCGTCGTCTCGATCTAGTTGTTTTTTTAGCCGACAAAATCAAATGGGATCGCAAAGATCAAGCGCCTTTCTTAACCGGCTTATTAGACCGCCTCGATGATTCCTTGGAAGCCGCCGCTGGGTATTATATGGACTGGCTTTTTGCTGGTGACTTGGTGGTCCCCCATCCTTGGGCAGTGGCAGCCAAAGCAGAACTAGCCAACACCTGTGCTTCAGTGGATGTCAGAAGGGATTAACACCCAAATGGCATGGCCTGCAACTGGAATAGGCCACTACTTATGATCGCAATCCATCAGTCGCATGTTGACTTTTGAATAAACTATTTTTACATGGAGGGGAACTATATGGTATTAGAAAGCAAAACACTTGAAGACAAAGCAAGAGAATTGTTAGCCGACCGCGGTGTCTCGCTGCAAGACATTGGCGAATTGGTGATGTTCTTGCAAAAAGACTACATTGAAGGCATCACCTTGGAGATGTGTATCGAAAGCGTCAACGCTGTCTTAAGCAAGCGGGAAGTCCACAATACGATTTTAACGGGTGTCCAATTGGATATTTTGGCAGAAGAAAATCAACTGCTGCATCCACTGCAAGAAATCGTTAAAGAAGACGAAGGGCTTTATGGGATCGATGAGATCCTCGCTCTATCCATCGTCAACGTGTACGGCTCGATCGGCTTTACTAACTACGGATACATTGATAAAGTCAAACCGGGTATTTTGAAAGAACTGAACAAGCATGACGGTCCCCGCGTTCACACCTTTTTAGATGATATCGTAGGTGCCATCGCAGCTTCTGCCGCAAGTCGCTTAGCCCATCAACACCCAAGTAAATCTCATTACATTACACAATAAAAAAAAGACCGACGATTCGCCTCCCTCAAAGTGTAGTGACCCCAAAAAGTTAGACTTTTATGGAGTGGAGAAATCCACTCCTTTTTTGTACGATAAAATTAACTGTTAGACAGCTGTTTTTACAGCTTCTCGAAACTGAACCGGACTTCGCCAATTTAATTTCTTTTTGATGCGTTTATGGTTGTAATAATAGATATATTGGTCAATTTTTGTTCTCAATTCATCTAAACTCCGATAGACTTCTCCATGAAAAATCTCTTGCTTTAATAAACCAAAGAAGTTTTCCATAGGTGAGTTATCTAAACAATTCCCTTTACGAGACATACTCTGGAAGATTTTATGCTGCTTCAATTTATTCTTATAAGCATTCATTTGATAGGCCCATCCTTGATCTGAATGGAAGGTTCTACGAAATGGACAATCATTTGTCATCTGGATTGCTTCTTCTAATCCTTCCATTATGGCTAGTGCGTTTGGTTTTTCAGAAATCCGATAAGATAGAATTTCACTATTGTAGAAATCCATGAAAGGATCTAAATACAGCTTTTTCTGACGAACGACACCTGTGGTGTCTACTTCATAATACTTAAACTCTGTGGTATCAGTTGTAATTTTTTGGTGACAGATATTTGTATAAAACCGACGATGAATACGATTTTTGGCGACAGTGCCAACCTTCCCACGATAAGAATTGTACCGTCGAGATTTTCGAGTGTAAGACTTTACTTCGATACCTAGTTTTTTTATCAGACGTTGAATCTTCTTTTTATTGACATGAATCCCTTGATTCTCTAATTCTTTTTTAGTCGCAGACAGCCATAGTCTTTATGCTCCTTGCGAATTTCAATCATTTTTTCTTCAATTTCTTGGTCTGGGTTTGGTCTGTCAAACCGTTTCTGCCAATACATATAGGTTGCTTTAGGAAATTTCAATGTTTCAAGAAGCTCAACTAGTTTGAATGATCCTCGGAGGCTGGCGATGATTCGTGCGATTGATTCTTGCGTCTTTGCTGGGCTTCCTGTTTTCGCAGCTTCCTCAACTCTTTTAAAAAGGCATTCTCAATTTGAAGGGATCGGACTTGCTTTTCTAATGCCTTGATACGATCGCGTTCTTCAGTTGTTGTATTTTCTTTTTTGTTCTCTTTTTTTCTAGCCAAAGTAAGTGATCGCCCTTTCTCTTTTGAGATCCCCTCAATACCTGCTTCTCTGAAATTACGCATCCAATTGGCAATAAGCGCAGGGTTGTTCATTTCTAAAGTGCTGGCAACTTCTCGATAGGACATCTCACTTGTTTGATATAACTCTATCGCATTTAACTTAAATTGAACAGAATATTTCTGATTTTGATGCTTTCTCAATAGACCTTCCTCTCCGTATTCACGATAGGCATTCACCCAATCACTTACTTGAGACTTGCTTGAAATACCGTATTTATTGGCAAGATGCCGATATCCACCCACACCACTAAGATATTCTTTAACGATTTTTAGTTTTAATTCAAAAGGATATTTTGCCATACAAATAGCGACCCCCAAAAGTTAGATTTTTGGTCTAACTTTTGGGGGTCGCTTCAAAGGAAGGGGATCGTTGGCCTTTTTTTCATTATGCTGTTTTTTTCAAGCCTCGTTTGCCCCACCAATAGAAGGCAAAAAAGAAGACTTCAATCAAGACGAAAAAGAGAATAAAGCAATGCATGAAAAACGTTTCTGGCAGCACGTTGATGATCGGATCGGTGGCTGGATTAAAGAGCCAATCGTCGTTACTGAAGAAAATCTCATGGAACGTAACGAAAAAGCGGTCAAAGCCGACAGCCATCAAAAACCCGAAAATCAGCGGTAAAATCATTCCCCATTGAAAGGGACGAATCAAGCGCCATTGCTGTTGTTTTTGCCGTAACCGATTGACGAACCAGATACTGGGCAGCAAAGTGACGATCATCACGGCATAATTTAATAGAAACAACTGTTTCACATCGTAAAAATGCCCAGCGCCAGCTTCAGACATTGGAAAATCTGGCAAGGCGAGCGTACTTGCAAAGGGATTGTTTAGAAAATCTAACAATAAGCCATAGTTCTTCAACAACTCTTCTCTTGATAGCGAGGTATAATCCAGCAGATTCAAGTGATCGACATCAAACCAATATAACGGTCGAAAATTGATCGTTAGGGTGATCGCCAGACTGACCAAAAACAAAAACAAGCAGACAAATCCTAAGCGTTCAAGCCACACTTGTTTTTTCATTGTTCAAAATCCCACTCATCTAAAGAATCAACCACATAGGTTGGTGCTACTGGTAATGTCGGAACTGCCGCTTTCGGGGTAAAGCCAGATAATACGAGCAAAGAATCGATCCCGTTTTGGATCCCCGAGCGAATATCGGTTTCGTAATTGTCCCCCACCATCAAGACCTCTTCTTTTGATAAGCCGATGTGTGCCACCGCTTTTTCCATAATGATGGCTTCTGGTTTGCCAATAAAGATCGGTTGCGTTTGGGTGGCAGTCTCCACCATTGCGATCAGTGAACCTGCACCAGGTAATAAACCTCTTTCCGTCGGGATATTTTTGTCTGGATTGGTCCCGATAAAGGTTGCTCCTTTTTGGATCGCTAACGTTGCTAAAACAAATTTTTCATACGTCACGTGGTTGTCTAAGCCAACCACGACATAATCCGGGTTGGTTTCCTCCCACTCAAACCCAGCAGCTAAGATCAAATCGATCAACCCCGCTTCGCCAATCACAAATACTTTGCGGCCTTTGCCATGATCTTTCATAAAATCGATTGTCGCCAAGCTTGCGGTATAGATCGTTTCTGGTGCCACATGGATCGAAAATTCATCCGCTAATCGCTGCGCCACGACTTCGGGACTGCGGGTCGTATTATTGGTCACAAATAAATAGGGCAGTCCTTTTTCTTGTAAGGACTCTACGAAGCGTTTCCCAGCAGGGATCGGCGCTTTTCCTAAATAAATCGTGCCGTCTAAATCAATCAAATAGCCTTTATATTTCATCTTATTCTTCCCTTTGTCGAATCGTAAACTCTTTTTTGCCTTTTTTCACCGTGGTTGTTTCGGTTTTTTTGACGTTCTTTTCTTTTGGTTTACGATTTTTGATCGTTGGTTTGCTTTTTTTCTGCGGTACTGTGTCACGCTTTTCTTCTATATGGGCGTTTTGTTGTGTGTTTTGATTTTGATTGTTTTGGGTTGGCTTTTTCTTGCGTCGGCGAGAGGTACTTTTTTCTTTTTTGCCGCCAACTCGTTGGATCACGAAATAGGCACAACCGAAGTTACAATACTCATACAAATAGTCTTCCAGCATGTCGATACGCTGATCGGGTAATGCTTTGCGGTTATCTTTTTCAAAAAAGCCTTTCAAACGCAGCTGCTCATAACCCCAATCGCCTACAATATAATCATAACGTGCCAACACTTCACTGTAACGCTCGCCAAGTTTTTCTGGATTGAAGCCTTCACGATAATCCATGACCAATTTGTATTGTCGATTGCCAATCATTAATTCTTCATCATTTAACAAAGTCACCAACTCGCCTTTTTGCGGTTGTTTCGCTGGTTCTTCAATAATTTCTTCTAGTACAGATGTCATCTCATCTGTGATCGTTTGTTTTTCGGTCATTTTTTCACCACCTGCTGTTTATTATACCTTGTTTTATTCCCCAATGATAGTCGCGGTTTTCTCGCAAAATCCAGCTGGAGGAGTGACGAACTACTGGATGGAGTATTTCTGGCTCAGGTAATCACCGACCACTGTGCGAATAAAGTCTGGAAAAAGAAACTCAACGGTTCCAGCAATCTCGATCGTCGGGAAAAACGGAATAAACAAGTAGTGATCCACAAGGGTCAACGTGTAGCTTTGAGCAGGATCGACGGGCTCTTGTTTCCACAATACTTGGTGGTTTTTTTCATCAAAGCGGATGCCTTCATAAACCAGTTCGCCAAAAATCTTCCCTCGAAAACCCATTCCCATAATTGGGAAATTGCGCAAAAAGTTGCGATTTTTTTCCATCTCTAAGATCAATCGAATGACATCCGCGCCTTGCAGCGTCACCCGAATCAAATGCATCGGATGGGGTAAAATCGTGTGCAGTTGATCTTGATCGACCCGTCCTTGCGGCAAATCATCTAAAAATAGCCCCGTATTTAAGATGGCGGCATCCGTCTGTCCTTTGGCACATAATGCCAAAAGCGCCTCCCGAACCAAGGAATGTTCACTTTGCCAATCCCTCGTAAACGCTGCTGGAATTTCTGCCACCTGATTTGCCCGCAACAAGCGATGGCCGATCGACAGATATTCGGCGATCTCTTCCTCATCTTGCGGAAAAGCCACCAACGAATCCGTCGGAATCACACGGGCGCGATGCTTGATCGGGCGGTGGTGATCATCTAAGACCACTTCGACTTCGCCAATGTTAAAACCAAACTTGCCAGCTGCCCCAATTTGAACCCCGTTGATGACTTCGCCCTTTTCAAACAAATGGTGCGTGTGGGAACCTAATATAACATTTAGTTCTGGAAAGTCCCTCGCAATCTGGCGGTCAGCATTGATGCCTAGATGGCTCATCAAGACCAGCAGATCGACCTCGGGGCGCAAATGCTGCACCAATGAAGGTAAAATCTCCAAGGGTTCGCGAATGTCCCAGCCGTTTGGGGCATATGTCAGCGGAAACGGTGCTGTAAAAGCGATCAGACCGATTTTGGCGCCTTGATTGCTTTCCATGATTTTGTATTCTTGTGCCCATTTGGGTGGACGTAAATCCTGTTTATCAAATAAATTGCCTAAAATGACAGGAAATGCTGCTTGGTCATATAAATGCTGCAAGACCTCTTTGGGATTGCCGACCCCTTCATTGTTCCCAATCGTCACCGCATCGTAATGTCCTTGATTCATCAAATCGACATTCGCCTTGCCGTCAGTTGCTTCTGTCAAAGGATGCCAACGATCGACAAAGTCGCCTAAGTCGACTGCGATCACTGTCTCTTCGGTCGTATCCGCTTCTCGTTTTCTTTGATCCAAATAACGCCGCATCTTCGGCCAATGTTCTAGGTGGGAATGCAGATCGTTCGTATGGATAATCGTAATTTTTTCCATTGTGCGCCTCTTTTCAAATACGTCGCCTGAAATCACTATCCATTTCTCTTGGCATCAAGGGTTGCCAGTAGAAAGACGACGGAAGTCTCTACAAAATAAGCATAGCATAAAATCTCTGGGAAACCATTGGAATGCTTGGAAAAGAATGGAATAAATAGGCAGTCATTTGTCAAAAAGTACCGCCATGTTTTGCTCAATTGTTGGAATGATTTTTTTCCAAGCAAATACGATCCAAAATATATAGCACCAACATACGATCATACAATTATTGAGTAATTCTCGTTTATCGTATATACTGTATATACGATATAAGGAGGAGATGTAAAGTGAGTATTCAAGAACGAAAAATTAGAAAGAGCGGAAATTCAGTTGTTTTAACATTATCGAAAGAATTATTAGAAAAAATAGGAATTCAAGAAAATGATTACGTATTTGTTGATGAAGACAAATTAGCTGCTGCAATCACGAAAAAGTCATTACCTTCTGAGCAGGAACTTGAAATCAATCGTTTAATCGATCAATCTTTTTCTCAATATGAAGAGATGTATAAGGAGCTCGCAAATCATTGACAATCTACTTATCAGAAAAACAAATCATAAAAATGAATGTCGTGCTTATCAAAAGTCAAACACCAAATGAAGAGATCGGCTTGCGTGATCCATCTGGATTAGCCATGGCTGTAAAACAACCGCAACAAATCGTTTTTTCAAAAGAATTATATCCCTCAATGGAGGAAAAAGCTGCAATCCTTCTAATCAACTTAATCAAAAAACATCCCTTTCATAATGCCAATAAACGAATGGCTTTCATGGCAACGGATGTTTTTTTCAAGCTTAACCACTATGAAACTTTTTTCGAACAAAATCAAACGATTGCATTTCTGGTGCACATTGCGAAATATGACGAAAATAAATTTGATACTTTAAAACGATCAACCTCTGACTACCTTCGAAAATACACAAGAAAGTCGTAAAAAAGTAACTAGCTAATCAGCAATTCTTCACCTACAATCAAACAATCGTGATTCACTTTTTACTAGATTGGCTAAAAATTGATCATGAAAATTTATCAAAGAGAAGACTCAACTAAAGACTTTCAGACAATAAAAAAACCTAAGACAGTCTGTCTCAGGTTTGAATGATGATCGATTCAATTAGTACTACTGCTTTCTTCAATAGCAGGCAGTTTTTCAATCAGACACATGGAGAATCCTGCTTAGTGCTGCTTCCTTCCGGATCTGACACGCTTCACAAGACCTCCATTGTCCTAGCCTTTCGGCAAAACTTAGTATAACGTATTTCGTTAAAGATTGCCAGCCTTTTTTTGTTTTTTCTTTTCTCGTAATGCTCTGAAAAAATCTGTTAGCAGCTGGCCGCATGCTTCTTCTAAAATGCCGCCTTCCACATAGGACCAATGGTTGAAGCGCTCATCTTCCAATAAATTCATCAATGTACCAGCAGTGCCGCCTTTGGGATCGTAGGCACCAAAATACACTTCTTCCACCCGTGCCAATAACATCGCCCCACTACACATCGGGCATGGTTCCAAGGTCACAAACAGCTGCGCTTGTTCTAAGCGCCAACTTCCGACAGTGCGACAGGCTTCTTCGATCGCAAACATCTCCGCATGCGCTGCGGCTTGCTGCTGCGTTTCTCGTAGATTGTGCCCACGACCAATGATTTTACCATCCAAGACGACGACAGCACCGATCGGTACTTCTGCCAACCCTTCTGCTTTTCGAGCTTCTTTGATTGCTTCTTCCATAAAGAACGCTTTTTCCTCGGCAGTCAAGGTACTTGTTTTTTCCACGACTTCACTTTCACTCCTCTACCTCGCACCATTTCGTGCATTTCCTTGTTAGTATAACGAAAAACGCTTAGAAAGACGAGAAAAACTCGCAAAGACCGATGTCCCTGCGAGTTTCAAATGGAATGATTGGCTTAAAAGACGGAATCAACAAAGCTCGTCAACTTGTCTTTGACATGTTCTGTCGAATCTTTGATATTGTCTCCGTAAACAGAGATTTTGTTGCGGCCCTCATTGACTTTTTTCATCACACCTAACAACGAATCCAATTCATTGTCAGATAAGCCGTCTACGACATCCAGCAATTTTTCATTGCCGTTGAATTTGTCATCGACAAATTTCTTTACTTTGTGTCGGTTGCAAGCGAAGCGTACTTTATTGAATACTTTGTCTGATACAACGACGGCAGTAGTGATCCCAGCGATCGCTGCAATGCTTAATCCAATCGTTACTTTTGATGATGTTTTCATATCGATCAGCTCCCTTATTTTGCTACTTCCATCATAGCACGAGGACTGAAATAAAAACACTATTTCGTTTAAATCGCTTTGAATCTTAATCCTTTAGGAAAGAAGTTTTTCACGGTTCCTTGGACTTGTTTTCCAAAACCGACTGGGATCTCATCGACTGTCAAAATCACCCACCCAGCATTTCCTGGCACGCTCAAGGTTTCACCCGCCACATAATACTGCCATTGCGGCAAAGTGATCGGCACTGTCGGTGCCCCTTCTTCTGCATGGATCGCCAATGCCAACGCATAACTTGGCTCGATCCGATTCTTCTTAACGACGCCGACGTGCAAACCTGGGCGCATAAACTTGATCCCTTTTAAAGAAGGCATTTCTTCAGGAACGAGCCAGAGGTTTTCTCCTAGCAGCTGTGGCGTCGCATTCAGTGCCTGTAAAAAAGGAAATTCCTTGCGAAAGGCTTGCCACAACTTTTGAGTCGCTGCATCTAATGGGCTCTTGGCTGTCGCTCCTTTGCCTTTTTTCTTCTTTTTCACTGGCGCTGCTTCTGCTTGGGAGGTCAATTTCGCAGCGAAATGACCTTCTCCTTGGTTTAAATGCGGCCATAAGCGGATGGTTTTCTCAATCCCAGGTGCAGCTCCCCACTCCCTGCGCCCATGAGATACATTGTCCAAGTCGATCGCTTCGATCGTGAAGGGATACTCCTCCATTAACCAAGCCATCATCGCTTCGTTTTCTTCTGGGGCAAAGGTACAGGTGGAATAGATCAGCTGGCCCCCCGGTTTTAGCATCGTAACGGCTTGTGCCAAAATGTCTTTTTGCCGGATCGCACACTGATCAGGTGTTTCTGCTTGCCATTCTTCTAAGGCGACGGGATCTTTACGAAACATCCCTTCACCAGAACATGGGGCGTCCACTACGATCTTGTCAAAAAACTGAGGAAAATGGCGGCTCAATTCTTGTGGAGCCTGATTGGTGACGACTACATTCGGAAAGCCCCAACGCTCCACATTTTCTGATAGGATTTTGGCACGCTTCGGGAAAATCTCATTTGCTACAAGCAGCCCTTTTCCTTGTAATTGGCTTGCCAGCTGCGTTGTTTTGCCCCCTGGTGCCGCACATAAATCTAAGACCCGCTCCCCTGGTTGAGCGGCTGCGATCGTTGCTACGATCATCGCACTAGGTTCTTGGCTGTAGACATAGCCAGCTTGATGGAGCAGCGAACGGCCTTTGACTTCGCCAATATAAGCAGCTTCTGCATAGGGGGCAGGTACAGCGGCTGGTCCATATTTTGCCAGCATCGCTTGTGCGTGCGGCTTAGCAACATTCAAGCGAAAGCCTTTGACTGGCTGATTATCGGTCAAAGCGGTAAAAAAAGCTGGTGCTTCTTCTCCTAGCAACCGTTGGTATTTTTCAATAAATGGTGTTGGTAATTGCATACTTACCCCTCCTCGGCTTTTTTATTCTAGCGACTGAGAAGCAATTATGCAAGAATTCCTTGATCAAATGGCAAAAAAACTGCAGCAAAGTGAAGTGGGCGACTAATCGCTTCGACTTCTCTTTGCTGCAGACCTTTTTTATTTAAAAATCGCTTTTTTGACACTGCTTTCGATGAATGGCTGAGAGACACGGTTGTCCCAGAATTTGATCAGTGGGCCCACTAAAAAGGCACTGATGAAGGTTCCGATTCCAATAGGCCCGCCTGTGAAGAGCCCAATCAAGGCAAAGGCAACGTCTTGAATCACCCGCACCACTCGATAGTTGGCTTTCGTCTGATCGACGATGGTTGGGGCGATCGCGTCATAGGGGGCGCTGCCCAAATTCGCTGACATATAAAACGACGCACCGAAGGTAAAGAAGATGATCCCGATCAACAAGAACAAGCCTTGCTGCCACCAGTTATTTGGACCGACGGATAACCAATCAAAAACGTTGGTATAAAAGTCGATGAAGAATCCTGTCAGCACCATATTGATGACCGTCCCGATACCGATATGGCGACGGCCAAAGATAAAAATCAATACTAGGACAGCGATATTGATCATCAATTGATAGACCCCAAGGGATAACCCTAGCAGCTCGCCGACACCGATATTGGCTGCCGTGTATGGATCTAGTCCCACTCCGCCGACCCGCAGCAATGCCGCCCCGAATCCTAAAATGGCGACACCAATCAACGCATAAAGCGAGCGTAATCCTGTTTCTTTTTTCATTAAAATTTCCCCTTTTTTCTCATCTGTTCTTTCAAGTATAACGAGAAAAAAGGAAAATGGGAATTTCAACGCTTCACAGGGCTCTTTGTAGGGATACGATCTGGCTTCGTCCATCTCCTTTGCTTCTATTTTGCTTCCATTGAAAAGCCCGCAACAACCATTGCGATTGCGTATCTTGATTTTCGGTTCCTACAGATATGCGTGCCTCGTCCATTACTCGGGCTTCACTGGAACCATCACTTCAAATATCTGCAATTCTTTTTGGGCGGTAAAGACTTCATCTTGCCATAACAATTCCCAAACATCGCCATCGATCTTTAACTGATTCTCTTTTAGAAAGGCTTGGATGCGATGGGTAAAAGCAGCAATTTGCTCCTCTCCCTCACTGACAAACCCAGACACATACGTGCCAGTAGGACGCGTGATGATCAGCTTTTCAGGATAGAGATGCAGCCGATCTTGGGGAATCAAGATCAGTGCCCGATAAGGCGATGCGTGAAAGGTCTGATCCTCTAATGTCGTTCCAGCACTTAAAAAGCCGATGGGGTAGCCACTGAAGGCATCTTTATAATCCACTAGCGGATAAAAACGGGCGTACACTTGATAAGCAGATTCTGGATCATCGCCAGCGATCTCTTCGGAAACGATAAACGCCTCTGCTTCGTGGTGCGCTATCGTAAAGGTCTCAAAATCGGCTTTCTGTACTTTTTCATAGCGCTGGATGTAGCGATCGAAGGTTCGTTCCAATTCTTGCAGCGCAGCGATTTTGGCACGAACTTCTCCTCGCCGTTCCACAAGTTCCTTTTGCGTGTATTCAGGGTTGCGGTTTTTCAAAAATTGTCGAATGTCTTGCAAGGGCATGTCTAAAGAACGCAAGAGCAAAATCACGTCTAACTCAAGGCATTGTTCAAAGCCGTAGTAGCGATAGCCGTTTTCTCCAATCGAATGCGGTTTGAATAAATCGATCTGATCGTAATAAATCAATGTGCGCCGACTCACGCCAGCATAAGCGGACATCTCACTGATGGTCAATTGTTTTTTCAAAAAAATTTCACTCCTTGCTTGACTGTAACGTAACGTTACAGTTTATTCTACCATAGAACGACATTTTTGGAGGGAAATCATGAAACAATTACAGTTATTTTATAAAGAAGAACGACGCTTCTTTTTCAGTTTATTTCTTTTGATGCTGGTCCAATCCTTCGGCACACTCTTGTTGCCGTATTTTTTGGCAAAAATCATTGATGAAGGGATCTTGAAAGTCGACACGACAGCCATTTGGCACAATGGCTGGTGGATGTTTGCCATTGCCATCGGCACCGTGATCGTCTCTGTAGGCGGTAGTTATTTATCTGCCCACCTTTCAGGAAAATTCGGGCATTTTTTGCGGATGCGCCTTTTCAAAAAAACACAAGAACTCTCTGTATCCGCTGTTGATGGCTATGGTACGCCCACTTTGCTGGCACGTACCACCAGCGACATCAACAACATCCAACAAATTTTGATGATGGCGCTGCAAATGATTTTGCCAGCCCCAATGATCGTCGCTGCTTCAATTTTTCTAACCGGCACCGTCTCTTTACGGATGATTTGGGTCCCAATCGTCGCGATCCTATGTTTTTCAATGATCGCTTATGGAGTGATTCGCAAAGCGATCCCATTATCACAAATCACGCAAAAACTAGTCGATAAAATGATGCGGATCTTACGAGAAACCTTTACTGGCGCTCGGGTGATTCGAGCATTCGACAAAGCTGCTTACGAAAAAGAACGGACAGATCAAACACTGACGGAATATGCGAAAACCATGATCCAAGTCAATCGCCTCTTTGCTGTCTTGAATCCGACCGTCAATTTAGTAATGGGACTCTCGATTTCGACTATCCTTGTCTACGGCGGCTATCAAAGTCTGCAGGGCCACCTTGCTATTGGTAGTATTACTGCCATCATCGAATACACGATCCTGAGTCTCTGGTTTTTGACTATGGCAGCGATGGTGATCGTGATGGTGCCTAAAGGCTTGACTTCCTTGCAACGGATCACAGAAGTTTTGGAAGAACCAATTGATTTGATCGACGGTGACCAAACCTTAAACAAGACTGCCGTGTCAGAAACGATCGCAGCTTTCAATCACGTGCAGTTTACGTATGAAGGCGCCGAAGAACCTGTCTTAGAAGATATCAGCTTTGAGATCCACCGAGGCAAAACGACAGCGATCGTTGGCGGAACTGGCTCTGGCAAAAGCACCATCGCCAAAGCGCTGTTGCGTTTCAAAGATGTGACTGCTGGTTCGATCACGCTTTTTGGCCGCAACATCAAAGAGATCTCTCAAGCCGAATTACGGGACCAAATTAGTTATGTCCCGCAAAAAGCGCTCTTGCTTAGCGGCACGATTCAAGAAACCTTGCGTTTCGGCAATCGTCCAGCAACCCGTGAGGCGATGGCAAAAGCCGCTGAAGTTGCTCAAGCCAAGTCATTTATTGAAGGCTTGCCTGAAGGTTATGAAAGTCCGGTTGCTCAAAAAGGCAGCAATTTCTCTGGCGGTCAAAAGCAACGACTGAGTATTGCCCGAGCGCTGACAAAGCCAGCAGAAATCTACTTCTTTGACGACAGTTTTTCTGCTTTGGATTATCAAACAGACGCCAATTTGCGGCGTGCATTGAAAGAATACACGAAAGATGCCGCCGTCATTATCGTGGCTCAGCGGGTATCGACCGTCAAAAATGCCGATCAAATCATTGTCTTGGATAACGGCAAAATGGTCGGTAAAGGAACCCACGAAGAATTATTACGCAATTGCCAAACTTATCAAGAGTTTGCCTCATCTCAAGGAATGGGAGGAATGAAGGATGAGTAAACAACCAATGGATACCCCAAAAAACATGAAACATACAAGCCGACGTTTGCTGCGTTTGCTGATGGAACAAAAAGCCCGCTTTCTACTGATTATCGCTTCCGCCTTGTTCTTTTCCTTACTAATGTCCATCGCCCCTTTGATCTTGGGGCGTGGACTGGATAATCTGATTGCCTTGTTTCAACAAGAAGGCTGGCAGATCAATGATTTTTGGCAAAGTATTTTAGGTCCAGTCGTCCTTTTAGCGGGAACGTGGCTTTTGATCAGTCTCTTTTCCTTGCTGCAAGAGTATACGATGGCCAGTGTCAGTGAAACCCTGACCTTGACTTTACGCAAACAAATCAGTGACAAATTCAATCGCCTGCCTATCAGTTTTTACGACAAACATCATACTGGCGATATTTTAAGCCGAGTGATTCTCGATTTAGATAAAGTATCCGAGGTCTTACAAGTCGGTTTGATGCAGCTGATCACCGCAACCATCAGCATTACCTTCGGCTTGATCGCCATGCTTTATCTCAGCCCATTACTGACGATCGGCGTGGTCCTGATTTTGCTTTTGAGTGCTTTTGTGACTACCGTTCTCGCACGAAAAAACTTGAGCTACTTTACCAAAAACCAAGAAACATTAGGTGCAGTCAGCAGTCGTGCGGAAGAGTTTTATACCGCAAATCCGCTGATCAAATCCTACAACCAACAAGTTGCCGTTGAAGCGGAAATGGCGGAATTGAGTGAAGCCCAATTTAAAGCCTTTCGAAAAGCACAGTTCGTCAGTGCAGCTATCGATCCTTTCGTGCGCTTTATCAATCAAATCGGCTTTATCTTAAGCGCCATCGTTGGTGGTCTGATGGTGTTGCAAGGGCAATTATCCATTGGTCTCGTACAAGCCTATCTGCAATACATCAACCAAGTGTCTGAACCGATCACGCAAGCCTCTTATATTATGAACACCTTGCAAAGTGCCTTAGCATCTCTCGAACGAATTTTTGAGATCCTTGATTATCCTGAAGAAGAAACTGCGACCCAACAACTGCCAGTTCCACAAACTATCAAAGGAAAAATCGATTTTCAACACGTCTCCTTTGGCTACAGAAAGGAAAAACTCTTGATGGAAAACGTCGAATTTTCCGTCAAACCAAAACAAACGGTCGCGATCGTTGGACCAACAGGTGCTGGAAAAACCACCATGATCAATCTTTTGATGCGCTTTTATCCATTGAATGGTGGGAAGATCTTGCTGGACGATCAAGACATGATGTCCTTTTCGGCACCAGCAGTACGAAAAAAATTCGGTATGGTGCTGCAAGATACGTGGCTATTCCAAGGAACCATCGCTGAAAATATCGCTTATGGCAATCCCGATGCCACTCGAGAAGACATCTTGGCTGCCGCCAAAGCCGCCCAATGCGACCACTTCGTGCGGACCCTGCCCAACGGTTACGATACCGTCATTGGTTCCGAAAGCGAACTGTCACAAGGACAACAACAATTGTTGACGATCGCTCGGGCGATTTTAGCAGACCCAACGATTCTGATCCTCGATGAAGCCACCTCCAGTGTCGACACGCGGACGGAACAAATGATCCAAACGGCGATGGATCGTTTGACCCAAGGACGGACCAGCTTTATCATCGCCCATCGTCTTTCTACCATCAAAAACGCTGACTTGATTCTAGTGATGAAAGACGGCTCCGTCGTCGAAAAAGGCTCCCATATAGAATTATTGGCACAAGATTCCCTTTACGCCCAACTATATAACAGCCAGTTTGCAACAGCTTGATGAAAAAAATGACCAAACGACTCATAAAAAACGTTTGGTCATTTTATTTTTAGTATATCCCCACCTTTCCCTACTATTCTTCTTTAAAACAGTATTTAACTCTTTCCTAACTTCCATTAACTTACAAAAAATATTTATTTTCTGAAAGTCGATTATTGTTGTTACTAATTAATCGGTAAACTAAAAACCAGCTAGACGCATGTCTAGCTGGACTTAAAAAAGATAGTCAAGAGAATATGCTATTTCTTTTTAAAAACTGTCGCCAGTACGCCACTTACAATGATCGTTCCTAAAACCACTAACCAGGCAGCACGTTTTTCATTCGTTTGCGGAAGCACACCCCCATTATTTTGACTAGAAGTGGTGGTAGTCACTGAACCACCGACCTGATCACTGGATTGACTCGTTTGGCTCGTTGATGAATGATCATTATTTGATTCGGTAGTACTTGGTTCTGTTGTGCTTGGTTCCGTTGTGCTTGGTTCTGTTGTGCTTGGTTCCGTTGTACTTGGCTCCGTTGTGCTTGGTTCTGTTGTGCTTGGTTCCGTTGTGCTTGGTTCCGTTGTGCTTGGTTCCGTCGTACTTGGTTCTGTTGTGCTTGGTTCCGTTGTGCTTGGTTCTGTTGTACTTGGTTCCGTTGTACTTGGTTCCGTTGTGCTTGGCTCCGTTGTACTTGGCTCCGTCGTGCTCGGCTCCGTCGTGCTCGGTTCCGTTGTACTTGGTTCGGTCGTACTTGGTTCCGTTGTACTTGGTTCTGTTGTGCTTGGTTCTGTTGTGCTTGGCTCTGTTGTGCTTGGTTCCGTTGTGCTTGGTTCTGTTGTGCTTGGTTCTGTTGTGCTTGGTTCTGTTGTGCTTGGTTCCGTTGTGCTTGGTTCGGTCTCTTTCTTGGTATTAGTTAGAATAATCGTTTCACCATCGTTAGTAACCGTACTTTCAAAGTCTTCAGGAACATTGATTTCCGTCACTGTATAACTGAAGTCTTCTCCCTGATTATTGTATTTGGGTAACACGAGTTGTTGACCATTAACAGGAACCTCACTGAGGGTGACTTGGAAATCGTCTTCCTTGCTCAAGGTCAGTGGATCGGAAATTTGCCAACCTTGTTCCGAGGTGGTGGTCATTCGTTGCACTTGGTATTCGATCTGCTCTGGAATCTCGGCGGCAGAAACATTGACCCACTTCTTAAGGACATTTATCGAAACCACTGGCGCTTTAATCGATGGAATTGGAAAATCTACTGCTTCTCCGTCTACTTCCGGCACTAATGTGGTACGACCGTTACATAGAACCCAGGTTTCTCCTTGGAATGAAGAGTCTTCAGTATCAAGGCGGATTTGATAGGTCAATGTAACTCGCTCGTTCTCACCCAAAGCAAGATTGCTGACAGTGATGGTTTGATCGGCTTCTGCTACTTGCACATTTGCCACTAGGTCAGGTGCTTCGACCCAAGTTCCTTGTTCATCTTTTCGCCACCCAACCAGTTGATAGTTATCGGAATCGAAACTACCTGCACCTTGTAGCAAGATTCCTGCACCCATTGGGTCAGTGATCGTACCACTGGAGATTGTCTTATCGATTTTATTTGCGATTTCCGTCAACGCTGAACCTAAGCCAACCAGATTTTCATCTATCGTTAAATAATTCCCTGATGATGTAGCTAAGTTTCGACCAATGTATTCCCCGCGAGAAGACGGAGCAGTAGCTACCGAATACATTGGAAAGCCCGCTTCCTTGATCGCGACGATCGTGCCTAAAGTCGCGTCTGTCACTACCGAAGTACTGACAGGGATTGCAAGAGGATCCGAAGAAGATGAACTTGTCGTATGATACGCAGAATTATCAGTTTGAAAATCTTTGACATAGCTTTGGGTGTGATAACCGTTATAGTCTGTGATCTCCCCCGTGTTAGGATAGGTAGTCGCTCCCTCTACAGGAAGATAGCTACGATTGGCACTATTATCACCAATATGGATAAAAAGTTTTTCAGCTTCTGGACGACTTTCCTCCAGCAAGAGCCGCTCACCTTCTAATAACCCTTTTTGCATAAATGTTCCGGAATGGGACTCTGCGGTTTGACGTAGAAACTGTTCTAAGTAATTGATATCTGTTGAAAAACCATTCGTGGAGTAAACATAGCGATTATAGGCCACGATCCCGATTCGAATAGAGCCATTTGCTAATGAGTCTGCCAATTCCGTGCCAAATTGTTGCAAGCCTAACAACGCATTATTCAATTTTTCTCCAGTCATAGAAGAAGAAAAATCGACTACTAAAACTAAATCAACCGCATTGTTCGTTTGGTTTCCTTTAACATCAAGGGTGACGTCAAACAATCCTTGATTTCCTGCAACTTCTTGCACACTTTTCTTTAAATACGCCTGATCATCATAATTGACATAATTCTCACTATCAAACTCGACTCCAGGTGCATTTCCATAATCATAATTGTAGGTATCTCCAGCAGCCGTACCGTGGGTAAGGTAGTGCCCCGCTTGGTTCTCCTGATAGTCAAAATCATAGGTCGCCGCTTTCGCGCTGACACTGATCATACTCAATATAAAAGTACATAGGATCAGTAATAAGCGACTGTTTTGTTGGAACCAACCTTTTTTTTCTTCCATTTCTATCACTCCTCTTATTTCCAATCATTTCTTCCTGTTTGCTAGCGCAAAAGCTTATTCTTTTACCAGACCACAGTATAGAGCATCCCAGCCCTGAAAAGAGACAAAAAAATGTCAATTTCCTATGCAAAAAAATATCCTTTTTTATGCTATGATGAAGATGAATCATCAATAGTGTAAGGAGATAGGAGGTCCTTTGATGGAACGATTCTACACTTTTTTTGGGAGTAGTCTGAAAAAAGACCTCGATTTATTGCGTTTCTTGTATTTACAAAAACGTTTTGTCCCAATTGAAGAAATCAGTGCCACCCTTGCTCTTGATCGACGCTCAATCCAAAAAAGTTTCATAGCGTTAACAAAACAGCTTGAGCAAAATGCCGAGGAAAAACACCCCATCTTACTGGCCAAACACGGAGCTGGATATAAATTTAACGGAAACAAAACAGACTATAAACATCTGCTACGACAACTACTAGCAAAGAATCCTTTTTTTCAATTATTAGAAACATTGCTCCTGCATAATGAGATTAATGTGGTTCAATTTGCTAACGATTATTTTTTCTCGGAGTCTACTGTGCGCAAAAGAGTCTATGAACTGGAGAACCTCTTGGCACCTTTAGGCTTTACATTAAAAAAATCCAAAGGAAATGTACAGCTGGATGGTGATGAAGCGCGCATTCGCTATTTTATGGTCGCCTTCTTTTGGCGTACTTTTTCAGGTGTTGATTGGCCTTTCAATCATCTCTCTCAAAGCAAATGTGAGGAAATCGCTCGAGCTTTCTATCGCAACAATCACATACCTTTTAACACGATTGAATTGAAACAGACGACCTATATACTAGCCGTAATCTGTTTGCGTTTCCGCCAAGGTCAAACGATTGCCGAAGAAAAGTTACAGCTCCAACCACCATTAAAGGGCTTAGACTTAACCTTATTTCAACAATCAACGAATCCAGAAACACCGATTTTTACCCAACTGTCACAGGAGTTAATGACTCACTTTTTTCTGAATGAAAAAGAATGTCAGTTTTGCTTTTTGTGGCTGATGTCCAATCTAGAGCGAACGTTTCCAGAGGAGCAACTGAATTGTTATTTTCCTTCGAAAAAAACGAGTGACCAGCAATTTACTACGATTCAAAAAGCACTGGCTTCAATGACTTCGCCAGCTGAAAAGATGGTCATTTCCCAACCACGTAAACAAGTCATTTTGAATACGATCCTGAATGGGATATTATCCGTCGAACTGTTTGGCGAAACTGTTCATACGCTAGCGGGCTATAACACAGCTCAGTTCCTTACCGAACATTTTCCGAATTTGCAACTGCATTCCGAACAATTGCTAGCTTATCTAAAAGTCTATCACGAGGATTTGGAAAAACGCAAAGGACTGGCTTTGTATGTAGCAACAGCCTGGACGCTGATTTTACCTCCAGCTCGCTTTCAGCAAGTCATTCGAATCAAGTTAGAAACGGACCTGCCTTTCGCACTTTCTTTAGCAATTAAGGAGTTGATCCAAACGCCTTTTCAAGGTTTCTATAACCTCGATCTGCGGGATCACTTTGAAGACGATGATTATGATCTTTGTATCAGTACATCACCATTGACCGCAACATCGGCAGAAATACCGGTAATATTGATCAATGCACAGATCACCTTGCCAGACCTATTAGCGATCCACCAAGCCATCGAGGGCGTATTGCGAAAATAGCCCAGGATTGGATACTTCCTAAAATCAGCCCAAAAACGGCTAAGTAGCTTCCTCAAAAGCTACTTAGCCGTTAGTTGTTTCTCGCAATTTATTTCGTGAATACAAAAATGAAGTTCTTGACGAACAGAAAGATGATTATTCTTCACTCATATAAATCAAACCGACTTTGGGTTTTTGAGTGACTTTCAGTCCTGTGATTTCACGATAGAAAAAGCGATGCTCTTTCCGAATCTTGGCAATGATCTCTTCTTCAGTTAGGCCTAGATCAGTGACTAAGTCATCTTTCCCATGATTGCAAAGCTCTAATAAAATTTGAAGTTGCGCATCGATCGCTAATAGTTTGGCCCACTGAACAAAAAGATTCTCGTACTTTTTATTAAATACAGCTAGAAACGTTTCCGAAAGTTCTTGGAAATATACATATATTTTAGGAAAGTGTTGAAACACCTCTCTTTGATTGAGTTCTTTTTGGAAATATGCCAAATAGTCTGTTGCATTGTATATTTTTCTCGCCTGCATACCTTCTTCTCCTTTGTTCTTGCTTTCATAGAAAACATTTTTACTAAGTTTCCTCTATTTTCAACCATTGCATTCCATTTTACGTATTTACCTTTAGAGCGAACATTTTATGACTAACTTCTAAAGCAAAAAACTTGGTTAACATGCACTGGCTCTTAGTTTCGATAAAAATCCTGCCTTTTTTACTAGCGATTGGCTCAAGAAACGATTTATATGATTACTATAGCGTCAAATGTCCGTGAAAAAAAATAATAAATTTCACCAGCCGGTGAAATTTTTCACTAGAATGATGTTCCTTCATCTTTTATTCAGTCAGAGAAAGAGACGAAATTTCATATGTAAAGCAACAAAAAAAAGCCCTTTTTCACCTACCACCTATTTTTAGAGGAGAGGTTTTCATGAAAAAATTTCAATTAAAGTTTTTCAGAAATCGATCATTGATTCGAAAAATACAGTTACTGAGTGAATTTGAAAAAAACGATACTTATAGCTTAAAAAGCTTAGCAACGATCACCCAAAGCAGCAAGCGAACCCTAATCACTGATATTCAAACGCTCCGCGAGTTCTTCAAAGATTCTCTTGCGATTCACTCAACAAAATTTGGTTATTCCATTGAAGAAATTGATCCCGACGGTTATTTAAAGCAAAAACAGCTTCTTGTCAAAGACGAACCCATTTTTCAACTGCTAGAAAGCTTTTTTTTCAACGAAAAGTATTCTTTACTTGATTGGAGTCTCGCATTAAACTTATCCGAGCAAGCACTGTTGAATTACTTTAAAAAAATCAATACTTACTTAGCACCTTTTCACTTGCAAATCGCCACAAATCCCGTCGTATTGATTGGTTCGGAAATCAACGTTCGCCAGTTCTTTTTTGTTTTTTATTATGAATCAGCGATTAACGTAAACACACTGTTCCCCTCGATTGACGTGCAAAATACTGTGATAGAAATAACTCGATGCTGGCAGGATAAAACCCAACTGGCTTCCGCCTTTTCCTATTTCTCTTATATTCTCTATATCGCTATTGAACGCAACAAAAATGGCTTACAGGTCCATCTTTCTACAGAGCTGAAAAACTTTTACGACCAAAGCAAGCCATTTTTTCAATTAGAATCTTTACATGCCATTATTGAACGTTTCTTTGATTGTACGTTTCCTGAAGAAGAAGTCATCTTTTTATTTATCTGTCTGATTTGTCGGCAAAAAATCAACCAACCTGCCCTACTAACAAGTGAGCTTGTTTGCGAACAATGGCCGGAAATCAAACAACTAGCCCATGACTTTTATAAAGAAAATCGTGGCTCATCATTTGATGAAAGTAAGGACTTAGTATGGTTAGAGAGCTTTTTCATCCGACTGAAATTAAGAGAGCTACTCTCTCCAACAATGAATGTCGCCATCGATGATTTAACGCAATTCGTCAAGGAAAAATTCACTGATGAATACCAAAAAAACCAATTTTTTTTAAGCCATCACGAACTTGTCAAACGATTCTACGATCCGACTTACCTAGATGATATTTGCGTCAGTCTGACGCTGCATATGGAAGCGATCAAAGAAGAAAATTGGGGGCGGCAACGAACGATCGCGATCATTTTCGAAGGAAATGAGTATGCTTGTGAATATGCGGAAAGTATCATCCGAAAATACTTGGAACCTTTTCATACGCTTTATTATCCTGACGCCGGCGAATTATCGCCAGAATATCTCCAAGAAAAGAGCATCGATCTACTGGTCACCAACTATTCCGAATACACCACAGAGTTTTTGCTTGAAGTGGAATGCGTGTTGTTGAAGTCATTTCCTGACGCTACCGATTGGAATCGACTACTTAAGCAAATCAATCCACGAATCTTGCGTTTGGTTGTATTAGACAATGTGTAAGTTTATGAATGATCATAGGCTCTTCCTGTAAATATTCAGGTTTCTATAATTTTGCAAAGAGACTTCTCGTGTCATATGACTAAGCTTTGTGTTGTTTAGTGAAGTTGCTTGGCACTCTTCGGAAAGAAAAGGACAAACCAATCAAAGACTCTCTGTAGCTTCAAAATCACTGCCCTTTCAGATTAATTGCTCCCTTCATATGAGAATGTGCTTACTACAAAAAAAATAATCAGAATCTGGCACATCTTCTAAAAAAATTCATTTTTCCTTGGTATAATAATTAGAGATCTGCGTATCATTAGATTTACGTTGCCCGTTAGTGAAGTTTCAGGCAACGTTTCTTTTTGGGGGAAAGCTATATGGAAGATAAGCAAATTTTTGAGAAGCGGTGGCTATTAGCTACCAGTGAACAACGGGAGAAATACCATGCCTTAATTGCCTCTTACCCTTCAATAGAGTGGACTTTTAAAGAAAAAAGCTACCTTTTGTGGCTTTGCCAACTAGATAATGACACATTCAAATCCTTTGAAGCGATTTTTGCTAAACTGGCAAATGAACAGTAAGAGTTTTCGTAGATCAAGCTACTTCATCGCAGTAGCGTCCATCTTTTTTTATTAAGAGGAGTGAAGGAAATTCCTTCCTTGCTTATTAAGAGAAAAAGCCACAACCATTTTTCTCAACGGTTGTGGCTTTTTAGCTTAATAGGTATTCTGCTTTCATGAGCATTTCTGCTAACAATAGCTTCACTGATTGCATTCAAAGTATACACTTGACTTAGCTTGGGGTTGCACTTAATGCTTGCCCCAACTGAGGATCGATTTTTTCAATCACTCTTAGCCAATCTTGATGATCCGGGATTGTTTTAAGTAAGAGATAGTCCGTGGATAAGATGAACTCTGATAGGTATTCACTATAATTCGTTACTACGAGATCGATAGCATTTTCCTTCAAATAGGCAGTCGTCAATTCATTGATTTTTGGGAAAAACACGTAATGATCATTGCCAACATAGCGCAAAAAGCGTGCGCGGATAGCGTGACAGGTGTAAAGGTCGCCTTCTAATGTCAATGCGATTCGGTTGACCTTTTGATAATAGAGTTCCTTGAGCGCCTCACTATACAAGGTAAGCGCTGCACAGATATCAGACAGGTACTCCTTACTGACCCCAAGAATTGCTTGATTCTGCTTCAAAAATACAAGATTTTTTTGATAGGCGACGGAGCTATGCTTTAGGGGCTCATTTTTTACTTCCGTCAGCAAGCGATTCAAAATGGGCGCTAGTTGATCATTGATTTTCTTAGATAACAAAAAGGCGTGAATCATCGTCTCGATTAGTTGGAGATCATTAAATGGGATGCCCCATTCTTGAACAAAGTGTTGACTTAGCGCCTGTAGTTCAGGATAAAGTGCAAACGATGCAATGAACTGCTGTTCTTTTACGGGCTCAGTCAATGTACGCTTCATCACCGTGACTAGATAAAGCCACACCAATTCTTCTTGTGGTAGTCTTACCTGGTAAAGGGCTTCGATTTTAGGTGCTAAGTCTTTCATTACGGTAAATGCCGTGTGGTCTTTGACTATCTCAGCCAAATGAGTAGGAAGTTGGATGGTCTTTCCAGACTGATAACGCTTGATTGTAATATACAAACTATAATAAAAATCACTAGGAGCAACACCCGTGTTCACCACATCAGTTGGCACATCTGAAAACGTCTCACTGACTACCGCAATCAGCTCTTTAGGTGGAAGCAGAGTATGAGGAGTAACATCTGATTCATAATAAAAATCTTTGAAAAATTTACGAATATTCGCTTCTGCTCCACTCAAATTAACTGGTTGTAGCACCAACTCTAAACCATACTTTCTCAACGTGAGTGAAGCACTATTCAAATAACGCCGCATCGTGCTTTCTGATACATACAAGCGCTGTGCCCACTCTTCAACAGAACAAAGTTCACCATGAAAGATTGCTTCTAAAATTTGATACATACCTTCTTTTGCAACTAGCGCTCTTTTTTTGGTCAAGTATACTTTCGGGTTCGTTTCCATAAAATGATAACCATTAGCCACATGCACAAACTTGGCTGCATCCTGCAAATAGGCTTTCAATTCCTTGATATCAGAGCTGATCGTCCGTTGAGTTACATCAAGTTTGTTCGCAAAGCTTGCGATTGAACAAGTACGTTCACGCTCAAACGCATTTAAAATTTGAAGCCAGCGAACGGTCGTTTTGTTCAGTATAAAACTTAACTGCAATTCTCTCATGTTCCCCTCCTTGTAAGCGATAGTTTGTCTAACGATTTTCTTTCAAAATGTCTTAACTCTAAAAATGATTGGCTAACACATGCCTCGAAAAAGGTGTTGCCCCAGTGTGTAACTTTCAGAATCTGTTGCATCGAAAGGAGTCAAACGGAGCTCTTATAGGTTTATCTACCTTATTCAGACAATTTCCTGAATCACTGTGTTTCCTAACATCTCAAGCGTTGTTTCCATAGCGACCGAGAACTACCTCGTTCAACGCCGCAGGTTTCCTCTCTATAGTACATTATTTGCTTACAGAAAAAAACTACCCTATTTCTTTTATTCATAATACGTTGGTTTTAGGTTGTATACTTAAGTGAACAAACGAGGTATTCTCTAGGTAGACTTATTTTTAAATGGAGGAAATTGTATGTCAAATATGGTTTATGGATACGCTCGCGTATCTACAAGACAGCAGGATCTTTCTCGTCAACTAGACTTGCTTGAACGATATGAATGCCACAAAATTTATACTGAAAAAATTAGCGGCATTCGCACAAATCGACCGGAATTAAACAAACTAAAAAAGCGAGTGAAAGAAAATGACAAAATTATTATTGAAAGCTTTTCACGGCTTGGTCGGAGCACCAAAGACTTGATTGATCTCGTCTATTTTTTCGAAAGAAAAGGAGTAAAAGTGATTAGTATCAAAGAAAATTTTGATACACAGACCCCTCAAGGAAAACTGATGATGACGGTTTTCCAAGCCTTCAGCCAATTTGAACGAGACATTATTGTGGAGCGAACCAAAGAAGGGCTAGATTCTGCTAGAGCCAGAGGAAATATTGGTGGGCGTCCACGAATCGACCCTAAACTGATTCAGTACGCCCTGAATCTTTATCAGAAGGAAGGTCGAACTGTCGTTGATATTTGTGCCCAAACTGGAATAAAACGATCAACTTTCTATCGCTATCTTCGTTTAGAAAACGACAACCTCCTTTCATGAATAGGTACTCTGGTTTTGCTAATGACCCTAGATTCCCCGTAACAAAAAGCACAAGACGGATCTTGCTGATTAGTTTGATCCTTCAAAGATAACATCTTAAGTTAGCTTTGAGGGACACTTACAGTTCTTCGTCCGGTGCTTTTTTTCGTCTAGCAGATTGTTTCCTTTATTCTTCTTCATTGCTTTTTCTTTTGCTCTCTTTTCTAGAGGAACTTCCGATGATTTGTCCTCTCCCGAACCTAAGCTAAGATGCACCGAAACAGGCCCCGTTCTTTTCGAAAGGCATTTATTCGTTAATTGAAGGGTGTTTTACGTATAAGTAGCGCTTGTTAAATCTGGTTCTATTAAGTTTCAAAGGATAAAGCTTCTTGATTGACGTAGAGTATTATATAATCTACTTAAAACCAACGTAATTTACATTCAGCACTGATTGCTTCCATAAGATTTTAAAAGAGGTGGTGATATCAATGTTAGAAAATTTATCAATCAATTTGCATCGAGACAAGTCATTTTCCCGTCAAGTAAAAATTTTACAGATGCTAAATGCAGCACCAACCGGTTATCATCCACAAGAATTGGCAACCTTGCTGGGTCTATCTATGCCGACAATCACGAAAGAACTCAATGTTTTAAGCGATAGCTTGCCAGAAGAACTGATTAAAATCAACTTTTCTGAAAGTAACATCGTTTCAATCAAGTATGCACCAAATGCCTCAATCAATTTAGCGATTCAGCTTTTAAGTATGGAAACACTCGAGTTTAAAATCATGTCGAGTATCATTGATAACAAAAAATACTCCATTCATCGAGCAACGATCGAATTTGGCTATTCTCGTAGTCACTTGTTGCGAACCATCAGCTACATGAACAAGTCTTTACAAACCTATTCTGTGACGATCGCTACGAATCAACTTGACTTTATTGGTACTGAAGCCGATATTCGTTTTTGTCTGTTTGTCTTTTTCTCCGCTTATGGTGACAGCACGATTTTAGATAAAGATAGCCCGGCGGATGCACGTCTTCTGGTCCAAAAAGCCAAGGAAGCCAACAAGAAAGAGTTACATTACAGTCATTATCGACTGGCCCTGTGGTTAAGTATCGCCAAACGCAGATGGCGCTATTCTTACTTTTTGAACTTGCCGCCTTCTTTAGAGCGGAACCTATTGGAAAAAGAACGCTTTAGCATTTTCTCGCACGTATTGATCGAGTATTATTTAAAAAAATACCGGATCATTCACTTACCAAAACAAGAACTACTTTGGCTCTTCCTCACTACACTCCACTGTCTGTCTTATAGTACATTGGATGTTACTGAAGAAGATGCAGCCAAATATATTTTTCACCATACAGAGAAACCGGAAATCATTGCGGAAATTGGTCTGTTTTTAAAAAAAGGCCAACAACCTATTTCCTCTGCAGTCTCTCAGAAAATCATCTCTTATTTAGTGAACCTCCGCTTGTTATCGATGATTTCTACCAATTATGAATTTGCTGATCCACAAATCAAAACCTTTGTTGAATCGACCTTTAAGACAGAGTACCTCGCTTGGAATAAGTGGTTGAAACAATTCAATGACCAAAGCTCCTTCTTCTCCTTTACTCACTTGGGGCATATCGCAGTTACATTGACCTTATTAAGCGAACTGGCACCTAGTACTCCGCAAAAAAAGCAACGTAAAGTGGCCTTTGCTTTTCAAGGTGGCGCTGGATTAGATGCTTTCTTAGCCGCATCAGCGGAGCTATTCAAAAATGATCAGACTGAAGTCAGTTACTTTTTCGAAGTGACTCCTGATACCCATGAATTGATCCATCAGGAAATTGATTTGATTGTCAGCAATTTTGACTTACACTTGAAAAGTAATCCCCACTTTCAGCAATTGCGAATTTCGAATGTACCAAGTCTATCTGACTGGATGATCGTTCATAAAACGATTGAACAATTGGTTCAGCCAAAGATCATCCCCGATTATTTTCCGTAAGGAAACTGACGGCTCTTTACTAAAGCCAGCCGCCAGTTTCCTTCTTTCATTTGGAAGTTCAAGAAGCAAGTGCTGCTGCCCCCTCTTCGCTTGCGTTTTGCCTACAGGAAAAGCAAAAACCCGGTTCCTCACATTCCTTTTTATCAGTAACTTAACGATGTGTTGCTCCTGGTATCTCATCACTAGAAGCCATCTAAGTAGTCGCTGGTTCCATCGCCTGCCTTTTTTAATGGAAACAACCTCTCACTTATTTCTAGGATTCGTTATAGTAACGGTCACCAAAAATAAAAAGACTTACCCCTGAATACTACACATATTTGAAAGAACTTTTATATCTATTTTTTTGATTTACGATAAAAAAAAGAAATTATTTCACTTTCCTTTTTTTGTATAATTTGAGAAAAGAAAGGGGAACAAATGTGGATTTTATCAAAGAGCTGCAATCCTTTAAAACGATCGTCGAAGAAGGGACTTTTACGAAGGCTGCTGCCAAACTAAACTATGCCCAATCAACGGTTACCAATCATATCAAAAAGTTAGAAACAGAGTTAGAAGTGGCGTTATTTTTAGAAGGGAAAAGCAATGTACTAACATTGGAAGGCGAATTGTTGAAGCAGGAAGTCCCTGGACTGATCGCCCAATGGGAGCAGGTAAAAGAACAGTTGCACAACGCTTCAAGTACGATCGACTCATCTATACGGATGGGGATCGTTCAGCCCTATGACATTTCCATTTTGCCAGAACTGCTCCATATGTTTGCTCAGCAATACCCAAAAGTGAAATTCGAGATTCTTGTGGGAACCACAATGGAATTAGCCAAGGCAGTAAAAGAAAATCTTATTGATGTCGCACTATGCTCACTTCCTCACGAGGGAAATTTTGTTTACGAAGAATTGTTCCAAGAAGAGCTTTGCTGCATCACATCGATCCACAACCCGTTAACGATCAATAAACTAACTGATTTCGAAGGCTGCCACTTCTATCGTTTTAACGATGACAGCCTAGCACATAAAAAAGTTGAAAGCTATCTTGCCAGTTGCGTGCCATCGATCCATTGGGAATATGTCAACAATATTAGTACGATTCCTTACTTGATCGAACAAACTGGTTATTGCAGTTTAGTGCCTCGCTCTATCGTTGATCAGACCCGCGCTGAAATAAAAATCTTAGCGAATCCTTTAGCAAATACTAGTATGTCGATCGGATTGCTTTCAAAAAAATCCCTAATGCATTCTCCCAGTATTACAAAAGAATTTGTCTTTGAATTAAAAAAACGTCTGCTCTAGTTATCCAAAGGAGATTATGTATCATTGACTTTTTATGCACGTTTGCTTTTTCTAGAAACAAGTGTAGTTATTTTGAAAGGATCATCACTGTAGAAAAGAAACAAGCTGTACAATGTCTAATGGAATCAAAGACGTTTTACAGCAAGGTTTTGGATATTTCTGACTCTCATAAAATGATGAAATCATAGCTTTTCCTCAATTTTAATCTTTGTTATCATTTTACTTTTTTTATACAAATTGATACGATTATTCATACCATTGATAAGAATCTGAAAAGAAAGGCTACTCTTAAATTTCAGAATTTTTCACCGATTGTAAAATACAGAAACTCTCTTTTGTCCTTTCCAAAGTATACTCTACTTCGGAAAGACACAATGAACAAAAACGCTGGACGTGTAAACCGCTCGACTGTATTTTTCAGTAGCAGGTAGCTATTGAAAAACGAGCCTATTTTTGCAATTGTCTGAAAAGATAGACGCTGAGAAAAGGAGGAGAAAACCATGTTTATCGTTGAAGCGATCTTCAGCTTTCTAAGAGACACATTAGGTGTGATCCTAGCCATTCTCTTAGGGACACTTTGTTTGTCGATGGTGGTCAATCTGATCGTGATCGTTGTAAAAAACACCTATACAAAATTCAAAAAAAATTATTGATCAATTGCTATCTTCCTTAGATAGCTTTTTTGCTCTTCTAGGTTTCTTTTTTTCCTTTGTAATATCTTTTTTCAAACTCAATCCAAGACTTGCTGAATTCATGGTTGGAAAAGGCGCTTTTTAATCCTGAGCGTTGTTTAAAGCGGAAAACTTCTTCGCGATCCATCCCTAATTCCTTGGCAATTCGTTCATCCGTCCAGTCATTAGCGACCAATTGCTGCACGATATTCCCCATCTTCTCGATGCCATGGGTACCGCGGGCCCGATTGTGACGAATCGTTGAAGCGATGCGATTCTCAAAAGGCTTATCGATCACCGTGACCGGAACGCTTGGCAACGCCAAGCGCTCTTTTGCTACGATATACCGATGAAACCCATCAATCAAAATATACTGGTCTTGCTCTTTATCGTGGTAACAAACCAATGGTTGCGTAAAGCCATCTTCTCGAATCGACAGTTCCAACAAATCCATTTCTGGAGCAGCCACGGTGTTGGGATTATACGTATTCGCGTGAATCTTGCTGACTGGGATCAGTTTCGCCGCTAACACTGGAAAATCGATATCGCTCATGAGGGACTACACTCCTTTTTAGAAATGAATAATTTTTTGTTTGTCGATAGACCGCAAACCCTTTTGACTCCAAAAGGGTAATTTCACTAGGCTGGTTAGTAGAAGCGAGAATCTCTGCTTCTGGGTAGTTGCGGGTGATATCCACCAACATTTTCCGTAAAAGAAACTTTTTAAATTGAGCAGATGGATCTTTTTCATAAAATTCCCCTAGCTCCACTTTGTTGGTGCCTTTTTCATAATAAGAAAAAGCGGTCACTCGTTTTTCATCATCAAGAATCACGTACCAGTAACAGTTCTCATCATTGACTAAGTACGGAAATTGTTGCTGATACACTCGCTCTGCAAAGAAAGCTCCCATCAATTGATAGAATTGGCTTTTCTTATACGGTGGGAAAAATAAAACCAATCGTTCGTTCACAAAACCCTTCCTCTCTACGGACCCATTCGTCCATCGTTAGGTGATTTTTTTCGTTAGATACTCGTATTTGGCATTCAATTTTTTCAACTGATACTTGGGTAAATGCTCGATCCCCAGCGCCGCCCCAAAATCCACCGCCAACTCATACAATTCAGACTCATCTTTTTTCGTCAAACTGTATTGTCGCGTGCTCAAGGAAAAATCATTTTTTTCTAACGCACGAGCGATCCCTTTCCAGTCATGCCAGAGTACTTCGTTTTTTAGCCACTCCTTACGTTTGGTCACATCGGGAATGTCTTCCACTTCGATTCCGTGCTTTTCTCGATAATGATCAATCAAAATCGTGATTTTGCGGTAATAATGATCCTGTAATTTCTTTGAATAAAGTCCAATTGATTCCAGTAAAAAGACCGCATACTCTTGCCAAGTCATATGACTGGGTTTTCTCGTATTGTAATGCGCCAGCAATCCTGTCTGGGCATACAAGCGACCAAAATTGGCTCCTGACACACGATTTACGACGCGCTCCCACGTTTCCGGTTCCATCAAAGCATATTGGTACAAGCCTTTTCGTTGCTGCATGCCGTAAGGCTGACAGATCCGCATTTGATGGATCGGAACGCCATGATCATACAACTTTTCATAAAAGCCATTGATCGGCCAGTCAAAACGAGTATAAGCTCCCCAGACATCTTCGGTTTTCCAATCATAGATGGGGTAAAAATTGACAACCATTGAATCTGCTACTTGCCGTTTGATCCAGCATTGCTTCCGAAAGTTATACTTTGGCGATGTGATTGATCGATACCGATACAGACTTTCTTGTGTCCGAATACCTACACCGCAAGCAACGGGCTCAAAGCCATGGTGACTTGCGTACCAATGAGCAAAGTTTCGCAAGAACTTATCAGGATTCATATTTGCACTCTGATAAATCTCCATCAATGATTCATCTAAATCACCAAGTGAAATCGCATCTTTTGGCATTGGCTGTACCCACTTCTCCCGTTCTTGTTCATCCCACATCAGCCATTGTGGCTGAAATACGCTGGTATTGTTGTCCTCGTAAAAGGGTAAGCAAAAATGGTAAGTTTGATTGATACTTGGTAACGCTTTGATTTTTTCCATGAATACTCGTGTAGCATCATAATTTGCCTCTATATCTAAAATCAGCAGATCGAAGGTTTTCTTTTTTTGTCGGGCGACTTGATCGGCCAACTGGATCATAGCACCACTGTCTTTTCCGCCACTGAACGAAAAGTACACATGGGGAAACGTATCAAAAATATATTCCAGACGATTCATCGCCGCTTCCAGCACATTTTCCTTACAATATTTCTTCATAAAAGCTCATGTCCTCATTTTATTTGTCCTATTTTTGAATAAGTATTACATTCTAGTATAAAGTTTCACTTGGCTTCTTACAAGGACTTAAGGGAGATTTTGCATGCGATACATGCAACTAATTGGTAACTATCATTGCAGCATGCTCCTCATTCCTCCCGACTATTCCCAGTAATCAAGAAAAAAAAGTGGGGGAAAACAGCAAGCCCCCCTTCTGAAACAAGTTCAATTGCTTTTCTTGATTCATTCGGTCAAAAGAGTTTGGAGGACTTTATCAATACGCTTCATTTGTTTTTCATTGAAGTTTGAAAGCCATACTTGATCCGTAAGCAAGCGTTTCTTTTCATGCTGAAGGTCTTTGTGTCGACTGGCTTCCTTGATATTTTCAATCATCTTCAAGAAATTGCTAATTTTTTCTTCTTTAGGCAGTAGTACATATTCTTGCTTGATTGCTTCAAACTTGTCTTCATGATCGATCACCAGAAGTTGCGTGATCAAATCGTGGGCGATCCACCGATGATAGGAGTTTTTATGGGTATGCAACGCCCAGATCCGTTCCCACTCATCATAAATCAACTCAGGGTTTTTAACGGCTACTTCTTTAATGATCAAATAACTATTAAAATACTCATTGATATGATTTTGACCATCAACGATATTCTCCACTAGCCTCTCTCTTATCTTTCGATCATCGATCGCCATTTGCACAAACGGTTGGGGATCAAAGGATGTTGTCTGGAAATGACCTGCGATTTCTAGGTAGTCCATGCTTTCACCTTCTTTAAAAATTATCAGATTATTTTTCATGTTTGAACCTATATATGTATTTTAACAGAATTCAAGTATGAAAAAAGTGGCTTTTGGATTCCCTCTTCTTACATCAATCATCAATTCTGCTCATACAGATAGACTAACGTCTTTTCGAATATCATTCTTTTTGGAAAAACAGTTAGGAAGAACCATCTTGATTCTTTATCCACTAACACATCTATTGATTTCTTTCATTCGTCTATTGGGCTCTCGCAAGCTTCCTTTTGTATCCTCTTCCGAAAGTGGTCCTCCACAAGAGAACGTGTTGACAACTGCTTTTTCGATAAGCACCCTATTTCAATGACATAAAAAAGGAAGTCCCGTCTTCGGAACTTCCTGCATTTCTTTTCTCTTTAAAGACTATTTCACGCATAGTTGCGAGATGCTGGATCACGCGTCCTTTCTCCGAATACCTCGGCTGGTAGGCATTTTGATCCATTGTTCTGGCGGACGCTTTCTGATTTTTTTTGGTGCAAACATCAGTTGAACAGTTCTTTTGACAAAGTTATTTCGGTATACGTTTTCCATAACTTGCACGCCCTTTTCAATTGATTTAGGAAGTGGTGACGCCGATCCTTCTTCCTATCTTTATTATAAGCCCCAAACCGTCACAAAACAAACAATTCAACTGCTGCTCTCGCCCTGTCGTTTAGCTAAAATCTGTGAACACTCCCTTAAGTAAGAGGCATATTTTCTTGAATAATGTTCAACAATTCACCGCATATTTATTGAAAAAAACAATGGAAAATTGCAGAAAAAGCTTGAATCTGCTCGAAACAAACGCCAAAGGACTGTATTTTTGAATGAAAAATCGTTTCACTTTACTTTTTCTTAAATTTTAATTATTATTCTTTTGAAATAAGATTAATGAAGGAGATAAAAACATGGAAAAATACCAAGTGTTCCCTGGTCAAAACTATCAGGCAAATGTTATTGGCTTTACCGGTTTACAAGAAGTTAGTGTGATTCATGTTTACGAAAATACTGCAACTGTTCTAATCAAAGAAACAGCTGAAACTGGTGTTGCCAAGCTATGTAATTTTCTTGTTGGTACAACACAATTAGTTAGTTGATGCTCTTTTATTAACCAAAACATGGGGAGCCATTTGCCCTCCAACATGTTATAGGAAAACGATCTAAAATTCGCCTTTTGAATGATTGGCTTTTTCCTATTCATCAATTACATTAGTATTTTTATTTATCTACTCAATATCTCTCTACTTTATATATAAATAGTGTTAGAATGAACAAAAGGAAACGTATCAGGCTTCCCCCAAGAGAATCTTCCCCAAGTACTCTTGTCTGATACGTTTCCTATTTTTGTGGCGAAAAAGCCACAGACCAATGGTAGCCCTTTACTCTGTGAAAAGCAAGCATTCAAAATTGATTTTTTCTTTATTTTTTTATTTTATCTCTACAAATTCCCTTTAAAAAGCAGGCAAGAACACACCTCTCGGCAAAAAGGTGTGTTCTTTTTATAACGATGATTATTCACGAATGATAAGTTCGTAAGGCAGAATGATCTGCTCTTGTTTTCTTTCTTGAAATAAGCGAAAGGCTTCTTTGCCGCACTGATCCAGATGAAACTCAACGGAAGGAAAGTGCAGCATTTGACTGATGAGGAGGTTTTCTTGTCCAATCACGATGGGTGCTGTCCCGTGAGGGTATTGATTTAAGATCATCGCTGCGATCTCGTCCCCATTTGTGATCACCCCATCGATTCCTCGTTCCTTAAAAAAGGCGGCTGCGGGAATCCCATCTTGTGCTTTGATGCAATCCCAATAAATATCTGCTTCAGAAAAATTAGGAAACAGCTCCTTGGCTTTTGCGATGGTGTTGACTGAATTGCAGCTGAGGCGTTTGCTGCGCCCTAAGGTCAACCCCAAGCGCTTTACGCCTTGTTCCTTCAAATAATTGATACTGGCTGTCACAGAGCCGACCAAGTCGATCGCAACAAAAGGAACGGCAGTACCGGTCGAATTTTCACAAAAAACAATCGGTCCTTTTTCCATGTAGGGATAAAACGTCTCGATATGATTTGCCCGAGTGATGACGATCAAGCCATCAAATCCCTTTGCAGCGAATTCTTCTAGATACTCTAATTCCAATTTTCGATCAAAATTGGTCGGCAATAACGTCACTTTGTATTTTTTGGCAAAGGCTTCTTCCATAATGCCATTTAAGATCCCATCAAAGAAGGCGTGATTGACAAACGGTACGATGACTCCAATATTATAGGTTTTCCCCGAGCTAAGTTTTTGGGCGATTTTATTCGGTTTGTAATCCAGCTCTTCCATCACCGCCAAAATCGCTGCTCGCTTTTGCTCATCAACATAAGGATGGCCATTGATCACACGAGAAACTGTCGTGATCGAAAAACCAGTAATTTTTGCTATATCGCGAATCGTTGCCATTTCTTTCATTCCTATCTGATTGTTTTGCTAGTGACCTAAGTCTACCATAGAAAATTAGTTGTACCACTTTCGACAAATTTTCTGAAAAGGTCCCTTGGTTGATTGTAAGGTATGAAACGAGTTTCATAGCAAGAGACAAACTCCTTTTAAATAAAAATTTATTTAAAAACAAAAACTGACTGCCTAGCACGCTATAAGAGCTGCTTAAGCAATCAGTTTTTCCTACCATTTACTGAATCATTTCTTTTGACAAGCTTTTACGTTTCTTCGTATATCTTCGCATCAGCAGCTCGATGCCCTTATCCGCAAAGCGTTGCATGTAGGCGGAAAAATTCAACAAGGCAATCAAGAGAATGAGGTTGAGATAGCTAGTATTGCCTAGGTTAAAGAGGTCGCGACCGACGATCAAAGCAGCAAAGTACAAGATCTGAGTGCTGAAAAAAATCATCGTTCGATAGCTGTTGATCGCTGGATAGACTTTTTTCTGGATCAAGCGATAGTTCCAAGCAGTAAAAATAATGCTCATGATCGATAGAGCTTTACTGCTGCTGTTGAACCAATAGCCAAAGTTGATGATCAGCAAAGTTCCTACCGTAATCGACAAGGCTGTTGGAAAAGCATTTTTGAAAATCGTCGTCATAAAGTCCCCTTTGATCCGATTGAAGTCTGGTTCAAAGTTTAAAAAGAAGGTCGGAATGCCGACAAAGCAGGCATTGATGATCGTTAATTGGATCGGCTCAAAAGGATAGGTCGTTCCTGATAACAACGTCCCCATGGTGATCATGATGGAGAATAAGACTTGCACTAGCACCAATGAACCTGAGCGGGTAATGTTATTGATCACTCGGCGGCCTTCGTCCATGACTGATGGCAAAGCATCAAATTGATTTTCCAAAAGAACCAAATTTGATACTTGACGCGCAGCATCGACGCCAGAAGCCATCGCGATGGAACAATCGGCTTCTTTTAGCGCCAAAACATCGTTGACGCCATCGCCAGTCATCGCGACAGTATGCCCTTGTTCTTTCAAGAAGAGTACCATTTCTTTCTTTTGCTGAGGCGTCACTCGACCAAAAATCTGATAGTTGCTGACAACTTCTTTTAATTCGGCTGCAGTTAATTTTGACACATCGATAAAATCAGCCGCCCCCGGTAGATTGACTTTTTTCGCGATTTGACTGACTGTCACTGGATCATCGCCAGAGATGATCTTGCATTGGATTGCCTGTGAACGAAAATACTCCAAGGTTTCTTTGGCATCTTCACGAATCGTGTCTGACAGTAAATAAAAGCCCAGCGGTTCAATATCCGTCGGCAGTCCTGCCTCCTCATAGCCTTGCGTACTGTGAGCCAAAACGATCACTCGGTAGCCTTCTTCTGCCAGCTGCCTTTCCTGTTTTAAGACAGCTTCATGGTTGGTTCCTAGTAAAATCGACGCAGCTCCGATGAAATAAGTGCCTTGTCCTTCAAACGTGACGCAACTGAATTTACGATCAGATGAAAAGGGGACGACTTGCTGCATCCGGTACGTTGTTTTTTCTGGGAAAAAGGTCCGCAGCGCCATTGCTGTTGGGTTCTGATCGGGTAGCTGCGCCATTAAGTTGCCGGTGATTTCTGCCAGCGGTGTTTCCGATTGAAAGGAAATCGTCTTTTCCACCGTCATCTTGCCTTCGGTGATCGTACCGGTTTTATCTAAGCAAAGCACATCGACCCGTGCTAAGGCATCAATGCAGTTCAATTCCTGCACCATCACTTTTTTGCGCGCCAGATAGACAGCACTGATGGTCAATGTGACACTCGTCAATAAAAACAAACCTTCGGGAAACATCCCCACAGCTGCCGCCACCGTCCGTAAAATGGCTGTGTTGAAAGCCGCATGAGAGAAATAGAACTGCTTGACGAATAAGAGGGTACATAACGGCACCAAAATCAAGCTGATCCAACGAATGATTTTATTCAAACTGCCTTGGATCAAGTATTTTTGTCGTTTGATGGTTTTGGCTTCTTTGTTGATTTTTGCGATATAGTTGTCAGCGCCTACGTGGATCACTTGGCATAACGCTTCGCCAGCAGTGATAAAACTGCCAGAAAACAACTCGTCTGCTGGCTGCTTGTAGATCGTATCCATTTCACCAGTCAGCAAGGATTCATTGACTTCTAAAGATCCTTGAATGACTTTGGCATCCGTCGGCACTTGATCCCCGCTTTTCAATCGTAACACATCATCCATTACGAGTTTGTAGATCGGCAAGTTCTCCAGCTTGCCATCCCGATAAACATCGGCTTTGGCAACTTTTAGCAATGCCAGCTTATCCAGCGTTCGTTTGGAACGAACTTCTTGAAAGAGATTGATGATCACATTGCTGAAGACAACAAAGACAAATAAGCCGTTTTGATAAGAACCCGTCAAACAGACGAGAAAGAATAAGACACAGTTGATTAAATTGAAAAAGGTAAAGATATTGGTAAAAAGGATTTTCGGGTACGTATTCGTCGTATCCTTTTTTGTCTTATTGACTTGACCGCGCTGCACCCGCACCTTGACTTCTCCTGACGTCAAGCCAATGGTTTGGTTGTTTTCGATGATCCTCACCCTTTCTATTCTTAGTCATTTACTTTTATTTTGCTGAATATTCAGCAAACTTGCATCAGACTTGGGAATGGTTTTGTGTTTTTTCTATAAAACCAATTGGCGTCGATTGCGTAAGATACGTCATCGACTCCCCGCTTTTTTTCTGTAAAAAAACAAGTACTGTTTAAAATATAGCATACCCTTTTACGAATTGGCGTTTCATTTTTGTCACCTTCGCGTCACTTTAGCACTTAAAATAACAGTTTATTTTATTAACTCCACTAACTAGACATTAAGCGGTCACAGGCTTCTCCAGTTATTTCTTACGATGACACAAAACAAAAAAACAGCTGATCTTCACAGATCAACTGTTTAACAATTCTTTAAGTCAGCTTTTTCTAGCAGCTATTAGCAGCATCATTGGTCGGCGCATTTCGTCTTTCATTCCCGGTACTTCCAGTAATTCTTCTGGTGGTTGTGGCTCGATCACCTTTTCTAAAATAAAGCCGTTTTGCAATAAGGTCATTAAATAGGTTGTCAGGGTACGATGGTATTTGGTCACCGTTTCACCTAAAAATCGCGCTTGCCGCTTGCCCTCATAATAGTAATGATCGACTGGAAAATGCTGGATTTCCCCCTGCCTATCATACTGCCAATCTTGCGATCCTTCCGCCGTATAAACCGGATGCTCCACCGAAAATACCAGCACACCACCAGATTTCAGCCAGACCGATATACTTTTGATCAATGTTTCGAACGTTGCCACATAGTGAAACGCCAATGAACTTAAAACAACGTCTATTGAGGCTGGAGGAAGTGTCACTTCTTCCATTGCGACACATTGATACGTTATTTTCGGATCAGGGTGCCTTTTCTTGGCCTCCTCAAGCATCCGTTGAGAAATGTCAGTTCCTAGTACTGCTGCCGCTCCATGGTCTACAGCATATTGGCAATGCCATCCATACCCGCAGCCTAAATCAAGTACCTGCTTTTTTTCGAAGTCAGGCAACATTTTTTCTAGCGTCTGCCATTCCCCAGCTCCTTGCAGGCCTTTTTGCGAACGAGTCATTTCACTGTATTTAGTAAAAAACGTTTGGTCATCATATTTGTTTTCTTTCATCATTTATTCCTCCCATGTAAATCGTTTTTTGCTGGTCTTGATCTACATGGGCTTAGGCAATTTTTTGGGAAATAATGCCACCACACATCTGCTTTTTCCTCCTTGCTCTGATTAACGCCATCATAGCACGATTTTCAGTCTCTCACAATTGATAGCAAGCCACTGGCGCTTCTTTGCCATTGTTTCTCAATGAACCGTTTTTTATGTACAGCAAAAAATCACACTATGAAAAGGGTGTGATTTTCCTGTTCGATTCATTCATTTCTCTGTTGATCAATGCAGTGCTTCCTTTTTCCATTTTCGGATTTTCGTTCTGAAATTGGTAAAGGGTGCTACTGTATTGATATGGATCCATTTATAGACTGGCCACTGTGCTTTGGTGGTTGCCCAATCCCGCTGCCTTGCTTCAAACAATTCCTGATCGGATAAGCCTTCGATCCACTGGCAAAGGGCCGTCACTTTTTGGTCTAAGAGCTCTTGCTGCTGTGCTAAGGTCAAACTGCCGTATGTCTGATAAAAAGATTGATACAATCCGCCAAGGTTGTTCCATTTGTACCCTTCAGCAGGTGTGTGAACGCTCATCCCTTGCTGTTCCTGTGCTTCCCATGACAATAACAAACTGACCCAGCCGATTTGGTAAGACAAGTTTTCTGAAGGGGTCTTGTCGACACTTGCTATCCGTTGATTTCGCAGGGCTTCAGGAATTTCATCAAATTCTTGGCGAAATTTTTGGTAACGTTCTGTAATCTCTTGGATCAGCGCTGCTTTGCTTTCATATTGTCTCATTGTTTGTCCTCCTATTCAGGAAAATAGCTGCTCTTTGTCGCTTTCAGCAATGGCGATAAAAATCGTTACTTCGCCGTCTGGCGCATATTGTTCAAAATCAAAGGAATACTTGCGCTGCAGCTGCTGGTTTTCTTCCTCAGACCAGATTTGACGCCAAGTAGTCAAAATGCCCTGCGCATCGCGCCGATCGATCGGATACTTTTTCCAAGTATAGTTTTCTGTATCAAAGTCTGCTTGCTCCGTTTCTTCGAAACAAAGCGAAACGGCATAGTCTCCTTGATAGTTTGACTCATACTCGTGGTAAACGCAAGCGATGACCGTTCCTTTTTCTGCGGCTTTCTTGACCGCCTCGCTGTTTTTCTCCCATAAGCCAGTGATTTTTGCTTGAATCGCTGGATCAGTAAAATTATTGGTTCTTTCCGTTGCCATTATCAAAAATTTCATTGGAGTTCCTCCCTCTTTGTCTTTATGATACGATAGAAACCTAGACACCTTGTGTCAGTGTTTTATCATCTTTTTATAAAAGGAGTAAACCAAGTGAGCACGACACGCCTATTCGGCCTTATCTACCACCTGTTGAATCATGAAAAAGCAACCACTTCTGAATTAGCCAAACAATTTGAAGTCTCGACTCGCACCATCACCAGAGATATCAATACCCTAAGCAGTATTGGCGTGCCCATCTATACCGAAACGGGTCGAAATGGCGGCGTTTATTTGTTAAGCAGTTTTGTGTTGGATAAAGTGTTATTATCAGAGGAAGAACGGAAAAACCTGCTTTTGGCGTTGAAAGGGATTCGCCAGCTGACGCCACAGATCAGTGGGCAATCGCTGGCAAAACTGCAATCCTTGTTTAAGCAGCCCGATGCTGATTGGCTAGAAGTGGATTTTTCCACTTGGCATCGGCGAGAAAACGGCAACGACACGTTTGATTTATTAAAAAAGAGTATTTTAACAAACCACGTGATCACCTTTGACTATATCAGTAAACAGGGACTGCAAAAACGCATCTGCCAGCCTTATAAACTGCTTTTTCGCTCGCAAGCTTGGTATCTGCAAGCCTTCGACCAGCAAAAGAATGCCTTTCGGACATTTAAAATCAGCCGCATGAGTCAAGTCCACGTCACTGATCAGCATTTTTTCCCAGTCACTGCGCCTGATTCTGCCATTGAGTTGACTGTTGGCACCTATCCTGCGCGTCTATTCTTTCAAGCCGACGTTCTTTATCGGGTATATGATGAGTTCGATCATCAGGATATTACTTTGACGGAGGAAGGCACTGCTGTGGTTACCGTTGATTTGCCCGAGGAAAGCTGGGTAGTGCCCTATTTGTTCTCTTTTGGAAAAAGCCTACGCATTTTAAGTCCCCCTCGACTAAAGAATCGTTACCAAGAAGAAGTTGCTGCGATTTATGCCAATTTGTCCAAGAACGAGGGTGTAAACTGATTTTTCATAAAAAGGATCCCTATTGAAAGGAGTGTTTGATTTGAAAAAAGTGATCGTACAGTATGGCGGGGTTTCGCTAAACCGCCTTTGCCAGCAGTTGGAAGAAAATCAGATTCACTTAAACGCGTATGCCAACCAGCTCTTGCGCCATCCCCAGCTCTCCTTCAGTGCCGATAAACAGCGTGCTGCTTGTGTGATTGTTCCCCTTAAAGAACTGGGACTCCCCCAAGGCGGCTCTTTGACGGAGATTTTTGCAGCTGCGCCTTCTTATGGATTGACTTGTTGTACCTTGGAAATGGCCTTACACTTTCGTCTTAGCTATCGCCCTAGCCAAAGAAAGCTTTGCTTCTTTACTTCCTCAAGGGACTGCCACCGAAAACAATCACTTGTTTTCTTTATTTACAGCTGATTTTAGTGAACCGATCGGGGTGATTTGGGTCAACACAGCTGCCCAGAAAGCCTTCATCTATGACTTTATCATCGAGGAAGACCAGCGAGGAAAAGGCTATGGCACCAAAGCGTTACAGGCTTTAGAAAAGTGGGCGATCCAGCAAGGCATCACTGAAATCGGCTTGCACGTTTTTGCCCATAATCAGTCTGCGTATCAGCTATACAAAAAAATGGGCTATTTGGAAACAGATATTACGATGGTTCGACGGTTTGCTGAATGAGTGGTGTTGAATATGCCCGATCATTAGTACGAAAGAATTGATCGATCAGTTCCGACCCAAACAAAAAGAAACGACGAAAAATCGTCGTTTCTTTTTGCTTCTATTTACATAAAAACCACTCTTTCAATGAGTGCATGGTTTTTTCAGTAGTATCGCCATTGTTGAACCTTTTTCGATATAAAGACTGCCTTTGACATCGCCAAATACCTCACAGATATCAAAGCCTGCAGCCTGAACTTCCCTCAGCAATGCATCTTTTGTAAAATAGGTCGTCCATAAATAATAATTGGTGAGCTCAGTATCTGCTAAAATCGTTGTTTGCTCCAGCAAGACGTGATCAGGATATTTCCATCGTTGATTCAGCACAAGATGAGGATCGCCCCGCCAAAACCCTGCTGATTCATGACTTTCCCAGGTCTGTTCTTCATCAAGCGTTAAAAACTGGGCAATCGTAAATACATCGAACAAAAATTTGCCACCCGGTTTTAGATGCGCCAGCACATTATTTAGCAGCAGTTTTCGTTCCTCTGGATTTAAGGCTCCATAATCGCAATAAATCAAGGTAATAAAGTCAAACTGCTGAGGCAATGCCATCTCCAAATAATTATCAAATAGATAGGTAATGTTTAATTGCTGCTTACTCGCGGAATCTCTCGCATAGGCGATGGACCTTCTGGAGTAATCAACGCCTGTCACTTGATAGCCCAGCGCTACAAATTTTTCCGCATATATCCCTGGTCCGCAGCCGATATCAAGAAGTTGCGTCTGTTTTTCTGGTGGAACAATGCGACTGATCCAGCGAACGGATTCGTCGATAAAGTCAGCCTTTCTACTCGCTCCCTCAAAATCAGGATCCAAATGAGCCTTTAACATTTGCTTGGAAATATACGCATCGTCCCAAAACGCTTCTGCCATTTTTTTATAGAGCGGTGGCCGCTCGATTGCCTTTCTCAATTCTTGGTACATCTTCTTTTCCCCTTTCAAAATAATTGAAAAACAAAAAAGACCGCAGATTTTACTCTGCGGTCAATCTTCAAGCGATGAAGATCAAAAAGCGAAGAGTAAAATAAAATCAATGATAGGCACTTCAAATAAAACTGCATGCAGTCAATTTTTTGCCTATGAAATTGATTTTATTTACTCTTTTCCAGTCCTACCCCTGTTAACGAAGGAATAACAGCAGATAGGCCGGAGACATCACCTTTTTCTCTTGTTTTTCTGCCTTTAGTTTAGAAGGCGCCAGTCGATTTGTCAATGGGAATTGACTGTAGACACTCGATTAAATGATGGTCTTGCCGAAATTCACACCTTACGGGGGAGAAATTTTGCAAGAACGCTGAATGTTTATTTCCCTTCACCTGCTGATTTTTTCAACAGGAAGCTGGATCTCAGTCAGCCATTCCTCTTCACTTTCTTTATTCCAAATACCATCAATATAGCTTTCACGAAAAGGCCCTGTGATTCGATAGCCGTTATTTTCAGCAAACTGGATTACTGCAGCATAGGCTTTCGGAAACTCAGTATAGGCTCCTTTATGGACCGTGCAAACTGCCTCTGGTACTTCTTCTATCTGCTTGAAGGTCAAATTTCCTTGATTATCTTTCATTTCTGTGACCGCTTCGCAAACTTCCACATCAATGTTTTCTTCTTTGTACTCGTTGTCATGATAGATAGTAAAACAATATTCGGGCAATGCGCAGATGCAACCAGCTGTTTCCATCTGAAGCCCCATTTCTGGGATCATAGAAAACAACCGATCGAAGCTTGGCACGACCATTCTCATTGAAGCGACGATAACCGCTGGCAAACGTTTAACGATCATTTGGTAATTGGCTTCTTCCTGTTGCAAATACCCTTCGATCTGCGTGAGCATCGCCATCCGTTCCGTGATCTCTCTCATCAGTTGCTGTCTCTTGCGATGCAGTATTCTCCTTTCGCTTTCTCCTGCTTGCACTTGTTTGATTTCATCGATGTTATACCCCATTCTGCGTAAAGCTAATAACCGATGCAATGGTGCCAACTGACTAGAGATATAATAGCGATACCCATTATCTGGATCGATAAAATGGGGCTTAAGCAGCCCCACCTCATCATAATAACGCAGTGTTTTTATCGTCACTTGATTCATTTTAGAAAACATGCCGATTCGATACAGCTTATCTGGTGTTTTTTCACATTCTTGTGTCATAACTCTTTCCTCCGTTTCCTGTTATTCCCAACGGAAAAGCTTAACTGCCAAACCAAATCCTATGATCGTCACCACTGTCAATAGAAAAAGAATGAATCGAGGGTCACCGATTGGTTGATCGAGACTCACACTCTTTAACAATTTAACGCCTTGTGTCAATGGCAGAACATTAGCGACTTTTTGCACACCTTCTGGAAAGAGCTCAAAGGGAATCACTGCCCCAGAAAGAAACAACATGGGAAAATAAACCACTGTGCATACGAGATTGGCAATCTTGATATTTTTACACAAACTAGCAATCAATAGTCCTAGGCTATACATGGCAATCATAACGAAAAAATAGCTAGCTATCAATACTATCCAGCTGCCTTTCATTTGATAGTCGAGAAATACCACCGACACGAATGCGATACCTATCGCTGAGAGTAGTGCAGTCGCTGCAGCTACTACCACTTGAGCCGCAATCAGATGAACTGGAGAAGCTGGGGTAACAAAAAAGTGTTTCAAAATCTTTTTGTCTCGATAATCACAGATAGTTAACGGAATCCCCATAAAGGCTGTTGCGCAAATCCCCACCACCAGCAACGAAGCAAAACTGCCCTCTTGAAATGTATATGAAGTAGCACCAATCACTTTCTCTCCACCGATCATATTGGTCAAAAACAGGACGACCAGCGGCATGCCAATACCAAAGACGATCCCATCGATTCCTCGCAACGCTAACTTTCCTTCAATTTTTGCTAGTTTCATTACTTTGCTCATTCTATCTCCTCCCCTACAAACCAAAGATATGCCTCTTCAAGTTTTTGCTGACCGCTTCGTTTTAACAGCTCCTTTGTGCTGCCTTCAACTACCTTGCGCCCATGAGCAATGATACATAGCCGATCACAAAGAATCTCCGCCTCCTCCATATAGTGGGTCGTCAATAGAATCGTCATTTGTGCTTCTTTTAGTTTGAGGAGCGTTTGCCAGACACTTCTTCGTGCTTTTGTATCCAGTCCCGTTGTCAATTCATCCAAAAAAATCACCTCGGGATTCGGGATCAACGCGAGTACAATGGAAAGCTTTTGTTTTTCCCCACCAGAAAGTTTGTCGATGAATTGCGATTCGAATGGTTCCAGCTGAAACAAACGCAAAAGCTCTTGATAGTCTTGAGGCTGTCGATACAAGAGCGTCATCTCTTTGCACAATTCTCCGACGCGAATATTGTTCTGATAACTTGAAGATTGAAGCTGAACCCCCACTTTTTCAAATACCTCACGCCGCTTTTTTTGAGGATCTGATCCGAGAATTTTGACAGAACCTTCCTCTGGTGTTTTGATACCTAAAATTGTTTCAATCGTTGTTGTTTTTCCTGCTCCATTAGGCAATGAAACTTAAAGAAGAACACCAAAAAATATAATGAGAACACGCCCATAAAAAAGACCTTTGGATTTTTTACATTCCAAAGGTCTTTATGATATTATTTATATGAAAAATTTTGAAAGGTTTGCAATAATTGATATCACATTATTCCCTACACTCGTGTATTTAGATAGCGTCTCAATTATTTTATTTTTGTCTTTCTCAGTTGCTTTTTCTTGTGAAAGTTGGTAGATGAAGCTCTCAATGTAAGCTTTATCATGGGAATCAACATTTACTTCATTTAAAAAATTCTCTAACTGGTTAATTATGGCATTTATATGAACTTCATTTTGATTTACAGTGTTGATTTGGTTGCCCGCTCCATTATGGGTAAAATTATTTACTATGGATTCTCTTTTCTCGGCTACTTTATAATAAATTCGAAATTCTTTCTTGTAGAATGCTGTTCTTGTACCTGATCCCCACATCTTATCTGTTACTGTACTATACACAGCAACATCAGTTACAATTAATTTATCTGTGAAATATTCACCGACTGGGAACATTTCATATAGGGTATTCAACTTATTTTTCTGCCAAGCAAAAAAATAAGTGCCATAATAGAGTTTTCCTGTCTTTGTGTCTTCCCGTTGCCTTATTTTTTTACGCAATCTGTCAGTAGAATAACTCTTCTTAAAATCCCTCTTTTGAAGTAGTTTTATAATCTGATTATGAATTAATATAACTACCACCAAAAATATTAAAAGCCCACCTAAAAAGTACCATTGATTTTTGATAAAAAATTCCATTAAATACACCTCATTTAAAATAATTCTGACCTATAAGATGGAAATGTAAAAAATACTTCAAACTTTTTATACTATGCATTCTCCGCTCTAGTAAATTCATTTAGAAACAATACGATTGCATTTTCAAAAAAATGATGTTGAGATAAAGAAATAGAGGGTAACCTCCCCACACTCAAAGTCATAAATCGTATCAGATGGTTCTGTATACTATGCTCACTTTATTTGGTTATATTAATTTGAAAATAACTTCTCTACAATATTCTTCCAATTACTGTTTATTTTATTATAATCGCTATTCCAATTATCTTGAATAAATTTATATGCAACATAAGGCTTATCTCTAGAAGGCGCCGAATAACCTAGTATATCCTCAATGCAATTATTAAGCCCAATCAATTTAGTATCATCAGCTAAGGCTCTTTTTATCGGTTCATTCATGACTACCGCCCCAGAAGTTTCTAAATCTAAGTCATGAATAACATAAGGGTTGATCCCCATAGCTTTTAAATATTTAACTAGCGAAATAATACTAGCTTTTCCCCGAGCTCTAATAATCTGCCAATTGCACATCACATTCTTTTTCATTTCTTCTGGCAATAATGATATGGTTTCTCGTAATACTATTTCTTCAGTATCTCCCTCGACAATCAAAACATTTCTAGCAAAAAATATCCTAGCTAGATAATCATCCATTTTAAGAATAAGCTTAACATAGTCTTTCTCCTCAGACTGTAAACTTCTAAATGCGTCTTGAATATTAAATGGTCTATTAAATACAATATCACAAGATACCGAATTTCCTGTTTCTGTTTCTACTATTGTTTGATCTGTATAGAGATAATTCAATAACTGTCCCGTCTTCTTTCCTAGATCGATCATATATGGGGAATGAGTAGAACAGACAATTTGATTATTTGCTGTATTAGCTAATTCATATATCGTATCTCTCATTTGATTGGCTGCATTAGGATGCAGATAAATTTCAGGTTCTTCAAAACATATGATTAGAGGTCTTTCATAAGAGTTTTTCTTCATATCTCTTAATGCTTTATATCTAAGCAGTGCAAAAACTGTTGATCTGATTACACCCGTACCCTGCATTTCAACCGGTGTGGGTATATTGCTCGTCATTGAAACCGAGAAATTTGGTTTTATTGCACTGTCCGCATCTGAAAGTTTTGCACTAGCATTTAGACCGACCCCAGAAAATACACCAGAAAGCGTTTTATTCAAATCTACCATCATCTTTCCAAACTCAGTTTCTGAATTTTCTGGGTCGAGTTCTTCTGCTAATTTATCTAATAGTATTTGAGCTTGTTTATAGTTTTCAGATTCGTTTCTAACATCAGCAAATAATTCCACAAGTATATTTTGAAATGCTCCTTTAGTTTCGCAAAGATCTTCAGCCCCATCGTGCGCAGGAATATAAATTACTTTAGGTAATTTTGAAATGACATTGCCAGCTATACCTCCAGGATTATCATCCCAAACTTCTTCATCAGAATAGTCATAAAAATCAAATTCATTTTCAAAATAATCCATAAAATCTTGTAGCTTTTTAGTAGTCATCGGTTTTGTTTTATCTTCTTTCTCAAACTGAGTACCAACTAATAAATCTTCTTGGAATCCATGATTAATAAAATCAGCAATGGTCTTTACACCTTCCAAAGCTTCTTTTTTCGCCTTCTGTCTTGATTTCATTTCAATTTTTCTTGAAGTACCCGGTCTAAACGTTTTCCTGTAAAATATTGAATTACCAGATGTCTCTTGTCCTTCGGAATCAATACTGCTGTATGGAAATATGCGACCTCTAAACCCTCTCCATGTTGAGGCCTCATCTGGTAAATCTCTAAACTCAGCTGTTAAAGTCACTTCATTACAAGAATCAATTCCATATTCATGAGCGAACTGAAAAAAAGAGTCTTCTGAAAGCTTATTCTTATCGTTCAACAACAGCTCTACCGCTTTTAATATTGTACTTTTTCCAGTATTATTTTCGCCGATAAGAAAACTGGCGTTAGAAAAATATATTTCTGAATCCTTATGTCTTCCATAGCCTTGTATATTTAGTTTGTATAATTTCATCTCGACAACTCCTTAGATTTCATCAAATTTGGCCTTCATAGTCGGATTATTTTTGACTAATTTCTTCACCGTTAAATCATCCGCTTTGTTATTAGCAAGTCGTAAGTTATTCTCAGAAGATACAAGCGCATCCTTAGGTTTTTGCAGATGCGTAATGGTTTTATCAATCTCCTCAATTGCCGTTTTGAACTTTCGACTAGCTAAATTATAATTTCGAGCAAAACCTTCTTTAAATGTATTTAGATCTTCTTCAAAATTAGTAATATCAATATTTTGATCCCGCATTAAAGCAACTTCTTGCTTATATTTCAGAGAATTGAGCGCTGCATTCCTAAGAAGCGTAATAATTGGAATAAAGAATTGAGGACGAATCACATACATTTTTTCATATTCATACGAAACATCAACAATTCCATTGTTATAGAGTTCATTATCCGCTTCAAGCATAGTAACGAGAATTGCATATTCACACTTTTTCTCATTCCTATCTTTATCTAATTCTTTAAAAAAGTGTTCGTTTTTCTTTTTGGTTGCAGTCTCGTCGCCTTCGTTTTTCATGTCGAACATTATAGAGATAATCTCTGTACCATTCTCATCGAGCTCTCGGTAGATATAATCACCTTTACTGTCAGCCTTAACATCATTATCCTTACCAAATTCTGCATTTTGAAAAGCAGTCATCCTAAGGCGATTGAATTCTATTTCACAATGTTGCTCAAGATTTTCTCCGACCATTTTGGTTGATTGTTTAGCTTTAAAATCTTTATAGAAAGCAATCGTCTCGTCCTTTTGTTTTATCTCACTATCAAACTTCTCTTTAATAGAATTCTTTTCCAATTCAGCTTCTTTTTCTTGAAGTAGTAGCTTCGATTTCAATTCAGCGATTTCTTTTTCTTTCTCTGAGTCAGCTTCTGTAATTTTTAGTTTATTGTCTGTTCGGAGCGCATTCATTTTTGCAGTAAGCTCTAATAGTTCTTTTTCTTTATCCGCTAACGCTTGTTTGACTTCAAATTCTTTTTCTTTTTCAATCGACTTTACTTTTGTTTCAAGTTCCGTAATTTTCTTTTCCTGCTCAGCAAGTTTTTCTTTCATATTGGCTTCAACGGAAGACACCGCAATCTTCTTGTCTTGTTCACCCGAATCAAGCTTAGCTTGAAGCTCAGCAAGCTCCTTTTCCTTTTGTAAAATCTGTTTATCAAAAGAGTTTTTAGTTTTTTCTTCTATTAATTCTAGTTCACTTTTATGCTGATTTTTAATTTTTCCCAGTTTTCATGAACTTTTCATTAAACTCTTTAGTACGAACTTGGCTTAAGATATCAGCATAGTTAGATTCATCAACGGTAAAGACTTTGTGGCAGTGTGGACATTTAATCTCGTTCATATTTTTAGCTCCTTTTTTTATTTCTCTAAACGTTCTAATATTCATATTTTACCACTCTATTATTTCGATTGAAATTAATTTCACAAAAATTCAGATAATTTATTTCTTTGCACTGTTACCCCATTCATGACATATAGTTCCTGCCTCTTAGATGGTTATTACTATAATCACTATTCTAAAAATTTGTATATTTCTATTAATTATTTGTTAACAAATACACAAGCGATAATTTCAATCCTAGAACTTGCAAACTTTACTGCAGTCAAATGGTACCATACTTCCATCAATGAAACTTCCAAATGCCAAGGATTTATCATTATTTTTTCACGGCGCATGGTCCATCTGCTGTGATTCATTCCATAGAATCGTCAAAATAACCCGCTGTTCTCTCTTCAAGTCTGATCCGCTCTTTTCCGACCTTCTCCAGCCCTTTTTCTCATTCCCAATCAAGTGCCTTCCATCAAGAAAAATAGTCAAAAGTCAATATCATTCTATTCACCAAAAACCACTTTTGTTATAGTAACAAAAAGGAGAATGCAGATGAGAAATGAACGAAAAATCATTCAAGATAGCACCCTTGGTGTAGAAGCTTTATTATTTAACGGCATCCAGCAGGAGTTTCCTAACCATTGGCACGAATATTATGTGATTGGCTTGATGGAAGCTGGGACGCGTCAATTCACCTGTCAAAACACCTGCTATATCGTTGAAGCAGGCGACTTGATTTTGATTCCGCCAAAGGCTGCCCACCGCTGCCAGCAACTCACGGAGGAAAAGCTGGTTTACCGCAATATCCACTTAACCCCGGAGAACATGGCGGTACAAGTACAAAAAATTTTTAACACTCAATTGACGCCCCACTTTCCTGAACCGGTCATTCGCCAAGTGAAAGAAAAAGAGGAATTTCATGCAGTGCACCAGCTGTTGCTGTCGGATCACGGTGATGAGTTTGAAAAGCAAGAACGCTTTACTTGTCTGCTTCACGACCTGCTTGTTCAGTATGCGGATTTCACCCACGAACAGACGGACCCGGTGTCAAATAAAGCCGCAGCGGCAAAAGCCTATATCGATCAACATTATGCCGAAAAATTGTCCTTGAGTGAATTAAGTGACGTTCTTGGAATGAATCAGTACGTCTTGATTCGGCAATTTACCAAAGCGTATGGGCTGTCGCCGTTTCAATATTTAAGTACGGTGCGCATCAGTGCTGCCAAGAAAAGACTAGAAGCACAAGAAGCAATTGCAGAAGTCGCTTTTCTGACAGGTTTTAGTGACCAAAGTCATTTTACCCGTATCTTTAAAAGCTTGATTGGGGTCACCCCGAAAGCTTACCAAACAATTTATCAAGAAGATGGAGTGAGAACGTATGAATAACCAAGAAAAATGTGTCATGATTATCGATGAACAATTACCGATTGGCTTAGTTGCAAATACTGCAGCAATTTTAGGCGCAACCTTAGGCAAATTGTTTCCCGAAGGAATCGGAGAAGATATTTACGATTCGACGGGCAGAAAACACCTTGGCATTGTCAACTTCCCCATTCCTATCTTAAAAACGAACAAGGAACAGTTGCAGACCATTCGTGAATCGATCAGTCAACAAGCAGATCCAGAAGTAACCATCATTGATTTTTCCGACGTTGCTCAGACCACCAATTCTTATGAGCAATACCGCCAGACGCTTGAGACGATTCCCACAGAAACACTGGCTTATTTTGGTCTTTGTTTAAAAGGCAAGAAAAAGAGTATCAATAAAGTCGCTGGCAGCTTACCGTTGTATCGGTAAAGCGCTAATAAGAAAACGGTCGTTTAAAACAAGTTTTCTTTTTGTCGACCGAACAGTCTTCTTGCTATATACGTTTTTTATAAACAGTCCTACAAAAAAACAAACACTTTTGAGGTGTTTGTTTTTTTGTAAGAGATTTTCTAGCATACATTTTCTTGCTCTTTGATTTTGCCAAGATCAATTGAAAAATAAACTACTCTCCTTGATAAATATTCAGCCCCACTTCAGTATCTTCTACACAACTGTTCGCTGGTGCTTTAACAATCAGAAAAAGAAAGTAAAAGTCTCCCACACAAGAAGCGGCATGTGCGGCAGCAATCAAGATAAAAAGAGATGCCGTCAACCAGCCAAATAAATAAAATAGAAAGAGACCCACAGAAATGCCAAGGAATGGCGCCAATAAAATGATGGCAAATTTCCCTTTTGAATAAAAGGAGTGGGGACTCGTGGCATATGCTACCCCATTTTTGAACCCAAACTTTACCTTCCCTTTAGGGTCAAAAAGCTTGAAGAAGGCACCATGGATCAATTCATGAATAATGATGAGAATAAAATACGCAACCATTAAGATCAAAAGATCGAAAATAAACGAAGTTTCAGCATTTGACCCATGACCACCTAAGACAAAGAGTGTAAAGAACACATAGAAAAAAATAAAACTAGGGATCGCCGCGAGATTCAATCTCTTTATTGTTTTTTGATCATCCATCAAATTAATTTGTTTGAGTAATTTCATCGCTGTTCTCCTTTTCTTTTTGTCATTCTTCTTAGTACATGATTTCTATGAATTCCCTTTACCCAACCAACAAGAGCAGCAAACACAAAACCAGTGCCGTTAAAACGAAGAGGAAATTGATCATCTCTGGCGCACTTTCAATCCTTCTCTTTAATGGCGGGGGACGAAAACTTGGATTCATGCTTTTCGTTTGGTAGTCCACGTTGCTTGATAAAAAGCTGTCGGAAGGGATCATAAACACTAAAAGAACGCCATAAATAATGGAGGCAGGAATCAGGAGTGAGCATTTGGCTAGGTAGCCAATCAGTAGACTCACGATCAAAGGAATAGCTACGTACAAAACACTTTGGTACAGTATTCGTCGAATTGGTTTCATAGGGAAGTCTCCTTAGTCAGTAATCGTTACACACAGTTACAAAATAATTTTATTTACTTATCAAATAAATATACCATTGCTTTTAAAGACTGTAAACACGCCAGAAAGCCAAGTCGATGCTGCCAAGCGCGACTGCCCAATGCTTGGTGCAAAAAAAGAAGTGGTTTCTTCCCACTTCTTAAAAAGCACTCTACTTGTTTTTTCCCTTCAATTAACCTCTCAAGATAATCGGTAAACCGTTATACTTACCAGATTGCTTCCTCTCTTCCTTTTGAAAAAGCTACGACGCTGGACAAAGAAGCCTGCGAACCTTGTCTCTTTATTAAAATTTCTTCTGAAAAGCATTCGTCTAAAAAAATCATACGACCTTGTCTTTCCTTTTGGTTTTTTACAACACCTGATCTACTTGAGAAAAGACTGCGAAACCTTCTTTAGAAAAGCAAACGTCTCAAGAAAAAATAATCGTGCGGTTTCTGCCCTTCCTTTTGGCTTCGTACAATGCTTGATCTGCTTGGTAAAAGGTTTCTGAAATGTCTAACGCAGAGGCTGCTTCTGAAATCCCTGCCGAAAAGTAAAGGGTCAGTTGGGCGGTTTCTAATTTCAACTGTTCATTGCTTAAAAACAAATGGAATTCTTCAATAATTTTTTTCACAGCATCAGAAGTATTCTCTTTAAATAGGACTAAAAATTCTTCGCCGCCATATCGATAGACTTCGACTAAATGGGAAGGACTTTTCTGGTAGAGAAACGTCATCAGCTTTTCCGAAAAGAAGGATAGGGCTTGATTGCCGATTTGATGTCCATGGTGATCATTGATGCGCTTAAAATGATCTAAATCCATCATCACCACGACGAGCTGGTCCTTCTCAGGTAACGCCAGCTTTGAAATATCCTCGTTCAGACTGCGGAAATTTTTCACCTTGGTCAACTCATCATAATTGCGTTCAATGATTTTTGTGTTAATTTTTTCCAGGAAATTTTTTTGATTCTGCAAATAATACTTCCATAAAGAAACGATCCCCACAGATCCAATGCCTAAAGACACTACATCCCAAACGCTAATTTCGCGGCGATAAAAAAGCAAGGCGTTGAGCATCGGCGAGACAACCGTAACGAAAATCGAAAATAGGTAAAACGCCGTGTGATTTGGTTGTCCATAAAATCTTTTCTTTAATAAGCCCGTAACGATTAAAATGATGTAATTTAATCCGATAATAAAGAGCATGGCTTCCCATTCAAATTTATTGATCAATGCAAAAAAGGTCAGCAAAATGACAGGTACTAACCCAATCAGATAGATTTTTTCTTTGAGAATGCCAAAATAATAAATAAAGATTGGAATCGTATATTCATACGCAACATAACCGATACTGTTCAAAGAAAATGATATAATAAAGTAGACTTGCGAAATAAACAAAACAATACCAATAAGAATTTTAAACGACAGGCGTAAATTCAATTCTTTGAAGTTCTTGATAAACAAATCATACGAAATGAGCAAGCTCACGACTAACACAGAATAGATCGCAGCATAAATCAGATGGACAAACACACTACTCCTTCTTTCTTTCATAGATTTTTCTTTAAAATCGTTCGCCTATGATTTTGAAAGGCTCGATTCTTTAACGATGCAGCGCACGAAATAAGCTTTTTTCCTGCACTTCATGAAACCAAAAATAAAGCGACCCCAGAAAGGAGCAGAAACCAATGTCTGAGAAAATAGAACAAGAACTCTTATCGATATTTCCCCAATTATATTTTGATGCCCAGCCTATCTTTCAAATGAAAGCAGATAGTCAGAAAGTGATTGGCTACGAATTATTATTGAGAAGTACCGAAAGAAATAGGTTTCCCCTTTCCTTCTTCCAGCAAGTGATCAAATACAAAAAATTACATACTCGTTTACTGCAGTGGTATCGAAATGAAATTTTCAGCTTGCTTCATCCGAACGAAGAAACAAAAATCAGTCTCAATATCCACCCGCAACAACTCAGCTACCCAGAAACCTTTTTGATGTTAGCTGATTTAGCTCCCTACCATGATCGTATTTTGATTGAGATCACCGAAGACGATACTGAACCTTCAATCGCCTGTGATCCCAAGTCCTTTCTTATAAACAAGATCAACCAAATAAAAAAGATGCGCTTTTCTGTCGCATTGGATGATGTAGGGACAGGCATTCATTCACTGACAAATATTGCACCGATGCTGGATAAAATCGATGTGATCAAATTTTCGCCTATCTCGTTGCGAGTGCTTTCCCAAAAGGAAATTTTCTTTTTGATCGACTTCTGGCGAAATATCGCCAGCAATCGTAAAATCCAATTTATTGTCGAAGGGGTCGAAACCTCGGATATCCATGAGTACCTGCTTGAAGAAGAGATTTTTCTTCAACAAGGGTTTTATTTGGACAAACCTGCCCCAGCTGATCAATTAAAGCGAAAAAAATAGTCCTCGCATCGTTTATTTTTCTCATTATACGCGATCAAAAATAAACGATTATTAAAAAAATGAACAGATGCCCTTCAAATATAACACAAATAATTTTATTTGCAGAATTTTTGCTGATTCGGCATCGTTTTAACGGTAATTTCACATGAGAGAAAGTAGAAATCAAAGAAAAGACCTTTTTTTGATAGGTGAATAGACAAAAAGCATTCAAGAAGTCAATTCCTGAATGCTTTTTGTCTATTCACTCTTTTTTCGATACACCCCTTCTATTTCAATCGCTCACCTTCCCTAATTGCAAAAGTATTAAAAATAGTCATCACTTCTTACCTACTCGTCTTGCTAGAAGTGATTCCTACCATTCCCCTCTTTGATTCATCTCACATTGAAAACCAGAGAATGTTTCGCTTTTGTTCCTAGATTGTAACCACACAGTTCTTTTAGATAAAAGCGGTAATCATTTTCAACGATTCGAATGATCTCATTGTCGGAAAAATCGTCGAATCGCATCATTTCTGTGACTAAGACCAGTTTGGCGTCGATGCCCAGAATATCTGGGGTGATCGCCCAAAATGTTTCTGGTGAAATGGCTGCTACCAATTCATCAAGGAGGGCCAATTGCTTTTCAACATACGCTGCTAAAGCGCCATTGGCGCGGTGTGACTCCGCAAATTTCTTTTGAAATCCATCAAGGTATTCTGTTTTTGAAGTAAATACCGTCATGCTTTTTTACTCCTTTCTTTGAGGGGAACAAGCCCCGTTATTTTCTTCCTAAAGCTCAGCTTTTTTTTCTAGTTATTCATTCACTATTTTTTCTAGCTGCTGAAAAAAGCACCCAGGTACAGGTGTCAATGCAGAATATCCAGCAATCCTCTAACCAGCTGCTTGTAATGCTCTTTTTGATCTTTTGCTCCATTTTCTGCCTTGATTGACAGACTTTGCTCAATGGCTGCTTGAGGAATCAGCAGATGGGTGTTTAAGCTTGAGATAAAGGAGACACATTCTTCCAATAATTGATACTCTTTTTGCAGGTTGCTGGGTAATTTATATTTACGTAAAGGAAATAAATAGCGAGCATTGGCTTTTATTTCTTCTATACGATCGTTTTCTAGTAAGTAACGCATGGTATCGAGTTGCTTTCCTTGGTGATACGGGCAACTATCTGCACTCAGCAGATGGGTATAGTACCCGATGTATTCACTATTTATGATGGTTCTTTCAAACGCTTCTTTCTTGATTTTCATCTTCAGTATCCTTCTTTCAAAACTATCACTGACCTCACTTATGCAGCGTTTGTGGTATCACTAAGTACTGTTTCTTCTTTTGGTCCATTTTTTGTTAAATCTTTCATCAAAAAAAGAGAAACTGCAAGTTTTCCCCACAGTTTCTCCTTTACGCTTCTAGCGATGCCTATAGTTAAGGAGCGACGCTTTCACCGTGTTTCTTTTTTCTTGTTACTGTGACGACAAACAGTACTAGGAGTGCATACCCAAGAATGATCAAACTGCTTGTGTTTGATGAACCTGTTTGTGGTAATTTTCCTTGTCCGATTTGAGAACCATCTGCTACGATCGTTTTCTTATTGTCATCGTCTGCTTCTTCCTCTTGCGTCACCGTTTCACCGATTCGACCAGTCACAGAGACTTGCCCTGTCGTCGCCTCTGCGGCGCTGGTTTCCGATAGGTCCCAGACAGTCAGAGTCAGTAACACAGCGACGAAAAGAACGATTCGTTTTCGTTTTTTCATACGATAGATCCCTTCTTTACTGGGATTTCAATTCTTAGTCTTCCTCTACATCCGGCGCAAAGCTCAAGACCAATTTGAAACTTGGATTTGATTCTTCTGATGCATCGGTCGGTGTTGCTTCACCAGTGAACGCAAATGTTCCTACATTCGTACCTTGGTTGCCTTCAAGGGTAAATAATTCTGTTTCTGCTACGGTTGGTGTGCCGTTTTCAAACAACTCGATACCATTTACGTTTAACAAGTCTACTTCATCCATATTCAATGGTGTATCGACACCCGCAACAGAAGCGATTACACCAACTGCTGAGTTATTTGTCACAGTGTAGCTAGGTGAAACGATCTCTTTGTGGCTTGACTCTTCTGTTGTATAGAACAAAGCAGTCGTTGGAATCGTCACATTGATCCATTGGTTCAAATCGTCGGGATTTGGTCCAGGGGTTGTGTTATCGAATGATCCGATGATCCCGTTTACTTGGACATCTCCTGACGTATCGCCTTCACGTCCGTCAATGGTTTGTGTCGCAAAAGCGGTGGTGCCGCTTGCGATTACTCCTGCGATTGTTGCTGTACTTAGAATGGCTGCTACAAATTTTTTCATTTTTATTTCCTCACTTTTCCTTTTTTTTAATTCTTAACGATAATCGTTAATTCAGCTTCAGTGACCCCTTGTTTTTCTTTGCTTTCAGGGTCGTAAATATTGATGGTGGCTTTGGCGGGATATTCCCCTTTTGCCAACGGTGTCGCCAAGGCGACATTTTCAACAAATTGGTTTGGATAGATCGCACCGGAAGAATAGATGACTTCCCCGCTCGACAGTAAAGAGATATCCACGGCGATTGGGTACACATTGGTGCCTGGATTGACGATCTCGATAGATCCTGTGCTTTGACCATCTTCAAAAATGGCTTCTGGATTGATTTGCAGCGTGAAATAATTCGCATCCGCAATCTCCTGCGCTCGTTCAGAAACCCGCTGATCGGTGGCATCGCCAGATTCTGGCAACAGGTCGGCACTGATCAAAGGGACTGCTGTTTTTGATTGGTAAAAGTAGTACCCGATCCCACCGATAAGTACTAGCAATAGCAACAACCACAAGATCCATTTCCGTCGATCCTTCGTTTCGGTTTGATTCGTTTGCTCCAATGGATTCACCTCCTTCACGTTTGGTACGATCTTTTTTCTTTAATCTCGTGGGACAAAGCGTAAGACGATGCGATACTTCGGTACGAGCAAGTCTTCATAGTACCCACCTTGGTCGGCTTCTGTATCAACGATCCATTGGGGATAGTCTCCATAGAAGTCCCCCGTTAAGGAAATCGGCACGCGGCTTCTTTCTTCTAGGCGAACCAAGTGTTGTTCCTCCATCGCTTCATAGAGTTGGATCTGTGTTTCTTCCGTTTTTAGATTCAATCGCAACAGCGGGGTTGAGATGTCGTCATAGGTCAGGGTTGGGTCTTCTTCTTCGCTTTCACTTTCGGCATAGTCGAGAGGATCTTCTCCCGCTTCTAATAAGACAATACTGGCACTATCATCGATCGCCAGTTGATTGACGTAGGTATCCACGGCAAGTGGCGATTGATTGCGGATCTCATACGTTTGGCTTTCAAAATTACGATTCGATTCCGCTGTGTTGTACAAGGATTCGAAGACCATTTTGGTCGGGATCATCACTCGCATATGCTCCAGTTTCGATGTCACATCGATACCGACTGTCAGCTGGTAGGCTTTATTCCCCACCTCAAGAACAGCGAAGTAACTACCGTCTTCGTCCACTTCTCGTGTAAGATCCGTTTCTATGATGCGAAAGTCATCCGTCATATCCGCTTCCGTCAAGACGTTTGCGGCTTGCGCACGACTTTCTTGAAGGATCAAGGTATCTAATTCTTCTTGCGTGCTTAATTCATTAATTTTATAGCGATCTAAGGTGATATTGTATGCTTCAAAGTTCACACCTTTAATCACGGTTTGACGAGCGGTCACATCGACATAGGTCTCAATCGACGGTTTTGATAAGAAAATCGACACTTCTGTCTCGGTTTCCAATCGTTCATTTTCTCTTAGTGGAATACGGAAATAGCGATACAGCTGATTTTCATCACGATAGTCGCCCCATTCGATTCGTTCAGAGTTTTTGTCTAATTCGACGAGTTCTCCGTCAGTATTGGTATAGGAGATCACTGTGATATCGGTATCCTCGTACATAGAGCCAGTGATTTCAGTCGACTGATCACTCAATGCATCGATTCGGGCAACCAGACCTTCTGGTTCTGAAAAACGAATTTTATTGTAATTATTTTTCGCAATCACTTGATAAATATCTGTTTGTGTTTCAAGACTTTCTAAGGAACCATCGAATTGTTCGCCACTCAGCAATCTGGAACGTGCTTCGCCATTTCCTGTGCCTCCATAGGGGAAGGTATTCCCACCATTTCGATTGATTCGCATCGTTCCTGAAATATTGATAAATTCTTCCGTTGGTGCCTCTAAAGAAGCATTTTCCCAAACTGCTAGTTTTTGACTCGCCACATTGATTCGCAAACCATTCGCAACCGTATTTTGTGCGGAGCGGATCAAACGCTGCAATTGCGCATTGGCTTGACCAGTTCTTGTCGTAGGGTGACTAATTTCAAACAAATTCACATTGTTTATATTCAATCGTGCATTGGCTAGTCTGAAATAAAGAACTTCAGATTTATTTCTTATGGTTTCTAATACAACCGTAGCGTCTTCTTCTGCCGAAAATGAATTACGCACATTGACTAGTGGTCGATTGATAAATTCTGCTGATGTCCCCATGCCTGTTCGATTATCAGTAAGGGAAAATTCCGCTCGTTTACCAACGGTAATGTTTGCGAACGAATTCGAGTGACTAGATGACCAGTTTCCGCCTCCTTGCGTATTTAGCCCTCTCGCAACCCCTTTAAAGGTCGCGTCATCATTGAGAATGAAATTAGAGGAAGTCGTGACTCGAAAGATTCCTCCAGATTGATCCACGTCAAGGGTAGCTCCTTTGCCAATCCGAACAAATGAATTACTAGCCGTCAACCATATAAAGCGGGAATCTGAAGTCGTTCGATCTCTTCTTGACGTCATGGTGGCATTGTCTTGCAATTCCACTCTTTGCGACACTTGGATTCTGGAGTAGTTTTGACTTGTTGCTGAATTTTGAATCGCCGTCGTTGTTGGCTCTGTCAAATGAACTTCAGCATGTTGTCCAAGCGTAACGGAACGAACAGTGGTGTTTCCTGTCATTCCCCTCGCTGCGTTGATTCTCGTATAGGAATTTTCGCCAAATAGCAGATCCGTCGTTCCGACGCCTTGTAAAAATCGTCCCCCCGTATCAACTTCGACTTTACTTGCTTCTTCCATCGTAAATTTCGAGTTCGCCAAGGTTAAACGAAAGACCGCTCGTGCTGCTTGTCGCGTAGTATGATTGACCGTTACTTTCGCTTCACGTCCGAGTTTGATTTCTTCTCTAAAGCGGAAAAAATCAACATTTGCATTGCTTCGTCCAGAAACGGTGATCTCAGAGTGATCGCCCACATGCAACCTGCGAATGGTTGAAGAAGCAGCAGATGAGGTACCGCCGGTAAAGCCTTGTGCGGTTTGTAGGCTGATCGTATTTGCTTCACCAATATAGATATCTGTTGTGCTGCGACCAGTGACCAATGGTCCTACTTGATTGAGGGTGATAGTTGCATTTGCTTCTGATAGAAATTGGGATGCCGCCGACGTTGAACCCAATGCAATGAAAGGATTGGCGGCCGATGACGTGCGAGAATAGTTGATCGTCGCTTTTTCTCCTAGAAAGAAGCGTCGTTGCACGGAAAACGCATTGGCTGCTGCACTCGTTGAATGTTCAGCAATCGTGATTTCAGCCCCTTCAAGCAGCTCAAATTGATCGACCATCGTTCCAGCGGTGAAGCCATGACCTAACACACCAGTAAGTTTCGCGTATTTCCCTAAAGTTACCTGAGCCAAGCTTGCGTTGACGAACGCCCCACGCTGATTCACAGCTATTTCTGAATAGTCACCAATGGTGATTTTTCCGTTGCTCGATGCTAAACCGATGACGACATTCGATGTACTTGCTGAAGAGGTCGTTCGCGTTCTCGGTACGTCAATTGTTGTATGACTGCCGACTTGAACCGAAGACGTTGCGAAAAAGGTGCGATACGCTTGACCAACAGTGGCATTACTAGGTTCACTGATGGCAATTTCCACCTGATCACCAATCGAAATACTGTCAACGGCTATGTTGCCATTAAACCCGTTGCTATGCTGATTGTTCATTTTCACGTGGTCTTGGATCACGATCGTGGAACTCGCCACACCTGTAAACATCGGTCCATGCTGCGAGACCTTGGTTTGTGTGTGCTCCCCCAAATCGATGGCAGAATTCGCACTTCGAAGTTGAATAAATGCCCCGGTCGTTGTGCCCGTCCGCGTTCCCTCGATGATGGTAGGTTGGTCTGCGGTACTATTTTCAACGATGAAGCTGCGTCCGACATTGATGGCAGGCGTCCCGCTGACCGTCCCGTATTCAGATAGCTTTAACTGACTACCTGCTTGTAACCGTATCTCTCCTAACGTACTGGTAGAGTTCCCGGAAAGTCCTTGTCCTGTACCAACATCCAGAGTTGCCCCTGTGGCTAACGTCAATCGGCTATCTTGATTGGCATTTGGCAAGGAGACCATTGCACCAGATTGGCGAATCGTCGTCACACTTCCTTGACCAAAATCAAGGCTTGCTGCGGTACCCGTCATGTGAAAGACGGTGCCAGTATTGCTGTTGGTACTGCGAGTGACAGACATTTCAGCTTGGCTAGCGACTGCTACTTGGTTCATTTCAAAAATCGGTGTGGCATTTGAGGAGCGATGATTGATCGTCAATTGCCCTTCAACCAAAAGCCTTTCTGCCGTGAACAAGGTTGGAATAGAAGACGTCGCTGTCGTCACCACATTGGTTCCTTTGAAATGAAGTTGTGCTTGGTTGTTATTCACCACGCGTCCTGCGGTAGTGGTCAGCTCCAGTTGGGTATCTTCAAAAGTAATCGTTGATGCCCCAGTTGTTTGAGCCAGCCCTTGCGCTGACTGGATGCCTTGTTGCTGCACCCCTTGCCAAGTCAGTTGAACAGGTGCTGCAAATTGCATCAGGTTCTCGGCTGCCGTCTGTGAAACGATCACAGGCATCTCTTGACTACGAAAAGTAACGTTCGTCCGTTGGATCCCACTGATTGGCTCAGTTAATGCCAAGTTGCTGGCAAAAGTAAGTTCTAGCGATTGCTCATTGGCGATTTCTTCGTAACGATACTCCGTGCCCTCTTCATCGGTGAAGGGTTCCCCAAGTAAAATTGCCCGCAATTGCGCCTCACTTGCTACAGTCAGTGGGATGGTTGCAGCATCTGCATCGAACCCTTCGACTTGCTCGTTTTCAGATTCAAGCTCCTCTTCATCTTCTGAGCTGTCTGGCGTTTCTGCTTCGGGCAGTGCTTCATTTTCTTCTACTTCTTCTTGGCTAGCGATCGTTGAATCATCGGTGGCTTCCGATGAGGTTGTTTGTTCCTCGCTGCTTTGTTCGGTTGACTCTTGCGTTTCCGATTGATCAGCAGAACTATTGGTTTCCTCCCCAGAAGATTGTTGCGTCCCTTCAGAAAGTGACTCTGTTTCTGCATAAGCAACTTGCTGGAACGCCATCGTCGTGTTGACGCCCGTGCTGCTCAGTAGTAATACGGCAGAAAACAATGTAAGTAATTTCATCATATCCTCCTTTCTTCAAGTCTTTGTTGCGTTAAGAAAGCTGAAAACTAGGGAATAGCTTCTTGCTTTTCCACGCAAAGCTGTCTCAATATTCTTCGTTTTTGAGGGAACGACAAAAAAAGACATTTTGATGAATCAAATGTCTGGAGAAAGTTGTTAGATTAAGTTTTCATAAAATAATAACTACATACGAGTTCTGTATTCTCAAAAACGAAGGTTATTGGGACAAATTATTTGTAAGTATGACACGCGTGTTCCTTACTAAACTAAGAATAGCGTGCTCGTTTCTCAAAGGAAAATCATTATTTTCATAAACACCTGAAATAGATGAATAAATAACATACCTATTTAAACGCGTGAACAGCACAGCAATTGGTTTAAAAGAGCGGTTTTTGATAGGGATTTATTTTCCTTTCGAGGTGTTCCCAATCGCGATCATCCGGGAGAGATTTTAACAATAAGTAATCTGTTTTGACTTTATAATCAACGAGGTAGCGATTGTAATTGGTCACGATCAAATCGATATGGGCAGCATGAAGCGTATGTTTTGTTAAATATTGCAGTTGAACAAACGTCAATTTATGCTTGCTGCCAAATCGCTGGATCGCTCTTGTTTGGATATGCTGGCACACAAAATGATCCCCTTCTAAGAGGAAATAAATAGTTTTTGCTGGTGCATAATAATCGAAAATCAGCTCGCTATAAATCGTTAAACTGACACAGATGTCTTCTAAGTAGGCAGTAGACATGGAGAGTTTTTTGCTCTGCTCCTTAAGAAATTGTAAGTTCTTTTGGTAACTCTCACTGTTGGAACGCATGATCACCTCTTTGATATCATCCATTTCCTTGTTCAAAACCGGCGCAATCGCATGGTTAATTTTTCTCGATAAAAAGAAAGAACGTAAAAAAGTCGCAACCGTTTTGGCTTGTGCTTGGGGCACCTCATGGTTTTGAAGAAACAAGTCCGTCACAGTTGTGATGGCTTCGCCTTGATGAAATTGTTGGTAAAATTTTTCCTCTCGTTCTTCTTGATCCAAGGTTCGCTTGCACAAGGTGACTAAGTAGATCCAAGCGAATTCTTCTTTGGGCAGCTGAACCTGATAGATTTTTTCAATGCCTTCCTTCAGTGCGTAGAGCTTGGAAAAACTGTTCCCTTTATACGCCTGTCTAACCAGTTCTTTCGGCATAGTGATACGATAGCCGAGGCTCGCACGCTTGATGGCAATATAAAATGTGTAGTAAAACGCTGCGGGAGTCGCCCCAGATCCGATTTCATAATAGCCGAACTTGTCCTCCAATTGACCTAAGATCAAGTCATGCAAGGCTTGATCTGGAACCAACGTATAGATCGTTTCCACACCTTCGTAATAAAAATCTTTGAAAAACTTACGCAAGTTGGCTTCACTTCCTTCAATCGTTAAGGGATTAGATGCCCACTGCAAGCCATAGCTTTTTAAAATAGGGTTTCGCTGATTGAGTAGACGCCGAAACGTACTCTCTGAAAAATGATAATGATGTGCCAGCTCATCCACCTTAGATAGTTTGCCATGGAAAATATTCCCGATAATTTCAAATAAGCATTCATTTTTTAACAAGCTTTGCTTTCTTTTTTGATAGTCTGCTGGCTTTTTCTCTTCGAAAACAAACCCGCTATTGCCCGAAACGAGGGCAATACTGTCCCCAAAATATTCTTTCATGTATTTGATATCATTGGCAATCGTTCGTTGCGTCACCTGATTGCGCTCTGCTAAGTCGCCAATCGTGAACACACGGTCTCGCTCAATCGTACTCAGCAGCCGAAACAAGCGCGCGGTCGTACGGTTGCTGATGAAGGCCAATTGCAACTCTCTCATTCATCCCACTCCTTTTTTCAAGAAATTCTTTTCTATACTATTACATAAATAGCACACTATTTGGTAATTATATACTCAAATTTATATATTTTTAATCAAAAAACCTACTAAAAATGAAAAAAATAACGAGGAGAAATTCACTTTTTAGACTTATCATATTCTTTTTTGCTGGAGGAAAAAGAAAAAAAACCGCAAGCAGCGCTCGATGAAAGAGCTGCTTGCGGCTTTTTTTGGTTTTCTCATTAAAATAAATACTGGGCAGTAATCGAGGACTGGCACTCGATCAGTTTTTCTGGAATCCCTTCGTACAACACTTCGCCACCGCGAATCCCGCCATCAATGCCGACATCGATCAGCCAATCCGCTGCTTTCATGACCTCAAGGTTGTGTTCGATCACGATCACCGTGTTGCCTTTTTCCACTAGTCGTTCGATGATCGCCAAAATGCTCTTGATGTCTGCCATGTGCAATCCGGTTGTTGGTTCATCCATAATGTAGATATTGCCTTTTTTGCTTAATTCTTTTGCTAACTTCAGTCGTTGGCATTCACCACCAGACAAGGTATTCAATGGCTGTCCAAGGGTCATGTATCCTAGTCCCACAGCCAAAATCTGTTTTAGTTTTCTTTGAATCGCTTTTTCCTCAAAGAATTCCACCGCTTCTGTAATGCTCATGGCAAGGACTTCATCGATCGACTTGCCTTTCAAGCGATACTGGTAGACTTCTTCTTTAAACCGTTTGCCGCCGCATGCCTGACACAAAACCTCGACGGAATCCATAAAGGACAGCTCCATCTTGATGGTCCCGTGGCCTTTGCACGTTTCACAGGCGCCTTCGGAATTGTAGGAAAAAAGACCTGCTGAGACCTTGTTTTCTTGGGAAAATAACTTCCGAATGTCATTCATGATCCCAGAATAGGTCGCTGGATTGGAGCGGATATTTCCCGCCACCGCTGATTGATCGATCGTAATGGCTTCGGGATATTCTTTAGCAAAAACCCCATTCACTAAACTACTCTTTCCAGAACCAGCGACACCGGTCACCACTGTAAATACTCCTAATGGCACCCGCAGTGCTGTATTTTTCAAGTTATGCAGCGTCGATTTTTTCGTTTCGATAACCTGATGACTCTGGCGAGGTGCTTCTTTAAAGTCCACCATCTGTCCAAATGCTTTGCCAGTCAGTGTATCTGAGCGCAGCAATCCTTCAAAGGTTCCTTCGTAGGTAATATAGCCGCCATTTTTCCCCGCTTTAGGACCAACATCGATAATATGGTCAGCTGCTTTAATGACATCTGGATCATGCTCCACTACGATGACGGTGTTTCCTTTGTCCCGTAGTTTGACTAACAATTCATTCAATCGATGGACATCCCTTGGATGCAGCCCAATACTCGGTTCATCAAAAATGTAGATCACATCGTTCAAGCTAGAAGACAAGTGTTTGACCATTTTTACCCGCTGACTTTCCCCACCAGAAAGGGTCGTCGTTTCACGGTCTAAGGAAACATAATCCAACCCGATATTGATTAGATCAGTGATTCTCGCTTGGATGTTTTGAAGCAGCGGTTGGACACTCTCCTCCGAGATTTCTTGAAGAACCGTCAATAGTTCATCCACTTGCATCGCCAAAAAGTCCGCAATCGAATAGCCCGCGATTTTGCACGCGAGTACTTGTGGATTGAAGCGTTTTCCCTGACAGTCAGGACACTTCTGCTCATTCATGAAAGAAGCGATTTTCTTCTGGGTAGCAGCGGAGCTTTCATTGCCACCTTTGATATTGGAGCGATTAAAACGAGCGACTAAGCCTTCATAGGTGGAACTCATCCCTTCCATATACAAGGAATCGATTTTTTCTCCTTGGGCATACAAAAAGCGGTTCATTTCTTCTTCGCTATATTCTTTCAATGGCTTGTCATTGTCAAAAAAGCCCGTATTGGTGAAAGACTTCAGCAGCCAGGAGCCGACTTTGTAGCCAGGAAGCAGGATCGCCCCTTCGTTTAAGGACTTTTCAAGATCCAGTGCCTTTTCTAAATCTAAGCCGACGATGCGCCCAATCCCTTCGCAAGTGGGACACATCCCATGAGGATCATTGAAAGAGAAATTCCATGCAGGACCTAAATACGGTTGACCAAGACGAGAAAAAAACAAGCGGATCAAGGGATTGATATCCGTGATCGTCCCTAATGTGGAGCGGGAATTGCCGCCTAAACGGCTTTGATCAACTACTACCGCCATCGAAAGATTGTCGATGGCATCCGCATCGGGCTGGCTATATTTTGGCAAAAAGTTGCGGACAAATTTCGAAAAGTTCTCATTCAGCTGTCGCCCAGCTTCTTGTGCGATCGTGTCAAAGACGATCGATGACTTGCCTGAACCAGAGACACCCGTGAAAATCGTGATTTTTCTTTTGGGAATCTTCAAGTCAAAGCCCTTCAAATTGTTCTGCCTGGCGTTGTGGATCGTAATGTATTCCTGCATGCTATACCCTCCCAGATTCTGTTGAATTTTTTCAGTGAGCGACCATTATAGCACAAACATTCTCGCTGTTTCTCGGAATTTTGAAAAAAAACTATGTTTATTTTATGTTTTGTTCTAAATGTTGGAATAGCAATGGTGGGGGCTTATGCGATTTTTCGATAACTGTTGCATAGAAAGGAATTTAGCGTGCGAACGAAGTTAGAATACAGAGCGAAGAACGAGTATTTTGAATGACCTTAAATTGCTAAAAGGTAAAAAAACAGTCTATTTCCCCTTGCTTGCAAAGTGAAATGGACTGTTTTCATGAAATAACCTTTAACCGTTTGAAGCCGACTGTTATAGATCAGCTCAATGCAGTTGACGGAAACGTTTTGATCAATGTCACCGTTTCTTCTGCCCCATAATCCCCTTCGGCATATAAATCAAGATACTCTTCCAACAAATAGTCAGCAAGGTCTTGGGAAGATTGCGTAAAACCAGCCTTTTCGTAAGATTTGACTGCAGCAATATTTTTTCTCGATGGTCGCATCATCAATTTTTGAATGCCGAATGTTTCATGTAAATGATCACCGAGGGTGACGATCGCATCGGTGCCAAATCCTTTGCCGCAATGAATTTCCCGATTCAACCAGATATCCAGTTCTGCTATGCCGTCTTTTAGATGAAATGAGGAGTAGCTAATAAAGCCAATCGGTTCACCTTCATGTAGAATCAAAAAGCCTCTGCCATCTTGCGGTTGGGCACCAGTAAAGTAATACTCTTGATAGTCCTCAAAAAACTCTGCTTCAGTGGCGATCGGTGCATTAGGATAAGAAGGTGGTCCGGAATGATACTTTGTGGTTTCAGAGTGAAAACACCATTGATAGACCGCTTCTTTATCTTTGATTTCCGCAGGGGTTAAAGTGACTTTGTTGCCTATTACCATGTAGCATACTCCTTTGCTTAGTTAGTATATGATAGCTGCTGTGCCTATTTTAATCAAAGGTACTTTAGAAAACAACTGCTCGCCAATTCGTTTATTAAATATAGATTTCGTTTAGGAAAACAAAAAACCAATTGCTTTCTTTCATTTTTCAAAGACTTACTATGTAGGTTACATACATAAACAAAACCGAAACAGCAGACTTCCTCTCTGTTTCGGTCTTACTTCATTAGTCTACGAAAAATTCTTCTAACACTTCTTGCATTTCATAGGCATGTGCCGATTTGTTTGAACATACCGCGATCAACAACTGCTGATCTGGGTAGTAGACGGAATGGTAGTTGACACCTGGATCATAGCCCATCTGGATGTACTTCACCACTTTTTGTTCTACCACTTTCATCAAACCGCCATAGCCATAAAAAAATTCATCTTCCTCATAGACTTGTGGTGTCAAAAATATCTCGGTCATTGTTTTACTCAGTAATTGCCCGCTGATCAATGCATGCCAGAATTTTTCTAAGTCTTCAACTGATACATAAGCACCGCCATCCGGTCCGCCCTTGGCTGGGATGGAAAATATATTGGTCTTAAGTCCTGATTCCGTTTCAATATATCCTAATGCCGTATTGCGAGGCAGCATGTCTTGTGCAAAATAACCAGCATCTGTCATTTCTGCTTTTTCAAAAATATTCTTTTCAATATAGTCGGTAAAGTTTAAGCCGCTAACTGCTTCTACCACCATTCCTAAGAGGATGTACCCTGCATTGTTGTACTTGACCTTGCTTCCCACTGGATCAGCCATTGCTTTTTTTTGAAAAAGCGGCAAAAAATCACGGGGGGTTCGCACTCGATAGGTCGGCAAATCTTGCCAAAGTGCTTCAAAATCATCGGATACTTCTTCATCAAAATAGTCAGGGATACCAGAGGTATGTGTAAGCAAATGATGAACAGTCACAGCTGGATCAAAGTTTGGCAATACATCTGGAACACACTCCTGCAGTGTCGTGTCAAAGCTCAGTTTGCCTGCTTCAACTAATTGGCAAATGGCTAGTGCCGTAAAAAGCTTGCAACCTGAGGCAATGCCAAAACGGGTATGGGCACGATTTGGTAATTTGTCTGCATCGTTTGCATAGCCAAAAGTGCGATCCACCAAAACTTTGTCAGCTTTGACCACACGAATGTTGCCATAAAAAGCGTACTCTTTTTGCTTTTGTGCTAATCTCTTATCAATTAATTGGGTATTCATTTTCTCTTCCTCCGAATGTTTCGTACAAGGACAACTTGTCGTCAACATTAGCCTACCCTTTTCATATTTGGAAACGCAACATCCTTATCTCCTCCTATCTGTTATCAGGGTATCATAGAATAAAGCGCTTCACAATGGTGGTATCTTTGTACTTTTGTGCAAAGACACCCAACCATTCTATCCATCTATCATTTCATGAGCAATGGCAACCTATCTTATCATTTGGTCCAATGCCTCAGCAACGAACCCTACATCTGTTCCAATAATCAACTGTAAATGCTGTTCATCAATAACGACAAGTCCTGCAATTGGTGGTTGTTTGAGTGCCTTTTGATCAACGATACTTACCTTTTTTACGGCAATTCGTAAGCGCGTGGCACAGTGATCGATACTTTGAATGTTTATGGTATCTCCTAATGCGACAAGAATTTTTCGGGCTAGCGCATGGTGATTATCTTGGCCTTCTTTTGCCTTCATTTTGGAAAAAGGAACGTCATCTTTCTCTCTGCCAGGTGTCATTAGATTGAATTTTTTGATAGCAAAATAGAAAGTAAAGTAATAAACAACTGCCATCGCCGCTCCTAAACCAAGCAACATATAAGGCTTATTGGCAATAGGAACCCTCAAACTCAAAAGAAAATCAATAAAACCTGCACTGAAATTGAAACCAGCCGTCCATTGGAAAGTTGCCGCAATCATCAATGATAAACCAGTCAATCCAGCATGGATGAGGTATAGCGGCCAAGCAACGAACATGAAAGAAAACTCTAAGGGTTCAGTCACCCCAGTAAAGAAAGAAGCAAAGGCTGCCGCAACCATTAATGAGCCAATTTGTTTTTTCTTCTCGGGTCTTGCACATTGATAAATTGCGTAAGCACCGGCAGGTAGACCAAACATCATCACTGGAAAGAACCCCGCCTGATACATCCCAGTCACACCTTTGACTCCTTCACTCGCCCAGAACTTGCCAATATCATCAATCCCTGCAATATTGAACCAAAAAACATTGTTTAAGGCGTGATGCAAGCCAGTCGGGATCAACAGCCGATTAAAGAACCCATATAAACCAGCACCGATGGCTCCCAAGCTGGAGATCCAACCACCAAATGACACGAGCCCACTGTATACCGTTGGCCAAAGGAAAATTAAAACCGCCGACGCGATGGCCATAACAGCTGTTGTCAAAATCGGAACTAGTCGCTTGCCACTAAAAAATGAAAATGCCATTGGTAACTTGACTTGCCCAAATCGGTTATAGGTCTCAGCAGCAACGATCCCTGCCAAAATACCGATAAAAACATTTTTGTTATTGATGGCAGAAAAAGCAATATTGACCGCTTCAGCATCTATACCCTGAAACATAGCTACAGCGCTCGGTGTTAGCAACGTGATCGGTGTTAAAAAAGCGACTAGTCCAGAAACAGCGGCAGCTCCATCCTTATCTTTAGCCATACCATATGCCAGTCCGACAGCAAACAAAATACCTAAATTATCTAAAATCGTACTACCAGTCATCAGCAAAAAGGCAGCAAGTAAATTGTTACCTCCCCAACCACTAGGATCGATCCAATAACCGATCCCCATAAAAAGTGCTGCAATTGGTAATGTAGCCACTGGCAGCATCAATGAACGCCCGATTCGTTGCATATATCCTTTCATCTCTCTTGATTCCTCCAACTCTGTCATTTGTGTGTTGTGTTTTTGAATCGAATACCTTTCTCATCGCTGCAAGTTTGGGTATTGCCAGATGCCTTCGATCCGCAGCAAATCACGGTACAAAACAAGGCGCTCTTGTTCCGTTGAGGTTTTGATCAGCTCTTCATTATCTGGTTCACCAATGATGTCTATCTCGTATTTAGGCTTTCCTTGTGGATGCAGCTGACCATTGATAATACGATCCGCAGTTTCAAACAAAACTTTTCCGCGGCGGACATGACTCGCAGAACTAATCACTGTGATTTTATTACTGAAATCAAGCTCATTTGCTAAATCAATTGAAAATAAGGCATTTTCAATCGTATCTGTTGCCAATGCTTCTTGAATAATTCGCTTCTCGTCAATGCCATTTTCAATCAACCATTGGTGCATCAGTTTTGCTTCCGTATTCTCTTTCTTCGGAACGCCTCCTGTCACAATGATTTTCGCTGTAGGATTTTTCTCCAAAAGTTTCAATGCATGCTCTAAGCGATTGATCAACGTTTCCTGCATTTGTCCTTCATCATCTAAGGCATAACCGAGTAAAATAAATAAGTGATTTTCTTCGTATTCTTTGATCGCAGTCGGCACTTCTTGCTTGCGCACCGCTTCTATGCGTTCAAATCCATCTTTGAATTTTTCTGTTTGGGCTTTATTTAAGGTTTCCATTTTCTTATACACTGTCTCATCAAAGGAGCCTTCTAATAAACCTGCATATACATAATACTGAACAAGTGCTTGATAGTTTTCTGGTTCTTGCTCAACTACACTTTTAAAAATCGCCACTGCTTCATCAAGTTTATTATTGATCACTTTTGTGCTGGCTAATGAGCGTCGATAATCGGTGGTGACTGGATCTAGACGTATCACTTGCTTCAGCAGTTCCTCACGTACTTCTTGATCCCCTTTAAGGGTCAATCCAGCAAAAACCTCACGTTCATTTTCCTTGAGGTCTCCCCCGTGCCAATAATAATACATTGCCTTATCTAACAAATAATCGATTCGTTCTTGTGTTGGGTTATTGTTTTCTAAAGTGCTAAACCCATCTTCCGTTTGTTCTTCTGCAGTTGCTGATGCTATACTTTGTTCTGTTTGTTCACTTGTATTGACTGTTGTATCGGAGGTTTTCGTTTGGTTCATCTCCGTGCATCCGCCCAATACGAGCATTGCGATGAGCAATAAAGGATAATGGTGCATTTTTTTCATAAAAAGACCTTCTTTTCTATTTAATATTTCACTTCTTGAAGGTAAGCGGATTCAAAGGGATGAACCCGCTTGCCATGGTAAAGAAAGCAACCTTCTTTTTTGAAGAATAGAAACCTAGGCAAGTTACGTGCTTCTAGTGGATAAAGCTGACCCTAGTTCGTCTGCTGTCACTGTTCCTTATAGACTGAGGGACAACACAAAGTAAGATTTCATCATTGCTATCCCCTCTTCTATACCGTGGACATCACTGTCTGTCTCACCTCGTCAGGTGTAATCGTCTTCTTTCTAATCGTCACTAGAAAGGCGTAGGTTCTTTCTTATCGGCGCCAATAAGAAACGAAACACACGCAAAAAAAGTCATCAGACAGGAAATGTCCAATGACTTGACACAGCAAAATAAACCTCCAGCATCCCGCGTTTTTTTCCGATAAAATCGCTGGAATCACTAGAAAAACCGCGAGATTTTCGGTACAATAAACACGTTGAGCCTTTAGGGATCAACTATGGCAACTTGATTGGTCATCCTGTTTAGAGAAGTGACTGATCAGGGCCTCGTAAGTCTGCGCCAACAGAATTACGGGGTGCCTATTTTTTTTGGTTTCTATTCGCTTACATTCTATAGAATGTCTTTTGGAAAAGCAAGCGAACATCGCAACAAAATTGTAAATAATGGTCAAAAATATAAAAACTGTTGAGATTTTTTTCGATTCATATAGAATTATCTGTTACTTTGCGTATTTATAAAAAAAGGAGGACCGAATCATCCATGATTCAATCCTCCTTTTTGCGTTAGACAAATACAAACAAAATTCCAGAACAGATCGTGCCTACCAATAGCCCACGAATACTGCCTTCTCCTTCATTGGGTAACTCAAATTTGATGATATTCACCAGCAAAGCGCCGGTGATCAAGGCTTCAATGATGACCACCAAATAGTAGGGCAATGAAACAAAGAGGGAGAACGCAGCTCCCGCGAAAATACTGAAGGAAAGCACAAAGCGGCCATATTTGTTATAGAGAGCACCATGATGATGATAGAGCAACCAATCGTTCATGAGAAAGTGCAAACTAAAGGCAATAAAGTAGGTCAAAATGTAAAAACGCTCTGATAGCGTATTGGCAATCACGATATAGCCGATCATAATATTGTAGATCACATGAAAAGCGATATCCGACCAAAAAAAGGCGTTTTTGGCACTGGTGATGTCTTTCTTTTCTAACACCATAAACGTCCGCTCATCGATTTTGTAGATCACGTAACTGAAGACTAAGCCAAACAAAACGATGCCATAGACCCCATGACTATAAAAAATCCCCGAATCCCAGCCAAATTCATCGATCAACACCGTTTGAAAATAAGCCAAATGGGGCAATAGATGAACGATCGCATAGGAGATCCCTACCCCAGCGGCAAAGGAACTCATGTATTGCACGTTTAGTTTTCTGGATGAGATAACATTTGAAGATAGATGGATGAAGATAAACCCTAAAGTGATCATGCAATTCACAAGATTGTTTGTTAGATACGTCATAGTTTTCTCCTTCTTACATTCCGTTTGCGGCATCGTTTAATCGCAATTTTCAATAACAAAGTCTTTTTAATTAGTTATTTTTGATTATTTTCATGAAATATTCTTGTTTACTATACAGTAAGTGAGCTTGGGGGGCAATAGGTTTTTTAGGTTTTTGGGGAGAAATATTTTTGATAGAAAATGACCTTCATTATTGCCGATTTTTTCCCGATGATCTTGTCTTCATTTTCGGATAGGATAATCTTGTTTTTGCTCTTGCAGACAGTAGGTCTAACTTCATTTTTTATAAAAAATTGGGCTTATTTGAAGTTAACTTCAAATTTCCGAAAAATTGTAACCAATTTGAAGTTATCTTCAACTTTCTCAATTATGACAGATTTTTGACGTTCGTAACCAATCACTGATGAATTCAGAAAGCCGTTGTTGCTCCTATTCCATCAAAAAAAGAAGCAAGAACTAGCAGCGTCCTTGCTTCTTTTTTGTTACAATTCATTATACTTCTTTTTCGAATCTTTACTTTCTTTCACCGGATACTTCATGTTGTTTTTTTCCAGCTTTTCTTTGATGATCTCATCAATATCAAGACCCAAATTGTCTGCCAACATATAGGAATAAATCAGAACATCGGCAATTTCTTCTTTTAGATGTTCGAAATCTTGAGTGGCTTCTTCAGGTGTTTTCCATTGAAAAATCTCCAACAATTCGGCGGCTTCGATGGAGATAGAAATAGCTAGATCTTTTTCATTATGGAATTGTCGCCAATTGCGATCATCTCGGAATTTATTGATCCGTTCCATTGAAGAGGGTTGGTTTTGCATGGTTGGACTGGCTCCTTTCGTTTTGTAGGGTTAAGAGTTTTTGGCGCAGATTAGGATTGATTGCATAGATGTAAAGCCCTTTGATTGCTCGTTTCATTAATACATTCAATGAATTAAGGATGATCGATTCTTTGGCTTTCTTCGTCAATTCTTGGTTCATATCGTCACGTCCCGTAAACGCCCCTTTGTCCTCATATTTATCGATATCGATGACAAGCTGGTCGGTCTCTAGATCGTAATCAACGGAAGGGCCAATGACGACTCCTACATTGTTTAAATCAAACCCTTGGACGGTGTAGATTGAACCGACTTCACTGATTGTATCTGGTCGCTCCGCCCATGTTCGCTTCGTATCGGTCGTATTCCATGGCAGGTTGATCCCACCAGGATCTACAAGATATGAAGCTCCGTCTTTCTTATGAACATAATCGAATGTTGAGATGATCCGTGACAGACCTTCCTTTTTATCGAGAGAAAAGATTTTATTCTTCAACGCATCATGGGTTTCCATAATCTGAAGCTCAAAAGATGCTGTCGATTCTGGAATCGGTGTTACACGTTTTTCTACGATATCATTGATCCATTGAATAATTTGTGGACTACTTTTCATTCTTAATTGATCTTTTAGCTCAAAGCGAGAAGCATTGTACCTTTTCTGAAACTGATCCAATTTGTCCTGATCCCAATAACTTTTGATTTTCAATACTTGCTTCGGATCAAAGATACAAATCGTGATTTTTGCTCGCTTGATAATCTCTTCTAGTTGGTTTTCATAGTGAAAACTGTTATAGCTGTCTTTCTTCGTTAAAAGCAAATGGGCCTCATCCACAATAACGATGTCTGGGTGCAACTTCTGATTATCTGTTTTATTAATAAAGGAAGTTGGCTTTAACATATGATTCTTTTTTAAATTTGGCAAACTTTCTGCCATTGTATGATAGGTTTTTAACATTTCAGAATGGTTGACCAACAAATAGTTATCGGTGCCTTTTAATACAGGCTCTGACTTTGTATAGTCTTGAAGGGTGTTATAGAGAGATGCCAATAGGACGCTCTTTCCCGTTCCAGCTTCTCCTTCGATCATCAAGACTTTTTGTGTTTCATCCTGCTGAATCGCTTGTTTACAGTACTCAATGATTTCAAGTTTTATATCTAACTGTTCTGGCGTCAGTTCTTTAAAAGGGGATAATTTATATATATCCTTGTTGCGAATCGTATCGATTGAATGCTTCGCCAACTGACGCCTTTGCAATTCTTCCCATAACTCTTGGAAGACCACTTCATCATAATACTCTTTTTCATAATACTGATGCATCTGTACCTGTCTTGTTTGACTGACATTTTGCAACTGAAACTGCTCATCCCCAATGAAGTGATTGATCAAATTGGTTTCGATATTGTAGGTCGCTGATTGATTGAATTTTTCATGACCAATCAGCAAGACTTCTTTAATTTCTCTGCGCTTAGAGTTATTCAAGTGCTGCTTCAATCGTTTGTTCACTTGAACCGTTTGACCAATGTACGCAACAGGTCTTTTCTTTTCATTTCGGTTGTAGAGTATGTAAACGACTGGGTACTGATCGATATAGGCCGTCGTTATGCTAGATAGCTCACCTTTCTTGAAATGATGATCTTGTATGATTAGTTGGTTGGTCATATTTTAGAGTCTCCGTTTAGTGTCTATTCCATTAAGTTTATTTATTTTAGTATATCATTGCATATTTTGCTCTTAAAGCATTAAAGACAAAATTGGTAATTTTTTGTTTTAGCAAAATAACCATTATCTAAAAAAATCGCTGTTGATTAATCTACTAATTTCGTCCAACGTGCATACTTTGCTAATGATTTAATAGACTAACTTATTATCCTGAAACTCTTTTCAAACGAATCCTCTCTAAGACGTTCTAAAATAAATAGCTGAAAATCCCCTTTGATAATTCATCAAATATCCTCTGTTTAGGATATTTATAAATTGTTTATTAAATTAAAAGAATTTATTTTTCAATATTAAAATAAATAAACGTTTTATAATTTTAATTTAACCAAATCATTCAATATGAGATAATCATTTACGAAAGGATGATTTGATGAACTATACAGTTACCAACCTAAGACATCTGCGGATCGCTCAAATTTCTTTGTTAACATACTATATTTATTTAGCCTTCCATGACAATATTTTCAAAGCTATTCCATTACTTTTTATCAGTGGTATTTTAGATTCCGTATATCCGCCAGACTACGCAAACCAGTCATTTTGGTTCCCCTATAAAAAGAAAACGATATTTTTAAAAAACAACAATTTATTTTTGGAAGGAGCATTAGAAATCTTAATCATAATTGTTCTTGGTATTTTCCTATCTCTTGTTTTTTAAAGTAAAGGAACAACTTGTGATTGCTGGTTCCCTTTTACCCAACGACTGAATCATTTTTCTATTGCTCACTACTATTTTATCCATCTGTCTATTAAAATGGATTTACCAAATGAATAACGAATCCTTGACTGTTGAGATGACGCTAGTATTTAATCGAAAGGAAAGGTGATTTTTTATGAAAAGAATTTGTTTTGTCTTAGTTTTGAGCAATGGATTATCTTACACACCATTAACTCCAGGTGTTCTTTATCAAAGAGACACAAGCCTCAAAGACTATTTTTCACCGTTTTACGACGTTTCAATCAATTATCTGAGAGATAAAGATACTGTTGATTACTTGATCCTTCCTGAGCCATTTGCTCCTTTTGATAATGAAAATAACCTCCCTATCATAAAAGTTCCTTCAAAATTTTTTCTGACTAAAGACTTTGAAAAAATTAAGGATTACATTGATGACTACTTTAAAGAAAACGCGGAGAAATAATACTGATTCAAGAATATTAAATTGATACTAATGAAATTCATCCTAAAAAAAGCCGTAGTATTTGAACCATTCCCTGTCCACTTGATGGCGATGGCTAATCAAATACTGCGGCTTTGTCTTTTCTCTTAGTTATATTAACTTTTTTTCCACAAAAATATTTATACTAATCGGGACTCAATAGAAGATCATTAATCCAAGTTAGATAGAGAAAAGTATCTACCCAATTTCAAAATGAGTATTTTTTCATACCTTCCATCATTATGCACGATATCTAACATTTAACTATATAAGTTGAAGCATTCCGTGGATTATCTATTAAAAATAAGAGAGGAAATCGACCCTTTACCAGTAAATTTCGCTTATATGAAAATTTTAGATTATGAATAAATTTATAAAAAATACAATAAAATCAGGTTCATATATAAACAAAATATAACGGCAGACTTCCTGATATGAAGCGTATCTTCATCAAGCAATTAAATAAAAACAACCGCCATACAGCTTATTTTCCTACTGTCAGTTGGTTACACTTTCGACTTGTAAAAGTTTTAGATGTAATCAATATTTTTGTGTCCTCTTCATCGTTAAAACAACCAGATAATTTAATATTATCAGCACAAAATATTATTTTTATATTTTTATTTATGTGTTACTATTTTTTTGTTGTATAACTAACAAAAAAAAAAAAGAAAGAAAGAAGGTTCAATATGTCGTTTCTGAAAAAATCAAAGATCGCTTGTTTTATCGCTTCACTTTTCATAGTAATTTCGCCCTTTTTTGGAACATTACAAATTGTAGCTGCAAACGAGATCAATACTTCTGTGGAAACAGAAGCAATCGAACAAGAACTTATTAATCAATACGCAGAGGATTTAGAATTTATATATGAACACGCTGCTGTGACGGACCGTGAAGGAAATATTGTTCAGATCAACTTGACTGTTATGAGAGAAAAATATGGTAATAATGAATTCTATGATATGTTAGAAAGAGATTTTGGTCAGCAACAACCTCAATTGAGAAAAGCAAACTTTGTCGATTGTATGAAAAAAGAATTTGAAAAAATTGTAGGTTTAGATATTGCAAAACAAATTTTCACGCCTCAGGTAAAAAATTTAATAGCTAGTAAAGCATGGAAGAAAGCGTCTGAAGTAATCATTAAGACCTTAGGAAAAAAATTAGGAACAGCTGCTTTGAAAAAAATATTAGGAAAATTAATCCCTGGTGGAATTCCAGCTCAAATTATTTTCAGTGCTGGAAAATGTGGGATAAAAGCGGTAATATAGATTTATGAAAAAAATAATTGGTTTTATACTTATATGTGTTGTTATAGCGGCAATTCTTCCAATCGGATATTTTTTAATCTCAACTATATTCTTGAGAACACCACTAAACGAAGCGTTCAGGGACTTCTTGCTTACCTTCGGACTAATGTTCATAGTGACTGTAGTAGGAATGTTTTTCAAAAAAGACTGAGTCTTTAGAATTGCTATCCAAAAAATTCAAAGCCTTAACATTTTGATTTTCTAGGTATTCCTTGATAGATGAAAAAGGCGAAATATAAATATTTCGATCATGCACAGCAAAAAAGTAGCCCTTTTTCACCATAGGCTTATAAATTGTGCAAACTAAAATCTGAGATAGAATGAACTTTATTCTATCTCAGATTTTTTTGTTATTCTCCCTCATTCAATGATTGATGAAAAGATTAATTCTAACTATATTACTTATTTCACTATTTTATTATCACATCTTTGTTTTCTATAATCTAGATCACTTCATATTTATATTTGAGGTGATTAACTTGTAGTTATTTACCTCTATCGATGGAAAATATAATTTAGCCAGCAATGCTATGACAACAGTAAAAACTATTTTGTACCTATTCTGCTACCATTTATCAGACAAATTCATAAATTACTCATTTGATTAGACAAAATCAAGTTAATCATCATATTTACATACTTATCTAATGATTAAACAGTTTATTTGAACTTAAATTAAGAATTATTGACATTGATGTCACCTCACGCACACTCATGCATGTTATAATTGTCACTATAAAAATTATAGTAGGAGCGTGATTAGCTATGGGTAAAATTGAAAAAAAGGAAGTCGTGGGAAATATTGTCGCATTCACTACTGTTCTTCCCGACCTGATGGATTTTCGCAATTCAAAACTTGCAACTTTTAGCTACTTCATTGATGGAAAATATTATATCTCAGAAAATAGTATTCCTGTTCCAATGAGATATGGTATGGGCAATACAATGACCATCAAATATAACGTAGAAAAACCTACTGAGATTTTTCCAAGACATTATTTTGTCATTTAATTGCAGCGACGTATTCTGCTCCTTTTTTGGATAACCAATTCAAAATTTTCCGATTCCTAAGAAAAAACTGAAAGAAGCGAGTAACTTCTTTGTGATACTATCAGTAAAAAGGAGAATTTTTATATGCTTATCCCAGCTATAAGTTTTCAAGGAAATTGTGAAAATGCAATAAAATTTTATCAAGAGGCGTTAGATGCTCAAGTTAAGTCCATCGTTTATGCGAGTGAAGCTCCGGTAGATTCAGGTTTAGATCCTGAGATGCCTGATGATTTCGTTATGGACTCAGAAATCATCATCGACGGACAGAGAATCATGATGACAGACGGCAGACTAAATAGACCAGCAAATGATTTTTTCTCCTTTTGTCTTGTAAAAGAATCTGCAGATGAAGTTACTACTATTTTTAATAGCCTCTCGATAGAAGGAAAAGTGATTGATCCCCTTGCACCAGTATTCTGGTCCTCGCTCTATGGTATGGTTGAAGATCAATACGGTATCACATGGATGATCATGACCTCGCATTAGTAAACTGCCTTTTACTTACTACTCGTTTAGCTATTTTTTGTTGCAACAAATTGGGTGAATAGCTGATCGAACCCTTCTGTACATTATTCAAAATATCGATAACTGGTTTAAAATTCTTTTGGTATAATCTTCTTGTTAGGCCCGATATGTAAAAAAACATGTCATTTGTTGATCGTATACTTAAAGAGCAGGGTAATTAACTCAACATCTTTGTATATAGGTGATAGCATTCAGTAAAAACTATTGTCTGAAAAGCAAAACAGGCATAAGGTAAAATATGGAGGATTCCCCAACATGAAGAATTTATTTATTTTAGAATTGACCTATCAAAAAGATTTAAGCCAAGTAGAAAAATTTCTTCCCCCACATAATCAATATCTACAAAAAAACTATGATTCAGGTCATTTTATCTGCTCTGGACGTAAAAATCCTAGAACAGGAGGAATCATATTAGCACGTTTGTCCTCCAAAGATGAGGCACAATCTATTATCAAAGAAGATCCATTTTTAATTCATGGTATTGCTACTTACTCTATTATCGAATTTGTTCCTACTAAATTCAGAAGTGATTTTACATTTAATAGTTTGTAATGAGGGTGACTGATCCATATTGGTCGCTTTTTATTTCAATCAATTCCACTATTTCTTCTATTAACAAAATGATTAACCCAATTCATTCATCTGAATTACCAGCAAGTGATGAGGAATGTTTTTCCGTTTATACACATAAATTAGACAACCGTATTTTGACTCGTTTGCGTTTTAAATTAATCACGAAGCTTTTTTGTAAGAAAATTGATAGTAAAATAACGAATAAACAAGTTGAATGAAATGACCGTATATGCTGAAGAATTAGTATAAGTGTCGAAGTCGTAGTAACCAAAAAATATTGTAATCTTCCTGTGAGCTGCGAAAGATAGTCATGGTGCGGTTTTTCTATGCAGATTTCCCCTATGCTCACACTTTTTTACCAATAAAAAACGGCTCTATAATTTATGGGACTGATGAATCAGAATTGATTCTTCAGCCCCATTTTCATTTTAGGTATTAAAAAACATATCGTTCTCTAGTATGATTAAATCACCACAAAATAAACAACTGAGAGGACGATATGCTATATGAATGATTCTATCAAAAAAATGCTGAGAATAATAGAGAAAGATTTGATGATTACAGAGGTCTCTTACGAGACCCTTCAGAAGAAAAAGACGTTGGTCGTCGATGCTGTTCTCTCGCCTACTCCTCGTGCTTGTAGAAGTTGTGGTTCTACTGTGGTAGATGGAAACGGGAAAGCAATTATAGTGAAAAATGGGAAGAAGGAAACGATTGTCCGTTTTGAACAATACAATCATATGCCTTTGGTTATGCGCCTAAAAAAGCAGCGCTATACCTGTAAAAACTGTCGCACCCATTGGACTGCTCAAAGTTATTTTGTCCAACCCAGACATTCAATCGCAAATCATGTTAGATATAAAATTGCTTCTTTACTGACTGAAAAAGTATCTTTATCTTTTATTGCGAAAAGCTGTCAGGTATCTTTGACCACCGTTATTCGTACATTGAAAGAGTTTAAAAGCTATTTACCAAAGCAATCTAAGAAGATTCTCCCAAGAGTATTGATGGTTGATGAATTTCGTTCGCATGCTTCCATAGAAGATAAAATGAGCTTTATTTGTGCAGATGGCGAAACAGGAAAATTAATAGATGTTTTGCCTACGCGTAAATTACCCCGATTAACAAGTTATTTCTTAGGTTGTACCAATCCGGAAGAAGTAGAATTCTTGGTGACAGACATGAACGCCGCCTACTTCCAGCTCACCAAACGTGTTCTGCCAAATGCGAAAGTAGTGATTGATCGGTTTCATATTGTCAAACACATGAATCAAGCGTTCAATGAGTTGCGTATCCGTGAAATGAATGGACTTCGTAAAGCCGGACAGAAAAGCCAGGCAGAAAAACTGAAAAAGAACTGGCGCTTTTTGCTAAAAAATCGTGCAAACATCAACCATTATGAATACAAAACATGGAAAAGTTTCCGAGCACCAAAATACCCATTTCTTACTGAAGCAATGATGATTGATCGATTGCTTGAGTTTTCTCCGCCCCTAAAGGAGGCGTATCCCTTTTTTCATGAATTAGTTGAAGCCTTTCGAGACAAAGACCCTGACTTATTTTTCTCCTTATTGGCAGAACTTCCCGAAACGTTAGATGACAGCTTTCGGGAAAAGCTTCAAAACCTTCTTACCCATGAAGAAGGCATCACCAACGCAATGATCTATCCTTATTCCAATGGAAAAATAGAAGCGAAGAATACCCACATAAAGACAATGAAACGAGTATCCTACGGATTTAAATCATTCGAGAACATGAGAATTAGAATCTTTTTGATCAATCAATTAATCAATGTAAGATAACAAAAAATCTGAGCCAGAATGTGGTTCATTCTGACCCAGATTTGATTTTGCACAACTCATCAGTCCTTATTGACAAAGAGCCTAAAAAACGACAAAAAGGAGCACTCCTAAGAGTACTCCTTTTTGTCATATTATTTTGTGGAAAACAGTAACATACTAATCAAGTCAATGAAGCTTTGAATGTAATGGTGTATCCCTATTACCCCACAGACCCTTCCATCTCATAACTAATCAACCGGTTCAATTCGACTGCGTATTCCATCGGTAATTCTTTGGTGAATGGTTCGACGAATCCCATGACGATCATTTCGGTTGCTTCGCTTTCGGAGAGACCGCGGCTCATTAGGTAGTACAGTTGTTCTTCTGAGATTTTGGAGACTTTGGCTTCGTGTTCTAGGGACACCTGGCTGTTGTGGATCTCATTGAATGGGATGGTATCGGATTTCGATAGGTCATCCATGATGATAGTGTCACACTCGATATGGGAGATAGAGCCTGCGCTCTTCTTGCCGAAGGTGACTTGTCCACGATAGTTTACTGCACCGCCGTCTTTAGAAATTGATTTTGAGACGATGGAGCTGGAGGTATTTGGTGCGTTATGGATCATTTTTGCACCAGTATCTTGGATTTGGTTGGCACCTGCAAAGGCAATGGAAAGCATCGTGCCTCGTGCGCCTTTGCCATCAAGATACACACTTGGGTATTTCATGGTTGTTTTGGCACCTAGGTTGCCATCGATCCATTCAACGGTAGCACCTTCTAAGGCTTTGGCCCGTTTGGTTACTAGGTTATAGACGTTGTCTGACCAGTTTTGAATGGTGGTGTAGCGGCAGTAAGCGTCTTTTAGGGTGAAAATTTCAACGATGGCTGCGTGCAAACTATTGCTTGAATAGGTTGGGGCGGTACAGCCTTCAACATAATGGACGCTGGCGCCTTCGTCAACGATGATCAATGTTCGTTCGAACTGACCGGTATTTTCGGCATTGATCCGGAAATAGGTTTGTAATGGCACATCGACACGAACGCCTTTTGGTACATAGATAAAGGTACCACCTGACCAAACGGCTGAGTTTAAAGCAGCAAGCTTGTTATCGGTTGGTGGGACTAATTTTGAAAAGTATTGTTTGAACAGCTCAGGGTATTCCTTCAAGGCTGAATCGGTATCGGTAAAGACGATGCCAAGTTTTTCAAACTCTTCTTTCATGTTGTGGTAAACGACTTCTGATTCGTATTGGGCAGAAGCGCCGGCCAGGTATGCCCGCTCGGCTTCTGGAATACCAATGCGCTCAAAGGTCTCTTTGATTTTTTCTGGTACGTCATCCCAATCACGGGCAGGACGATCACTTGGTTTTTGGTAATATTTGATGGCATCAAAATCGATGTCAGACAGGTCTGGGCCCCAGTTTTGCATGGGCATCTTGTTGAAGGCTTCAAGAGACTTCAAGCGGAACTCAAGCATCCATTCTGGTTCTTGCTTGACCCGTGAGATTTCACGGACGATGTCTTCGGTCAATCCTTCGCCGGTACTAAAAACAGGCTGCACGTCATCGTGGAAGCCAAATTTATATTCTTCTAATTCGGGTACACCCATGGTTCTCACTCCTTTTGTAGTGCGGTTGTCTATTCGCTGGTTTCTTCAGTGTCAGATTCATTGGCGTGGCTGTGACTGACAGATGCTTGTGTACTGTCGGCAGCAATGGCTTTTTCTAATGCTTTCCAAGCTAAAGTCGCACACTTGATGCGTGCAGGAAACTTCGCCACCCCCCCAAGCATGGAAGCATCGCCTAAGCGATCGCTTTGAGGAATGTCATTTCCTTGGACGAGTTCAGAAAAAAAGCCTGATAGCTCACCAGCTTCTGCTAGTGTCTTACCGATAATCGCATCCCCCATCATGGATGCACTGGCGGTACTGATGGAACAGCCTTCGCCAGTAAACGCGATGTCTTTGATGGTGTCTCCTTCGACAGCGAGCTCCAAGTGGATCACGTCGCCACAGGTAGGGTTATTCAATTCGACTTTGTACGTTGAATCATCCAAGGTGCCCCGATGATGTGGGTGGCTGGAATGATCCAGAATGACTTGTCGATACAAATTATCTAATTTCGTTAGTGCCATGTTGGAAAAACTCCTTCGTCAGCTTGATGGCGTCAACCAGTCGATCGGCGTCCTCTCTTGTATTATACAGGTAAAAGCTGGCCCGTGCAGTCGCTGGGACTTGCAAATAGCTCAAGAGGGGTTGGGCACAATGATGACCTGCCCGTACGGCGATGCCTTCCATGTCTAAAGCGGTGGCAACATCATGAGGATGGATGCCTGCTAGATTAAAGGCGATCACTCCCGTGCGTTTTGCTGCTTCTTGGGGACCATAGATGGTCAAACCTTCAATGGCTTGCAGTTTGGGCAAAACGTAGGCAGCTAAATATGCTTCATGGGCGTGGATGTTTTCTAAGCCGATTTCTGTTAAGTAATCCACCGCTGCACCTAAGCCGATCGCGCCGGCAATATTTGGTGTGCCCGCTTCAAATTTCCACGGCAGTTCTTTCCACGTGCTTTCTTGCAGATGGACAAAATCGATCATTTCACCGCCAAATTCGACGGGCTCCATTTGATCCAGCCATTGCCGTTTGCCGTATAAGACACCGATGCCAGTTGGTCCGCACATTTTATGGCCAGAAAAGGCATAGAAATCACAATCCAGTGCTTGGACATCAACTGCCATATGTGGAACAGCCTGAGCACCATCCACCACCATGACGGCTTGGTGCTGATGCGCCAATTTGGTTAGCTCTGCAATCGGATTGATCACGCCTAAAACATTGGAAACGTGCGCGATCGAAACGATGGCGGTTTTGTCTGTGATCTGTTTCTTGGCATCTTCCATGTCCAAGGTGCCTTCTGGTGTCAACTGGATATATTTCAAGGTAGCTTTTTTCCGAGCAGCTAATTGTTGCCAAGGGATGATATTGGAGTGATGTTCCATATAAGAAATCACGATTTCATCGCCTTCATTGACAAAACGGTCGCCGTAGCTGCGGGAGACCCAATTTAAACCAGTGGTCGTCCCTCGAGTAAACAGCACTTCCGCCGTCTCACTCGCATGGATAAAACGGCGAACCTTTTCTCGTGCGCCTTCATAGGAATGGGTCGCCCGTTCTGCGAGGGTATGAACCCCACGATGAACGTTGGCATTGTCTTGATGGTAATAATCGGTGATTGCCTGCAGCACTGCCTCTGGTTTTTGCGTAGTGGCGGCATTGTCGAGGTAGATCAATGGTTCGTCATTTACGAGCTGATCCAAGATGGGAAACGCTTGTTTCACTTTTTGGGCATCGATCATGCGAGCAACTTCCCTTCGATAACGGCAACCAATTCTTGTTGCACTTCTTTGACTGGGATCGCGGTCAAAACGGATCCTAAGAAACCACGAATCACCAAACGTTCCGCTTCTTCTTTGCGCAACCCACGACTCATCAAGTAGTACATTTCTTCTGGATCGACCCGTCCCACACTGGCTGCGTGTCCGGCTGTTACTTCGTGCTCATCGATCAAAAGGATTGGGTTAGCATCGCCACGGGCTTGGTCTGAAAGCATTAGGACACGGCTTTCTTGTTGCGCGTCCGCTCCTTTGGCTCCTTTTAAAATGTGTCCGATACCGTTAAAGGTTAAGACGCCGCGTTCTCTGATAACGCCGTGTTGCAGGATATGACCAATGGAATGCGGTGCTTTATTGGTGACGCGGGTATCGATCCCTTGTGTTTGGCGTCCAGCACTGATTGCGACCGCTTTGACTTCCGAATGCGCGCCTTCGCCTACAAGATCAGAATCAAAGTCTGCCACGACGTCGCCGTCATTCATGACTCCGATCGCCCAATCTACCATCGCATCTCGTAATACGTAGCCGCGACGATTCATATACGTAGTAATGTTGACACCTAACTGATCAATCGCAGAGAATTTGACCTTCGCGCCTGCTTTGGCAATTACTTCCACTACGATATTGCATGACAGTTTTTTCGCTTGGTCGCCTTTGGTTTGGAAACGTTCCAAGTAGCTGAACTCACTGTGTTCATCGGCAACGATCAAAATGTGTTTGAAGAAATGCGCTTGGCTATTGCCATTGTGGTAGAAAATCGCTTCAAGGGGTTCTTCGATCACCACGTTTTTTGGTACATACAAGAACATGCCGCTATTCATAAACGCCGCATGTGCTGCGGTCATTTTGTCTTCGTCCATTGGCACTGCTTTGGTCATATAGTATTGATTAACCAACTCTGGTACTTCTTTCATTGCTGTAAACAAGTCCGTAAAGATCACGCCTTTGTCGATCAACTCTTGCGGTAATTGCTCAAAGATCGTGGTGTCATCGAACTGAACGAGGGTCGGATGGTTATCCATCGCGTCAAAGGCGGGAACTGCGCCTGCCACTTCTTCTTCTGACAAAGCGTACTCACCAGCAAGTGCTTGTTCGTCGATATTGAACAATGGCCAACGCTCGTAACGCACCCGCTCGATTTTTGGAAACGCAAGTTCATCCACTTTCGCAAGGGCTGCTTGGCGTAATTCCAACATCCATTCAGGCTCTTCTTTTAACGCTGAAAAAACGTTGACTTGTTCAAGATAATCCTGTAATTTTGCCATTTACCTTGCCTCCTTACGCTTCTTCTTCTTTGTAGTCGATCCCTAACTCTTTACTGATCCCAGCATAGCCTTCTGCTTCTAGGCGTTTGGCTAAGTCTGCCGAACCGGTCATCACGACACGGCCTTCCATCATGATATGAACCACGTCTGGTGTGATGTAGTTTAACAGACGTTGGTAATGGGTGATGATCAAAGCGCCAAAGCCTTCGCCGCGCATTTCATTGACGCCTTTTGCTACGACTTTCAAGGCATCGATATCTAGACCAGAGTCGATCTCATCCAAAATTGCAAAGGTTGGCTCTAGCATCAACAATTGTAAGATTTCATTTCGTTTCTTTTCTCCACCAGAGAAGCCTTCATTCAGATAGCGTTCCGCCATTTCTTCTGGCATATTCAATAAATCCATTTTTTCATCTAATTTTTTCAAGAAATCCATGACAGAGATTTTGTCGTCTTCGTCACGTTTGGCATTGATCGCTGCCCGCATGAATTCTGCATTGGTGATGCCTGGAATTTCACTTGGGTATTGCATCGCCAAGAACAGACCTAAACGAGCTCGCTCATCCACTTCCATTTCCAAGACGTTTTCGCCGTCGAACAAAATTTCCCCTTCTGTCACTTCATAATTCGGGTTGCCCATGATGGCAGCGGACAAGGTTGATTTCCCTGTACCGTTTGGTCCCATGATGGCATGGATCTCTCCAGTTTTTAACACTAAGTCAACGCCTTTTAAGATCTTTTTATCTTCGATTTGGACGTGTAGATTTTTGATTTCTAAAACTGACATTTCTTTCCCTCCAGTATCTTTTCTTTCTCACTATTTTAGACTAATTGAGAATGAACTTCAAACGCTATTCCCGACTTTTTTAAAATATTTCTAATCTGTATATTGGAATTATTATAAAGTATTACATAGAGATAGTACATGGTTATTGTCTGTAATGCTAGAAATTTTTTTGATTTGTTGTAAAAAAGAAAAAGGAATACGACATTGGCTGCCGCATCCCCTACCTTCACTTCTGCTGTGCCCATTCTTCTCGCAAGATGCCATACTTGATGGAATCATAATAGGTGCCTTCCCAGAAACGGACTTTGCGGATCTGGGCTTCTTTGGTCATCCCTAGCTTTTCTCCTAGTTTCATCATGCGGTGATTGCCCGACCACGTGGTATAACCCACACGCTGGATATGAGGCTGTGATTCAAACAACTCATTGATCCACTGGCGAATTGCTTGGCTGCCAATGCCTTGATTCCAAAGGGAAGCATCATAGATGGCTATCCCGAATTCCAACCACTGCTGCAAGGTATTGTCTTCCCAATAAGCGGTCGCGATCCCTACGATTCTTCCTTGATAGCTGATCGCTTTACGTAACGGGTTGTCGATACAGCTAGCGCCAAACCCCGTTCGAAATTCTTCCCACGTCAACACGGGGTCTTGGAAATACGGTCCGTCCCATTTTTTCCATTCTAAATCTGCCTTAGGCCCATAGCTGATCGACCAAAGTTCAGCAATCATTTCTTCCGTAATCGGTTGAAGTGTGACTGTTTCTGCCATCTTCAAGCCCCCCTTTCTCCTAGAAAAGTCGTCTCCTTAAACGGTTCTTCACGCATTGTGGAGAACCGTTTGAGATACAAGTACACGTATTGTGATCGACGATCAGTGCTTATTTCCCAAAAAGCTTTTGGAGAAACCCTTTTTTCTCAGAGACTTCCTTTGTTTCAGTCACCTGAAGCGGTCCGGTTTCCTTCACAACTTGCTGAAAGCCACGATTGTCTTGCAGCAACAGACCGTTTAGTTCCAGGATCCCAGACAGACTGCCAATCATCCGCCGCACTTCTCCCGCACTTTTACCGAAAAAGCACTGGTCGTCGTTTTCTTCGGCTTCTTCCAAAATGACCAGCAGCTGTTGGATGCTTTGATTTTGTTCACCTAAGACGTACGACAACTGGTCAACTTCCACTGTGGTAGTTGCCGCTGACGGTACTAAATCCGTTACGAGCTTTAAGCTATCTAAATAATCCTTTAAGTCAAAAATGAACGTTTGTGCTGCTTCATTATTCATTAATTGGCTTTGACTCAATTTGCTTTGTAGCGCTTCCAATTCGCTTGAACGCTTAGAAAGTTCGCTTACGATCGTTTCTGTATCCATACGCCACCTCCTAATGACATTGTCCCGTTTTCTCTTGCATCCGTCAAGAATTCGTCGGTCTTTTTTCTGCGTTTTTACCGATCAGACCTGCCTATTGCTCCTGTTGGTACTTTGTCGGTGCACAGCCATAGCGCTTCGCAAAGAGTCGATTAAAATGGTTGATATTTTGGAAACCAGATTGAAACGCCGCCTCTCGAATCGTCAGCGTTTCGTTGCTGCGTAAATAAAAAAACTTTTGAAACCGAGCTTGCAATAAATCTTCTTTGGGCGTGGTATGAAAAAACTGTTGATAGAGCTTATAGAATTGGCTTTTACCGATGGAAAGCTCGCGGCTAAACTGGTAAAAATCCCATTGCTGTTCGCAATTGACTAACATTTTCAACCGCATCGCTTGAAACAGTTGATAGTGTTCGTTTTGTGGTTGCGGGATGCTTTCTTCAAAATTGCGTTCAAGTAAGACCAATAGATTTGTCATATACGCCGCGATCAATTCTTCCGTGTGCCGTTGCGGCAACAAGGATTCATGATTGATCTTTTGGATCAATTTGTTGATTTGTTGAATATTTTTCGGCTGAAACAATTGATTGCAAGGGATCACATAGGTTTCTTCGATCACCTGGTCCGTTTGAAACTCAACAAAGCTATTAAAAAAATCTTCTTTGCCACGATAATCTTGATAGACGGTTGGAGGAAAAAGAATGCAGCTACCTTTTTCACTAGTTTCTTGATGACCATCTTCAAAAGTGAAAACCATTGGAGACAACGTCAACACGAAAAGATAATGCTTTAAGCCAGAGGGGCGATAAATATGATCGGAAACAGCATTGTGCATTTGAAATCCTGAATAGGTTACGTTCAACTTCTCACTCCTTCCTACTTGCCTTTAGTATAAAGAAAACGGACAAAACGTCAATAGAATAAGACAGAATGTAGTGTTTATTTTCATGGACTATCGCTACAATGAAAGAAAAGAAAGGGGTTGCAAAATTGAAGAAAACTACGATGTATTTAGACAAACACTTTATTTTGGCACCAGTCGACGAACGGATCTACGGCTCTTTTGTGGAGCACTTAGGGCGCTGTGTGTACGAAGGGATCTATCAACCAGAAAGTCCTTTTGCCGATGATCAAGGCTTTCGTCAAGATGTCGCTGCCTTGATCAAGCAGTTGAATGTGCCGATCGTCCGTTACCCAGGAGGCAATTTCGTCTCTGGGTATAAATGGGAAGATAGCGTCGGCCCTAAAGAGCAACGGCCAGCAAAAATCGATTTGGCCTGGCGGGTAATCGAAAGCAATCAGTTCGGCTTAAACGAATTTATGGATTGGACCAAGCAAGTCAATACGGCACCGATGATGGCGATCAATCTTGGGACACGAGGAATCGAAGCAGCGAAAAACTTGATCGAATACACCAATTTAAAAGGCGGCAGCTATTATAGTGACCTCCGTCGTGCCCATGGGGTGGCCGATCCTCATGACATCAAACTTTGGTGTCTAGGCAATGAAATGGACGGTCCTTGGCAAGAAGGACATAAGACAGCCGATGAATACGGCCGTCTCGCAGAAGAAGCTGGCAAAGCGATGCGTCTGGTGGACCCAACGATCGAAACCGTCGCTTGTGGTAGTTCTTCTCTCACGATGCCGACCTTTGGCATGTGGGAAGATACAGTATTAAGTCATTGTTACGATCAAGTCGACTACATTTCCATGCACCAATATTATGGCAACCGTAACGGCGATAGCCAAGATTATCTAGCAAGCAATGTCGCAATGGATCAGTTCATCAGTCAAGTCGCAGCAATCTGTGATGCAGTGAAAGCCAAACGCCGAAGCAAGAAGACGATCAATATTTCCTTCGACGAATGGAACGTCTGGTATCACTCAAATGAACAGGATCAAAAAATTGAACCTTGGAGTCAACACCCACCACAATTAGAAGACGTCTATCACTTTGAAGATGCGTTACTCGTCGCAAGCATGATGATCACGATGCTTCATCACGCAGATCGCGTTAAAATCGCCTGCATGGCACAGCTGGTCAACGTGATCGCACCGATCATGACTTCCGATACTGCCGCTTGGAAACAAACGATTTTTTATCCCTATGAAATGATCAGCAACTATGGTCGCGGTCACGTGTTGCATAGCATCCTTCGAGGAGCTGATTTCGATAGCAGCCACGGAAAAGCTTCTTATGTGGATGCCATTGCGATCGAAAACGAAGATGACTATTTAACCTTTTTCTTAGTAAATAAGGATTTGCAGGATGCCAATGAATTCACTTGCGACTTGCGTCAATATAATTCATTGCAAATCGCTACCCATCAAGTCTTGCACCACCCAGACTTGCATGCCGCCAATACCGAAGCAACCCCGAACAACGTTGTGCCCGTCAATGGAAAAACAGCGGAATTGAATGACGGCATTTTGCGTGTCGTCTTGGAAAAACAAAGCTTCCAGATGCTACGCTTGAAGAAAAACGTCAGCAAGTAACGAGCGTATCTGTTTGAGCAAAAAAAGCAGCAGCCTTGGTGACATCCTGAAAAAACGAGACTTTTACGGAGTGGAGAAATCCACTCCTTTTTTATGCCCCCCTGTTCAATTGCTATTTTTCGCATTCTTAACTGATCTGGGCAAAAAGGCGGCAACTGTCGGCTTACTTTTCCAAAAAAAGAGACGACAAAAGAACACCCTGCGGCAGCTAAGATACCGCAGGGTGTTCTTGATTCATTGTTTAGCCGTTATAGGCATCAACGATGATTTGTTTCAATTCAGAGATTAGTGGTTCTTTTGGATTTGCTGTTGTACATTGGTCTTCGTAAGCCAATTCAGCCATGCGATCAACTGTTGTATCTAGTGTTTGTTGAGTGACGCCTTGCGCTTTCAAGCTCATGTCGATACCAACAGATTGTCCTAATTCGTAAACAGCTGTTGCCAATGCTTCAACCAATTCAGCCGTTGTTTTGCCTTTAAGACCTAAGAATTTCGCAATGTCTGCGTAATCTGTATCGGCACGGAAGAAGTCATATTTAGGGAACATTGCATGTTTTTGTGGGTCTTTGGCATTGTAACGGATGATGTGCGGTAAAAGAATCGCATTTGTACGTCCGTGAGGAATACCATATTCACCACCGATTTTGTGAGCTACAGAGTGACAAATACCTAGGAATGCATTGGCGAAGGCCATACCTGCCATTGTTGAGGCATTATGCATTTTTTCGCGAGATTCCATATCAGGCGTTTTCACTGATTTTTCTAAGTAGTCAAAGACTAACTTGATTGCTTGTAAGCTCAATCCACGAGTGTAATCAGATGCCATTACTGACACATAAGATTCGATCGCATGAGTCAAAACGTCCATTCCAGTGTCTGCTGTAACAGAAGCAGGTACTGACATTACGAATTGAGGGTCAACGATTGCAACATCTGGTGTCAATGCGTAATCAGCTAATGGGTACTTCACGTGTGTTTCACTGTCAGTGATAACCGCAAATGGGGTTACTTCAGAACCAGTACCAGACGTTGTTGGGATACAAACGAATTGCGTTTTTTCTGGTTTGTCGATCTTGTATGTCCGTTTACGGATATCTAAGAATTTTTGTTTCGCGCCGAAGAATGAAGTATCTGGGTGCTCATAGAACATCCACATGCCTTTGGCAGCATCCATTGCTGATCCACCACCAAGGGCGATCACTGTATCTGGTTTGAAATCAACCATCATTTTTGTTCCAGCGTAAACGGTGTTTGTTGATGGGTTTGGTTCTACGTCAGAGAAGACTTCGATTTTCACGTCATTTTTACGACGAGCAAGTACTTCACGAACCGTATCGCAATAGCCGAATTGAACCATACCAGGGTCACAAACGATCATGACACGTTCAACGTTTTCCATTTTCTCCAAGTACATTAGAGAGTTCTTTTCAAAGAAGATTTTTGGTGGCAATTTAAACCATTGCATATTATTTCTCCGTTTCGCTACAGTTTTCACGTTGATCAAGTTCACAGCAGAAACATTTCGTGATACAGAGTTTTTCCCGTATGAACCACAACCAAGTGTCAATGATGGAATCATTTCGTTGTAGATATTTCCGATACCACCTTCTGCAGATGGTGTGTTAACTAAGATACGGCAAGCTTTCATGCGTAGGCCGAATGCTAATTGCAAGTCTTCGTTTTCAGTGTGGATCACCGCTGTATGGCCTAGTCCGCCTAAATCAAGCATTGCTTCACATTTTTCGAACGCGTCTTCTGTGTTGTTTGCTTTGATCATTGCTAAAACTGGAGAAAGTTTTTCTCTTGATAGTGGGTAATCAGCACCGACACCGTCAAGTTCAGCGATCAATAATTTTGTTCCTTCTGGTACGTTGATGCCTGCTAATTTCGCGATTTCCATTGCTGAATGTCCAACGATTGCTGGATTTACGGCATATTTTCCTTCGTTCATCACGGCATCTTCAAGTTTTTGTAATTCTTTTGCTTTTACAACATAGACTTGATGTGCTTCAAATTCTGCTTTCACAGAGGCATAGACTTCTTTATCAACGATCACTGCTTGTTCAGAGGCACAGATCATTCCGTTATCAAAAGTTTTTGATACGATCAAGTCATTGACTGCTCGTTTCACTTTCGCTGTTTTTTCGATATATGCAGGTACGTTCCCTGGTCCAACACCTAATGCAGGTTTACCAGTTGAGTATGCTGCTTTGACCATGCCAGCGCCACCAGTTGCTAATACGATCGCAATTCCTGGGTGGTTCATCAATAAGCCAGTCGCTTCGATTGATGGATGTTCGATCCATTGCACACAGTTTTCAGGTGCCCCAGCAGCGATGGCTGCATCACGAACGATACGTGCAGCTTCTGCTGAACATTTTTGTGCAGATGGGTGGAAAGCAAAAACGATCGGGTTACGTGTTTTCAAAGCGATCATTGCTTTAAAGATCGTTGTAGATGTTGGGTTAGTTGTTGGTGTTACCCCACAAACGACACCAACTGGTTCAGCGATTTCGATCAAGCCTTTTTGTTTGTCTTCATTGATCACGCCGACTGTTTTGTCATGTTTGATACTGTTCCAAATATATTCTGAAGCGTACATGTTTTTGATCGCTTTATCTTCATAGATACCACGACCAGTTTCTTCTACTGCCATTTTAGCTAAAGGCATATGTTTGTCTAATGCTGCCATTGCCATTTCATGAACAATGTGGTCCACTTTTTCTTGATCAAAGTTTTCCATTTCCTTTAACGCCACATTTGCCTTCGTTGCTAAATCGTCAATCATTGCTTGTACGTCGATCGTCACTTCTTTTTCCAATGTCTTAGCCATTGTTTGTCCTCCTAGTTTTTAAACAAGTTTTGTTTGTTAACTACTTCACATACAGATCATACAACATCTTTTTTCGTTTGTAAATAGTTTTTGTGATTTTTTTCACAGTTTTATTAAACTCCCTTTAAATTAAGCGTTTTCAAGAACTTTCAAGGAAAAGAAGTGGACAAAAGTTTCGGTTTTTATTAAGAAAAATGTCATGTGTTAAATTGAACAATAGATTAAAAAACTTTTTGTTCACTTTGGAAAAAAATCACTCTTCCTTCTACTATTTTATCTAAGATTGCCGTATACTCCCTCTAGTATTCTATCCCTCCCTCAATGGCTATTAGTGTCTATTGAGGACAAAAAAACGACCAGCCAACGCTGATCGTCTTTCTCTTTAAAACAAATCCTCTTGGTCTACTTCTGTTAGAGGCTTTCCGTGGGCAAGCTGGGAAACAACGTGCGCCATCTTTTTGTAGGAATCATTCAATCCAATCCCGCCTTTTTTCGGCATCTTCAAGATATAGATGTCTTTGGCATAGATTGCCACTGCTGGGTTTTCCTCTGACATCGCTGCAGCCCCTGGAATTCCTTGCGCATTGAATACTTTCGTCAATCCTGCTGCCATTTCGCCAAAATTAGGATAATGCATCGCAGGTCCGCAAAGAACGGCATCGGCATCAAATTTTTTAGCAAACCCCACAAATTTTTTGTTCACTTCTTCTTGATGCTCGTGATAATATTGGTCACCACAATAGAGTGTTGCAACGATTTGTGCGTCTTGCTCTTGAAAAAGTGGATTCAAGGTTCGACCTGGACCAAGGGCAGCTTTTTTGCCGCTTGGCGGCAACTGAGCATTTTCATCACTTCCCATCCCTGCAGTGACATGATTGAGAATCAAAATTATTTTTTTCATGAGCGGCGCCTCTTTTCTTATAGATCATCAAAATCGAAATCGTCAAAATTGATTTCCTCTTCTTCTTGTTCAACGGCATCCGCTTCTTCTTTTAGATATTGATTATCTAAGACTTTGATAAACGGATAATAAATAGCCATTCCTAAGAGGATTAACAAGACTTGTAAAACAGACGCTTGCCAACCACTGACTAAGAAACCAGAAATAATCGGTGGCGTGGTCCAGGGCAGTTGAATTCCATTGGTATAGTTGACTAATCCAAGATCCATACAGAAGTAAGAGATAATAATATTGATCGTTGGCACTAAAGCAAAAGGAATCAGCAGAACTGGATTCAAGACGATCGGTAACCCAAAGATGATTGGTTCATTGATCCCAAAGATACCTGGTATCAACGATAACTGTGATAGTTTTTTGACCCTTTGGCTTTTACAGACTAAGATCATGACTAAAATCAAAGACAATGTCGAACCGCCCCCGCCAAAGGTCGCGAACATGTCTTGAAATTGACCGGTGATAATGTTAGGAATTTCTGCGCCATTCTTGAAAGCATCTAAGTTTTCAATAGATAATGCCCGTAAGATAGGGTTGAAGACAGCGCCGACCACACTGGAACCATTGATCCCAAAGAACCAGAAAAAATGCAAAAATAGGTAGGCTATGATCATGGCACCTAAAGTATTTCCTAAACTTAACAACGGTGTCTGTAAGAACTTAAAGAGGATCTCTTGCAGATTGCCATAAGACGTTAAGTTGGCTAACCAGTTGGCGATCATAAAAACCGTCACGATCACAAAGCTGGGAATCAATGCCTCAAAGGATTTCACCACGGTTGGGGGAACACCGTCAGGCATTTTGATCGTCCACCCTTTGCGTAATAACGCAACGAACATTCTGGTGGAAATCAAGGCAACGACCATCCCTAAGAACAAACCGCTAGAACCCATCCATCGTAATGGCAGGCTGCCAACTTCATAAACGTCCGTAGAGCCTTCTGGTGTGAAAACGGTCGTAAATGGTGTCACGATAAAAAAAGAAACGAGTGAAATAATGGCTGCTTGCATGGCATCAACTTTAAACTGTTTTGCCAAACTATACCCGATCCCACCAACAGCTAAAATCGTCATAATGTCAAAGCTGGCTGTTGCTGGCATATTCAACATCGTTGCCCAGTTGTCTCCCAGCAAACTGCTCATCATCTCGTTCCAATTTGGAATCGGAAAATTGGTCAAGACTAAAAAGAGTGACCCCACGATCAACAACGGTGTGGATAATAAGAAACCATCACGAATTGCAATCAAGTATTTGTTTTCACCGATCGTCTTTGCCATCGGTGTTAACACTTTTTCTAACCAGTTTAAAAATTTCTGCATTTTTCTTCCTCCCATCTGCGTGCTAACTAGCAGATAACACGTAGTCCCCTGTTACTCCAACACTTTTATTACTTTGCTTTGGCTTTTTTGATCAAGCTTAAGGCATCTTTCAATGCTCGTTCGCCATCCATCATGCCGTATGCTTCTGTCGCGATCGTGCCGACTGGAATCCCCATTGGCTCGAAAGTTGCTTTCATTTTGCTATCTAAGTGTCGTACTTGTGGACCTAACAAAATAGCGACGGGTTTTTCTTGTTCGACTTTTTCTTCTGCGTGGATCGCAGGGAATGCTTCGATCGTCAAAGGCATGTTGTGCTTTTTGACGACTTCCATCATTTTATTGACCATGATACTCGTTGACATTCCAGCTTCACAAAACAAATAGATTTTTTTCGTTGCCATATCCATTCCTCCAATGTTTGTTTTTCTCAATCGCGGTTGTTAGACCGGCGCTTTGATTCGTTTTTCATAAGCCTCCAACCATTCTTGCGTGATGGGTTCGATCACGGTTGTCTGCTCAGGACCTGGCGTTGCCATAAAAATAGCAGGCTCTTGCTTGGTGGTTGCGACACTAAAGGTAAATTCTACATTGGTTGCCACGCCCCAGCGCCCCTGTTTATCTAAGGCGATCAGCGAGAAGGCGCCGGCTTTGCCGTAGCGCTTCTTCAATCGCGCTTCAAAGTCGTAAACGGCTTGATCACATGCTTCTTGCGGTGCTAGCCCTGCTCCCATCAAACGGACGATCTCGTAGGAAAGGCAGCCTTTCATCAAGTCTTCCCCTAACCCTGTGGCAGCGGCACCGCCGATTTCACTATCCACATAAAAACCAGATCCAGATAAAGGTGAATCGCCAACACGACCGCTTTTTTTCATAAATAAACCAGAACTAGAGGTTCCTGCTGCCATGCTTTGGTGTTCATCCAGCGCAACTACTCCCACTGTATCGTGGCCGTCATAGGGATTGAGGTTGTTGGCAGCGATCTCTGCTTTGCGCTTTTCCCAAATGGTTTTGGCTCGCGGTGTCAACATCTCTTTGGGCTGGAATCCTTCGGCAAGCGCATAAGCGACCGCTCCTTGGCCGATCCGAAAACTATTGAATTTTTCCTCACTTAGGCGGCGTGCCACGGAAATAGGATTTTCCACATCGACGATCCCAGCGACGGCACCAATTTTGAAGGTATCACCATCCATAAAGGCAGCGTCCATTTCCAACACGCCTTCTTCGTTGGGCAGTCCGCCATACCCCACCGATTTATAAAATGGATAATCTTCCACTGCTTTAATGGCTGTTTCTACTGCATCTTGGCAGGAGCCTTGTTGCTCTAATAGTGCTTTAGCAGCGAGCACGCCATCGTGTGCCATCCGCCATGTAGCAATCATTCCCCACATAAATATCCCTCCATTTTTCATAGCGCTTTCAAGTATATTCTATACGGTATATACTACTATGTCTATACTAAAAAAAGAGTTTCTCAAAAAAAATGGAAAAACTCTTCTTCGTTCGTGTCTTCGCTTATTTTGTCAGTGCTTGTAAGCTGCGCAGATAAATTTCAAGATTCATCCGTAGATCGGCAACCGCCATGTACTCATCTTGGTTATGAGCGATCCCTTTTTGCCCTGGAAAAGACGGACCAAAAGCAAGGATGTTTGGCATCTTGCGGGCATAGGTTGCTCCTGTAGTCGTCACGGGGGTTGGATCATTGCCCGTTACTTGGTGATAGATCGTCGATAGCGTTTGGATTTCGGGGGCATCTTTTGATCGGCAGAACCCCGGAATGCTGCGAAGGATCGTAAGACTTGCCCCTTTTGGCAATGCCTTTTGCACCCCAGCGAGTACTTGTTCCTCCGTTACCGATACCGGATAGCGAAAGGCCACTTCTAACGCTAGTCCACTGGCGGATTTTTGGAGAACCACAGGGGTCAAGATCAACTTTCCTGAATCAGCATCTTCTAGTACCAAATCAATGCCTTCGCCATAGTGCTGCTGGTGAAAACTTTGGGCGATCCACTGCAAAGCTGCTTGCAAGGATGGTGTCGCTGCTAGTTGCGGTGCTGCTTGCTGGGCAAGCTTTGTAATGGCATTGTCCCCTAGCTCAGGGGCATTGCTAGGGGAACGTTTGCCTAGTGCTTCAAAGGACTGACTGCCTACGGTTACCGATAGGTGGTCTGGTACATGATCGCGGAATTGATCGCCAGAAAACGCCGCTAACAGCTGCTGTTCTTGGGCGGGCAATGGAAAATCAAGTTGCACATTGACGACACCTCGTTCGCCGTAAACCACTGGATACTTGCAGTCTGGCGTAAAACCAAAACGCGGTGGCTGCTCAACCGCTAGAAAATGCGGGATATCCGACATGCCGCTTTCTTCATCTGTACCGAAAATGATCCGCAGCGGTAATTGCGGTTGATGACCAAGGTCTTTCAATAATTTCATGGCAAACAAACAGCTGATGATCGGGCCTTTGTTATCTAAGATCCCTCGGCCATAAAAGTTGCCGTCTTTTTCAGTTAGTGCAAAGGGTGGGTAGCTCCAGCCAGAACCTGCCGAGACGACATCCAAGTGTCCTAACACACCGATATAGTCGGTATCCGTTGGTCCCCAATGGGCATAGCCGATCGCATCATCAATGACCGTTGTTTGAAACCCGTATGCTGCGCTTTTTTCCATGACGTATGCTAACACTTCTCGTGGTCCTGTGCCATAAGGCGCATGAGGCGCCGGCTCACCTTTGACGCTTGCAATCTGCATCACCTCGCTCAAAAGTGTGAGAAATTCTGACCAATTGGCTTCAATACTTGCTGTGAGTGGATCCATTGTCTTCACCTCTAAAGGATTGATTTTATTTTTGACGCACTAATGTATTTTTGAAGGTATATTTGTCTGCTCGGTAATAGGATGTATCGTATAAGATCGGTTTGGCTGATGCGGAATAGGTCATCGAATGGACCAAAAGCATCGGTTCCTCTTGAGGCACCTGCAAAAGTTTCGCAATATCGGCAGGACTTTTCACAGCTTCCACCTCTTGATGGGAATAACCAATCTCGATGTTGGCTTCAATGACTTGATACAAAGACGACTCTAATTGAGCTTTCGTGAGTTCTGCGGTGTCTTCTTGCAAATAGCGTTTCAGTACGTAAAGATTTTCCACCGTCATCGGCTCATCATCAAAGTAACGCAAGCGCACCAAATAAACGATCGGTTCCTTGGCGTAATCGCCAAACAGCTGCCCAATCTCTATCGGGAGCTCTTTGACGGTTTCGATATGCAAAACTTCCGTACGGGTCTTTTTCCCTTGGATCTTTGCAGTTTCAGTAAAACTTTGGAGCCCGCCAGAGCCGCTTGGGATCTTGGGCTGTTTCATGACATAGGTTCCTTTGCCTTTTTCTTTCACTAACAAATTCTGGCCAATCAATAGATCGATGGCTTTGCGCACCGTTAAACGGCTGCACTGAAATTCCTCTGCTAAATCATAATCGGAAGGAAGCTTTTGGCTCGTCACGTACGTACCTTCATGAACCCGTTGCGCAATCTGCTGGGCAACTTCTTGAAATACTGCTTGTTTTTTCAACGTCTCTCCTACTTTCTTTCACTTTGCTACCATTCATAAAACGATCGATTGGCACTGACGCCAGAAGAAACACTGACAAACGCTTGTTCATCGATTCCTTGGATCATGCCTTCGACGGTCTTGAGTTCTCTATGGGAAATAACCAGTAATAATAGTTTTTTCTGTTGATGATCAAATCCACCTTCGACATCGTTGATGACCGTGATGCCTCGCTGCAAAGCACATTGCAACGTCGTAATGACGGGTTCTGCTTTTTCTGTAACGACCAGCAGCTGCACACGCCGCTGTTTCAGGTTGACGTAGTCGACCATCCGCCCACTGATGAAGAAGGAAATGGCACTATAAAAAGCATAAGGCCAGCCAAAGATCAGCCCAGCTGCTAGCTGCAAACTGACATTGAAGCCGATAAAGAAACTGCCGATACTTCTACCAGTGGCTTTTTTCACTAAAATTCCTAAAATATCAAGCCCACCCGTTGAAAAATCGTCGTTCAATGTCAAGCCCACCGACACCCCGTGCAGCAATCCGCCGAACACGGCACAGATCACCGGATCGGTCGTTAAAGCAATGACCGGTACCACCTTCATCATAACAGAAGACAGGACGACGGTACAAACCGTCATGATGGTAAATTCTCGATCGATTTTGACCCAAGCAACCGCTAACAATGGCGCATTAAAAAAAAGCACCAAAAGCGGGATCGAAAGCTGCAGGTTCAACTGCTCGTCTAAAAGCTGCGACAACAATTGCGACAAACCAGTGATCCCACTCGCATAAATATTTCCCGGCAGCCAAAAGAGATTTAAAGCAATCGACGACAACAATGCATAGATCAAAGCAACAAGCATTCGTTTTCTATAACGTGCCATGTTTTTCCTCCTCCACTTCGATTTTAGTATATATCATTAAGTATATACTGTCACGCAAAAAAAGCAGGCGAAATGAGGGGAAAAGCAGGAACGAAGCAATGTAAAAAAACGCCAAAATCAAGGAGTAAAACGTTGGTATCAAAGGTTTTTTAAGATTTTTTTAAAGCGAGTAAATCACTTGAAATTCGCTAAAAAATGAATAAAATAAAAAGTGTAAAAACAAAAGAATAAAGAAAGGATGATTCTTATGACACATGAGATTGTGCCACGCCGCTCAGATTCATACAGTATGACACCTTTTGATTTCTTTGAAGATTTTGGCCGCAGTTTTTTTGATGGGTTTAAATCGAACCTGATCAAAACCGATATTCACGAGAATGACAAGGAATTTCTCGTTGAAGCAGAACTGCCTGGCATCCCTAAAGAAAATATTCAAGTAACCTATGAAAATGGGGTTTTAACGATTACGGGACAACACCAGACGGATCATGCGACCGAAGATGAAAAAGGACGTCTGGTTCGCAGCGAGCGCAGCTTGACAAGCGTTCGGCGGCAATACCTGTTAGAAAACGTCAAAGAGGATGAAATCAAAGCCTCTTACGCTGAAGGAATTTTGAAATTGACGTTGCCAAAAGACCAAGGCAAACAAGCGTCAAAGAAACTGATTCCGATCGAGTAACGAAGGCAATCAAAGCACCGCAGCAAAACGAGCGATCTCTGTTTTGCTGCGGTGCTTGTTTTATTTTAGAACCTGTCCGACTACTAAAAAAACGCACCATCACTTCTGAGAAAGCGACGGTGCGTTTGTGCTTATTCTTTGGTTTCGTCTTGGATGCTCGTTGCGTCTTCGACATCAGCTGGTTCGATTTGTGTTTCAACGGATGCAACAGTTCCAGGTTTCACTGTGCGGATCGCTGAACGATCAAACTCTAAGAAAATTCCTTCACAGTCGATGATCACGGTGCTTTTTTCTGTGTTGACTTCAGAAAGAACGCCGTGGAGTCCGCCGATGGTTACGACTTCATCGCCAGCTTTCATATTTTCTAAAAGATTTTTACGCTCTTGCTGTTGTTTCTTTTGTGAACGACTCATAAAGAACCACATTGCCACTAAAGCAACCAGCATAAAGAGCATTGGTAAAGATTGTGCCATTTTTTTCACCTCGATTTATTTTCTTTCCTATAAGATACTTTATCAGAATTCCTCTATTATTCCCACCATTTTAGTAGAGAATGTTAGAAATTCCTCGCATTTTCCTTGTTGAACCCATACTCTTCAATAAAATGCTCACGGAACTCCAACAAGTTGTCATCCATGATGGCTTGACGGACATTTTTCATCAGATTTAATAAGAAGTAGACATTGTGGTAAGACGTCAAACGCATACCAAAGGTTTCATCACATTTGATCAAGTGACGGATGTACGCACGAGAATAGTTTTTACATGTATAGCAATCACACTTCTCGTCAATTGGTCGAAAGTCACGGGCATATTGCGCATTTTTCACGACTAAACGACCTTTTGAAGTCATACAGGTACCGTTTCTTGCGATCCGTGTTGGTAAAACGCAGTCGAACATATCGACACCGCGAATCACGCCATCGATCAAGGAGTCAGCTGCCCCAACGCCCATCAGGTAACGTGGTTTGTTTTCTGGAATGCAAGGAGTTGTAAATTCCAACACGCGATTCATTTCCGCTTTTGGTTCGCCAACTGACAGGCCGCCGATGGAATACCCTGGGAAGTCCATACTGATCAAGTCTTGGGCACTTTGCTTGCGCAAGTCTTCAAATCCTGCACCTTGAATGATCCCAAACAAGCCTTGCCGATCTGGATTGGCATGGGCTTTCAAGCCACGCTCCGCCCAGCGAGACGTCCGTTCCACCGATTTTTTGACGTAGTCATAGCTTTCATCAAATGGCGGACACTCATCAAAACTCATCATGATATCTGACCCTAATTTGTTTTGGATATCAATCGCTTTTTCAGGAGATAAAAACATTTTCGATCCATTCAAATGGTTTTTGAAATGGACACCTTCTTCGACGATGTTGCGCATTTCGGCTAATGAAAAGACTTGGAAGCCACCTGAATCTGTTAAGATCGGTTGATCCCAATTCATAAATTTATGTAAGCCGCCTGCTTCTGCAACAATGTCTTCTCCTGGACGTAACCACAAGTGATAGGTATTGCTTAAAATGACGCCTGCACCCATTTCTTTCAACTCTTCAGGGGCAAGGGTTTTGACCGTTGCTAATGTGCCGACTGGCATGAACATTGGCGTTGGAAAGGTTCCGTGAGGCGTGATCAGTTCGCCTAAACGGGCACCGGTATGCTTTTCTTTCTTTATCAGACGATAACGAATGGCTGGTTCCGTCATTCATTTCCCTACTTTCTCTCTATACTCGATTAACTATGCAACGCTATCTATGATAAGGGTTGCCCTTACATTTTGCAAGGAAGTTTAAAGAAACTAAGAGTATTTTCTCCTAGTCATGCGAAACATCTATTACTTTTTTTTGAAGATTTAGCGAAAGTTTGCTATCATGTTATTTATATTGAAGGGAGGTTTTTTGAAATGAAATCAAATAGAGAACTAAAAGCAGAAGCAAAAGCAATCCTGCGAGGACGCTGGAAAGACAGTGTTTTGATGTGTATTGTACCGACTTTGATCTCGATCGCTATCGCATTCGTCATTATCGTCCTTACTGTTATTCCATTGTATCAAAGCGGTATGTTCAATGATCTTGGTTCTACCGATGCAGTCAATTCCGCTAGCGGCAGTGGTGGCAGTGGCGGCGGCGGTTTGATCAGCGGTCTATTTTCTGCCTTATTCGGTGCTGGGATCTCTTGGACTTTCCTTGATCTTTTACGCGGTAAAAAACAGTCGATCCAACCCTTTTCTGATGTCTTTCGTGGCTTCAGTGGTGCTTTCGTGTTAGGGATCATCGTCATTTATATTTTGTCGACTATCTTCACGACGTTGTGGACATTCCTGTTTATCATTCCTGGGATCATTAAAGCTTATTCTTATTCTCAAGCATATTTTGTCTTTTATGATACCTATGAAGAAACGGGCATGCGGCCAGATTTTCTCAGCTGCATCACAGGTAGCCGTCATTTAATGAGAGGCTACAAAGGTCAACTGTTCATCCTTGATCTGAGCTTCATCGGCTGGCACATTTTGGCCATCATGACTGCAGGAATCGGCTACTTATGGCTGACACCTTACATCAGTGCAACCAAAGCAGCGTTTTATGACAATCTGCCTAAACGAGCACTTGCTTAAAAGATCGGTTCGCCGGTCTTTTTTTTGAGGAAAACGACCTTTTTCTTTTGCAAACGCTTTCGTTTCGTGTTATAGTATACGTGTAAGGAAGGTAGCAACTCTGTTGGTGGTTTTCGTAAATATCGCAAACTCAATCTACTAAAAGTTGTTGAACGTACAAGTTTCACCTAGTACCAAACGTGTAAAGTAACAAGAAGAAAAACGTAACAAGGATCGAACATTTCCATATCGAAAAATGATACGTCTCATTTTGTATCTGAATACACGAAACATGTGTAAGTTTGTAAATGAAAACAAATTTTCGAGAAACATTGCTTTGCATGGACCACAAAAAGCGACCACCACTTATACCTTCCTCTAGTAGTAAGCTGGGCGACAAAAAAGCAGTTCTAAAAGTTGAGAAATTGTTTCAACTTAAAGAGCCGCTTACGTCGCTCAGTTTTTTTTGTTTATTTTAAGAACATCGCATCGCCAAAGCTAAAGAAGCGATACCGCTCATCGATGGCATGTTGGTAGGCAGAAAGTGTTAGGTCGCGTCCTGCAAAGGCACTGACTAACATCACTAAGGTTGATTTTGGTAAATGGAAGTTGGTAGAAAAAGCTTCCACGATTTTAAACTGATAGCCTGGCGTGATAAAAATACTCGTCCACCCACTATCGGCTTTGATTTGCCCATCAAACTTGGTCCCAATGGTTTCTAGTGTACGGATCGAAGTCGTTCCGACTGCAACGATCTTGCCACCATTTGCCCGAACCTCGTTCAATTGCGCAGCAGCTTCTTCTGTCAAACGGTAAAATTCGCTGTGCATCTCATGATCAGCGATATTATCGACACTGACTGGACGAAACGTTCCTAAACCAACGTGCAAAGTCAGATAAACCAGCTTGACGCCTTTTGCGGCGATCTGCTCCAGCAATTCTGGGGTAAAATGCAAGCCGGCAGTTGGTGCGGCAGCTGAGCCGTTTTCTTTGGCATAAACCGTTTGATAGCGGTCTGGGTCTTCTAGCCGTTCTTTGATGTAAGGCGGTAACGGCATTTCGCCAAGTGATTCCAGAATCTCTAAAAAGATTCCTTTGTATTGAAAACGAATGATCCGGCCGCCGTGATCGAGCTCTTCTTCCACCACTGCCTCTAATCGTCCGTCGCCGAAGGTGATCTTCGTGCCGACTTTGGCTCTTTTGGCTGGCTTGATCAAGGTTTCCCACGTATCCCCTTCAATATTATTCAGTAAAAGGATTTCCAGATGGGCACCTGTTTCTTGTTTTTCGCCATAGATACGAGCTGGTAGCACCCGTGTATCATTCATCACCAAGGCATCGCCGGGTGCCAATTCATCAATGATGTTATAGAAGTGCTTGTCCTCAAATTTGCCAGTCTCACGGTCAACCACTAATAAACGGGAACTTGAGCGATCGCTTAATGGCGTTTGGGCGATCAGTTCTTCCGGTAATTCAAAATCAAAATCTTCAGTTGTAAGCATGTTGTTCCTCTCTTTCCCTAAATTCTTCTCTATTCTAGCATGTTTTTATAAAAATTGAAAAAACAGCTTTTAATTCTGCCCTTTCTTAGAAAAAATTAAAGAGACTGCTGCCAAGGCGTTCTACAAAAAAGCACCCCTTTTCCCAATGAAAAATAACGACATATTTTCGCCGTTTCTTTTCCCTATGCATCGCTCCTTAATTTGGACTTGCTTATGGCGCTATTTTCAGTTTTGTCTATACAATTATGAAAAAAATGGGCAGATTATTTGAATAACACGTGACTTTTCGGCATACTTATTACAGATTATAAGCCATTATTCAGATTGCTTAAATAAAAATAGAGGTGACATCATGATTGAGTTTCAGCAGGTATCCAAAATTTACAAAGGTGGTAAAGTCGCTGTTGAAGATGTGAATCTTTCCTTTGAAAAAGGCGAATTCATTTGCTTCATCGGGACAAGTGGTAGCGGAAAGACGACTTGTATGCGGATGATCAACCGTATGACGGATCCTTCTAAAGGAAAAATCTTGATCAATGGAAAAAGCGTTACAGAGATCAACCCAGTGGAATTACGCCGTCAAATCGGCTATGTGATCCAAAGCATCGGTTTAATGCCTCACATGACGATTCGGGAAAACATCACATTGGTTCAAAAATTGTTAAAAGTCAGCCAAGAAGAACGCAACAAAACTGCCGAGCGCATGATCGACTTAGTGGAATTGCCACGAGAAATGCTCGACCGTTACCCCAACGAATTGTCTGGAGGGCAACAGCAACGGATCGGTGTTGTCCGTGCCTTGGCAGCTGACCAAGATGTCATTTTAATGGATGAGCCTTTTGGCGCACTAGACCCAATCACTCGTGACTCCCTACAAGATTTGGTCAAAGACTTGCAAGAACGGCTTGGAAAAACTGTCGTCTTTGTTACCCATGATATGGACGAAGCATTGAAGCTTGCTAGCCGCATCGTGATCATGAGTGAAGGAAAAGTCATTCAATTTGATACACCAGAAAATATTCTGCAACACCCGGCAACACCGTTTGTGGAAGAATTGATCGGTGAAGACCGCTTGTTACAAGCAAAACCTGACACGACGCCAGTCAAAGACGTAATGTTAAATACCCCGATCGCTATCACACCAGAAAAATCCTTACAAGAAGCGATTCACTTGATGCGGGAAAAACGGGTCGATACCTTGCTGGTTACCGACAATAGCAACGTGCTAAAAGGCTACATCGATGTCGAATCCATCGACCGCAACCGTGGTAAAGTTACTAGTGTCGGCGATATTTTGAACAAAGATGTCTTTTTCGTTCGCGAAACCGCCTTGTTGCGGGATACCTTGCAACGTATCTTAAAACGCGGCTTAAAATATGTGCCGGTAGTAGATGCCGACAAACATTTAGTTGGGATTTTGACCCGTGCTTCCTTAGTTGATATCGTTTATGACGTGATTTGGGGCGATGAGCCATCGATCATGGAAGCCATTGAGTCGGCGAAACCTGAAGAAACTGAGGAGGTCTAGCGCATGCAAAGCTTCTTTAATGAATATGGCGGCCAATTGGTCACCAAAAGTCTTGAACATTTGTATATTTCCTTTGCGGCTTTGCTCTTAGGGATTCTTGTTGCCGTACCGATCGGTGTGATCTTGACCCGTTTCCCCAAAGCAGCAACGGTCGTGATCGGCATCACCAGTGCGCTGCAAACCGTGCCTTCTTTGGCACTATTGGCATTGATGATCCCGATTTTAGGTGTCGGAAAAGTCCCTGCTATCGTCGCTCTTTTCATTTATTCCTTGTTGCCGATTTTGCGAAATACCTACATTGGAATGAAAAAAGTCGATTGGAATTACCGCGATGTTGCCAAAGGGATGGGGATGACCAACTTACAGTCGATCATCAGCGTGGAATTACCCCTAGCGATCCCAACGATCATGGCAGGGATCCGCTTATCGGCCGTCTATGTTTTAGCCTGGGCTACCTTGGCTTCTTACATTGGTGCCGGTGGACTTGGTGATTTGATCTTTAGCGGACTAAACAATTACCAACCGCCTTTGATTTTTGCTGGGACGATTCCAGTGACGATCTTTGCTTTATTAGCTGACTGGTTACTGGGTTTGTTAGAAAACAAACTGACACCAGCTGCCTTAAGGGGGGATGCGTAATGAAAAAAACTTCAAAATTAGCGCTGTTGTTTTCCTTAGGTGTCGCTTTACTGTCCGGCTGTTCCTTTCCCGGTTTAGCCTCGACTTCTGATGAGAATACCGTGGCGATCACAGGTGGGATCACTTCCGAAGCCCAAATTCTTGGCGCGGTGGTTGCCGGTATGGTCGAACACTATACGGATAAAAACACAACCGTCATTAACAACTTAGCAACAACGACCATCAATCACCAAGCAATGATGAATGGCGATGCGTCGATCTCAGCTGCCCGCTACACAGGCACTGACTTGACCACGACGTTAGGGTTGGAGCCAGAATCTGATCCGCAAGCCGCCTTTGACAAAGTCAAATCAGAATTTGAGCAACGGTACCAACAGACTTGGTTCCCTTCTTATGGCTTTGATAACACGTATGTCTTTCTTGTCAGGAAAGACACTGCCGAAAAATACGGATTGGAAAAAGTCAGTGACTTGAAAGATGTCGCAGATCAATTGGTCGCAGGGGTCGATACCGCGTGGATCACACGGGTCGGCGATGGGTACGATGGCTTCCAGAAAGCCTATGGATTCTCTTTCCAAAATATCCTACCGATGCAGATCGGTCTTGTCTATGATGCTGTTGATAACGGAAAAATGGATATCGTTTTAGGGTACTCAACCGACGGCCGGATCGGTAGTTACGATCTCGTGATGCTAGAAGATGATCTAAACTTTTTCCCGCCTTATGATGCCGCACCGATCGTCGATGACAAATTATTGGAAGAAACACCTGAAATCGGCGATGCCCTGAACAAATTAGCAGGCAAAATCGATACCGAAAAAATGCAAGAATTGAATTATCAAGTGGATAATGACCTTCTAGAACCAACGGTAGTTGCCGAACGTTTCTTAGAAGAAAATAATTATTTCGAAGGAGAGTGACGAAATGGCAGACATGAATTTATTCCAACAATTTCTTTTCTATTTTCAAGAAAATGGCGGCTATGTTTTTGCCCAGTTCATTCGTCACTTCTTGATTTCAATCTACGGGGTACTTTTTGCCTCGATCGTCGGCATTCCAATCGGGATCTTGATTTCTAAAAAAATGCGTTTGGCAGATTGGGTGATTCGTTTCGCCAATATCATCCAGACGATTCCATCTTTAGCGATGATCTCGATTTTAATGATCGGCATGGGCTTAGGTGTGAATGTCGTGATTTTAACGATTTTCCTTTATTCTTTGTTACCGATCATCAAAAATACCTATACCGGCATGCGCCAAGTCGACCGCAATACGTTAGATGTCGGCAAAGGGATGGGGATGACTAGCTGGCAGCGATTGTATATGATCGAATTGCCATTGTCTGTTTCGGTGATCATGGCAGGGATTCGAAACGCCTTAGTCGTGGCGATCGGTATCACCGCCATTGGCGCTTTCGTTGGTGCTGGTGGACTGGGGGACATCATCATCCGCGGAACCAATGCGACAGATGGAGCATCGATCATCTTAGCCGGTGCTTTACCAACTGCCTTGATGGCAATCATTACGGATCTTGGGCTAAGCTTTATTGAACGCCGCTTAGATCCCGCCAGCCGTACGTCACGCTAAACTTATTGGGAAAAAGCAAAAGCCGTTGTGACCATTTATTGGTCGCAACGGCTTTTTTGGTTCGGTCATTTTTCAGAAAAGCATCGCTTCAGCCGCTTCCCTTTTTAGGGTTAACGCCCTGCTCTTTTTTGCTATTTATCCATTCCGTATACTTCGACTTCATAGATTCGGGCTGCTGAGTCTGCTCCTTGTGTTGGTTTATCAATACTGATTTTTACATATTGCACCTTCTTGACGGCAAACGTATTGGTGCTATTGCCTGCTTCATTTTTCAACGTTCGTGAAACTGGCTCATAGTCTTTGCCGTCTTCACTGACGAGCACCGTATACGCCCGCGTATTCATGTCTGGGCCTTCTCCACCAGCTTCCGCATGGGCGAGGCGTACTTCACTGACCGTTTGTGGTCGACCGAGATCGATCATCAACTCATGAGGCGCATTGCCTGTCGCACACCACTTCGTACTCAAATCACCATCGAGGGCAAAAGCTGGTGCTTCGGCATCATTGACAAACGATGAAGCAGTTGCTTCGGCATCTTTTGAAAGCAGCAGCAACTCTTTCGGCGCATCAGCAGAAATCGTGATCAATCCCGCCATTTCCAGAGGGGTCTCTCCTGCTTCGTTTTTGGCAACAAGCGTGACTTTGTAGGTACCTGGTTCCGAATAGGTCACTTGGGGATTTTCTTCTGTACTGCTGGTGATATCGCCGCCTTCAAACGTCCATTCAAATGCTTCGGCATTCGCAGATGAGGTATTCGTGAAGGTGATCGTTTCCCCCGGTGCCGCTAAGGTTTTAGAGGCTGTAAAGGCTGCTTTTGGCAGCTGATTGTTCGGCCAAGTGATCTCCACCGTATCGGATAGCTTGCCGCGATTGCCATAGCGATCCACTGCCACCACCGCGAACTTGGTTTTCGTCCCTTTTGGTCGTTCAACGGCATTCAAATAGTGGTTGGTTGCTGGCGTAGCTGCTAAGAAAGAGCGTGAGCCGTCATCGTTCAATTGGTAGACCTCATAAACCGCAGCTGTCTTGTCCTTGGCAGCTTCCCACGTTAAACGGACACCCGCATAGTTGCCCTCTTCTTCATCAAAGAGCACATCCTCAACCGTCAATGCTTCGGCAGCGAATTTCTCCGCTTTCTGATCTCCGATCGTTAATTGCCCTAGATTCAACTCATAGACATCACTGGTTTCTTTCGTGGTTATGTCATAACCGATCGCTGTCACTTCCCCTTTGATGTCTTTCAATGAGTAAGTGATCGTCGTCCAGTCTGTTGCGACCTCTTTGTCTCCTTTGATCGTTTGTGTTGAACCATCAGCTAAAGTCACGACCAAATCAAGAGCTGTCGGTACCGTTGCTTTGACAGTCGTCGTCAACTTCGTCTTTTTCGTCACAGGAAATGCTGTCTGATACAATTCCATGTGACTGGTACTGCCTTTTGTCATCTGTCCACGTAGTTTCAGTGCATTTCCGCCATTATAGGCATCCGCATAATTGATTGATACAGCCAAATCATTGTCTTTTCCATGGTCAAAGACCCAACGATAGGTCGGCAAAACAGCTTGCAAACTTCGGTTGTTCCAATTGCGGCTGGACACTTTTTCTCCCTCGATAAAATAGTTGTAGCCATTCCCAAAACTAAAATTCGTCACAAAAGGCAGCTCTGTGATAGCGGTCTGTTCCAGGGCATACGTGGAGATCCCAGGCCACTCTGTCGCTTCTGGCAGCTGGCTTTCCCGAGGATCGCCCGTGTTATTGACCCAAAAAGCATTCTCTTTGCTTTGGAAATCATCCGGCGTACTAGCAGAAGAATAGGTCCAGCTAGGCACATACAGGCCCAATGAGGTATAAGGAACGCCTTTTTCATCCGTAAACAGATCCCAGCGCACAGGCGTTGAATAGCCATTTTCTTGTACATCGATCCCAGCAAAAAGATCGTAAGGATCGACACCGATTTCACGGGCTTTTTCATTGGAGGCCTTCAACAGCTCTTTGTCCGCCAGTTTGTCAGTGGTCCACCAGAAATTCAAGAACATACTATCTGCCAATGGGTTCATCTCTGCATCCACCAAATAGGCTTTGTTCTTATCCGTCAAAGCGTTTTGCCAATCCATTTTCCCATCACTCGTCATGGAATCATACCACATGATCTCTAAATGCTCGTCGGCTTGTTCTTTGAATTGGGCGATCAATTCTTGCATTGCTTTGGCGTGGCTTTCATTTAGTCCTTTACCATCAGCCCCCGATTGTTCGACACCTTCCGCTGCATCATCAAAACTAGTGACCGCCGTATCGGTTTCTTGATTGATGAACCAGCCATCAAAGCCATACGTATTGGCAACTTCGATCATTTTTTCTACGATCGGAAAGTTGCCGTCCTCATCCTTAGCTAAAAACGTATCTAGCCATTCCAGCTTCCCACCATGGGCAGTTTGCGGAAAGAAGATCGTTCCTAAAACCGGCACGCCATTCCTATGAGCAGCATCCGTTACATCAGGACTTGGCGGTACGATGATCCCTTCGCCAGAAGAGCCGCCCCAATAAACCAATTGATCGATGTATTGCCAATAAGAAAAGACATTGGCATCAAAGGTATTGATCCCACGTGGTGCATTGCCGCTCGTACTGCTATTCATAATCGAAAGCGCCACGACTTTGGTTTCTGCCGTTTGCGTGTCATTCATCTTCGGCAACGTCTCTTTAGCTGCCCGCTGCGCTAATGGAACAACGCTGGTATTGTATTTCGCATCTGGATCTTTTTCAAAAGACCATGCCAACAAATCCTCTGGGAACCAATAAGACGACTCCGGTTGATTGTCCATCGCTTTTTCCAACGTACTTTTGGCTGTTTCTTGGTAAACGACTTTTCCAGTTGTCTTCGCCTCACTTTGGGTGCAGCCACCGATTGCCGTTGCCGCTGCCAATACCAACAAAGATGCGCCAACTTTACTGATTTTCCTTGTCACACTTCTTCCTCCTTGTTTTACATAAACCGGCCAACATTCCTACACTAAAACGATAACGCTTTCAAAGACCGGAATATAGGAACAAATTAAAGAAATCATGCAACAAATCCAAGAAGGTTGAGTTTAGAAAAAAAAAGAGCCTCCTTTTTGGGAAGCTCTTGGTCAACTAGCTAAAAAATCAGCTCTTCACACTTCATTCATAATGTGTCCATGCAGAATAAATTTCCACAACTTTATTTTCCTCATCAACTTTGTAAACCACTCGATGTTGCCTATTCAGCCTACGTGAATATCTGCCTTCATGTGTAGGTCTCAGCTTTTCAAAAGACTGCGTGGGCATATATGGATCTTCCTTCAAGGTCTGAATCACTTCTTCAAACTGTTTCTTTAAATTCGATTGTTTGATTTTCCTTAGATCCACTTTCGCAGAGTTTTTAATTGCGACTGTATAGTTACTCATCAAAGAGCTTCCCAATCAATATCATCAATATCCGTAAAGCCACTGTCGTCTTTTTCGCGGTCTCGTACTTTGTCTAGAGTACCTGTTTGCTCAAGAAAAAGGGTTTCTTGAATCGCTCTCCAGTCTTCTAGCCCAATCAACACAGCATTGTTTCCACTACGATCACTAATAATCTCAATTTCAGTATGGTTTTCATTTACATCTTTCAATAACTGATAAAAATTTTTGCGAGCAGTGCTAGGATTCATCGTTGTATTAGCCATTGCCTCTCCTCCTTTTCTTGATATAATTATAGCGTACCTGATTGAGTACGTCAAAAATACAATAATGCACTTATATACAGTGAACTTTTCCCGCTATTTTCACATAGAAAAAAGAGCCTCCTTTTAGGGAAGATCTTTGGCCCTGCTTACTTCTTACACCTTTCCAACGAGCGGCAGCCAAACGCGCATTTCGCCTATGCCCCGATTGCCCCATAAATGGTATGGGATCAGTTGCCACGTACGAGGTATGACCGTTTCCGCTCGTTCTTCGTAAAGGGTTGTTCCCGACCATTCTTCGCTTTGGTAGCCTTTGATCGCCAAACGTAAAGTAGTTGGCAACAACGTATCCTCTTTCGAAAAGGTCGCCTTCAGCGCCTGTGGGTCGATGCGGCAACGCCAGAGTGCTTGACCATTGTCGGCTTCTTCTATGCAATACACGAAGGGGCCACGTTGCAATGCGACTTGATTGATAGCTTGAATAACTTGAGGATTCGCACGCAGGATTTGCAATGGTTGTTCAAAACGGATATTGGCCGTCACGTTTTCGACTGCCTCAAAGATGATTGCCTCGTTCGTCTTCTGCCATTCGTGTTCACTCTCGATTTGAAACTTACTTAGTCCGTTAGGTTTGTGGATGATGAGCGTCTTTGAAATGCCTTGATAGCGAATCGTGAGGTCCTCTGTAAAAGGAAACCCGCCCGTTTGTTCAAACGTAAATTGGTCAGGTTCTTCTAAACGGCTTGCTACAAATAAATTCACGTAAAGCTTCTCTTGATCGTAAGTGTAAACCAAGCGCTGCAGCGAAGCGACCATCCGCGCAAAATTCGGCGGACAACACGCACAACCGAGCCAATCGGGTCGTTGAGCTTTGACGTGGCCTTTGCCAGGATTTTCCTGATCTCGTTGGGGATTGACCTCCAAAGGATTCACGTAGAAAAAGTGTTTGCCGTCAATTGCCGCACCAGAAAGAACGCTATTATACAACGCTCGTTCCATCGTCGCTAAATATTTCGGTTCATTGGTTAGTTTGAACAGCTCAAAAGAAAATTGGACCAATGCAATAGCTGCACAAGTTTCACAATACATCGTATCATTCGGCAAATCATAGGGACCGACAAAGGCTTCCCCGTGAACGGTTGAGCCGACGCCCCCGGTCACATACATTTTCTTATAGGCGATGTCTTCCCAAATCGCTTCGCAAGCATCGATTAATTCTTGATCTTGGGTATGCTGGGCGACTTTTGCCATCCCGCTTGCCATATACAGCATTCGTACCGCATGACCTTTGGCTTCATGCTGCTTTTTAGGTTGATCGTAGGCTTGTAAATAAGTGAGGTCTACCCTTGGCATTTCATCTGATAAGCCATCCGCTTGGTTTTTCAAGATTTCTTTTTCGTAAAAGGCAGGATCTTCCCCACGTACCTCAAGAAAGAAATCTGCTAATGTCAAATAGGTTTGTTTACCAGTGTATTCATACAAACGCACCAGCGCCAATTCGATCTCTTGATGGCCATCAGCACCTTGAATTTTTCCAGGCTCCCGCCCAAAATGCGTGCAAATATTGGCGATATTTTTCTCTGCCACGGTCAGTAATTTATCCTTGCCTGTCGCTTGATCATAAGCGATAGCCGCTTCGACTAAATACCCGGCACAATAAAGTTCATGACTGAAATACAACTGACGGTATTTTAACTTCGGTCGGGTCAATTGAAAGAAGGTATTTAAGTAGCCATCCGCTTCTTGTGCCGCAGCAACTAAGTCAATCACTTCATCTACTGTCTTTTCCAATTGCGGATCGCTAGTATTCAACAAGCTATACCCAGCCGACTCGATCCATTTGTAGACATCACTATCTTGGAAAAACCAGCCAAAATGTTCCCCTTCCATTTGCCCTGCAGCGATGCGAAAATTCGCCAAGGCATGGCTTTTCCCAGCTGGCAAATTGGGATCTTCCCGTTCTGCTTGAACATCTACATCGATTTCATCATTTAGGACTTGGTATTGGTAAGGAATCGTTTCTTTGCGAACAAGCTCTTGGTATCCTTGCCAAAACTCGTCCGTGAGCTGGATCTTGTTTAATGCGAATTCTTTCATTTCGTTCTCCTGTTCTTTTATTTTTTAAGTTTGATTATTCGTTTCATATTTACTTCATTAATAAAAAGGCCGGATCATCTCCTGTGATATGTTGCCCTGCCTCCTCTTTGATCGTTTGCTTATATAAGAGCTGGTAAGCTTTAGGACTCATGCCTTTTTTCTGTTTAAAGGTATTGGTAAAGTGCTGCCTACTGTTAAATCCTGCTTGAGCGGCAATTTCGACGATTGGCAGCTGACTATTGCTTAGTAAAAATGCTGCCTGCTTCAGACGCTCACTAGTGAGAAAATGGTTGACCGTCACTCCCAGTTGCTCATGAAAGAGTTTATGCAAGTAGGCTTTCGTAATCCCCACAGCCGCTGCGATTTGGGAGACTTGAATATCTTCATCAAAATGCTGTTGAATATAGTTGACCGCAGCGTTCACATAACAATTGCCCCGTTTGGTTTCTTTCGTACGTAATGAAAAGGCTAATTCCATCAGCATCCGCTTAAACAAGAGCTCGATCGTAAATTGCCGTTCAGCAGACGGTTGCTCTTGAGTATCATCGATCATTAGCAGCTGCAGCAATGACTTGATCGCTTGTCCAAATTGGCGGACATCGCGACTTTTCGCGTAAGGCTCATTCAATTGTACATTTCCTTTGATGTATGCAAAAACATCACGAACACAAAGGCCGGACGGTGTCTCACTCAGAAGAAATTCAATATTCAGTAAGGTGCAGGAATCTCCTTCAACGAGTAAGGCGTGTTCCACAAACGCGTTTATGAAAACGAAATCATTTCTTTCCAGAACAATTACTTGATTTTCAATCTTTATCTTACACTTCCCTTTGGTCACAAACATGATCTCACACGCTGGGTGTTGATGTGGATCCATGGAAAAACGCTCAAGGGCAACACTATAGTATGCTGTAATCTTCGCATAGTTTGTTTCTTGTGGAAACACCATTGATCAACTCCTTTTTCATTCGTTGACGATTTCTTTCTTTTTTATTTCTAGTTGACAAAACTTTCCCTCTCTTTTTTATTGCTTACTATACTATAAGAAAAACGTACTAGGAGGAAATCGATGTCTTTTTTACATTTTGCACAAACACCCCCAATGGGATGGAATTCTTGGGACTGCTATGGCGCTTCTGTAACCGAGGCAGAAGTGATCGCCCATGCTGATTTTATGGCAGAGCATTTGAAAGCTTACGGTTGGGAGTATGTCGTCGTAGATATTCAATGGAGCGAACCAGAAGCAAAGTCTACAAAGTACAATGATTTTTATCCATTGTGTATGGACGACTATTCTCGCTTGATTCCTGCTGAGAACCGTTTCCCTTCAGCAAAAGATGGCGCTGGTTTCAAAAAACTTGGTGACTATCTGCATCAAAAAGGGCTGAAGTTTGGTATCCATATCATGCGTGGCATTCCACGACAAGCAGTTCATCAAAATACGCCGATCAAAGGAACGGATAAACGGGCACGGGACATTGCTATGAATTCAATCTGCCCTTGGAATACCGATATGTATGGGGTCGATGTTTCATTGCCTGAAGGACAGCTTTATTATGATTCTTTGCTCGAATTATATGCTTCTTGGGGTGTTGACTTTATAAAGGTGGATGATATCGGCGATTCAAAAATTTACGGTGATGCCCATAAAGCAGAAATCAAAGCGATTCGCCGTGCGATCGATCGATCGGGTCGAGAGATCGTCCTTTCTTTGTCTCCCGGACCAGCTGCCCTCAAAAATGGTAGTTTCTTTCAAAATCATGCCAATATGTGGCGCTTGACGGATGACTTTTGGGATCATTGGGACGCCCTTTACGCCATGTTTGACCGAGCAGCAGAGTGGGCACCTTTCGTTCGTCCAGGTAACTGGCCTGACTGTGATATGCTGCCGTTGGGTCATATCGGCATTCGAGCAGTTGATGGAGGTGGTGGTGACAGCTGGACACGTTTTACGGAAGACGAGCAATACTTATTGATGAGTTTATGGACGATCTTCCAATCTCCATTGATGTTTGGTGGTACTTTACCAGACATCGATCCCTTTACCTTACGTTTATTGACGAATACTGAAGTCTTAGAAATGTATCGAAGAATCCATACGAAAAAAGAGTTCTATCGTGATCAAGAGTGGATCATTTGGGAGGCGTTGAGCGACACCGCAGTCTACTATGCCATTTTCAATGTTTCTGATCAAACACAAACCATCCCAAAATCGATCACTGATTTACTACCAATTAAAAGCGGCACTGAGTTATGGCAACAAAAAGAACAAACAATTGCCGATGCTGAGGTTCCTACTCATGGTGTCCGATTATTAAAAGGCAATATTTAGTAAAGCCGGCAGCAGTATACGTTTATAAGCAGCACAATGCAACCTACTCATTGTGCTGCTTGTTTTTTATTCTTCGTACACTTTTCGACCAAGAAATGCTACGCCTTGATCATTGATTCCAGAGAAAAACAACCTTTCTTTTTGGTCGATGTACTCATAATATGGGACAAATTCGTTTTCTCCCCACAAGTAACTTCGTCCTTCTTTTTTTAATGCTGTTATTTCTTGCAATTGAGAAGATATAACTTGAGATTCATGATCAAATTGGATGATTTCCCACTTTCCTAACAGAGTTTCCTGCTCTGGCATTCGTGAAACACTTCCTTGATAGATTGAAGCAGAGATTACTGGCCAGCCTGATTCCAGCCAATAGAGTTTACGTATCTGTAAATGGAATTGGTCACTGAATGGTTTTCTCCGTGCATGATGCACAACGAAGCTTTCTTTATTGGTTTGCGTAAAGATCGAATTATGACCAGGAGCGTATACAACTGGTTCTTCTGAGAACTGATAGCTGCCCAGCAGTTTAGTCCCTACTTCGGTGGGCGTCTTTTCTTGATCCGTCATGGCCGTACCATGCCAGTCCAGATATGGCCCTGTAATTTCTTTTGCTCGGGCGACACGGATATTATACGAATCGTTAAGGGAGTCGAAAGAAACAAACAAATAATAATAATCGGTTTCAGGATGATAATAGATAAATGGGCCTTCAATAGCAGTATCAACTGTTTTCGGACGAAAAGCAATCCGTTGACCATAGCTCTTTTCTTGAAGTTTTCCAGTTTCTTTGTTCAATGGAGCAATATAGATTCCGCCAAAAAAAGAACCATAGACAAACCACTGCTCACCTGAGCGGTCAAAAGCAATATTGGCATCGATCGCGTTATGCTGTGCAAGAGTAGCATTGGTTTTAACAACCTCTCCTTGATCTTCCCAAGGGCCCAAAGGATCTGATGCTGTAGCTAAGCCAATAAAAGAAGTGGTACTGCCGAATGTCGAAGCAGAATAATACATACGGAATTCGTCCTTATAGCGAATAACTTCCGGTGCCCATAGTCCTTGAGCCTTGCTCCATTTTACTGCTGGTTCAGGCATTTCTGACAATGCCTGTTTCTCAAATTGCCAATGGATCAAATCTTTTGAACGACGAATTGGTACACCAGCCGTTTTGGGCTGTTGTGTGTCCGTTGAATATAAATAAAAGGTGTCTTCATGTTCAATAATCGTAGGATCATGAACCCCATTGATCGCTGTCATGTCTTCCCTCATCTCCTAATTGATTTATGCTATTTTATAAAAACAGGACAGCTACTTGACGAGCTGTCCTGTTTGTTCCCACATTCCTGCAGGACAGTTTTTCTTAGCTAAGTTTGCGCGAAACCGATAAAAGCAACCGCATTTGGTACAGGTATGATTCAATCGCAGTGGACAGGTCTCACAAACAGCGATTCTCCTACTGACGATCTCCGGCGAAGCCAAGTCGCTTTCTAAAGAAAGTTGTTCTGCAATCAAGGATTCAATGTCTTCCTGTGCTGCTGCAGCATCTTTCACTTCGCATCCTTTACAAGTCATGGGATCAGACTGTCAATGAGATCGTTAGAACACTCATTGCTGGCACCCGCAAGCTGACTTTGTTCTCTTTGACATCGTAAGCGGTGAAGTCTTGGATCACCACATCTTCAGGATGATCAAAATCATTGTGTGCGTTCATTTTGTCCCCCACGATATAACGAGCTTCTTTCACTTCATTGATCGCTGTTTCCAGGGAGAAGGTTAATTCTTCCGTGCCTTGGGTAGCAAAATTACAAACCGATAGATGGATCGTATCTTCTTTTTTCGAAATCGTATACGTAATGGTATCGCTGCTGGTTCCATGGCTATCAATGGTTTCAGCATCTTGATGGACTTTGTACAAATCAAAGACATGATAGCTTGGGGTTTTCACCATTTGTTCGCCATCTGTCAAAATCATCGCTTGCAGGACATTGACGGTTTGTGCGATATTTGCCATATGCACTCGCTTGGCATGTTTATGGAAAATATTCAAGGTGATCGCTGCGACCATGGCATCACGGATCGTATTTTGTTGGTATAAGAAGCCTGGATTCGTCCCAGGTTCTGCTGAGAACCAAGTGCCCCATTCATCAACAATGATTCCCACACGCTGTTCTGGGTCATACTGGTCCATGATCGCGCTGTGGCGGGTCAATAATTCATCCATGTAGGCTGCTTTTTCACAGGTCACTTGCCACTCTGCCTCATCAAATTCCAAGGCGCTACCTTTTTCTTCCCAGCCTTGCGGATGAACGTAGTAGTGCAAGCTTAGGCCGTCCATCAACCAATGGGCGTTTTTCATCAGCGTTTCTGTCCAATGATAGTCTGCGACATTCGCTCCGCCAGCAACTTTGTAGATTTTTTTGTCACCGTATTGGCGGACATAGGTTTGATAGCGGCGATACAGATCCGCATAGTACTCTGGCCGCATATTGCCGCCGCAGCCCCAGTTTTCGTTTCCTACGCCAAAGAATTTCATTTCCCACGCTTCTTCATGGCCATTTTCTCTGCGAAGATCAGCCATCGGAGAAATGCCATCCATCGTGATGTATTCCACCCATTCCGACATTTCTTGCACCGTTCCGCTGCCGACATTGCCGTTGACATACGCGTCACATTCCAGCTGCTTGATCAATTCAAAAAATTCATGGGTCCCGAAATGATTGTTTTCAGTCACGCCGCCCCAGTGCGTGTTGACCATCGTTTTGCGGTTTTCTTTAGGACCAATCCCGTCTTTCCAATGGTATTCATCGGCGAAGCAGCCGCCTGGCCAACGCAGCACAGGGATTTGAATGTTTTTCAGTGCTTCAACCACATCGATCCGCATCCCATTTTTATTTGGGATCGGCGAATCTTCTCCAACGTATAATCCTTCATAGATACAACGGCCTAAATGCTCTGCAAAATGACCGTAGATATATTTGCTGATCGTTGTTCCTGATTTTGTGTTTTGAATGTTAATCGTCAATCAGTTCACCTTCATCTCTAATTTATTGTTTGCGACCGGCTCGCCAAAAACTGGGAATCCTTTTTCATCCCAAGTGAATGGTTGTGCAACTGCATGTCGATTCGGGTTTGCCAGAGGATCGCCTGCCTGATTTCTTTCTGGTCTTGCATGATAAACTAAAATGTCCTCACCATCTGCCCCTTTTGTAAAAGAGTTATGTCCCGGTCCATATTGAGAATTCCGTTCTGACGTTTGAAAGACTGGCTCTTGGGATTTGTGCCAAGAAAATCCATTCAATAAATCACTATTTTCGTCTGTCCACAATAATCCCATAGCGTAATTTTCATCTGTAGCACTGCCAGAATAAGTGATAAAAATCTTACCATTTCGCTTAAGCACGGCTGGTCCCTCATTCACCATGAAACCAATCTGTTCCCAAGGGTATTCAGGGATCGATAGTAAAAGCTGCTTTCCTTTTAGCGTCCATGGATTTTCCATTTCTGATAGATAAAGATTAGAGTTTCCTGGAATTCTTGGATCTTGTTGCGCCCAAACATAATAAAGTTTCTCCTGATGTTCAAACACAGTTGCATCCAAACTAAAGCTTTCAAATTGCGTGATGACCTGTCCTTTTTCTTCCCATTCCCCTTCAAAAGGGTCACTTGCATTATTTTCGATCACGAACATTCGATGATGATGATTTTCATTTCTGATCTCTTCATTATCACTCGCGGCAAAATAGATATACCACTTATCAGCGATAAAATGAATTTCTGGCGCCCAAATCAATTCACTCATTGGTCCCGACTCATGTGCCTGCCAAACCGTCTTTCTTTCCGCATCTTCCAGTTCATTGAGGCTTTTCGCTCGTCTAAGTTCAATCGACTGATACCCAGGAACTGAACCTGTAAAATAATAGTAACCATCGGAATGTAAATATACCCAAGGGTCTGCTCGTTCATACACGATTGGATTTTGTATTGTCTCTGCATTTGCTTTTGCCATACCTTACTCCTCATTCCTAACAATAAATAATGGTACTCCTGCTTCTGAGGTACCTGTAAATGTCATTACTTGCTTTTGCTGATTTTCATCCCAGCCGGAAAGAAACTTCCCTTTGTAAACAGTGTCATCGATAACCACACTTGAATCTTCTTGACTATTCTTTTCTGCTAGTTTCCATGTTCCAGTGCGATCACCTTCGATCGTGCCATTTTTTTCAACTGTAATTTCCTGTGGTTCTTTCAAATCATCCGTTAAAAACTTGTCAAAGGAAATCAGCGTATAGGCACCCGTAACTTGATTCTTTGTATAGTCAGCAATCGTTTCTTCGCTGTATCTCAATGGAGAAACAACCGGCCAGCCTGCTTCTGTGAAAAACATTTGATGGACTCTCACAGAATGGTATTCTCCGCTATTTGGAAAACGTGTATGGAAAATCAAGTAATATTGATTGGTTTCTTCATCATAATAGGTCGAGTTGTGACCTGGCGAAACATAGCCCACCCCTTCATTGCTCGTATTTTCGGTATATAGGAAGTTCCCCATAATTTTAGTTCCGAAGTCTTGAATACTTGCGTCATCAAAAACCGTTCCAAATTTCCCTTTGACCTCAGCCATTGGATTTCCTTGGCTGTCTTCATAAGGACCATCGGGATTCTTTGACCGCGCGACTCGAAGGTTATATCCACCGTCTGCATCTAGCCCACCAAATGAAGTGAACAAGTAATAGTAGCCATTTTCTTGATTATATTGAATGTATGGTGCTTCGATGCGACTGTGATTTCCGCCCATCAAATGTGTTCCGTAAGAATTGCGATCTTTAGGCAAACCCGTTTCATCATCCATTTCTAGGATAAAAATCCCACCTGAGTATGATCCATAGACCATCCATAATTTTCCTTCATTGTCATAAAAAACATGAGGATCGATCGCATTTGGATGAATCGCTGCATTGTACGCTTCACCAAACTGCGGAGAGGTTCCTGAATAAAGAAAAGATTCGACTTTTTTATAAGGACCTTCAATAGAGTCAGATACCGCCACTCCCATTACGGAGAGCGGTGAAGTTCCTTGACACAAACAATAGTACAAATAGTATTTTCCATTCTTAAACTGTTGGATATCACTAGCCCATAACGTATCTGTCTGTGCGTACTCAAACTCTTCTGCCAATTCTTCTCGAATATTCTCAAATAGTGTATCTTCAGATACTGAATTAGATATCTGCTCCCACTTCATCAAATCCTGAGACTTGGCAAATTGCATATGTGATCCAATAATATAAAATGTATCATCCGCTTTGATCACCGATGGGTCATGGACACTAACATCGGCAAACTCAGGAGGGGACAAGACTTCTTCAACTGCAGAAGCAGTACAGCCAGATAAAAGAACCATTAGAGGAACACACGAGAAAAGAAATTTTTTGATCATGATTTTAACAATCCTTTCTTGCTATAGCCTGACAACAAGCACTTGCTGGCACTGTATAAAAAGATTGAAATTGCGACAAAAAAGAACCAATGATACGCCATGCTAACAATTGAAAATGTGAGAACCATTAAAAGACAAAGAAACGATTCTTTTGGTAACAAGAATGGACTCGTCAATGAAAAAATAGCTTTTTTCCGCCACTTATCTTTACTCAATCGAGTGACTAAGGATAAATTGATCAATACTAAAATCACATAACTAAACAAAAACAAAAGTGGCCATTGGAAAAATGCTCTCATTAGATCACTTTGCTGCACAATCAGCAATTCCAAATAGAGAATGCCTAGAATAAGTGGAAATATAAAGACCCGCCATTTGTATAAGCGAATGGCTGACACATAGTTTTTCCAAAATAAAGTCAATACTTCTATATAAGAGTAATAGCCTGTAAATAGATCCTCTTTATTTAGAATCGTTAAGATAGCAACAGTACTGGGAACAAAGCCGACCACAAAAAAACCAGCTAAAATACCTAGAAGCCACAAAATATTTAGTTCTATCAGAAGTACGAATGCATTTAGCCAGTTCATTGCTTTTAGAAACATCTACTCACCCTTTCATTCCAGAAAGTGCAACTGATTCAATAATTTGCTTTTGGAAAATAATAAATACGATCAAAACCGGAAGTAATGAAACAACAGAAGCTGCCATAATCAACGGATAATCCGTTTGAATAGCATAGGCGGCATTTAGGTTTGCGATCACTACTTGCAATGTTTGTTTTTCTGGACTATTCAAGTAGATCAATGGTGCTAAGTAGTCATTCCAAGCGCCCATAAACCATAAAATAAATTGAGCAGCAACTGCTGGACGAATCAACGGGAAAATCAATTGGATAAAGGTTTGTAAATAGCCCGCCCCATCAATTTTTGCCGCCTCAACGATCGAATCAGGAATATTAGATAAATATTGTCGCAAAAAGAAAATCATCGTGATATTCCCAAACATTCCCGGAATGATCAATGGTAATAACGTATCAACCCAGCCAATTTGGGAGAACATCATAAATTGCGGGATCATCACCGCTGGATAGGGAATCATCAAAGCGGCTAAAAGGATTAGAAATAGCGCATCTTTATGCGGCATCCGTAATTTGGCAAATGAGAAGGCGGCTAAACTGGATGTCAGAGTACCTACAACAGTCACAGAAAGTGAAACGATCACTGTATTTTTAATCCCTGAGAACAAAGTGTCCAGCTCAGTTAAACGTTTGTACGCATCAAATTGTACTGGGTCTGGAATCCATTGAGGTGGCAGCTGGAAGACGCCAGCTCGGTCTTTTAGCGATGTTGAGATCATCCAAAGTAACGGCCCCACCATAATAACTGCTCCAAGGGAGAGAATTAAAATAATGAGTACGTTACTTATTTTCAGTTTTTTCATTCTTTTCCCTCCTAATCTAATTTATAGCTTGAACGATTGTTCATATAGAATTGGAATGCTGTTATCACAAAAACCAATACTGCTAGAATCAACGCCATACTGCTTGCATAACCCATTTGCCAATTTCTGAAAGCTTTTTGCCAGATATACCAAACGACCGTAGCACTGCTATATTGTGGTCCGCCAGTTGGTGTCATAATGTTTATTTCCGTAAAGATTTGTGAGCCGCCGATAATATTCGTAACGACTAAAAAGAAAGTGACTGGTCTAACCATCGGCCAAGTGATATTGCGAAACTTTTGAAAAGAAGAAGCACCATCTAATTCTGCTGCTTCATAAAAGGTTTTTGGTACACTTTGAATCGCTGCCAAGTACAAGAGCATCGAATAGCCCAAGCCCTTCCAAACAGACATAATAATAATTGCCGGTTTGACTGTTGATGGGTTTTGCAACCAGTTAGGGCCGCTGATACCGAAGATATCCAAGACCTGATTGACTAAACCAAAATCACCATTGTAAGCCCATTGCCACAAAATCGAAATGGCTGCTAATGATGAGATAACTGGAATATAATAGATTGTTCGAAAAATCGTCGTTCCTTTAATTCCTCTGCTCAGTGCTGATGCCAGCATAAATGACAAAATCAAACCGATTGGAATCCCTAACATCAAAAAGACAGTATTAAACATCGTCTTATAGAAGTACTCATCTCTAAAAAGCTTCTGAAAGTTCTCAAGACCGATAAAATTCATTTGCCCTAGACCGTTCCAATCTGTAAAGGCAGCATAAACCGAATAGCCCAAAGGTATCAATGAAAACAAAATAAATCCTAAAACTGGAAGTAGAACGAACAAGAAAGCAACTTTGTGCTCTTTTGCATAAAGACTATTTTTATTTTTTGTTTTTTTTATTTCCACTTGTTCCATTACGCGTCCCTCCATAAAAATCTTTGGGGTCACATAGATATGTGACCCCAGTGAGTCTATCTTGCTGTTTCTTGTTGGCGAATCGCTGAGTCTAGTTTTTCTTGCATCTTAGGTTGAACTTCTTTTAAATAATCCGCTGCCGTTTGATCTCCGTCTAACACAGGTTGGATATTGATAAAGAATTCATCGTACCATTCTGCATTGTAGGTTGTTGCCACTGGCAATGCGCGACCATAATCTTGGACGATGTCAATAAATTCTTGTTTATTATTAGGTACACTGTCCGTATCAGAAGCCCATTCTTCAGCCATATCAATCAGGTTAGGAATTTGAATCTGTGCATCTACTAATTGTTGTTGTCCTTCTTCAGATGCACTTAAATACTCAACTAATTTCACTGCTTCTTCTGGATGTTTGGTTTTGCTGGCAACACCAATTCCTAAAGAACCAATATACGTTGCAGATTCGCCTGTAGAGCCTGCTGGCCAAGGCATCAAGTCATACTCAAAATCTAATCCTGCATACGTACTCATATCCCAAGGTCCTACAGGGAAGAAAGCAATCTCCCCATTCATCCATCTTTGATACGTATCCAATGTTTGTGCATCAGAAATTGAAGGGGTGAGTTCATGCACATTTTGCAGATCCGCAAACCATTGCAATGCTTCCGCAAATTCTGGTGTATCGACTGTAACGGTATCTTTGGCTTCGTTGATCCAATCTGCTCCGTTACTCCAAACAAAAGCTTGTAAACTCCAGTTTACGTTAAATCCTGTTGCCCATTGGTCAAGATTTCCATCTCCATCAGAATCCTTCGTCAACTGTTTAGATACTTCAATGAATTCATCCCATGTATAAGGCGTATCTGTATCTGGAAAATCAATACCAGCTTCTTTAAACATGTCTTTGTTATATCCTAAAGCAAATGGTCCAACATCTTTTGGTAATCCATACAAAGCACCGCTACCAACTTTTTCACCATCATACCGATAACTGTTTACCCCATATTCCCAAATGTTTGAAAGATCAAAATCTGAATTCTCAATTTCATCCGTAATATCTAGCAAAACACCATTATCAACGTAAGCCATTAGATTGCTTTGTTCTACATAGAAAACATCGGGCATATTACCGCCTGAGATTGCCGCTTGCAGCTTTGTTGCATATTGATCAGCATCTGTGGCAATAATCTTAACGCTTACATCATTTTCTTCCTCAAATTGTTTAATTGCTGTTTCATAGGCTTTCTTCTCGTCCTCGCCGCCTCGAAACATAAACGTAATTTCTTTACTTCCACTATCATCACCTGAACTATTATTACTGTTTCCGCAGGCCCCTAATACCAAACTACTTAAACCTAGAACTGCTCCCGAAAAAATAACCTTTTTGATGTTCATCTTTTCCATCCTCTCAAGTTTTATAGATATTTGCAGGTACGTTATCACATTTGTTCATTGACATCTCTTAAAAAAGACCTTACTAACTGCTCATAATAATTCCTAACACCTAAGATGTTTCCTATAAAGAAGCCTATAAACAATTCACAAAAACAAAACATAGAAATTGATGTTTGCAAACACTTTCAATTTACAAATAAATCATAACTTGATTTGTAATCGCTGTCAACAATATTTTGATTAATTTACTCAAGATAATATCTATATTAATTAATAAATATATTAATAAATAACGAAATAAACAACGCTATTTACACAAATTAGCAAATATGTTAACATTCAAGTAAATCAAACAGTTTATGCGGAGGTGACACGATGCAATTAGAAATCAATCAAGAAGCATTGCCTGTCTATGAGGCACTTGCCAGTAATGTGCGAATCAAAATCATTCAATTGCTGGCTAAAAACAAGATGAATGTCAAAGAGTTGGCACAAGAGTTAGGCTTAAGTAGTGCCATCGTTACGATGCACATCAAAAAATTAGAGGAAGCCAAAATCATCAAAACAGAGCGTGTGGGGCAAAAAAAGATTTCCAGTTTGAGAGTGGATCATATCGATATCAACTTTCCTGAGAAAATCTTTAATGCCTTTGATACGAAAGAAACGGCGATACCGATCGGTCATTATACAAATTATTCGGTAGAACCAACGTGCGGGCTTGCTACTTCAGCTGATTTTGTGGGAATGGTGGATGAACCGAAATTTTTCATGGATCCCCGACGAATGGATGCCCGCATCTTGTGGTTTACGAAAGGATTTGTCGAATACCAATCGCCAAACTTCTTAGCAAAAGAAGAAAAACTCGAAATGATGGAGATTTCAATGGAGGTTTCGTCTGAATTTCCTTTTTCCAATAACAACTGGCCGTCAGATATCACCTTCAGCTTAAATGGTGTGGAGCTTGGTACATGGACTAGCCCAGGGGATTTTGCAGATATTCGCGGCAAGTATACACCGGATTGGTATCCAGACAATCTCAATCAGTACGGGTTATTGAAGACGATCCGCATCATGGATCACGGAACCTACATGGAAGGTGTTCCTCTTTCCGACATTACGATCAAGGATATACCTGCCTACGAAGATACGTGGCATTTAAAAGTGGAAGTCAAAGAAGATGCCGAGCATGTCGGCGGTTGTACCCTCTTTGGCAAGGGGTTTGGGAATTACGATCAAGATATCAAACTAAAAATGTTTTATAGCTAAAACAACTAATAAGGAATTGTCTATTAGAACGAAGCTGCATATAAAGTCGCTTTTATTTCGTATCCCAAAAATTAGTCTAAAAACTGATTTCCAGTAAGGCCTGTCCTACTGAATAAATAATTCAAGAATTTAAACTATTTAAATTTATTTATTACAGGGTTTTAAATGAAACCGTAACGCATCTATGCAAAGTTGATTTATTCTTGAAAAATAAGTTTTCAAGTTAAACCTTCACCTCAGCAGCTTTATCCATGATCTAAAAATTTCAATCCAGTGGTTAGACAAAGTGCGTTTCTTGAAAGAGTTAGACTCTTTTCAGTATTCAAGTAAACAAAAAAAAGAGTTGATCAGCATGTCTCCTTTTGAAGACACCGATCAAACTCAATCACTCATATTCAAATCTAGCATTGCTTAGATTATTACCTTGTGACTAGTAAACTATCGCTCATCTATTGCGTATATTTTTTTAAGAAAGACACGATGTTTTTTAGTACAGCCTCACAGAAGAAAAGACTGCCGCCGTGATCCGCATTATCTATAGCATAAAATTCAGCTGTTACTTCATACGATTGACAGTGAGCAAATAATTCGACACTTTGTTCAAATGGCACCACTGTATCAAGATTGCCATGCATGATTAGTAAGGGGGCTAATTGTTTATTTTTCTTCAGGTAATAAGGTACAGATGCTTTTTCAGCTTCTTCTTTATGATCTTTTGGTATTTTCCCACCCAGTAATTGACTCTCGGGACTTTCAATATGAGTATGGTCTACGGAAGAAGGGTAATCAGCAATCGTCGTTAAATCTGAAACTCCATATAAATCGATACATCCTCTAATTGGTGGTAAGGGAGTTGTCGAAGAGTCTAACAAAGGTTGATTCCAAGTTGCCCAACACAATAAAGCAGTGTGTCCCCCGCTGGAATCACCTGATAAAAACAAGTTCGTTGTATCTATAGAGTATTCTTCAGCTTTTGTCATTAAAAAACGAATTGCTTGCTTACAATCTTCCACTTGCTTTGGGAAAATCCCCTCAGGAATCGGAGTATACTCGATAATAGCCACAATATAGCCATTTGTTACCACTTCTTTTAAATCTAGCAAATGATTATTTAGATTTTGCTTCATCCATGCAGATCCTTGGATATGAAAAACAAGGGGATATTTCTTCTTTTTGTTTTGCTGTTCGGGAAACATCATGCGGATACGTCTTTTTTTACCATCTTGGGTTTGATAATAGCTGTCTTGTGCTTCGATTTTGCCTCGAATATTTTTAGGATCTCCAGGGATTATTACCATTCCGTCGTTCTTTGCTCGAGACTTATTCACCATACTGTTATTCTTGGAACTCATTTCTTCCTCCATCATTTCGACTTTAACTAATATTGTTTCAAAAATAGCGCTTTCTCGCGCTCTTGTCAATCTCTTTTATTTTCTAAACTCACAAATTTTTCCTTAAACAGATTGAAAAAATTGTTACTAGAAAGCCTACATACAGTTTCTATAACTTTCATATTTATTTCCCGCAATGAAAGAGCGACTTTCGCCCCTCCTCAATCGCTTCTTAGCTCTGCAGCATCAAGGAAAACGAAAAAAGCTGGTTGATCCTACAAAGGATCAATCAGCTTTTCGTTATTTCTTCAAATGGTAACTGTACGTACTTACAATGATGTTCTCACGCCAAGAGAGTCTGAAACGCAAGCGCAGGCTTGTTTGGTTGTGCAAAATATTTTGCCAGCGACGTCTTGGGACAAACTGTGGGATGATGACGGTCGTTGTGTAATTGTGTTTGGCTGCATTGCGGCTGACTAGATCCACATAACGCAAGATGGGGTTTTCAATCGAACGATACGAAGAATGAACGACGGAGAAACGCACGTCTGGGAATTTTTGCTTAAATTCTTGTTCGATCTCTTTTTCTTTCTTCACATCTTCATCCAACGAGACGTGCATCGCCACGACATAATCACCAATCGATTGGGCATAGTTCAATGCGCCGATATTTACTCGGGTAACATTTCCGACGAGAACGATCACGGTATTTCCTTCATAGACATGCAGTGCTTCTTGTTTTTCCAATCGCAGCTGTTCTGCGACTTTTTTATAATGATCATGGATCTTGTAAAAGATATACAAGAGGATCGGCATGATAATGAAGAATGGCCAAATATCGCCTAAGCGATACACGAACAAGATGGCAATGATCGCAAAAGAAATCAAAGCCCCAATGATGTTGGCGACCGATTTAAAGAACCAGCCTTTGCCTTCTTTTTTCCATTTGACGACCATTCCGCTTTGGGATAGTGCAAAAGGAATGAATACCCCGATAGAATACAACGGAATCAAACGCTCGGTCGATCCTTGGAAGATAAACAATAGGACGATGGAACCAGCAGCTAAGGTGATGATCCCGTTTGAGTAGCCGAGACGATCCCCACGGTCTTGATACATGTGTGGCATATATTTGTCTTTGGCTAAGTTATACGCCAACACGGGGAAGGCTGAAAATCCGGTATTTGCGGCAACTGCTAAAATCAGCGCTGTGGCAAATTGCAAAACGTAGTACATAAACCCATGACCAAAAACAGCAGAGCCGATTTGAGATAGGACGGTCACTTCTGCTTCTGGTACGATACCGTACCAATAGTTGATAAAAGTGATACCGACGAAGAAGAACCCTAAGATCGCAGCCATGATCGTCAAGGTCGCAGCTGCATTTTTCGCCCGTGGTTTTTTGAAAAACGGCACAGCGTTACTGATCGCTTCGACCCCTGTCAAAGAAGAGGAACCTGATGAGAAAGCCCGTAAAATCAAGGCCACGGATACCCCAGGTACAACCGCTCCCGGTAGTGCGGTTGCATTTAACGGTTGCGCACCAGTTACGATGTTGTACAAGCCGACCACGATCAAGACTGTGATCACTGCGATAAAGGTGTAGACAGGAATCATTAAGAAGCTAGCTGATTCTCGCAGCCCTCGCAGATTCATCATCATGATCAAGAGTACGATCACGACAGAAATGGCCACTTGATGGCCGAACAACGCTGGCACAGCAGAAGTGATGGCTTCCGCCCCTGCTGAGACGGATACTGCTACTGTCAGCATATAATCGATCAATAGAGAGCCGCCGGCAATCAGGCCCGCATTTTTCCCTAAATTTTCACTACTTACTACATATGCCCCACCGCCGTGAGGGTAAGCATGAATGATCTGGCGGTAAGACAAGGTCAATGAAATCAAAAGAATAATAACAAAAGCAGCGATCGGCAATGAATACCAGATAGCAGCAGCGGAAAGTGCCACTAATACGACAACGATCTGCTCTGTCCCATAAGCAATCGAAGACAAAGCATCAGAAGATAGCAACGCAAGGGCCGCCGTCCGGCTCAGTTTTTGTTCATCATTCTCTGCGGATTTCAATGGACGTCCGACCAACAAACGTTTCAAATACTCCACTTTTTCTACACTCCTTTTCATGAAAAAATCCTTCGTTAAACTTGTAACGATATCCTCACAAATATTGAATTATCAAGACTGTATGCTACTCTTGTAACCGCGAAAAGTCAATGAAAATCAGATGAAAAAACGACCCTTTTTCCCTCTTTTGATTATTAGAAATTTCACGTGATGGCACAAAAGCAGAAAGAACAAATGCTCTTTCTGCTTTAAGATTTTAGTGGAAGAAATGACTTTCTTTGGAAATGTCACTTAGTTTCTTCGTAGAGTTGACTAGATAAGGATACGCGTACGTACCGACGATCCCAAAGACTAGGAACAAAATCGTTAAAATGATCAACTGCGGGATAGCATTTGGCCAATAGATCCCACCGGCTGATTCTCTTAACAGATTGACCGCATGGGTAAATGGCAGTAGCGGATTAATGAATTGGAAGAACTTCCCAGAGACTTGGATTGGGTAGTTTCCTCCCCCACCTGAAATGGAGAGAACCAAAATAATGATGGCGATCCCTTTCCCGAGGTTGCCGAACAGTCCCGCCAGTACGTAGACGATCATCATAAAGGCGAGTCCGACGAGTAATGCGAAGAAGACACTGTACACAGGGTTGTGGACATCGACGCCTAATAAAAACATATTTCCTAGGGTCACGATCAAACTTTGGGCGACTGCCATCGTCAAGAACGTCAGCATTCGTGCCACAAAGGTTTCACGTTGGGTAAAGCGTTTTTTGTCTTTCTTCTCTAAATGATACTCCGTTGTAGCGACACTTGACAACAATAATGCCCCTACCCACAAACACAATGCGGTATAAAATGGTGTGCTAGCTGAACCATTGTTGGCGATTGGGTAGATTTCATTGCTTTTTAATTCCACTGGTTGTTTGAAGAAGTCGGCTTCATCCGTGGCATCAAGTTTCAATAATTTGATGACTTCCCCGAGATCGACTTCATTTTCGCCTGCTCGGATCGCATCAGCGGCTTTGTGGATGCCTGCTTTGATACTTGGCCAATCGTTATTGATTAAATCAACGGCCGCATCCAAGGCTTTTTCAACTTCTGGCAGTTTTTCATCCACCATCGCCATCGTAGAACTGATTTCTGATTTGATGGTTGGCCAATCGTTTTGCAAGAAGTCTACGGCCAACCCTAATTTTTCTTCTACAACTGGCAATTCGTTGTTGTAAAGGTCGGCTCCTTTGTTGATGGCATTGACGATCTCATCCATGTGACCATTCAGCATCGTATTGGCATCGTGCAATTCTTGCTTGATGGCAGGCAATTCTTTTTGGTATTTTTCCAAAATCGTCACGGCATTGCTGACCACTGATTTGGTGGAAGACAGCAACGAGTCAAAATCGATCTCTTGGGCTTTTTTCAAGACATCTTCGGCGGTGGTGATGGTTTTGATTAGTTCAGTTAGAATGTTGTTGATGGTTGCAGTGATTGAATCAACATTGATGCTGTTCATAAGATCAGCAATGTTTTGAGCAGCTGCGGTAACTTGATCGAGATACGCTGTAATTTCATCAACAGACCCATTTTGAACAAGGTTATTCAATTGCGATAAGCGGTCAGATAAAACTCCTAGCGATGTTTTAGCATTGCTTAGTTGCGTAATGATACCTTCTAAATCGGCGTTACTACCGGAATTCTGAATATTGGTTAAAAAGGCAATCAAGGAATCCAAGGCTGCTTGTTGTTGCTGGATGTTCTTTTGAAAGTCAGTGATCGTTGCACTGATCGCTTGACGCTCTTCATCCGTTAGTTCATTGTCAGCGAGTGCTTGACGAATCGTACTTGTCAGCCCAGCAGTGGTGGTTGCCACTTGACTGATCGACTGAATCGTCACCTTCACACTGCTAGAAATACTTGGCAGGGCATCTTGCAACTGTTGCGCCCCATCTTTGGTCGCTGTGGCGAAGCTGGCGGCTTGGTCGCCTAGTTGTTCGATCTGTGGTAACGCTGCTTGAACTTGTTCGATGACTTGCAGTCCTTGTTTGGCGGTATCGATGCCGTCCGTCATGGTGCTGGCAATGTCATCAAAATCATCATCGATCATCTTCAATTGTTTGCCGGCATTTTGGATCTCTGGGATCTTTTCTTGCAAGGTCAAAATGATGCTGGCTTCTTTCTTCAATGTCGGCAGCTTATCGTTTAGGCCAATCAGCTTTTCCCCCATGGCATCCACTTGCGGGATATAATCGGTAAATTCTTCGGCTTTTGCGATCTTTTCTTTGATTTCTGGAAACTTATCGTGCAAGGTGACGATCTCTTTCGTATAACCGTCGATCGTAGCCAAATTGTCATCGGTATCTAAGATCATGGATTTGACTTTGTTGATGCTGACTAAGTTGGAATCAATGTCATAGCCGATTTCATTGAAGACTTTTATTAACGTGGAACTGGCAGTCTCAATAAAGTTTTGTGAGATTTCTTCTTGAAGACTGCTGGCTCCTTTTTCGGTGATTTTTGGTGCGATGGCATTGATTTTTTGGTTACTGTAATACTCGATCGTCGGTTTTTCAATTGTCCCGCTGGTAAAGCTGATCAGATCATCTGAAAAATCAGCTGGCAGATAAATACCGGCGTAATATTTTCCTGATTTGACCCCTTCTACCAAGTCCTCTTTTGAATCCACGAAACGCCAGCCTAACTGTTTGTTATCATGGAGGGTGTCGATGACTTCATCACCGATATCGATATGCTTGCCTTGAAATTCTGCCCCTTTATCCGCACTATACACGGCGATTGGCAATTCACTGGTGTTGCCATATGGATCCCAAAGTGCTTTGATATTGAACCACGCATAAAGCGAGGGCAAGATCATTAAGGCAATGATCAAAAATGCAGAGATTGGATTGCTGAAAATTCGTTTCCAGTCCAGTTTATATAAATAGAAAACATTCTTTAGTTTATTCATTTTTTTCTTCCCCCACTAGTTCTTCGTCGAAGGATAATTTACCATGTTTTTCCCCCGCCGCCAACGGCTACGATCGACCAAGAAAAGTCCTTTTGACAAATGGACGTTTTTGTCAAAATGAAACCCCTTTACTTTTTGTTTTTTTTCGCTTATTGTTAAACTTTCTTTAACTTTACCATGATGGCGAAAAACAAACCACTCATATCCTTTGAACTGTTTTTTTACCGGTCTTTTCTTCACAAAAAAAGCTTCCTTTTTCTGCAACGAAAAGGAAGCTTTTTTAGGTGTTATTTCAGTTGATCCTTTGCCAATAAATCATACACATATTTCAGTGAGGTGGCTTCGCCATATAACTGAAGTCCGGCCTTCTCTTCTGGGGAGTAGACTTGATCAAAACTTTGATCGGGAATCAACACGACATCGATCTCCGCACGTGTCGCAGCTGTTGCTCCCACAAGAGAATCTTCCATGACTAATGCTTTTTCTGCTGCGACTTGCGCTTTTTCTAAAGTCAGCAAGTAAGGTGCTGGATCAGGTTTATGGGCGGAGACATCATCGCCAAAGGTCTGATAGTCAAAGGCCTGCAACAAATCGAAATGCGCCAACAATTCAGAGGCTCTTTTTTTCATCGTCGAGGTGGCTAGTGCCGTTTGGAAGCCTTTCTCCCGAGCCAATGCGATGGTTTCTTTCGCATAGGGTTTGGTTTTGAAGGTGCCATCGGTTATTTGCTGGGCAATATAGACTTCCCGTTCTGCTCGTAATTCCTGCACCCGCTGCTGACCACCTACGAGGTCGGCTAGTTTACTAGCCGTCTGTTGCCAACTTTGACCACGCCAACCAAAAATATCAGCGGCTGTAATCGGAAGCTGATACTTTTTAAATAGAGCCAACCACCCATCAAAATAGACTCTTTCAGTATCGACTAACAATCCATCAAAATCAAAAATCAAAAGTTCTTTCATAAACGCTCCTTCGTTTTGCTAAGATTTTTTCCTCACTCACTGGGGATCAAGACATCTCCCGACTTTTATCAGCAGCTACTTGCACTGCTTTGATGACAGCCGCACGAAAGCCATTTTCCTCTAATGTTTTGACTGCTTGGATCGTTGTGCCTCCAGGCGAGCTGACACGATCCTTTAAAACACCTGGGTGTTCCTTCGTCTCTAGTACCATCTTCGCTGCGCCTAATACCGCTTGAGCAGCAAATTCATACGCCATCGGTCGCGGCATTCCTTCTGCCACTGCTCCATCTGCCAAAGCTTCAATGAACAAATACGTGTAGGCTGGTGAAGAACCACTGACACCAATGACTGCATCGATCATGCTTTCTGGTACTTGCTCGGCTTTCCCAAGGCTTTCAAAAAGCTGTTTGACTTCGTTGGCTTCGGCTTCCGTTACTTGGCCGTTGGGGCTGATAGAAGACATGCCTTCGCCAACAAGTGCGGGGGTATTTGGCATGACCCGCACGATTTTGTGCGCACCGATGATTTCTTCCATTTGCGCGATCGTCACACCCGCGGCAATGGATACTAGTAAATGTTCCTCAGTCAATCCTGCTTTTAAATCAGCAAGCAAGCGGGGAAAGACAAAAGGTTTGACTGCTAAGACGAGGATCTCCCCTTTTTCGGTGACATCTGCTAGATTAGTTGTCCCAGTGATCCCAGTTTCTTTTTCTAATTGTGCCAAAGTCGGCTCGTAGCGATGGTTATAAACCAAGATCTCTGCTGGTTCATACAGCTTTGCTGCAATCAAGCCGTTGATGATGGCTTTTGCCATGTTACCGGCTCCTAAAAAGGCGATTTTTCTCATGTATTTTCACGCTCCACTTCTGATTTTGGTACCACTTTTTGCTAAAAAAGCCTAATCAATGACTAGGCTTCAAACTCGATCATATACGGATGCAAGGCGGTGTTATAGATCCCTTCTGTATATTCTACCACTTCTCCTTGTAGATCATACGAATAACGGGTTCGTTTCAAGGCAGCGACTTCCGGTGTGATCATAAACTTCTGCTGCTCTTCGGTCAATGTCGTCGCCACAAACGCATCTTGAAAGCGATCGATGATCATTCGATGTTCATCCAATAGGCGATACAATGATTTTTCTTCAAAGACCTCAATGGAGGTTCCCTTTAGTTGCTTTGGCAAATGGTACTCATAGTAAATAAAGGGTTGGTGGTCAAAATAGTACATGCGACGTAAACGCATGACTTCTTTGCCCATCAAAGAATACGCAGGGTGTTCCGGCGCAAGTTCGACTAATTCATAGCTGAGGTTTTTCTTTGTGTATTCCTTGCCGGTCTTTTCAAGCAATTGGCTAAACGTCGTGCCTTTTGACAGCTTGTTGTAGGGGCGATTGCTTAAAACCGTCGTCCCACGTCCGCTGCGTTTTTCCACATACTCATCTGCCGCTAACAATTCGATGGCTTTGCGGACAGTGATCTTGCTGACATTGAAGGTAGCTTCCAATTCTGTTTCCGTCGGTAAAAATGAACCAATCGGGTAGCGACCCGACATGATGTCTTCTTTGAGCTTATCGGCAACATCACGGTAAAGAATGTGTTTGCGTTTCATTGCTATCTCGCCTTTCTCTCATTGGATTGGTCTTGTTCTCCTTATTCATCAAAGGTAGGAATGTCTTCTGGTTGCGGCTCGATCAAGACTTTCCGCGGCTTGCTGCCTTCAGAAGGTCCTACGACGCCTTGATCTTCTAATTCATCCACTAACCGAGCTGCTCGGTTATAGCCGATACGAAAACGTCGCTGCAAGAGAGAAACGCTGGCGGTCTGCATTTCCACCACAAGAGCTTTGGCATCTTCGAATAGCTCATCTTGCGGTTGTCCGCTGCTGCCAGCACTCGTTTCTTCCTCAGTGACCATCATTTTTTCTTCATAATTGGCTTCTTGCTGATCTGTCACGAATTCAACCACTCGTTCGACTTCTTGGTCGGAAATAAAGGCCCCTTGGACCCGAATCGGTTTGTTCTCACCCATCGGCAAATACAGCATGTCGCCGCGTCCCAGCAGTTTTTCGGCTCCGTTCCCATCAATGATGGTCCGCGAATCGACACCGCTGGAAACAGCAAACGCCATCCGTGATGGAACATTGGCTTTGATGATCCCTGTAATGACATCCACACTTGGTCGTTGCGTTGCCAGGATCATATGGATACCCGCTGCCCGTGCCATTTGCGCCAAACGAATGATGGCATCTTCGACTTCGTTGCTGGCAACCATCATCAAGTCAGCTAACTCATCGACGATCACCACAATGAATGGCAAGATTGGACGATTTTCGCCATCTTCTAAATTCTTATTGATCACTAAATCGTTGTAGCCAGTAATATTTCGGACCCCAGTTGCCGCAAATTTTTCGTAGCGTTCTTCCATTTCCTTGACCACTTTTTGCAACGCTTGCGCCGCTTTGCGGGGATTGGTCACAACGGGTGTCAAGAGATGGGGAATCCCATTGTAAACATTTAATTCAACCATTTTCGGGTCGATCATCATCAATTTGACTTCATGGGGTTTTGCCCGCATCAAAATACTGGTGATGATGCCGTTGATGGCTACGGACTTCCCGCTCCCAGTCGATCCGGCAATCAAGAGATGGGGCATTTTCGTTAAGTCTGCCGTTTGGACACGACCAGAAATGTCGCGTCCTAAAGGGACTTCTAATAGTTTATCTGGATGATCTGGTTGGGCTTCGATCACTTCTCGGAATGAAACCATGCTGACTGCGCTGTTTGGAACTTCGATCCCAATCAATGATTTCCCTGGGATTGGCGCTTCCATCCGGACATCTTTGGCGGCCAAGGCTAAGGCGATATCATCGGTCAACCCGACGATTTTGCTGACTTTGACCCCTACTGCTGGTTGAACTTCGAATTTGGTTACTGCTGGTCCTAAGCTGGCTTTGACGACTTTTGCGTCAACACCGAAGCTTTGGAAGGTAGTTTCTAACACACCGATATTTTGTTCGATCTTTTTGTACTCGCTGCTTTGATCCGTTGAAGGGATCGAATCGAGTAATTGCGCTGAAGGCAATTCATAATCACGATTTTCAGCTTCTTCCGAAATCTCAAATTCCAATACTTCACCATCGTCATCGAGGATCTCCCCGTCTTCATTGACCTTTTTGCTTGGTCCCGGTTTGTTTCCCGCTGGATGTGGTGCTTGAGCGGCCTCTGGTCCCGCCGCTTGCGGCAATTCCTGGAAGTGATCGATGGGTACAAAGCTTAGCTGCTCTGGTTCAAAATCAGCTGGCGCTTGCATCTGCTGTTCTTTTGCTGATTTTTCGTCTTCTGTCATTGGTCGGACTTGATTTTTTTCTTTGATCTCCGCCATGACTGCTGCTCGCTCGGCTTCTTTTTTGGCTTCTTTCGCCGCTTGTTTCTCTGCTGCTCGTTCCGCTTTGCGGGCTTCTCGTTCGGCTTGCTTTTCTGGAGAGCCTTCTAACAACCGCTGCAGCTTGTCACCAGCTACTTGCAGGTGCTCCACTAACTCGTGGCTGCTCATTTGGCTGAACAAGAACGCCCCGATCAGCATGAGTAAAACAGCGATGATGTAGCTGCCGATCTGGGAAACAAGAAAATAGGTCGCCCCATAAAGCATGGCGCCAATCATTCCGCCCCCGACATTTTGGGTCACTTGGCTGCGCCGGATATCGCCTAACAGCGTCATCCATGTCGTTTGGAAGATATTGGCTTGTTCTCCCACCACATTACTAAAGATTTGCGCATGGAGGATGATCAGTAAACCAAAATACACCAATACACAGCCAATCACTCGCCGAATACTCTTAAATCGAGCATCGGTCGTTTTGATCGCTAACCAGACACCATAAGCGGCTAGGGCAACACTCAAAAATTGGTACGTGTTTCCGCCAACGATCCGAAACCCGTTGGCAATCAAGGTTCCTAAAAAACCTAAATGGAAAAAGCCAAATATCGAAAACAAGACAAAGAGCAGGCCGACGCCGACCAGCATTAATTTCTCTTGCTGTTTTTGTTGTTTTTTTGTTTTGCGTTTCTTTGCGCGTTTTTTTTGCGCCATTTCTATCCCTCTTTTCATCTTTCCCTATTATAACGAAAAAAGAAGGCGAACAAAAGTTTTCCTGTGAGAAATTTTGGTTAGGTGCTAGAATTTACGCGAAAATTTCTTAAATGATGAAAAAAACACCAGCTGCTAAGCAGCCAGTGCCTCTTGTTGACTTGTTTTTAGTTTGGTGTGACGTCTTCGCCAAACCACTTTTCAGAGATTTCAGCAAAGGTACCATTGTCTTGCAATTCTTTCAAACCATCATTGATTTTATCTGCCATGGCTTGATCGTCTTTCCGCACACCTACAGCAAAATCTTCTGCTTCAAAAGGGCTTTCGATTTCGTTGAAGTCAGCGGTTTTGCCTGTTTGAGTCAAATAATATTCTGCGTAGACGCGGTCGATCAAAAGACCGTCGATCCGACCGTTTTCTAGATCGATAAAGGCTTCATTAAAGCTGGCATACAAGGTTGCGTCATTGCCGTCTACGAGATCCTTCAAAACTTCCGGTTGGTTATTGAAGGTCTCATAACCAGAAGAACCTTCTTGGGCACCTAAGACTTTGCCCTCCATATCATCAAAGCTAGTAATGCCGCTTGATTTCGCTGTGACTAAGACTTGTTTGTTTTCCATATAAGTATCTGTAAACAATACTTTTTCTTCACGAGCTGCGGTCTTGGTATACCCGTTCCAGATCATATCGATGGTGCCATTGCTTAGTTCGGTTTCTTTCATGGACCAATCGATTGGTTGAAATTTGACTTTGGTTCCTGTTAGATCCAAAATAGCTGTGGCTAAATCCACATCAAACCCAACGATGTTGCCTTGGTCGTCTTTAAAGCCCATCGGTACGAAGGTATCGTCTAGGCCGACGATCACTTCTTCTTTGTCAGCGGCACTGGTTGTGGTGTCATTGCTGCTGCCGCACGCCCCTAATAAAAATACACTTGCTGCTGCGATTCCCGTCAATAGTAATTTTTTCATTTTGTTCTCCCCCTTATTCTCCTGCTACTTTTAATAATTGATCGCCGATATTTTCGGCAAAAACCAAATCATGGGTCACCACGATCTGGGTCACTCCTTCTTTTTTCAGATCCAAGATCAGCTGTTCGACTTGCTGTCTCAAGCCTGGATCTAAGGCGCTGGTAGGCTCGTCATAGGCCAACACTTTGGGATTCATCGCCATCGCTCGTGCGATAGCCACCCGTTGCCGCTGCCCCCCGGACAATTGGAAGGGGTATTGGGCTAGTAGGTCACTTAACCCTAGTTTTTCTGCCAACTGTTCGGCTTTTGCTGTATACGCGGCCTTGTCTTGTTTTAGCACCATTTTTGGTGCCAAAGTGATGTTTTCAAAAACCGATAAGTGGGGAAACAATTGGAAGTCTTGGAAGACGACACCGACGACTTGTTCTTGTTCCTTTGTGTCGGTGGGATCAAAGGCTTTGCCATCCAGTAAAAAGCTTCCAGAATCGATCGTTTCTAACCCTGCTAGTGTCCGAAGCAAGGTGGTTTTCCCGCCACCGGAAGGACCGACCACCGCTAAGATACTGCCGTCTTCGATCGTCAAGTCTAGCTGATCAATGACTTTTTTAGCGCCAAATGATTTTGATACTTGTTTTAGTTCTAACATACGTGGTTCCTCCTAACGGTAATAGTCCAGTTTGGTCTCGATTTGTTTTAACAATAACGTAAAGACGCCTGTCATCACCAAGTAGATCAAGCCGACCCCAACTAACGGAAGTAAGGTACTGTCTCGCTCCATGGCGATTTTCCCGATTCGCATCACGTCTGACAATCCTAAGATGTAAACGAGGGATGTGTCTTTGACAAGATTGATGACTTCATTGCCGACAGATGGCAGGGTGATCTTGACGACTTGTGGGATGATGATTTTTTGGATCGTTTGGATTGGGGACAAACGCAAGACTTTCGCGGCTTCGTACTGTCCGGCTGGAATCGATTGGATCCCCCCACGGAAAATCTCAGCAAAATAAGCAGCGTAATTGATAATAAAGGCGATCAAGGCTGCTTCAAAGCGGTCAAAGACGATCCCTAAGATCGGCAGACCGTAGAATACGAAGATCAACTGTAGCAATAAAGGCGTTCCTCGCATCAACCAAACGTAGACTTGCACGATCAATTTCAAAATACGCAGGCGACTGGCTAAAACAAAGGCCAACAAGATGCCTAAGGGAATGGACCCGATTAAGGTCAGTGCGAACAATTTAACGGTGATTCCAGTTCCTGAAATCAGTTGGGGCATAACATTGACTAAATACTCAAACATGGTGACTTCCTCCTTGATAGGTTTCAATTTCGATTAGCAGCGACACAGCTTAGCGACGGCTTCTCCGACGCTTATGTGGCGCTGCACGTTGGCTGGTGAGGGCAACTGGCAAATTTCATTTTTCTAAAAAAGAAAAACAAAAAAAGCGCACACTGGCATTTGCCAGAGGACGCTAGATACGTGGTTCCACCTCAATTTGCCTTTCCTTCACAGGAAAAGGCCTCGTGCAGTCTTTGTGATCCTTCCACTTTCGGTTTTCGGTGAGCCGCAAAAAAGAGAAAAAAACGTCCCCTAGCCATTACAGCTAAAGGACGTTATCAACGCGGTTCCACCTTTGTTTATCAGTGCTTCACAGCAACTGAACTCAGAAAGTCATCAATCAATGACTGCTGCTGTAACGGGCAAACCCGGTCTCTCCTACTTTTCTTTCGGAAAAACGACTCCAAGATGTGTTTCACAACCATGCGTTATCTCTTTGCACCAACCAGAGACTCTCTTCAAACAGCAAGCCTTGCTACTCTTCTTTTCGATGTCTATTTCATTAAGTTGTGTCTTACTTTACTCGCTCTTAAAGAAAATGTCAAACATTTTTTCTGAAATTTTCGAAACTTTGTCGCATGCACCGGTTTCGAGGGGAAGATTCAGGGAAAAGAAGACGCAGCTGCTTAACCGAAGTACGCTTCAGCTAAGGCTTGTCCTTGCTTGATTTTTGCCCACTGCTGTTCGGTCGAAAGCTCATTGCCGCAGTCACAAGAGGCAAAGCCGCATTGATGAGAAAGATAAAGCCGCTCCTTAGGAATGATTTGGCTGGCTTTGTCTAATAAAGCGATCACTCGCTCTTCATCGTCTAATGTGGCGGTTTTGCTGGATAATAAGCCTAAGACAACTTCCACTTCTGGACGATCTTTCAGCGCTTCTAAAGCCGAGATATCACCGGCACGGTCATCGTCCCACTCTAGGAAAAAGCGGTCATAATGCTGATCACGCAAGAATTTTTCGGCGATCGCTTTGTAAGTACCGCTGGCTGCCGCGCGGCTTTGGTAATTGCCGCGACAATTGTGGGTCCAGACTTTTAATCCTAATTCGTGGGCGTAATCAGCGACTTCGTTGTTGATCGCCACGAATTCATCTGCTAACGCTTCTAAGCCGTCATTGCCTTGGGTGAAGAAGCTCTTGTCATTGTCTTCGGCGAATAATTCCCATAAACAATCATCGAACTGAACGATCTCACCACCGGCTTCTCGGTATTCCTGCAAGAATTCCTTGTAGGCGTTAAGCAGCCCTTCCCGCAAGGCTTCTTTCGTTGGATACACCTGACCTTCACCAACGAGGTCGTTAAAGACAGTCAGCTCGGTAAAGGCGTGGGCAGCCCCCCAGACGGTGATCTTGACTGGCAGGTCGCCAGCTTGGCGTTTGGTTTCTTTAAACAATGTCAAGTAATGATGGTTTTTGCCAGATAATGGTTCTGTGATTCGGATGCCGATGTCTTTACGCGTTTCAAAATGTCCACCGTCTAAATCTTCAAAGGCATACCCATGATCGGAGATATAGCGCTCAACGCCTTTTAATCCCCAGAGAAAATCCAGGTGCCACATCGAGCGGCCATGTTCGCCATCTGTGATGACTGTAATGCCGTGTTCTTTTTGCGCTGCAATGATGTCAGCGATCGCTTTTGCTTCCGTTTCTTGGTAGCCAGGAAACGCATCATAAAACGGGTAGTGGATATCCTCCCGATGCTCGATTTGATTTTTGTAGTCCAATAAATCTTGTGGTCGTAACAATGACCCCACAAGCTGAAATTTGTCTGTTGCCATATCCATTCCTCCTATACAAAGTTTTCAAAATTGTTAGATTTATTCTAGCAAACATCTTATACTATAGATAATACTTATAAACTTATATATTCCATAGGCAATACCTATAACACAAAAAGGAGGTTGCTTCCCATGCGTATCCAGCAGCTTGAATATTTGGAAAAAATCGTAGAGACCGGCTCTTTCAATGAAGCCGCCAAACAGCTTTTCATCAGTCAGCCCTCCCTCTCTCAAGCCATGAAAGAGTTGGAAAAAGAATATGATCTGCAGCTGTTTTACCGCAGTAAATTAGGGGTGACCTTGACCGATGATGGCCGTTCCTTTCTCAACTATGCTCGAAATGTTTTAGACCAAGTCAATCTCTTGGACGAACGCTTTCGCAAAGACAGCCATCGCAAGCATGTTTTCAGTGTTTCCGCGCAGCACTATGCCTTCGTCGTCCACGCCTTCGTGGAGCTGGTCAAACAGTTAGGGGAAGATGAATTTCAATTCACCTTGCGGGAGACCCAGACACAAAATGTACTGGATGATATCCAGACGTTTAAGAGCGAATTGGGGGTCATTTATCTGAATGATTTCAACACGACGGTCCTCACCCGTTTGATCCACGAAAAAGACCTGCAATTCATTCCTTTATTTGAAGCCAAACCCCACGTCTTCATCGGCCGAGAAAATCCCCTGACTCAGAAAAAAAGCATCACATTAGCTGATTTGGAACCATATACCTATCTGTCGTACGAACAAGGGGAAACCAATTCCTTCTACTTTTCTGAAGAGATCTTAAGCACTTTACAGCGCAAAAAACACATCCGCATCAGCGATCGTGCCACGATTTTCAATTTGATGGTGGGTCTCAATGGCTATACCATCAGCTCTGGGATCATCAGCAGTGAGCTGAATGATGAAAAAATCGTTGCGATTCCTTTGGAAGTCGATGATGCGATGACCCTAGGTTACCTCAAACACAAGAAAATGGAACTGAGTGAGATGGCTTTGGACTATCTCGCCTTGTTGAAACAGCATATCAAAAATTACGGTTTCGATGTCTTTTAAAAAAAATGATCCGCAGACAGTCGGTCGGGCTTCCTTGGTAAGGCGTCCCGACCCTGTTGCGGATCGTTTTGTACTTATTTTGTTCTTAAACTGTCTTACGTTGGCGTTGTGGAGAATAAATCAACGCAATGGTTTCCATTCCCACTCTTCGACTTCAGCGATATCATAGCCGTTTTCTCGAATAAAGTCATGGTGATACGCAACGATGTCTGCCATTTTTTTGGCAAAGTCCGTTGCTTTTTCTCCATAGACCCATTCGGCGGCGTCTTTAGCTAAGTGGAAGCGATCCAATTCAGAAAGGATCCGCATATCAAACGGTGTCGTGATGTCGCCATTTTCTCGGTAGCCATGAATATGAAGCTGTTGGTTGCGACGGCCAAAGAAGATGTCGCGAATCAGTCCTTCATACCCGTGGAAGGCAAACACGATCGGTTTGTCTTTCGTAAAGTAGGCTTCGAATGCTTCATCGCTCAATCCACGAGGATCGACTTCTGGACGACGCAATTTCAATAGATCGACCACATTGATGAAGCGGACTTTCAACTCTGGGAAGGCTTCAATCAGCAAGGAAACAGCAGCTAAAGCTTCCAAATTTGGTTCCGTCCCGGCAGCTGCGATCACAATGTCCGGTTCTTGTCCTTCATCCGTCGATGCCCAGTCGATGATTTTCAAGCCATCTTTGACAAGCACTTTCGCTTCATCCGCCGAATAAAACTGCGGACGTGGGTGTTTCGAAGAGACCACTAGATTGATCTTTTCTTCAGAAGCGAGTGTTTCAGCCATGACAGCCATCAAGCTATTGGCATCGGCTGGCAAGTAGACCCGCACAAAGTCGGCTTTTTTCTCTGCAATATGGGTCATGATCCCTGGATCTTGGTGGGTGTACCCGTTATGGTCTTGTTGGAAGACTGTCGATGAAGCAATCAAATTCAATGAGGGGTATGGGTTGCGCCAGTCAAGATCATGGGCTTTTCGTAACCATTTGAAGTGTTGCGTGATCATAGAATCAACGACTCTTAAGAATGACTCGTAGCTGGCAAAGAAGCCATGACGCCCCGTCAGTACATAGCCTTCCAAGAAGCCTTCTGCTTGATGCTCTGATAATTGCGAATCAATCACACGGCCCACTGAAGACAGCCATTCATCATAATCAGGATGTTTTGGCTCCAACCATTGGCGGTCCGTGACTTCAAACACATGGTTCAACCGATTGGATTTGGCTTCATCTGGGCCAAAAATGCGGAAGTTGTCAGGATTTTCTTTGATGATGTCACGGGCAAATTTTCCGAAGACCATCATATCTTGGGCAGTCGTTTCCCCTGGTGTCTCGATCGCAATGGCATGTGCTTGCCAATCTGGCAAGTGTAGCGGTTGCGGATCGATCCCCCCGTTAGTGATTGGGTTGACAGCCATCCGCTGCTCCCCTTTTGGCGCCAATTCTTGAATCTCAGCTTTGATGCGGCCGTTTTCGTCAAAAAGCTCTTCTGGACGATAAGACTGCAGCCAATCCGTCAAAGCATCCACGTGTTCCATATGTTTCGCATTGACCGGGATCGGCACTTGGTGAGCACGGAAGCCCCCTTCAATCGGCTCGCCATCCCAGACTTTCGGTCCAGTCCAGCCTTTTGGTGTGCGAACGATCAAAACAGGCCAATGAGGCATAGCGGCTTCTTCCGCAGAACCTTTGCGGGCTTCTGCTTGGATCGCGTGGATCTGTTCGATGGCTTGATCCATCTTCTGTGCCAATTGCGGATGAACGGCTTCTGGATCGTCGCCTTCTACGAAATAAGGGGTCCAACCCATGCCTTCAAAATATTTCGTGAGATCTTGATCGCTTTTACGAGCCAAAATCGTTGGATTGGCAATTTTGGCGCCATTCAAATGCAAAATAGGCAAAATTGCGCCATCATTGACTGGGTTGATAAAGGTATTTGAAAACCAGCTGCCCGCTAATGGTCCAGTTTCGGCTTCGCCATCACCGACCACTACTGCTGCAATGACATCGGGATTGTCTAAAATAGCTCCGGTAGCGTGGGCGATGGAATAGCCTAGCTCGCCGCCTTCATGGATCGAACCTGGCGTTTCAGGTGCCGCATGAGAAGCGATCCCACCTGGGAAAGAGAAGGTTTTGAATAGATGTTTCATCCCTGCTTCGTCTTGGGTGGCTTTTGGATAGATCTCGCTGTAGCTGCCGTCTAAATAAGCATTCGCAACCATGACTTGTCCGCCATGGCCTGGTCCTTCGATATAAAACATGTTAAAGTCGTACTTATTGATAACGCGATTGAGATGGGTGTAAATAAAATTTTGTCCGGCGATCGTTCCCCAGTGACCAATTGGATTCACTTTCAAATCCTTTTCTTCGATGGGGCGGCGCAATAAGGGGTTGTCTTTCAAATAGATCTGACCAACGGAAAGGTAGTTGGCTGCTCGCCACCAAGCGTTCATTTTCTGATAATACTCTGGTGTATCGTAGGTTGTCTTCATTGTGCTCCTCCTTTTAGTCCATTGTTCCACTCTTACATAAAAGTCTATGCCCCCTATATTTAAAAGTCAATTTTGCTGATTGCTGGTGATTTCAGGGGTCTGCTTGTCCGCACTTTACAGCCAGAAGGCAAGAAAGCTTAAGAAAAACGCAAAGAAACCGCCGGCATCGCCAACGATTTCTTTTGTGATTAGGTACTTATTTGATCGTTACGTATTCTAATCCTACAAGCTTCGCCCATGTTTCGATCTGGTCAGAATTTAAGACAAGTGAGACAACGGTGTGATGGCCACCGCCTGTTTCGATCCATTGTTTGACGCCATCGTGGAAGTTTGGTTTTGGCGTCCACATTACTCGTGCAACCGGTAGTTTTGGTGCTTCTTCAGTTGGCTCAAAGGCATCGACTTCATTGATCAATAATTTGTAGTGGGTGCCAAAGTCGGCCATCGAAACCACGACACCTTCGCCGCCTTGGCCGTCAAAGACGAGGCGAGCTGGGTCTTCACGATCCCCCATCGACAATGGCGAAACCACGATTTTGGGTTTATTGGCTGCTAATACCGGATCGACTTCCATCATATGGGATTGCAAGATGGCTTCTTTTCCTGGGGTCAGCTCATAGGTGTAGTCTTCCATAAAGCCAGTCGCTTTATTGTGGGCCATGATTTTCATCAAGCGGTCAATAGCGGCTGTTTTCCAGTCCCCTTCACCGGCAAACCCATAGCCTTCTGCCATCAAGCGTTGTACAGCTAAACCAGGCAACTGCTGCATACCATACAGGTCTTCAAAGTTCGTGGTAAATGCCGTATAGCCGCCTGCTTCAAGGAAGCGGCGCAGACCGATTTCTTGTTTGGCTTGGGCTTTGACATGACGTGCCCACTCTTCTTTGTCGTAATCGCCATAATCGAAATCATATAGCTGGCTGTATTCTTCAAAGAGTGCATCGACTTCTTCGTCAGTCACCGCATCGACGACTTGTACCAAATCGCCGATCCCAAAATAATCAACGGTCCAACCAAATTGGATCTGTGCTTCGACTTTATCGCCTTCCGTCACCCCAACGTTACGCATGTTGTCGCCAAAACGAGCGACTTTGATTTGGAAGCTTTCATTGTAGCCGACTGCCACATCCATCCAAGCAGCGATTTCTTTTTGGATGGCTTCATTTTTCCAATAGCCGACAACGATTTTGTTTTGCTTTTTCAAACGGGCATTGATAAATCCATATTCTCGGTCACCATGAGCGGCTTGGTTCAAGTTCATAAAGTCCATATCGATGGTTTCCCATGGAATTTGTTCATTGTATTGAGTGGCAAGGTGTAGCAATGGTTTTTGTAATAATTTCGTGCCGCGAATCCACATTTTTGCTGGTGAGAAGGTGTGCATCCAGGTGATCACCCCAGCGACTTCATCCCGATAGTTGACTTCTTTCATGATTTTCGTAATCGTATCGGCAGTAACAGCGAGTTCTTGTAAAACGACTGGATAAGGCAGCTTTGAGCTGTCATTTAAGCTTTTGACCATTTCTTCTGCATGGCCCCGTACTTCTTGTAATGCTTCTTCTCCATATAAGTGCTGTGATCCTACGACGAACCAAAATTCTTTTTTCCCGATTTCTAACATTCTGCTTGCTCCTTTTTCGTTATTTTTGCCCGTAATAGGCATTTTCTCCATGTTTGCGTAAATAATGTTTGTCTAAGACCCGCTGCGGCAATTCGGGTGCGTAACTGTTCAGCTGGCGCGTGATAAAATTCATCTTGGCGACTTCTTCTAAGACCACTGCGTTCATCACCGCCGCATCCGCCGTTTTGCCCCAGGTAAACGGTCCATGACCGTGAAGCAAGACACCAGGAATTTCTTCTGGCGTGATGCCGCGTTCCTTAAAGGTTTCGACGATCACCTGTCCTGTTTGTGCTTCATAGCCTTCATCGATCTCGGCTTGCGTCAAAAAGCGGGCACAGGGGACTGCTCCATAAAACGTATCGGCATGGGTCGTGCCCATCGCTGGCAGATCGAGTCCTGCCTGAGCCCAGCTCGTCGCCCAAGTAGAATGGGTATGGACGATCCCACCAATTTCTGGAAATGCTTTGTATAAAACGGCATGCGTTGGCGTATCGGAGGAAGGATTTTTCGCTCCTTCCACTACGTTGCCCTCAAAATCACAAACCACCATATCACTGGATTGCATGGTTTCATAGTCAACACCGCTAGGTTTGATGACAAACAACTGCTGTTGGCGATCCACTGCTGACACATTGCCCCAGGTGTATTTGATCAATCCTTGCTTCGGCAATGCCAAATTGGCCTGAAAGACTTCTTCTTTTAATCCTTCTAACACAAAATTCCCTTCTTTCTTTTTAAATCAACGCATCGATTGCCGCTTGCTCGATCGGCAACCCTGCTTGGTAACGTTGGGTAAAGACGGTGAACCCCTGAATGTCGGCTTCTGTCGGGGCTAACGTCACGCCGTGGTCATTTTTAAACACTTGATCTGCTAAGAATGCTGCCAAGGATTGTTCTGGCGTGTGACGGCGAAGGTATGCTGCTAAAAGGGCGATCCCCCAGGCGCCGCCTTCACCAGCCGTTTCCATGACCGTGACTGGGGCTTCCATGACAGCTGCCAAGACACGTTGGGCAACTTCTGGCGTCTTGAAGATCCCACCGTGACCAACGATTCGATCAATGGCGACGTCTTCGGCTTCCAGAATCTTCATCCCGATCTTCATCGCACCAAAGGCACTAAACAGATGTAAGCGCATGAAATTTGCTAAAGTAAAAGAACTCTCTGGCGATCGGACGAAAAGCGGTCGTCCTTCAGGGATCTTAGTGATATTTTCACCAGAATAATAGCCATAAGAAAGCATCCCGCCACAGTCTGAATCCCCTTTCAATGCTTCGTTGAATAAGGTCGCAAACAATTCTTCCGTGGAAAGTTTCATTCCAGCTGCGTCGGCAAATTCGCGGAAAAGTTTGACCCAGGCATTGATCTCCGAGGTGCAGTTATTCGTATGGACCATCCCCACCAAATCACCAGAAGGCGTCGTGACCAAATCGATCTCTGGATACACTTTAGTTAAGGGTTCTTCTAAGACGATCATGGCAAAAGCCGACGTCCCGGCTGAAACATTCCCGCTTCGCTGTGCCACACTATTCGTGGCAACCATGCCAGTGCCCGCATCACCTTCTGGCGGACATAACGGGATGCCAGGTTGCAAGGTACCAGTTGGGTCGAGTTTTTTTGCCCCTTCTGCCGTCAATGTGCCGGCTGGTTCGCCTGCTGTCAACACTTGTGGCAAAAGGTCTTTGATCTGCCAAGGATACCCCTGACTGCTGATTTGTGCATCAAATTGCTGCAGCATATTCGCATCATAGTTTTTTGTCGTACTGTCGATTGGGAACATCCCAGATGCATCGCCGATTCCGATGACTTTTTCCCCTGTCAGCTGCCAATGGACATAGCCGGCTAAGGTAGTGAAAAAAGCGACCTCTGGGACGTGGGCTTCTTGATTCAAAATCGCTTGATACAAGTGCGCGATACTCCACCGCTGTGGGATGTTGTATTGGAACAATGCCGTCAAGGCTTTTTCTGCTTCTTCCGTGATCGCATTGCGCCACGTCCGAAAAGGGACCAACAGCGTGCCTTGCTGATCAAAGGCCATATAGCCGTGCATCATTGCAGAAAAACCGATACTGCCGATCGTCGTCAAAGGCACCTCGAATTGCTGCTGGATGTTGTGCGCTAACTCTTGATAGCTGGCTTGTAGTCCTTGCCAAATCGCCTCTAGTGAGTAGGTCCAAATCCCTTGTTCCAATTGATTTTCCCATTCAAAGCTGCCGGAAGCGATCGTCTGAAACTGCTCATCGATCAAGACAGCTTTGATCCGTGTCGAGCCTAGCTCGATCCCAAGAGACGTGCGCCCGTCAATAATTGCTTGCCTTACTTGTTGCGTCATCTTCTTACTCTCCTTTTTGGTTATTGACTGAACCGCGAACGATCAGCTCCGGTTCAAAATAAAAGCGTTGCGCTTCTGTTGCCTTACCTGTTGTAATCCATTGTGCTGCCAATTCCCCCATCGCTTCTTTCGGGTGAGTCAGTGTGGTGATCGTCGGTGTCGACAAGGTGCTAAGGGGCGAGTCATCGTTGCCCACGATCGAAAAATCAGTAGGAACGTTCTTCCCAACAGCCGTCAATGCTTGAATCAAGCGATGCGCGATCTCATCGTTGTAACAAACGATGCCTGTGACTTGATTATCGGCAGCCGTCAAGCGCTGGATCGCTTGTTCAATAACGGCTTCTTTCGTCTCCGTCGTATACGTCAAGACGTCTTCTGCTGCAAACGTCCGCTTGGCTTGGGTCAACGCTTTGACAAACCCTTTCATCCGATATTTCCCTTGTAAGTCATCGATTTTCGTGATCATCATCAACTGCTGATGCTGTTGCTCTAATAGATAATTGGTTGCTAAAAACCCAGAACGTGTATCGTTGACACAAATATGCGGCAAGTCTAGTTCTTCGTAATAGGCATTGATCATGACGAGAGGAATCCCAGCTTCTTGAAGGGCGACATAATAGGCAAGATTCGGGTTGTACTGGCTGCTCTTCGTTGGTTCAACGATCAACCCGTCTACCCCTTGATCCATCATTTGCTGCAAGCACGCTCTTTCTTGCTCATGATCGTTGTTGGTTGAGCCTAAAAGCAGTGAGTAGCCTTGCTCCCGCAATGTCTGCTCCACGCCGCGCATGATTGAGGGGAAGATATAATCAGACAAATAGGTCATGATGATCCCGATTGTTTTGCGATTTTTATGATTGACAGTCTCAGGTTTTGAAACGTAGGTGCCTGAGCCCCGTTCTTTTCTTAAATAGCCTTCATTGACCAAAACAGCGATCGCTTGGCGCACCGTGTGGCGGCTATAATGAAATTCTTCCTGTAAGGTTGCTTCTGAAGGGATCGCATCGCCTTCTTGATAGGTGCCTAAGCGGATCTTTTCTCTTAAGATATCCGCAAGTTGTTCGTACTTATTCGCCATTTTAATCCCATCTTTCAAAAGTTGTCCGTACATCTAAGATACCAAGAAACCGTTTCCGTGTCAATTGTTGCTATTGCATTTTTCTAAAAAAACCTAACGAAAAGAAGGCAAATGATAAATCCCCCTTATTTTCATCAGAATAAAACGAATCAAAATACTATTTGATGTATAATTGAATAAAATGTCGCTTATTACGTTTAAGGAGGCAAGTGTTTTGACGAGAACACCTAATGAAACCTACGAGGAACCCATTATTTTGTATTCAAAAAAATATCGAGAAAATCGCAGACATGATGCCAGCTGTCGTTGGCTCATTACGAAAAAAGGCGTCTGGATAAACAACACCCATCCAAAAATCCCAGATGAAAAGATTCCCATGGCAAAAATTGCCGATGTGGAATTACATATAGGCAAAGGTCTCTTAGTGGACTACCTCCGACTGTGGGTACCTGGTGATCCTCATCTGCTTTATTTCACCAATCGAATCGATGCCCAAAAAGCCTATGAATTTTTAACGGATCATTTGGCAGCACTTGGTGGGCAATCAGCGAAAAGTTACGTGGATGAAGAGGCTGGAAAAATCAAATTACTTTCCTATCATTATCGTGATGCTTGGATCATTGAAGAAGATACCCTCACGATCCTCGACTACAAAAAGAAAGAAAAGCAGGTTTTGCAGATTCCCCAGATCACCAGTGTCAATCTGAAAGAAGTTGCCGAATCTGGTCTTTGGAAAGGCAATGGCTTCTTGGAACTGTATATTGGCGGCGGAGCGATCAGAGAAACCCATTCTCGCAGAAGGACGGAACCAAACCACTCCCTTTGCTTTGCAAAAAAAGTCCTGCTGATTGCTCGGATCATACAGCGCTATCTCACTAACTTCCCCCGTGAACATGCGATACTGCCCCCGCAACCAACTGTAAACCCGACGGCACAGGTCATTGCTGAACTACGTGAACTAAAAGTATTGGTTGACGAAGGAATTCTGACTGAAGAAGAATTTGCCTTCAAGAAAAAACAACTGTTAGGATTATAGAAGCAATCACTTCGGAGAAAAAAGCCGCCCTCCTGCCATGAGAAGGCAGAGCTTTCGGTGAAGGGCTGTGCTTTTTTCCTGGGAAAATTTTGAACGTTTTTTTTAGAACATGCTATACTAAATGAAGAATACGTAGAGTATCTCAAAGGAGGTCTTTCTCATTTTTTCTTTTGATGACATCAAAGCGCGTTTCCCCCAGGCAACGCTGCATGACAAAGTATCCACAACGAAGGACATCGAATCCATCGCTTTCGGCAAAAAATATATTTGGCTGCCAACTGACCAATTAAGTGACAGTGAAAAACTGCTGATCCAACTGGGAAACGGCTCTTTGCAACCAGAAATCGATAACCGAAACCATCCATGGTATCCGATTTTATTTGAACATCAGCCCGTTCAAGAGCCAGAGTGGATTCGCCTGCTGCAAGTTCATTTCACCCGAACCATCGACTCCTTACAATCCGAATGGCTCACAGAGATCCAGCAAATGCTCCCTAGCGTGGTGGATCTTTTTTTCCTCACCGAAAACCATGCGGTGATCGTAGAAAAACAAGATGGTGCCAATTTGCCCATCGAAGATCTTGACGGCTTATTCGTGGCTTTGGATATGGATTTCGACTGCTATTCTCAGCTATTCGTCGGTCCCTTCCATCACCCACGCCACGACTTCACTACCTTATGGACGAGTGAATCTACCCTGTTCAAAAATGAGTTAAAAACGAAAACTACCAGTAAAAGTATGGATCTGCCCAAAGTGGTCTTCTCTCTTTTTCGCAATGGCTTTTCCGAGTATATTTCCTTGTTCCGTACCTTGTATCTAGATTGGTTTGAAGAAGAGACCGAAACGATCATTCAATCACTGTGGCGCAATCAAGGCAATGCGAGTTCTACTGCCAAAGAACTGTTTATGCATCGGAATTCTCTCCTATATAAGATCGATAAGTTTCAAACACTGACGCGCTTGAATTTAAAAAATATGGATGATCTTTTGCTTTGCTATTTACTGATCGACCAATTCACCCATCAGAGCAATTAAACAACCTGCACAAGAAAACGTTTTTTTCTTGTGCAGGTTTCCGTTGCGCATTCGAAGCGTTTTCATTTATGCTATTCATGTAAACTAAATGGAAAGAGGTAATCCCAATGGTAGAAATGGCCTTAAAAAATATCCACAAAAAATATGACAATAATGATGCATATTCGGTAACTGATTTTAATTTAGATATCGCTGATCGCGAATTCATCGTTTTCGTCGGACCTTCTGGTTGCGGAAAATCCACAACCCTTCGAATGATCGCTGGTTTAGAAGATATTTCTGAAGGCGAATTGAGCATCGGTGGAAAAGTAATGAACGATGTGGCACCAAAAGACCGCGACATCGCGATGGTTTTCCAGAACTACGCATTGTATCCCCATATGACTGTTTTCAACAACATGGCATTTGGTTTGAAATTGCGTAAATACGACAAAGAAGAAATCAAAAAACGGGTAGAAAATGCCGCTGAGATCTTAGGATTAACAGAATACTTAGATCGTAAACCAGCTGCCCTTTCTGGTGGTCAGCGTCAACGGGTTGCCCTAGGCCGTGCCATCGTTCGTGATGCCAAAGTCTTCTTGATGGATGAGCCGTTGTCAAACTTAGATGCGAAATTGCGGGTTGCCATGCGTGCGGAAATCGCAAAATTACACCAACGTTTAGAAACAACGACAATCTATGTAACCCATGACCAAACAGAAGCGATGACCATGGCTGACCGGATCGTTATCATGAAAGATGGCTTCATTCAACAAATCGGTTCACCAAAAGAAGTCTACAACACGCCGAAAAATATTTTCGTTGCCGGCTTTATCGGTTCACCAGCAATGAACTTCTTCAATGTTACGTTGAAAAACGGCATGATCTCTGATGGACAAAGCTTGAACTTACGTATTCCTGAAGGCAAGAACAAGGTTCTTGTGGAAAAAGGTTACGAAGGCAAACAATTAGTCTTTGGTATTCGTCCAGAAGATATCCACAGTGAACAAATCGCATTGGAAGCTTCTCCTGAAGCAACTGTACGTGCTGAAGTGGTCGTATCTGAACTATTAGGTGCAGAAACAATGCTTTATACACGTGTAGGTGCGACTGAATTTATCTCGAAAGTTGATGCCCGCGACTTCCACCGTCCAGGTGAAACAGTTGATTTAGCTTTCAACATCAACAAAGCACACTTCTTCGATAAAGATTCAGAAAATGTCATCACACTTCCTTAATTTGTAGTTACCATGCACTGTTCTCGGATTTGCCCCCTAGGCAGTCGCATTTAACTAATATCCACTTTTATTCCTTATTTGTATCCCCCAAAAACAGACAGTCAGCCGACTGTCTGTTTTTGGGTTGCTTTTTTATTCTTCCTGAGGCACATAACGAGCGGCCATGGTTTGAATGATCGGTGTTTGCCGAACTTGAGTAAAAACGATTTTGACAGCAGACACGCCGACCGCTTCAAAGCTGATGATTTTTTGATAGCCGATCGTCACTATTTCGGTCAGTAACTGTGGTCCTTCTGCCGTTTGCAGAAAAATTTTTGCTTTTTCTACCCGTTGCCCATATTGAATCGCTTCCTTCAGTACAAGTGTATTGATGACGACCGGTTCTGAAAAATGTAGGGTCAGCCATGGCCGTTTGTCTTCCAGGTCCGGTTTCCAATACTGGTCAAACGCTTGAGATAGTTGGAGCTTATCCATTCTGCTGGACACACTGGTTGAAGAGCTCGCAAACGTGCCGGTCCTTTCAGTCGTCACCTCTTTCAATTGTTTAATCGAGTGACCTAATTGCTGCAATGCCTTTTGATCCGTTGGATGGATCATACCATCCGGCATCGGCGGCACATTAAGTAGAAAAGAACTATTGCCCCCAACGCTCTGCTTGTAAAAGGACCAGAGCTCAGCGCCGCTTTTTACTTGCTGGTCTTCTGATGGATGATAAAACCAGCCGGGGCGAATTGATAAGTTGACCTCAGCAGGGTACCAAGCCAATTCAGCAGCTTCTTTAATGCCGTACTTTTTCAGCGCTTGTCGGCTTCCTAAATCCATTTCCATACTGGAGATCGATTGCCGAAACGCTGCGCTATCGACTTTTTGCGAATGACTCGCTGTTTTTTCAGCATCCTTTAATGCTGCTGGCACCACACTCCATTCTTGAAGTCTGGTTTGCCCCGCTTCGTTTCCTACCCAGCGGACATCCGGTCCGCAAATCGCAATCACCGCATTGGGTTGAAGCTCTCGAATCACTTGATAATACCGTTCCCAATCATAGTTTTGGCGTTTTCCATTGGGCCCTTCACCATTGGCGCCATCTAACCATATTTCGAATATATCACCATAATTGGTTAAAAGTTCTGTCAACTGCGCCGTATAAAAATCATCATAGGCTTGCCCCATTCCATAACAAGCTTCATGCTGATCCCAAGGCGATAAATAAATGCCGAATTTCAGGTCTGCTTGACGGCAAGCATCAGAAAGTTCTTTCACTAAATCACCTTGACCATTGCGCCAGGCCGTTGAAGCGACTGTGAAAGCAGTATGCTGGCTTGGCCATAAGCAAAAGCCGTCATGATGTTTGCAGGTCAAAATGATTCCCTGCATACCGCTTTGCTTCATTGTGGAAACCCATTGATGACAGTCTAGCTTTTGCGGGTCAAATACCGTTGGCGACTCATTGCCGAGCCCCCATTCACGATTGGTCATCGTATTGAGACCAAAGTGGATAAAGCCATAAAATTCCAACTGCTGCCACTGTAGTTGTCGTTTACTGGGGCGAATCTGGGTAAGTTCTGCTGGTTCGATAATCTGTTCCTCCATTCTATGAGTTGTTTGCTGCTTTAAGGAAACAGATACAAGATCGATTCTTGACTGTTTCCTCATTGGAAAAGATCCGCCGCCTTTACTGTACTTTCGCCACCTGTCCACTCACTGGCAAACAAAGCTCAAGAACTGACCGAAGCAGCATTCAATCGACGGTTCTTCCCTATCAGGTGATCAAACTACTTTACGATAAAAAGAGTAGTGCTTGCTTGGGGGATTCGCAAGGCACTACTCTAAACAACATATTCAAACGCTAAAAGACATAGCTCTTTTTTGAGCCTAGCGATCGTTTTGTAAGAGGGTCAGGCTGTCTGTAAGGACAGCTTCGCCATCTAACAGCTCGTAATCGTTTTCTTTGATTAATTTATATGGCACCGCTTTGACCATGAGAAAGTCTTTTAATCGATTGACTTCGTACTTCGACTGCGGACCGATCAACAAAGCATCGACTGTTTGTTGCTGCAGGATCTGTTCAGCAATGATGGCTGGTGCCGAATAGATATGCACAGCTAGCCCTTTTTCATCTGCGGCCCGCTGCATATTTTTTACTAAGAGTCCCGTAGTGATGCCGGCGGTACAAATCAATAAAATCGTCTTTTGTGCTTGGTCCTCCATAAACAGGCCCTCCTACGAAATTTTCTTTTTCTTATTGTAGATATCCAACACGACGGCCAGCAGCAAAATCAACCCTTTGATGGCTTGCTGCCAATCGACACCGACTCCTAAGATCGACATCCCATTGTTTAAGACACCCATCACGAGACCACCGACGATCGCCCCCATCACGGTACCAATACCGCCTGAGGTGGAAGCACCGCCGAAATACACTGCGGCCATTGCATCTAATTCCATTGACGTTCCCGCTTGCGGTGTGGCTGCATTCAACCGAGCGGCTAAAACCAAGCCCGCCAAAGCTGCCATCATCCCCATGTTCACGAAGACCCAGAAGGTGATTTTCTTCGTCTTGATCCCAGAAAGTTCGGCTGCTTTTTTGTTGCCGCCGGTTGCATAGATTTGACGACCAGCAACGGTTTTGTTAGTCAAAAAGCCATAAGCAGCCACGATCACCCCTAAGACAATCAAAATGATCGGATACCCTTGATAAGAGGCAAAGATATAGGTAGCGCCGAGAAATACGACCGCAGTAAAGACGGCTTTAAAGGCAAAGGCTGCCATTGATTCCACTTCAAAAAGATTTTTTTTGCGACGCTCACGGGTCCGCCATTGGCCTAAAATCAGGATGCCCGTGATCACTACACCTAAAATCATGGAAAGTAAATGGATCTGACCGCCTGCAATATCTGGCAAATACCCAGTAGAAATTTGTTGGAATGCCTTGGGAAACGGCGCCAAGGATTGACCGCCTAAGACGACTTGGGTCAGTCCTCGAAACATCAGTAAACCAGACAAGGTCACAATAAATGCTGGGATACCGACATACGCGATCCAGAAGCCTTGCCAGGCACCGATCACTGCCCCCATCAGTAAGCAAAGAGGCACTGCCAGCCAAGGACTGATGCCGTTATTGACCATTAAAACGCCTGCAATCGCACCGACAAACGCCATCACAGACCCTACGGATAGATCGACGTGTCCTAACAAGACGACCAAAAGCATACCAGCTGCCAAAACGAGAATATGACTGTTTTGCAACACGAGGTTGGTGATATTCAGCGGCCGCCAGAAAATCCCATCGGTCATGAGCTGAAAGGCCACCAATAATACTGCTAAGATAATGATCATACTGTATTTACTAAAGATTTCCAGTGCCTTTTCTTTCAGCGAATGGCTGCGTTCTTTTTTTAATTTATTGGTTGTTTCCATCTCAAACCCCACTCTCTTCTAATGTCATTAGATTCATCAATCGTTCTTGATCCGCCTCTTCCCGCAGGACCTCGCCAGTGAAGCGTCCTTCGTTCATCGTATAGATTCGGTCACACATGCCTAATAGTTCTGGCAGCTCCGAGGAGATGATGCAAATGGCTTTGCCAGCTGCTGCCATCTCTTCGATGATCGTATAGATTTCGTATTTCGCCCCGACATCGATCCCACGGGTCGGTTCATCTAAAAATAAGATGTCTGGTGTGGTCATCAGCCATTTTGCCAAAACGACTTTTTGCTGATTCCCGCCGCTCAAGCTGCCGACGTTTTGATAGATCGAATTGGTTTTCGTCCGCATTTTTTTGCGGAATTCTTCGGCCATCGTGACTTCTTTTTCTTTATCGATGACCCCTTGGCGGCTGATTTTGGCAAGACTAGCGATGGTGGTATTCTCGCGAATATCCATCAGCAGATTCAAGCCCAGCGCTTTTCGATCTTCCGACACATAGGCTAACCCATTTTTGATGGCGGTTGGCACGTCTTTGACAGAAATCGGTTGGCCGTCTTTATAGACTTCCCCCGAAATCGAACTGCCGTAGGAATGACCGAAGACACTCATGGCAAACTCTGTCCGTCCCGCACCCATCAAACCGGCGATGCCGATGATCTCTCCTTTGCGGATCATCAAGTTCAAATTCTCATTCACCACACGGGTATGGTCGATTGGATGATGGACCGTCCAATTTTTGACTTCAAAAAACGGTTCACCAATAGTGGGGTTCCGCTCTGGGTAGCGATTGGTCAAATCTCGCCCAACCATGCCACGAATGATGCGCTCTTCAGAGATTTCGGCACCACTCAGCGTCTCGATCGTTTGCCCGTCTCGTAAAATCGTGATGCGATCCGCCACATTGACGATTTCGTTCAACTTGTGGGAGATGATGATCGAGGTGATCCCTTGGTTGCGAAACTCTTTGATCAGCTCTAACAGATTGGCACTTTCTTCTTCATTCAACGCCGCGGTTGGTTCATCTAAAATCAACAATCGGACGGATTTTGAAAATGCTTTGGCAATTTCCACCAGCTGTTGATGCCCGACACCGATTTGTGAAACCAGCGTATTCGGGTCTAATTTCAAGCCAACGATCTTTAAGAGGTTGTCTGTTTTCTTTTCGGTTAGATCCCAATCAATGATGCCGTGTTTGGCTTGTTCATTTCCTAGAAAGATATTTTCTTTGATCGACAGGTAAGGACTTAAGGCTAACTCTTGATGAATAATAACGATTCCTTTGTCCTCACTGTCCCGCAAATCTTTGAACTTGCATAACTCCCCTTCATAATAGATCTCTCCGTCATAGCTGCCGTAAGGATAGAGTCCGCTTAAGACATTCATCAGCGTGGACTTGCCGGCGCCATTTTCTCCACACAGTGCGTGGATCTCTCCTCGCTCGATCGAGAGGTTGACGTTATCAAGGGCGCGAACCCCTGAAAACTCTTTGACGATGCCTTTCATCATCAAAATATTATCTGCCATGTTCTTTCACCCTTTTCCTTTTTATGTAAAAGTGAACCGATCCGTTTGTAAGAAAAGCGGAAAGAACGAATACTGGGGATGATTCGTTCTTCCCTACTGCTTTCGGGGAAACTAGCATCTTTTCTCGCTGGATCTGTACTTCTTGCTTAAATGCCTAGCTCTTCTTCTGTATAGTAATCGGTATCGATTAGTTCTTCTTTGTAGTTGTCGCTATCCACAGAAACGGGATTTGACAAATAGGTTGGTACGACTTTGACGCCATTGTCATAGGTTTCCGTATCGTTGACCGGGACTTCCTCGCCATTGGTGATGGCTTCGATCATTTCGATCGTGTTTTTCGCTAACACCCGTGTATCTTTGAAAATCGTTTGGGTTTGTTCACCCGCGATGATTGATTTCACTCCTGCCACCGTCGCATCTTGACCAGTAATCACAGGTAGTGGTTTATCGGAAGAACCATAGCCAACACCTTTAAGCGATGAAATGATTCCTAGGCTGATTGGATCATAAGGTGAAAGAACAGCATCCAATGTTTGATCCGTATAGTTGGCACTCAACAAGTTGTCCATCCGAGCTTGTGCAGTTGAACCATCCCAACGCAAGGTAGCGATTTGGTTGAAGTTGGTTTGACCAGAAGGAACGACTAGCTGTCCGCTGTCAAAGTATTGTTGGAAGACCGAAAGGACCCCATTATAATTGATCAGTGCATTGTTATCATCTGGAGATCCGCCGAATAATTCAATATTAAATGGTCCTTCACCGTCTTTGAGGCCTAATTTGTCTTCAATATAAGACGCTTGCAGCACGCCGACCCCAAAATTATCAAAGGTGGCATAATAATCGACGTATTCCGAGTTCATCAGTAAACGGTCATAGGCGATGACTGTGATGTCTTCGTTATGGGCTTTTTCCAACACGTCCGTCAGTGCCGACCCATCGATCGAGGCGATCACTAAAGTATCAACGCCTTTGGTGATCATGTTCTCAATTTGTGCCACTTGGTTTTCTACTTTGTCTTCTCCATATTGCAGGTCAGTTTTATAGCCAAGCTTCTCTAATTCTTCTACCATATTGTCGCCATCTGCGATCCATCGTTCTGCCGATTTGGTCGGCATCGCAATCCCAACAAATCCTTTGTTTCCGTCACCGTTTGCCCCGCTATCTGATCCATTCCCACAAGCTGCTAACAATCCACCAACCAATAAGGTGGATGCTAGGACGACCAATTTACCAAAAGTACCTTTCATTGTGATCCCTCCATGTCTTTTTCTTACATATTCAGTATAGCCAGTTAAGGAATCGCTTACATTTAGATTTTTTCGAGGTTTCTTGGATTTCTTGAGAAAAAACGGCCCAGTTGCCCCCTTTTCTCTTTGGAATCTTGGATTTTTTAAGATTCCCTTGGTTTTTATTTGATTTGATATTTTGTGTAAAGCGCTTCCGTATTTTTTAGTAGAATAGACTATAGAGGTGAAAAAAATGAGGAATATAAAAATTGGGTTGTTCGTCTGTTTGTTTCTAGCTTGCTTGTCTGGTTGCCAAGCAAACAAAGAAACAACCACTGAAACAGCGGAAGAAAGTATCGTGATCGGTTTTTCTCAATCGGGAACAGAAAGCAGCTGGCGCAAGCGCCACACCGAATCGATTCGCACTGAATTAGAGAAGGAAGGCTATGAAGTGCTCTATCGTAACGGCTATATGAATCAAGAACGTCAGATTCAAGATATCCGCAGTTTTATCGTGTATCAAGTCGATGCCATCGTCTTTACCCCGATTCAGGAAAACAATTGGGAACCGATTTTGGAAGAAGCTGCGCAAGCGGGGATTCCCGTTTTCGTGGTGGATCGTCATGTCAATGTCAGTGACCCCTCCTTGTTTCTGACTCATATCGGGCCAAGCTTCAAAGCCGAGGGCAATCGTGCGGGTCTCTACGTCAGCAATTATTATAAAGAACATCAAAATGAAACGATCAATGTTTTAGAATTGACGGGACTGGATGCTACGTCTCCGACGTATTTGCGCTCAGAAGGGTTCCGAGAAACCATCAAGCGTGATTATGCCCACAACAATGTAACGATCCAAGTCAAAGATGAGCTAAATGGTGACTTCATTCGCCGCAAAGGCAAAGAAGTCATTGAACAATACATCGCAGAAGGCAAAATGGAGCAGATCGATGTCTTGTTCAGTCACAATGACGAGATGACTCTCGGTGCTCTTGAAGCCCTCGAAAAAACCGATATTGAGCCAGGGAAGGATTTAGTGATCGTATCGATCGATGCCCAAAAAGAAATGATCGATAAATTGAAGCAAGGAGTGGTCAATTGTGTCGTTGAGTGCAACCCAGATGCTGGTGTGTTCGTCAAAAATGCCATCTCGCGCTACTTGGCTCGCGGCGCTGATGCCATTCCTCGTGAAATCTATGTCCATGAAACGGTTTTTTCCAGTGACATGGATTTCGATCAGATTCCGCCGAGAAATTATTGAGGGGATGAAGATGAAAACAAAAAGTATCAAGGGCATCTTTCAACAGACGAATAAACTGATGATCCTCGTCGCCTTTATCCCCCTCGTAGTAAGCAGTGTCTTTTACTCGCGGCAGATTTTCATTTACCAAAATACCATCAACAATATTGAAGAAGCCAATCAACTATCGGAAAAAGTCGATGCCATTGTCTTGGAAGAAATGTGGGATTTAGTCTTTGGTCAAAAAACCGTCGCACAAGTCCAAAAAACCAATGTGATCGATGAACTAAGGAGCGATCTGCAACACATCCAAGAAAATACCAGCACTGCCAAAGAGCTCAATATTTTAGCAGTCGCCTTTCGGACGCTCGATTCTTTAGAAACCTATCAGCAACAGTTGATCGATAATATTCTCAAGGATGAGCCGGTGGAAAAAAACCAATACGTCATGATCCAAGTGGATTCGGTGATCGATTTGCTATCCGATATTTTGCAGCAATTCGTCGGGGTAGAGATCAGCTTAGCCAGCCAAACCAATCACGAACTAGTCCAATCCGTGTTGCTGCTGATCCTTTTTCAAGTCGTGTTGCTTTTGATCATCTTTGCGATCATCAATAAAAACCGGCGCTTTGTTCGAGATAATTTGCAATACCCGCTGGATCGGTTGTTAGACCTTTCCAATGAACTATCCCAAGGACATTTGAGCTACCGAGCAGAACTGCCCGAGACCCCAGAGCTGCGGACTCTGACGAGTAGCTTGAATCGAATGGCAGATGACTTGACTCGGCTCTTGGAAGAAAATGCCTTGAAGCAGTATCACTTAGCCCAAAGTGAGGTGCGGGTCTTACAAGCCCAGATCACTCCACATTTCATCTATAATAGTTTAGATGCGATCGTTTCTTTGATCGAAGCTGCCCGTTATGAGCAAGCAACGGAAATGACCTATGCGCTGTCAGATTTTTTCCGCATCTCACTAAGCAAAGGGCAAGACTGGATCCCTTTGGAAAAAGAATTGCGGCATGTGGATGATTACTTGAAGATTTTACAGATCCGTTATGGCAGGATGCTGTCTTACACCATTGAAGATCAAACCGTCAGTCCAGAACTACAGGTCCTGAAAATGGTCCTGCAGCCCCTTGTTGAAAACGCCGTATATCATGGCACCAAGTTTGTCCGCCGTGTCGGTATGATTCGAATCACAGTGTCAGAACTGCCCCACCAGATTCAAATGACCATCAGTGACAACGGCGTTGGGATCGACCCTGACCGTTTGCAGGAGATTCGTCGTAACCTTAAGGAAACCACCGACCCCGACTCTGAGAGCGGCTATGGCCTATATAACGTCTATCGCCGTCTCCAGCTGAACTACGGCAGCGAAGCGCAACTGACGATCCACAGTCAATACCAAGAAGGCACCACGATTACCGTCACAGTACCAAAAAGGGAGGAACCCAACCATGTACAAAGTGTTCATAGTTGAAGATGAACATCTGATTCGCGATAGTTTGCGTCACCAAATCATGACTCTTGCCAAACAATACCCGATCGTTTATAGCGATGAAGCCGCCGATGGCGAATTGGCGCTGGCTTCGATCCTTGATCTGCGTCCGGATATTATTATCAGCGATATCAAAATGCCGTTTATGGATGGTTTGGTCTTTGCGAAAGAAGCCAAAAAATTATTGCCGCAAGTTCGCATTATTTTTGTTAGCGGCTTTGATGATTTTGACTATGCAAAAACGGCACTGCAGCTGCAAGCAGACGATTACTTACTCAAGCCCATCAAAAACGAAGAATTAGAACAAGCCATCAAAACCGTCGTTCAACACTTAGATGAACAACAAACCACTCATCAGCAATTATCCAAAGAAGACGATTTATTCGAAATGGAAATCAAAAAAAATCACTTTCTGAATCACCTCTTTAAACAAAAGATCACGATCTCAGAAGCCTTTTTGCAAGCAGAAGAACTGGGACGGCGCTTTTCAGGCAAACAGTTTTGTGTGCTGTTAGCAAAAACCCCCTTCAATCAAAGTTTTTCTGACTACACTCGCTTTAGCCAGCAGCTGACCAAAGCCTATGAGCAAGATGATGCCGTCTTGTTCTCCAGTGTGTCCAGCCGCTTCATCAAGTTTTTACTTTTTGACCACGACCGAGAACAAGTTTTAGAAAAAGCCTATCAGATCGCTCAAAGCCTCGTTCATGGTTCTGGGGAAGAAGTAGCAGTGGCGATTGGACCGGTAGCAGATCGCTTCTCGGGTATCTCTCTTTCTTATCAGAAAGCTCGTGATATGCTAAAAACCTATGGCAGCATCCGCAAGGAAAAAATCATCAGTTATGAAGACGACATTCGCGAAGGGGAACTATCCCCCACCAATCCCTTCAAAACCGACCTTGCTTCACGGCTGGCAAATGCTGGGAAACAGACGATCCCTGAGCTGATCGCTGAATTGATGGCGCCTCAAGGAACCGTTGAGCGAACGCAAATGTACCGTTTGTTCGTCTTAGTCGAACTGCTAGCATTGTTGAAGAAAAAAGACAGTCATTCACTGCCCCAGATCGTTCAGCACGCCCATGACTTAGATTATCTAGCGGCATTGACCCATGAGCCAGAGAACTATCAAACGACTCTGGCAGAACTGTTGCCATTATTGACTAAACAACCCATCAATCCTGCAATGGCGAAATATCAAAGCGTCATCAATCAAGCCAAAGCCTTTATCAGTGAGCACTTTTCTGATCCCAATATTTCCTTAAATGTAGTTGCTGAAAAAGTTCATTTGAGTCCAGCACATTTTAGCACCATCTTCTCGCAAGCCACTGATTCTACGTTTATCGAATACTTGACCGAGCAACGGTTGACCTTAGCTAAGGAACTGCTGTTAACGACCAATCTGCGGCTATCTGAGATCGCCTTTGATGTTGGCTACAATGACCCAAATTATTTTTCCTTTTTGTTCAAAAAGAAAGAAAAAATCTCACCGAAAGAATACCGTCAAAAAAATGCCTAGATGAGTGAATGGATGGATGCAAAAAAAGAGTGAAGGACAGCAAAATCGTCCTCACTCTTTTTCATTTTCTACCTCATGCAGTTATTTCTTCTCCATAGCAGCTTTTAAAGCAGCTGCTAATGGGCTTTCTTGCGGTTCTTCTTGATTGATTTTGTTCATCAAGCGGCGTTCTTCGTGTTTCGACAGCTTTTTGCTGCGTTCCTTTTTATCCGCCATTTTTTCGGTGGTCCCATCGAATTTACAGCGGAAATAGGCGCCGTTTTTGCCTTCGATGATCTCCATCTTTCGGTGGCATTGCGGGCAGCGTCGGTTTGAAACTTTCGGGTCTTTCCGACGACGGTACTTGCAGGTGCCACTGGAGCAAACATAAATCTTGCCATCACGGGTATTCTTCTCCCGCAAAGGTTCGCCGCATTCGGGACACCGTTTTTGGGTCAATGAGAAATCTTGATACTTGCTTTCGCTTTGCTTGATTTCTTTGACCAGTTGTTTTGTGTCTGCTTCGATTTGTGCGAGGAAGGTTTGGGCAGAATAGGTGCCTTTCGCGATGGCTTCCAGTTCCTTCTCCCATTTTTCCGTCAATTCTGGTGTCACCAAGGATGGATTGACTAAGACTAACAGCTGCTTGCCTTTTGGCGATACTTGCAAGCCGCTTGGGGTCCGCTCCATCAGCTCAGATTTGATCAGCTTTTCAATGATCTCCGCACGGGTTGCCGGCGTACCAAGACTGTGTTTTTCCATTTTGCCTAAAAGAGTTCCTTCATTCAACGGTTTCGGTGGTGTAGTCAACTCTTTCTGGATGGTAAAATCAGGCTTGACGGTGCTGCCTTTTTGCCAAGCTATATCACTGGTTTCTTCTTCGGAAGTCGTTTTCCATCCCACTTCTAACACGGTATTGCGGTTGAACACAAAGGTCTCAGAACCAAAGGTCACGGTCACTTTCTGTTGCTGTTTTTTATGAGGTTTCGCAAAGAGCATTAAGAAACGACTAACGATCATTTGATAGATCCGTTGTTCATCGGTAGTTAATTTTTCATACCGTGCCCGCTGTTCCGTTGGCAATAAGGCATGGTGATCGGTGACTTTTTTATCATTGAAGACAGCTTGCTGCACCACTTGTCCACAATTTTTCAAGTATCCTTTGACTTCTGGGGCAAAATCCGCAACTGCCTGCAGGCGTTCCTTCATGGTTGCCTTCATATCATTGGTCAAATACTTGGAATCCGTCCTTGGATAAGTGACGATCTTGTGGGTTTCATACAAGCTTTGAACAAGCGACAAGGTCTTCTTGGCAGAAAAACCATAACGCTGATTGGCTTCTCGTTGGATCTCGGTCAAATCGTAGGGCAGTGGTGCACTTTCTGTTTTGACCTTTTCTTCGATCGCTGTCACGCGACCATTCTGTTGACTCATCTGTTTGACCAATGCTTCAGCATCGCTGCGTTCTTTTAATTGATAAGGATTTTTTTGCTGCAGGCGAGCCTTGGCATCACCTACGTTTAGGGTAATCACATGATAGGTTTGCGGACGGAAACTCTCGATCTGCATTTCCTGACTGCGCACCAAAGCTAAGGTAGGGGTTTGGACCCGACCCGCACTAAGATTGTCTTGATATTTGACCGTCAATGCCCGCGTGACATTCAACCCTACCAGCCAGTCGGCTTTTGCCCGCGCAAGGGCGGAGTAGTAAAGATTGTCGTAGTGCTTGGCTGACTGCAATTTTGCAAAGCCTTCTTTGATGGCTTTAGGGGTTTGCGAAGAAATCCACAAACGTTTGACTGGTTTGTCAAAACGAACCCACTCCAAAATCCAGCGAGCAACTAGCTCCCCTTCTCTTCCCGCATCAGTAGCGATCACAACTTCCCCGACATCTTTTCTTTGAGCCAATTGTTTGATGGCTTTTAGTTGATGACCGGTTTTTGGCAACGGCTTGATCCCAATGGACTTAGGGATCATCGGTAATGTTTCCATCTGCCATGATGCCCAGTCTTTATTTAGATCTTCAGGCATTTTCAAGCCCAATAAATGACCAAGGGCCCAAGTAACGATCGCCTTGGGTCCTTCGTAATAATTTTTATGTTTTTGCTCACAGCCCAAAACTTTGCTGAGGTCTTTGGCAACGCTTGGCTTTTCCGCTAGAATTAGTTGTTTCATAAAAATCTTTCCTGCTTTCATCGACGACTTGCTGATATTCTTTAAGCAATGCCAGTCCAATATATTGTTGGAGGTAATCGTCGCATTCTTCGCACCAGCGTTCGTCTTCTTCATTCCAAAAAGCCGTCATAAAGTTTGATTTTGCATTTATGTACGAATACTCTTCTCTGATTTCTTGCCATTTTTGTTCATAAAATGACTGCGCCTCGCTGAAAGTTGCAAATGTGAACGCCTCTTGAATATCTGACTGCCATCCCTCAAAAAACCACCACGGTTCATTGTCCCCATACATGACTACTACTTGATACATTCCATTGCTCCTTTCACGATTCCTTCCTCATATTAGTCACTTTTACTTAAACTTGCAAGGAATAAGTTTCAGCATTTAAACATCGCTTAAAGAATTCATTAAACCTTCGTTTTTTTTGTACGTTTTATCAGTTGCTTAAGATTACATCATTTCTATGCCCCTATAGTCTAGCACAGAAGTTTCCTGTTGTGAATATAACAGTAAAAGATTAAAAAAATAGCAAACAAGATTTATTTTAACCTCGCAAAAAAATTTTTATCTGTGATGGATATGCTACAATAATGGCAACCACGAACCTGCTAGGAGGTGCCTCATGTATCTCGAACAAATCACTTTTCCCGATCAAGAAACCGAGTTTGATTTTTTCCTTTCCATCAAACGAACCGTTTATGATTCTTACTACCCTTTTCAGATTCTCAGTGCCCGCCGTTTTCAGCAGATCGATTTTGAACCAATCACGATTTTATATGGCGGCAATGGTTCTGGCAAAACCACTGCATTGAACGTGATTGCCGAAAAGATCCACGCGCAGCGCGTTGCTGCGTATAATCGGTCGAATTTTTTCGAGGACTATCTATCCTACTGTTCTGCTCGTAGCAACGACGAACCGCAAGAAAAAGTGCTATTGACCAGCGATGACGTCTTTGATTACATGCTGGCTATTCGAAATTTGAATCAAGGGATCGATCATCGCCGAGAAGAAGTGTTTCAAGAATACTACCAAGCAAAGTATGCGGACTTTCGTTTCACAGGTTTTGACGACTACCATGAATTGAAGAAAATCAATCTTGCACGATCCAACACACAGTCCAAATTCACCCGCAAGCACTTGATCGACAATGTCCGAGAATATTCCAATGGCGAAAGTGCCTTTCGCTTCTTTCAAGAAAAGATTCGTCCCAACAGCCTTTACTTATTAGATGAACCAGAAAATTCTCTTTCTGCTGAGCGTCAGCTGGAACTGGTGCAGTTACTGGAAGATTTTGTTCGCTATGAACAGTGTCAGTTCATTATTGCTACCCATAGTCCTTTCGTTTTGTCTTTAAAGGAAGCCAAAATCTATGATTTGGATCAAACGCCCGTCGATGTTCGGAAGTGGACGCAGTTAGCTAGTGTCCAGCAGTATTACCATTTTTTTCAAGCACATCAAGCCGAATTTGATGATCAATCATGACCAAAGTAAACCATTTTCCGCCAAAGATTTCTTTTGGTGGCTTTTTTCCGTCGCACTCACACAAAGACCAAAATCAAATTGATCAGCGCAATACAGAAGGCGACCACTCCCGCAATTTTGCCCCACTTGACTTCTGCTTGATTATACTGATCGGAATGCCCCGCAATTTGAGAGGACAAAAAGTAGAACTTTTTAAAAACAAGCAAATCCCCGGCTAAACCCAATAGTACGGCTAAGGCAAGATGGTTGATTTGGCTTGAAATGACCTGAGTCTGATGAAGCATCACCACCCCTACGACACTAACGACAAACCCCCATTTCATGAGATTGGCTTTGGTACGATTCATGCTCCTCCTCCTTTCTTTTAAAAATGCCAATACATCAAAAACATTCATTTTCTGACTAAATTATAGCATATTTTGACTAAATTTTTGAAATAGAAAGCGTTCGCTCCAATCGGATTTTCGAATTGATTTATAAAAAGCCCTAGCTAAGTGCAACTGATTGGTTCAGTGTTCTTAGCTAGGGCTGATTGTGTTAGTGGTTAAACATATTGTAATTCTTTGGCTTCTTTGTAGGCTGCATCGATCAAACCGCCGCCCAAGCATTCCATGCCGTCATAAAAAACGACTGCTTGTCCAGGAGTGATGGCGCGTACTGGTTCGTCAAAAATCACTTCTGCCCGATCTCCCTCTAATAGACGCACGGTTACCGGTACATCTTGTTGACGGTAGCGGAATTTTGCTGTGCATGAAAATTCCGTGCCGCGGTCTTGTTCTGTAGTAAAGTGGATTTGGCTTGCTTCCAAGCGATCTGCATACAATGCGGGGTGATGGAATCCTTGCCCCACATACAAAGTGTTGGTTGCTAAGTCTTTTCCAACTACAAACCATGGTTCTTGAGTGGCACCGCCGCCGCCAATGCCTAAGCCTTGACGTTGTCCGATGGTGTAGTACATCAAGCCATCGTGTTGTCCTTTGACTTCGCCATCTAATGTAACCATATTGCCTTTTTTCGCTGGCAAGTAATTACTCAAAAATTGTTTGAAATTCTTTTCTCCGATAAAACAAACACCAGTGGAATCTTTTTTCTTGGCTGTTGCTAGACCGGCCCGTTCAGCGATCGCTCGTACTTCTGATTTTTCCATGCCGCCTAGTGGGAACATGGTTTTGCTCAATTGTTCTTGTGACAATTGGCTTAAGAAATACGTTTGATCTTTGTTGTTATCCACGCCTCGCAACATATGGGTCACGCCGTTCTCATCAACGGTCACTTGTGCATAATGGCCGGTTGCTACATAATCGGCACCAAGATCCATCGCATAATCCAAAAAGGCTTTGAACTTGATTTCCTTGTTACACATGACATCTGGATTAGGTGTCCGTCCGGCACGGTATTCTGCAAGGAAATATTCAAATACACGGTCCCAATATTCTTTTTCGAAATTCACTGAATAATAAGGAATCCCGATTTGCGCAGCCACTTTGGCTACGTCTTTGTAGTCTTCTGTTGCGGTACAAACACCGTTTTCATCGGTATCATCCCAATTTTTCATAAAGATCCCGACAACATCATACCCTTGTTCTTTCAGCAAAAGTGCTGTTACTGACGAGTCTACCCCGCCACTCATTCCAACCACCACCCGGGTGTTTTCGTTAGACATGATCGTTTCACCATCATTTCAATTATAGATTCTGAAATCATCTACGATTTGAAGGTCGCAACTTTTCAGTAATTTGCATTATACAACAAAACACAAAAAACTTCACTGTTTGCTGTCTTTTCTTAAAAATTCCTTTTTTAGAAAAGACATCTGGAGAGAAGTTACTGTTTGTTATTCCACCTACTCAGCCAAATAGAGGAAGCGCTGCTTTTGTGTCTGTCATCGACAGCTGTCCAAACAGCAACAACTTACTTTTCAAATGATGGTTGTCATAAAATCGTATGAAATTCTTCAGGAAATGCAGAAATGCTGTTATTAGAAAAAGACTATACTTCTCTTAGATACTACTTTACGAGGAGGGGCATTTCATGCGATCGCACACAAGGACATCAAAAACTAGGAGACACGATGGGAAGAAAAAGAAGAGCCTTGCACTGCTGCTTTTTCTCATCGGTGGTGTGTTTGTCATTCATTACGTGATTGATCAGGTCAGGGATGCTGCGTTTGATCAGACAGCGCTTGTCTCAAAACAGTTCACTCGCCAAGCCAATCAAGCGATTCAACAAGCGATGACAGACACGCAGCAAGTGCCGTTGATTGTACAAACCGATCAACGTTGGGGCAATAACCCGTATGGATATGGAGAAGAGCAAAACACCTTTGCGGCAAACGGGTGCGCTATTGCTTCTTTAGCCATGATCGATGCTTTTTGGACGGATCATCCGCCGAATCCTGACAAACTATTAAAGTGGGCTGGCGATCAATATTATCTTCCCAAACAAGGAACCAGTTGGCAAATCTTTCCTCAGTTTGCCGAAGCTTTTGGTTACCAATTTGCCGATTTAGGGGATTCATTTGAGGCTGCCTATGAGAAAATGACACAAGGCATCCCCGTTGTGGTCTCGGTTCAAGCAGGAACCTTTACGACATCCGGACATATCATGGTATTGGCTTTGAACAAAGAAGGAAATATCCAAGTATTCGATCCTAATGATTCCCCCGAAAAAGCCCATTATGAGAAAAGCTATCCTAACGATGTCTTTCAAGCAGAAGGAATCCATTATTGGAGCTTTTGGCTTTGATGTTCTGATCGGCTGAAGCTGCAAAAATACACCTTTTGTGGGACAAAAAAAGACTAGCCGAAGCTAGTCTTTTGCTTATCTTACTATTATTGAACGCGTGGTTCGTTGTTTTCTTGAATACGCGTCGTTGTCCGGTTGAAGGCACCTTTGGCTTTACGTGTTTGTTTTGACGCAAAGTCGCCAGTTGTTTCTGCCGCACTGCTTACTTTGTCTTGAACTGTTTCAGAGTCTTTTTCGAATTGTTCACGTGTTTTGACATCTGCTACATTCACGTTTACTTCGATGACTTCTAAATTCGTCATTTTGTTGACTTGTGTTGAAACAACATCTTTGATTTGGTCGTAGATCGTGGTCATGTCGCTGCCATATTCTGCAACGATATCAAGATCGACTGCCACTTGTTTTTTCCCAACTTCAACGTTGATCCCTGAAGTCACATCATCGGTGTTGACTAATTTACCTGCAATATTTGAGAAGAAACCGCCATCGACTGTTAAGAGTCCGTCTACAGATTCTAATGCAATGCCTACGATTTTTTGAATCACTTTATCTTCGTAAGTTAATTCTCCTTTAACACCTGTTGTTGGTTTTGTTTGGTTTTCCATCGTACATTCCTCCTACTATAATCTTGATATAAATTAAACTAATAATGTTACCAAAGTTAACGGCGCGGTCTTTGAAATTGTTCAAAGAATCCGACTTCTTTGAGATAAAATCCCAGATACGTACCTAGTGCCGTAAACAGCACCAGCAGTATGGTTTTCAAAAAGCCGATCGTTAGAAACAGGATCGCTAGGATCAAACCGAAACCTGCAAAGATAAGCGGGATCTTATAGTGGTAGAACCATTCACTCATACCTGTTCCTCCTAAACTACACGCGGTTGGTCATGGGCTGCTGGCGTTTCTTGCGTATCTTTTAAAACAACTTCCGTTTGGATATTGCTTTCGATACCGAAAAGCTGCTGCAGACTGCTGCTGATCTCACCAACCAAAGCTTCTTGTTTTTGCGGGATGGCTGCTGTTTGTTTCATTTCTCCATCGATTTTTACCGCTACTTTATTCTTGACGATTTTGATTTTTACCGATGGCTGATGGATGAAATCTGCTTGTTTCACCCGCTCGAGCACAAAATGCTCTAAGGCCTTCTTCTGAATCACTAAATCGCCTGTCTTATGGGGAATGATCAAGCGGTCTGAGCGTTTTGGATAAAACAAAACGACAAAGAGTGCGATCACTGTAAAAATAGCAAAGCCAACAGATAACCAAAAGAGCAGCATACTCATGGAAGATCCGACCCAAGGATATTCATCCAAAGGAATCAAGTAAACAGGCAATGAAGCCGCTTGCTGATTGGCGATGATCCCAAAATAAAAGACAAGTAAGAGTAAAAGTAATCCGATGATAAAAATCACTTTAGAAATCTTACGCATTGGCAACCTCCTTTACTGCTTTCTACTTAAAGCATACACATTTCTTAAATATCCATCAAATAATAACTCTTGGAATCGATTATTTTTTACATATAAAGTTTATTTTTATCAAAAAAATTTCCTTAATCAAAGCTTGCTGTCAAAGTCATCACAAAAAAAGCAAGCCACCCGAATCTGTTTGGATGCTTGCTTTTCTTGTTATCTGTTAACGAGCTAGCTTGGCAAGTTCTTGTTGTTTTGCATGATACAGCACCGCCAGTTCATTTTCGGAAACTGGTCGACCGAAGGGACGCGGCTGCGACAGAAACGCCAATTCCGGCGCATCGACTCCTACGTTGAGATTCTCAGCAATTGGAACACTGTGATGATGGATATGCCCATGCAGATTGCGGCTGTTTTTGGTGATCCCCAGCAGCATAGGATAATGGGTCAGTATAAATTGCTGATGAGCAAACTTCAGCAAGACACCGACATCTTCAAACGCATACTTTTCGGCTCCCAAACAACTAGGATCATGCTTGCGCAAGTACGCAAAGAAAGCTCGGGTATCATGATTGCCTTTGATAAAAACGATTTTGCCCTGCAGCTGTGCTAACAGCGCAGCAATTTCTGGAAAGCCCGCTTCGTAATCAGGGTGCATCGCGACATCCCCTAAATGATAGACGACATCTTTATCCGCAACGACCTCATTCCAGCTGGCGATCATCGTTTCATGCATTTGCGTCACTGTCTCAAAGGGGCGTGGGGCAAAGTCATTGACCCCGAGCAAGGCTGCATGAAAATAGTGGGTATCAGACGTAAAAAATTTCATAGTCGCTCCTTACTTTACTGATTTTTTCTGTGATTAGGGTCTTCAAATCATCGCTAACGGCTGCTTTTTCGTTGGCTCCGGAAAGCGTGCATCGATTGTCGCCAATTCGCTTTGGGAAAAAACGATTTTGGTAGCTTCAATGTTCTGCAGCATATGCAGCGAGTCACTGGTTTGGGGGATCGCTAAGACGTGGGGTTGTCGAAGGGTCCATGCCAAAAGCAGCTGAAAAATCGTGCAGCCTTTGGCTTCTGCCAGCTCTTTCAACACTTCATCATTTTTGAAGTGGTGCCCTAGCCGATCGCCTTGAGCAATGGGTGAGTAGGCAATCACCGGAATCTCAGCCTCTGCCTGCCAAGCCAAAAGATCGTATTCGATCCCCCGGGCACCTAAATTATAGAGTACTTGGTTGGCGGCACATTGATCGCCGTTTTCTAACCGCAACAGCTCCTCCATATCTGCCACGTCAAAATTAGAGACGCCCCATGCACGAATCTTTCCAGAGGCTTTGGCAGCTTCTAGTGCGTCAACTGTTTCTGCTAACGGCACATCTCCTCGCCAGTGGAGCAGATACAGATCAAGATAGTCGGTGCCTAAACGCGCTAAACTGCGGTCTAAAGCTTTCGGCAATTCATCTGCGGAGGCATTCCAGGGATAAACTTTTGAAATCAAATAAAGATCCCCTCGTGTAAAGGGCTGGATCGCTTTGCCAACTAGCGTTTCTGCGTTTCCCTCGCCGTACATTTCTGCGGTATCGATGACAGCCGCTCCGGCTTTGATGCCCGCTTGCAGCGCATCGATCTCGGCTTTTTCCTTGGCTGGGTCATCCCCCATATGCCAAGTCCCCATTCCAACGGCTAACACTGATTGCTTGTTTAAGGTTCGTTTCATCTGGATTCCTTCTTTCTCGTCTCAACGTATCCACTTTCTGAGAACGGCTTAGGTTTGTTTTCTTTAGTATAAAAAGAAACCGGCAAAGATACAAAAGAAGTGTATCAATCCCTTGCCTGTTTGGCGGAGTGACACACTTCTTGCCCTTTGAACGGTATAGCTGCTTTTGACAAAAGCTTACGCTTTGACAAACAACCCGCGGCTGATAAAACCATCCATTAAAAAGTAAAATTTTTCTTGCAGCATTTTGTGCTGTTCATCTTTGAAAATATTGACTGCTTTTAATCCATTGGCTGTCGTGATCGACATCTTGAAGGTTTGCAGATCTTTTGCAACAGTGATTTTTAATTTAAAGCCTTCTTTGCTTTGGGGTGTTGCTTCAAGGCCACGAATCAATTGGAAGTTGCCGCCGTTCGTTTCTGTAAAGCCATTGTCCCGCAACGTATATTTTTTTGCTTCAGGAGCAATGCGGTATTGGGTTGCTGCGCCTAAAACGGTTGCTGTTGTTTCAAATGCCATGTTCTTCACCTCTTTAACATCATTTCTTTCATTATAAATAGTTTTCAGCGAGATTGCTAGCTGTTCTCCTACTTTTTCGTTGCTAAGACAGTTTCTGCTAATAGCTGAGCAAATGCTTCGATTTCCGCCAATGTGTTGCCATAGCCAAAGCTGACTCTGACCGATTCCCGGATAGCTGGATGCTCTTTGCCCACCATCGCTTCTAGCACATGGGAGGGTTCCACATTGCCCGCCGTACAAGCGCTGCCTGTGGAGATGGCGGCCCCTTTTAAGTCCAATTTCATCAGCAGCAAGTCACTGCTGACACCTGGGAAACGCAGATTCAAAATATGCGGCAATTTGTGTGCTGGATCACCATTCAACTGAACATCGACGCCTTGTGCTGCTAAGGTATCCATCAGTACATCGGCAAACGTTTGATATTGTTCTGCCGCTGCTTGCTGCGCTTCGGGGGTATGCAAAGAAGCTGCTTTGGCCATTCCCATGATGGCTGCCAAGTTTTCCGTCCCTGCTCGCCGTTTTTCTTCTTGTTCGCCACCATGGAGTAGCGAAGGTAGCGACAAGCCATCTCGTTTATACAAAAAGCCGATCCCTTTTGGTCCGTTGATTTTGTGAGCCGAAATGCTTAGGAGATCAATGCTGTTTTCATTGATTTCAAGCGGGATCTTGCCATAAGCTTGCACGGCATCGGTATGAAAAACGGCGGGATGCTCCCGTAAAAGGACGCCAATTTCTGCAATCGGCAACAAATTGCCCGTTTCATTGTTTGCCGTCATTATGGATACTAAAATCGTATCGGGACGTAAGGCAGCCTCAACTTCACTGACGGCCAATTGCCCCTTTTGATCTACGGGCAAATAGGTCACCTCAAAGCCTAAGCCTTCTAAATAGCGCATACTCTCAATGACCGCCGGATGTTCGATCTGGGTCGTAATGATATGTTTGCCTTGTGCTTGTTTGCTAAGGGCTGTACCGATGATCGCTGTATTGTCGCTTTCGGTACCTCCACTGTTAAAAATGATCTCATGTTCCTTGACCCCTAGCTGCTGAGCGATCGCTTGACGAGCCAATTCTAATTGAGTGTGGGCATCTCGACCATAATGATGAATGCTTGATGGATTGCCAAAAAATGTCTGCATCGTCTCACTCATCACTTTGATTACTTCTGGGTGCAGCGGTGTCGTTGCTGCATGATCTAAGTAAACCATTCTTTTCACCTATCCTTCATTACTGCCATTATAACAAATCTTCCTCAGACGTCTATCGTGAGTGTCCATACGAAAAAACCTGTCAGTCAAAAGCGGAAAAATCGCCAATGATGACAGGCAGCTGAACGCGTTCAGCCTTACGAAAAATCAGGAACGTGTGCTGTTTTGCTTGTGCGAATCACGTCACTTACTGATCGTTTTATTTTTTTCCAGGTTCAGAGGCAATGACAGTCAATTCACCAACCAATTCCCATTTCTTGATCGGGTTTGGCAAAATGCAGCTCGTGCCCATTTTTAGTTCATAGGAATGACCGTCGATCATCAAATGCCCATACCCATCAATCACGGTCATCAAGGTATAATCGGCCTTTTGTGCTAACGATAATTTCCCACGTACTTCCCATTCATACACATTGAAAAATGGCGTTTCAAGATAGGTAACGACTGCTGATTGTCCTTGTTTGACTTCACGGATCGATAATTCTGGCGTCCGTGCAGGAATCGTCGTCACATCGATTGATTGTTGGATATGCAGCTCCCGTGTTTGTCCTTGATCATCAGTACGATCATAGTCGTACACCCGATAAGTCGTATCCGAGCTTTGTTGGGTTTCTAAGATCATGATCCCTTTCCCAATGGCATGGATCGTTCCACTTGGCACGTAGAAGAAATCGCCTTTTTTCACAGGGACTTTTGTTAACAAATCATCCCAACGACCCGCTTCGATCATTTCCGCAAGTTCTTCTTTGGTTTGTGCGTGGTGGCCATAAATGATTTCCGCACCTGGTTCGGCATCAATAATGTACCAGCATTCCGTTTTCCCTAATTCCCCTTCATGGGCTAGCCCATACGTGTCATCAGGATGGACCTGAACGGATAGATCATCTTCCGCATCTAGAATTTTAATTAATAATGGAAAGACTGGTTCGTCTGAATGTCCAAACAGTTCTTGATGGTCTTGCCAAAGATCCGCCAATGTTTTGCCTTTAAACGGACCATTTTCAATGACGCTCACCCCATGAGGATGCGCACTGATCGCCCAATCTTCACCGATTTTGTCACTCGGTAAATCAAAACCAAAAACAGAATGCAGGCGACTGCCGCCCCAAATTTTTTCTTGAAAAACAGGTTTCATAAACAATGGTTCCATAATTGTTCCCCTCTCTAGTTGTTCGTGCATATTATAGCATGAATCCGCTTATTCGGCAGATTCTTTTAAGTAACATTGCAGGATTTCGTCACGATGACCCAAGTAGCTTTCTCGATGATCCACTGGATGGACCCGATTCGATAAGAAAATAAACGCTTTTTTGTTAGGGATATCTACTGCGAGAAACGTGCCTGTATAGCCTGTATGAAATAATTGGTATGGTGCACCCAATAAGTCCCAGCCATAGGTGCGGGGCTTTGTGCTTTCAGGCGTCTGCCTCTGAGCCAGCGCCTGCATCACTTTTTCTGAGAAAAACGACGCCCCTTGCTGCTGACCATTTGCCAGTAACAGTTGAACGAACAGCGTCAAATCATCCACGGTAGAAAACAACCCGGCGTTGCCGGCATGGTTTCCCAGCACTCGTGCTTTTGGGTCATGGGTGATTCCTCTAAGGATACTGCCGTCTGGCTGCTGCTGGGTAGGCACGATCAATGGCAGCTGTGAAGGAGGAAAAGGCGGAAAGCCGCTGTTCTTCATGCCTAAAGGCGTCAAGACTTCTTCTTGAAAAATCTCGGTCACTGGTTTTTGATACAGCTCCTCCAATAAAAAGCCCAGCAAAATCGTACCAGTATCCGTGTAGTTGACCGTTTGACCGATCGTATCACTGCTTTCAAGCTGCAAATACGCCTTACGCAAGGCAGCAGCACCCAACTGGTCTCGATGAGGAATCCACGTGTTGATGGCTGCCGTATGCGTCAGCAAGTGCTTGATCGTTACCCGATCGTCTTTAAACGCTGGCAACCAACGAGTAATCGGCGCCTCCATCTCGATTTTCCCTTGATCCCAAAGTCTTAGCAGGACGGTGGTTGTACAAATGACTTTCGTCAATGAGGCTAAATCAAACAAATGATCTTTCGTCATAGGTTCGGTTTTAGGAAGAAGTGCTGCCTGTCCGAATACATGGGTCTCTTGGGTTTCCCCGGCGATAAAACGCAGCACCGCTCCTGGGAAAACGGTCGGCATTTTTTCTTGTATGAGCTGTACTGTTTCTGGGTACATTGTCATCGTTCCATACTCGCTCCTTTCAGGCTTGTCTTGCTTCTAACTTTAGCACTTTTCGCCAATGAAAAAAACTACCCATTAAGGATAGTTTTCAGATTTTTTTCTAATCAGTATTACATAGATTACTCATCGGCTGGTGCAGCTTTTGCTTGCGCCTTTTGAATAATTCTCAAATAACTATAACAAGCACATTGGCTGCCTAGTCCTCCTACGATCAATCCAGCGAGTAAGGGATGGATCAAGACAATCAGTAAAGCGAGTCCACTCAACATTCCTAGCAACATCAGCGTCTGTAACGGTGCCCAAAAGATGATGAAAAAGCTTTTGATCAACGCAGTCCGCAAGGGTGCCGCCAAATGCACACTGTCGCAGATAAAATACAGTAACCACAGGAGCAAGATGATACTTAAAAACAAATAGCCGACAGCCAATAAGGGGAGCTGAAAGGAATCGATTTGCCGAAAAGAACCTAACAGCAGCAAAGCGAGACTACCGAAAAAGAGGCCTGCGGCAACACTGCGCCGATAATTTTCCCGATAGAGCCGCCAAAAGGTCCCTCCGATGGCCTGTCGTGGTTCTTGATAGTACAACCAGCGCCGAATGACGCCAAATAAAGCAAAGGTCGCTGGCAAAAGAATGCTAGGAAAACTAATGATCAAACCAATCAAAGAGAAAAGAAACTGACGAGGAGAGCTGGGGAAAATCAGCCCCAAAGCTAGCAATAGAACGGGCAGATTGAACAGTAACCAGTAGCCATTCACAAGCAACATACTAGCTATCGCTTGACTGGCACCATACCAACGATACCATCGTTCATTTCCCATCAGTCCGGCTCCTTTCTCTACTCAGCTGATTTATCCTCTAGCGGGCTAAGTTTTGTAGATTTTGCTGCCATTTCGCAGTTTGATAATCCAGCAACTCTTGGTAGCCGGCTGCTTGTGCTTGTTCTTCTGCCTCAGCAAAGATCGCTCGCACTTCTTCATCGCTATCAGCAAAGATCGCTGAAGCATTGGCTTCTTCAAAAATATCATTGATCCGTTGCTGAATAATTCCTTCTGGTGAGTCTGGCATCGGGTTGATCGCCGCAAATTCTGTGTCATCTTTTTGCGTGTCCCAAGTAATGGCATGCTGCCATTTCGTTGCCCAGTTCATTTGATCTTCGGGAAGATTTAATTCAAATTTTGTTTTAGTATTGTCTAAAAAGGCAGAGTTGCCGTTCCATTGGAAACTTGATGTTGCTTGCTCGATTTCTGAAACACCGGCAGCATCTTCTGCGTAGGCATCTGTGAACTTTGTATAACCTTCTTCATCGAAGCCATCCCAATATTGCCCTTCTGGTCCAAACATCAGGATCGACTGACCCAATGGCCCTGTTAACCAATCTAAGAAGGCAAAGACTTTTTCTGGGTCTTCTGCATTTCTAGTAATGACACTGACATTCCACCCTAGCATTTCATAGGAACCTGGGAAGATATTGTCAGGATCCAGTCCTGGTTTAGCAATTGGTTCGATATAGAAATACCCCGCATCTGGGTTTTGCTCTTGCAAGATGTAGTGGGCATCGCGGGCATGATTCGATGGACTGGCAGCAGCATAAACTGCTACACGACCGCTGGTTACTTTTTCTGCCACCATATCTGCATCTTGCGTTAAGGTATCTTGGGTCATTAAGCGCTCACGGTACAATCTTGACGCATATTCAATCGATTCTACGTAGTTTTCATTGGCAAAGATCGAGGTCAAAGCATCGCCTTGAGGAACAGCCCGAATGCGGATATCTGCTGGTGAACGCCCTTCCGCAAAGGCGGAGTACAAGACATTGATCCCTTGTCCGCTGACATCTGTTTCAAATGGAATGACATCAGGAAACTCTGTTTGAACTTCTTTCAAATACTCATAAAGATCATCGGTTGTTTTCAATTCTGGCGCTCCTAAAGCATCATGAATCTCTTTATTGACGACATAACCCGCATTGCCAAAAGGCTCAGAGCTATACCAGTTTGGAAATTGATAAAGCTTACCATCTTCTGAACGCAACATGTTGAGGATTTCTTCGCCTGCCCATTCTTTCAAGTTCGGGTATTTATCCAAGTAATCATCAAACGGTACTAAGGCCCCCGCTTCTCGCAACCGTTCCACATCTGACCCACGATCAAGCCAGATAAAATCAGGCAGATCATCACCGGCGATCATTGTACTTAGCCGCTGTGCCGCATTCCCGCCGCCGTCGATCGCCCGGATATCTACATTGGTCAGTTCTTTGATGGCAGCAGTTGCTGGATCATCTCCCCAACGATCCATCGTATACCAATCATAATTACCAAACATCGTGATTTCCAGCGGTTCACTACCAAGCTCAAATACTTCCGAGCTGTCACGTTCGCTCGGTGCCGCTGCATCACTTTCTCTTGTTCCGGACTCGTTGCCGCAAGCTGCCAGCAAAAGACTCATTGCAGTCACTGACAGTACTCCTTTTAATAGCCTTGCTTTCATTCTTTTATCCCCTTTCAACTCTTACTGCTCTCCCCTTCTATCAAAAGGGGCCACCTGCTATGCTAATCTTTCAATGAACCAATCAAAACACCTTTTACAAAATACTTTTGAACAAACGGATAAACCATTACGATTGGCAAGGTCGCCACCATCATAATTGCCATTGATAAGGATTTTCCGGTAACACCAGTCATATCTGCCAAACGAGCAGCTGAGCCAGAATCGATTTGACTCATTTGCGAACTCACCGTGTTCGAATTCAAGACTCGCTGCAAAAACGTCTGCAAGGGAATCAGATGATCCGAAGTGATGTAGATACTTGGCATAAACCAATCATTCCAGTGTCCAACTGCGGTAAACAGCGAGAGTGTGGCAATAACTGGACCTGATAGTGGCAAAATGATCCGGAAAAACGTCCCCCAATACCCGCAACCATCAATTTTCGCTGAATCTTCCAACCCTTTCGGTAATTGCTGGAAAAACGTTCGGAAGATGATCATATTCCAAACACTGATCAATCCAGGAATGATCATTACCCAAAAAGAATCCATTAATCCTAGTGAACGTACCACTAAGAAGGTTGGGATCAAGCCGCCACTGAAGAACATCGTGAGGATGAAGAAGATCGTAATGTATTTCCGTCCAATCAATTCTCTTTTTGACATCCCATAAGCCGCCATCGCTGTCAGCATGATCGATGAAAATGTCCCGATTACGGTCCGCAAGACACTGACGAAAAAGGCATTCATCAAGCGTTGGTCTTGAAAGACGATTTGATAGTTCTCCAACGTAAATTCTCTTGGCCAAAAAGTGATGCCACCAGTTACCGTATCACGACCAGAATTAAAGGAAATCACTAGCGAATTCCAGAAAGGATAAAACGTTAGAAATGCAAGCGTTATCAAAAATACGTAGATGAACACCATCATCGCTTGGTCGCCCCAATTTTTCCTCATTGCTCATTTCCTCCTCTGCTACTCACCATAGACTGTGACCGACTTTGCGTGCGAAAAAGTTTGCTCCGCTCAAAAGCGTGACACTAATGACTGCTTTGAACAAACCAACAGCTGTTGCATATGAATATTGAGAATTGCTGATCCCTACCCGATACACATAGGTATCAATGACATCCGCCACATTCCTAAGAGCTGGATTGCTCCCCAGTAAAAGCAAATCTTCAAAGCCCGCATTCAACAAGTTGCCGATTTCTAAGATCAAGAAGATCGTAATGATTGGAATGATCGAAGGCAACGTAATCAAAAAAACTTGCTGAAATTTTGTCGCACCATCTAAGGATGCTGCTTCATACAACTGCGGATCGATCCCAGCAATGGCTGCCATATAGACGATCGAGCCAAAGCCAATCGATTTCCAAAGATTTGTCGTAACGATGATCGTCCAGAAATAACGGGGAATCGATAAAAAGTTGATTGGTTCATCGATCAGGTTTAAACTCTCCAAAGCAATATTTAAGCTACCGTTATCCATCGATAAAATCGACATCGTAAACCCTGCCACGATCACCCATGATAAAAAGTGTGGGAGATAAGTAATCGTCTGCACCACACGCTTGAAGGCAACATTCTTGACCTCGTTAAGCATCAATGCCAGCAAAATCGGTGCCGGGAAACAAATGACGATCTTTAACACACTGATCATAATGGTATTGCGTAAGATTTCCCAAAAGCGTGGTTCACTAAAAAAGCGACGAAAATTGTCAAAACCGATCCAAGGGCTTCCTGCCATTCCCTCAAAAATATTGTACTGTTGAAACGCCATCAAAATCCCGTGCATTGGGATATAACTAAAGATGCCTACCAGTAAGATCGCCGGCAGCACCATAAGCTGAAGATCCCATTGAGCAAAATACCGCTGTATCCCCTTTTTTTTCATCACATCTACTCCTTGTCTTCCCGTTACTGCTCACCACCAAAAGAAACCGCATACATTAAAACAACAAACAACCTCTGCGTCCAGAGTCCATCGAATCTCGATTCTTTTTTATTATAAATTAAGAATAACCACAATTCAATATAATGTTTTCTTTTTTTGAATCATAATGGCTATTATATTAAGTTTTAAAACAAGCGCCTAAACTATTAAATAACAAAACAAGAAAATTCAAATAGATTGGACCTGCTCTGCTAATACAGATAAACTACCGTTTTTTCAATGATTGGTCTTCAAATCGATGTAACAGGTTTTTGCACTCTTTCGTGCGAAATAAAAACAAAAGTTTCTTTTTTTGACAAAAAAAAGAAAAAGCAGAGAATCGCCCTCTCTGCTTTTTCTTTCATAACCTATTATTTTTTAACGATAAACCACCATTCGATACCGATCGCATCGTAGGTCGTCAACAATTTCCGTTTTTTGTCGATGAAAAACTCTTGATTCTTCTCAGACAAGTGTTTTTCCAATGTATCGATATCTTCTTGACTGATAGAGATTTTCAAGAAGTCTAAGCCAAGCACCTCATGGCTCGGTAAGTCGATCGTACCACCTTGTGCTTCAGTCAAGCCAACTTGGAAGTCACCATCATTGAGGATAAATTCCTTTGTTTCGGCTTCTTTTGTTTTCAAGCCTAAGCTTTCTTCTAAGAAAAGCTGCTCTTTGGCTAGATCACTGACGTTTAAATACAGCTTGCCAAAATGAGCCTCTTTTGATAAGCCAGCCGCTTTTTCAGGTGCCGCTTTGATCAATTCTGCTTCGTCTTTTGGCAACGCAGTTCCTGCGGGTGCTGTAAATAAGACTTCAATTTTGTTCCCTTCTGGATCAGCTATCAGGAAGCCCAATTGATTCGCTTCATAACGAGCTTCTTCGAAAGCAATCGCTTTTTGTTGGGCATTGCTCGCGATAGTTGCCGCTTCTTCTAGCGAGGATACAGCTAAGACGATGCGCTGCATCTTTTTGATCTCACCGAAATGATCGTTGGCACGTGGGCTTTCTTCCAACCATAAAACTTCTCTATCTAATCCTTTTAGACCAAAAATGGCCAACTCATTTTCTTCTCTTTTCAGCTCAAAGCCAAGTACATCTCGATAAAAGGCAATCGCTTGATCGCGGTCTTTTACCCGAATTGCAACAGTCAGCAACTTCGTACTGCTCCCCAATAAGAAATCTGTCATTGTTTCTCCCCCTACTTACATATGTACTCATTGTACTGATAAAACGAAATTCTAGCAAATGAAATCCCTACCTCTTTTATTCTTTTTTTGGAGAAAACAAGAAGAAAAGCGCAGAAAAGTCAGAATTTTGCAATCTTACGAGGGGAAGACAGGCGTTGGATTGCCGCTAAAGGCTTTAACCGCAAACAGCTGCTGCTGGAGTTGCAGCTAAGATCTGAGTGCCCAAACGGTCGACACGATCCGTGATACAAACAGAGGCGACCCCTGCTTTCAACGCTTTTTCGGCGCTTTTTAGTTTGGGCAACATGCCGCCTGTGACTACTTCTTCGGCGATCAAGCGGGGGATCTCTTCAAAAGAAACAGCGGATAACCACTTGCATTCTTGTTTGATGCCAGGAACATCCGTCAACAAATACAGTTTTTCGGCTTGCAAGCTGGCAGCAACCTGACACGCTACTTCATCGGCATTGATGTTCAGCCATTGACCCTCTGGGGTAATTCCTAGCGGTGCCAAAATCGGAACATGTTTTTTCTCTGTCAAGAGCTGTAGGAAAGCAGCGTTGATTTGTTGAACTTTCCCTACTTGCCCTAATTTCTCCTCATCGATAACTTCTCCTTGAATCAGTTGATCACAGCCAGCATTCAGTCCTACGGCATGGAAGCCGGCTTGCTGGAAAGCAGTCGTAATCAGCGGTTGAACTTGTCCCAGAAGGACCATTCTAGTTACTTCAAGCGTCTGGGGATCGGTCACCCGCAGGCCGTCTTTGATCGTGACTGTCAACGCCATTTTCTCCATCATTTCTGAGATGTAGTGACCGCCGCCATGGACGATGACCACTTTTTTGCCCGCAGCTTGCCAATCTGCTATAGTCTCAAAGAATGACGGGGTTAAATTGTCTGAGGCGACACCGCCGATTTTTACTACGATCGTTTCCATCTACTCGCTCCTTTTTGTCTAGTACCTGATTTGTATTAGGTATGATATAGTGCGTTGATTTTCACATAGTCATACGTCAGATCACAGCCCCAAGCGGTGCCAACACCTGCCCCTTCTTTCAGCTCAACAGCGACTTTGACTTCATTTTCCGCCAACTGTTCTTGCATGATGGTTTCGTCAAAAGCTACCGGTGTCCCTTGGACAAAGACGGGAATGTCGGCTAATGCGATCGATACCGTTGCTGGATCGATGGGTTGCCCACTATAACCCACTGCACATAAGATACGCCCCCAGTTCGGGTCTTTGCCAAAGAGGGCTGTTTTGACCAGCGGCGAACCGACGATGGTTTTGCTGATCATTCGGGCTGCTTCATCCGTCACCGCTCCACTCGTGTGAGCTTCGATCAATTTGCTGGCGCCTTCTCCATCCTTCGCAATTGCTTTGGCTAGTGCGGTCAGAACTGCTTTGAGCATCCCTTTAAACTCCTGATAAGCTGGCGTATCGGCTTCGATCGTTGGATTTTTGGCTAACCCGTTGGCTAAAACTAACACCATATCATTGGTTGATGTATCGCCATCGACCGTGATTTGATTGAAGGTAACGTCGGTCAATTCTTTCAGCAGTGCTTGCAAGAGTGCTGGAGCGATCGCCGCATCCGTCGTAACAAATGCCAGCATCGTGGCCATATTGGGATGGATCATACCAGACCCTTTGGCACAGCCCGCAACAGTCACCGTTTTGTCAGCGATCGTTGATTGGATGACACTGCTTTTTTCAGTCAGATCCGTCGTCAAAATCGCTCTTTGAAATCGGTGGGCATCCCCTTGTCTGTTTAGTTGCTGAATCCCTGCAGTGATTTTTTCCATCGGTAAGCTCTTGCCAATGATCCCGGTGGAGGCTACCGCAAAGGCTTCGGGACTCGTATGTAGCTGGGCTGCTGCCAATTCTGCCATCTCTTGTGCATCTTTTAAACCTTGCTCCCCGGTACAAGCATTGGCATTGCCCGCATTGACGATCACGCCTTGCAAGGTGCCTGCTTGCATTTTTTCCTTTGTAACGAGAATGGGTGCCGCTTGTACTTGATTGGTGGTAAAGACTGCCGCAGCACTGGCTGGCACTTCAGAGACGATCCAACCAAGATCGACTTTCTCTTTCTTCAGACCGCAATGCAGACCGTCGGCAAAAAAACCTTTTGGGGTTGCGATCGTTCCTTCGATTTCTTTCATTTTCTTTCCTCCTACTGCCACCTTTTTGCGGATTGTCCACTGGCTGACACGAGTATCCTCACGTGTCTGTTGGCTATTTTATGGATATAACGGTGCTTGCATAAGACCAGTCGTTTCTGGTATCTTTGCCCATCGATTGAAGTTTTGGATCGCTTGGCCAGCAGCCCCTTTGCCTAAATTATCGATCACTGCGACAACGGTCAACACTTGGGTCAGCGGATTGAAACATATGCCAATGTCACAAAAATTCGTTCCCGTCACTTGCCGCAGCTCGGGCAGCTTTCCTAACGGTTGCACTCGGACAAATGGATGGTCTTGATACGTTTTTACGTACTGCTCACAGATGTCCTCTTGCGAAATCGCGTCTTTGATAGGCGCATAAAGCGTCATAAAGATCCCTCTTTTGACAGGCAGTAAGCTGGTAGAAAATTGGATCGGCGGCATTGCCTGATCCCATTGCTGAAACTGCTGCATGATCTCAGGAATATGCTGATGCTGATTTGGCTTATACATCGTCATGTTATCCGCAGCAGTTGCAAAGTGACTGCTGTCGGTCAATTTCTTACCAGCACCCGACAAGCCCGACTTGCCATCAAAAATCAACGTACCGCTGAATAGTTTTTGCTGAACCAACGGCGCAGCCGCTAAAATGGCAGCAGTCGCATAACAGCCTGGATTGGCGATCAAATTGCCAGGAGTCGTTGCAAACTCAGGCAACGAATAGGTCGCTTGTGCCAACAACTCGGTAGGTGCAGCTTCTTGGTGATACCATTTTTGATAGCTATCCCGATCCTTCAATCGCAGATCACCAGAAAGGTCAATCACTGGAAAGTCATTTGCGACAAAAGTCGCTGCGAGTTCTTTGCTGATTCCAGCAGGAGTCGCAAAAAACACGAGTTGATTTTCCTTTTGGATTTTTTCTGCATCAAAAGGTTCGATCAGCTGCTCTGTCAGTCCAATTAAATGAGGATACAAAACTGATGAATTTTCATGCATAGAATGACTATGCAAGGTGCCCACCTCCAATTGGGGATGCTGCTGGATCAAACGAATCAATTCAATTCCGGTATACCCTGTTACACCAACGATTGCTGCCTTCAAACACGTCACTCCTCAAAAGAATTTACTTAAGATTATAAGAAACTCCCATCGCTCTGTCAATGATTATTTATAAAACTATTCAAAATAAATTCGCTGTTATTCGGTTTTTATAAGAAAAAAAGCCCGAAAAATCTATTTTTATACAATTATGCTAAGATCGCTTGTAAAATCGCCAATGCTGCTTTCGTTTCCTCTTGCGAGATCGTTAAGGGTGGCAGCAAGCGCAAAACCTTGGTACCCGCCTTTAATGCGAGGAGGCCTTGGTTCCGCAGTTGGGTCAACACGGATTGCAAGCTTTCCGAATCGGCTAATTCGATACCGATCATCAGTCCTTTCCCACGTATCGCCTGCACCTTAGATAGTCCTTGCAATCCGTCGAAAAACTGCTGCTGACGCAATTGAACATTGACTTGAATGTCCTCTTCTTGCAACACACTACAAACGGCACTAGCAGCGGCCATCGCTAATTTATTGCCACCAAAGGTCGAACCGTGACTACCGGGTCCAAAAGCCGTTTGCAAGTGGCTTTTGCCTAGCATCGCTCCGACAGGGATCCCGTTACCAAGCCCTTTTGCTACGGTAAAAAGATCAGGTTCAATGCCATATCCTTCAAAAGCAAACAGTGTTCCTGTCCGTCCCATCCCGGTTTGGATCTCATCCACCACTAGCAGTGCTCCCTGCTCCTGACAAAGGGCTGCCACCGCTTGGACCCATGCCACCTCAGCAGGGATCACGCCGCCTTCGCCTTGGATCAATTCTAAAAACACGGCTGCCGTCTGTTCATCTAAAACGGCTTGCAATGCCTCAAGATCATTAAAGGGTACATACACCATCTCTGGTACTAACGGTCCAAACCCATCATGGATACTGCTTTGCCCAGTCAAAGACATCGCGCCAAAAGTCCGACCATGGAAAGATTGTTCAAAACTAATAACCTTACTACGTCCCGTCGCTTTGCGAGCCAGCTTTAAAGCAGCTTCGTTCGCCTCAGCGCCGCTATTACAAAAATAAGCCAGATACGGCTCGTCTGATGCGTTCTTTTGATTTTGGGTCAGCTTTTGGGCAACTTCTTCTTGCAGCTGGCTATCATACAAATTCGGCACATGCCAAATCTGCTCTGCTTGTGCCATCAAAGCAGTTTGCACTTTGGGATGTCCATAACCGAGATTGACGACCCCGATGCCGCTTGTTAAATCTAAATATTGTTTACCTTGAGAATCTACCACATAGCTGCCGCTGCCTTGCTGGATATCGATGGGCAAACGGCTGTAATTAGGAAAAAGATGACTCATTGGTTTCACTCCTTGTCTTGGTTCATTCGAAATTATGTATTAATATACATTCTAATCCAGTTAATTGCAATAAATATTTAAAATAAAGCGGGAAAAATTCATAAAAAAAGAAAACAGTGACAATCACTGCTTTCTTTCAGTCAACCTTTGGCGGTCTGTTTATTATCATTTGGGGAAGAATTTCTTTCATTACAAACAGTGGATCACGCCACTTCTTCTGAAAATTGACTGTTATACAGGTCTGCATAGAAACCGTTTTGTGCCATCAATTCTTCATGGTTTCCAGTCTCAACAATAGACCCGTGATTCATCACGATAATATTGTCAGCATCACGAATCGTAGATAGACGGTGAGCAACCACAAAGCTGGTCCGATTTTCTAACAAACGACCCATTGCTTTTTGGATCAAAATCTCTGTCCGCGTATCGACACTAGAAGTTGCTTCATCCAAAATCAAAACGTCGGGATCCGCTAAGAAGGCGCGGGCGATCGTGATCAGCTGACGTTGACCTTGGGAGATGTTGCTGGCTTCTTCATTCAAGACCGTATCATAGCCTTCTGGCAATTTGCGAACAAAATCATCCACATGGGCAGCTTTCGCCGCAGCGATCACTTGCTCTTTGGTTGCTTTTTCATTTCCATAATGAATGTTGTCATAGATGGAACCAGTAAACAACCACGTATCTTGCAGCACCATCGAGATATTACTACGCAACTCATCACGAGTCAAGTCTCGGGTATCTTTGCCATCGTAACGAATGCTACCGCCAGAAACATCATAAAAACGTTCCAAGAGATTGATCAGCGTGGTTTTCCCAGCGCCGGTAGGTCCTACGATAGCCACCATCTCACCAGCTTTAACATCCAGATTAAAATCGGTCATCAATAATTTGTCTGGGGCATAACCAAATTGAACATGATCGAAACGAACTTTGTATTCACTGTCTTCCACTGGCAATCCAGAAGGCTCATCATTCATTTCTTCTTCATCCAAGACTTCAAAGACCCGTTCGGCAGATGCAACGGTTGATTGGATGGTGTTTAGTAAGCTAGCGATTTGAGTGATTGGTTGAGAGAATTGATTGGTGTATTGCAAGAATGCTTGCACATCCCCTAGCGTCATGTTCCCATTCGCCACTTTGATCCCACCAAGGACAGCCACGAAGACATAGCCTAAGTTTTTAATGAAGTTCATCAAGGGCATAATGATCGCTGAAATAAATTGGGCTTTCCAACCAGCGGAATACAGACGGTCATTTTCTTCTTCAAAAACGACTTGATCGGCGGCTTCATGGTTGAAGGTTTTGACAACGGTATGACCGCCATAAGTTTCTTCGACTTGGTCATTGAGCAATCCTAAACTTTTTTGTTGTGCCGCAAAGAATTTTTGCGATTTTGGTGCGACGATCATCACGACGATCAAGCTTAAAGGAACCGTTGCTAAAGCAACCAAAGTCAGTTGCCAACTGATCGTCAACATCATCCACAAAACCCCGATAAAGGTCACGACACTCGTAATAAATTGGGTCAAGTTTTGTTGCAGGGTACTTGCGATATTATCCATATCATTGATCGCCCGTGACATGATATCCCCATTTGAGTGAGTATCATAGTAAGAGATCGGCAAGCGGTTCATTTTTTCATCTAAGTCACGACGCAGCTCATAAACCGTTCGTTGCGAGACACGAGTCATAATAAACTGTTGTAGAAAGTTGAAGACGGCTGAAATCACATACATGCCGATCGCAATCAAAATGATTTGACCAACTTTCTCAAAATCGATAGGAAATTCTGTCACCTGTTGGCCGGCTTGCATCTGTTGTGCACCGATCATGACACCTTTAAAAATTTCAGTGGTCGCTTCCCCTAAAATTTTCGGTGTTTGGATTTGGAAGATCACGGCTGCGATCGCTAAAACGAAGACGGCAATGATAGCGATAGAGCGTTTCGACATGTACCCGAAAAGCCGTTTGACCGTTCCCCAAAAGTTTTTGGCTTTTGGTCCTTTGGCACCGATGTTACGGCCTGGACCGCCGCCCATTGGTCCGCCACGGTGTTGTGTTGTTGTTTTCTTTTCACTCATGCAAGATCCTCCTCTCTCAATTGTGAAGAAACGATTTCTTGGTAGGTTTCATTGTCTGCCATTAATGATTCATGGGTCCCTTTTCCTACGAGTTTTCCTTCATCCAATACTAAGATCGTATCGGCATCCATGACGGTGCTGACCCGTTGGGCAACCACGACCATAATGCTGTCTTGCATGTCGCGTTTCAGCGCTGCTCGTAAGTTAGCATCGGTTTTGAAGTCCAGTGCGGAGAAGGAATCATCAAAGACATAGACATCTGCTTGTTTCACTAACGCACGAGCGATCGCTAAACGTTGACGTTGTCCACCAGAGAAGTTGCCGCCGCCTTGTTCTACACGGCTATCTAAGCCATCTGCCAGTTCGGAGACAAAATCTTTGGCTTGGGCGATCTCTAAGGCTTGCCAGATTTCTTCATCTGATGCATCGGGTTTTCCGTATTTCATATTTTCACGAATGGTACCGGAAAACAGTACCGCTTTTTGTGGAACAAAGCCCACGACTTCTCGTAGATTGTGCTGGGTGACTTCTGCAATATTAACCCCATTGATTTTGATTGCACCAGATTCCACATCGTACAAACGAGGCAAGAGATTGACTAAGGTCGTTTTCCCTGAGCCCGTCCCACCGATGATGGCAACAAAATCACCAGATTTTGCTTGGAAGTCGATATCTTCCAACGCCAATTTCTCAGCGCCTTGGTATCGATACGCCACATGGTCAAAGGTCAAGGTTGCTTGATCCCCTTGTAAGCTCAATGTCGCTGGTGTTTTTGGATCGAGAATTTCATCTTCTTCATTTAAGACTTCGTTGATCCGGTCAGCCGAAGCTTGGGCTCTTGGCACCATCACGAAGATCATGGACAGCATCATAAAGCTGATCAAAATTTGCATTGCATAGGTCATAAACGCAATCAAGTTCCCGACTTCTAAGGTCATTTCGGCAATATAATGACCGCCAAACCACGTGATGGCAATGTTCGTCCCACTCATGATCAACGTCATCAAAGGCATCATCAAGGCCACGATGGTATTTACTTTAATCGCGGTGTGGGTGTAATCTTTGTTGGCTTCATCAAAGCGATTCGCTTCATAATCCGTCTTATCAAATGCTCGAATAACGCGGACCCCCGTCAAGCCTTCACGAAAGACTAAGTTCAAACGGTCGGTTTTCTTTTGCATACTTTTGAATAAAGGAACGGCAAAATACATAATACCGCCGACCAATACCAGCATGATAGGAATAACGACTAAAAAGATTCGTGTTAATTGGGCATCTTTTTGATAGGCCAAGAAACTCGCCCCAATCAGTGTGATCGGTGCATTGATCATCATACGTAAAAACATTTGCGTCACCATTTGAATTTGGTTGACGTCGTTGGTGGTCCGTGTGATCAATGATGCGGTCCCGAATTTATCGAAAGAACGAGAAGAAAAATTCTCAACTTTTTGGTAAATGTCCGAACGTAGTTTTTGTCCTAATTTTTGTGATTCTCTTGTTGCGAAATACGTATTTCCTAAAGCGGCGATGATACTGATTAATGAAAAGCCGATCATGTAAAAGCCGGTTTTCCAAATGTAATCAATGTCGCCTGTCGCCACCCCATTGTTGATAATATTGGAAGTCAATGTCGGTAGATACAAATCAGAAACGACTTGGATCACCATAAACACCACTGCCATGATGATGGAAATGACGGATACGCGTTTTATCAGCTTAATCATAGGTTTCCCCTCTTTCTTTTTTTGCGCCCTCTCTTAACCAGCGGACTTTACTGTTGAAATCAGCAATCGCTTCGGCAGGATCATAGTCTGGATCAAACGCTGATTGGCGATAGGCTTCGGCAATCGTCGAAAAGACGGTATGCATCAGCAGCTGGATCAGCATTTTCAACTCATGGTCGTCTTTGACTTTCAATAAATCTTTGTCGATCTCTGACAAAAAGATGGCTTGCTGCTTCTGCCGATCGGCTTTGTGTTCTTGATGCATCTTGTGCTGCATCTCGGGCACGACTTTATGGAAGGAACGATAATCCATACTCATAAATAAATTGCGGTAAAAGTTTGCATTTTTGCCTTTAAAAACTTCGGCGATCATCCGTGAAAAGTACCATTCGAACCCCGCAAATAGATCCCCATTTTCATGTTGGATCGATTTCAGCAGGTCTCGCTGACTATTTTTTTTCAACGTATGGAAATAATAGTAGTAAAGATCTTCTTTGTTTTCGAAGTATTGGTAAAAACTCCCCCGAGGAATTTCGGCATCTTTGATGATGTTGGCGATCGAGGCGTCTTTCAAAGGCAGCCTGGAAAATTCTTTTTTCGCCGCATTTAAAATGCGCTTTTGTTTTTCCGGCGGCAAGTGAAAAAATGTATCTGTCGGCATCACAAGCATCTCCTTTCTAATTTAAAATAAATCACAGCTCTCAATATGACACGATGTCATATGACACTGTGTCATTATACACCCTTCGCCAGAGAATGCAAGAATTTAAATTTGACTTTTTTATGAAGGAATCGATTCTGGTCTTTTTATAAAAGGCGTTATTTGAAAAGAAATCATAAATGAAATTTCTGAAAACAAAAAACCTTCGTTTCCCTGATGGAAAACGAAGGTTGCTATTTTTTCATTCTGCCTATTATAAATAACGTTCATTTTTTCTTTCGGCGCCATAAAATCAAGAAAACGATCAGCAGCAGGATGATCCCTGCGATCAATAAGGTATAGCTTGGCGCTTCATTGGTTTTAGGTAATGTTTTTTCGCCATCGGCAGTTGCGGCTGCCTCTTTCGAAGAAGTCGTTGTAGCTGTTTCTTGAGCGGTCGTCGATGTTGCGGTCGCTTCTTCAGTTGTACTCGTTTGCGTGCCTGTAGGCAGATACATAGAATCATTTGCCGCTTGAATGATATAAGAGATCCGTCCTGGAACAAAGGCACCTGGATCGACTTGCATCTCTTGTTCCATCTGATTCAAGTTGGTTAAAATCGAAATCATCCAGTCGTTGGAAACGGCTTGATTCAAATGTAAAAAGACTCCGTCTGCTGGATAGACGACCCGTAAATATTCCTGCAACTGATCCACGACAGGAATCAAGTCAGCAAAACTGGCGTAGCTATTCGCATCAAAAGCCAGTTGTGGCTCAATGGCTTCCCAGGATAACGTCTGATCAACAAACAAGGCACCGATGATTTTTGCCAAGTAAGCAATATCAAAGCCCATCGCATCACTAGAATAACGTAGTGCTAGGCGATTGCCATTGGTCAATTCTTCATCTGTCAACTGGTCCAACTGTTCTTGGGTAAATGCGGTCACACTGCCTTCAGTGATCCCTTGAGTTAAGGCACTACGTAGCGAACTAGGTTCATCAGCTAACGTGTTGATCTCATTGACGTTTTGCGTCCCTGTCTCTGCTTGGATCGAGGCAATAACGGCTTCGGAATCGACTGGCTCTTGATTCTCGTCAGCTGTAGTTTCTGAAGTAGCGGATTGATCCGTTTCTTGGTCTTCCGCTGTACTTTCTTGGGCAGAATTTTGGATCTGCTCACTATCTGTTTGCCCTTCTGATGAAAGCGTCTCGCTAACGGCAACCGGATTGTCACTTCCACTCGTAGCCGTTTCATCTGCATGAACCATCAATGGTGAAAATGCCAGCGTCATTAGTCCGAACCAAATTATTTTTTTCATCGTCATTGCCTCCTCGAATGGGATTTCTCCCTTTGTAACGAAACTGTAACATAAAGGAAAATTTTTCGCAATCTATTTAGTAACTTCTTAAAAAAAACCTCTATCTTTATCCGATAGAGGTTTTAACATTATTTTATCGTTGCCACATGCATGACGGCTTGACCTGCTTTTGTTTCCGCGATCGGTAACAGTTCAACGTTGGCTGCTTGGTCCATATTGGTGATAATCACGAGCATCTCAGTAGCTTTGCCTTTGGCTGTCAACTGCGCCAAATCGACTTGGGCAACTTGGGTGGCTGGTGTCACGGCTTGGCCTTCCTCCACCAGGATCTCAAAAGGTGCTCCTTGCAATTCGACGGTGTCGACCCCCATGTGCAGCAGAATCTCTAGCCCGCTGGCAGTCTTGATCCCCAATGCATGTTTCGTTGGAAAAATCGTCGTGATGGTCCCTGCTGCTGGTGCAAAGATCGCCCCATTGTCTGGCAAGACAAAATACCCGTCGCCCATCATTTTTTGCGAAAATACCGGATCACTTGATGCACTGATCGATTTTGTCGTACCTGTTGCTACCGCGTATAAGGGGGTATCGATCGTTGTTGCTGATGAATTTGCTGCCGTTTCCTTTGCCGCCGTTTCACTCGTTTCTTTTGGTTGCGATTGCACGGAAGTGACGGTTGCAGCTGATTTTGCCTCCTCTGCCTCGCTTTCTTTGACTGCTTCTAAGCGATCTTTCGGAATCCCAAAGAAGTAGGTGGCAACGAAGCCGCCAGCATAGCCTGCTAACAAGCCGAAAATATAGCCCATCCAACGGCCGTTGGCAATCAATGGAATCAAAGCTAACCCTGATGGTCCAATCGCCGTTGCGCCGATATTTGTCAAAGCGCCAATGACCGCACCACCGATCCCACCACCAATACAAGCAGTGATAAATGGTCGACCTAATGGCAATGTCACTCCGTAGATCAATGGTTCGCCGATGCCTAAAATCCCAACTGGCAATGCACCTTTGATCATTTCAGAAAGCTCTTTGTCTTTACGTAGTCGTACCCATAAGGCTAAAGCTGCTCCGACTTGACCGGCACCAGCCATGGCTAAAATCGGTAATAATTGCGTGCTGCCTGTTGCCTCGATCATTTGGATGTGGATCGGGGTCAAAATTTGATGCAAACCAAACATGACCATTGGTAGGAAGGCCGCCCCTAAGACAAACCCAGAAAAAGCCCCGCCCACATTCAAGACCCAAGTGATCGAACCGACTAAGCTGTCAGAGATCAGGCCGGCCAATGGCATGATCAAAAAAATCTCCGTCAAACCGATGATCAACAAACACAACGTCGGGGTCACGATAATATCGATCGCTTCAGGAATCACTCGATGCAGCACTGCCTCTAATTTCGCCAAAAGCCATACAGCGAAGATCACACCGATGATCCCCCCTTGGTTGGCAGCTAACGCTTCGCCAGTGAACAAGTTTTGGATCGGGGCTTCTGGGTTCATACCTGTCAGCAAGATGATCGAACCGATCACTCCACCAAGGGTTGGATTGGCTTTAAAGACCTGCGCAGCATTGACCCCAGTAAAGATCGCTAAATAGGTGAACATCCCATTTCTGAGGACGTTTAAAATCATGACATAATAATTCCAAGTGTCTCCATCTAATCGCCCAGCCGTGATCATGTTGGTCAGAACGGAGGCGATCCCTGCAACGAGTCCTGCACCAACGAAGGCTGGAATCATTGGAACAAAGATATTTGAAATGTCTTTCAGCAGCGACTTCAATGGCGATGATTTTTGTTTGGCTTTTTGGGCTGCTTTCATCTCTGCCGTTTTTTCTGATAACGCCTCTTTGCCTGATTTTTGCTGCGGGATCTCTTGCCCTAAATCAACACCGGCTTTTGCCACCATTGCGTTAGCTACTTTGTTGACTTTCCCTGGTCCGATAATGACTTGCAGCTGCTCGTCATTGACGACCCCCATCACACCAGGAAGCTCTTTTAACCCTTGTTGATCGACCTTGTCGTGATCGCGGACGGTCATTCGTACGCGAGTCATACAGTGATTGACTGTTTCTACGTTGTCCATTCCGCCGGCTTCTTGAAAAATCTTCTCCGCTAACTCTTCTACCGTCAGTGTTTCTTTTGCCATTACTTTTCTCCTCCTAACGCCGTTTTGACAAACCCTTGTGCCGTGGCAAGTTTTGCTTGTGCTTCGTCTTTCGTGCTATCCGTCAACAGCATCACGATCGCCAATTTGACATTCTGATCTGCTTCTTCAAATGCCACGGCGGCTGTTTCATAATCAGCTTCAGTTGCCTGCATGATGATCCGTTTTGAGCGTTCTACCAATTTTTCGTTGGTCGCTTTCACGTCGACCATCAAATTATTGTAGACTTTGCCGATCCCTACCATCGATAACGTCGAGATCATATTCAAAATCAATTTTTGGGCCGTCCCAGATTTTAAACGAGTCGAACCCGTCAGAAACTCTGGGCCACAATCGACTTCAATTGGAAAGCTGGCATGTTGAGAGATCTCCGCATCTTTGTTACAGGCGATCGTAGCCGTTGTGGCACCAAGCTCATTGGCGTAATCAAGAGCCCCAATCACGTAAGGAGTTCTACCACTGGCAGCGATCCCGATCACCATGTCATTTGGGTTCAACTTCAGATCGACAAGGTCTTGTTTCCCTAGCGTTAAGGAGTCTTCTGCTCCTTCGACAGCGACCGTCATCGCTTCTTCGCCACCGGCGATCAGACCAACCACCATCTCAGGTGATACCCCAAAGGTTGGGACACATTCGGCCGCATCCAAGACGCCTAATCGACCACTCGTACCAGCGCCAAGATAAATCAAGCGTCCGCCTTTTTTAAAAGCAGCGATAGTTTGTTCAATGACTTTTTCAATACTAGGAATTTCTTTTTCCACTGCATAGGCAACTTTTTGATCTTCTTGGTTCATTTTTTGGCACGCTTCTAAAATCGTCATTTCATCTAAATTGCTCGTTTCGCTATTGCGTCGTTCAGTCGTTAATTTGTCTAAATTGATTTTATTCATTGGAATCATCTCTTTCTAATTTAAATCGCATCCCTGCTTTGATTTGTTGGATCAAAGGCAGATCGGCTGGTATCACCTGAGCGGCGAGGTTGACTTTTGGGTCTGCTGGCAAAGGACGTTTGCACACCTGGATCTCTCCCATATAGCGCAAGTAATCTTGGTTATCGATCGTCACAGCACCCACTGGCCGCTCTTGACTAAGTTCAGGATTGACTTCTGGAATGGCATTGAAACGGGCATCGGCGCTACGCAAGACATCTCGAGCTTCATCGTAACGATTTTGGTGATTCCCTAGTACGTGTTCAAAGTAAGTCGAACCAAGATCTTTGACCCGCAAAACGATCCTCGCTTCTTGCAGATACGTCGCAAACTGCTGCGCACTTTTTGCAGAAACCATCCCATCACCGATGTAAACAGCATCGACTGAGCCAGTTGCCAATAAGTCGATCGCTGCGGCAAAAGGCGACCAGTTGCGGTGTCTTTCCAGTGTGGGTAATCCTTGAAATAACGGTCCACGTTTCTTGGCATCCCCTGGAACAAAGGCTTGGACGAAAAAGCCTTGTGCTTTCAACCAGCGGTTCTTCTCCTGAAACCAGCCAACATCCAGTCCCGTTTCAGGTCGGGGGTAATAATTGTGCCAAGCTTCCAAACGAGTAAAATCGGCTCCATACGCCTGCAGCTCTCGAATGTCTTTTTCCGTCAATGTACTGGCATTCAAACTGATGGTCATTTCTTTTGAAAAAGCTGCGATTTGCTGATTGTCGATCGCATAATCCATTCGTAAACCAGTGACACCGATCTCCCTTAGTTCCGCCAGATTGTCGATGGAAAAGCCCGCTTCTGCTAATGCGTTTCCAGAAATATCTACCATTAAAGACAGCTGATGGTCTTTTGCGAAACCTCCCAAGTCCGTCAAACGCTGCCGATAAGTACTGCGATCATCTTCTGGTATGTGCATGGAGGTGAAAATCCCTTTAAAGCCTGATGCCATCGCAGTCATCTGCTCAAGTTCTGCTGCCGTCAAGTCTTCGTTCATAAATACAGAAAAGCCGAACATCTCTTTGCCTCCTTGATGGGTCACTTTCGTGATACCGTTTTCTATAAAAGCATTATAACTGATTCTTTTCCCATTCGCAACTATATTTCATAATTAAATAATTAATATAGAAATATCGTTTCATTTAATAAGAAAGCTTTACCGTTTAAACTTTCTTATGCCCTTCTTTCTACACTTATGGTACACTTTATTAGGAACGAAACTTGCTTTCGTCATTTTTACATAGTAGGAGGAATCACATCATCAATGATTACAATGGATGATATTATTCGCGAAGGCAATCCAACCTTGCGTGAAGTAGCAAAAGAAGTACCTTTTCCTTTGAGCGAAGAAGATATCGCACTAGGAAAAGAAATGATGACCTTTTTAGAAAACAGCCAAGACCCAGTCAAGGCAGAAGAACTTGAATTAAGAGGCGGCGTTGGTCTAGCAGCTCCTCAATTAGATATTTCAAAACGAATCACAGCGGTCCTCGTCCCTAGCAGCGACCCAGAAAAAACTGAACCTGATTTTAAAGATGTTCTATACAATCCCAAAATTCTAAGTCATTCCGTGCAAGAAGCTTGTTTGGGTGAAGGCGAAGGCTGTCTGTCCGTGGACCGTGAAGTCCCTGGCTACGTGGTGCGCCATGCCCGGATTACGATCAGCTATTACGACATCAACGGCAAAAAGAAAAAAGTTCGTTTGAAAAACTATCCTGCGATCGTCGTTCAGCATGAGATCGATCATTTGAACGGGGTCATGTTCTACGATCATATCAATCAACAAAATCCTTTTTCATTGAAAGAAGGCATTTTAGTCATCGACTAACTAAAAAGTCTCTACCGACATTTTGCGGCAGAGACTTTTTTTCTATACTATTGACTATCTTCCTTCACGGTTTTGGCATTAATTGCCTTTCGCTAGGCTTTCTTGATGATCGGCTTTGATTTTTTCTAATAACGCTGGCTGCTCAAAAAGGTCTAATGCCGTCAGCGCTAAAAGTTCCGCCGCGATGGCGATCGATTGCAAGCCTTTTTCACTCTTGGCAGCGGCTTTGAATTCTTCCGAATGCCCCGCAATGTAGTCATCTGAAATCGAAACGGTGGGTTGGATCGTCGGGATCACTTGACTGACATTGCCGACATCAGAAGAACCAAGACTTGCTTTTGCTTCCGTATCGATCTCATCGGCAGGTACGCCCGCTTCTTGGGCATGGGCGAAGAAAATCTCATCAAAACTTGGTGTCACGATCACATCATCGACGGAGTTTTGGAACAAGCCGAATTCATAGGTCGCTCCCGTAGCTAAAGCGGCTCCTTTGACGATGTTTTCGACTTTCTCATAGACATCATTCAAGGTTGCTCGATTGGCTGCTCGTAAATAAAAGCGACCGGCTGCATATTCTGGCACGACATTGGCTGCTACGCCGCCATCGGTGATCACACCATGAATATTGACGTCTTTTGGTAAGTGCAGGCGCAACCCATTGATCCCGTTAAAGACTTGCAACAATGCTTCTAACGCGTTGATGCCTTTTTCTGGTGCAGCTGCCGCATGGGAAGCTCGACCATAGAACTTGATATCCACTGGATCATTGGCTAATGACGCTGTCGTTTTGCCATAGCGATGGGCTGGATGGACACAAAGAGCGGCATCGACATCATTGAAGAACCCTTCACGGACAAAACTGCCTTTAGCGGAACCATTTTCCCCACCTTCTTCTCCTGGCGTCCCATAGACTCGAATCTCCCCGCCTAGCTCATCGATGAAAGGTTGCAGGGCACTGGCTGCTAAGACGGAATAAGTCCCGAAGAGATTGTGCCCACAAGCATGACCGATCCCTGGTAACGCATCGTACTCAGCTAAAAAGGCAATCGTTGGGCCCGGTTTTCCACTGACATAGCGGGCATCAAAGCCGGTGCGATGTCCTGCGACATCCTTTTTAACAGCAAAGCCTTCTTTTTCTAATTGGGCGATCAGGGCATCGGCTGAGTAAAACTCATAGTTGCTGACTTCTGGGTGATTATGGATATCTAATGCCAAGGCTTGATAAGCGGCTAAACGCTCTTGGATAAATGGTTTAATCGTTGCTTTTGTAATAGTTGCTGTTGTCATAATCAAATCTCTCCTTTTTTATACATGTTTTTTCAATTTTATATCAAATTACGTGGTACTTATTTTGCCCCAAAGGTTTCCCAAGCAGGAACACTTGATCCTTTTGACGTTTCCTCGATGACTTTTTTCGTATCCTCTGTTTGGTAAGCAGCGACCACTTTTTGGTAAACTTCATTGTCTTCATCTTCTTTACGGGCGGCAATGATGTTGACATAAGGACGGGCCGTTTCATCAACAGGCTCTAAAAAGATCGCATCTTCGGTTGGTACAAATCCTGCATCTACCGCCATGCCGCTATTGATGACCGAAACATCGACATCGGAAAGTGCCCGAGCAGTTTGCGCTGCATCAAGTTCTGAAATTTCTAAGTTCAAACGGTTTTCTGTAATATCCGCGACCGTTGGTGTTTGTCCGGCTGCTTCATCCACTTTGATCAATCCAGCTGATTGTAACAAAAGCAATGCCCGACCACCATTGGTCACATCATTAGGGATCGCAACTTTAGCTCCTTCAGCCAAGTCGTTGACATCCGTCACTTTGTCGGAATAAATACCTAATGGTGCATTGACTGTATTGCCGATCGATACGAGATCAGTACCAAATTCTTCATTATAGTTGTCCAAGAAAAATTGGTGTTGGAATGAATTGAGGTCGATGGAACCATCAGCCAAGGCTGCGTTGGGTTGGTTGTAATCAGAAAATTGGACATATTCTAAATTGATGCCTTCGTCTTTCAAACGATCTTTGACATCATCCCAGACATCGGTGTCTGCACCAATCACCCCTAATTTCACCGTGACTTCTTCTTGATCATTGGCTGCGGCACTGCCATTGTTTCCGCATCCTGTAATAAATAATAATGCTGCCCCTAAGACGATTGATTGTACGAATTTTTTCATTTTTTCTTCCTCCATAGACTTGCTTGTTTTTTTATTTGTACGTAAGTGGTGGTCAGTGTGATACTCGTTTAATGAGTAGGTTGCTGACAAATTGACTGATAAAAACGAATACTAAGATGATCAAGGTCGCCATGATCGTAACATCGGTCTGGAATCGGTTGTACCCGCGGGTGATGGCTAAGTTTCCTAAACCGCCAGCGCCGACTGCTCCTGCCATGGCGGTCAATCCGATCACATTGATCACGGTCAATGCAGAGACCCGAATAATTCCCGCCACGCCTTCTGGCAAATAGACCCGAAAAATGATACCGAAAGGACTGGTGCCCATCGCTTCAGCTGCCTCCACGACACCGGGGTCAACTTCTAGCAAGGCAATCTCGATCTGCCGAGCAAAGAAAGGAATGATCCCAGCAATCAGAGGAACCAATGCTGCTGTTTCGCCGATGGTCGTTCCGACAAGGAATCTGGTAAAGGTTCCTAGTAACGTCAATAAGATAATGAAAGGGATCGAGCGCACTACATTGATGACTTTATCAAGAAATTCAAAGAGCGGTCGATTTTCTAAAATCCCATTCGGTCGAGTCACTACCAAAACGATCCCTAACAAGATGCCTAAGATGCCCGCAATCAAAGAGGTCCAAAAAACCATATACAAGGTTTGGATCGTTGCTGTCACAAATTCATCTTGGATCGCAACAACATTGGGAAAATATCTTTCTAATAAGGCAGCCATCTAAAATCCTCCTTTAATTACATTGTTTAATGGTTCTGCATGATTTTCTTTTAAAATATTGGTGTAAACCCCTTGAGACTTCAAATATTCTAAGGCATGTTTACGCTGTTGGTATTCGCCGGATAAGCTAACGACTAAGCTGCCGATCGGCACTTCTTGCAAGATCTCCACGTTGCCGTAAAGAATATTGGTGGTCACTTTGTAGCGGCTGTACAATTGGGCAATCAGTGGTTCATTGGTTTGATCCCCCACATAGGACAGCTCCACCAGCCATTCGTTCGGTGCCAAGGAAGAAAATTTCGAACTGCCAAGGATCGTTTCTAAGGCTTGGTCGATGTGTGTCGCCGTTCGGATGAAATCTTTGGTCAATGGTTTTTCTGGTTGACTGAAAATCTGAACGCTTGAGCCTTGCTCGATGACTTCGCCGTCTTCCATCACTGCCACTTTGTTGCAGATTTCTTTGACGACCTGCATTTCATGGGTAATGATCACGATAGTCAAACCGAGAGTCCGATTTAATTTTTTCAACAAAGCCAATATCTGTAAGGTCGTTTTCGGATCAAGGGCGCTAGTTGCCTCATCACACAACAAAATCTCTGGATCATTTGCCAAAGCTCTGGCGATGGCGACCCGCTGTTTTTGTCCTCCAGATAGTTGGCTAGGAAACGCTTGGGCTTTTTCTTCCAATCCAACAAGCGCTAGCAGCTCGGTAACTTTTTGATGACGTTCCTGTTTGGACCGTCCCCCATATTTCAAGGAAAAATCCACGTTATCAAAAACATTGCGACTGTCCATCAAGTTGAAGTGCTGAAAGATCATTCCGATCGTTTTCCGTTTTTCTCGCAGAGCTTTCGCCGAAAGCGTGGTCAGCTCCGTGCCATTGACGACGACGCTGCCGCTGCTTGGTCGCTGCAATAAGTTGATTACACGGACGAGTGTACTTTTCCCGGCGCCTGAGTAACCCACGATGCCGTACACGTCCCCTTTGTCGATCTCGATCGATACGTTTTTGACCGCTTGGATCACGGGTTTCTTTGGTTGATTGAATGTTACTGATATGTCTTTTAATGAAATCATCGTCTTCCCCCTAGTTCTTGTCTTTTTCAATAAAAAAGGCATCCTCAAACAAGTCACCTGTGACTTGTTTGAGGACGCCTTTTTGCGTGTTACCACCTCAGTTTAAGCTGCACTCGCATACAGCTCCTTTTCGAGTACGATCATACTCTAGCCAGATAACGGTCGCTACCGTCGTCGCCTTGCAAACTACTGCTCGGAACGAATCACTCCTTGGCCATTTTCTAAAAGTCGTTTGATGCTTCTTTTCAGCTACCGAAGCTCTCTGTTGAAAAAACGTGCTTTTGTACTTACCAATTCTTCGTGTGTGGTGCTATTTGATTTTTGGTATAAAAAAAGTCCTTTTACCAGCATTTGCTAGTAAAAGGACGAATACTCGTGTTACCACCTTTTGTTTAGAAGGTTTCCCTTCCCTCAACCCAACGTCTAGCCGTGCTAGAGATTGGTGCACTTTGTAACGGTAGTGCGCATCCGTGATTGCCTACTTATCGACAATCAATCTTCCAAGGCCATTTTTCATCGCTTCTGACTTGACTCTTTCCACCAACCAGAGTCTCTCTTTAAAGTATCCGCGGTTACTTTCCTTCTCAACAGATTCATTATTCTTGTTGAGTTGTACTTTACTGGAAAATGAACGTCTTGTCAACAAAAAATCACAATTTTTTCATCTGAGGATTTGCCAAGACTTCCGCAAAGCGTCCTTGCCAGATCATTTCATACCAATCAATGATTTCAGCTGCTGATCGTCCTCGGCTTGGATACGTCGTTGTGGCTTGGGCATACACGACGTTTTGATAACCCAGACCATGCGCGAATTTGATCGTGCCATCAAGGCAATATTCCGTCTGAGCACCAGCAAATTCGATACTACGCACTTGGTTTGTCTGTAAGACCGCTTGTAGATCTGTTTGAAAAAAACTATTGGCGTGTTTTTTTCGAATCAAACGATCCGTTGGTTCATAGGCCAATGCTGGGTGCAGTTGCCATGCTTTGCTACCGTAGGGCAACGTCTCCTCTTCATGCTGAACAAAAATAACTGGTTTTTCTTCTTTACGATATCGTTGGATTCGTTGGTTGACGAACAGCAATAATTCCGACAAATGGTCAATTGTTTGGTCATTTGTTTGACAGACCCCATTTTGCAAGTCAATGATCAATAAGACATCTTGCATCACTTCACTCCTCAATTTTGGTAGAGCATGCCTTTTTCTGCTAACTGTTGTTTGGCTTTTTCCAGAGCCGCAGGATCGGTGTAGCGCAACGTATGCAAGTGTACCCCATTGGTTAAATCTGAGAGCAAGCGGGCTTCTGCATGTTTGGTTTTGTTGATGAAATCAGTCACGTCTTGGTCTGTTTGGATCTGCAAATTGCCAGTGATCTCTCCATAGATCTCATGCTCAACGATGACATCGACCACTTCCACACCACAAGCGACAAAGATGCGCAATTCTTCTTCCGTTTGTTCAGGTCGATGCTGCACCGCTAGCTTACTTACATGCCCTGCCTCATCCAACAGCGCTTGCAGACGATAGCCGCGAGCCGTAGCCACAATCGCTTCACCAGCTGCTCGCAATAAGGCAATGTCCCCAACGATGATTTGACGGCTGACTCCGAGGGATTCTGCCAGTTTGCTGGCACTGATCGCTTTGTCCGCTTGCTTCAATGCCGCTAAAATGTTTTCTCGACGTGTTGCTCCATCCATACTCATTCCTCCAATTGATTCTCTTGATAGGTTTTTGAGTGGTTCATAATTGATTGAAACATAGCCAAAATCGTTTCTTCGTAGGCTTGATTAGAAATTGCCTGCCGAATGTTTTCCAGCACTTTCTCTTCACGATTTTCATCTAATACCGGCAGTCGACTGCTTTTCTTCAATTGCACGATTTCGTTGACCGTGCTCATACGTTTTTCCAAAAGATGCGTGAGTTGCCAATCAATGTCATCGATCGCTGCCCGCTGAACAGCCAAAGGATCTTGCTGATTGTTTTCTTCTTCCAAGTCAATCGTCTTGATGACCCGTGCCGGATTTCCCGCCAGCACAACATTGTCTGGGAATGATTTTGTAACGACACTGCCAGCCCCCACCACGACATTGTTGCCTAAGCGGACCCCTGGCAAAATCGTGGCCGCACCACCGATCCATGCGTTATCGCCAATCACGATCGGGGCCCCTAATTCTAAGCCGCTGTTTCGTTTGACCGGATGTAATGGATGCGTCGCCGTAAACAACCGAACATTGGGTGCCAGCATACAGTTGTCGCCAAAGGTAATGGGACAAACATCTAATAGCACACAGTCGTAGTTAGCATAGAAGTTTTTGCCCACAGAAATATTGTAGCCATAATCAAAACGGACATTCGGTTCGATATAGATTCGACCAGTCACAGAGCCGAAAGTTTCTTTTAGTAACTGCTCTTTGATTTTTGTATCAGTTTCTTGGTTGATCAGGTTCATTTGTTCACGGGCATACTTTCGATCTGCCACCAATTCTGGATCTGGGGAAAAGTACAATTCGCCAGCAATCATTTTCTCTTTTTCGGTACGTTGTGTCATATCATAAACTCCTTCATTCAATTTTCTGGAAAAACGTTTCGGCTGCTGCGGTCAACATGCCATATTCATTCGGGATCGCCAATGGTTCCTTATTGATGACCAACACCTGCTGGCTGTAATCGACTAGCCCTGCAAAAGGATAGACTTGCAGCGAAGTCCCCACGACCACCGTCAGGTCGGCTTGAGCAACGGCTTGAATGGCTCCTTCAATGGTTTCATCCGTAAATCCTTCCCCATAAAGCACGATCGCTGGCCGGACCTGACCGCCACATCCTGCATGGTGCCAATCCTGCAAATACGCTTGCCAAGGTACCGGATTGCCGCATTTTCGGCAATAACAGTTGTACAAGGAGCCGTGAAAATCGATTCTTTGGTGACTGCCTGCTTTTTCATGCAAGCCATCGATGTTTTGCGAAACGACCCAGACGGTTTTCTTCGCTTGCAGCTCAGCCATTTTTTGATGAATGATATTAGGCTGTGCTTGGGGATGGTAGAGGTGCTTGACGAACTGATAAAATGTTTCCGGTTCGTTTTCTAAACAGTCATGGCTTAACAAATACTCGGGCTGGGCCACTCCTTGATAGACCCCTTTTAAGGAACGGTAATCAGGAATGCCCGATGGGGTCGAAACACCGGCACCCGTCAAAAAGGTCACCGATGATGCGGCGGTGACCGCTGCGATTGCTTGCTCAATAGATACCTTCATCGTTCTAACTTCCTTTATGGCTTTTCTCTTATTCTAACCGAAAAAGAACCGTTTTTGCGAAAAATCAGCCATTTTCTTTTTTTAAAGCAACTAATGCTTTTTCGTGCGGAATTGCTTATAATAAATGCAATAAATGCAAGGAGACTGGGAAAACCAAATGAAAATTTTGATTATCGAAGACAACAATGAGATCAGCGAAATGTTGGCTACTATTTTAGCAGCTGACTATACCGTCCAGCAAGCCTATTCAGGCACGGAAGGTCTGCTGCTTTTTCAGCAAGATGCTTTCGACTTGATTTTGCTAGATCGAATGCTCCCCGGTAAAGATGGGACACAAGTCTTGCAAGAAATTCGCCAAACCTCCACGGTCCCCGTCATTATCTTGACTGCCTTAGATGAACCAGCCGATGTTTCCACCCTTTTGCTGGCGGGTGCCAATGATTACTTGACCAAACCCTTCAATGTCGAAGAATTAAAAGCCCGCATCATTGTTCAGTTGCGAACAAATAAACAAACCCCTCCAGTTGCCAGCAGCCACTCGTATAAAAACATTCAACTGTTGCCTGACTCGTTTCAGCTGCAACGAGGAGAAGCAACGGTTCAGTTAAAGAAAAAGGAGTTTGAGATTTTTTCCCTGCTCTTAGCCAACCCCAAAAAAGTGTATACGAAAGAAATGCTCTATGAAGCGGTTTGGCAGGAACCTTATTACGGTGAAGAAAACACAATCAATGTCCATATCAGCCATTTACGCAGCAAAATCAAAACACTCGATCCAGATGAAGCGTATATCGATACTGTCTGGGGCATCGGCATCAAGCTAGCTTAAAAAGGAGGAACCCCATGCATCTACTTCAGTTTTTCGCTGCCTTGATCGTTGTTTTATTGATCGGTTACTGGCTATTCTTACTGTATGATCTGAAAAAGTACCACCAGCAATTAGCAAGAATCAGCGAAATCGAAACAAATCAAGAGATCCATTTGCAGACCCGCGTCCCCGCTTTAAAAGCGATCGCTTTGTTAAACAATCAGATACTTAGAAAAAATAAGCAGCAGCACTATCAAATGCTGCAAGAAAACCAGCAGTTGGAACAAGCCATTCAAAATATCTCTCACGACTTGCGCACACCTTTGACGGTCGCCAGCGGCTACACACAACTGCTGCAAGCCGATACGACCCTCACCCCGCAACAACTACAGCTGCTGGATAAAGTCAGCAGCAACCTAGAAAAAGTCGAAAATCATCTGGAACAGTTGTTGACCTATCAACGCCTCAAAGACAACCAACTGGCTTTGACCTTAGAAGAATTCGATCTTTCTCGTTTGTTGGAGGAGGAACTGCTCCAGTTCTATCCTTCTTTTGAGGAAAACCATTTATCACTGACAGTTGCGATCCAACCCAACATCATGATCATTTCGGATAAAAAAAGCTGGCAACGAATTTTCCAAAATGTCCTTGGCAATTTACTGGAACATGGCAGTGAGACCGGAGCGATCCGCTTGAATCAGCAAGGAGAGCGCATCGTTTTCCAACAGGAAAATCAGCTGAGATCACCGATCCAGCACCCAGAAAAATTGACCCACCGCTTTTATACGGAAGACCTTTCACGGCATAAACAGCAAGCTGGACTTGGTCTGTATATCATCGCGGCATTGACTAATGCATTAGACGGCAAGGTCCAATTGGATACAACCGAAGAGACGTTTCGTTTGACTTTGTTTTGGCAGCAGTCCGTTGAATCCTACTAACTAATGGCTATACACAAAAAACACCCAATCGCTCGACCTTCACTAGTCGATACGGTTGGGCGTTTTTCTGCTCTTACAATTCTTGTCTCTTAAACACCAGATGCGCAGCCAAAAGACAAAGCAGCAAACTGATCAGACTCCCAATAAAAATTGGTTGGACTGTTTCCCATGTTTGGAAAGTAGTCATGGTCACCATCTCTAACCCACCTTGAAAGTCCAAGTATTCTAAAAACTTCCAGTTGGGTAAGGAGATTCGGGCAATCGCAAAGGCCATCGGAATAAAAATCGTCGCCAATACGCTGACTGCTGTATTTTTGGTTAAATACAGAACTAGCACTGCAAAAGAGGACGTCGCTAATAAAATCAGTACAAAACTAACGAAATAATACAACAAGTTTTCTATCTGTGAAAGGTCATTATAACCAATCCCCCCAATAACCGTTCCCGCTACAAAGCTCACCACACAAATCGCGACGATCTGTAAGACCAGTACCAACGCATATACCAAGAATTTCCCAAAAAGATAAGCGGGTTTAGAAACACCGACGGTAATGATATTCTTCATGGTCCCTTTCGTGTACTCACTGCCTAAGACCTGCATCACCAATGGCAAGGAGTAATACAGCAACATGGAAGACAGACTGGTCTGGATCGCCAGAAAGCCAGTCATTTCTGTAAGGCCGCCTGATGTTTGGGTACTATCCCCAAGAGTGACCCCCACACTACCATTAGAAACAACGGATAAAATCACCAACAATAAAATAATTCCTTCTGTGATCCAAAAACTTTTACTTCTTGATAAACGATACAAATCGGCTCGAATAAAATTCAACATCTTACTTTCCCCCTTCACTTGTTACTAACTCTTTGAAATACGACTCTAGATTTTCCCCTTCAAAAGAAATCCGATCAATAGCGATCCCTTCATAAACCATCTGACGGACCAGGTCCCGAATCAACACATTCTCTTGATAAATATGAATTTTGTGGTCACTGACAACTTTATATTCGGAAATCAGCTGACTCTCTAGCAAGCGGCTAGCTGTGGCTACATCATCCACTTCTAATTGAATAAACCGTTTCGCCATCAGCTCGAATTCGTGTTTGGTCATCTCTTTGATCAGACGCCCCTCACTAATGACCCCAAAACGTGTAGCCACTAAGTACAACTCTTCTAAAATATGGCTGGAGATCAAAATCGTCATGCCGCGTTCCTGATTCAATCGTAAAAGCAGCTCCCGAAACTCAACGATTGCTACAGGATCCAAGCCATTGATCGGCTCATCTAATATCAGAAAATCCGGTTGGTTCAATAAAGCGATGGCTAAGCCGAGCTTTTGTTTCATTCCTAAAGAAAAATCACGGTATTTCTTGTTGCCGACATTGGTCAAACCAACAAACGACAGTGCCTTACTAACGGCATCAGGTTCCACCACCCCGCTGATTTTGCAATAATAGTTTAGATTTTGTTTAGCGGTCAATTGGTCGTAAGCGACTGGAGTCTCAATCACGTTGCCGACGCGTTTCAGCATCTGGGTGTACGCTTTGCCGCCTTCGACACCAAACAACTGCAGACTGCCACCAGTGGGTTGGATCAACTGAACGATTGCTTTTAATAAGGTCGTCTTCCCAGCACCATTTCTCCCCACCAATCCATAAATGTCTCCTTTCGCGATCGTTAGATCGACATCATGCAGCGCCTGCTGTTTGCCGTAACGTTTGTTTAATCCTTTGATTGTTAGAACATTTTCCATTTTTACTTCCTCCTTGCTTGCTTCTGTGATCATTCTAGCAAGCAGATCTAAATCAGCTATTAACTAATTATTAATTGATTCTTAACTCGTAGTTTTCTGCAAAAAACAGTTTATTTCTATTATACACAGCTGAAAATGAACCGATCCAGAAAAATCGTCTCTTTTCAGCAAACCCACCAATAGCAAATGTAGCAGACGATCTTTTCATTACTGCTTTTGCGCTTTGTTTTTTACCTCACAAAGAAAGAGATTCCTTCATGACAAGGAACAAAAAACGTGGTAAACTAGTCACGAATCAAAGTGAGGTGAAATACATTGGTAGCAGCTATTATTTATTGGGCAATGATCATTATCAGTTTCGGTTGGTTGGCAGTCAGCTTATATTTCTCTATCTTCTATTTAGCACGTAAAGAAAATGGCAATCTATGGGCATTTGGCTTTTTAAATGTCATCACAGCAATCATTCAAGCCATCGTCCTTGTGGTATACCGTACCTTAGGACAAGATTGGGGCGTTACACAATACTCAAGCCTCATCTATCTAGCACTTGGCTTATTGCTTGGTTTGACAGTCATCCAAGCTGTTTTAGGCCGTGAACCAAAAGCGAAAGTCGCTTAAGGGTTCCAATAGACACTCGTAAAAACGATCCGCTTTCTCTTTGATAAAAATAGGGAAATGGTCGTTTTTTTGTTAAAAAGAATTGACATTTGGGTGCTTTTCTTCTAAACTCTGAGAAGAATCAAATTAAATACGAGTACCCTTTAACATTTAGGTAGAGGTCGCGAGGTTCATTAATCCTGCTGAGTGAAGCAACACGTTTACAGCAGAGCTAGGGAACATCGCCGAAACAAGATCGGTTTTGCTTGCATCGATTTTGTTGGGCCGCAAATGAATAATTTGCGGACTGTCTTAGCTTGTCTAAGTTGCGCTATGTTTTGTGAAAGGTTTGTCGACGATGACTTGTCAACAGCCGTTTTCCAATCATGGAGTACGGCTGTTTTTTTGCTTTTTCATCCTTACCTGCTTGTCCAACTCGTGAAAGGAAAGAGAAAAAATGAAAAAAAATAATTGGATCTGGGCGGTCTTCGCCCTCTGTCTAACCCTCATTCAGCTGCCCTTAACTGTGCAAGCGGATGACCAAATACCAGCAGAACAATTCCGTGTCGGCATGGAGGCGGGTTATGCGCCATTTAACTGGACGCAAACCACTGACGCCAATGGTGCCGTGCCAATTTCTGGGGAAGAAGGATCGGCATTTGCCGGCGGTTACGATGTCCAGATCGCCAAACGAATCGCTGAAGGCTTAGGCAAGGAATTAGTGATCGTTAAAACCCAATGGGACGGCCTGCCGCCAGCTTTACAAGCGGGGACTATCGATGCCGTGATAGCCGGAATGTCACCAACTGCCGAACGTCGCGAGCAAATCGATTTTACCGATCCTTACTATGAATCAGATTTGGTGGTAGTGGTTCGTAAAGATGGCGAGTACGCAGATGCCAAAAGTCTCGCTGATCTTGCTGGAGCGAAAATCACTGCTCAACTGAATACTTTCCATTATACCGTCATTGATCAAATCCCTGAGGTCCAAAAAGAACAAGCCATGCGAGACTTCTCCTCCATGCGCGTTGCTTTAGCTTCCGGAATCATTGATGGCTACGTCAGTGAACGACCAGAAGGCGTCACTGCCGTCGGTGCAAATCCTGATTTGAAGATGGTCGAGTTCGATGAAGGGGCCGGTTTTGAAACCAATCCAGAAGACGTCCAAGTAGCAGTTGGGATGCGCAAAGGCGATCCGGATGTTGAAAAAGTCAATGAGATCCTTGCAGGAATCTCTGAAGAAGAACGGGTTTCTCTGATGGATCAAGCAGTCTTGGATCAGCCTGCAGATGCCAGCGGAGAAACGGCGGATCAAGGTCTGATCGCTGATTTCAAAAAAATCATTGATGATTACGGCATGCTCTTTTTGCGAGGTGCTGGCTTGACCTTATTCATCGCGATCCTTTCAACGATCATCGGATTGATCATTGGTCTCTTAGTCGGTATCTTCCGGACATTGCCGCTTTCAGAAAATCCAGTAGGACGTTTCCTCCAACGGATCGTTAATGGCTTACTAACCATCTATATCGAAGTTTTCCGCGGGACCCCAATGATGGTTCAAGCAATGGTTATTTTCTACGGAACCGCTTTGGCTTTTGGCGTCTCAATGAATCGCACGCTGGCAGCCGTGCTGATCGTTTCTATCAATACCGGTGCCTACATGTCTGAGATCGTTCGTGGTGGGATCTTTGCTGTAGATGATGGTCAATTTGAAGCAGCTCAAGCCATCGGTATGACCCATTGGCAAACCATGATCAAAGTCGTGTTGCCGCAAGCGATGCGCAACATTTTACCTGCTACCGGGAATGAGATCATTATCAATATCAAAGATACTGCCGTCTTAAGTGTTATCAGTGTTGCGGACCTCTTTTTCCAAGGTACATCAGCCGCTGGAACGAACTTCCAATACTTCCAAACATTTGCGATCATCGGTGTGATCTACTTAGTCTTGACCATCAGTGCTACCCAGATCTTGCGCTTTGTTGAACGCAAAATGGATGGTCCCAGTGCGTATGTCAAATTAGAAGACATCAACCCGAACGAATAAGGAGGAAGAACATGTCAGCAATCATTGAAATTGACCATTTAAAAAAGAGTTTTGGCGACAACGAAGTTTTAAAAGACATCAGTTTGTCTGTTAATAAAGGAGAAGTTGTCACGATCATCGGTTCTTCTGGTTCAGGAAAATCCACACTTCTTCGCTGCATCAACTTATTAGAAAAACCAACCAGTGGACAAATCATCTACTTAGGTGAAAATGTGCTAGAAAAAGGCTATGACTTGCCGAAATACCGGACACATCTAGGGATGGTTTTCCAATCCTTTAACTTGTTCAACAATATGAATGTATTAGAAAACTGCGTGACTGGACAAGTCACTGTTTTAAAACGCGATCGCAAAGAAGCGGAAGCGACTGCCAAAGAAAATCTGGAGCAAGTCGGTATGGCTCAATATGCCAATGCCAAGCCTTCCCAGCTTTCAGGTGGACAAAAACAACGGGTAGCCATTGCCCGTGCCTTATCGATGAATCCAGATGTCATGTTGTTTGATGAGCCGACTTCTGCATTGGATCCAGAAATGGTCGGTGAAGTGTTGAAGACCATGAATACCTTAGCTCATACTGGCTTGACGATGGTGATTGTTACCCACGAAATGGGCTTTGCCAAAGAAGTATCTGATCGGGTCATCTTTATGGATCAAGGCGTCATTGCCGAGCAAGGAACACCAGAAGATATCTTTATTCATCCAAAAGAGCAGCGCACCAAAGAATTCCTTTCCCGTGTGTTGAATTAATTCTCTGTCTTGAAGCACTTAGTGTTCTTCTTCCGAGCTTTTTATCCTTTTTTCAGTAAGCTTGGAAGAATTCAATGCTAAGTGTTTTTTTATTACGGAAAACAGAATCGTCAGAATTTACCAAAAAATAACAAAAAAACATTGCTATTTGTCGGAAAATTTGTTATTTTTTTAAAAACTAAGGAATTATAGGAGCTTTCACTTATGGAAAAAAAGTTACAGTTTAAGGATTATATGTATGTTGGATCAATGCTTTTCGGTCTGTTCTTTGGTGCCGGAAATCTAATCTTCCCCGTCCACATGGGACAAGAAGCTGGTGCGAATGTCGGCTTAGCCAATCTTGGCTTTTTAGTGACCGGAATCGGCTTGCCATTTTTAGGAGTAATCGCCATTGGGGTATCCCAAAGTAGCGGAGTTTTTGAATTAGCTTCTCGGATCAATCGACGCTATGCAATGATATTTACGATTTTGCTTTACTTAGTGATTGGGCCTTTCTTTGCTCTGCCCCGTTTGGCCACTACTTCTTATGAGATCGGGATCGCTCCCCACGTTTCATCAGATATGCAAACTTGGTTATTGGCCTTGTTTTCTGCCCTATTTTTTGGTGCTGCTTGGTGGTTTTCACGTAAACCAAGCAAAATTCTTGATTATGTCGGGAAGTTTTTAAATCCCTTGTTTCTGGTCTTACTAGGTGTTCTGCTATTTTTCGCCTTTTGGCAACCCCTAGGAACGATCAGCGATGCGCCGATCTATCCTAGCTATCAAAACGATGCCTTCTTCACTGGTTTCACCAATGGTTACAATACCCTTGATGCATTGGCATCCTTAGCATTTGGGATCATCATCGTCTCAACGATTCGCAATATGGGGGTTGAGAAACCTACGACAGTCGCAAAAGACACGATTCTTTCCGGCTCTGTCAGTATCGTGTTGATGGGGATCATCTATACCTTACTTTCTTATATGGGAACCAAAAGTTTAGGCCAGTTTCCCATCAGCGAAAACGGTGGGATCGCTTTGGCACAAATCGCCCACCACTACCTTGGCACCATCGGCAGTCTGTTATTGGCATTGATCGTCATCTCTGCCTGCTTAAAAACCGCCATCGGTTTGATCACGGCCTTTTCTGAGACCTTTGCTGGGTTGTTTCCAAAACAAAGCTACGGTTTCTTTATCGCATTGACAAGTATCTTACCAGCGATCTTCGCCAACGTTGGCTTGACCAATATCATTGAATTCTCCATTCCAGTCTTGATGTTTATCTATCCACTGGCGATCACCTTGATTTTGTTGGCGATCATCAGTCCATTATTTAACCATCGCGCCAGTGTCTATCGAATGACGACGTATTTCACGTTGATCGCTGCAATCATCGACGGCTTAAATGCAAGTCCCGCACTGATTACCAACAACGCTTTCGTGCAAGGAATCTTGTCTTTTGCGTCAGATTATCTGCCCTTCTTCCAAATCGGGATGGGGTGGGTCGTACCAGCGGCGATCGGATTTTTGATCGGTTTGCTATGGTCATGGTTCAAAAAAGATCCTGTTTCGGCCTAAATTAGTTAAAAAGACGAAAATAACCTACCTTTTTTTAAAAGGTAGGCTATTTTTTTGATTAAAAAGACTGACAGTTTCGTAAAAAAAAGATACAATAGAGCCACAAAGGAGGATACCTATGTTTTATGAAGAACTTATGATGGACCCGCAAACATTAATTAAATTTAAAATATTCCGGCGTATGCTAACTCTGCAAAATCCTAGCCACCCAATCGCACAATTGGCAAAGGAAATGGAGTTGAGCTACCAACAAGCTTTTATCGAGTTGACTGAGATCGACCAAGATCTAGCTGAGTTGACTCCGGATCATATGTCGATACTCGGTCGTGGCGGTAAATTACAGCCTCAGAATATCGCGGTAACGATCGATGAATACCGCTTCTATTTATTGAATAAAAGCGTTCCGTTCTTATATGTTCTTTACATGCTGAATGAAGACAATCCAACGATCACGGATTTTTGTGCAAAATACGATGTCAGTCGTTCAACGGTGTCTCGCAAATTTGAACATCTAAAAAAACATTTGAAACAATTCCAGCTTCGCTTTACTTACACTGAATCAAACTTAGTAGGCGATGAGCGTCTTGTGCGGCTCTCCTTATTCAACATTATTTGGTTAGGTACCCGTGGCATTGAATGGCCTTTTGCGATCGCGGAAAGCGAAGCAGAAAAAGTAGTGGATCGTTTCACGGAATACTTCCCAATGACTCACTCTTATCTTGGTCGACTAGAGTTGAAGTATTTTGCTGCCCTGATCCTTTTACGAATCAAAAAAGAAAATTTTGCCAAATACGACAAACGGTACAATTTCTTGATGAAAAATAATCCATACTTCGATTTTGAGCGTTTGACGCAAGTCGTTGATCCTGAAGTTTCAATGACGGACAAACAACTGAAAGGTGAATCTGGCTTTATTTATTTGATGGCTTCTTCTTCCCATTCTATTTAAGTCCGGAAGAAGAAGCCTTACAACAAACGATCCATTTCTTCTCAAACAAACAAAATCCGGTCTATCCGCTTGTGGCAGACCTTTTAGCAGAAATGAAAGCAACATTTTTTGCTTCACAACCTGGCCTGTTAGACGAGCCATTAGTTGTGGGGAATTTGATTAATGTGACCTTCGGCAACTATGTTTTTCGTCAGCCATTTCCTAACATCTATCGCTTGCTGACACCATCGATCAATCGCGGATCTGCTGAAGAACAGTTACAACAAAAAATCGACGATTTCTTGACCAGCTACCGTGAAGAATCAGCAGTAGATTATATCAATGATGAAAATCAAGAGCAGATGGCAACGATGTATACTCATGCCCTCTTGCCATTTTATGATCAAATCCGTTACTCGAATCGTCTACGGGTTGGGGTTGCCTTAGAAGATAATTTCTTAGTTGTTCAAGGTTTAAATCAATTCTTGCATGACTTGACCTTCGTGGCAGCAGAGCCTTATGATCTGAATCAGCAAGAAAATTATGATGTTATCGTTAGTTCCAACCAATTGATGAAAAAGCTTAAACCAGAAAAAATGAGTTATATTTGGGATTATGCGGCAGATGATCGGCAATACATTGATTTGTACCGTACCTTAAAAAATCGTTTTGATGAAAAGAATCTTTCCTTGTAATCAAACCGTTACGGTTTCTTAAGAACTTCCGAAAAGATTTGTCACAGAATATTCATATTTATCTCGTATACTCTATGTATACCAACAAACAACCCTAACTAACACTTTTTCATTTTTAACTCCTTCCCGTCGGCCACCCACCGACGGGTCTTTTTTGGGGTATTTTCTTAGGTAGTAAACTTAAACACTTTCCAATCTTTTCTCCACAAAAAATTCATATTTGGGCAGTATAGTATACATAACCCAACAAACAACCCTAACTAACACTTTTCATTTTTACTCCTTGCCTGTCAGCCACCCACTGACAGGCTCCTTTTTTTCTTACGGAGTTTACCGTATACTAAAGGCAGGAGGTGTCCTATGACAAAAGACATTACGACAGTTGACCAATACATTGCAGCAGCTCCAGCAGAACGACAAGTGATTTTAAAAACTGTCCGCCAAACGATTAAAGCTGTCTTGCCAGAAACGGTTGAAAAAATCAGTTACCAAATGCCCACCTATCATCAGGGAGAAACTATCGTGCATTTTGCCTGCGCCAAACAGCATCTCGGCTTTTATCCTACGCCTTCTGCGATCACGGCCTTCCAAGAGGCTCTACAACCCTACAAGACTAGTAAAGGTGCGGTCCAGTTTCCTTTTGCGCAACCGATCCCTTATGAACTGATCGCTATGATGACTGCTTGGCGACTCGCTGAAGTCAAAAACAAGCACGCATAATTAGCAATTAAAAAAACCGCTATGTCTAATGACCCAGCGGTTTTTTTGCTATGCATAGGCTTGATTACAAGCCGGGTTTTGTATTCAAGGTGCTGACTTTCAGCACATGATTCAGGGGAATAATTCGCAGCTGCTGACGGTCACTTTGTAATTTCAAGACAACTTGTTCTTTTGCTACCGTTTTACCGACGATCCACCCGGTAACGGTTTCAAAACCACCCAATTTCTCTGTCTTTACTTGCAACACCACCAGATGCTTCGCAGCAGCTGCTTCTTGCAGCGTTCGCTGGATCTCTTTCACTTTTTCAGACTGATTCTTCTTGTCAGCATCATCACTGAAAAAGGTATCTAGCAAGGTTGTGGATGTCATCACAATGAGTTTACCCAACTGTTTAATGGGCGATGGTTTCTTTTCCATTGGACATTCCTTTCTGCGCGTTACAGCAGTTTATAAAACCACACATACGTTCGCATTTCATAATCCTATTTTAGCAAATTTTTGATAAAATACAAGCGAACACGTCTTATTTCTCCGAAGAAATACTCTCTAGCCAATAAGGAATTCCTTCTTGTAGCAGTTGGTAGGTCTCTTCAAAATCCCCTGTATAATAAGGATCTGGCACTTCCTCAGTCTCCTTGCCGGGAACGACACTCATATACGAACGGATCTTGGCTGTCGTATTGGCCGGTGCCAGCCCATGCAGGTTTTCAACATTGCTCTCATCCATGCCAATGATCCAATCAAATTTTGTAAAATCTGCCTCTGTGATCTGGCGGGAGATAAGACCTTCGCTTGATAAACCTACTTGACGGAGCTTTTTCTGAGTTCCTGGATGAGCTGAGTGTCCGACTTCCCAAGAGCTAGTCGCTGCCGAATCGATCTGCCAATCCAATTTGCGTTTTGCTATTTCTGCTCTATAAATGGCTTCTGCCATGGGGGAACGGCAGATATTACCTAAACAAACAAATAAAACTTTCGTCATCGCTCACTGCTCCTCTTTTTCATAGATTTGGTGGCCAAAAAATTCTACATCCTTCGCCAAACGAAACAATTGCGTTGCAATCTCTAATGGCGTCTCTGGAAAGTCGTTGTGAATCCAATTTTCCAAAATGCCTCCGCAGCCGTAGGAAAAGAACCGGCTATAAAATAGAATGTCTTGTTTCGTCAATTGCTGCTCTTGATCGACCTCCAAGAACAAGCGCTGAAAAAGCGGTTCTGTGATCTGTAAAAAACCGTTCATTAAGATCTCGCGGTCATAAGCCAGTGATTTGCGGTAAAAGGCCGGCGCTTGTTTCATTGCTTTCAGCATGCGTAAGGCGGCCTCTTCCCAATTATCAAGGGCGACATCTTCAGTCGTCAAAAAAATCAGCGCATCTTGCCGATAGATCCATTGGATCAAGGCTTTCTTATCAGGAAAATGATAGTAAAACGTCTGCCGATTGACCTGCGCTTTTTCGGCGATCTCCTGCACGCTGATCTTATTCACTTCTTTGGTCTCACAAAGGGTGATCAATGTCTGGCCAATCACAGCCTTCGTTTGTTTCCCATCCATCATAGGGCACCTCTTTTTCTTCTCTTTCTATCATACCAAATTTTCTAGCAAAAAAAAATCCTATCAAATGTTCCTTTTTCACAACCAATAAGTGATACATTACAAAGATGACCGATTCATGATTGTTCTTTTGGCAATGTGATTCTCTGCAAAAAAAACGCCTGCCTCCTTGAGAGGACAGACGACGCTTTATTATTAAAACGGCGAGATGCTCATTGTGCCGTTTTGTTTTGAAACTGTTCCCTGCGGATCGCGCTGACTTTTTCTGTGAAATTGGCCCAATCAATAGGTCTAGGAGGGGCCAACCATAAGATATGGTCGATTCCTAAGGCACCATAAAAGGGGAGGTTTGAAAGAATCAAATGCGTATGATCATCTGGGTAACTCTGGAATTGCACATTCAAATCGAGAATTTTTTCGATATTCTTTTGGATCATCTGATTATAAGAATCACCAAAAGAAAAATCAACGCAGACATACAAGGGAACCAAAATCTCTTTTAAAGGAATCGTAGAAACTAATAAAATCAGATATCTGAAAAACAAAAATTCCTTGTTGTTCCATAAGATTGGGCGATTGCGGTTTTCTTCTAAATAATTGCGACAAAAGGCTGCATATTCGGGGTACGTCTCAAGAAAATACGTTACATCCATATATTGGTATTCATAGCGAGAACTAAAGGAAAACGATAAGAGCTGGTAATGGATCGTGGTCGTCTCGGTCTGAAGGAGTGTCAATGTCTCAGCCGTTAATGAGAACTGCTGTTGGACCGATTGAATAAAATCCGTGTTTAATTGCTGAATATAGATTTGTTCTTGATCAATGTAACTGTTATTGTCGATCAACCACCCTTCAACGATCAAAAAGCGTAAAATATCCCGTGCCTCACATTCTAGCACTTCTTGATCTGTGATGGCTAAAATCTCTTGTAACCAGCTTTTCAACTCATCAATAATCACCAAGTGCTTCGGCATGATCAGATCATTTTCTAGCGTATTTTGCATGTAATGCCCTTTATCCATGCGGGACAAAATAATGCCTAAATAGTGTTTCTTGCGAATTCGCATGCGAGCAGACTGTTCGTGATTAAGCCAATTACTCTCATTGAATCGCGCAAAAGACTTTTCTTTTTCGAGGATCTCTTTTGGAAAGGGAGAATGATCCAAATAATATTCCTTCATAAAAAAGAGAAAAATAAATTCTCTGATTTCACTTTCCTCCCCCACCAGCTGAAACTCTTTCGTCACATCAATGTCGTATTCCTTCAAAATCAGTTTAAACTGTTTAAATTCTTTATAGACAGGATTGTGACTCAAATAATGATTGGTGGCAAATTCATATAGCGAAGACAATTGTTCAAAAAAACATTCTTTCAACATAGAAAATTTTAACGCTTGATCCAAATAATAAGTCAATAGCGTATCGGAAGTTGCCAGCCCGGACGCATTGAGTTTAATGACCGTCCCATCGGTCACGATCTCAAATTCCTCATTCAACCCTAGTTCATAAAAATCAAGATTCAATTCTTGAACGGTTTTGTTGATTAGAAATTCCGACATGGTCAATTGATCCATCAAGGTTTCTTTCGTTTCAGAAAGAGCGATGGCGTTTTCCAAATATTGTAACAGGACCAATTTTCGTTTGTCCGCTTTATTCAAAAATGTCACAAACATGCGTTTTCAAGCCTCCATTATTTTTTTGGCCATAAAGAACGTTTCCTGAAAATAAATAGCAGAGACTGGCAAGATACGAAGGTTTATCATCCCCATCGCCATCCGTATTATTTCCTGGGAGTGCTACATCCACTTTTAAACTATCCGATACGAAAACATCTTCTAGCATGACTCGTTGTCCAAAGTGTTTCTGTTTGTCCAAAAAATTACTTTCTGGAGATATGGATTGCTCCTGCTCTTTCTTCGGAACCGTTTCCGGTTCAGGAGCTGGTTGCTCTTCTGGTTCTTTTCTTTCAGCAGGTGGTTCATTCACTTTTTCTGGTACTTCTTCCGGAGGATCTGTCGGAACGATTTCTTCTGAGGGGTCCAGCGGATTATAGATGGTGGCAAAAACGACTTGTTCTGTAACAAGATCGATCAATCCAATAAACATGCAGGCACCAATGACAAAGCCAAATCTGCGTTTCATTTCTTCACCTTCCTTATCATCCGCGCACTTTCTGATGATCTTTCTATGACGCTGAACGTTCCAACAGTTTGTGAACGCTTAGCAGGCATCCACTAATTATAAATAAAATAACAAATAAAAGAAACCAATTTTTTTTAGATTGTTGTTTCCATTGCTTTTCTTGTTTTTCAATCATCTCATCCGATGATTGTGGCGTACTGCTCGACGATTTTTGCGACTGCTGGGCAGTTGTCTGCTCAACAGGAATCGCTGTCAGCACTAAGCGTTCGTCCGTTCGCGTTGGTGTTGGACAAGTGATCAAGGTCAGCCTTGGCCCTTGGTCATCCGCTAAAACCGACAAGTCTGTTTCCTCCACGATTTTTTTATCGATGATGATATACTGTTGATTTTCCTCGAGATAGCTCACTGACACTTCCATCCCCACCTGTGCTTCTAGCAATTGACCAAATAACAAACTTTGTCTACCGAGATGATGCCCTAAAACGACAAAATTGCTATTTTTTAACAAACGCTGAGGAAACATCACGACACCGCCTTTCAGTAGCTGCTGATTGGTTATCCCCACCAATAGCGGCTGCTGGAACTCGACCGCTTCAATTGCAACAAAGCCGTACCCGGTGATCGTTGCTGGCTGTGGCGCTAAGACGTCCTCCAGAGTCGGTATCTGAATGGTTTCTTCTTCTGGAATCGTTGTCGGCAGCTGGGTCGCTATCGTCAATTCGCTTGTGCGTAATTGCCAACTGACGATGCTTTCTTTTAAAAAAGGAAGTGCCAACAAGAGGATACCTGCGATGATCAAGCCATCGATCAAGTATTTCTCAAGGTGCTCACGCTTCATCCGTTTCATTTTTTTTCTTTCGTCGGTACCATAAAAGCAGCAAGAAGGCGAGTAATAACAACAGACCGCCGATCAAGAAGTAAAGCCACGTGTAATCTGTTTCGATCGTCACATCTTTCTGGTTCAGATCACGTGCAACATCGCCAGTCACTGTGAATTCTTTCTCAAAGGTCCACTTATAAAGATAGCTTTCTTCTTCGCCTTCTTCATTTTCAACTTTGTATTGTCCTTCTTCACTTTTCCCACCATAGGCAACGGAAGTCAACACGTAGGTCCCGGCTTCTAAACGTTGCCCTTCTAATGAGATTGGGTACGAGAAGTTGGAATTAGGTGCCATTTGCATCCGGGAAGTATCCGAAGAATACAAAACATCACTATCGCCTTTTTTCTTCACTTCATTAATCAGGCGTAATGAATTCAAGTACGCTGCTTCAGGATTTTGAAGGGTGACATTGATGGTGTTACGAGAATTGACTTGTCCCGGTCCAACATCTAGTAGTTTCAGATCCGGCGCAACTTCTGCTGTATTTTGACGCAATAAAATCGCAACGACATAGGCATACTCGTTCTTGATGGCTAAGCCTTGGTCTTCTTCACTGTCAGCCGTAGCATTTTCCTCTGTCGTTTCTTTTAAGGTCAAGCCACCTGCGATGACTCCTTCAAAGGATTCCGAAGGCATAGTGATCTTTAAAGACAAGGTGATCTGGGATTGTTTCGGGATCGTGATTTCTTTCTCCACTTCAATCAAGTCAGCCATATCATAAGGCAATGTTTCATCTGCTTCGATGTCGTTTTCGCCATATTCCACGACTCCATTTAGGTTTGTGGTAGCTGAAGCGATCACTGGTGCGATGACTACCTCTTGATCGGTATCATTACGCAATTGGACTTCCACAGTTTGGACCGTCCCCGGCGCCATTTTCAAGTCAAAATAAGTCTTTTCTTTATCGATTTGGTTCTCTGGAATCACTGGATTGACGGCAAAGTTAAATTCAGAAGCGGTTCCTATAGTTGGTACGAAAAAGAAAATACTCGCGAATAGGAGCGCCAAAAGCTGGTTGATTTTTTTCATGATGGATGTCCCTTCTTTCTATGTATTCTCCTTGAACCTCGAAAGGGTTCAAGGAGAAAGCTGGTACTTATGGGTTGGTTGGTGTGTCTGTTAGTAACCAAGTAAACGTGGTGTTGTATTGGCTGGCATATTTCGTCGTTGAGCCTGGAACTTCCAACTCAATACTATCCATGGCTGCGGCTAAACTATCGCCCCAACTCATTAGATAGGTTCCTGCTCCTTCACCATCTTGGGCACTCATCACTAAGGATTGGGCACCGTTTGGATTCAATGTGATCGTTGTGCTCACATTTGATGGTTTTGGTGACAATGACGGTGTTACCACAGTTCCCTTTGTCAAACGAATTTGCGCAGCAGTCAATTCTTGGTCTTCCGCTGTTTTGAACTGGCCATTTTGGCGAACATTCAATGTCCAACCGCTCTCTGTTCCCCGATTGTCTGTTACTTGGACGAAGTTGGGGCCTTCTTGATTTTCATTTGCTGAATCCACGTATTTTTGGGTTTCCGCATGATAGACCTCTGTTTTCGAGGTGATTTTTTGTGTGCCAAAGTAAAGGCTTGAAGCAAAATCAATCGATAGCGGTCCGTTGGTTCCCGGATTTGGTCCATCTGGGTCTGTTGGATCAACTGGTTTGATTGGATTTTCTGGATCTGGATCCGTTGGGCTGATTGGATTGGTTGGATCCGTATTTGGTTCAAAGGTGATTTGTCCATTTGAGTTGTATTCTGCACTGTCTGCTGCTTGTGCCAGCACTGGTGCTGCTAGGCATAAGCCTAATACTGAGAGAAATGCTAGTGTCTTTTTCATATCTATACTCCTTATCCTTCCGTTCCTGGTGTATCTGATAATACCCAAGTTAGTGTAGTCGTGTAGCTAACGGCATCTTTTGGTGTGCTGCCGGGTACAGAAAGTGCGACCGCTTTGGTAACATCTGCTTGTACTTCTTGGCCATCTTTATCTATTTCAGTGACCGTTTCAACGCTTCCCCAAGCATTGACCCATGTTCCAGCCCCCGTTTGATTTGCTGCAGTCATCACCACTGATTCAGCACCTGCTGCATCCAATGTGATCGTTGCTTCCGCCACAGGAGCTGTGACACCCACCGCATTGGATCTAACTGTCGGACTTGTTAGGGTGATGACAGAACCTGTCAATTCTTGATTCAACGTTGACTCATTTTTGAACTGCCCATTTTGTTTCACAGACAACCGCCAACCGGCATTACTACCGCGATTATCTGTAACTTGGACATAATTGGCAGTTTTTAATGTAGAAGCTGTGTCATCGTCATTCAAGTATCCTTGTGCTCGTGCATAATAGACTTCGTTTTTATTTGAGATTTTATTGACACCAAAATCTAAGCTAGAGGCATAATCGATCGATAATGGACCATTCGTTCCAGGGTTTGGTCCATCGGGATCGGTTGGATCCACAGGATTGACCGGATTTTCTGGATCTGGATTTTCTGGATTGACTGGGTTCGTCGGATCAGTATTCGGAATAAAATCAACCGCCCCATTTGATGTGTAAGAAGCAGCTTCAGCTGCTGAAACCTCGGTTGCTGCACTCGCTGCTGCCAATACGGCAAGACTTACAAAGACCCACGCTGTTTTTTTCATTAATATATAACACTCCTTTTATTTTAAAGATCGTTTCTTAATTACTACCGATATTATCTGGGACATTTTTTAAATTCCAAGTCAATGTCGTCCGATACTCTTTGGCCAATTTTACAGAACTACCTGGCACGTTTAATTTTACTGCCGTTGATCCTTCGGTGGCATCGTTCCCAAACTTGTAGATCCAAGTCCCCATTCCTTTTCCAACAGGTGCGTTGACCAATGTGACTTCACTATCTGGTACAAAGGTATGACTTGCCGTAACCGTTGGTGCGTATTGCATATCGGTGACCGAAGTTGTAGCGCCAGAGGCGATCGATAATGAAGCGCCTACCAGTTCTTCGTCATCAGCCGTTTTGAATTGTCCATTTTGCACAACGCTCAATGACCAACCTTCTTGTGTTCCTCGTTTATCAGTTACTTGCACATAGTTTGGTCCAGCAGCGCCAGCTGTGAACTCTTGTAGCTGTGCGTAATAATCTTTTGTTTCAGAAGTGATCAGTTGGTTGCCAAATTGAAAACTTGAAGCAAAATCAATCGATAGTGGTCCAGCTGTTCCAGGGTTTGGTCCATCGGGATCGGTTGGATCGACAGGATCAACTGGTTTTTCTGGATCGGTCGGGTCGACTGGATTCGTTGGATTCGGGTCTGCTTCAAAAGTAATTGCCCCATTTGATGTGTATTCAGCGGCATTAACGGCTGTTGGTAACAGTGCAGTGCTCATCAATAGAATGCCTGCCGTCAAGAAAAGTTTTTTCATTTTTTGTTCTCCTTTTGATTAAAATGATTCCTACTGCCAACAAAACGACAAGACCACTGCTTTGATAGCGATTAAAGTGATCTGACCCTGTTGCTGGCAAAATATTGTTGCCTTTTTGATTAACTTGTTTATTCCCTGGTTGTTCTTTTATGGGCTCTTCTGGCTCCTCAACGGGTTCTTCATAGACGCCGAAAAAGGAAGTGACACCATTGCTGTCATAGGCACCTGCTTCGGCTGCTGAAACGAGTTGAGGGAACAATAATAGATAGCCAGTAATAACACCGATCATGATTTTTTTCATTTGTTTTCCTGCCTTTATGGGTTGCCAGGTGCCGAAACCAGCTGCCAGCTCAAGGTTCCTTGATAGTCCCCAACTTTTTGCTGTTCGACTGGAACGGTAAGTTTGATGCCTTCATTTTCACTTTCGCCCCAGTGCTGATTCACGACGTAAGTGCCATTTTCTGTCAATTCCGTTTCCTCGATGATCATTTCCCCACTAGTTATCATCTGTTCTTGACCGTTTTTCACAGAGCGGAAGACATTGGTTAATTGATCTGTTCCATCCGTTAATGGCTGTTGCTCTTTGACCGTCAAGCGCCATGGACTTCGTTCGGATCCTCTCGTATCTTTCACCGCTAGTTCTCCTGTGATCGTTGGCCAATAATCTTGTGTTTCTGTGGCAACTTTCTGTTGTCCAAAATCAAAGGCTGTCGGCACACTGCTTAAAACAAGCTCGCCGGCAACTGCGACATTGACGACTTTTTCTGCCCGTTGACTCCCTGCTTCATAATGGTAAGCCGTTGACACATTTTTCAACAACTCATCTTCCGTTGCTTGTTGGATCGCGGTAAAAGCTTGCGGATCGACAGTCGGTGGTACATTTTCGCGATTATCTGCAAAAATCGTAGTTGCTTGGGTATAGTCTGCCAGAGCTGCTTCATCGGCCAGCGCCGTTGCTTCCGGTAAGGTCAAACGGACATCTTTTGCATAGACGGCAAATTGCCGGTCATCAGAAATGACACTTTCATTTTTGACCACCACCAAATTAACGGTGGTTTCTGCCTGATTCTGATCGTTTTCACCTACCGAGAAAGTGATCGCTTGTTTGCGATAGACCGCTGTTTCTAACGGTTCTTGAATTGCAGCTAAGACCTCTTCTGTCAGCGTGTCCTTAAAGAAAGGACGCCCGCTGGCTTCGAGATATGTCACGGCTTGTTCTTTGGTCAGCGATTGTGCCTCTTGTTCTGTAAGGATCACATTGCGGGCTTGAACTTCCGCCTTATTTGAGTAGCGGACACTGATATCGTAACTATACTCCCCATCAGGACTCGTCCAATCAACTGGTTCTGAATCTGGTTGTTCCGTCAACTGCTGATCCGTGCTATCTAGCTTGCTGGATTTGATTTGACCGGCATATAACCATGAACCGGACGTTTGGGTTTCTGGTGTAAACGTCAATGTTGGCAATTCCGTTACCGTATAAGGAATCAACAAACGCCCTTTTTGCACTTGTGTCCCTGCTTGCTCCGTCCCCCAGGCTTGCAAGGTGAGCGGTGTATTGTTCTCTTTGACTGCCGTTACATTGTGACTAATAGCCCCGATCCCGTTCGCGACTCCCGGTGTTTCAACTTCGTAGTTAATGATCGAACCTGGTATCGCAATACCGTACCCGTTGCCTGCATTGGTGACATCGTTGTCCCCAATGAAGGTTTTCCCAGTCGCTTTTTCGATCCCACTGAAATTGATTGGGGTGATCGCTGCCGCATTAGCAGCAGTTGGATTTATGGTCAACACTTGGTAAGCACTAACCACACCAAACCACGTTCCTTGACTATTAACTCGAGAACCTGCATCATTGGTCGTCGTTTTCAGCCATGTTAAATGATCTTTATCCGTATCTGGTGTTGCGAAATCTGAGAGATTGATTCGCCCCGTTCCCGGCGGCGATTCGATCGTCCCTTCGTCTTCCACCGTTAACTTCGCTCCTGAAATCAAATTCGTTGCGGAAGAAATACCGATACCGGCATTTTTAGAAAGATGGATATCGCCGAACTGATGATAGGTCGTTGCGTGATTGGCAGCAGTGGCTGAACGACCATTTTTGATGTCTCCCCCATTGGCCATTAGCTTGATGCCGTTTGTCACGTTCAATTCGGTAAAGTTGACGATCCCCAGACCCGTCACAGCGATCGGATCAGTTTGGTAAGAAGCTGTCCCATCGACATTTTCACCAAAGCTCATCTTCACTTGATTACTGCTGTTGGCTACGATCGTATTAGTAAAGTTATCTGACGCGTTTCCGCCTGAGATCCCATTGATACTTTTGGCTCCTTGAACCCGCATCTCGACATCTCTCAAAATTCGATTTGAAGAAATGTTTGAATAATTTGTTGTATACAAGTTACCGATACTTGATCCTTCTGCTTGTATATTAATATTGATTTTACCGCTTCTTGTGTTGGCGGCCGTTGAACCACCATCACCATAGATCGTTGCCCCATTCAGCGCATCTGATCCCGGTTTTGTATATATGTTCAATGTAATCGTATTGGAGCTATCGGTCCCAACGATATTCGTACTGTTAAACGGATTACCGCCTGAGATGTTCGTTCCAGAAGGAAGCTTAAATTCCCCTTCATAGTCCCTTAGGTCGATTGTTAATTGGGCATCCCCTAGCAGCGAACCTGCATTCGTGATTCCTCCAGAAAAAGCACTTGGACCTGTCCGAGGTGTTCCAGAAAAATCTCCGCCGTAAATTCGATTATCAGAATTTCCATTGATCGTGTGTCCTGAAAAATATCCATACGAGGCCCCCATTGAGGCATTGATGATACCATCATGAACAGTCACTGAAACGTTCCCAGTAATTTTGGCATCCCCCCAACCGCCGCCACTGAGAAACCAGTCGACTTGGCCGTAATTTACTTCAGCATGTGAATCACCGAATACACGTTTACCGGTATATCCTGCACCTTCCAACGTATCAACGATCCCGCCATTCAAGATGTTTGCTGTGTTTCCCTCGATGATTCCTGAAAAACCACCACCATAGGTCCAACGAGCGACTACATTGTTTAGGACTGTTTTGGTATCCCCATAAATATAAAGGTTGGTTGCTTGCACACCATTGGTACCGCCTCCGCCTACGATATCAAACGTTCCGACACCATTTGCTCGTGAATTCAAGCTATTTGAATAGGCAATACCATCTTTATAAGATCGTCCCCCATAACTGTAGACGAATCCAGGACCACCGACCGTGCGAGAATCATTTAATACGCCGACCTCGACAGTTGTGCTACCGTCAATAAATCCACCATACCCAGCTGCCCGCGTATAGGATAAGTTGTCTCCTCCATAACTGACACAGCCTTCTAGGATTTTCGTCGTAATATCGCCGTATACTTTAAAGCGAGCAGTGGTTTCAGCATAAGCTCGGCGATCTGCCGGTGTCATCGCGTCATACACACTATCGGATCCAGTTTGCAGACTTGTAACACTCACGTCCATTCCTGCTCCGCCATCGACACGATTGAATGACCCTTGATTGTAGTCACCTGCTTTAATCGTATTTTCAATACTCCCAGTAATCGTTCCATTGGTTCGATTGGCACCAATAAAATAGGCTGCTCCTGTAGAATAGGCACTAGTGTCTACGTGGTTCGTAATCGCTGTTTGCTCTCGTGTCTGTCCAATATTTCCTTCTCTGGAACCACCATAATAATTCAATCCTGTGCCGGTCCAACCACCAACTCCTGTGACAGTATTGTTGACTGTTCCACCAATGTTCCCGTATTGAACACCGCCATAATAGGTTCCTAAACGGAAATTGGTGTTCGTTGTTTGAAAGACTGTTGCGACATTACCGGTAACATTAGCTGTATTTGAAGTACTGGTTCCGAGACCGCCCCCATAATAATTAGTCAGGGTGCCATTTAGTCGATTGATGGTAACGTTGGTATTCCCATCAATCGTACCGATATTGGCACCTCCTGCAATCGTACTGATGCCACCCACCGTATTATTTACGACAATCTCTGTATTCCCGGTCAACGTACCACCGCTTTGATTCCCACCATAGATGTTCCAAGTTCCTGAACCTGTCGCATTTAGCGTGATCGTCGGGTTTCCAGTAAGGTCGCCATTGTTGCTTCCCCCATAAATAGCAAGGCCATTGCCGGTGGAACCACCGTTCAAGGAAAGACTATGCCCATTCATGTACATTCTCGTACCCGTATAGTTGAGGTTTCGAATCACTACATCAGAACCGAAGTAGATGTCCGTACCAAAAGGAACGGTTCGACTACCCGAAGTCAACGTTGTTGCATCTGTGATGGGATCATCACTATGTCCTGTGATGATCAAGCGACTGATTTTTCCTTGTAGTGCATAAAAAGTCATGTTTGTATTATCGACTGTGTCTGGAATCGTCTTTGAAGTCAGATTTGTTGGCAAAGTCGTTAAAGCTGAGCCAGAGCCGACATACAAAGCAAATTCTTGGCCATTGCCGTTTTGATACATATCAAACAACGCTTGACGAATCCCTTCAGCACTATTGGTATATTCCGCATATGCTAAACCATCTCCAGCTGGACTTGGTACAGCGATCACTTTCGTTTTATCGGCTTCTGCAATGATCTCTTTGATCGATTGTTCTGCTAACGAGATGTTCGCTGCTCTTGCCTTAACAGTCGGTTTAAAAACAGCAGTTAAGGTTTGATTCTCCGTGAAAATCAATTCAGTCAACGCTTGGCTCGTGTAAACTGTCCCGTCTAACGCCCATCCTTCAAAATCAGTATCATCCTCAAAAACTGGTAGTTCACTTTTTTCTATTGCTTCCCCTATGTTTTTGCTGACCTGAATGCTGGTTTCCCCAGTAGCAAATACATGCTCAGTATCTGTCAAAAAAGTCAATTGTACTTCTTCTACGGCTTCAGATGACTCTTCGGTCTCTGACGAAGATGTCTTCGCAGTTGCTTCTGTAGAATCTGTCGAAGCAGGTTCGCTAGATGCTTGCATTTCCGTTCCGTTCGTCTCTTCCAGACTGTCGATCGATGAAATGACAAAGTCAGCAGAAGACGTACTTTGTTCTTCACTTGTTTTTGTAACACTTTCGGCTTGTGCCACTACCATTGCATATGAAAAACACGGACCTGATGTTAGTAGAAAAACAAGTAAAGATGTTAAAAACCGTTTCACTTTATCCCTCCTATCTTAAAAAATTAACGTATCGCGCAGTGCACGCCATGTGTTACAACTCTTAGTTTAGCGATTTGAAGGAAGAGAATTGTAATTCTTTTTTTCTCCCGTTCAAAATTATGATTATAATTGTTTTTTCATAATTCCAATTTTAGTAACTTCCACATCTTACAGCTATCTGTTACTCATCGATTGAAAAAATCGCAAATTATCAGGATGAATCATCGATTCTTTTCGAAAAACTGCTTTTCTCCTTCATAAATAATACAAAAAACGAGGGATAAATCAACACCAACAATTAAATTAAGATGAGAAAAATAAATAAAAAGATAAAATATTTGACAAAATCCCGTGAAGAAAAAAGCTTTTCTATCTCCCAAAAATGATAAGTTAAAAGAACGCTTCCCATCTTCTCTCTGTAGATAATGATAATGTTATAATCAAAAAATGAATAAAAAACGTTATTTAAAAAAATCAGTACATATAAAATAACAAAATAAAAAATATTATTTTTTTTATAAATCACTGATTTCGATAAAATAATTAAAGTTATTTTTGAAATAACGCAAAAAAGAGACTGTGACAAAAGCCCATAAAAGAAAGCCGCAAGAAAGGCTCTATAATTTATGGGACTGATGAATCAGAATTGATTCTTCAGCCCCATTTTCGTTTTAGATATTAAAAAACATATCGTTCTCTAATATGATTAAATCAGGACAAAATAAACAAACTAAGAGGACGATAAGTGGTATGAATGATTCTATCAAATATGAATACAAAACAAGGAAAGTAATATTCAAAAAAATCTGAGCTAGAATGAGTTTCATCCTGCTCAGATTTATCTTTTTGCATATTAGCCTCTATTGAAAATAGCTATTATTCTCCAATGACTTGTGCGTATACATCGTTGCAAGATGTTGCCTCTCCATTAGCAAATGATACTGAATAGATGATGCCTCGGCTTCATTTGTTGCAGTAAAGTTTGTTGCTCTTATTGTAATTCCATCAAGTTCCTTTTCCATAATCTAATCTGGTGGAATTGACGTATAATTCGCAATAAATAAATCAATTTTTTCACTTAGATCTGATACTTTTGGAGAATCAATTGATGATGTCGTTTCTGATGAATGAGTTTCATTAAGCAAAGAACTGTAAGAAGTTTCTGTTTCACTTGCTATTAGACTTTGTGAGGTTGACTCTTCGGTTTTGTTATACGAATCTTCAAAGGATGTTTTATGTAGTTTTACATTATTCAAAAAACCATCTATAGCCACAAAGTACTCAATTGATTCTTCATCATCATTCAGGAAAAATGTCATATTGTTTTTATACTTAAAGTTTATTAATTCGGGAAAAATAATTTTTAGCTCATCATCAGACACTTCAATATAAAATCCATTTTCAGACTTTTTCACTGTGTAAGGAAAACCAGGTGAATTATAATCATCATTTCCATAATCGATTATTTTTTTCTTTATCTATTCTAAAAGAAAACTCTCATTCCCCTCGTTAGCAGCACCATACCAATCACCATAGAAGTCTTTAGCTGGATCTACAGATAGAAAATAGCCCCCTACAAATCCAATTATAACCAACAAGATAAACCCTAATATTTTTATACTTTTTTCATAAATACCCTATTATGTTCCTTTTTTAATAATACAGAATAACGAATATTATGCATTGAAAATCAAGTTTGTGCCGCAAAGAACGAAGATTTACTTGCATATTATTGTATTCAATTTTGTTCAATTTTACATCCTTTCCTACATATTACAAAATTGTCAAGATATAAATATAACTTAAAAATGTTTTTATATATTATAGTATGGTATATTAAATTTGTTAGTAAAATAATAATTAAAAAGGAGATTAAAACAATGAAGAAGTTTTTAATTAGTGTAGTGTTTAGTATATCAGTTTTAAGTTTTGGTCAAATAAATGGTTATGCAGATGAGAATGGTTTTGAGATAAATGAAACTAATCAATCATTAATTAATGAGGCAATATCCAATGAAGAGTCCAATAGAGATTATATTGATGGTGTAATTAGAATGTTTGAAGATTCTGATAGTGCTGAAGAGTTCAACGCATCTTTAAATGAGAGTTTAACAGTTTTAAATTCCTATGATGCCGAACAAGATGCATTGTTGGAAGAGTATAAAGCGGACGTTGCCGAATCAGTTGATCCTTTTTATGTTGAACCAAAGTCTAAGATAGGTGCTAGATCATCGGTAACTCCTGCAAATCCAGTTTATGCGGCTGCAATTGCTGCATATAATAAAGGTATATCAATGGTTAAGAAAAAAGGTCACAATCAGACTGCTGCTTATATGAAGCACGCCATTATTTCTGCTGAGAATTACTATTGGAATCCAACATGGAAACCTTCGACATATGTTAATAAAAACGATAGCTGGGCAAAGACTGTAGACGGCGAGGAGTTAATGACCGCTTATTATTCTAGACTTAAAAAAGAAGCATTTTCTACAGGTAAAAAATCTGGTTCTTTCTCAGGAAGTTATACATTTCTAAGCGGCCAACTTCACACAGCATTACGTGGAGTTAGTTACACAGTAACTTATAAGAAACAAGCCAATGGAAATTATTGGACTCAAGTAAAGGTTACGGATATATTTGATTTCAAATGGGAGCTAAATGGTTATGATGGCAACTTCGAGGTGGGATTTGGAAACAATTATTGTTACGCAATGCAAAGAGCAGGATTTATCATTCCTTATAAAATCGAAGTGATCCACGAAGTTTCTAGATAGTATAAAAAGAGATGAGCTTTACGCTTATCTCTTTTTGTTTAAGATATATATAATGGATTTTACTAGTGCACCCAAGAAAAGTATCAGGGCTAATACCTTAAAAACTACACCAAGTTCCCAGTTGATTGATCCTTCTCTTAAAAGCTCCTGTTTTTGGGATTTGCTTAGTCCTTCAACGCTTACAGGAATCCAATTTACACTTAAATAGACACCTATAAGTAGCGAAATCATTGAATATATATATAGGATTCTTATTTTTAAACCTTTTAAAAAGTTAATCATCTTAGCACTCCTTTACAAACTATTATATCAGAAAGCTAGCTTTAAATAATTATCGCTAATATAATTTAATAATTTGTGAGTACTTTTTATAAGAGGTTACTTTTGTCCGACCACTTGGTTATGTTAGCTATTTTAATATTCCTAATTTTATCATAGCCAACCTTATTACCACCAACAAATATTTCTAGTTCATCATGCCCCCTAAATATGGCCAACTATATCAGGAAAGTAATTCCCATCTCGATCATGCGCTTCAATTTAGATAGCTACTGATTTGTTCTTGAGTGTTGCCTGATTTAAAGTTTCGGCGATCTCATTAACATCCATCTGGAACTTTTGAATTGGTTTACTTCTTTCAATAGTTCTTTCTCTATCAATTGCTTTGGTATGTTCTGTAAGATAAAATCCTCCCCATTTCACCATTCCTTTTTCAACTATTTTTCCTTTATTGGATCGATTAAATAAATGATCCACCATCCACAAAAGTGGTATAAATATGCTCATCCGCCACTGGTTCCCCTTGGATCGATTGTACGATTTTCTCAGCTGCCACCATGCCCCATCGATGTTTCGAATAGGAGATCGTCGCTAAGCGCGGCTGCACAAAAGCGCCTAGCTCCGTGTTATCAAACCCGATAATGCGAATTTCTTTCCCGATGCGAAAGTCGGTCTCGCGGACATATTTGTAGACCCCGATCGCCATTTCATCATTGAAGGCAAAGATATCAATGGGAAACTGGGGATCATTTGCTAAGAGCTGTTTTGCTGCGCGATAGCCAGAAGGTTCCGTGAAGTCACCAGGAATCACTTCATAAGGAATACCAAAGCGCGTCAATTCTTTCGTACTAGCGTCTAGCCGCTCCCGACTGTCGTAGCCTTTTTCTGGCCCTGCTAAGAGGAAGACTTTTTGGCTTTGTCCAGCGATCAAGCGATCGATCGCCAGCGCCGCCCCTCCTTTATTGTCTAACAAGACTTGATGGATATTTTCATGAGACAAGACACGGTCTAACACGACGATTTGATGTCCTCGTTGGGCGTATTGCTCGATTTCCTTTGCTGGAAACGTCCAATCCAAAATGATGGCACCGTCCACCATCCGCTCAGGAATAAACAAGTGTGATTTCTTGCCGCTGCAGACGATCATTTCATAGCCGAAAAGTTCCAACCCTTTCTTGATGCCATCTAGCAATTCCCCATAAAAACTTCCGGCATAATCGGCGAGATAAACACCGATGATGTTGGTTTGTCTGCGTTTCAGTGTGCGAGCAGCCATGTTCGGAACATAGTTCAATTCGTTTGCGATCGCTTGAATCCGCGCGCGGGTTTCCTCGGTCACTTTTGGACTGCCATTCAATGCATACGAAACGGTGGATATGGAGACACCCGCTTTTTGGGCAATATCTTTGATTCCTACCATGGCTTCTCCTTTCTTAACGATAAATATCGATCGTATTGGTGTGGTTTTCGTTTAGTTTGGCGCAAAGTGCTGCTTTCTTCAGGACAAACGCACCTTGACGGTAGCGATTTTCCGCAAACTCAGTGGATATTTCTTCCCCGTTGATCAATACTTTCGGCGTACTTGCCGAATGATAGACGATTTCGACTGGCCGATCAAAGAGTCGATATGTCAGAGTCAATCCTGCTAACTCCGCTGGCAAGACAGGATCAAGTTCAACATGATCAACAAAGGTACGAATGCCTAGCACATTGCTGATCAACTGATTCATATAGATCCCTGGACCACTAGAATAGATGCGCCAGCCGCCTTTGACGCCGACTGCTGCCTCCTTAAGTTTACCAAAATTTTCTTGGGCTTCAACCCTTGTTTTGAAATCGCCATCAGAACTGCTGAAATACGCATTTGCTTGACGGATCTCCGCGTTTTCGACCCGTTGAGCGATCTGGATTGGATTGATGACCCCAAGCGCTTGCCAAGTCTCTTCTTCGCGACCTAATTTCGCCATCGCTTCGGTAAAGCGGATGTGGGCGTGAACGTACTGCAAACCGATTTCTCGTCCAAAGTTGGCTGCTTGTTCTGCTCGCTTGAAATTGGTGCTGACACCACCCGCATAAGTCGCTGGACGATTCATCAAACGCACCCCATCTGGAAATTGCAAATGCTCCTTGATGATCGCCACATGATGATCGGCTTGTTCGGGAGATAACAGCTCACCGATCATGCTTTGCTGCATCGGCAGCAAGCGGTATTGGATACCGGTTTTCTTGTCAGTCGGATGGACCATCAGTTCCACGTGCTCGCTATCTTCCATATAGACAAATCCTGGCAAAGTGCCATCAGCTAACATGTATTTTTCAAAGTCGTGTTTGATGCCCGCAGACAGTTCTGTTAAATGTTTGGCATACTCTGGGTCAACCGACTGCAACTGGCTGGCTAATTTTTTTAATACTTCGTAGGTCAAGGCAACGGTCCAGCTGCTGGCCATTTGTTTCTTCAACTTACTGTTATTTGGCTGCAAGGTGTCATCCCAATCGCCATCACCATAACAAGACAGGTACGTTCCTTCCAAGAAGTTCGCTTCGATATACGCCACTTCTTTTTTCAAATGATCAAACAAAGAAGCTTTGGTCTTGGTTTTCAAGAAGGTTGCGCGATCCGTATAAGGCAGTTCTTTTTCCAAAATCGCGAAATCTTTAGTTTTTTCGAGATAGTCACTAACGACTTTCATTGGCCAGACGATCACATCTCCGTGGCTCTCATCGGCTTTTTGTTTCTCATAGCGATCAAACATAAACCATTGTGGCCAGTTGCCGTCATCTGCAAATTGATTTTCAAACAAATGCTCGATGATGGACGCCACCATCTCAGGACGATTAAGTGCTAAGAAATACTCAGTCGGTCCTTGGGAAACGTCTCGAGTCCCCCAAGCAGCACCACCGTACTGTTCAAGACCATGAGGAGACAAGTAATGAACAAGCATATTGTGGGTGTACCAACGTGCCAAGTGATTGAAGGATGTAACGTCCGCCTGCGAATGTTTCAATTCAAACTGATTCAACAAATCATCGACAAAGGCCTTATAGGCAGTGTCTTCTTGCTGGCGATCTAATGTTTCGGAAACAAATGGTTCACCAGTCAGTGTGCCTTGGATCACGAAGGAAACCGTCGCCTGTTCTGCAAAGGTCAATACGGTCGTGCTATCGTCGGCTGCCACATTGAAAATCGTTTCATCGGTCAGTTCGAAAAGTTGAGCCGCATGGAGATAATATGTCAATTCTGGATAAGTTTCCGCAATCGGTGAATCCGCTGTTCCTTTGATGGTGAGCAATTGTTGATCTTGCGAAATGGTAGCAGTCGGTGCAGCTTCATCGATCCCCATCACAAATTGATTAGTGATGGCCCAGGTGTAGGCACGACCTTGTTCACTAGTGATGGTCGTTGCAATCGTGCGTCCATTTGCTTTCGTGAAGGTCGTTACTTGAATGACATCATCCGCTGTTTTGTAGTACCACGTTGCCGAATTCAAGCCCATTTCAAAGGCAGATGGCATCGTTAAAATCCGCCATTGATCGCCGTCTTTCAAACAGATCCGCTGACCGGAACGTTTGAAAAGATTCAATGAGTTGCGGCTATTGCTCAACAATTTGTTCATGTTCGTATTGCCTAATACGATTTGGGAGTTAAACATCCCCGTCATGTAAACGGTCGTGCTCAAAATGGGTTGATCGACGATCAGATCTTGTCCGCTCATCAAAATATGTCCATGGGAGCGTTCCATCTGTCCTTCCTTTTCCTTCAACACGACATGGTGATAGTCAGGGGTAAAAAAGGAATACAGCTGCTTATCAACGCTTTCCACTGCTTCTTGCTGAGGAAATCGCTCGTTGATTTCTTCTGTGGTAAATGTCAGCCCTGTGAGCGGTTGACCAAAGTTTTTTCGTGGCTGCGCCGTTGCTTGCAACGAGTCGAAGGACAAGGCTTGATACGTTTCTTTCAACGTTTCAAGTGCAAACTGCGGTTCATTGACTGCCGTCGCTTGATTGGCTTTGACCGCTGCGTAAAAAACGATTTCCGTAGGCGTCTCACTTACCGTCAACCATTGCGTTTGTAGTGCCGTATAGGCAAATTCGTATTGATACACTTCATTGGCTAACGTTTCTTGGCTAAGTGCAGCTGGTTGATTTGTTTCTTTGTAGCTGCGACCGAAAAATTGATAGCCATCCGTCGAGAAGCCTTTTAAGGCTTGGAAGCTGCCCTGTTCCACCAATGGAAATTGACCATTTTGTGGTTGATTTTGACGCGAAGAAAGCACGATGCGATCCTTATCATGGCTAACATGATGGTCGATATATTGCGAAACATAGGCTTCATTGGATTGAACAGCCCCTTTGGCGGCATTACCAAGATCTTGTCCGTAAACCAGTTCCGCTTCCCCAGAACCACTCAATTGAACCCGCCAGAACCAGCAATCTTGTGCCAATTGGAAATCAACTTGGTAATTGATTGACTGATACGTCCCGGTCCAGGTCAGCTGTTTGTCTGAGTAGACAAAGGCACTGTCGGCATTTGAACCGATCAAGGGAATAAAGGACAATTCCCCCGCCTCACGCAGTCGTAGATAGATTTGATTCAAACTGCCATCTAGCGCATTTCCGTTCAACTGATTGATCATCACACCGTGACTTTGGATCTCATATAAATCACCGTTTGGTAAAAACGTCACGGTCGTATTTGCGTTATTCATCACTATTTTTTTCGTCATAGAAACCTTCCTATCTTACCTAACTAATTGCAGGGTTGTTTGTTGGGTGTCTCGGCTGTTCCCACCAATCATGATGTGGAATTCCCCTGGATCACTGCTTGCTTGTTGGTTGCTGTGAACATAGCGCAGCAGTTCTTCCGTGATCTCAAATTGAACGGTTGCTGATTCGCCAGCCTCTAGCCAAATTTTCTTAAAGCCTTTCAGTTCTTTCACTGGGCGAACCACTTCACCGACTAAATCGCGAATGTAGCATTGGACCGTTTCCCAGACCGCTGCTGTTCCTTGGTTCGTAACCGTGATGGAAGCTGTGACCGTTTGATCTTTGGTCATAGTCGGCTGATCCAACGTCACCGCAGAATATACAACTGGGCTATAACTCAAGCCAAACCCAAATGGATATTTGGCATAATTGGAGACATCCAAATATTTTGAGACATATTTTTCATCCGGTGCACTTTCATAAGGACGACCGGTATTGTCAACGTTGTAATACACAGGAACTTGTCCAACGGTTTCTGGGAATGACATACTCAAGCGACCGCTTGGATTGTATTCTCCCCACAGGATCTGAGCAAGTGCGTTTCCGCCTTCGGTTCCAGGGAACCAAGCCTCGACGATCGCTTTGGCTGCATCCACACCTTGCAAATCAAGAGGACGACCGTTATAGAGAGTTACGATCAATTGCTCGTTGTATTCTTTCAAGGTTTCAACCAAGGACAATTGGGCTTGCGGCAAGCGAATGTCGCTGCGGCTGGCAGCTTCGCCGCTCATCCATTCCTGCTCTCCTAGTGCTAGGACCACTTTATCGGCTGCCTTCACTAATTCGATCGCTTCTTGGATCGCCGCTTCAGACGGTGCAAAATAATCAAAGGGCTCTTGACCAATCAACAGATCCGCACCCAAGGCTTGAGCACCCTCCACTAAGGTCACTACTTCTTCTTGTTTCCCTTGCCAAGACCAAGCCCCTAATAGATCACGGGAGTGAGCACCTGGGCCCACAATCGCCACTTTTTCGGTTTTCTGCAACGGCAGGACACCTTCATTTTTCAACAACACCATTGATTTCTTTGCGATATCACTGGCGATCTCTCGGTGTTCTTGAGACAAAACAGTGGCTGCTTCAGCGGCTTCATCAGCGCCGCGGTATGGATTTTCAAATAGCCCCAGCTCATTTTTTAAGGTCAAGATTCTTAGCACCGCTTCATCGACTAAGGCTTCCTCAACGGTGCCTTCTGCGATCAACTCTTTCAAGTTATCGGTGTAGCAAGTCGTCATCATCTCGATATCGACCCCAGCTTTGATGGCTAGTTCAGCGGCATGTTTTTCATCCTCCGCTGCGCCATGAGCGATCACTTCTTTGATTGCTGCCCAGTCAGAGATCACAACGCCTTCAAACCCGAATTCTTCTCGCAAAACATCGCGGAAAAGCCAGCGATTGGCCGTTGCTGGAATGCCGTCTACCGTATTGAAGGAAGTCATCACCAGTTTGGCACCAGCATCAAGGGCTGCTTTATAGCCTGGCAAATAACTTTCTCGCAGTTGACGTTCTGACATATTGACCGTGTTGTAATCGCGACCACCGATAGCCGCACCGTAAGCCGCAAAATGTTTGACGCACGCAGCCACGCGGTTGAAATCCGTTCGCAGATCATCCCCTTGATAGCCTTTGACAAAGGCTTCAGCGAAGCGACTGTTCAAGTAAGGATCTTCCCCTGTCGATTCCATGACACGGCCCCAACGTGGGTCTCTTACTAAGTCCACCATCGGCGAAAAGGTCACATGCAAGCCAGAAACAGCTGCTTCTTTGGCAGATACTTCCGCCATCTTCTCCGCTGCTGCCAAATCCCACGAACTACCTAATCCTAATGGAATCGGGAAAATCGTCCGAAAGCCGTGAATGATGTCCGCCATCAATATCGTCGGGATATTCAAGCGGTTATTGGCGATATACTCTTTTTGGACGCGGATCGCTTCTTTTGCACCAGAAACACCTAGCGTTGTTCCCGCATTGTTGATGTTTTCTTGTGTCAGTCCTAAGTCGCCCATCGGACCTGTTTTCTCTTCTGCTTTATCTGAATAAAAAGCCGCTGCCAGTTGCAGCAACTGATCGATTTTTTCATCTAAGGTCATTTCTGAAAGTAGTTCGGTTAATTTCTGCTGTTCCATTTTTATTCATCCTTTGCTTTCTTCAAATTGGACTTCTGCTTCTAAAGGGAAATGATCGGAGGGAAAACGACGATCACAAGAATCCGTTAGACAGGCGGTTTTGACCACCGTGAAGCCTTTCGTATAGATATAATCAATTTCTTCTAATTCTTGCCATGGTAACGTATAAATAAAATTTTGATAGGAGCCTTTGGGTCCGTGATGCGGCTTTTGCCCATGTTCTTTGGCATTTTGAAAATGCCGCTCTAAGTACCGATGCACCCGCTCCGTTGGCTCCGCATTCAAGTCGCCCATCAGCAATACAGGATAGCGTTCGATCTGATCTGCCAGCTGCTCAAGGATCACTTTCATCCCTTCAAAACGAGCCATTTCTGAAATATTATCTAAATGAGTCGTGATAGCAAGAAACGGCGGATTCTTTTTTTCCTGCAAGACTGCCCAAACACATAAGCGTGAATACGCAGCTTCTGGATGAATACTTGGTTCAGTCGGTGTCAATGACAACCAAAACGAACCTGAATCTAATAACTCGAAAGCCTCTTTTTGATAATACAGCCCGATGCCTTCGCCTAAGCCATCCCCGTCACGTTCAGCCGTGACGGAAGCATACTGCGCTAACTTTGCTAAATCTGCAAATTGGCTGGGACGAGCTTCTTGGATCGCCAGAACATCCCAGTCGTAGTAATCGATCAAGGAGCAGACCGCCTCCGATCGATAGTGCCATTGCCATTCTTGGTCATAGTCGGTATCGACTCGTAGATTGTAGGTTGCTGCTTTCATCTGCATTCATTTCCTTTGAGTAATTTTGTGATTTGCTGCATCTCACGTCGGATTTGTTTCGCTTCGCCGCCGCCATGCCCTTTATTTAAGTAAATACGCAATTCTTTCGGTCCAGGAATCTTTTTATAGGAAACGAAGAAATCTTCCATGGGACAGATGGGATCAGCACTGCCGACCGATGTATAAACAGGACCAGTTATCTGATGAGCAAAATACTTCAAATCAAAATAACTCATGACTTGATAGATCGTTTCCCGCGTTTCTGGAAATTGTTCGATATACTCTTGAATCACCTGGTAACTTCCTGTTTTTTGTTCGATCCGATGGACAAGATTGGAGTGGCTTGGCACATCGGCAAACGTCGCAAAAATCGGGACGTTCGTTAATGCGTTGACCAATAAGGCGATGCCGCCTCCTTGTGAGCCGCCTCTTAAAATAATGCGCTGTGGATCGATTTCCGGTATCTGTTGAAGGACTTCTAGTGTGCGCAAACTATCTGCGACCAATCGCTTCATATAAAAATCTTCTTTTTTCAAGATGCCACGTCCAAAAGGTGCTTCATGCTGCGTGGTTTCATAGGGAACCTGATCTTGCGTGCGTCCCCCTTGCCCGCGATTGTCGATGACAAGACAGCCGCAGCCGATCAATAACCAATGAGCAAATTGGAACGGTTCTTGCACATGATTCATATAGCCTAAAAAATCAATCACGATTGGACAATCTGCCGCTTGTTCTGGCAGCAGCAGATGCCCATAGATCGTTTCATTACCAAGACTTTGAAAAGAAATCGTAAAACAATCGATCCCTTTCAGCAAAGGCGCTTGTTTGGTTCTTTCAAAGGCTAGCGGAAGGGTGTCAAGTTCTTGTTGGACCGAAGCCCAAAAATAGGATCGATCCGTCGCTGTGGATTCAGTCATTTGTCTCTTCCCCCTTCGCTAATACTTTATTGAAAAACAACACTTGGACAAAGGCTGAGCCTGAGATCCCTAAACAAACAAATAAGAATAGGTTCACTTTGCTGCACAATACAAAGACAAGAATGGGGATCACCAATAAAATGATCGCATTCGCCGTACTGCTAAGAACCGCATACGCCGTTTCTTTTGCTGTTTCTTGCAATGATTGGGCAAACAAGCTGTACAAGAGAACGAACACGACGAGATACAGCGCAGCCAAGCTAACGAGGATCACGGCTAAAACGCCAAAGTAAGGTGTAATCATCATCAAGGAATAGATCAACCCAGCAAAGACTGCGACATACGCAATACCAAGACCTTCTAAGAAGAGCCCACGTTTGAGGTTGCTTAAGAATGCTTGCTTGTATCGCTGCCAAATCGGGACATCCCGTTCCTTGTACAATTGATCGATCGTCTGATACAGCGCGATCAATGCTGGTCCTGCGAGAATCAGCGTCATTGCTGGAATCATAAAGAGAAAACTAACAATGATCATATCTGCTAAAAAAGCAAAGACCCGATAGTACCATCCTTCATAAGAAAATAGTCGATTCATTATGATCCTCCAATCAAAACTTGCTGATTTGTGCTGCGGGTGCTACGTAAACTTGTTTCTTGCCTTCTTGTGATATTGGGTCGTTTCTCAACGTACAGTTTTCTGGGTTGCAGGTTGCACGTCTCACTACGTGAGCCAATCGCAGTGATTCTTTGTACGGTCACTACGCTCCCTGCGGTCGCCTAGTACTTTGAAACATCAGATTTTACGCAAAGTGCGCGCAAATCCTGTGTTTCAAAGCAAAGGAGAGGAAAGGTCTTTTTTTGGCTTCCTTTCCTCTCCTATGGGGGTTATTTTAGTCGTTCGCGGTTTTCGGCCATTTTTTCAGTTTTAATGTCTTTGATTGCATCCCAGTTGTTTGAATCTAAGAAGCTTTCAAAGTCGGTTAGTGTGCTGTCAAATGTTCCTTCATCTTTTGAACGAATCAATGAGATGATCGTGCTGTTGATTTTGGTTTTGATGGCTGTGTTTGAACGTGCTTCAGCAGTTCCAGCATCTGGATCCGTATTTTCGATCACAAAGTGTGGATACAATTTGCCTTCGCCCCACTCTTGCATTTGAGTCAACGCATTTTCGGTTTTGACTTTCAGTGCATTGACACGGTCATTGTTAAAGTAGTTGAAACGGCTGATACCATATTTTTTGTTGTAGCCTTCGTTGTCGGTTTGTTCCATTTCTTTGATTTCTGGCAAGTAATCGATTTTGCCTTCATCGTTGTATTCATACGTCACGCCTTCAACGCCGAATTTTGTCAAAATTTGTCCTGGTTCATCGATCAAGTACGTGAAGAGTTGGGTTACCTTTGCTGGATCCGCCGCATCTTTTGTGATGTAGTTGATCAACCAGCCAGAAATTCCTGTTTGGTTCAAGGTTGCTTCACGACCAGACGTGCTGGCAGGGCCATCGATTGCGATGTAGCGTGTGTCAGAGTTTTTCATGAATTCAGTGAAGTTCCCACCTTGTCCGCTCGTTCCTGCGACTAAGATCGTTGCATAGTCCCCTTGTTTTACTTTTTCATCATAGGTTGGACCGTCATCGGTAAAGCTGTCATCACTGATGTTGCCGTCACGATACACTTGATTGAAGGTTTTCAACCATGAGATATATTCTTCATCTAAATTACGGTCGTAGAACGCACCATCTTCATCTTCTAATGGAACACCTAAGAAATCTTGCAATTTATCTAAGAATGGTCCTGCTGTTTCGCCGATCGTTGTGAAGCCCATTGGTGTCAAATCAGGGAATTTCTCGCTGATTTCTTTCATGACTTTCACATAGTTTTCTGGCGTCGAAACATCTGGTTTGCCTAATGCTTCATAGACATCTTCACGGATCACAAAGTTGTCGTTGACGGGAATATTGCCGCTTTCGTAGTCTGCTGCTGTGTTGGAATAGTTTGGATAGCCATAAGTTTTGCCATCATCTAAAGCAAACCATTTGAAGGTATCTTCGGTCACGACATTCATCAAATACGGATCGTATTGTTCCGCTAAATCGTTCAATGAGTATGCCCAGCTATCAGCTTTTGTGGCTGCTTGGCTGGTTTTATCCATCAACGTCACGATATCAGGCATATCACCACTTGAAATCAAAGCGTTTAATTTCGAATCATCCCCTGAAATAAATTCAATATCAATGTTCAAATCTTTTTTGATTTGGGCTGTCGTCACATCTTCACCAAATGGCAAAGCTGTCCAGTCTGAATTGATGTACCATGTGATCTTGGTTGGTTCTTCTTTGGTATCGAGTTTCCATGCTGGTGTCTTTTCATCTAACTCATACCGATCTTTGATAGAAAAATCCGAACTGCTGGCATTGTCTGAGCTGCCGCCACATGCTGCTAAGCTGAGTAATGCTGATGCTGCCAATAAACCGCCTACTACTTTTTTCATGTCTATCCCTCTTTCTATTCTTTTACTGCACCGGCCATCATACCGCCGATAAAGTGTTTTTGAAGCAATGGATATATAATTAAAATTGGCACTGTCGTGATGACGATCGTAGCCAACTGAACCCCACGGGTCGTTGCTTGGACGATAAAGTCGGTACTACCGCTTTCAGTCATCGTACTCAAGTTGGATTGGACGATGATTTCATAAATCTTCATTTGCAGCGGATAGAGATACTCTTTTGTGATATACAGTTTTGTCGTCATAAAATCATTCCATTGGCCAACCCCGTTGAACAAGATGATGGTTGCCAAGGCCGGTTTCGTTAATGGTAAGAAGATTTTATAGAAGATTTGGAATTCACTTGCACCGTCGATCTTCGCCGATTCTTCGAGTGAAGGCGGAATCTCACGGAAAAAGTTCATTAAAATCACGACATCATAATAGCTGAACAAAGCTGGAATAATGTAGACCCAGAAAGAATCCAGTAATCCTAGCGAGCGAATCAGCAAGTACGTTGGAATCATCCCACCACTGAAGTACATGGTGATGACCCCCATCGTTGTATAAATGTTGCGGCCAACCAAGCGTGATTTACTCAATCCGTAAGCCACGATCGCACAAAACAAGGTATGGGTCGCAGCCCCAAGAACCGTTTTTAACACTGAGATCAAGAAGGCACGAGGGATACTTGCGTCGGAAAAAACTTTCCGATAGTTTTCCCAAGTAAAGCCTTTGGGCCATAACACGAGGCCGTTGCCCGCTAATCCAGAACTAGAAGACACGGAGGAAACCAAGATATTCCAAATCGGTACAATGATCATTAACGAGAATAAAATCAAGATCACGGTATTGAAGAAATAAAACCACGTGTTTTCTTTTGCTTTTCTTTTGATCATGTTTTTTCCTCCTATAAGATAACTGAATTGCCGTTGTTCAACTTGCGGGTCACTCGATCCGTGATCACCAATAAGATAACGGAAATGACCGCGATCCCCAAGCCGACAGCAGTTGCATAAGAGAAATCACCTTGCGTCAACCCCATTTTATAAACAAAGGAGTTGATGACTTCTGAACGGTTTTGGTTCTGTGAATTCATCAAAACTAATGTTTGATCTAGGTTTGACCCTAAGATACCGCTCACATTCAGAATCAAGTTTAAGGAGATGATCGGTGTCAGTAAAGGCAATGTGATCGAACGAATTTGTCTTAGCTTGCTGGCACCATCGATTCGTGCGGCTTCATAAAACGTTGGATCGATCCGCGACATCCCTGCCAAGTAAAGAATCGTTCCCCAGCCGACTTCTTTCCATAGATCAGAAAGGACCGCGATCCACCAATATTTGCTTGGATCCAATAGATGATTGACCCCTTTGTCCATCAATCCTACAGACATCAGCACTTGGTTGATAAAGCCGTTCGTTGACAGCCAAGAAATCATCATCCCACCTAGCACGATCCATGAGAAAAAATGGGGAATGTATGAAACCGTTTGAATAAATTTCTTCAAGCGGCCATCTTGCATTTCAAAAATCATAATGGCTAACACAATCGGGATCGCAAAACCTAATCCTAATTTCAATAAGCTGATGGCTAACGTATTTCTAACCGCTTCCCAGAAAAAACTGTCATTCATAATGATACGGAAATTCTCTAACCCGACCCATGGTGCTGATGAAATCGTGTCAATCACCGTATAGTTTTTGAAAGCGATTATAATTCCGTAGATCGGAATATAATTAAATACGATCATAAAGGCCACGCCGGGAAAAACCATCCAGTGAAGCTGCCGTTGACTATAAAACTTTTGCAGTTTACTCATACACAAAATCTCCTTCTTTCTATCCTCGCAACACTACGTATATCTCCACACTTCGGTGAAACGTTTCTACAAAAAGATTATATCCGCTGCCATTCGAAAATGCAAGCCTTTCCAATTATTTTTTTCAACTTTTCTTTTTTCACAAATATTGTTGGGTTCCTCACAAATATAAAAGCTTTTATATCAATGTTTTAAGATGAAATTATTTTCCTAGGAACTTCTAATTAATCAAATTTCACAAATATCACATTTTTCCAACATCGATTACTCCTCAGAAATTATTAAAAATTAAAAAGAAACGTTTCACCAAAAGCACAAAAAAGCAGCAATCAGCAATGATTGCTGCTTCCTTCTATTCGCTTCTTTGCGGATAGCCAAAATGGTCATACGCTAACGGTGTTGCGATCCGCCCACGTGAGGTCCGTTTCAAAAATCCTTTTTGGATCAAAAACGGTTCGTACATATCTTCCACTGTTTCGGTTTCTTCCCCGATATTGACAGCAATCGTACTTAATCCCACCGGGCCGCCGTGATACAATTCGATCATCGTCCGAATCAATTTCTGATCGATATAATCCAAGCCAGCATGATCGACTGCCAAAAGCGCCAATGCCTGATCGGCAACGGTGCGATCGATCAAGCCATCTGCTTGCACTTGCGCATAATCGCGAACTCGTTTAAGCAAACGGTTGGCGATCCGCGGGGTGCCTCGGGACCGACGGGCGATTTCGATCGCTCCTTCTTCCACGATATCCGTTTCAAAGATGGACGCAGTCCGCTGCACGATCTCTTTTAAATCATGGTCTTCATAATATTGCATATGCGAAATGATCCCGAAGCGATCCCGTAGTGGTGCCGAGAGCATCCCCGCCCGCGTCGTTGCGCCGACTAAGGTAAATGGCGGAAGCGGAAAATGAACTGGGTGAGCCGTTGTCCCTTGCCCCACCATGATATCCACATAAAAATCTTCCATTGCCGAGTAAAGCATTTCTTCGGCGACACGAGGCAAGCGATGGATCTCATCGATAAACAGAACATCCCCTGGCTGTAGCTCATTCAAGATCGCAATCAAATCCCCTGGTTTTTCGATCGCAGGACCGCTGGTCGTCTTGATTTGCACCTGCATCTCGTTGGCGATCACCATTGCCATCGTCGTTTTCCCTAAGCCTGGTGGACCATATAAGAGGACATGATCCAACGCTTCTTCTCGATTTTTCGCCGCTTGGATATAAATCGAAAGCTCCTGCTTGACTTTGTCTTGTCCGATATATTGGGCAAGGGTTTGCGGACGCAAGGATTTTTCGATGATCTCTTCTTGTTCAGTGCTTTCTGGCGAAACAATTCGTTCATCCATCGTCTACTTGCTCCTTACTTTTTCATCATCAATCGGAGAGCTTCCCGCAAGTACTCATCCGTTGATTTTGTCGTATTCGCCGCTAATTGTTTTTCGGCTTTCTTGACTTCTTTTTCGCTATAACCCAATGCTTTCAAGGCTTCCATTGCTTCATCTAAAGCAGTCGTTGCCACGCTTAGAGGAACGATCGCTTCTTCTCCCACCAATTCAGCCACTTTGCCTTTCAAGTCTAGGATCATTTGCTGCGCCGTCTTTTTACCGACACCTGGGAACTTAGTCAAATAGTTGACATCCCCATTTTCGACTGCCGTGATCAACCCTGTATGGTCTTCATTGGCCATGATTGCTAACGCACTCTTTGGTCCAATACCTGAGACACTGATCAATTTTAAAAACAACTGCTTGCCTTCGATCGTGGCAAAGCCGTAGAGACTATGAGCATCTTCACGAATCACTTGGTGCAGATAGATTTTTACTTCTTGGTTCAACTTGCCGCTAAATGAATACGGATTGCCAAAAGCGATCTGATAGCCGATGCCATGGGTCTCAACGACGATATACGCCGGAAAGATATCCGTTACTTTTCCTATGATATATTCGTACATGTGCTTTCCTTTCTGTACATATGTTCCCTTTATTGTAGCACAGACGAGAGGGCAAAAAAAGGACTGTGAACGAAGGAAAAGGCTTAGCAGGAAACAAACGGCGGAAAAACCGTTGTTTCAGTCGCATTTTTTCAAACGAGACATGCTGCTGCGTCTTTTTTTCGCACACAGTTCCTAATACTTACTCAACGAGTGATTTGAATTCGCCATAGCCTTTTTCATCCATTTCTGCTAAAGGGATGAACTTCAATGCTGCCGAGTTGATACAATAGCGCAAACCGCCTTTGTCCTGAGGACCGTCTGAAAAAACATGTCCTAAATGAGAGTCAGCTTCTTTGCTGCGGACTTCTACTCGATGCATGCCGTGAGAAAAATCGGCTTTTTCTTGAATATCTTGGCGACTGATCGGCTTCGAAAAGGAGGGCCAGCCACAACCAGCGTCATATTTATCAGTAGAAGCAAACAATGGTTCTCCGTTGACGATATCAACATAGATCCCTTTTTCATAAAAATCATCATACTCGCCAGTAAAGGGGCGTTCGGTTGCATTTTCTTGGGTCACCGCATATTCGATCGGCGACAATTTTTCTTTTAATTCTTTTTTATCTGTCATTTTTTCACCTGCTTTTCCTCTAGACTCATCCTGTATGCTCTATCATGCCTTTTTTCTTAGCGAATGTAAAATGACTTGCTCAAATTATTTAAGGGTTTTGCAGCTTTTCCCAACGAGTCGTTGGTTCCGCAAAATGGTAAAACTGCGGTTGGTCTTTTGTATAGATTTCTTCGGTTAAGACAGCTTCTGGCAAGTTGTCAAATAACCCAGCCGCAAAAAAATAGGTGTGTGTTTCTTTGAGGTAAAAGAACAGACTCGAGCCGCATTGACTGCAAAATCCTCGCTGTGCCCACTCAGAAGAATCGTAACGTCGCAGCCACTTCGCTCCTTGAAGAGTCATCTGGTCCTCAGCGCATGGCGCAAGAGCAACCATCGGTCCGCCGTGAAATTTCTGGCAGAGACTACAATGACAAATCGTGATTTCTTTCGCAACTCCCGTCAAGTTGATCGTGACTTTGCCGCAAAGACAACTACCAGAAACATCCATCCTTATTCCTCCTCCGTAAACTCTTGCAACAACTGATAGACCGTAGCGACAGGAAACCCTACGATTGTATAAAAATCGCCGGTTATCGATGAGACAAATACTTTGGCCGCCCCTTGGATCCCATAGGCGCCCGCTTTGTCTTGGTACTCATCTAAGACAAGATACTTGTCGATCTCTTGATCCGTCAAAGGACGAAACACAACTTCCGTCGAAACCACTGCTTGGCGTTGCTGTTTACCTTTTTGCAAAACGACGGCGGTATGCACCCAATGGGTCCGTCCGCTCATTTTTCGCAACATCGACCGAGCATCTTTACGGTCTACTGGCTTTCCTAAGATTTCTTCATCCACCACGACCGTCGTATCGCTCGCGATCACCAGATCTTCAGGATATGCTTGCGTAATAGCCGCCGCTTTTTCTGCTGCCATCCGTTGGACATAAGGGATCGCCGCTTCGTTCGGTCGGACTGACTCGTCGATATCCGCTGGTATGACCGCAAATTCCGGGACTAACTCCGCTAATAATTCTTTGCGCCGCGGCGACTGTGACGCCAAAATAATCATTCCATGCCACTCCTTGCTCGATGAGGATCTTGAATTCGTTTGAACATCCGCTCCATGTCGCTGTTGGTGAAATGGATCAGCACCGGGCGACCATGGGGACAGTTGAAGGGATTCTCGCATTTCGCTAAGTCTTGCAACAAGATTCGCGCTTGTGCTTCATTCAAATAGTGATTGGCTTTGATGGATCGTTTGCAGCTCATCATGATCGCTGTTGCTTCACGAAACTTTTTGACACTGACACTTCCTGTGGTCAATAACATATCGATCATTTCGCGGATGATGGCTTCTTCTTCACCGCTAGGATACCACGTCGGGTGCGCCCGGACGATGAAACTATTGGTCCCAAAAGATTCCAGATGGATCCCGACTTCTGCCAGCTTGTCACTTTGTTCCTGCAATTGCAGTGCATCGCTGTTGGGATAATCCAAAACGATCGGCACTAACAATTCTTGCAGATCATTGGTCACTTCGCCGATTTTTTCGCGGTAATACTCATATTTGATTCGTTCTTGTGCCGCATGCTGGTCGACGATATATAGACCTGCCTCGCTTTGGGCAAACAAATAGGTCCCATGCATCTGCCCAAAATAATCCAGTTGGGGAAAACGCTCCTTCGCTGGTTCTTCTTCCAGCAACCGTTCGACCGTTTTCAGGTAGTTGCGGTCATCCCCATGCATTTCAGGATGCAGAGTCGCTTGACTTTGCAGATCTTGCGCCGTAAGCTCTGGCGTCTCATCTGGAAGAAAGGCAGGCGCTTCTGGCAGCGGCGCTTTTGTTTCCGTCTGTTCTTCCACAAATGGTTTTCGGACAGGCTTATTTGGCAACGTCTCTTCCAAACTGCGAAAGGTTTCCTCAGTTTCTTCCAACAAGTTTTCGCTAGATTCCTGTGGCATTTCTGGAAGTTTTCCACCTTCCTCCACAGGCTTTTCCACAGAGTTATCCACAGTCTGTTGATAAGTACTGCCCTGCACCTCAAATTTCCCAGTTTCGCGATTATAAGACAACCCAGAAGTCGAATTTCCTGCTGACTCCAGTTCCAAGCCAAGCTGCTGGGCTTTTGGCTGATCGGCAACTTTTTTCTTAAAACGCAGATTGTCAGCCGCGTTAGGAATCAAATTGATTTCCCGCAGCGCCTCATTGATGGCTTTACTGATTAGTTTGGTCAGTTCTTCTTCTTTTGACAAGCGAACTTCTTGCTTAGTCGGATGAACGTTGACATCGACTAATAAGGGGTCCATTTTGATTTCAAGGACAGCTAATGGAAAACGACCGACCATCAATTTTGACCCGTAACCAGCAACGATCGCTTTATTCAAAGCAAAGTTGCGAATATAACGACCATTGATGATCGTGGATAAATAGTTGCGGCTAGCTCGGGTGACTTCTGGCAGTGACACAAAGCCAGTGACTTTAAAGTCGAGGTCCTCAGTATCGATCGCGATCATTTTTTTGGCGGTTTCCACCCCGTAGATCCCGGCGATGGTTTGTTTTAACTGCCCACTTCCAGTGGTGCTCAACATCTTGTTGCCTTCATGAACGAGACGAAAAGCCACTTCTGGATGGCTCAGGGCGATCCGATTGACGATATCGCCGATATTTGCTAGTTCCGTTTGCAGCGTCTTGACATATTTCAAGCGTGCCGGTGTATTGTAAAAGAGGTTTTCCACAGTGATCTTGGTTCCTTGCCGCAAGTTGGCAGGCAAATGCTCTTCAACAGCGCCGCCTTTTAAGCGCACAAAGGAGCCTTGTTGGGCGCCTTTGACTGCCGTTTCAATCGAGAGGATCGAAACCGAAGCGATACTAGGCAAAGCTTCCCCGCGAAACCCGAGGGTACGTATTCGAAACAAGTCATCTCGATTGTGGATTTTACTGGTGGCGTGGCGTTTAAAGGCAGTCAAGACATCCTCTTCTGCAATTCCTTCGCCATTATCGATGACCTGGATTTTACGCAAGCCTGCTTCTTCAATAAAAATATCGATTTGGGTACTGCCGGCATCCACGGCGTTTTCAACTAATTCTTTGACGACAGAAGCTGGTCGCTCAACGACTTCTCCTGCCGCGATTTGGTTCGCCAGACGTTCGGATAACTCTTGGATCTTTCCCATCTGCTGACCTTCTTTCTAAATTCGTTTTTGCAGCTCGTACAATGTATTCAGAGCATCCATCGGGGTCATTTCCAACAGATTCAATTTCTTCAACTGATCGATAACGCCGATTTCTTCCGTAGATACTTCGCTAAACAACGACAACTGCTGACTTTCTTCGACGACTGGTTTTGGCTGTACCGTCGGTTCATGTTCTTCCAGCGCTTTTAAGATCGTGGCTGCGCGCTGTAAGAGTGCACTTGGCAGTCCAGCGATTTTGGCTACATGGATCCCATAGCTTTTATCTGCGGGCCCTTCCATCATCTTATGCAAGAAGACGACTTCTCCTTCTTTTTCAACGGCACCAACATGGACATTGCGCAAGTGTGCCAATTCCTCATCTAAAACCGTCAGCTCATGATAATGGGTGGAGAAAAGCGTTTTGGCATGAACTTCTTTGTGGATATATTCAATGATTGCTTGTGCCAATGCCATCCCATCATAGGTCGCAGTCCCACGCCCTAACTCATCAAACAAAATCAAGCTGTTAGGCGTTGCATGACGCAGCGCTTGGTTGGCTTCCATCATCTCCACCATAAACGTACTTTGACCGGCGATCAGGTCATCGCTGGCACCGATGCGAGTAAAGATCCGATCAAAAATCGGCATCTCTGCAGATTGTGCCGGTACGAAGCAGCCGATCTGCGCCATAATGACTAGCAAGGCAAACTGCCGCATGTACGTACTCTTCCCAGACATATTTGGTCCTGTGATCAACAGGATCTCTGTTTCTTCATCCATCACGATACTATTCGGAATGTACTCTTGGTGACCAAGGACTTTTTCCACTACAGGATGACGGCCGTCGATGATCGATACCGCTCGTTTTTTCGCTACTGTCGGCCGCACGTATTGGTAACGTTCCGAAACCGTGGCGAAACTTTGTAAGACATCGACCGCACTGACGGCTTTGGCTAACTTTTGTAGACGGGTGATACTCTTTTTCACTTCTTCACGAACGTCAAGAAACAGGCGGTATTCCAAATCCACCGATTTCTCTTCGGCTTCTAAAATCAAAGTCTCCAGTTTTTTCAACTCGGGTGAAATAAACCGTTCCGCATTGGCTAACGTTTGCTTGCGCTCGTAGCGAGAGGTATCTAAATTCACTAGATTGGCTTTCGTGATCTCAATGTAATAGCCAAAGACGCGGTTGAACCCAACTTTCAGGTTTTTGACCCCCGTCGCTTGGCGTTCGTTGGCTTCTAATTCCGCCAGCCATTGCTTGCCGTTACGCATCGCCGTACGGTATTCATCTAATTGTTGATGGAACCCGTCTTTGATGATGTTGCCTTCTGTGATCTGCAACGGGGCATCTTCATCGATCGCCGCTTCGATCAGTGCAACCAAATCATCTAAGGGCGTTAATTCCAGCAGCAAGTCATTCCACTCGCCACGGTTGATCCCTTGCAGCAATTGCGCGATCAAAGGCACTTGCTCCAAAGAAGATTTCAACTGCAGCAAATCGCGGCCATTGACATTTCCGAAGGCGACCCGTCCGACTAAGCGTTCCATGTCATAGACTTTCGTCAACGCTTCTTGCAGATCTGCTCGTTCAAAGAAACTGTCCAGTAACGATTGGACCATTTCTTGGCGGGCAGTGATTTTCTTTGGCTGGATCAAGGGACGATCCAACCATTGCTTTAACAAACGGCCACCCATTGCGGTTTTTGTCTCGTCCAACAACCACAAAAGAGTCCCTTGTTTTTTGCCGGTTCGAATCGACTGCGTCAATTCTAAGTTGAATTTGGAATAATGATCCATTTTCAAGGCATGATCCGGCTGATATTCAACGGCTTGCTGAATATGGGCTAAACTGCGTTTTTGGGTGATCGCCAAATAACTTAGCAACTTCCCTGTGACTACTTTTTCTAACTCTTGGGAGAGAGGTTCTGTTAAAAATTGAAATTCAGCATTTTCTTCCAACGTTTCTTGCTTAGAAAACACGACATTCAAGCGATTGGTCAGTGTTGTTCGCAATGATTCAGGGATCTCGCTGCACAAAACGACTTCTTTCGTTTGCAGAGCGGCTGCCTCATTTACGACGGCTTCTTCATCTTCCAATTGCGCTGCTTTTAATTCACCGGTACTTAGATCGACATAGGCAAAGCCAAAACGCTCCCCCTGCTGCAAAACAGCTGTCAAAAAGTTGTTTTCTTTGGCGGATAGGCCTTTACTGTCCATCACCGTTCCCGGCGTGATCAGTTGAACGACTTCGCGTTTGACCATTCCTTTGGTGGTTTTTGGATCTTCCACTTGCTCACAAATCGCTACTTTGTAGCCTTGCTCGATCAAAGTGTCGATGTAATTGCTGGCAGCGTGGTAAGGCACCCCACACATAGGGATCGGTTCCTCCGCATTTTTGTTGCGGCTGGTTAACGTCAGTTCTAAAATTTGTGCTGCCTTGACAGCATCCTCATTAAATAATTCATAGAAATCCCCTAAACGATAGAATAAAAAAGCATCTTGGTACTGAGCCTTGATGCTTAAATACTGTTCCATCATCGGGGTATTTTTAGTTTTTTGAGGCATTGGTTTCATCCTCCTCGATGGCTTTATTCATTTTCTTTTGGATCTCCGTCGTGACATATTGCAGCAATTCATCTGCTTGCAGTAACGCTTGGCGATAAGCAACCACTAAAGGATGCTGCTCGTATTCGTTTGTCAATGACGCATAACGCTGCTCGGCAGCTTTTTTTGCTTCGGGTTTCTCATAATGCTCAAATTGAACGATCTCTTTTTGCGCTTGCTTCAGCGCTTCTTCCAGCTCCAATAGCCCTTGGTTTTGCAAGGCTCGTGCTTGGATTTCTTGAAATTCTTGAACGATCGGATGATCAGACAAGAGCTTTTGCAAAGCAGCCAGCTCTTGGGCAACGTGTGGTTCTTTGACTAATTGCTCTTCCATGCTTCTCCTATTCTGTAAACGGGCGATCTTCACTGATTTGGATCGGACGGATCGATTTTGCTTTACCAGTGGCTTCATCAATCTCAAGCAAGCAAGCCGACAAAATACTGCGGCCTTTTTCAATCACTTCAAATCGTTGCGGCAGTGCCGTCAAAAATTTCTCAATGACTGGTTCGCGTTTCATTCCCAAAATCCCATCATAAGGACCGGTCATACCGACATCTGACAAATAAGCCGTTCCTTGGGGCAAAATCCGCGCATCATTGGTCTGGACATGGGTATGCGTGCCGACGACTGCCGAAACACGGCCATCCAAATACCAGCCCATCGCTTGTTTTTCGCTGGTGGTTTCCCCATGAAAATCCACAAAGATAAACGGTGTACGTTTGCGGGCAATCGCAACCAGTTCATCCATTTTGCGAAACGGATCATCAAGGTCTACCATGAACGAGCGAGCTTGCATATTGATCACCGCCAATTCAATGGTGTTGACTTTCACAAACACCATGCCGACGCCCGGTGTTCCTTCTGGAAAATTGGCTGGACGAATCATTTTCTTCGCATCGCCAATAAATTCAAAAATGTCACGGTTGTCCCATGTATGATTGCCTAATGTCACGACATCGACACCATCTTGCAAAAATTTCTTATAGATTTTACCAGTGATCCCACGACCCGCCGCTGCGTTCTCACCGTTCGCGATCGTCACCTGTGGTCGATACACCTTCTTTAATTTTGGAAGGTACTCCGTGATCGTTTCTCTTCCTAATGAACCAACTACATCTCCAATGAATAATACCCGCACACATTTTTCCTCTTCTCTTTTAGCTTCTTTTCTATTATAAGGGTTTTGGTCCAGAAAAAAAAGGTTCTTTCACTTGCGGTTCTTCCCTGCAGCAAAACAAAAAAACACGCTAGACTCTTTCGCATCAGTCTAGCGTGTTGCCGCGTTCTCTAGGAAACGGTAGTGTCTTCTTTCCCGACATGTTCCACGATCGCCACGATCAAATCACGGGCTTTTTCCATCGCTTCCACGGTAATAAATTCATACTGGCCATGGAAGTTTTCACCGCCGACAAATAAGTTCGGTGTTGGAATGCCTTTATAGGTGATTTTCGAGCCATCGGTCCCGCCACGAAACGGTGCTTCGATCGGCGTCACGCCAATCGCTTGCATCCCTGCTCGGGCAGCTTCGATACTGCGGGGATCTTTCTTGATCAAATCCCCCATATTGTAATATTGATCATACAGCGTATAGGTGATACGTTCTTGCCCATAGGCTGTGTTCAGTTCATCAATGATCCCTACGATGTTGGCTTTTCGCTGTTCAAAAAGCGTATGATCGTGATCACGAATGATATAAGAAACTTCTGCTCGACCAATATGTCCCGTCAAATTGTGCAGCAGGTAGAAGCCTTCATACCCGCGGGTGCGTTCAGGAACTTCCTCTGCTGGTAATGCATCATCGATTTGATGCGCGATTTTCAAGGCGTTGACCAAACGACCATAGGCAGTCCCAGGATGCACACTCGTACCATCGATCGTTATATCGATACGAGCAGCATTAAAGGTTTCATACTCCATATGGCCCACGCGACCACTGTCCATCGTGTAAGCAAATGCTACTGGAAAATCCGCCGCATCAAAGCGATCAGCGCCAGTCCCGATCTCTTCGTCAGGACCAAAAGCGACCCAGACATCGCCACGCTTATGCGCATCCATCGTTTGTAAGATCCGCAGCGCATCAATGATCTCTGCGATACCAGCTTTATCATCTGCCCCCAGCAGGGTCGTTCCATCCGTTGTGATCAACGTTTCGCCGACATAGTCTTTGAGATTCGGAAATTCAGCAGTTGTCATATAAATGGCTTTTTCTTTATTTAAACAAACATCCTTGCCATCGTAATTTTCATGGATCTGCGGCTGAATATTTTCAGCTTCGAAATCTGCCGTATCTACATGGGCAATAAAGCCAATCGCCGTTTTTTCAGGATTACCAGGTAGACGTCCGATCACAAAACTATTCTTTTCGTAGTAAGCAACATCCGCTACCCCCATCTCGATCAACTGATCTTTCAATAAAAGAGCCAACTCAACTTGTCCCGGCGTCGTTGGGATGCTCTGACTCGTCGCGTCCGAGCGAGTATTCATTTTTGCATAGGTCAAAAAATCCTTTAAGATTGCTTTCAATTCTGCACGTCCTTTTTCTTCAATTATTTTGTTCTCCCTATAACGACAAGGGTCGATTGTCCGTTTCGTGGATCACTTGTCGAAAATCAGCAAATCCAGCTGCTAACCCGCGCAGCAAGATTTCTGCCGTTCCCATATTGGTGGCTAAAGGAATCTCGTATACATCCGACAAGCGAATCAATGCCGTTACATCTGGTTCATGGGGTTGTGCGGCTAAAGGATCGCGCAAAAAAATCACCATGTCCAAGTCATCTTGCGAAATCATGGCGCCAATTTGCTGATCTCCTCCCAGCGGTCCTGATTTGTAGCGGTGGACAGGCAACTGGGTTGCTTCTTCAATTCTCTTTCCCGTAGTTCCTGTTGCAAAAAGTTCGTGCTGCGCTAAAATTTCTCGATAGGCAGTCACTAATTTTACCATTACATCCTTTTTTCGATCATGAGCAATCAATGCGATTTTCATTTGCTGCATTCCCCCTTTTTTTCTATTGTACCAATTTATTTTCTTTGCGACCGAGAAAAAACAAAAAAACATAGCACAGATGCCGCAAACCGGCTGTGCTATGTCTAAAGGATTCCTTTTAAATCAGTTGTAATTCTTTTAAGGCTAACCAGATGCCATCTTCATCATTGCTAGCGGTCACCATATCTGCGACTTGTTGGATCTCAGGGACCGCATTGCCCATGGCCACACCGACACCTGCGGCGGTCAGCATCTCACGATCGTTTTGGCCATCACCAAAACAGATCACATCTTCTTGCGCTATCCCTAATTGTTCCGCGACACACAGGATCGTTGCTGCTTTGGAGCCTTCTTTTGGAACGACATCCACACTGTTTTCATGCCAACGCACAAAACGCAGTTTGCTGTATTTCTCGTCAAAGAAATGCTCATACTCTTTTCCGTAAAAAGCCAATGCTTGATAGACTTCTTTTTCTTCGGGAAAATCCATGTCCAACTCAGGAAGTTGGGCACCAAAGGAATGCATCGCTGCTTCCATTTTAGCAATATCCAACGAAGACGCTCGTTTCGCTGTATCCATCCCGACAAATGCCGTGTCAATCCCAAGCTCTTGGGCTTCTGCCACGAAAGCAGCCAATTGCGTTTCATCGAGTAAGTTTTTATATACCTGCTGATGCGAAAGAAAAGCAGCTGCCCCATTACATAAAATGTAATTATCAAAGGACAACGAACGAATAATATCTTGGGCGTGGAAACGACTGCGCCCAGTGGCAACGGTCACGAAATGGCCGGCATCTCGCAGAAGATCAAGGGCTTTTAGCGTACTGTCTAGTGGCTGTTTGTTCGAGTCAAGCAAGGTTCCATCAATATCAAAGGCAAAGAATTTCCGATTCATAAAAGGTTAAGGCTCGCTTTCTATTAAGAAGTAACTAAGATTTTGGTCTTGGTTGCGGTCATTTTTACAAAAAACAGCAAGAAAAACCGTACATACTTATTCTTAACACAAATAGGCGCTGATTTCAACGCTCCGTTAAGGGATGATAGCTTCTTCCTGGAGAAATGTTAGAGAAAAGAAAAAAAGAAGCATCGCTGCTTCTTTTTATAGGTTCTGATTAGTCGACATAGGTCGATTTTGAGTTGTTCAACCATGCGTAACCCAGCCCCATGACCAAGCCACCGCCGATATAGTTGCCGATAAAGGCAAAGACTAAATTATGGATCACACTGCCGACAGTCATACCTGCCAAGTGTCCGCCTGAAGCCCAGAAAGCTAAAGTAAATGCTGGGAAGTTAGCAATAACGTGTTCAAAGCCTAAGAAAGCAAAGATAAAGATGATGAAAATGATGGCCGCTATTTTTCCGGCGTCATCTTTCATCCGCATACTTACTAACACGGCTGTGTTTACTACGATATTGGCAAACATCGCTTCTACTAAAATTTGGATAGTGGATTTTTCTAATTTCGCAGTGATCGAGGTCAGCATAAAGTTATCTGCTGTCAGTCCTTGGAACGGACCTGTCAGCGCAACGATCGAGCCAAAGATCACGCCGCCGATCAAGTTGAATAAGACGCACGTAAACAAAATTTTCAATGCCAAAGGAATACTTAGACGTTTCCGGTAAACCCCAACAGTCATATATAACATATTCGATGTTCCTAATTCTGCGTTCATATAAAGAATCATGACTAAAGACCAGCTAAACATAAATGCATACAAAATTTTTCCTAACCCGTGAACCATCGATTCACCTTTCATAGCGATCGCAAAAGCAATAGCTGTTCCGAGGGTCAAGAATAAACAAGCCATCATCGCACGTACAGCGTAACGCAAATAACTACTCTTGATCAGATCGATTTTCTTTTCTATGGAAGAATCGATCTTCTCAAATAATGGGGATACTGGATTCATTTTTTCTACTCCTTTTATGAATAATTTCACTTCGTTATCATTTGCACAATACTTTCATATTCTAATGACGAAAAGCTGTTTTGTAAAGAGATATTTGAAAATATAAGTAATTAATGAAAAATTTCAAGATTTGTTTTCATCAAATCCAAAGTCAGCTCCATCTTGACTTTTGCCCCTAATTTGTCGTATACTATTCCTTGTGTAAAATAATGCAGCAGGAAAATAACAGCTCGTCACCAGTTCGTTGCCCCTCGGGTGCAATTGCGTAACCGCGGCTGCAAAGGTGAAGATTGAAGAACGAACTGCACGAATGTGAGTTTTTCAACGGATTATTTTACTCCAAACTATTTTATTGGAGGAACTAAATTATGTCTCGTTATACAGGACCATCATGGAAAATTTCTCGTCGTTTAGGAATTTCTTTATCAGAAACTGGAAAAGAATTGGCACGTCGCCCTTACGCTCCAGGTCAACACGGACCAAACAGCCGTGGCAAAAAATCAGAATACGGCATGCAATTAACTGAGAAACAAAAATTGCGTCATATGTATGGTATGAACGAACGTCAATTCCGTACATTGTTTATCAAAGCAAGCAAAATCAAAGAAGGTAAACACGGTGTTAACTTCATGATCTTGTTAGAACAACGCTTAGATAACGTTGTTTACCGTCTAGGTTTAGCAACTACTCGTCGTCAAGCACGTCAATTAGTAAACCACGGTCACGTTTTAGTTGATGGCAAACGCGTTGATATCCCTTCATACCACGTTGAAGTTGGACAAGTCATCAGCGTTCGTGAAAAATCACAAAACATCTCAACAATCAAAGAAGCAGTTGAAGCAACAGCTGGCCGCGCGTCATTTGTAAGCTTTGATAGCGAAAAATTAGAAGGTTCATTAACTCGTTTACCTGAGCGTGATGAATTGTCTGCAGAAGTTGACGAAGCACTAGTCGTTGAATTCTACAACCAAAAACTTTAAGATTTCAACCGACACGATTCCTTTTGGGAATCGTGTTTTTTTGTGGACTCAACGGATTTACGGATCCTCTTAAGAAGACCCTTGAAAAAATACTAAAAAAACCGACAATGATACATCGCTGTATTCATTTGCCGGTTTTGTTCCTATTATTAGATAAAGTTCGCAACAGATTCGCCTTCTTCTTGCTTTTGGCGATAATTAAACATGAGCAGCTCTGTTTGGCGTCGTTTGAAAATGATCTTTCGTAAGTTTCGTGGCACGAATTTACGAATATCTTCTTCATTGTACCCCACTTGGAGCTTGTTCTCATCTAAGATAATTGGTCGTTTCAATAAGTTCGGGTATTTTTCGATCAATGAAAGTAGCTCTTCTAGCTTCAACTCTTCTAAATCAATGTCTAACTTTTGGTACACTTTCGAACGAGTAGATATAATGTCTTCCGTTCCATTTTTCGTTAAAGAAAGAATCTCCATTAGTTCATCACTATTTAATGGATCGCTAAAAATGTTTCTCTCTTTAAATGGTAGTTCATTTTCGGTCAACCATGCACGGGCTTTACGACATGACGTACAGCTGGGTGTTGTATATAGTGATATCATTTGTTCATTCTTCCTTTCTCTTTGATGTACTTCGATTTTTTGTCTGGTGCTCAACCTTCGATTTGATCGATCGTTTCCTGTTTGACGATATCGGCGATTCGAATATTGATCTCTTTGACTTTCAAAGAAGTCAAGCGGCTAATTTCTTCTAAGACCACTTCTTGGACTTGTGCAAAGAGTTTGGGGATATCTTTGCCGTAAGCCACGATTACTTCCAAATCAACTGCAACCTCTTCTTTGCCAACTTCCACATCAATACCAGAAGCGACTTGCGGCTGTTCTTCAAGGTTTTCGGTCATATCTGAAAGAAATCTGCCATTTACACTAATCAAGCCATCAATTGACTGCAAAGCGACACCAACAATTGTTTCAATGACTTTCTCTTCAAAGGACAGTGGACTTGCTTGCGCTGCTTCATTAGACACATTCGTTGTTTGCTGATCGTCAGTCATTTTTCACACTCCTTGGTTAAATAAGAAAGGATACTAGAGACATCGCAAAGTCGCATACACGACCTTGTCTAAAGTGGACATTCCTCTTGGGAATTTTTTTCCCTACCTTTCTAGCATAAATTCTTTTTGTTTTTTTTACAAAGAAAAACACTTGTTTTCGGAATAAATTTATCATGCGAAATAAAATGAATGCGCTAAAAAAATCTCAAAGCATAATTTTCTTGAAATGATTCGTTTTTCTTGACAAAAAAAAAGAAAGCAGCTACACTGCTCTCCTTTTTTCTTTGTTATTTTGACAAGGCATCTAATGGATCAATCAGTTGATGCCGGGCTAAACTAGGTGAAAGACTAACTTCAAAATGCAAGTGAGGACCTGTACTGTTCCCCGTACTTCCCATGGAAGCAATCACTTCGCCTTGTTCCACCGTCTGCCCAACCTCTACTAAATTGCGGTGATTGTGAGCATACAGTGTCGTCAAGCCATTTTGATGTTCGATCGCTACATAATTCCCCCAGGAAGCATGATATTCTGAGCGAATCACCGTTCCTGAAAGACTAGCCATGATCGGGGTTCCTTGAGGTGCTGCAAAGTCGACCCCACGATGGAACCCGCTACCCCGTGGACCAAACATTGATGAGATGACCGGATCACTAACCGGATAAATCATTTTTTCATTACCCGTTGGCAACTCTGCTTTCTCTTTGTCATAACTCGTCAACGCATAAGCTTCGATCAAAGCGTTCATTTTTTCATTGTATTGCGTATCTGATGCATACCGTCCCGTCAAATATTCCGTGGCATCTTCATAGGTTTCGGTTTCTGACTTCCAAGCGCCTTTATAAAAATTCGGATTGTGAGCCAATCCTTCTTTCAACAATTTCGCATAATCTTTTAAAGAAGATTCGATGCTGTCATACTGACGGAAGGTCGAACGGATGGTGTACAAATTGCCGTTTCCATCGTCTTCTTGTGTTGGGAAAGAAACCCCATTTCCTTCATATAGTCCTTTGATCCCAAAAAGATTATAGAACGGCTCCTGACTCAACTGACTTTGCCCACTACCGGATTCTAAGATTGCTTGGGCAATCATCACAGATGCGTAAAGATCTTCTTCTAAGCCGACTTTACGGGCATCCTCACCAATCTCCATAATAAAGTCCCATGTTTCTTTGACTGGGGTGACTTCAAATTTTGACGTGCCACCAGTCTGAGGTGTTGTGATTGTCAATTCAGGTACATTGGGCACTTCCTTGATCTCAGGCGTTGGCTGGCTCGGGTTCGTTTCTGGTTTTGTCGGCTGACTTGGTTCTCCCTCTGGATCTTGTTCCTCCGGTGCCGGTTCCGGAATTGGCGTAGGCTCGGGTTCTGGTGTCGGTTCCGGAGCAGGCTCAGTTGGTTCTGACGGTTCTGGACTTGGCTCTGGTTCCGGTGTTGGTTCCGGACTCGGCTCCGGTTCTGGTGTTGGCTCCGGGCTGGGCTCTGGTTCCGGCGCCGGTGCTGGTTGTGCCGGAACAGCTTCATCATTTTCAGCTGGCGTTCTTGGCACGTCAGACTCTCCGGTCGATGCTTCTGTAGTTGCTCCTCCGTCTTCACTTGACACAGACATCAATGCACTCGTTTGATCAACATTTGATTCACGACTCACAGCAGAAGCCGCAGCAGAAACCGGCAATAGGGTCAACAATTGACTGGAAATGACAGAGATTGCCATCCATTTTTTCATTTTCATTAAATAAGTCATCCTCCTTTGTCACACCTTCTATCATACCTAAAAAGCAACTAATTTTATAATCATTTTTTGCATCTCTGTGTGAAAAAAAGGAAAACACTGATATAGTGACGTTTATAACAATTCTCTTCACCAAATCTAGCATTTTATTCTCTTTTCTTCTATAAAAAATACGCCAAAAACCTGCTTTATTTATGTAAAATGTGCTTTTCCTATGAAAAACAGCAGCGAGCGTCCTCCCTGCTGTTTTGCTCTACCTTGATTCAATATCAATATACTCCCGATCATTTGACACTTCTTTATAGGCGGGGCGCATGATTTTTTGTGCGTTGACCAGCTCTTCGATCCGATGGGCGGACCAACCGACGATCCGTGCAATAGCAAACATTGGTGTATACAGTTCTTCTGGTAGATCCAACATGTTATAAACAAACCCGCTGAAAAAGTCGATATTGGCACTGACGCCTTTGTAGATTTTGCGCTTTTCATTGATGACTTGAGGAGCAATACGTTCCACCATCGTATACAATTGATATTCTTGCCAAGCTTCTGATCCTTTTTCTTGCGCCAGTTTTGCCACATAATTTTTAAAAATCGCTGCACGGGGGTCGTTGTCGCTATATACCGCGTGGCCCATGCCATAAATCAAGCCTTTACGGTCAAACGCCTCTTTATCTAAGACTGCTTCCAAATAGCTGCGGATTGCCTGTTCATCGGTAAGGTCAGCAACGTTGCGCTTCAAATCCCCCATCATTTCCGTCACTTTGATATTGGCGCCACCGTGTTTAGGTCCTTTCAAAGAACCTAGCGCTGCAGCAATCGTTGAATAGGTATCCGTCCCACTGGAGGTAACGACTCGTGTCGTAAAGGTTGAATTATTCCCGCCGCCATGTTCCATATGCAAAACAAGTGCCATATCCAATGTTTGGGCTTCTTGGAAGCTATATTCTTTCGTTGGGCGCAGCATAGTCAAAATCGTTTCAGCTGTACTCAACTCTTCGGTCGGGCGGTGGATATACATACTCTCCCCTTGATTATAATGATTGTAGGCATGATAGCCGTAGATTGCCAAGAGCGGAAAGACACTGATCAGCATCAGACTTTGTTCCAATACATTTTCAATGCTGATGTCATCTGCTTGTGGATCATAACTTGCCAGTGTCAAGATACTGCGAGATAAACTATTCATGATATCAGAAGAAGGTGCTTTCATAATGACGTCACGAACAAAATTGGTCGGCAAAGTACGTTTTTCTGCTAATAGGCAGTGAAACGCCGCAAGATCTGTTTTATTTGGCAGTTCACCAAAAAGTAATAAATATGCAACCTCTTCAAAGCCAAAGCGTTTTTCATTGACGAACCCTGCAACTAACTCATTGATGTCAATTCCGCGATAACGCAGTTCGCCACAAGCCTCGATCGGTTTTCCGGCAATGATTTTTTCTGGATAAATAGTCGAGATTGTCGTTAATCCAGCTAATACACCAGTTCCATTCAAATCCCTCAGTCCACGCTTAACGTCATATTCTGAATAAAGATTCACATCGATCAAATTGTATTTCTCACATCGCGATGCCAGATATGCCATTTTCTCTTTCTTTTCTAATCTTTCCACGGTGATGTTACCTCCAATCTTTCTCCGAACCAGCTACTTTAATGTTATTTAACCGTATACAAACATCGTTAAAATAACCATCCAAAAGAATCGCTGCTTTTTAACAAACTTTCACACATTATAGCATGATGTCGAGAAAATGAAATATTTTTCATAAATTTAATTGATTTTTTAAATTATCAACGTATAATTATTCCTAATAAGTACGATTATCTTCGTAAAAGGAGGATTCTTATGAAGTGGCAAACTCAATTAACCGTCAATGACACGCAATACACGTATATTGACTTAGCGAAAATCACCCAAGACTTAGGGGCTGATTTATCTCGCTTGCCCTACTCCATTCGAGTTTTATTGGAAAGTGTTGCTCGTCATCAAGACGAGGAAATTACAGAGGATTATTTACCATTTTTAGCGAATTGGCAGGCAGAAAGCCCTACTGGCGTCGTGCCATTCAAACCAGAGCGGGTCGTCTTGCAAGACTTTACTGGGGTGCCGGCAGTCGTTGATTTGGCTGCCATGCGGGATGCGATGGTCGCTTTAGGCGGTGCCGCAGAAGACATCAATCCTGAGATCCCCGTCACACTCGTCGTCGACCACTCTGTGCAAGTCGATCAAGCTGGTACGCCTGGGGCGATCGCTTTTAATACGGAGCGGGAATTTGAACGCAACGCAGAACGCTATCAATTCTTGAAATGGGCACAAGGTTCTTTCGATAATTTTGAAGTCGTTCCGCCTGAAACAGGGATCATTCATCAAGTCAACATCGAATCATTGTCTGATGTGATCTTGCAAAAAACACACGAAGACCAACGTCTGCTGTTTCCTGATACATTGCAAGGAACCGATTCTCACACCACGATGATCAATGGTCTGGGGGTTCTCGGTTGGGGGGTTGGCGGTATTGAAGCGGAAGCTGCGATTCTTGGCGAACCTTCTTTCTTTCCAACACCTGAAGTCATCGGGGTGAAATTTATCAACGAGATGCCTGCAGGTACCACCGCTACCGACTTGGCCCTGAAGGTAACCGAAGTGCTGCGGATCGAAAAAGTGGTTGGAAAATTTGTCGAATATTTTGGTCCTGGCTATCGTCATTTAAGTTTAGCTGATCGAGCAACGCTAGCAAACATGGCTCCTGAATATGGTGCGACTTGCGGCTTTTGTCCGATCGATCAAGAGACCTTGAACTACTTAGCAACGACCGGTCGCTCCAGCGAGCTGATCGAACTCGTTGCCACTTACGCCAAAGCCAACCATTTCTTTTATGATGAAACGACCGTGCCGACCTATACTAAGACGATCACCATTGATCTAGCAGAAGTTCAACCGGCATTAGCGGGCCCCAAACGCCCGCAAGATCGGATTTTACTTCCGGCGGTCCGGCAGGATTTTGAGCAATCTGTCACGGCAGCCGTCGGACCCAAGGGCTTTGGACTTTCGGAGGACGAATGGCAAAAAGAAGCCACCGTTGCTTGGCCAGATGCTGCAGCAGACAAATTAGCGACCGGCGATATCGTTTTGGCGGCAATCACTAGCTGTACGAATACTAGCAATCCTTTCGTCATGCTCTCTGCAGGCTTATTGGCCAAAAAGGCCGTTGAAAAAGGTCTGACCGTCCCGCGTACGGTCAAAACCTCCCTTGCACCTGGCTCCCAGATCGTGACCACCTATTTGCAAAACAGTGGTTTATTGCCGTATTTAGAGCAACTCGGCTTTTATTTAGTGGGCTACGGTTGTACTACCTGTATCGGAAATTCCGGTCCTTTAGAAGCGCCGGTTGCTGAAGCAATTGAGGCGGAAAATCTACTGGTGGCGTCGGTTCTGTCAGGCAATCGGAATTTTGAAGGAAGAATCCATCCACAGATCAAAGCCAACTATTTGGCTTCGCCGCCGTTAGTTGTTGCCTATGCGATCGCTGGCAGCATTCGCAAAGATCTGACAAAAGAACCATTAGCTATCGTCAATGACGAGCCGGTGTATTTGTCTGATATTTGGCCAAGCAATGAAGAAGTAAATGCCTATGTTCAAGAATACGTCGGACCAGAAGCGTTTCGTGCTGCCTACGAGCATCTTTTTGATGCCAATGAACGCTGGAATGCGATCGAAACCACCACGAGCGCATGTTATGAATGGGAGGAACAATCCACTTACATCGCTCATCCGCCCTACTTTGAAACATTGACCAAAGAGCTGCCTAAACCAGATGTCTTAGCTGATTTAAAAGTTCTAGCAAAATTGGGTGATTCGGTCACCACTGACCATATTTCTCCTGCTGGCAGCATCAGTATGGATTCTGCAGCTGGAAAATTTTTACAAGAAAAAGAGGTTCCGTATCGTGAATTCAACTCCTTTGGCTCGCGGCGCGGCAATCATCAGATTATGATGCGGGGAACTTTCGGCAACATCCGTCTGCAAAACCAGCTGGTTCCTGGCAGTACTGGCAGTGTCACGCATTATTTTCCAACTGGGGAAACCTTGTCGATATTTGACGCCGCTATGAATTACCAAAAAGCCGGCCAAAGCTGTATCATTTTAGCCGGTAAAGATTATGGCATGGGTTCTTCTCGCGACTGGGCCGCCAAAGGAACACAATTGTTAGGCGTTAAAGTCGTTTTAGCAGAAAGCTTCGAACGGATCCATCGCAGCAATTTGGTCATGATGGGGATCATTCCTCTTGAATATCTGGCTGGTGAAAGTGCCGCCTCGTTTGATTTGGACGGCAGCGAAGCATTCTCGATCGCTTTGCCAGAAGAGCCAGTGGTCAAGCAGCTGATCGAAGTCACTGCGCAACGGACCGACGGAAAGACTGTTTCCTTTATGACCCGCCTGCGCTTTGATGCCCCTGCAGATATTCGCTATTGGAAGCATCAAGGAATTTTGCCAATGGTCATTCGAAAAAAAGCGGAATTAGGAGGAGCTGCCCATGCCTAACCAAACAACCCATCAAGCAACGACGATCACCATTCCTTACATTGCAGGAGACGGCATTGGTGCCGAGATTTGGCAGGCTGCGCAACCTGTGATTGATGCCGCTGTGAATAAAGCCTATGACAATCAGCGCCACATCGAATGGATAGAAGTTTTAGCTGGAGAAGCCGCCTTTGAACAGACGGGGGAATGGCTGCCGCAAGCAACCATCGATACGATCAAGGCCCAGCAATACGCCTTAAAAGGACCGTTGACTACCCCAATTGGCGAGGGCTTTCGCTCCTTGAATGTCACCTTGCGGCAAACGCTAGATCTTTATGCCTGTGTCAGACCTGTTCGCTATTTTGCAGGAGTCCCTTCGCCTTTAAAACAGCCAGAAAAAACCGACATGGTGATCTTTCGAGAAAATACTGAAGATGTTTATGCTGGCATCGAATTTGCCAAAGACGACGACGCAACACAGCGTTTGATCCAGACACTGCAAGCAGACTTTGCCGTCAAGGCGATTCGTTTTCCTAAAACTGCCGCTATTGGCATCAAGCCGATCTCTTTAGAAGGCAGTCAGCGCTTGATCGCTGCTGCCATTGAGTATGCGATCGCTCAAAAGCGGCCCACGGTGACACTGGTGCATAAAGGCAATATCATGAAATTTACAGAAGGCGGATTTAAAAACTGGGGCTATCAGCTTGCAGAGACCACGTATGCCGCCCAGTGTTTTACAATGAATCAATACAACAAAATCAAAGCAGAAAACGGCTCAAAGGCAGCCGAAGCCGCCCTTACCTCGGCAAAAGCGGCTGGGAAAATCGTTGTTAACGACGTGATCGCCGACAACTTTTTACAACAGATCCTTTTGTATCCAGAAAAATTCGACGTCATTGCCACTTGTAATTTGAACGGCGACTACATCTCTGATGCACTGGCTGCACAAGTCGGCGGCATCGGGATTGCCCCCGGCGCCAATATCAACTACGCTACTGGGGCAGCCATCTTTGAAGCTACCCACGGAACAGCACCGGATATCGCAGGACTTGGCAAAGCCAATCCTTGTTCCCTGTTGCTATCGGCGTGCATGCTATTAGAACATTTGAACTGGCCGGAAGCTGCTGCGATACTGACGCAAGCCATTGAACAAGCCTTGCAAAGTCAGCACGTCACTGCCGACTTCGCACAGTTGATGCCCGAAGCAGTCTGTTTAACGACACAAGCGTTTGGTGAACACCTCCTTCAGCTCATCCATTCGTAAACTCAAGCTGTGATTGAGTCGGCATTCGCCTGCTCAATCACAGCTTGATTGCGTTTCCACCTTCTGAGAAACTATACTTAGAGCATGAAAGGGGGAATTCATTTATGAGTGAATTCAACATGAGAAAAATTGGTCAGCAGATCGCTACCAAACGCAAAGAAAAAAATCTGACCCAAAGCAACTTGGCAGACCAGTTACTCGTCAGCTATCAGGCGGTCAGTAATTGGGAGCGGGGCAACTCACTGCCGGACATTGAAAAATTGCCGCAGCTAGCAGCGATTTTAGACTTATCCATCGATGAGCTGTTAGGGAAGCCAGCAGCTGCGGTTCAACATTATCAAGCAGGAACCGCACAGCCAGAAGAAATCGCCGAACTAGCTCCGCTGATCAAACCGCAAGAATTGTCGGCATTGATTCAAGAAGAGCCGTTTCAAGAAACTTCTTTAGACCTAGACTTATTGCCTAGACTAGCACCTCATTTGACCAGCGCCGACTTACAACACCTGTTAAATGGCGCCGAGAATATCCCAGAAGATGTCATGGAAGAACTCTTGCCGTTTTTGAAAAAGCCCCAAATAGAAGAGCTCCTTACAGGCAACCACTATTCCATGGCTTTTTGGGAAGAGGCGGCGCCCTTTTTAACCCCCAACTTTTTGGCGGGAGAAATCAAAGGCTGGCTTGAAACCCCTGACTTTCGCTTTTCTGAGATTGAAGAACTGCTGCCCTTTTTACCTGCACCGTATCTGGATGAGCTCCTGCTGACCGCCCTGGAACAGCCAAACGTTGTCGCTTCAGAGCGCTTATCTTATGATGAAATCGAAGAACTGCTGCCGTTTCTGACAGAAGCAACGATCTGCCGGCTTGTTCAAGCACTGCCCTTCTCAACAGATGAGTTGGAAGAAATCGCCCCTTTCCTCTCCTCAAAGAACTTACTTGTCCTATTAAAAAAAGGACACTAAAAAAACAAGATTCTTCTTTACTTTTGGTAAACCACCGTTTATAATTTCGTTAACCAAATAAATCGTTTTTCAGGTTAACGAAATTATTATGAGAGAGAAGGATTCGATGAAATTATCATTACGTGAACAAATCCATGCCGCTTTATTTGCGATCATTATTGCTGGTCTTTCCCAACTGACGATTCCATTAGGTTTGATCCCATTGACAGGACAAACCTTTGCGATCGGCCTGGCGGTGACTTTCCTTGGCACGCGAACAGGGACAATGGCGATCATCATTTACTTGCTGTTAGGATTGATCGGTTTGCCCGTTTTCGCTGGTTTTTCCAGCGGTATCGGTGTTTTGTTAGGACCAACTGGCGGCTATTTAGTCGGCTTCCTCTTTAACGGATTGCTTACTGGATTGGTCGTAGAAAAAACGGCGTTTCGCTACACAGGAGCAGTGATCGGCAATATTGTCGGTGCGCTGGCAACTTTGTTGTTTGGTACATTATGGCTGAAATGGAGCACGGGCATGGCATGGCCGGCTGCTTTTAACGGTGGTTTTGTTTTGTTTATTATCCCCGGGATCATCAAAGCCGTTGCCGCAGCTTATCTAGGTATCTTTTTAAGAAACCGCTTGGCGCAACCATTGGCTTTGCGTTAATAAAAAAAACACTCGCGTCATATGCAGCGATTCCCATCAGTTAGCTTTTTCGTCTAACTTTTGGAAATCGCCGCATCACGCGAGTGTTCTTTTTTAGTTGTCGATCTCTTCAATCGACAACTGCGGCCAAATTTTCTGCCACTGCTTGATCGCTTGGCGTTGTCGGTAAACCGCAAGGTACTGTTCATTTTGGGCGAAATGCGGTGTTGGCCGCACCCGAAAACTGCAAACATCCTGCCAACCAAAAGGCGCCATCAATTCAAGCTTGCCTTGATTCATTCGTGCCGCCACCGCTGTACAACGCTCTGGAAATTTCGTTAAAGCATCGAAGGTACTTGTATAAGGCGGCTCCTCGGCAAAATTGTGCTGGTGCATCACCGCTTGATTTCGAACCTCCCAAGGAAATTCAGGAAACGAACGGCGCAGTTGCGCTTCGATCGCTGCTGTTTCTTCTAGGCTTACAGTCGGATCATAAAACACGACATCAATATCCGTTAGCGGCACCTCCGCTATTTTTCCACTGAGAAAACCCCATAAATAATTCCGCAGGTACCCAGCACAGAGCCAGCAATCCGGCAGCTGCAGCGCTTCAATGATCGTAAGCAGTTGTCGACATTCACGATTTTTTGCAAGCAAGTGCTGGATCGCTTGTTCCTTCATTGGCGTCCTCCTCTAATGGGTTCAGGCTAGTTATTTCAAGGTCCAACCACCGTCGATGGACACGATCGCCCCCTGCAAGTAACTAGCTTGCGGACTGGCAAGAAAAAGGGTCAGTGCTGCAACTTCTTCTGGTTGCGCCCAACGCTTGACTGGCGTCTCTTCTGCCACCCATTGCGCCATTTTCCCGTCACCCGCAAAATCAGCCGCATTCATCGGCGTTTGAATCGCACCGGGCGCGATGCCCTTCACCGAGATCCCTTGATCTGCAACATCCAATGCCAACTGTTTGGTAAACCCGACGATCGCGTGTTTTGCGGTTGTATAGGCGATCCCGCCCCCACCTGCGACCATTCCAGCGATCGATGCCATATTGATGATCGTTCCGCCGCCATTGGCTTGCATCAGCGGCAAAATTTCTTTCGTTAAATAAAACATGCTGGAGACATTGGTTTGAAATATCTCCTCCCACTCCATTGAGGTCGTCTCAGCGATCGTATGATAGTCGTCAAGCTTTCCTGCTGTATTTAACAAGACCGTGATACCGCCAAAGTGCGTCACACAAGCTTGGACCGCTGCAAGACAATTTTCTTTCACCGCTAAGTCACAACATGTGCCGAAAAAGCGGGGCTGGGCTAAAAGCGAATCAGGAAACGATTGGCAGTCAACCCCAAATACTTGAGCGCCTTCTGCAAGAAACGCCTCTGCTTGCGCTTTGCCGATACCTGAAGCAGCGCCTGTGACAAACACAATCGTTTTGTCATCGATCCACGGTGCTGTCATTCCACGATTTTCCAATCTTCCGCAAGAATGTCGCAAACAGTCGGTGCGAAACTCGAGAATCCCTCATCTGCTGTTTTGATCAAAAAGTAAGGGGTGACTGGTGCATTGTCGTACACTTCGCCTTCAACGAATGTCACATAAAGTTCAAAGCCACCCCAACCTTCGCGAATGATTTTTTTGCCGGCTTTTAATTCTGGTAAGATTTCTTCAAATGTCATGATTTTTCTCCTTTGTGTGTTTCTTTTGTGTTTTAAATTGCGTGGGAATTCAATTACGAAAACAAGCAGGACTCGTTTGCTGCGCTAATACGGCAGCAGTGTGATCGCTTGCGCCAATTCCTCTACAAGATGCGCCGTTTTATAGTCCTCAAATGCCTCATGATGGTTTCGCAGCAGCGTCCGAACTTTCGTTGGCGAATATGCTTCTGCTAAGTGATTTTCCAAAACGAAGCGTTGGGTCAACTGCCATTCATAATAGTAGCCGAAGGGGCGGCAATAGTAGCTGGTTCCCGCAAGTTCTTTTTTCTCAAAGCGTCGATGGGTATGCCCAAAGACGACTGCCCGCACATTGGCGTACTGGTCGATCACTGCGCCAAAATCAGGCGACCCCAAAAACGCATTTAGGTGGTTCCAGCGGGCGTACTTGCCGGTCTGCCGCACAATAAACGCTTCTTGAGGCACAAAATGGGTAGAAAGAAGAATTTCTTGGTCTTGCGGCAAATGGGCCAATGTTTCCGCTAAACGCTCATTGATGGCTTGGCTGATTTCCTTATCCGATCCCTTTCGTTGAATCATGCGGTCATACCAAAACAAATTTTTCAGCCGCAAGATCTCAGCTTCACTGGTCAAATCAGAATATTGGTAGTCATACCAGCCATTGATTCCCAACAGCAGTGTTTTTTCTGATAAGCGATACGTCTGAAAATTAAGAAAGGCGGGATCATCGAAAGCCTCGATCTCTTGTTCCGTCAAGTCCACCATTTCATGATTGCCCCAGTGAAAGGTCGTTGGCACCTGTCGACTTTGAAAAAATGCGACCACGTCTAATAGCCGTTGCTTTTTATTCGCCACATCTCCTGCCAGATGCAGATGGGTCACCTGATTTTGCTGCAAATAATCAGCGATCAGCTGCAGATGGGGATCAAATAATTGGTTGATATCGACGTGCAAGTCGCTAATAACCGCCAGCGTGCCCATCTCAGCGGCCCGCCGTCTGCTTTTCGATCCGTAACAATTGGACATCGTTAGCTAAGATCCCGCTATTTCCCACCAATTGCAACCGTTGATAGGTCGATTCCACCTGCATCCGAGTCTGTTCTTCTAAATACACCTGAGCCCCTTGCTTCAACCAAATCGTGCCTAAGGGTGTCGTTAAAGGGGTGTCGTAGATCGCCAATCCTTCTTCTGGATAGCTTTGCGGCACGATGATCAGGCGAAAATGGATGTCCAAACGGCAGGTGATCTCCGTTGCAGGAAACGGACCAACGCCGTCTTCAAAATCCAAGTAGAGACGATCATCTGGCTGCACATAAGGGGTTATTTTTTCAATTGCTGCTGGCTCAATGTTCAGTTCCATGACGAGAGCCCTCCTTTACATGATACGTTTTTTCCATTCCTCAAGGGTGATGCCACGCGTGACTTCATCGATGATTTCTTCACCCGATTTGCGGGCAGCTGGGATCGTTGCTTCCAATTTCATCCCAATTTTCTCCATGACCCGTCCAGACTTGGGATTTCGGGCATCATGTCGAGCAAAAATTCGAATCAATTCGAGTGTTTCAAAACCGAAATGCAGCAGTGCCATTGCCGCTTCTGGCATAATCCCTTGCCCCCAATAATCGCGACTCAATGTATAACCGAGCTCAGCGATCTCTTTTTCTGATTCTACCCGCAAATCGATGGTCCCGATCATTTTTCCTGAGTCTTTTTCTTCGATCGCAAATTTTCCTAAGGGTGCAGCAACAAAATACTCGGCGATGCGCAGTTTTGTTTCTTCAACCGACCCATGTCTAGCAAAGACGAAGGTCGTCGTTTCTTCATCATTTGCATAGGCAAACATGTCCGCTGCATCCGCCAAGGAAACAGGACGCAAGAGCAGCCTCGGTGTCTCCAACCGCTGATTTTCTGCTAACAATAGCAAATGTCGTTCTTTTGTTGTCATAGGATCCCTACTTTCTGTCAATACTCTCTCACGATCGCACCCCTCTTTTGCTATTTACTGGATATGCTATAATAAGCATAAGTAAACGCTTTGAGGAGGATACTTCAATGTCAGACGAATTAGAAAAACGCCTTGATACAGGAATGTATGGGACGCCTCGCGTCAACCCAGATGAACAGCGCAAGTATTTAGGCACGTTTCGTGAACGGTGTTATCTTAGTATGACAGTAACAGAAATGAAGAAGAAGGACAACCAGAAAACGCTCTTGAACGCCTTACCAGATTATCGAGGAGCGCTCGTGCTGCTTAATGGAAAATTGCCAGAATCGATCCAGACCGATTACATCACTTTACTGACCAAGCAACAGATGGAATTTCGGATCGTCTCCGATGCCCAAGATGCCGGTCCAGACAGTATCGGCTTGCTGATTGCTGGGAAAGAAGCCGTCAATGAAGACGTCATCGATATCGAAAAAAAATTCCCTGCAGCTGCCGCTCCATCGGATAAAGAGCAGGAACAACCAGAGAAAACGTCATTTTGGAAACGTCTTTTCCATTAAAAGGAGGAACTATCATGGAACAATCAACACCGCCCTACCTTTCATTAAAGAAAGAACTGCTTGATGCTTTGGATCTGCATATCGATTTGTTAAAAACGGCACCCACGATCGAATCCAGCCATCTAGATGGCGTATTGTTCATGATGCGCAGCTTGGGTTTTATGCTGGATCGCGCTCCGAAAGTACTCCTGCTGGAGGATAAGAATGAAATGAACTTTATGATGTTTCAATATTATAGCCTCCTGTCGGAACTGAAGTACAATCTGGTTTTAAACTTTCCCTACGCCTCGATTCAAGGCGTACCGTTATTAACCTTGATCCAACGTTTTCCTACCACGTATGAAAAAGAAATGAAACAATGGTGGGAAGCCCGAACGGGTCTCAAGGTGGAAGAAACAAAACAAACGATTGAGATCGCTGCTTTTGAATCCTAATAAAAAAACTGCACACTTTGAAAGGAACTCTCCTTCCAAAGTGTGCAGTTCTTTGCTTTTTGTACTTCCATCAGCTCTCGAAGACTTCAGGGAACAACAGGCGTAAAACAGACATAGTTAAGCGTCGGCCTTTCCCGCTGTATGGATAAACGTGCATATGCATCGCTGGGTTGAAATTGGCTTCAATGATTCCATAAGCCCCCGGTTCATTGGCTGGCTTGGTTTTATCTGGAATAATCAGATCGATTCCGCTGATAGATGCTTGTAATGCGGCTACCGCATCGACTGCTACTTGTTTGTAATCATCGTTGAAGTCATCCGTCACATCGATAGAATCACCGCCAGTACTGATATTCGAGTTTTCTCGCAAATAAACGATCTGCCCCTCTTCGGGTACTGAATCCACTTGATACCCTTGCTCTTTTAACATCAGTTGTTCCAGTTCCCCTAATTGGATCAGTTCTAATGGGGTCCGATGATGGGTGCCGCGCAATGGATCAAGATTTTTCTCTGCGACGAGTTCCGTGATCGTGCGCTTGCCGTCACCCACGACATTGGCAGGGATACGTAGTAAAATCGCATCGACTCGCCCATCGATCACGAAGAACCGATATTCCGTCCCTGACAAAAAAGTCTCAACGAGGATCGAATCATCTTCCGCAAAGGCAATGGCGATCGCCGCTTGATAATCCGCTAAAGAGGCACCTTCTTTGAAAATCGAGATACCGATCCCATAGTTGGTGGTTTTCGGTTTTACCACAAACCCGCTGTGGGCAATCTGAGGATAAAACGCGATCGCTTCTTCTGCCGAAGCGAACTCAGCGCCACTTGGTACATGAAAGCCATTTTCGGCTAAGATTTTTTTAGTGACCGTTTTATTCGCCATGATCAATGGGACGATGTACTGATCCTTACTGGTCATATTGGCATTTTTAACATATTCGATGTGGTCTTTCACGGCTAATTTCAAGAATTGATCCGTTTCATCCAGTACCGTCACTTCGATTCCTTTTTGGATCGCATCGAACAAGAGAATCTGGGTCGACAATTCCATTGCTCGAAAGCCAGCTAATTGATACGGTTTTTCCCAAGCAGCTTGATGATACTTTTGTCCCAGCAATGTTGCTGTCTGCGCTTGACTGGTTGCTTGACTTGCTGAGAAAAGACGTCCCGCGAAGGTTCTTTCTGGTTCAGCCAGTATTTCTGAGAGCTGATCCAAAAATGGTGGATGCGGCAGCTCAAGGGCTTGGGCAAAGTCCATCATTTCAGTAATCAGCGCTTGCGCTTCTTGCTGATAAGTCAAAGGTGCAAGCGGATGTTCTAATGCGACCTGATCATTTCTCTGATTGCCCTCTTCGATCCACGCATCCGCATCGCTGCCTTCTTCTTTTGTACTTAAAAACAATAAGAAGAAATGCAAGAATGCGACTTGCCCTTTGGAAATCCCATAGCGGGCAAAGGGATCGATGTCAATATTTCTTAACTCAATATAACGGATACCCGCTGAGGCTAAATCTGCGACCCGTTTTCCCCCACGTAGACGCACTGGCGCATAAAATTCTTTTTCTTCTGAAAGCTTTCCCGTCTCCACTAATTTGGCAATATCTGCAAGATAGGTCTCTAACGAAGCGTAAGATACCTTGACGTCTTCGTGATTCGTGTACCCATAGCGGCTATTGCGAATACTACGGACTGGTTCTTGCGGTCCGTTTTCTGTCGTAAAATAATTGGCTTCTGAAGCAGGAGTCGCCCCAAAGAAATACGTCAAAAACCAGCGATAGTGCAAATAATTGCGAGTTACTTTCAAATAAAGTGCCGTTTTAAACGTCTGGAAGCTTTCCTTCGTTTCAGACAAAGCATACAGCTGCTGCAAAAAGTCTTCCGCAAATTCGAAATTGAAATGAATCCCACTGACCATTTGCTTGCGGCGACCATATGTTTTGGCTAAATAGCGGCGGTAGAGCACATCTTCAAATTGGTCTAATTTAGCAATGACGATGTCTTCTTCTTTTTCTGGTAAAGCCGGTGGCATACTCAATGGCCAGAGCATTTCTTCTGCTGACATCGAACGATACGCTACATCATGAATAGCCCCTAAAAAACGGAACAATTCATCCACGGAATCAGCGACGGGCGTAATCAGTTCCAGTTGGTTTTCGGAAAAATCCGTTTGGATATACGGATGGAAGCGCCGATTGCCTAATGTTTTAGGATGATCGGTACCTGCAAACGTCCCATCGAGCCGCACCCGCTGCGCTTCACGCTCAATCCCGTAGCGTCCTTTCAATAAATAGGGAAAAAGCTCTTTATGTGATAATAATGTTTTTATTTTCATTCGACTGCCCTCTATGTTCTTCTACTAAATTTTTTCTCAAATGCTATTTCTTTCCATCTATTATAGTGAAAACTGGTGAAAAATGCAGAAATTTGCTCCTCACTTGTAATATCTCTTACTAAAATTACCAAGAATTTATAAAATACTTGAATAAATTTGATATTTACCTTCAAAATAAAGTATACTGCTTATAGAACAGTAAATTATTATGTCCATATTACTCTTTTTTGAAAGGAAGAATAGTGAATGAAGCCACTTAATCTTACCAAACGCGAACGTCAAATCATGAATATCTTTTGGAATTCAGACAAACCTCTTTCTGCAAATGACATTGCTGTCCAACAGCAAGATCTAAGCAAGAATACCATTCAAGCAGTCGTACGTAAACTAAAAAACCACGACTTATTGAAAGTAGCAGATATCGGCTACAGCGGTACTGTTTTGACTCGGTTGTATTCTCCGAATGTGACCCAAGAAGACTTCTTAGCAGCAGAGTTGTCTGATCAATCGTTATTGAATTTGATTACGAACTTTATCGAAACCAATAAAGATATCGATACGTTGAACAACTTAGAAAAAATGATCATCGAGCGCCAAGGGGAGCTAAAAAAATAATTTTTTGTAGCTGAGCTTTTCATTTTATTCTATCTGATACTTCCCAGACTTTAGAAGAACGAAAAATGTTAGCCACTCAAAAAAAATCGTTTTATGCTTTAAGGCAAATTCGTACATCGCTGTATCCGTATTTGACCTAGCTAAACATTGTAACCTTTCCGCCCCAGATTGATCGGCAATAGCTGAACGGCAACTCGTTTGTTATTGCCTTCATTTGAAATAAAAGCAACAATAAAGGAGAGCCATGTGCAGGTATTTTACCTGACACAGGGCTCTTCTTTTTTATTCCTTGATCAAGCCTTTGAATAAGCCGACAACAAATTCATTTGGATCAAATGGCTCTAAATCATTGATGCCTTCTCCAAGTCCCACTAATTTGACTGGCAGCCGTAGCTCGTTACGGATCGCCAAGACGATCCCCCCTTTGGCTGTTCCATCAAGTTTCGTTAAGACGAGACCAGAAACATCCGTCGTTTCCTTAAATTGTTTTGCTTGATTCATGGCGTTTTGACCCGTTGTTGCATCCAACACAAGCAGGACTTCATGAGGGGCCGTTGGGTCCACTCGCTGAATGATCCGTTTGATTTTTTCTAATTCGTTCATCAAATTGACTTTGTTTTGCAAACGACCAGCTGTATCTACTAATAAAACGTCAGCATTTTCTCGTTTTGCGCGCTCCATCGCATCAAACACGACCGCTGCTGGATCGCCTCCGGCATTGCCACGAACGACTTCAACACCAGCCCGTTCACCCCAGACCACTAATTGATCGATGGCACCGGCACGGAAAGTATCCGCTGCAGCCAATAAGACTTTCTTGCCTTCGGCTTTGAATTGGTGGGCTAATTTCCCGATACTGGTGGTTTTTCCAACACCGTTCACGCCAACAAATAAAATGACGGTCAACCACGGCTGCATATTCAATTCGTTGACTTCACCGACACCCGCTTCCCCATACAGGTCAACTAATTTCTCGATGATGACATTTTGGACATCCGCTGTTTTCTTTACATTACGTAGTTTGACTTCTTGTCTCAATGCATCCGCGATCTTCATCGCCGCATCAAAGCCAACATCTGCACCGATCAACGTTTCTTCCACTTCTTCGAAGAAGTCTTCGTCCACCGTACGGAAATTGGCGAACAATTCGTTCATCCGTTGCCCAAAGGTTTTTCGTGATTTCGTCAATCCTTTGGTGTATTTGTCCTGCACACTTTCCGTCTCTGGCGCTGGTTGAAGGATTGGTTCAGAAGCTGGTGCATCCTCTGATGGTGTGTTCTCGGTCACTTCTACTGGAACACTTGGTGCTTCTTCTCCTTTATTCGCTACCGTTGCTTCTTGCTGTGGGGACGCTTCGGCAGTTTCTTGCTCTGCCTTCAAATCACTGGCGTCGGCGGCATCTGTAGGTGCCACTGCTTCGGAAGCTTCTTGTTCAGCAGGTGTTTGTGCTGGCTGGCTTTCTTCTGAAGGCTGATTCTCTGGTGAATCAGCATCAACGACTGGTTTGTCGGCTTCTTGCTCTACTTCTTTGGTTTCTCCAATCAGCGCTTTTTTGATTTTGTCAAAAAATCCCATCTTACGCACCTCCTTTTAAGACATATTCTTCAATCACTGCTGCCACACCGTCTTCTTGGTTTGAAACGGTGACAACGTCAGCCGCTTCTTTAATGATTGGCACGGCATTGGCCATCGCTACGCCAATCCCTGCATAGCGAATCATTGGCAAGTCATTTTCTTCATCACCGATCGCCATCACTTCTTCTTGCTTGATCCCTAAATCTTGCGCCAATAGGCTGATGCCATAGGCTTTGGTGATTCCTTTAGGCATAAATTCCAACAGGTTATTCCGGCTTTTGATGATTTCATATTTCTCGCGGATCTCTGAGGAAATCTCAGGGATCTTAGGATCCAAGACTTCCTGATGGTAGGCGATCACCGCTTTATTATAGAGCATCGATTCATCCAGATCAGCTACGGCAAAAGGACGACAATCCAATAAAGGGTTCAACGAGCCATAAATCGATGGATGCGCTGCTGAAGTCGGTAAACTCAAGACGATCTCTTCTGATACCACGTCTAGTGGCAAATTCAAGTCTTCCGCCACTGAAACCAATTCATGGATATCTGCCAGCTGCATCGCTGCTTTTTCAATGATCTCGCCAGTCTCATTTTTTTGAACCAAACCGCCGTTAAAGGTGATGCTATAGTCGCCGGGTTCTTTCAGCGATAATTCTTCTAAATAGGGACGGATCGCCCGCAATGGACGTCCTGTACAAATGACGATTTTTACGCCTTGTGCTTTGGCACGAGCAAGTACCTCTTTGTTGCGAGGAGTCACTTCTTTTTTGTCATTCAATAACGTTCCGTCTAAATCGATCGCAATCAGTTTAATCATATCATTCCTCCTCTATGCTTGATCTGCTGCAAAACTACCGCCTTCACGCACTTCTTCTAAGCGTACGGACACGGTCTTCGACACTCCAGATTCTTGCATGGTCACACCATACAACACATCTGCTGCCTCCATCGTTCCTTTGCGGTGAGTTACGACGATAAACTGCGTATCATTTTGGAAAGCACTCAAGTAATGACCGAAACGAGAGACATTGGCTTCATCCAATGCTGCTTCCACTTCGTCAAGCACACAAAACGGTACTGGACGAACTTGAATAATGGAAAACAATAACGCAATCGCAGTCAGCGCCCGCTCGCCCCCTGATAGCAAGCTGAGGTTTTGCAATTTCTTGCCCGGCGGTTGGGCTTCGATCTCGATCCCAGTGTTCAATAAATCTTTCGGATCTGTTAAAACTAATTCCGCATGACCGCCGCCAAACATATTAGGAAATACTTGTTTGAATTGCAGACGGATCGCATCGAAGACTTCGCCAAAACGGGTTTTGACTTCTTCATCCATTTCAGACATCGTATCAAACAGCTGTGCTTTAGCCGACAGCAGATCATCTCGCTGACTCGTTAAGAACAAATGCCGTTGATTGACTTGTTCATATTGTTCGATCGCATTTAAATTGACTGGACCAATTTGCTCGATCGCATGTTTTAGTTCCTGAATGTCGACTTTGGCTTGTTCTGCATCCTCGATTTCAGGGAAATCTTGCGCTGCCTTTTCAAAGGTGAGATTGTATTCTTCTTGTAAATACAACAAACGATTATCCATCACCAATTCTGCGCGATTTTTTTCGATCTCAACTTCGGTTTTTTCTGACAGCTTTTCTTTTTGCGTTAAGTTTTCAGCACTCAGGGCTTCGTCTAATGCGCCGATTTCTTGTTGAACGACTTGACGTTGTTCCCGAATCACCGTCAATTCCGCTATTACCTGCTGCTTGGTGGTTGTGAAGGCCTCAATTCGCTGAAGAATGCTTTCTTCTGAAAACTCATGATCGCTGACGTTGCTTGTCAAGGCAGCTAACTGCCGTTCTAAGGATTGTTGACGCGCTTCGTTTTCTTCCAATGCTTGATTCGTAGCGGCAATTTTTTGCTGCAAATGCGCCACTTGTTCTTTTTGAACGGCGAAAGCTGCCTGCAAGCGTGCACTTTCTTGTGCTAAGGTTTGGCGTTTTTCCTCGATCAAGTCTTCTTCAGCATTCATTTGATGAATATCTTGATCGATTTTCGCCAATTGCGCCGCAATATTCTTTTGCTGTTCTTCCAAACTCGTCTTCTTCTCATCGTATTCCTCAAAGAAGGCTTGCACTTCGCGATGTTCAAAATCAAACACTTGCTGCTCTTGCTTCAAGCGGCTCAGGTCATTCTCAAGATTTTGTAAGCGGCTTTGCAGCTCATGCTCCGTCATGCGAGCCTGTTCGCCTTGCGTCCGCAATTCTTCTAGTGCTGCTTGTGCTTCTTTAGTCGCTGCTTCAAAGTGCTGGACTTGCTTTTCTGTTTTTAAAAGCCGCTCATCCAATTGCGCCGCTTGTGCCGTCAATTGTTGTAGCTCATTGTTTTGACTAAACAAACTACCGGCATTTTTCTTCGTTGCGCCACCCGTCATGGAACCACCAGCATTCATGACATCCCCTTCTAAAGAAACGACCCGATAGCTATAGTTCAATGCTCGTGCTAACGCATTAGCACTTTGCAAGTCTTCGGCAATCAAGATACTGCCTAACAAGTTATCCGTAATGGTTTGGACGTGTTCCGGCGACTGGACCAATTCGCTGGCAACGCCGATAAAGCCGGACACTTGCTTGGCTTGATTGCGGGCATAATCTGGCAAATGACGGGCTTTGATAGTCGTCAGCGGTAAGAAAGTGGCACGACCGCCGCGATTTTCTTTCAGATACGTGATGGCTGCCCGTGCATCCCGTTCATTTTCAACGACGACATGCTGTGCAGCGGCGCCTAATGCGGTCTCGATCGCCACGGTATAGTCTTGTGGCACATCGATCAACTCCGCTACTGCGCCAACGATGCCGCTGATCTGCTGTTTGTTTTTCAAAATCAAGCGAACGCCTTGATAAAAGCCGCTATAATTTTCTTGAATGTCTTGCAGACTGCGCTGTTTCGCTCGTACCTGCTGCACTTGACTCATTAACTGATACATTTTCTTTTGTTCTTCATCAAAGCGTTTTTTGTTGGTCTGAGCTTTTTCTTGAAGATGGATGTATTGCTTGCGTTGTTCTTCTAAAATCGCCTTAGCCTGCGTCAGTTGTTCTTCCACGATTTGCGCTTCCGTCGTCTTTTCTTTCAACGACGTATTCATTTGCGTCTGCTTGCTTAACGCTGTTTGATTTTTCGCGGCTTCTTGTTGGTATTGACGCTCCAAGTATTTCAATTCGTTTCCGATCGTTGCCTGCTCCTGCATGGCTTCGACATATTGGCTACGCAACTCTTCAATGATTTCTTTTGCTGAACGTTGGTACTTTTCCTGCTCTTGCTGACACGCCAGCATCGCTGCTTCAACTTCCTGCACACTACGATTCTTTTGTGAAAGCAAGCCGATCAGTTCCGTTTTTTCTTCATTTAAAAGTGTGACCCGTTCTGTGACTTCCTCTAAGGTTTCTTGGTATTCCGCAGAACTTTTTTGCGTATGTTTTGATCGCTCATCCAAGACTTCTTTTTGTCCTTCAGCTTGCTTCAGTCCTTCGGTGACCTCTAAAAGCTGCTGATTCAAACGCTCCAACGTTTCATCAAAAGCAGTACGTTGTTGCCGCAAAGAATGTAGCGACAGTTCCCCTTGATTGATCTTTTCGGAAATCTGCGCCAGTTCTTGGTTAAAGGTACTTAGTTGAGCTTTGGCTGTCTCCCACGCTTCTTTTGCTTTCGTGATCTCTAAGACTGCATAGGCCACATCAACCGTCGTCAATTTTTCTTTTAACGCTAAAAAACGGTTGGCTGCTTCACTTTGGGCTGCCAAAGGCACCAACTGATCTTCTAGTTCATAAATGATATCTTGTAGACGGCTTAAATTGTCTTCCGTTTCAAACAACTTTTGCTCAGCTTTCTTTTTCCGCTGTTTGTATTTCAATACCCCCGCCGCTTCTTCAAAAATCCCACGACGGTCTTCTGGTTTGCTGCTGAAAATTGCTTCTACCTTGCCTTGGGAAATGATCGAAAATGATTCTTTCCCCAACCCAGAGTCCATAAACAACTCTTGGATATCCTTTAAGCGGCAAGCTTGTTTATTTAAGAAAAAGTCGCTTTCGCCGGTTCTTCTCAAGCGGCGAGTCACGCTGATCTCACTGTAATCCATCGGCAAGTAATGATCGCTATTGTCTAAAACGATCGTCACTTCCGCTATATTTAGCGCTCTGCGGGTGTCAGAACCTGCAAAAATAACATCAGGCATTTTGCCACCACGTAGATTTTTGGCAGATTGTTCTCCTAAAACCCAACGAATCGCTTCGGTAATATTGCTCTTGCCGCTGCCATTTGGTCCGACGACTGCAGTCACACGATGTTCGAAATCAATGACTGTGCGGTCGGCAAAGGATTTAAAGCCGGCAATCTCTATTCGTTTTAAATACACTCCGCCAGTCCTCTCTTACTGTTCAAGATCTGCCAAGGCATTCGCCGCGGCGTCCTGTTCTGATAATTTCTTCGATTTTCCTTGTCCTTTTCCGATCAAGGTATCATCGCAATAGACTTCCGTCCAAAAAATCCGTTCATGGGCGGGGCCTGCTTCTTTGATCAAACGATAATTGATGGAAACATCGCCGCCACGCTGCAAGACTTCTTGCAAGCGGGTCTTGTGATCCATCTCATGGGAAAAAGCACCTGCTTTTACTTTTGGAAAAACAACTTTCGTTAAAAAGCCGCTGACACTTTCCAGTCCTTGATCCAAGTATAACGCACCTAAAAAGGCTTCAAATAGATCACAAAGCAAAGAAGGTCGTTTACGACCGCCAGAGTTTTCTTCCCCTTTGCCTAGACGAATGTATTCATCGAATCGGCAATCTTTGGCAAACATGGATAAACTGTCTTCGCGAACGATTGCCGCCCGTAGCTTCGTCAGCTTACCTTCGGGCAGATCTGGCAATTCACGATACAAATACCGTGAAACGATCAACTCTAAGACAGCATCGCCCAAAAACTCTAAACGTTCGTTATCTGACAAGTGCAAGTTGCGGTGCTCATTCACATAAGATGAATGCGTAAACGCTTGTTCAAGCAGATCTACATCATGGAACACAATATCAAACTTTTCTTTTAGTTCTTTCGTTAATTGTGTATTCATTTGTCACATTCCTTCATTAGTTTATCGACACTTCCCTATTATACTGGTTTTTGCCGAATTATGAAATGTTTCCTCCAAATTCTTGGAAAGACTGTAATAAAAATTTATCTACTTAATCTTCTCCTGTATAAAAAAGCCTGTTTTCCTCAGATACCCGCAAAAAAACAGAAAAAAAAGACGTCCCAGAAAGGACGTCTTTTCAACGATCATTGATTAACGAGATTCCGCTGTAACTGAAACTGTTGCCCATGTATTATGGTCTGCATCATATGCCCATGTAAAGTCTTTCACGCGGTTTGAAATTGGTAAAACTTCATTCCGATAAAGTGTTGGGATTACGAATGCTTCATCTGCAGCGTATTCTTGCCATGCATCAAATGCTTCTTTACGTTTTGTTTCGTCAAATGAATCTTTTGAATCGATTGCTTCTAATAGCTTCGTGTTTTCTTCAGATTCAAAACGAGTGTAGTTGAATGCTGAGTTTGGTCCATAAAGGCCAGTTGGAGAAGGATCTGATCCAGTTCCCCATGCACCTTGGTAAACATCAACTTCAGGATCATCATTTTTCAACTTGTCATAGAATGCTTGGAAGTCGATCAAACGACCTGTGGTGTATTGTACATCAAGTCCGATTTCATTCCATTGTTGGATGTAGTAATCTGCTAATGGTTGTGCTGTTTCGCCACCTGACATTGAAGCAAAGTTGATGGTCAATTTCTCACCATTTTTGTCTTCACGCATGCCATCACCATCAACATCTTTGTAGCCAGCATCATCAAGTAATTGATTTGCTTTGTCGATGTTTAAAGTGTAGCCTTCTACTTCGGTGTTGTGCAATGTGCCGAATACTGGTGGGATCAATGTCGTTGCATTTGTACGCAAGCCATTGTAGAAACGACTTCCGACAGCATCATTATCTAATGCATAGCCCATTGCTTGACGCAATGATTTATCCGCCATTTTTGAATCAGGATCGTAATTAACTTTTCCTTCTTCATCATTCCAAGTTCCCAATTTAAAGCCGATATAAGTATAGGCTTGTTCAGGACGACCTAAGATTTGGTAGCCATCTGTATCTTTGTATGTTGGGTACGTATCTGTTGGCATTGACAATGCAATATCATATTGTTTTGCATTCAAAGCTTCTACGATTGAAGAAGTTGGAACAGCTTTAAATGATAATTTATCCATTTTAGGAGCGCCGCCGTAGTAGTACTCATTTGGTACATACTCAACAGATTCTCCCGCAACGATATTTGACATCACGTAAGGACCAAAGACGATTGGATTTTTACGAACAGGATCGCTTGATTCCATATCTTTGACTTCAATTCCTTCAAAGGCGTGTTTTGGTAATGCTGAAGACCAAATACCGCCACCGGCTTGCATCATACCAGGGTGAACTTCTTTGTATTGAATTTTAACGACTTTGTCACTTTCTTTGGTGATACCAGAAATTGTATCAGCTTTGCCATCATGATAATCTTCCATACCAACAATGTTAGTAAAGTTATTATCGTAACGGATACCTGTATAATCTTTATGACCGATTACTTCATAAGAAAAGATCACGTCATCTGCCGTTACATCTTCACCGTCAGACCATTTCAAGTTATCACGCAATGTGATCGTTGCTGTGTTGTTTTCTTCGTCTAATTCAAGATTAGCCGCACCACCATCAACGATTCGGAAATCAGCGTCTGTTAAGAATAAACTTTCATTACTTGGTTGCATAAATTGTGCATCATAGTTATCTTGATAAAATTCTGTTTGGAACAACCCTTGGAATTGCGTATCCATCACTACTGCAACATCCAATGTTCCGCCTTCAATTGCATCCTCGTCATTCTTGACTTCTGTTGGCATTGAGCTGATATCTTCTGTTTCTGTCGCTGAATTACCGCCACCAGAAGAATCGGTTCCGCCGCCGTTGCTGCCACACGCTGCCAATGCTAACACTGACAAAAGAGTGACCATACCAAAAATATTTTTCTTCATCCTGTATCCTCCTTGTTTATCCTAGTCGTTGGCGCGCATCCGCTGAACGCTTAAATGCTTGACCAACGTAATTGATACTCAACATCAAGACTAAAATTAGAATTGATGCGGGTAACCAGATCCACTGTCTGTTGACCAGCACATCACCGCTGCTGGCATACCCGATCAGTGTCCCCAAACTTGGAACATTGGTCGGCAGACCAAAACCTAAGAATGTTAGTGTCGTTTCAATACCGATATTCGCTGCAAAGTTCATTGTTAAGTTGGTGATGATCAATGAGCTAAGGTTCGGCATGATTTCGCGGAACATGATGACAAAGTCATTGGTTCCGAGAGTTTTCGATGCACTAACATAGTCGCGACGGCCTTCTGAAAGGGTCTTACTTCGGAAGAGCCTTGCTTTTCCGACCCAGTAAAAGGCACTCATGACCCATATAAAGGTCCAAACGTTATAACGAGGTACGATCGATACGATAACGATAATGATCAGCATGATCGGTAAAATCATAACGAAGTCAACGATACGCATCAAAATATTATCAATGATACCGCCATAATAACCTGAGATGATCCCTAGTCCGACCCCAACGATCGACGTAATGATCGTGATTGAAAAACCAATCAAGATTGAGTTACGCGCACCGATGATCAATTGTCCCCAAACATCACGGCCACCTTCATCCGCCCCTAAAAGGTAGGTGCCGCCGTTTGGCGAAATCGCGCCAGGTACAGCGTATTTATCAAGGATGCTGACACGCATCACTTGTGATTGATCGATAACTGCCGAGCCGATAAACACGAATAATAAAACTGCGACTAACAAAACTAATGAAAAGATCGCCATTTTATCTTTTAAGAATTCGCGAAAAATCATTTTCAATCCCATAGGCGGGATGCTCTCTTGTTTTAGTACTTTTTCTTTCTTTTCAGACACATTTATCCCCTCCTATTACTGGATTCTGATTCTTGGATCGACAATACTCATGATGATATCTGACAGTAGCGTACCGATCAAGGTCGCTAGTCCTAAGATCAATGTTAGTGAAGTGATCACGGCATAGTCCCGTTGGACGATACTATCGATAAACAGTTTTCCGACACCTGGGTAGGCGAAGATTTTCTCAATGACCACAGAACCTGCGATCAATGACGTGATCTCGTAGCCCATTTGTGATGCGATCGGCAACGATGCATTCCGGAAAACGTGACGTGAGAAGACTTTATTCGTTGGTACCCCTTTTGAACGAGCGGTACGAACGAAATCCAATGATTTCGAATCAATGACTTCACTTCGCAAGTATTGGATCGTCACTGCTGTTCCTAATAATGCAGAAGTGATTGCCGGTAATAGTAGGTGATACAAACGACTCCAAAACTCAGCCATGCCGCTGACCCCCGGTGCAACGGAACCACCCGTTGGGAACCAAGCCAATCGGTAACCGAAGATGAACAATGCGATCAACGCAAAGATAAACAACGGTACGGCGAAACTGAAGAAGTTGTAAACAACGACGACTTTATCAAGCAATGAATTTTGGTAACGTCCTGCCCACATCCCTAAAGGAATGGCAATCACGTAAGTCAAAATGACCGTCAATAAAGATAACCACAATGTATTGCTGATACGTCCTGCTAATAATGTTGAAACAGGCAATTTATAGATAAAGCTTTGTCCAAAGTCCCCTTTTAAGGCATTTCCGATCCAACGGAAATACTGGGTATACCATGGGTCATTCAAACCAGCGGCTTCACGCATCCGCTCAATAACAGCTGGATCTTGGTTTGGATTGATCAAACCAGTAAATGGATCCCCAGGCATTGCTTGTGCGATCAAGAAAATCAAGATACTCAAAATAATGACTTGCGGGATCATCAACAACAAACGACGTAGAATTGTTTTCCACATTATTCAGCACCCCCGTTTTTCAATGCGACTTGGTGCGACTCGGTGATTTTACGCAAGTCATACACTCTGCCAGATTCGTCGTAGTAATCTTTTTGATGGGTCACATATTCCAACTCGACCTTGCGACGGTTTTCTTTGTGAGCATCGCGATTTTTTACGTCGATTTGAGGAATCGCTGATAATAAACGTTTTGTATAGATGTGACGCGGGTCTTGGTAGATGTCTTCCCGTGTCCCGATCTCAACGAAGCGGCCTTTGTACATGATGGCGATATTGTCGCACATGTGTTTTACGACCCCTAAGTCATGAGAGATAAATAAGAAACTTAAGCCAAATTCTTGCTGGATCCGTTTCATAAAGTTCAGTACCTGCGCTTGAACGGATAAGTCAAGGGCTGAAACCGGCTCATCGGCAACGATCAGTTTTGGATTGGATGCTACCGCGCGGGCAACCCCTAACCGCTGACGTTGTCCACCAGAGAACTCGTGAGGATATTTGTATAGGGCATCTTCTGGCATCCCAACGATATCCAACAAACTTTTCACACGTGTTTTCTCTTCTTGATCGCTTAAGCGTTCAAAGTTGCGCAATGGTTCTGCGATAATGTCTACCACGCGTTTTTTAGGATTCAAGCTAGACATTGAATCTTGGAAAATCATTTGGACATCTTTGTTGTAGTTCATTTTTTTGCGGACGGAACGTTTGGTCACGTCTTGCCCATCATAAATGATTTCGCCACTGGTGATTTTTTCTAACCCAACGATGGCTTTACCCGTCGTGGATTTACCAGAACCAGACTCACCAACCAATCCGTAGGTTTTTCCTTTTTCTATGATGAAGTCCACACCGTCAACGGCATACACATGGTCCGTGACACGGTTGAAGAATCCGCTGCGAATAGGATAGTGGACTTTCAGATCTTTGATTGTAATTAATTCTGTCATCTACACTTCTCCTTCTTCGTCTCTAAAATGAAAATGCTTGTAGCATGTGCAACGGACCAAATGATCAGGTGCTACTTCATGCAAGACTGGGTTTGCTTCGTGGTCGCTTTCAGCGATCCAAGGAATCCGTGCGGCAAACCGACAACCGGTCCGAGGCATATTTTTCAAGGAAGGAACCACGCCCTCGATCACATGCAGTTCACTGTCTTGTGAGTTTTCTTGAGGGATCGAGTTAAGCAGTGAGCGGGTGTATGGATGTTTCGGATTGGCAAACAACTCTTCGGCTGTTGCGACTTCCACAAACTGTCCCCCGTACATTACGGCTACTCGGTCGGCCATCTCTGCTACGACACCTAAATCGTGGGTGATCAAAATGATCCCCGTTTGCGTTTCTTCTTGCAAATCTTTTAGTAGATCAAGGATCTGTGCTTGGATCGTCACGTCCAACGCGGTCGTTGGTTCATCGGCAATAATGATTGGTGGTTTACAAGCAATCGCGATCGCAATGATGACCCGCTGACGCATCCCACCTGACAATTCATGAGGGTATTGACGTCCTACTCGCGGTGGATTCGGGATCCCAACTTGTTCTAATAATTCTAATGCCCGTGCTTGGCGCTGTTCGGCATTCATATCTGTATGATAAGACAAGCCTTCTTTGATTTGGTCTTCGATCCGCATCAACGGATTCAGTGCAGACAACGGATCTTGGAAAATCATCCCAATATCATTTCCGCGAATTTTGTTGTATAACGTTTCGTTTAAGTTTGACAAGTTTAAATCTTTATATAAGATTTCTCCAGTGATTTTCGTGTTGTTTGGATCATGTAGCCCCATGATCGTTGTAGCTAACGTACTTTTTCCGCAACCAGATTCTCCTACGATTGCTAAGATCTCATTACGATCCAGTGTAAAAGAAATACCATCTACTGCGTCATAGTAATCGTCTTTGATACGAAAACCTGTGTGAAGGTTTTGAACATCTAGTAATTGATTATCTCTGGACAATCGAATACCCCTCTCTACTTTCTAAGATGTCTTGCGTTTTAATGTAAAAAAAGAAGGAACATGCATTTCATTTCCAAAAGCTTTCTTAACATTGTATAATATATTCTTAATAATTATATAGAAATGCTAACAATAATGCAAGTCCCAGAAAACTTAAAACACTGAATTTTCAGAAAATTTACATTACGCTTCCAACGCCGCTATGTCAGGTTTAACCATCGTTTTTTAGATTGCATTTTTGAAGAAAAGCCGCCCAAATCACGGCGGATCAATTATGAGAAAGAAAGAGCTAAGTCATCTAGGACTTAGCTCTTATGTCTGTCTTAAGCAAGATGGCTTGAAATATAATCAACCGCTCCACCGACTGTTTCGATCTGCTCGGCATCTTCATCAGAAATCTCTGTACCAAATTCATCTTCTAGTTCAAGGACGAATTCCATCACACTGATCGAATCAGCGTTCAAGTCGTCTTTAATGCTCATCGTATCCGTTACGTTCTCTGCGTCAATTTCAAAATGATTGGCGATCACGACCGCAACTTTCTTGAATACTTCATCTCGTGTCAACTGGCTTCACCTCCACGCGTTTGCACAAAACATAGAATGGCTAACAAACATTGTACTGCTTTCTATGCTTTTTGTCTAGATATTTTTGCAATTTCATTACAATGATTGCATTATGATTGCGTTTCGTCTTTTGCAGTCGGCATTTCTTCAAAGTGGGCGACTAATTGGGCCACAACATCTGTTGCTAGCATCGTATGGATCTGCTTGATGGTGTACGCTACCGCTTCTGGTCCTGTCGCCCCATGGGTTTTGATGACTGGTGCTTTCAAACCAAATAATACGGCCCCGCCATGTTTCGCATAATCCATCTCATTTTTTACTTTTCGCAACGCATCCTTCAGTAACAACGCCCCTAATTTCCCTTTGGTACCTGAATCAAGAATCGATTGCTTCAACAACGCCATTAAGTTCAAGGCAGTTCCTTCGATCGATTTCAAAACAGCATTTCCAGTAAAGCCATCTGTCACGACGACGTCAGCTGCACCATCCAATAATTCCCGAGCCTCGACATTACCGATAAAATGGATCGTAGGGTCTTGCGAAAGCAGTTCAAAGGCTTTTTTCGTCAATTCGCTGCCTTTGGTTTCTTCCGTTCCGTTATTTAACAAGCCGACCCTTGGTCGATTGATCCCGCGAACTTTTTGGGCATAAAAGGACCCTAAGACGGCATAGTTTGCCAAATGTTCTGGTTTATTGTCGGCATTAGCGCCTAGATCCAGCATGTCAAAGCCAGCATCTTTGCCGATCACTGGCATTGTGGACATCAATCCGGGACGGTCGATCCCTTTGATCCGACCAACGATGAACAACCCGGCCGCTAATAAAGCACCGGTATTTCCGGCTGAAAAAATCGCATCTGCTTCGCCATTTTTCACTGCTTGTGCCGCTAAGACCATTGAGGCCGTTTTTTTTCGTCTGATTGCTTTAACAGGTTCATCATCACTATTGATTTTTTCATCTGTGTGGATAATAGTGACATTTTTATCATCCGTCATGTATTTTTTGATTTCATTTTCTTTTCCGTAAAGGAGGAATTCAATCTCTGGAAAATCTTTTTTCGCCAGCATAACCCCTTCTACGATCGCTTTTGGGGCGTTGTCTCCGCCCATTGCATCAACAGCAATCCGCATCTCGCTGCCACTCCCTTCATTTTCCCAATCAGTATAGCATATTCTTTAATCAAAAAATTGTTTGTCTGCTTTTTTTGCTGCTAAATAGTTCGCCAATGCCGAAAATTCTGGCAACAGCTGCCAGCCATTTTTTTGCCAAAGCTGGGCAGCTTCGACTTGTGCCACTTCTAGAATATGGGCATCTGCGACCAAATCGGCAGCCGCAAACTCTGGCAAGCCCGATTGTCGATTGCCGAAGACTTCTCCTGGTCCTCGCAACTGCAAATCTTTTTCGCTGACTACAAAGCCGTTGGTGGTTTCTGTCATGATCTTCATTCGCTCGACCCCTGTCTCATTCTTCGGGTTTGCGATCAATATACAGTAAGAAGCATCGGCACCGCGCCCTACCCGTCCACGCAATTGATGAAGCTGGGCTAACCCGAAGCGATCGGCGTCAATGATCAGCATCACTGTCGCATTGGGGACATTGACCCCTACTTCGATGACCGTCGTGGAAACCAAGATCTGCAGTTGATTTTCTTTGAAAGCTTCCATGATGCTGTCTTTTTCTTGATTCTTCATTTTCCCATGCAGCATTCCCACTTGATAAGTAGGAGAAAAGTAACTTTGCAGCTGCTCATAAATCTCCGTGGCATTCTTGACATCCAGCATTTCGGATTCTTCGATCAAAGGACAGATGACATACATCTGATGCCCTTGTGCCAATTCTTTTTGCGCCCACTCTAAGATCGATTCAAACTGCGGTGGCCGGACCCAGCGAGTCTCTACAGGAATCCGTCCTGCCGGCATCTCATCGATCACCGAAACATCCATTTCGCCATAAGCCGTGATCGCTAGCGTACGAGGGATCGGCGTGGCGGTCATAAAGAGTACATCAGGCAGATAGCCTTTTTCCCTTAAGACTTTTCGCTGATTGACCCCGAAACGGTGTTGTTCATCGGTGATGACTAAGCCAAGATGTGCAAAGTCTACCCCTTCTTGGATCAGCGCATGGGTCCCAACGATGATGTCGATCTCCCCAGCTGCTAATTGTTCTAAGATGACCCGCCGTTCTTTTGGTTTGGTCGAGCCTGTTAAAAGAGCGGTGGTCACTTCTAAGGGGTCAAAGAGTTGATTCAAGCTCTCTAGATGCTGTTGGGCCAAAATCTCAGTCGGCACCATCAGCGCGCCTTGAAAGCCAGCCGTCATCGTGGCATAAAGGGCGATCGCCGCCACGACTGTTTTTCCGCTTCCTACATCTCCTTGCAAGAGTCGCTGCATGTGCTGCGGACTTTTCAGGTCATGGCAGATTTCATTGGTCACGCGCTTTTGCGCATTCGTCAATTCAAAGGGCAGTTTACGAGTAAACTCTTTCAAGCGTTGCACATCATAATCGATCGCCAAGCCGTTTTTCTCGGCTTTTTCGCTTTTCTTCAGTCCTTGGATCTGCATTTGGAACAAAAAGAACTCTTCAAAAATCACCCGACGCTTCGCTTGATGACTCTCTTGGGGATCTTTAGGAAAGTGCATCGCAAACATCGCGGATTTCCGATCCAACAAGCGATATTTTTCAATCAATGACAAAGGCAAGATCTCTGTGATCTGATCACCAAAATCAAGGAATGCCTGTTTGATCAGTTCGATCAACACACTTTGACGCACGGCTTTATTGACATGATAAATGGGGGCAAAGTCTTCTGCGCTCTTGCTGCCGAGAATTTTCATCCCCGTCAATCCTTTGCGTTTGGCGTCCCATTTGCCATAGACGGCGATCTCTTCTGAAACCTCTACTTTATCCTTCAAATAAGGCTGATTGAAAAAGGAGACATTAAAGACATCGTGGTCTTGCATCATGCGAAATTGCAACCGACTTTTCTTATAGCCAAAGCGATTGACGACCGGCGGGGAAACGACGATCCCCTTGATCGTTACTTTTTCTTGGTCTTGAATCTCCGCTAATTGCCGTTCTTGAATGTCTTCATAACGAAACGGATAATACTTCAGCAGGTCTTCAATGGTTTCGATCCCTAAACTCGCCAAGTCTTGGGCGCGTTTTTCTCCGACACCCTTTAATACCGTAAGTGGCTGATTCAGCATAGGTACCCTCCTTTTCCAAAGTGATTTTATTTATTGCAGAGATTCCTGCATTCATAGAAAAAGACGGAGCCAAAAATCATCTACGATTTTTGCCCCCGCCGCCTAATTTGTTTATTCTGCTGAGAAAAGATACGGATAAACTGGCTGATCGCCTTGATGGATCTCTACTTCGATCTCAGGATGCAGTTCAACGATCGCTTCTTCGATTTTCGCTGCTTCTTTGGCTTTGCCTTCTTCACCGATAATGATGGTGACGATCTCAGTATCTTCTGTGATCATTTTTTCTAAGGTAGTCATGGAAGCAGAGAAACGATCAGGAACAGAAACAACGATTTTGCCGTCGACCATTCCTAAGAAGTCGCCTTCTGTGATTTCGATGCCATCAATTGATGTATTACGGATCGCATGAGTCACTGATCCGCTGACAACACTTGCTAAAACATCGGTCATAGCTTGCTGATTTTCAGCTAGTGTGGATTGCTCGTGGAATGCCAGCATCGCTGTCATCCCTTGTGAGATCGTCCGTGTTTCAACAACCGCTACTGGAATCTCGGAAACTTCCGCTGCTTGCTGCGCAGCCATAAAGATGTTTTTGTTATTTGGTAGAACGATCACTTGGTCGGCATTAACTTCATTGATCGCCAACAAAATGTCTTCCGTACTTGGGTTCATCGTTTGGCCGCCACTGATGACATATGAAGCACCCAGGCTAGTGAACAATTCTTTCAAGCCTTCGCCAGCCGCGATCGCGATGATCGCAAATGGTGTCCGTGGACGTTTCACTGGTGCAGGTTTTGCACCTTGCTGGTCGTGTTCCAAAATCGTTTCATGCTGAAGACGCATGTTGTCAACTTTGATTTTCACCAATGAGCCGAATTTTTGACCATAATTCATGACTTCGCCAGGATGTTCCGTATGGACATGGACTTTGATGATCTCATCGTCGTTGACCACTAATAAGGAATCCCCTAATTCATTTAAGTAATTACGGAATGTTTCATAATCAAATTCACTATCTACAGTCGGACCTTCACCGATCTTCACCATGATTTCTGTACAGTAACCAAAGGTGATATCTTCTGTCGCTAAGTGTCCTTGAACGCTGCGATGATGTTCGGCATTGACCATTTCATCCATAGCCGCTGGGGAAGGTTCGAAGATTTCATCGGCTGGGTATTCACCCGTCAACGCATTTAAGAAGCCTTCATAAATGAACAACAATCCTTGACCGCCGCTATCCACCACGCCGACTTCTTTTAAGACGGGCAATAGATCTGGGGTTTTCGCCAATGAACGTTTTGCACCGTGAACCACGGCTTTCATCACTTCGATACAATCATCGGTAGTTTGTGCTTTTTTCTCGCCATATTCAGCTGCGATGCGTGCCACAGTCAAGATGGTTCCTTCCACAGGTTTCATGACTGCTTTATAGGCGGTTTCTACTCCATGAGTAAAGGCTTGAGCCAATTCTGGTGCAGTGAGTGTTTCTGCGGTTGGGATAGCTTTAGAAAAACCGCGGAATAATTGAGATAAAATGACGCCAGAATTCCCACGTGCGCCCATCAATAGTCCTTTTGAAAGTGTAGCGGCAAGATCGCCGACGTTTTCTGAAGTCGCATCTGCGACCGCTTTTGCTCCACTGGTCATGGATAGATTCATGTTTGTCCCAGTGTCTCCATCTGGAACAGGAAACACATTCAATGAGTTGACAAACTCTGCATTAACTTGTAGACGAGCCGCGCCTGCCTGCACCATTTCTTGAAACTGACTTGCGCTGATATTCGTTACCTTCACTTAGATAGTCCTCCTTAAAATCATCCGCCATGAACGGATCCCTTGCCTAATCTGGCAGTACACGTACGCCTTGAACAAATACATTTACCGAGTTCGCAGATACACCTAGCATCGTTTCTAAGTTGTATTTCACTTTTTCCTGCACGTTGCGGGAAACTTCGGAAATCTTTGTTCCATAGCTGACGATCGTGTATACATCCACTGCAATGCCGTTTTCTTCTTGGCGGACAACGACACCGCGAGAATAATTTTCTTTTCGTAAAATTTCATTGATGTTATCTTTGATTTGTTTCTTGCTAGCCATACCAACAATGCCGAACACATCTGTTGCTGCGCCTCCGACCACTGTTGCAATGACTTCATTGCTGATTTCAATAATACCTGATGAGGTTTGAATTTTTACAGCCATTTTATAGCCTCCTTCAATGGGCATGACCCATCTTTCTTCTTACATATTTTATCATAGCTGTACCGCAAATAAAAGGATGAGACATATGAAAAGGGGCTTTCTGACCAAACGTCTTGCATTTCGACCTTGTTTAATTTACAATGTTTACCGGGAAAAGTCAATGTTTCTTGAAAATTACTCTTGCTTTTTTCACCTTTCTGTGATAAATTCAGATGGTATGAGCTGAAATAGCGCTCCAACATCAAGGCAAAGGAGGAAATAACCACATGGCTAAAGTTTGTTACTTTACTGGACGTAAAACTACAAGTGGAAACAATCGTTCTCACGCAATGAATGCGACAAAACGTACTGTGAAACCTAACTTGCAAAAAGTTCGCGTTATGATTGACGGAAAACCTAAAAAAGTTTGGGTGTCAACTCGTGCTTTGAAATCTGGAAAAGTTGAGCGCGTATAATTAGACCTTTTCGGCCGTTCGTTTTGAACGGCTTTTTTTGTACCCTTTTTTCTTTGGTGCGCTTTCACTTAGGTTTTCATTAAAGAAAACAGGTCTTTGTTTTTTTAATCGATTCACCTGTGGTAAACTAAGAAAAAATTGATAAAGAACAGGTGACTTCTTGTGACGAAAATAAAAACATTTGCCAAACAACATTGGCCTTATATGCTTGCTAGTTTCTTCTTGCCGTTTCTTATCATGGCAGTGATCTATTTGACCATCGGCATCTACCCTGGCAGCAGCCGCAGTGTCTTAGCCAGTGATGCCTTTTCGCAATTCTCAAACTTTCATGCCAGCTTTCGCAATATGCTCTTAGGCAAGCAAAGTATCTTTTATACATGGAACGCCTCTTTAGGCTTGAATTATCTGGCACTGATCTCCTATTACTTAGGTGGGATCTTCACTCCTCTGGTCTTGTTTTTCCCAAATCAGCTGATGCCAGATGCGTTGTACTTCTTGACCTTGATCAAGATCGGCAGTGCGGGTTTGGCGTTTTGGTTTTATGCCAGCCAAACCTTTAAGATCCAACGTTGGCAGCATGTGACCTTAGCCGTCTGTTATGCCTTGATGTCCTTCATCACCGCCCATTCGGAACTGATCATGTGGCTTGATGCCATGATCTATCTACCGCTAGTGATTTTAGGTATTGACCGGTTAGTGAAAAAGAAAAAACCAGTCGTGTTATTTATCAGTTATCTGCTGTTATTTTTATCCAGTTTTTACATGGGCTTCATGATCGGTCTCTTTTCCGTGATGTATTTCTTGGTTCAGTTGGGGCGCAACTGGAAGCAAGCTCGGGGGGCGATCATCCCTTACGGCATCACCTCCTTGTTAGCTGGCGGCGCCTCAATGGTGATCATCTTACCTGCCTTATTGGATTTGCGCTCAAACGGGGAAGAATTAACAACGATTTCTTCCTTTAAAACCGAAGCCACCGATGTCTTTGACCTCGTGATGAAAAACATGATCGGTGTTTACGATACGACAAAATACGGCTCCATTCCCTTCATCTATATCGGCTTGTTGCCGCTGCTGTTGTGTATTTTATATTTTGTTTCGAAGAAAATCCGCTTGAAGGATAAATTCTTATACGCTGGCATGTTTGCTGTTTTGATCGCCAGTTTTTATATCGTGCCGATGAATCTTTTTTGGCACGGGATGCATGCCCCAAATATGTTCCTTTTCCGTTATGCCTATTTGTTCTCCTTCTTAGTGATCATGCTGGCCGGATACGGGTGGGAGCAGCTGCAGCAAAAAGATCGCGGCTTGTTTCTCATTATTGGTCTTTCTACGATCGTGGTGTTTGCCCTCTCCTACGCATTGAAAGGACCTGGAACCTATGAATATGTTTCCGCTACTTCTTTTGCGCTAACGATCGTATTCTTTGTTCTTTACTTGTTATGTATTGGGTTCGGGCAACTAGGTCTTTTAACACAAAAACGAGTGACGATCTTGCTGCTGATCTTCGTCTGCGGAGAAATGGCCGTCAATACGAGCGGCATGGTTCGCGGAATTTTGAATGATTGGAACTATGCTTCTCGCAGTTTGTATACAGAACCTTATCCGGACATCAAAAAACTAGTCACTCAAGCCAACGAAGACAATGATACCTTTTTCCGATTAGAAAACCTTGATCCTGTTTCTTCCAACGACAGTATCAATTATGGCTACAGCGGTGTCAGCATGTTTTCTTCGATCCGTAACCGCAATTCCTCAAGCTACCTGGATAAGCTGGGCTTTCGGTCCCGCGGCACCAATTTAAATATCCGCTATCCGAATAATACCTTGCTGATGGATACTTTTACAGGGATCAAATACAATATCTCCAAGCCAAATCTCACCAAATACGGCTTTCAACGTGTGGGGGAATCTGGTGAATACAAGCTTTATGAGAATCAAAATGCGTTACCGCTAGGTTTCTTGGCTGAACCAACCATTGAATCGATTGAACAGCCGCAAAACGACAACTTGACGAGCCAGAAAAACCTTTTCAATGGCTTGGCGGATTTAAATTTAGAGTATTTTGCCTTTCAGCCGATCACGGTGATCCATAGTAAAAATACAGATATCACCAATGACGGCATGTATATGAAATTTACCGAGCAAGAAAGCAATGTCGCAAAAGAAGTGACTTGGCAAGTGGAGGTTCCAGCGAACTCGCAAGCATACTTGAGTCTTTTCCCTGCCAACTTTGGGGAATTGGAAAGCTCATCTGCCACCGTGACAGTCAACGGTCAGCAGCGAGAAACGCAAATCAGTATCAACGGTCAATACTACGACTTAGGGCACTATGAGACCGATACGACGGTTCAATTCACCGTCAGCTTCTACGGAACGCCTGAAATCTCCTTCCAAAACCCGCAAGTCGTGACCTTGGATACCAACGCTTACCAACAAGCCATTGATGCGATCCAAGATCGAGGGGTCGCTATGACGGTCGGCAAACGCAGTGCCAAAGCCGATATCACGACTGAAAAAGAGCAGCAGCTTGTAACGACCATCCCTTATGACAAGGGCTGGACTGCTACGCTTGACGGCAAAGAAGTTCCAATCACCGCCTTTCAAGACGGCTTTATCAGTGTGACGATCCCAAGTGGCACCCATCACTTGGAACTGTCCTTCTTGCCGCAAGGCTTTGTTATCGGTGTTTGCTTGTTCTTCGGCTGCATCGCATTGTTTATCCTGTTTGCTTGGTTTTACCAGAAACAAGTAGCCAAAAAGCAAGTTTTAGACGACCAACGCCAACTCGTGGATCAACCACCAGAAACCTAATCGAAAAAGAACCAACTCGTCTTTTTGAGGCGCTCCCCATAAGTTAGAGCAAACGCTGACTTATGGGTGTCGCTCAATGATCGGTGAGTTTGGTTCTTTTTTTGTGCTGGCGTTCCGCAGTTGTTCGCTCTAGTGGCCTTAGCCTCCACTACCGACTAGGTCCCCTTCGATGCGGGGGCAATGCCTAGCCCGTTAGCCCTTAGAGCGTTTAGCGAAACATAAGATAACTGTTAGGTTCTTCCGCATTTTTCTTGATGGAGTGCAACGATCGCTCCCATAATTTAACCATTTTGGTTTGTTTCAAGACGCGAAAGATTGAAAGCCCTTGGTCGATTTTCAACAGTCCTTTTTCTTGATCGCCATAAATATACCAGTACCACCCTTGATAGCAAAGAAGATGCGTGCTGTTTAGCATATCTCCGCGATCTGCCAATAATTCCTCTGCAATGGTCAACACCTCTTTTGCCCACTCCAGGCGGCGAAAATTGACAAACGTCGTAAAACAACTAAAAATCAAATCCATTTGAATTTCTCGCATCAAGGACAAGCCTTGTTCTTTTTTTGTGCGGGAAATAGCGATCTGCAGTAAGTGATAGGAGGTTTCGACAGGAAACAAGAATTGAAAATACCGAAACAGTAAAATCTCATAAACGCCCCAGTTGTCTACTTTCGTAAGGTAGGAAATGACGGGGCGAGTTTTGGTGCGTAGCTTTTCCATATAGTCACCAGAAGAGTGATTGGGTTTAGAACCTGAGAGATTGATTTCATGTATCTCCTTTGTGATCTCAAGGTACAGAAAAACAAAAGAATGCTGTTTGGAAGCGGCGATCAGTTCGCTGCGCATTTCCTCCAGCCCTTCTTTGCTTCGCTGGGCGTGGGCGTTACTCAAGAAAGCTTCTTTGTTGATCCCTAAAATTCGATCCAGTAAATCCATAAATTCGCTCGTCATATAGCTGGGGAAGCTCATCAGGTTGTCGTGACTTTTTATGCCTTTTTGCTGCGCACGTAAATAATAAAACTCCTCCACCGTAACATGGATATTTTCTAATAAGCGTTCCAAGCGATGAATACTGATACTTGAAGCACCTTGCTCAAATTTACTGATAAACGAGCGACTGTTTTGTTCATCCGCCACTTGAGCGATCGTATAGCCACGCTCTTTGCGCAATTGTCGGTACAGTTTTCCTTCTTCCATAACCATCCTCCTAGCGATCAGTCTGCAAACGCCAAACCAAATTTGCTTTACGAATGAAGCTCTGCCATTAAATGCTACTATTTTAGATTCAAATCTAGATTCAAATTTAGATTCAACCTTATAAAATGTTGAGGAACAAAATCTACGATCCCCTATTTACATACCACTCTTTTAGCTGTTAGCCACTCGTGACAGTAACCTCTGGTACGCTCCTGGTACATTTAAATTCCACTATAGTGGATTATTTTCTCTTCTTAGTATAAAGCATCCTATACTGATTTTACAACGTAGAACGTGAAAGGATGATTTCGATGAAAGAATATCAACAAAACAAAGGCTATCGTGCCTTAGTCAACGCCGCCTTACTCAGCGGCATCGGCATGAGTTTATTTAATATCGTCTTTGTAGTTTATGCCAGTACATTACCCTTTAATGCCCTTGCTGTTTCCTTAGCCTCCATGGCACTGTTAGTCCCTGATCTCTTACGGATCCTGACTGGCTATCTAGCCGATCGTACCAAAAACAAAGTGCAATGGATGATCAGCAGTCGACTATTACAAGGGGTCCTTTTTGTGGCACTCGCTTTTTTGATCCAACTGCCGCCTAGTTTATGGTCTTTCTTCCTTTTGCTAGGCATCAACATTGTATCTGATTGTTTGGGCGCTTATTGTTCTGGGTTGCAGCTGCCCTATGTTCGCCGTCTTGTGCCTGCTGACGCCTTAGACAGTGCCATGGGCTTTCAAATGGCGTGTCAAACCACCGTTCAAATCGTCTTTCAAGGGATCGGTGCTTGGGGGATCATTTTACTGAATAATAATTTTGCCGCTTTTGGTTTGATCAATGCCGTGACGTTTTTCTTAGCCGCCATCGTGATCTTCTGGAACCGCTCGCTCTTTTATGCGGTGCTAGGGAAAATCAATCAAGCACCAACACCACTCTTTCAGAATTTCTCGGAAACCTTTAAATTATTGACTGGTACGGCTTTTCTTAAAAAGATGATCCTCTTTGCCTTACTGATCAATACCTTAGCCGCTAGCACGAGCGGTCTGCTAAATCTCCAACTGTTGGATGACCTTGCGCTTTGGTTTGCCACTTATGGCAACACCGTTGCGATGGCAGGCATCGCCACTTCCATCGGCATGGTCGCTGGCGCCTTGTTTGCTGCCGACTGGTTCAAGAATACTGGTCTGGTTCGCTTGATTGCCTATACCTCCTTCGTTTTATGTCTATTGACCTTGAATTTTCTCTTCCTGCATAATCGTTGGCTCATGATTGTGCTGCTCTTTGCTGAAGGCTATCTGATTGGAAAAATCAATCCTCGCTTTTCGGCACATCTGATTCGTGAGATCGATGAAGAACATCTCGCCATCAGCAGCGGGATCTTTTCCACCATTGTGATGCTAGGGGGACCCGTCGGTCAAATGGTCTTTTTAGGCATCGGCAATCGCTACCACGTTGCTTGGAGCTGGCTGCTTTACTTGCTTTTTGCATTTTTGGTAGCCATCGCCGCCTTAGTCGCTGCCAGTACCTTAGAAAAAACACCCCCCACTGCTGCGCCTAAAACCGCTGCGGAAAGGACTGAAGATTGGCAAGAAACCACCCCTGTTTTGCCTGAGAAAAAATAAAAACACAAGCTTTCGCTTTCTCTTGTTGGACAAGAGCAGCGAAGCTTGTGTTTTTTCTTATTCATAGGCAACGTGAACCAAATACAATCCTTCTGGATGAGCTGTGGGTCCTGCCGCATTTCGGTCTTTTTGCGCAATGATCGCAGGAATACTGTCAGGTGCGAGTCGTCCATTGCCGATTTTCAACAATGTGCCCACCATGATTCGGATCATCTTGTACAAAAATCCATCGCCGCGAAAGGTGAAAATCAACTCATCTCCAGCGTCATTGACCGCCATGGACGCCTCATGGATCGTCCGTGTTTTGTCATCGACGGAACTGCCCGTCGCGCAAAAACTGGTAAAGTCATGGGTGCCTAAAAAATCTGGCAACGCTCGTTGGATTTTTTCCAAATCTAGCGGATACGGATAATAGCTGGCATAATGACGGCGGAAAGGACTGCGAGGTTTCCCAATGTCCACTCGAAACTGGTAGGTTTTTTCAACGACTAAGTAGCGGGCATGGAAGGTATCGTCAACGATCTCCACCGATTTTACCGCAACATCTTCTGGCGTTTGGGTATCTAAACCAAAGCGCATTTTTTCCAGTGGGCGCTTTTGAGGGAAATCGAAGTGGATCACTTGCCCTTGCGCATGGACCCCCGCATCGGTGCGGCCAGAGCCATGAATCTGAATCGGCTGCCCATTGTTCATCTTCGTTAATGTCTTTTCAATCTCTTCTTGAACCGTTCGTCCATTGGGTTGACGCTGAAATCCTTGAAAATTCGTGCCATCATAAGCGATCGTCGCTTTATAGCGGACCATTGAATCACCTGTTTCTTTCTATTTTTTCACAAAAAAGCCTATGAGAAAAGTCTGATCGATCGACAGGCCTTTTCGAACCAGCCGCTGGGATCGCCAGCAGCCTCGTTGCTTCGTTAAGAACCTTTCGTGGGTTGACTTCAATCATAGGTCTTCGATTATCCTCTTAAGAACACTAACGCGACTGTAAAGAGCGCAAAAACGATGACAACCAATGTGTCCCGTTGATGCCAGTGCAAAATACGATACTTCGTACGCCCTTCGCCGCCTTGATAGCCTCTGGCTTCCATAGCGGTAGCTAGATCTTCCGCACGGTTAAAGCTGCTGACAAATAAAGGAATCAATAAAGGAACGATCGCCTTCATCTTCTGCAACAGTCCCCCTTCGCCGAAATCGACCCCGCGGGCACGCTGAGCATTCATAATTTTTTCTGTTTCATCCATCAAGGTTGGCACAAAGCGCAACGCGATCGACAGCATCAGTGAGATTTCATGGACAGGGAAACGGATCGCTTTTAAAGGACGCAAAATGTATTCGATCGCATCTGAAAGCTCTAATGGAGGCGTCGTTAACGTCAACAAGGTCGACATGAAAATGATCAAAACAAAACGGCAAAAAATAAAAATCCCGTTTTGGACACCAAATTCTGTGATGTTAAAGATCCACCAAGACCAGTAGACGTCCCCGCCGGTAGTAAATAAAATCTGTAACGCCACAGTAAATAAAATCAGCCAAATCAAAGGTCGCACGCCTCGAATAAAGAAGCCAAAATCGATTTTTGAAAAGGAGATACAAAAGAGCGTAAAAGCACCCGCTAATAAATAACTTTGCCAATTATTCGCCAAAAAGATAATCGCAATAAAATAAAAACTAGCAATCAATTTGACTCGTGGATCTAAACGGTGAATCAAGGAGTCTCCGGGAATAAAACGACCGAAAATCAGTTTATTCATCATGGGCAGTCGCCCCCTTTGCTACTAAAACATCCGCCAGCTCATCAGCCGTTAGCGGCAACTGCTCAAATGCCAATCCTCTGGCTTGTAGTTGCTCCGCAAATGCGGTTGCTGTCGGTACCCCCAACTGCTTTTCTTGCAGCCAGGCAGTGTCTTGAAACACAACAGACGGCGTGCCTGCTTTGACGAGACGGCCTTTTTCTAGCACATAGACATAATCAGCATAGTTTGCAACATCATCCATCAAGTGGGTCACTAAAATGATCGTCATGTTCTTTTCCCGATGCAGGCGATCAAACATTTCCATCATCTCTTTGCGTCCTTGTGGATCTAAGCCAGCTGTCGGCTCGTCTAAGACCAAAACTTCTGGTTCCATAGCCAAGACCCCAGCAATCGCTACACGGCGCATTTGGCCCCCTGAAAGGTCAAATGGTGAACGTTCCAGAAAACTTTCATCTAAACCTACCAATTGAATGTATTCTTGGGCTAAACCTTTGGCTGCTTCTTCGGAGACCCCAAAGTTTTTCGGTCCAAAAGCGATATCTCTCGCAACGGTTTCTTCAAATAATTGGGATTCAGGAAATTGAAAAACGATCCCGACTTTTTTACGTAACGTTTTTAGATTTTTGTTATCTGTCTCGGGTTTGATGACTCGCTCACCGATCGTGACCGTGCCAGTCGTTGGTTTTAATAATGCATTCAAGTGCTGCAGCAACGTAGATTTTCCGCTCCCTGTATGACCGACTAAGGCGGTATAAGAGCCTTCTTTGATCTCTAAATCGATATCGAACAAAACCCGCTGTTCAAACGGAGAATGCGGTTGGTAGGTGAATCCTACTTGTTCAAAACGGATGTCCATAGCCAATCCACCATCCCTTCTTCAGTTAAGTACGCTTGCGGTACCGTGACGCCCCGCTGTTTTAGTGCCGCCTTTAATTTTTCAGGAAATGGCAGATCTAAGCCTAGCTCAATCAGTTCTGGACCTGCAGAAAAAATCTCTGCGGGTGTCCCTTCGCGGACGAGCTCTCCTTGACGCATCACCAGCACCCGATTGGCATTGGCTGCTTCATCGATATCATGGGTGATCGATAACACGGTCAAATTGTTTTTCTCTTTGATTTTTTTGATCGTTGCGATCACTTCTTCACGGCCTTCTGGATCTAGCATACTAGTGGCTTCATCAAGAATGATGATATCTGGGCGCAATGCAACGACGCCAGCAATGGCTACCCGCTGTTTTTGACCACCAGAAAGACGTGCGGGTTCCCGGGTCGCAAACTCGCTCATCCGTACTTGTTCCAGAGCGTCTTTGACACGAACCAGCATTTCTTCACGTGGGATTCCTTGATTTTCCAAACCGAAAGCCACATCATCTTCCACCGTCGAACCAACGAATTGATTGTCAGGGTTTTGAAAGACCATACCGACCATTTTTCGAATATTCCAGATATTTTCTTCATTCAAAGGCAATTCGCCGACAGAAACACTGCCTTCTTGCGGCAAGATCAAGCCATTGATGGTCTTTGCTAAAGTTGATTTACCAGAGCCGTTATGGCCGATCAACGCCACCCATTCCCCTTTGTTGATGGAAAAGGATACGTTATTTAACGCGGGACGCTCTTCTTCGCTATAACGCACAGTAATAGCATTCAATTCAATGATTGGCTTCATGATAGACTCCTTCATTTGCGATTAATTCTTTCTAACACTACCAAAAAAGCGCACGTTTTTCAATGATTCACGCACGATTTGTCTCCAGATCTTTTTTTCACTTGCCATTACCTGTCTTGACAGGTAATCGAAAGTAAAAAAAAAGCACTTTATGATGAGTGCGTACACCTCGAAATACATCGAGGTGTAGGCGCTGAGCTAGACTCGGAAAGTTTCTTCCAACATCATAACACTCTTAGTAAACATCTATAAAGTGATGATAAGTGTGATTTTAAACAAGTTCTAGGATAACCATTGGTGCAGCATCTCCGCGTCTTGGTTCTGTTTTCAAGATACGAGTATATCCACCTTGGCGATCTGTGTAACGAGGAGCGATATCATTGAATAATTTTTGTAATGCTGATTCAATAACTACTTCTTCGTTTTCTTCACGTACACTTGCAACTTCATTACGAACGAATGCTGCTGCTTGACGACGTGCATGCAAATCACCACGTTTACCTAAAGTGATCATTTTTTCTGCAGTTGAACGAACTTCTTTCGCACGAGCTTCAGTCGTAACGATACGTTCGTTAATGAATAAATCAGTTGTCAAATCACGCAACATCGCTTTACGTTGGCTAGATGTGCGTCCTAGTTTACGATAACTCACGTGGTTTCCCTCCTTCACTTTCGAATGTTGTATCGGTCAGACGAACCGAACTAACGTAATCGAAAACGGTTTAATCGTCTTTACGTAGTCCTAAACCTAAATCATGTAATTTCACTTTGACCTCTTCAAGAGATTTACGGCCTAAGTTTCTTACTTTGATCATTTCTGGTTCAGATTTGTTTGTCAATTCTTGTACAGTATTGATTCCTGCACGTTTTAGACAGTTGTATGAACGAACAGATAAGTCTAATTCTTCGATCGTCATTTCCAACATTTTTTCTTTTTGTGTTTCTTCTTTTTCAACCATGATTTCAGCGTTTTTCGCTTCATCCGTTAGGTTAACAAAGATGTCTAAATGTTCAGTCATGATCTTCGCAGACAAACTCATTGCTTCCAATGGTTCGATTGAGCCATCAGTCCATATTTCCATCGTTAATTTGTCGAAATCATCCCGACGACCGACACGTGTGTTTTCTACTTGGTAGTTGACACGACGTACTGGTGTATAGATTGAATCGACCGGAAGAACGCCGATCGGCATGTCTTCTTTTTTGTTTTCGTCCGCTTGAACGTAGCCGCGGCCAGGTTTCACTGTTAAGCGAGCATGGAACGTAGCACCTTCAGAAACGGTACAGATATACATATCTTTGTTAAGGATTTCTACATCACTATCAACGATGATATCGCCAGCAGTTACTGTAGCGGGTCCTGAAATATCAATTTCAAGGGTCTTTTCTTCATCCCCGTACATTTTCAATGCAAGACCTTTAATATTCAAGATGATTTGAGCAACGTCTTCCCGAACACCCTTAACAGTTGAGAATTCGTGTAAAACTCCATCGATTTGAATATTGGTGATTGCCGCACCAGGTAAAGAAGATAATAAAATACGACGTAGGGAATTTCCTAGTGTAGTTCCGTAGCCTCTTTCAAGAGGTTCCACGATGAACTTGCCATAATCTTTGTCTTCATCAATCTTTGCGATTCTTGGTTTTTCGAATTCAATCATTCTTATCTATTACCCCTTTCAAAACGAAAAGTGTCTTGTTCAATGACGTATTTGTTACACTCAAAATGAGCAGCACTCATTAAACACGACGGCGTTTTGGAGGGCGGCATCCATTATGAGGGACTGGAGTCACGTCACGGATCGCACTCACTTCCAAACCTGCTGCTTGTAATGAACGAATTGCTGCTTCACGTCCAGAACCAGGTCCTTTAACTGTTACTTCAACAGTTCTTAATCCGTGTTCCATTGCTGCTTTGGTAGCTGTTTCTGCTGCCATTTGAGCGGCAAAAGGAGTAGATTTTTTGCTTCCTTTGAAACCTAATGAACCAGCTGATGACCATGCTAATGCATTACCATGAGTATCAGTGATCATTACGATTGTATTATTGAATGTTGAGTGAATATGTGCAATACCCGCTTCAATATTCTTTTTCACACGGCGTTTACGACTCACTTTTTTTGCTGCCATGAAGTTTTAACCTCCTTCACTTAGGAATTATTTTTTCTTGCCTGCGACTGTTTTAGACGGGCCTTTACGAGTACGTGCATTGTTTTTCGTGTTTTGTCCACGAACTGGCAATCCACGGCGATGACGGATTCCACGGTAAGAACCGATTTCCATCAATCGTTTGATGTTTAAGTTCACTTCACGACGAAGGTCACCTTCAACTTTTAATTTATCAACTTCCGCACGGATAGCATCTGTTTGTTCATTCGTTAAATCACGAACGCGAACTTCTTCAGACACGCCAGCGTCAGCTAAAATTTGTTTTGCAGTCGTGTTACCAATACCATAGATATAAGTAAGTGAAACGACCACACGTTTATCACGAGGAATATCTACTCCTGCAATACGAGCCATATTTGTTACACCTCCGATTATCCTTGACGTTGTTTATGTTTTGGATTTGCTGGGCAAATCACCATAACGCGTCCTTTACGACGAATTACTTTACAATGTTCGCACATTGGTTTTACTGATGGTCTTACTTTCATGATAATACCTCCTGTGGTTTTACGGAGTACAATTATTTAAAGCGATAAGTAATGCGGCCACGGTTCAGATCATACGGGGATAATTCCACCGTCACTTTGTCTCCAGGTAAAATACGAATGTAGTGCATCCGGATCTTACCAGAAACGGTCGCTAGAACTTGGTGTCCGTTTTCCAATTCTACTTTAAACATTGCATTCGGCAAAGTTTCGACGACTGTACCTTCGACTTCAATCATATCTTCTTTTGCCACGCACAGTACCTCCTTGTACTTGTGATTTTCACACGATAAAATGGCGGAAACTCGGTTCCCACCTGATATTCTCAAACTATGCTCCTACTTAATAAAAAGTAGAAGTCGGACTGACATATTCTATCATATCCTGTCAAAGATTTCAAGAGAAAGTTTTAAGCTGCAAGTTGGACTCGGGCAATCTATGATTAGTCAATGATCTTTTGAACATCTTCGAATACAGCGTCGATGTCGCGATCCCCATCAATCGATTGCAATAACCCTTTGTCTTTGTAATAAGTCAAAATTGGTTCACTGCTTTTGATATTGACAGCTAGACGATTTTTGACCGTCTCAGGCTTATCATCTTCACGTTGGTAGAAGTCATGACTTCCACAACGATCACATGTTCCTTCCTCTTTGGGAGGATTGAACAATTTATGATAAGTTGCCCCACAATTGCGGCACATGAAGCGGCCGGCTAAACGTTCTACAAGAACTTCTTCAGGAACATGAATATCAATAACGGCATCAATTTTTTTGTTAAGGTCAGCTAGCATCTCATCTAACGCTTTTGCTTGATCCAATGTACGAGGAAAACCATCTAATAAGAAACCTTTCTCGGTATCAGGTTCAGCTAAACGTTCTTTAACGATCCCATTGGTAACCTCATCAGGAACTAATGCGCCTTGATCCATGTATGATTTTGCTTTAAGGCCTAGTTCTGTTTCGTTCGCCATCGCAGCCCGAAACATATCGCCTGTTGAAATATGAGGAAGACCGTATTCAGCAACGATACGTTCTGCCTGAGTACCTTTTCCAGCACCAGGTAATCCCATTAAAATGAAGTTCATTCTAATTCCTCCTGTAAGTTTTTGAATAGTGTTGAGGAAATCCTCAACACTTCAATAACTTTAATTGATGAAACCAGTATATTTCCGTTTCAGCATAAGCCCTTCTAACTGCTTGGCAGTATCAAGTGCCACACCGATAATGATCAATAGACTCGTTCCACCTAGACCGATCGATTGCGGTAGATTCCAAGCCATCTGAGCGATGATTGGAAGTAAAGCAACCAATCCTAAAAAGATCGATCCAACCGTGCTTAATCGCATCAACAAACGTGATACATATTCTTCGGTTCCTTTACCAGGACGCACACTCGGAATGTAACTTCCTTGTTTTTGCAAGTTTTCCGCTAATTTCTCAGGGTTTACTTGAACAAATGCGTAGAAGAAAGTAAACGCAACGATCAAGACAGTATAGATGATCGCACCCGGTACAGTGTTGTAACTAAAGATCGTTTGCACCACTTCGTACCAAGTTTCTCCTCTATATGAACTACCTAATGCTTGAATGATCGCATTTGGTGTTGTAATAAAAGAACTGGCAAAGATAACTGGGATAACCCCGGCAGCATTTACTTTCAAAGGAAGGTAACTGCTGGTAGGCGCTCCTGCTACCCGTTTTGTATATTGGATCGGAATCTTGCGTTCTGCTTGTTGAACATAGGTTACTAATGTAATGACGATCAACACAGCGATCACAAGCAGCGCCATAAAGATAGCATTTAGCCAGATATCCGATTGATCCACGTTAATGAAGTAATCTTCAATCAATTCTTTGATGCTTGCTGGTAAGCGTGAAATGATCCCTGCAAAGATGATCATTGACACACCGTTTCCGATACCACGCTCGGTGATCTGCTCTCCTAACCAAGTGACTAACATCGTTCCGGCTGTTAAAATCAGACCGATCACGATATAGGTTGCCATATTAGGATTGTTTACAAACCCGAGTTGAGTGTAATAGTTAAATCCAGCCGTTAATGTCATGGATTGGACAAAGCCCAATACCAACGTCAAGTAACGTGTTGCCTGATTTAGTTTCTTACGACCCACTTCACCTTGTTTCGACCATTCAACAAATTTAGGGACGATATCCATCTGCAACAACTGAATAACAATTGAGGCAGTGATGTAAGGCGAAACCCCCATCGAGAAAATCGAAAATTGTTGCATGGCGCCACCACTTACCAAGTTTAACATGTTTAAAAATGGTAGATCTGCGATGGTATTTAGGCGACTTGCGTCTACGCCTGGCACAGTAATATGTGTTCCCAGACGAAAGACAAACAAGATTAAGACGGTGAACAATATTCTGGATCTAATATCCTTAACCTTAAAGGCATCCTTCAATAGTCTGATCATTAGATCACCTCGATTGATCCACCAGCAGCAACGATTGCTTCTTCAGCTGCTTTTGAGAATTTAGCTGCTTTCACAGTCAATTTCTTCGTTAATTCTCCGTTAGCTAATACTTTGATTCCAGCTTTTTCATCTTTGACGATTCCAGCTTCGTGTAAAGCAACAGGTGTTACTTCAGCACCGTCTTCAAAGCGGTTCAAGACATCAAGATTGATGACTGCATATTCTTTGCGGTTCACATTTGTAAAGCCACGTTTTGGTAAACGACGGAACAATGGTGTTTGTCCACCTTCGAATCCTAGACGTACTCCGCCGCCTGAACGAGCTTTTTGACCTTTTTGTCCACGTCCAGCTGTTTTACCGTTACCAGATGAAGTTCCTCGACCGACACGGTTACGTACTTGGCGTGAGCCTTCTGATGGTTTTAATTCATGAAGTTTCATAGGTTTGGCACCTCCTTAATCAAACTAGATCTGCTGATCCTTAGACCTCTTCAACGTCCACTAAGTGAGAAACAGTGTTAACCATGCCTTTGATTGCATCATTAGCAGGTTTTACAACTGTTGAATTCAACTTTGTAAGACCTAACGCTTTTACAGTATCACGTTGGTTTTGGGGACGTCCGATAATACTGCGTTTTAAAGTAATTTTCAATTCAGCCATTATAGTGTCCTCCTTAACCGATTAATTCTTCTACTGATTTGCCGCGAAGTGCTGCCACTTCTTCAGCGCGTTTTAATTGTTTTAAACCTTCAACTGTTGCGCGAACAACGTTGATTGGTGTGTTAGAACCTAAAGATTTAGATGTGATATCAGCTACCCCAGCTAATTCCAATACGGCACGAACTGGTCCACCAGCAGCTACCCCAGAACCTTCTACAGCAGGTTTCATAAGGATGCGTCCGCCGCCGAATACACCGATAACTTCGTGAGGGATTGTAGAACCAACCATTGGTACTTCCACCAAGTTTTTCTTCGCGTCTTCGATTGCTTTACGGATTGCTTCTGGTACTTCTTGTGCTTTACCAGTACCGAAACCTACGTGTCCGTTTTTGTCACCGACAACAACTAATGCAGCAAAACGTAGACGACGTCCACCTTTAACAACTTTAGTTACACGGTTGATCGCAACAACGCGGTCTTCTAATTCCAAATGTTTTGGATCAATATAAACCATGAATGGTGTTCCTCCTTCTCTTAAAATTCCAGTCCATTTTCGCGAGCTGCTTCAGCTAAAGCTGCTACACGGCCATGGTAAAGGTATCCACCACGGTCAAAGACTACTTCTTTAATACCTTTTGCTGCTGCACGTTCTGCGACTAATTTACCGACAGCTTGTGCTTGTTCAGTTTTTGTTGCACCTGAAACTTCTTTGTCTAAGGCAGAGGCACTTGCTAGCGTCACACCCGCTACGTCATCAATTACTTGTGCGTAGATGTTTTTGTTCGAACGGAACACGTTTAAGCGTGGGCACTCAGCAGTACCAGAGATTTTGTTACGTACACGACGATGTCTTTTCTGACGTGTCTTGTTTTTATCTGGTTTTGTAATCACAATTTGTCACCTCTTTTAATTTTGCTAGCCTAAGCTGCTAGTCGTAAAGAATTACGACTATTTACCAGTTTTACCTTCTTTACGGCGTACAAATTCGCCAACATAACGAATTCCTTTGCCTTTATAAGGTTCTGGAGGACGAACGCCACGGATATTGGCAGCCAATTCGCCAACGACTTCTTTATCTGATCCTTTAACGATCACAGAAGTGTTTGAAGGAACTTCGATTTCGATTCCAGCTGGCGCTTCGATTTCAACTGGATGAGAGTAACCAACGTTCAATACAAGTTTTTTCCCTTGTAATTGAGCACGGTACCCAACCCCGATTAATTCTAACGCTTTTTGGAAACCTTCAGAAACACCAACAACCATGTTGTTGAAGTTTGCACGGGTAGTTCCGTGGATAGTTTTCATTTCTTTACTATCATTTGGACGAGTGAATGTTACTTCGTTTCCTTCGATATCCATTGTGATATCAGAAGAGAAAGTACGTGTTAATTCACCTTTAGGTCCTTTAACTGTAATGTCGTTTCCGTTTTGCTTGATTTCAACACCAGCAGGAAGAACGACGATCTTATTACCGATACGACTCACTTAGAGGCACCTCCTTGTGGAATATTTTAAATTACCATACATAAGCGACTACTTCGCCGCCAACATTTTTTGCTCTAGCTTCTTTGTCAGTGATTACACCGTCAGAAGTTGAGATAATCGCGATTCCTAGACCATTCAATACTTTTGGTACTTCGTCAGCTTTGACATAAGCACGCAAGCCTGGTTTAGAGATACGTTTTAAGTTTGTGATAACACGTTCACCGTTTTTACCGTATTTAAGAAATACGCGGATCACGCCTTGTTTGTCATCTTCAATGTATTCAACATCGCGGACGAAACCTTCACGTTTCAAGATTTCAGCGATATCACGTTTGATTTTTGAAGCAGGTACTTCTAGGCTTTCGTGTTTAACCATGTTTGCGTTACGCACGCGCGTTAGAAAATCTGCAATTGGATCTGTCATGACCATGGGATAATTTACCTCCTTTATGCGAGTATAGTTTACCAGCTAGCTTTCTTCACGCCGGGAATTTGTCCTTTATAGGCAAGTTCGCGGAAGCAAATACGGCAAAGATGAAATTTACGATAAACTGAATGTGGACGTCCGCAACGTTCACAACGAGTGTATTCTTGCGTTGAGAATTTAGCAGGGCGTTTGTTTTTAGCAATCATTGATTTTTTAGCCACGTAGTTCGCCTCCTTTTTTTATTTTTGGAATGGCATGCCTAATTGTGTCAACAATTCACGAGATTCTTCATCTGTGTTTGCTGTTGTTACAATCACGATATCCATACCACGTACTTTGTCGATCAAATCATAATCTACTTCAGGGAAAATCAATTGTTCTTTGATACCTAAAGTGTAGTTTCCGCGTCCGTCGAACGCTTTTTTGCTCACACCGTGGAAGTCACGGACACGTGGCAATGACACACTTACTAGTTTATCTAAGAATTCATACATTCTTTCGCCGCGTAGTGTTACTTTCGCACCGATTGGCATTCCTTCACGTAAACGGAATCCTGCGATAGATTTTTTCGCTTTTGTGATCAATGGTTTTTGACCTGAGATCAATTGTAATTCTTCAACAGCTTTGTCTAAGTTTTTAGCATTAGAAACAGCGTCACCGACACCCATGTTGATAACGATTTTATCAACTTTTGGTGCTTCCATGATTGAGCTGTAGTTAAATTTGTCCATTAATGATGGGACAACTTCTTTTGAATATTTTTCTTTAAGGCGGTTCATCTGTTAGCCCCTCCTTCCTTCATCAGATTATTTATCAAGAACTTCTCCGGTTTTCTTAGAAACGCGGACTTTTTTGCCGTCAACTTCTTTGTAACCGACACGCGTAGCTTCACCGTTCGATGGATCAACCACCATCACGTTAGAAACATGAATTGGTGCTTCCATTTCAACGATTCCGCCTTGAGGAGCAGTTTGAGAAGGTTTTTGGTGTTTTTTGACAACATTGACACCTTCAACAACGACTTTGTCTTTTTTAGGAAACGCTGCTAGTACAACGCCTTCTTTGTTTTTGTCTTTACCAGTGATAACTTTAACTTTATCGCCTTTTTTAACAAACATGTTTGTTTCGCACCTCCTTTAGATAAGAATCACTATTACAATACTTCTGGTGCTAGGGAAACGATCTTCATAAAGTTGCCTTCACGCAATTCGCGGGCAACTGGGCCAAAGATACGAGTTCCACGAGGGCTCTTATCGTCACGGATAATAACCGCAGCATTTTCATCGAATTTGATGTATGAACCGTCTGTACGACGAGCTCCTGATTTAGTACGAACGATAACGGCTTTAACGACGTCACCTTTTTTGACAACCCCACCTGGCGTTGCTTGTTTAACCGTAGCAACAATCACGTCACCAATATTGGCAGTTTTACGACCAGATCCGCCAAGGACTTTGATCGTTAGAATTTCACGGGCACCTGAGTTGTCCGCCACTCTTAATCGGCTTTCTGCTTGGATCACGATGTGTATCCTCCTTTCAGATTTTGCAATTCACAATCTATATAGGAAAATCTCGTGTGATTAGATAATCACTGCCTTTTCAACAATCTCTACTAGACGGAAACGTTTCGTAGCTGATAATGGACGAGTTTCCATAATTTTCACGATATCGCCAACTTTTGCTTCGTTGTTTTCATCGTGTGCTTTGTATTTCTTAGAATAGTTCAGACGTTTGCCGTAGATAGGGTGGTTTTTCTTTGTTTCAACGACAACAGTGATAGTTTTATCCATTTTGTCTGATACCACGCGACCTTGGTAAACTTTGCGTTGATTTCTTTCTTCAGTCATACGCTAAATGGCCTCCTTCCACTATTACTTAGCTTGTTCACGCAATACTGTTTTAATGCGTGCAATCGATTTACGTACTTCTTTGATACGTGCAGTGTTTTCTAATTGACCTGTTGCTAATTGGAATCTAAGATTGAACAATTCTTCTTTCAATTGTTTTTCTTGATCTAGCATTTCGGCAGTGGTTAATTCTCTGATTTCTTTAACCTTCATTCGATTCACCACCCATTTCCTCACGTTTTACGATCTTCGTTTTCACTGGTAATTTGTGAGAAGCAAGACGTAGCGCTTCGCGCGCAACTTCTTCAGGTACACCGGCAATTTCAAACATGATTTTACCACGTTTAACTGGTGATACCCATCCTTCAGGAGCCCCTTTACCAGAACCCATACGTACCCCGATAGCTTTGGCAGTATAAGATTTGTGAGGGAAAATTTTGATCCATACTTTCCCGCCACGTTTCATATAACGAGTCATTGCGATACGGGCAGCTTCGATTTGACGGTTTGTGATCCAGTGTGATTCAACAGCTTGTAAGCCATATTCACCGAATGCTACTTCTTTTCCGCCTTTCGCTTCGCCACGCATTTTTCCGCGGAACTCACGACGGTGTTTTACACGTTTAGGTACTAACATGTTTATTTCCCTCCTTTCTCAGTGTTCTTTTTAGTTGGAAGAACTTCTCCACGATAAATCCACACTTTAACTCCTAGTTTTCCGTATGTTGTATCTGCTTCTTCCCATGCGTAATCAATGTCCGCACGTAATGTATGAAGTGGAACGGTTCCTTCTGAGTAACCTTCTGAACGAGCGATATCCGCACCATTTAGACGGCCAGAAACTTGTGTTTTGATTCCTTTAGCGCCAGAACGCATTGTGCGTTGGATCGCTTGTTTTTGCGCACGACGGAAAGCAACACGGTTTTCTAATTGACGTGCGATTCCTTCGCCTACTAATTTAGCATCTAAATCTGGTTTTTTGATTTCAACGATGTTGATGTGAACTCGTTTGCCAGTTAGGCTATTTAATTCTTTTCTTAGGTTTTCGACTTCAGATCCGCCTTTACCGATAACCATACCTGGTTTAGCTGTGTGGATTGAAATATTCACGCGGTTTGCTGCACGCTCGATCTCAACTGTAGACACAGCGGCATCAGCAAGTTTAGATGCGATAAATTTACGGATTTTCAAATCTTCATGTAGAAATTCAGCATACTCTTTTTCAGCATACCATTTAGCATCCCAGTCACGGATGATGCCTACACGCATTCCAATTGGATGTACTTTTTGACCCACTGATTGTCCCTCCTTATTTTTCTGATACGACTACAGTAATATGACTTGTACGTTTGTTGATCGGTGAAGCTGAACCTTTCGCACGTGGACGGAAACGTTTCATCGTTGGTCCTTCGTTTACGAATGCTTCAGAAACAATCAAGTTTTCAACATCTAAGTCAAAATTATTTTCTGCATTGGCAATAGCTGACATCAAGACTTTCTCGATGATTCCAGCTGCTTTATTTGGTGTGAACTTTAAGATCGCGATTGCTTCAGCAACGCTTTTCCCTCTGATTAAGTCAATAACTAGACGAGATTTACGAGGAGAAACGCGGACTGTTTTAGCAGTTGCTTTCGCTGATGTGATTTGTTCTGCCATTTTTGGATATCCTCCCCTCAAAATTAGCGTCTTGTTTTCTTATCATCGGCAGCATGTCCGCGATAAGTTCTTGTTGGTGCAAATTCACCTAATTTGTGTCCTACCATGTCTTCTTGGATGTAAACTGGTACATGTTTCCGTCCATCATACACAGCAATTGTAAATCCGATAAAATTAGGGAAAATTGTAGAACGACGTGACCAAGTTTTGATCACTTTTTTCTTTTCAGCGCCTTCTTGTGCTTCGACCTTTTTCATCAAATGGTCATCGACAAAAGGTCCTTTTTTCAAACTACGACCCATGGTGTACCTCCTCTCAAAATGTGCGACACACGGTCAAGTATATTACTTAGTTTTACGACGACGAACGATAAGTTTGTCTGATTTTGCTTTTTTGTTACGTGTTTTGTAACCAAGTGCAGGTTGTCCCCAAGGAGAAACTGGTGCTTTACGTCCGATTGGTGCTTTACCTTCACCACCACCGTGTGGGTGATCATTAGGGTTCATTACGCTACCACGTACAGTTGGGCGTTTGCGCATCCAACGAGAACGACCGGCTTTACCGATGTTGATCAATTCGTGTTGTTCATTACCAACAGAACCGATTGTTGCACGACATGATGCTAAGATCATCCGTACTTCACCAGAGTTCAAGCGGATCAATACGTATTTGCCTTCTTTACCAAGTACTTGAGCACTTGTTCCAGCTGAACGAATCAATTGTCCACCTTTACCAGGTTTCATTTCGATGTTGTGGATAACAGTACCGACTGGAATGTTTTCTAGTGGTAATGCATTCCCTACTTTAATATCTGCATCTGGACCAGAAACGACAGTCATGCCAACTTCTAATCCTTTAGGTGCTAAGATGTATGCTTTTACTCCATCCTCGTAATGTACTAACGCAATGTTAGCAGAACGGTTTGGATCATATTCAATCGTTTTAACCGTAGCAACGACGTTGTCTTTGTTACGTTTGAAATCGATCAAACGGTATTGACGTTTGTGACCGCCACCTTGATGACGAACCGTGATACGTCCGTTGTTGTTACGACCAGCATTGTTTTTCAAAGGAGCTAACAATGTTTTTTCTGGTGTTGAAGTTGTGATTTCAGCGAAATCAGAACTTGTCATATTACGACGGCCGTTCGTGGTAGGTTTGTACTTTTTAATCGCCACGTCTTTTTCCCTCCCATGTAAAGTTTATGCGTGAGTTGCTTATTCAGCAGCTTCGAAAATTTGGATTTCTTTAGAATCTTCAGTTAAAGTCACAACAGCTTTGCGACGTTTTTTTGTATATCCTGCATATTTACCCATGCGTTTGAATTTCGGACGAACGTTGATGATGTTCACGTTTGCCACTTTCACTCCGTCAAAGGCAGCTTCTACAGCTTGTTTTACTAAAGTTTTGTTAGCTTTTGTGTCCACTTCAAAAGTGTATTTCTTGTCATCCATGGCAAGCATTGATTTTTCAGTGATCACTGGGCGTTTAATAACGTCTAGTAAGTTCATTATGCAAGCACCTCCTCGATCTGAGTAAGAGCAGTTTGTGTCACTAACATTTTGTCGTTAGAAACGATGTCTAAAACACTAATGTTATCAGCAGTAACTACAGAAACTTTTGGCAAGTTGCGCGCAGATAAAGCGGCAAAGTCGTTTTCAGATTCTAAAACTACCAATACTTTAGAGTCAATTGTCAAGTTAGCTAAAACTTGTTTGAATTCTTTTGTTTTTGGAGCATCAAAGCTTAATCCTTCTACTGCTACCAAGTTATTTGAAGCAACTTTTTCTGACAATACAGATTTCATTGCTAAGCGACGAACTTTTTTAGGAAGTTTGTAGCTGTATGAACGTGGTGTTGGTCCGAAGACTACGCCACCTCCACGCCATTGTGGTGAACGGATTGAACCTTGACGGGCACGTCCAGTTCCTTTTTGGCGCCATGGTTTACGGCCACCGCCACGAACGGCACTGCGGTTTTTCACAGCGTGTGTTCCTTGTCTTAATGAAGCGCGTTGCATGATGATTGCATCATAGACAACTGATTCATTTGGTTCGATTCCGAAGATTTCTTCGTTCAATGTAATTTCGCCATTTTGGCTTCCATCTTGTTTGAATAATGCTACATTCGGCATTCCTTAGTTCCTCCTTTCTTCCTATCTACTTATTTAGCTTTCACAGCTGATTTGATTGTAATCAATGATTTTTTCGCGCCAGGTACATTACCTTTGATCAAGATAACGTTGCGTTCTGCGTCTACGCGTACGATTTCCAAGTTTTGGATCGTGATGCGATTTCCGCCCATACGTCCAGCAAGACGTTTGTTTTTGAATACACGGTTAGGTGCAACTGGACCCATTGATCCAGGACGACGGTGGTAACGAGAACCGTGAGCCATTGGTCCGCGGCTTTGTCCGTGACGTTTGATAACGCCTTGGAATCCTTTACCTTTCGAAGTGCCGGTTACATCGATGATGTCTCCTGCTTCAAAAATATCAACTTTGATTTCTGATCCTACTTCTAAGCCCTCTAGCTCTACATTCTTGAATTCGCGAATGAAGCGCTTAGGAGCCGTGTTTGCTTTTGCAACATGACCTTTCGCAGGTTTGTTAGACAAAACTTCACGCATATCTTGGTAGCCGACTTGAATTGCTTCGTAGCCGTCATTTTCGATTGTTTTCACTTGTAGCACTACGTTTGGTGTAGCTTCTACTACAGTTACTGGAATCAATTCGCCAGATTCAGTGAAGATTTGAGTCATTCCCACTTTTTTCCCTAAGATTCCTTTGGTCATGATTACACCTCCATCTTAATTATTATAGTTTGATTTCGATATTAACACCGCTTGGCAAGTCTAGCTTCATTAAAGCATCAACAGTTTTTGGTGTTGGATTCACAATGTCGATTAGACGTTTGTGTGTACGCATTTCGAATTGTTCGCGTGAATCTTTGTATTTGTGCGTCGCACGGATGATCGTGTACAAGCTGCGTTCAGTTGGTAATGGAATTGGACCAGATACGCCAGCTCCAGTTCTCTTTGCAGTTTCTACGATTTTATCCGCTGATTGATCTAAAATACGATGTTCATACGCTTTTAAACGGATACGAATTTTTTGTTTTGCCATTGTTTTCCCTCCTTCGCCTATTTTGAAAAGTAGACATAGCTCCACGAAAATTTTCCGTCACGCTCGTCCATGGCAAAGCGTCCGGGCGTGTCGCAACCTCTCGTTTCGTAGCCGGCAGAAAATTTCTTTGCTGCCAGTGTGACTTACGTATTTACGTAAACAGCACCTTTATGATTATATTACGGATAAACATTGATTGCAAGCTTTTTTTATGGAAAAACCGGGATTCTTTTGCATTTCTTTCAGGAAATTTCTTTTGGTTTCGTAACACAAAAAAAGAAGCGTTGACCGCTTCTTTTAAGCACTTCTTCATTTCCTATTTATTATAGAAGAAAACCTGCTATTGCTGCGCTTTTTTCTCCATACGGTCTTGGGCGTGGGTATAGGCACCATGCCACACATGACCGACATAAGGATTGATCACCACTCCTTCTTTGATTGCCGCTGTGACAAAGGCTTTCGCTAACCGAACGCTTTCCACGATGGGTTTGCCTTTTGCAAGACCAGCAGCGATCGCAGCTGAAAAGGTGCAGCCTGCCCCGTGATTGAAATCGGTAGCGATTTTTTCACTTTCTAACAAGAGGAAGGATTGCCCATCATAAACGAGGTCAACGGCTTTTGCTCCTGGCAAGCGATGCCCCCCTTTGATCACGACGTATTTAGCACCTAATTCATGGATTTTTTCAGCAGCTTGCTTCATGGCTTCCACACTCGTCAAATCACCCAAACCTGAAAGAATCCCCGCTTCTACTAAATTGGGGGTGACAACATCTGCTAACGGCAACAAATGCGTGATGATGGCATCGACGCTTTTTGGCTGTAAGATTTCTGCAGTCCCTTTGCAAGCAATGACAGGATCGATCACCACATTTTTGACTTGCTGCTGTTGGATCATCTGCGCAGCTTGGACAATATTGTCTTCATTGCCTAACATGCCCGTTTTTAGAGCATCCATCGGATCACCTGCAAAAGCAGAGATCATTTGTTTTTCGACAAGCGCTGTTTCCATCGCCGTTACTTCATGGCTCCAACCTGCTTGTGGGTCCATCGTGACGATCGAAGCGATCGTGGCAAAACCAAAGACACCATATTCCTGAAATGTTTTTAAATCTGCTTCGATACCGGCACCTCCGGTTGAATCCGACCCAGCAATTGATAGGACTTTTTCCATCTTCCTCATCTCCTTGTGCTTTTTGCTAAGTATAGTCAATCTTCCCCTTGACGAAAAGAGCCATTTGGCTTATTTTTAAACCATCCAATTGAAAAAGGTGGTGCAGGATGGCTTCATCAAGTATCGACAAACAGAAGAAACAACCGATTTACCAGCAGATCGTGACTCATTTTATCGAAGAGATCCAAGCGGGAATCTATGGACCTGGGGATCGTTTGCCACCAGAGCGCAGCCTCGCCCAGACTTTTGGCGTCAATCGTTCCACCGTCGTCAAAGCGTTAGATGAATTGAAAAGCTTAGGATGGATCGAACGAAAACAAGGCAGCGGCTCTCGTGTATTGGAAGGTCGTTGGGGGAACCGCCAAACGCCACTTTCTTATTTGCGCTCGTCTTTAAGCAGCCCTTATCTGCAGCAAGACCCTTACGTTCAACAGATTCAGCATTTGCGCACCGAGAAAGATGTGCTGGATCTGTACACAGGTGATCTACCTGCCGATCTGATCCCCGATTTCACGTTTCCTGCCTTTACCTGGGAAGAGATTCGCAAGGAAAGCACCAAAGTATTACCGACGGGTTATGAACCTTTGCAAGAAATCTTATTGCAGCACCTTGCTGATTCCTTCAATTTGCCCACCAACGGACAAAAACTAGTGATCACTGCTGGATCGACACAAGGAATCACCTTGCTAATGCAAGTCTTATTGCATGCGGGGGATTGTATCGCGACAGAGGACCCTTCTTTCTTGTTCTCTCTCCCCTTGTTTTCCACGATGAATGTCCAGCTGATCGGGATCAAGCAAGATAGCGAAGGGATGCGGCCTGCGGCATTGGAAAAAGTGTTGAAGGAAAAGAAGATCAAATTCGTCTATCTGAATCCCACCTTCCAAAATCCAACGGGTCATACTATGAGTGACCATCGGCGCCAAGCGATCATCCGCCTTTGCCAGACCTACCAAGTACCGATCATAGAAGACGATGTTTTTAGCGAGTTGGCTTTTGATAAAGTACCGCCCAAGCTAAAATCCATGGCTCCCGAAACCGTCATTTATTTAGGCTCGCTTTCCAAATTACTAGGATCATCCATCAAAATCGGCTGGCTTTTGGTGCCAGAAGCGTTAGCCGACCAATTTGCCCAAGCGAAAAAACGGATGGCGATCGATACCACGATCTTCCCGCAAGTCCTTGCCAACATCGCCTTACGCTCCTTTGATTACCACCAGCAACAGCGGACACTGCTTGCAGAAATGTCCCAGCGTCAGCAAGACTTACTCCAACTCTTGCAGGCATTTCAGGAGGATTGGCAATGGCAGCCGACGAAAGGTGGTCTTTACCTGTGGTTGACTTGGCGTCACCGCACATTGACTCGCAAAGATTGGTCACTCTTTTTGGCGAACGATTGTTTAGTAGCACCTGCGTTTCTTTTCAGTAACGATACGAATGGCTTGCGTTTGAACTATACCCGCTTAGCCAAAGATGATTTACCGCTATTTCAAGAACGATTCACAAAAATCACCCAACAGTTAAAGGAGCAAACCTATGAACGAAACCATTGAGCTTTTGCACAATCACCGCACTTACCGACAATTTGACCCTGACTACCGCTTGAGCCATGAGCAAGTATCCGCGATTTTGACTGCGGCTCGTCAAGCACCTAGCTGGATGAACGGGCAAGCCTATTCGATCTTAGTGATCGACGACACGCAGATCCGCCAACAAATGGTCGAATGGAATCCTGGCAATCCTCATATCGCAGCAAGTTCACTCTTTCTGCTATTTTTAGCTGATTTAAATCGAACCAAAAAAGTTGCTGACGAAAAACAGACTCCCTATCCAATCGATGAGGGCTATCAGCCACTATTGATCGCCACCACTGATGCCAGCATCGCTTTGCAATCTGGTGCGATCGCTGCTGAATCACTGGGCTTAGGCACCGTCATTTCTGGCAGTGTCCGCAAAGACAGCGCCAAAATCGCTGAATTGTTGCACTTACCAGAATATGTCTATCCTGTGGCTGGCTTGAGCATCGGTAAACCAATCGTAGAAATGAAGGTCAAACCTCGCTTGCCAGAAGAAGCGGTCATTCATTACAACCATTATCAGGACTATTCTTATGAGGCGATCGAAGCGTACGATCAAACGATGACTGCTTTTGGAGAAGCCCGCGAGACCAAACCATGGTCAGAAAAATTCGCTGGCTTTTACAGCAATCGTCCTGACCAAGGATTTGACGCCTTCTTGAAGAAGCAAAATCTAATAAAATAAAAAGCACCGCTCTCTTTAGCTTCGATGAACCGTAACGGATTCATCCACGCTAGAGAGAGCGGCTTTTTTCTACAAGAGTCAAAAAAAGAGCAAAAGCGCGTACGCTTTTGCTCTTCGATCAATCAAATTAAGCTTGGATTGAAGTTACAACGCCTGAACCAACAGTACGTCCGCCTTCACGAATTGAGAAACGAGTTCCGTCTTCGATAGCGATTGGGTGGATCAATTCAACGTCGATTGTTACGTTATCACCAGGCATAACCATTTCAGTTCCTTCTGGTAATTCAACAACACCAGTTACGTCAGTTGTACGGAAGTAGAACTGAGGACGGTAGTTAGTGAAGAATGGTGTGTGACGTCCACCTTCTTCTTTTGTTAAAACGTAAACTTCAGCTTTAAATTTTGTATGAGGTGTGATTGTACCAGCTTTAGCCAATACTTGTCCACGTTGGATGTCTTCACGAGCAACACCACGTAGCAATGCACCAATGTTATCCCCTGCTTCAGCATAGTCTAACAATTTACGGAACATTTCAACACCAGTTACAGTTGTTTTAGCAGTTTCTTCAGCAATACCAACGATTTCAACTTCGTCACCAACGCGAACTTGTCCACGTTCAACACGGCCTGTAGCAACAGTACCACGTCCAGTGATTGAGAATACGTCTTCGACTGGCATCATGAATGGTTTGTCAGTGTCACGTTCTGGAGTTGGAACGTATTCGTCAACTGCAGCCATTAATTCCATGATTTTTTCTTCGTATGAAGCATCGCCTTCAAGAGCTTTCAAAGCAGAACCAGCGATTACAGGAACATCGTCGCCTGGGAAGTCATATTCTGACAATAAGTCACGAACTTCCATTTCAACTAATTCTAGTAATTCTTCGTCATCAACCATATCCATTTTGTTTAAGAAAACAACGATGTATGGTACACCAACGTTACGTGATAACAAGATGTGTTCACGTGTTTGAGGCATAGGACCATCAGCAGCAGATACTACTAAGATCGCGCCGTCCATTTGAGCAGCACCAGTGATCATGTTTTTAACGTAGTCCGCGTGTCCTGGGCAGTCAACGTGAGCATAGTGACGTGCTTCAGTTTCGTACTCAACGTGAGCAGTTGAGATAGTGATTCCGCGTTCGCGTTCTTCTGGAGCGCCATCGATTTGGTCGTAAGCTGAAGCTTGAGCCAAACCTTTTTTAGATAATACAGTTGTGATAGCAGCTGTAAGTGTAGTTTTACCATGGTCAACGTGTCCGATCGTACCAATGTTTACGTGGGGTTTAGAACGGTCAAATTTTTCTTTTGCCATTTTAAAATGTTCCTCCTAAAAATGCAGTTTATTTTTTATATTTGATAGGTAGGGAGCCGCAGCTCCCCATCCCTTATCATCGATAATATTGTACACGAAACTCAGAAAAAAATATAGCTTTTTACTTAATTTCCTATACTTCCATCAATTATTCAGCTTTGCCGCCGTTTTTCTTGATGATTTCTTCTTGAACAGATTTAGGTACATCTTCATAGTGATCAAATGTCATCATGAACGTACCGCGACCTTGTGTTGATGAACGAAGTGTTGTTGCGTAACCGAACATTTCAGCTAATGGCACGATTGCGTTCACGATTTGTGAGTTACCGTGTGCTTCCATTCCTTCTACGCGTCCACGACGAGCAGTTACGTGACCCATAACATCACCTAAGTAATCTTCTGGTACAGTGATAACTACTTTCATCATTGGTTCAAGAATTACTGGGTTTGCTTTCTTCGCTGCAGCACGTAAAGCCATAGAAGCTGCAACACGGAAGGCAGTTTCACTTGAATCGACATCATGGTATGAACCATCATAAAGTTTTGCTTTGATGTCTACTAATGGGTAACCGGCTAAGACACCGTTCGCCATTGAGTCTTCAAGTCCTTTTTCAACTGCTGGGATGTATTCACGAGGAACCACACCACCGACAATCGCGTTTTCGAATTCGAAGCCTTTACCTTCTTCGTTTGGTGTAAATTCGACCCATACGTGACCGTATTGACCTTTACCACCAGACTGACGTACAAATTTACCTTCCGCTTGTGTTGCTGCACGGAATGTTTCACGATAAGAAACTTGAGGCGCACCTACGTTTGCTTCAACTTTAAATTCGCGACGCATACGGTCAACTAAGACGTCCAAGTGAAGTTCTCCCATACCAGCGATAACAGTTTCGCCTGTTTCAGCGTTTGTTTCCACACGGAATGATGGATCTTCTTCAGCAAGTTTTTGTAAAGCAACCCCCATTTTATCTTGGTCAGCTTTTGATTTAGGCTCAACAGCGACTTCGATAACTGGTTCTGGGAATTCGATTGATTCAAGGATTACTGGTGATTTTTCATCACATAGTGTATCCCCAGTTGTTGTGTCTTTCAAACCAACAGCAGCGGCGATATCGCCTGAGTATACTGTTTGGATTTCAGCACGAGTGTTGGCGTGCATTTGTAGGATACGACCGATACGTTCGCGCTTGCCTTTTGAAGCATTCAATACGTATGATCCAGAGTTCAAGATACCTGAATACACACGGAAGAATGTCAAACGACCTACGAATGGGTCAGTCATTACTTTAAATGCTAATGAAGCAAATGGTGCTTCATCGTCAGCCGGACGATCAGTTTCTTCGTCTGTTTTAGGATTGATCCCTTTAATCGCAGGAACATCAAGTGGTGAAGGCAAGTAGTCGATGACTGCATCCAACATCAATTGAACCCCTTTGTTTTTAAAGGCAGATCCGCAAAGAACAGGGAAAAAGTCAACAGTCAATGTTGCTTGACGAATACCAGCTTTCAATTCTTCTTCTGTGATTTCTTCACCTTCCAAGAATTTCATCATTAGTTCTTCATCAGTATCAGCAACAGCTTCGATTAATTTTTCGCGCCATTCTTCAGCTAATTCTACATATTCTTCAGGAATTTCAGTCTCTTGGATTTCAGTTCCTAAGTCATTTGTGTAGATTTCAGCTTTCATTTTTACTAAGTCGATAATACCAGTAAAGTCATCTTCCGCACCAATTGGTAATTGGATTGGATGAGCATTTGCTTGTAAACGATCATGTAAAGTTGATACAGAGTATAAGAAGTCTGCACCAATTTTGTCCATTTTGTTACAGAATACAACACGCGGTACGCGGTAATCTGTCGCTTGACGCCAAACTGTTTCTGTTTGAGGTTCTACACCTGATTGTGAGTCCAACACAGTTACAGCACCATCAAGTACACGCAATGAACGTTGCACTTCGATTGTGAAGTCCACGTGTCCTGGTGTGTCGATGATATTTACGCGGTTTTCTTTCCATTGCGCAGTTGTCGCAGCAGAAGTGATTGTGATTCCACGTTCTTGTTCTTGTTCCATCCAGTCCATTTGAGAAGCACCTTCATGTGTTTCACCAATTTTATGGATTTTACCTGTGTAATAAAGGATACGTTCAGTTGTCGTTGTTTTACCAGCGTCAACGTGGGCCATGATCCCGATATTACGAGTTTTTTCTAGCGAAAATTCTCTTGCCATTCTAGGTTGTTCCCCTCTCATTCTTACTTAACTTAAGCTAAGGTTGTCTCAGTACCTTCCAATAAAAAGCAGTGAGGATCTTACCAACGATAGTGAGCAAATGCGCGGTTGGCTTCCGCCATTTTGTGTGTGTCTTCGCGTTTTTTCACAGAAGCACCAGTGTTGTTCGCTGCATCCATGATTTCTTTTGCAAGACGTTCTTCCATTGTGTGTTCGCCACGCAAACGAGCGTAGTTTACCACCCAACGAAGACCTAGAGTTGTACGACGTTCAGGACGTACTTCTACTGGTACTTGGTAGTTAGAACCACCGACACGGCGAGCTTTAACTTCCAATACAGGCATAATGTTTTTCATTGCTTGTTCGAAAACTTCCAATGGATCATTTCCTGTAGATTCTTTGATAATGCCAAAAGCATTGTAGATAATATTTGCAGCAACACCGCGTTTACCATCAACCATTACACGGTTGATCAAACGAGTTACTAATTTTGAGTTATAAATAGGATCTGGTAAAACATCACGTTTTGCAACAGGACCTTTACGAGGCATCCGTAACTCCTCCTTCCGAGATATCAGTTCTGATTTAAATAAGATTCATTTGATCTGTTTGTCTTAAAGATTAAGCTTTAGGACGTTTTGTACCATATTTAGAACGAGATTGTTTACGATCGTTAACACCGGCAGTATCCAATGCACCACGAACGATATGGTAACGTACCCCTGGTAAGTCTTTTACACGTCCACCACGTAACAAGACCACGCTGTGTTCTTGTAAGTTGTGTCCGATACCTGGAATATAAGCTGTCACTTCAATCAAGTTTGACAAACGAACACGCGCATATTTACGTAGAGCTGAGTTCGGTTTTTTCGGTGTCATAGTTCCCACACGAGTAGCTACCCCACGCTTTTGAGGTGAGTTAACATTCGTTTGAGCTTTCTTGAAACTGTTATATCCTTTGTTCAATGCTGGTGAATTTGATTTTTCAACCTTGGATTTACGAGGTTTACGTACTAATTGATTAATTGTAGGCATCCCTAGTTGTCCTCCTTCCTTGATTCGCTTTATAGTCCCACACATCCAGGTGGTTCTTTTTTTGCGATAAAAAATAATGCATTCTCTGCATTCATATCAACTATGCTTTGATAGACAGTCAGCACGTCTCCAACGAGAGACCTGTAGATAAAGCACCTTTGATAGAATATCATGCTTATTCTTACCTGTCAAGTATCCTCCTAAGCTTTTTTCAAAAGAAATCTGTTACGAAAAAATCCGCAAATTTTGCGCTTCTTCCTATATAATAGAGACAAAGCATTTATTTAAAAAAGGCGGGAAGAAAATGAACCTAAAAGAAATGGTCGGCATTGAAGCGGCTAGTTATGTAAAAGATGGCATGGTGGTTGGCTTGGGCACTGGCTCAACAGCCTACTATATGATTGAAGAACTGGGTCGACGTGTAAAAGAAGAAGGTCTTTCGATCACGGGTGTCCCAACTTCTTGGGCATCGAAAAAACAAGCAGAAGGATTAGGTATCCCGATTCGCACCATCGATGAAGTGGACGCTGTGGATCTAACGATCGACGGTGCAGATGAGATCAGCAAGGATTATCATGGCATCAAAGGCGGCGGTGCAGCCCTTTTATTCGAAAAAATCGTGGCGTCTAACTCCAAAAAAGTCTTGTGGATCGTTGATGAATCGAAAATGGTCGAAACACTTGGTGCCTTCCCGTTGCCAGTGGAAGTGATCCCTTATGGCAGCCAACAGCTGCTGCGTCTGTTCGAGAAGAAAAACTACCATCCAAAACTGCGTCTGAATGAAGAAGGCGAACCGTTAAAAACCGATTGTAGCAATTACATCATCGATCTTCATCTAGAAACGATCACCGCTCCTACTGAGTTGGCACAGGAATTAGATGCTACAGTGGGCGTGGTTGAACACGGTCTGTTTTTGGATATGGTCCATACGATCATTGTCGGATTGCCTGAAGGCCCGAGTACCAAGCACGTTAGATAAAGGAAACAAAAAAGAGGAGCAATAATGCTTCTCTTTTTTTTCGTTATTTTTCTTCAATCGACTTAATTTTTATTATTTTTTGTGCAAATTACCCTATCATTTAAGAAATAATTATGATACATTCAATAAAAAGGGAAAGGTAGGAGGGTTTATGAAAATCATAGGCTATGCTCGTTCAACGATCACCGACAACTCAACAAGTGAACAATTAAACAAGCTCGAAGAATTTGGGTGTCATGAATTTTTCCATGAGACATTTAGCGTGGAAGAAAGTGAAGAAAATCATTCATTGGAGTCAGTGGTGGCCCAGATGCAGCCCGGCGACACTTTAGTTGTTACGGAACTGCATCGTTTAGGGAAAACGACCAGACAGCTGACCGAGCTTACTGATCTATTAAAGCAGCGAGAACTACATTTGGTTTCGTTAGCAGAAAACATCGACACGCGTGAACCGATGGGTGAAGTATACTTCAATTTGATGGAAGGACTTGCGATCATGGAACGCTCATTGATCAAAGAGCGCACGCTAGTAGGCTTAAACAAAGCCCGCAAAAAAGGCAAAATTGGCGGTCGTCCCAAGATCGATCCGAAGACGATCAAAAAAATCCGTCATTTGTACTACGAGAAAAAAGAAACGATTCAATATATTTCTGAGAAATGCGGTGTTTCTGTAGGTACCTGCTACAAATACATAAAATTATCCGAAGAAGAATGGCGCAAGTTACGTTCATAGTTGTCGACTCTCCTAGAACAGCATAAAACAAAAGCGGTCCGTTTTTTAAAGATCCTCATTTGTTTTTCCTTAAGAATGGCGTTTTCCTCAGCTTTTCCTCCAAAACCATGGAAATTCTTTGAGAAAGAGTGTACAATAAATACGGAATTGAAAATTTCAGAAAAATATCGAATATCTAAAGGAGAGTTTTACATGCCAAAATTAGTATTTTCTCGTCATGGACTAAGCGAATGGAACAAATTAAACCAGTTTACCGGTTGGGCTGATGTTGATCTAGCGCCAGAAGGTGTCGAAGAAGCAATCGAAGGCGGACGTAAAATCAAAGAAGCAGGCATCGAATTTGACGTTGCTTACACATCTGTTTTAACTCGTGCCATCAAAACTTGTAATTACATTTTAGAATATTCTGATCAACTTTGGGTACCAACGATCAAATCATGGCGCTTAAACGAACGTCATTACGGTAAATTACAAGGTTTAAATAAAAAAGAAACTGCTGAAAAATACGGTGACGAACAAGTACACATCTGGCGTCGTTCTTACGATGTTTTACCTCCATTGATGGAAGCTTCAGATGAAGGTTCTGCTGCAAACGACCGTCGTTATGCAATGCTTGACCCTCGCGACGTACCTGGTGGAGAAAACTTAAAAGTTACTTTAGAACGTGCATTGCCTTTCTGGCAAGATGAAATCGCCCCAGCATTAAAAGACGACAAAACTGTCTTAGTTGCGGCTCACGGAAACTCTCTACGTGCATTAGCAAAACATATCGAAGGTATTTCTGACGAAGATATCATGGATCTTGAGATCCCAACTGGTCAACCACTTGTTTATGAATTGAACGATGATTTGACTGTTGCGAAAAAATACTACTTATAAGCCTCGCTTATCGCTGCCCTTTTTTAAAAAAGGGCAGTTTTTTTATTGGCATTTCCTCCCCCCTCTTTTATAATTGAGGGCGTACTCGAAAGGAGCTTACTATGAAACTAGTCAAAAATGATACCGTTTTATTTTTAGGTGACAGCATTACAGATTGCGATCGTGATCGCCAAGATCCCCACGATTTAGGACATGGGTTTGCCCGTCTCGTTGCCGATCAGCTGGCAGAAACATTCCCCACTGCAGGATTTACCTTTTATAATCGGGGGATCGGCGGCAACAAAGCTGCCGACGTCTTAGCCCGTCTCCAAGAAGATTGCCTTCAATTAGCACCTGACGTCTTGGTCTTTATGATTGGGATCAACGACACGTGGCACAATGCCGGTGGTCCCGATTTTGGTTCAGAAGCTGCGGCAACGTCCTTTGAGGCAACCTACCGTCAAATTCTGGAACAAGTGACCCAACAGGGGATCACGCGCATTTTCTTGCTGGAACCTTTTGTTTTGCCATATCCTGAGGATCGCCAAACTTGGCGGATCGATCTTGATCCGAAAATCCAAATCGTTCGTCACTTAGCTGCCGCCTTTCATTGTCAGCTGCTGCCGCTGGATGGCTTGTTTGCCGAAGCAGCCGTCGCTAGCTCCCCACAGGCTCTGACAGGCGATGACGGGGTGCACCCCACTCCTGCAGGACACGCCTTGATTGCGAATCAGCTAATGGCCCGTTTGGCTTTTTCTTCTGAAGGGTAAATAAACAGACCGCTCCGCGACAACCAAGTCGCAGGAACGGTCTTTTTTATGATTAAAGATAGGTTGAAGGAGTCAAGGAATCTTGGTAGATTGCAATCACGTCTTCTTCTTGCAGCGGTACATACGCATTTGTTGCAATCGAGCTGAATTGAACTGCTTGAGCCGCCATTTCAGCAAAATGGGTGTCATCGGCGATCCCTACTTCTGGCAAAGTCATCGGAATATCGCAAGAAGCAAAAAAGTCATAGAGTTTTTGAATCCCCATTCGGGCAGCTAATTCTGGCACTGCTTCTTGGACACCAAAGACTTCTCTGGCAAAACGCGCAAATTTCGGCGCCGTTTCTTCATTCAATACATGAAGCATCCAGCGTGGGGTCAGGATCGCTAAGCCGATGCCATGAGTAATGTCATAAAACGCACTCAACTCATGCTCCATCGCATGACAAGACCATGCTCCACCTTTGCCGTTTCCAGTCAAACCATTCAAGGCTAAGGTGCTCGCCCACATCAAATTCGCCCGTGCATCATAGTCCGTGGGGTCCTTTAATGCGATGGGCAGATTTTTAATGACTGCTTTTAGCAATCCTTCTGCTACACCGTCTTGGACATCTGTTCCTTCTGTTTTACTGAAATAATTTTCAATCAGATGGCTCATGATATCCGCTGAACCGGCAGCCGTTTGATAGCGACTGACACTAAAAGTCGTTGTTGGATCTAAAAAGGATACTTTCGGTAAAAATTCGGGTCCGTGAACGCCAAGTTTTTGTTTCGTTTCTAGATTAGAGATCACTGCGCCGCGATTCATTTCACTGCCGGTAGCCGCAAGGGTCAAGATCGTTACTAATGGAATCGCTGGTCCTTGATAGCTGCGGGAAAGCACTAAGTCCCAAGGCTCTTGCTCACTGCAAGCCGCCCCGGCGATCACTTTGCTGCAATCAATGACAGAACCGCCCCCAACAGCTAAAATGACGTCGATCTTTTCTGAACGACAAAGAGCGGCTCCTTGCCGAACGGTTTCGATTCGTGGATTTGGATCGACACCAGTCAATTCAGTGACTTGATTGCCGTTGGCAGTCAATTGCGCCATGACTGAATCGTACAAACCGTTTTTCTTGATACTGCCGCCACCATAGACTAGCAAGACGTTTTTTCCAAATGTATTCAGTACTTCTGGCAGCTCGTTCAGACGGTCTTTCCCAAAACGAATGTCCGTCGTTACATGAAACGTAAAATTATTCATTGTCTCGTCTCCTTTTTACACCTTTTCTTTTCATTAAACCATTTTCTGGCAAAAGTGCAACGCTTCTTCGTGGCTTTTTGCCAACAAAAAAAGATAACACATTCTCGGTTGCATGCAAACCAATACGATTTGGCTGCTTGCTCTATCAAAAGCAAGCAGCCTTCGTATCGTTCATGCACCGATCCTGTGGTATCTTTTTTACGCGATCGCTGTTTCTAAGCCAACTTTGATCATGTCGTTAAACGTCGTTTGTCTTTCTTCTGGCGTTGTTTCTTCTCCAGTGATGATGTGGTCGCTGACGGTACAGATCGCTAAGGTTTGAACGTGGAATTTCGCCCCTAAATAGTATAAGGCTGCGGCTTCCATCTCAACACCCATCACCCCAAGGTCTGCCAACTGTAAGGTTTCCGTCATGTCATCTTTGTAGAAGGTATCTTCAGATAAGATGTTGCCGACGTGGGTCGTAAATCCTGATTCAATCGCTGTATCATAAGCTTTACGCAGCAGTGCAAAGTCAGCGATTGGTGGGAAATGGAAACTTTGGAAGTTTTTTGCCACCATCGATGAACTTGTTGCTGCCGCTTGGGCAATCACAAGATCACGCACGTGGACATCTTTTGAGATGGCACCACACGTACCGACCCGAATCAATTTCTTCACGCCGTAAGAGTTGATCAATTCATGGGCATAGATGCTCGCTGAAGGCATGCCCATGCCAGTTCCTTGGACAGAGACCCGCTCGCCCTTATAAACGCCTGTATAGCCCAGCATCCCCCGAACATTGTTGTAACAGATCGGGTCTTCTAAAAATGTTTCAGCAATATATTTTGCCCGCAGTGGATCACCTGGTAACAAGATTTTGTCTGCGATCTCGCCTGCTTTTGCTTCGATATGAACGCTCATTCGTTTTTCTCCTTTGGTCTGCTTTTTATAGTACTGCTAACGTTTCTTTGATCAACGCTTTAAATTCTGCCTTGACCCGTTCCGTCGTTTCCACGACTTCTTCATGATTCAAGCTCGCTTGCATACCAGCAGCCAAGTTTGTGATACAAGAAACACCTAAGACTTTCAAGCCACTGTGTACAGCAACGATCACTTCTGGGACAGTCGACATACCGACAGCATCGGCACCGATCGTCCGAGCAAAGCGGATCTCTGCTGGCGTTTCATACGTAGGACCTGAGAAGCCCATATAAACGCCTTCTTTTAAGTGCAATCCTTTTGATGCACCAACTTTTTGTGCCGCTTCTCGATAAGGCAAATGGTAGGCTTGGCTCATATCTGGGAAACGCGGACCCATTTCTTCTTCGTTTTCACCAATCAGTGGGTTATCCCCCATAAAGTTGATTTGATCGGTGATCAACATCAAGTCTCCAGGCTGGAAGCTTTCGTTTACGCCGCCACAGGCATTGGTCACGACTAAAGAGTGAGCTTTCAATGCCGCCATCACACGGACGGGGTAAGTGACCGTCTGCATCGAATGGCCTTCATAATAATGGAATCGTCCTTGCATCGCTAAGACTTTTTTCCCAGCTAATGTTCCATAGACCAATTGTCCTGCATGACCGACCACTGTCGAAACAGGAAAATGCGGGATATCGTTGTAAGGCAACACGATTGGGTTTTCGATCTCATCGGCTAGTTCACCTAAGCCAGATCCTAAAATCAACCCAAATTCCACTTCACCGACGCCGCTTTCTTGGATAAATGCCGTTGTTTCTTGTAATTTCTCATGTAACGTTGTCATTTCATCACCTCTAGTTTAAATGTTGTAAAAAGCTTGTTCCGTTTTCTGTAGCTGAAACACCAAAGTTTTCAGCGATCGTTGCGGAAATATCCGCATAGTAGCCTTGTGGCAATTTGCCTTGGCCTTGGAATTTCTTGCTGTACGCTAATAATGGCACATATTCTCTCGTGTGATCCGTTCCCGTAAAGGTTGGGTCATTGCCGTGGTCAGCTGTGATCAACAACAGATCCTCGTCTCCCATTGCTTCTAAAAGTTCTGGAATACGCAAATCAAAATCTTCAATGGCATGGGCATACCCTACGACATCGCGACGGTGACCATAAAGCGCATCGAAGTCGACCAAGTTCGTAAAGCTTAGACCCGTAAAGTCTTGTTTCATCACCTTCAGTAACTGATCCACACCGTCCATGTTGCTCTTCGTCCGTACAGAATCGGTGATTCCTTGTCCGTTGAAGATATCATTGATCTTCCCAACGGCGATCACGTCTTTTCCAGCTTCTTTCAAGGAATCTAATACTGTATGGCCAAATGGATCGAGTGCGTAGTCATGACGATTGCTCGTACGAGTAAAGTTTCCAGGCTCACCGACATACGGACGCGCGATGATGCGCCCGATCATATATGGCTCATCTTTCGTGATGTCCCGAACGTACTGACAAATACGATACAATTCTTCTAATGGAATGATTTCCTCATGCGCAGCGATCTGCAACACTGGGTCAGCCGAGGTGTAAACGATCAGATCGCCTGTCTTCATTTGATGTTCGCCGAAATCATCAATGACTGCTGTCCCTGAGTACGGCGCATTGCAGACGATTTTACGTCCAGAGAACGCTTCGATCTGTTGCAACAATTCATCGGGAAACCCATCGGGAAATACGCGGAAAGGTTTTTGGATATTCAAGCCCATGATCTCCCAGTGTCCCGTCATCGTATCTTTCCCAACGGAAACTTCTTCCAATTTGGTTGCATACCCATCATGGTCAGCTACCGCCTTCACGCCTTCTAAAGGACGGATCGTCCCTAGGCCTAATTGTTCCAAGTGAGGGATCGTCAAGCCTGCTTCTTTTGCAATATGGCCTAACGTATCTGAACCGACATCACCAAAAGCTGCCGCATCAGGTGCTTCACCAATTCCGACTGAATCCATCACGATCAAGTGTACACGTTTAAACATTCTATTCCCTACTTTCTTTATTTTATGCTTTTACAAGCGGATCTACTACCTCTATCATACTAAACTTAAGCAAAAATTGCGCTGGGTTGCTTTGGAAATTTCCTGATGCGTTCCTTTCACCCAGAGGATAGAAAAAGGGCAGGACACAGCAACACATTCATGTCCCATAGCCCCACCCTTTCATACTGAAAAATTATTTAGATTTAATGTAGTTCTTCCCGTTAGCTTTCGGACCAGCGGCTTTTCCAAGGAAAAGAACGAGCACGATGATCGTCAAGGCATAAGGCGCAGCTTGTAAGTAAACCGCTGGAATGGAAGAGATGATTGGCAGTTGGCCACCTACGATACTGATGTTTTGCGCAAAACCGAAGAAAATCGCAGCTCCCATCGCACCAAGTGGATTCCATTTACCAAAGATCATCGCAGCCATCGAGATAAACCCTTGACCGGCGATCGTTGTCACGGCAAAGCGACCCGCGATCGATTGAGCAAACAAGGCACCGCCCATCCCGCCAAGGAAACCAGAGATCAAGACACCTGAGTAGCGCATCACGTAAACATTGATCCCTAAGGTATCCGCTGCTTGTGGATGCTCACCGACAGAACGAAGACGCAACCCAAAGCGTGTTTTGAAAATCACGAACCACGCGATCACTGAGATCAAAATAGCGAAGTACGCCGGCAAGAATGTTTGATTAAAGAAAATCGGGCCAATGATAGGAATATCTTTAAGAATCGGGAAATTGAAATACCCCAATGTCCGTTGGATGTTATCCGTTTGCCCTTTGTTGTAGATCGCTTTGACTAAGAACACGGCCAAAGCTGGTGCCATCAAGTTCATCACCGTACCACTGATGATATGATCGGCACGGAAGTTGATGGTTGCCACCGCATGCAGCAAGGAGAAAACCACACCGACAAGTCCGCCGACGAGCATCCCTAACCACGGTGTCCACGCACCAAATTGTGACGCAAATTCAATATTGAAAACAATCGAGCTAAAAGCACCCATAACCATGATTCCTTCAAGACCCACGTTAACGATCCCGCTGCGCTCTGAGAACACGCCACCTAGCGCCGTCAAAATCAGAGGAGACGCATAAATCAATGTTTGAGTGACGATCGAAGAAATTAAACTAATATCCATTAGATGGTTCCTCCTTCCTGATCTTGATCGTTTGGTTGGGCTTCAATCTCCTGTACGACCAGCGCTTCTTTTTTGCCGTCAAAGATTTTTGCCAACAAGAAACGAATCACAAAGCTGATCGCTACGAAGAAAATAATAATTGCGATATTGACATCGACTAATTCAGATGGAATACCTGCAAACTGCATGCCTTGTCCACCTAATTTCAAAATACTGAACAAGAGGGCTGAAAGCAAGATTCCGATCGATGAGCCGCTTCCTAACAAGGATACAGCCATACCGTCAAACCCGATGCTCAATGATGACCCTTGAACGAAGAAGTTTTCAAACGTTCCTAGTCCTTGAACGACTCCACCTAATCCAGCAAGCGTTCCAGAGATGATCATGGAGATAATGATCGTCCGTTTGCTGCTCATCCCCGCATATTCAGAAGCGCTTGGGTTCAAGCCCACCGCGCGGATTTCATAACCAAGAGTGGTTTTTTTCATCAAGAACCAAACCAAAACTAAGAAGATCAAGGCTAAGAAGATCCCTAAGTTCAAGCGAGAGTTGCTCGTGATGCTTGCTAGAAACGGCGTCTGCATGGAGGCATTTTCCCCCACCATTTTTGTGACCCCTTTTGTCGTGATCATGGATTCGCTCATCACATTATTGACTAAATGGTTCCCCGTATAAAGCAAGATATAGTTCATCATGATCGTCACGATGACTTCACTTGTTCCAAAGAATGCCCGTAGGAAACCAGGAATCGCAGCTGCGATCGCCCCGCATAAAGCCCCTACGATCACGGCTAATGGCAAGACCACCAACCGAGGCGCATCTGGCATCGCTAGTGCGACCCAGATACTGGCAACCCAACCTGCTAGCGCTTGACCAGAAAGACCGATATTGAAGAATCCGGCTGAGTTTGCAACGGCAAACCCCAGAGCGGTAAAGATCAATGGTCCTGCTGTAACAAAAATCTCACCAATGTTGCGGGCATTTAACCCACCTGTTTGTCCGTTGATAAAAACGGTCCGAAACATTTGTGTATACCCTGTGATTGGGCTGTAGCCGAAGGCCGCCATGATGATCCCGCCAAGGACGAATCCCAACAAGACAGCGATGATCGGCACTAATATATTGCGGATCTTTTCTTTGCGGTTATTCAACCGAACCACCTACTTCCTCCATTTGCAGCTCTCGTCTTGCTTCCTCCAAGGAGTACCCTGCCATCAACAAGCCAAGCTCTTTCTCTGATGTTTCTTTCGGATCAACGACCCCAACGATCTCACCAGCATGAATAACAGCAATGCGGTCTGATACATTCAAAATTTCATCTAATTCAAAGCTGACTAACAACACCGCTTTGAATTTATCCCGCTGTTCAATCAAGCGTTTGTGGATAAATTCGATCGCTCCAACATCCAACCCACGGGTCGGATTGGCAACGATCAATAGATCAGGATCGCGGCTGATTTCTCGTGCGATGATCGCTTTTTGTTGATTCCCGCCGGACAATGCCCGTGCTGGTACGATCTCGTTGACTGTTCGTACGTCAAATTCTTGAATCAAATCACGAGCAAACTCGTTGATCTCTCCGTAATCCAAGACACCTGCATTACTCAAAGGTTTTTTGTAGTAGGTTTGCAAGGCGATGTTTTCTGATAACATCATATCCAAGACAAGTCCGTATTTGTGGCGGTCTTCTGGCACATGACCAACGCCGGCTTCGGTGACTTTCCGAGGCTTGAAGTTAGTGATGTCATCACCATTCAGCAAGACCTTGCCGCTTTCGACTTTCCGTAAACCAGTGATGGCTTGTAACAGCTCTGATTGCCCATTGCCATCGATCCCAGCAATCCCCAATACTTCACCTGCACGTACTTCTAAGCTTAAGTTTTTGACTGCTTCTAAGCCACGGTTTTCTTTTACGACTAAGTTTTCAACAGAAAGCACGACTTCTTTTGGTGACGCTTCTTTCTTCGGTGTCTTGAAGGACACAGAACGACCAACCATCATATCGGCCAACTGTTGCGAGCTGACGTCTTTGACATTGACAGTGCCGATCCCTTGTCCCCGACGGATAACTGTACAACGGTCTGCCACCGCTTTGATCTCATCCAGTTTGTGGGTGATCAAGATGATCGATTTCCCTTCACGCACCAATCCGCGCATGATTTCGATCAGCTCTTCGATTTCTTGCGGTGTCAAAACTGCCGTTGGTTCATCAAAAATCAGTACATCTGCGCCGCGGTAAAGAGTCTTCAAGATCTCTACCCGTTGCTCCATCCCAACAGAGATGTCACGCACATAAGCATCTGGATCAACCGATAAACCATATTGTTCAGAAACTTTTTTGATTTCTTTGCGGGCTTTCTTGCGATCTAACACACCGAGATGATGGGGTTCGCTACCCAAAATGATATTTTCTGTCACAGTAAAGGCGTCTACCAGCATGAAATGCTGATGCACCATCCCGATCCCCAATTTGTTTGCTGCGGTCGGACTCGTGATATTCACTTTTTCACCATTCATCCAGATTTCACCAGATGTTGGTTCCAATAATCCTGACAGCATATTCATCAAGGTCGACTTGCCCGCTCCATTTTCACCAAGCAATGCGTGGATTTCTCCTGGCCTTACTTGCAAGTTGACATCGTCATTGGCTTTGAACGTTCCAAACTCTTTGGTGATATGACGCATTTCTACAACATATTTTTCCTCAGCCAAATTACTCACATCCTTACTTTCTAATTCGCTTATACAAACCATTCGTCATGTCAAAAAAATAATTGCTATTGCTTAGGATGATTACTATCCTCATGAAAACCCGTAGCTTTCATCAACATAGTAATCCAATGACGATCATCTTGCCCTAAACTAGGGCAAGATAACCGAAAAGCACAACTTTATTTTTCAGGTGTTTCTGGTACTTCTACTTTGCCGTCGATCACGTCTTGTTTCGCTGTTTCGATCGCTGCTTTGGCATCATCTGAAAGGAACCCTTCAGTAATGTCTACACCGCCATCTTTCAAGCCGTAAACAATGTGTTCGCCGCCAGGGAAGTTGTCTTCTAACGCACGAGTTGAGATATCTTGTACCGCTGCGCCAACACCTTTCAATGTTGAAGCCAATGTGAAGTTATCTTCTTTGCCGTCAGCAGTTGTGTATTTTCCTTCGTCTTGTTGATCGCTATCCACACCGATGACCCAAACTTTTTTGTCTTCTAGGTCTGCTTCGTTCAATTGTTCATTGATTGCTTTTGCTTCTTGGAAGACACCTGCACCAGTACCACCAGATGCGTGGAAGATTACGTCAACGCCACTTTGGTACATTGAAGCTGCCAATGCTTTCCCTTTAGCAGGATCACCAAATGATGCTGCATATTGAGGATCAACCGTGATTTCTTTGCCTAATTTTTCAGCTGCGTCTTGAACGCCCTTCATGAAACCAGCTTCGAAACGGTCGATAACGACGCCTTCTTCACCACCGATGAAGCCGACTTTGTTTGTTTTGGTTGTATACGCTGCGGCAAAACCAGCTAAGTAAGCTGCTTCGTTATCTTTAAATGTTGCTGAAACGACGTTGTCTTTGCCTTCGATCACATCATCGATGATCCCGAATTGTGTATCAGGGTTTTGGTCAGCTGCTGCTGCGATTGAATCTTTCAATAAGTAACCTACACCGAAAACTGTTTTGAAACCATTTTGAACGGCACCATTTACGTTGGTTGTGTATTCTGAAGCTTCATTTGATTGCACGTAGTCATAACCACCAGCACCGCGAGCGATCCCGTGTTCCTCACCCCATGCTTCTAAGCCTTCCCACGCTGATTGGTTGAATGAACGGTCATCCACCCCACCGATATCGGTAACGATTGCGACACTATGCGCTGCATCAGTCGTACCGTCTGCAGAACCGCCGCCAGTTGAATCAGTTGAACCTGAATTTCCTCCGCCACAAGCACCAAGTAAAGTCAACCCAGCTACTGCAACAATACCTAAACTAAATAATTTTGCTTTTTTCATTGCTGTAAAGCCCCCTAAAAATATAGTTTTTTTCAACAGCCGCATCGACTGAATGAACATGGTTTATAAATCTTTGTTCGTGAAGTAATAAGGCAATAGGCCTTCTACCGTGGTTTCTTTGATGACACCATCATCGCCGACTAAGGTCACCGGCATATCTGGCGCACAAAATTCCACCATGACCTGGCGGCAAGCACCGCAAGGAGAGATCGGTTCTGGCGTATGACCCGCCACAACCAAATGTTGAAACTCTTTTTCGCCTTCAGAAACGGCTTTGAAAAAAGCGGTTCGTTCTGCGCAATTTGTTAAGCCATATGAGGCATTTTCAATGTTGATTCCTTGATATATCGTACCATTTTTGGCAACGAGACAAGCACCGACCGGAAACTTAGAGTACGGCACATACGCTTTATCTAAGGCGGAAACGGCGGTGTCGATCCACTCTTTTTTCGCTATTGTCATTGTCTTCCCCGCTCTTATTTTTATTTTTTGCTACTTGATGCTAGGCCTAGTAGCCAGCACCTGTTGAGCCAGTCACGATAGCAACACTTGCGCTTGTTCCTAAGCGGTTTGCGCCCGCTTCGACCATAGCTGCAGCTTCTGCTTCGTTGTGGATACCACCAGAAGCTTTGACACCCATTTCTGGTCCTACTGTTTCACGCATCAAGCGAACATCTTCAACGACTGCCCCACCAGTTGAAAAGCCAGTTGAGGTTTTCACGAAATCTGCCCCAGCTGCTTTGGCTAATTCACAGGCTTTGACGATTTCTTCGTTGTCTAATAACGCTGTTTCAATGATTACTTTGACAAGCGCTTTGTCTTTGGCCGCTTCAACGACTGCTTCGATGTCTGCTTGAACTTTTTTGTATTGTTTTGATTTCAAGGCACCTACGTTGATTACCATATCGACTTCATCTGCGCCGTTTTTGATCGCATCTGTTGTTTCATAAGCTTTGACCTCAGATGTGTTTGCTCCTAAAGGAAAACCGATCACGGTACAAACAGCCGTTGGTTCGCCTTGTAATTTTTCTGCTGCTAATGAAACCCACGTTGGATTGATGCAGACAGAATAGAAGTGATAGGTTTTTGCCTCTTCGATGATTCGTAAAACATCTTCCTCCGTTGCGTCTGCTTTCAAAATCGTGTGGTCGATCATGCGATTCAATTCCATTTTTATTCGCTCCTTATTCTGTAATAATGTCATGGATCAATGGCGGTTCTGCGCCATCTTCCCCAATTTCAATATTTTGGTCGATCAATGCTTTGACATCCTCGATTGCTTCGGTATTGCTATAGATCGTCAACAGCGATTCTCCTTCAGTTACGGATTCGCCAACTTTCTTATGCAATTTAATACCCACGGCATGGTCGATGTCTTCGTCTTTGGTCTTACGACCCGCTCCTAACATCATCGCCGCGATCCCTAGCTCATTGGCAACTAATTTCGTCACCACGCCACTAGTTTTCGCTGGGACTTCCACTTCATATTTCGCTGTCAAAATCTTGCTCGGGTCATCGATCACTGAAGCGTCTCCACCTTGATCTGTGATCATCTGTCTGAATTTTTCTAACGCTTTGCCTGAATGCAAGGCTTCTTCCAACAGTTGGCGTGCTTCTTCCAATGAATCAGCTTTTTTCGCTAAAACCACCATTTGGCTGCCCAGTGCATAGCACATTTCTTCCAAGTCTTTCGGTCCTTTTCCTTGCAGTGTCTCAATAGCTTCCACCACTTCCAAACTGTTCCCGATCGCTTCCCCTAGAGGTTGTGACATATCAGAAATGACTGCCATCGTTTGGCGATTTGCCAATTTTCCGATACGGACCATCGTTTGGGCTAAGCGTTTGGCATCCTCCAAGTTTTTCATAAAGGCGCCATCGCCTGTGGTTACATCTAACACGATCGCATCGGCACCTGCCGCGATTTTTTTACTCATGATCGAGCTGGCAATCAATGGGATCGAACTAACCGTTGCCGTCACATCTCGTAAGGCATACAGTTTTTTGTCCGCAGGAGCTAAATCTCCTGATTGGCCAATCACGGCCACTTTGCTTTCGTTGACTAATCGGATAAAGTCGGCTTCAGAAAGCTCGATTTTAAATCCAGGGATCGCTTCAAGCTTGTCTAACGTCCCACCAGTATAGCCTAAGCCGCGGCCAGACATTTTCGCAACCGGTACGCCAACACTAGCCACTAATGGCGCTAGGATCAATGTGGTCGTATCACCAACACCGCCAGTCGAATGCTTATCGACTTTGATTCCTTCAATTGAGGATAGGTCGATCACTTCGCCAGAATTTGCCATTGCTAACGTTAAGTTCGTGATCTCTTCATCTGTCATATCTACATAAAAAATAGCCATCAACAAGGCACTCATTTGATAATCTGGAATACTTCCTTCAGTATACGCAGTTACAATGTAGTCAATTTCTTCCTTCGTCAATGACTTGCCGTCACGTTTCTTTTCAATTAAATCCACCATTCGCATCGAAATGACCCTCGCTTCCTTTAACATTATACAATAATTTTTCGTAGGGTAAACCACTTTAGTAAAACAGTTTACTAAATATCGCAAAACTATGAAAACACTTACAAGAAGAAATATACCGCATTATTTCTCGCTTGTCAATGTCTTCACGCTCTCACGAATAATTAATTTTGTATCAAAAATCTTATTTGGAATTCGCCGTGTCGGAAACTCAATGGCGTCCACTAAAAACTTCGCTGCGGTAAAACCGATCTCAAAGGTCGGCTGCATGACCGTGGTAAGCGGTGGTGTGATGTATTCCGATAATTTCAAGGCATCAAAGCCGATCACCGAGTAGTCTTCCGGTACTTTTTTGCCCGCCTCATAAATCGCTTGATAACAGCCGATCGCCATGGCATCGTTGCCGCAGAAGAACGCTGTGATCTCTTTGTACTTCAATAATTCCTTCGTTGCTTCGTACCCACCAGTAACCGTTAATTCAGCATTTTCTACATATCGGCCTTTAAAAGGGATCTGATGATCTTTTAAGGCATGGTGATAGCCATTGAACCGTTCCTCTAATTGATAGTAGCCGGTGATTTCTTTGAGCATCGCAATGTTGCGGTGACCATTCTTGATCAAATAGCTGACGGCTTGGTAGGCCCCTTCGTATTCTTTCACGATCAAACGACCATTGTCCCGCTGATTGATCCCACGATCGACTAAAATAATTGGTCGGTCATCAAAGAACCCGCTCTTCAAGGAATAATCCTCTGGCAGCAAATGCGGCGTCGCTAATAAGATGCCATCTACCGAACGATGAGACAGTTCATTCAAATATTGAACTTCTTTTTCTTGGCTGTGGCGCGAATTGCATAACACTAGCATGTAACCTAGTGGATTGAAATAACTTTCCGCCCCTTCAATGACTTTAGAGAAAAAGAAATCCGTCACATCAGGCACGATCATTCCGATCGTTTTTGAATGGCGGTTGATAAGATTCGAAGCAAAAAAATCCGGCTTATAGTGATATTTATTTACGATATCTAAGACCCGCTTTCGGGTTTCTTCACTAAACCGGCTGCCTTTATTGTTTAGGATCTGCGACACGGTCGTGACAGAGACGCCAGCCATTTCAGCAATCTGTTTAATCGTCAATTTCATCTGCTTCTCTCCTCTCTTGCCTAAAGTGTAGCAAATTTTTCTCAAAAAAAATAGCACACTTTCAACAAGTGTGCGACTTTCTTTTTCGTTGATCAAAAATAGCCTGACGATACAGACAGGTGATTAACCAACGCTGCGATTGCTTGAAAGGCTGCTGACAACAGGCTTTTTGAGAAACCAACTGCCCAGTTGCTGCTAACCAACACTTGCCTTGGCGATGCCTTTGATCTGTTGAGAATCAAAGAGCAGCTACGCTTCTTTTACGCTTTGAATGATGTAATAGCCTTTGTCTTTTTTGATGATTTCAGCATTGCCAAAGGTCTCTTGCATTTTCTTTTGAGCACTCGGCGCCCCTTGTTTCTTTTGGATCACGATCGTTAAAGTTCCCCCTGTTTTTAGTAGCGGAAACGCCCCTGTCAAAATCTCATGGACGACTTCTTTTCCTGCCCGAATCGGTGGATTGCTGAGGATCGCCGCATAAGCAGGTTGATTTAATTGGGCATAGATATTGGATTGATGGATATCTACCTGTTCAATGCCGTTTCGCTGGGCATTGCCTTTTGCCAAATCCACTGCCCGCTGATTGATATCGATCATCTCGACAGGCCGCTGACTTGCATAAGCCAACGCTAAACCAACAGGACCATAGCCACACCCAACGTCTAGCAGGCTTCCTTCTGGCAGCTCCGCCCACTCAAACGCATCGATCAGCACCCGCGAGCCGTAGTCCACCGTGTCACGGGAAAACACCCCGCTATCTGTCACAAAATGAAAGTTCTTTCCTCTTAATTCAAACGACCACTGTTCAAAATCATGGGCCGTATCAGGATTTTCTGTATAGTAATGATTACTCATGTTTATGCTCCTTTCTTCTATTCCCTCTTCGCCTGTTTTTTCTACTGGCTTCTACTGGTTTTTCCTTGTTTCTTCTATTAGAACGAGTGAACGTAGTGAAAACACCAGTAAAAAAGCCGTGCAAGATTTGCCTGCTGCTTCTTTCTAATCATACCGAAAAACAGCCAGAAGTAAACGCCCAGCAAAAAAAACAACGAAAAAACAGTTTTTTGTTGTTTCTGCAAAGGAAATCATGTCTTTTTTCCAAGTTCCGCGGGTTTCTATGGTAAAATACTTTCGAACAGTGGCCTATCGCTTCTAAGAGAAACCGATGATGCCGCAAAAAAGGAGCCTACTATGCAAGAAACCATGAATTTTTATCAAATTCCTCGTGAGCAATGGCAAGGGTTTTATACGAACGGCATGATGCCTTTCACTCAAGAAGAATTGGATAATATCAAAAGTTTGAACGACCGGATCTCGGTCCAAGATGTGGAAGATGTTTACGTGCCTTTATGCCATCTGATCCATCTTTATATGAAAGAGTTTGAATCATTGACCCTCAGCAAGGGACTCTTTTTACACCGCTACGTCAAAATGCCGCCGTTTATCATCGGCATCGCCGGAAGTGTCGCCGTCGGCAAAAGCACCACCGCACGGCTCGTCCAAAATTTGTTGGCCCGTTTGTTTCCCCGCAGAACCGTCCAACTGATCACCACTGACGGCTTTTTGTACCCGAACGAAGTCTTGGAGGAACGCGGCAGCTTGAATCGCAAAGGATTTCCAGAAAGTTATGACATGGAAGCCTTGATCAACTTTTTGAATGCGGTCAAGTCAGGAGAACCAGACATTCAGATCCCCGTCTACTCCCATGAAGTCTACAATATTATTCCTGATACGTATGAAACGATCAGTCAACCAGATATCTTGATCGTGGAAGGCATCAATACCCTGCAGCTGCCTGCCAACCAACAAATCTATATCAGTGACTTTTTTGATTTTTCAATTTTCGTGGATGCCCAACCAGCACTGATCGAAAAATGGTATTTGGAAAGATTTGAATCATTACTAGACACTGCCTTTCAAGATCCCAGCAATTATTATTACCAATATGCGATCGGGGATCGCAAGGAAGCGATTAAAATGGCAAAAGAAGTATGGAAAAATGTGAATTTAAAGAATTTACACGAGTATATCTTGCCTACACGCAGCAGAGCCGATATAATTCTTCATAAAACAAAGCACCATTTGATCGATGAAGTGTTCTTGCGCAAGTATTGACCGCTTCATTTTTATAATTATGCTGTTGAAAAGGCCCAGCCTTTTTTCAATAAAAACTAAAAGAATTGAGGTAATTTATTGTGACAAACGTTGACACTTTGCCAAACGTCGAAAAAATTATCGTACTTGATTACGGTAGTCAGTACAACCAGCTGATTACACGCCGTATTCGTGAGTTCGGTGTTTTCTCAGAATTATTGAGCCACCGCATTACCGCTGAAGAAGTAAAAGCGATGAATCCAAAAGGAATCATCTTATCTGGCGGACCAAACAGCGTCTACGACGAGAACTCTTTCGGCATCGACGAGAAAATTTTTGATTTAGGCATCCCAGTTTTAGGGATCTGTTACGGCATGCAGTTGATTACTTATAAATTAGGCGGAACAGTTGAACCTGCCAAAAACCGTGAATACGGCAAAGCAGAATTGGAAGTCACTTCTGATGCAGCGGCCCTTTTCCAAAACACGCCCGCAACCCAAACCGTGTGGATGAGCCACGGGGATTTGGTCACTCAAGCACCTGCAGGCTTTGATGTCGTGGCAACGAGCAAAGATTGTCCGATCGCTTCTATCCAAGATGCCGAGCGCAAAATGTACGGTATCCAATTCCACGCAGAAGTTCGCCATTCAGAATACGGCAACGACTTATTGCGTCACTTTGCCATTGACGTCTGTCAATGTACAGGTGATTGGACAATGGACAACTTCATCGATATGGAAATCGCAAAAATCCGCGAACAAGTGGGCGACAAAAAAGTCTTGCTTGGTCTTTCAGGCGGGGTCGATTCTTCTGTCGTTGGTGTTCTTTTACAAAAAGCGATCGGCGATCAACTGACTTGTATTTTTGTTGACCACGGACTCTTGCGTAAAGGCGAAGCCGAGCAAGTAATGGAAAGCTTAGGCGGCAAGTTCGGCTTGAACATCATCAAAGTTGATGCCAAAGAACGTTTCCTATCGAAACTTGCGGGGGTTTCTGATCCTGAAGAAAAACGCAAGATCATCGGAAATGAATTCGTGTACGTCTTCGATGATGAAGCAACCAAACTAGCTGGCGAAGAAGGCGTTTCTTTCCTTGCCCAAGGAACCCTTTATACCGACGTCATCGAATCAGGAACTGAGACTGCTCAAACCATCAAATCACACCACAATGTGGGTGGTTTACCTGAAGACATGCAATTCAAATTGATCGAACCATTGAACACCTTGTTCAAAGACGAAGTCCGTGAATTAGGGACCCAACTTGGCATGCCAGACAGCATCGTATGGCGCCAACCATTCCCTGGACCAGGTCTAGGCATTCGTGTCCTTGGCGAATTGACAGAAGAAAAACTAACGATCGTCCGCGACTCAGACGCAATCTTGCGGGAAGAAATCGCAAATGCCGGCTTAGACCGCGACATTTGGCAATACTTCACCGTCTTACCAGGCATCCGCTCCGTCGGTGTCATGGGTGATGGCCGGACCTACGATTATACCGTCGGCATCCGTGCAGTCACTTCAATCGATGGCATGACCGCTGACTTTGCCCGCATCCCATGGGAAGTCCTACAAAAAATCAGCGTCCGCATCGTCAACGAAGTCGCACACGTCAACCGGATCGTGTACGATATTACGAGCAAACCACCTGCTACTGTGGAGTGGGAATAATCTTCAAAAAGACAGAACCCCTCTGTATCAAGGGTTTCTGTCTTTTTTTATTTTGATTCTGTCCAATAGATATTCAATACACATCAAAATATTAGTAGACGAGCAAAAAGGGAATGACCAATTTTATTTTTTTCTATGTTTCCGATTGAATTAAATTCTTTACGAGTAAAAACGTATAAATTATTTTATAAAAAAAGAGTGCGGAAAAATATTCCACACTCTTTTTATATTTACATATTCTTATCTATCAGTTGTTACTGCTAATCCTAACCCAAAATACCAAACGCACTCAAAACGATCGACAAGATCAAGATGATCCAAATTACTCGAGTGGAATTTAGTTTCTTTTGGCCTAACATCCAGTAGGTCAGCAAGACGAGCAAGATAGATACAAGGGATGGCAAGATGGCATCCAACGTGTCTTGGATCACTAATTCGACGCCGTCTTTTTTATAGAAAAAAGGAACAGTTGCTTTAACCACAGAGGGAATCAAGGCACCAATCACTGTGACCCCTAAAACGGTTGCGGCATTGGTGAAGGCAGATAATTTGTCTTTCAAGGTCGTCACTAATTTGACCCCTTGTTTGTAACCTAGGGGAAGCAACGCTGCCCGACCAAAAAGTAACGCGATGTTGGCGATGATCCAGATGACACAACCAACGACGGAACCGTTTTGTGCCAATGTGCCAGTAACAGAACCAAAGATCGTTCCCCAAATCACGTGGAACAAGGAGTCACCGACACCGGCTAAGGAACCCATCAAGGCCGTTTTCAAGGCGATGATCGTTTCTTTGGCTTTGTGTCCGTCTTGTTCTTCAATCGCGACATCGATCCCCATGATCAAGTTCCCAAAGATCGCATTAGTATTAAAAAACTGATTATGGGTTCGCAGCATATCTTGCAGCTGGGTTTCATCATGGCCATAGAATTTTTTCAAGACGGGCAGGATGCCGTAAAGGTAGCCTGAACTCATCATTCGCTCATAGTTCCAGTTTAATTGGCTTGCCAAAATATAGCGCCAGCTAATGGTATTCAGCTCTTTTTTTGTCAGTTTTTGATCACTCATCGCCATCATATCCTCCTTCAAAATCTCCGGCAGCTGCCGTTGCAACCGTGCCTTTTTCGCTATCACGTTTAAAGACTAACATTGCTGCTACGAGCCCAATGATGGAAACGCCGAGCATTGGGACTTGCAGATACGCAGCTAAAAAGAAGCCTAATAACAAATAAGGAATGTAGTGCTTTGTTGGCAAGTAGCGCAATAAGATCGCTACCCCGACGACTGGCAAGACGCCACCAGCGGTTTTTAGTCCAGTCATTAGCCATTCTGGTGTGTTATCGGTAATCGTCGTAACGACTGCATCTCCAGCTAAAAGCATCAATAAAATCGGAATCGCCCGTGACAATCCCCACAAGAAAGAACCCGATAAAACTAACCGTGGGATTCGTTTAACTTGCATGTTGTCGATGGCTCTATCGATCCGGTGTAGTAGAAATACGTTACAAAAACGAGCCACGACATCCAGTTGCAGCATCAGCAAGGACACTGGAACTGCTAAGCCGATGCCATATTCCGCGCCGTTTCCTGAGATCACGGCAAACGCTGTTCCCAGTACTGCGCCGGTAAAATAATCCGGGACGGATGCACCACCAAATGCGGCGATCCCCAAACGCATCAACTGTAAGGTACCACCGACCATCAAACCGGTCTTTAAGTCCCCCATGATCATTCCAGAAATCATTCCGGCGATCGCTGGTTGGGTCAACGTATTGGAAATAAGTGAATCATTAATAGCAATAAAAGCATAAACAGTAATAAGAATGATTTGATACGCTGCTAAATGCATGAATTTTCCTCCTAATTGTATGAACGAGTCTTAACTGGCTGGTTATCGATCGTTATGTCGCCTCAGATAAATTGTGAAAAATACTCGTTTTTTGACAAATCTTCCGCTACATATTCTCCTCGATTCAATCCCTGCCTGGTTTATCCTCGTAATTTCTTCATAAAGTCGATCGATGGTTCATTGGATACAAGCTGTGCCGTGACGGTGATGCCTTTTGCGGCGATCGCTTCAAAGATTGGTTCTTCTTCTGGCAGCACTTGAATACTTTTGGTTACTTCCCGTGCACCATCTTTGTAGCTCATGTTGCCGACGTTGATCGCTTTGATCGGTCCATCTGCTTCAATATAACGCAAAACATCTTGGGGATTTTTGAAAAGCAAAAACAACCGTTGCTTGCCATAACGACCGGCACGAATATTTTTGGCTGCCGTTGCCACTGGAAGGACGGAAAGTCGCATCGAAGTTGGCGCTGCCATTCGTAAAGAAGATTTTTGTAATGGGTCTGCGGCGGCTTCATCATTGGCCACGATGATCCGTTGCGTGTTTAAACTGGTGGACCAGATACCGGCGACTTGTCCATGGATCAAGCGCTCATCGATCCGACTATTGACGATATTTTCTTGCCCAGCATACGCACTGTAATCCCCTAATTCCTCTTGCTTTTCTTCTAAAATTTCTTGTTCTGCTTGGTTCATCCCTGCTTTGACATCAACGATGTTTTCTTTGGCTAAGCAAAGCAGCTCTTTGATCGTCGCTCGTTGATTGACGACTGCCTCGATCACTACGGACAATGTCATTCCAGCGAAAATCGCCACTTCGTCATCCTCTAAATAATTCTTGACTGCAACGTTGCACGGGGTTCCTCCTAATAGATCCGCAATAATCAATGTTGAACCGTTAAGGGCTTTCATTTTCTCGTTCAATTCTTTCTCAAATTGCAGATTGTCACTATCTGGTCGTAATGAAACGGTGTGAACGTTTGCTTGCTGGCCTACGATCATCTCCAGACTGCTTTTGACCCCTTCTGCCATGCCGCCATGACTGATCAATACAATGTTTTCCACTAATTTCCCTCCTACTCCGCAGGTCGCCCCACTTAACATGTTATGTTTCTTGTAAGCATACTATACCACATGGCAAGCTATTCGTAAACCTAATATATTAACATATTGAATTTTATTTTTCAGGCCTATACAGACTGGAAAACAACGAATTTTCTACACTAATTAAGTGGCAGGAAAGGATTTAACATGTTATGCTTGATGTATTCATATGGAATGGAGGGAAACCACTGTGTTGCCAAAGTATGAGCAGATCAAGCAAGATCTTTTACAAGAAATCAAAGACCATAAATTCATTCCTGGGGATAAGTTTTATTCAGAGGCGGATATCAAGCGGATGTATTCTGTTAGTTCGATCACGGCAGTCAAAGCGTTGAATGAATTGACGAGTGCTGGCTATCTGTATCGCATCCAAGGCAAAGGGACCTTTGTTTCAAAAGCAAAAGTATCTCAGAGTGTGAAGTTTTCCGACATTGAGCTGCATTCACTGGACCAAGAAAAGGTCAAGGTCCTTGCGGTGGAAGAAGGAAATGACCCAGAGATTTTGAAAGAATTAGGATTGGCTGCCAGTGCTTCCTACTACCGAATCAAACGAGTCCGCTATTTTGGCGACGTTCCTTTCTTGGTTCACATCACTCATTTGCCGAAGAAGCTGATGAAAGAACCGATCGCCAAAAACCTCAACCGATATGCTAGTGTTTATGAGCGGGTCCGAAAAGACTTTGCGATCGACCTTTTCTCATTGGCATCTGTTGAAACCAACGAAATCGTCTTTCCTGATGACGCTGAATTGTTGAACTTATTGCAACTGAGCTTCCGAGAGCCTGCGGTCAAACAAGTCAAGCACTCCTATTTGGCAGATGGAAGTGTCGCTGAATACATCGTCAGCTACAAGCACTGGAAATATTTCAAAACAAAAATAGAAGTAGAGCCCGCGTAAATTTGGGTCTCTACTTCTATTTTTTTATTACACGACAGGTTGATCACAGAAAACGAGTTCCTTGATCTCAACGCCATCGGTTTCAAATACCACGACTTCGTTGCTGCCTTTTTTCAAAAATTCTTTTGGACAGTATAAGGAATGCACGGGGCCACGTTGCCAATAGCGACCAAGATTGATGCCATTGACGATAACGACGCCTTTGCCATACCCACGGCAATCGATAAACGTATCTCCTACCTCTGTCAGCCTGAAGGTCGTTTGATAAAAGGAGGGGTGTGTCGGATTTTTTCCTGCTTGATAATCGATGTCTTGCAGCTGCTCTGCGGAAAGCGTCACTGGGTAATGACGATAGCCTTGGTGGAAATGAATATCTTGCATGATGCCCCCACGGATGCCTTTGGCTTGTGTAGGCCCATTCAATTTAAACCCGTAGTTCACGCGCCCTAAGTTTTCAACTAAGACATCTAGCTCGATGGTTTCTTTATCTGGTGCCCCTTGGATCAATAGCTCCTCGCCTAGCGTCTCTTGGTATTGGATCGCCTGTAATTGGCCGTCGGTAAAAATATGCAGCCGATCGCTAGCTTCTACCACTTTTAATTTGTTTTCTCGATGATAGTTTTTTAACTGAACCGAATAGAGCAAATAGCCGTAGCCTGTACTGGCAGCTTCCATTGTTAGTGGATACATGTTTTCTTGCGGTGCCATCAGCTGATCTTTGATGGCCAATAACGAGACACTGTTTTCGATGGGAAAGGTTCCTAATGCCGCTAATTGCTTGGTCCGTGGTTTGGCTTGCCACACTTCGGGACAGGCTTCTTTTATGGCTTTTTGTACCTGATAGTATTTGTCGGTAGGTTCTCCTGCTTCTGTCAGTAAAGCATCGTAATCATAGCTGGACACTTGTGGTAGATCCAGCGCCCCCCGAGCCGAACAGCCATTGGAAAAACCAAAGTTCGTGCCTCCATGGAACATGTAAAGATTCAAGGAACCGACTGCTAACATCTCTTTGACTTCATTGGCTAAGTCTTGACCGTCTCGCTTGATGATCGGCTCGCCCCAGCGGTTGAACCAGCCATCCCAATATTCCATGCACATGATGGGCCAGTTTTTGCCATGTTTTGCCATAAACTCTTTCATCACAGCCGCATTTTCCTTGGAACGACTGCCGAAATTTCCTGTGACAAAGACGTCGTCTTCAATCAATGTCCCAGCGTCCAAGACTTCTTCCCATGCCCCATCTGAAGTAAACAAGGGTACATCGATGCCGCATTCTTCCATCAACTCTTTGGTCTGGCGCAAATATGCTTTTTCCATTCCATAAGAGCCATACTCATTTTCCACCTGCATCATGATCACTGGTCCCCCATGGGTGATCTGCAACGGCACAAGCTTTGGGAGCAAGACCTGGAAATAGTTACGCACCTTTGCCATGAAGCGTGGGTCGGTTGAGCGCAACCGCATCGGTTCGTTTAACAGCCAAGCTGGCAACCCGCCAAATTCCCATTCAGCACAAATGTAGACGGAAGGCCGCAAAATGACCATCAAGCTTAGCGCTTGGGCTTGCTTTACAAAAGCACAGATGTCTTTCATTCCTTCAAAGTCGTAGACTCCTTCACGAGGTTCGTGGAGATTCCAAGGAATGTAGGTCTCAACTGTGTTGGCTCCCAGTGCTTTTAGATTGTAGAGGCTATCTGTCCATTGCGCCGGTGTCATGCGGAAATAATGGATCGCTCCGCTGATCAATTTGATTGGTTTTCCATCTAACAAAAAATCTTCTTTTATCTCAAACGTTCGCATGTCGTCTTCCCCTTTACCAGTATCTTTGCCAATTAGGCAATGCCAATCGGATCAATCCTTCTAAATAGAAATAGTCTCCCCAAAGATTGGGTTCATCGATGCCTTTGCCTTCCGCATGAGCATACACACCATGCAGCAATAAGCCTTCATTTTCTGGCACTTGGCTCACTGCATACTGCTCGCCTAATTGGTAAAGCATCCCTTTAGCGATTTTTTGGGCATCAGGATATGCCTCCATTTTCTCTGCTTCCAACAAGCCACAAGCCGCGATCGCTAAAGCTGAGCTGTCTTTTTCAGCAGGATGTTGGTCGTTAAAATCAAAGTCCCAATACGGCACCAAATCTGCTGGCAAATGAGCCAAAAATACCTCCACGATCTGCGGATAATTTTCTGGAAAAGGCTGACTATGCAGGTAGCTTTCATTCAAAGGAAGCCCTAAAATCGCCCAGCTTTGCCCTCGTGCCCAAATCGATTGGTCGCTGTTTCCTTGATGCGTCGCACCGTGACTTGGCTGCCCCGTTTCAGGATCGAAATAATACGTATGAAAGGTGGTGGCGTCATTTTTGATGACGGTATTTCGGACTGTCTGATAATGCTTACTCGCGGCCTCTGCATAGCGAGTCTTTCCCGACAATTGGGTTGCTGCAAATAAAAGCGGCAAGTTCAGTAGCGAATCAATAATCAAGCGGTATTCTTGTGGGTCGCCATAAGTGCCCCAAGCTTGAATAAATTCCCCCTTTTCTTGAAACCGTGCCAACAAAACATCTGCTGCTTGAATGACTTCTTGCTTGCAGTGTTCATCGCCAGTGATCTTGTAGCCCGCACCGGCGGATAAGCTATATAAAAATCCAATATCATGATGATCTAATACAAAATGGTCGTCTAAGCGCGTTTGAAAACTGTCGATATTCTCCATAGCTCGAGTCAAAAAGTTCTTTTCTTTGGTCCACTCATAGGCGAGCCACAACATCCCCGTCCAAAAGCCATTGGTCCAATCATCGTTGCCTTTCAGCCGATATTTGCCATTGGTGGCACAGGCTGAAGGAAACTGTGTGCCAAAGCGCTGACTATTTTTTTCGATCTGTTGGATGCACGCGGTGATTTTATCCGCTAACCACACATCGGTCACTTTTTCTCCTAACAGGATCAAGCGTTGTTTGTTCTCTTGCAGACGCATGTTTATCCTCTACTTAACTTGTTAACATATTAACTGAAATCATTATAACGTAAACGCACTAAAAAAGCGACCTTCCTTCGTTGATTCCTATAAAAAGAGCATGACAGCTGCCCACAAATGCAGACCTTTCATGCTCTTGTCCTCTTTTTTTAACAGTTCCAACCAAATACTTCGATTTGTGTAAGAGCTGGAAACGGGGAATCATCCTCTGCTTTTTGCAGCTCTTTATAGGTCAGCTTAGTCGTTTCTTTTTTCGGAAAACGAACTTCTTGAAAAGACGCCGTATTTGTCGTTTCCACCACCAGCTCTTCTCCATCAGCAAAGACCAAGGTCCCTTTGGTCCAATAGCTATCATGGGGATAATCTGCCCGCAATAGGAAGCGAACCCGATCAATCAAGACGGGACGACCAAACTCAATGGTCAATGCAGCATCGGCTTGCTGATTGATGCCCCAAGAAGCAAACGGATACGAACCGTGGGATCGGTTGCCATATTTTCCATCGATCGCATTCTTGGCAAAAAAGACGGAATCATCTCGCGTCTCCACATTCGCTGAAGCATGAGGATACGCCCCTGTCGCTGACTTTTGATCATGGGCATTGAAGGATAAATTTTGATAATTCGTGATCTCAAATTCATGGGCTTTACGCACCATCAGGTGATGGCGCTGCGAGGCAAAGGCCGTTTCCACCGAGGACTTTCGATGAGATTCCGTCCAAGGAATCTGATACTCCCAAGTGGATTGGGAAAGATAGATCAGTGATGGTGCTAAGGTTTCATCAAGCTGAAGGACATAATACGGATTTTCCCCTGTCACCTCAACGACGATCTTATCTCCTTCCTCATAGAGATAGTTTTTAATGGCTAATACGGCCAAATCATCATCAGAAACTTGAAATGGCGCGGGTTCTTTTTCATGGTCGATGCGACCGACGATCACCTGGTCCTGCTTATTTTTTATTGCTAGCGTAATCATTTGGATCGCTCCTTTCTTTTTCTACGATACCACCGACTAAACAAATCAAACGGTGCTTCCCTGGCAGGATATGTTGTGCTAAGTATGGAAAACTGGTTCTTGGAAAAAAGACGGAGGTATTGGCTTCTGGCTGAACAATACTGGCTTGTTGATAGCCTTTGATGTTGATGATTTGAGAACAAAAGCCTTCTTCACTGACTCGACTCCAGGTCGGTCCTGTTTGGGCCTGAGGCAACCGTCCTGTCAGCGGTACACTAAATCCGCCCTCACGAAGGTCCAACGAAATCGTCGTCGTCAACTCGTGCACGCGCACATGCCACTGACCAAAGGGATAAATCTCAGTTTCAATCACTACCTCCTCAAAGGGCGCCCATTGGTAAAAGACCCCTTTTTCCGTCACTCGATAATCCCTGACTGCGCCCTTCGTGCGAAAATAGCTGCCATCTCGAGCAATAGCTAATGTGCTATCGAAGGCGCCTTCGGCATACGTGACGCCAGCTTTCGGCACACTGAAACCAAGTTTGCTCGAATAGACGAATTTGCTGTATTTTGCTTGAGCATGGGCTTGCTGTTCAAGCATCAAGCCTGCAGGATACCCCAGCAGATGATGGCTTTTTTCATTGTGCACCAGCAACATATTGCCTTTTTCAATCCGTTTTTGCGGCACTCTTTTGATTGGCTCAGGTTCAGCCCGCCAAAAAGGATGCGTTTCTGCGACCGCTAAAATCAAAAAGGTTTTCAGCCCCCAATAAGGCGAGCCTGGTGCATTATACCCTTCTGCCATCACATGATTTTCATAGTGGTACCCGATGGACAAGCGACCATCGAAAGTGAAAATCTCCTGTGCCATCCAATTGCGCAAGTGCTTCGCCAGTAGTCCTCGCACCTGTCCCCATGGGATCGCTTCGACGTCTGCGAAAACCAGTGCCGAGAAAAACGTCCCTTGCGCAAACCGATAAGTCAGGCTGCGGCCATAGGGCAAGGCTTCGCCGTCTTCATCAAAATAATAGACGAAGTCTTGCGCAAATAGCGTGGCTCGCTCTTTAAAACGCTGCGCCCATTCTGGATCTTCGTCTTGCATAAATGTAGCGTAAATCAAGCCGTAATAATGAAATGCAAAAGGAATGTAGTAATCTCGTTGCGTGGTTTTCCCATCTACATACCAACCATCGCCAACGTACATGGAATCGATCAATGCCAACTCTTGGGACAATTCTTCTTTTGCCAACGGTTCCCCACAGTGAAACAAGGCAACGCGTATCAACACTTTGAAGAATGTCCAGTTGTTCTTAGGAATCTTGCACTCAAGTGCTTGGGAAAGCCAAGCCACTAGCTTTCGCTGGTTCTTCTGCGGCAACGCTGTCCAAAAAGCGTCCTTTTGCAACAATAGGGTCAATGACAATGCGGCTGTTTCCACGATGTATTGATCATAATCCGTGATCCTTCCCCAGTAAAATGCGTGTTCAGGATCTGTCCCCGCTATCACTTTTTCCACATAAGCTGCTCGTAATGGATCATCTGGGCAACCCCCCCAATAAGGCGCCAGCCCCCACAAAGGACGCACAAGCGCTTCCATCTCAGCCCGTGTTCGGTCATACACGGCCCCACTGCTACCTAGATTCAATCCTGGATAGTCATCTGCCAAGATCGCTGCTTGCAAAGGAGCGATCATGTCTTCCAATGCCCGCTGATAATCCAGACGCGTCAAAAACGGATTCTCTTTGATTGCCATTTGCTTCATACGCCACCTCCTTCTGTCAATTTACAGAACAGAATAGCAAGCCACGGCTTTTTTATCAAGCGATCTTCTACTGGCAATACTGCTGAAAAATGAGAAAAGATTTCGAGGGATTTTTGACTTAACCTGTTAACAAAAAAAGAGGAATTGAAGCTATGGGAAAGTGATTGGAGAAATGGTGAAAGTTAACTTAGATAAAATGAGGAATATATGATAATTCATCAGTAATCCCACGATTTTTTTCATAAAAATTTCCTAGAAATTATATTATAAATATCTATCGATTAATAAATATTTCTCACATTTTTTTAATTCGAATATTTCTAAGGATTAACAATACCCTAAAGACAAAATAAAACTGTTATTCAAATAGACATGACGAAAGAAGAATGATTGTCTATAATAAAATAGAATCCGTTATTTGAATAAATATCCATAATATCAGAAAGGAGTGCGCAGATGGCCGTATATATTGAATTGTCTAATCCCATCCATGGAGGAGAAGGTTGGGAGCTAGGAGAGGTTTTATGGAGTCCTGTAGCTTCATCATGGAACACGATTATGAGGAAACCCAAAGAGGGGGATATGATTCTACATTCTATCAAAGACAAAAAAAGAAATATCAATCATAGATTATGGGGATGTTCTCAAGTTGCTGGTTCCTATAAAATCTTATCAAGCCCGCCACCGATCCCAGCTAATTGGGATGGATATGACGAATACTATCAGATCCCCTTAAAGCACTACACAGAATTTCAAGACAAAGTTTTTTTACAGGAAGTTATCGATCAGAACAAAGACGCATTAAAAGCGATAGCGCCTCAAAAATCTTTTTATACGGAAACAGGTGTGCGAATGCAACCCGCTCAGAAATACTTGGCGCCTGTTAGCAATGAGCTATTAGAAATCTTAACTCCTTATATAAAAAAACCTATCTACTATAACGAAAAAAACAAGCAGAGATCAGAAAATATTGTACGTGAAGGTGATTCAGAAGAACTTCTTAGTGTGGGAAGTGGTGGGAAGGTTGCCCGGATTCAAACAACTATCGATAGGATTGTTAGGGACACGTCTCTTGTTAAAAAAATGAAGCAAAAATACAATAATCAATGCCAAATTTGCGGTAAATCTATTTCATTGTCCAAAGAAAAATATTACTCCGAAGGACATCATTTAAAAAAACTTGGGGGTATTCATCAAGGGCCAGATATAGAGAGTAACATTATTATACTTTGTCCCAACCACCATGTTGAATTTGATTATGGGGCAATTGCAATAGACGTTCACTCACAAAAAATTATTCATACAGACCCGCACAATCCTTTTCATAATAAGGAATTAGCATATAAAAGAGAAGATTTAAATAAAGAATTTTTAACATACCATTTAAAAAATATATTTATAGGATAAGCCCCCTAAATGGAGTGTTTAGAGTAGGATTTTATTCCTTTACTGAAAATCTAAATTCTTTTTTATAATTCAATTTAGTTAATTATCTTTGATATAACGTTCAATAATTCTCTTTAGAGTAACTATTGGATGTTATTTACTTTTATTCTAGCTGCTTCTATTTTAAGTACCTATTTCATCTTTTTCTCAAAGCAGACCACACTTACCTCCTGATCACTGACTGTTGTCACGGCTTTTCGTGTCTCTTTAAATCCTTGACTCTTCCAGAAAGATCTACCTGCTGTATTTTCTTCAATAACAGCGAGAGAAACGAAGGAAAGTCCCTTTAAGTGCCAGTCTTGTTCTACTTGCTGATAAATAGCTTGTCCGTGCCCCTGACGTCTTTCGCCAACCAGTAGCAAGCCAATATACACAGTGCCCTCTTGCGGATAATCAACAAGATAATCCATGATAGCAATAGCTTTTTGATCAGAATAAATGATAGAAAATACCTTTTGCTCTTGAGCCACGGCTGGCGGAAGAACAGTCATGTCTCGCATGAGTTGTTCGATGGAAGGTGTCTCTTTCGTTAAAGCAAAATAGGCCTGGTTTTTCTGATAAATACTATAGGCAGCTTGTTGGTTTTCTGACGTGACGGAATGAAACGTATACTCGTTCATGAATGCTCCTTTATTGTAGGTTTATTGAACTTTATTTCGACCAAAAGTGAAGCAGGTGGATTTGATGGCTCTTACTGCTAGTTTATCCTATTCAAGTCCCCTCGTAAATTACTCTCGCAACCTCTTCCTATTTACGTTGCATTCCTACGATGATAACGGAACTTGTCAAGGCATAAAAAGACACCCTAGAGCCTTAAGTCAGAAGCCTACCACTTCTTCTCAAAAGCCCTTAAGATGTCTGATTACTGGCCATTTCTCTTGTCAAACAGCGAAAAAACTATTCTTCGACCGCGACTTTGTCCCACCAAGAAGTGGCGGTCTTTTGGATCACTTCATTCAAGTCTTCGATGTGCTGTTTTCCAGTACTTGCTAGCCATTCTTTGGCTGCTTCTGTTCCTTGTTTTACAAAAGGTTCAACACCATCTTTCCACGTTGCCCGGCCGCACAAGACGCCATTGAAGGTCGAACCGGCTTCTTTGGCAAAAACCAGCGTTTCTTGGAATAAGCTGGCCGATACCCCTGCACTGAGAAAAATAAACGGCAGATGCGTCGCGTCGCTTTGCGCTTTGAAATACTCGTCAGCTTCTTCCTTGGTATACACGGCTTCTCCCTTGGCAAAACCTGCCACATAATTCATGTTGACTGGTACTTCCACTTTTAACACATCGACTTTGTACTGCGGTTTTGAAAATTCCTTCATCAATCCGATGACTTTTTCTGGTTTGCGTTGCGCATATGCTTTTGAGTCGACTTCAGGCAGCTTAGCATCATAGGAAAGGACTTCTAAAAAGAAGGGCAGATCAGACGCATGGCATTCGCTGCCGAGTCGTTCCACAAAGACGTGTTTCAACTGATTGATCTGGGCATCTTCATCTACATCATAGTAAAGCAAAAATTTGATAGCATCTGCGCCAGCTGCTTTTAATCGCTCAACCGACCATTCCCCTAATAAATCAGGCAAACGTCCCGGCGTAGTCGCATCATAGCCGGTTTTTTCATACGCCAGCAAAAGCCCCGCCTCTGGATCACGGCTTTGCGCAGCTCCCAACCCATATTCTGGATCTAATAAAATAGAAGACGCGTAAGGGGTCAATTCTTGTGAGACTAGCGTTTTAAACTGGCTGATTTTTTCTGCATCAGCCTCCACGCCAAGTGCTGCCATCATTTTTTTCAAGGCACCTCGTTGGTCGATCGCTAAAGCTGCGATCACTCCTTCTTTCGTTGACAGGCGATCCATCGCTGCTTTTTTGGCTTTCGTTACGGTTGCTTTCATTAAAATTCCTCCTTTTTTGTCCATGCCAAAGAATCAACCGCTTTCACTTTTTTCAGCGTTGACGAAACGGTTGTCAGCACGTATAAAAATGTCTATTGATGAAGCCGTTCGACTGATTGACCACCGCACGTATCGACTTCGTACACGAAAAGATACGTGCTCGTGGTGGGCTTTCTCAGTCATCGTTAGTTGTTATATGGATGAATCGTCACGCCTTTGACCACCCGATTGACGGTACGCGTTGGCGAAGGGGTGTCGGGTGTATTCCCGACTTTGATCGATGCCAGCAGTGCGATCGTTTGTGCAAAGACAATGTCTGCTAAGGCTAGATAACCGTCTGGCAATGATGTATCAGCTGGAAAGAAAAAGTTTGTTCCTGAAAAATTCACGGCTGCCGGCTGTCCGATGGCAGTCACTGCGGCGGCGATGCCATCACTCTTTAATTCTTCCAACATATCAAGATCATACTGCCGCGTGTAGGGCGTATTGCTGACAAAGACAAAGACGAGGGTTTGATCATCTACGAATGATTTCGGTCCATGACGGAAGCCCATCGAAGAATCGAACACGGTGGCGATTTTTCCCGCAGTCAGTTCCAATACTTTTAGCTGTGCTTCCCTGGTCAACCCCGACAACGTGCCTGACCCAAGGTAAACGATCCGCTTAAAGGAACGGTCCGTCAGTACTTGGAGTTCTGTTTCTCTGTCGATCACTTCTTGCCCCAATCGGCTAAGGGTTTCAACATAATGCCTCTTTTCTGTCAGAGGCGTCTGGTCAAAAATCAGCAGTGCGGAAAGAGCCATGCAAGAAAAACTTCCCGTCATTGCAAAGCCAGCATCATTTGACCTCTCAGGCATCAATAACAGATAGCTCGTTTCATCAGCGACAGCTTGTTGTGCCAAAGATCCGTCGGCTGCACAAGTGATCGTCAAATGATAACTGTCGGCAACGAATTGATCGACGATTTTGACCGCTGCTAAACTTTCTGGTGAATTGCCGCTTCTAGCAAAAGAAACGAGCAGTGTTGGTTCATCCGCAAATAAAACTTGTTCTGGAGCTGCGACAATATCCGTCGTAGCAATACTTTCAAAAAGATAATCCGCAGTTGCGCCCGTCTTATTCAAGTAAGGAACGATCGTATCTCCAACATATTGCGACGTCCCCGCTCCCGTGAAGACCACCCGAATGCGTTTATCCGTCTTTTGCTTGATGGTACGTAAGAAAGTCGCGATCGCCTCTTGCTTTTCTTGATAGATCGTCAAGGTTTCGTGCCAAAGTTCTGGCTGTTGTTTGATTTCTCTTGTTGTAATCTCCGCACCTAATTCTGCTAATTCCTTTGTTGACAGTTGAAACATCTTTCTTCCTCCTAGCTACTGTTTTTCCAGTATGTATTCCCAGTGACGGTGCGAGGAGCGCTTGTCTTGGATGAATGCTTAGCGATCACCCAAAGGGCAAACTTCCCCGACCTCACTGGTTTTGAATACACGCCTTTTCTTTGCTCGAGTGGATCATTTCAGACTGTCTAGGAAATGCGCTACTCGTCGTTACGCAAGTGGCGGACTTTGTATCTAAATTGGTCTGCTCGGGCAACACTCAAGGTGTATTCGATCACTTCATTTTCAATATTGAACGTGCTGCGTACCAGGTTCAACACTGGCGCACCTTCGTGGATTTTCAGCAATGCCGCATCTTTCGCACTGGCAATGCTGGCAAAAAATTCTTCGTCCGCGAGGCGGATCACTTGATGAAAGTCTTCATGGAATATATCGTACAATGGTTTTTGCTCGATCATCTCACTCGTTAAATGCATGAAGCGTTTGACGGGCAGATAAGAACGCTCGATCATCATCGGTTGCCCATCAGCAAGACGCAATCGTTTTAACTTGTAGATCGGCTCGCCGATGGAAACTTGCAACTGAGTGGCAAAATATTTTGTCGCTTCCATTTTTTTGAATGCCAATACTCTAGTTTCTGGTTGTTTCCCTAGTGCTTTCATCTGTTCGGTAAAACTATACGAACCTGATAAATTGGTTGCCTGCTTGCGGATATCCGAGACAAAGGTGCCTTTGCCATGTTGGCGATAAATATAGCCTAATTTTTCTAACTCCTGTAGAGCCAAGCGAACGGTGGTCCGACTTAATCCGTAGCGCTTTGACAGCTCTCTTTCTGAGGGAAGCATTGTGTCTGCTTCCATTTCATTTTCGATTTTTTCAATCAGTAAATTTAACAATTGATCGTATAATGGTTGTCGATTTTTATTGATATTCATAAGCCCCTCCAAACTGGTTACTACCACATAACGAGTGTACTATTTCCCGATAGGCGTGTCAAACAATCGTCTACAGGGGCTCTGTTTCCTGAATTTGCGTCTTTTCACGGAGGAAAATGAACCAATTGCCAGCACGAGCTAAGCTGAAAAGTCAGCTGTTGCTTGCTTAGCAAAACTCCTCCTACGTGTTGCGTCGTTTCTTCTGCTAGCTTGCTTATTGCGGCCAAATGGATGGATACAGGCCAAAGCCAGAACCGATCAAGCCGATCACTAGCAGCAAAGCGATACATTTCAACGGCGTCCAGCTGCGTTTTGATAAGAAGAAATACAGCATCAATGTAATGGTCAATGGAATCACTTGCGGCAAAATCCCATCGAGGATTTTTTGAATATCGATCGTCACGGGCACTTCGTTGACTTTGTTAAACGTCAATTCATATTTGCCGTTAGCCAGTTCATTGACCGCAGCATTTTCTTGCAATGTGTCGGTCAATTGACCATTCTCATCCGTGGTATACAGCATGTCTTCGTAAGCGGCAATGGCTGCTTGATCATCCACGATCGTCGTCGCTTGCGTCACTTCATTGGTAGTTCCGTTAGGGATCTGAATATCCAAAGACGTCGCTCCATACACGCAGGTCAAGGAACCGACAACAAAAATCCCTAAAATACTCGCTGCTCGGGTAAACTCTTTGGCATTTTCCGTTAAGATGCCAATTGCATCTGTCCCTAAACGATAGGACCAGTGCATCAAGAAGTACCGCAAACCAAATTGGGCCGCATTGAATACCAGTAAGAATATAAACGGTGCAGCGATATTGCCGCTGATCGCCATATTGGCTGTGATACCCGCCGTGATTGGTACTAAGGTAAACCAGAACAACGCATCACCGATCCCGCCTAACGGTCCCATCGCGGCGACTCGCACTGCCCGAATCATGGGAATATCGGCTTTGTTTTGTTCCATCGATAAAATGATCCCCATCACAAAGTTCACCAAAAATGGATGAGTATTGAAAAACTCTAAGTTATGGCTCATTGAAGCAGCCAAGTCCTTTTCATTTTTGTGGATTTTTTTCAATCCCGGTAAAATACTGAATAACCAGCCTCCTGCTTGCATTCGCTCATAGTTGAAAGAGGCTTGTAGAAATAAGGAACGCCAAACCATATTGTTCAAGGTCTTTTTATCCAGTTGTTCTGCGGGCGCTTGTTCGCTATAAGAATCGGGAATATTATATGCCATCTTCGTCGCCTCCGAAATCATAGGTATTGGCTGCTGCTACTTTAAATTTGGACTGGATTTGATAATCCCAAAAGGCTAATGCAAAACCGATAAAGGCTAGAATGATCAAGGCTGGTCCTTGCAAAGAAGGTGCCGCCATTACGATCGTGGCTAAACCAAACCCCATAAAGAAGAAGCCCCACATTTCTTTGGAAACCATCACTTTTAGTAAAATCGCAAAACCGACATACCGCATCATGCCCCCAGCTGCGCCGAGCCCACCCATCAACCATTGAGGGATCGCTGCGACCGCCTGATTCCCGAAGGCAGCACCGCCGATAAAGAATAAGACCACGATCAAGCCGAAGATCGTTCCAAGACCCGCCATCGCTAAATAATTGATTCGATCAATCCCCTTCGTATTGGCATCATGGGCGTAGCTGTCAGCTTTTGACATCACTGGCGACATTAGTGAGAAGATAATCGTCACCCCATATTGCCCCAGCAAAGAAAACGGAATCGCCGTAGCAACCGCTACTGTCGGTTCTAGCTGCAGCGTGATCGCTAAGATTGCTGCCATAATTCCGCCAATCACCGCATTTGGCGGTTGCGCGCCGCCCACCGGCATATTGCCGATCGTCATTAACTGATACGTTCCGCCAACGATCAAGCCGGTTTGAAGATCTCCAAGAATAAGTCCGATAACCATCCCGGTAACAATGGGTTGGTACAATGATTCTAAAAAACTAAATTGATCGATTGCGGCAATGAATGTAACTATGAAGACTAAAATGATTTGAAAAATCGTGTAATCCATTTTCTTTCTCCTTCCTTACCTCTGCATTACTGAAACAATTTCTTTTCATCTTCAACAGGTGTCGTTGGAACCCGCTGAATCACTAATTGCACCCCCATTTCCTTCAGTTTTTTAAAGGCATCGACATCTGCTTCATCGACGGCAACTGTTGTAGCAACCTGTCTTTTCCCTTCTGACATATGCATATTCCCAATGTTCAATTTCTTGATTGGTACTCCACCTTCCGCCAATTTCAACGCATCTTGAGGACTTTCAACCACCATGAAAATCTTTTGTTTTGGCGATGCTTTATGAATGATCTCGATGGTTTTTTGAATCGAGAAATACCTCGTTTGGACGCCAGCTGGCGCCGCCATATCCATCAACCCTTGTCTGACTTTGTCTTTGGCGACCTTATCGTTTGCCACTAAAATTAGATTTGCCCCCAACGTACCGTTCCATTGGGTGGCAACTTGCCCATGAATCAACCGATTGTCGATTCGCGTCAACAAAATATTTGGTTCTCCCATAAATATATCCTCCTTCTATCTACTGCATGATTTCTGCAACCGCACTACGTTCTACTTCGATCACCGTTCCCGATTTCACCCTTAGATCCACTGTCTCTTTCCCAAGTGCTTGAATCTCCCCAATAATGCCGCCGTACAATTTGATTTTCTGTCCCTTTTTCAAGGACTGCTGCAATTCAGCGAAATAGCCTTTTTGCTTTTTCAGATGTTTCCCATTCAAGAAAGAAGAGACCGCCAAAAAGAGAAAGAGAAAAACAAGCACCACGATTGAGGCTGCTAAGATCATTTCCCACATGTTTAAATTCCTTCTTCCTCATTGATTTCCTCATGGCCTTTGATCTTTCCGTGAAAAATACCGCTCTTGCCAATCTCTGCCAGTTCTTGACAAAAACGCTCTGGATCAGTTGCCGTACATCTAGTCAATGAACCTTCTACTAGCATCAGTAGATTGCTGCCGCCGATGACCTCGACTTGCGGGTCCTCATTGGCAGCGGTCATCGCAACATTAAAAGGAGTCCCGCCCACAAGGTCTGCACAAATCACGACCCCATCACAGGTTTCCTTTAATTGATCGATTGCTCCTTGCAACTCTTTTTCAAAGTCAGCTAACGGATTTTCCTCTAAAAATGACACTGCTAGAAATTGTTCTTGGGGTCCTGCAATCATCGCAAGCGCATTTTCCATCCCTTGCGCAAATCCCCCATGACCTGTTAAAACCAAACCAAGCATCTTATGTCCTCCCCTTATTCTCAACTGGTAGTAACCACATATCCAATATAAACGCTTTCATTTTGTCTGTCAATAAAATTTTTGTTTTTATATAATAATATCTTTGTTATCTTTAAATACGCAAAAAAGCGCCAAAACAATGATTATCAAACAAAAAACTAACTGAAAAAAGTATTGAAATCCATCAACAGAATGTGTACAACGTTATTTTAAACAAATAAACACATTCGTTTTCGATTTCTGGTATCTAAAGAACCACAAGTCACTCACTATTCACCGATACAACAAGCAACGTTGTTAAATAAAGGAACTATCAACAAATTTGCTTCCTTACTAAAAAAACCAGCTAGATATAATCCCTAACTGGTTTTGATCATCACCAAACTCATTTTCCATTATGCGTTTTATTGAATTTTATTGCCATTTTTTTAAGAAAAATTCATGTTATTAACTTAAACAGGTTAGAGATAACAAGCTACCGTATAATCCAGAAGCTTTAAGAATATAAAAACCACCCATACTAACAGAACTAATGTAAAGCATATCTTGGTGGAGCTGATGTACTCTCTGTTCAATGTTTTCACGTGAAACAAAAAAAACCTAACCAACCAGCAGGATCACTGATTGATTAGGAAATAGACTTCTTTATTGTTCGGTCAACCACGTGCGCGAGTGTTCAACTTCTTCATACGTTAACTGATGACTCGGGGTCCAAACGGTTGAAAGGACTGCGCCCCGCGAGGTAAAGATCTCTTGGACGTAAGCACTGTCAGCTAGGGAAACAATCGGGTCGTTTCTGCCAAAACTCAGAAACACATGAGTGTCAGACAAGGAATTCGTCGGTACATTCTCGACTGGATACATGGCGTGGTAGAGGATCGCTTTTTTGAAGTGGTCACTATCATTTAGTAATAAGCGAATGGCAATGTTGGCGCCATTGGAATAACCCACCAGTACCACTTGCGCTAACGAAAAGTTGTATTCTTTGGCGGCTTGCCGAATGAACTCGGCTAATTCGTCGCCGCGAAGTGCTAAGTCGGCTTCATCATACACCCCTTCAGCTAGGCGTTTGAAGTAACGGGGCATGCCGTTTTCTAAGACATTGCCGCGAATACCTAATAGTGACGCTTGGGGATCAAGGGCTTTGCCTACTTCTAGCAGCGACTGTTCGTCGCCACCGGTGCCGTGGAGCAGTACCAAAACTGGTGCGTCAGCTGCTCCTTGTTGGTAGATTGCTTTCATCGAAGTTCCTCCTTTAACTTGGTCGTTTGATATCGAAAATCTCCCCAATCGTTGCGTAAGAATTTCCCGCTAGCCGGCTGACTGCTTGTAAGACACGGGGATCGATCTTGCCATCTTGATAGACATCCTCTGCAATCTGGTAGCCGACGACTTCCAATAATAAGAGATCGGCAGTGGTCTGCTGGTCTTTTTTGATGGGTACGTGCTGATGCAGAATCGTTTCTAGGCGTACACTGGCTTCGTTCAAGCCAGGAACGGCAATTGTTTTCGATGTCGTTGTCGTAAATCCAGAAACCGTCAACTCGCTTTGGTCTGCGGGCAATAATGCCGCAGTTTTATGGGCCTCTTGGACATTTGTTTGATCCAAAATATGCACGACGGCTTCTTTCGTCGCCAACAGATTGCGGGCGGTGTCTTTCAGTTCCCCTTCTTTGCGCTGGATAGCCAACGAGAGGATCAGGGGTTCTGAGCTGACGATGTTAAAAAAACTGAATGGGGCGATGTTGACGATACCATCGGCTGATTGCGTACTGACCACTGCCACTGGCCGTGGAATGATGGAGCCAATCAGTAGTTTATAATTTTCTCGTTGGGTCAAATCCTTGGGATCTAAATAGTGCATACAGCGTCTCCTTTTCTAAACCGATAAATCTGGCAAGCGATCCTCGATCTCTGCACGGCGGCTTTCAAATTGGGCTGGCAGCATCAACTGCTCTCCCAGCGTTTCTAATGGTTCATCAACTAAAAAACCTGGGGTTTCTGTTGCGATCTCAAAGACGATGTTGCCCCGCTCTTGGAAATAGACGGCTTTGAAATAGTTACGGTCCTTGATTTCAGTGACGCCGTATCTTTGATCGTACAAGTATTCTTGCCACTCTTTTTGCACTGCTTCCGTTGGCACGGACCACGCGATGTGATGGACGGTGCCGACACCCCAGCGCCCTGCTGGCATTGCTTCATGGGGCACGACGATCTCATGAGCGAGGGTACCTGCGGTATGAAGATGGGTGCTTTTCTCTGTTTTGTTAAAAATGTTCAGTCCTAGATCATCTGCCAACGTTTGAATGGTCGCTTCTGGTTGTGCCGAAAGCAAGACGGCCCCATGAAAGCCTAAAATTGCTGGTGTTTCTGCCGATTCTTCGGCTTCGACTAACGCCAAAGACAGGTCATGCTGATCATGAAGTTCTAACGTTGGCCGATCAAACAATGTACTTTCTTGGACAGTTACTTGATGTTTCGCCAGATGTTCTTGCCAATAGGCACTGCTGTCTTTTGGAATGCGAAACGCGATCGTGCCGACTTGTCCGCTTCCTACTCGCCCAGGATGGGCCTTTGCCCAAGGGAAGAAGGTGATGATGGTCCCATTTTCTAACGCTTGATTGCTGTAATAAAGATGATACGTGTAGGGATCATCAAAATTGACGGTTTGTTTGACGAGGCGCAACCCCAACACGTCGCGGTAAAAGGCAACGTTCGTTTGCGGATCGCCTACGATGGCTGAAATATGGTGGATCTGTTGAATGGGTTGCATACTGTGTGCCTCCTTAGGCGCGTTTTGTATTGAAGGGTTTGATGACTCCTTCGATGTATTCACGGCGATTTTCTAAAAATGGTGCCAATGATAAGGACTCACCCAATGTTTCGTATGGCTCATCCCCCATGAACCCTGGTTCATCTGTTGCTAGTTCAAAAAGAATATGGCCGATGCGCACATACAAGGATTCAAAATAGTAGCGATCCACATAGCCGGAGTTGGCCAATCCCAAGTTATCAAAGATTTCTTGCCAAACTGCTAATGAGTCGTGGTGAGCTAAACGAAAAGCGACATGATGCACTTCGCCATCGCCTTGTTGTGCTTGCGGGCTCGTGGTATCTTCCACTAAAACGACTTGAGCGCCATTGCCGCCTTCACCGACTTCTAGCAAATAGCGATTGTCTACTTGATCAATGGTTTTGAAATCAAAAACGGATTCCAGCAGCCCTTTGAAATCTGCCAAGTAAGAAACAGACATTTCGACAGGACCTAAGCCATAAATCGCAAATTCAGTAGGAACCGGTCCTTTTTTCCAAGGGGTACCAGCTTTCACGCCAGTATTGTGTTCATCAGAGATCAATTGATAGGCTTGCGTATCAAAATCCCAAAAGCGCAACACTTTTTTCCCAAATTCGGTGGTGATTGCTTCGTGTTTTACCTCAAATTCATCAAAGCGTGCGGCATAATAATCAAGGGCAGCATCACTGGGTACTCGGAAACTGGTGCGGGTGATCGAGTTGGTTCCTTTGCTACCGCGAGCGGTATTGGGAAAATCAAAGAACGTCATGGTCGTTCCCGGTGTCCCTAAATCATCCGCAAAGTAGGTATGGTACGTATAAATGTCATCTTGATTGACGGTTTTTTTCACTAAACGCATCCCTAACACATCCGTAAAAAAATGGTAATTCCGTTCCACATCACTTGTCATGGCCGTCACATGGTGTACCCCTAATAATTGATCTTGTTTTCTCATTTTCTTTTCCTCATTTCTGATCGTAAGTTATTTTTCGTAAAATTGTTTTTAATTGTTGCAATTCTTCACTGCTGAGTTCGGAAAAACTCGCCGCAATCTTTTGTGCATGACTGGGAAAAATTTTCTCCATCAATGCCCTGCCTGCTTCCGTAATACTGACGTAAGTTACTCGTTGATCTTCTTGGCTAGGTTCCCGTTGCACGCAGCCTTTTTTGACTAATTGATCGACTACATAGGTTGTCGAGCTGCTGGCGATCAAGATTTTTTCCTTGATGGCTTGCGTCGTATGGGTGCCTTTATGGTAAAGCAATTCCAGTACGGAAAACTCCGTGATGTTTAAGCCATAACAACGGACATCTTTTTTTGCCACTTGTTCCAAACGACTCGCCGTGCGCAGCAAACCGATGTACGCTTTGAGCGCTTCTTCTTGATGCGCCATTTTCCTCACCTCTTTATTTCGAATTCGAGATAATCATAACTTACTTTTTGTAAGTTGTAAAAAGATATGCTTTGGTTGTTTAAGAAAATCATTCAATGCTTATTTTTATAGAGGTTAAGAACGGTTAGACACTAACGAAGGTCCCACCTTTTCTCTATGTCCCCTTCAAATCTAATAAAAAAGCAGAACTCATGAAAGATTCCATAAGTTCCGCTAAATATATATTTTACTGAAGAGGATTCGATCCATTCCATGTACTGATCGATGAAGCGCTGATTCCTACGCATAGTTATCTCTTTTTAGATCATTGTGGTCGGCTGCACCTGCTTTTCCAAAGCCAGTAACCACTTTTTGCGTTCGACACCGCCGCCATAGCCGCCGATGCTGCCATCACTATTGATGACACGGTGGCATGGAACAATCAACGCCAATTGATTTTTTCCGTTGGCATTAGCAACAGCTCGGGTGGCTTTTTCATTGCCGATTCGCTGTGCCAATTGTTTGTAAGAGTATGTTTCTCCAATCTTCATTGTCAACAGCTGCTGCCAGACGGCTTTCTGAAAATCAGAGCCGATCAATGCGATGGGTACCGTGAAGGCAGTTCGATTCCCTGCAAAATATTCCGTCAATTCTTGCTTGAGTTGCTGAATGATTGCTGTTTGCTGGGGAATAATCACTGCATTCAAGCGGCTTCTCAAAACAGCAATCTCCGTTTCTAGCCCTCTGCGATCCACGAATTCTAACAAGTAAAGCTGCTGCTGGTCGCTGATTGCCAGCATCGATCCCAGCTTAGTCTCAAGCCAAGCAGAAGAAAGAATCGTTTTTTCGCGGCTGTTGGAAGGCAATTCCCCCATAATCCGGGAAAACGCATCTCGAAAGCCGTTGCCAGAATCGAAGCCGGCTTCTAATTGTGCTTGGATCAGCGGTTCTCCTTCACGAATCTGCTTAAACGCTAACCCTAAACGGCGTGCACGGGAATATTCGATAAAGGTCATGCCAAAATATTTTTTAAATTGTCGACGCGCGGTATTGGGATGGATCGCTAGCGCTTCAAAATCTTTGTCGGTCCACTTTTTCTCCGGGTTGCTCTCCACCGCTTCCACAAGGCTTTTCACGTCAGGGGATAAGTGGCTAGGTGAGCTGAGCGGGCGACATCGTTTACAGGGACGATACGCCGCCAGCAACGCTTCTTGTGCCGTCTGAAAAAACTCGCAATTTTTTTTGAGCGGTTTTTTCGCTGAGCAGGTGGGACGGCAAAAGACGCCGGTGGTTTTTACCCCAACGTAAAAGATCCCTTCATATTGGGAATTTTTTTCAATCAGCATGTCGTAATAGTGGTCCCGTTGTCGGCTATCTTCAATCATCTTGCGCACCCTCCTTCCTTTCTACACTTACAAAAATACTTCGTGCCTGTCCAAACACACGATCAACCAATGCAACAGCCTGCATTGGCAGTTCGAAAATTTGCCCACATCCTTCTGATGACATACGATCACCCTTTCCTCTGAATGACCTTAGTGTACAAAGAATGGTCTTGGCACATCCCATAAAAATTAACACCAATTTTTTAAAAAGGATCGAAGGTAGTTATCCTCCGATCCTTTTGATTTCCCGTTGACCTATTTTTCAGCGAATCTTAAAGCGACACCTACAGGAACCTAGACCGTCGCCTTTCGCTTGACTTGCAGGGCACTTTTTTTCCGCAATACTCGCTCTAAACGGGGGCGATTGTAGCGTTGGATCATGATGAATGGGCAGTTAGCCAATAACGCATAGACGATCATCACCCAGCCCGCCCACGCAGGATTCCAGAGGAAGAAGAACGGTGCTGGAACCATCAGCAGCCAATGGGTCAGCTCTGCTCGGCGTGTCTCGATGACGAATTTTTCCAGATAGTCCTTTTGCTGTTGAGCCAAGCGGGATTTGTCAAAGCCTTTTTTGGCAATCACAGTGCCGTCGGGCAATTTGTCTTTCCACTGACGAATACGAAATACCTCCGCCCAGATCCTACCGCCTTTTTCAAAGGCAAAAGAACGGAACCAGTTGGCATGACGTTCAAAAAAAGCATCACTGACTTTGCGCAAGCCAAAGGAGATGCCTAGATGAAACAGCAGCCAAGCCAAGCTGTCTGTAATGAGCAAGAGCAGTGGGGATAAGGTGATCAACGGCATGTACATCGCCTCCTATAAATTGATTTTGCGTCCTTTCCAGGTCACGGATTTCAACAAATGGGTTTGGATCCATGACCAACCAAATAAGCCTAGGAAAAAAAGAAAGTAACATGGAAAAAAAAGCAGCAAGACTCGGTTGAAGTTGCCGACACGGCGAGCAAAGCACAGAGTTTGTCCAAAATAAGCAGCATAAAAAAGCAGGCCTAACCAAAGCGGTTCCATCAGAAACGGTGCCGCCAGTACCCCAATGCCGCCGCTGATCCACAAGATGACCCCCGCCATAATCAAAGGGTGAGTGGATTGCGAAGCAGTGGCAAAGTCCTTCGTCCAGCCTTGAACAAGTGGACGAACACCAGCTGGATACATCCGAAAGGCCAACAGGTCTTTTCCACCATACAAGGCGATCGGCAAGCGTTTTTTCTTAAAGCGTCTCGCTAATGCTAGATCATCTAAGATTCCTTGGGGCATGTCCTGATGCCCATTGGCTTGAAGGTACGCTGTTTTGCTGCACAAAATACACGGACCAAAGGCGCCGCCAGCTGAGAGTTTTTCGCCTACGATAGAAAAACGGTTCAACCCGACAGGTAAGACGACATTAAAGACGGCAGATAGTTGTTCATACAAGCGCTTCGTTTGATGATAGGGCTGCACCGAGAGCAGTCCTTGTCCCAATCGCTCCTCAAACGCAACGAAAAGACGCTCTAAGCCATCTTCTGCTAGAAAGAAGGTATCAGCATCCAAAAATAATAGATACTTACCCACCGCTTGTGAGGCGCCTAACCAGCAAGCCGCCGCTTTTCCAGCAGAATCAGCAGCGGTTTGCAAGACCGTCACACCGAAGCCCTTGGCACAGGCGATCGTCTCATCTTCCGATCCGTCATCAACCACCAAAATCTCCACAGGATGGAGGGTTTGCTGCTGCAAGGATGCCAACAATTGCGACAAATTTTCTGCTTCATTGCGGGCGGGGATGATGATCGACAGTTCTCCCCTCACCGTAAAGTCTTTGGATGTGGCTGTCTCCTTGCGGGTGGGTATCGTCGGCAGGCGGAAAAAAATCAGCCAGCCTGCCAGCCAAGCAGCGCAGATACCAGCGAGCAGTAGATACACAGTCATCATCCTTTCTTGTCTTAGTGTTCTCTTTTGGTGATCATCTCACTGACTTGCTGGCCACTGAGGGTCACCATCGGCATGCCGGCACCGGGATTGACCGTACCGCCAACGAAGTAAAGATTGTCGTAGCGTTCGCTGTGTTTCGGGTGTTTAAAGCCATGATTTTTCTTGCGATTAGAGACCGTGCCGTAGATGGCGCCGCGATGTGACAAATAATTCTTTTGGATGTCTTCAGGTGTCCAGCGGTCTTCATACACGATGTGCTTGCGTAGATCCGTCAAGCCCATGTTTTCCAGCTTGATCAAAATCCGTTCACGAAAGGCATCGTATTCCGCTTCCGTAAAGGGTTTATCCTGCAAATAAGGGATATGAGGCAAGATTTTGATGTTTTCATGCCCTGCCACTGTTTGCGAAGGATCGGTTTTGTTGGCATTGACCAAGTAGATCGTTGGGTCTTCCGGCAGCTGATGCTGATGGAAATTTTGATCAAAGTTTTCTTTTGAGGCATTGGAAAAGAAAAAGTTGTGGTGCGCCAGTTGCGGATAGGAGGTTTTGACCCCTAAGTGCAAGACGAAACCAGAACTTGCTGGTTCAAATTTTTCTTCCAGTTTTTGAGTAAAGGTCGGCGCTTCTTCTAACAGCTCTTCATAAGCCGGGATCACTTCCATGTTGGAAACAAAATAGTCGGCTTCGATCAACGTACCATCATCCAAACGAGCGGCACGGATTTGTTCCTGTTCAACGATCAATTTTTCCACTTTGTGTCCCGTGTGGAAATTGACCCCAATCTCTTTTGCTAAGCGAACGATGCCTTCGGCTAAACGATGCATCCCACCTGGCACGTACCAGACACCTTGGGCATGCTGCATATAGATCATCATGTTCAAGACAGCTGGGGCGTCATAAGGAGACGAGCCGACATACTTGATAAAATAGCTCAGCATGTCTTGCAGCTGCGGATTGCTGACACGTTTTTGAATAGCATCATGCATCGAAGAGAAATAATCAAAACCTTTCAACGCTTTGATTACGCCATGATACTTCAAGATTTCTTTCGTGGTATCTAAGCCTTTCTCGAAATAGCCTTTTTCCGTGATTGCATAAATCTTTTGCGCATAGTCCAAAAAGTCTTGGTACTCTGCCATGTCTTTTTCCGACAAGTGCGGGTTTTCCTTTGCCATGCGGGCAAGATCGCCATAGAGATCGATCTTGGTGCCGTCGGGGAAAAAGGAGCGCCATTCCAATGGCAATCGGCGAATCGCAACATAATCCGCCATATCGCGATTGCTGCCAGTAAATAATTTTTCGAAAATCTGCGGCATCGTCAAAATCGAAGGACCTAAGTCAAAGCCGAAGCCGTTTGTTTCCAGTCGGTTCAACTTGCCGCCTAAATGGTGATTTTTTTCATATAATGATACATCAAAGCCATTTTGGGCTAATGAGACCGCCGCTGATAGACCACCAAGTCCGCCGCCGATCACTACAACTGTTTTTTTCTCTTTCATTGAATTGCTCCTCGTTTGCTTTAATGAACGTCCCTATTTAGCCAAACCTTCTCGTCAAAACAGACGGTTGTGTCTCACTGCAACTGCGTGTCTTGACACTGTTTTGGTATTGACGACTTAAATCAAAGGATCGTTTTTCTAGATAATTCTATAGTATCACACCTTTGAAAAAATGACGGAGATGAGCCTAGCGCCCATGGGATGACAGGAAAGCCTTCAAGCGTTCGCCAACTTCACACGAAACACATATTGACCACATATTCGGCTAACCTTCTTCCTGTATACTTTCGCATATCAAAGGAGGAATTTTATGAACTTTTTTACTCGTATCATCAAAAGTATCACCAGTCTCAAAAAACGGACCGCAATCATTGGCGGGTTGTTTCTGGTCGTCTCAACGTTTTTGATCACGGCGAGGCTGACCCAATACGAACTGCAAAAAGTATTGGAAAATGTCCAAAAAGACTTGAATTCAATAGTAACCATCGAGCTGGATTATGAGAAAATCCTTCAGTCCATGTATTCCGGCGATCTGCAATCTGGTACCGATGTGTTGAATGAAGAATTGCTGGAGAAAATTGAAAAATCCAGTTATGTCGAAGATTTTTCCGTCAGCGCTGCGACCCAGCTATTCACCCAGTATGCTGACCGGACACCAAAACATGAAGACAAGGTGCCGGGAGGTATAATCGAACCTTCCAATGAAATCGAAATTTATGACAGCAACGATCCTGAATTAGCAAAATACAATCTGCAGATCATTGAGGGCGATCTTACTACCAATAACAAAGAGACTTATCCAATCATGGTCTCGAAAAAGTATGCGGAAAAACACAAACTAAGCATTGGTGACCCTTTAACGTTGGATTTCAATTCGGGTTTCGATGAAGAACAAGAAGCTTTGAAAAAAAGCGGAGTTATCACTGGTATTTATGAGTTAGCTGCCAATAGTCCTCGCCCCCACAAAGATAATGAAGAGCGGTTATTTTTTTCGACACGAAGGGTTCTCAAAGAAGTCAAAGAACTGCAATTTGGTGAAAACACTCCTTTGATGGCGGGTTATGACAAAATCAAAGTCAGCTTGAAAGATCCGATGGATACTCAAAAGTTCTTGAATGAATTAGATGCTGAAAACAGCAAATACCAGCAGGTCGCATTCAAAAGCTCCTACGAGCAATACAAAACGATCCAATCAATGATTACAGATTTTTCTTCGATCTTGAACTTCATTCAGCTTTTCTTGATCCTTTTTGCCTTGATCGTCATCGGGTTGATTATGATGCTCTCGTTACGAGAGCGTAAATACGAAGTCGGCTTGTTACTGTCATTGGGAGAAACAAAAATCAACATCCTTTTGCAGATGTTATTAGAAGTCGCAATCGTTTTGGTCGTCAGCTTCGGTATCAGTTTCGCCTTATCCACCACAGTGATCGCACCTCAAGCAAGTGCAGTCGTCAATGAACAAATGCAAGCTTCTATGGGGGAACTTAGTGACAATAGCAGCTTGAGCATGCCGCGAGGAGACAATTATGTGGAAGATGAAAGCACCAAACTCAACACCGAGGTCTCTATCCAGCAAACCGATTTCAAAGAGTCGCTCATTTTTTCTTCAGTCATCTTTTCATTATTGGCAGTCATCACTTGTGTCACAACGATCCTGCCAACTATGAAGATCATTAAGAGAAGTCCCAAAGAGATCTTGTCCAATAACGAATAAGAAAAATGTTAAAAAAAGTTAAAAATACCTATTTTTTTAAAGAAACCTTCACAGATTTGATGAATACTAAAGGAGAAGATCAAATGCTCAAAATTACAGATATCAGTTACTCATACAAAGATGAGACTATTTTGCAAAATGTCAGTCAAGTGTTTGACGCTGGCAAGATCCACACGATTATTGGTCAATCTGGTGTCGGAAAAAGCACTTTTTTGTCTTTGATTTCCGGTCTTGAATTTTTGCAAAGCGGTTCAATCGAGTTCAAAGGCCAGTCAATGACGAATTTAGTCTCCTATCGCCGGCAAATCAGTTACATTTTCCAGTCCCTCAACTTGATCCCTTATTTGTCACCGTTGGAAAACATCACGATCGCCACAAATATCCACAAAGTTAAAAACCCTCAGTCTCCCAGCAGCTATTTAAACAAAGTAGGGATTTGTGGCGATATACAGCACAAAAAATGTCACCAGTTGTCTGGGGGACAACAGCAGCGGGTGGCAATCGCCCGAGCTCTCGCCTTAGATTCTGATCTGATCATCGTCGATGAGCCGACTGGCAGCTTGGATCTGGCAAACAGTGAAAATGTCATGACGATCTTTAAAGACTTGCGGGATGCAGGCAAGTGTATCATCATCGTCAGCCATGACTTAACTTTTAAAGAAATCTCAGACTATGTATATACGATCAAAAACGGACGATTGACCCTTCTTTAGTAATAGAAAGGAGTAATCCATGGCCACAGAAATTCTTCTTATTGAAGATACCGATGAAATCAGAAGAGGCATCCAGTTGAGTTTACAAAAAGAAGGCTATCAAGTCACAGCCTTTGATGAAGCGGAAGCTGCTTTGAACGCCCTAGAGACAAAAACTTTCGCTTTGATTTTACTCGATTTGATGTTACCTAAAATGAGCGGAGAAACGTTTTTAAATGAGTTAGGCGAAAACAACCCGATCCCGGTAATCGTGATCAGCGCATTGAACGATGAATTCACTCAGATCAACCTTTACAGCAAGCGGATCGATGATTATGTAATCAAACCTTTTTCTACCAACATCCTCGCTTTAAAAATCGATGCGATTTTGCGCAGAGTCGGTCACAAAGAAAATGCGGCGGTCACGTATAACGACTTGACATTGGAGATCAATAACTATCAAGTTCACAGGCAAGGCCAGTCGATCGAATTGACTTCAAAAGAATTTGAGCTCTTGCAAATGATGCTCTTAAGTCAAGGAAAAGTCTTTTCCCGTGAAGAATTTTTAGACACAATTTGGGGCTATGACTCCTTTGTCGACTCTAGGGCGATCGATGTTCACATTAAAAACCTCCGTAGCAAATTAGGCAAAGACATCATCCAAACTGTTAAAGGGATCGGGTACCGAATTGAAAAAGAAACGAATTAAATGGAAAACGACTCGCATCATCTGCTTCTTTACATTGACAATGTCATTCGTGACTTTTGTGAGCGTGATAGGTTTTTTCTTACTAAATATCGGTCCTCGGATCGAAATGAAACAACAAGCGGTCTTTGACACTGTAGTCCGGGAAATTTTTGATATTGTCAATGACGATGAACTTTCTTTCCAACGTTTGGACAGTTATCGAATCGATGGCTATACCATAATCATTTTTGATGCCCAGCAAAATACCATCTATCCCATCCAGCAACCCATCACCGCAAAAAATGGTGAGCTGATCCATCTCACCAATGGTTATCAATCGACGTTTGACACTAATGGCTACAAAGTTTATGTTAGTTACCCTGTCCAAATCAGTGCCGTCGATGTAAAAGAGATCATTTGGCTAGCAACGCCTTTTGTTTTGCTGCTAGTTAGCCTATTGTCCTTGGCTGGAAGCGGCTTGTATACCTACTTATATCGAAACGAAAAGAGCAAACTGGCGTCTGTCTTCCACATGATGGAAAAAAATATTCCGTATGAGGAGATTCATGCCGTAAATACCATGATCAAATTGCATGATTATCTAGTGATCGAAACTCAAGTAACTGCCCTATATCAACAACTCCAATGTGCCCAGCGGGCCACCTTGGAACAAGTTCAGCAGATCAAACAGCTGGAGTTAGAGAAAAAAACATTGCTAGAAGGATTCACCCATGAGATGAAAACACCGATCATGGCAAGCCAACTGCTATTAGCGAATGTCAGAGATGACTCTTTATCTGAAGAACAGCAAGAGTCCCTTCTAGCCACAGAAAATGAATTGAAAAAGCTGCAGCAGTTGATCAAAGAAATCCTGTTCGTTTTTCACAACCAACAGGCCCATGACGACCAACCACTTTCTGTGCGGGAAATGATCGATCACTTGATCGAAGAATATGAAGTTTTATGGAGTGATAAAGGTTTGCGGATCGAAATTGATCAACAACAAGAGCTGACGTTTTTCTACAACCCGAAATTGGCAAAGAAAATTTTCTCAAACCTTTTGAGCAATGCGATTTTTCATTCCCCACCCAACAGCGTCGTCACGATCATTCTTACTAACAAACAATTAACGATCAAAAACCCTATCAAAAAAACTGGGCCGCTGAAACACTCAGATTTGGCCAAACCCTTCTTTTCTTATGGAGAAGAGGCTGGTACAGGTTTAGGTCTGTATATCGTCAAAACAATGCTAAAACACTCGCACTATGGTTTTACATTTGACTGTCAAAAAGATTTCACCGTATCCATATATCTAAAACAGGACTAAGCCGCTATACTCGCCCTCTTTTATTTTTTATAACAAAAGATATCGTATATTCTCGACTTTATTGACTGATTCATCAACGAAAAAAAGTTCTTCGTATGGATGCGAAAAAACGCGTTTGAGACTCCATGAGAAATCAAGTACATTGGATGTAACGAAAGTCCTCGTTGATACTGCGACTGCAAAACGCTCCTGTAAATACGAGTGCCTCCTGTCAGATACCCAGTTGCCGCAAATGCTTTCGATGATCGAATCAAATAGGTTTCACTACAAGTCAACTATAATGAAGGAGTATCGATATGAACTTAAAAACGATTCAATCAGCTGAAGAATATTTAAACTTTTTCGATGAAGAATTTATTCATTCTAGCTGTTCTAGCGAAGACCCTAAGATCTTTAACTTTTATTTATCCTTGCGCCAACGTTTTCTAAACATCTACAACGACTCCGATAATAGTTTTTTCAAAAAGATGTCGTTGTTGCTGGACATTGATGCTCAGTTGCAGATCTTAAAAGAGCTGTACAACTTAAAAAAAAGTGCTTTAAACGAATACACGCAAGAAGAGATCATTCAGCTGACTGTCAAAGACAAAACCTGTTTTTATCGGGAATTGACCGGAATTCAACTGAATCAAAAAGCTCCTTGGAGCTTGATTTATTTAAGCGAAGCACAGTAAATAGCTAAACTGGTTCTCCCTAACTCATTTGTTTTAAAAGGCTTGTACTCACTATCATTGACACTTCCCCATCCCCAAAATCGATGTTTTTTGTGTAAAAACAAGCCTTTAAAACCAAAGCCCAATTCCTTGACTGCTAGATAGTTTGAAGGAACTGGGCTTTGCTTATGCTATTCGTATAGAATTGGAATAGACCTTTTCTAGCGACTCTTCATAATTGCAGATGAAGAGAAATTAGAAGAGGTCTTTTAGCGCGAACTGTCGCGTGACATCCGGGTTGATTCTTTCCAATAGCCGATTCCAATCAGAGGAAGAAGGAATCGTTTTGAAGACAATGCATTCGATGGTATCGCGAAAAGCGGACGCATGCTCTGCATAGTTCGTTACTATCAGGTCGATCTGATTTTGCTTCAAATAGTGGGGGGTGACTTCGCCAGAATCCGGATAAAATGCTCGGTGAGAGCAGCTGAAATACCGATTGGACCACCCTTCAATGTACTGAACGATATGGTGATTGCCCTCGAAAATAAAGGCAATGTTTTTTCGGGGAAACCAATAGCGCTCACGAACAGACTCGATATAAATAACTAAATTCGCGCAAAAATCCGGCAAATATTGAGGAGAATACAACTCTTGATAAAAAGGATTGTTCTCTAAGAATCGTTGATAAAAAGCAAATTCTTTCGGAAATGTTTTACGAATAAAAGTATTGACGTCCCAAATATTGCGATTCGCTGAAGTCGATAAGCATTCCCTCAATTTAGCAGTAGTAAAAAAAGATTCAATCAAAATCAAATCATTTTTTGGGTTTGGACTGGTGACATTCAAGAGTTGATAAAAACTGTTGGTCAATTCGCGAATTTTTGGCCAGTGATTATACGAGAGACAGAATTTTTGCTCTACGATGACATTTTGCAATTTTCTTTTAGTGATAATACTCACAAACAAAAAGACCAACTCATCGTGAGGAAACTGAAACTCAAAATACTTGTCTATCACTTCATTGATCCGTTGAAAGTGCATCAGTTGGATACTATGTCTCAAAGCATGGTATAACTCTTCTTTTACCTGAATCCTTTGCCCTTGTAAAAATCGCTCGATCGAAATATGCAGCAGATAACTGTATTGAGAGAATGAGGCGGTATGATAGCTATTTTTTTCAAACATCCCACTGATTTCAGTGACTGCCTGTTGAACCGCTACCGACGGAAAAACCGTGTGAGGGGTAATATCTGTCTCGTAGAAAAAGGTACAGAAGAAATTCCGAATATCTGCTTCCTCGCCTACGATATTCACAGGATCCAGTGTTAAGGTCAAATCAAAATGAGTAAGCTGTTGATGGATACGCCGCAAATATTTCGATAAGGTGCTTTTAGATAGAAAAAGACAGTCGGTCCACTCATCAATAGATTTCAACTCACCCATAAAAATATTTTCCAGCATAAGAAACAAGGGCTCATTCGCTAGCAGGGATGCTTTTTTCTTTTCATAACTTGGGTAGTTGTTCAATTCAAATAAATACCCTTGATTCGTCGAAGAGATTTGCAATAAGCCAGCAAAGTACTCATTGATGCCGCCAATATCTTTTCCAATCGTTCTTGTAGTACTTTCTGTGACTTCTGCCAAGCTACTCGCACTGCAGATCTCACTTTTTTCAAAGGCATTGAGAATTTGGAACCATCTAGCCGTTGATTTATTTGTGACAAAACTTAACTGGAAATTCTTCAAAAATAAGCTCCTTACTGAAAAACATCGTTTTTACTGATTTGCGCAAGAAGGCGCCTAGGAGATGTCATTATACCGGGTTTTCTTTCAGCTAAAAAATTTGTTTTTTCATAGACGGGTGAAAAAAGTTGCTTTCCCCCATTCTGTTGTACAACAATAATTGTAACTATTGATTAAAATAGTGCAAGGAATTTGCGTTTATTTAAGAAAAATAGTAAATTTCAGGATGGTTCTTTGATTTGACAGTCGAAACTCTTTCAGTTGATACATATCTGACAACGAAGGAGGCATCTTTTGGCTATCATGGAAATTGCATGAAGGCTCCGTTTTAGCGTCAGATTGTTTCCATGAGTCGCTTTGCGTTATTCTTGCTAAAAGGCCATCGATGACCGACACAAACCAAAGGATTGCACACCTTTTTTATAAACGGCTATTTTATATGATGGGAGACTACTATGAAAACATTTCAATTAAAATTCATGAAAAATCGTTCTCTTGTTCGTTGGTTACAATTATTAGATGAATTTGAAAAAAATCCCACTTGTACTCTTAACGACTTGGCTAAAATAACCAAAAGTAGTACGCGGACGGTTATCTCAGATATCGCCAGTATTCGGAACTATTTTAGTGACTCAATCGAAATCCATGCGGCTAAAGTCGGGTATTTCTTCGAAGAGCTTGATCACGAATCTTATCGCAGAAAAAAACAAGCCATGGTCAAGGATGAACCAATTTTTTTGATTTTCGAAAGTATCTTTTTTAATGAGGTCCAATCATTGATGGATTGGAGCCTTTCACTCAACCTTTCTGAGCAGTCATTGCTTAGTTATTTTAAAAAAATCGAAATTTACTTACATCCTTTTAACCTTCGTCTTAAGACTAATCCAGTGACATTTGCAGGATCTGAAATTGATATCCGTAAATTTTTTTGTCTTTTTTACTATGAGTCTGACATCAACATCAACACGATATTTCCTTCAATCAATGTACAAGAAGCGATCAAGGAGATCACTACTCTTCTGCAAGCAAAACAAATGCAGTCTTCTTCCTTCTCCTATTTTGCCTATGTTCTTTACATCAGCATCGAGCGCAGCAAACGAGGTCTTTTGGCAAAACCATCTTCTGAGCTCTATGAACTGATCAAGAAAAATAATTTGTTATCACAATATCAAGAGTTGCAAAAAATCATGCAACGACATTTTAATTATGAACTTCCTAAGGCGGAAGCTGTTTATATTTTCACCTGTATTATTTGCCGTCGTAAAATCAATAGTCCTTCTTGCGAAGAATTTTGTCGAACATATAACTATTGGCCTGAAATTAAACAGATCGTCAGCGATTTTTATGCAGAAAACCAAGGCAACAGTCTCGATGAACGAAAAGACTTCCTTTGGCTTGAGTCTTTTTTCATCGTAGTAAAGTTACGAGAGTTGCTCTCTTTGACGATGAACATAAACATTGATGATTTAAATCAATTTGTCAAAGAGAAGTTCGCAAAAGAGTATCAAAAAAATTATGATTTCCTCTTTACACACACCTTAGTGAAAAAGCTCTATTCTCGAAAATACTTAGATGACTTTTGTGCCAGTCTCACTATGTACATGGAATCCATCAAGGAAGCAAACTGGGGCTCCCCACGGACGATTGCCGTGATTTTTGAAGGCAATGAATATGTCTGCGAGTATGCTGAAAATATTATTCGTCGCTACCTAGGTGCCTATCATACGATGTACTATCCTGATTCGAATGAACTGTCACACGAATATTTGAAGGAAAAAAATATTGAGCTTTTGATTACTAATTACTCTGAATATGCCACAGAGTATTTATTGGACGTCGAAAGCATCTTGCTAAAACCGATCCCCGATGCCTCCGACTGGAATCGATTATTGAATAAAATCAACACACGAATATTACGCTTAGTCGTATTAGATAACAATTGATTTGCGATTTCTGAATCAAAGGAGATCTCAAGGGAACACGGGTAGCTTATCATGCTACAAAAAACCGTCCATAACAAAAAGCAAGCTAGAATGCGATTCTAGCTTGCTTTTTATCGTTTGTCTATTAAGAAATCTACTGTTGCTTATTCCGCTGATTCAATATCTTTGGCGATTTTTGCAACATCGATCTCCCGCTGCAAGTAATCTTGATTATCAATAGGAAAATGCTGACGAAATTCAGCTAGTTCCATCAATTCGACTTCGCCTGCCGCCACTTCAAAGTCCAAGACATGACCAGCAAATGTGCGGTCATCACTAATAAAATGCAGGTGGAAACCGGCGGCCGCAGCACCGTGGAACAACAACGGGGTAAAGAACCCGACGATCGTACCACTGATATCTTCTGCTTGAAATTCCGGCTGATGCTGGATGATCTCAATGAATTTTGGGTATGGTTTTTCTTGCTTTGGGGCAACGCGGACGTGCATCTTGGCAAATACCCCATGGATTTTGACAGCGGAAAACAAATTCGGACTGACTTCTGTCAGGACGTGATTTTTCACTTCTTCATCGGTCATCTCTTGACTGATCTGTAGGTGCTTCGCCGCAGAAAAATCAACGACTGCCGCATAAGGGGTTCCTTCATTTCCTTGGAGCACTTGCACCTTGCCCGATTCGTCTACATGGTAGATTTCACCATCTAAAATGATTACTTCCCCATTGGAACCAGCCAACGTACCGATCCCAAAATTGCCATATTCAAGCATTTTGCCGATTTGCTCCGTGCCATCCATTAAATCCTGCATCAACCCACCTAGGGTGCCATGCTGATATAAATAACTTTTGTTTTTCACTTTCATTTTGCTGCTCCTTTGGTCTTAATAAAATTGATCAGGTAGGATCGTTTTGCCTAGATCGGCATTATCTGAATAATCCACAGGGATGTCAATGATCACTGGACCATCCGTTGCAAACCCTTCTTCGATGGCTGCCATCAATTCCTGTTTAGTGGTTGCCCGTAGGCCTTTGGCACCAAATGCTTCGGCATATTTTACGAAATCAACTGGTCCAAAATCAACCCCAGAAGCACGATCATATTTCATTTCTTCTTGGAATTTCACCATATTGTAGGTACCGTCATTCCAAATCAAGTGAATGATGTTTTGTTTCAAACGGACGGCTGTTTCTAACTCTTGGGCAGAAAACAAGAAGCCACCATCGCCAGATACAGAGATCACTTGAGTATTTGGTCGCACGAGCGCTGCAGCGATCGCCCATGGCAAAGCGACTCCTAAGGTCTGCATGCCATTACTAAAGAGCAGGTGCCGTGGCTCATAGCTGCGGAAATGACGGGCCATCCAAATGTAGTGGCTGCCGACATCCACCGTCACCGTCATGTCATCGGTCACTTCTTGTTGCAAAGCATCGATGATTTCTAGGGGATTTAAGGTATTGTTGCTGCCTTCGACATCCGCTGGTTTTTCATTGAGTTTGGTTTGCAGCGTCGTTAAATAGTTGTGAGCGTCTTCGCTCAAGTGATACTGATCGATGGCTTTTGATAGCTGTTCAATAATTTTCGCGATACTGCCCATCAGTTCAACTTCGGGCTGCATAAATGGATCGATCTCCATCGGTACTTCATCGATGACGATCACGCGGGCATCTTTTTCCGCATTCCAGTTGCGAGCTTCGTATTCGATCGGGTCGTACCCCACAGCGATCACTAAGTCGCTGCGTTTCAACAGCATATCACCGGGCTGATTGCGGAACAAGCCGACGCGGCCAAAGAAATGCTCTTCTAATTCACGAGAAATGATCCCAGCACCTTGGAAGGTCTCTACGACAGGCAACCCAGTTTTTGCAACTAAATGACGAATCGCTTGTGTTTCTTTGACGCCTGAAGCCCGCATCCCTAAGAGTAAGACAGGCAGTTTGGCTTCTTTGATCCGATCGACGAGTGCCTGGATATCTTCTGCATCGGCACTGCCTAATTTAGGCGAAGATAGTGGTTTGATCGCTGGCCCTTGGACAGTTCCGTCTGTCACATCTTGAGGAATGGATAAAAAGCTCGCCCCTTTTTTGGCTGTTTTTGCGATGCGAAAGGCGTTGGCAATACTTTCAGAAAGGGTTTCAGGATCTTGGACTTCACTGCTGAATTTCGTGATCGGCGCAAACAATGCCGCATTATTCATGCTTTGGTGGGTCAATTTTGAAAGGTCAGAACGCTTCACTTGGCCTGCTAGTGCCAAGACGGGATCACCTTCGGCAGTTGCCGTGACCAACCCAGTCGCTAAATTACTGGCTCCTGGTCCACTTGTTGCAATGACGACTCCTGGCTCTCCTGTCAGGCGACCGATTGCTTGTGCCATAAATGCCGCGTTTTGTTCATGTCGTGCCAAAATCAACTCTGGTCCCCGATCACTCAACACGTCAAAGACGCCATCGATTTTTGCACCAGGAATCCCAAAGATATAAGGCACCCGATGATTTTCTAAACTTTCAACAATGATTTCTGATCCTTTTGCACTCACTGTATTACCTCTTTTCAAAAACTGTATTAATCACAATACATATAATAGCACTTTTTATTTATTTATCAACGAAAAACACTTATTAACATCTGTACTATTAAAACGCAGTTTTTTAGAGAGCGTTTGCATCTGCTTCAGACTGCAGGTGTATGTCTTTCCATTTTTCCGACAAAAAAGGAGTGGATCGCTCCACTCCATACATCCTTTTCTATATCAGAACACCGCTTAAAAAGAAGTTCTTTCGTCGGTTTCTTATTCTGCGGGGACATTTTTTTCCGTCAGCCAACCGACAGCCAGTGTCATGGCAGCTCGTGCGGCTTGGGTCTGATCCATCGCATTGACCATCACAAAATCATGGATGATCCCTTGCATCCGTGCTTGGGTGACTTCCACGCCAGCTGCTCGTAAATGCTGCGCATAGGCTTCCCCTTCATCCCGCAAGACATCTGCTTCGCCTGTAATGATCAACGCTGGCGGCAGATCGGCTAACTCCTCTTTGGTCGCGCGTAGAGGAGAAGCGGTAATTTGATCCCGCTGTGTTTCATCCGTCGTGTATTGATCCCAGAACCATTGCATCCCTTCTTTGGTCAGAAAATAATTTTCACCGAATGCTTCATACGAAGGCGTATCAAAGCGGGCATCTGTCACAGGATAGAACAATAATTGTTGTGCGATCGGAATGCCACCACGAGCTTTCGTTAACAAGGTCATAACGGTCGCCATGTTCCCACCTACGGAATCGCCAGCCACGGTCAAACGGCTAAGGTCTAAGCCTTTGACATCGACAAATCCCGGTAATTGCTGCAAGACCGCATAATTTTGTTCGATTACCGTTGGGTATTTTGCTTCTGGTGAACGACTATATTCAGGAAAAATGACGATCGAGTTGGTTCGTACCGCCAATTCACGGATCAATTTATCATGAGTCGCGGCACTGCCGAAGACCCAACCCGCGCCATGGAGATAATAAATGACAGGGAGAATCGCATGATTTCCTTCAGGACGAACAAAACGAACATTGATGGTCCCCCATTCGCCTGTATCAACGGTCTGATCTTCTATCTCAACCGCCAATTTATTGACGGGTGACTCTTGGACTTGTTCCAATAATGCGCGCCCTTCTTCTGGCGGTAATTCATAGATCCGTGGGTGCGGTGCATTTGCCTCACTAAATTCAACGGCTGCTTTTTCCAACGAAATTCTATCTGTCATACGATTCTCTCCTTTTGTTTGAAATCGTTCATGTTGACCTTAAGGGTACCACCAAGTCATTCTGATGCAAAGAATCTTGCTTTCTTCTGTTTCCAGGCATTTTGTTCGACAAAAAAGGTGGTTTTTGCACTCTTAACTGCCTTGCCTTCATGACCGATAACTGTAAGACACTCGCTGTGTAAACTTCCCAAAAACTGAAAGGCGTAGGTAAGTACGTATGAAATTCACATTAGATGAAACACAAAATAACCGTCTGCTCGCTGCTATTTTTCAAGAACTCGCTGTCATAGTCTTTGATCCGCAAAAAGAAGTTGTTTTCGCCAATGCCAACATGACTGATATCCTAGGGTACAGCCAAGAAGAAATCATTGGCTTACCGCATCGGACCTTTTGTTTTGACCATTATGCTGTCAGTACGGATTACCAAGCTTTCTGGAATCAACTGCTTTACTCAAAGCAACGGTTTCAAGACAAAATCATTCGGAAAAACAAACAAGGAGAAAAACTGATTTTAGAAGGGAGCTACTTCCCTGTCCTCGATGAGCAGCAAGAAGTCGTCAACGTCGTCAAAATCGCTTTTGACATTACCCAAAGAGAACAAGCCTTAGCGGTCACTATCAAAAAAGTGCAAGAAAGTGCTGCCTCCCTGACACGACTTTCTGCCAACGGGCACCAGCAAGTCGATCATTTGTCAGAGAACTTGGCGCAAGTCAAACGGCTGTCTGATCAAAATCAAGCAACGACCCATGCCTTAGAAATGGATAGCCAACAGGTGACAGCGGTGCTGCATGACATCGACCGCATTGCACAACAAACCAAACTGCTATCCTTCAACGCTTCCATCGAAACAGCACGGATCGGCGAACAGGCAGCTGGTTTTCGGGTAGTTGCCGATGAAATGCAAAAATTAGCCGAACAGACCAAGCAGTTGACCCAAACCATTGCCGCAACCATGCAAGCCATCAACCAACAAGCCTTAGTCGTGTTAGATAGTGCCGATTCGACGACCATGAAAATCAGTGATTCACAAAAAAGCCTCGCTGCCGTTTTGCATTCTTACGACACGCTGCGAACGACGGCCAGTCTTTTAAACGATGAAGCCGAGTATTTATCAGAAACCAACGACGCTGAGTTGGAAACCTAGAAACCAAATGAATAAAAAAAGAGCGCCGCTGTTTGCGACGCTCTCTTTGTTTTTTTTGACCAATAAATTGATCCGTTATTTGATTTTATTGATACTCAGCACTAGCCAGCCTCCCACTCTTGCAACAACTGCTGTAATTCTTGCAAAAATGATTGGGTCGTAAAGCCCAATGCTTGGAGAGGAACACGATATTCCTGTTGAACCACCAAAAAACTGCCAAAGATTTTATGTTGGAACGAAAAGGAAAGAGTTTTCCAAATACTCCACGAAAAACTGGCTATTCGTTTTTCTTTCTTTTCGTACGTGCACAAATACACTCGCTCGATACCAAAAAGTAGCCCCGCATTCGCTTTCTTGCCAGTCATCTTTGCCGTTAGCAGCGCCAGAGGTGTCTCCGTTTCAGGCACTTGAAAACTAGCAAGGACTTGGCTTTGCCATTGCCGTGGCAGCACTTGTCTTTCTCCAGAGAAATAGAACAAAAAATTTTGTTTTTGAAAAAAGGCAGTCAAACGGTTTTGTCGCTGGTTGTGCTGATGGATGGGCGCCCTTTGAATCGGAGACGCCTGGTTTCCTGACGTTGGTTTTGGCTGCTCCCGTCCAACGAAAACGTCGGCTGATGGTGCGTTTTCCCTAGGAGCAACAGATGACAGACTGATTTTCTTCAGGAGAGCTGCCAGCTGGGTCAGCGCAAGCTGTTTGTCCGTCAGGGAACTGGACTGGTCAATTTTGGCGTGGTCAAAGGGCAATTTGATGACCATTTTGCCTCGGCAATACAGACAGACTGCCGTGCCAACACCCCAGTTTACTTCTAGTTCCCCTAAACAATGGGGACATTGAATGGGAATGATATCCATGAGATCATCCTTTCGTTTTGATACAGGTATCGGAGCTATTCGTTGTAAAAATACGGATCGTATTCCAGCTGACAAACGCCAGCAGCACTAGAAGCGATAAGCCATAAAAACCGAAATACCAAATCAGGAATGCTAAAAAAAGGATCAAGGCGAATTCAAACGCCATATTTTCGAGACTGCTGTAAAATACTGTTTTCCGGACGAGTTTCTTCCTACGCGCATCAAAAGCTTTCTTCACGGCAGCTGTTGATGCATCCGGCTGACTCAATGCTTGAGAAAGTTCCGCTTTGAATCTGCCGTATTCTGAGAAAAACTTGACCTCTGGTACGAGCAAGAAATACCAAGTCGCAAGACAAGCAATCAGCAAGATGACCGCTGAAGCGAGCAGACTAAAGGCAACAGCCGGTAATAAAAACCCATCAAATAGAAGATTCGAAGTAATTCCAGAAAAAAATCCCACAAAAAAGAAGGTATAGCAGAACCGCCAAAGAACACTGCTGGTCCTAGAAAAACTTTTCTTGACTTGCACCAGCTGTTCACATTCAGGAAGCTCGGTTGGAAAGAGCTGTTCAGCATCGGTACCATCAGCCACGAAAGAATAGGTTTGGTTTTCGTACCTGAATTCGCCGATGTAATAAGGAAAATACAGTTTTTCCGTATCACAATGCTTAGGAAAAAGGGTTAGTTGAAGCTCGCTTGGGGTTTCTGTTCCAATCAAATAGTCTCTCGCTCCCGCTTCAAAGGCTTCCAATAAATGGGGATCAGCGAGTGCCGTTTCTCTAGAAATATCAAAAGGTAGCACTTGGACGTCTTGGTTATGTGCCGAAAACTGCTGCATCTCTGTGCAATAAGCGGCTCCTTTTTTAATATGCAGCGGCAGTTTGCCATTGATACTGTAGTCAGCCTCTTTTTGGGCATCCGTCGGAAACACTTCACTGAAAACCGTGGTGTTGCCACTGCTATGTAAATGAATACTGGCACTGATACGCCCCTGTCCCCTCTGCTGTTCCTGATGCACATAAGCCCCTCTTACTTGGGCTTCATAGTCGATCTGAAAATAATACAGGGGGATAAATACACGTTTCAGCTGAACTAATTCGAGCTCAAAAAAGACACTTTCCGAAATGGTGTCCTGCCAAGCCAGCTGCTTTTTCAAGGCCTGGAGACACCCCTCTTCGTCATAGGCAAAGGGATAGAAGCCTTCTTTGACTGATCCTTGAATGTGCGCTAAATCTTTGAGTGTGGCCTCTGGTTTCTTTTGTTCCGTTTTTTGAAGTTCCGGTTTGATCAGCAACTCGTTCAAACAATACTGACAGACAGCTTTTCCTGAGTCCCAATCAACTTCTAGACGTCCCAAACAGCTGGGACATTGAATTTGGGTGATTTTCATTTTTACTCCTTTTTTTGAATACATATTTTCTTGTTGATAACCTAGTTGATTTTTTAGAGGGGAGAACCGTCTATTTTTATGGCGGCTTTTGGGGGAAGATACCACAGGAACCTGCTGATTTACAGATGTTTGCTCGTTTCATTATGTATGATCTTAACGTCTTTTTTCAGTGATGAAGTAAAAAAACGTACTAAAACTAAGTGCCCTTTCGAAAAAGACAATACAGATAAAACAGCCAGTTACGTATAATATTATAACAAAAAATAAAGTAAATCTATTTTTTATTGATAAAAATAGACATTGATTTGCGATTGCTCCTCCCTTCTACTCTTATCAGCATTGATTACCGGTTATGGATGGCTTATAAGTTAGGAAAAATGTTATAATTGAAATATTCACAAGAAAGGAAATGAAGAAAGTTATGGGGATGTTTATTTTTTTTATTGGTTTTTTGACAATGGTTGTAAGCGGAATCTTTTTTATTCTTGGGTTGATCAAGAAAAAGCCGCTTCGCAACAAGATCGTTATTTTTATGGGTGGTTTTCTCTTATTGATTGGCGGGGCATTATTGACTCCTGCAGCAACACCGGAGCTTCACGTAGATGAAGCAGAACTGGTTACCAACGAGCAAGGCGAAGCGGCGATTACGGGTCAAACCAACCCAGAAGCGCAACTGACGATCAACGGGGTGGAGGTTTCGCTGGCGGACGAAACATTTTCTTACACCGTGCAACTTGAAGATGAAGAGGAACAGGAATTTACTCTCCAAGCCTCAATGGGTGGAAGCACCAAAGAAGAAGTCGTCACCGTCAAACCTTCTCGCGCATTTCTAGCAAATTTACAAGCTGAAAGACAAGAACAAGCAGCACTGGAAAAAGCTGAGACGGCACTGGCTCTTGCCGAAACCCAGCCAAACCAAAAGAATTATGACGAAGCCGTGACGCTGATTCATGCTTTAAGTAAAACCTACGAAGATCTCGCTACTCGGCTAGCTGTAGTTGAAGAACACCTTGCCATCGGCAAAGCCCTTGATACCGCTGAAGCTTCTCTTGAGCGCAGGGATTTCGATCAGGCAAAAGAATTGGTCGCACAAGCGGTTTTGAACAAGGAAACGTTTGAAGGTCGGTTATCCACTGTAGAAACTAAGATTTCTGAGAAAGAAGCAGAAGCACTCGTTGCAGAAGCTGTCCAAGCGGTGGAAGCGGCAGAGGCGGAGCCGACAAAAGATACCCTTGCTCGTGCAAAAGATGCTGTCGCTCGTCTCAAGACCCCCGATGAGGAATTAGCTGCTCGAACGAAAACAGTGGCGCAAACGATCACTGCCAACGAACAAGCAGCCGCACAAGCTAAGGCGGAGGAAGAACGGCAGGCAGCCGCCGCTGTGCCAGAACAAAGTCAGCCAGCCGCTGCTAGCAATCAAGCCCAAACGTCGGTCCTCGTTACACCAACAGGTTCGAAATATCATACGAGAAAATGCGGCAACGGTACCTACACGCCTGCCACTTTAGCAGAAGCGCAAAGTCGCGGACTTACTCCTTGCGCAAAATGTTTTCCGTAATAGTCACTAATATTTTGCAACGAAAAAAAACAAACCTCATTTTTGCCTAAGGTTTGTCCACAGTCTGAAGCGGTTGTCTCTTCGGAGACAGCCGCTTTTTTATCACTTGCTATTTCTCATCGTAAGAAAACTCGTACTCGTTTTGTTCGTCATCGATTAGACGCTTGTCATTGTTGTCCGCCATTTTGAATACTTTCTCAAAATCATCACCAGTCATGCGCACTTCCTTTTTCTCTTGATCAATGATCACATGGGCATTTGTCACTTCAAAAGTGTGCATAGGACCAATGTCTGCCGCAGTCAGTGCTTTGCTTTTGGGAAACTCTGCTTGCAGATGTTCATTGATCTGCGCTAACTGTTCTTCTTGTTTCTCCGCGATATCCGCAGGTGATTGATTCGGATTGGTAAAAAAAGTCAGCGTTTTATTGACAGTGATCTTTCCATCTTCAAATAGATACAAAGCATATTGTTGATGACTGTTGCTATTGGTCAATACTTGATTCGCAGCTGCAGAGTCAACCCCTGAGCGACTGCAGCTTGCCAAAAAAAATAACGCCGCTAAACAAACGGTAGCAAATATTCCTCTACCTAACTTGCTTTTCACTTTCATTTCCCCCTCCTCGTTGTGCCTCAGTTTCCTTCTTTCATGATTTTTCGCGTGGTTTGGTTTATCCTATTCGATTCAGTTGCTTTCAGTATAGCACAAATTATTTGCTTACATAGCTGTTTTTTGTAGTTACGTTAATTTTACACAAAAAACCAACCTTATTAAAAAGATTGGTTTTCTACATTTATTAGGATTACTTGCTTCATTTGATGTCGTTGAAAGCCCGTTCCGTAGTATGATCGCTGCCTATTGTCCAATTAGTCCGACAACAAGTCCTAAAACGATCACTCCTAGAAACCCATTCACAAGGTGCAACCCGACTAATTTGCGGGACTGTCCCGAGTAAACAGCCATCACGAAGGTGGCGACCCCATAAACCCCTAACCACAATAAGCAAGCGACTTGCAAGGAGGTCATCAGCCAACCATCATGATCGAATGTGGCAAACCAATAGACGACTTGATAGGTCGCTGCCGATAAGAGAATCCCACCAACGATCGTTCCGCCAAAGGTAAAGAGCATGTCTCCGGTCGTCATCTGTTGACCGTTCATCTTCTCTGCCATTCCTGATTCTTTCGCCCAAAACTTGCCCCACTTATGCATCGGATTGTAAAGCAGACTTTCCACCACGACCCAGCTGAGGGTACCGAAAATCAATGTCCAAAAATTAACCATTATCGTTTTCTCCTACACTTTATTTTATCGTCACATTCCTGAGAACCGAAGAAACAACCGAACGCGGGGTTCCTTCTCCATCAGTTTATGTCTTAAGGGATGTTTCTTCAACTTTTTTCACTGGTTTCCCCTATTTTTCGATGGTTCCAATAAAAACTAAGAAAAATGATCGTATACAGCAATGCGGTGAAACCTGTGACCGCTAATGGGTTAGTGATCAAGATACCGGCAAACAGCAAAAGCAACGCAAGGATCGCCCCACCCAAAAAAATCGTATAGCCCATTTTCTGCTGCTTGCGTACCAAAACAAACGCCGCCACACTGATCAACAACCAAATCAGCAATACAGTATAAGACAGGGAGCCTGCTAGATAATTGAAGAGTTTGTCGCCTAAAAAGTAAGAAAGAACGACTCCAAGATATAAAGTACCGCTGCAAAACATGATCGCTCGTTGGGGCACGCTGTTTTTATTCAGCATCGTAAAGCGGCTTTTTTTCTGGCCATTGTTGCTTAATCGGAAAAACAACGTTCTTGAAGAAGCATAGACTCCAGAATTGATTGACGAAAACAAAGCCAAAATAATCACTAAATTGACGATGTCGGAGGCAAACGGGACATGGATTTTTTGAAACACCATCACAAAAGGACTGACATTTGGATCGGCTAATTGATTCCACGGATAAATGATCAGTAAAAGAAACAAGGGAATGATGTAAAAAGCGGCAATCCGAGTCATCACTCCTTTGATTGCTTGCGGGATCGCTTTTTTGGGATTTTCTGCTTCACTGATCGTAATGGCTACTAATTCAGAACCGCCGTACGAATAGATTACGACCAATAACGAATTGATAAATCCTTTGAGACCATGAGGGGCAAAACCACCATAGTCTGTCATTTGGCTCATCGTCGGGAAAAAGCCCAAATCAAAGATTTGCGTGGCAACCAGATAGAGACCCACCAAGATCAACGCGATCACCACACTGATTTTGGCCCAGGAAAGCCAGTATTCCGTTTCCGCAAACAAGCGAACCGAAAACAAATTGATGATGGTCGTGAGTAGTGCCAAAATCAACACAAAGATCCAAGCTGGAATATTGGGAAACCACAACTGCAAAAAACTTGCGGCAGCAACTGCTTCGGCGATGACGTTGATCATCCACATCGACCAGTAGATCCAGTCGATGAAATCGGCTGTATGCACGCCAAGATATGGCTGGACTAAGCCCGAAAGGCCATGTTGTTTTTGGTCAGATAAGACCAACTGTCCCAGTCCTGTCATGACGACAAATAAGATCAGCCCGCAAAAAATAAACGCCAGCAAGACCGCAGGTCCCGCTAACTGGATCGCTTCACCGCTGCCTTTGAATAGGCCAGCACCGATGGCGCCACCTAGTGCCAACATAGTGATATGTCTGGTTTTCATCTGCTTTTTTAATTGATTTTTTTCTGTCATAGGTTCCTCCTTGAAAACCGTTGATCCTCCATACAAGGTGATTCTCTCACTGTTGCTATTTTTAATTATATAAATGATTTTTTTAAACTACCTCATAGAGAATACCAGACGCTTCTGCTATTGCAACTAAGAATTGAAAAAATTATCTATTTTTTCTGAAAATTCTATCATCCTCTAATCTTTTTCACCTAAATCAAATCTTGGCGAGCTTTTCTCTAAGTGAATGCACGAAAAAAGCCATCTCCCAACTTGCGGGAAATGACTTCCTGTCCTTTTTTTCAAGCAGGCTTGATGATCAATGAGTCGTAACCAACTCGTCTTTGACGGCGTCAGGGAGATCTTGCTCGGTCACCTCTTGATACGACTCCACATGTTTGCCCTTTGCATCAAGCTCTAGGTAGGCATTTTCTTTTAGCTTTTGTGGTGTCCAAAACGTGATTTTGATCTTTTGCCCATCTTCATTGACTCCTTCTTGTGTATATTCGTAGGAATCGTGTTCTTGCAACACGCCATACTCGTCGGATGTTTTGACATAGACCTTTTTCTCCGGTACGAACGGATTGAAACGATCCACCAGCTGAACCAGTTCGCTGGAATCATCTTTCGTAAAATAAGACCATGTAACCAATGTGACGGTCCCGATCGTTAACACGAGCAGGATCATACTAATTGCTTTCTTCAAGTGATTGTCCTCCGTTTTTTCTATCTACCTTCAGTATAAAAAAACAAGCGATAAATATAATCAAACTTAAGGCGTATTTTTCCGTCGGTCATTGTGACTAAGGTATCAATGGAATATTTCTGCTTTTTCCAACCTCAACGTATAGACAAACAACTAAGTTCTCCTACAAAATCGTCCCTTCTCACAGGAAGACTAGACTGTTTAATAAGTATCGTGATTTTTCATTCTTTGTAGTAAACTAAACTGCAACAACTTACTTTTAAATACTCATGATTGAAATCTATAGAAAATCGAGGTGCCCCATGCTAGAAATCAAACGGATCGATCAAGAACACCAAGCTGATATCCGCTTGAAAAACGAACCCTTCTCCTTATGGGGGAAAATGCTGCCGTCTTATAATGAGGGCAGCTGGCAGTACACGATCTGTAAATTTGCACCTGAAGACATTCAGACGATGCGTTTCCCAGATGAAAATTATTGCTATGATGAAATGAGCCGAAACAGTCTGTTTATCGGTGCTTATGATGATGGAAAATGCATCGGCTTAGCAATCGTTCAAGACGCTTTTTTCAAGTATCTGTACCTCTATGACTTAAAAGTCAACACAGACTACCGCCAGCAAGGAGTCGGTCAACTGCTGATCCAACAGGCACTGAAAGCGGCCCTTGCCAAGGGCTATCGCGGCATCTACACGCAAGCGCAGGACAACAATCCTTCTGCCTGTCTGTTCTACTTGCGGGCAGGCTTTCGCATCGGAGGTCTGGATACGGAGGTATACAAAGGCACCAATCAGGAAGGCAAAAGTGACATTTTGTTTTATTTGGATGCAGCGGAAACGGCAGGCAAAAAATAGCTGAAAAAAGAAAAAAATTCCTCCTGCCAGATGGTACACTTAAGGCAACAATGTTTTAGAAGGTGAGGAAGAAGAATGTACGTAGGATTTGATATTGGCGGAACAAGTATTAAATATGGTGTTTTGGATGAAACCGGCGTGATCCTTGAAAAATCAGCGATCCCCACAAGTTATGAGCCAGCGCAGTTTTATCAGGATCTACTCACGATCATCGAAGATGCCCAGAGCCGCCACACGATTGATGGTATTGGGATCAGTGCCCCAGGGATCGTTCAAAAAGACGGGTTTATGTTAACGGCGGGCGCTATCAAATCGTTGTATGGTGAAAATTTTAAAGCAGCCTTGGAAGCGCGTACAGGATTGCCTGTGGCGGTGGAAAATGATGCCAATGCAGCAGCGATTGCTGAAAAATGGATCGGCAATGCGCAAGAGGCTGCCAACTATTTGTGTCTTGTCCTAGGCACTGGTGTAGGCGGTGGGATCGTGATCAATAACCAAGTCTACCGAGGTGCTCATGGCATGGCTGGTGAATTTGGCTGGATGGTGATCGATCAGCTGCCAGAAGAAGGCAATATCGAGGAAAGTTCCATCAATAAAAAAACTGCCGTCGTGGGCGGCTTGATTCGCCTCTACAATTTAGCTGGCGCAGCAGTTCCTGGCTTTGAACCCACCCAAGACGCCAAAGAAATTTTTGACCGCGCGCAGCAAGGCGAAGCGTTGGCGCTGAAGCTGACGGACCAATTTCTAACGGATTTATCTGTAGGACTGATCAATTTGATTAGCTGTTTTGACCCAGAATTGGTGTTGATCGGCGGCGGCATCAGCGCCAATCCTTATTTCTGGGAACGCCTGCAGGCTCGCTTGACGATCACGGAAACACGGCATGAAGCGATCAATTATTTGCGCGGACAAACCATCGCGCCTGTTCGTCCAGCGAAGCTAAAAAACGATGCCGGCTTGATCGGCGCAGTCTATCAGATCCACCAACAGCTGCACCGTTAAAAGTTCGAATATGCTATACTGGTGTAAATTGATTATCTAGGACAGCGAGGAACCAGCATGGCGCTTTTTGAACAATTAAACTTGAACAAGCTCTCTGCGGTAGAACAAGAAATCTACCGTTTTATCGTCAATCACTTAGAAAAGATCCCGTATATGCGCGTACGCGACATTGCCGATGATGCTCATGTCTCTTCGACTTCGGTCTTTCGTTTTATTCAAAAAGCCGGCTTTCAGTCGTTTCCAGAATTTCGCTTCTATATCAAAAATCATTTAGAAAAAGCTCATTTTGATGCGCATCCGGAACACTTAGGTTTAGAAGCGCGCATCAAAGGCTTGAATATGCAGATCTTCCACCCTGATGCGGAATACCAAATACGAAAACTTGCCGAAGCGATGCGGGATGCTGATTTGATCTTATTTATGGGGATGGGGGCATCCGGTGCGATCGCGCAATACGTTGCCCGCAAGTTGGCCAGTCTCGGTTACTTTAGTATCAGCATAGACGAGCTGACCTACCCGATCAAAAGTTTTTTGCGTAAAGATCAAAAAAATGTTTTGGTTTTTCTGAGTGTCTCTGGTGAAACCAAAGAACTGATCGAAGTCATTACTGGCTTAGAGAATCAGGCAATCGTGCAAAAATATTGCATTACCCCCAATCGGGAAAGTACGTTGGCACGCCTGTGCGATTATTCGATCGAGTATGCGATCAAAGAGGAACGCAAAGACATCTTTCTTGATTTGACTAGTCAATTGCCTTCAGTAGCGATTTTAGAAACACTGATCGGTTATTTGCAAGATTATCGTTCCAACCCTTGATGGTTCAGTTTACTGAACCATCTTTTTTTGTAACACTGTGTTCCGGCTGCGGAATTTTTTTCATTTCTTGAGAGATATGTACGGAATCCGTATCCGCTTACTTTTAGCCGCTTTCATTCGCTATAATGATGGCATCAATTAAGGAAAGGTGTTATTATTATGCAAAAATTCAATGACCTGTTAGACCGCTCGTTGGTACCAATCGCAACAAAGTTGAACAATCAACGCCACGTAGCAGCGATCCGGGATGCGTTCATGCTGATTTTCCCACTGACCATCGCTTCTTCTCTCGTTATTTTGGTCAACAATATTTTATTTTCCAATGAAAGTTTCATCGTGCAATTATTTCAACTGAATCGACTTTTCCCAAATCTGGAAAGTGCCCAGCAAGTCCTAGCTTCCGTGGCGAACGGGACCATCAACATCATGAGTTTATTCATTGCGTTTCTTGTTGCCCAACTTTTAGCCAAACATTTCCAAGCAGATGCTACGCTAGTTGGTTTGACAAGTGTCGCTGCCTTTATGATCTTGTACCCGACCTCCTTTGCAGTAGAAGATGTCAATGTGATCTCCACACAATATTTAGGCGCCCAAGGGTTGTTCGTAGCTATGATCGTGGCTTGTTTGGTCGGTGAATTCTTGCCGAAGCTTTTCAAAGTCAAACGACTGCAGATCAAAATGCCTGAAATGGTACCGCCAGCAGTTTCTCGTTCCTTTTCTGGCATGATTCCGATCGTGATCATCGTGGCAGTCACTGCTTTGATCAATTTCTTAGTTTTGATGATCGCACCAGAAGGCATCAATGAACTGATTTATAATGGGATCCAAAGTCCATTGCGGGATCTGGGGGGCAATGTCGTCGGTGTCTTGATCTTGGCGTTCTTGCAAACTACGTTGTTTGCGATCGGGATCCATGGACCAAATACTTTGAATGCGGTTCGTTCAGCGATTTTTACCGAACAGGACCTAGCTAACCTAGACTTTATCAACCAAGGCGGCTCCTTGTGGGACGTTCCTTACAAAGAAACTTGGGGCGTTTTAAATGATATGTTCGCAAATATGGGCGGAACTGGTATGACATTGGGCTTGATCATTGCGATTTTCATCGCCTCAAAACGTCCAGAACAACGTGAGATCGCTAAGATGTCCTTAGTTCCAGGGATTTTCCAAATCAATGAGCCGATGATCTTCGGTCTACCGATCGTCTTGAACCCAATCATGATCATTCCGTTTATTTTAACGCCAATGGTCAATATTTTAGTGGGTTATTTTGTCACTGTTGTCTGGCCGATCATGCCGACCCCAGCGATTGGGGTACCATGGACGACCCCCGGAATCATTAATCTCTTTTTAGGAACTGGAGGAAATGCGATCGCTGCGGTTGTCGGTGTCGTTTGTCTTGCGATTTCGGTCTTGATCTATTTGCCATTCGTGATCGCCTCTAACCGTTCCCAAAAAGTAGAATTATAAGCAAACGAATGAGTCGAGGAGGAATGAAATTTATGTCCGCAAAAATGCCAAAAGATTTTTTATGGGGCGGCGCGATCGCTGCCCATCAAGCGGAAGGCGCTTGGAATGTTGCTGGTCGTGGAATGAGTACCGCCGATGTCATGACGGCCGGCGGCAACGGTATTCCCCGTAAAATCACCAAAGGCGTCATTGAAGGGGAATATTACCCGAACCATGAAGCCATTGACTTTTATCACCGCTACAAAGAAGATATCCAGTTATTCAAAGAACTGGGCTTGAAATGTCTACGGACATCGATTTCTTGGAGCCGGATCTATCCAACTGGAACAGAAGAAGAACCAAATGAAGCCGGTCTCCAATATTACGATGATCTTTTCGAAGAATTGCAGGCAAATGGCATCGAACCCGTGATCACTTTGTCCCACTTTGAAATGCCCTACGCTCTCTATGAAGAATTTGGTGGGTTTGCTAACAAAGAAGTGATTCCCCTCTTTGTCAAATTCGCTAAGACTGTCTTTCAACGGTATCGTGACAAAGTGACGTATTGGATGACTTTCAATGAGATCAATAATCAAGCAGATGGGCAAGAGCCGCTGCACGTTTGGACCAATTCTGCCATGATCATCGAGGATGACAGTCAAAAAGAAGCACTCGTCTTTCAAGCGGGCGTCAATGAGTTGATTGCCAGTGCGGCAGCCGTGATCGAAGGCAAAAAAATCAATCCAGAGTTTCAGATTGGCTGTATGATGGCCTATGTCCCGGTCTACCCCTACTCTTGTGCGCCAGCTGATTTGATGGCATCCGTCAAAGCCAATGAACGGCGCTATTTTTACAGCGACGTCCACGTACGAGGCAAGATCCCAACCTATGTGCAAAAATATTGGGCAAAAAAAGGCATCACGATTGAGATCACGCCCGAGGAACAAGCGCTATTAAAAGGGGGAACCGTTGATTATATTGGGTTCAGCTATTACATGTCAGGAACGATCTCAACCCTTGATGAAGTGGCTGGCACACCAACTGAGGATATCCCGGGAGCAAAAATCGTGAGGAATCCTTATATTAGTGCTTCTGATTGGGGCTGGCCTATCGATCCAGTCGGGTTGCGCTATGTGTTAAATACGATCTATCAACGCTATGACTTGCCGCTATTTATCGTAGAAAATGGCTTTGGTGCTTACGATCAATTAACCGATGAACAGCAAGTCCATGATGACTACCGCATCACTTACCTGAAAGAGCATATCGAACAGATGGAAAAAGCGGTGGTTGAAGATGGTGTACCGCTATTAGGCTATACGCCTTGGGGGATCATTGACATCGTCAGCTTCGGCAGCGGCGAAATGGAAAAACGCTATGGCATGATCTATGTCGACAAAGACAATACCGGCAAAGGAACCTTGAATCGTTTGAAAAAAGATTCCTTTGCGTGGTACCAGCAAGTGATCGCCTCTAATGGTGAAACGCTCTAATTACTGCTTCCATGACGAACACAAAAACCGCCCCCTCGTTGCGCCATACTCCTTTTCACATTAGGAGCCTGGCAACGAGGGGGCGGTTTTCTTATTAAAGAGGGGCGCCATTGCGAGGATGGCTTTTCTTATCATCACTAAACACTACCTCGATGCTGTGGTACACTATAGCTATTCATTTACTTTTACGTTAAGGAGGAACTGCATGAAGCCGATATTTCGTCCGATCCAATCTCAAGATGATGCGCCCTTAGCCGCTATCATTCGCAAAAGCTTGACCGACCACCAGTTGGCGGTTCCAGGAACTGCCTATTTTGATCCCGAGTTAGACCACTTAAGTGAATTTTATGCAGCGGATCCTGCTACCCGCCATTATTTTGTCGTCACCGATGAATCGGGTACCCTTTTAGGTGGCGGTGGTCTTGCCGCTTATGATTCAGAAGGGAAAATCGCCGAGCTGCAAAAATTTTATCTCAGTGATGCCGCCAAAGGGCAGCGCCTCAGCTATCCCCTGCTGGCGAAGATCGAGGCCAAAGCTTTTCAACTAGACTATCGGCAACTCTATTTAGAATCCCATCATTCTTTAGAAGCTGCCTTGCATGTCTATCAAAAAGCCGGCTATCGCGCATTGTCCCAACCACTACTGGCGGCACAGCATACCACGATGGATCGCTTTTATGTGAAAACATTAGAGCCGCAGCAACCAGATCAATGCAACAGCACCCACGGTTTGGACGGCGCCAACGGAAAGACCATAGAATAAAAAGCGCGGGCCTTCTTTTAAAAACTTGCGGAAATCCAGCCGCAAACCGATGGCTGCCAACGCCGTCGTTTCAAACCACGTACTGATAAAATGAGCCCCCTCATTCAACCAGCTAGGCAGTGGCAAGAAGCTGTTCAAGATACAGATGGTCAAGAAGCCCAACACATACCAAGGGATCGGCAGCCGTAGTTTGCCTTTTCCTTTGGTTTTGGTGGGGGTCTTTGTCGTCATTCGTTCAAAAACAATGACGACGACTGCCAACATGATGATGCGCGCGATTTTAAAGAGCATCGCGTATTTGACGGTGTCGGCATCAATCAAACTAGCCCCCGCCACGACTTGCCCGACGGATTGCAGCGTGCCACCAAGTAAGGCGCTTTTTTGCAATAGATCATCGCCGTATAAGGCCAAGCCTAAAAACGGCAGCGTCAGCATCATCACCGTTCCTAAAAGATTGACCAAGGTGATGATCTGCCCTTTTTCTTCATCATCGGCATCAATGGCTGGTGCGATCGCCGCAATCGCAGAGGACCCGCAGACAGCGTTGCCGCCTGCCATCATCAGGCTCATCTTTTGATTAAAGCCCATTTTTTTCCCTATCAAATAAGCAGCGGTAATGACCAAGCTCATCATCAGCAAAATAAAGAGAAAGCCCCGAAGGCCCATTTCACTGATGGTCTGGAAAGTGACGGTAAAGCCCAGCAAAACCACCGAATATTCCAAGAGCCGACTTTCCGCAACCTTCGTCCCGACTTGATAGCGTTCTTGCTTGAACAGTGTATTTCCTAAAATGATTCCTAATAAAATAGCAAGGGTTGCTCCCCCTAATTTTGGCACAGCCAAAGCCATGATTCGGGCGATGACGGCTACCGAAAAGGACAGGAACAAACCGGGAAGTATCAAAGCTGTTTGTCGTTGCTTCATTGCTTTCATCCTTTCATATAACATCCATTATACACAGATTGACCGATCAGTAGGATTTATTGGTATAATAGTTATGATTGAATTTTCTAATGGAAGGGATTGCAATGCTAAAATTACTGGAGACCTTTAAGATGGTCTATGAAACGAAAAATTTTTCGAAAGCTGCCGAATTGCTGTTTATTTCGCAGCCCACGGTTTCTGCTCAAATCAAGCAGTTGGAACAAGACTTGGATACACCGCTTTTTTTACGCAATGGTCGCAAAAACGTGATCGCCACGCCCCAAGCAGAGTACCTTTACGAAAAGGCACTGAATTTATTGGATGAGTGGTCGACGATCGCCAGCGAGATCCATACCAACACGCAACATCAAAGTCACTGTGCCCTAGGCATCTCTCATACCTATGCGATGGCGTTGATGCCTGACTTGATGATTGCTTTATACAACGCCTTTCCCACGGTGCGTTTTCGGGTATCGATGATGAACTCCGCTGAAGTCTTAACAGCGCTTGAACAACATCAACTGGATTTAGGGATCATTGAAAAACCCTTATCCGCACCAAGTATTTTGCGTTTCCCGATTTTGAAAGATCAACTCGTCTTAGCTGGCGATCCCCAAACCGGACCTTGGCTCGTCCGAGAAGCGAGTTCTGGTGTCTACTATTACACTAAGCGCTATCTGGAGGAACAGAACATTCAAGGATCGATCATCGAGATCGCCAGCAATGAACTGATTGTCGCTTTGCTGAAAAAAGGTTTCGGCTGTTCGATCCTTTCCAAGCGAGCCGCCCACGGCATTGGCTATCAACTGCTGGATAAAAACTTTGAGAGGCAATTTTACCTCATTCAGCGCAAAGTAGTCACAGAACCAGCCATCGAGGGATTGCGGACCTTCATTCAGGAGTGGTCTCAAGAGGATTCCTTACAAGCAGAAAGCAAATAAATTCACCTGTTTTTAAGGGAGGAAATCACCGCCTCGTGGGATTTCTTAACCTTTTCTTACGATTACGCTTCCTCGCTGCCGATCTGGTCCGATTGATTGTTTCTTAAGAAATTTGTGCTAAAATGAAGAGTACTGGCTATGGGCTCTAATGTTCCCCTTTTTGAGGAGAGCTTAGACCACCCTTTGACTACTTTTGCAGTTCGTGAAGCAAACCAGTAAGAAAGGATCTTGAAATGAACGAACAAATCAAGAACAAATTAGCGCTGCTTCCTGATCAACCTGGTTGTTATTTAATGAAAGATAAAAATAACAAAATCATCTATGTTGGGAAAGCCAAAATTTTAAAAAATCGTGTCCGTTCGTATTTTACCGGCAGCCACGATACGAAAACCGAACGGCTCGTTCAAGAAATCAATGATTTTGAGTACGTCGTTACCGAATCAAATACGGAAGCCTTGCTGCTGGAAATCAATTTGATTCAAAAAAACAAACCAAAATACAATATCATGTTAAAGGACGACAAGTCGTATCCTTTTATTAAAGTGACCAAAGAGCGCTATCCGCGTCTGATCATCACTCGTAAAGTTTTAAAAGACGGGGCTTTATATTTTGGCCCTTATCCTGATGCACGAGCAGCCAACGAAACCAAACGGGTGCTAGATCGCCTCTTTCCTTTGCGAAAATGCGGTCCTTCTCAAAAGCGGCCTTGTCTTTATTATCATTTGGGTCAATGTGTCTGTCCTTATGTCAACAATGTAGACCCTAAGGATTATCAGAAGATCGTTGATCAAGTCAAACACTTTTTCCATGGCGGTCACGTCGATATTTTGAAAGATCTGAAAGAGAAGATGGGCGAAGCCATTGAAACGTTAGAGTTTGAGCGAGCGGCTGAGCTGCGGGATCAGATCCAAGCGATCGATACCGTCATGACGCGACAAAAAATGACTCTGACAGATCTGATGGACCGTGATGTCTTTGGCTACAGTGTCGACAAAGGCTGGATGTGTGTCCAAGTCTTCTTTATCCGTCAAGGAAAGCTGATCGAACGAGAAGTCTCTTTGTTTCCTTTCTACAATGAAGCGGATGAGGATTTCTTGACCTTCGTCGGCCAGTTTTACCAAAAGAATGAACACTTCATTCCCAAAGAAGTCTTTGTTCCGCAAAATGTCGATGCCGCACCGTTAGAAGCGCTGCTGGAAACCAAAGTCCTGCAGCCCCAACGAGGCGACAAAAAGAAATTGGTCGATTTGGCCAATAAAAATGCCCGCATTGCCTTGGCACAAAAATTTGCGTTGATCGAGCGTACTGAAGAACGGACGATCGGTGCAGTGGATCGTCTAGGCGAAGCCATGGGGATCCCGACACCTTATCGGATTGAAGCCTTCGATAACTCCCACATCATGGGGACCGATCCGGTTTCTGCAATGGTGGTTTTTGTCGACGGGAAGCCGTTTAAAGATGATTATCGGAAATATAAGATTCGTACCGCACAAGGCGGCGACGATTATGGCTCTATGCAAGAAGTCATCTACCGCCGATACTCTCGTGTCCTAAAAGAAAACCTGCCTTTTCCTGATCTGATCATCATCGATGGCGGGAAAGCCCAAGTCGGTGCTGCCCAAGAAGTGCTGCATAACCAGCTAGGTTTAGATATTCCCGTTGCCGGTTTAGTGAAGAACAACAAACACAAAACCAGTGAGTTAATTTTCGGAGAATTTTTAGATCCGATCCAGCTGGAACGCAATTCTGTAGAATTCTTTTTGCTGCAACGGATCCAAGATGAGGTCCATCGTTTTGCGATCACCTTCCATCGCCAACTGCGCAGTAAAAACAGCTTTTCTTCCAAGCTAGATGAAATTCCTGGCTTAGGACCAAAACGCAAGCAACAGCTCATGAAAACCTTCAAGTCGTTAAAAAACATCCAAGCAGCTTCCGTGGAAGAGATCCAGCAAGCTGGTATTCCCAAAGCCGTTGCGGAAACTATCTTAGCCAAACTAGGCGATCAAAACCAACCCACTTCTTAAGTCAAAACAAAAACGCTCCATAGCCAACAGTAGCTATGAAGCGTTTTTTCGTTGAAGAAGCATTTTGTAAGCCGTTACTTTTTGCGGTGCTGTAACAGATCAGGCTTCATGTCTAACATGGAATAGCCACGAACATCATACCGATTGCGGCTGCAGGAATAGTCCACTGGCCGTCCCGATTCTAAATAGATGATCTGTTCTAATTCCAATACTGGATCATCTACTTGGCACGCTAAATAGGTTTGATCGTATTCATCACTTTTGGCGGCCTGAAAGGTCCGATAAGCACCAGCAAATTTGTAGCCTAAATCTTGCAACAGATAGTCATAGACGGATTCTTCCAAGATCTCTTTCGTCAAACCGCTGACCAGATCCAATGGCATATAGGAATGCTCAAGTATGTAGGGATTGCCTTCTAAGATCCGCAAACGGATCACATGGTAGATTGGTTGTTCAGCAGTGATCTGAAGCATCTCTTGAATTCTTGTTGTAGGAAAACAGACTTCAAAGGTGATGACTTGGCTAGTCAACGTCCGTTTTTCTTGTTTCATTTGATAGCTCAGGCCTTTGTATTCTGTCACCGATGAGGTATCTTTGCCCCAAAAGGAATGATTCAAAACTTTGGTCCCTAAGCCGCGCTTTGTCAGCAGCAAACCTTCCATAATCAGGATATTCACCGCATTTTTAATCGTCATTCGGCTGACGCCAAACTCTTCCACTAACTCTGTTTGATAAGGTAAAAGACTGTCTTTCGGATAAGTTCCGTCCTTGATTCTTTTACGCAGAACATCTGCGATCTCCATATATTTGGGCATTTTGCCACCTCCAAAACGTGTGTTGTATTGTATTGATTGAAAAATGAGAAAAGAACCGGCCAAACGAAAAGAGTGTCATCACACCACTGCACCTTCCAATGAAGCAGTGTGATAAGGGGTATTGCACTCTGATCGCGGCCGGATAAGGTCTATTACGTTTGGCGCTTGTTTCTAATCGACTCGATCAGACATTACGCATTTTTTAAACGGCGTGTTTCTTGAATTTGCGCCATTTTCACGAACGGCAAGTAGATAACGATCGACAAGATCAAGTTAACAGCTGCCAAGATTCCGCCAGCAATACTTTGTGTCGACAAAATACCGCCGATGATTGGTGGCGTCGTCCATGGTGCGATGACGGTACTTGCAGGAACTAAGCCAGTTGCGGTTGCAAAATAAGCAGTCGTTACTAAAACAAGTGGTGTCAACACATATGGGATGAACAAGATTGGGTTCAAGACAACGGGTAACCCAAACATCACTGGTTCATTGATCATGAACACACCTGGTGCAACGGATAGTTTTGCGACAGTCATATACGCTTTATGATGACGAGCAACTAAAAAGATCGCAATCAGAAGACCTAGTGTCGCCCCTGTTCCGCCGATGTTCACGAAAGAATCAAAGAATGGTTTGTTGACGATATAAGGCAAATCTGTGCCTGCTTCTAATGCTCGTGCGTTTGCTTCGATCGCTGGCACATTGATCGTTTGCATGAACGGGTCGATGATGTTGGCACCATGCAAACCAAAGAACCATAAGAATGCAGAGATAAAACCTAATAGCAAAGCAGCTGGATAAGAGTTTGCCAAGCCCATGAATGGTTGTTGCACCAATTCATAGAAGGACAATACGATACTTGTCACACCAAATGCTTGGAAAATTGCTGTAAACAAAGCAAAGATCGATACGGTGATCATTGCTGGGAATAACGCAGCAAATGAACGTGATACTGCTGGTGGTACGCCATCAGGCATGTTGATGACTAAGCGTGGGTTGCCAGCTAGACGACGGAAGATCTCAGTAGAAATGATCGATACGATTAATGCTAAAAATAATCCTTGAGAACCAAGTCCGGCAGCTGTTAACAAACCATCTGGGCCTGTCGCCATTGCACCTAATGCGAAGAAACTTGCAACTGAGATCGCCCCAGCACCTAATGCGTCTTGATTGTAGCTTTTAGCTAAATTATACGCTACTGTGAAAGCGATTAACAGACCAAGTATTGAAAAAGTACCTGCTGACAAGTTGTTCCCAAAGGCTTGCCATGTCCCTTCACCAAAAATGCCATTCATAAAATCAATATAGGCAGGAATTGGTAAGTTGTTGATCAATACCCCAAAAGAGCCTAAGATCATCAACGGCATCGTTACGATGAATCCGTCACGAATGGCCACTAGATGTCTTTGAGAGCCTATTTTAGAAGCGATCGGAATAAAGTGCTTCTCCATAAATCCAATAAATTTATCCATTGTTTTTTCTCCTTTCAAACCCAAAACAAAATAATGAAACCGATTTCTACTAAAGAATACCACGAGAACGTTTCCATGTCTAGTCTTTTCTTTATCAAAACTGTTCTTTTATTTAACCCAGCTTATCATTTGCAAAAACAGGTGGTTTTTTAATAGAATACCCCCTTTGAAATCAGCCAGAAAAATCCGCGATTTTACACAAAAAAAGCAATGCTGATTCCTACAGCATTGCTTTTTTCATTGTTATTAAAAGCCGTTATTATCTGAAACTTCTTTAAACCAACGACCTGATTTTTTCACCGTTCGTTTAGCATCATTTGCTAAGTCAACGGAGATAAATCCGTAACGGTTCTTGTAAGCATTGGTCCATGACCTGTTGTCCATGCAGGTCCACATATGGTAGCCGACACAATTGGTTCCTTCTTGGATCGCTTGGTGGACGTACTTTAGGTGGTCAGAGACAAATTCGATGCGGTAATCATCTTCGATCACGCCATTAGCATTGACGAAACGTTCTTCTCCTTCGACACCCATGCCATTTTCAGAAATGTAGCACTTGATATTGCCATAGTTTTCTCGCGTGTTCGTCAAAATATCATAGATCCCTTTTTCATAGATTTCCCATCCGCGATACGGGTTCATTTTCTTGTTTGGCATATCATAGTTATCAAAGTAATCATCAGGCATTGGACTTTTCGCTTCATCGATCGGTGATTCTTTCTTCATGATACGACGAGGTTGGTAATAATTGATCCCCAACAAGTCGATCGTATTTTCGCGAATCGTTTGTAAATCATCTGCTTCCATTGCTGGTACCATATCCAATTCCTTGACGATGGTCACTAATTCTTCTGGGAACGTCCCTTTGACCGCTGGGTCTAAGAAAGAACGATTAAAGAAGGCATCTGCGATTTGCGCTGCTTTGACATCCTCTGGATCGTTCTCATCTCTTGGATAGCTTGGCGTCAAGTTCAAGATGATGCCGATCTCCCCATCAAGGTTCATCTCATGATAGACTTTGATGGCTTTGGCACTCGCCAACGTTTCGTGGAACCCAACTTGGACTGCATGTTTCATGTTGATCTCATTCGGATAATGGAATTGGTAAAGATAGCCGCCTTCAACAGGGACAATCGGTTCATTATGAGTGAACCATTTCTTGACACGATCACCAAATAATGTAAAGCAGGTTTGCGCAAATGCGACATAGGCATCCACGGTCTCTCGGTTCAACCAGCCGCCTTTTTCTTGCAGCGCCATTGGCATATCGAAGTGGTATAAATTCATGAAAGGTTCGATCCCGTTGGCGATCAGCTCATCAATGTAGGCATTGTAAAAATCAACGGCTTTTTGATTGACTTCTCCTTTGCCTTGCGGGAAAAGACGACTCCATTGGATCGACGTCCGAAACGTCGTATGGCCGGTTTCTTTCATGAGTTGAATATCTTCTTGATAGCGTGTGTAGACTTGCGAGGTTTTTTCAGGACCTACCCCATTGAAAAATTTCTCTGGTTCTTGCTGATACCAGTAATCCCAGATGCTTGCCCCTTTGCCATCACCTTCAAATACACCTTCTGTTTGTGGGCCACTAGCGGCTGACCCCCACCAAAAGCCTGCTGGAAATTGATAATCCATCTTCATTCACTCCTCATTTTTTCTTTGCTGCCCTAATCATAAAGGAAGCAGTTACAAAAATCAATCTTTTTTAAAATAAATGTATAGACATTTAAAATAAAACATGATACATTATCAATGTAATCGATTGCAAAAAGAAATTTAAGGAGTGAACTAATAATGAATGGTTTTATGGATAAGTTATCTGAAAAGATTTTGCCTTTGGCGAATGCCTTAGGACAAAATCGCTACCTGACCGTCTTGCGGGACGCGTTTATGCTTTCGTTCCCAATCACTATGTTTGGATCGATCGTGGTCGTTTTAAACAACCTGCCCTTCTTCAGTGATGCCACTAAAGGAACATTAGGAACACTGTTTGGTAATGGGCAAAATGCAACAATGAGTATCATGACTGTTTTCGTTACTTTCGGTATTGGCTATTATTTATCAAAATCATATGATGTGGAAGGGATTTTTGGCGGTGCCGTTTCTTTTGCCAGCTTTTTGATCTTGACTCCTTTCTTTATGACTACTGAATCTGGCGAAACGATCTCCGGTGTGCTGTCTCTTGATCGTCTTGGCGCAAAAGGGATGTTTATCGGGATGATCGCAGCATTTTTGGCAGCTGAAATCTATTGCCGCATCACAAAACGCGGCTGGCAGATCAAAATGCCTGATGGGGTGCCACCAGCAGTTTCTAAATCTTTTGCCGCTTTGATTCCAGCAATTATCACCTTAACGGTATTCTTAGTGATCAATGCCATCATGACGGGTGTCTTCAATGCCAACTTGCATGACTTGGTTTATGAATTGATCCAAAAACCATTGACTGGACTAGGCAGCAGCTTGCCAGCAACTCTACTGGCTTTGTTCTTTGTTCAATTCCTTTGGTTCTTCGGTCTACATGGTCAAATCATCGTCAACTCTGTGATGGACCCGATTTGGAATACATTGATGTTAGACAACTTAGAAGCGTATCAAAATGGGGATGCACTGCCGCATATCGTCACAAAACCATTTATGGAAACCTTTACCGTTGGATTAGGCGGTTCTGGTATGACGTTAGCCGTTGTTATCTTGATGGCTTTCGTATTGAAGAAAAAACAATACCGCGATGTGGGTCGTTTGGCTTTAGCACCAGGGATCTTTAACGTTAACGAACCAGCCATCTTCGGTATGCCGATCGTCTTGAATGCGACGATCCTGATTCCTTGGGTCGTGGCACCTCTTGTGGTAACGACCTTCAACTACTTAGTGATGGCGGCTGGACTTGTTCCTGCACCAACTGGTGTATCTGTCCCTTGGACCGTTCCAGTGGTCTTCAGTGGTGTCTTAGCAACCAACTCTTGGTTAGGTGGTTTGCTACAAGTCATTGACGTGGTGATCGTCGGCTTAATCTGGTATCCATTCTTACGTGTGTTAGATCGTCAAGCAGAACCATCGATCGATTAAGCGCAACGGCTGGCTGAATTTTTTCAGTCAGCCATTCTTTTTATAAAAAAACCAAGGTTTGATTGTCGAAACCGCTTTTTTCAGCTATACTTCTTGCGAGGTGATCAGATGCCAAAATACCAAGAAATTGCCAATATTTTACGCACACGTATCAAAAACAACACGTATCCGCCTGACAGCTTACTTCCGAATCAAACTGATTTAGTCGAGGAATTCGGAGTCAGCCGGATGACCGTCAAAAAAGCCATCGGTATTTTAGCCATGGAAGGACTGGTTTATTCTCAGCGGGGCGCTGGAACAAAAATATTGAACCACCCATTCTTAAAAAAAGACACCACTGCTTTAACGGTCTATGAAGGCTTGTCAACGGAAATGGGCAAAGCTGGCCGCAAGCTAGTCAGTCAGGTCATCGATTTTCAAGTCGAATTTCCTGACCAAACGATCCAAGAAAAGTTGATGTTGACGGAAGAACAGCCGATCTATAGTATTGTCCGCTTGCGGATTCTTGAAGACCAACCGTTTATTTTAGAATATACCTATATGCCCGTCCATTTGGTGCCCAATTTAACTCGTGGCCATTTAGAAAGTTCTATCTACCGTTATGTCAAAGAGGAACTAGGGGTCCAGTTTGCTGGCGCTTACCGCACCATCGCCGCTGATAAAAGTACCGCGTACGATCAACAGTATTTGGACTGTAAAGCCGATGATCCGGTCTTAGAGATCGAACAGATCGTCTATCAGAAAAATGGCTCACCCATTGAATTTTCCCGTAGTCGCAACCGTTATGATGTGCGGGCCTACTCTTATTTAGATGTCCAGAACTAAAAAGACCTACCCACGGTTTCTGATGGAAGAAAACCGTGGGCAGGTCTTTTTGTTGTTTCATTCGTTACTTCGGTTATTTTTTCGCTGAGGGTTGGAATCGTTTCAGCCGCAAGGCATTTAATAAAACGGATACCGAGCTGAAGCTCATGGCCGCCCCAGCGATCATTGGATTGAGCAAGGGGCCGCCGAAAAGATGCAGCACACCCATTGCAACAGGGATGCCTAAGACGTTATAAGCAAAAGCCCAGAAAAGATTTTCTTTGATGTTTTTGATGGTTGCCCGACTTAACTCGATCGCGGATGGGACGTCCATCAGATCGCTGCGCATCAGTACGATGTCTGCCGATTCGATGGCGACATCGGTACCGGAGCCGATCGCGATCCCTACATCGGCTTGGGCTAACGCGGGCGCATCATTGATCCCGTCACCTACCATCGCAACCTTTTGGCCTTTGGCTTGCAGGCCAGCTACTTTGGCGGCTTTATCTTCTGGCAAGACGTCACTGATCACTTCATCGATACCGACTTGTTTGGCGATGGCTTGGGCCGTTCGGGCATTGTCGCCCGTGATCATTGCTACGTACAAGCCCATTTGATGCAACCGTTCAATAGCTTTTCGACTGCTTTCTTTGATAGTATCTGCCACAGCGATGATCCCGATCGCTTCGCCGTCTTTGGCAACATACATCGGTGTTTTCCCTTCGTGAGCCAATTGTTGGGCTTGCTCGATCAGGCCATCGAGGGCAACGTTTTGTTTTTCCAGCCATTTCTGGTTGCCTAATAGGACTGGACTGCCAGCAATCGTGCCTTGTATCCCATGCCCTGGGATCGCTTCAAACCCGTCAACTTCTTGCAGGGAGAGCGCCTGCGTGCGGGCTTCGATCACAATGGCTTCGCCTAATGGATGTTCTGAGCCTTTTTCAACAGAAGCCGCCAGCTGCAGCAATTCCGTCGGCGTGTGGTTGCCGGCAGGCAGGAGATCGGTTACGACTGGTTTGCCTTCTGTGATCGTGCCGGTTTTATCAAAAACGATCGTCGTCACGTTTCTAGCTGTTTCTAACGCATCGCCGCTTTTGATCAAGACGCCATTTTCTGCCCCTTTGCCCGCACCCACCATAATGGCGGTCGGTGTCGCTAATCCTAAGGCACACGGACAAGCAATCACTAATACAGAGATCGTAATGGTCAATGAGAAGATCCAGGTTTCTTGTCCTAAGAAAAACCAGGCAAGTCCTGCAAAAACCGCCAAGACCATGACGATCGGGACAAACACACCCGAAACTTTGTCAGCCATGCGGGCAATCGGCGCTTTGGAACCTTGGGCATTTTCTACTAACTGAATGATTTGCGCTAACGTTGAATCTTCTCCCACATTGGTGGCTTCATATTGAAACGAGCCGTTTTTGTTGATACTGGCGCCGATCACCCGATCACCGACTTGTTTTTCGATAGGTAAGCTTTCTCCGGTGATCATTGATTCATCGATGGCAGAGCGTCCTTGGGTAACGATCCCATCCACAGGAATCTTTTCACCAGGTCGTACGACTAAGATATCGCCGGCTGCGACTTCTTCAATACCCACTTCGACTTCTTCGGCTTGATGCCCGCTGCCGCGAAGCACACGGGCTTTTTTCGGTGCGAGATCCAACAACTTCTTGATGGCTTCGGAGGTTTTGCCCTTCGAGACCGACTCAAGGTATTTTCCTAAGGTCACTAATGCCAAAATAACGGCGGCCGTTTCATAGTACAAGTGCATCGCATAGTGGGTCGTGCCCAGGTAGACCATCACGGTCCCATAAATACTATAAAAGAAGGCAGCGCTGGTTCCCAATGCGACGAGGGAATCCATGTTGGGATGGCCTTTCCAAAGCGCTTTGAAACCAGCAATGTAAAAGGCGCGACCGAGGACCATCACCGGTAAGACCAAAAGCAATTGAGTGGTAACGAAATTGACTGGATAGGCCATCGGATCTAAAAAGCCAGGGATCGGCAAACCGATCATTTCCCCCATCGTCAAATAGAACAAGGGGATCGTAAAGAGCGCTGAAATCCAAAACCGTTGCCATAAAGCACGAATCTCTGCCTGTTTTGAATCCACCTTGTCGGCAGAAGCGGTCGGCAGCTGTGCATCATAGCCCGCCTCTTTCACGGCAGCTGCGATCTTCGCGGCGGTCACTTGATCTTGTTGATAGCTGACCGTCAGTTTTTCTGTTGCCAGATTGACGGAGGCTTGCTCCACACCCGCTAATTTTTGGACAGCTTTTTCTACTGTTTGGGCACAAGACGCACAGGTCATGCCCGAGATGGCAAAGGTCTCTTGTCTTTGAGAGCCGATCAGTTGATAGCCCGCTGCTTTGATGGCCGCAGCGAGTGTTTCTTCGGTGAGCTGCTGCTCATCATAACGAATATGTAATTTTTCAGTAGCCAAATTGACCGCTGCTTGGTCGACCCCCGCCAGCTTGTTGACTGTTTTTTCGACTGTCTGGGAACAAGACGCACAGGTCATCCCTTTTACCCCATAATTCTTTTCGATCATTGTTTCCTTCCTCCTTGCTTGCTAGGCAAACCCATTAACCTTTTATGTTTACAGTTGTAATCTTCTTCTACTTTACAATTATCGTTTACACTTGTCAACGATAATACTCAAAAAAAGGACGTTCTCCTTTGAAGCACCCCAAAAAGCGAGACTTTTGGTCTACCTTTGGGCGGTCGCTACAGGTGGATGGGCAGCTAAAAGATAGCCTAACGAAGTAAAGATATTTTGTTCATTCAAGCTGACCCAATAGTGGACTTTGCCGCGAAAGGCTTCAAACAATACGGCCGCATAGTTGGTGAAATCTTCAATGATTTTGCGAGATTCCCAGCCACCGTATTCTTCTTGCAAAGCTCGTGGCAGATCCCAATGGTACAAGGTCACCATCGGTTCGATCCCTGCTTTTATCAGTTCATCGATCAAGGCTAAATAAAAGTCTAACCCTGCTTGATTGACTTCTCCTCGTCCTTCTGGAAAAATCCGTGTCCAAGCAATGGAAAAACGATAGGTTTTCAATCCTTGTTCTTTCATCAAGGCAACATCTTCTTTGAAGCGGTGGTAATGGTCGACCGCGACATCTCCGTTCGTTGCTTTAAAGGTTTTTCCTGGAATGCGGACAAAATCGTCCCAAACCGAAGCGCCTTTGCCGTCTTCTTGCCATGCGCCTTCTACTTGATAGGCTGCTGATGCTGAACCCCATAAAAAATCATTGGGGAATTCTTTTAGTTGTTTATGATCCAATTGTTTCCCTTCTTTCTGTTTGATGATACCCCTTTCTTAAGTATACCGATAATTGCCTGATTTGTCATAAGAAGATTTTGTACCTATGCCAAGAAAGCCGATGGCACGCAAAAAACATCCGTGCAAGCAGTGGGTTACTCCTTGCAAGGATGCGGACTAGCTATGGATAATGCGTCAAATTGTGCCTGATAAAGTGCGGCATAACGCCCCTCTTTGGCTACTAACTCTTCGTGGGTCCCTTGCTCTACGATATTGCCCTGTTCCACCACGAGGATCGTGTCGGCATGTCGAATCGTGGACAAGCGATGGGCGATCACAAAGGAGGTTTTGCCTTTCATCAATTTGGTCATCGCTGCTTGGATCAGCAGCTCTGTTTGCGTATCGACATTCGATGTGGCTTCATCAAGAATCAATAGATCGGCATCCAACAGCATCGCTCGTGCAATCGTCAACAGTTGTTTTTGTCCTTGTGAAATACCGGTTCCGTCTTCAGAAATCAAAGTATCATAGCCTTTTGGCAGGCTCATAATAAAGTCATGGATATGGGCGGCTTGTGCAGCAGATTGGACTTCTGCCATCGTCGCATTCGCCTTGCCGTAGGCCAAATTTTCAAAAATCGTTCCCGTGAACAGCCACGTGTCTTGCAGCACCATTGCATAGCTTTGCCGTAAGCTGCGGCGTGTCGCTTGGCGGATATTTTTGCCGTCTAAACGAATCGCTCCTTGGTCAGGGTCATAAAACCGCATCAAGAGGTTCACAATGGTGGTTTTCCCGGCTCCGGTCGGTCCGACGATCGCGACCAAGCTGCCAGCCGGTACTTCCAGCGAAAGGTCTTTGATGATGGGCTGCTGTGCTTGATAGCCGAAGGTCACATGGTCAAAGGCGACCTCACCAGACACCTCGTGGTATTCGTAGGCTCCAGGAACATCAGAAACTTCCGGTTCTTCATCCAGCAAACGGAAGATCCGTTCTGCCGCCGCCAATGCCGATTGCAAATCACTGAAGATGTTGGCTAACTCATTGATTGGTCCTGAGAATTTTCTGGAGTATAAGACAAAAGAAGAAACGTTTCCGAGTGTCAGATGACCGAACAAAAACAGCAAGGCGCCAAACATACTGATCAAGGACAACGACAGATTGTTGATAAAGTTGATGGAAGGACCAGTCATACTGCCGTAGTACTCGGCATTGTAATAAGCATCCACCGCTTCTTGGTTTTTTTCGTCAAAACGGCTGATGATCGCTTCTTCTTGGTTATACAGCTTGATCGTTTGCTGACCAGAAATAATCTCTTCCACAAAGCCGTTCAGCTCACCTAATTTGCGGGACCGACGGCGAAACAATGGTTGAAATTTGCTCATCAAAAAACGAGTCAAAAAGATCGAAGCGGGAACCGTTACGACAAAAATCAGCACCAGCAGCGGCGAAATCAAAACCATCATCACAAACGAACCAATGATCGTCACAAGACTGCTGAGAACTTGAATGGCATCGCTGGCCAATGACGTATTGATGGTATCGACGTCATAACTGATGCGGCTGATGATATCCCCAGTGGCGACCCGGTCAAAATACCCCACTGGCAATTCGGTGATTTTATCAAAAATCGCCTTGCGCATCGCTGCCACCACCCGCTGACTCAAGCGGATCATCATGAGCGAAATCAGATAACTAAGAAGGGAAGACGCAAGATAAAACAGCAGCATCAGCCCACAATAAAAGAAGACTCGGTCAAAAATGACCTTGCCGGGACCCGGTTGAATGGCATCAATGGCGTACCCTGAAAGCAAAGGGCCCACCAAGGCGAAAATATTGCTGGCCATCATCAATACAGCGGCTGCCAGCAGGAGACCTTTGTACCCGTAAAGATAGCCCCACAAACGCCGTAGTGTTTTCTTACTATCCTGCGGTTTTTCCGTTTTTTTCTTCGGCATCGTCGGCACCTCCTGTCTGACCTTGATAAATGGCTTGGTAGATCGCATTTTCTGCTAGTAATTCTTGGTGACTGCCAAAGCCGTTCATTTGACCGTTTTCCAGTACCAAAATTTTGTCGGCATGCTGGATCGAGCTGATCCGCTGCGCGATCAAGACCGTCGTCGTCTGTTGAAACTGCTGTTTCAGGACCTTGCGCAACTGAGCGTCGGTCCGATAATCCAGCGCACTGGCAGAATCATCCAAAATCAAAATCTCTGGATCCCCCGCCAATGCCCGCGATAACAAGACCCGCTGCTTTTGACCGCCGCTTAAATTGCTGCCTTTGGCATGCAGTGGATGAGCTAAGCGCTTGGGCAGTTGATTGATAAACTCCTTGGCTTGGGCGCGAGCCGCCGCTTCTTCGATCTGCTCTTTGGAAAACCGCCGGCCAAAAGCGATATTTTCTTCGATCGTTTCCGCAAAAAGCACGTCTTTTTGTAAGACGACACCGAATAACTGATGCAACTCTGTCGGATCGATGGAGCGAATGTCGCGACCAGCGATGCGGATCATACCCTTCGTTGGGTCATAGAGCCGCAGCAGTAGTTTGACGATCGTTGATTTTCCACTACCAGTCGCACCGATGATCCCTAAGGTTTCTCCCGGCTGCAAGGAAAAATCGATGTCTTTCAGCACCCGAGTGCCATTAGGATAGGTGAAGGAAACTTTTTCAAAAACGATATGCGCCGACTCTTCTTTGACAGGCGCCTCAATGACTTGCATATTTTGCGGCAGGCGCAAGACGGATTGGATCCGATCGGCAGAAGCCAGCCCCTTCGACACGATCACAAAGATGCGCGTGATGCTGAGCATGGCATTCAAAATGATCGTAAAATAGGTCAAAAAGGCGATGATGACCCCTGGTTGGGTCAACCCTTGATTGACGCGAAAGGCACTGACAACGATCACCAATGTCAACCCGATATTCAAAAAGAGGTCCATCAGGGGTGGTGTCGCAGCCATCGTTCGATTAGCAGTGGTTTCCGCAGCTACTACGTCTTGATTGACGTGGTCAAAGCGTTTTTTCTCGTAATCTGCTTTGGACAAGGCCTTGATCACCCGAGCCCCAGTCACATTTTCACGGACAGTTCGCACCAACACATCCACTTGCTTTTGCAATGAGGCAAACAAGGGAATCCCCCGTTTTGAGATGGTGACTGCCGCCACTAAAGTGAAGGGCAAGACGCCTACTAAGACCAGTGTCAACACGGGATCTAATGTGGCAGTGATCATGATCCCCCCTAATAACAGAATCGGGGCACGAATCCCCATCCGCTGGATCATCCCTACCGTTTGATGGATGTTGTAAGTGTCTGTCGTCAAGCGAGACACCAAGGAAGGAATCCCGACTTCTTCGACTTGCGGAATCGACAGATAGGAAACTTTTTCAAATAAATCATGGCGAATACTACCGGTGGTATCGCGAGCAACACTAGAGGCCATCCGATTAGCGATGATATTGGTGACGACTGCGATGATGGAGCAGACCACCATCGCCCCACCCCAAGCAAAAATCGCAGATACTTGCTTCGTGGGAATCACAGAATCGATGATATACGCCAAAATCCAAGGCAATAGCAAGTCCATCAATGACCCGAAGAATTTGATGCTGACGCCAAGGGAGATGCGGCCGATATAGGGTTTTAAATACTGAGTCAAAAGATTCATTCCATCGCCTCATCTTTCGCTAAAAGCCGCTGGGAATTTTCTTTGACGATTTCCAGATCAGCGATCAACTGCTGCTGTTGGGCAGCAGAAAAACCTGCTACGACTTGTTCATTCCAGCTTTGAAGCAGCTGTTGGATCGCTGGTTGGACGGCGAGTGCTTTTTCGGTTGGATAAACCAGTAATTGTCGTTTGTCGGTGGGACTGCTGGTTCTAGTGATAAATCCTCGTTCTTCTAGGATCGCAAGTTGACGGGCAACATTGCTTTTATTCACAAAAATCTTCTTGGCTAAGGCTTCTTGACTGATCCCCGGTTGGCGGCAAATGTTTAAGATATAGGTATGATGCATCCCGCCTAAACCAAATTTTTTCAGTTCTTTTTCCCGATAAAGGGTGGCGAGACGGGCAATATGATTGATTGAGCGGATAATGGCTTCCATGAGCACTCCTGCCTTTCTTAGTTCTTCAAAGTGTCTTATCTATTATACGGAATAATCGTTGCGTGCGCAACGATTATTGTTTCTCTCGGAAAAAAATAGGTACACTGTTGCTGATCAACAAAAAAAAGAACTTCAGCCCTCTCGCTGAAGTTCTTTTTTGATTCATTTTATTCAGATTCTTTCAATAAAGCTTGTACGACCTTACGACGACGATACAGCTGTCTTGTTTTCCAGCTGATAAAGCCGATGAGTAAAGCGAGCCAAGAAATGATCGTCAGCCATAAAGCTCCGTCGAAAAACCAAGGTGCGTCATAGTCAACGACTAAGACATTCTCCCCTGCTTGCTGTTGGACAGAAACGGCACCAATAGCACTCAAAGAGACATCTTTCTCAGTTAGTGGCTGCTGATTGAGGGTCAATTCAGTATATCGGTAATTGATGATCGGTAACGCCTTCCACGCCTCTTGATCACCTTGCCAACGTAAAGTAAGTTTCCCGTTTTCCACGGTTTTTGCCACGGTATCATTTTTTTCAATGATTTCTTCCCCGTACAAATTGTACTTGTTCTTCTTGGTCTCTTGATAGAGGGGCAGATAATCTGGGGTAGAACGTTGATACAGCGCTAAGGCTAAGGACTTGTCTTTACTAAAATAGGCTTCCTTCAATTGCGCTTCAGATTCCGCCGAGAGATAGGTGTGGTTTCGCAGTGAAACCGCCGCTTCATCGGAGTGCCAATCCTGCATTTTGACCGTGTTTTGGATCAGGATTTGACCAACACTCAAGACTAAAACGAGGACGAACCAACGCGGATTTGCCAATGGCTTGCCCCGATAATAAGGAACTAGCAGGCACAAACCGACTAAGATCAAAATCGTGGCCGGAACAAAGAACCGAAAAGGAAATTGCAGTAAATTGATCACACCATTGTCCAGACTGCCTAGCCATTGCCAAGGAACAGCGTTCGATGATAAAACGAAAAAGACTCCTGCAGCTACCGTCATTAATTTGAAGCCACCAGATAGTCGAGGCCATACACGGATCGCACCGCAAAAGAACAGGGCACATAAGATGGGTAGCAGGTACGGAGTCGTCCACCAATAGCTACTGGTTCCAGTAATGGTATTGTTCTGCATGTTGCGATTCACAAAAGGCGCGATCAACGTGTTACTCGTATAAAGATCCAACATCCCTAACCAAATATTGGCGGTCAGCAGCAAGAAGATCCCGATCGCTCCTGCTAAGCGCAGCACCAATTGTCGTTTTTCTTCGCCGGAAGTTCCAACAAAAAAGGCGCGTAAGAAAAAGGGCACATATAAGAGCACTAACAAGATGCTTGAAAACACATGGATTTGAAATAAGACCGCCACGGAAACTCCTACCGCAAAAGGCCGCAACCGTTTATGTTCCCCTAGTGCGATCAGTGGAATCAGGCACAGCGGCAGCACAGCCGCCCCCCAAGCAGAAAAGCCCTGCCGCTCAATCCAATACTGGACAGAATAGGTCGCCATAAACAGGATGCTCATCCCCACTGACAGCCAGCCATTGACTCGTAATTTCTTTAATAAGCCAAACATCGAAAACCCTGCTAGCAGATAGAGCAGCCCATTAGCGAGCAGCTGGTAAGAAAACCACGAAGGACTCAGCAAGACCAGCAGTCCTTGGAAGTAGGCAAAAAAGGGACCATATAATGCATTGACGATACGAGCAGATTGCTGAAACCCGTAGATAGAAAGAAAATATTGAAAATTGCCCTCTTTGATCTGCTGGCTAGTCTCATAAAAACGATTGAAGTGAAAGACCACATCAGAGCCCAAAATCATGCCTTGGCCTAAGATCTGCGGTAATAAAAAAACACCACTCATTGTAATCAGAATCACCACTTGCCAGAAAAGCGGCTTTTGTACTATTTTTTGTTTCAAAAAAAAACCTCCTTGCACCTTTTCGGTACGCTCATAAAAAGAGTACCAGATAGGGACGAGGAGGGGAAAAAGAAAGCTTAGTGAAAAGGGATACATGGTAAAAATTTAACCAATTACTAAACTTTTCTAGGTTTTAGGTGGTCGTTTCTTTGCTTTTTCTCAAATTTATTGGGTGATCGTTTGCCAGCTTTCCAGTAGTTCGCTTAAAAGCGGGACGACCGTCTCTGCAGGGGCTGCCTCTTTTTGGACATTGGCACTGACCAGCTGATCGTACATATAGCCATACAGCTGATCGAGATCTTCAGCAATAGCGCCGCCTTGCTCACGGTCTAAAGAGACCCGTAATTCCAATAAAATATTCTGCGCCTTGACAAATTGCTGATGGGCTTGGCTCAACTCTTCTTTTTCCAATGCGATCACTGCTAATTTGATATTTTTGATGGCTGCTTGCAACAGCATTTCAATTAGTTTGTTGGGGGAGGCACTCATTACTTGGTTCTGCAGATAGTTGTTTTGCATTTTTTGATAATTCATCTTTTTTTTCCTCACTATAAATCAAATTCGACGAAGGCGGCACTATCTTCTTGCTGCAAATACGTTTTGACAAGATTGTTTTTGCGGTTCAAACGCCCCAATTCTTGTTTGATCTCTTGCTGCTGGGCTTTGACCTGGTCTAAGAACGCTTGATACGCTTGGATCACTTGTTGCGCCAATACACTGGTTTGTGGACTATGGCTCTGTGCTTCTGCTTGCATGGCTGCTATGACCGCTGCATTGGCTGCCATCAAACGACTGGCTTCTTCGCTGTCGCCGCGCCATTGGGCAAAACCAGTTAAGATCTGATTCAAACGTTCATCTAATGATACGTGTGGCTCCATCGGTTGTTTCCTTTCATGTTGACGAGGGTTTCTTATGCGAATGAAAAAATGACTGCTTTAATCGGCTATCCAGCCTAGTTTGACGTATTGGCAAACTGATTGCTTAGGTAGCTCAGCTGATTTTCAGCCTCCATCATCACGGAGTCTAACTTGGTAAACATTGTGATGTAACGCTCTTTTTTCATTGCTAAAATATCATCAAACCGTGTGATCTGCTTGTTTAAATCCTTGATGGTACTGTCATAGGTCGCAGATTTGGTGGCAATGATCCCTTTATTGGCTGAAGTATTGACGACATAGCTGTTGGCTAATTCTTTTAGGGCTAGTGTATAGCCGGTCTCTTTCGTGCTCGCAGTACCATCAGCTTCTTTGGTTTTCGTACTTGCATAAAAGAAAGACTTCACAGCAGCGGGATCTTCCGCTAAGGCTTCTTTTAACTTTGTCGTATCCAATCCCAATGTACCATCATTATCGACGGTGGAGATGCCTAGCTTATTGGCGGTCAGCTTTGAGCCGCTGACGGCTGGAATGGTGATCAAATTTCGCAATTGGGTCTGTAGACGGGTCAACGCACTGTCTCCCACCAAGGTCCCCGTCTTGTTGTTTTCACTACTAGGATCTCCCACGGTCAAATTGTCGCCGATAAAACTCATCAAGCTATTGTATTGATCCACTAATCCTTGCACTGCATCAACGACTTTCGAGGTATCATTGGCTAAAGAAAGCGTCACATGCTCCTCGCTTTTTTTCGCTAACGTCAGCGTGACACCATCGATAACATCCGTCACACTGTTGCTGTCGCGAGTGATCTTCATGCCGTCTAGCTCAAAAATAGCCGGTTGGCCTTGCGTCGTTGTCGCAGTTGAACCGATTCCTAACCCTTCGGCGGCATTGCCGTCGATCAAGAAATTTTTGTCGCCCATTTTGGTATTTGTTAAAATCAAACGGTTATCCACAATGCTCGCCGCGACGAAGGTCGTCTTGCTTTGGCTATTGATCTTGGCTGCCACATCTTTTAAGCTGTCTTCGGCCGTGATCTCGATCGAAGCGGTGATCGGTTTGCCATCTTCATCGACTTCCGAACTGGTCAATGACAGCTGACCACTGACATTTAGGGCCGTTTTGCTGCTTTGAGCTACTTGACTCCCCGTCACCTTCGTGGCTGTTGCTAGTTGGTTGACTTTTAGATCATAGGTGCCTTCTGGAGCTTCCGTTGTTCCTGCAATTGAAGCGATGCTGCTATTGGTGGTCGTCGCTTTTTTCGTTTGATAAGCATCATCTTTTTGTAATGCATCGACTTTTGACAAAAAGTTAGTCAAGCGAGTGCTGATATCACTCCATGCCGTTTTTTGTGCTTTTAGCGTCGTGATTTTATTCTCAGCGCGGGTCTTGTTGATCGCATCTGCCGCCAATAATTTTTCAATATCTTCTGAAGTCACGCCAGAATAACTCCCTAGCGTTGTACTGATTCCTGAACTGCTGGTTACACTTGCCATGTTTTCATCCCTTTCGATCGACCGCGATGCCCATGTCATCCCATATTTTCCCAATCACATCTAGCATGTTGGCGGGCGGGATCTCTTTGATCACTTCGTTGGTCTGCATATCCACTAAACGCACCATCGTACGCCCCGTGCGCTCATGTACTTCATAAGCCAATTTCATATCTTTGCCAAGTAGTCGCTGATTCACTTCCTCCACGGAGGCTGCGATCTTGTGCTGATCGGCTACTGAAAAATAGTGGATCGGCGGTTCAGTGGCCACTGTCTGTTCCTTTTTCTCCGCCAGTTTCCCCTCTTGGTGTTGCGGCTGAAGGTTGGCGGTCTCTTGATCTAGGGATTCGATCGGACGTGCTTTAGCGACCGACGCAACGGCTTCGATCGGGTGTATTCCTGACATCGGCTGAATATCCATCAGAGCTTCCTCATTTCTAAGCGTTTTTGTGCTGCTATGTAAAACACAAGAACTGCGCTTCCCCTAGGCAGTCCTTGTGTCAGTGGTTCACTTGATCAAAAATTATCCTTGTAACAAGCTCAATACGCTGTTAGGCATTGAGTTTGCTTGTGCCAACATTGAAGTTGCTGCTTGAGAAAGGATGTTGCTCTTCGTAAAGCTCATCATTTCTTGCGCCATATCAACGTCACGGATACGTGAGTTTGCTTCAGATAGGTTTTCTTGCGTTGTACCTAAGTTGTTGATTGTGTGTTCTAGACGGTTTTGCGCCGCACCAAGATCCGCACGTTGTGCAGAAACTGCTTTGATCGCTTCATCGATTTTTGTGATTGGGTTGTTATCACCGCTGACAGTTGCCGCTGCTGCTGCTTTGCCTTCAACAGAAGCGGTAAATGTTGCTAAAGCATCATCGTATGTTTTTTGAGCTGTTGCTTTTGCTGTATCATCCGCTGCTGTATCGATGGCTGTTTGTAATTCAGCAACTGTTTTACCAGCTGCCGCATCAACTGTGCCGTCCTCTGCATATTTTGTTGTAGTATCTGCTTCGAAGGCAGTCGCTACTGCTTTATCTTTTGCTGCAGCAACAGCTTTGACATCGCTTGTGTCAAATGCTTGTGTTAAATCTAAGCCTTTTACTTTCAAGACAGATGAGCTCATGTTATTGATCGAAACGCTCATTGTTTGGTTTGCGTTGGCACCGATTTGGAAAGTGAATGATTTCGCATCATCACCTTCACCAGTTAACAATTTTTTTGTATTGAATTCAGTGGTATTGCTGATACGGTCGATTTCATCAGACAATGCGGTGTATTCTTTTTTGATCGCATCGCGGTCATCATTACTTAACGTACCGTTTGAACTTTGTACCGCAAGATCACGCATACGCCCTAAGATGCTGTGGGTTTCATTTAATGCACCTTCTGCTGTTTGGATCAATGAGATACCATCTTGTGCGTTGCTTTTTGCTTGTGACAAACCGCCGATTTGGCCTTTCATTTTTTCAGAAATTGCTAAGCCAGCTGCGTCGTCCCCAGCTTTGTTGATGCGTAAGCCTGAAGATAATTTAGACAAAGAATTGCTTTTAGAAGCATTTGCTGCCGTTAGGCGTGAGTAAGTATTCAATGCTGAAACGTTTGTATTGATTCTCATGTGTAGTTCCTCCTAATTTTTATTCGCTAAGGTTTCCCTCTGCTACTATTTATCGGAAGAAACCGTTCAGGGTTAAGCCTTTTTTCTAAAAAAATTAAAAAACTTTTGCTCTCAGCAAAGAACAAAAGTTTTTGGGTTAATTTAAATAATCTAGAATGGACATCTGCATGATCTTTGTTCCCATCGCTAATGTTGAACGGTAGGCAGTCATTTGATTTTGATATTCCATATACTTTTCCGCAATATCGACGTCTTGTTTGTTGGACAGTGTTTCGGTCAAGTTCAGCTTTTCCGTCTCATTTCGATCAGCTGCCGCCTCCAAGCGATTGTAGAGGGTGCCGATCTGCGCCCCTACATTCACCACATTAGTGGCATGCTGGTCATGAGCGGTTAAAAGCTCGCCCCCTAAGGCATCTTTATCATCACTGCGCAATGCAGACAACAAATCATTGAAATAGGTGCTTAAATTTTGGGGATCCGCAGCTGTGCCCGTCTCGTTCATCAGACGATCACCGCTGGCTAACAGATCCACTGAGACCCCATTTGCGATTTCTCGCGGCAAGTCTTCGCTGGTGCCATTGTATTTGATACCGACGATGGCGTCATTTTCTTTGACGATCTCAAAAGGCGCCGTCGTCGTATTCGTTCCGCTAAATAGATAGCGGCCATCAAAGTTGGTGTTTAATGATTCAACGATGCCTTCGATCTCTTGCTCGATCTCTGAACGATTTGCCCCTAATTCCTCACTGCCAGCTGTCGCATTGGCAGAAGATTGAACCAACGAGCGAATCCGCAGCATCGAAGTACTGACGCTTTCTAAAGCAGAATCTTGGGCTTTTGTCCAAGAAATACTGTCTTTGATCGTATTGTTGTAAGTTTTGTTTTGATTTAACGACACATTGAGATCCATGATTTTTGAAACCAGCAGCGGATTATCCGAGGACTTGCTGACTTCTTTTAAGCTCGATAGCTGATTCAACGTGGATTGGACTTTGGAGGCGTTGGTTCCTAGATTTCGTAAAAAATCATTGTAGGTGATTGAATTGGAAATACGCATGGTCTACACTCCTGTTCGATTGATCAATGTGTCTAACATTTCAGAAACGACCGATAATATGCGGGCATTGGCCTGAAATCCTTGTTGGAAACGAATCACATCTGACATTTCTTCATTTAATGAAACCCCAGACACCGATTGATTTTTGTATTCTAGTTGATTCAGCAGCGACAATTGGGCACTGACCGTATTGTCGGCTTGCTGTTTTGAGATTCCGTTTTTGGTGACAATGCTGTTAAAATAACTGTTGACACTCATGCCCGATGCTACATTAGCAAACGTCAATGTCTCAGAATCAAAAGAAGCGATCGTCTTTTCTGACAACGGGAAATCCAATTTGGCACTGCTGAGTTTCGCCATTGCAGCAGCTCTTGAACCATCTCCTGCTGCATTGCTCGTTCCGCCGGTCACCAGACTTGGGTTATCTAACAGTGCTTGGCTGACCCGAATCGTCGTCGCTGTGCCGGTATCATCTTGGCCGATCTCAAATAGTCCGCTTGTGCGAGAAGCGCCGCCGATAAAGACCATGTTCATGGCTTGCGCGATCGTCGTCGTAAAGTTGTTCAATTCCGTCAAGCGGCTGCCGATTTCACTAGATGATGCTTGCAGGCCACCAATCGCGCCTTCTTTGATCGGCAATTCTGTATAGGCGGTTTCGCCATTGTCGGTGGTTTTCGTCAACAAGACGGTTCCAGCTGGATAAGACCCTGTAATGGTTTCGGCAGGATTCAAGGCGTTGCCGTCTTTGGAAACCAAGGCGCCTGTATCGCTTTGTCCCACCACCACACTAAGGGTATTGCGTTCCTCCGCACTTAAAATCGTCTGTCCGCTCATGGATACAAACCCACGGCCATACTGATCGGTCTTGGTTTCGATCCCTGCTAGACCCGAGAGATCTTTCAACAGACTGTCTCGACGATCTAAAAGATCATTGGGTGTCTCACCACTCGTCGTCAACCCATAGATCTGTTCATTCAAGGATTGCAGCTGTTTGACCTTTTCATTGAAGTCCAGCGCGGATTTTTCGATGGTATCCAGCGTGTCGCTTTGCAACTGCGTCATTTGTTTGCCCATTTGGTTGATGGTATCGGCAAACGTACTGCTGTTTTCCAGCACGAGGGTCTTAGACGTATCCAGTTCAGGATTGTTGGCTAATGCGGTCCAAGAATCAAACATCGTTGCCAGCTGTTTGGACAGTCCATTGTCAGAAGGCTCATTCATTAAACTTTCCAGCTGTCCTAATATGTCTGCTTTTTGTTCATAATATGTATAGGTAGAATTGGCATTGCGTACTTGTCCAATGACAAAATCATCGACGATCCGTTCGACACTGCCGACTTTCACACCCATACCGATACTGCCGACACCCGCTAAATGATAAGACGCTTCGGCTTGCAAGTTGACTCGTTGTCTTGAGTAGCCGTCTGTATTGGTATTTGCAATGTTATGGCTGCTGGTTTGCAACGCTGCTTGATTGGCGGTCATGCCCCGGGTTGCGGTGCCTAATGAACCAAATAGTCCTGTCATAGAAGTACTCCTTACATTTTTTGATCGATGATCGCTGTTGAGACAGCTTGTTTTTCTTGGTATTTCGAATACGTATTTGCCGGTGTCTTGATATTTTCTTTGACTGCATCCATCAAAACAGTTTGGAAACTAATGGCTTGCTCCGTCAGCAGGAGATTTTCGGCTTGCTGCACTTGGATCTGGCGGATGAGTTCTTTGATCGCCACTGAAAGAGTTCCTTCATACGTGGAAAAAACGGGTACGAAGGCGGTTTTTTTCTCGACGAGTTCTGGTAATTTTTCTGCTTGATTTTTGATCAAGCAGGTCTTTTCTTTTTGCAGCAACCGCAAGAACTGCTGAAGCTGACGCTCAAATTCCCGTTCTGTCATCTAGTCGACCTGCTTTTCATCTTGTTGCAGCATTTTATCTGCGATCGTTTCGGCAGATACTTGGTAGGTGCCTTCTTTGATCGCTCGTTTCAATTCTGCCACTCGCTCACTGCGACTGGCTGTTTGATTGGCACTCTTTTGAATGGCTTGAGCTGTTTCGGACAATTGAACATCGACGGTTTTTTCTGTCTGAGCAGCAGATGGCTTTTCTTGTTTGACCGCTTCACGTTTGATGGCCTTGTCGCTGTATTCTGCGTAACCTCTTTCGATTTTCATAGGTTCTCCTCCGTTCTCATTCTTCTACCCTCTACTATCGGTCAAATCACAAAAAAGTTAAACCCATATGTTTAACTTTTTGCGATTTCTTCAAATTAATGCAAATTGTGGATGCGTTGTTTTTGCGAAAGAATGTTGGTGATCCGCACACCAAAGTTTTCATTGATGACCACGACTTCCCCAGTGGCGATCAGTTTGCCGTTCAACAAAATCTCTAGCGGTTCATCCGTCAGTTTTTCCAGCTCGATGACGGACCCCGTATTGAAAGATAAAATATCCTTAATGGTTTTTTTGCTGCGGCCTAACACGACACTTAGATCCAATGGCACATCAAGGATCAAGTCCAAATTATCCCCATCGCTCACTCCGCTGGAGGCCAATGTTTGAAACGCCGGTTTGCTGACTTCCACGGGCTTTGATGCAGCCGCTGGTTCTGGCGTAGGTGCAGCAACGGGTGCCGTTGGCTGCGGTGTTGGTGTTTCCCGAGTAACGACAGTCGCTTCATCGGACAGCATCGCACTGGCGATATCGTTGACCACCGGATCCGTAAAGATCTGCATGATTTTGCTTTTGATCAGACCTTCGACGCGCAAAGAAAATGAGATACAATAAATCTCTTCCTCTGCCTCGATCCCGCTATACTCAATGTTTTCTGGCGTCTCCCATAGTTTGACGATCGGCGGTAAGATATCCACTTTGCGGCTGATCATCGTTGCCATCGAAGTCGAGGCCGTCCCAATCATTTGGTTCATGGCTTCGGCCACAGCACTTAGCTCTAATTCTGTAAATTGAGTGTTGCTGGTTTCACCGGTTCCACCCATCATCAAATCAGCGATCACGATGGCATCCTTGACTTCTAACAGCATCAAATTACTGCCTAAAAGGCCTTCTTTAAATTCAACTGTCGTCGCTACTTTTGGTGCAACGAGGTCGTTTAAGATCTCACCAAATTTGATTTTAGACACCCGGGGAGTCGTGATGCTGACCCGACGATCAAGAATGGAAGACAACGTCGTCGCCGCTTGCGACATGGAGATATTGCCAACTTCGCCGATAATGTCGACTTTGACTTGCTCTTCTAATCCTTGCGGCTGGGTTGGGGCACTTTGATTCAACAATGCATCGATTTCTGCTTGGGATAAACGTTCACTCATAGTTCTTGCTCCTCTTCTAACTTGTCTAATAATTCAATGGCTAAACGGTCCTCTTGCTTCCCAGGTTTTGCTCGGAAGTAAGGTTTTCCATCGATGAAGGTCTCTAATGGTTCAGTAATTTTTTTATCTAGTTTGATGACATCGCCTTCTTCTAAGTGGAGAAACTCAGAAAGACTCATTTGAGCATGGCCCAGCAGAACTTCTAAATTCAAACCGACCCCATTCAAACTTTTTTGCAACTCGCGGCTATCGTCTTGGTTGACGGGCTGATTGCTATCAAACCAATTGCGGAAACTTAATTTATCAATGATCCCTTCAAAAAAGACATAGGGGATACATAGATTGATGAAATGTTTCACTTCAAAAATTTTGATAGTAAAGGTCACTAATACGACGGGTTCGTTGGGCGACATGTTTTGCATCAATTGCGGATTCGTATCGATTCCATCCAAAACCGAATCCAAGGCAACGATGTCCTTCCAAACATTTTGGTAGACCCGTACAAATTGTGCTACTACTTCTTCCAAGATCGCTGTTTCAATATCAGTAAAACTTTTTTTCTCGCTAAAATCCATTTCGATCGGCTTGTTTTGATAGACATCCAAGCCGCCGCACAACAACTCCACCAACATCATACACAGTTGTGGGTTCATCTCGATCATTTGGATCCCGCTCAAAGGCTGCGAATGAAAGAGCCCCAACAAAGTAAATTTTGGTATCGAATGGATAAATTCGTCATAACTGACTTGTTCGATAGCTGCCAACTGCAAAGAAACATTGGTCCGCAGTTGGGTAGAAAGCATGCTGCTGCTCATCTTCGAGAAATCCTCGAAGATCATGTGCAGGGTATTGACGTATTCTTTCGACAGCTTTGTTGGTCGGCGAAAATCGTAGGCTTTCACTTTGGCTTGTTTGTCTTCTATCTCAATAATTTCTTGATCGATCTCTCCGCTGCTCATCGCATTCAACAATAAATCAATCTCTTGCTGCGTCAATACCTGATCCACACTAATCCCCCATTTTTTTAAAAAATCATGTGATCGATTTGAATCACACTGGCTACTTTTTCACCGATCGGCACGACCCCAACGGCGTGTTCTGTCTCTTGATTGCCTAGTTGGATATCGTCTTCGGTGATATCAAGAACTTCAATTACTTCTTCTACGAGGACCCCTTTGGTCTCCTCTTGCTTCTTCATGATCAATATGTTTTTTTCGTAGGCTGGTTCCATGATGGGAATCAATTTTGCCAAACGAATCACCGTTACGACAGACCCCCGCAGATTGATCAACCCTTCCACCCACTCTGGTGCTAAGGGCACCTTCGTAAAAGAAGGGGCATCAATGACCTCGTCCACCGAGTCCGCCGAGATCAAATAGTACTGCTGAGCCATTTTGAAAAGAATCATCTGCATGTCGCTATCCTCCTAGGCATTAGGCAAAGGCTTTGTCGATGGCAGTGATTACGCGGTCCGTATCAAAGGGCTTCACGATAAAGTCCACCGCACCGGCGCGAATCGCATCCGTCACCATTCCTTGTTGTCCCATGGCACTGCACATTACGACTTTGGCCTGCGCATCAAACGTGCGGATCATTTTTAATGCCTCTAAGCCATCCACTTCTGGCATCGTGATATCCATGGTCACTAAGTCTGGTGTCGTTGCTTGGTATTTTTCAAAAGCCTCTTGGCCATTTTGGGCTTCCCCCACGACTTCATAGCCGTTTTTTTCTAAAATATCCTTTAATTTCATGCGCATAAATACCGCATCATCCACGATCAATACTTTTTTTGACATTGTATTTGCCCCTTTCAAATTCCTAATGAATCAAATATGTTTTCTAGTACACCGATTTCTGGAATCAAAAATAACGATGCCTCTAATGTTTCTTTGGCGTAGACGAACTCATTACGGATCACCATCACCTGCTCATCATACTGGGCCATCGCCAAATAGATGGAGCTGATCGCTGCGCCAAAGAAATCATAGCTGGCGCTTGGTAAAGACGCACTCAGCTGGGTTTCCAACAGTTGCCCGATCGCGATCAAAAAAGAATTGGTAAGGATGTTGGTCAACTCGTTGATGACCGATTGCTTCAATTCTTCAGACGGATCGCTTTCTTGGATCATCAACTGACGCAATTTTGCGGCGGATTCATCCGTTAAGACAAACAAGAAGATCCCTCGAAATGCCCCTTCGATCTGGCTCATCACCACATGAACTTCTTTGTCTTCCGCCATGATCTGCTGATACAGGTCCTCATACGCTAGAATCTCGACTTCCGGTACCCGCATATCGATCGGTTGTTGGACGAGCTTTGATAAACTAGTCGCAGCGTGACCACCGCCGATATTGATCAGTTCTTTTAGGCCATCGATCTGCAGCGCTGTATAGCTCATAAGCGGTCATCCTTTTTTTCCTGACAGATGGCATGAATGTCTAGGATCAGTGCGATCGAGCCGTTGCCCATAATCGTTGCCCCTTGATAGCGATTCAGCTTTTGCAGCAATGGATCGATTTTCTTGATGACGATTTCTTGCTGGCCGATCAGCTCATCTGCCAAAATGCCGTGAAACTGCTGGTCATTGTTGACGATGATGGCGAATTTTTTCTCAGATGGATCGCCTTCGATCGCTAAGAGTTGATCGGTCCGAACCAAGGGAATCAACTCCTCTTGAAAACGATAGACCTCATCCGAGACCGTCTGGATGATCTCTTCTTCTTTGACCATCACCACGCGTTCGACGAGATTTAGTGGGATCGCAAAGGTTTCTGCTCCGACGCGAACCATCAACGCTTGAATGATCGACAGAGTCAATGGCAATTTGAACACAAACTGCGTGCCTTTATTTGGCTGACTCTTCATTTCGATCGTGCCCCCTAGTTGGGTGATCTTGGATTGCACGGCATCCATCCCGACACCGCGCCCAGAAATGTTAGTCACTTCTTGCGCAGTTGAAAAACCAGGATGGAAAATCAGCTGCTGCAACGCTTCATCGGAAAGACCTTCCGTTGCTAAGCCTTTCTTTTCAGCACTTGCTTTGATTACTTGCGGATCAAGGCCTTTGCCATCATCCTCTAAAGTAATGATCACGCGATTGCCTTCTTGGTAGGCCGCCAAGCGAATCGTGCCCTTGCGCGGTTTGCCCAGTTTTTCCCGAACATCGGGTGCTTCGATGCCGTGATCGACAGAATTACGCAATAGATGGACCAGAGGTTCACTCAACTCAGAAACCACTGTTTTATCCAATTCCGTTTCTTCCCCAAAAATGACAAGTTCCATTTCCTTTTGCAGTTCATTGGATAAGTCCCGAACCATTCGCGGAAAGCGACTAAAGACGACATTGACTTGCTGCATGCGGATCCGCAAGACCAAATCTTGCAGCTCAGAGGTCAATCGTGAAACTTGCTCTAAGGGGTCTTTGACTACTTCGATGTTTTCCCGCTCACTGACATCTTCTAATTGATTGCGATAGACCACCAATTCGGACACGAGATCCAAGAATGAATCTAAGCGATTCAAGTCGACTCGGATCGATTGATTTTGGGCGGACGCATGATGCGCGGGCGCCGGCGATTTTTCTTTCGTTTCTGTTGTCGCTTGCTGAAGAGCAGAAGTCTCTGACTCTGGGGTCGGTGCTGGTTGAAGCAGCTCTTCTGCCTCCTCCAACACAGCAGCTGAAGGATCAAACGGTGCCACCACGAAGGCTTCGATTTCACTATTGCTGGCGATGTTTTGCTCGACATCAGCCAGTGTTTGCTGCGTCAAATACAGCAGTGAAAAATCTGATTCAAAGGTGCCTTCTTCGAGTGTTTGGGCATCTGGTTCTGTATAAAGAACATCCCCTGCTTGGCCAAGCTTTTCCATGATCAAGAAGGCACGAGCACCTTTTAACATGGATTGGGCATCTAAGCGAACAGCAATTTGGACCGCTTGATAGCCATCTCCAGCCGCTTGCTCGATCACATACAGATCAGAAGGATCGATCTGTTGAAGCTGTGGGGTTAACGCGCCCACTGCGGTGGGGTTTTGGCTTGCTTCTGTCTCGGTTGATATACCGCCAGAATGTTCCGTTTGGTCAAGTTCGGCCAATAAATCGGCAATTTGAGCTGGCTGCAGGTCTCGTTCTTCCCGCAAGTCCTCCACAAGTTCTGACAGCCGATCCAGACATTTGAAAATCAATGAGATCGATTGCTGGGTCACTTGCAAGGTCCCAGTTTTAAATAACTCAAAAATATTTTCCATTTTATGGGTCAGCTGCGTCATGACGTCATAGCCCATCGTTGCCGCCATCCCTTTAAGGGTATGGGCAGAACGGAAAATATCATTCAGCAAGGCGCTATCTTTTGGATCGTTTTCCAATTGCAAGACATGATCATTCAACTGCGCTAAATGATCGTCTGTTTCTTCAAAGAAAAGGGTACGATAGACACTATTGTCATCCAAATGGGTCCCTCCTTTACAAAATTATACTTTTTGATAGATAAACGAATCGATTTTCTTGAGGCCGAATTGCTCCGCAAAATTGATCGTTTCTGTCGCTCCCGTAAACAAAATGCCCCCTGGGACCAATGCATCGCTGAATTTTTGATAGACGGCATCCCGAGCATCACTTTTGAAATAAATCGTCACATTGCGGCAAACGATCACATCAAAAGGCCCATTGTACGGGTCTTTCAAAAGATCGTGTTGCTTAAAATGAACCCGCCGTTTGATTTCTGGTTTGATCTGAAATTGGTTCTTTTCTTTTGCATCAAAAAAACGGGTACGTTCTGCCGCTGAGACATTCCGCAATTCGTGGTCTCGATAGAGTCCTTGCTTGGCTTTTGCCAAAATTTGCGTATCGATATCGGTAGCCAAGACATTGGCTGCGGCAATTTGGTTTTTTTCTAGCAGCATCGCGATCGTATAGGGTTCTGCCCCAATCGAACATGCGGCACTCCAAATTTTGGGCAGCGGGGTTTTCGGGAGAACAATGGTTTTCAAGACGCGTTCAAAGGCGTCAAACAGTTCTTTGTTGCGATAAAATTCCGTTACGTTAATGGTGATATGAGCTAAAAAAGCCGCCCGCACCCCGTCATCGCCTTCGATCAATTGCTGGTATTCCCTCAACGTCTTTGCCCCGCTGTTTTCCATGATCGTAAGGATGCGGCGCTGCATTTGATTTTCTTTGTATGCGGCTAAGGGAATCCCTAATCGGCGATCCACCCACGCATTAAATAAGGCAAATTCTTCTTCCATCTTCTTCACCTGACCATCTGTGCAATTTTTGCTTCAATGCCCTGCAATGGCAGGACTTCATCCACGATTCCTTGTTCAATGGCATACCGCGGCATCCCAAAGACTGTACACGTTTCTTTGTCTTGAACGATCGTATAGCCCCCAGCCGCTTGGATCTGTCGTAAGCCAGCGGTGCCGTCTTTTCCCATCCCCGTCAAAACCACTGCCGCTAGTTGCGGGCCATAGTAGTCAGCTGCTGAGGAAAAAAGATAATCGACGGTTGGCCGCGTCCCATGCCGTTTTTCTCGCTGGTCCAGCTGCAGGTGCCCTTGTTGGACCGTCATGTGGTAATCCCCTGGACAAAGATACACTTGATTTTCGATCCGCATGCCGTCGACTGCTTCTTGTACTCGGACGGTTGTCTCTGTGTCTAAGCGTTTTGCAAAGGAAGCCGTGAAGCCCGCTGGCATATGCTGAACGATCAAAATCGGGCAACGCAAACGTGCAGGCAGACGGCGAATAATTCCCAGCAAAGCACGGGGTCCGCCTGTTGAAGCACCAATGACTAGCGCATCAAGTGATACAGGCAAGCTGTTTTGTGTCAGCTTAGTGGGCTGGGCAATCGTTGGCACTGGCGGGTGAACCGTACCGACTTCATGATCCATCGCCAAAATCTTTTGATGAAATTCAGCGATCCATTCTTTTTCGATCATCGATAGACTGACAGGTTTTTCCACAAAATCTCGGGCGCCAAGCGCCAAAGCCTCAATCGTGGTTTCTTGATTGGTTAATGAACTAAGCATGATAACGGGAATGGCTGATTGCTGTTTCATCCTCCGCAAGGTCTCTAATCCGTTCATCACTGGCATCTCCACATCCATTACTACCAAATCGATCGCTTCTTTGGTCAGATAGTCCAATGCTTGTTTGCCATTGCGGGCAGCGACGGTCACCTCGATATCAGGCAGCTGATTCAATAAATCTGTCACTACTTTCCGCATGAATGCCGAATCATCGACGATCATTACTTTTTTCATGTCCCTGTACTCCTTTTACAAATAAACGATTTCTTGTTTGACTTGCCGAACCATGGTCTTGAAATCCTGAAGATCCACGATCATCGTTCGACCAGCGCTGCCGCCAACATGTTTGGCTACGATCGGAATGTTTAGCCGAGCCAAGACTTCCTCGACGGCTTCAATATTGCGCTGACCAATATTGCTGGCAGCGTTAAGCGTCTGGAACTGAAACATATTGGCGCCACCAACGATTTTCGCTTGAAAGCGAGGCCGACGGATCTTTTGTTCCAGCTCAGCCACCATCGCTGGCAATGCCAAGTCCGCAAACTTCTCGGGCTTGATTTCCCGCTTGTGCAAAAAAGGCTGACTATCTGGCAGCATAATATGACTCAAGCCGCCGATATGACTGGCTTCATCGTAAATGATCGTGCCGATGCAAGAACCTAAACCCACCGTGATCAAACGCGTCGGCGCTTGGGCGATCTTATACTCCGAGATCCCCACATGCAGTTCCTCATTCACGGTCATCATTGTCATGGTCATTGGCGGCTGCCAATTCCTCTGTCTGATAGGCGTCTAACTCCGCCGTCATCTCAGCGGCTTGTTCATAGCTGAAGAGAAACGGCAGCTCCAATGCCAGCACAAGTTCATCGTCTTTTTTCAGAAAGGCTTCGATATAGTTTTGCTTGAGTCCTGATGTATTTAGTTCCGCATTGCTAGGACTTTCAACGAGCGGTAAAATGCCGACGATCTCTTCCACGTAAAGGCCGATCGCCTGCTCTTGCCAGTGACACAACAAGACCACATTTTGCCCGGTTTCCGGTGTAAATTCATCAAACAGCTTTTTGCGGATGTCAATGATCGGCACCATCGCCTCTTCAAAAGGCTGGATCCCCAGCACGAAATCCGCCACTTCTGGCAGCTGTGTAAAAGGAGCAGCCTCAATGACCCGTACCACATAGTCGATACGCAAGGCAAAGAGTTGTTGATGACTTTTAAATACAACGTATTGTTCCATTGGCGTCACTGCTCCTTTTTAGAATTTGAAACTATCCACTTGGAATTTAAGGATAGTGGCGATCGTTTCGATCTCTTGCACATTCCGTTCAAAGTCTTCGATGACTAAGTAGAAGTCTTCTAAGTTTGCCGTTACTTCTTGGGTGCCGGCAGAGGTTTCCGAAACAGCAGCCGAAATGTTGCTGACGGAAACTTGAACCATGTCTTTTTTCTCAACGATCCCGGTAATATGGGCTTCCACGGCTTGAATACTTGAAACCAATTTTTCGACAATATCAGAGATCTCATTGGCTGACTCGATCGCTTTGTTGATATTGTTGGTTTGTTTTTCGCCGCTTTCAAAGGAATCCGTCACTGCAGAGACCACTTTTTCCGATTTTTTGCGGATCGTTTCAATGATCGAACGAATGCTTTTCGTTGATTGACTGCTTTGTTCCGCCAAGCTGCGGACTTCTTCCGCAACGATGGCAAACCCTCGGCCCGCTTCTCCAGCTCGAGCTGCTTCAATGGATGCATTCAATGCCAGTAAGTTGGTCTGATCAGAAATGTCATTGATCAGCTGAACGATCTTACCGATGCTTTGGACATCTTCGTTCATGTCGTTCATGCTTTCTACTAATTCTGCTTGGTTTTGCCGTTCGATCTCCCAGCTTTCAAATACATGGAACATCATTTCTGAATTGTGGACATTGCTGCTTTGGGATTGACCGACATAGTCATTCATCAATTCGATCTCTTTGTAGATCTCTTCGATATTTAAGGCTAGCTCGTCCATATCAAAGGAGGTTTGTTCCGCTTCGGAGGCTTGTGAACTAGTGGCATCTGCGATGGCATTCATCGTCTGACGCACATTTTCAATTGAATTTTTGGCATTTTTTGAGGTTGTCGTTAGGCCGCCTACCATTTTTTCCATTCGGCTGCTTTCTTCGTACATACCAACGATCACCGCTTTGAAGGTGTTTAAAACCCCTTGAAAACGATTTTGAACTTGCCCAAAAAGAGAAGTCTGGTCGCTGCTGCCGATCTCATCGATATGCGACAGATCGCCAGAACCGACTGCTTCTAGTTCTGTCAATAACGTATCCATGCCCGAATGGGTCTCTTTTTTTACCAAATAGGTCATTCCTACTAACACTGCGATTTCTAGCAGCAGTACGATTACTGAAAAAATAAAGAAACTTTTTGCTGCTTGTCCGTCTCCGTGGGTGCGGATCACGAAGAAATAGCATCCTAATAATACGATCAGGGTAAATCCTAGCGGAATCAACGCCGCCAAGCGGATTTTTTTGATGATAGCTTGTACCTTCTTCTTCATAACAGTATCCTTTCCTATGCAAAATGATCAGTCGTGCTGTTTATCAAGATTCGCTCTTCACTTGATAATCGTTGGGTCACTCCTTCTTTATCCGATTATGAAAACAATCTTCTAGTTCTTTAATCGGATCTTTTGCTAGAAAAGTTAAGCATCTTCACCAGACATATGTATCTTTTGGATCAGCAAAGCGCGTATAGCCGCCTTGGTATTCATCCCGAACCAAACGACCGTTTTGCAGCTCGACTACTCGATTACGGACCGTATTGACCATCGTACTGTCGTGGGTCGCCAAGAGGATCGTGGCACCGACTTGATTGATCCGCAAGAGTAGTTTCATGACTTCAACGGCTGATTTGGCATCCAGATTGGCAGTGGGCTCATCGGCGATCAAGACTGCTGGCTCTGTGACGATCGCTCGCGCGATCGCTACTTTTTTGCGCTGTCCCACGGAAAGCTCCTCAGGATAGTGATCCTTTTGAGGAAACATGCCTACCAGTTGTAGCGCTTTGGCGGTTTTTTCCTGACGCAGCTTGCGGGGAGTGCCTAGTACTTGCAGCGCATAATCGACGTTTTTGGCAACCGTCAGATAAGGAAGCAAAAGGTCTTCTTGTCCGACGATACCGACTTGTCGTCGAACCATATAGAGATGACGGTCTTTGAGTTGTTCCAACAAGACATTGCCGACTTGGATAGAACCAGCCGAAAGCTCTTCTTCTTTCAAGAGCAATTTGAATAAGGTCGATTTGCCCGCACCGCTGGGACCCACCACATAGATAAATTCTCCTTGAGGGATCGCAACAGAAATATCGGCCAATGCCAACGTACCATTGCTGAATTTTTTACTGACCTTGGTTAAGCGAATCATGTTCTTTCTCCTCTAATCTGTAAAACGATTGATCACAGACCACATCTCATCGGCTGTCTGCATGGCTTTCGTGTTCAATCCATACGCACGTTGGGTCGTTAACAAGTCTGTCATGGAAGTCGCTAGATCCACCGTCGACTGTTCTAACTGTCCTTGCAAAACGCTGCCAAAGGCTGCCGGATTGGTTTGCGAAGTAAGCAACGCTTGATCACCGGCACGGTACAGTTGGTTGCCCACTGGTGTGATGTTTTCTGTATTCGTTGGCTGATAAAGGGTCAGCTGCCCCAACACGCGAGTCTGACCATTTTCTTCCGTCGTCAACTGACCGCTGGCACCTATTGCGATTTGCTGCGCATCTGGCCACTGCGCGGTTGGTACGTTTGTGGTCATTGCCACAGGGTACCCTTCACTATTGACTAATTGCTTGTTCTCACTTAAATGAAAATTGCCTGCTCGACTCAGCAGTAATTGACCGGTTTGGTCCCGAACCCCGAAAAAGCCATTGCCTTGGATCGCGAGATCTAATGGCTGAGCAGTGCCCGCCAGATTGCCTTGGGCAAAACTGGTAGTCGTAGTCGCTTTTGCCCCCATTGACGCACCATATTGGGCGGCGTTGCCATTAAATAGCGTTTCTTCTGCACCGATGGCATTTTCCATCAATGTTTGAAAGTGCGTCGTTTGTGCTTGGTAGCCATTGGTATTGACGTTGGCGATGTTGTTGGCTGTCGTGTCTAAGTTTGTCTGCAAATGATTCAACCCAGAACGGCTGATTCCTAATAATCCACTGATATTCATTGACTCATCCTCAAATCTTTCCTAATTCGTTGACCGCTTTTTGCAATGTTTGATTCGTTGAACTCAAGACTTTCTGATTGGCTTCAAATTCCCGAGAAGTCTGGATCATCGCCACCATTTCATCGGCAACCGCTACATTGGCTTGTTCTAAGGCACCTTGCTGGATCACTGGTGCATTCACCGTGGTTCCTGCTGCGTTGCTAGTCACGTAGTTTTGACCAGCTGTAGTCAATGCTTCTTGGGGGAATGTTTGGATCTGAAAGTTCGCTGGTCCTAAGGCGCTGACTGCTTGTCCATTGGCACCCAAGACAAGATAGCCTTCTTGTGTCACGTATTGATTCTGCTGATTGACGGTAAAGTCGCCATTTCTCGTATACAACCGCTGACCCGCATTGTTTTGAACGACAAAGTAGCCTTCGGAAAGCAGTGCAAAATCGCTGGCTTGTCCCGTCTGTTTGACAGCACCTTGGTCTTGACTGATCGTACTGCCTGCCAATTGGGTCCCTAAAGACAATCCACCAATGTCACGGCGGGTATCCGCATTGGGCCCGCTTTGGTAATTATGCAATGCCACTTCATCTAGCGCCGACTGGAATAAGGTTTTTGCTTGATATCCTGTTGTATTGACATTAGCAATATTGCCGCTCGTCGTCTCTTGTCGCTTTTGTAATAATGAAATGTTCCGTGATAAGACATCCAATCCTCGAATCATGCCAGTTCCTCCTCAATCAATGTGCGCAATTTGGCAATCGTTTTGCCATGAATTTGTGAAACTCGCGGAATCGAGACTTCTAAGATTTCAGCGATTTCTTTTAACGTCAGTTCTTCGGTATAGTACAAACTTAAAATCAATTGTTCCCGTTCCCCTAATTTTTTGATGCACGCCACCAAGGCGGTGCGTTTTTCTTCAGCGACCAAGGTCTCTTCGACATTTTCGGCTGGATCCCGAACCATATCTTTTAAGGTCATGCCTTCTTCTTGGTAAGCAAACAAGGTATCTTCCAAAGAGACGCTGGCTAAGTAGTGCAGACTCTCATAAATATCCGCTAGTTGACTTTGGTTGATTCCCAGCTGTTTGCAGATCTCGGTGTCGGTCGCTTCTCTTTTGAGGCTTTGCTCCAACTCTTGCCGTGCTTGATAAAACTGATTGACTGCCGCCATTTTGTATCGGGAGATTTTGGCGTGCTTGCGTACTTCATCAATAATTGCCCCTTTGATGCGAATCGCTGCATAGCTTTCAAAAGGAACTTTTTTTGAGGGATCGAATTTCCGCAAGGCATCCATCAGCCCAATCACCCCAATATTGTAGAGATCGCCTGATTCATAATCGGCGGTTTTGATAGACAGGCGCTGAACCACCCGTTCCACTAGCGGCAAATACTTGATGATCTCCGCTTCTCGATCGACTTCATACATCGGCGATGCCCCTTCCTAAGAAAATTCTGCTTAAATGTCAATACTGCCCACCGTTTCGATCGCAATTTCATTGGGAATCTCATTTAGAGAAAGAACGGCGATATCTGGAAAATTAAAAACGATCATTTTTTTGAATGCTAACCGGATCTTAGGCGATGCCAGAATCACGAAATTGATATTTTGAGCGATCGCTGCATGTTGGATCCCACTGATGGAATCCAACAGCTTGGTCACGGTATCTGGTTTTAAGACCGGGTACGAGCCAGTTGCGGTTTTTTGGATACTTTGAGCGATGATTTCTTCTAGTTTCGGCTGGATCACCGCTACTTGCAGCTCGTGGTTCTCATTGGCATACTTGGCAGCGATCGTCCGTTTCAATGCTTGGCGGACATATTCTGTCAAAACTTCTACGTCTTTCGTGACAACGCCGTAATCGGCTAAAGTTTCTAAGATCGTTGCTAAGTCATTGATGGGAATTTGCTCATCCAATAAATTTTGTAAAACTTTTTGGACCTCGCCGAGCCGTAAAATATCGGGGATCAATTCATCGATCACGACATTGTACTGCTCTTTGATGCCCTCCAATAATTTCTTGACTTCTTGGCGACCTAACAGCTCTGGTGCATGGGCATAGATGATTTCTTTTAAGTGTGTTGCGATCACGGTCAACGGCTCGATAATCGTAAACCCTTGCAGATCCGCCATCTCCTTATCGGATTCATCGATCCACATAGCATCCAGATGAAAGGCTGGTTCTTTTGTTGCGATTCCTTGAAAAGGAAACGGCTCTTCATTCGGACTGATCACCATGACTTTATTCGGGTAAATATCGCCGCGGCCGACTTCGTTGCCGCGGATCTTGATCACGTAATCGTTGGCATCCAAATAGAGATTGTCGCGAATACGAACGGGACTGACTAAGATCCCTAATTCTCTAGCACTCTGTTTACGGATCGCCACGATGCGGTTCATCAAGCTGTTGTCGATCGAACGATCCACGATAGGGATCAGACCATACCCGATTTCCACTGAGATTGGTTCCACTTGGAAGGAAGCCACGGAATCGTCTTCTTCCTGTGCTTCTTTTTTGCGTTCCAGTGCCAATTTTTGTTCCCATTGTTTTTGTTCCACTCGCTGCTTTTCTTCTTTTTGCGTCACCAGAAAGCTGGCTGCGAAAAGGCCTAAGCCAATCAACACAAAAGGCACAAACGGAAACCCAGGAACTAAGGCTAAGACGAAGAGAATCGCCCCCACGATCCGAAACAGTTGGGGATTACGCATCACATCTGACGCAATATCTAAACCAAAGGAACTATCGTTATCAGAACGAGTCACGATCACCCCAGAAGCAATGGAAATCAATAAAGAGGGAATCGAGCTGACCAAGCCATCCCCGATTGCCAGTTTCCCGAATTGGGCGAAGGCTTCCATGACGGTCATTTGTCCCCCCATGGAGAAAATGATCGCCCCGCCGACTAGATTGATGACAGTGATCAAAATCCCTGCGATCGCATCCCCTTTGACAAACTTGCTGGCACCATCCATCGAACCAAAGAAGTCAGCTTCTCGCTGCAGATCTTTTCGTCGTTTGCGGGCATCCGCTTCCGTGATCAATCCGGCATTTAGGTCGGAATCGATCGCCATTTGCTTGCCGGGCATCGCATCTAATGTGAAGCGAGCAGTTACCTCGGAGACACGCCCTGCACCATTGGTCACGACGACTAGCTGAACCACCATGATGATCACGAACAAAATGATCCCCACGATATAATTGCTGCCGGCAACGACATTGGCGAAGGCATCGATCACGTGTCCGCCATTTCCTTGGGTCAAGATCAACCGAGTGGAAGATAGGTTCAAACCTAAACGAAACATCGTTGTGATCAGCAGCAAGGTTGGAAACGTAGTGAATTCCAACACTGATTTTGTAAACAGGGTGATCAGTAAAATGTTGATCGCGATCGTCAAATTGATAATGATCAAAATATCTAATAGTGCACTCGGTAATGGAATAATAATCAAACCAATAATAGCTAGGATGATCACCGAGATTAAGATATCCGCCAGACCAATGCCTTTTTTCGGTTTTGAGGCAGCCTCATTCATTTTTGTTCCTCCTGTTTCCTTAAATCTTGCCGCGTTGGCTTTCTTCTAACTGATAGACCAAAGCGATGATTTCGGCAATGGCTTCATACATTTCAACAGGGATCAGATCCCCGGGTTCTACTTGGCGATAAAGGGCTCGTGCCACTTCACGATTTTCGATCTGTGGAATATTTTCTTTCAGTGCTTCTGCTTTCATCCGCTGCGCCAGCTGATCTGCCCCTTTGGCCAAGACCCGCGGCACCCCTTCACTGCTGGCATCGTAACGAATCGCAATGGCGAAATGGGTCGGATTGGTGATCAAAACCGTCGCTTCTTTGACGTTGGCGATGGCATTTTGGGTCATCGCACGGTACTTCGCTTTGCGCTGTGCTTTGACTTGCGGATCACCTTCCATTTGCTTGAACTCTTCTTTGACTTCCTGCTTGCTCATCATCAAGTTCTTGCGATGGCTATAGCGTTGGTAGCCGTAGTCGACTACTGCCAATATGATCAAGAAAATCGAGATCTGTAAAAACAATTCTTTGGCCCGCAGCAGCATGAACAGGATCGTTTTTTCCAACCCCACTTCACTCAAACCCAGTAAAACAGGGACGGCGGCTAAAAATTGTTGATAGCACAAGTAGACGATCACGCCGAATTTCGCCAATGTTTTGCCTAAATTCATCAACGAGCGCAAACTGAATTGCTGCTTGATCCCGCTGATAGGGTTCAGCTTTTTAAAATCTGGTTTGACGGCCTTGCCAGAAAACAACAGACCGACTTGGGCATAATTCGTGATAAGCCCGACTCCGAGCGCGACCAAAAAGACGGGCGCACACAACAAAAGCAGCAGCAAGATACTCTGCACCCCTAGTTTCGGCAGATCTGCCAAACTGGTTTGATAATCAGCCAGCTGCGCCAAACTTCGGGAAAAATAAGGCAAAAAAGAAGCGGCGAAAAACTGCCATAAAGACAGGATCAAAAACGAGAAGACCAATAGCGAAACAGCTGCTGCTAATTCCTGGGTCTTAGGGACCTCCCCGCGTTTGCGGGCATCCCGCAGCCGCTTGGCACTGGGTAGTTCGGTTTTGCCATCTTTTTCTGCCATCTTCTCACCTCCTGCTGGCTACCTGTTACTTTATTGAAAGGACTCGATAAACTCCTGCAAGTAGCGGACCGTATCTGGCAAGTGTTTGCCTAAGTACGAAAGGACATTGGGTAATAGCAAGAGAAACACCACAAAACTGATGGCAGTTTTCATCGAGAGACTCATCATCAAAATATTGATCTGGGGGATCGAACGAGAGATCACACCTAGCACCAGGTCCACCAACAGCAGCGCAATAATCATTGGTGCCGCAAGATTGACTGCCATCACCATCATTTGGCTGAAAAGTTTAACGATGCCTTCAACCGTCGTGCCTTGGATCACCACAGAACCTAAGGGCACGATCCGAAAAGACAACAGCAGTGCTGTGATCAGTCGATGATGCAGATCAAGTCCAAAAAACACAGCGATCGTCAGCCAATAGTACGTTTTGCCATACTGGGAAGAGGCGATTTGCAACGTCGGATCATAGGCTTGCGCCATCGAAAAGCCTACTTGAAAGTCGATCAGTTGGCCTGCAATTTCTACACCGGTAAAGACCAGCTGACTCAAATAGCCCATCGCCATCCCAAACAGTACTTCCTTGATGACGAAAACCGTCAGCATAAAGAGGGAAAGCTCGGGAATCGCAGGTGCCGTCGGCAGACATAGGACCGTCAACGCCATGCCGATCACGATTTTTGCCAGTGACGGAAAATTTTGCTGTGAGAAGATCGGACAAAGGACGACAAACGCCAATATTCGACAAAAAATCAACACCGTCGCTTGAATCGGCGCCATCAGGTTTCCTCCTTACATTGCCGCAATCATCTTGAAAATCATTTTGGTAAAATTCAACAAGAGATTCAGCATAAAATTCCCCGCCAAGATCAAGGTCAAAAAAATCGCTAATAGTTTCGGCACAAAGCTCAACGTTTGTTCTTGGATTTGGGTAGTGGCTTGAAAAATACTGATCACCAATCCAACGAGCATGCCAACCAATAAGGCAGGGCCAGATATCGCTAAAATTCGAAGAAAGGCTTCCCTTAGCACATCAAGTACCATTTCTACTGTCATTTCCTCTTGGCTCCTTTCTTAGCGGCTATTGAAAGCTCTTGATCAGCGACTCCACGATCAGATACCAGCCATCCACTAAAACAAATAGTAAGATCTTGAAGGGCAGTGAGATCATGATCGGCGACAGCATCATCATCCCCATCGACATCAAGATACTGGAGACGACCAGATCAATGATCAAAAAGGGGATAAAAATCAAAAAGCCGATACTGAAAGCCGTTCGTAACTCACTGATAATAAACGCCGGTACCATAACGGTCAGAGGAACATCGTCAGAAGAATGATATTTTTCGGTCTCCCCATCAGCTTCCGCAAACAAGGCAATGTCTTTTTCCCGTGTCTGTACCATCATAAAGGCCTTGATCCGTTTTTCTGAGCGGTCAAAGGCTTCGGCTTGGCTGATCTCTTGTCGATCAAACGGTTCGATCGCTTGCTGGTAGACGTCGGTATACACAGGTTTCATAATAAAAAATGTCAAGAATAAGGCCAACCCGATCAACACTTGATTGGGCGGGTTTTGCTGTGTACCTAACGAACTGCGCACAAAGGACAGGACCATGATGATACGAGTAAAAGAAGTCATCATGATCAGCAAGACTGGTAAAAGGGAAAGCAGCGTCAGCAACAAGAAGGTATTGATCGTATCACTTGAGCCATTCCCATTCGACAATAAATTGTTGATGGTGGAACTGACGTCTTCCGTGTCTAGCGCAAATGCCGTCTGCGGAAGCATCAGACTGCTGAAAAGGACCGCAGCCATGATCTTGATATCTCTGCCTTTGATCTTCATTTTTGCTTGCCTCGTTTTCCAGCAATTTCCGCCTTGGCTTTGTTGAGCCATTCAGAAAAGTCTTTGCCAGCTTGCACTTGGGTGCTTTCTAGGCTTTGCTGTAAAAAAGCGGCCGTTTCTTCTGGCGTCAACTCTTTGATGATTTGGTTTTGCTGTTCAGAAAAGCTCATGACATAACATTTGTCCATGATTTGGACGATCCCGATTGAAGACGACTTGCTGACGGCGATTTTTTGCAAAATACGCAGCTGGTGATTGTGCTGGTTCGTGTAACGATTCAAGTATTTCAAACTGATGTTGATCAAATAAAGAATAAGCAGCAAAAACCCAATCATTTTGACCAGCGATAAAAATGTTTCCATCAACATGCCTCTTTCTATTGGATCACTAAATCCGTCACATAAACATCCTTGGCGATTTCTGATCCGTATTCCTGATTAATTGTTTCTTTCAATGCTTTTTTTAAATTCGGTACACTTTCGGCGGAGCTCAAAATACCGCTGGCCTTTTGTTGGCGCAATAAATTTACGACGCTGTCACGAATGACGGCCACATTTTTCGTGGCTTCCGCGCTTTTTTCCTCATCCGCCACTAAAATCGATAAATTGACCTTCATGTATTGCTGCTCTTGGTTGTCTTCTTTGGCCAGATTGACTAAAAATTCATCCAATGCCACGATCGCTTCGTCTGAGGAGATTTTGCTGCTGTCTTTTGCTGTTTCAGCAGCTGCTGTTTTTTCCCCCGTCAAAAAGTGATTCGTCACTAAGGTTCCACCGATACTGCCGCCGACTACCACGATCAAGAGGATCGGCAGTAAAACAACCATACTCAAGCCTTTTTTCTCTTTTTCTGCTTTTGGTGCTTTTTCTTCTTTTGCCATCTTTCCCACCCTTACGTTTTCACTTGGTTCGAATGGATCACCGTATGATACTCGATCACCCGCTGCGCAACTTCTTGCGCAGCTTCCGTCACCACTAATGTTTTGCCGTCTGTCAGTGTGATCAATGTATCCGGCATTTCTTCGATCCGATAAATCAATGTTGGATTTAAATAGAATGGCTTGCCATTCAATGCTGTCACTAGAATCATGGTCAAACTCCTCTCAATGATGAAGCGTCACGTTCTTAACGTTTTAGATTCAATAATTCTTGCAGCATTTCATCAGAAGTCGTAATACTTCTTGAATTTGCTTGATAGGCACGGCTCGCAATGATCATTTCGGTAAATTCTGTCGAAAGATCGACATTGGACATTTCCAAGGCACCTGCTTGCAGCGTTCCTGCGCCATTGTTGCCAGGTCCTGCAACGATCGGATTCCCTGAGTTGCTGGTTTGGATATAGTTGTTGCCGCCGACTTTTTCTAAGCCTTCTGGGTTATTGAAGGTTGCGACACCGACTTTTCCCATCACAAAGGTTTGATTGCCGTATTTTGCCAACACTAAGCCATTGGCATCGATCGCCATGGAGTTATAGGTCAAGGTTTCCCCATTGACGGTCAGTGTGCTTGGGATCGACAAGGGAGATACCGCATCTTGTCCGCTCAATGCCGTGTTTTCATCAAAGTTGTCATCATAGACAACTGGTTGACCGCCATTGACTGAACGACCTAAGACTTGCATCCCATCACTATTGGTCAAGGTTCCGTTGCTGTCGCGCACGAATGCGCCATCTCGTGTGTAATAGGTTTCGCCATTTGCTCCTGGTCCTTGTACCATAAAGTAGCCCTGTCCGCTGATATAAAAATCCATGCTGCGACCTGTCGATTGCGGGGCACCGACTGTATTGATAGTATCGATGGAGCCCGTCTGAACCCCTAAACCGATCTGCGTTGCGTTGATCCCGCCTAAGCCATTGCCTGGCGCAGTTGCGTTAGACATCGTTTGGCTCATCATGTCTTGGAAAAGTACTCGACTTGATTTGAATCCAACCGTATTGACGTTGGCGATATTATTGGAAACCACGTCCATTTTCGTTTGAAGATTTTTCATTCCACTGACACCTGAATATAATGATCGTAACATGCTTGTTTTCCTCCTTATGGTTGGCGTATTTTCCTCTGTCATTCAGAAAATACTTGCAGCCCCTTTTCAGTCCAGCTGCTATTTGATAAATGTGGCGCTGTCAATATTGGTGACGGTGTGAAGCTCATTCATCCCCATCGCCGTAATGATGGTTCGTGAATGGACATCGGCGATCAAGCCCATATCTTTGTACACGAGCAGTGATTCTTTGCTGCCTTTTTCCGCGAGCTCACTAAGCGCCGTTGAAAGGGATTGATAATCATCGTCTTGTAAGGTCAATTCTCTTGCGGTCAAACGCTTTTGCGCATGATGGGAGACTTTGATGTCGCTTTGTTTTTGTTCAAGCATTGCAGAAAAGGCTTGTTTGTCCACGCCTTTGCGGGGATGTTGATAAGGCTCCCCGGCAACTTTTTGCAGCCCCTGTTGAATCGTCAAACTCATTTTGCTTCGCCACCAATCTCTTGGATCGCACTCATACTGTATTCTTTGCCATTTACGACGATCGTGGCGTAGCCATTGGCAAAGCGGACTTTTTCGATGGTTCCTGACAATGTTTCTGTGCCGTCCATCAGAGTGACTTGTTTATTGATCAAGCTAAAGGCTTGCTGCTGTTGCTGTAAAATCACCGAGGTCGTCAACGTTTCGCTCAATTCATTCAAGCTCTCTAAGGTCGTAAATTGAACCAGTTGCGAGATATAGTCGGTGCTACCACCACCAGAAGAATCGCTGCCTCCCATCGATGGGTTGCTCATAGATGCGGCTAAGATCTTCAAAAAATCATCCATGGAGATATCTGAAGATTTTTTTGTTTGCGTTAATGCCGATGTATTGGCAATACCGGCCGCAGCTGCTGTAATTTCATCTGCCATAGGTCTCCTCCTTTACACTAAAATACTGATCGCATGATCGATCGGTGCTAATTGCTGCTCTTCTTCAGCCGTATTGCTTTGATGAAACGGCTTTTTACTTTGTCCTTTTTGGGCCTGTAAAAAACGTTGTTGGCTTAACTGACTGTCACTTGCCATCATACTGCTGGCAAAGGATTGATTTGCCAGCGAACTAGCCTGCTGGACAGAAGCTAACGTAGGTTCTTTGATCGCTAGGATCGGCTGCTCTTGCTTTTGCAAAACTTGCTCTAGCTCATGCTTGATGGACAGCAATAATTCTTTGGCTTGTGGCTGCTGAACGGTCAGTTCTAAGCGGCTGCCTTGGGCATTCGTTTCTAGGGAAAGCTGGATCGTGCCTAATTTTTCGGGAACGAATTGCAGCGTGATTTTTTTCTCGCTTGCCGTGCTGCTCGTTTGGACGAGTTGGGCAGTCGCTTTTGCTAAGGGTAGGACCGCTTGTTCCATATTCGCTTTTGTTGGCGTTGGTCCTTGCTTGGTCAAAAGGGGAGAAACATCAAGCAGCTGCAGTGCTGGTGCCGCCATTTCATTGTCAGTTACTGCTGAAGAAGCAATGGCTTGTGCAGAAACAGCTTCCGCTTTTTTGGCGACTGTTTCATTCGTGCGTTGCAAGGTGCTAGTCGTATCCGTCGCTTGGTTGGTCACTGGCGACACTTGATTTAATGGTCCCGTTTGGCCCAATTGCGCGGTCCCTTCGGTGGACTGTTTCCGCTGTGCTTCTGTCGTCTGCGCAATCGCGGCTTTTGTTACTAAATCGATTTCCTTGAAAGTCGCGATCCCTTTTGCCGTGGACTGCTCTTCGCTTACTAAGTCTTCTGGCAAAGGCGTTTCAAGCGTTGGTGCTGCGGCTTCACTTCTGTCATTTGTCATCAAAGCTAGACCTTCAAGCGTAGACTCGGAGGGGTCGATGACTGTGGTGGCTACGTCTATTGGTGCTAAAGTTGCTGTGGCGCTCGTTTGGTTCTGCTCCGTCGTTGCCATTGATGCCTGTGGCGCTTCTTGAACCAAGCCTGCAAAAGGTGCCTGGCTGATCTGGCTCATTCCTGGCGCTTGTGTCGTTGCAGGTTGTTCGACTGCTGGAGTGATTTCTGGCTCCTGCGGCAGATGTTCCATACTGCTGGCAACCCCCATTTCTGGTGCGGCGACGGTTTGCTCCGTCATCCCTGATGGTTCGATAGGGGCTGGCAGGTTGCTGTCTGCTTGAGCTGTCAGCTGTTGCATCAGCAAACTGAAGACTTCTGGTGAAGCCTCCATCTTTTTTGATTTGCTACCGACAGGTACAGCGGTTGCGGCACTTGTTGTGATCTCTTTCATTGTTCACCTCCTCTCAGCTGATGCTTTGAACCCAAGGTCATCTCATCACTAAAACATTAGTGCTTTAAGAAAATAAGGCGCGATTGCCGAACTCATCCAATTGTTTTTGCTCTTCCAATTGCTGTTCATAGGTGTATTCAGCAAATTGTTTTTCTCGCAGCTTTTCCACGATCTTGCGTTCCTGCTGCGCTTCTACCACCACCGATAAAGACTCTGCCAATTCTTGCTTCACGTGAAACATTTTGTTCTCAACCTCATCGATGGTGGCATTCAAAGCAAGCAAATAGCGTTGCTGCACTTGCATCCGCCCGATGGTCATCTCATTGACATCAAAAAGCTGGGCTTTTTCCTGTGCCAGCGTATTCAGGTGCTGTTCTTGCTGAATCAACAATTGTTGTTTTTGGGCGTACGCTCGTTTGGCTTCTTGCTCAATGGTTTTTCGGTGATCCAATACTTTTTCTAAGGAAAAGTGAAATGCTTGCATGGTTGCTCCTTTATGATCTGTTTTACATGGTCGAACGCTGGCGCTCGATCAGCGCTTCTTCACTGAACAAATGCGCCAATTCAAAAATCGTTTGTTCAAATGGGATCCGCTCATCCACTTTTTGCTGTAAAAACCGTAGGATGGGGTGATGCAACGCGATCGCTTGGTCGGTCAACGCATTACTGCCACTCTTGTAAGCACCAATATCGATCAAATCCTTGGCCTCTGCATAAACGGCCATGTTTTCTTTTAGTTCCCCCGCATGTTCATGCTGTTCCTCAGAAACGAGGGTCTTCATCAAACGGCTGAGGCTGTTTTGAATATCGATGGCAGGATAATGATTTTGAGCGGCGATTTTTCGGGACAACAGAATATGACCGTCAAGAATCCCCCGCACCGCATCAGCGATCGGTTCATTCATGTCATCCCCTTCTACCAAGACGGTATAAAAGGCCGTGATCGAACCTTTGTCCGACATCCCACTGCGTTCTAACAACTTCGGTAAAGCTGTAAACACAGAAGGGGTATAACCTTTGGTCGTCGGTGGTTCACCTGTCGATAGACCGATCTCCCGCTGCGCCATCGCAAAACGGGTCACCGAATCCATCATCAATACGACTTTCTTACCTTGATCGCGGTAATACTCAGCGATCGCTGTTGCCACATGAGCCCCTTTTAATCGTACGAGAGGCGGCATATCGGAAGTAGCACAGACAACGACCGACTTGCGGTAACCTTCTGGGCCTAGATCATTTTCAATAAATTCTTTGACTTCTCGTCCCCGCTCGCCGATCAAGCCGATCACGATGACATCGGCTTCGCAATAACGAGCCAACATCCCCAATAAGGTACTTTTACCGACCCCGCTGCCGGCAAAAATGCCGATCCGTTGGCCAAGGCCGACGGTCAAGAGACCATCGATCGCCCGGACACCTGTCGGCATGATCTCAGCGATTTTCTGACGGCGAAAGGGGTCAGGAGAATCTTGACTAACTGGATATTCTGGCGCACTTTCCAGCTCCAGCGCCATATCTAACGGTCGCCCTAGTCCATCTAAGGTGTGCCCTAGCAGCGTATCATCGATTTTTACCGTCAATGATTTGCCAGTTGGCCGCACCAAACAGCCGGGTCCGATGCCTTCTAGCTGATCAAGGGGCATCAGGAGCACGGTTTTTTTCACAAAGCCCACGACTTCGGCTAAGGCTGTATGTGTCTTGTTTTGCAGTGCGACTTCACAGATTTCTCCTATGAAAACCGCCAGCCCTTCGACTTTGATCAACAGACCTACGACTTCGCTGACTTTGCCGTAAGTGGTAAAAAACGGCTGTGCTTGCGCTGTTTTGCGCAGTGCTGTGATCGGTAATTCAAACGTCATTCCTTCACACTGCTTTCTAGAAATTGGCTCAAAAAGCGCGCGATTTCTTTCCTCAGTTCAAAAACCACCAAGGCATTTTCAGATTCGATACAAAAATCATGTTCCGCCAAGCTGTCATCTGCCATGAGTAAATAGCGAAACCCGCTGATCGTCTGCTTTTTGGTTTCCAACAATTCTCGCAACCCTGCAAGATGCTGCTCTTGGCTGCGAACAGTCACAAATTGATCGGGTTGTTCAAATTGCCATAGCACAGACTCCACAAAAGGCAGGAAGCCTGCTTGCTCATCTGTAAAACGTTGATTGATCAAGGCTTCGGCGATTGCCGTGCCGTAAGCGATCATTTCTTGCTTTTTCTCTGAGCGAAAGGTGTTGATCTCAGAAACGGCTTCAGCGACATTGGCTTGGGCTTGGGTCATCAATGCTTGCGCGGCTTCTTTGCTGGCATTGAGTCCTTCTTGATAGCCTTGCTGAAAGCCATCTGCTTGTCCTGCTTGAAAGCCTTCCGTTCTCGCTTCTGCTAGAATTTGAGCTGCTTGTTCTTGTGCATCGGTCAAAATCTGCTGCTTCAAGGCTTCCATTTGCTGCAGATGCCGTTCCTGCTCCAACTGGCGTGCACGTCTAGCCGCTTGCAGTTCTGGGTCTAAGCTTGGTTTCTCAATCGGCGCTTTGATGGTCGTATCCGTCAAAATACTGCGCGCAGCTTCGGTCGTTTTGACCGCCTGCTGCTTCAATAAACTGCTATTTGACCACTGCATCTTGGTCGCCCCTTCCGATGTAGATCTCACCGGTTTCATCTAGCCGTCGAATCACAGCCACCACACTTTGTTGGGCTTCTTCTACAGCAGACAAGCGAGTAGGACCCATAAATTGAATTTCTTCTTGCAGATTTTCCACCGCCCGTGATGAGAGGTTGGAGAAAATAAAGTTCTTGATGTCATCGGTCGTGCCTTTAAGCGCTAAGACTAACACATCGTTTTGAACATCTCGTAAGACTTTTTGAACATCCAAGCGATCGAGGGTCACGATATCCTCGAAAGTAAACAAGCTGGATTTCACTTCGTTGGAGAGTTCTGGTTGCCGCTTTTCTAAGTCGTTCAAAATGTTCTTTTCGGTGCTGCGGCTGACTGAGTTCAAGATTTCTACCAGTGTGTGTACACCACCGACATTTTCCGTATCGTTCTCAATGTAATTCGAGAATTTGTTCTCGATCACTTTTTCGATCCGTTCGATCACCAAAGGCGACGTACTGGAGATCGTCCCGATCCGTTCAGCGATCTCCACTTGCAAATGATCGGGAAACTGCGACAAGACGCTGGCCGCTTTGTCCGGCTGCATGTAGCACAAAATCAACGCTACTGTTTGTGGATGTTCACCGATCAACAGATTGGTCAACTGTTGAACATCGGCTTTGCGAGCGATATTAAAGGGCCGTTCCCGCAGCTGGATCTGAGTCAATACGTCAATGACTTCTTTGGCTTTTTGAGGGCCTAATGCTTGGTTCAGCAAATTTTTGGCATAATCGATCCCGCCGTCTAAGACATATTTGCGGGCCGTGGCGGTATGAGAAAATTCCTCCAACACTTGATCCCGCTCTTCGGGACTGACAAAGTCGATGTTGGCGATCTCATAGCTCACTTTTTGTATAAATGATTCTGGCAGCAGCTTCATGATCTTTGCAGAGGTATCTGATCCTAGAGAGATCAGAAGAATCGCTGCTTTTTTTACCCCGTCTATTGTATCCATGGCTGCCCCCTTATTTTTCTTTCATCCAAGCTTTGATCAATTCCGCCGCTACTTCAGGATTGCTTTCGGCATAATTTCTAGCCGTTTGATCCAATGTTGGTTCTCCTGTATGTTCTGCTGCGGCTTCTTGTGTGGATGCTTCTGGCACCGCTGGTTTCGTTTCAGCAGACCGATTGCCGACACCGCCAAAAACGACTTCTTGTGCAACTGGGTTACTCGCTCCGGTGCTGACTGCGGACGGTTGTGCAAAGGAGACCATCTCCTCCGTCACATCGACTTCCAGCTCGTCTTCTTTACGTCGGCGTCGGATCACGCCAACGATCATTAAGATCACCAAGAACAAGGTCAACACGATACCGCCGATGATGGCGTACTTGAGATAACCTTTGGCAGCTGCAATCGGTTCATTTCCTTGCGGATCAGCGGCTGGATCAACCTCTGCTTGGGCAAAGTCAAATCCTTGGATCGCGATTTGATCACCACGGTCATTGTCATAGCCGACGGCACTAGCAATCAACTGCTGCAATTCTGCTTGATCCGCTTGCGAAAGGTTCGCATTGATCACGATCGAGCTGGTCATTCGTTCGATCATGCCAGGGGCCGTAATGGTCGTGGTGGTCTCGGTATCCAATTCATTTTCAACGGAGCGACTGTAGGAATTGTTTCCTTCTCCATCCGTGCCCGTCACATTGGAGACATTGTCATCCACCGTCCCTGTTTGGGCTTCTTGGACGGTCCCTTGCGAACCAGCAGCCTGCACTGTCTCACTCTTGATCTCTGGGTCATCATAAGTGACTTTCTTCCGCTCGATCGAATCAAAATTCAAGTCTAAATTGATCGACACTTGGAATTTGTCTGCACCATAGATCGGTGTCAGCAACTTCGCTACTTTTTCTTCTAGCATTTTTTCATAGGAATCTTTGATGGCAATGTATTTATTGTTCAGGCCACTTAATTGACTGGCTTCATCTTCGGTTCTCGTCAAGGTATTGCCCGCGCTATCAACGACTTTTACATTTTCTGGCTTCAGCTTTTCCACTGCCCCTGAAGTCAAGGTAACGATTCCTTGCACGGACTCGTCTGAGATCTGCTGATTTTTTAAGGTCAACACGATAGAAGCAGTTGGCGCACTTTCCTCAGAAGAAAAGACACTTTCTTCTGGCATCACGAGTAAAACTTTGGCGGATTTGACCGCATCGATCGACTCGATCGCTCGTTGCAGTTCGCCCGTTACTGCCCGCTGATACATGATCTTGCGGTCTTCGTCTGTTGTCATCATGTTGGCATCATCAAATAATTCAAAGCCCGTACTGGTATTTGGTAATTTATTGTCCACGGCAAGATTGATGCGGTATTCATCGACTTGGTCTTTATCGATCAAAATCGTCGTCCCATTGTCGGCTAATTTGTAGGCGATCTGCTGTTCCTCCAAATCCTTGCTGATCGTTCCCGCATCGGCATCGCTTAGATCCGTAAACAAGATACCGTATTCAATTCGCGTATTTAAATAATACACAGCTGCTGTGATTCCGAGAACGCTGATAACGGAAAGAACAACGATCATTTTCTTTAAAGAGCTTTGCATTTGCCAACGGTCTTTGAGTTGTTCTGTCCATTCTTTCACTTTATCCATCATTTATCCTTATTCCCTCACCCACTGCTAAAACTGCATATTTTTCACGTCATTGTAAGCTTCTAAACACTTGTTTCGTACTTGAACGGCTGTTTGTAGCGCCAATTGCGCCTCCGTCATGCGAATCATCACATTCCCTAGATCGCTTTCATCGCCGGTGATCAAATTTACAGTATCTTGATCCATGACCGCCGTTTTTTGATTCAACTGATCGACCGCATGGGTCAAGTAAGAAGAAAACTGATTTTCCTCGGCGCCTGCAACACTGGTCTCGTTTGAAGCAGCCCCCGTGCCTAGTGTCCGCAAAACGTTTTGGTAGTCCGTTAATCCTGTCGTTAAAAGTCCATCCATTTTCTCGTTACCCCTTTGATATTTCTAATGCTTTTTTCAAGATCGTTTTATTCATTTCTGAAGCAGAAACATTGGCTTCGTACGTTCGAACCGCTTGCAACATTGCCACCATTTCATCGGCAATATCCACATTTGATTGACCGACATATCCCTCATCATTCGCAGCGGGATTGGTAGGATCATAGGTCAGTTTTTCCGTCTCATCGGCAGCGATCCCCGTCACTTTGACACCGTATGTAGCCGGTGTTCCTTCGCGACTATTTTTTAAATTTTCTGAAAAAAGAATACTCTTTTTTTGATAAGCAGCGGTTGTTTGTGTTTGATTCGTATTTACATTTGCGATATTGCTGGAGATCGTATCTAGTTTTAACCGTTCCAATGCTAGACCGCTCGCGTTGATCGTTAGTCCATTAAACATACCCATTTGTTTTTCCTGCGCTTTCTATCAATTACTCAATACAAGGTTCATCATTTGCAAGCGACCGTTGACTTGTGCGGTCAATGCACTGTAATATAACCCATTGGCTGCTTGATCCAACATCTCCACTTCAAGATCCACGTTATTGCCGTTGTCTTTGATGCTAGTAGTTGCATTTTCAGTGATTTTCGGTTTTACTTGAGAAACTGACGCTTCGGTTGCAGCGTCAGTCCCTGATGAAGCGAGTGCCTGCTTTAATTCGCTTTCAAACACGATGCGTTTTGCTTTGTACCCATCCGTGTTGACATTGGCGATATTAGACGAAATCAATTCTGCGCGTTGGGCAGAAACGTTCATGGCTGTTTTTAATAAATCATAGGTATCCAACAATAATTGCTCCTTCCACCTTCTGTACCAAACGTTTTTTTCAGCGATGGAACAGAAACAAATATATTTATTTATTTTTTTGTTATAGATTAAAAAAACAAGAAGACGTGATGTCATTATAGTAGAATTATTTTTATTTTACAATTTGATTTTTGCAACTTTACGGATATGACATTTAAGTTACAACCATGTTATGTTATTTGTTAAACACTGTTTCATCGCAATTTCGTCCCCAGTTATAAAAAGTAAACGATCGATATAAAGCGTTTTACAAGCATATCTATGCTTTTTGATCAAAAGATGATTTTTGATAAAAAAACAAGCATTATTCGAAAAATTGATTAAAATATTTTCATTTGTGCTGAATGACATGACAAACCCTGAGAAACGCTTCACGAAAAAAAACGGTACTATCTATAAATATTCACAAAAATTGCAAGCTGTACCATTTCAAAAATTTGCCGCCACTTGCCCAAAAAACAACAAAAAAAGAAGAAGCTGAAAATTTATTTTAGTTATTTTTAGGATTATTTTTTTTTGCTATTAAGAATGATTTTAATTCACCGATAAAATAAATGAGGGTTTAAAACCTGGAAATAGAATTTAGGAGGACGCAACAAATGGATTTTTTCTTGCTGATCGGTATTATTTTAGGATTGATATCTGTGGTGGTTGGGATGATTGTAAAAGGTGCCAATGTGGCCGTTTTGATCAATCCGGCAGCCGCGATCATCATTTTCGTTGGTGTGATCGCAGCCGTTATCAATTCATTTCCCAGCAGTGATATCAAAAAAATCCCGAAGATCTTCGGCGTTCTGCTGAAAAATAAAGAATACGACTTAAAAACAACCATCAATACCATCGTTGAATTAGCCAACCAAGCCCGGCGCGACGGTTTGTTATCTCTTGAAGGTGCCATCCAAAACTTAGAAGATCCTTTTTTAAAAAAGGGCTTGGAAATGGTGGTTGATGGCATCGCTGCCGAACAGATCCAAGAAATCATGGAGAATGAGATTTATGGGATCGAAGAACGGCATCGCATCGGCTCGGCTATTTTTAAAACCGCCGGCACGAGTTCCCCGACCTTAGGGGTGTTAGGAGCCGTGATCGGGCTGATTGGGGCGCTAGGTAATTTAGAGGATGTAGAGGCACTGGGGCACATGATCTCGGCGGCCTTCGTGGCGACCCTTTATGGTATTTTCTTCGGCTATGTCCTGTTCATTCCCTTTAGCTCACGCCTGACCTTGAAATCGGAGCAAGAGGTCCAAATGATGTCGATCATCGTGGAAGGGGTCTTAGCGATCCAAGCCGGGCAATCGCCGAAAAGCATTGAGAAAAAATTATACAGCTTGATCGATCCGAAAAAACGGCAAGAACAATTATAAAGGGTGAAGCGACATGAAGCGAAAAAAGAAACATGAAGAACATATAGACGAAGCGTGGCTTTTGCCTTACTCGGATATGTTGACCTTGCTGCTGGCTTTGTTCATCGTCATGTTTGCCATGGCGAAAGTCGATGATGAGAAGTTCCAAGAAATCAAAAGCGAATTTGGCACCATCCTTTCCAGCCACCACAGCAATTCATCTGTGATTGGGTCGGTGATCGATATGGGCGAGACCACGCCGCGAAAAAAAGCCGCCACTTCTGCCGAAGCACAAGCGCAAGAAGCAGCAGTTCGGACCCAACTGGAAAATCAACAGCTAGAAAAAATCAGCGACCAGCTGGCACAAGAACTCGCCGCTTCTGGCTTAAAAGACCAGACAGAAGTTCGCTTGGAATCTGATGGCTTGCATATCACGTTAGCTAGCAGTATTTTGTTTGCCTCTGGCAGCGCCGAGATCACGGACACCACTCGTCAGTCACTGGATCTACTCTCGGACTCACTGAAAAAACTAAAAGCTAACAAAATCGTGATCGCCGGGCATACCGATAACGTACCGGAAAAAGGCAATGGCCGCTACCAATCTAACTGGGATCTTAGTTCCGCTCGTGCGATTACCGTTATGGAATACTTCATTAGCAAAGGCGCTGTTTTAGAAAAAAATGCTGCCATCCAAGCCTTTGCCGATACCGAACCGAAAGCCGATAACAACACCCCCCAAGGCCGCTCGGAAAACCGCCGCGTGGAGATGATCATTCAGCGGACTGAAACGGCACAATAGCCCATAATACGGTTTTATAAATATCATTATGAAAAGCCAAGACGACCAATATCCGTCTTGGCTTTTTTTGTAGTCTCCTATTCACTAAACAAAAATCACCCACGAGCCATTCTTGCGAATAGCTGATGAGTGATTTTTTTGCTTGGTTTATTTTTCCACTTCAAACCGATTGGTCAATCGCTTCAACTCTTCTGCAATGTCTCTGAGATCGGCCACATGGTTGGTAAATTCATCCATGGTTGCCAAGACTTCTTCTGCATTTGCGGAAACTTCTTGTGTACCAGCGGCATTTTCTTCCGTTGATGCGGAAATGTTTTCTAAGTTTTCCAGTACACTGTTTTGAATGTTTTCGATACGGGCACTGGCTGCTTCAATATGATGGATGCCTTCGATCATATAGCTGCTGCGTTGGAAAACTTCTTTTGAAGACGAGATCGCTTCTTTGATCAAGTTGGTTTGGCGAACGCCGCCTTTGACAGATGCCGACGTTTGTTTGACCATTTGACTAGACTGCTCACGAATTTCTTCAATGATCGCTTCGATCTCTTTGGTAGAAGCCTTGCTTTGTTCCGCCAATTTACGGATCTCAGCAGCCACGACGGCAAAGCCTTTGCCCGACTCACCTGCACTTGCGGCTTCGATCGATGCATTCAAGGCTAGCAAGTTGGTTTGGTAAGAAATATCGTTGATGACCCCAATGATCGAGTTGATGTTTTGGATACTATCATTCATTCCCGTCATGTTCGACATCAAACGCTCCATCTGTGCCAACTCTTGTCGCCAGCTGTCATCGACTTGATCCATGATCGTTAAGTTTTCTTGATTGATCTTCGTAGATTCTTGTGACTTGCTGCTCATGCCGCCAACATTTTCTCGTAATTCTTTCACGACTTGCGACAGATTTTGCATTTGTGACACGCTGTATTCTGTTTCTTGGGCTTGCGCACCGGTCACTTCAGCTATCCCTGTAATTGTTTGAGAGACTTCTTCTGTCGCAATATTGGTTTGTTTTGACAATTCTAATAAAGAATCCGACATTCCTGCGACACTGTTGCTTTCTTTTTGTACTTTTTGGATCAATGCACCCGTGCCTTCGATCATCACATTGTAATTGTCCGCCATTTGCTGGATCTCATTGCCTGCTTTGTCTGGATATACAACTCGGCGTGCCAATTGATCCCATGTCCATTTTTCGCCTTTGGCTCTTTTGGTTTTGCTCATCTTCTCTAGTTTGCCTTCACCGACTTTTCTAAAGTAACGATTGAAGCAATCGATGATCGCTGCGACTACTTTGATCGCAGCATAAGAAACCAGTCCTACAAAGAGCAACATCAAGATCGTAACGATAATGGTGGTGCGGACTAACGCTCCTAATTCTTTGTCTAGATCACTAGCTTTGACTTCGGAGTACGCCCAAACATTGGAATCAGCAGACTTGTCATACAACACATCGTTGACTTTATTCGAGTCGCCTAAGCCAACCATGCCTGTCGGGTTTTTAGCTTCTTTGATTTTTTGGAATACTTCTTCTTCTTTGATATTCTTACCGATTTGTTTGGTGTTTTTTGAGGTCACGATGACCCCAGATTCTGAAACTAAGGTGACATTCCCAGTCCGCCCTACGGTAAAGGAAGACAAGATGTTTTGAATGCTTTCATAGGAAACATCGACGCTTAAAACCCCCACTTGATTATGGGAATTTTTGACCCTGATCGAAGCCGACGTCACAAATTGATTCGACACCGTATCTAAATAAGGTGCTGTCCAATACACTTCTCCTTCGGCTTTTACGGCCCCTTTGTACCATGGCCGAATCGTAGGCTTATAATCATCTGGTAAGGGGTTGAAGGTCACATATTCATCATCTTCTGTCCCAAAAGTCACCGCTAAGAAGCTGTTGCTCCCAGCAATCGCTAAAGAAAGATCTGAACGGATGCGCCCCATGCTGAATTCTGTTTTCATCGCTGGCAGTTCAGCCATTGACTTCAATTTGCTTTCCGTCGATCGGCGCAAACTCTTTTCTTCCGCCAAGATCAAATTGACGGCACTTTCTTTGTTCAAATCATTTCGTTCAATCAATAAGTTCTTGGTGGTTAAATAGGAACTTGTCAGCATGACAATGATCGGGATCCCCGCAACCAGCATCAAGGTGATCATCACATAAATTCCTATCGTCTTTTTTCTTTTTTTCACAACTGTGCCACTCCTTCATTTCCAATTTCACACGATCCAATGAAGACTCGTCCGTAGACGACCCTTAGTAAGGATAATCGGTTATTTCTTTGAATGATTAAGAGGGTTCATTGGCAGAAACGGCTGCAAGCGCATTTTCTTTTTTGCTAAGGCTTACGGTTGCTGATCTAACGAATAGAAAAGCTCCTCAGTCATGAAGGAGCGTTGCGACTGCATAAAAATAGCCAGCACGGAAGTTTCCGCACTGGCTGTAGGGGCCCCTTTAATGGGACTGCTTTTTATTGCCTATAATTCTTTGATGACGGCTTTTTCTTCCGCAGTCAAAGCGAAATCAAAGAGCGCTAAATTTTCGGCTTGATGTTTTTCTGAATGGGATTTCGGAATCACGATCACCCCACGCTCGATTTGGTAACGCAAGACCACTTGGCTCCAGGTTTTTTGATACGCTTCACCGATTTGGGTCAAGGTTTCCCGTGCCGCTTCTGAAATCCGTGAAAGTGGCCCCCAGGCTTCTGGAACTACCTGATTGGCTAAGGAATAGGCGATGATCGCATCGTTCCACTTGCCTGGATGCGATTCGATTTGATTGACCGCTGGTTTGATCCGACTGTTTGCCAATAAATAGCTAAGTTCTTCTTCTTGGAAATTGGACACCCCGATCGCTTTTAAGACTCCTTTATCGACATAAGCCTCAAGAACCGCCCAGACAGCTGCGATCTCTGCCAAGTTGTCCCACGGATGATGGATCAAATAAAGATCGATCGATTCCGTCTGCAAGGCTGCTAAACTCGCTTCGACAGACGCTTTCACGGCAGCTGCATCTTGCGTATGCTCTGGTTTGCCAGGAATCTTAGAAGTCAGGAAAAATTCGCTGCGGTCGATCCTGCTTTCCTTGATGGCTTTGCCTACCACGGCTTCGTTGCGGTAAGAAATCGCTGTATCAAAATGCCGATACCCAAGCTTGATGGCAGTCAACAGCTCTGTCGTATCATCATTGATCGCACCTTGGTATTCTCGGTTTTCTTTCCCAAATGTATTCGTCCCACTGCCGATCACTGGAATCTGAATGCCGGTATTCAATTCAATCGTTTCCATGCTGCTTCCCCCTTTGTGTTGTTTCTAGTCTATCAAAAAAGCAGGAGTATGGGGAAGAAAAACTCTTATTGCCGCTAAAAAACGGGGAAAAACACAAAACGCATGTTCAAGCTGCCCCTCCTCCGTTATACTGAGGGTAAGACACGAAACACCCAAATAAGGAGGGTTACTTTTGAAAAAAACACTATTTTTTCTTTGTGGATCACTGACATTCGGTCTAGGTACTTTAGGAATCTTTTTACCTTTCTTACCCACAACGGTCTTTTACTTGCTGACGGCTTATTTCTGGCTGCGGAGTTCCGATACCTATTATCAACGCTTGGTTCAATCAGAAAATTATCAAAAATACATTGAAAAACCACTCGTACAAAAACAGCTGAGCACCAAGGGAATGGTTCGGATGTTTGCCATGATGCTGGTAGTCTTTGCCATTCCTGCACTATTGATCCCCAATCTGCTGGTACGTTTCGTCCTCGCTGCCATCTACCTCGCCCATGTCATTGGGATCACTTGGTATTTAAAAGGACGCAAACCCGCGATTCAAAAAACGGATCAGCCCCTGTAAGAACGACGCTGCACGAACACACCGTAATCCACCAAGCAGGCGAGCCTTGCTAGTGGACTGCGGTGTATTTTTTTCTCCTATTTTAGCGGGAGCCCACTGACGCCTCTTCGATGATGGGGGCGGATTGGGCGATCGCTAACCAGGCAGCAGGGATTCGGTATGGGGAGCAAGAAACATAGTCGATGCCGATCTCTCGCAAAAATGCAATGGAATAGGGATCGCTGCCGACTTCGCCACAAACACCGATCGAGTGCTCTGGCTGACGATCTCTTACGCCAGTGATCGCTTGGCGCATCAACGTGCCAACACCCGCCTGATCTAAGTGCTGGTAAGGATCTTCTTGTAAGATCCCCGACTGCAAATAGGCTTGAATAAAGCTGCCTGCATCATCCCGCGAAAAGCCAAAGGTCATTTGGGTCAAGTCATTGGTACCAAAACTAAAGAACGCAGCATCTTCAGCACACTCCCCAGCGATCAAGCACGCTCTAGGTGTCTCGATCATCATGCCGATCTCGATGTGCAATGGTTGCTGCAGGGTTGCTTCTGCTTGAGCGATCACCTGCGTCAACGTCGCTTTCAACACCTGCAGCTCTGCGGGCAAACTGATCAGGGGCAATAAGATCGCCGCCTCTACCTCGACTCCTTGCTGCCGCAATTCCACAGCCGCTTCACAAATCGCCGCTGTTTGCATTTCATAAATTTCTGGATAGCTCAGTCCTAAACGGCTGCCGCGATGCCCCATCATGGGATTGACCTCTTGCAGCTCGTCAATTCGCCGCTCGATCACTGCCAATGATTTTTGACTACGGCGAGCCATTTCAAGGCGTTCATGCTCATGGGGCAAAAATTCATGAAGTGGTGGATCTAATAAACGAATCGTGCACTTCTTTCCTTGCGCGGCCTGCAGCATTTCTTGGAAATCGGCTTTTTGATAAGCCTTGATCTCAGCCAACGCCTTCAATCGTTCCTCCTTCGTTTCTGCCAAAATGACTTCCCGCATTTTCCACAAACGCTCTTCCCCAAAAAACATATGCTCCGTCCGTGCCAGACCGATGCCCGCTGCCCCAAAGGCCAGCGCAGCCTCAATGTCATTTTTTGTTTCCGCATTTGCGTAAACCTTTAGATCTGCCTGGGCTTGTGCCCACGTCAAAAGCTGATCCAGCAAGACCCGCTCCTGGACACTGGTCATAGGCAGCTGCCCTTGATACAGTTTGCCAGTGCTGCCGTCTACCGAAAGCACGTCACCTTCTTCAATCAGCAGCTCGCCGCAGCGAGCCTGCTTCAAAAATACATCGACACTTAATGCCTCGCACCCTACCACACAGCAGACCCCCAGACCACGGGCGACCACCGCTGCATGCGAAGTCATCCCCCCACGAGCGGTAATGATCGCTTCACTCACCACCATGCCTTCAATATCTTCAGGTGAGGTTTCCTGCCGCAGCAACAGGACTTTTTCTCCTGCGCGGCTGGCTTTTTCCGCCGCCTCTGCAGTGAAATAGACATGTCCTGAAGCTGCTCCTGGACTAGCCGGCAAGCCCTGCGCAAAGGCTTTGGCTTGCTGTAAGGCTTCGGGGGCAAATAACGGGTGCAGCAATTGATCGATCATTTCTGGTGTGATGCGATCTAGTGCTTGCCTGATAGTGATCCGACCTTCTGCGACCATATCCGTTGCGATTTGCGCTGCGGCAACGGCGGTTCGTTTGCCGTTTCTCGTTTGCAAGACAAACAGCTGGCCGTCATCGATGGTAAACTCAATGTCTTGCATGTCTTGATAGTGATCCTCCAAACGCTCAGCCAGTTGCTTTAATTCCTGATAGATCATGGGATGCTGCTGTGCCAACGCTTGGATCGGTTGCGGTGTACGAATCCCTGCAACCACATCTTCCCCTTGGGCACACACTAAAAATTCGCCGAAAAGTCCCGGTTCCCCGGTTGCTGGATTGCGGGTGAAGGCGACACCCGTCCCGCTATTTATCCCGCTGTTACCAAAAACCATTTCTTGAATCGTTACGGCAGTCCCTAGATCGTCAGGGATGCGATGGAGAGATCGGTAGGTCTTTGCCCGTGGGTTGTTCCATGAGCGAAAAACCGCCGTGATGGCTGCCAACAATTGCTGAAACGGGTCTTGCGGAAACGCTTCTTGAGTATGTTCCATATAAATACTTTGAAACACGCGGCAGATCATTTGCCAATCATTGCCGGTCATCATTTGGTCTGACGCATAATTCTGCTGTTTCTTATAATCTGTCAAGTAGGCTTCAAAGTGCTCTTTTGCTACACCTTTCACCACATCCCCATACATCTGGATCAAGCGGCGGTAACAATCATAAGCAAAAACGGGGTCCCCCGTCTGCTGAGCCAAGCCTTGGACGGTTTCATCATTCAACCCAAGGTTTAAGATCGTATCCATCATCCCTGGCATGGAAAACTTAGCCCCACTGCGGACAGAAACCAACAACGGCGACTGCAGTCCGCCAAATGTTTTGTTCCTGCGGACTGCCAATTCTTCGATGGCAGCTTTGACTTGCTTGATGATCGCCTCAGGAAGAACCTGTTCTTCTAAATAGGTCAGGCAAATAGTCGCAGGGACGATAAATCCCTGGGGAACAGGCAAACCCAAATTGGTCATCTCCGCAAGATTTGCCCCTTTCCCGCCTAATAGTGCTTTTTGCTCTTTTGTGCCTTCTGAAAACCATACGACTGCTTTTTCCATCATGTTCCTCCTTTTAAATGTTATATACTATTTCGATTAATTAGCAGTATATAGTATGACACATTTAATCGTCAAGCTGAAAAAAGAAAACTTTTAAGGGATTTATCCTTTTTAAAAGAGAAGGATTGCCTTTTTATTCGGAAAATCATATAATCAATAGCATAGCACATAAAAGAAAGAAGGTGACACATTGGAATTAAGCCAAAGACAAATGAAAATCATTGAGATCGTCAAAGAGCATCAGCCGATCAGTGGGGAGACCATTGCGAAGCAGTTGGGCTTGAGCCGCGCAACCTTGCGGAATGACTTATCGATTTTGACCATGACCGGTTTATTAGACGCCCGACCGAAAGTCGGCTATTTCTATACAGGACAAACCGTTGAGCCTTTGCTTTTCGAAAAACTCTATCATACCAAAGTTGCAGAAGTCATGATCCCGCCGTTGCTGATCTCACAAACGGTCTCCGTTTATGAAGCGGTCACGACTTTGTTTATGTACGATGTCGGTTCCCTCTATGTCAAAAATGACCAAGACGAGCTGATTGGGGTCCTCTCCCGCAAAGACCTACTGCGCTTTGCGATCAGCAATGCCGCACCAGAAAAAACACCTGTAGCGATGATCATGACTCGCATGCCAAACATCGTGACCATCACACCGGCAGAAACGATCTTGACGGCTGGTACGTTGTTAGGACGACATGAAGTCGATACCTTGCCTGTGGTCGATCCGCAGGAACCAAAAAAAGTCATCGGCAAAATCACGAAGACACGGCTGATGAATTACTTTATTCAAGCAGGCAATGACAGTGACAACACACACTTTTAGGGGGCAAAAACAATGAAGAACGTTCGAATATATTTGATTTCAGATTCCGTAGGCGAAACGGCACAAAAGCTGATCGCCGCCGTTTCCGCGCAGTTTCCCACGATCGACCTTTCAGATATCCAGCTCTTTCCCTTTACTAATGATGAAGAGAGCTTAGGCGAGATCCTCAAAGATGCCTTGCTAGACAAATCGATCGTCGTTACCACCTTAGTTAATAAAGAATTAGTCGCTTTTGTTGATGCCTTTGCCAAACGGACTGGTTTGCAGTATGTCGATTTTATGTCGCCTTTGACCACGATGCTAGAAAAAACATTCGGTGTAGAAGCCGTCCAAGAGCCTGGTGCCTTGCATCGCTTGAACCAAGCATATTTCAGCCGGGTGGCAGCGATGGAATTTGCCGTAAAATACGACGACGGCAAAGACCCACGGGGATTTCTCGATGCTGACTTTGTCCTCTTAGGGGTTTCGCGAACCTCAAAAACCCCATTGAGCCTATACATGGCAAATCGTGGCTACAAAGTGGCGAATCTGCCTTTGATTCCTGAAGTCGCTTTGCCAGCCGAAGTGCACCAAGTAGACCCACGGAAAATGGTCGGTTTGACTACGAATCCAGAATCCCTGACCGAGATTCGGCGGTCCCGGATGCATTCATTGGGTTTGAAAGAAGAGACCCATTACACCAATTGTGAACGAATCGAAGCAGAATTAGCTTACGCGAATGAATGGTTCAAAAAGCTGAACATTCCGGTGATCGATGTCAGCAAACGCTCCATTGAAGAAAGCGCGATGCTGATTGAAGAACAAGCCAAAGAACAGGCCCATGTTCAATAAAGACGCCTTGGCAAACCTGACCGAGATCATCAACTTGGAAGCCATCCAGCAGCTGCCGAAAGCCACCGAGCACTTTGTCAGCGATCTGCATGGCGAGTACGATGCCTTTGACCATATTTTGCGGAATGGTTCTGGCAGTATCCGAGAAAAAGTCGAGATTTTGTTTACTGGCGTCTTGACGAAAGAAGAACAGACCGAACTTTGTTTTGTCATTTATTATCCAGAGGAGCTATTACAAGAACAGGCATGGACCCCTGCCGATTGGCGCTTGAAGATGGCACAGCTAGTGAAAGTTGCCCGCTTTACTTCCAGTAAATACACACGCTCCAAGGTACGCAAAGCATTGCCGACTTCTTTTGCTTACATCTTAGAAGAACTGTTGTACCAATATGATGCCGACTTCAATAAAGAAGCTTACTATCAGGCGATTTTTGATAAGATCATTGAATTAGAGGCAGCTCCGCTTTTTTGCCAAGAACTGGCGTACTTGATTCAGCGCTTCGTAGTGGATCATCTCCATGTCTTAGGCGATATCTATGATCGAGGACCGGCGCCAGACAAAATCGTCGATCGCTTGATGACTTTGCCTTCACTGGATATTCAGCTAGGCAACCATGATATCTTGTGGATCGGTAGCTTTTGCGGCTCGCTGCCCTGTTTGGCCAATACGATTCGCATCGCTGCTCGCTACGGCAATCTGGCATTATTACAAGATGGTTATGGGATCGATCTATCAAAAGCACTGGCTTTTAGCCAAAAATATTACACAGAAAATGCCGGCTTTTATCCGCAAAAAACAGTGGACCCTTTATCAAGCCAGCAAAAAAAAGCAGCCATGCTTTTGCAACAGGCGTTTGCCATCATCCAATTCAAAGTCGAAGCAGCCGTGATCCAGCGGCGGCCAGCATTTGCGATGGCAGAGCGCTGCTTGTTGCATCGCTTGTCTCAAGATCGGCAACAAATCCAGCTAGACCAGACCTATCCTTTGATCAACGGCTGTTTTCAACTAGTAGATCCCGATGATCCTTACCGTTTGACAGCCGAAGAACATGAGGTACTGCAAGATTTGCTGAGCCAATTTCAACGCTCGCCCCGCTTAGCTGCGCATATGCGCTTTTTAGTTGAGCATGGCACCTTGTACCAGCGCTTCAACGACAACCTGCTGTATCACGGCTGCCTGCCTTGTCAGGAAAACGGCGATTTCCTGGCCTTTACTTTCCAGCAGCAGCCCTTAGCAGGCAAAGCGTTGATGGACTTTTTTCAGCAATGTTTGCAGGAAAGCTTTGCCCAACCAGAAAAGCAAACAGACCTTGCCACCGATATGATCTGGTATCTTTGGTGCGGCGAAGGCTCTTCCCTCTTCGGCAAAAAAGCCATGAAAACCTTTGAGCGCTACTTTATACCAGATCGCAACACCCATACGGAACAAAAAAATGCCTATTATTCTTTAAGGGAAAACGAAGACTTCTGCTGCCGTGTCCTAGCTGCCTTCGGTCTGCCGCCGACAGGTCACATCATCAATGGCCATACCCCTGTCAAAGTGCGTAAAGGTGAGACGCCCATCAAGGCAAATGGTCGTTTATTGGTAATTGATGGCGGACTTTCCCGCTCCTACCAATCCGTCACAGGCATTGCCGGTTACACGCTGTTGTCAAATTCCTTTGGTATGACCTTAGCAGCCCATCAACCCTTTACAGATCGCCAGCAAGCTATCCAGCAGCGGCGTGACATCGTCACTCAGAAAAAAATCGTCGTGCGGCAAACGGAAAGAACCACGGTAGGCCAAACAGATATCGGCAAGCGGCTACAGCAAGAAAGCCTCGTGCTTTTTGAAGAATTAAAAAATCATCCGATCCCTTGACGAGTCATTCGTCAACCAATCGGATGATTTTTTTTACAGTCCTTTGGAACTATGAAAGGCTTTGAGTTTTTCCAACGCCTGCAGCACAATGATCAAGACCAAGATCGCTAAGGCTAAAAAGAGCGTTTCTAACCCTTTTCCCTGCGCTAAAAGCAACTCCCTTAAAATCGCTGTGATACTGATCAAAATCAAGTAGCGCACCGGAATATGGTGACCTTCTTTTACGTAACGCAATAACATCAAAATAATTTCCAGTAAAATAAACAATGTTGCGATCTCTTCGATCAATAAAGAAAGATCGCTAACTTCATGCAGTGGGATCACATGGACAACGATTTTATAGATCGCTTCCGCCATCACCACCAAAACCAACAGAACCAACAGTCCTAACATAATATCAACCACAACACTAATCAGTTTTTCGAAGTGCTTAAAATACTTTCCCATAACACCCCTCCTCGCACTTATTATAGCGAAACTACTCAGAATCACTTTATGATATGCTTGCAAGTGCAGCTTTTTTTAGGAAGGAAGGAAATAAACACGCAGGACTGAGGGTAGTCGCTTTTTTCACTAGTCAAAAGGGATAGCTGCTTTCTGCGACTTTACGGAAACACAGCCACGAAAAAGCCTATTTATAGCAATGGCCGGGCGTGACCTCCTTCACACAAGCAAATAAAAAAGCTAGGCATAAAGCCTAGCTGAAATGGTGCCTTTGGATTGGACTGGTTTTCCTTATAAACTGGGATCAGTTGACCCCTTCGACTGTTAGATCAACGTTTTCACTCGTATCTTCCGCAGCTTCGTCATCGCTATTGGAGGTTTCCGAAGACGGTTCAGTCGTTTCACTGCTGGAGCTGCTTGTTGTAGTACTGGTCGAACTCGTAGACGAAGAGCTTGAAGAACTGCTGCTAGCGCTACTGCTGGAGGTATCGCTGGTGGTGGTTGATCCGCCACTGGGCGCGGTACTCGAACTGCTTTCGCTACTTGCAGAAGTACTGACGCTAGGCTCTGTCTCTACTTCGCTTACAGAAACAGACGTGCCTTCATTTGTCGACGCTTCGATCGAGCGACTAGTCGTTGAAGACGGTGTATACGAACTAACACTGGCTTCATAAAAAATCTGACTGGAATCAGAGGTTTCTTCGATACTGCTGCTTGCGGTCTGGTAAGGTGGCTCGGAGGAACTACTGGAAGAATCTCGAACAAAGGGCGCGGCAACAAAGGCATTGGCATCTTGATTGATCGCCACACTCAAAAAAACCGCAACAAAACAACTGACTAATGCCGACTGCATATTGAACTTGAATTTCATCGCACTCCCCATCCTTTCCCAAAAATATGGTTGGACCTTCCGTCAATGATCTATCTCATTCTTATATTATACAAAAAAAAGCAATCGTCAACAAATTAAGTTTTATTTTCAAAGATGACAAAGACATGAATGCCCGTTGCGCAACAAAAAAAGCCCGAGGGCGACGGTCGATCACCTGCGGGCCCATCCCTTTACTAAGGGTTGGCAGGTGCGACGGATGCTCGTTCCTCTGGCTTTAATAGTTCCTTTACTTAAGAAATTCTTTTACTTATAAGTTTCGCAGATGATTCGGGTCATGGATCGGTGCTTCAATATCACTGTCTCCCATGCGCGGTGTTGGATGAACGGACTCATCGGGCATCGCTGTTTCACCTGGTAACGGTTGATCGATGATTGGCTCAGTATCTGCATCACGATCCGTTATTTTGTCCATCGGCTGATAATCGTAGACGCCGACAACGAGTTTGTCTCGTTCGATGTCATCTCGGTAGCCGTATAATGGATCATGTTCATCGTCTCTGTGATCTGAATCGCCAAAAGAAAACGCATCTTTGATTTTTTCCCAAAGCGAACGATCTTCGTCTTCACTAGCAGCATGCTCCACTTCCACATCATCGATGGATTCTAACCCAAATTGATCGATGACTGTTTGATTCGCATACAGCACGATATCGTCTTTGCCATAGCCTTCGTTTGTCAATTGCTCAATAACCGGTAATACTTCTGTTCGAGTGTCGTAACTGCCAATAATCGTTAGGTTTCTGTTGTGCATGTGAAATCCTCCTTATTTTGTGTACGCTTCGATTGTTCTGGTTCTGAAGCAATTCTTTTAAAACTAGCAATTTCTATTGCTTCTTTCATTCTAACGCAGGGTTCTATGATTGACCAAATAGTTTGATTGCGCTTACGAAAAACAAGTAGTTTCTTGATAAACCGCTAGCAGCTTAGTGAACGCTTGATCCAGCATAAAAAAAACGCGTGAGCCAATGGCTTGCACGCGGTTTTTTTGCTTGTTACTTGGAAACGATCAGTTTTTGTCCGACAAAGATCGTATAGCTGCTGTTGATGTTGTTCCATGATGCGAGTTGACTGATACTGGTGTTGTATTTTTGTGCCAGTGACCATAAGCTGTCACCTGATTTCACCGTATGCGTCTTCGTTGAACTACTGCTGCTGGTATTCGTATTAGAAGCCCCACTGCTAGCAGCTGTTAAGTAGGCACCGCTGACCCAACCTTTGCCAGAAACATAATACCATTTGTTCGTGCCATTGACGGTCGTCCCGGTTTTTGTTGCGGTAACTGTGACGGTTGCCCCTTTACTTAAAGAACCAGTAATACTGCTGCTGGTAGAAGCATCGGAACGAACATTTAAAATCTCGGTGGTTTTCATTTTTTGATTTGTGGTTGTTGAACCGTTATTATTGGAAGAGCTGCTGGTTGTTGTCAAGTAGGCACCACTGACCCAACCTTTGCCAGAAACGTAGTACCACGTTTTATTGCCTTCCACTGAAGTGCCGTTCTTTTTCGCTGTCACGGTAACGGTTACCCCTTGACCAAGCGTTGTCACGACACGGCTGCTAGTAGAAGCATCGGAGCGAACATTCAATGCGGCCGTCGTTTTCATTTGTTGATTGATGCTTGAACCATTGTCTTCTTTTTCCGATTCAGAAGCATTATTGTTGGTCACTTCAGTAAGGTAGGCGCCGCTGACCCAACCTTTGCCAGAGACATAGTACCAATTTTTATTGCCGTTGACTGATGTACCGGTTTTCATAGAAGTGGCAGTAAAGGTCGTGCCTTTGCTAAGTGATCCTACCACTGATCCGCTAGTGGACGCGCTAGAACGAATATTCATCGCTTCCGTCGTCTTCATTTGCTTATTGATCGTCGTACCAGAATTGCTATTGTCAGAACCGGTATTGCCTGATCCGCTATTGTTATTTGAAGAATCGGTCGAAACTTTCGTCAAATACGCGCCGCTAACCCAACCTTTGCCAGAAATCTTATACCACGTGGTGTTGCCATTGACGCTGGTGCCGGTTTTGGTCGCCGTTGCCGTAAACGTTGTATTAGCTGCTAACGAACCAGTAATAGAGGCACTGGTGGAAGCATCGGAACGAATATTCATAGAGGCCGTGGTTTTCATCTGCTGATTGATCGCTGTTTCATCACTGACGATCGTTTCATTGCTATTGCCGCCGCCTGCATTTGAGCTGCCAGTGTCATATTGCGTTAAATTATACGTACTGATCAAATTGTTTAATTTGCTGGCATAAGAAGTATCGGTTGCATACCGCCCTTGCAGCCAAGCGGTCGCTTGCGTGTAAGAGGTCGTATTGCTTTTCCACGCACCGCTGTAATAGTAGTTGCCGCTAGAAAAACTCGTGTTGCGCAACACATACGCATTGTCTTCAAAAGACTCTTTTAATGATGGGTATTTCCGAAACTTGGCGCTGATCAAATAATAATTGCCTGAACCATCATCTTCATACGTATCCATTGTCACGTATTGGCCATTATAGCTACCTTTGATCCCAAACATATTGTTGGCCGTGGTCGTCAAAGTTGATGCGCCCCAACCAGATTCCAAAATCGCTTGTGCCATCATAACAGAGGCATACAGATCGTTTGCTGCCGCCACTTCCGTTGCATAGCCGCAAATCTGACTGATAAAGGCAGCCGGATCGATCGTTGCCCGTGAAAATAATGCCCGACTAGTCAAATCAGAAAGGGCTGATGGTACTTCATCTGCTTCCAAGACTTCATCACTAGCGACTGTTGTGCTTTCTGTCGTCGCTGTTTCTGATCCCTCAGTAACTGCTTCCGTCCCTGACTCCTCCGTCGTTTCCGAGGTTTCTTCGGTCACAACAGGTGCTGGCGTCGATTCTGTGGTTTCCTCAACTGGCGTGCTGTCGGTTTCAGGTGTACTGCTGATTGTTGTTTGTTCAACAACTTTAGGGTCGTTGCTGGTTTCTGTCGTTGCCGTTTCAGCCGCATGCCCTAAGGTCGGGATAAACGTTGATCCCGCTACTAAAGTAGTAGCCATCGTAATACTTTTTTGGGTATATTGCGTGCGCTTCAAGCGCTTTTCTAAGCGGCGTCGTTCTTTACGAATTGTCATTTAATCCCTCCGTCGTATTAGCCTTTTTTTATTGTAACACGATTTATTAAAAAATGGGGGGTTAAGATGAAAAAACAGTGAAATCAACGAGATAAGTTCTTGCTATGAAACAGTTTTCTCTTTTGCTTCATCTGCCAATCCTCTGTTTTAAAAAAAAGAAAAAAGAGTGGTTTTGGCACCAAAAAAGCAGCCTTTATCAAAAAGACTGCTTTGGTTGAATTGTTATTTAATAACAGGTGCGGGCTTTTGGGCCTTTTTTAGCATCGCATAGCCTATGTTGAGAACAAGCCCAAAAACCGCCAAGAAAATTGCCGTATAGAAGGCTTTTGTATAATCTCCTTGGTTACTTTCTGCGATTGCTGCTGCCACTCTAGGACCAAAGAATGCCGCCGTAGAATAACCAACAAAGACGATTCCATAGTTGACCCCTTGATTGATCGGTCCGTAATTTTCCATAACGATCGATGGGAAAACCCCCATCACGCCCCCGAAGCACAGTCCTAAACCGATGATCCCGACAGTGAAGATCACAGTTGTTTGACCAAGCGTCAATAGGAATAAGGACAATGCCACCACGCCATAGATGATCATCAACGTATTCGTCCGACCAATTTTATCAGAAACGGTGCCCCAAAGGACACGACCAAAACAGTTGCTCAATGAGTACAAGCTGACATAAAAAGCAGCGGCAGCCGCCGTCAAACCAAACATACTTTGCCCGATCACTGAGGCGTTAGAAGCAATCATCAAACCTGAAAAAGCCCCTACCCCTAACATAACAATAATCAAGTAAAAAGTTGGTGTCTTCAGCATGTCCAGCCAATTCAGATTGATTTGAGGACCATTTTTTCCTTGATTCGCTGGTTGCCAACCCGCTGGACGGTAATTTTCTGGTGCTTTACGAATAAATAGACTAGCCACCAAGACGATCACGATATAGGCAATTCCTAAAATCCGAAAGGCTGCTAAGACATCTTGTGATTCGATCAAACGATTCGCAATTGGTGCGGCAATAATCGCTGCTCCACCCATGCCTGCTGTGATCAAGCCCGAAGCCAGTCCCCGTTTATCCGGGAATAGCCGAATCGTATTGCTTAAACAAGCCGAATAGGCAAAGCCTTGCCCTAAACCAGCAAAAACTCCATAAGTCAGGTACAGCATGGCGGGTGAGTTGACCAAACCCGTCAGGAAGAAGCCCGCTCCGAACAACACGCCTCCACCAGCGATGACCCACCTAGCAGCTCCTCGGTCTGTCAGCAAACCACCCAAAATCATGGTAATCGGGCCAACTGCGGCATTGATGGTAAAGGCTAGCATGATCTCTTCCATGGACCAACCTTTTAATTGACTAAGAGGTCCTGCAAAAACACTAAAGGCGTAAACAGCGCCCGTACACAATAATACAGCGGTCGAAGCGATCAGAATCAGCCAACGATTGATTTTTGTTTCCATTTTTTCTCTCCTTTGTTTTAAGCATGTTACTTTATTCACATATTATTTCAAAAGCTAGCGCGCGTGACGAGTCACAACGCGCAAGGCTTTTTATTCGAGATGTTCTGCGACTGCTGTCTTTCCAGCAATCCGGCCAAAAGTAAAGATGTCTGTCAACGAGTTGCCGCCTAAGCGATTGCCGGCATGGATCCCCCCAGCAACTTCCCCTGCTGCATACAGCCCTTCAATGATTTGATCTTCCTTCGTCAACACGTGGGTTTGCGGGTCGATCTTCAATCCCCCCATCGTGTGGTGAACCGCTGGTTTTCTTGGTGTGGCATAGAAAGGCGCTTTTTCCACTTTCAAGTCGAAAACATCTTTGCCAAACTCTGGGTCTTTCCCAGCATCCACATAGCTGTTGTATTTCGCAACGGTGGCCTCTAAGACGGCTGGATCAACATTGATCTGCTCTGCCAGGCCAGCCAAGGTCTCACTGCGGAACAGCGTACCAGCAGCTACTTGCTTATCGATTTTTTCTTGGCTCGTGTTATAAGCGGTTTTCTTGATCTCTTCATCCGCGATCAAATAGAACAATCCGCCATTATCGATCGCCGCTTGGGTCAATACATCGCGGCTTTCGTACTCATTGACAAAGCGCTCACCCTTTTGATTGACCATCACAAAGTTAGCTGGTGGCACTTGCAGCCCACTGAATAAAGCCCCTGTGTTTGGATCAGATACGGGCATCATTTGCGAAAAGCCCATGCCAACAAGGTCCGCGCCAGCACTTTCCCCTAGCTTGATCCCGTCACCAGTAATCGCTGGTGAATTTGACGTTTTGATATCGTCTTCGATCTCTGTCCAATAGGTATTGTATTGTTTCAACATTTTCGTGTTCGCTCCGAACCCGCCGGAAGCCAAAATCACTGCTTTGGCATGGATCGTGACTTTTTGACCGTTACGGCCTTCCCCGATGATTCCAGTAACCTTGCCATCTTCGATCAATAATTCTTTGACAGGCGTATCGGTTAAGATCGTTCCCCCATGTTCTTTCACGAATTGATGCAAAGCAGAGACAAAGGCATACCCTTCGTTTTTGACTGGTTTATGCCCTCGGCGCCATTTCGCTCCTACTGGCATATCGACATTGTTCATATCAAATTCTACGCCGATTTCTTCTAGCCATTTCACTGAGGCCAATGCTTGATCCGTCAAGATTTTCACTAGCTCGTACTTCCCATAGATCGGTTGCCCATTCAAATCTTTGCGTTTTCCGCCTAGATAAGTTTGGATTCGATGCCACAAAGCAGAATCAAACAAGTATTCTTTTTCTGGCGTCGTTTCTGAAAGATACGCAGTGATTTGTGCCTTCAAAGCTTTGAAGTCTGGCAAGTATTCTGCATCGATGTCTTGTTCATCGATCGTCAGCACTTCTTCTAAAGCACTGCGTTCGCCAGGCAATGCGGAGAAGCCGTTTTGCCATTTTGGATCCGCAGCATTCATCGGTCCTCCAGTACGTACGGTATTGCCGCCGATCGCTGGGAATTTTTCTACTAAGATCACGTCTTTATTGGCTTGCAGCACACTGGCAGCTGCACTCAGACCCGCGCCGCCACCACCTACGACAACGACATCGGTGGTATACGTTTCATCTTCTGTTTGCAAAGCACTGGCGGCTTTTGGACGTTTGCGCAAGACATCTGGGTTCGCACCAGCCATTTTCACAGCTTTTGCTACCCCATCGACGACACCGTTACTCGTAACGGAAGCACCAGAGATCGCATCGACATTCAAGGTTTGCCCTTCAATAATTTCTTGAGGGATCCGTACGAAAACGACATCAGCGATCCCTTCGGATTCACCAGACGTATCGATATCGATGGCTTCGATCCGTTCTTCGCTCAATTTGACGACCATTGGTAGATCCCCGTTATGTCCTGGTGCTGTGACGGTGTATTCGCCAGGCTCATAAACGACTTCTTCTGGTACGTTCAACAAATTAGCGACTTCCGTAAACCGAACGAACTTGCGGAAACAGCTTTCCAAAAAGTCGATCGTTCGTTGATCTTTTAAATTGCCTTGTTCATCAAAGGCTTGATGCGCACGTCCCAACAAGAACTCATTTCCTGGCATAACTGTTGCATTGACACCCGGTGCATCAAGGATTTGGCGCAAATGCAGCTGTGCTCGCGAGGAGCCTTGTACATCGTAGGATGCACCGACGATCATCACCGGTTTGCCATCAAAGGGATGGAGATTGAAGGAGAGCCATTCCAAGACGCTTTTCAATGCGGAAGGAATCGAATGGTTATGCTCTGGTGTCGCAATGATCACCCCATCGGCTGCTAAAATCTTGCTATTTAACCGTTGAATCACTTCACTATTGGTTTGATCTTGTGTTTCATTGAACATTGGGACATCCTTGATTTCCAGCAGTTCAATTTCTGCTAGGGCAGCAAATTCCCGCTGCATAAACGCCACTAATTGGCGATTGGTCGATTTTTTGGCGTTCGTTCCGATTAGGCCGACAAATTTCATGACTAGTTCCTCTCTTTCTTATGCTTGTTCCCACGAAAATTTCTTTGCACGTTCTTTAGCCGTTGAATATTCACTGACCAGACGGTTCGTGATTTCGACAAACAAGACAAATTCATTGAAACAATCTTCTAGTTCGGCAACTTTTTCGTTATCGATCAAGTTTCCTTGTTCATCGAAGGCTTGCATGGAATGCCCTAACAAAAATTCCGCACTCGGCATGATTCGGGCTTTGACTTCAGGAGCATCTAAAATCTGACGCAAGTGGGCTTGGGCTCTCGAAGAACCTAGTGCACCAAGAGAAGCACCCGTGATCATCACTGGTTTATCGATCAAAGGGCGCGTCGTATAAGAAAGCCATTCAATCATGCTTTTTAACACCGCTGGGATCGAGTGATCGTATTCTGGTGTACTGATGATCACCCCATCCGCTGCTTCGATCTTCTCTGACAAGGCTTGGACTGCCGCTGGTGCCGTCCGATCTTCTGGTTCATTAAATGCTGGCAGATCACTGATTTCGCAAAGTTCGATCTCCGCTTGGTCACTAAAATGGCTTTGAATAAATTGCAGTAAGCGACGGTTGGTCGAACGCGTCGAGTTGGTTCCTACGATTCCAATCAATTTCATTATCATCTCTCCTAATTGTGAATAATTTAACATTTAACCATAAATAAAAAGTTTTTGACCATTGGCTTTGATTTCTTTTTTCAATCGTTTCTCAAGTTGGTTTTTACGAACTACTGAGATGAAAGGCTTCTTCCTAAACAAAAAAATCTTCCCCAAGTACCCATTTAGTGTACGACTGAATTCTTCATTTGTGAAATATTTATTTAATTATTCATCGATAACAAATTTGTTATAATGAAAAAAATGATTAGGAGGACCACGCAATGGTACTTAAAGATTCCCATCTGATGTTGCAATACCTTGATACCTTGTTAAAGCATAGCAACTACACCAAAGCCGCCAAAGATCTCTACATTTCACAGCCTTACTTGACGCAAACCGTGAAACGTGCCGAACAAGAGCTGGGAACGCCCATCATCAATCGGCTGCCGGGACATTTTCAACTGACGGAAGCTGGTAAAATCTATTATCAATATCTGGAAACCTTGGAAACAGAGTCTGCCAAATTGAAAAGTCGGCTGTCTTGGTATACCGCGACCGAGAAGCGTTCTTTGCGCTTAGGCATCTTGCCGAGCCTTGGCTCTTACCTGCTGCCGCTCTTTTTGCCTGCGTATTATGAACACTACCCCAACGTGCACTTTTTCTTGCGGGAAGACCTGCCCAAGCACAATGAAAGACGCCTGCTGAATGGGCAGCTGGACTTTTTTATCGGACAAAATCCTGAGACGATCGCACCGAATCTAACAGTCCACAGTACCAATCAAGAACGGTATCTAGCGATCATTCCGCCTTGTTCTCCCCTGTATCAACCAAAGAAGCGGTATTTAGCACCTGATTCATTGGCTGTCAAAGACTTGCTGCAAAGTCCGTTGATTTTGACCGCCAGCGGCTCGGCGATTCGGCGCCAAATCGATCAATTGCTGCAAAAATACAAAGTAGAGGCGATCGTTCTCATAGAAAGCAGCAATATTTATACAGCAGCGGCATTGGCAGAAAACAACCTTGGGATTGCGATCGTACCAGAAAGCGTGCTACAAGCTGCTACTGCGACCACTTTTAATCTTTATCCAATGCCAGAGGAACTCTTGTCCCTCACCTATTTTATTGCCCATCAAGCCGAACGGGCATTGTCAAACAGCGAAGCCGCCTTGATCGAGACCTTTTTGCAACACGTCTAGCTTTCCTTTTTTACCAAAAACAAGCAGCGATCACCTATATTCCTAGGTAGTCGCTGCTTGTTTTCATTCTGCTGTTGGCGTTTCGATCAAACGTGCTAATTCTTGCGGATAGATCAATTCACCTTGTTTGGTAATGACTAATCCAGTAATCCCTTCTAACGGCGCCAGCTCCTGTAAGATGGCTTGTGGCTCTTTGCCGAATAAGCGGGTCGTCCAAATCTCTCCATCAACCGATCTGTCGGAGAGAATCGTGACACTGGCAATGGCTGACTCTAACGGATAGCCCGTTTCTCGATCAAAAATATGATGATAGGTCTTGCCCGCTACCTGATAGGTTCGTTCATAGATCCCTGATGTAACAACTGATTGATTGCGCACCTTCAATGCGGCGACAAAATTCCCTCTCGGTAAGAAAGGGTTTTGGATCCCGATCCGCCAATAGCCATCAGCATGGCTCGGGGCATCGCCGTAAGTCATCACATTGCCTCCAAGATCGATCAAAGCGGCTGCGACACCAACCTGTTTGAAATACGTCATCAACAAATCAGCAAAATATCCTTTTGCCACAGCCCCTAGATCAAGCTTCATGCCGGCAGCTAACCCGACGGTTTGCAACGCTTCATCCAAAACGATTTTGGCAGGATCAGTCTTTGGCAGCAGCTCCGCGATTTTCTCAGGCGTTGGTAGATGGGCATCTTGGAACCCGATCCGCCATTCCTGCACTAAAGGACCGATGGCAATATTTAAGTAGCTATCTTTTGGCAAGCTATGGGTTTTCCCTAGTGCGATCAATTCAAACAATTCCGGTGCGGTGGCGATCGCTCCTTGTCCTTCCTGCTGATTGATCTGCATCAACTCAGACGTCGGGTCATTGGCACTAAATCGCTGTTCAAAGGCCGCAGCTCTTTGAGCAGCTTCCTCTAAGATCACTTCTGGGGTTTCATGCTGCACCCAAATCGTGATCACCGTTCCCATTCCCTGTAACACTCGTTGGCCTTCTGGCATTGTCCTTGCTCCTTTGTCCTCTTCTTTTGGCTATCATAGCAGTTTCTGGGAGAAAAAAGTAGTCTGCGGGATGCCGCCACTGCTTTTTTTGAAAAAAACTGCGAGGTCTCCCTCGCAGTCTGCTGTTTCTATTGCTCAATGATAAAAGTCGAAGCGGCCTTTCGCCAATACTTCTTTGACCCCACCAGTTTGGTACAAGGAACGGTCCATAATGGCTTTTTTCACCACGGAAGCGGGATAGCCTTTGATGCCCATTTTCCCTACTAAGCCAAAGGCATGGGTATTGCCGATCGACGCCACTGAACCTAATGATTCAAAGTGGAAATCTGCTGGTTTTTCCCCGTTCATTTGACGTAAGATATTTTTACCCGCATGCTGCCCCATCTTCAAAGCGATTTGAGCCGTTGTTGGATACGGGCGATTGGTCGCTGGGTCCATGACTGCTGAAACATCACCGACAACATAGACGTTACTATGATCAGGGTCTGTTAGGTCTTGATTGACCATCACACGACCCCGACGAGCAGAAAAGTCTGATTCAGCCATCACATGGCTGCCGCTAACGCCTGTGGTCCAAACGATGGTTTTGGCTGATAATTCTGCTGTTGCTCCTGTATCGGCATCATCTTGATAGACAACGACACCTGGTTTGATTGCTTTGATGGGTTTACCAGTCAGGAAGTTTACGCCCCATTTAACGAGATTTTTGATCCCGTAATCCGATAGTTTTTCATCAAACATCGGTAATAAACGAGTCACTGCTTCGACACAATACAGTTTGATGTCTTCTGGCTTGACGCCTGCTGCTTTCGCAAAGGTTTTACGGTTTTCCACCAATGAACCTAGCAATTCGATTCCGGTAAAACCAGCACCGCAGACAACGATTTTTAGGTAGTCAGGATTTTGTGTTTCTTTGTATGCCTTCATTTGTTTCAACAAATGATGATAGATGTTTTCTGCGGAGTCGACATCCACCATTTCCAACGCATGCTCCTCGACACCAGGGATCCCAAATGATTCTGATTCAAAGCCTAACGCCACGATCAAATAATCATACGTGCACGTGGATTGATCTTTAAAAACGATCACTTGCTGGTTACGATCGATCGACGCCACTTCCTTTTGAACAAAGCTCGTCTTTTGGGGACGAACGACATCATTGATGGGATAGCAAATGCGGTCTCTTGGTTGCGTACCAGCCGCAACTTCATGAAGATCGGTTGCCTCATAATGATAATCGTTTTTGTCGATCAATGTGATGTGAAACGCTTCTTTTGCTCCTTGCAGTACGTGCAATGCTCGCAATCCAGCATAACCTGCTCCTAAAATGACAACTTCCTTCATGTTTCCTTACTTCCTTTCTTTGCTGTAAAAATTATAAAATCAAACCAATCGCAAAACTCAGCACTTGTACGCATGCTCCGACCGCAAGGATCCGAACGGCACAAATGAAGGTCTCTCTTTTGATTTGTTTTTGCATAAATCGTTTTGTCTGTTGCCAGACAAAGGGCGCCGCGAAAAAGGTCAGAACCAGTGACCAAGGCGCAATGTTGAGGGCAACTGAGGCAATGATCGCAACAAACGCCAAGACGTTCATCGCGATAAATAATTTCAACGCACGGGCTTTACCAAGGTAATGCACCAGCGTATAGCGCTCATTTTTTTCATCCTCTTCCAAATCACAAATATTATTTGCCAGCATCAAGTTGGCAATCCATAATGTGTTGGGTAATGAGATCAAGAAAATACTACCAATCGTGGCAATGTTCCATTCAAAGGTTTGATAGGCATTGAGATAGACACAGATCAATGAGATCATAAAGCCCATCGTAAAGCCGGAAAAGAACTCGCCTAAAGGCAAACTAGAAAGCGGCCGTGGACCAGAGGAATAAAAGATCCCGACTAGGTAACAATACAGCCCCATCCAAAAGAGCGGCCAGCCAACTACCATTGCCAAGGCGATCCCCATAGCGGCGGAAATGATGATCATGGAGACCATCAACCAAAAAACCAATTTGACAGACAACTGTTCCCGACCAATGATATTGGTTTTTTCTTTGTAATCATGCCCTTCTGTGGCATGATGGTAATCGTTGTAGTTATCTAAAATATCCACCGCCATATTGAAAATCAGCATGGCAATGAAATACAATAAGACATAGCCAAGATGAATCGTTTGATAATTGTACCAGCTGTAGCAGACACCAATGAAAAATGGCAAAATACTGGCGGTTTTTGCTTTAAATTCGACAAGTTCTAAAAATACAGGTAGCGTCACAACTTCACCTCCTTTAGTGAGTGCATTAAACTAGTCAATCACGCCCCTTTACGCTAGAATAAGGGCTGAATGACTGTTAGAAAGGGTTATACTATGTTTGACTTTTGGATCGATTATCCGACGATCGAACAACGATTGAAAACCGTATGTTCCATCATTGAAGAACACGTTACTGTTCGTAACAAAGAGATACAAGATGTTTTGATCGACTTTACTTATTCAGGTGGAAAAATGCTGCGGCCAGCGCTCTTTTTTTTGTTTGCTGACTTAGGTGATCCCCATTATAAAAAAACCGACCAATTAACAAAAATTGCTGCTTCTCTAGAAATTTTACACATGGCCACTTTGATCCATGACGACATTATTGACGATTCGCCGCTGCGGCGTAGTCAAGTCACTGTTCAAGCCAAATATGGCAAGGATATCGCGGTCTACACGGGTGATCTTTTGTTCACCCAATTTTTTGAGCTTTTGATCGAAAGCATGAATGGCTCCCCGTTTTTAAAAACCAACGCACAAGCCATGAAACGGCTCCTTTTAGGTGAACTTGATCAAATGCACACTCGCTACAACATCCATGAATCGATTGACGACTATCTGCAAAGCATTAACGGCAAAACCGCTGAACTGTTTTGGCTCGCTTGTCTCGAAGGCGCTCATTTTGGCGGCCTCGATACAGAAAACCAAGAACGGGCGGGTGAGATCGGTCGCAACATCGGGATCGCCTTTCAAGTATTCGACGATATTCTCGACTACACCTCTGATAGCGGCACCTTGAAAAAACCGATTCTAGAAGATTTGGCGCAAGGGGTCTATACCTTACCGCTGCTATTTGCCAAAGAACAGGCACCTGCAGCATTCGCTCCTTATTTGAATAAAAAAGCAGCACTCTCCTTGGCAGAAGCCCAAGAAGTTGCGGATCTTGTCGTCCGTTACGGTGGTGTCGAAAAAGCGCGTGCTTTCGCGGTCACCTACACGCAAAAAGCCTTAGACGACATCGATCTACTGCCAGAAGCACCTAGCAAAGCCAAAATTCGTTCATTAACTGAACTGCTCTTGCAGCGCAATTACTGAGCCATACAGCAATGAGAAGAAAAGCGTCCATCACTGATTGATGGACGCTCTTTTTTATCGTCGTCCTTGGTCAATGGCCAATAAGTATTGAAAATGTTTGTTTTCTGCTGCCAATTCGGCAGGTGTTCCGCTCATGGTCAACTGACCATCTTCAATAAAGAGCACACGGTCCATCATCGAAATTCCTTGCAAGTGGTGGGTGATCCAAATGATCGTTTTGTTCTCCAGCACTTGGAAAAAGGTTTCAAGTACGCCTTGCTCCGTGATCGGATCTAAGCCGACGGTTGGCTCATCCAATAAGATGATCGGAGTATCTTTTAGCAAGATCCGCGCCAAGGCCAAACGATGCCGTTCTCCACCAGAAAAACGCAAGCCGGCTTCATCCACCATCGTCGCCAAGCCGTTAGGCAAAGCTGCCACCATTTCTTTCAACCCGACTTGCTCCAGTACGCGCCAGACTTCTTCTTCCGAAGCCGACTCATTGCCTAGCCGAATATTATTCAAGACGGTCGTATGGAAAAGATAGGGACTTTGATTGATGACACCGATCAAGTCACTGATCGACTCACTCAATGCCGTCACAGGCACGTCGTTTAAGGTGATCGACCCTTGCGTCGGTTGCAGATCGCCTCGCAACAAGGAGGCAAAGGTACTTTTCCCAGAACCGCTGCGACCAAGGATCGCTAGTTTTTGATGCGCAGGAATCGTTAGATCCAACCCATGAAGCACTTCTTTGCCTTCAGGATACTGAAAATGCAAGTCCTTGACTGTGATCGACACGAGGCCCGTCACTTCAGGTACTAACGGTTGCTCCATGGAGACTTGGCGATTTTCTTCTGGCAATGCATTGAAGCGATCGATAGAGTCTTTGTAGCGATTGGTTTCTTGAGCAGCAGACGGTAATGGCGCAAATGCATCAACTAAAGGAAAGACACACAGGACAAAGGCAGCGATCCAGTTGGCTGCTCCTCCGTGGTTACCTGGAAAGCGAATGCTGGTCCAAAGTAGCAATGCGACAGCGATCACCCCAAAGATGCTTTGTAAAAGAAAATCACGCCGGCGATCAAAGGACAGCATCTGTTCATCCACCGCCCGCAACTGCGTTTCCAGTTCCTTATGGGCAGCCACGTACTCGCTGCCTCTTTGAGAGAAGACCCAATCAGAAACCCCTAATACATTATCCGTCAGTGTCGTATACAAGTTGTTTTTCATGTGTTTTTGCTTTTCTTGCCGCGCGCCATTGATGATCACCGACCAAAGTGGCAAGACAAAGACGATGATCCCTAATAGCAGCAGCATCACCAAAGCAAACCACCAAGAAAAATAGCCGAGTCCAATGATTAAGAACGCATACAAGATCCAAGCGATCACAGTAGGAAAGATCGTCCGCAAATACAAGTTTTGAATATGGTTGATATCTTCTGCCAATAAGCCCAAGATATCCCCCGTGCGATGCGCTTGCTTAAAGAAGATCGCATCTTTTTCTACTACGTTGTACAGTTTCAATCGTAAATTAGAAGTCATGCGCAAGACCCAGCTATGACTGGTCAACCGTTCCAAATAGCGAAAAACTGGACGGCCGATCCCAAACGCTCGGGTCAGTACGATGGGGATGTAAACCAATAGAATGTTTTCTGGGATCGACGCCGAGCGGCTGATCAGGTACCCCGAATTAAACATCAGTGCCCCACCACAGAAAAAGGTCAAGAAGCCTAGGAATAAGGCCAGCGCCAAAACGTTTTTGTATTTTGACAAGAAAGGCTTGACCCACGTATCAGTTTTCAATGAGCGCAATAAGCCGATTTTATTCAAGCTGTTCCCTCCTCATTCCATTGACTAGTTCTGTAAAAGCACCTTGCTTTTGCTGCAATTGTGCCAAGGTTCCTTGTTCCACGATTCTTCCTTGATCCATCACGATGATTTCATCCATTTCTTCCATCCAGTGCAAGCGATGGGTTGCAAAAAAGACTAACCGGTTTTCCATCAGCGGCAGCATCCGTTCCTTTAAGGCCACTTCGGTTTCAATATCCAAATGAGCCGTTGGTTCATCAAACAAAAGAATCTTTCGTTGCTGGTCTAAAAAGGCACGGGCTAAAGCGATCCGTTGGGCTTGCCCACCACTTAGATGCCGTTCCCCTTCTCCTAACATCGTGTCCAACCCTTGCGGCAGCTCTGCCAAAAGCTCAGTCAAGCCTGCCACTTCAATGGCTTTCAGTACGGCTTCTTTGGTAGCTGTCGGCTGATAAAACGCGATATTTTCCTGCAAGGTCAACCGATAGATATAAGGATTTTGCGGAATATAGATCAGCTGTTCTTGCCAGCTTGCTTGGCGAAAGGCCGTGGTTTGGGCCCCTCCGAGAGTGATCTCGCCACTGTCTGGCACGAGAAAGCCACTCAAAGTATTGATCAAGGTAGACTTGCCAGAACCGCTCAGACCGATGATCCCGATCTTTTTGAAGCCAGTCACGTTCAAGTTGATATCCGTCAAAGCCGCTTTTTCCTCGTAGGAAAACGCCAGCTGATCGATCGTTAACTGGGCGTCTTCCTGCCAACGAGGCACCGTTACTGCCGGTACTTGGGCTTCCGGCTGATGCAAGATCTCCGTCACCGCAGTCATCGCATTTTTCCCGTCTAAGGTTGCATGATAATCACTGGAAAAGTCGCGGATCGGCAAGAAATATTCTGGTGCTAAAATCAAGATAGTTAACGCCGGAAACAGCAAGATTCCTTCATTGATCAGCCGCAAGCCTAGCAAGACTGCCACGACGGCAATCGATAAGGTCGTGAAAAAGTCTAAGGCGAAGGTCGATAAAATACCGACTTTTAATGAAGCCATCGTCGCTTTCCGAAACCGTTCGCTGGAAGCAAAGATACTTTTGCCATATTTTTTACTGACCCCAAATAATTTCAGCGTGTCAATCCCTCGCAGGGAGTCGATGAAATGATTGGACAGTAATTGAAAGGTTCGGTATTGTTTTTCCGCTTTGCTTTGGGCGGCATAGCCCAAGATGATCATAAAAATGATGATCAAGGGGAACACCAACAGCAAGACCAAGCCCGATTCCCAATCCAGATAAAAAACGAGTGCCAAAATGACCCAAGGAATGATCGACATATTCATGATTTTGGCAAGAATCAATTTCAAGTAGTTTTCGACTTGATTGATCCCTTCCAAGACCATCGTTGTTACATTCCCAGTCCCTTGCTGTTGTGCGATCTGAGGACCGACCCGAAACAATTTCTCCAACAATTGATCCCGCAAATCGGCGGCTTGCTGGTAACTGTAATCATCGAGTCTTTTGGAACGGAAATAGATAACAGCTTGTCGGGCGATAAACGAACAAAAGAACAGCAGAATCCAGCCCCACTGTTCCTCTAATGGTCGTCCTTCCCATAAGCCAGTGATGGCACGTGCCAATCCATACGCCTGCCCAATAATGAAGAGCGCCTGCAGGAACGAAAGTCCCGCAAGCAGCCCTAAAAGTTGTTTCATTCCTGGGAGCTTCATGATTTGTTTATCAATCATTTATACCCCTCCAACGCCTCCGTATGACTGATCCGTTTACGGAAGATATAGTAACTCCAAGCCGTATAGGCCAAGACGAAAGGCAAGATCGTCAGTGAAAGATAACTCATGATCTTCAATGTGTAGCGGCTTGAAGACGCATCAGCGATCAACAGGTCATAGCTTGAATCGATCGAACTGATCAAGACTCTTGGGAATAACCCTGTGAAGATCAATGCCACCAAAGCGATCAACGTCAAGCCGCTCGCAATGAAAGCCATCATTTCTTTGCCTTTAAAGACGCCGATATTTGCAATCAGTGTCAGTGCAACGATCACCAGCAACAAACCAAGCGTTGTCGCAAAATGATTCTCAAAGAAATCCGTTTGGAAGTAAAGCATCACAGCAAAGACGACTAAGCCTGCATATAAGATGCCATAAAAAATACTTGCATAGTTGCGTGCCCGTGCCCGAATCGGACCTTCCGTTTTCAAAGCGATATAGTTTAATCCGTGCAAGTAGCACAACAAGGTCAACGCGATCCCGCCAACGATTGAAAAGGGATTGACGTAATCCGTAAAGGTTGCCGTCATGTTGCCATCTTCACCCAAAGGCATTCCTTGGATCATGCTGACAAACATCAGACCGAAGAAAAACGGTACGATCGTACTGCCGATCGTCAACGTCCAGTTCCAAATGTTTTTGTGTTCTTTCGGGAAGTTCGCTCGAAACTCAAAGGAAACACCGCGAATGATCAACCCGACTAAGATCAATAACAAAATCAAATAAAAACCACTGAACAAAGAAGCATACCAGTATGGAAACGAGGCGAACATCGCTCCGCCAGCGGTCAATAGCCACACTTCATTGCCATCCCAGACAGGCCCGATCGTTTTAACGATCTGGTCTTTTTCCTCTTCATTGTGAGCCAATGTCTGCACAGACATCCCCACACCAAAGTCAAACCCTTCTAAGAAGAAGAAGCCAGAAAATAAAAGCCCAATCAACGTGAACCATAGTAATTGCAGACCGGTCATCCTTCAAACGCCTCCTTATCAAATGGGTCTTCGTACCCATCTTGGTTGTCTCCTTGGCTGATTTCACCAAAGGCTTCTTTTTCAGGTCCATGATCCATTTCCCGTTTCACAAGATAGACCATCGTTCCACCTAAGCCAGAGAACAAGAGGAAGTAAACGATGTTTGAGATCAAGAGTGAGGTCACGGAAACGTTTGGTGACACACTATCTTCGATCGTAAACAAGCCGTAAACCGTCCATGGGTAACGTCCTAACTCCGTGATCAACCAACCAGCTGTATTGGCAATAAATGGGGTGAACAAAGTGATCGCCACTACCCAAAGCAGCCAGCGTTTTTCAAAGAGCCACGGTTTCTTCTTACGCGTAAAATACAACCCCAGACCAGAAACCAACAGCATCAAGGCACCAAAACCAGCCATGATCCGGAAGCTCCAAAAGAGTGTGTTGACCGGCGGGTAGTAATTACGGTCGCCGTAGGTTTCAATCAATTGCTGATTGACCGTATCCATCCCATCGATTGAGCCGAAGGGTTCATTGAAGGCTAAGATACTCAACATATATGGAATCGAAATACCGAAGACTTGGTGATGCTCCGCTTCATTCGCCCAAGCAACGACAGTCCAAGCTGCAGGACTCCCGGTATCTTCATAAGTTCCTTCCATTGCGGCAAATTTCATTGGTTGTTCTTCAACCAAGTATTTCATTTGTTCATCCCCGGCTAGTAAGACGGTGAATGAACCGAACAATGCCACCGCAAAACCGATCCGCATTGATTTTTTGAAGAAGTCGCGGTCAATGTCTTTGTCTTTCTTCAATAGACGAAAGGCTGATAAACCGGCAACAATGATCCCGCCCATCGTGATGGCTGCGGTGATCACGTGTAAAAACTCATACCACACTTGTGGATTTGCCAATAATGCACCGAAGTCAGTCATTTCTGCCCGGCCATTGTTTAAGGTATACCCCACTGGATGCTGCATAAAACTATTGGCAGCTAAGATCCAAAACGCCGATAGCATCGAACCAAGCGTCACCAACCAGAAAAAGGTGGCGTGCAGCTTCGGACTGACCCGATCCCATGTAAAGATCCACAATCCTAAGAACGTCGATTCTAAGAAGAACGCCAACAAAGCCTCCAAAGCCAAGGGCGCACCAAAAATATCCCCGACAAAACGAGAATAGTCTGACCAGTTCATCCCAAATTGAAATTCTTGAATGATCCCTGTCACGACCCCGACAGCAAAACTCAATAGAAAAATATTTCCCCAAAACTTCGTCATCCGGCGATATTTTTCATCTTTTTTGATCACATAAAGTGTCTCCATAATTGCAACGACGACACCAGTTCCGATCGAAAACGGTACAAAGAAAAAGTGAAAAATCGTCGTCATCGCAAACTGGATTCGCGCTAGTGTCACAATATCCATCCTACATCCTCCTATTTCATAAAAAAGTGCATTAAAATAATTCTAAAGAAAGAAAAATTCCAACTTCGAATATACTCCTCTAATCAGTAAAAAAGAAGCAAATTGCTTGCATTTACTGATTTTTAATCACTTCCTCTCCGATTCTTAAACATAAGGCGCTTTCATCAGCGGAATATAGCTTTTTCTAGCTACTCCCAGCCAAAACGGGTTCCTTCAGAAAGCAATGGATCACTCAATAAAATCCCTGGAAACTCTTCCTTCAATACAGATGTGCTTAATAATTGATACATAGCAAACGTGTTCTTCATGCCTAATCTTTCCAATTGATCTAACGTTTGTTGCATCAAGTCCGCCGCTTGTGCCTTATTTTGTTTTAATAGACATGTCCAGCCTTCAAAAAACGGCATAAAGACCGCTTGTTCAATGTGCTCTTTTTCATAAACATGATCTCGCCATAAATGGAAGGTTTTTTCCGCATAATCCGCCTCATCAAAAACAGCAAAGACGGAAAACACCGTCTCAAAGGTGTTGTATAGAATATCTTTGTTGCCGGGGATTTTTGCAAAGCGCTGACTCTTTTTGATGGCGATCGTCAAGCAGCGCCAAAGCAAAGTTGGCTCCATCGAAATTGCTACGCGGGCAAACAGCCGCAGCTCATAAACACCCCATGTATCGGTATTCAGCAAGTAATGCTTGGCAGAGTCCAAACAGTAATTGTGTTTCAGGTAAGCCTCCTCGATGGGCACCCCTTTAAAAAGCTCCGCTTTCATCAAGTAGTCAAAACGGATCAGTTGTAAGAAGTGGTCCAGCTCCAAGGAGTAATGCTGTTGAAAGTACGTGGTCAGCTTTTGATATTTCTTTTTTAATTTAGGTACTTCATCAATGGATTCGATCCCCATCGAACGGACATAGTCAACCATTAGCTTTTGAGCCTCCGAATGATGCTCCCCCGTATGTAGCAGCTGAAATTCGGCAAAACTCACTTCTAGTTTATCTAGCAAACGATGAAATCGTTCGCAGGAAATCGTCGTTTTGCCATTTTCAAATTGCGATAACAAAGACATCGACAATTGTTCATCCACTAATTCCTTCAACAGCAAGCCTTTGCTTTTGCGAAGCTCTTTCACTGTCGCACCATAATTGTTCATTTTTTCACCTTCTTTTTCAATATATTGAAATAAGCAGTTGCTTTTCCCAAAGAGCCTTTATAGTTGAATTATCTTATAGAAACAAGGGAAAAGCTATGGATACCCATATAAAAAAGAAAATGCTTCACGTGAAACATTTACAAAAAAGCTTCAAAGACAAAACCGTTTTGAAAGAGGTCACTTTTGACGTCACTCCTGGCGAAGTATTTGTCTTACTAGGATCAAATGGCGCTGGAAAAACCACTCTAGTCAAAATTTTGTCCACTATCCTGCCTTTTGACCAAGGAACCGCGCTGATCGATGGGATCGACTTGACCAAAGATCCAGCAGCGATTCGCGAGAAAATCAGTCTGACGGGGCAATTTTCCGCCGTCGATCAAGAACTGACCGGTCGAGAAAACTTGCTGATGATTGCTGCCTTGCGCCATGTCAAAAACAAACAGTTGATCGTCCAACAGTTGTTAGAGCGTTTTGATTTGGTGGATGCCAGCAACCGACTAGTCAAAAATTATTCTGGTGGCATGCGACGACGCTTAGACATCGCCATGAGTTTTATCGGCGAACCTGACCTGCTCTTTTTGGATGAACCGACGACCGGGTTAGACCCGCAAAACCGCTTAGCCACATGGCACATGATCAAAGAGATCGCTGCTCAAGGACGAACGATTTTCCTGACGACCCAATACCTAGAAGAAGCTGAATTTTTAGCAGACCAAGTCGCCATCTTGCATGAAGGGAAAATCATCTTGCAAGGAACACCAACGGAAGTCAAAGCACTGCACCCTTCGCAAACGATGGAAATCAGCGTATTGACGAAAGAACACTTACAGACCGTGCGTCAGCATCTGTCTAATTTTCCGCTGCAAGTCAATGATTCCAGTCTCTCTCTGACATTCCCCGTCAGTCAAGACTTCCAGCATTCCTTCACGCTGTTGCAGGAACTCAATCAACTACCTATCACCATCACCAGTTTTAATCAAAAGAATGCTTCTTTAGAGGATATTTTTCTAACACTTGTCCAAGGAGGAAACCAATGAAAGCAATTATAGAAACCAACACCTTATTCAAGCGCAATCTCTTGCTATCGATTCGCAGTATGGAGACTTTGCTAAGTGGAATTTTGACCCCAGCGATTTTAATGATCCTCTTTGTCTATGTTTTTGGGGGAGCCATGAACGTCGGTGATACCTCTTATGTCGATTTTGTCGTTCCTGGTGTTCTCGTCCAATGTATCGCCCAAAGCGCCTCCTCCGTTGGGGTAACGGTGACGGAAGATTTGAAATCCGGCATGGTGGAACGGCTGATGACCTTGAATATTTCTAACTCAGCCTTTTTAAACGGCCATGTCTTCGCCGCGACCCTTCGGAGCTTGATCAGTACCTTGGTCGTATTGATCGTTGCCATGGTCATCGGTTTTCGCCCTCAAGCCACAGTTGCTGGCTGGGGGCTCGCCTTCCTATTGATCTTTTGCTTCACCTTCGCTTTTACTTGGGTCTCAGTTCTGGTTGGTCTCATCGCCAAAAGCCCCGAGACAGCTACCTTGTTTACTGTCTTGATCACCCTTTTGCCCTACTTAAGCTCTGGTTTCGTCCCTACGGAAACCATGCCGCGCCCGTTAGCCATTTTTGCTGAATACCAACCAATGTCGCCGATCATCCATTCTTTGCGAGGGCTTTTGTTAAACTTGAAAGATACCACCTTGATCAGTGCCTTTAGCTGGTGCGGCGGTATCGTAGTCGTGAGCTGGTTCTTGGCACGAATGCTTTATCAGAAACGGTTACGCTAGATAAGAGGAAACAGTGGTATAGTATAAGTAGTTTTCTATTATAAAAAGGCAGGGATACCCATGGATCTTAAAAACCGTCTGATCGCCTTCGCTCAGACCTTCAATGATGTTCAGATCGACCATCCATTTGCAAAGTTTCCCGAGTACCAAGTCTTGCGGCACCGTAAAAGCGGCAAATGGTTTGGCTTGCTGATGACTGTAGAAAAGCAGAAATTAGGCCTGGAAGGAACAGGAATGATCGAGATTTTAGATGTCAAAGCAGCGCCCGAAATGGTTTCGATCATCAATCAAAGTCGCGGTTATTTACCCGCTTATCACATGAATAAAAACCATTGGCTCACCGCATTACTAGATGGCTCTGTATCAGAAAAACAACTCCAATCTTTATTACGAGACAGCTATGAACGTACCCGTTAAACCAAATATCAAAAAAAAACCGATCAACGATGCACCTGTATAGGCGCACCGTTGATCGGTTTTCTTTTATAACGGATCCTGTGTCATCCGTGAGTCTAACGAAACACTTAGGCCAACTCTTCTCCGTTTGTTGCAATGACTTGTTTGTACCAATCAAAGGATTTTTTCTTGGAACGATCCATCGTGCCATTGCCTTCGTCATCAAAGTCAACATAGATGAAGCCATAGCGTTTGCTCATTTCGCCTGTTGAAGCACTGACAAGGTCGATACAGCCCCATGGCGTATAACCGATCAAGTCTACGCCATCAGCAATCGCTTCCCCCATTGCTTCAATGTGGCGGCGCAAGTAATCGATACGATAGTCATCTTCGATCTTACCTTCTTCGTTAAAGGTATCAATGGCCCCTAAGCCGTTTTCCACGATAAACAACGGTTTTTGGTAACGATCATACAGTTCATTCAACGCGATGCGCAGCCCTTCTGGGTCGATTTGCCAGCCCCATTCACTTGCTTCTAAGAATGGATTGCGGACACCACCCAACAAGTTTCCTTGCACTTCATCGGCTTCTTCTGTGGTGATATCCACGGCAGAAGACATGTAGTAGCTGAAGCCAACATAGTCAACAGTATGTTCAGCAATCAAGGCTAAGTCTTCTTCGGTAATCTCAAGATCCTCTTTATTGACGCCGTGTTCTTTGTACAAACGATCCGTAAAAGATGGGTATTTTCCACGTACTTGCACGTCGGCACAGTAGTAGTTGAAGGCTTGATTATGGATCATCGTCGCCACTTGGTTGACTGGGTTCGCATCAATGCTGTAAGTCGTTGCATAAATGATCATACAACCGATCTGTAACTCTGGGTTTAATTCATGGCCGATTTTGACTGCTTTACTGCTGGCAACAAATTGGTTGTGCCACGCTTGGATCACGTTTGTAAAGTCGCTGGCACCTGTCCTGTTGACCATTCCTTGACTCAATGCGGAGAAATGGAAAGCAGAGTTTATCTCATTGAAGGTCATCCAGTATTTGACTTTGCTGTGGAACCGTTCCAAGACAACTTTTGCAAAACGTTCATAGAAATCGATCAACGCTCGATTTTTCCAGCCACCGTATTCTTTGGCTAAATGCAAAGGCATTTCATAGTGAGAGATCGTAACCACTGGCTCGATCCCGTATTTCAAACATTCATCGATCAGCGCATCGTAAAATGCTAGCCCAGCTTCGTTTGGTGTCGTTTCATCGCCTTTTGGAAAAATACGTGTCCATGCGATGGAAAAACGATAGCTCTTGAAGCCCATTTCTGCAAACAACGCAATGTCTTCTTTAAAACGGTCATAATGGTCGATCCCGCGATGATTTGGGTAGGTGTATTTGTCCTCATCGATCGTCCAATCAAACGTATCACTGCCTAAGATCGCTAAACGCTGTTTGCCGCCAGGCATTGCATCCGCCACTGACAAGCCTTTGCCATCGCGATCGAACGCCCCTTCTAATTGATTCGCTGCGGTCGCGCCGCCCCATAAGAAATTTTCTGGAAATTTTGCCATTTGCTCGTTCTCCTTTTGTTTTCTTTTGATAAACCTACCTAGCTGATTACTGAAAAATCCCCGATAAAAAACAAAAAACCTAAATAAGAGCCGCTGCTAAAACGAGAAGAGCGCTTTCTTATTTAGGTCTTGCCTGATCGAGTCAGTAACAATCCACGTGGGTTTTCTTTCTTTAACTATAGCACTAACTCATTGGCTTGTCATCATAAAATCGGTTTCTTTTAAACCGTTTCCCCCGTTGCATCGATACTTTCAGTTTGAACCTCCGCTTGCGCTGCTTCTGCTTCGGTTTTTAATTTTCCTTTATCTAAGACTTTAACAAAAGGAATGTACAGCAAGCAGCCTGCCAAAACGCAAACGACTTGTAGAACTGCGACCTGCCAGCCTCCAGCTAGAAACCCATTTAGAAAAATCGGTGTGCCAAAGGGAACTTGTACGCCACTAAGTCGTGGGACGATCCCACTCCAGATCGCTAGGTACGCCACAAGCACTTGAACCAATGGTGTTAATATGAACGGAATCGCCATGATTGGATTTAAAATCAGCGGTAAGCCAAAAATCACCGGCTCATTAATGGTGAACAATCCAGGAACGGCACTTAGGTTAGCAACTGTCCGTGATTGTTTTGATTTCGCTAACAGCAAAATAACGATAATCAATGACAATGTTCCCCCAGCCCCACCAATACCAGCAAACAAATCATAAAACGACTTGCTCAAAATATTCGGCAGCTCGGAACGAGCAACACCGCTAGCTAAAGCATCCATATTTTCCACATCCATTGGTAAGTACAAAGCGGTGACAAAGCTACCCACCACCAACGAACCATGGATACCGAAGAACCATAGCACCATTTGGATCAGTACAATAAATAGCAACGAACCGACACTAGAAGACAAGCTTTGCAGCGGCATTGCCAAGATTTGATAGATGAAATCTGAAAATGAGCCATAAGAAGTAAAACTGAATGCCCAGCTAATGACGATCGCGGTAAACCCAGAAATAATTGCTGGAATCAAACCGGCGAAGGTATCCGTCACAAATTGCGGCACGCCTGCTGGCATTTTGATGGCGATATTTTTTTCTAAAATAAAGCAGTACAAACGAGCAAAGACTAAGCCGCAGATCATAGCGGTAAACAAGCCTTGAGCGCCGAGTTTGCTCATGTCGAGGGTCGTTGTTTCCTCCAAGGTGACCATTGGCGTCATCATCAAAAAGGCAAACAGTGAAACGATGCCGGCAGGAACCGCCGATTGCTTAAATTCTGTCGCTAAACGGTGACCGACCAGAAAGGAAGCGTACACTGAGATAACCCCGACGGTCATACTGTAACCGACGGAAAAATAGCCGCCAATATTGATCGAATTGATAAAGTCTGTCCATCCTTGAATCGGCAAAACTGCTAACAATAAGGCGATCGAACCAATAATATTGATCGGAAGCGTCGCCATCAACCCGTTTGAAATTGCCTTTAAATACCGATTGTTGGAGATTTTATCTGCAAATACTAATACCTTATCCATATATTTATCCATTTTCTTTTCACTCCTTTATTTGGATGACGAACAATACATCTTCGTGACAATTGTGGGGATGGAAAACAGTGATACCATCAGTAACTGTCAGTTTTGGTTTCAAGAAACGATTGGTGTTCAAATCGATCAATGTGACGGTCGCTGTAGAAAGATCTCCTTGCAGGCGAACTGTTGTATTGCTTGGCAAGTAAAGCAAGGCATCCTTCCTTCCTGCGATAGCTGCCATACGAATCTGTTCATCTGCATCGATCAAGCGCTCTTGGCAAGGCACAAGCTCCTGAATATTTAATAATTCAAATAATTGCTTGATAAAGCCATAATCATCTGCCCCAGGAAAAGACAAAGCTTCTGGCCAAATCATCGGACGGTCAAACGCTTCCCCGATTTCTTCCGCAAAGGTTGCCGTCGGGGTTTGCCAACTCCAGATGCCGTGGGCACCGTACGTGATCCCAGCCGAGCCGCCGGCTAACAATGATTGCCATGCTGCTTTGCGGACATCTTTTTGACCAAATCGACCGTATACGTGACGGGCATAGCCCATTTGTTCATAGCAAGGTTCTGAGTTGATGATCGGCAGTTGCGGTTCTCGTTGATAAAAACGCTCTGCCAAATAATAAGGCATATTCAAAAAGGCGCTGTTATGACCTGATTGATATAAAAATAAGTCCAAATGTTCGACGATAGGTTCAGGGATTTCTTCAAAACGTCCCTTGATATGAATCGTTTTCAGGGTACTGGGCGAATGCTTTTCAAAGAAAACAAAGGCTTCTAGATACGTATCGATGGTTGGCTGAGTTGGGAAGTCCGTATCGCCACCAATAAAGTAGATCGGATGGAAGGCATCAAACGTCTTAATCACTTTTTGATAGTAAGCCTGGCGGCAATCCTCCGGCAACACGTTGCGTTCTTTGTCCAACTGGCTAGCCCAAGTGCCAGCGACATAGTTTGACCACAAGACAACCAATGCTAAAGTAAACCCTTTTTCATCGGCAATTTTACAAAGACGCTGAGCCCGTTCGAAATAGGCATCCTCCAAAACCGTAAAATCAAAGACACCCGCATCAAGGGGAAACGGCAAGCAGTCAAATTGACCACGGCTGCGATCCCATTGCGGTAACACATTGATTTGAAGGGTGTTGAATCCCTGCTCTTTGCGTTTGTCTAAGTAGGTGATCCAGTCATTTTCTTGAATACTAGTAAAAGTACTCCAGCAAGTATCGGCTAAATAAAAGAAATGCTGTCCGTCTCGCAATAAGGTGCGTTTGTTTTGGTTTACGGTGATTTTCACGGTGGAGCTCTCCTTTCATCGGCACAAGTTGTGCACTGGCGGTTATTAATCAATATAACTACTGAGCCAGCCTTCGCACAGCTCAAACCATTTGGCGACATGGGTATTGAGGTGACTTGGCTTGCGTGCCGTTGTTCGATCCGCTAATGCCAGTCCATGTTCGCCTTTTTCAAAAATATGCAGTTCAAATGGAATCTCTGCTTCTCTTAATTTGACCGCCAGCTTCAACGAGTGTGCCACATCGACTAAGACGTCTTCCGTCGTATGCCAGAGAAACATCGGAGGTGTCCACTGATCGACATGATGCAAAATGTTCATGGATTGAATGGCTTCTTCCGTCGGTTGTTTACTCCCAAAAAAGCGCTCGTTGGCAGTTAAAGGTGTCTCGATCAGACTAGCGGCAAAGCCTAGCTCATCGATTGGGAAGGCATGCTCTTGATAAACCAATGGGTAGCCGGCGATCGCCAAATTCACTTTCAGTAAGTCACTGCTGACGCCCAATGCTTCTGCCAGCTCAGCATCGTGCCAGCGCGTCGCTAACTGCAACGCTAGATGTCCGCCTGCTGAAAAACCGCAAACAATGATTTGCTCCTCATCCACCAACCATTCTAGAGCATGCTCACGAATGATTTTGACGGTTTGGGCGGCTTCTATCAAGGCGTTGTGGGGAACGTTTTTCACTTGGTCACCGGTGGTGTATCATAAAACAACGCTATTTAGCCCGATACTATTGAATTTCAAGGCAATGACTTCCGCCTCTCGATCACTGGTAAAGGCGTAGCCGCCGCCTGGACAGACGATCACTAGCGGTCGTTTCTTGCCGAAATTGTACTCTTTGGATTGGTGCAATAAATAGGTAGCCACGTAAGCCGTTTGATTCAGTTGAATTCGTTGGGTCTCCATATAGTTCCTCCTCTATCCTTCACTAAAAGCAGCTGACTTCTCAATGAACCGTTTCCATTTTTCATATTTCAAACGGATCACGGCCTGTTCGGCTTGCGGAACGATCGTGGTTTGTTGAATAGCTGGTTCATTCATGGTTGGATTGGCAACAAGCATCGTGCCGATGGCTGAAAATTCTTCGACTTCGCTGACGATGACGGGTTTATTGATCAAAGTCGCCAATAAGCTCATCAAGGCGCGGTTTTTCGAAACACCGCCATCGATCATTACCTGATTGATCAGTCGTTCAGCGACTTCTTCCATCACATCGATCACTGCTTTGATTTGAAAAATGATGCTTTCTAACACGGCTTTCAACAGCTCATGAGTCGTCGTCGTGCGTTTCATGCCGACAAAGCTGGCGGTCATCGTATTATCCCAAAATGGGGCACCCATTCCTTGCAATGCTGGGATAAAATAGATGTCTTCTTGACTGTCACTGGTCAGCACTTCTTGACAGATCTCAGCTACATCTGGCAGCGGAGCCACTTGCTCACTGAACCAGTTGATGGCGTCACCACAGGAACGGATGATGCCTTCTAGCGCAAATGCTGTTTCCTGGCTAGTTTGCCAGCCGACCGTCGTCAAAATGCGGCGATCCCGCAACGTCTGCTCCTGCTGCACTTGCATCATGATCGAACAACCGGTGCCCATCGTGATTTTTACATCCCCAAGGCTTTGACAACCTTCCCCGAATAATGCCGCTTGTGAATCGGCTAAGATCCCTTTGATAGGGATTCCGTGATAGCTACCGAAAACCGTATCAGCAGGTTTGATCGCTGGCAAGTCTGCTAAATGGATGCCAAAAAGTTTGACGAGCTCTGCATCCCAACGGCCCTCTTCAATATTGTAAAACAATGTTCGGCAAGCGTTGCTGGCTTCTGTCGCAAATACTTTCCCTTGCGTTAAATTCCACAGGAGCCAACTGTCCATAGTACCGATCGCCAATTCGCCAGTCCCCGACTTTTCCTTGATGGCCGATAATTCTTGGGCCAACCATTTCACTTTGGTGCCAGAAAAATACGGGTCTAAGCGAAAACCAGTCTTTTGATTGATCGTCCTTTCCCAGCCTTGTGCCGTCAATTCTTCACAAATCGCGGCGCTGCGGTTGCATTGCCACACGATCGCATTGTACAGGGGATTGCCGGTCAATCGATCCCAAGCAACGATCGTTTCCCGCTGATTGGTCAATGACAAGGAAACGATTTGATCTGCAGTGATCGCTTGGTCTTGAAACACTTGTGCCAGCAATTCTTGGACATTTTGCCAAATCTCGAGGGGATCATGTTCGACCCACCCGACTTTTGGATAAATTTGGCGATGTTTTTTATCGTAACGCTGCAGGATTTTCCCTTCTTGAAACAGTAAGAGCTTGGTACCGGATGTACTCTGATCTAAAACCAGCTGATAGGTCTTGTCCATCTTAAGCTCCTAGAAACGCAACCGCTGTTTTCGCTATGGAGGCACCGTCTAATCCATAATGGGCAAACAGTTCTGCCGAAGAACCAGTAATCAAGGCTTCATCCGGAAAAGCAATGATTTTTTGTCGAATGTCCGTTTCTTCTGCCAGCGTTTCCGCCACGGCAGCTCCTAAGCCGTTGTATCGGCTATGTTCTTCCACAGTGATCACGGTGCCTGTTTCTTTCGCCACTCGTTTGACCGTTTCTGAATCAAAGGGCTTCAAGGAATGAACATTTAAAACGGTAGCAGTGATGCCTTGTTTTTCCAATAGCTCAGCAGCATCCAACGCTTGGCGCACGGTTTCGCCGGTGGCGATCAATGCGACATCTTGACCGCTTCTCAGCTCAATGGCTTTGCCGATCTCAAAAGGATAATCTGCAGAATCATAACAATCTTCAACAGGATTACGACCGAGACGGATATAGGCTGGTTCATTTGATGCCGCTAAGGCTTTAAACATTTGGATCGTTTCAAAGCGATCTGCTGGCAACAGCACTTGCAAATTAGGGATCGCTCGTGCCACTGCGATGTCTTGCAAGGAATGATGACTCATGCCTAATGCCCCATAACTGACACCGCCGCTGATGCCTAAGAGTTTGACATTTTTATTCGAATACGCGACATCGACTTTGATCTGCTCGATACTGCGCATGCTGAGAAAACAAGCTGGGGATGCAACGAAAGGGCGTTTGCCCATATGGGCTAAGCCGGCCGCAATACTGACGATGTTTTGCTCTGCGATCCCTACTTCCACCAATTGTGTCGGTAATTCCTTGGCAAAAGGTGCTAACGAAGCGGAACCACGAGAATCACTGGTCAACACCGTGATCGCAGGATTCTTTTTTCCTTCTTCAATCAATACGTCGCACATCGCTTGGCGATTGGCAATATTATTTTTTCCCATGAGTCAAAACCTCCATTTGCTGATCAAGTTCGGCAATAGCTTGTGCAAGCTCTTCTGCCGTTGGCACTTTATGATGCCATTGCGCTTGATTTTCGGCTGCAGAATAGCCTTTGCCTTTGATGGTTTTAGCAATGATCAGCTTCGGTTGATTGGGCTGATGCGGTTTTTCTAATGCAGCCACTAAGGCAGCCATATCATTGCCATCAACGATATGCACATCCCAACCAAAGGCACGCCATTTTTCATCTAGCGGCTCCACTGCCATCACATCTTCCGAGGCTCCAGTGATCTGCAAGCCGTTGCGATCAATGATGGCGGTCAAATTGTCCAGCTGGTAGTTGGCAGCCGCCATGGCCCCTTCCCATACCGAGCCTTCTGCTAATTCGCCATCTCCCAACAATGTATAGGTTTGATACGTGCGGTGATCCAGTTTGCCTGCCAAGGCGATCCCTACTGCGACGGGTAAGCCGTGGCCTAGCGAACCAGTATTCATCTCAACACCAGCTACTTTATTGTTTGGATGACCGATCAGTCGTGAACCAAATTGCGAAAAGGTGGCTAATTCTTCTTTTGGCAAAAAACCTTTGTCCGCTAAAACGGCCCATAGTACTTCTGCCGCATGTCCTTTACTTTGGATATACTGGTCACGATCTTGCTTTTGGGGGTCTTTCGCATCGACATTCATTATCCGATAATACAAGGCCACTAAAATATCGGTACAAGAAAGATCCGAACCAGTATGACCCGTTTTTGCTTGATAGATCAGCTCTAACACGGATTTTCGAATCGTTAAAGCCTTCATCTCCAGCTCGTTTATTTCCATGATTGATCCCCTCTCAAGTATGCTTTGACGTCTTCTTCGATCGGATCATAAAAATCTGGCTGCACGCCGATGTATTTGCACGCTTCGTACAAAATCGGCACCACATTTTTTCTGACCGCCGCAACGTGATGAATATAAGGGCCCTCAACAAGTTTGAATTCCAAGCGATTCAAATTCGCAAATTCCAGATAGAGATAGGTCCCTTGATTGTATGGGCCATCGATCCCTTTACCAGTGCCCATCAGTAGTGAGTACTCGCCGTTGTCCCCATCAAAGCGACACAGCGTATACTCGTCTTTGATTGCCCGAAAAGCGACTGATCCTGGATAGTCAAAAACAAAATGTCGTTGCGGCAAGATCGGTTTGGTCTCTGCGGTGGAATAAGCAAAAACTCCTAAGTGTTGAAGCAATTCGCCATTCTCGTTCTCTGGATGGCGGCAGTTGACATCCGCAAAGATCGCTCGGTGTTCCCCCAACGAAGCGGCTTCGACCAACAGTTCCGAGATTGCCCCATGGACATCCGTCTCACAGACAAAAGGCAAACCTTCTTCTTGTAACAGTGACAAGGAGGCATACGGTAAAATACCGATTTCGTCTTGTAAGGCCGTCCAACACTGGATGACTCCTGCATTGCAGCCGTAACTTTCACATAAGTTTTGCAAAGCCACTTTAAGGGCTGCCACCATTTCCAAATCTTTCGCCGAAATTTGGACTTCCGTATTGGTTTCAAAATAATCAATGACTGCTTGCAATTTATCTGGCTGCTGTTCTTTGACTTTCTTGATTTCTTGCACCACTTCTTGGATCGGTACTGGTGATAGCGAAATATTGAAACGCTCCAATAGTTCGCCTTCGTTGCAGATCACAGTCCAAAAATCAAAGGGGCGTGGGCCAACTTGCAAGATTCGTGTTTGTTTGAAGGTCTTGACGACATTGCAGACTTTGATAAAGTCTTGCAAGCCGCGGGCAAATTCTGGTGAATCAATATCAGAATTTTTGACATAGGTGAAAGGTACCTTGAAACGGCGCAAGACTTTCCCAATAGCGAAAAGACCGCATTGCGTATCCCGCAAACGTGAACCGTCGGCGGCTGGCGTCTCATCTTTGGGTCCCCACAGTAAGACGGGAACATCTAGTTTTTTGGCTAGACGAGCACAGGCATATTCCGTACCAAAGTTTTCATTGGCTAGAAAAAGACCGTCGATTTTTGCTGCTTTGAATTTTTCGGCGATTTTTTCAACCCCTTCATCATCGTATAGCAAGCCATCTTCGTTGATATCTAAAATATCTACATAATCAATGGCCAGTTCGTCCATTTTTTGTCGTGTCAGATTGGCGTACTCAATGGCTGCTTCTGCACTAAATAAATTTCTTCTAGTCGGGGCGAACCCGATGGTTACTTTATCCATAAAACCACCCTTTGCGTTTTAGTATATTTAGCTAAATTTTTATTTCTTCGACGATTCGTGCTACATTTTTGCTCAGAAATTCCTCATCCGTCAGTAAAACGATTTTTTTATCAGGAAAGGCTGCGGCGACTTTCGCTTGATTGAAGCGGGTTTGAGGAGCTAAAATCAAAAAATCATAGTCATTCCCCACCATAAATATTTCTGAAAAAGGCGCGGAATTCACTTGGTAATGCTGATCATCCGCTAGTTGTTCTTTGAGCGCTTTGACGAGCAGTACGCTGGAGAGCCCAGTTGCACAAAAGAGACCGATCTGTGTCATCTATTCACTTCCTCAAAATGTAATCCCTTACTTTTTACACCTTAAATATAGCATAAGCTAAATTTTTTGCAATAGTTTTAGATAAATATTTTTGTTTAATAACTAAAAAAGGACAAAACGCTTGCTAAACGTTTTGTCCTTTTTCTTATTTTTATCTTAATTGATGCTTTCACGTTCGACGATCGTCGTGGCGACCAGCATTTTCAGATGGTTTTCATCTTCACTGGTGATTTTCTCGATCAAGCGTCGCACGGCTTGGCGACCAAGGTACACTTTATCTACTTTGACGGTGGTCAGTGGTGGGTTGCAAAATTCCGCCAAAGGAATATCATCGAACCCAACGATGGTCAACGGATGATCGGGAAACACTTCGCGAATGGCTTTCATTGCACCGATGGCGATATTGTCATTGACCGCAAAAAAGGCGCTTGGTAACGGTCGCTGATCGTCACGCATGGATTCCAAATAGACCTTCATGTCTTGATAGGAGCCTTCCAAGGTGGGTTCTACTAAGGCTTCCGTCTCTTCATAATGGATCAGATCATGCTCTTGGATCGCTTGGACGAACCCTTGCTTGCGTTCACGGAAGTTGTTGATTTGAAAGGTTGAATTGATGATCCCGATGTCACGGTGGCCTTTTTCGATCATCTTTTCAACGATCTCATAGGCGCTGTCACGATTATTGATGGCGACAAAATCAAAGTCCTGCGAATTAAAAATCGTATCTAAAATCACTAAGGGTACTTCCAAATGACGGAAGACTGCTAAATCTTGTTTTTCCAATTCCGTTCCTAACAATAGCAAACCATCTGCTAATTCTGGACGGATCTTTTCAATCGGGTCTTCTTCTGGTGCCAGTGTGATATGGGAAATGACCAGTTCATAGCCTAACGTACTGCACTCCATTTCGATTCCTCGGATCAATTCAGAAAAGAAAGGCGTATCCCCTACGACATTTCCTTGTTTGTTCATTATGACAAATTTGATTTTTTGACTTTCCGTTTTTTTAATTTCTCGCTGATCAAAATACCCCATCTCACGAGCGATCTTCAAGATCGCTTGCCGTTTTTGTTCACTGATCCCCTTTCGATTGTTGATCGCATTAGAGACTGTTCCGCTGGAAACGCCAGCTTTTCGGGCAATATCAGAGATCACAACTTTCATTTGCTCACCGCTTTCTGCTTCTCATTCTGTTAAAAGTATAGCAAAAGAATTGTTTTTTTACTACCAAAAAAGCTAAAACAAACTAAAAATTTTAGTTTGTTTTAGCTTCTACTTTGATTAGTTACTTTGTTCCGCCAAAATGCAGAAAGACAATGGATCGAGGGTTATCCCTGACGCTGCTACGCCACGAGAAGTGATCCCAGCTCCTTTGGGGTCAGCAACGATGTGCCAAGAAGCATTTTCTGTTGTCGTCGGTAAGTCAAAGGACCAGCTTTCTTCCGTGCTGTTGAGTATAACGAACAAAGAACGCCATGGATGCTGTTTGTCACGATTGGGTACTTGATACGCCAAGCGATTTTCATCCTTTGTCTCATAAAAGACCATGCTTTCAGCCGTTTGGGTCGTGGCATCTCTCAATGGTGCATAGGACTGCCGCAATGCCCACAAGCCCCGATACAGCTCGCGCAATTCTTTGAAGGTTTTGGCACGTGCCCAATCCAGCTGATTGACTGCCAGTGGCGAACGGAAGGAATTTTCATCGCCTTCTTTGGTACGGCCAAATTCTTCCCCTGCTTGGGTCAGCACTGCTCCTTGGCTAGTAAACAAAATGGCTGCTGCTAGTTTGTTACGGGCTAAAAGCTCAGGATCAAACTCATAATTTCTTTCCTTCGCTGAAGCTTGCATGGTTGCCACCAGTTTGTCCCATAAAGTCAGATTATCATGGACTGACGCATAGGCAATCACTTGGCGGGGCGATTTTGCCCAGCGCTCGGCGCCTTCTTGCCCAGCAACTTTTGTATTTCCTTGAATCGCCGTTGCCAAATTTGCCGCATAAAAGGTTTGCTTGACTTGCGGTTGACCATTCATTCCTTGAATAAACGCGCCGTCTGTTTCTTCAAAGACATCGCCTTTGATACTGTCTCTTAAATCATTACTAAAAACCGCAACTCCTTCTGACAGGGCCCAAACATTGCTTTTATTGGCTGGGATATTCGGCTGAATGATTTGATTACTACCGGCATCCCATGGCTCGCCGTATAAGATCACATGACTGAAGCCGGCATCATCTAGGCGTTGCCGCAACTGGTTCATGGTTTCCACATCGATCAAGCCCATCAAATCAAAACGAAAGCCGTCGATTTTGTATTCTTGCGCCCAATATAAAACTGAATCAATGATAAATTTACGCATCATTTTCCGTTCAGAAGCCACTTCATTGCCGCAAGCAGAACCGTCCGCAAAATTCCCTGCATCATCTTGACGGTAGTAATAATCAGGCACCGTCAAATTAAACCATGATTCTTCCGTGATCGCAGTGTGATTAAAGACCACATCCATCACAACGCCGATGGCTTCTTCGTGCAGCGATTGGATCATTTGCTTGCATTCACGAATCCGCGCCTTGGGATCACTAGGATCAGAAGCGTATCGTCCTTCAGGTACATTGTAATTTTTCGGATCATAGCCCCAGTTGTAGGCAGACGAAGTTTCATCATTGTCAAAATCGAAGATCGGCAGCAGATGAACATAATTGATCCCCAGCTCTTTTAAATAGGCTATGCCAGTTGGTTGACTTTCATCTCCCACCAGATGGGTCTTTTTTTCAGTGAAGGCTAAATATTTTCCGCGATTTTCTGGTGAAATCCCGCTGTTTTCGGCGCCACTGAAATCTTCGACATGTAATTCCCAAATATAGGCATCTGTGATCGACTGCTGACCGACGCCGTGACTTTCCTGCCAACCTTCAGGATCTGTTTCCTTTAAATCAATGATCGCACCGCGGTTTCCGTTGATCCCTACTGCCTTGGCATAAAGATCCACCGCTTCGATTTTCTGCCCACCTCGTTGAAACTCAAAGGTATAAAACAGCTCCTTGACGTTTTCTTCCGTCGTGACTTGCCAACAGTTGTCTTCTTGAACCATTGGCAGCGTCAGCAGACGATCGTCAGTCCCAGCAACACCGCTTTGATAAATCAATACTGAAACGGCCTCTGCTTCTGGTGACCAGCATTTGAACGTGGTTTGCTGTCCTTGAAAAGTCACACCAAGATCATTCCCGTGATACGTATGTTCTTCTAAAAAACCGATCCTGCGATCGATCGCAATCTTTTTTTCTCCATACTGCGTGTTTTGTCCCATCAAAATTCCTCCATTCAACGTTGCTAACTATAAAACCCAGTTACTTTTCTGCTATTTCTACCTTCTCATATTTCTTGAAAATTGCCAACAATAACTGACAGCGTACATACAAAAAACAGCTAAGACCAAAAAAGCAGGCAATGTACATGCTGAAAACCAGCGCATAGGGTGAAAGAAGCATGATGACAATAGGGGCTGCAGTCAGAAGATGAAGACTAAGTATTTTAAACGGGTGCTTTGCGGCGACTTTGATGCTGTTTAAAAGGATCGTTTTGATTCCGCTATCGTAACGTGCAAGTAAGAAAAACGAAACTTGGAAAAATTGAAGCCACATGAATGTACAAATTACTAAGCCTACGGTAAAAAGATCAGGCGTCCCTTTTAGTTGGAAATAATACAACCAATCAGCAGTCAAGAGCCACAAAGAAATAAGCAGACCGAGCCAGATAAGAGTGCTTTTTCGAAAGCTTTTTCGAAAGCTTTGACAAAAGGTCGACCAAAACTGCTGAACAACAGCCGGTGCTTTTCCTTCTATCAGGTCAGTCGCCACTTTTGAGCCAGCAGTGATGGCTGCGCCGATCGTGAAGAGCGGCAAACTAAAAAACAAGAGTAGTACATTTAATAGGAGCAACTGGCTGAATTTCCAAGCGATTCGTGCGAAGAAGTTTTCTGAATGAAAAAAGTGTATCATGTGGGTTTACTCCTTTACTGATCCGACAACGATTCCTTGAACGAAATATTTTTGTAGAAGCGGATAAATAATCAATAACGGCACCACTGCCACCACGATCTTCGCTGCATTCAAGTTTCGATCAGAGACCGCTAGTAGACTTTGTAGCTGCTCGGAAGTCAAATTCCCGGCTTGTTGCATTGTTTCAGCAATGTTGACTGATAGTGTTTGGATATAGGTCATTAAAGGATAGTTTTCAGTCTTGGTCATATAGATCAGTCCACTGAAAAAATCATTCCAACTACCGACAATACTGAATAGAGAAACGGTTGCCAAACACGGCAAAGACATTGGAATATAGATTCGTCCCAAAATCTGCAGTGGGTTGGCACCATCGATCCGAGCAGATTCTTCCAATGATTTGGGAATTCCCCGAAAGAAATTCATCACCAAGATCACACTGCCGATAGGAACTGCACTAGGTAAAATCAGGGACCAAATCGTATTCAATAACCCTAGATTTCGAACGACCAAATACGTTGGGATCATGCCGCCACTGAAGAGCATAGCGAAAACCATCACACTCATGAATAATTTTCTCGTTCGAAATACTTTTTTTGATTTAGATAGCGGATAAGCCATCGTTACGATCATCACCAAATTCAGCAATAAAGAGATCACCACACGAATGACTGAAATACCAAAAGAACGCCAAAACTGCTGATCGCTCATGATGCGCTCATAAGCCGCTAAGGTCAGATCCACTGGCCATAGCCCCACAGCATTTGCCGCGACCGCACTGCTGCTGCTTAAAGAAAGTGCCACGACATTCAACATCGGTACTAAACAAGAAAGAGCCAAAACAATGACGATCAAATAAATTACTGCATGCCGTATACTAAATTTTTCTTTCATCTCTTTTTTCCTTTCCTTAAAACATCACTCTGTCAGTCTTCTTCTCCGCAATTTTGTTGGAAGACCAAATCAAGAATAGACCGATCACCGATTTGACCAGACCAACGGCGGTTCCTAAGCTATAGTCTCTACCGATCAGACCGATTCGATAGACATAGGTATCGATAATATCACCGCTTTGATACACAACCGGAGAATACAGGTTATAAATTTGGTCGAAGCCGGCATTCAAGATATTAGGCAGCGACAAAATCGTCATCAGCAAAATAAAAGGCAGCATCCCCGGCAAGGTTACGTGCCAGACTTTTTTTGACCAAGAAGCACCATCCATCGTTGCTGCTTCATATAATCCCGGATCAATCGAGGTAATGGCAGCAAGGTACACGATTGAACTGTAACCAAAACTTTTCCAAACATCGGTCCCGATCAGCAAACGAGGAAACAGCTGATTACTACCCAAAAAGTTTAATGGTTCTACACCAAAGTTTTGTAAAATCTGATTCACCGTTCCATCAAGACTGAATAAATTGACCACTACTGAAGCCAATATGACCCATGAAAGAAAATGGGGCAAATATACGATGGTCTGAATGGAGCGTTTCATCCACTTTACACGTACTTCATTTAATAGAATCGCAAAAAGAATCGGTACGATCGTATTAAAGACAATTTTCCAGAAAGCGATAAAAATCGTGTTTTTAGTTACTAAGAAAATATCCGGTAAACTGAACAGGTAGCGAAAGTGCTCGAATCCCACAAATTCAGAACCAAATACACCTTTCGCTGGCACATAATCTTGAAATGCCATCAACAACCCAAACATAGGACCATAAGAAAAAATCAAAATAAAAATGATGCCTGGTAAAATCATCCCTAGAAAGAAAAGCTGATCTCGAGAAAACCACTTTTTCTTTTCTTTTTTGCTTTCTTTTTCAACAGAAAGTTCCATTTACTTACTCCTCCATAAATTTTTTGCCTCACCAGCCGCTTGATGAAAAAATTCGAACAAAGAAAAGGCACCTGCAGTCGATTTTCCTGCATACAACCTTGCTTTTCTTTGTTCGAAAGACGAGTGTCAGAACCGCTGGAGTGGCCGCTTAATTATCTGCTCGCTGATCTACTACTTCTTGCATTTCTTCAAGTATGGCTGTCCCACCTTGGCTATTCCAGGTTTCCACGTAGGTGTCGAAATTCTCCAGGGGTTCTTCTCCAGTGATAAACTTAATGAAGGTCTCTTCCTCCAGTTTCCCTACTTGTGCGCCGTTTCGTTCATTGGCTTTGATCGAATCAAAACGCGGTGGTTTCACTTCATTCAAGCGTCCTTGCTCTCTGATACCGCCCATCACATTATTGACGGCTAAATAGCGAGAGGCATAGCGGGTCCAGTCCACCGGATCGGTTTCTTCAGGGCTATCCAGATATTGCTTGATTTTTTCGGCATTTTCTTTGATGAAGAAGTTAGAGATATCATCGATAGATGTTTCACCAACCGCCGCCTTGGAAGCTTCTACAGCATCATCAATCTCACTATAGGCTTTTAAGAAAACAACATTCCATGGACGAACCGTCCCATCGACATCCACTTTCGCATAGTCATAAATTTCCGGAAACTCGGTTTCAATATCTTCCGAGTTGGCAACTTCACCATAAATCAGATTGATCATCTCCATGATTTTTTCCGGCTCAGAAAAACCTTTGCGCACCACGATGTATTGCCCAGTGCCACGGTTAGCCACGGCATTGACCTCGCCATCGCCGTTAGCATTTTCAAGAGCATAAGGAACAAATTCAGCATTCGGATCATTTTGTTTAGCTTGTACTAACCCCCAGTCAGGCATGTGCCAAGGACCAAAAGCGATGCCCGTTTCTCCATTAACCATCATGGCATGGATATCGTCATACGTCCGGGTACCAAATTGCGGATCCATGAACCCTTCATCTTGCCATTCCTTCAGCAGCGTTAGTGCTTCTTTCATTGCTGGCGTATTGGATCCATAAAACATCTGTCCATTCTCATCTTGGAGATACGATTTTGGGTAGGCTCCAAACGCATTCATAATGGCTGTGCCGGTATATGCCGTGCCCCCATGATTTGGCGAGGACAACCAGAAGGCCAATGGCAAACCAACCGCTTTTCCGGTGTTGGCTAAATCATTTTCTTGAAAAGCAATCGCTGTTTCCTTCAACTCATCCAATGTAATTGAGCGATTGCCATCTTTATCCAGTTCAATACCCAGCTCATCTAGCCAGTCCTGGCGCAACCAGACAAGATTGGGCCCGAAGTCATCGCTAGTAGATGGGATCGCCATCAAGCGATCATCAAACGTAGCTGCTTCTAACTGAATCCCATCAAACGAATCATAGATGTCTTTTAGAAAATCGTCGGCATGCTCCTCAAATACTTCGGTCAAGTCTTCCACTAAATCATTGTTAACTAATTCTTCCAATTCATCTCTTGATCCGACGATCATTGTATCCGGTAATTCCCCTGAAGCGATCGCTAGCGATACTTGCCGATCGTAATCTTCCCCGTGGGCTTCAAAGGCACTCTCCAGTTCGATGCCCAAGCGTTCTTGAATCAATCGAGTATACGCGTTGTTGCTGTAAGAGTCCCCCTCCGGCAGTTTCGAGTTCGGTGCGGTCTGGCGTCCGATCGTAATCACGGTATCCCCATTTTCATTGGTCTTTGCTTCTTCTGAACTGCATCCTGTCATAATAAGTACTGAAGCAACTGCTGTTAACATTGCTGTTCCCCGCCTAAATTTCATTGTTTTCCTCCTCAAACTTTTTTGATATCCTTATTATACGCAATCGCTTCCACAGAAAATATAGCACTTTTTTCAGATTCATAGCACGATTTCCAGAAAAATAAAACGTTTACAAATTCGCTCTGTTGCTTTTTTTGTTTATCGCTTACTATAGAAAGAAGAAGCGACTGCGTAATATTCTCTATACGAAAGGACGGCGAAAACCATGTACCGACTGCTGCTTGCTGATGACAGCTACGATCAAAGAGAAGTGATCAAATACTTCTTGAGTCAGCATGAAAAAGAATGGCTGATCGAAGAAGCCAAAAATGGCCGCGAAGCCTGGCAACTTTTTCAGAAACAGCCCTTTGACTTGATAATTACCGACGTAAAGATGCCCTTTATGGATGGACATGCCCTCGTAGCGAGAATCAAAGAAGCAGCTCCTGAAATTCCTGTGATGTTTATCAGCGGCTTTGAAGATTTTCATTATGTAAAAAAAGCCATACAGTTACAAGCGGTTGACTACCTCTTAAAACCAATCGACCCTGATGGTTTTTATGAACAAATAAATAAAATCATTCTTTTTATTGATCAACAAAAGCAACGTGCTTACACAAAAACAATCGCACAAACTCATTACTTGAAAGAGATTTTGAGTAAACTTTTTTATGGCTATCCTTGGCATTCACTGCCGAAGGAAGAGCAATCGATTGCACAAGATTTTTTTAAGACTCATCCCTCTTTTTTTCTCGTTACTTGGCCGCTGGATTCTTGGAATGCGCCGGATTTTGTCCCTTCGCTGTCTGCTGCATTTCCTGAAATGTTCAGTTTGTTTTTAGCTCCAGCACAACTGCTCTTTTTTAACGAACCTTTGCCAAAAAGGGAAATCGAAGAGCGAAAAAACAACTTAACTACCTATTTTTCCGAACAGTTTCAGCAAAAAATAACACTTTTTGACAGCGGGCCAGTTCCCCACCATTCAGGGGTGTATGGCACCTATCATGACTTACTGAGAACCAGTCAGCGGTCTTTTTATCAGCAAAACAAAGGGAAAATCTGCCAGCTGCTTCCGGGAGATCACTACATCGTCAAGAAAGCGCTTTTCGAAAAAACCGTTTCGTATGTGAATCAATACGAAAGTAAAAAAGCACACGCGCTTGTGAAAACAGTCTTCGACTGCTTTGAAACAAATGGACGTGAAGAACCAACCAATGCCAAATTTTATTTTGCGACCTTTTATCAAACCATCATCGATCAGTGCTCGATCGCCTTTGATGCAGAGCATGGCGCTAATCAGATTGGAAAAATACTGGAAGCGCCAAGTCTGCAACTAATTGCGGATATTTTTGATGCCCTCTTTCGTTATATCCATGATGCATTGCTTCAAATCAACGGGAGCCAGTCAAATGACTATGTGCGCCAAGTAAAATCCTATATATTCGCTCATTTTCACCAAGAGTTGAGCTTGGAGCGCTTAGCAAAGGAAGTCAATATCAATCCTAACTACCTAAGCGAATTATTCAGCACTTCTGAAGGCATGGGTATCACCAAATACATCAAGTCTTACCGTATCAAACAGGCTCAGAAGCGTTTAAAGAACTCGAACTGCAGCATTCGAACTATCTCCAAACAAGTTGGCTTTAATCATTATTCCTATTTTTGCAAAACGTTCCGAGAAATTGTCGGAATGACGCCGGATGCGTATAGAAAGAGAGGTCCCTCTTGTTAAGAAAAGTCCACGATTGTTTTAAAAATTTTCGTTTTCAAAAAAAGATCGCCCTTATTTCAATTCTTTCAAGCATTGTTCCTCTGATCGTTTTGACCTTTGTCGGGGTATCTATCATCCGAGCCTTTATCCAACAACAGGAAAAAAGTGCTTACTCCGATAATCTCAAAAGTATCAGCTATCAGTTAGAAAGCAAGATCCATACCTATCGGGACAGCCTGCTCTTTTTAGCCAACAATACCGCCTTGACGCAAGAACTTTCTAGTCAACGCTTCTCAAACTTTGATCAATACAATCTCTTTCAAAATACGATCGTACCTTTGTTTCATAGTGTTCGTTTTCCGCAAGCAGATATTAAAGGCATCACGCTATACACCACGATCGATCTTTATGATCATGGGCAATATGTCAAAAAAATCACTGCTGACACGGCGCTGCCTTTTCTCAAAGAGAAACCCTCTACTGAAATTCGCACATATTTTGACAAAGAACGGGAGGAACTTTCATTTTATACCAACCTTTTTTTAAAAGGCCATACCGCAGATTCCTTAAACTACATCGTTTTGACCATCGATCGAGCAGCATTGTTCACGAATCTTGATGCAGTCACTGAGGAGCCTTACGATTTGACGATCCAGTCAGAAACCGGGCAGACGCTTTACCGCATTGATTATTTGACGAAGCAGCAGCGTACTCAAAAACAGTGGTTGGTTGGAAGCGCAGTTATTGAAGAAGCCCCTGTACTGCTGGATAATCATTGGCAAATCGTTTTTGTTAAAACCGCACAGTCATTTTTCAGCAGTCTACTGTATCTAGTTGGTGCGGCGCTCATTATCTTTGGTTTTGTATTAGTGATATTGGTTTTATCCAGCTGGTGGCTAGCAAAAACAGTGGTACAGCCGATCAATTCTTTGGCCCAGCAAATGGCTTCTTTATCAATGGATCAATTCAAAATCGAGCACACATATTCTTCAAAAGATGAAGTCGGACAGTTGTACACCAATTTTCAAGAAATGTTAGATAAAATCGCTGAGCTGATCAATGAAGTATACGAAGCGGAACTTAAACAAAAAGAATACGAATTGCGGGCTCTGCAAGCCCAGATCAATCCGCATTTCTTTTATAATTCCTTAGCACTGATCAGCAATACTGCCACACTAAACGGCAATCACGAGATCCGTGAGATGGCTCAGCTGCTGTCTCGATTCTACCGTCTCAGCCTAAACCAAGGATCCAACCGGCTATCCGTCAGCAAAGAACTCGATCTGACGATCACCTATGCGAAAATTCAGCAAAAAATGCATCACCATTCCTTTGATTTAGTCCTCGAAATTGACTCAAATATCGATGAATATCCGATGATTAATCTGCTCTTGCAGCCGTTTGTCGAAAATGCCGTCTTTCATGGGCTGGATCATATTGAAGATGGGCGCAGAGGCGTATTGACGATCCGCTGTCTTAAAGAAGAGCAGCGGCTGCGGTTCGAGATCCAAGACAATGGTTCCGGGATTGATCCTGAACAGCTAAAACAACTGGAGCAACCTTCTGATCAACACTATGGTATCAACAATGTACGCCAGCGGCTAGCATTGTACTATGGCACGCAAGCTTCCTTATCGATTCAATCGGTAAAAGGTAAAAAAACCACCATTGTTCTACTCATACCGCAAAACTTACCGCCTCAAAAAAACCGTTAGTGAAGAATGCTTGATCACTACCGGTTCTTTTGATGTCACAATATTCAGATATTTAAACTAATACTTGGTTTCAAGCATCTATTCTTCTACAGCAAACGCACCAACCTCTAATAATCCTTGCCGACCCTGGTCTCGCGTCACGCCTTTTGCTTTCTTTAACATTCGTTCCCAATACTCCATGGTATCTTTTATAAAATCCTTGTTGCCGTCAGTACACCCTTCACGAATAAACAGCAATACCAACCCACTAAAAAAAATCAAGGCTTCTTCATGGTACTTCCTCAGATCGTTTTCTTGCGCACATTGAAAAACAGCTGATTCAGCAATTGCTTCTTGAAAATATGCAAAAGAACGCTCTTTTATGTAAGGACCACAACCAATATCATTTAAAAATAATGCAAAAAAGAGGGCCCGATTGCGACTGGCGAACACGTAATAGTTATGCCAAAAACTGTATAAAGGATCTAGTGTCGCCACTGACTCTTTTTTTGCTTCATGAATATCGCGAAACACATCCTCGACCATCGCCTGCTTGAAATTCTGCATGTTTGAAAAATTCAAATAGATTGGTTGAGTCGATGTTCGTGCGTAATTAGCAATGTCGCGGACAGTGAGTGGTCGATAAAGATACTCCACCAGATATTTTTTTAAGCAATTGATCAAATATTTTTTCGTAATCGTTGCTTTTCTCATAATACCCCTTCCTTTCTGGACGTCACCAATTCTTGCTGACGTTCGTCTCATTCATTTTGACTACTTGCAGCTTTTAGAAACACAACCAACGCCCATTTTCTTACTGAAAGTAATCTATATACTTCTACTTTAACAAAAAAGAGCACGTTAACCTATACTTTCTGCCGATTTTCTTAATTTTATTTTTTATTTTTGACCATTTTGTCGAATGAGCTCTTGTTGTCATATGGTGCTCAGACTTAAGGCTGATTTTGACTGGTGCTGCTTGTGGAATGATACTATGTAATGTATAGTATGAGTATGAACAGGAGGAGAGCCTTTGGATGCCCAATTAAAAAAAGGATTATTGGAAATTTGTGTTTTAGCCTATTTGCAGCATGGTGACTCTTATGGCTATGAATTAGTCAAAAACATATCTCCTTTACTGCCAATCTCAGAATCAACGCTCTATCCTATCTTGAAGCGCTTAGAGGCCAGCCGAGCGGTTGAGACTTATAATAAAAGCCATCAAGGACGGACGCGAAAATATTACCGCTTGACCAGACTTGGCAAACAGCGGATCGATGATTTTTTAACCAACGACTGGCCCCAATTGACATTGATCCAGCGATTTATTAAAGGAGGAACATTAGATGAACAGAGTTGATTTTATCAAGGCATTGGCTGCAGAATTATCTGAAAAAGTCAGACCTAGCGAGATTCATCAGCTGATCAACTATTATGACGAGATGATCGAAGATTTGATGGAAGAAGGATACACCGAAGAAGAAGCCGTGGCACGCCTTGGCTCCCCAAAAGAACTGATCCAAGCAGTCACCGAAACGGAAGAGGTCGTAGTAGAGATTCCTCGCCGCTTTCATCCCTTTTTGCTTTTGATTTTAGTACTAGGCTTCCCATTGTGGGGCAGCTTATTGTTAAGTGCCGCATTGCTGATCCTAAGCTTTTTAATAATCATCTGGTGTGTGCCTTTCACCACTGGCATGATTGGTGTCACTACGTTTATCGGTGGGATCGCCAGCGTTGTCTTAAGTCCCATGCTGATGGCGGATGGTTTCTATCTCTTTTTAAGTCAGTTAGGTGTGGGGATTTTCTTATTTGGTTTAGGGCTGCTTTGCCTGATCGCCACTTTTAGTATGAGCCGACCTTTTTCACGCCTTACCCACTCCCTTGTCGTTTGGCCGAAATCATTTGTTCAAAACTATCGAAAGAAGGCAGTCCTATGATCAAAATCAATAAGCGCTTTTTCGTTTTTCTCAGTCTGTTGTTTATTATTATCGGACTGGTCATCACCTTTATCGGTTTTTCAATGTCAGGGTACTCACCTGATGCCTACCATATTGAGCATCGCCGCTGGTATCAACTCGTTGGTTTCTATACGGAATAACAGACGGAAAATAATTATAAGTTGATTTTTTTGTCATAAAAACAATCGATTTTCAACAATTTCATGTTTTGATGAAAAAATTGAACTTTCCTTTTTGATCTTACCATATTACTATATAGGTACATCCTGTATCCTATTTCATAGGGTAACCAGAAAAACCCATACCATCCTATGGGTTTTTTTGCTGTCTATAAAAGCAAAAAAACGTGCCGCAAGTCCAGTTATCGCCAAGCCAGCTATTTTAGCTAACCTTGGCAGAGCCTGTCTGCAGCACGTTTTTTCTAATGATCGATTATTCTCCTAGTGCTGGCTGTTCTTGCACAGTGCCAATAGGAAACAAGGCGCGAAACACCCGGCGAACGATTGGGCCTGCAATAAACAATTGCAATGGCAATGCGACGATCACATTTTTCCCAATGTTGCTTAGCCAATTGACGAACACCGAGTGATCAGGGTTTGGGTGCATCAACGCACCAAAAAATGACATACAGATCACCATGCCGGCGATCATCAATGAAGAAATCAACCCGATTTTTTTCCAAGTAGCTGATTGATGGTCCAAAAATCGAAACGCCAAACCTTTTGCCGGACCAGAAACAATGAACCAATCCAAAATAAAGGCGACACAAAGGGCTAATGGCAATTCATTCCACGCCAATTGGAATGCCAATGCAGAAACACCGACTTGAAACATGAGGTTATAAACACTCATAAAATACACCATGAAAATACACATAAGTGTCGTATAGATCAAACTTTCTTTTTTGTTGATGGGCATGTAACAACTTCCTTTCTCTTTTTCGTACTCGACTATTCTAGCAGAAGAAAATTTTTCGTGTAAGTAAAAGTTTGAAAACTTTCAAAAAAGTTTTTTGCTATTTTTTTATCCACTTCTCTTGACACTTTCTTATGAAGTCAGTAGAATAGCGATAGATTAAATCGTACAGATAACAAGCGGGTTCGCTTGTCGAGAGAGAGGCGGTTTCTATGAGAATAGAAACGGTCTCTTTTTTTGCGAATTTTTAGAGGTGAGAATATGGAAAACAACAAAAAACTCGTGGGGGCGATCCTCGCAACCGGATTGATGTCATTTGCAGGCGTTCTGATTGAAACAGCTATGAATGTAACGTTTCCGACATTGATCGATCAATTTACGCTTTCAACATCCGATGTGCAATGGGTGACGACCATCTACTTACTGGTCATCTCCATCATTGTCCCAATATCGACCTACCTTTTGAAACGATTCTCATTGAGAACCTTGTTTCTAGCTGCCAACGCCTTCTTCCTTGTTGGCTTGGTGATCGACTTTTTATCGCCGACGTTTGCCATTTTGCTGATTGGCCGCTTTTTCCAAGGTGCCAGCACAGGGATCGCACTGCCTTTGATGTTCCACATCATTTTGACTTACTCCCCCTTTGAAAAACGGGGAGCGGCAATCGGCTTAGGGAATTTGACCACTTCCATCGCTCCAGCGATCGGACCGACATATGGGGGCTTATTGACCGCCCATTGGTCTTGGAATGCGATCTTTCTTTTCTTGATCCCAGTCTTGCTGATCTCCCTAGTACTCGGCCTTTACTCGATCCCTAAAACGGCTGGGGCAAAAGACACTTCCCTGGATTTACTGAGTGTATTAGGAATCGTCTTGATGTTCAGCGGCTTCTTATTGTTCTTGAATCAAGTAGGCACCTTAGCGAGTCTACTGCCGCTGCTTTTCGGTTTCATTGGTGCTGGCTTGTTTTATCAACGCTCAAAAGGCTCGAACCCATTGATTCGTTTGGCTGTTTTGAAAAACCGCAGCTTTAGTTTGTTTCTGTTTGGCTTTCTTGTTTGTCAATTCCTTTTACTGGGCATTTCCTTTGTCTTGCCGAACTTTGTCCAACTCGTCTTGGGAAAAGATGCTTTTACTGCAGGATTAGTTATGCTTCCTGGGGCGGCCATCGGTGCGGTCCTTGCGCCGATCTCTGGTCGGTTGCTGGATAAAGTTGGACCGAAAAAACCGATCCTGTCTGGTTTGACATTGATTGCCATCGGTTGGCTTGCCTTAGCCCTCGTTTTGCGTTCGCCTTTCATTTGGAGCCTAGTTGCTGGACATGTCTTTTACATGATCGGGATCGGCTTAGCCTACAGCAATATGATGACCACCGGCTTAAACAAGCTGACTCCTGCGTTGTACGCGGACGGTAATGCGATCTTTAATACGCTGCAGCAGTTTTCTGGCGCAGTGGCGACGGCTGTGGTGGCGACCATTATCAATTTGGCACAAAATGCGGCGACTGATTACACCCAAGGGACGGTCATCGGCTCTCAAATCGCCTTATTCTTTTTGTGGGCCCTGGTCTTACTGACTTTCCTATTAACGATCAACTACTTCCGCAAAAACACCGACAAAAAAGCTGTCAGCTAACTGTAGATTTGCCCATTGAAAAACAACGAAAAAAAGCCGCTCTCTCTTGAGGGCGGCCATAAAAAATCCGCTTCCGATCCCCCTTCTTAGTCAAGGGCGCTCTCGGAAACGGATTATTTTTTTAGTTTAATTCAGCGGAACCAACCGCTGTTTTGGCTGTCACTGTGCCTGTAGTCGTCAATGAAAGCTGACGCACTTTTTCGGCATTCGTGATGACCGTCAAAACATCGGTCTGTTTGCCAGCTGCGGTAACGGCATCTAGATCCATCACTGCAAGCTTCGTTTCTGGTGTGACCGTATCACCTTCAGAAACAAGGACCTCAAATGGCGCACCTTTTAATTCCACAGTATCTAAGCCCATATGAACAAGAACTTCCGCGCCACCAGGGGTTAAAATCCCGATTGCATGCTTTGTTTCAAAAATGCTAGAGATCGTACCTGCAACAGGAGCATAAATCGTTCCATTCGTTGGCTGAACAGCAAAGCCGTCACCCATCATTTTTTGAGAAAAGACAGGATCAGAAACTTCAGTGATGGCAACTACATTCCCATCAGCTGGAGCATAAAGGGTTTCTTCTGAAACTTGTGCTGCTTCTGGGGCTGCAGTTGTCGGTGCAGCAGTCGTTGGTGCAACAGCCGCTGCTGCAGCTGTATCAGCAGCCAATTGCGGTTCTAATTTATTTAAGAAGGTAACTTTTCTAAAGATGATGGTGCAAACAAACGTGATCGCAATCGTCACCGCCATTGAGATGAAGACCATTGGATAGTTTTCAATTTTAAATGATAAGAAGCCAGGTAGTCCCCCTACACCAATACCTAATGCACGGGTATTCGTTGCAGTGATCAGCATACCACCAAAGGCAGAACCTACCATTGCTGCGACAAATGGGTAAACATATTTCAAATTGATCCCGAACATCGCTGGTTCAGTAACCCCCATGTAAGCAGAAATCGTTGCTGGAACAGAGACTTGTTCTTCTTTTTTATTGCCACGGTGAAGGAACCAAATCGCCAATACTGCCGTACCTTGCGCAATATTTGACAGCATGATCATTGGCCAAAGGTTGGTTGTCCCAAAATCCGCTACTAATTGAGAGTCGATCGCCAGCGTTGTATGATGCAATCCGGTAATAACCAAAGGCGCATACAGGCCACCGAAAATGAAACCAAATAACCAGTTTAATGGTGAGGTCAAGCCAGCATTTACGACCCAAGAAATGCCTGATCCGATTTGCCAACCGATTGGACCTAATACCATGTGAGCTGCTAAAATAGTTGGCAGCAATGAGAACAATGGAACGAAGATCATTGAAACCGCTTCTGGAATCCATTTCCGGAAGAATCTTTCAAGATAAACCAATAAGAAACCTGCCAGCATTGCTGGGATTACTTGTGCTTGATACCCAATTTTATCAATAGTGAAGAACCCGAAGTCCCACGTATAATTTTGAGCAATTTCTGCAGCAGAAGTTGAACTTACTGAATAAGCATTTAATAATTGCGGTGAAACCAATGTAATCCCTAAAACAATCCCTAATATTTGCGTGGTTCCCATCTTACGTGTAATACTCCAAGTAATCCCTACTGGTAGAAAGTGAAAGATCGCTTCACAGGGCAGCCATAAAAAGCCATTGACACCGTTCCAAAAAGTAGAAGCTTGCGTAATGGTTTGTCCACCTAGAGCTTCTAGCGGTACACCTTCTAAGAAATTTCTCAGCCCTAGCATCAAACCACCGACAATAATCGCTGGTAATAACGGGGTAAAGATCTCAGCTAACGTAGCGATCGCTCGTTGCACGATATTTTGATTGTTTTTTGCAATCGCTTTACTTTGTTCTTTAGAAACACCTTCTATTCCTGATACATCGGTAAAATCATTGTAAAACGTTGAGACATCATTGCCGATAATGACTTGGAATTGTCCCGCATTGGTAAACATTCCTTTGACACTTGGAATTTCTTCAATTGCCTTTTCGTTTGCTTTTGACTGATCGTTCAAAACAAAACGCATACGTGTCGCGCAATGTGTTACTGCGGCGATATTTTCTTTGCCGCCAACATATTCCAGCAGCTTCTCAGCATCATCACGATACTTTCCCATAATTAATAAACCCCTTTCACATCCACTTGTATATATATGTTTTGATTACGCACTAATCATAACTTGATAGTTTTGATATTGCAAGCGTTTCAAACCATTTTTTTTCACTTTTCTATAAACAATACAAGTGAATAGAAAATATACCGTATTAAAACCTTGATAAATAAACGTTCTTTAAAATATTTGATTAATATAAAATAATATTGCCAATAACTTTATTTACTGTTTATTTGACAAAAAAGAATAAAAAAACAGGTGAGATAAATTGAAATAGCTTACAACTTACGTTATAATCATCTTGCATGTATAGACAAGTTTAAAGGAGGACAACTACTGTGAATACGATTATATTGTCTAAGGAAGAATGGCTATTAACGGATCAAACTGGTACGACCTATCCGTTTTCTGGGACTGACAGTGAACGAGTTGCCGCACTGACCGCGCAGCTGCAGCAAATGGAAGGTGGCGGGATCATCTCTGAATCGCTGGTGTTTACGAATGAAGAAGGGACTTTTTCACTGGACCAATGGTTGACAGAAAAATTGAATCGTCCCTTTGTTTGCACCACGAAAGAACAGTATGAAGAAAAAAGTGCTGAAATTCCTTGGACCCTCGAATACTATGGCTACACCCCTGGTAAAGATGAATACTCGGTGGAGTCACTTTTAACCGTCGGCAACGGCTATCTAGGGCTGCGAGGCACGACGCCTGAGATGACCATTTGTGAAGCGAACTATCCAGGGCTGTATTTAGCAAGTCTTTACAATACGGTAGAATCGGATGTTTCTGGTCATACCATCAGCAATGAAGACTTCGTCAATGCACCGAATCTGCAAAAAATGTACGTGAAGATCGATGATGAAGTGATCGACATCGCCAACAATCAGCTCCTTTCCTTTAAACGGACATTGGATCTGAAGACCGGCTTGTTCCAATCAGTGGCAGAAATTGAAACCAAAAAACAAAAGCGTCTGCGAATCGAAACGAAGAAAATCGCCAATATGCAAGACGTTCACCAATACAGCTTGGTCTATCAGTTTACCCCACTGAACTTTTCCGGCACCGTTACTTTCGTCAGTGAAGCCGACGGATCGGTTTATAACTATAACGTCGCTCGTTACCGTAGCTTAACCAACCAGCATTTGACCGTGAAAGAGGCAGCAGCTGAACAAAACAAAGCGCATTTAGTGGTCACCACTAACCAATCACAGATTACCGTTGTCCAATCCTCTGAACTGTTTTCACAGGACCTGCCATTGGCTGAGCTGCACGCTGAAACAAACGACCAGCTCGTCCGTCAGCAAGTAGCCCTTGAGGTGACGGAAGGCCAAACTTATCGGGTCGAAAAATCAGTCACTGTTGCCGCTTATCGCCAAGAAGAGCCGCAACCGGCATTTACGTTTTCTTCCTTAGCATTACCTGATTTTGCGACGATGTATACCGCCTCAAAACAAGCCTGGGATGAATTATGGGCGAAAGCGGCCATCGAAGTCACTGGTGACTTGATGTCACAAAAAATGCTGAATCTGCATACGTATCATCTGCTAGTCTCCGCAGCACCGAATGCTTATCAGGAGTCCTTAGATGCCAGTATCACTGCCCGTGGCCTACATGGCGAAGCCTATCGCGGTCATATTTTCTGGGATGAACTGTTTATCTTACCGTTTTACATTCTACATTTTCCTGACACCGCCAAAGAAATTTTGCTGTATCGCTACCGCCGCTTAGCTGCTGCCAAAAAAGACGCCCAAAAAGCCGGCTACCAAGGCGCCATGTTCCCATGGCAATCTGGATTGGATGGCAGTGAGCAATCCCAAGAACTGCATTTGAACCCTATCAGCGGCGAATGGAAAGAAGACCACAGTCGCTTGCAGCGCCACGTCTCCTTAGCGATCGCTTATAACATTTGGCAATACTGGCACAACACGCAAGATCGGGTCTTCATGGAACAATATGGGTTAGAATTGATGTTAGAAGTCGCCCATTTCTGGCAAAGTGCTGCCACCTGGGATGATGCTACTCAACGTTACTTTATCGATAAAGTCATGGGACCAGATGAATTTCATGAAAGCTACCCAAATAGTGAACAAGGTGGCTTGAAAAACAACGCCTATACCAATATGATGGTAGTATGGTTGTTTGAAGAGATCGAGAACCTCCAACAACAACTATCAGCAGAGAGCTTCCAAGCAGTATTGGAGAAAACGGCTTTAACCCCAGCGGATATTGCTGCTATGGCAGATATTCGTACCAAATTAGGCTTAGAGATCGATCAAGAAGGTATCATCGCACAGTTTGAAGGGTACTTCCAGTTGGAAGATCTGGATTGGGCCCATTATAAAGAGAAATATGGCAACATCTATCGGATGGACCGCATCTTGAACGCTGAAGGCAAGAGTGCTGACAGCTACAAAGTCGCGAAACAAGCCGATAGTCTGATGATTTTCTACAATTTCTCAAAAGAGCAAGTCAATCAGATTTTGGCAGATCTTTCTTACCAACTGCCAACAGACTATATTGAAAAAAATCTCCATTATTATTTGGCTCGCACCTCCCACGGCTCGACTTTGTCGCGGATCGTTCACGCTCAGTTAGCGGCAATGGTGGATGATCAGGAATTGGCTTGGTCGTTATACCAAGAAGCGCTCTCTTCTGATTACCGTGATATCCAAGGCGGAACCACGGCAGAAGGCATTCACGCCGGTGTCATGGCCGCTACGTTGTTTATTCCGTTAACCACTTTTGCTGGGATCGATATTCGAGAAGAGCAGTTGCAGATCACACCGAACTTGCCAAAAGCCTGGGACAGCTTAGCCTTCCAGCTAGAAGTTCGCGGCACCCACTTTGCAATGAATGTTACACATGAAACATTGACGATCACTGCTGATCAGCCAGTCACGATCTTAGTGAATGGGCAGCAAGTTTCGTTAGAAGCAAACAAAGAAGCAACGATTACTTACTAAAAGGAGTGTTCCACATGAAAAAAGGTTTTGTTTTTGATTTAGACGGCGTTATCACAGATACAGCTAAATACCACTACATTGCATGGAAAGAATTAGCTGCGGAGATCGGGATCGAGATCGATTTGAAATTCAACGAGCAGTTAAAAGGCATTAGCCGCATGGACTCTTTAGAGCGAATCTTAACCCTAGGCAATAAAAATGATGCCTACACAGAAGTCGAAAAAGAAGCCTTAGCGACGAAGAAAAATACCCACTATGTACAATTGTTACAAAGCTTGACTCCTGATGATCTATTGCCAGGGGTGAAGACATTCCTTGATGAAGCCAAAGCAAAAAACATTCCTTGTGCCATCGCTTCGGCGTCCAAGAATGCGCCGTTTATTTTGGACAAACTAGGTGTCATGCAAGACTTTGATACGATCGTTGACCCAGCAACCTTGAAAAAAGGCAAACCAGATCCAGAAATCTTTATCCAAGCAGCGCTGGCACTAGGCATTGAACCGGCAGAAGCAGTTGGCTTTGAAGATGCTCAAGCAGGGATCGACGGCATCAAAGCTGCTGGTATGTATGCGGTAGGCGTTTATTCAGGAGAAGAACTACACGGTGCAGATGTGATCGTTGAAAAATTGACGGACCTAAACATTGACGAACTTTTGGCGAAATAGTCGATTGCATTTCCAATTTGGCCTCGCTATAATAGCCAAAGAGGGGGCAATCCGATGAACAAGTTCAAAGAGATATTTTTAGATTTAGAACAAAAAATTCTAGCAAACGAATACCCTCCGCATTCTTTGCTGCCTAGCGAAAACCAATTGATCAAAACTTATGGTGTCTCCCGCGAGACTGTCCGTAAGGCATTGAATTTATTGCGGGATGCTGGTTATATCCAAAAGAAACAAGGGAAAGGTTCGATCGTTTTAGACTTGAATCGCTTTGATTTCCCGATTTCCGGCTTGACGAGTTTTCGTGAGCTGCAAGATACCCAACGCATTCCTAGTGAAACAAAGGTTGTCGAGATCCGTAAGATCGCCGTGTCGCCAAAGCTGCACGAGACCACTGGTTGGCCTGTCGCTTCTGAGGCATGGAAACTGATCCGTCAGCGGAGAATCGATGGAGAAGTGGTGATTTTGGACAAAGACTACCTTGATGCTTCTATCATCGAAGAGTTGCCAGAAAACCGAGCGAAAGTATCGATTTTTGATTACTTTGAAAATGATCTTGGCCTTGAGATCGCTTATGCACAAAAAGAAATCACTGTTGACCCCGTCAACAAAGAATTGCGGGATCTAATGGATCTGCGTCCTGAAGATCAGCATGTCGTTACGGTTCGCAGCCTCGTGTATCTAGAAGACACGCGCTGTTTTGAATATACCGAATCGATCCACCGACTGGATAAATTCCGCTTTGTGGACTTCGCCCGTCGGCGCAAGATTTGATGGACGTATAGACGTGAAAAAGACAAAACAGACCTAGACTTCACCGAGAAGTCTGGGTCTGTTTTGTCTTTCAATAGCCCCCCACTCGATGATGCTGGGATCGATACTCCCTCTTTTCGCCTCTGTCGCTAACGATTCATCCTTTGCTTTCCCGGCGTTTAGCTGCCTGCCAAGGAACAAAAAAGGCGCGATCATTTATGGGACTGATAAAATAGAGTTGATCTTGAACAACTCAGTCGTCCTTATTGACAATCAGCCACACAAAAAAGCAGTATCCTCTGAGAGGATACTGCTTTTGCTTGCTATTTGGCGTAATCCGTTGCGCGGGTCTCGCGAATAACGGTTACTTTGATATGACCTGGGTAATCCAAATCATCTTCGATCTTCTTGCGGATGTCGCGAACCAATCGTACAGCATCCAAATCAGAAATCTCTTCTGGTTTGACCATTACACGGACTTCACGTCCGGCTTGGACTGCAAAACTGGAATCGACACCTTTGAAGCCGTTGGCGATATTTTCTAGGTTTTGCAAGCGGCGAATATAATTTTCCAATGATTCGCTGCGGGCACCTGGACGGGCTGCTGACAAGGCATCTGCGGCTGCAACTAAAACAGAGATAACCGATGTTGCTTCAACATCTCCATGGTGAGAAGCGATCGCATTGATCACCACACCATTTTCTTTGTATTTGGCAGCTAACTCAGCCCCGATCTCAACGTGAGAGCCTTCGATTTCATGGTCAAGGGCTTTCCCGATATCATGCAAGAGTCCGGCACGTTTGGCTAACTGAATATCTTCGCCTAATTCTGCGGCAAGAACACCGGTTAGTTTTGCGACTTCGATCGAGTGGTTCAAGACGTTTTGTCCGTAGCTGGTACGGAAACGCAAACGACCTAAAATCTTGATCAAGTCTGGATGAAGGGTGTGAGCACCGACTTCAAAGGCTGCTTGTTCCCCATATTCACGAATATGTTCATCCATTTCTTTCCGAGATTTTTCGACCATTTCTTCAATTCGAGCTGGATGGATCCGGCCGTCTTGAATCAGTTTTTCAAGGGTCATACGAGCAATTTCACGGCGAATCGGATCAAATCCTGATAAGACGACTGCTTCCGGCGTGTCATCGATGATCAAATCGATCCCTGTCAAGGTTTCAAGGGTGCGAATGTTCCGACCTTCTCTTCCGATGATTCGACCTTTCATCTCATCATTTGGTAATGATACGACCGATACCGTGGTTTCAGACACTTGGTCTGCGGCACAACGTTGGATTGCTAGGGACAAGAGATTTTTTGCTTTTCGATCTGCTTCTTCCTTCGCACGCTGTTCAGATTCTTTGACCATGATCGTTAATTCATGGTTCAATTCCTCTTCTGTTGATTTCATGATCAACTCTTTTGCTTCATCTCTAGACAGCGCAGCGATGCGCTCTAATTCTTTCTGTTGTCCATCGATTAAGTTTTCTACTTCTTTTTCTCGCTCGTCAATTAATTGTTGTTTCTCACTAAGTCTGCCTTCTTTATCTTCAAGTGAGCGTTCTCGTTTTTCCAAAGAATCGTCCTTACGATCAAGTACTTGTTCTCTTTGGAGTAAACGATTTTCTTGTGATTTTAAATCAAGTTTGCTTTCTTTCAACTCACTTTCAATCTCTGACCGATACTTCTGATTTTCTTCCTTAGCTTCTAACAATGCTTCTTTTTTAAGAGTTTCTGCTTCTTTCTTAGCGCTTTCGATAATTCCAGCTGCAGAATTTTGGGCGCCGTTGATTTCTTTCTCATGACGAGATTTCGTCACATAAACTCCTAATCCAAGACCGACAATTAAACCGATGATAGCGAGGAGAATGTAAAGTAGTTCCAATGAATCCACCTCCATACTATCTTTTTAAATATTTTGTAATTTTGATTAACAAAGGATAACAAAATTATCAATTCGCTACTTCTTATGTGGAAATCCACATACGTTTATTCTAATGTTTGAACACAAGAGTGTCAACTTTAAATAATAAAGTAAACTTTCGCAACCCTTCCTTTTTACGGATGTTTTTTCAACAATGGACGAATCTGGCAAAAACCACAAAAAAGCCAAACAACGAGGTTGTTTGGCTTTTTCAAGACTTAGTCGTCTAATGGTAATTCTTCTTGCGCTTCCTCAAGGGTTACGGTCTCTCCTGTTCCAATCCCGTAAGCATCGCGGACGCGAGCAGAAACTTCTAGCATCATTTCTTGGTGTTCACGCATGTAGTTTTTGGCGTTTTCACGACCTTGACCGATACGATCCCCTTTATAGGCATACCACGCACCGCTTTTATCGACGATGTCTTGTTCCACGGCCATATCCAGCAATTCACCTTCTTGGGAAATCCCTTGACCATACATCATGTCGACTTCTGCTACTTTAAATGGTGGCGCTACTTTGTTTTTGACTACTTTGATCTTCGTGCGGTTCCCGATGATATCTGTACCGGATTTCAATTGCTCAGCACGACGTACTTCCAAACGGATGGTTGAATAGAATTTCAACGCACGGCCACCAGGGGTTGTTTCTGGATTCCCGAACATGATCCCAACTTTTTCCCGAATTTGGTTGATAAAGATCGCGATCGTTTTCGTTTTGTTGATGGAACCAGAAAGTTTCCGTAATGCTTGTGACATCAAACGAGCTTGCAAACCAACGTGGGTATCACCCATTTCACCGTCGATCTCCGCCCGTGGGACTAAAGCTGCTACCGAGTCAATGACCACGATATCAACCGCACCACTTGAAACTAAGGCGTCAGCGATCTCTAATCCTTGTTCCCCTGTATCTGGTTGTGATAACAAAAGATCATCGATATTTACGCCTAATTTTTGCGCATATTGAGGATCTAACGCATGTTCGGCATCGATAAATGCTGCTGTTCCGCCATTTTTTTGGACTTCCGCAATGGCATGTAAAGCAACTGTCGTTTTACCAGAACTTTCTGGGCCGTAAACTTCTACGATCCGTCCTCGTGGGTAACCACCTACACCTAATGCAACATCCAAGGCCAATGAACCACTTGGGATCGTTGAAATTTGTTGATCAACTTTTTCGCCAAGCTTCATGATGGCACCTTTACCATAGTTCTTTTCAATCTTCTTTAGTGCAGCATCTAAGGCTGCTTTACGATCATCTGCCAAACGGATAATCCTCCTTATATTCATCACTTTCGTGTGTCGTTCATAAGATAATAATAGTCCTTCTGACGGGAAATTGCAAGAAAAAACGAACAAACATTCGCATTAATTTAATAATTCCTTACGTATTTGATTTAAGCCCGCCATGACGGCACTATGCCGAATATAGGCGCGGTCGCGGTTGAAGTGATACAGCTGGCTCGAGACGCCTTTGTCAGAAGCTAAGGCGATCCAAACGGTGCCTTTGGGCTGACCTTCTAACTCGTCTGGACCAGCAACACCCGTAAACGCCACCGCATAATCAGTCTCGGCTTGTTTGCGGGCATAGACGGCCATTGCTTCTGCACATTCCTGACTAACAGTTCCATAGCTTTCCAAAAGCCCTGGATCGATGCCTAAGAGCTTGCTTTTTGTTGCAGCAGAATATGTCACGAACCCACCGGGAAACACCTCAGAGACGCCAGGAATCCCTCCTAGGGTCGCTTGGAACAAACCAGCGGTCAAACTTTCCGCTGCGGTGACGGTTTTCTTTTTCTCGATCAGTCGCTCGACGACTGTTTCTGCCAGCGAATTTTGTTCCCCATACCCATAGAAATACGCACCGACCCGTGCTTGGACGGTTTCTTCTAACGCATCCAATTGTTTGATCCCTTGCGCCTCGTCTGCAGTTTTGACCGTCAGACGCAGCGTGACCTCATTGGGTTTGGCATAAGGAGCGATGGTGGGATTGACTTGATTCTCGATCAAATCGGCCAATTCTGTGACCAATGCCGATTCCCCGATCCCGTAATAGCGCAAAACGCGAGACAGCAAGACCTCTTCTTGGGGAAACTGCTCTAACAGAAGTGGTTTTGCGTGGGTAAGAAACATCGCCTGTAGTTCACTTGGTGGTCCTGGCAGCAGCAAATAACTGGTAGCGGCTGTCTGATAAAAGATCCCGATCGCTAGTCCATTGGGATTTGGCAAAGACACACCGTCCTTAAAAACGAGGGTCTGCCGCAAATTGTTTTCCGTCATCCTCCGTTGACTGTTTTCAAAGAAGGCTTTCAATTGGTGATAGCCTGGTTCATCTCTGACTAACTCTTGTCCCACATGACGGGCAGTGACTTGTTTCGTCAAGTCATCGTCGGTGGGCCCTAAGCCGCCGCACAATACGATCAAGTCGCTGCGTTTGTCGGCGATCGTCAGCAATTCTTCTAAGCGATTGGGGTTGTCCCCGACAACACTATGATAAAAAACATCGATCCCAAGACTTGCCAGTTCTTCTGACAAGAAGGTTGCGTTCGTATTCACCACCTGTCCTAAAAGTAATTCGGTCCCGACTGCAATAATCTCTGCTTTCATTCGTTTACTCCTTCATTTATCAGATACGTAAAAGTCTTTCATATTGACAAAAAAAGTCCAGAAAACTTCTGAACTTTCGTGACTTGTATCCTTGTTTTTATCGCTTCTTTATCTAGATCTAGAACTTTTACATAGAATCTTTAAAAACATTCGTATTTTTTATGAAATAATCGACCCCGGAATAGATCGTGAAGATCAAACATAGATACAACATGATTTGATCGATAGGCAAACCGATCATTGAAAAGGGAATGTTGTTCAAGAACAAGAAAATGATCGCAACCATTTGTGTCGCGGTTTTGATTTTTCCTGGCCACGCAGCAGCCATGACTTCCCCGCTTTGTTCCACTAACAACAAGCGTAACCCTGTCACTGCCAACTCGCGGCAAACGATGATCGAAACTACCCAGCCTGGGGCTTTGTCTAATTCAACCAGCATGATAAAAGCCGTCATGACGAGCATTTTATCTGCTAACGGGTCAGCAAACTTCCCGAAGTTGGTAACAAGGCCTCTGGAACGAGCGATCTTGCCATCTAGCCAGTCTGTAATGCTGGCTGCCGCAAAAAGGATCGCTGCAATAAGGTGCGTGTTTTCTAATTGTGTCGTACCAACGGTCAGCGTGCCAAGATCGATTGGCAAAACCAAGACCAAAATAAAGATGGGGATCATAATGATCCGTAATACAGTTAATTGATTGGGCAAATTCACGAAATAGACTCCTCTCTGCCGACTATTGTACGAAATAATGGCAAATCATGCCACTACTTCTGCTTTTCAATGGTCGGATGCAACAGATAACTTTTTAGCTAATGATACCTCAATAAGGCGCATTTGTCAGATTTATGCCGCATCGTCTTGGTATTCAATCACGAGGCGGACTGTCTTTTGTAACAATTCAAATTGCGGGTCAGAAAAGTCCACTTCCTGACCATTGGCAGTGATGGAGATATTTTGACTTGCGCCCAGGGTCAAGGTCGCATTCGTGGCGCCTTCTGGCAGCGTCATCGATTGCGTTTCTCCCGCTTGAACAGTGTATTGGTACACATAAGCGTTGTCGACTTGTACACCGACCCAACAAGAAGCATCTAGCCCAGTAAATGCTAATTCAATAGGATTTTCCGCATCTTTCATCGTGATCGTGATCGACGATTGCGTCGAATCACTGGCAGTCATCGTCATTTTCGCTTCGCTGGATTCCGTCGTACTTGAAGACTCCGTCGCTTCACTCGAAGTACTGGTTTCTTCCGTACTTGACGTGGTGGAAGCGGTAGACGCTGAATTTTCTACCACAAGAGAAGAGCTTCCTTGGATCATCGGCGTTGTATTCCGGTCTTGCCAAGCCATGTAGCCCACGATACTCACGATCGTAATGGCCACCAGACCTAATAGAATCATCGGCAAATAGCGGACGACAAATGAGCCGCTTTTTTCTTCTACGTGCTGTGCTTTTCGTGAGCCGCTGACGGTTTCAGGCTGCGGTCTTTTTGGTAAGGGGGCGTCTAACGTATCTTTGCCATCAAAAACGGCTACCAATTTGTCGCCGTCTTCTCCAACCGCTGCTGCATATTGGCGAATAAACGCACGGACATAAAAAGTGCCTGGCAATTGATCAAAACGCTCTGCTTCAATTGCTTCTAAATAGCGTTTTTGGATCTTTGTCATTTGTTGTAATTCAATCAATGAAATGTTTTTATCTAAACGGGCTTGCCGTAATTTTGCTCCAATCGTTGTTTCGTTGGCCACTCGATCATCTACTCCAGTCTTTTATTCATCTTTAAAAAAAGCCCTAAAATCGCTTCGCTGCTTGTCGTAAAGTCAGCAAAGCTGCTCTATCATTTTAAAACAGGGGTTCCCTGTATACGTCAATAAAAAAAACTCCGTCACGCCGATTGTTATCTGAGCGCGCCGTCTTCTAAATATAACATTTTTTCCGTGGTTTTTTGTAAAAAACCAAAAAAAGATTTTGCTTCAATAATTAAAGAATACCATAAAAGAAAAAGTCTGAGGATAGCCTAACCACAACTCGCAAACAAATTTTAATACTTTTCGCCAAATTGGCATCAAATTGCAAGAAAAAACCACCCTTTGACGCAAAAAGAAAACACTGAATGACTCAGGAGTTGGCCAGCCCTTGTTCTGTTGGGCGTTCCTCCTTGAATCAGTCAGTGTCGCTTAGATGACAGCTGTTTGACAAAACCAGCCTTCGCTTAGGCTTTTTCCGTTGGATACATGTAAAAACGACTAAACGCTTTAGGATCGATAAAGGAACGAGCCGCTTGCTGGACATCTTCCAAAGTGATCGATTGGATCACCTCTGGCAGATCAAAGAGCGTCGTTTCACCAAATAAACTTTGGGTAAACTGGTTTGCGATAAACTCCAGTGAGTTCAGTGATTGGAAATATTTCCCTAGCATTTTCTTCTTCAATAACGTCAAGTTTTCTTCATTGATCTCTGGATCTTGCTGGAAATTCATTACGATCGCTTCGATCTCTGCCAACATTTTTTCTGGCTCTTCAGAATCCCCCGAGAAGTCGGCAAAGTAAAAGCCGCGATCCAAGTTCACTTCAAACCCAAATGTGTCGTCGATAATGCCTTGATCATACAAACGCAAATAATTGGCGGAAGTATTGCCTAAAACCAATTGGCAGAAAAGATTCAACGCATTTTTGAAGCGCAAGAGCTCTCTTCCTGATTTCGGCAGTTTGTTCAAGTCCCCTTTGATCCCTAATACGCCTTTGGCACGTGTTACTGGCATGGTAAGACTTGATTCTGCTTGAATATCGGCAAAGGTTTCTTCAGGAAACTGGCGAATGATCGCCTGCGTTTCTGGAAAGGTCTTGGCCGCTTGATTGGTCCGAATCCACGCCATCGTTTCTTCAGGATCGATATTGCCTACCACAAAAAGCGTCATGTTGCTTGGGTGATAGAAGGTATTGTAGCAAAGATACAAGTCTTCTGCGGTGATCTGCGCAATGCTTTCCACCGTACCAGCGATATCGATATGCAAGGGGTGCTTCGGATACAGATTTTTGATGATGCCGAAAAACTGCTGCCAGTTTGGATCGTCATCATACATTTGGATTTCTTGACCAATGATCCCTTTTTCTTTTTCGACGGTTTCTTCTGTGAAATACGGGGCTTGAACGAAATCGATCAACGTTTCAAGGTTCAGCTTGATTTGATCGGTTGCCGAAAAAAGGTAGCTAGTTTTCGTGAAACTGGTAAAGGCATTGGCAGACGCCCCCTGCTGACCAAAGGTTTGAAAGACATCGCCGTCTTCTTTTTCAAACAGTTTGTGCTCTAGAAAATGGGCAATGCCATCAGGGACTTGATGCAATGCTTCGGGTGAAAACCCGAAATGATTGTCGACAGAGCCATAGTTCGTACTGAAAAGTCCGTAAGTTTTATGGAAATCGGCTTTTGGCAGCAAATAAACTTTCAAGCCGTTTGGCAATACTTCTTCATAAAGGGTCTCATTGATTTGCTGATAGACTTTTTTATTCATCGGTCGTCTCCTTATCCAGGAAGAATACAGCTTGCAAGGACACGTTTTGAGCCAATGCTTGGACATCTGCCACGGTCACTTGTGCCAATTTCTGCATAAATTCATCTTCCGTCATTTTCGTATTCGGTACCCACTGATTCAGATAGGCTGTTTCGATCAGTGCTTGTGGGTTATCCAATGAAAGCAAGTACTGGTTTTTCAACATCGCTTTTGTTTGTGCCAGTTCTTCCGCGGTGACTTCGCCTCGCTGCAAGCTTTGCAGCTGCTGTTCGATCAATTTGAAAACCTTGTCGCGGTTTTTGCCATCGATCCCTGTTTGGACCGACAAATACCCACGAAACGTATCGATACTGCTGGAAGCATAATAAGCCAAACTTTCTTTCTCTCGGACATTCATAAACAGTTTTGAATGAGGGAATCCGCCAAACAACCCGTTGAAGACCATAAAGGCGATCCGCTCGGCTTGGTCATAATACACGCCAGTATGATAGCCTAAGTTCAATTTGGCTTGGATGATTGGTTCCCGCAAGATTTTCTCGCGAATGATATTTTCCGCCGCTTGCTGATAAAAAACCGGCATTGCTTGGTCTGGCCGATCGGTAAAGGCCATGTTTTGGAAGAGCGCTGCAACTTCTGCTTCAACCACATCGCCGATCACGAAAATATCGATTTGATCATTGTCCATCATTGAGCGATAGGTTTGGTAAAGCTCTTTTGCGGTCACAGCTTCTAAGTCTTGGGGACGGCCAAAGCTCGGATACTTCTGATTCTGATCGTTTTCGAAATACAACTCTTGCAGCCCTAAAGAAGCCAATGCTTGCTTATCTTCTGCCACGCTGTTCATATAGGCGATCAAGTTGTGCTTTTCGATGGTGAAGTTCTTTTCTTCAAACTGCTCCTCGTGGGCATTCGGATGGAACAAAACTTCTGCTAAAAAAGCGGCTGCTTGCGGCAATACTGCTTCATCTGACACGTACTTCCCGTTGACAAAGGACATCGCTGCATTGATTTGATGCAGATTGCCCCGTTTGTTGACATTCATACCAAAGCTGGCACCGTAAAGCTCTGCCAGCTGACTGCTAAATGCGGTCTGTGTCGGATAAGCCAAACTAGTCGTTTCTAATAAACTGGTCAATAAGGTCCGTTTGGCGGTCATTTCAGCCTGCAATGGTGCAGTAAACCGAACGAAAAAACGGATCGTTTTATACTTTTTGGTCGGTAGCACCGTTAACCGAACACCTTTTTTTAATTCAATAGACATGTGACACCCCTTCTAGAAGCAAAATTATCTCTTCAATTATAGCATAGCTGACAAACTTTCTCCTCGGCTCACTGATCAAACCTGTTGCAGCGAGCGTTTTTTTTTATAAATCCCGCGTTTTTCGCTATACTGTCAGTAAGATTTAGAAGGGAGGATACAGGATGATTAAAGAATTTAAAGAATTTATTTTACGAGGAAACGTCATTGACTTGGCGATCGGGGTCGTGATCGGGAGTGCCTTCACCGCAATCGTCACTAGTTTAGTTGAAGGATTGCTGACACCATTGGTTTCATGGATCTTATCACTCTTTGGTAACGCAGATGCCTTTTCTGGCTTGGTCTTTGAACCAGCCAAAAATGTGGTCTTTGATTTCGGCCGCGTAATTACTGCCATTATTACGTTCTTGATTACCGCATTTGTCTTGTTCTTGATTGTCAAAGCAGTCAACAAACTACGCAATCTGAAACAACAACCTGAGGAAGAAGAAGTACCAGAAGTCACTGCAGAGGATTATTTAGAAGAGATTCGTGACCTTCTAAAAGCGCAAACGCCTCCTGCCAACACTGTGGATCCACGTCCAACATCATTGGATGATACGATCCGATAAAAAAACGGCTCTTAGTCAATAAGGTCGAAAGAAGCGATTCGGATTCATCCGATCCATCAATCATAGCGCTAAAAGAAGCAAGCACGCGAACCTCGCTAGAGAGTCGCTGTGCTTGCTTCTTTTTTCATCCCGACATGCAGGATCCCGTCTTCATAAAAAGGCGGTGTAATGGTTTTAAAGCCATACTGGCCGTAGAATTTTTCTAAGTGGGCTTGTGCTTCGATCTCAATAGGCAAAGCTGGATAACACTGCTCAATACGATGCAAAACTTCTTTGATCAGACGATGGCCTTCTTTTTGCCCCCGGTATGCTGGTGCCACAATGACCCGACCAAAATGCACCGTTTGTTCCTGCTGGAAAATACGGGCGTACGAAACGATCTGCCCTTCCTCATCAAGGGCCCATAAATGTTTGGCTTGTGCATCGATCGCATCGATCTCTTGATACGCACACGCTTGTTCCACCACAAAAACCGCTGTACGCAAACGGGCAAGCTGATAAAACTCCACCCCAGTCATTTCCCCTAACTCTTTTAGAAAAAACGCCATCCCATCACTCCTTATCTTATTGAACCAAAAAAGAGTCAACAAAGTGTCAACTCTTCTTGTTTCAAACAGCTTCTGATAAAAATTCAATCTCAACAGTTCTAGTTAAAATATCTGAATAACTATAAGAAACCCGCTCGAATGAATTCTCATTTGGATCCAAATCTACAACAAAAACTGAAGGATAAGTTTCTGTCAAAACGCCGCGACGTTCAGTTTGACGCTTACGTCCAGTCTGAGCAACTAGCATAATCTCACTACCGATACGGCCTTCTAAATCTTTCTTGATCGTAGCTAAAGTTGTTGGCATCGCATTCACCTCGAGCATCATCATACCACGAAAAGCAGAAAATTTCAAGTTTACCATAAAATAATTCTACTTTCAATAAGATTTTTGTTAAACACCCTTGATAAGCGTTATCAACTTTGTCCGACCGCGACTGAAAGCGCTTTTTATTTTTTCATAAGGCAGCTTTTCTTGAGCGGCAATCTGATCAAGTTCTAATCCTTTTAAATAATTCATTATAACCATTCGTTCTAAAGACGACAAACTTTTCGGATACTCTGCCAACGATTCATTAACGAACAAGTAGGTCTCTGCAGTTTCCGCACAGCGATTATGATCGGTCAAAAACCGATTGCCTTCTTGTAAAAGCTTTTCTTCCAGCGAGCAGGCATCGACTTGGGCTTTGCGTTTTTGGGCATGCTGCGCCCGCAACAGGCTGCAGATACGGTTCTCAAAGGAACGCTTAAACAAGATACCGATGGTCGTTCCTTTGTCCTTATCGTAAGTCTTTAGACACTTATTAAAAACGATCCTGCCTTCTTGCAGCCAATCGTCTAAGTCATAATCCCGCAGATAATATTTTTTATGCAAAATCTCAACGATCGGTCGATATTTTCTGAACAACTCTTCAAATCTATCTGAACGGTGCGATACTTGTCTTTCCTTTGTGCGCATCGAGATCACTCCTTTTGTTTTTGGTTCATTTGCTACAAAAGGAGCGTATCATAAATGGCTGGGACATCTTCTAATTTACCAGACCAACTTTGTCCCTAACTAAGGTCTTGCAATTTCTTTTTAAGTTCGGCTAATTGTTCAGGTGACCAAGGGGAATTGCGTCGGAAATTTTCAAACCGCAAGTCGGCTTGATGCTCGTGGATGTCTTTTTCCGTTTTTTCCACGCTTTTGTACAATTCCCGTGCCGAAGTTCGCAAAGCACCTTGAGAGAAGATCACCCACTGTTCGGCTAAATCGCTGGTAGCGACGGTGACTTGGGTCAATCGATTGTTTAATTCACCAGCGATTCGTTCGATGTAGCTGTCGGCGGTCTCTCCTTCTTCGGTAAAAATAACTTCCAGCTGATATTTGGTGAAACTTTGGGTCACACCAGGCACCAGTTGAGCATCAAAAACAACGATGATTTTCAACCCTTCATATTTTGCATAATTCGACAGCCGATTCAGTAAGGCTTCTCGGGCATCTTCTAAACGGTCCTGATTTTTCAAAAGAACCAGCTCCGGCCAAGCGCCAATCATATTGTAGCCATCCACGATCAGCAAAGGGGTTTTCATTGGGACGCCCCATTTCGGCTAGTAAAGGCCTGATACATCAACAAGCCTGCCGCCACACTGGCATTCAAGCTCTGCACGTGCCCGGTCATTGGGATCGTCAGCATTTGATCCACTTCTTTTTTCAAACCTTCTCCCATGCCGCGACCTTCGTTGCCGATGATCAAACCGACCGCCCCTTGGGCATTCCATGTGCGGTAATCACTGCCACTCATATCAGTACCGAAGATCCAAAAACCAGCTTTTTTCAGCTGCTGGACTGCTTGGGTCAAGTTGGTCACGCGGGCCACAGGGATATGTTCCACTGCGCCGGTCGACGTTTTCACCACGATCGGCGTGATCCCCACCGCACGGTGTTTTGGAATGATGATCCCGTCTACGCCGCTGGCATCAGCGGTTCGCATGATGGAGCCGAAATTATGGGGATCTTCTAGATTATCTAAAATCAGATACAGCGGCTGTTCTTTCGTTTGGGCCAACAATTCATCCAAGGTCAAATACTGATAAGGGGTGATCGCCAAGATCATGCCTTGATGGACCCCTTGGTCACTCATCGTATCCAGCTTTTGTTTTGGCACCCATTTGACCGGAACTGCCTGTTCCCGCGCCATTTCTTTCAGACGATCGATTTTTTCTCCCCGTGCTTCTTCGGAAAGAAACAGCTTGTTGCCTCGCCCTTCTTTCAAGGCTTCAGCAACCGCATGATAGCCAAAGACAAAATTATCTTCGATGGCTTCTCCAGCGGCTTCTTTGCGGCGATCCGGTCTATTTTCTTGTCTGGCTTCTGATCGGCCAGCTGTTTTTTTATTTGGACGCTTTCTTTGCGGTTTTTCTCGCATCTTCTTCTCCTACTTTCTTTATACACCAGTCTATTAGCTCGTCTAAGCGTTCTTGTTGCTGCGTGAGGTGCAAATACCCGATCAGCGATTCAAAGCCAGTAGCGATACGATACGTCGTGACATCGGCATTTTTGGCACCCGTATGGCTTTTACTATTACGGCCGCGGCGGTAAAAATCATGTTCTTCTTCGGTCAGGATCTCTTCATCCAACATCTTTTGGATCAATGCCGCTTGGGCTTTGGCAGACACATAGTGGGTCGCCATATGGTGCAGTTGGTTCGGTCGGGTTTGGCCTTGGGCGACTAAATAATCGCGAATATAGACTTCATAGACCGCATCTCCCACATAGGCCAATGCCAAACCATTCAATTGTTTATAATCTCTCATGCTTCTCGTCTCCATCGGGTTCCTTGCGGGGTATCTTCTAAGATGATCCCTTGTTCTTTCAACTCATCACGGATTTGGTCGCTGCGGGCAAAATCTTTGGCTTTGCGGGCGGCGATCCGTTCATTGATCAGCTGTTCGATTTCTTCATCCAGCAATTCTTCGGATACAAAATAAATCCCGAAAATCGTCAGCCATTCGCTGAATTTGGCTAATCCAGCCGCTAATAAAGCCAAGTCTGTTTCTGGGTCTTCGCTAGCTAAGTTCAGCCACTTCGCCAATTCATAGACCACAGTGATCCCGTTAGCCGCGTTGAAATCGTCGTCCATTTCTTTGACGAAACGTTCTTCAAATTCTTCCAGAACCGCTGCATTGACTTCCTCATCGCTGGCTTGATAATGGCTGCTATTCAAGCGGAATTTGGCATTTTCATAAGTCGTCCGCAATTTTTGCAGGTTGGTTTGTGCTTCATGCAAGGTAGTCTCACTGTATTTGATTGGTCGGCGGTACTGGGTCGTTGCCAAAAAGAAACGCAGCACCTGCGGATCAACTTTTTTGACCATCTCATGCACTGTGACGAAGTTGCCCAGTGACTTACTCATTTTTTCTTCGTCTTCACCGATCGTCACATAGCCGTTATGCATCCAATAGTTGGCGAAGGTCTTGCCCGTTTTCGCCTCGCTTTGGGCGATCTCATTTTCATGATGCGGGAAGGTCAAGTCTTGTCCGCCTCCATGAATATCGATGGTCTCGCCTAGGTGTTTGGTCGCCATCACCGAGCATTCGATATGCCAGCCAGGACGACCGGCTCCCCAAGGAGATTCCCAAGCGATCTCATCGCCTTTTGCCGCTTTCCACAAAGCAAAATCCAACGGATCTTCCTTGATTTTTTGTTCTTCACCGGTCCGCTGGCTTGCGCCGACTTCCAGCTCATCGATGGATTGGTCGCTTAATTGCCCATAGTGAGCAAATTTACGGGTACGGTAATAAACATCGCCATTGACTGGATAGGCATAGCCTTTTTCTACAAGAGCAGCAATAAAGGCAATGATGTCTTCGATATGATCCATCACACGAGGATTCATCGTAGCAGGTTTGACATTCAGCGCTGCGGTATCTTCATTGAAGGCGTTGATAAAACGCTCTGCCACTTCTGGGGCCGTCGTGCCTAATTCTTTTGCCGCACGAATGATTTTATCATCGACATCGGTAAAATTCATCAAATAGTCCACTGTATAGCCGCGGTATTCAAAATAACGACGTACGGTATCAAACGACACAGTACTACGGCCATTCCCGATATGGATGTAGTTATAGACGGTGGGTCCGCAAACATACATTTTTACTTTTTTTTCTTCTAAGGGCTGAAACACTTCTTTTTCCCGTGTCAGCGTATTATAGATTTTAATCATCGTGGGTAACCTTCTTTCCTTTGATTCGAACGATCTTTGCTGGGATGCCGACAGCAGTTGCTTCTGCGGGGATATCCTTCAAAACCACTGCATTGGCGCCGATCTTTGCACGCTCACCGATCGTGACAGGGCCTAAGATCTGCGCATGGGCTGAGAGAAATGCACCAGTTTTGACCGTGGGATGACGCTTGCCCCGCTCTTTACCGGTTCCCCCTAGGGTGACCCCGTGAAACAAGACGACATCATCTTCAATGATCGCCGTTTCCCCGATCACGACGCCCATCCCATGATCGATAAAGACCCCTTGGCCGATCTGCGCACCAGGATGAATCTCGATCCCAGTCAAGAAACGCCAAAACTGGGCCGTCAGTTTTGCCAAAAAATACCAGCGATGCTGAAACAAAAAATGCGACCAACGATGCCAAAACAAGGCATGAAATCCTGGGTATGTAATGATGATCTCCAACGTTGATCGTACCGATGGATCATGTTTTTTTGTTGCCGCAATTGCTTTTTTGAACCAAGTCATCTTCTCACCTACTTTATCCAAACTTCTTGATACGAAAAAAGCGTCTTTCAAATAAGTTTCCTTATTCAAAAGACGCTTTTTTGCGTGGTCCCACTTTTGTTCGCAGTTCGGCACTGCCTTCAAGCGGGTAACGTCCGCTGCTTCGTCTTTGACTTGCGCCAAAGCCACTCCTAGGTGCATTTCCTAGCCTTTTTTGACCACTCTCACCTTCCGTGGTCTCTCTGAAAAAAATCGGCTAGTACTTCGTCTATTCGCTGTGTTTATAACACGTTATTCAAATGATCAAGGGCTTTTTCTTTCCCTAATAATTCAACGGTATCTGGTAGTTCTGGTCCGTGGGTTTGGCCTGAGACCGCCACGCGGATCGGCATGAATAAATTCTTGCCTTTGATGCCTGTTTCTTTTTGGATCTCTTTGATGGCTGCTTTGACTGCCGCAGCCTCAACGACTGGCATCGCCTGTAATTTTTCTTTAAAGGCTGTTAAAACCGTCGGTACAGTTTCTCCTGCTAAGACTTCTTTGGCTGCATCATCTAATTCAGGGTGTTCTTCGAAGAACAATTCCGAAAGGTCGACGATTTGTGCCGCAAAACTCATTTGCGGTTGATACAAGGAAACGATTTTTTTCAACCAGGCAGCTTTTTCTTCGGTCAATGTTTCTTCGATGCGACCGGCTTTTACCAAGTAAGGGACGCACATTGCCGTCAATTCATCCAGATCCATTTGTTTCATGTATTGGTTATTGACCCATTCCAACTTTTTGGCATCGAAGGCAGCTGGTGATTTGCTCAACCGTTCAGGATCAAAGATTTTGATCAATTCTTCTTGAGAGAAGATTTCTTCTTCCCCTACTGGTGACCAGCCTAAAAGTGCAATGAAGTTGAACATAGCGTCTGGTAGATAACCCAACTCACGGTATTGCTCGATGAATTGCAGAATCGATTCGTCCCGTTTGCTTAATTTTTTCCCGGTTTCGCTATTGATGATCAACGTCATATGCCCGAATTCTGGTGCTTGCCAGCCAAATGCTTCATAGATCATCAACTGTTTTGGTGTGTTGGCGATGTGGTCATCTCCACGCAGCACATGGGTGATTTTCATATGATGGTCATCGACTGCTACTGCAAAGTTGTAAGTCGGCATACCGTCACGTTTTTGGATGACAAAATCGCCACCGACATTATCTGATTCAAAAACGATCTCGCCTTTGACCATGTCGTGGAATTTGTATTCAGTATTGCGAGAGACACGGAAACGAATCACTGGTTTCAAGCCTTGTGCTTCTTTTTCGGCTTGCTCTTCTGGTGTTAAGTTGGCACATTTCCCTGCATAATGGGGCATTTCGCCACGAGCTCTTTGGCCTTCACGTTCGGCTTCCAATTCTTCTTCCGTACAATAACACTTATACGCACGATTGCTTGCAAGCAATTGATCGATCAGTGGTTGGTAGATATCGCCGCGTTCTGATTGACGATACGGACCGTATTCTCCTGGATTTTCAGGTGATTCGTCCCAATCCATTCCTAACCATTGCAAGTTTTCAAGCTGGCTTTTTTCACCATCTTCAATGTTTCTTTTTTGATCGGTGTCTTCGATTCGGATAATAAATTCACCGTCATTATGACGAGCAAACAAATAATTGAATAAAGCCGTCCGAGCATTCCCGATGTGTAAATGTCCTGTTGGACTTGGCGCGTAACGTACACGTACTTTTGTCATTGTTTTCCTCTTCCTTCATCTGATTTCCAAGCCAGCCAAGCTGCTTGGGGCTTATTGTTCAGTTTAGTGGGAAAGACCCGCGTAAAAAACAGAACCCTCAAGTTGAATTGTACAATCAATAACCCAATTAGTAAAGGCAGCTGGCATATTTTACGCCAGCTGCCTAGGATTATTTCTCTGATTTCGATCCTTCTTTGTTGTCGATGCCGCGACCAGAATGGGCTGGTTTGGCAAAAATCATCCGCCCAGCTGCCGTTTGCAAGGCGCTGGTGACGATCACTTCGATGTGTTCATTCATGTAATGCTGGCCATCTTCCACCACGACCATCGTCCCGTCATCTAGATAAGCGACCCCTTGCTGGCGCTCCGTGCCAGCTTTCACCACTAAGACGTGCATGCTTTCTCCTGGAATCACCACTGGTTTGACCGCATTGGCCAACGCATTGATATTCAAGACAGGCACATTTTGAAATTCAGAAACTTTGTTTAGATTGTAATCATTGGTCACGACGACACCATCCAGCATCTTCGCTAACTTGATCAGCTTGCTATCAACTTCGGAAATGTCTTCAAAATCGCCTTCATACATCTCCACTGCGATTCCTTCTTCTTTTTGCAAAGCATTCAAAATATCCAAGCCGCGGCGGCCCCGAACCCGTTTCAAACTATCGCCAGAATCTGCGATGTATTGCAATTCGTACAAGACAAAATTCGGGATCAGCAAGACGCCTTCTAAAAAGCCCGTTTTAGCAATGTCATAGATCCGACCATCAATGATCACGCTGGTATCCAAAATTTTGTATTTGTGGAAATGGTCCGCGATCTTTCTTTCCAGCATCTGCTGTTCATCTTGCTCTTGGGGCTCTGCCTTTTTGTTTTTCGGGGCAAAGACTTTTTTCCATTCATCGATCCGTGTCGTCCCGATCTGAAAACCGAGATACCCTAACAGGACCATCACTAAGATTGGGGCGATCCCGTTGATAAAAGGAATATCCCAATTGTAAAAAGGAATCGACACGATCACACCGATCATCAGACCGATGATCGAACCAATTGCGCCAAACAAGAGATACGTTAAGCTCAATTCACTTAGTTTTTCTTCAATTTTGCGAATACCGGCTGCAATATATTTCGCTAATAGTAAAGATAATAAAAAGAAAATAAGGGCTCCAAGCAAACTATTAGTGATGTTATTATTCAGCCATTCATTTTGGGTTTGCCCAATGGCTTGCCATGCGATAGGCATCAGTGAGATCCCCAGACTTGCTCCGGCAAGTACCATTAGTGCGGTAATGACTCGTTTCTGCATACATGTTCCTCCATACTCCAGTAAGTTTCTTTTGTTCAAAAATCCGTGCTGCCAGACAGGCTCCTTCCGCCAGTCAGCGGCTGTCGGTCGGTTGGTTCAACCAAATGAACCAGCAGCGTCAGGGCAAGAGGAGAGGCGATTGCCCCTTGCTCTTGCATTGACTCCACTTTAACGGAAGACTTTCCGCAAGGTTTCGGCTAAGGTAGACACGCCTTCGACTTCGATGCCTTTGGGCGGCTGCCAGCCAGTCAGATTATTTTTCGGCAAATAAACTTTCGTAAAACCTAGTTTTTGCACCTCTTTGACCCGTTGCTCGATCGCGTTGACTCGGCGAATCTCACCCGTCAAGCCAATTTCACCGATAAAACACTCCGTCGGGCTGGTGCCTTTTTCTTTGTAGCTAGACGCGATACTAACAGCGATCGCTAGATCGATCGCGGGTTCATTTAATTTGACCCCGCCGGCTGCTTTTAAGTAGGCATCTTGATTTTGCAGCAGCAAGCCTGCCCGTTTTTCTAAAACCGCCATGATCAGCGAGACGCGGTTGAAGTCTAGCCCCGTCGTCGTGCGTTTGGCATTGCCGAACATCGTTGGCGTGACCAGTGCTTGGATTTCCACCAAGATTGGCCGACTGCCTTCCATTGCCACTACGATCGCCGATCCAGTTGCGCCTTCTAAGCGTTCTTCCAAAAAGACTTGTGACGGATTGGCGACTTCTTTCAACCCGCCTTCTTCCATTTCAAAAATCCCGATCTCATTGGTGGACCCAAAGCGGTTTTTGACGGCCCGCAAAATTCGAAAACTGTGGTGCTTTTCGCCTTCGAAATACAAGACGGTATCCACCATATGCTCCAGCATCCGCGGTCCTGCGATCGAGCCTTCCTTCGTCACGTGGCCAACGATAAAGATGGCGATGCCATTGGTTTTGGCGATTTTCAGCAATTCTGCGGTCGTTTCTCGCACTTGGCTGACACTGCCTGCCACGCTGGTGATATCCGGTTGGGTCATGGTTTGGATCGAATCGATGATCACATAATCTGGGCGGATGTTTTCGATCGCTTTACTGATCTCTGACATGTCCGTTTCCCCATAGAGATAAAATTCTGTGTCGATGGCGCCTAAGCGCTGCGCCCGCATTTTGATTTGTTCGGCACTTTCTTCTCCTGACACATACAAGACCGTCCCGCCGATCGCTGCTAATTGCTGGGAAACTTGCAAGAGCAGCGTCGATTTTCCGATCCCTGGATCCCCACCGATCAAAATCAAGGAGCCTGGGACCACGCCGCCGCCTAAGACGCGATTCAACTCAGCAAGTTTCGTTTGGACCCGCGGTTCTTTTTTCGGTACGACATCGGCGATTTTCGTCGGCTGCATCTTTTGCCCCGTCAATGTCGTACGTACTCGACGATCGGCGGTTTCTTGAATCACTTCTTCCACCATTGAATTCCAGCTGCCGCAATTGGGGCATTTCCCTAAATATTTAAGGGAACTATACCCACAATTTTGACAGACAAATTGACTTTTTGCTTTTTTTGCCATTGATCTCCTCCACTACTTCTATCAAACAGACCCCCAGGCAGGATTTACTGATTCGAGGAGCCAAAGCCGCCGGTTCGGCTGGCAGTGGTTGTATCTTGATCAGCTTTTAAGAACGGCAAGAAAATTCCTTGGCCGATCCGTTCGCCTTTTTTAATGACGACATCTGTGGGGCCGAAATTGGTAAACTGAAACATGATATGCCCTTCATTATCTGGATTGTCATAGTAATCGCTGTCGATGACGCCGACACCATTCGTCAAGACTAAGAAACGTTTCAAAGGATTGCTGGAACGATTTGTCAGCTGCAAATACTCGTCTTCCCCCATATAGGCTTTGATCCCCGTGGGAATCAAGGTTGGCTTCAACTGTTTTGCGGTCTCTTTCGCAAAAAGCGCTTTGACCCCGTCGATCACGCCCGCTTTCCAAATGCTTGGCACCACGATTTCTTCCGCTGCTTCAAAGTCGTAACCAGCCGCATGATGGGTGGCACGTTGAGGCAAGGTGATGCTTTTTTCTTTATATGCTGTAATAATTTCAAATCCTCGTAATTTCATGGGTTCCTCCAATAATAAAACATATAGCTATTTTAGCATAGGAAGAACTATTTTCTTCATGGAAAACACAATTATCGAAAAGTCTTTACAATTTCTTCGTTTAAAAATAGACCAAAAAGAAAAAAGGACATGACGAAACGCCCGTTTGCGAGTACAATAGAAAAAATATCAAAAAATAGGCGGTGGCATATGCGCGCAGATCTTTCAAACAAAAACCGAATCGTTGTAAAAATCGGCACCAGCTCGTTGATTTATCCCAATGGTGCCATCAATCTAGCTGGCATCGATGAATTAGCCTTTGTCTTAGCAGCTTTGCAAAACCAAGGCAAAGAAATCATCTTAGTTTCTTCTGGTGCGATCGGTGTTGGCATGAACAAGTTGAATTTGAAAGAACGACCCGTGGAGATCCCGCAGCAGCAAGCCGTGGCCGCCGTTGGCCAATCGGAACTGATGACGATCTACAACCAGCGTTTTCAAAGCTATAGCCAGCAGACTGCACAGATCCTGCTGACCAGAGACATCATCGAATTTCCCCAAAGCCGTCAAAACGTTAGCAACACCTTAGAGCAATTACTTACGATGGGGATCATCCCGATCATTAATGAAAACGACACGGTAGCAGTGGATGAATTGGATCATCTCACCAAATTCGGCGACAATGACCAGCTGTCAGCGATCGTCGCTCAGTTGACGAAAGCCGAGCTTTTGATCATGCTTTCTGATATCGACGGCTTTTATTCCGCCAATCCGCTGAATGATCCTGATGCCGTTTTGTATTCCGAGATCAATGAAATCACCCCAGAACTTTTAGAACAAGCTACGGGAAAAGGCAGTCCTTATGGAACCGGCGGTATGACCAGTAAACTAAAAGCCGCCCAACGTATCTTAGACTTGAACAGTCACATGCTGCTGGCTAACGGCAAGCAGCCGAAAATTATTTTTGACTTGCTCGCAGGGGAACCTGTCGGCACCCACTTTTATCAACGAACGGAGGATGAGCAATGAGCAACTTGCAAACGATCGGTCAACAAGCTCAAGCAAGCGCCCAGACATTAAGCTTACTGAGTGCCAGCGAAAAAAACCACCTACTGGCAGCGATGGCCAATGCTTTAGAAAAAGCTACCGAGACGATTTTAGCTGCTAATCAACAAGATCTAGCCGCCGCAAAAGCCAAAGGAACCAGCCAGACAATGCTGGATCGACTGTTGCTGACAGAACAACGGATCACCGAGATGGCTAACGGCATCCGAGAAGTCGCCCAATTGCCCGACCCAATCGGTGCCGTGGATAAAATGTGGCGCAATGCTGACGATCTTTTGATTGGTCAACAACGAGTGCCTTTAGGGGTCATCGGCATCATCTACGAAGCCCGCCCTAATGTCACCACTGACGCAGCTAGTCTGTGTTTCAAATCAGGAAATGCCGTGATTTTGCGTGGTGGAAAGGAAGCCTTCCACTCCAATCAAGTCCTCGTGACTATTTTACAAGAGGCTTTAGCTGCCAATGGACACTCCCGCCATGCGATCCAGTTTATCGAAGACACGAGCCACGAAACAGCGGCTGAGCTGATGCGGCTGACAGATTACTTGGATGTTTTGATCCCTCGGGGAGGCGCCGGCTTGATTCGTCGTGTCAAAGAGACCGCCACGGTGCCAGTGATCGAAACCGGCACCGGCAACAATCATATCTACATCGACCAAGCAGCCCAGCTGCCGATGGCACTGGCGATCGTCACGAATGCAAAGACGCAACGCCCTTCTGTCTGCAATGCCATCGAAACGATCCTCGTCCATGAAGCAGTGGCAGCGGAGTTTTTGCCTATGGTAGAAAAGCAGTTTGCCGATCAAGTCGAATTGCGAGGGGATCAAAAAGCATTGGCGTTTTTGAACAATGCACAGCTTGCCACTGAAGAGGACTGGGCAACCGAGTTTTTAGACTATATCTTAGCGATCAAAGTGGTGGCTTCGCTAGAAGAAGCCATTGCTCACATCAATCGCTACAATACGAAGCACTCCGAAGCGATCATCACCGATGATTATTTCGCTTCCCAACGCTTCTTGAAAGAAGTTGATGCGGCGGCGGTTTACGTCAATGCCTCGACCCGTTTCACGGATGGCTTTATGTTTGGCTTTGGTGCCGAGATCGGCATCTCGACGCAAAAACTCCATGCCCGTGGGCCAATGGGGTTAGAAGCACTGACTTCTACCAAATACATTATTTATGGCGAAGGCCAGATCCGTAAGTAACGATACGAAAAAAACAGCCACTTGCTGTCATGACTCCCAATAGTTAGACTAAAAAGCTAACTTTAAAAGGTCGGTACATGCGCAAGCGGCTTTTTTTCGTCCTCTTATGCTTGTGCAGCCCGCAGAACGAAGGAAATCGGTTCGATGCCAAACAATTCTGTCAGCACTTGATTGGTTGTGGCAAAGACGTCAGCTTCGCAACTCTTTTTCGGACAAGAAATCGTCTTTCCTTTGCTGGAAAACGTATCCTGACGGCTGCCCTCTACGAAAATTACTTCTTGCGTTCCTTTTTGATAGATCAATCCTTCGTCTTCTTCTAATAATAAGCGCGTCTGCCACTGATTGATCTGGGCAATTGGCATCACCAATGCAGCAGCATCCAAGTTTTCTAACGAAAAACTACGACCATCCGGCAGCTGCAGCGTGAAGTTATTGAGTTCATAAGGCAAACAGGCATTGCACCCTCCTTCTGTGATGACTTGGCTCGTGAGAATTTCTGCATTCATTCTTTTTGACTCCTTTCATGATTCATTCATGTTTAGTTTATCACAAACCTATGGCCCACGGCGGAGCAATTATTCCGTCTTAAGTTGGATGTGTTTCTTTTTCTTTCTTGTTATGCTAGGGATAAGAAAAAAAGTCTAGGAGGAGTCACAATGAATACAGAAAGTTTATTAGGAAGAATCGTTACTGTCGTGGCAGTTTTAATCGCAGCATCCCTTGTTTTATCCGTTGTATTAGGCATTATTGGTGGGTTGATCGGATTGGTCTTCCGTTTCGGGATTCCTTTGCTGCTAGCCGTTTTGATCGTTCGCTGGTTAACATCGATTCGCCAAAAGCCAAGAAAATATTATCGTTAATTACAAGTAAATCAAAAACACCTGACTTTTGGAAAGTCAGGTGTTTTTTTATCGATCAGCCTAATGCTACATCTAAAACCATCATTAAGATAAAGCCTAGCATGACGCCAAAGACCGCAAAATGGCGGCGACTCGTCAAGGTTTGCTGCGCTTCTGGAATCAATTCTTCCACCACTACATAGATCATAGCACCCGCTGCAAAAGCCAACGCATACGGCAAGACAGCGGACATACTCGTTACCAACAAAGCCCCGATCACACCGGCGATCGGTTCTACGATTCCGGACGCTTGCCCATACATAAAGGCTTTGGTTCGGCTTAACCCTTCTTGACGCAAGGGGATCGAAACGGCTGCGCCTTCTGGAAAATTCTGAATCCCGATCCCGATCGCTACCGAAAGCGCCGCTAAGATCGCTGCTCGCGGATCATCGGCACTAGCCGCCGCCCCAAACGCTACTCCTACCGCCAAGCCTTCTGGGATATTATGCAGCGTGATGGAAAAAACCAGCAAGATCGTTCGCTTCAAATGACTGGGCAAACCTTCTGTTTCATGATTTGGACCAAAATGCATATGCGGGAGCGTCTTATCTGCTGCATATAGAAACAAACCGCCCAAACCAAACCCGATGCTGACCACGAGCCACGGAATGTCGCCATTTTCTTCGGCTCGTGTGATCGCAGGATCTAATAACGACCAGAAACTAGCAGCGATCATCACGCCAGAGGCAAACCCCAGCATCGTATTCAGGACATTTTTATTGATTTCTTTGAAGAAAAAGACTAGCGCTGCCCCAAACGCCGTCATACCATACGTAAAGATCGTCCCCGCCAGCGCTTGCTGCCATGGCGACAATCCAACCAACCAATCCACCATTCGTCTGCTCCTTGTCTAACTATTCTACCAATACTCTAGCATAGGAAGCCGTCAGGTTCTACTAGGAAGGCAACAGCAACCATAATTTTTCTTTCACCAGGCCTATGCCTTTCCTGACGAAATCCTCGGCTTTACTTGAAAGTTTCAACATTCATCGCTATAATGCTAGGAGACTCCATGTCAATTTATATAAAGTGAGGAAAAGAATTGATTACAGTAAGTGATGTAAGTTTGCATTTTTCAGACCGCAAACTGTTTGATGATGTTAATATTAAGTTTACGCCTGGTAATTGTTATGGTTTGATTGGTGCAAATGGTGCTGGTAAATCAACTTTTTTAAAAATTTTATCTGGTGAGATCCAACCTTCGACCGGGAATGTTTCTTTAGGTCCTGATGAACGGATGGCTGTCTTGAAACAGAACCACTATGATTACGAAGAGTTTCCCGTGATCGAAACGGTTATCATGGGCCATAAACGTCTCTACGAAGTGATGAAAGAAAAAGACGCGATCTACATGAAGGAAGACTTTTCTGATGAAGATGGGATTCGTGCCGCCGAACTAGAAGGCGAATTTGCGGAACTTGATGGTTGGGAAGCAGAGCCAGAAGCAGCCGTTCTTTTGCAAGGCTTGAACATTCCCGATGAATTGCATCATGTCTTGATGAAAGATCTAACTGCTGGTCAACGGGTAAAAGTCTTACTGGCACAAGCCCTTTTCGGTAAGCCAGACGTCTTGCTCCTAGATGAGCCTACCAACGGATTGGATATCCAATCTATCAACTGGTTAGAAGAGTTTCTGATCAACTTTGACAACACTGTCATCGTTGTTTCCCATGACCGCCACTTCTTAAATAAAGTTTGTACCCATATGGCCGATCTAGACTTCGGCAAAATCAAATTGTTTGTCGGCAACTATGATTTCTGGTTGGAATCAAGCCAATTAGCAGCGAAATTACAATCCCAATCAAATGCCAAAAAAGAAGAGCAGATCAAAGAACTGCAAGACTTTATCGCACGCTTTAGTGCCAATGCATCAAAATCCAAACAAGCAACGTCTCGGAAAAAAATGTTGGATAAAATCACCCTTGATGATATTCAACCTTCGTCCCGCCGCTATCCGTTTGTCGGATTTAAACCAGAACGTGAAATCGGGAATGACTTGCTGCAAGTCGACAATGTCAGTGTGACGATCGACGGCAAAAAGATTTTAGACAATATCTCTTTCACCTTGAATAAAGACGACAAAGTCGCTTTTGTTGCCAATAGCGATATCACCACCACGACGCTATTCAAAGTCATCATGGGGGAAATCACTCCTGATACAGGTAGTGTTCGTTGGGGCGTCACCACGCAGCATGCCTACTTGCCAAAAGATACGACCAGCGAATTCGATACGGATACCCCGATCGTTGATTGGCTGCGTCAATACGCAAGCAAAGAAGAAGACGACAATACCTTCTTGCGCAGCTTCCTCGGTCGCATGTTATTCTCTGGTGATGAAGTATTAAAACCCGTCAACGTCCTTTCCGGGGGCGAAAAAGTTCGCTGTATGTTGTCGAAAATGATGCTTTCAAAAGCCAACGTATTGGTGTTGGATGATCCAACCAATCACTTGGACTTAGAATCGATCACCGCATTAAACGATGGTTTGATGGCCTTCACCGGCTCATTGTTGTTTGCTTCTCATGACCACCAATTTATTCAAACCCTTGCGAACCGTATCATTGCGGTCTCTAGCAAAGGCGTGGTGGATCGTGCCGAAACGACCTACGATGAATTCTTAGAAAACAAAGATGTCCAAAAACGCGTAGCAGAATTGAATCAATAAGCTGCTTTTAAAAAAAGAACGCTCCAGTTGCCCGCCACCAAGGCTGCAACTGGAGCGTTCTTTTTATTTTGTCTAATACTTCGGGCATGTTGGGCAGGTTACGCTTGTTCTAAACGGGCTTTGCCGAATGAAAACAGCGCCAAGCAGCCATAGCCGGTATGACTGGAGATCGTTGGACCTAATGGATAATGATGAATAATAATGTCAGGAACTTTTTCGGTCAAACGTTTGATGACTTTCTCCGCTGCTTCGGCATCGCCGGCATTGGCAAAATAAACCGTATTGGTTTTTGATTCGTGAAGATTGGCGATGGTTTGATCCACGATTTTTTGGATCGCTTTGTTGCGTCCCCGCACTCGATCAACGCTGCGTAATTTTCCCGCAGTATCGACGGTAATGATTGGTTTCACGTTCAGCAATCCGCCGATCGCTGCCGCCGTTTTAGAGATTCTGCCGCCGCGTTCCAACTGTTTTAAATCATCGACGGTGACCCATGAATCTAAACGCAGTTTGTTTTCTTCTACCCATTGGCTGACTTCCAGCAACGAACGTCCTTGGGCTTTTTGTTGGGCTGCTTCAGCCACTAAGAAGCCTTCCCCTAAACTAGCTGAGCGCGTATCGATCAAGGTGATCGCAACTTCTTTGTATTCTTCTTTTAGTAAGGCTACGGCTTGGACGGCACTTTGGAATGAGCCGCTCATTCCTGAAGAAAAAGCTAAATAAAGGACCGGTGTGCCCGCTTCGACATATGGCCGAAAATATTCCATATAACGTCCGACATTGATTTGAGAAGTCGTCGGTTGCGCATGCTCTTTTAGTTTTCCTAAAAACCATTCCGTATCAAATTCTTTGCCCATATCATCGATATATTCTTTGCCGTCTAATTCAATCAGCATTGGAATATAAGCGACATCTAGCTCCGCTAATCTTACTGCTGGTAAATCACAGCAGGAATCTGTCATGATTTGAAACATGGTTTCACCCCTCTCGTTACCCCCTATTATAGCAAAAAAAGAACAAGACAGAAGAAATTCTCATCAAAAGCAGCCAAACTTATCGTTGAATGCTTTTGACGTAGGAGTTCTTTGTCTTGTTCTGATGCTTTTGCGTCAGGTTAGATTTGCGCCCAAACACTTTCTAAGATGTTGGTTTGGCTGCGGTCTGGTCCTACCGAGAAGGTCGAAATGCGGACACCGACTAATTCAGAGATGCGGTGAACGTAATTGCGTGCATTTTCTGGCAGATCTGCCAATGTTTTACAGCCAGTAATGTCTTCAGACCAGCCAGGAAGTTCTTCGTAGACCGGTTTGCAGCGGTTCAACTCTTTCAAGCTTGCTGGGTAATGATAGATCAATTCGCCGTCTAGTTCATAAGCGGTACAGATTTTCACGGTTTCTAAACCGCTCAAGACATCGATCGAGTTAAGGGATAGGTTCGTAATCCCTGAGACCCGTTTTGAATGGCGCATCACGACGGTATCAAACCAGCCCACACGGCGAGGACGTCCTGTCGTTGTTCCGTATTCACGACCGATCTTACGAATTTGTTCACCTGTTTCATCAAACAGTTCCGTTGGGAAAGGACCATCGCCTACCCGAGAGGTGTAAGCTTTGCAGACACCAACGACTTTGTTGATTTTTGAAGGACCCACACCACTACCGATAGTGACACCTCCAGCAACGGGGTTGGATGACGTTACGAAAGGATAGGTTCCTTGGTCGATATCCAGCATCACGCCTTGTGCCCCTTCAAATAAAACCCGTTTGCCTTCATCTAAGGCATCGTTAAGGATCACCGAAGTATCCGTCACATATTTTTTGATTTGTTGGCCATATTCGTAATACTCTTCAAAAATGTCTTCAAAGGCAATTGGTTTTGCATCGAACATTTTCACGAATTGACGATTTTTTTCTTCTAAGTTGATGCGTAGACGTTCTTCAAAAATTTCCTTGTCTAAAAGATCAGCGATCCGAATGCCGACTCTGGCCGCTTTATCCATGTAGGCTGGTCCGATCCCTTTGATCGTCGTACCGATCTTGTTGTCACCTTTGGCATCTTCTTGCAGCTGATCCAAATGGATATGGTAAGGTAAAATAACATGTGCACGATCAGAGATCTTTAAGTTTTCTGTTATTATATTGTTTTCTTTCAAGTATGCTAATTCTTTAACTAATGATTTCGGGTTCACAACGACCCCGTTTCCAATGACACTGATTTTATCTGCGTAAAAGATCCCTGAAGGAATCAAATGCAGTTTATAGGTCACACCGTCAAATTTAATCGTATGGCCGGCATTGTCTCCACCTTGATAACGTGCAATGACTTCCGCGTTTTCACTCAAAAAGTCCGTAATCTTTCCTTTACCTTCATCGCCCCATTGTGTACCTACTACTACTACAGATGACATATAATGACCTCTTTCTTTAATTAGTGCATTCCTTAAGTATTGTAACAAGATTCGCAAGCTCTTTCAATCTAAAATCGAATAATCGTTTTAAATTCTCATTTTTCAGGGGTAAAAAACGAACTATTTTCTTTGGAATAATTATTTATACACGTAAAAACGAATAAAGTCGGCACATAAAAAAAGCCCTACTACCATCAGCGCGATGCGGATGGTAGCAAGAGCTAGTGTTTCTCAGATAGCTAGTTGTCTTACCCGAACTCTTCTCGTGGCGAGACCGAGGAGAATTTATTGTATTCTTTGATGAATAGAAGTTCGACCGTCCCCCGGGCACCACTCCGGTTTTTTTCAATAATGACTTCGATCACATTGTTGTTTTGTTGTTCCTCTGGTTCATCGTCATCGTCGCCTTCACTGCGGTAGTAGTCATCCCGATACAAGAAAGCAACGATATCGGCATCCTGCTCGATCGACCCTGATTCCCGGATATCACTTAAAACAGGACGTTTGTCTTGTCGCTGTTCCACACCCCGAGAAAGCTGAGACAGTGCAATCACCGGCACTTTCAATTCCTTCGCCAGTTTCTTTAATTGGCGAGAGATCTCAGAGACTTCTTGTTGGCGGTTTTCGCGACCCGTTCCTTCAATCAACTGCAAATAGTCGATCAATATCAAGCCGAGATTGCCTTTTTCTTGCGCCAGTTTCCGACAACGTGCCCGAATCTCAGAGATCTTGATCCCGGGGGTATCATCGATATAGATATTGGCGTTAGAAAGACTGCCCATGGCAACGATCAAATTCCGCCACTCTTCTTCTGAGAGCTGCCCCGTCCGCAAGTGACTGGCCTCAATCGAGCCTTCCGCACAAAGCATCCGGTTGACCAATGATTCAGCCCCCATTTCCAGACTAAAGATCGCCACGGAACGATCGGTTTTCGTTCCGACATTTTGTGCGATATTCAAAGCAAATGCGGTTTTCCCTACCGCGGGGCGGGCAGCCAGAATAATCAGCTCTTCTTTTTGCAGCCCCGCCGTCATTTTGTCTAAAGCCGCATAACCCGTAGGTAATCCGGTGATTTCTTCGTTGTTTTGCGCCAGCTGATCGATCGTTTCGATCGTCCGATTCAAGACTTCCGCTATCGATTGGAAGCCATTGCTGTTGCGCTTTTCGGATACTTCTAAAATACTTTTTTCTGCTTGATCAATGATCGACTGCACATCTTCATCTTGTTCAAAGCCTTTGGTTACGATACGGCTCGCTGTTTGAATCAGATTGCGTAACGTAGCTTTGTCGTCAACGATCTTCGCATAATAAGCAATACTTGCTGCTGATGGTGAAGCTTGACTCAATTCAGTCAGATACGTCAGGCCGCCAACATCTTCAAGACTATTGCTTTTTTCAATTTCTGCTTTCAACGTGATCAAGTCGATCGATTCACTACGGTCGTTCAACTGGATCATTGCTTGAAAAATTATTTGATGGCTGCGGCGATAAAAATCTTCTGGGGCGATTACTTCCATTGCATCGATGATCGCATCGGCATCTAAAAAGACTGCCCCTAGGACCGCTTGTTCCGCTTCAATATCTTGTGGGGGAACTTGATTTTGCCAAACTTCATTCATGCCATTCGCTCCTTCGTCCATTCATTCTACAAGATTCCCATCCAAAGTACAAGATTGCTTGGACGTTTGCCGAAAAAAAACCAACATATGACTGTTGGGAGTAATGCTTATTCTTGAATGGTATGAACATTGATCGTTGCTGTTACTTGTGGGTGCAATTTTACAGGTACTTGCGTGAAGCCTAATGCACGAATCGGCTGATCCAATTCGATTTTACGTTTGTCGATCTTGATTTTGTATTGCTTGTTCAAGGCATCTGCGATTTGTTTTGATGGGATCGAACCGAACAAGCGGCCATCTTCCCCTGCTTTGGCATTGATCTTCACAACGGTTTCTTCTTTTTCAAGAAGTGCTTTTAACTCTTTCGCTTCTGCTAAGACTTCCGCATCTTGTTTTTCTTTGGCTTTTTGTTTGCCTTTTAATTCTGCCATGCTTTCATTGTTGGCAGGTTTGGCTAAGTTGTTTTTGATCAGAAAGTTTTGTGCGTAGCCATTAGGGACTTCCTTGATATCGCCTTTTTTGCCTTTGCCTTTGACATCTTGTAAGAAAATAACTTTCATCTTGGTCACTCCTTGTTATTGTTCATTTTTCGTTAATTCCGCTCGCAGCTGGTTTTCTACATCACCAATGCTGCTGTTCTTTATTTGCGTGGCTGCGTTGGTAAAATGTCCGCCGCCGCCTAATGCCTCCATCAAGGTTTGTACATTGACTTTACCAGTGCTTCTAGCACTGATACCGATCAAATCTCCTGGTTGTTTCGTAATGACAAATGCGGCATGGATCCCATTGATCGATAGCAGAGTATCGGCCGCTTTCGCAACAGTGACACTATCGTACACCCGATCTTCATCCGCTGCAGCAATCACGATATCTTCTCGGAAATGCTGGCTGCGAGAAACCAGTTCACTGATCATCAAATAGGAATCGAGATCCGTACTCAACATGTATTGAACCAATGACGTATCTGCGCCTTGGTTTTTCAAATAACCAGCAATATCAAAGGTCCGACCAGTGGTTCGCACCGTGAAGTTCTTCGTATCCACGTAGATGCCCGCTAATAAGGAAGTCGTAATAAATTTCGGGACTTGCGATCTGCGAGAAGCACGATACTGGATCAATTCTGCTACCAGTTCCGATGCCGAAGACGCGGAAGATTCAATATACGTCAATAGTGGCTTATCGGGAAACTCATCCCCGCGACGATGGTGATCGATCACTGCGATTTTGTCAAATTCATCATAGACCGCTTGCGAGATCGACATCGACGGCTTATGGTAATCTACCATCACTAGCACACTTTCTTCATTTGATAAATTAACTGCTTCTTCCCCAGTGATCACAAATCGTTCCAGCTCGGGGTATTTTTTCAATTCTTCCAATGCCCGTTGAATGTCTGCGGTGATCTCTTTTGGATTTAAAATGATGTAGCATTCTTTATCGCTCATCATCGCCATGTAAGCCACCCCAAAAGCCGAACCTAAGGCATCCATGTCTGGGTAACGATGACCCATGATAAAGATCCGCTGGTTTTCAGCAAAAATCTTTCTCAACGCCGTACTCATGGCACGAGAACGAACACGCGTTCTCTTGGGTGTGCCGTCTGTATTGCCACCAAAGAATTGCGGTTTTGCTTCTTCTTTGGCTTCTTTTAAAACGACTTGATCACCGCCGCGAACTAACGCAATGTCGAGATTGTTTTGTGCCACTTCCCCGATCTCTTCAAAAGACTCTTCCCCATAGGAGATCCCCATACTGATCGTTAATGGCAGATCATTTTTTTCCGCAACTTGCCGTACTCTAGTCAAAAATTGGAATTTTTCTTCCTTCATCCGCTCAATATCTGAATACTTCGCGACGAAAAGAAACCGCTCGGAATTGATTCGTTTGTAAAAAACATGATTCTCACTTGCCCAATCAGAAATCAATGTCGTGATCAGCGAGTTCAAATAAGAAACTTGTTTGTCGTCTTTTTTCTCAATCAAATCATCGTAATTATCAATTGAAATCAACCCAATTGCTGCCATCTTTTTTACCCCTCAATGTATCATCCCATTTTTTTGAAGCTTTGTTCCTTATTTTACCACAAAACAATCAAATAGGCGATTGATGCAAAAAAGTTCCACGTGAAACTTTTTTGGTGAACCAACCAGGAAAAAATTTCTATCATTCGTTATTCTATCTATATATAAAATAACAAGTTACTCTTCGATGGATAAAAAAATTGACAAGCTTCAAAAGAAACTTGTCAATGAAAATCATTCGATTTATTCTTCGCCTACGAATGGAAGTAATCCCATGATACGCGCACGTTTGATTGCAATGGTAAGTTTGCGTTGGTTTTTCGCACCAGTACCAGTTACACGACGTGGTAAGATTTTACCGCGTTCTGAAATGAAACGTTTTAGTAATTCAATATCTTTATAATCGATATGTTCAATATGGTTTGCAGCAATGTAGTCTACTTTACGACGTTTGCGTCCGCCTCTTCTTTGTTGTGCCATCCTATTTCCCTCCTATCAATTTCTTAGAATGGTAAATCATCGTCTGAAATGTCGATTGATGAGTTTCCGAATGGATCGGAGTTGTCTCGATCAAAATTAGGCATTCCTGATGGTTGAGAGGATTGAGTTTGATTTGAGTTATTGTTACCAAATCCAGAAGAACTGTTTGAGTTATACGTATTGTTACTGCCAGATCCGCTATCAGTTGTGCGTCTTTGCTCGGAAGCATTCCGCGACTCTAATAATTGGAAGTTGTCAGCAACGACTTCTGTTACATAAACACGTTGGCCTTGTTGGTTGTCGTATGAACGGGTTTGAATACGTCCAGTAACCCCTAATAAAGTTCCTTTGCGTGCATAGTTTGCTAATGTTTCCGCTGGTTTTCTCCAAATAACACAGTTGATGAAATCAGCTTCGCGCTCTCCACTTTGGTTGGTAAAATTGCGGTTTACCGCCAAGGTAAAGGTTGCGACACCAGTGCCATTAGAAGTGTAACGTAAATCAGGATCTTTGGTTAGTCTTCCTACTAGTACAACATTATTAATCAAAGTTCATCATCTCCTCATCGCTTTTGTTTCATGTGAAACAATATTATGCTTCTTCTTTGACAATCATGTGACGGATAATGTCATCATTGATTTTCGCAAGACGGTCAAACTCGTTGATTGCACTTGCAGTTGTTGAAGAAGAAACTTTAACGATGTGATAGATACCCTCACGGAATCCATCCATTTCATACGCTAGACGGCGTTTTTGCCAATCTTTTGATTCGATAACTTCAGCGCCGTTATCAGTTAAGATTGAGTCAAAACGAGCGATCAATGCGGCTTTTGCTTCTTCATCAATGTTTGGACGAATGATATATAAAATCTCATATTTCGTGTTTTCCATTGATTTTTCACCTCCCTGTGGACTTTGGCCCCTAGTTTTTCTAGGAGCAGAGAGAGTGGTCTAATTAGACTACTCACAAATAATTATTATACACTTTTTTCGTCCTTACTGCAAGCTGTTTTTTTGCGTCCCTGCATCTACCCATCACCGCAAACAATCGCTTACACTGATAAATACGTCAGCTGCTGCCGATTTTTTGAAAAAGAGTAAGAAGACAGCAAGCTGCAGGTTCGCAGGTTGCTGTCTTCCTAGAAAACGTATTGCTTATTCTTGTGTATCCGTGGTGTCTTCCGTTGCTTCTTCCACAACTGGTACGTCTTGTACCGCTGTTTCTTCAGCAGTCGCTAGTTCTTCTTCGACTTCTGGTTCAACCGTTGCCATCGTCACTACTTTGGCATTGTTTTCCATCTTCATCAAACGAACCCCTAAGGTTGCCCGACCAGTTTGGGAAACAGTCGCTACATTGAAACGAATCAAGACGCCTTTATCGGTGATCACCATGATGTCTTCCTCACCGCTGACCGTCGTCAAGCCGGCTAATGGACCGTTTTTCGCCGTAATATTGGCTGTTTTGATCCCTTTTCCGCCACGACCTTTGATTGGGTATTCAGAGCCTTTGGTACGCTTGCCATAGCCGTTCTCAGTGATGACCAAGACTTCACTGTCTTCTGTGATCACAGCGGCGCCTACCACGTAGTCTCCGTCTCTTAGACGAATGCCTCGCACACCAGCAGCTGTTCGGCCCATATCCCGCACAAGCGCTTCTTTGAAGGTCACAGAGTAGCCATCGTGGGTTCCGATGATCACGACATCTTCGCCGTGGGTTTCAATTACATTGACCAACTCATCATTTTCCCGAAGACCGATCGCAATCAGACCATTGGCACGGATATTTGAAAAGGCCGTCACTGAGGTCCGTTTGACCACACCTAGACGCGTCGTGAAGAACAAGTAGCGTCCTTCTTGAGGCCCACCAGAAGCCGAAATGATCGCTTCGATCCGTTCGCTAGAATCGATCCCTAGGAGATTGATCACAGGGATCCCTTTGGCTGCCCGACCATACTCAGGAATTTCATAGCCTTTGGCTTTGTAAACTTTCCCTTTATTGGTGAAGAACAGTAATGTGTCATGAGTCGAACAAGAAACCAACGTCTTCACGAAGTCTTCATCGTGGATCCCCATTCCTTGAACGCCACGTCCGCCGCGGCGTTGTGCACGGAATTCAGACTTAGCTACTCGTTTGATGTACCCATTGTTCGTCAAGGTAATGACGATTTCTTCTTCTTCGATCAAATCTTCATCTTCAAGACTTAAGACTTCCCCAACCAATAATTCAGTCCGCCGATCATCACCAAAGCGTTGGCCTAATTCTTGCAACTCCGTTTGAATGATCTCTAGGACTCGTTGTGGATTTGCTAAAATGTCTGTCAAATCAGCGATAAATTCTAACAAACCTTGGTACTCGTTTTCGATCTTGTCGCGTTCCAAACCAGTCAAGCGACGCAAACGCATATCTAAAATCGCTTGCGCTTGGCGATCGGACAATTTGAAGCGCTCCATCATGCTATTTTTCGCTTCATCATCAGAATTTGATGCCCGGATCAAAGCAATGATCTCATCGATATGATCCAATGCGATCCGTAATCCTTCCAAGATGTGGGCACGAGCTTCTGCTTTGTTTTTATCAAACTGTGTCCGACGAGTCACCACTTCTTGTTGGTGCTCGATGTAGTTTTCTAAAATTCGTTTCAAGCTCAAAATCTTCGGCACGCCTTTTTCAATGGCTAACATATTAAAGCCAAAAGAAGATTGCAGTGCAGTCATTTTGTAGAGATTGTTTAAGATCACCGACGCACTGACGTCGCGACGAACGTCGATCACGATCCGCATGCCTTCACGAGATGATTCATCCCGCAGATCGGTGATTCCTTCGATCCGTTTGTCACGGTGCAGCTCAGAGATCCGTTCGATCAACTTCGCTTTATTGACCATATACGGCAATTCAGTCACTAAGATCCGTTCTTTGCCGTTGGGCATTTCAGTCACTTCGACTTTTCCGCGAACAGTGATCGAACCTTTCCCTGTTTCATAGGCACGGCGAATACCGGATTTTCCCATCACGATCCCGCCAGTTGGGAAGTCTGGTCCTGGTAGGACTTCCATCAATTCACTCGTTGTGACTTCTGGATTTTCCATCAATAGATCGATGGCTGCAATGACTTCATTCAAGTTATGAGGCGGGATATTGGTCGCCATCCCAACAGCGATCCCAGTCGTCCCGTTGACCAAAAGGTTCGGGAAGCGGGCAGGTAATACCGCTGGTTCTCGTTCTGTATCATCATAGTTGCTTTGGAAATCAACGGTATCTTTGTTGATGTCCCGCAGCATCTCCATCGCCAGTTTACTCATGCGGGCTTCGGTATACCGCATCGCAGCGGCACCGTCACCATCGACTGAACCAAAGTTTCCATGGCCATCGACTAGCATGTAGCGATAGCTAAAGGGCTGTGCCATCCGCACCATTGATTCATAGATCGCACTGTCACCATGGGGATGGTATTTCCCCATGACATCGCCGACGATCCGGGCTGATTTTTTATGGGGCTTGTCTGGTGTGACCCCTAATTCATTCATTCCATATAAAATTCGGCGGTGAACCGGCTTTAAGCCATCCCGCACATCTGGTAAAGCCCTAGCAACAATTACACTCATTGCATAATCGATAAAGGACTCGCGCATTTCACTGGTCAGATTGACGTCATGAATATTTTGTTTTGCTTCTTCACTCAAGCTGTTTCCTCCTCTACGATTGGCTAGATGTCAAGATTTTTCACGTAGTGCGCGTTTTCTTCGATAAAGGCCCGTCTTGGTTCGACGCGATCCCCCATCAGCATTTCAAAAATTTGATCGGCTTCTATGGCATCATCTACGCTGACCCGCAGCATCATCCGGTTTTCAGGGTCCATCGTGGTTTCCCATAACTGGTGATCATCCATTTCACCTAGACCTTTGTAGCGTTGAACCGTTGGTTTTGGTGTCGCAGGCAGTGATTCAATCGTATTTTTCAAATCTTGTTCGGCATTCTTGCCGGGTTGGATATAGTGGATATTTTTCCCTTGTTTGACACCGTACAATGGCGGTTGTGCGATATAGACATAACCAGCTTCAACGATTGGACGCATATAACGATAGAACAGCGTCAAAAGTAGGGTCCGGATATGGGCACCATCGACATCGGCATCGGTCATGATAACTAGCTTGTGGTAACGGGCTTTTGCTACATCAAAATCAGCACCAAACCCAGTTCCCATTGCCGTAAACAATGAACGGATCTCTTCGTTTGCTAAGATTTTGTCCATGCTGGCTTTTTCGACATTTAAAATCTTCCCACGGATCGGTAAGATCGCTTGGAATTCGCGACTGCGGCCTTGTTTTGCTGAACCGCCGGCAGAATCTCCTTCGACGATAAACAATTCGCATTTTTCTGGATCATTACTGGAACAGTCGGCTAATTTCCCAGGTAAGTTACTGATTTCTAACGCACCTTTTCGGCGAGTCATTTCCCGCGCACGTTTGGCTGCTTGACGGGCTTTTGATGCCAAAAGTCCTTTTTCCACGACTTGACGACCCACATTCGGGTTTTCCATCAAGAATTTCGTGAAATGTTCGGAAAAAAGACGATCAGTGACTGTCCGCACTTCCGAATTTCCTAATTTGGTTTTCGTTTGTCCCTCAAACTGAGGATCTGGATGCTTGATAGAGATAACTGCCGTCAATCCTTCCCGAACATCTTCTCCGGTCAGGTTTTCGTCGTTTTCTTTCATCAATTTTGACTTGCGGGCGTAATCGTTGATCACCCGTGTCAAGGCAGTCTTAAACCCGAATTCATGGGTTCCGCCTTCATAGGTATGGATGTTGTTGGCAAAACTCAACAGATTGCTGTGGTAGCTATCGGTATATTGCATGGAAACTTCAACCGTGATTCCTTGTTGTTCTCCTTCTAAGTAGATCGGATCTGGGAAAATCACTGTTTTACTCGCATTCAAATGCTCCACATAGCTCTTGATCCCGCCGTCGTAATGATATTCTTTCAAGACGGGTTTTTCTTCCCGTTTGTCTTCGATCGAGATTTTTAAACCTCGGTTCAAGAAGGCTAATTCCCGAACCCGCGTCGCTAATTTGTCAAAATTGAATACAGTTGTTTCCGTAAAGATCTCTGGATCTGGAACAAAGTGGACGGTCGTTCCGTGGCGGTCGGTTTCATCGATCACTTTTAAGTCATCAACGACTGCCCCACGATGGTATTCTTGATAATACACTTTACCTTCCTTGTAGACTTTTACATCTAAAGTCGTGGATAGCGCATTAACGACGGAGGAACCTACCCCGTGCAGTCCACCAGATACTTTGTAGCCGCCGCCGCCGAATTTCCCGCCGGCATGCAGGATCGTAAAGACGGTTTCTACCGCTGGACGACCTGTCTTGGCTTGGATATCAACGGGGATCCCCCGACCGTCATCGACGACCGTAATACTATTATCTGGTTCAATGATCACTTGAATACTTGAGGCAAAGCCTGCTAGTGCTTCATCGATCGAGTTATCGACGATTTCCCATACTAAGTGGTGCAAACCTTCTGAACTGGTAGAACCAATGTACATCCCAGGTCGTTTGCGGACGGCTTCTAGCCCTTCCAGCACTTGGATCTGACTGGCATCATAGGCTTTCGCACGTTCAACTAAGCTTTTTTCTTCTTCTGTCATTCAGTCTATTCTCCTTTAATATGTCCTTGCTCTACATAAAAAATCTCTGCTTCCACAGACATTTTGTCTTTCACATGTTCTAATGTCGTCGTTGTCAGAAAGGTCTGAACTTTTCCTTCAATGGTCTCCAATAAATGCAGTTGTCGGGAATCATCCAGCTCACTCATGACGTCATCTAATAAAAGGACGGGATATTCTCCCGTTTCTTCTTTCATCAAATCGATTTCTGCCAATTTAACACTTAAGGCCGTCGTTCGCTGCTGTCCTTGCGAGCCAAAGGTCTGAACATTTTTCTCATTGATCAAAAAATCCAGATCGTCTCGATGGGGACCTGCCAGCGTGACTTGCCGAAATCGTTCACGGTCTTTGACTTGTGCCAAGGCTTTGACAAATTGCTGTTGGATCTCCTCCAGCGTATTCGCCTCACCGGGCACATTCGATAAGTAGTCGATCTGCAAGGTTTCTTTTCCTTGGCTGATCTTTTGGTGCAGCTGATTTGCCCAATACGCCAAGCGCTGAACAAACCGTTGTCTGGCTAAAATGATTTTACTGCCGAAAGCCACCAGCTGTTCCGTCAAAACATCTAAATAGATCTCATCGGTCTGTTTTTTTTCATTCAGCTGTTTTAAGTATTGATTGCGCTGTTTCAAAACGGATTGGTATTGAACGAGATCATAGAGATAGATTGGATCGATCTGCCCAATTTCCATATCGAGAAATTTGCGGCGGACTTGGGGACTTCCTTTTACAAGGGAGAGGTCTTCTGGAGCAAATAAAATGACATTCAACTGCCCTATGTAACTACTGAGCTTTTTTTGCTCAATGTGGTTTACTTTCGTTTTTCGTCCTTTTTTTGACAAAAACAGTTCTAACGGGATCGTTGAGCGTCCCCGACTGACACTGCCAGAGATCCGCGCACCTTCTGTGTCCCAGCGAATAAGTTCTTGCTCACTGGAGGTGCGGTGGCTTTTGGTCATCGCCAATACATAGATGCTTTCTAAGATATTGGTTTTTCCTTGCGCGTTTTCGCCTAAAAAAATGACCAGACCTTTCTCAAAAGTCAGTGTCAGCGAATCATAGTTCCGATAATTGCTTAAATGCAACTCATTCAGCCGCATCGGCGTCTTCCTTCTTCACCATAAAAAAAGTACCTTCATCAGGTAGCTCAATACGCATTCCCGCATACAATTTGCGCCCTCGTCGATTTTCTGGCTCGCCGTCGACAAAAACGGTGTGCTCTACAAGGTACCATTTCGCTTGGCCGCCGCTGCTGATCACACTGACTTCTTTGAGCATTTGTCCAAGTGTCATATATTCCGTTTCTAACGGTATTTGCATTTTCATAATTCCCCTCAATTCTATCAAAGAGCGTTTAGCTCTATTATACTCTTTTTTTGCCAAGAAAACAAATTCATCGGCATATTTTTCATTCTCAGAAGACTTACTGCTTTTAGATAAAAAAGAAGCCAAAATAGAAAAAAGGGCTTAAAAACGATTTTAAGCCCTTTTAACTCATTTATTCATTTTCAGATGATTGTTTCAACTTTTTTCAAAAGACATGAAAAACTAGTTGGTGCGCACCGGTGTGATCAGCTGGATAAAGCTGCCTTTGCTCTCTGTTGGCTCCAACGTAAAGGGACGAATCGCTGAGATAAAGCGGATCACGATGCTGGTGTCACCAAATGCTCGTAGTGCAGCTTTCATATAGTCAGGATTGAAAGAGATCTCTAATGGGTCGCCGGTCACTTTTTCAAAAGAAAGGTCTTCTTCCACTTTCCCGATTTCTGGTGAGTTTCCATATAAGACAACGGCTTCCTCGGAGATCGCCAAACGAACGATGTTGTTACGGCCTTCATGAGAAAGCAATGACGCCCGTTCGATAGCTTGTAACAATTCTGGCACAGAAAATTCAATTTCAGTATTGAAGCTTGAAGGGATCAGACGATTGGTATCTGGGTAAGTTCCTTCCAATAAACGAGAATAGAATTTCATAGTTTTCGTTTGGAACAATACTTGGTTATCCATAATGCTGATTTGGATCGCTTCTTCCTCATCCGTTAAGGAACGAGAAAGTTCCGTTAAGCTTTTGCCGGGAATCACGATATTGAAGGCTGTTTCCCCGCTTTCCAAGGGAATCACCCGTTGGCTCAGACGGTGTGAGTCCGTCGCAACAGCTAATAATTTTTGATTTTCTAAGACAAAGTGGACCCCAGTCAAGATCGGACGGCTTTCGTGTTGCGAAACCGCAAAGACTGTTTCACTAACGACCTTATTCAATACGTGCGCTGGAATCTCGATCGAATCTTGACTTTCGACAACTGGTAAATGTGGATAACTATCGGCATCTAAGCCGTTGACGGTAAAGTTGGCTTTTCCAGAAGTGATCGCTACTTGATTATTGTCTAAAACTTCTAACGTTAAGGTACTTTCAGGCAAACGACGAACGATTTCACTAAAGAAACGTGCTTGTAAAACGATCGCTCCTGTTTTTTCGATTTGCATTTGCGCTTTTTCGTTTTCCACACTTAAAAAAGTTTCAATGGAAATATCGGCATTGCTCCCAGTCATGGTCAATCCTTTTTCTGAAAGGGACAATTTTACCCCAGTTAAGATCGGGATGGTGGTTTTGGTTGAAATTGCCCGTTGGACAGTTTGTAATTCTTGCATGAACTCTGTTCGATTTAAAGTTAGCTTCATAGCGATACTCCTTTAATTTATAGTTATTAAATAAAAGTAATAGTAGTAATAGGCTTGTTAGTAATGTGGATAACTCGAGAAAAGAGTGATTAGACTAACGAAAACGCCTGTGAATAACTTGTGGACAACTTTTTTGGTTTTTTATTTATTATCCACAGATCAGCTGAAGAGGATTTGTTTGATTTCAGCGATCTCATTTTTGATCGTAGGATCTGTTTCGACTAAATGCTGAATTTTTTCGTGGGCATGAATGACCGTGGTATGGTCTTTGCCGCCAAATTCGCCGCCGATTTTTGGTAAAGAACTATCGGTCAATTCTCGAGAGAGATACATCGCGATCTGCCGTGGCACGACGATGCCTTTGACCCGTTTTTTCCCTTTTAGATCATTGACATGAATGTGATAGTATTTTGCGACTTCTTCTTGGATCTGTAAAATCGAAACTTGGGTCGAGCCATGGCTTGATTTCAAGGCTTTGATGGCTTCAGCTGCCAAGCTGGTTGTAATGTCTGAGTTTTGCATCGTAGCAAAAGCTTGTACCCGGACGAGTGCTCCTTCAAGTTCCCGGATATTCGAATCGATCTGTCCAGCAATATAACTTAAGGTATCGTCGGGGATCTCCAAGCGTTCGGCTTCGGCTTTTTTCCGCAAAATCGCGGTCCGCGTCTCTAGATCCGGCGGGGTGATGTCAACGGACAAGCCCCAAGCAAAACGAGAAACCAAACGTTCCGGCAAAGTTGGGATCTCATTTGGCAAACGATCACTTGTCAGGACGATCTGTTTATTATTGCGATACAGTTCTTCGAAGGTATTAAAGAATTCTTCTTGGGTTCCTTCTTTATTGACTAAGAATTGAATATCATCCACCAACAAAAGATCAACATTGCGGTATTCGTTTCGAAAATCTTCCATTTTGTTCTTTTGAATAGAAGTAATGAAATCATTGGTGAAATTTTCACTACTAACATACTTGATTTTGGCATTGGGACGTTTCAGCAACATTTGATGACCGATCGCATGCATCAAGTGGGTTTTCCCTAAACCAACGCCACCATAGAAGAACAGCGGATTATAAATAGACCCAGGATCTTCAGCAACAACTAAAGCAGCAGCATGGGCCATTTGATTGCCTTTCCCGATGACAAAGGTATCAAATGTGTATTTTTCATTTAAAATCGATTTCGGCGGCTGCTCGTTTTCTTCTGCAGTTGTTTTAATAGTAGATGGGGCTGTTTTTAAAGCTTCTGCTTCTTCGACAGTCACAAAACTAGGAATCAATTCTTCACCAGTTTTCATAAATCCCATTTCAACAATTTTGGCAGCTAGATTTTTTTCCCAATAAGATTTATGAAGATCGCTGGGTACTTCGATCAGCAGCTGATTTTTTTCAAACGACAAGACATTGGCAGTCTCGATCCAAGCGCTATAGCTGGCCGGATTCAGCTCTTCTTTAAAGGATCGTTGAAGATCTTGCCAAATAGAATCAGCAGATGGCATAAATTGTCCTCCTATAACTAAGAATAGATATAACTAAAATAGCACGGATTGAAAAAGTTTTCCACAGATTACGATAAAAAAGGTTAGAAAAAAATACTTTTCCACAAAACGGGATAAATGAAAAAAGGAAATGCACATATTCGAAATTCGACTATCCACAGGCAGAAAAAGAATGTGAATAACTGTAAAAAAATCTCCTTTATCCACAGATCAATGTGAAGATCACGCCTTGACAATACTAGGTTTTAGGGCAGTTATCAACAGCTTGGAAAACGATTGTGGAAAACTTTTCTACAGGCTGTTTGTTTGTGGAAAAAGCCAAAATAACTCTGGGGAAAAAGTTATCCACAAAAATTGGCTATAAACAGCAAACCCACACAAATCAAGGGGATTGTGGATAAAGAATGCCCGATTTTGAGCAAACTTCTTATTGACAAACTAGTACTTGACTCGTTATACTATCAAAGTATGTCTGTGCGCATAAGCATTATCCTGATGGAGGTGGAAATAAATGAAAAGAACGTATCAACCAAATAAACGTAAACGTCAAAAAGTTCACGGATTCCGTAAACGTATGAGTACAAAAAATGGACGTCGTGTTTTAGCTAGCCGTCGTCGTAAAGGCAGAAAGGTTATTTCTGCGTAAGCCACTGAATGCCAGTGGTTTTTTTTTATGCCGTTTTTGCGGAATATAGTGTCTGACTTTTGGCAAATATGGTATTATTGACAGGTGAGTGGTTACGGATTCAATCCGTTTCGCGAAGCTTAATTGAAAGAAGTGAAGGAACCGAAGATGAGAAAATCCTATCGAGTAAAAACAGAGCAAGATTTTCAAAAAGTTTTTCAGGCAGGAAATTCTTTTGCAAATCGGAAGTTCGTGGTGTATATCTTACCTAAAGAGCAATCACATTTTCGAGTTGGTTTATCTGTAGGGAAAAAAGTCGGTAATGCAGTGAAGCGAAATGAGATCAAGCGCAAGATCCGTGCGAGTTTAACGGAAATGAAGCCGCGGATCGAACCAGCGGTCGATTTCATCGTGATCGCTCGTCCAAGTATCGCCACTTGTTCCTCAAAGGAAATCTACTCGAATTTAGAGCATGTTTTAAAGCTTGCCAAAATTATTCATTAATGGAAAGGAATTAGTTACGTGAAAAAAGGGAAACGCGTCTTACTATTTTTGGGAGTTCTCTCATTAGTAGTTGTCTTATCTGCCTGCGGTGCAACAGGTGAAGTAAATGCACAAAGTACTGGTCTGTGGGATCGTTACATCGTTTATTATTTTGCAGAGGCGATCAAAGCCCTCTCCTTCGGCAATGCCGGGATCGGGATCATCCTCTTTACATTGATCATTCGGGTCATTTTGATGCCGTTGATGCACTTTCAAACCAAAAGCATGCGCAAAACGCAAGAATTACAACCGAAGCTAAAAGCGCTGCAGCAGCAATATGCATCAAAAGATACAGAAACACAAAGCAAGTTAAAAGAAGAAACACAACGTTTGTATGCGGAAAACAATGTCAATCCCTATGCCGGCTGTCTGCCATTATTGGTACAAATGCCGATTTTGATGGCCTTGTGGCAATCGATCTCACGGGTTCCTGCTTTGCAAGAAGGAAAATTCTTATGGCTGCAGCTGGGTGATCGTGACCCATACTTCATCTTGCCGATTTTAGCGGCGCTCTTTACTTTTGCAAGTACCTACTTATCAAGTATGAGCCAAGTGGAATCAAATGCGAGTCTGAAAATTATGAATTTCGCTATGCCGATGATGATCTTGCTGATGGGGATCAACATTGCCAGCGGACTTTCCTTGTACTGGGTCGTTTCCAATGCATTCCAAGTTGTGCAAACGTTGATTCTAAATAACCCATTCAAGATTCGCCAAGAAAGAGAAGAAGCCGCCCGCAAAGAACGCGAGCGTGAACGTGCGCTGAAAAAAGCAATGAGTCCTAAAAAGAAACGGAAAAAATAAGAGGAGGTTGCACTGCAATGCCGATTTATGAAAATCTGACAGTAGCTGAAGCAATTCAAGAGGGATTGCAAGTCCTTGGTATTACCAAAGATCAAGCAGTAATCGAAGTCCTGGATGAAGGTAAAAAAGGCTTCTTGGGGCTAGGAAAAAAACAAGCACGGGTCTCCATTGAAAAAAGAATCGTTGAAGAACCGGCACCCGTTGAAGAAGTACCAGCAAAACCGCTGGTAGAACCAGATCCTGTGACGACAGAGGATGCAAGCAGTGTGATGGAGGCGGCCGCGAGCGAACCTGTTTTGCTGACGGATCTTTCCGATGAGGAAGCACTGGCTCAGTTGGGACTCTATCTGACAAATATTTCAAAAGCATTGAATGCACCTGCCTTAGTAAAAACCGCTCGTCAAGACGGCGTGATCGTTTTTCATTTAGAAACGCAAAAACAAGGCATTTTAATTGGGAAGCACGGCAAAACCTTGAATGCATTGCAATATTTGGCGCAAGTTTACATTCACCGCATCGCGAAAAACAAATTATCGATCGTTGTGAATGTCGGGGATTACCGTGAAAAACGTCAAGCGATCTTAGAACGTTTGGCCAGTCGTACTGCTGAAAAAGTCAAACGAACTGGTCGCCCGGTCTTTTTAGAGCCGATGCCGGCGTTTGAAAGAAAGCAGATTCATTCCGTATTGAGTAAAGATGCGTATGTTCAAACTCATTCTGAAGGGGATGAACCGTATCGCTACTTAGTAGTGGAACCTGCGGACAAACGAATTTAATGAAAAAAGGGAAAGGCGCTCTGACAAGCCTTTCCCTTTTTTGATGGGAAAAAGCGATTGACAACAAATTTAAAACCAAGTATCCTTGACTAGAAATCATTCTTATCAAAGTCAACATACGTTACGTAGGTCAGCCTTTGGTATCAAAAAAGAGTCCGTATGCCGCGGACTCTTTTTTGTATTTTTTTTGATGATAGAGGGAATTAGCCGCCGATGGTTGATTGAGTAAATTGAACCACCGTACCATAGGCAAAGATCTCAAGATAGGTTTTGTCGCCTTCGACGATGCGATCGTGTTCGAAATGACAGTTGATCACCGCGTTCGCGCCATAGCTGTGGGCGGTTTCTTTTAAGCGATAAGTCACATCTGCCAACAGGTCGTTCAAGTTCACAGATGTATCAAATAGATCTACTTCGATTTTGTCTGCCGCAAAGACGATATCCCGCACGACATAAGGCCGATTCACGTTTCCTGTCGATAAAATGATTTCCTTAATGCGGGCAGCACTGTTTGATGATTTGATGGTTTCCATAATAGATCACTCTTTTCTTATTTCTTTGCTTTTATTTTAAAGGTTTTTGCCTACAGATGCAAAATTTAAAAGTTTTTCAAGGAAGCTTGCGACTGGCGCCAAAATGTGCTAATCTATTTCCAGAATTTAATTGACAAGCAGTCAAAGTGCTAAGTCTACTCGTTTTTATTGATTTTCAATCAATTTGACGGGTGGAGTGGGCACTTTTTTTATGTGAAAAAATAGGAGGAGTATGCAACATGGCGAATATTACGCAAGAATTTGATACGATTGCCGCAATTTCCACCCCGCCCGGCGAAGGGGCCATCAGTATTGTGCGATTAAGCGGGGAAGAAGCGATCGCAATTGCGGATCGGATTTTTCAAGCAGGCACTAAAACCCTCGCCCAAGTCCCAAGTCATACGATCCATTATGGTCATATCGTGGATCCAGAGGAAAGTCGTTTGATGGATGAAGTGATGCTTTCAGTGATGAAAAAGCCACGGACCTTTACCCGAGAAGATGTCGTTGAGATCAACTGTCATGGCGGGATCGTGGTCGTCAATCAACTCTTGCAGCTGGTTTTACGCCAAGGGGCACGGCTGGCTGAGCCGGGGGAATTCACGAAGCGGGCCTTTTTGAATGGACGTGTCGACCTTTCTCAAGCCGAGGCGGTGATGGATCTGATTCGTGCCAAGACCGATAAAGCGATGAACCTCGCCGTCAATCAGTTGGATGGCAATCTTTCCCACTTGATTCGGACTTTACGCCAAGAGATTTTAGAGACGCTGGCGCAAGTTGAAGTGAATATCGATTACCCTGAATACGATGATGTGGAAGAATTGACGACCCGCTTATTGCTAGAAAAAGCCACGATGGTCAAAGGGCAGATCCAAGCCTTATTAGCGACAGCCCAACAAGGAAAAATTTTGCGAGAAGGTCTGAGTACTGCGATCATCGGTCGGCCAAATGTTGGCAAATCCAGCTTATTGAACCATTTATTAAGGGAAGAAAAAGCCATCGTGACAGACATTGCTGGTACGACTCGAGATGTCATTGAAGAGTATGTCAATGTTCGCGGGGTACCGTTGAAACTGATCGATACGGCTGGTATCCGCGAAACAGAAGATGTCGTTGAGAAAATCGGGGTCGAACGCAGCCGCAAAGCACTGGCAGAAGCGGAGTTGATTTTGCTGGTTCTCAACCAAAGCGAAGGATTGACCCAGGAAGACAAACAATTGCTGGAGCTAACTGCTGGCAGCCGTCGGATCATCTTATTGAATAAGACCGACCTTGAGCCAAAATTAGCACCCGCTGAGTTAGCGCAGTACGCAGCAGATGAACCGATTTTTTCTGTCTCTGTGTTGACGAGTGAAGGCTTGGATCAACTGGAACAAGCCATTGCCGATCTATTCTTTGGGGGGAAGACCACTGATAAGGATGCTTCCTATCTTTCTAACACCCGCCACATTGCCTTATTAGAAAATGCCGTTCAGTCGTTGTCTGAGGTCATCCAAGGGATTGAAGCAGGAATGCCTGTCGACTTGGTTCAAATCGATATGACACGCTGCTGGGACTATCTAGGAGAAGTTGTCGGCGATAGTGTCCAAGATGAGTTGATCACCCAATTATTTAGTCAGTTTTGTTTAGGAAAATAAAGAATGCGCCACTGGCGTAAAAAGGAGAACACCATGCAAGAATATCAAGCAGAAAGTTATGACGTGATCGTTGTTGGGGCCGGCCATGCCGGATCAGAAGCGGCCTTGGCAGCTAGCCGCATGGGGGCAAAAACCCTCTTGCTGACTATCAACTTAGACATGGTCGCATTCATGCCTTGCAATCCCTCCGTCGGCGGACCAGCGAAAGGTGTCGTGGTGCGCGAAATCGATGCTTTAGGCGGAGAAATGGGCAAAAATATCGACAAAACCTACATCCAAATGCGGATGCTCAATACAGGAAAAGGTCCCGCTGTGCGGGCCTTGCGGGCGCAAGCCGATAAACATGCCTATGCGGCTGAAATGAAACGAACGATCGAAAAAGAAGCCAATTTGACACTGCGCCAAGGAATCGTTGAAAAGCTGATCGTTGAAGAAGGCGAATGTCGTGGCGTCGTGACCTCTACAGGCGCTCGTTACCAAGCCCAAGCTGTAGTGATCACTGCAGGAACAGCGTTGCGAGGAGAGATCATCATTGGAGAGTTGAAATATTCTTCTGGTCCAAACAACTCGCAACCATCGATTGGACTAGCCGATCATTTGAAAGAGCTTGGTCTAGAGATCGCTCGTTTTAAAACCGGTACACCACCGCGGGTGAAATCCAGCACCATCAACTATGAGGTAACGGAGATCCAGCCTGGCGATGAACAACCGAATCACTTTAGTTATAGCACACCCGATGAAGCCTACAATCAAAACCAAGAACCTTGCTGGTTGACCTATACGAACGAAGGGACCCACCAAATCATCAACCAGAATTTACACCGGGCGCCGATGTTTACAGGGATCGTCGAAGGAGTAGGTGCCCGTTATTGCCCATCCATCGAAGACAAAATCGTGCGTTTTGCAGACAAATCTCGTCACCAACTATTCTTGGAACCAGAAGGGTTGAACACCGAAGAAGTGTATGTTCAAGGGCTTTCTACTTCTATGCCAGAAGACGTCCAAGTCCAAATGCTGCATTCCATCGCAGGTTTAGAAAAAGCGGAAATGATGCGGACGGGCTACGCCATTGAATATGATGTCGTGGTACCTCATCAATTGCGTCCAACATTAGAAACCAAAGTCATCGAAAACCTCTTTACGGCAGGACAAACCAACGGAACCAGCGGCTATGAAGAAGCGGCCGGTCAAGGCTTGATCGCCGGCATCAATGCCGCTTTGAAAATTCAAGGCAAAGAACCCTTCATTATGAAACGCAGCGACGGTTATATCGGTGTAATGATCGATGATTTGGTGACTAAAGGAACCAATGAACCATACCGTTTATTGACCTCTCGTGCCGAATACCGCTTATTGCTGCGTCATGATAATGCCGATCTGCGTTTGACCGAAGTGGGACATCAAATTGGGCTTGTACCAGAAGCGCAATACGAAGCATATGTAGCGAAAAAAGAAGCTGTTGAAGCAGAAATCAAACGTTTATCCAAAATCCGCATCAAACCAACGCCAGAAGTACAAGCGTATTTGACTGCCAAAGGGACGGCCACCTTGAAAGATGGCGTTTTAGCAAATGAATTCTTGCGTCGGCCTGAAGTGACGTATGCCGAAATGCTGCAATTTATCGAAGCCAATGAAGCATTGAAACCCAAAGAAATCGAACAAGTCGAAATCCAAATCAAATACGAAGGTTATATTAAAAAAGCCCTCGAAAAAGTGGAGAAACTCAAACGGATGGAAGCCAAACGTATTCCTGAAAACATCGACTATGCCGCTATCAATGGCTTGGCAACAGAAGCCAAACAAAAACTGCAAAAAATCCAACCCGAAACCATCGCCCAAGCGAGCCGTATCAGCGGAGTAAACCCAGCTGATATTAGTATTTTGATGGTGTATATCGAACAAGGGAAGATTGCAAAGGTTTAAAGACGGTTAATATTCTTTGAAAAACCAATTTATAAATGGTAAATAGAGTGTCAAAAGCCCGCTGCGAAAACAATTCGCAGCGGGCTTTTTGTGTTAGCAATTGAATTATTCCACTTTTTCAATCGTAGTGGTTCCCCAATTCATGATGTTGCTGAGATGGACATAGCCATCGTACAAATTCAAGAAAATCGAGAAGGCACAGACGATATAGATCAATACATAAAAATTATTGGCTTTTTTGTTACGCCATAAAACAAAGCCATCTAAGATCAGTCCTAAAGGAAAAAGAAAGGAGCCGATTCCAGCTAACAGTAGCAAGAGCAGACTTTCATCTTTATCTGCTGCCATCGTTCTTTGGAGTAACGACAATTTTTCTTTTTTGTCGTTGATTTCTTGATTATTGGTTTCGATCCGCTCTTTTAAGGCTTCGTTCTCACGTAAAAGCTCATCGATCGAGACTTGATAGAGATCGCTCAACAAAATCAAATTCTCAATATCTGGATAGCCGCGCCCATTTTCCCATTTCGAAATCGACTGGCGTGAAATCTGTAATTTTTCTGCGACTGCTGTTTGCGACAATCCCGAAGACTCGCGACAGCTTTTTAATTGTTCTGCTAAAGCCAATGTATGCTCCTATCTGCTATTTAACAACTAGCTTCCCATTTGAGATCGTGGTTACGACACTCCCATTGGTAGTGATTATACCTGCTTTTTGCTTAAACGTACAGGTGGCTTTGGTGGACGTGTGAGTTAATGAACTAGAAGTGATACTTCCTCTGTGAGCAACTAAACTTAAATTCGAAGTGCCTGTAAATTGATTGCGGCTATTGACCGTTACATTATAACTAGCGGTCCAATTACCGGCGGATGTTTTGGACACACGATACGTTCCCGCTGCCAGATTTGCTCGGAATGACGGCAATTTTTCAATGGTCAAAATTACCTCATTGCCTTCTTCATCTACCGTGATCAGCTGCTCATAGGGACTATCTGATGCTAGGTCATAAACGAGTTCTGGTTCTTCCACTGTCTGGGCGGCAGCTGGGAGAGCAAAGAGGAAACAAATAAAAATAAACGGCACAAAAAATAATTTTTTCACAAACACCACTCCTTGTACTTTTGATAATTCAAGTATACAAGGTTTATTTAGTTAAAGAAAGCACAAGCTAGTTTACAGGGGTAACGGATGGTTTACAGTTGTTGCTAAATCAGCATTTCATAGGCTTACTTTTTAGGATGTCGAGAAATTTTAAAAGTAATAGTTCATTCAAAAGGTCTTCGTTTTTTAGGTTTCTGACAACGAACCGCTGCTTTTAAAGAGAAACGTTAAAGAAGCCGTTGCTTTAGTTTTCACTAAACCTAGCTGTGAAAGGAAACAAAAAAGCGAAAGAGTAGGCAACGTTTCACGCCGTTAAAACGACAAACGTAAGGCCTCCTTCCGCTTTTTTGCAGCCAATTTTATTCTCTCAAATCAATATCCTTTTGATGGTCGCCGTCTTTCTTATAAACGTTCACCACGGATTCTTTGTTTTCGGCGATTTCTTTGGCACGGGCGATGGCGTCTGCTTTCTTATCGAAATGATCACTGGCACGTTTGGCCCCTTTGGAACGGACTTGCCATTGGTCGTCTTCATACACAACTTCTACATCCGCATCCATTAAGTTTTTCGCATTCTTATTGGTTTGATGGGCATCGTCTTTTTGCGGATTTTTCTCTTTCTGAAAAGCTTTTTTCTCCTCTTCATCTGCATTGTCATACCATTTTTCTGCTTGACTCGTGGCGATCGGGATCGCCCGATCGTCAGAATAACCATCGGTTAGTAGCGCATTGGCGATATCGATCGCTTTTTTACGAACTAAGGGGTCTAGATTCTTCATTGATGCAGGATAATCACGGACATTCCAAGGCATTGTTTGTTTCCTCCTTTTTCTTGATCCAAGGTCTTTTTCTTAAGAGGCGTCCTTTTTCAGGTGCCACCAGTTACTACTCATTAGTTTACGCCCTTCTATAAAAAAGGGAAATCATTTGCTTTTGGTCAAAAATGAGGGAACTTTCTTTTTTCATTTTCTAATAAACGAGGATTTATTTTTGTTAACAAAGCGTTATATTTCCCAAAAAAAAATGAATGGTTTAGAATTTTATTATAGAGAAAAGGAGGACGTAAGAATGAGTGAACCTATTTTGACTGATCCACGGGAACTTTATCACACGGGTAAATACAGCAAACAGGAACAAGATACGCCTGCTTTACAAGAAGAAATGCGACCAAAACCTGATTGTGGCGAAGACTCTTATGAGGGAAGTCAGCAGTTAGAAAACCGGCGGGTACTAATTACCGGTGGGGATTCTGGGATCGGACGAGCAGCAGCGATTGCCTTCGCCCGAGAAGGAGCAGACATTGCTCTACACTTTTTCCCAGGTGAAGAAGAAGATGCCGAAGAAGTTGCAGGGTACATCAAAGAAGCCGGACGTAAAGTGATCTTGCTACCCTATGACCTGCGAGACGAAGCGGCACCACAAGAGATCGTTGACAAAGCGGTAGCAGCATTAGGTGGGTTAGATACATTAGTATTGAACGCAGCACAGCAAATCACGCGGCCATCGATTGCAGAATTACCGATTGAACAAGTGAAAGACACCTTTATGGTAAACATTATCTCAATGTTTGCATTAGTGAAAGCTGCTGAGCCACACTTACCGGCTGGGGGAGCGATCGTGACAACGACTTCTGTCCAAGCCTTTAGTCCAAGTGCTCATTTAATGGATTATGCGGCAACCAAATCGGCGATCGCCAGTTTTACAGTTAGTTTGGCGAAACAATTTGCTGAAAAAGGGATTCGCGTCAATGGGGTAGCTCCAGGACCAATCTGGACACCACTACAATTAGACCATGGTCAACCGCAAGACAAGCTGCCTGAATTTGGTCAGCAAGCATTACTGGAGCGGGCAGGACAACCAGCTGAGCTGGCACCCGTCTATGTCTTTTTAGCTTCCAATAAAGCTAGCTATGTGACAGCACAGATTTATGGTGTTACCGGAGGAGAAGCTATCAACTTATAAGCTTATCAAAAAATCGGAGAAAAAGGAGGAGGTGTCCTATGAGTAAAGTGTGGAAAATCGTATCAATCATCGTTTCGTTGATCTTTATCACTGTCTTATTACCAATCGTATTAATGAGTAATCCTTATATGCAGCTGCCATTTGGTTTGGACAGCAGAGGCAATGTCGTCACGTATTTCTTTGACAACTTGTTTATGCGTCAATATATGTTTTGGGTAGCCGTTGTTTTAATCGCCGTATTCTTGATCGTGATCTTAGTCGTGCTGTTTTATCCAAAAACTAAAACAACCTTTGTTTTGAAAGAGGATAAGGGCGCATTGACGATCGATAAGAAAGCGATCGAAGGACTTGTACGTACGAAAGTAAATGAAAAAGAATTTGTTGAAGGACCAAAAGTGCATGTCAAGGCGACCAAAAATCGAATTTTGATCAAAATCAAAGGCCGCTTGAAACGGACGTCCGCCTTAGTTGGCAAAACCGAAAACTTAATGGCGGAAATCCAACAAGATGTCCAACGAGTGCTTGGCTCAAGTGAAAAAGTCAAAGTCGAAGTCAATTACGCGAATTTTGAACAAAATGAGACTCCGGAAAACCCGCGAGTAGAATAGGAGGGCTATGATGAACGAACTACAACAATACAAAATCCCATTGATTTTTGGAGCAATCGGCCTTGTTCTGGCTGTGTTGTTTGTAACGATCGGTTTTTTCAAAACATTGCTGATTCTACTCCTAACAGGTTTGGGTTTTGCGCTAGGATTGTATCTCCAACGTACCGGTATCATCGACGAATTTTTTAACCAACAATAACGTATTTTATAGGAGGAATTTTTAATGAATAACGATAAAAACGAATTAAACAATGAAAAAAATGTCAGCGCACATCCAGATCCAGTGGTTCCCAACACCAATCATCAAGCCAATGAAAATGCAATTCCAATGACTGAATCACCTGATCCAGTCGTGCCAAATGCTGAAAAAGCAGTAGCAGGACAACAAAACGGACCAAAACCAGGGGATCATCCAGCACCAGGAAATCCAAATCCAGCCGGACATCATCCAGCACCGCCAAAACCTGACCACAACGATTTTGAAGGACCAACCGGGGATGCACCCGTTCATGGTTCATTGACCTATGATGACAAAGTGATCCAAAAAATTATCGGGATCGCATTAGAACACGTGGATGGTCTGTTGACGGTCGATGGTGGTTTCTTCTCTAACATTGCGGAAAAATTAGTCAATACAGACAATGTGACTGCCGGTATCAATACCGAAGTAGGGAAAAAACAAGTAGCCGTTGATTTAGATATCGTGGTTGAATATGACCGCAACATCCCAGAAATCGCTGACCAAGTCAAAGAAGTCATCCAAAAAGAAGTAACAACAATGACCCAATTAGAAGTGATCGAAGTCAACATCAATGTTGTAGATGTAAAAACGATCGCTGAATACGAAGAGGAACAAGAAACGGTTCAAGACAAAGTATCGTCAGCTGCATCTAAAACCGGCGACTTTGCTTCACGTCAAACCAACAAAGCCAAACATGCGGCTTCCCGCGCGTCTGATCGTATCGAAGAATACAACGAACCTCGCGTGAAATAAAAAGTTTCATATGAAATAAAAACAAGCATTGATCCTGAGATCAATGCTTGTTTCTTTGCGAAGAAAAGCTGACCAGCAAGGTTGGCAGCCTTGCTGGTCAAGGAAAAATGAAAAAAGTTTTTTGGATTGAAATGAGTATAATTTCTATGCCTTAAACCAACCTTAAAGCCCCAGTTAAAAAATGGTAAATTCTCCTAGAAAGCAATCTCTGGCTATTGCATCACATTGCTTTTTGCGTTAAAGTAGGAACTAGTCTGTGAAACATTTTTCTGTTTCACAAAATAGAAAGGATTCGTTATGCTACCTGAAGAATTTCATGAAGAATTACGCAAAAACGGGATCGTTTTAACCGAAGAACAAATGGAAAAATTCGCTGTCTATTTCGAGCGTTTAGTCGAATGGAATCAGAAGATGAATCTAACCGCAATCACGGAAAAATCAGAAGTGTATTTGAAGCATTTCTACGATTCTGTTTCCTTAGCTTTTGAAACCGCCTTTGATCCGCAAAGTCATTTGTGCGATGTCGGTTCAGGTGCTGGCTTTCCAAGTATTCCACTAAAAATCGTGTTTCCTGAATTAGAAGTGACGATCGTCGACTCTTTAAATAAGCGCATCACCTTTTTACAAACCCTTGTGACGGATCTACAATTGGAAAATGTCCACTTGTACCATGACCGTGCAGAAACATTTGGTCAAAACCCGCAATTTCGTGGGCAATTCGATTATGTGACCGCTCGTGCGGTTGCCCGTTTGAATGTGTTAACGGAACTCTGTGTGCCATTGGTGAAAAAAGCAGGCTATTTTTATGCGCTCAAAGCTGCCAAAAGCGAGGAAGAACTGGTTGAAGCCAAACCAGCGATCTCACTCTTAGGCGGCAAATTTATTGAAGAAAAAAGCTTTACCTTACCGGTCAGCGGCGATGAACGCCATCTTTTGATCATTCAAAAGAAAAAAGAAACGCCAAAGAAATACCCCCGCAAACCGGGAATGCCAGCGAAACAACCAATTAAATAGGAGGAAAATCAATGGCCCGTATTATTTCTGTTGCAAACCAAAAAGGCGGCGTAGGCAAAACCACCACAACGGTGAACCTAGGTGCGTCCTTAGCATTTGTCGGCAAAAAAGTGTTACTCGTAGATATTGATGCCCAAGGCAACGCCACAAGCGGTGTCGGCATTCGCAAACCAGATGTGGAACAAGACATCTATGATGTATTAGTTAATGAAACACCGATCGTTGAAGCGATTTTACCTAGCAGCCGAGAAAACTTGGATATCGTTCCAGCGACGATCCAATTAGCTGGTGCGGAAATTGAATTGACCTCCATGATGGCACGGGAATCTCGATTGAAATCGGCTTTGAATGAAATCAAAGAACAATACGATTATATCTTTATCGATTGCCCGCCATCTTTAGGTCATTTGACGATCAATGCCTTTACCGCCAGTGATTCGATTTTGATCCCAGTCCAATGTGAGTACTATGCATTAGAAGGGCTGAGCCAACTATTGAATACCGTGCGTTTAGTACAAAAACATTTTAACCCTGAGTTAGAGATCGAAGGGGTCTTACTGACGATGTATGATGCCCGTACGAACTTAGGCGCGGAAGTCGTGGAGGAAGTCCGCCGCTATTTCCAAGAAAAAGTATATGAAACCATTATTCCGCGGAATATCCGGTTGTCTGAAGCACCTAGTCATGGATTGTCGATCATTGATTATGATCCACGCTCAAAAGGAGCCGAAGTCTATCAGACGTTAGCAAAGGAAGTGTTAGCCCGTGAAGAATAAAGGGAAAGGATTAGGGCGTGGGATCGATGCGTTGTTTCAAGACCTGCAAGGGTTAGAAGAAGTCGATATCAAGACAGAAAAAGTCGTTGAACTGCCTTTAAACGAATTAAGACCCAACCCTTATCAACCGCGAAAAACCTTTGATGAGCTTTCATTACAAGAACTAGCCAATTCGATCCAACATTCGGGGGTCTTTCAACCGATCATCGTGCGGCAATCATCCGTCAAAGGCTATGAGATCATTGCTGGTGAACGCCGGTTTCGAGCATCCAAATTAGCTGGCAAGGAAACGATCCCCGCCATCATCCGCAATTTTGATGAAGAAGCGATGATGCAAGTCGCCGTTTTAGAAAACTTGCAGCGGGAAGATTTAAATCCTTTAGAAGAAGCAGAAGCCTATGACATGCTGATGAAGAACTTGAAATTGACCCAAGCACAAGTCGCTGAACGTTTAGGGAAAAGCCGCCCGTATATCGCCAATTATTTGCGGTTACTGTCCTTGCCGAAACTCGTCAAAGAAATGGTTCAAGATGACCGTTTGTCTATGGGGCAAGCTCGGACATTATTAGGCTTGAAAAACAAAGAACAGATCTTAAAATTAGCCAATCGTTGTGTCAAAGAAAATCTGACAGTCCGCCAATTAGAACAAATGGTCGCTGAGATGAACGACACGAAAAACGAAAAGAAAAAAGTGCCGCGTCTGATTCGGGAAAAACCGTACTATTTACGAGAAAGCGAAGAACGGTTAATGGATAAATTCGGCACGAATGTCGAGATCCGCGAAAAAGAAGGCAAAGGAAAAATCGAGATCGAATACCTGTCACAAAAAGATTTAACCCGTATTTTAGATTTATTGAACATTCAATTTGATGAAGCTTGAGGTGATAAAGATGTATGATCTTGGGGATATTGTCGAAATGAAAAAACCGCATGCCTGCAAAGCCAATCGTTGGGAAATCATCCGCATGGGGGCAGACATCAAAATAAAGTGTACGAATTGCGGCCACATCGTCATGATGACGCGCCGAGAATTTGATAAAAAGATGAAGAAAATCCTAGAAAAAAAAGAGAAAGAGTGAAGTGAAGCATGGCGTTAACTGCCGGAATCGTTGGATTGCCAAATGTGGGCAAATCTACTTTATTTAATGCAATAACCAAAGCAGGAGCAGAAGCCGCAAACTACCCGTTTGCGACGATCGATCCGAATGTAGGAATGGTGGAAGTGCCAGATTGGCGCTTACAGCGTTTAACAGAATTAGTCCGTCCGAAAAAGACGGTCCCAACCACCTTTGAATTTACGGATATTGCCGGAATCGTCCGCGGTGCCAGCAAAGGGGAAGGATTAGGAAACCAATTTTTGAGCCATATCCGCCAAGTGGATGCGATCTGTCATGTCGTTCGTTGTTTCGACGATGACAACATCACCCACGTAGAAGGCCGCGTGGACCCATTAGCTGATATCGACACCATCAATTTGGAGTTGGTTTTAGCAGATTTAGAATCCGTCAACAAGCGCTATACTCGGGTCGCAAAAATTGCCAAAACCAAAGACAAAGATGCAGTTGCGGAACTGGCCGTTCTTGATAAGATCAAACCGGTCTTAGAAGAAGGGATCTCTGCTCGTTCGATCGAATTTACAGACGAAGAACAGCGCATCGTCAAAAGTTTGTTTTTACTAACGACCAAACCAGTCTTATACGTTGCCAACGTAGCAGAAGAAGACGTGGCAGACTATGAAACCAATGACTATGTCAACAAAGTGAAAGAATTTGCAGCAAGCGAAAATGCGGAAGTGATCGTCATCAGTGCTCGTGCTGAAGAAGAGATCGCTGAGCTGGAAGAAGAAGACAAAGCAGAGTTTTTAGAAGCATTAGGAATTGAAGAATCAGGGTTGGATCAATTGATTCGTGCCGCCTATGATTTGCTGGGTCTAGCAACGTACTTTACTGCTGGTGAACAAGAAGTGCGTGCGTGGACGTTCCGTAAAGGCATCAAAGCACCGCAAGCAGCGGGGATCATCCATACGGACTTTGAGCGCGGCTTTATTCGTGCGGAAACTGTTTCCTTTGAGGATCTGAACCAATACGGCACGATGCAAGCGGCCAAAGAAGCCGGTCGGGTACGTTTGGAAGGAAAAGATTATGTCGTGCAAGATGGCGACGTGATGTTGTTCCGTTTTAACGTATAAAGGGCTTTCTTCCCAGTGAATTTGTGGTAAAATGTCCATTGTGAAGAAAACGCAGAAGGGAGAATCAATTCATGGAACCAGAAACTCTGCGAAATTATGTTTCCGAAAATCGTGAATTAGAACAACAATTAACAAAACGAAACCAACAATATATATTTGATTTAAAAAAATCGCTAGAGGCAGCCAACCTTTCTGAAGAAGAAAAAACGATTGCCTTGCATGAGATGCTGCCGGTCTTAGTCAAAGAACAAAAAGGCGGCAAAACGGCCCGCCAATTATTTGGTACAGTGTCTGAACGTACCGAAGCCATCATCAACAAACCCATTGAGCAAAAAGAATCAGGCCCCTTCTTGATGTGGTTGGATAACACCTTGCTGATTTTAGGGATTTTTGGGTTGATGTTAGGGGTTATGGGAATCTTTACTAGAGGACAAGCACAACCTTATGGCTTATTGACCCTCTTCTTGATGGCGATGCTTGCTGGTTGGGTCTTCTACTTGATGTACAAATACATGTATCAATATGAACGCCCAGGTGCCGATAAGAGCAAACGGCCGAAGATGTGGAAGATCATTTTGATTTTAGTCGCAGCCTTCATGCTATGGATCGTTGTGATCTCGCTTTCTGCGATGATCCAACCACCATTGAATCCACAAGTGGATCCTGTGATTGAAGCCTTGATCGGGGCAGTGGCATTAGCAGCGAAGTACTACTTGAAACGCAAATACAATATCATCAGCAGTCTGTCTGTTCCTAGAGGCTGATGGCTACACGTTGATCGTGCGCCTTCTTTTGTTAAAAAAGACCGCACGATCAGCGTGTTTTTTTAGAAAAAATGGCGAATTATGAGATTTGACCAAAGGTTTGAAGAGGATTATTAAGAAAGCTTTCCGAATGGTTGACTTATGAAAAAATCTTTGCTATTTTTTTTAAAATACCTAAAAACTTTAAGGAGTGGTTACAAAAATGTCCAACTGGGAAACCAAATTTGTAAAAAAAGGGTTAACGTTTGATGATGTCTTATTGATTCCGGCAGAAAGTCACGTCTTGCCAAATGACGTGGATATGAAAGTGCAGCTTGCCCCGAATATTACACTAAATATTCCAATCATAAGTGCCAGTATGGATACCGTAACTGATAGTAAAATGGCGATCTCAATGGCGCGTCAAGGCGGACTTGGCGTGATTCACAAAAACATGAGTATCGCAGCGCAAGCAGATGAAGTGCGCAAAGTAAAACGTTCTGAAAGCGGCGTGATCATCGATCCGTTTTTCTTAACACCAACCCACTTAGTTGCTGATGCAGAACATTTGATGAGCAAGTACCGCATCAGTGGGGTACCGATCGTAGAAACGATGGAAAACCGCAAATTAGTCGGTATCATCACGAACCGCGACATGCGTTTTGTCACGGATTATACGATGCCGATCAATGATGTGATGACCAAAGACCAATTGATCACAGCACCTGTCGGTACTTCGTTGAAAGACGCGGAAAAAATCTTACAACAACACAAGATCGAAAAATTACCGATCGTTGATGAAGCAGGGATCTTAAGCGGGTTGATCACTATCAAAGATATTGAAAAAGTGATCGAATTCCCGAATGCAGCCAAAGACACGCATGGACGTCTATTAGTGGCAGCGGCAGTCGGTGTTACCAGCGATACCTTTGAACGAGCACAAGCATTATTGGATGCAGGCGTGGACGCAATCGTTATTGATACTGCCCACGGACACAGTGCCGGTGTTTTACGCAAAATCTCTGAAATTCGCGCGCATTTCCCAGAAGCAACATTGATTGCTGGAAATGTTGCCACTGCCGAAGGCACGAAAGCATTGTATGATGCTGGTGTCGATGTCGTAAAAGTCGGGATCGGTCCAGGATCGATCTGTACTACTCGGGTGGTAGCCGGTGTCGGAGTTCCTCAATTGACCGCGATCTATGATGCAGCCTCTGTGGCACGTCAATACGGAAAAGCAATCATTGCTGATGGTGGGATCAAGTACTCTGGCGATATCGTCAAAGCTTTAGCAGCTGGCGGTCATGCCGTAATGCTAGGCAGCATGTTGGCAGGAACCGATGAATCACCAGGTGAATTCGAAATCTATCAAGGCCGTCGCTTCAAAACGTACCGCGGAATGGGTTCATTGGGGGCAATGGAAAAAGGCTCCAGCGACCGTTACTTCCAAGGGGGCGTAAACGAAGCCAACAAATTGGTTCCAGAAGGCATTGAAGGGCGTGTCGCTTATAAAGGCAGCGTTTCTGATATCATCTTCCAAATGATCGGCGGGTTGAAATCAGGGATGGGTTATGTCGGTGCTGGCAATCTACAGCAATTACGTGATGAAGCACAATTCATCCAAATGAGCGGCAACGGACTAAAAGAATCACATCCCCACGATGTTCAAATCACGAAAGAAGCACCGAACTACTCTGTAAAATCATAAAATGTTTCACGTGAAAACAAACGACCCCCTCTGTTCAAAAGCGGACAGAGGGGATTATTTGTTCAAAAAAGGACGTCACTCTCAGCTATCTAGGCAAGAGTGGCGTCCTTTTCTTGGCTCTTTGTCAATAAGGACTGATGAGTTGTGCAAAATCAAATCTGGGTCAGAATGAACCACATTCTGGCTCAGATTTTTTGTTATCTTACATTGATTAATTGATTGATCAAAAAGATTCTAATTCTCATGTTCTCGAATGATTTAAATCCGTAGGATACTCGTTTCATTGTCTTTATGTGGGTATTCTTCGCTTCTATTTTTCCATTGGAATAAGGATAGATCATTGCGTTGGTGATGCCTTCTTCATGGGTAAGAAGGTTTTGAAGCTTTTCCCGAAAGCTGTCATCTAACGTTTCGGGAAGTTCTGCCAATAAGGAGAAAAATAAGTCAGGGTCTTTGTCTCGAAAGGCTTCAACTAATTCATGAAAAAAGGGATACGCCTCCTTTAGGGGCGGAGAAAACTCAAGCAATCGATCAATCATCATTGCTTCAGTAAGAAATGGGTATTTTGGTGCTCGGAAACTTTTCCATGTTTTGTATTCATAATGGTTGATGTTTGCACGATTTTTTAGCAAAAAGCGCCAGTTCTTTTTCAGTTTTTCTGCCTGGCTTTTCTGTCCGGCTTTACGAAGTCCATTCATTTCACGGATACGCAACTCATTGAACGCTTGATTCATGTGTTTGACAATATGAAACCGATCAATCACTACTTTCGCATTTGGCAGAACACGTTTGGTGAGCTGGAAGTAGGCGGCGTTCATGTCTGTCACCAAGAATTCTACTTCTTCCGGATTGGTACAACCTAAGAAATAACTTGTTAATCGGGGTAATTTACGCGTAGGCAAAACATCTATTAATTTTCCTGTTTCGCCATCTGCACAAATAAAGCTCATTTTATCTTCTATGGAAGCATGCGAACGAAATTCATCAACCATCAATACTCTTGGGAGAATCTTCTTAGATTGCTTTGGTAAATAGCTTTTAAACTCTTTCAATGTACGAATAACGGTGGTCAAAGATACCTGACAGCTTTTCGCAATAAAAGATAAAGATACTTTTTCAGTCAGTAAAGAAGCAATTTTATATCTAACATGATTTGCGATTGAATGTCTGGGTTGGACAAAATAACTTTGAGCAGTCCAATGGGTGCGACAGTTTTTACAGGTATAGCGCTGCTTTTTTAGGCGCATAACCAAAGGCATATGATTGTATTGTTCAAAACGGACAATCGTTTCCTTCTTCCCATTTTTCACTATAATTGCTTTCCCGTTTCCATCTACCACAGTAGAACCACAACTTCTACAAGCACGAGGAGTAGGCGAGAGAACAGCATCGACGACCAACGTCTTTTTCTTCTGAAGGGTCTCGTAAGAGACCTCTGTAATCATCAAATCTTTCTCTATTATTCTCAGCATTTTTTTGATAGAATCATTCATATAGCATATCGTCCTCTCAGTTGTTTATTTTGTGGTGATTTAATCATACTAGAGAACGATATGTTTTTTAATACCTAAAATGAAAATGGGGCTGAAGAATCAATTCTGATTCATCAGTCCCATAAATTATAGAGCCCTTTTCTTTAAAATCACTGCTGGATGATCAGCAAATCGCTTTAGCAGCAGCTTATTCGTTTGATTTCAATGCATCGATCATGTTGACATGAGTCAGCTTCACATGGGTGACGTACATCACGATGATCGTAAAGAGAATCGTCATGCCGCCGGCTAAAGCATAGGCCGGCCAATTGATCACTAATGGAAAGACCATGTTTTCCATCGAAGCTTGGATCAAAATAAAGTCAGTCAAGAAGTAACCTACCACGTAGCCTGCGAGAATCCCAAATAACGTAAAGACGATATTTTCCCGTACGATGTACATGGTGACTTCCTTATTGTAAAACCCTAATACTTTAATGGTAGAAAGCTCGCGAATCCGCTCGGAAACATTGATGTTGGTCAAGTTATACAAGACGACAAAGGCTAATGCCCCTGATAATACAACTAAGATCAAGACAATGGAGTTCAAGTTGCCCATCGAATCATCCTGCATTTTGATCTGAGTGGAAAGGAACGTCGTGTTTTTGACTTTGTCGGTATCTAACAAGGCTGTTGATAAAGCTTCCTCTTGCTTTTTCGTCATCGTCTTGCTTTTGACTAAGAACGCATTCGGTTCAAAGGTACTATTGGTGATTTCTTCGTAAACGGTTGGTGACAGATAAAGAGAATTGCCTAAATAATTTTCTGCGATGCCACTAATAGGTACTTCAAAGGCTTCTTGATCGCTGGTATAGAAGGTCAATGTATCGCCAACCTGCAGATCATACAATTCTGCGTACTTCATAGTCAGTACGGCGCCCTCTGTTAATGACAGCTTCTGTCCTGCCGTCGTTTTCAAATGGACATAGTCTGCAAAAGCATCCTGATCTGCCGGAACCATCAAGGTCAAACTTTGTTTTCCTTGGTTAGCCGGTCGAATCTCGATCGTTTCATTGTAGACTAGCATCGAATGGGTCACAAGAGGCTCGTCTGTTAAAACCGTTTCAGCGGCAGCAACGGTTTCTTCCTTCGCATCATTTAAGGTCACGACGGCTTGATAATCCGTAATGGGCCCAAATTGTTTTGCAGTCACGGCACTTAGAGAATCTTTCAACCCAACGCCTGCCACCATCAGTCCCGTACAACCGGCGATGCCAATGATTGCCATGATCATTCGCGATTTGTAGCGGAAGATGTTACGGAAGCTGACTTTTTGATTGAAGCTTAAACGGGACCATAAGGGGATAATTGCTTCTAATAAAATCCGTTTCCCGGGCTTTGGTGCGCGAACTTGCAGCAGCTGAGCGGGTTTTTCCCGCAATTCTTTGATCAGAACAAACAGACAGGCACCAAGCGTCGCCAGTAAAAAGGCGATTGCGGCCAAAATAATTGGCGACCAGACATAATAGACGCGAATCCCGTCTAAAAGATACCGTTCGCTGGATAGGAAATAGATCAAACGCGGCAACAGTTCGGTTCCTAATACGGCCCCACTAATAATGCCAATGGCCGAAGAAAGGAGGGCATAAATCAAATATTTAAGGGAGATCTCGACTTTGCCATAGCCCATCGCTTTTAAGGTACCGATCTCTTTACGGTTTTCTTCTACCATCCGCGTCAGTGTCGTAAAGGTGATCAACGCAGCGATAAAGAAGAAGAAGACTGGGAATACATTGGCAATCGCGGCGATACGATCAGACAGCCCGCCATATTCTTGGAAACCGGGATTGTCTTTGCGCTGGTTGTAAAGATACGTGGGCTCTGCCAAGTCTTCGATCTCTGCCCGTTTTTCTGCCAGTGTTTGTTGGGCATCAGTTAGTTCTTGTTGCTGTTCATCTAATTGGGCTTGCTGCTGTGTCAATTCTGCTTCCCCAGCTGCCAATTGGCCTTCGAGGGCTGCTTGTTGTACGGGCGGCAGCTGTGCTAAGGCGGCTTGCTGTTGTTCTAGTTCCGCTTTGGCCTGATCCAGTTGGGCTTGTCCATCAGTTAACTGTTTTTGTCCATCGCGGACTTCTTTTTCTGCAGGGGCTAATTCATCAAAAGCGTCTTGTTGAATTTCTGCTAAGCGTTCTTTAGGACGGTCCGCAAACAGTTCCTCAATCGTTTCTTGATGGGCTGCCATCTTGTCGGTGTACGCATCGGAGTATGTTTCAAGCCCGGCGACATCATCAAAGGCGAGATAGAGGATCGATTTGACCTCCATCGTGAACTGTTCTTCCGGTACATAAGCAAAATACGTCACGACACCGCTGCCGACATTCGCATAGCCCCGTTCGGCAGCACTGATATAAATCGGAGAAGTGGCAAACCCAACGATCGTATACTCTTTGTCCGACAGATTATCGGCATCATCGATCGTAAAAGTATCCCCTATTTGCCAGCCATAATTTTTTGCTTCGGTGTCCAGCACGATTTCATCGGCTTTTTCTGGCAGTCGGCCATCCTTCACCAGTAACTGGTTGAGTTCCTGTGAGGGATCATAGGAGGTCACTTGCACGACTTCATCTGAGTTGGCAGCGTAATAAAATTGATAGGCGGCTTCTGTGTGAGCACCACTTTTTTTCGCCGCATCAATGTCGTCCTCCGTCAATCCCAGCGTGGAAGTGACTTGCAGATCTGCTAAATGCTGGCTGTTGACATATTCACTTGCGGAATGATTCAGGATCGGGCCGGTCGCTTTGACACCGACAAAGAGAAAAGTTCCTAAAAAAATGATCAAGGTGATTGCGATAAAGCGGCCTTTTGATTGGCGAATCTCTCGCAAACTTGCTTTAAGATAGGTCTTATTTTTCATCAGATCCTCCTACCAAACGATTTCATCGATCGAGATGGGATGAGGATTCTCTTCAATGGAACGGACAGTGGCATCGTTGATATGGATCACCCGATCGGCGATCGGGGCAATGGCGCTATTATGGGTGATGATCAACACCGTATTGCCATTTTTCCGGCTAGCGTTTTGCAAAAGCTTCAACACTTGTTTTCCTGTTTCAAAGTCCAAGGCACCAGTCGGTTCATCGCATAGCAGCAGTTTCGGGTTTTTGGCTAACGCCCGAGCGATCGATACCCGCTGCTGTTCCCCACCAGAGAGCTGCGAAGGAAAGTTGTTTTTGCGGTTTTCTAACCCGACTTGGGCTAAGACTTCATCAGGATCGAGTGCATTCGGTGAGACTTCTGTTGCCAATTCAATGTTTTCTTTCGCTGTCAAATTCGGGACTAAATTATAAAACTGGAAGACGAACCCGACGTCTGTGCGGCGGTATTCCGTCAGCTGTTTGTCGTTAAACTTCGCGATATCGACATTGTCGATAATGATTTCTCCTTCATCTGGCGAATCCATCCCGCCTAAAATATTCAAAACGGTCGATTTTCCGGCACCACTGGGTCCAAGGATCACCACTAATTCGCCTTCTTCAATGGCAAAGGAAAGATCGTTGTTGGCAGTGATGGTGGTTTCGCCCATCTGATAGCGTTTATATTCATTCTTTACTTCAACATAACTCATTAATAAAGCCTCCATTTTTTAAACACGTGTTGATTTAATCACATGGTGTTAGTATACTAAGAAAGAAAAGTAAGAGCAATCCTCAATGCTTACGTATTTGTCATTAAATAGACAAATATTGATCAAATGTACAGAGAAAAGGGGAAACGATATGGTAGGGACTGTGGGGAACCGTCGAACGATCTACTCGAAAAAAGTGATCCGGCGCGCCTTTCAGGAGTTATTGTTGGAAAAAGAGTACCGCAAAATCACGATCAAAGAGATTGCGGAACGAGCAGATATCAATCGGGGAACATTTTATAAATATTATAAGGACACAGCCGCTTTGTTGGAGGAGATCGAAGGGGAGCTCGTTGAGCAGATCGCATCGAACTTGCAGCAGGAAAATTTGTCATTGGATCTTTGGCTGGAAAAGCTATTGACGATTTTGTATGAGAATCCTAGTACCACCCATTTGATTTTGTTGAACAACAGCCATTTGCTGAATCTTTTGTTGTCTGAGATTAAACCGGAGACCTTGAAACGGTTTGCCCAATACTTTCAAGATGCTTCCGAGGAAGAATTGGAGCTGTGCCTGAGCTTTTTTGTCTGCGGATCTATCGGGTTGATCGAACGCTGGCTCAAAGATTTTTCAACGATGCCGCCAAAAGCTGTCGCTGATCTATTGATTCAAATTTTTGTGACTAATGTGTATGAAGAAAAGAAGGGCTAAAAAAGAGGGAACGATCCAATAACCAAAAAGGAACGCAGCAAGAGACAATTTGCTGCGTTCCTTTTTCTCTTAATCAACGAGGCGTTCATCGTTCATCCTAAAGTATTGATGCAGCGGTTTTTGCCGTGCGCCTAATAATTGATCGACGGTCACGAATTCGTAGCCTTCGTTTTTGAGCGTTTTAATGACTCCCGGTACAGCTTTCACAGATTTCGGGTGGATATCATGAATCAAGATCATGGCACCATTAAAGACATTTTGTTGAACCAAGGCATTGATTTTCTTCGGATCCTTCAATTTCCAGTCTTGAGAATCGATGTCCCATTGAATGATCGGCATGCCGATGGTTTCTGCGCTTTGTTTGTCGATAGCGCCATAAGGGGGCCGTAAATTCCTAGGTAGTAAACCCGTCGCATTGTAAATGGCTTTATTGGTTTTCGTGACTTCTGCCTGCAAATCTTCCGCTGAAAGAGTATTCAGCTGCGGATGAGAGTAAGAATGACTGGCGATCTCGTGCCCAGCTTCTTGGACTTTTTTGGCAGCTTGCGGATATTGCTCAACCATTTGTCCTAGCATAAAGAAGGTCGCTTTGACATCATTTTCTTGTAAGATGTTCAACAGATCCATGGTGGAGGTGTTGTTGGGTCCATCATCAAAGGTCAATGCCACGTATTTTTTATTGGGGTCAAGACTTGGCAAGGCATTGTCGAGTTGGTCAGCAGCCACGAGATCAGGATCAATGAATGGGGCGATCTCGCTGTAAGACAGGGTGATTTCCGTCGCTCCCGTCTGATTTTTTGGCAATTCGATGGTCAGCTTTTCCGGATCATAAGTAAATTTCGAATCGAAGGTGATCCGCTCCATGGCCAAGACGGCGTCGATGATTTTTGCGGGTTCCTTAGCTTGATCCAGCAGTTTCTGTTGAATGACTTGCTGAATACCTAATAAGCTGCCTTCATCAGGAACCAGTTCTTTCAAAGACAATTCGGTTTGTGTCTTCTCTGAAACAAAGATCGGTGCATCTGTTAAACGATCAGCATCTTCAAAACGACCGGTTTCTCGATTCCATACATAGCTGTCGGCTTTTAATGAATAGGTAGAGACTTTTGCAGCTACCGTTTGTGCTTGGATACGGGCAACGGTGACGACTTCTTTTTCCGTTTGTTTTTTGCGCAATGACTCAGCGGCTTTCGTCAACCGATCTTTGATATCTTTGATGGGAAACGTATCGAGGTCTTGCGGGCGGTAGATCAGTTCTTTGTTTGCTCCTTCTGAGAGCACTTCAGGCGTTGTTTTTAACCCATTTTGGCTTTGTTCTGCTTGGATTGATGCCAATAATTTCTCCGCAGCTGCCTCATATTTTGCTTTGGCGGCAACTTCTTGTTGGTGCAACGTGTAAAGGACTGAGCCAGCCGTTGCGATCAAAACGATCAATAATAAGGCGAATAAGGAAAAAATTGCTTTTCGATACGGCTTCTTTTTCGAGGGTGGTCCTTTCGGTCTTTCTTCAGCGGATGCTGTTCGTTTTTGATTATTGTTTGGTTTCTTGTGTAAGTCACTCCGACGGGCATAGGTCTTTCGTTCGGGCATTGGTGAAGCTCCCTTCATTCCATCCTAAATTATGCCCACGTTACCATAAGTCACAGGCACTTTCAACGATCATGCCCGGTTTCTGATAGAGGATTAAAAAGACAAAGGGATTTTTCTAATTATTCGCTTAAAAATTACAACCTTGTTGCGTTGTTTCTCTTGCAAGAAGCGATCAAAGTGGCTAGGGGGGATTGAAACCACTACAGGCGACGTGAACAAGAAAACCCCTAGGGAACGTTCACGCGGTGTGACTGTTCTCTAGGGGTTGCTACTGAGGTTACTAAGGCTCAGGCTTTTTCAATTTTTGTCAGTCCGCCCATGTAAGGAACCAGAACTTCCGGTATCGTTACACTGCCGTCTTCGTTTTGATAATTTTCAAGCACTGCAGCCACCGTCCGACCGACAGCCAGACCAGAGCCGTTTAGTGTATGCATGTAGTGAATCTTGCCCTCTTGATCGCGGTAACGGATCATAGCACGGCGTGCTTGGAAGTCTTCACAGTTTGAGCAAGAGCTGATCTCACGATACATCTCTTGGGCAGGGATCCATACTTCTAAATCATAGGTCTTCGCTGCAGAAAAGCCCATATCTCCTGTACACAAGCTAAGCACACGGTAAGGCAAATGGAGTTTTTGCAAAATGTTTTCGGCATTAGCCGTCATTTTTTCTAATTCTTCATAAGAATGTTCTGCATCACTGAATTTCACCATTTCGACTTTATTGAATTGATGCAAGCGAATCAAGCCGCGAGTGTCACGGCCAGCGCTGCCGGCTTCCGAACGAAATGATGGGCTCAAGGCAGTGAAGTAGGCAGGGAGCTGCTCTTGTTCTAAGATCTCCCCTTGATAGTAGTTGGTCAAAGGTACTTCCGCAGTCGGGATCAAAGTCAAATCAGTGTCTGCCAATTGGAAAACATCTTCTTTGAACTTCGGAAATTGCCCAGTACCGAACATTGCTTGGCTGTTGACGATATACGGGGTGATCATCTCTGTATATCCATGCTCATAAACATGCTGATCCAACATGAAGTTGTATAAGGCACGTTCCAAACGAGCACCTAAGCCTTTGTAGTAAACAAAACGGCTACCAGAAACTTTGGCACCCCGCTCAAAGTCGAGGATCCCCAAGTCTTCTGCGATCTCCCAATGGGGTTTTGGTTCAAAGTCAAAGGTTTTTGGTTCTGCCCAGCGGCGGACTTCTACATTGTCGTCTTCATCTTTGCCCACCGGAACAGAATCATTCGGCAAGTTCGGCAATGTCGTGGCGATCTCTTTGATGTCTTCATCGATTTGGGCGATTTCTTCATCCAATTGCTTGATTTGGCTACCGACTTCTTTCATTTGGGCAATTTTATCTGCCGCGTCTTCTTTCGCCCGTTTCAAGGCAGCGATCTCACCAGAAACATCGTTGCGCAATTTCTTGCGTTCTTCCGTTTGGACTAAGAGTTCTCGGCGACGTTCGTCAAGCGTTAAAAAGCGGTCCAACACTTCTTTTTGCACGCCGCGTGTTGCGAGTTTGCTTTGTACTTCAGCAAAATTTTGGCGAATCATTTTTACATCTAACATAGTGATACATCCTCCTTTGATTTTTCCATAGAAAAAAGGCCATTCCGATCCCGTATTGCTTGGGACGAAATGACCATTCGCGGTGCCACCCAAGTTCAGCTTGCGCTGCCCTTGCTGCTCGTATCGTGAGCCAACGATTTTTCTTTCGAAAAATACACGTTAAAGAACTGGATTCTATTTTTTCCAACACTGATTTTCACCAACCATCAGCTCTCTATACAGATGAAAAAAATATACTAGGTTCTGTGCCTTGATTATTTTCTCTAGCATACCCAAAAAATGTTGGGTCGTCAACCATAGGTTTGTGTGTTGGATAAGTTGTTGCGTTTCAACGGGAGATGGATAATAAAGGACGTCCATTCCGGCGTTGACTTGGCATAGATATAGCCGCCATGTAAGGCGACGATGCTTTGAGCGATCGCTAGACCTAAGCCAGTTCCTCCTGTTTCTTGAGAGCGGGATTCTTCCACTCGGTAGAAACGGTCGAATAGAGAATCAAGGGCTTGCTTAGGGATCATTTGCCCATTGTTTTTGACTGTTAAGATCGCTTCGGTCCCGACTTTCTCGACTTCCATGCGGATCTTATCGGCGCCTTTGCCGTATTTCAAGGCATTCGAAAGCAAGTTATTGAAGACCCGCACCAGTTTTTCGGTATCGCCATCCATCTCGATATGCTCTGGACGGGTGTACGTTTCAATCTTGATACCTTTTCGGCTAGCTTCTAATTCAAAGTCCGCCGCCAATTGTTCCACTAGCTGAGCCATATCAAATTCCATCACATTGATTGGCACGCTAGGCTGGCGCACTTTTGTGTATTCAAACAAATCATCGACGAGGGATTTCATTTGCTTGGCTTTGACATACGCCGTATGGGTATATTTCAGCAATTCTTCTTCTGAATGGTATTGTCGATCTTCAATTAGACCTAAATAGCCGATGATCGAAGTCAATGGTGTTCGAATGTCATGACTGACATTGGTGATCAGCTCATCTTTGGATTGCTCGATCCGCCGTTCATCTTCGATCGCCGCCACCGTACTGTCGACTAAGCCGTTGATATTAGAAACGATCCGACTTAAATCGCCCCGTAACTCGAAGGGGATGCGATGATCGTAATTGCCTTCCGCAATAAAATGAAGCTCACTGATGATGTGACGTAGCTGCATTTGATGGTAGCGGCGAATCAAACGCCAATATAAGACGATCACATCTAATAGGAAGAACATCGGTAGAATGAAGTTACGCCCACTGCGGAAGATATCCGTATTAAAGGCAGACGTGAAAGCATTCTTCGATGCGTAGATGGCATCAACTAAATCTGGTGAGTTTTCAACGATTGAGGTCAAGATGACCAAAATAGCGATATTTAATAGAAGTAAAAGAACAATCGTTACAATTCCTTCGGCAAATAACTCACTGATTTCCTTTGAGGTCAACGTGATCCGTTTCTTTTTTTCGATTGGTGTGTTGCGCTTTTTTTCAGTTGGTTTACTTCGCATCTATTTTGTAGCCGACCCCCCATACTGTTTGGATGACTTTTTCACCATCCGTGGCTTCTTCGATCTTATCTCGTAAGTGACTGACATGGACCATAACTGTTTTGGCAGAAACGACACTTTCTTGTTTCCAAACTCGTTCAAAAATCTCATCGGCGCTAAAGACACGGTTGGGATGCGATGCCAGTAAGTAGAGGATACCAAATTCTAATGCAGTCAATTGAATTTCGTTGCCATCGACGGTTTTTACTTCATGGGAATCGCGATTGATAATAAGAGAGCTTACTTCCAGAATCTCTGGTTGATTTGAAGCAGCCTGCATCTTGGTTCTTCTCAATAACGATTTTACCCGGGCCATAACTTCTAATGGGTTGAAAGGTTTTGTGACATAATCATCCGCACCGGCGACCAATCCACGAATCTTATCCATATCGGTTGTTTTAGCGGTCAGCATAATAATAGGGATTTGGGATTCTTTTCTCAATTCTTTCACGACTTGCATGCCATCCATTTCCGGCATCATGATATCTAAGATCAATAGTTCGATATCAGAAGTGGTGCGGATCTTGGTCAGTGCTTCTTTTCCATCATATGCTTTGACCGATTCATAACCTTCATTGTGTAAATAAATGCTTAATAGTTCTACGATCTCTTTGTCATCATCTGCTACAAGTATTTTCATACTGGGTCCTCCTAGGAACAATATTCTTTTCTCCATTTTAGCAAATATTCCACAAAATAGATAAAATCATACTTAAATTTATAAGAATGATAGGAATTAAGAAAACACAAAAAGGAAAAAGACGAACGATAGGCAAATAATAACGGAAAAAGTCCTTAAAAAAGGCGGAAATCACGGACTAAAAATCACGAATCATCTTTGGAAACGGAGTAACTAGAAACGTTGGTCTATCAATCATTTTATGGTTGACGAATAGCGCAAGTCTTGGTATATTATTACATGTGCCAAATGACTAATTGAATTCCTAAAAAGAATTGAAAAAAGTAGTTGACGCACAGCTCGACAGATGATATTATAACGAAGTCGCAATTTTGAAACAGTTAATCAATGTTGATACATCAACAAAATTAATTGAAAAAAGTTGTTGACAAATAACAAATCATTTGTTATTCTAATAAAGTCGCTGAGACAGCCGCTACGAAGTTGAAAAACAACGAGTGAAAAAAACTTTTAAAAAAAGAGTTGACAATCAAACGTCGCTCTGATATGATATAAAAGTTGCTAACACAGCACGGTAGACCTTTGAAAACTGAACAAAGCAAGCAAACGAACCAATGTGTAGGACGTTTCAATTTATTGAAACAAATACATGCAAGCAATAGCTAGCAAAGTTAATTTTTATGAGCTTAATGACCGTATGGTCATTCAAACAAATCATTATGAGAGTTTGATCCTGGCTCAGGACGAACGCTGGCGGCGTGCCTAATACATGCAAGTCGAACGCTTTTTCTTTCACCGGAGCTTGCTCCACCGAAAGAAAAAGAGTGGCGAACGGGTGAGTAACACGTGGGTAACCTGCCCATCAGAAGGGGATAACACTTGGAAACAGGTGCTAATACCGTATAACACTATTTTCCGCATGGAAGAAAGTTGAAAGGCGCTTTTGCGTCACTGATGGATGGACCCGCGGTGCATTAGCTAGTTGGTGAGGTAACGGCTCACCAAGGCAACGATGCATAGCCGACCTGAGAGGGTGATCGGCCACACTGGGACTGAGACACGGCCCAGACTCCTACGGGAGGCAGCAGTAGGGAATCTTCGGCAATGGACGAAAGTCTGACCGAGCAACGCCGCGTGAGTGAAGAAGGTTTTCGGATCGTAAAACTCTGTTGTTAGAGAAGAACAAGGATGAGAGTAAAATGTTCATCCCTTGACGGTATCTAACCAGAAAGCCACGGCTAACTACGTGCCAGCAGCCGCGGTAATACGTAGGTGGCAAGCGTTGTCCGGATTTATTGGGCGTAAAGCGAGCGCAGGCGGTTTCTTAAGTCTGATGTGAAAGCCCCCGGCTCAACCGGGGAGGGTCATTGGAAACTGGGAGACTTGAGTGCAGAAGAGGAGAGTGGAATTCCATGTGTAGCGGTGAAATGCGTAGATATATGGAGGAACACCAGTGGCGAAGGCGGCTCTCTGGTCTGTAACTGACGCTGAGGCTCGAAAGCGTGGGGAGCGAACAGGATTAGATACCCTGGTAGTCCACGCCGTAAACGATGAGTGCTAAGTGTTGGAGGGTTTCCGCCCTTCAGTGCTGCAGCAAACGCATTAAGCACTCCGCCTGGGGAGTACGACCGCAAGGTTGAAACTCAAAGGAATTGACGGGGGCCCGCACAAGCGGTGGAGCATGTGGTTTAATTCGAAGCAACGCGAAGAACCTTACCAGGTCTTGACATCCTTTGACCACTCTAGAGATAGAGCTTCCCCTTCGGGGGCAAAGTGACAGGTGGTGCATGGTTGTCGTCAGCTCGTGTCGTGAGATGTTGGGTTAAGTCCCGCAACGAGCGCAACCCTTATTGTTAGTTGCCATCATTTAGTTGGGCACTCTAGCGAGACTGCCGGTGACAAACCGGAGGAAGGTGG
>NZ_CP023515.1:1117500-1422500 GCF_002393265.1 Enterococcus sp. FDAARGOS_375 | reverse complement strand
GGCAATCCGGTGCTGGAAAGTCTACGCTATTGAATCGAATCGTCCCGGAATTGGCATTGGAAACAGGAGTGATCTCAGAATCTCTCGGACGGGGGAAACATACGACCCGTCATGTGGAGCTCTTGCCGATTTGTGATGGATTGGTTGCCGATACGCCTGGTTTTAGTTCAATCGATTTTCTGGAAATCGAAGCAGTAGAGTTACCAAAGCTCTTCCCTGATTTTTTAGCAGTAGCTTCCAACTGCCGTTTTAGGGAATGTATGCACCTCAATGAACCTGATTGTGCAGTCAAGCAGGGAGTTGCAGCAAATGAGATCGCCGAGACTCGTTATAAGAATTACGTACAATTTTTAGAAGAGATTGAAAACCGACGTCCGGTTTATAAAAAGAAGAAAAAGTGAGGGAAAAGCATGATGAAACTAGCACCATCTATTTTAAGTGCCGATTTTGCAAATCTTCAAAGAGACATTGAGCTGGTAGAGCGCCATGGCGCAGATTATATTCACGTAGACGTGATGGACGGTCATTTCGTCCCTAATATTACCTTAGGCCCAAACATCGTTAAAGCGATTCGCCCAGTTACCAAACTGCCGTTGGATGTTCACCTAATGATCACCGAACCAGAAAAGTATATCCATGCCTTCGCAGAAGCTGGAGCAGATATCATTGGGATCCACGCGGAAGCAACACCTCATATCCATCGTGCGATCCAAATGATTGTGGCAGAAAATGTCAAAGCAGAAATCGTCATCAACCCAGGCACACCAGTTTCAGCCATTGAACATGTTTTATCCATGTGTGATCAAGTGTTAGTTATGACGGTCAATCCAGGGTTTGGTGGGCAGTCCTTTATTGAAGAATCACTGGAAAAAATTGCGGCGCTGGCTGCTTTAAAAGAAGAAAAAGGCTATCATTATGATATCGAGGTAGATGGCGGGATCGTTCCTGAGACAGCCAAACGCTGCCTGGAAGCAGGTGCAAATGTTTTCGTAGCAGGAAGCTATATTTACGATGCCGATGAACCTGCAGCACAAATCAGAGCCTTGAAAGAAGCTTTGCAATAAATGAAGATTTTGTTAGCAGCAGGTGGGCGCCCTGAAAATTGGCCACAGTTGATGGCGTATGATAAATACATTGGAATTGATCGCGGGGCCCTGTTTTTGCTTCAGCACCAACGGCCAGTCGATCTGGCAATCGGTGATTTCGACTCCCTGACCGTAGCAGAACTGCAAGCGGTCAAACAACAAGTTAAGACCGTGATCCAAGCCCCTGCTGAAAAAGATGATACAGACACCCAATTGGCATTGGTGGAGACGTTGCGCCGCTATCCAGAAGCGCAAATCGACTTGATTGGTGCAACAGGAGGACGTCTCGACCATCTTTTAGCCAATCTATGGCTGCCCTTAGAAGATCGGTTTCGTCCATTTGCCCCAAATCTGCGTTTTTTAGATCGTCAAAATGTCGTTCAGTTCTTTTTACCGGGCACCTATCAACTGGAAAAAGAACCCGAGATGCAGTATTTGGCGTATTGCTGTTTGACGCCGGTAACAGATTTGACGTTAACAGGTAGCAAGTATTTATTAGAAAACGTCCAAGTACCGTACCCAACTTCATATGCCAGCAATGAATTTCTGACACAGACAGCAGGTTTTTCCTTTAGCAGCGGGATGATAGCAGTCATTCAAAGTTGTGATTAAGAGACGGAACGTCTCTTTTTTTTGTTGAAAATTTCAGAAACTTAATTACAAAAAAAACATTAAGACGGACAACTTAGCTTTTGTTTGCAGGGCATTAATGGTAAAATTGGAACTACAGTTTGGAATTATTTGAGGTGTCTTTGTGAAAAAGTTTAATCCTAATAAAAATATTATCATCACATTGATTATTGTGATTTTAGTTGTCACCGTATTAAGCGTGACGATCGCCCGCCGAGCAGCGGGAAACTCCACCAATGCCGTGCAATCTACGGTCAATGACTCCGTTGGCTTTATCGATAAAGTGATTACCGCTCCTTTTCGTTGGATCGAAAATGGTGCCAATTCAGTCAAAAATTTATTTGTGACCTATGAAGAAAATGAACGTTTAAAAGAGAAGTTGGACAGTTTTGAGGAACTGGAACAAGCGAAGGACAATGCGCAAAGAGAAATCGATGCCTTGAAAGAAGAGCTAGAGCTGAACGCAACCTTGACGAATTATGAACGGATCTCCGCCAATGTCATCAATCGGTCACCGGATACTTGGCAAGATATGCTGATCGTGGACCGAGGCTCAAGAGATGGCGTTGAGGTCAACATGGCAGTCATGTCGCAAAAAGGCTTGATTGGTCGTGTCATTGAGGTCAATGCAGCTTCTTCTAAAATTGAACTTTTGACTTCTGAAAACCAGAATTCCAACCACTATCCGGTTCGAATCAGCGGCGAAGATGGGTCAAACTTTGGGATCCTAAGTAGTTACGATCAAAAAGAACGTTCCTTAGTCATTACCCAATTGACGGGGGACAATGAGCTGAAGGAAGGCGATGTCGTGCAGACCTCTGGATTAGGAGGAAACTCGCCCGCCGATTTGGCGATCGGAACAGTGATCCGTACCACCAAAGATGAGTTTGGTCTTGATACCCAAGTATTTGTAAAACCGTATGCCCAAATGTATGATATTCAAGCAGTAACGATTATCAAACGCTTGGCAGGTGAGGAATAGCCATGAAAAAGCATGACTACATCAAATACCTGGCAGCGGGCGTCTTCTTTTTGATGATGTTGGCAGATGGACAACTGACGCGTTTTTTGGAAAAATGGACCCAAGACAATTATATCGCCAGTGCCCATCTTTTGCTGATCGCCCTTTTGTGTGGCGCAAAGTATTTGCCGAAAAACTTTTTGATTACCACGGCGCTGGTGATCGGCTGTCTCTATGACGTGTATTATGTCGGTGTGATCGGCATCTACACGGTGGCGTTTCCTCTAATCGTGTGGATCATGTACATTTTGAAAAATACGCTTTATCAAAATGTATTTACCATGTTTTTCGGAATGATCATCTTTGTTACCAGCTTAGAAGTTGTGACGTTGGGCGTCCAGTTGCTATTTAAGATCGCATCAGTTAGCACGTCATTCTTTGTTTCCCGCTTTTTAGCACCAACGCTTTTATTGAACATCATTTTGTTTATCCTTTTAGTCGTTCCATTCATGAAGCTATTCAAAGACGAATAGCTTCATTTTTTTTGCCTTTGACGGTATAAAAATAACAGCGATTGAAATGTTTTTGTAATATTCCTTTTATCTCTCTGACATACGGCTGTGTTACAATCACACTATCGTGAAGGACTTTAGGTATTCTTAAGCATTTATACATAAAAAAACCATATTAGGGGAAGCAACAGCCGGAGGAATGAAGAGTGAAAAAGCGAATTTTATCTTTCTTGTTAGTAAGTTCAATTGTTCTTACTTCTGCAGCAGCACCGACACTTGTCTTTGCATCAGATTTTGACAATAAAATTGAAGAAAAAAATCAAGAAATCTCTGACTTGCAAAACCAGCAAGCAAGCATCCAGTCACAAGTAGCAGCACTTGAAAGCGACGTGGCTGCAATCAATGAAAAAGCCCAAGCTTTGTTGCAACAACAAGGGGATTTGCGTGCGGATTCTGAAAAGTTGAAGCAAGAAATTGCCGATTTGAAAGTCAGAATCGAAAAGCGTGAAGAAGCGATCCAAAAACAAGCCCGTGACGTTCAAGTCAACGGTCAAAGCACAAACTTTATTGATGCAGTATTAGAAGCTGACTCTTTAACCGATGCCATTGGTCGTGTGCAAGCAATGACAACGATCGTCAATGCTAACAAAGATCTTGTGGATCAACAAAAAGCAGACCAAGAAGCAGTTGAAGCGAAAAAAGCGGAAAACGACGATAAATTGGCAGAAATCGCAGCGAACCAATTTGAATTAGAAACACAATTAGGGGATCTACAAGCCAAACAAGCTGATTTAAATGTTTTGCAAGCGGAATTGGCTGTTCAACAAGCATCGAAAGAAGATGAAAAAGCTGATTTAGAAAAACAAAAAGAAGAATACGAAGCAGAACAAGCACGCATCGCTGCAGAAGAAGCGGCGGCGGCAGCAGCTCGTGAACAAGCAGCACAAGAAGCAGCGGCTCAAGAAGCGGCAGCAGCTGAAGCAGCTACTCAGGAAGCAGCATCAAGCGAGTCTTCAACGTCGAATTCAACGACATCAAGCTCCACAACAAATTCTAGTACGACGACTGATACTACGCAAGGCAGTTCATCACAAGGCAGCAGTTCAGCAAATACGACACCATCGACTCCTGCTAACAATAACAATAGCAATAACAACCAAGGATCGAACAATAGCGGCAATGGTGCAAGCAATACTCCTGCACCCGCACAAACGGTTAATGGTTCAGCAATCGTAGCAGAAGCAATGAAATACATTGGTACCCCTTATGTTTGGGGTGGTACGACACCAGATGGCTTTGACTGTTCTGGCTTTACACAATATGTATTTGCTAAAGTTGGCATCTCATTACCACGGGTAACGTACGCACAAGAATTTTCCGGTACGGTGATTTCGATCAACGAAGCAAAAGCTGGCGACCTGTTATTCTGGGGTAGCCGTGGAAGCACGCATCACGTGGCGATCGCTATGGGTAACGGACAATACATTCATGCACCAACACCTGGTCAAAGTGTTTCTGTCAGCAGTTACTCTTATTACTCACCAGATTTCGCGGTACGCGTAAACTAAATCAATTGAAGCTATTTCAAAAGCTGGCGTTTTACGTCAGCTTTTTTTGATTTCTGTTTAAAAAAACGTATGCTTTTTTTGTTTTCAGTCTTGCCAGAACATCTTATAATAGAAAAGAGAAAGGAAGCGGATAAAATGGACAAGACCTCGTCTTCCAGAGAAAAAATGATAACGGTTAAGTTTTATACGAATTATCTTTCTCGCATGATGATGCCGAATCTAAGTATTTTTATTGCGTGGATGCTGATTTCATTCCTGCTGCCTTTTTTTTCAGTCGATCAACAAGTGATCCAGCAAATGGAACAAGGGGTCTTGACTGTGTTGCTGCCCCTCCTGATTGCTTATACAGGTGGGCAAATGTTGGCACCTGAGCGAGGTGGGGTCGTAGGAGCAGTGGCGGTCTTAGGGGCTATTCTCGCAACGGATATTCCCCAAGTCTTTGGGGCGATGCTACTGGGACCACTGGCAGGCTGGCTGTTGTATCGCAGTGATTCGTTCGTGAGTAAGGTCAAAAGTGGCTATGAGATGCTGGTGCGCAATTTTATTGCAGGTGCGCTTGGCGGACTCCTTTTTTTAGGTAGTTATTTCCTATTGGCGCCGCTTTTTAATTGGTTCAGTCTCGGCAGCTATCAGCTCGTTGATTATTTCGTTCGGCAAAACGTCTTGCCCTTTATTCATATCATTGTAGAACCATTGAAGGTTTTGTTTTTTAATAATATTGTCAACCATGGACTATTTACGCCGCTAGGAATCGAAGCCGCGGCAGTTAACGGTCAGTCGGTTTTATTTTTGATCGAGGCCAACCCCGGTCCGGGATTAGGGGTCTTAGCGGCGTATCTTTTTTTTGGTTCAAAGCGAAACCGAACGAATGCCGCAGCATCCATTTTTGTGCAGGCCATTGGTGGGATTCATGAAGTGTATTTCCCGTTTGTTCTGCTCGATCCTTGGGTGTTGCTCGGTCCGATCGTTGGTGGTTTCAGCGGTACACTGATCTTCCAATTTTTAGGGGTAGGCTTAAGAGCGCCTGCGTCTCCGGGCTCGATCTTAGCGATTTTACTCAATACACCGCCGTCTATGATCCTAGGTGTCTTAGCTGGGATTGTCGTCAGTACGGTCGTATCGTTTGCGATCGCTAGTGTGCTGTTAAAACGGAAGTCCAATACAGAAAATGAGGAGCGTAAGATGCCGAAAATGAAGAAAGTCACGGAGATCGTCGTGGCTTGTGACGCAGGGATGGGGTCCAGTGCAATCGGCGCCAGCATACTAAAGAAAGAGTTAGAAGAAGCCCAGCTAACGTTTCCTGTACGCTATCAGTCGATTTATCGTGTGACCGATGATCCCGCGCTGTTAGTGATCACCCAACGGGAATTAGCAGCTATTGCCCAAAAGCAGACACCACACGCACAGCATTATGTGTTAGATAATTTTTTGGCGGCTGATGAGTATGCCCCGCTGATCCTAGAATTACAAAGAAGAGAACAGGATCCGCAACAATCGCTACAAATCGAAGCAGCAAGTTCGCTAGGGTTTTCAACGATCATCTTTTTGTATACTGGAAAAAAACGCGGTTCACAAACGATGGCAGTGGAGATATTAAGAAAAATGGCTCGCCAACAAGCGCTGTCTTTGACCATCAAAAAAATGGCGTATGAAGGACAAGCTCTTGACCCTACGGCAATCTATATCCTCCCGAAAGAACTTGCAGAAAAGTGCCTGATCCCAGATGTTCCTTTGCTGGTGGTGGATGATTTATTGACGACAGATGCGTATCGTCAGTTACTGACAGAAGGAGTCGACTATGTTTTTGACCAATCGTGAAACACTTTTATTAACGGAATTGATGAATAGTACCGGTCCAGTTTCTTTAGATCGCATGATGCAAGTCTTAAAAGTCAGTAAACGAACGGTGTACCGTGAACTGGCTAATTTAGAAAAATCGCTGGAAACAGTAGGAGCTACCTTAGAGAAGGTCGGTCGTGGTCATTTCCAAATTTTTGCATCAGAAACGAGCATTCGCCAATTACAAGAAGCCATTATGGCAGATACCGATCAAGAATTCGCGGCTAGTGAGCGGCAACACCGTATTTTGTTGCAACTGACTACCGCCACGAAGCCTGTATCCAGTCATTTTTTCTTGGAGCGTTACCAAATCAGCAATACGACGTTTTTTTCAGACATCAAACAGCTTGAAGAGAGTCTCGCACGGCTGCCGTTAAGGATCGTGCGCAATCAAGGGTATGAGATTGAAGGCTCCGAAAAGTACCGGCGGTTGATCACAGCCAATACACTAGTGATGGAGATCAATGAGTACCAATTTTTCCATTTACTGGAAACCGATGATGAAGCCCCGTTTATTTTTCAATTTCTGTCCCGTGACCATCTATTGCTAGCCCAGCGGCTGATTCGAGAAACCATCGAGCCGCAGTTTAAGGAACTTAGTGACCGCAAATTGGCGTTTATCGTCTTGATGCTGGCGCTAGCCATGGATCGGGTAGCTTTGGGCTACACGGTGGAAGAAGAGACATACCCGAGTCAGATCAACAAAGACTTGCTGAAGGTGGCGAAAAAGATTTTTGCTCAGATCGCCGAAAAGACCAAACTGCTTTATTCCATCAACGAAATCGTCTTTTTTGCCGTGTTACTAGGTGATTTTGCCAATTCCTTTGATCGTGATTTTTTTGATGACCATTTTGATACCGACTTGGCTTATCGCGTGAAACGCTTGATCGAATTGGTCAGTGAGCAAACGGAAGTGGCGTTTTATGAAGACACGAACTTGTATAAAATGCTGCTGACCCATATCTCAGGAGTGATGACGCGGGCGATTTTAGAAGAAGATCATTTGAACAACCCTATCCTAGAAAAAATCATGAACCAGTATGTCGAGATCGCCAGCGGGATTCGCAATCATTTGCCGCAAGTCTTTCCGCAGCAGCAGTTCTCGGAAGAAGAAATCGCCTATATGGTCCTGCATTTTGCCAATTCGTTGGAAAAAAATCCGAAAGTGTTAGAAGTCAATATTGCAGGGATCTCTCCTAGCGGATTAGCCTCCATCAGTTTGTTAGAGATGCAGCTGCGGAAACATTTTCCCTTTATCAATCAAATCACCTTCTTTCGAGTGGGGGATGTCAAACGGGAAAATATCGAGGAGACCTATGACTTGGTGATCTCGACTTCATTGCTGCCAGGGTATCAAGGAGAATACAAACTCGTTTCACCGATCCTGCTAGAAGAAGACATTCAAGAGTTGAAGAAGGCCTTCCAAGCCATTAGTCAGAAAAAACGTTCCGCCAAAAAAGCGCCCTCTGCTTTGGTCAAAGAGGAATCCTATGAAGCGGTCTTGGCTTTTATCGAAGCTATTAACCAGCTATTGGCGCTGTTTCAAGTGCAGACCATTGATAACCCAGCGGACTTGGAAGAAACGTTGCAGCTGGTGCTGACGTCTTTTGATGAACATGTTGTTTTGGATCGTGAGAAAGTTGTTGATCGTCTCTTAAGGCGCTACTTCCAAGCGCCAGTGGGCATTCCTGACACCCACTTTGCCTTGTTTCACGCGGCGAGTTCGGCGATCCTGCAACCTGTTTTTCGTATTTTCGATTTGAAACAGCCGCTGCCACTTCTAGCGATGGATAAAAAAGAAATCGCTGTTACCCGTTTATTAGTCATGCTTGCGCCGTATCCTATCAATGAAACAAGCTCTCAGATGTTAGGGAAGATCAGTGGTTCGATCATTATGAATGATCTAAATACGGAGATTTTTAATTCCGGCAATGATTCGATTATTTATCAGTTACTCTCTTCGCTCTTGATTGAAGAAGTAAAACAATAGGAGGGATCAGCGATGTATATTCCACAGGAGCGGATTTTGTTGGATCAACACTTTACCGATGCCACAGAGGCTCTGACAAAAATTGGCGAGTACTTAGTCAACCAGGAGATCGTCTCTTTACCTTATGTCAAAAGCCTTTTGCGGCGCCATCAAAAAACAGGTGTTTACATCGGTAACTTTGTTGCACTGCCCCATGGGGAAGAAGAAGCCCAGCAATGGATCAAGGAAGAAGGGCTCTTTTTGATCCAAGTGCCGGATGGCGTCGACTTCGGCACGAAGGAGCAACCCAAAATCGCTACGATCCTTTTCGTAGTCGTCCTAAAAGAGCAGCAATTAGCTGTTTTGCAAGAAATCGCCTTTTTTTGTTCTGATATGCAAAATGTTCGGGCGCTTAGTGATGCCGAATCGGTTGAAGAGATCCAACAGATTTTGCTGGCAGAAGAATAAGCAAGCAGCAGCAGACTGGCTTGCAACAATAGCAGCGAACGAAATACATGAATGAGCCGCCTCCGTGTGCTCGCTCTTTCTACCTTGTGTAGAAGGAGCGGGTACACGTTTTTTTTTGTGTTTTGGCAAAAACCAGATAGAAATGCTCCACGTGAAACAGAACAAAAATAAGCGAGTGCAGGGGCTGCTCGCCTTTTTTTGTTCTATCCGTTTGGCTACAAGTTTTGGCACAGTTTTTTGTGCCAAAGTACGACTTTCGACCGTTTTGGGAAGCGCCTACAATAAGGGTGTAAGCAGACGAGAGGAGAGAAAAAAATGGAACAGACACAAAAAGCAGCCAAATCATCAGTAAAAGCAAAAGTTCAAAAATTAGGCAGTACGTTGTCGAGTATGGTGATGCCAAATATCGGCGCATTGATTGCATGGGGTGTATTAACGGCATTATTTATTCCAGATGGGTATTTACCAAATGAAGCCTTTGCAACGATGGTCGGTCCAATGCTAACGTATTTGATCCCAATCTTGATTGGGTATACTGGCGGGAAAGTGATTGCTGGTGACCGCGGAGCCGTGGTTGGGGCGATCGCAACGATGGGGGTCATCGTCGGAACGGATATCCCAATGCTATTGGGTGCGATGATCATGGGTCCTTTAGGCGGTTGGGTCATCAAGAAATTTGACGAGATCTTCCAAGACAAAGTTCGCGCTGGCTTTGAAATGTTGGTCAACAACTTTTCATCAGGTTTGATCGGTTTTGCCTTAGCATTACTGGGCTTTGTAGCAATCGGGCCAGTTGTTAACACCTTGACAGAAGCAATGGCAGCAGGGGTAGAAGTAATCGTCAATGCCCACTTGATTCCATTAGCCAATATCTTTATTGAACCAGCAAAAATCCTATTCTTAAACAATGCCATCAACCATGGAATTTTGACACCACTAGGTACTGAGCAAGTCAGCGAATTTGGGAAATCGATTCTTTACTTATTAGAAGCCAATCCTGGACCTGGTTTAGGAGTCTTGCTAGCCTTCACTTTCTTCGGAAAAGGAGCAGCGAAATCTTCGGCACCTGGAGCGATCATCATTCACTTTATCGGTGGGATCCATGAGATCTACTTCCCATACGTCATGATGAAACCATTGATGTTCTTAGCAGTGATTGCCGGCGGTGTATCAGGAAGCTTTACCTTCCAATTGCTAGGTGCAGGCTTACGGGCACCTGCTTCACCAGGTTCGATCATTGCGATCTTAGCAATGACGCCATTCAACTCGGTAATGAGTGTCGTTTCTGTCTTAGCCGGAATTGCCGTAGGAGCAGGCGTATCCTTTATCGTCGCTGCCGCGATCTTGAAAGCGGATGCGAAGGATACGGTGGATAATTTTGAAGAAAAAGTACAACAAACGCAAGCAGCAAAACTCAGCGCTAAAGGCTTGGCGGCTCAACCAATGACTGGCATCAATCGTATCATCTTCGCATGTGATGCAGGCATGGGCTCCAGTGCTATGGGGGCATCGATCTTACGTAAAAAAGTCAAAGAAGCCGGTCTTCCACAAAATGTCTCGAATTCCGCCATCAACAATTTGACGGACGATGCCAATACATTGATCGTCACTCAAGAAGAATTGCAAGAACGTGCCAAACAAAAAGCGCCAAATGCGACCTTCGTTGCGGTTGAGAATTTCCTGAACTCTCCACGGTACGATGAAATCGTAGCCACATTGTCAGGGACTAAGACAGCGGGGGAGTCAGCAAAAACGTCTGAAGCAGGCAACCAGGCAGATGTTCCTTCCGCCAATGACCTTAAGCAAGTCAGTGAAATCATTTTGGCCCACGATGACCGCAAAGGTTCGGCAACGATGGCTCAGAAAGTCTTTCAAGATCTTTTAGCCAAAGAAGCTCTGACGATGCCGATCAGAAAAAGCCATATCAATGATCTCCATGCCAACGCCTCTTCATTGGTGATCACGAAAGAAGCCTTAACGCCGCAAGCGCAAACCTCAGCGCCAGAAGCGATCCATCTATCCGTCAATAATTTGATGGGAACGACGAACTATAAACGGATCGTGGCATCGATCAAAGCAGCGAATTAAGAAAGGATGAGCCGAATGCAAGTATTAGAAAAAGACATGATTGAATTGAACAAACAATTTGCGACCAAAGAAGAAGCCATTCGTTACTGCGGCGAAAAACTGCTGGCGGCAGGCTGTGTGGAAAAAGAATACATCGATGCCATGCTTGAGCGTGACGAGATGCTCTCAGTCTATATGGGGAACTTTATTGCGATTCCTCACGGTACGGATGAAGCCAAAAAATACGTCAAAAAATCAGGTATCTGTATCGTACAAGTGCCGGATGGCGTGAATTTCGGTACCGCGGACGAAGAAAAAATCGTCACCGTCCTTTTCGGCATCGCGGGCAAAGGAGAAGATCATCTGCAATTGGTCCAACAAATCGCCCTCTTTTGCAGCGATATCGATAACGTTGTCGAATTGGCGGATGCCTTAGATAAAGAAGAAATCGCCCAAAGTTTGACCGTGGCATAAGGATTTAAGGAGGAGACAAGACATGAAGGCAGTTCACTTTGGTGCAGGTAATATTGGTCGCGGCTTTATCGGCGAGATATTGGCTGCCAACAACTTTGAAATCACATTTATTGATGTCAATGAAACGATCATTGACGCCTTAAAAGCAAGACAAGGGTATACGATCGAATTAGCCGATGAGACCCAAGAACAGATCCACATCGAGCATGTGACGGGATTGAACAATGCCAAAGAACCAGAAGCGGTGATCCAAGCGATCGCCGAGGCAGATATCCTTACGACCGCCATTGGTCCCAACATTTTGCCGCATATCGCTGAGCTGATCGCCAAAGGCTTAGAAGCACGTCAGCAATACCCAGACAAGCCAGCCATTGATGTGATCGCCTGTGAGAATATGATCGGCGGATCGACCTTTTTAAAAAGCGAAGTGCAAAAATACGTTGCGGATTGGTCAGCATTGGAAGCGACGGTTGGTTTTCCAGATGCAGCGGTGGATCGCATCGTACCGCTGCAGCACCATGAAGATCCCTTATTCGTTCAAGTAGAACCTTTTTGCGAATGGGTGATCCAAGAGACAGGGATGAAATCCTCGATCCATCTGCAAGGGGTCCATTATGTGGCGGATCTGGAACCGTATATTGAACGGAAATTATTCAGTGTCAATACGGGTCATGCCACGGTAGCGTACACAGGCGCCCTCCAAGGCTATCAGACGATCGATGAAGCGATGCAGGACCATTTAGTGGTAATCCAATTAAAATCCGTTCTCGAAGAAACTGGCCGGCTTTTAATTGAGAAATGGGCCTTTGATCCTGAAGAACATGAACGGTATATCGAAAAAATCATCCAACGCTTTAAAAACAAACACATTTCCGATGCCATCACTCGGGTGGCACGGACGCCTGTCCGCAAATTAGGGACCGAAGAACGCTTTATCCGACCAGTCCTTGAGTTAGAAAAACGCAACATGCAGCCAGATCATCTCTATGAAACGATCGGCATGATCTTCAACTACAAAGACCCTGAAGATGAGCAAAGCCAACAGTTACAAGCACTTTTGGATGAAAAATCACTACCGGAAGTCATTGCAGAAATCACTGGCTTGCGTGATGAAGACATGATTGAAACGATCCGACAAAACATTGAAAAATATGCGTATGTTGCCGCATAAAAACGAGTAACACACAGAACAAGCAGATAAATTGCCGCATCCGTAAAAGCGAGCCCAACAAGGGAGCTTTTGCGGATGTGGTAATTTCTTTCAGCGCTTGTTCTGTGTTTTTTTGCTCACCGATTGACCTTTGCTGCCAACTTGACGATAATAAGAAAAGAAATGAGGGAGAGCAATGGAACGATTGTTTGAAGAAGCCCAGCTTCAAGTAATTGAGTTGCCGATCGAATGGCAGGAAAACCGTCCCGTCTATCGGGCCTTTATCCGTGAATTGCCGACGATCCAAGGGGAAGGAACTTCGCGGCAAGCTGTTTATCGGCAGTTGGCAGAAGCCTACACGGCTTATCTTGCCCAACTTCGAGAGGTCAATGAGGCACAGGAAGAAATGACGTCTTCCTTATTATCGACGGAAGAATTATTGCGCTACTATGATGGCGAGACCTTCGATGGTTTTGAGCTGCCCTCTGACGAGTAACAGGAAAAAAGCCATTCACTGAAAACCGAAAAGCTACGCAAGAAAAAACCGCTCAGCTGCAGCTCGATCGATACGAAGGATCGAACGCTGCAACTGGCGGCTTTTTTTCTATCAAAGAAACCACGTCTTATTCGCGGTTAGTTCAATGCCTCAGTAATGGCTTGATTGAAGGCATCTAAGTCATCTGGGTTCCGACTGGTGATCAACCGATAGGTTTCGTCGATCACGACGGGCTCATCTTTGACGGTGGCACCTGCGTAGGCTAAATCTGGTCGCACAGAATCATAAGCCGTCAAGGTCAAATCTTTCGTCAGTCCTGTTTGGATAAACAGTTGTGGGCCGTGGCAAATGGCAAAGACGGGACGATCAGATGTCAAAAAGTCTTTCGTCAATGACACATAGCGCTCATCGGTCCGTAATTGGTCAGGGGAGAAACCGCCTGGGATCAACAAAGCATCAAAACTGGCGGGATCGATCGTATCGATGGCCGCATCGACGGGAAACGTTCCACCTTGTTTGCCTTTTACGGTCTCGGTGCCTTCATTACTAATAACGACTACTTCATGTCCGGCCGCTTCCAGTGCTTCTTTGGGTGACGTCAATTCAACATCTTCAACTAGATCAGTGACAATAACAGCAACTTTACTCATTCGATCTCCTCCTTATTACTTGATGAACAATTTGTTCACCTACTATTATTTATGCTAACGAAGATTTTCGCTGTTGACAAATCATCTGTTTTGTCCGCAGCTTGAAAAAGAAAGAAGGCAACGCCATGGCAACGATCCAACTATTTATCTCTGATCCCCCCCTTTGCTTTGAAAAAGCGGAATTCACTTTTATGGAAGAAACATTTGTCATCGAGAAACAGCAACTATTTGAAAAAGTCGATGCGGTGATGCATCAAGAGGTATCCTCGGCCTTGGTTTCATTGGTAGAAAAAGCCCTTTTGACGCTAGAAGCGATCGGGGAAGAAGAGGATTATTTCGACCTGCTTTATTTGACCTATGAGAATACCCGTCGTTCCCTCAGCGGACAGCAATTACTCGCACAGCCTTTTCCAGCTGTAGAGGCAGCCTTGCAGCCGGTCTTTGATGAGTTGGCAGAACCGATCGTAGAAAAGTTTTATGAAGAGCTGACCAATCAGCTAGAAGAAGTCGCTGATGATGAACTGTTTAGTTCTTATTATCTGGATGAAGAAGAAGCGGTGATCCAAATCGATGCCCCGATCCAACATGAAGAAGTGATCGCATTGCCCGCCCTTTTACGGGATTACCATGGCACGTTGCACCTGACCTTTGAAAAGTTTTATGAATACCTTGTGTAGCGGCGGCAACTGTCGTCGTTATTTTTTGTGAAAACAGTTACATGTTTAGTTTTTTTTAAATCCTGCGACAGAAGCCTCGGGAATCTTGACCCTTTTGTCAGAAACGATTATAAAGGTAAGAAGAGGCTGAAGGAACCGAGGCTGCCAATGGGCAACATCGGGTAAGAAAAGGATGAGAATCATGCGAAAAGTCCCGCCTATTTTAAAACCAATTGCACTTTTAACGATATCAACGATCATTGCCACTGCCACCGGCGTGGTGAATTCAGGCAGCTATCGCCAACCAAGTCGTGCGACGGAAACGACAGAAATGACCGAACAAGCACCAAGTGAAAGCACACCGTCTTCGATAACGGAGGACAGTCAAAATCAAACACCTGCTAGCACGGACTCACAACCGACGAACGATGACCAGCAGACAACACCGTCATCCAGCAGTGAAGTAGTAACACCAGAAACGACCCCGTCTTCTTCGGTGCCAACAGAAACGACACCATCAAGCGATGAGAGTGTTTCACCGACGACACCGGAAAACAATCAAGAAACGCCTTCTTCAAGTGAAGAAACCACGCCAGATCAGCAAGTGATCATGGATGAGAATCAAGGAAATGAGTAGGTGAGAAAATGACGCTTATTTTAGATTTAATCAACGGCATCCACAAATTTTTGGGCTATCTTGACATCAGTCCCAAATACTTGAATCGCGCCTATACCATCCTCAGTATCATTCCAACGGCGTATATTTTGCGGATCGTCTATGGAATGTTTGCGAACCAAAACTATTTTCAAGCGATCCTTTATACGATCGGCTTTTTGGTCTTAGTCTATTTCTGGGTACTGAATATCTTCTATTATTTCTTGAATAAAAACCTGAAGTTCGATGTCACTCAGACCTTTGTCAAAGTCTTGCCGGATGAAGTCTTCAATATTGAAGGGGAAACTATCAGCACCACCGACATTGATCGTTTGACGACTGAAAAAGCGGTGATCGATTTTGAAGAAGACTATCAGCTAGTATTGGCGAATCATTTGCAGACCTTGATCGCTCAAGAAGAATTGGCGATCAAACCGTCATCCAACGGCTTTACGATTCCGAAAAATACCTTGTACCCTTACTATTTTGTCAAACAGCAAGGGAAAAACGAGTACGTATTGCAGATCGGGACCAGCTACACGGAGATGACGAAAGTCGGCACGATTCAATGGACCGGCAAGCAACCTCTAGAGCCAGTGGGCTTATTTATCACTGGCGGTGATTTTGTCAAAAACGATGTCAAATACCATGAACCCTACAGTTTGAAATTGTACGTCAAAAAAGAGGTCTCCGAAGAAGAACCACAGACCTCAAGACAGGCATATCGACGACAAGCACGCAAATAAGAAAAGGCAGTTCCCCTAGAGCGTTCTCTGAAGGGACTGCCTTTTTGGTATCTCGGTTATTCGATCGGAATATTTTTTGCGGGTGCGTCTTTGTAGCTAGCTTTCGGTAAGGTCAGGGTCAAAACGCCGTCTTCAAACACTGCTTTAATGGACTCTTCATCAATGTCTGTGATGGTGAAGGTCCGTTGATAGGCACTGCTAGAGCGTTCTTTGCGCAAATAATGTCCGAAATCATCCTCGGTTTCAGTGGTCTCTGTTTGAGCCGCTGAAATCGTCAAGGTATTGTTGACGTAACTGACGCGGATGTTTTCTTTCTTGATACCGGGTAAATCTGCTTGAACGAGATACTTGTCTTCATACTCTTTAATGTCCGTGTTCATTTGCCGTTCTTGCCAAAAACTGTTCATTAATTTGCCTAATAGTTCTTCGCCGCCTGCTAAATCTCTTGGAATCAAATTTGCCATGTGGTTCCCCCGCTTTCTTTTATCTATTGAGTTGGTACCTCTATTTTACGAGGAACCAAGCCAAAGGGCAACCAAAATGGCAACAATCACAAAAACAAGAGAAATCACTCAACTATCTTATAAGAATCTGCTATGATAGAACTAAATAACTATCAGATGATTGGATGAATGAAGATGGAGATTATTGAAAAAGCGCCAGCTAAGATCAACCTCGGTCTCGATGTGTTAGAGAAAAGAACAGACGGTTACCATGAGTTGGAAATGGTGATGTCTAGTGTTGATCTAGCCGACCGTCTGATAATGGAAGAGATAGCAGAAGATAAGATCATTGTAGAAACCAACAAAGCTTTTTTACCAATCGATAAACGCAATAATGTCTATCAGGCCGCCAGTATTTTAAAAAAACGCTATGGTATCAAAAAAGGCATCCGCATTCGCATCACCAAGAATATCCCGGTGGCAGCTGGGTTAGGTGGTGGCAGTACGGATTGTGCGGCAGCGTTGCGGGGGATGGTTCGTCTTTGGGACTTGGATCTTTCCATGGCAGAGCTGATCGATATTGGTATGGAAGTTGGTACTGATGTTCCCTATTGTCTGTATGGGACCACTGCTCATATTGCAGGAAAGGGGGAGCTAGTGACGCCGCTGCGGCCGATGCCGCAATGTTGGGTCATCTTAGTCAAACCTCGTCTGAGTGTTTCAACGGGGAAAATCTTTCAAGAAGTCGAGCTAGACCAACTGCACCATCCAGATATCGCAGCATTGTCTGCCGCCGTCTTAGCCGAAGACTACTCGGCTATGATCGCTGCCATGGGCAATAGCCTAGAAGCCATCACGATCCCAAAATATCCGATCGTCCAACAGATCAAAGATCGCATGATGAAATATGGTGCCGATGTTGCCTTGATGACCGGCAGCGGACCGACTGTTTTTGCTCTTTGTCAAAAATATTCACGGGCACAGCGGGTCTACAATGCCTTAAAAGGGTTCTGTGACGAGGTTTATCTTGTACGTACATTGAAATGAAGGAGTCAAGGACACAGGCAGGAAGTGCCTGTGTTTTTTCGTTCCTTCGATAAAAATCAGTCATATAGCGAAGAAAAAGGCAGCTGAGGTAGGGAGGAAGCATCTAGAAGCTGCCCTACACAAAAGTCCCCGACGAAAAAAAGGCGTCGGGGTCTGATTCTTTACCTAAAGCAAAGGCTATTCTTTTTGGTGCTGCTTCTTTGCGGATTTTTTCTTTTTGTCTTCTTCATACAATGGTTTGTCGATCGTTTTGCGGATTTCTTCGGTTTGCTGCGATGCAGGATCTTCTGGTAAATCAACTCGATTCAGCAGTTCACTGTTGTTTACAGTTGGCGGCACAGTCACAAATTCATTCATCTTCGTTTCCTCCAAGTGCTTTTAGCTTATTATCCTACATACTCTCTAATTTTTCAAGCTGACACAGTAGGGGCGCATGGCGAATGGTGTAAAATATAACTAAGTTTCTGAGAGAAGAATCCGCTTCAAATGAACGTTTTCTCCTATGTTTTCCGATTTATCTCGAAATAAAAGTTTTAAATCGTAAAACGTACGATTTGTCTTGACGAACCAGAAATCATTTGATAGAGTAACTTTTGCTAACAAAACGGAGTTGTTCCGTTTTAAAATAAAAAGAAGAGCCAGCAAATGGAAGGGGAAATCCCGATGAAAAAAATCTTACTTACTACAGCACTCCTTTTAGGGGGTGTGCTTCTTGGCGCTTGCGGGCAGCAAGAAGCAACAAGTCAATCGAGTGACACCGAGAAGCTGTCGATCGTCACGACGTTTTATCCAATGTACGAATTTACGAAAGAAGTTGTAGGCGATGCAGCAGAGGTCTCCTTGTTGATCCCTGCAGGAACCGAGCCTCATGACTATGAGCCAAGTGCCAAAGATATGACAAAAATCATGGATGCAGATGCCTTTGTCTACAATAGTCCTGAGCTAGAAACTTGGGTTGCTAGTTTGACGGATTCCGTCGATCCTGAGCAAACAGCAGTGATTGAAGCGGCCAAAAACATTCAGTTGGTGGAAGGCACAGAGGAAGAGGATCATGACGCGCATGATCACGAAAGCGAAGACAGCCATGAAGGCCATGATCATACGTATGACCCTCATGTTTGGACTGACCCAGTCTTAGCGATCCAAGAAGTAGAAACGATTCGCGATGACCTGATTGCGAAGTTTCCTGAGCAAAAGGCAACCTTCACGGAAAATGCGGCTGCCTATATCGAAAAACTTTCTGCTTTAGATGAAGCCTACCAAGCGGCGTTAAAGGATGCGACTCAGCGGACCTTCGTTACGCAGCACGCAGCCTTTGGCTATTTGGCACGGCAGTATAATTTAGTCGAAGAATCGATTTCGGGCATTTCACCCGATCAAGAACCAACACCAAGTCGTTTGGCTGAGCTGAAAGAATATGTAGAAGAAAAGCAAGTCAAAGTTATCTATTTTGAAGAAAACGCGTCATCGAAGGTGGCTGAGACCTTAGCCTCTGAAACAGGAGTGGAGCTGGCGGTCTTGAATCCATTAGAAAGCTTGACGCAAGCGCAGATGGATAACGGCGAAACATACCTGTCTGTAATGGAAGACAATTTGGCAGCATTACAAAAAAGTATTCACTAAGGAGGCGCCTGCGTGCGTTATATCGATGTAAAAGATTTGACCTTTTATTATGACGATGAGCCCGTCTTGGAAGACATTTCCTACTTTGTTGAAGACGGCGAATTCGTGATTTTGACCGGCGAAAATGGGGCGGCAAAATCTACTTTGATCAAAGCAACCCTTGGTTTGTTGAAACCTTCTAAAGGAGCAGTCACCTTGGCGACCAAGAATGCCGCTGGTGAAAAATTAAGCATCGGCTACATTCCTCAGCAGATTGCTTCCTTTAATGTGGGATTTCCCAGCACCGTTTTGGAATTGGTCCAATCAGGCCGCTACCCAAGAGACCGCTGGTTCAAGCGCTTGACGAAACGAGACCATGAACATGTCCGCCGTGCATTAGATGCCGTCGGGATGTGGGACGTGCGTCATAAACGGATCGGTGAGTTGTCCGGTGGCCAAAAACAGCGGATCAGCTTGGCACGGGTCTTTGCCACGGATCCTGATTTATTTATTTTAGATGAGCCGACCACGGGGATGGATGAACAATCCCGCAATCTGTTTTATGAGCTGCTGCGACACAATGCTCATGACCATGGCAAGTCGATTTTGATGATCACCCATGATCACGAAGATATCAAAGAATATGCGGACCGTCAGATCCGTTTAGTGCGGAAGGAGGATTCACCATGGCGCTGCTTTCATATGAATTCATGAGAAGAGCTTTTCTTGCGGCGATTTTTATTGCCGGTATCGCCCCGATGCTGGGGGTCTTTCTGGTGATTCGACGACAGTCATTGATGGCTGATACGCTGTCCCATGTCTCTTTAGCAGGGGTGGCACTAGGCTTCTTTCTAAATCTAAATCCCAGTTTGACGACGCTATTGATCGTAGTCATTGCCGCAATCATTTTGGAATACTTGCGAACACTGTACCGCAGTTATTCAGAGATCTCGATCGCCATTTTGATGTCCGGTGGCTTAGCGTTAGCCCTCGTCTTGATGAACCTTAGCGGGGGGAGCTCCGCAACGAGTATCCAATCGTATTTGTTTGGTTCAATTGTTACGATCACACAAGAACAAGTCTGGATCTTAGGCTTTTTGTTTTTAGTCGTTTTTGCTTTATTTTTCTTATTCAAACGGCCCATGTACATTTTGACCTTTGATGAAGATACCGCCCATGTCGATGGCTTGCCTGTGCGAGTGATGTCGATGCTCTTTAATGTCTTGACGGGGGTGGCAATCGCCATGATGATCCCGATTGCGGGCGCATTGCTGATCTCTGCGATCATGGTTTTACCAGCTGCCATCAGTATGCGTTTAGGCAAAAGCTTCAACGCGGTGATTTTGATCAGTGTCGTGATCGGCATGATTGGGATGATGTCTGGTTTGACCAGTTCCTTTTATTTGGACACACCACCGGGAGCGACGATCACGCTGGTTTTTATCGCTCTTTTCTTAGTGATCAATTTGATCAAACGCATCGTGATCCTCGTGCAACGAAAACAGCGCCTCAAATAAAGGGCTTTATGAAAAAGAAACGAAGAATTTTCGTTTCTTTTTTTTTAACTCTAATCAAAACCGAACAATATAAGCAATATTTCAGATAATGCTCGCATTTATCCCGAAAAAGCCTTATAATAAGGCGAATAAACTAAAGGAGTTGTCCGGTGTGAAAATACGTCGAAGTGAACGACTGATCGATATGACACATTACTTGTTGAATCATCCCCATGAATTGATTTCATTGTCCTTCTTTTCTAAACGATATGCCTCTGCAAAATCATCGATTAGCGAAGATTTATCTATTATCAAAAAGACCTTTAAAGAACGAGGAACAGGCATTCTTGATACCGTGCCAGGCGCTGCTGGCGGTGTTTTTTTTGTGCCTGAAATTTCTGAAGAAGAAGCGTATGCGTACGTTGAAGGGCTGGCAAAACGCTTGTCTGAGCAAGACCGTTTGTTGCCTGGCGGCTATGTCTATCTATCTGACTTATTGGGCGAACCGGAATTGCTGCGCCAAGTCGGCCGCATCATCGCTTCCAAATATTTAGGCGAACAAATCGATGCGGTGATGACCGTTGCTACTAAAGGAGTTCCGATCGCTCAAGCAGTCTCTTACTACTTGAATGTTCCCTTCGTGATCGTGCGTCGTGATTCCAAGATCACTGAAGGCTCGACCGTGAGTGTCAATTATGTCTCTGGTTCTTCAGAGCGCATCGAAAAAATGGAATTATCCAAACGCAGCTTAAAGCGCGGCTCTAGAGTATTGGTGGTTGATGACTTTATGAAAGGCGGCGGCACGGTCAATGGGATGAAGAGCTTGATTGAAGAATTTGAGGCCGAATTAGTCGGTATTACGGTTTTTGCCGAAACGAAATTCAAAGGCAAGCGGGCCATCAGCGATTACAGCTCTCTGCTTTATGTTGAAGATGTCGATACCCAGACCAAAACGATCTCGGTAGTACCGGGAAATTATTTTGAGAAAAAAGCCTGATTTTTGTGGCTCTTAGACTGGCGCAAGCAGCTGTTTTTAAAACGGCGGCTGCCAGTCTTTTTTTGATTGGTCTAGGTGGCGATTCCTTAAATCGTTGAAATTTACAAGTACTTGGGCTAAACTGTTTATAGGAAATTCAATGAATAAAAATCCTTCAGATTGATAGGAGTGGAATACGTGGACGCACGTTTTGCAATAATTTTAGCGGCTGGAAAAGGCACGCGCATGAAATCGAAGTTATATAAAGTGTTACATCCGGTTTGCGGTAAGCCAATGGTGGAGCACATCATGAACCGAGTGGTGGAAACAAATCCTGAAGAGATCGTGACGATCGTTGGTCACGGGGCGGAAATGGTCAAAGAGCAGCTGGGGGATCGCACCAACTATGCCTTACAAGCCGAACAATTGGGTACTGGCCATGCTGTCGTTCAAGCCGAATCATTTTTAAAAGGCAAAAAAGGGACGACCTTAGTGATCAGTGGGGATACACCGTTATTGACGACGGAAACCTTGAATAACTTGTTCGATTACCACCAAGGGAAAAATGCGTCGGCGACGATCTTAACGGCGCAAGCGGCAGACCCAACAGGCTATGGCCGAATCGTGCGGGATCGTGTCGGTATCGTGGAGAAAATCGTTGAGCAAAAAGATGCGTCGATCGAAGAAGCGCTGATCCAAGAAATCAATACAGGCACGTATTGCTTCGACAATGAATTGCTATTTGACGCCTTGGCAAAATTAGATACGGACAATGCCCAAGGGGAGTACTACTTGACTGATATTATCGAGATCTTAAAGGAAGACGGCAAAATCATCGCTGCTTATCAAACCGAAGATTTTCATGAATCATTAGGAGTCAATGACCGCATCGCCTTAGCCGAAGCCAATCGCTTGATGCGTCAGCGGATCAACCGTCAGCACATGCAAAACGGCGTGACCTTGATCGACCCTGCAACGACTTATATCGACGAAGGCGTTGTGATCGGTTCAGATACCTTGATCGAAGCCGGTGTGATTATCAAAGGGCAGACGACGATCGGAGAAGATTGTGTCATTACGGCAGCTTCTGAAATTGAAGACAGCAAGATCGGCAACCAAGTGACGATCAAGGCATCGACGATCGAGGAGAGCATCATCCATGATGGCGCCGATGTCGGTCCCAATGCCCATCTTCGTCCCCATGCGGAAATTTTGGCCCATGCCCATATCGGGAACTTTGTGGAAATCAAAAATGCGACGATTGGTGAAGGCACCAAAGTCGGACACTTGTCTTATGTTGGCGATGCGACCTTAGGCAAAAACATCAATGTCGGCTGCGGCGTAGTCTTTGTTAATTATGACGGCAAGAGCAAATTCAAAACGACTGTCGGCGACAATTGCTTTATCGGCTCTGGCTCCAATCTAGTTGCGCCATTGACCATCGAAGAGGAAACGATGATCGCTGCTGGCTCAACGATCACCAAAGATGTTCCTAAACACAGTATGGCGATTGCCCGCGCCCGTCAGGAAAATAAAGCGGATTACGCGAAAAAGTTACCTTATCTAAATTAGAAATAGCGAAATGACTTGATTTCTTAAGGAAAAATGACTACTATTTATTAGGAAGAAGATTCTAGTAAAAGGAGTCATTTTTTTCTAGATGAACGCAAAGAAAGTGGAGGTTCTCATGTCAAATCATTATTTTGATCCAAGATTGAAGATTTTTTCTCTGAACTCAAATCGTCCTTTGGCGGAAAAAATCGCAGCTGCAGTAGGTGTTGAATTAGGTAAGTGTTCAGTCAAACAATTTAGCGATGGTGAAATCCAAGTGAATATTGAAGAAAGTATTCGTGGTGCCCACGTCTACGTGATTCAATCAACCAGCAGCCCTGTAAACGATAACCTAATGGAATTGCTGATCATGATCGATGCTTTGAAGCGCGCCAGTGCGAAGACGATCAATGTAGTAATGCCTTATTATGGTTATGCAAGACAAGACCGCAAAGCGCGATCAAGAGAACCAATCACCGCAAAACTTGTAGCAAACATGATCGAAAAAGCCGGTGCGAACCGTATGGTTACACTGGATTTGCATGCTTCACAGATTCAAGGGTTCTTTGATATCCCCGTTGACCACTTGATGGGTGCACCATTGATCGCCAACTACTTCTTGGAAAGAGGCATTCAAGGCGATGACGTCGTCGTCGTTTCACCAGACCACGGGGGCGTGACTCGTGCCCGCAAATTAGCTGAGTTTCTTAAGTCACCAATCGCGATCATCGACAAACGTCGTCCGAAAGCCAACGTAGCGGAAGTCATGAATATCATTGGTCATGTTGAAGGCAAAACTTGTGTCTTGATCGACGATATGATCGATACTGCGGGTACCATCACATTGGCTGCGAATGCGTTGAAACAAGCAGGTGCCAAAAGTGTTTACGCCTCATGTACTCACCCTGTCTTGTCAGGACCTGCCTTGGAACGAATCGAAGATTCGGCCATTGAGCATCTAGTTGTGACAGATTCGATTCACTTGCCAGAAGACCGCAAGTCGAAAAAAATCGATGAGATCAGTGTCGGTGCCTTGATGGGCGAAGCGATTAAACGAATCCATGAGAACAAACCAGTAAGTCCACTGTTTGAATCAAAATTATCAATTTAATCATGCCTCATAAGCATGAGAACAACAGCCAATGGTCGGTCTTTAACCCCTCATTGGTTGTTTTTTTCTGAGGAGTTTCAGGATGTTTTTAGAAAAAACGATCGCAGTCATGTTTCTTTTCACCAATTTATGGTATTCTTGAAAGTGACTTGCGAAACGCAAGCAAAAAATAAAATAGAATCTAATCACAAAGGGGAGTCTGCAAAGGCTGAGAATGAGAGTACTCTAAACCCTTCGTACCTGTTTCGATCATGCGAACGTAGGAATTGTGACGAGTTGAAGTGTCCAACACTTCTCCTTTGTGAATTGTGATGATTCTAAAGGAGGAGTTTTTTTTGAAACGAAAAATGTCGCTGCAGGTCTGGACGGAAGGAACGATGATCGCTGCTATCGGGGTCGTCTTGTCGTATATCCCGATCCAGACAGCCAATTCCAGTATCGACTTGTCTCTAGGGCTCGTGCCCTTGGTCTTGTATTCGTATCGTCGCGGGGTGCTGCCGGGAATGACGGCGGGATTTATGTGGGGCTTGCTGAATATTTTGATTGGTAGTGCGATGCGTAACTTTATCACCGTTCCACAGATCATCTTTGAATATCCCTTTGCCTTTGCTTTTGGTGGGATGGGCGGCTTGTTTGCTAATAAAATCCAGCAAGCGATCCGTCAAAACAGCAAAACCGTTACGTGGTATGTCGTCTTAGGGGGCATCGTGGCGGTGATCAGCCGTTGGTTTTGGCATTATTGGGCAGGGGTTTTTGTCTGGGGAATGTACGCACCAGAAGGACAAAGCCCGTATCTGTATTCCTTGATCTTCAATGGAACATCGGTCATCATCAATATCGTTTATGTAGGGGTCGTCCTAGGTCTCTTAGTCAAGGCCGCTCCAAAATTATTTGTGCCTAAAGCTTAGTTTTAGAAATGAAATCATAAAAAATGTCTTGATGCTCTTTGAAAAAGAGAAGCATCAAGACATTTTTTTGTCGAAAAAGCCAAAAGCCAGATCTTCTTGATCAATTTCCAACGACCAGTTTTTTTTGCTGGCTGAGTAGCGCAAAACTGCAATTTGATCTAACTCTTTTTGATTGACTAGCGTGTTTTTTAAGCCAGCATCTTCTGACAGATAGATCGGGATCGTATAAGTTTTATCGATCAGTTGCTCTTGTGTCAGACAGAAGACGATGCCTTCTTGCATGATTCCCCGTAATTCTTTCAGCAAATTAAAGTCGAGCTTTTCCACCGGTGTCGCTTTTTTAAAAAAGGAGAGACGATCATTGATTTTTTCTAAGACGATACGGGTGATCCGATCCGCCAAGATCCGGTAATATTCATCTAAATAGCGATAATAAACGCGGGAACGTGCATCTTTTAAGTCAAAGAAAACAAAGTTATTTTGCAGTTTGTAAAAGAAAGGGGAGTGGAGGTGTGTCTTCATGTGGCCAAAATATAACAATTCGGAGATCTCTAAAGGCGTCAATTCTTTGACCATCTCGTAATCATTAAAATCGATCCACTTCATTTCTTCGGCAATGCGACCTTTGTTGATCTGCTGAAAAAACAGTTGGACATCTTCCATTCCACGGATGACTTTTAAGCCCGTATGACCGTCGAATTCGCCGAAATCACTGGAAGGATCAAGCAAGAGCAGATTCTTGGGCTGATGGACAATGCTCTTGTTAAAATCTTGGGGGGCAAGCCCGCGGGTCAAGACGGCATTGCTGGTTGTATCAATATGTACGTAAATCGTGTTAGACATGCCGATCGATCCCTCCTATCTACTAAGTTCATTCTACAACAAAGCGCTGAAAATTGCTTGTATCTTTTCGTTTAAAGTTATATTACAAAATAACAGAAAAAACAATTTTTAAGTTCCCTTTTTCGACAAAAAAAGGCAAATCTTGTCTTTTCGTAAAAAAAATTGCCCAAATTGGCGTCTTTATGAGGATTTTGGTATGATAAAAGAAGAAACTAATGGAGACGAGAACCTATGAGAAAAAAGAAAAGTAGACTTTCCAATTGGCTGAGCAATCTCTTTTTGCTTTTGCTGTTATTGATTGGTTTAGCATTGATTTTTAATAATCAAATCAAAAATTATTTTATTAAACAAACAGGTGAAGCATACGCATTCGGAACCATTGATCGTAGTGATGTGGAAAAAAACATGGAAGCGGAAGCGACCTTTGATTTTGATGCCGTGGAGCCGGCAAGTTCAGAAGCAGTCTTACGGGCGCAGCTGAGCAACAAAGCTTTGCCAGTGATCGGCGGCGTGGCGGTTCCCAGTGTGGGGATCAATCTGCCGATTTTTAAAGGCTTGGCCAACGAGGCCTTGCTGTATGGTGCTGGTACGTTAAGTCCCACCCAAAAAATGGGGGAAGGCAATTACGCGTTAGCTAGCCATCGCGCCCAATCACCAGAGCTTTTGTTTACACCATTGGATGATGTCGCCATCGGGGCGGCTATCTATGTGACCGATCTGGAAAATATTTACACGTATACCGCGACTTCTTCTGTGCGGGTCGATCCGACCGATGTCTATTTGCTTGACGAAGTAGAAGGCCGCAAAATGATCACGCTGATCACCTGTGGGGAAATGGGCGGTGTCACCCGTCGTGTGATCCAAGGTGATCTGGAATCTGTAACGCCGGTCGACGAAGCAACGGATGAGATGTTGGCGGCATTCAACATGGCACAACGAACATTTTAATCAAAAGAATAGCTCGAGTGGTACGGCAGCTGGCGTGTCATTCGTCTATTCTTTTTTGCTTAAGGAGGCGTCTTGATGAAAGTGAAAAAACTGACTTCGATCGATTTTCTTGCACAAAGGGCAGGGTTTCAAGAAAGCCGACTGGTCTTTTCCTTTTTTGAGTCGCACTCAAAAGCGCGACGAGCCTTTCTTGCCGACATGTCGCAGAAGGGCTGGCAGATCGACAGCCGTTATGGCCGCTTTTACCTTGCCGGGCAGTTTGATTTTGACCAAAAGACACTGACTATCACCAATCTGCTGGTGGAAGCAGCCGCTGAGTTTACTTGGAAACAACTGCTAGCTGTGACAGAAAGCTTTGCCCGCAGTCGTTTTGTAGCAGCCGTCTTGTGGCAGCTCCCTCATCGGACCCCCTTGGCTGAGTGGTTTATCCAGCAAGGGTATCAGGTGCTCCCTCAAGGGTATCAAAGAGTGCTAGCATATCAGACGGCGCTGGTTTTAGGCGGTGGCGGTGCTCATGGGGCGTATCAAATCGGGGTTTGGCAAGCGCTGCAAGAACGGGGCATCACCTTTGAATGGATCACGGGAACTTCCGTTGGTGCGTTGAATGGCGCCTTGATTTTAATGAACGATGTGGAAGCGGCCGTCGATTTATGGGCAAATATCTCCAGCGAGCAAGTATTGCACTATCCGCTTGCTTCGGTACGAGCCCAAACACTGCGGGATTTAATGAATCAAGCCAACTCGCTGGTCCGCGAAGCGGTCAAAAGCAACGGCGCCAGTACCGAACCCTTGGCAAAGCTTTTGCAAAAGACCTTTGATCAAGAAAAATTCAGCCAAACTGCTTGTCATTTGCTGATCTGTACGACTCGTCTGCCCGACTTCAAGGAGACGGTCTATGCCTTTGATCCATCCGCAGTTGAGGAAAATCTGCATTGGTTGTTGGCATCCGCCTCATTTTATCCAGCGATGCAGGCGCAAAAAATTAATGATGCTTATTATATCGATGGAGGCTATCGCAACAACCTGCCCATCGATGTCGCTCTCCAGCAAGGGGCAACGGAATGTATCACCGTGGATGTCCAAGGACCTGGCATCAATAAAAGGACGGTTTTGACGGAAGAAACTGCGCAACTTTCGTTAGGGTCTCCTTGGTCCTTAGGCAGCTTTTTGGTTTTTGATGCCCAGCGTTCGCTGGATAATATGACCTTAGGCTATTTGGAAACCTTGAAAGTGTTCGGCAAATACCAAGGCCATTGGTATACCTTTGAAAAGACGGTTGATTTTCAGCCGTTATGGCGGGGCTTTTTGAAAGAGCTACGCCAGACAGACCCGTTGCTTTATCAGGAACTAAAGAAAAAAGAATTTTGGAAAAAAATGCGTAAATTCTATCAACAGGATGTGCCATTTGAGCAGTGGGGGCGTATACTGATAGAGTGTTCCGCGAAAGTATTGTATCTGGCGCCTACGGTGATTTATGAGCAGGAAACGATCCTAACGGCTTTAGCTGAAAAAATTGCGCTAAAGGCAGTGGAAGAAGCCGATGCCTGGTCGATCACCGAGTGGCTGAGTTATTATCGCGACCGTTTTTTTGTCTTGTCCGAGCAAAACCGCTTTTTCTTTTTTTATCGGACGCAGCAATTGAATCTGCCCGCCCTTCAGCTGATTCGTCGGCGTTACCCGCTGACTGCTTTGATGGCAGCGTATAGTCACTATCTTTTGAAAGGAGCAGAAAATGGATAAATTTTCGTATGAAATCGTTGAAGAGATCGCCGTGCTTTCGGAAAATCAAAGAGGCTGGCGCAAAGAATTGAATTTGGTGAGCTGGAATGGGCGTCCGCCAAAATTTGATCTGAGAGATTGGGGCCCAGAGCACGAGAAGATGGGCAAAGGCGTGACCTTATCCAATGAAGAATTTGCAGAACTTAAAAAAGCCTTGCTTTCCATGTAAGAAAGCAAAAGGGTGAGGAGTGATCAAATGAAAAGTATGACTGGTTTTGGCAAAGGCAGTGCAGAAACGCCAGATGTGCAGATCGAAATTGAGATCAAAAGTGTCAATCAGCGCTTTTTGGACCTGCAGCTGCGAATGCCCAAACAATTGAATCCTCTAGAAGGTGCTTTACGGCAGTCGATCAAGCAGACCCTCCAGCGAGGACGAATCGAATTGTATGTTACTTTAAAAGAAAAAACCGCACATACGAAACAGATCGAGATCCAATGGGACCTGCTGGAACGTTTCATGCAGGAGATCGATACCGAAGCCAAAGACCGTTTTGACCTAGCAGAGCTGCCAAAAGCAGCATTGCTGGAACAATTCCTGCTCCATGAGGCCTTCCTAACGATCTCTGATCAAGAGCCAGAAGAAAGCACCTTAGCCGATGGCGTGATGGAAGCATTAGATCAAGCGCTGGCAGCGATCGATCAAAGCCGCTGGGTGGAAGGGCAAGGCATTCTGCAGATCTTGCAAGAAAACCAGCGACAGCTGCAGGAAAAGCTGACAGAACTCAAACAATTCGTGACCCTCTATGAGGCGGACTACCAAGAACGCTTTGAAAAGAAACTGACTGCCTATCTAGGGGAAGAAGTCGATCGCGATCGTTTACTGACAGAGTTGGCGATTTTATTGGAACGCGGCGATATCCACGAAGAACTGGATCGTTTAAGTATCCATTTAACGACGATGACGGAGCTGCTGGCAGCCGAGACACCGATAGGTCGAGAGCTGGATTTCTTGATCCAAGAGATGAACCGGGAAGTCAATACGATTGGCTCAAAATCGAGTCCGATCCAAATCAAAAACGGTGTCGTCCAAATGAAGACGATCATTGAAAAAATCAGAGAACAAGTTCAAAACATCGAGTAGGAGGAATGAACCAATGAAATATTACGATATCACCTTTCACGAACTAAGCGGAAAAAATGTCATCAAGCGCAGTATTCCCTCTGATAAAGAGAATTTCTCTGCGTGGGAAGATGCCTGCGTAGCCATCGAGCCGGATTTTCTTCATCTACTAGTTGATGGTGTAGCTGTTTCTTTGAATCGTCGGTACATCGTGCGTATCGATTGCCAAGAAGTGACGGATCCTACCGAAAAAGCGATCACTGCCAAAGACGAATTGGCAGGGGTCATCAATACCTTAAGCAACATGGGCTTTTAAGAAAGCAGCCGAAGTGTAGACTAGCAATTTCATGAAATTCCCATTATAATAAAGTAGTTCTTGAAAGTTGCTGAAAAAAAGTGCAAAATAGACGTTAAGCAAATGTCAGTGAAAGGACGTCATTATGTCAGAGCGAGGATTACTTATAGTTTTATCAGGACCTTCCGGAGTAGGGAAAGGGACCGTGCGCAAAGCAATTTTTGAGAGTGACGACAACGATTTTCAATATTCCGTTTCAATGACCACTCGTCAAAAACGCGAGGGGGAAGTGGAAGGGGTCGATTACTATTTCCGCACGCGGGAAGAATTTGAAGCCTTGATCGAAGCCGGTGAAATGCTGGAATACGCCGAATATGTCGGCAATTATTATGGCACCCCATTATCTTATGTCCAACAGACATTGGATCAAGGAAAAGATGTGTTTTTAGAGATCGAAGTGCAAGGGGCAAAACAAGTAAAAGACAAAGTTCCCGATGGTGTGTTTATTTTTCTGACGCCACCTGATCTGGCAGAATTACGCTCTCGTATTACAGGAAGAGGAACCGACTCTGCCGAAGTGATCGATGAACGGATGCGTGTCGCCCGTGAAGAAATCGAAATGATGGCTTTGTATGATTATGCCGTTGTCAATGATGAAGTACCTAAGGCAGTCCAACGAATTCGCGAAATTATTTCAAGTGAACATTTTCGCGTTGACCGAGTGATCGGAACCTATATCAAAATGTTAGAGGAGCTGTAAGAAATATGATGTTAAAACCTTCAATCGATTCTTTGTTGGATCGTGTCAATTCAAAATATTCATTAGTGATCTTAGCAAGCAAACGGGCGCATGAACTTGATGCCGGTGCGCAAGCAACACTAGAAAACTTTGATTCAGTGAAAAGTGTGGGTCAAGCACTTGAAGAAATCGAAGCGGAATTAGTCGTTAATGATCCGCATCCAGAAATCAAGCGGGCCCGCTTGAAAATGGAACAAGAAGAGCGCAAAGCGCAAAAAGACCAAGAACAAAAAGAATTAGAAGCGCGTATCCGCGACGAACAAAAGCTATAGACAAAAGCAAGCTAGAGCACGCCTGTGTTCTGGCTTTTTCTTTTGAATGGTGATGGTTAAATTTTTGTAAGGGGTACAGACAAACCCCCACCCATTTAGTAAAATAGAACCTAAAAGGAGGAGAAGAAATGGCGTACATAGCAGAAGTGATCGTGGATGTTCCCACGATGCAGACCGATCAGCCTTTTACCTATCTGATCCCATCAGAATTACAAGCCGCCATTGAGACAGGGATGCGGGTCGAAGTGCCATTTGGCAAGGGCGACCGCCATATCCAAGGGTTCGTCGTCGGCCTTTCAGAAGTTGCCGAACCGCAGCAGACCTTAAAACCAATCGTTCGTTTGTTGGATTTGTCGCCTGTCGTCAATGAAGAACTTCTCCAATTAGCCGACTACATGAAGGAAACGACCTTTGCCTTTAAGATTACTTGCTTGCAGACGATGCTGCCTAGTGTGATGAAAGCCGAGTACCAAAAGCAGATCGTTTTGCTGGAAGGAAATCATCCCATCAAAGAATATTTTCCCGAAAACGGCATCCTCAGCTGGCAAGACGCCGAAAGTGCAGGGCTGCTGCCGCAGTTGAAGCCTTTGCGGGAAGCCGCAGTAGTTGAATTGCAGTATCTCGTGAAAAATAAAAACAAAGCGAAAATGACCCGTTACATTGAACGCAAGATCGAGCCAGCAGAAATCTCCGCCGTCCAGCAACAGCTGCGCAAAGGGGCCAAACGCAAGCTGGAAATCTTACAGATTTTGACAGAGGAAGCCCGCTTGCCGGTTTCCTTTTTTACCGAACAAGGGATTTCCACCGCGGCTTTGAACCAAGCGCAAGAAGCTGGCTGGCTGACCTTTACGGAAGTTGAAGCCTACCGTGATCCTTACAAAGACCGTCAATTTCAAAAAACGGTCCCCCTTGAATTAAATGAAGAACAGGCAGCTGCAGTAGCGCAAATCACTGCTTGTGCGGATAACCAAGAGGCACAGACTTTTTTACTGGAAGGGATCACCGGCAGTGGAAAAACAGAAGTCTATCTACAAGCGATCGCCCAATTGCTGAAACAAGGCAAAACCGCGATCATGCTCGTACCGGAGATCGCTTTGACCCCGCAAATGGTCGAACGCTTTAAAAGCCGTCTCGGCGACGCAGTGGCTGTTTTACACAGCGGCTTGTCCCAAGGTGAAAAATACGATGAATGGCGTAAGATCGAACGTGGGGAGGCGCAGGTGGTGGTTGGCGCCCGTTCGGCGATTTTTGCTCCGTTGAAAAACATCGGGGTCATCATCGTCGATGAGGAGCACGAAGCCTCCTACAAGCAAGAGGAAGCCCCTCGTTACCATGCGAGAGATTTAGCGATTTGGCGCAGTCAGTACCATCACTGTCCAGTGGTGTTAGGCAGTGCGACGCCATCATTAGAATCTCGTGCTCGGGCCCAAAAAGAAGTTTACCGCTTATTGAAACTGAATCAACGGGCAAAAACCAGTGCGCAATTACCGCAGATCGAAGTCGTGGATATGCGTACCGAATTTGCCAACAAAAAGTATCAAACCTTTTCTCGTCCGTTACAGGAAAAAATCACAGACCGATTGGCCCGCAAAGAACAGATCGTCTTGCTGCTGAATCGGCGCGGCTACTCTTCCTTCGTGATGTGCCGCGATTGCGGGTATGTTTTGCCTTGTCCAAATTGCGACATCTCCTTGACGCTGCATATGGATACCAAAACGATGCGCTGTCATTATTGCGGGCATGAAGAACACATCCCCCATCGTTGCCCCAACTGCAATGCAGACAAGATCCGTTATTACGGAACGGGCACGCAAAAAGTGGAAGAAGAGTTGAAGGAACTGTTTCCTGAAGCGCGGGTCTTACGGATGGATGTCGATACCACCCGAAAAAAAGGCGCCCATGAAAAAATCTTGACCTTGTTTGGGGAGAAAAAAGCGGATATTTTGTTAGGGACTCAAATGATCGCCAAAGGCTTGGATTTTCCTGATATCACACTGGTAGGGGTCTTGAATGCCGATACCGCCTTGAATTTGCCAGATTTTCGTTCGAGTGAACGGACGTTCCAGCTGCTGACTCAGGTCAGTGGTCGGGCAGGTCGGGCGGAAAAAACCGGCGAAGTGGTGATCCAAACATTCAACCCTGAGCACTATGCCATCCAGTTGGCGCAGTCGCAAGACTACGAAGATTTCTATCAAAAAGAGATGTGGATGCGGCACCAAAGCGGTTATCCACCGTACTATTTCACCGTCAAAATCACCTGCAGCCATCCCGAAGAGCAAGTCGCCGCTCAGAAGATGTTTGCGATCGCGCGGGATCTGCAGCAGGAGCTGTCACCGCAAAGTATTTTGTTGGGGCCGGCACCAAGTGCGATTTTGCGGGTGAAAAACCGTTATTACTACCAATTGATCATTAAATACAAAAATGAACCGCAGCTACCTGCTTTGTTGACCCGTCTGTTGGATCAAAGTCAAATCGATCAGCGCAAAGGATTGTACGTGTCGATTGACCAAGAGCCGTTGAATTTTATTTAGAGGAGAAAATATGCGTTATCCTATTATTATTACCCCCGATGAACGTCTTCGTCGGCAAGCAAAACCCGTCAAAGTAATTACCGATGAGCTCGTTCAGCTACTAGACGACCTTTATGAAACGATGGTTGCCCACGATGGGATCGGTATTGCCGCACCGCAAGTCGGCAAAAACCTGCAAGTGGCGATCGTGGAAGTCGAAGAAGACGATCGCTTTGAAATGATCAACCCTGAGATCATCGCTTCTTCTGGTGAATCCCTGGATGTGGAAGGCTGCTTGAGTATTCCTCACACCTTCGGGACCGTCAAACGAGCAGACGAGATCACTGTCCGCTATTTCGATCGAGAAGGAGAAGAAATGGAAGTGGAAGCATTCGGTTACTTGGCGCGGGCGATGCAGCATGAGATCGATCATTTAAATGGCGTGCTGTTTGTCGACAAGCTCGTCGAACGCATTCCTGAAGAAGACTTAGAAAAGTATATGGAGGAACATGAAAATGACTAAAATCGTCTTTATGGGTACCCCGGCGTTTTCCGTCCCAATTTTAGAAGGCTTGCTTGAAGCCGGCTATGAAGTGGCAGCAGTCGTGACCCAGCCGGATCGTCCCGTCGGTCGCAAAAAAACCATCACTCCGACACCCGTCAAAGAAGCGGCGTTGAAGCATGGCTTGTTGGTTTTACAACCAGAAAAAATCAGTGGGTCACCAGAAATGGAGCAGATTCAAGCTTTAGCACCCGATCTGCTGATCACGGCAGCTTTCGGCCAATTTTTACCTAGTGCTTTACTAGAAGTACCGAAGTATGGCGCTATCAACGTTCATGCGTCCCTACTGCCGAAATACCGGGGCGGGGCACCTGTGCATTATGCCATCATGGAAGGGGAGCAAGAAACGGGTGTAACCATCATGGAAATGATCAAAAAAATGGATGCTGGCGGTATTTTTGCTCAAGCTCGTTTGCCGATCACGGCACAAGATGATGTGGGGACAATGTTTGATAAGTTGAGCCTATTAGGCAAAGACTTGCTGCTGGAAACTGTGCCGAAAATCTTGTCAGGAGAGCTGCAGCCAGTTCCGCAAGAAGAAGCGAAAGTAACCTTCTCGCCGAATATCAGCCGTGAACAAGAAGCCATCGACTGGCAGAAAACGGCGGTGCAAATCGACGCCCAAGTCCGAGGCATGCGGCCATGGCCAATCGCTTTTACGACACAAAACGGCAACCGCTGGAAGCTTTGGCAAGTAACACCGCTGGAGCAAACGACGACAGCCCAGCCAGGAACGATCATTGAACGGACGAAAAAAACGTTGCTGATCGCTTGTGGTGAAGGCACGGTATTGGCTATCGATGAATTGCAGCCAGCTGGAAAAGGCCGACAAGACATTGCCGCATTCTTAAACGGCAGTGGACAACAGATTCAAAAAGGAGATCAGGTAGGTACCTATGAAGCGTAATCTTGTAGACATACAATATACAGTGCGCTTTGTGGCCCTAGAAGCGTTGTTACGAATCGAAAAAGGCGGCGCTTATTCCAATCTACTGCTGCGGGAATTGATGAATCAAGGGCGTTTAAATGACAAAGACGGTCGCTTATTGACTGAATTGGTGTACGGCACCATCAGTCGTCAGCTTTTATTGGATTATTATTTGGACCGGTTTATTAAAAATGCCCGCAAAGTCGATCCGTGGGTCAAAACGCTGCTGCGGCTTTCCTTGTATCAGATGCTGTATCTCGATAAAGTACCCGCCCATGCCATCATTCATGAAGCCGTGGATATCGCGAAAGCCAAAGGCAATCCGGGAACCGGTAAATTCGTCAATGGGGTGCTGCGCACGATCCAACGACAAGGAGTGCCAGACTTGGCATTGATCAAAGACCCAATGGAACGTCTAGCAACGGAAATCAGTTTGCCCCTGTGGCTAACGAAGAAACTAGTCAAACAAATTGGGATCGAAGAAACCAGTGAGCTGGGCTATGCCCTATTTGAACCCAATCATGCCAGTGGTCGTATCGATCTGCAGCGCATCTCGCAAGCAGCAGCGATCGAGCGGCTGCAAGAAGAAGGCATCGACGCACGGCCAAGTGAGCTTTCCCCCTATGGGGTTGTGGCTGACAAAGGCTTTATGGCGGGCTCTTCCCTCTACAAAGAAGGCTTACTGACGATCCAAGATGAAAGTTCGATGCTGGTTGCCCCCGTTTTACAAGTAGCTCGGGACCATCAAGTATTGGATGCCTGCGCCGCACCAGGAGGCAAAACGACCCATATCGCTGCCTTCTTGTCTGCCGCAGAGGGCGGCAAAGTGACAGCACTGGATATCCATGCCCATAAGGTTAAGCTGATTCAGCAAAATGCCCAACGTTTAGGCGTAGAAGCAGTTGTGGAAACCCGCGTGATGGATGCGCGGGAGACGGCTCAAACCTTTGCACCCGAACAATTTGATCGCATCTTAGTGGATGCCCCTTGTTCTGGACTAGGATTGATGCGCCGTAAGCCAGACATCAAATACAGCAAGACGGAAGCCGATTTCCAACGCTTGCCGCAGATTCAGCGAGAGATTTTGGAAAGTGCCGCCCCAACCTTGAAAAAATCGGGTATAATGGTCTACAGCACATGTACGATTCTAGCGGAAGAAAATCAACAAGTCGTGGCAGCGTTTCTCGCTGACCATCCTGAATTTGAGCAAATGCCTCTTGCGGTAGGACCGCTGGCAGCTGAAGCTGTTCAAGAGGATATGTTGACGATCTATCCGCAAGATTTTATGACAGATGGCTTTTTTATCAGTTGTCTACGCAAAAAGTAACGAGGTGAAAGAAATTGGAGATTCGTTTTCAAACAGATGTCGGCAAACGTCGCAACACAAACCAAGATTTTGCAGCAACCTATGTAAATAAAGCCAATGTGACATTGGCCTTGCTTGCCGATGGCATGGGGGGCCACCGGGCCGGAGATGTCGCTAGCCGTCAAGCAGTCAGTGAGATCGGCACCGCTTGGGAACAGACAGAACTGACAGATAGTGAAAAAACTGCCCAATGGCTGATCCAAAAAATCCAAGCGGAAAGCCAAGTGATTTTCCAAAAAGGACAAGAACAAGAAGAACTTAGCGGCATGGGCACCACGATCATTGCTGTGGCCTTATTAGGCGACCAGTTTACGATCGCCAATGTCGGGGACAGCCGTGCCTATCTTTTACGCAATCAAGTGCTGACCCAAATCACAGAGGACCATTCACTGGTCAATGAATTGGTGAAGTCAGGACAAATCACAGCAGAAATGGCCTTGAATCATCCTCGCAAAAACGTTTTGACCCGCTCGATCGGTATGCCAAGCGAAGTCGAAGTCGATGTGGCGATCCACTTTATTGCAGACGGGGATTATTTGCTGCTGTGTTCAGACGGATTGACCAACATGGTCTCAGATGAAGAGATCACAGCAACGATCCAAGAAACCCCTGAGCTGGAAGAAGCAGTGCAATCATTGATCGATCAAGCCAACGAACGCGGCGGTGTCGACAATATCACGGTATTATTGATTAAAGTTGGAGGAGAGCGCCCATGATCGAAATTGGGAAGAAGATAAACGGCCGATATAAAATCATCGGCAATATCGGCAGCGGCGGAATGGCAAATGTGTTTTTGGCGCATGACTTGATCTTAGACCGTGAAGTGGCAATCAAAGTGCTTCGTTTTGACTTCCAAAACGACCAAAGTGCGATTCGGCGCTTTCAACGAGAAGCCTTGGCGGCGACTGAGCTGGTTCATCCCAACATCGTAACCGTTTATGATGTCGGTGAAGAAGACGGCATGCAGTTTTTGGTGATGGAATATGTCAAAGGAATGGATCTCAAGCGCTATATCCAAACGCACTATCCCGTACCTTATTTGCAGATCGTTGATATCATCCAACAAATCTTATCAGCGGTGGCATTGGCCCATCAGCACCGCATCATTCACCGGGACCTAAAGCCCCAGAATGTGCTGATCAATGAAGACGGCGTGGTGAAAATCACCGATTTTGGGATCGCGATCGCCCTATCCGAAACGTCGATCACCCAAACCAACTCGATGCTAGGTTCGGTGCATTATCTGTCACCAGAACAAGCACGAGGCAGTATGGCCACCAATCAATCAGATATTTATGCGATTGGGATCATCCTCTATGAAATTTTAACCGGCAAAGTACCCTTTGATGGCGAATCAGCCGTAACGATCGCCTTGAAACACTTCCAAGATGAGATCCCGTCGATTCGGATCTATGACAAAAATGTTCCGCAATCGTTGGAAAACGTCGTGTTGAAGGCGACCGCCAAAGAACCGGCGGATCGTTACAAGACCGCCGATGAAATGCGGGCGGATCTCGATACCGTGCTGTCTCCTGAACGGCTCAATGAACCGAGATGGGAACCTCATGCCCTGATGGATGAAACGAGAGTGCTGACCCCTGTGGAAGCAGCCCAAGTCGAAACGCCGCCAGTGGAAGAACCCGTGGCAGAAACGGCTGCGGATCAAGCTGAAGAAGCGGCGCAGCCGAAAAAGAAAAAACGCAAGCGCTGGCTACTGCTGCCAATCATTATGGTGATCGCACTGCTAGGGATAGGCAGTTACTTCCTATTCGGCGGTGGTCGGGGAGATGTGGCAATTCCTGAAGTCAGTGGTCAGACAGAAGCCGCCGCTCGGGCCGAACTGGAAGCCGCCGGTTTGAAAGTGGCAGACGAGGTGGAAGAAATCGAAGATGATGAAGTCGAAGCAGGCAATGTCGTCAAAACCGATCCCCCAGAAGGCAATGAAGTCAAAAAGAATTCCGTCGTGACTCTCTACATCAGTAGTGGAACGAAGAAAATCACCCTTGATGACTATGAAGGTCGTTCCTTTGATGATGTCAAAAAAGAGTTGATCGATTTGGGCTTTGATGAAGACAGAATCAAAGAAGAGCTAGAGTCGTCAGATGATGTCGATGAAGGGGATATTATCAGTCAATCACCAGCAGCAGGGCGGGAAGTTTCCCCAGCAGAAGACGAAATCACCTTTAAGGTCAGCTCCGGACCAGATAGCTTCGCAATGGACAACTATTATGGCATGACAGAGGCAGATGCACGAGCAGCATTGACTTCTCGCGGTGTCGACCGATCACAGATCGAAGTGAACTATCAATCTAGCAGTCAACCATCAGGCACGATCATCGCCCAAGCACCCGCAACAGGTGAAACGGTGGTGACTTCTCAAACGACCATCACTTTGACGGTCAGCAGTGGGCAGGAAATGGTCAATGTACCGAGAATCGTTGGCAAAAGCCAAGCCGATGCAGAAGCAGACTTGAATGAAGCGGGATTGGACTCAACTTTTGAGGAAGAGGACGGCTATAATGACTCGGTACCAGCTGGACATGTTGTCCGTGTCTCTCCAGGTGCTGGAACCTCCGTCGAAGTTGGCTCTACTGTAACGGTCACGATCTCTAGAGGACCTGAACCAGATGATTCGTCCTCATCGACGCCAAGCAGTAGTTCAGATGATTCCTCTGATTCAAGCGCTACGAGTGAAAGTAGCTCAGAAAGTGATTAGAAACTAGCTAAAACCAAATACTTTAACCAAGCAGCCTACGGGGACCAAAGAATTTTCTTTTTGTTCCCCATCTAGCTGCTTGTTTTTGTTTCTAAACCTTATAGTGAGGCACAGGTGTCTTTAAAATTTCCTTTAGTCCGGCCATTTGTGCAAGCGTACATCTTTCCAAGGATTCAAAAATTGGGTATAATGAAGGTCAGAATTAGTCAAGGGAGGGAATGAATTGAGTCATCACAATACTTCCGATTTGATTGAAGCATATTTGAAGAAAATTCTTGAAGACAGTGAAACCATTGAGATTCGTCGCGCAGAAATGGCAAATTTGTTCAACTGCGTGCCCTCACAAATAAATTACGTGATCAATACCCGCTTTACCGTTCAAAGAGGCTATGCGGTTGAAAGCAAACGCGGCGGGGGCGGCTATATTCGGATCGAGAAAGTCAAAATCACGGACAGCCACCACTACTTAAAAGAAATGAATCAATTATTCGATGAAACCATCTCGGAAAAAGATGCATATGCAATAATCCAGAAACTTTATGAGGAAGGAATCCTGTCCAAGCGAGAAGGCAATTTATTGTTGACCGTCATCGCGAAAGCAGTTCTAGGACGTTCTCCTTATGAAAATAGAACACGAGCTGATTTGCTCCATGCAATTCTAGAACGATTAAGTTACGAAGACAGGAAGTGAAAGAGATGGATGAATTATTCACCCAACGCGCGAAAGCCGTTTTGGCTATCGCCCAAGAAGAAGCAAAATACTTTAAGCACCAAGCAGTAGGTTCTGAACACATTCTATTGGCATTGGTCATTGAACAAAACGGGATCGCCGGCAAAACCTTGCGGGAAATGAATATCACAGAAAACGATATTCGTGAAGAAATCGAACATTTAACAGGGTACGGCACCGTTCGTCAATACCCAGAAAACGCCTATCTCGCGTATTCGCCACGAGCAAAACATACATTTGCTTATGCAGGGGATGAAGCCAAACGCTTAGGGGCACCACAAATTGGTACTGAACATCTATTATTAGGCTTATTAAGAGACGAAGACATTTTGGCTTCACGAATCATGCTGAATCTCGGCTTGAGTCTCGCGAAAATGCGTCAGCTTTTGAAGAAAAAAATGGGCTTCAATGAAAGCAAAACCAACGGAAGTGCTGGTCGTCGTCGTCCAGCCCAAGCCAAAGCGCAGCAAGGAACACCGACCTTGGATTCCTTAGCCCGTGATTTGACCAAATTAGCCCGTGAAAAACGCCTAGATCCTGTTGTCGGGCGTGCCAAAGAAGTCAAGCGGTTGATCCAGATCCTTAGCCGTCGGACCAAAAACAACCCTGTTCTCGTGGGGGAACCTGGTGTTGGGAAAACCGCGATCGCCGAAGGCTTAGCCCAAAAAATCATCAATGGGGAAGTCCCAGAAGACATGCAAAACAAACGCTTGATGATGCTGGACATGGGGGCTTTAGTTGCCGGAACGAAATACCGTGGGGAATTTGAGGACCGAATGAAAAAAATCATCGATGAGATCTATCAAGATGGTCAAATCATCTTATTCATTGATGAATTGCATACACTGATTGGGGCCGGCGGAGCCGAAGGGGCGATTGATGCCTCGAATATTCTGAAACCAGCCTTAGCCCGTGGAGAATTGCAAACCATCGGTGCCACAACGCTAGATGAGTACCAAAAATACATTGAAAAAGATTCTGCGTTAGAACGCCGTTTTGCTCGGGTGCAAGTCGACGAACCAACACCAGAAGAAGCGGAAGAAATTTTACGAGGATTGCGTCCTCGTTATGAAGAACATCATGGGGTGGAAATTTCTGATGATGCGTTACACGCCGCTGTGCAATTGTCCGTGCGCTACATCAATTCGCGCCAATTACCAGATAAAGCCATCGATTTGATGGATGAATCAGCTGCCAAAGTGCGTCTAGACAAAACCGATGAAAGTTCGGAGTTGGCAGATCTGCAAAACGAGATCGCCAACTTGATTGAAGAAAAAGAAGCCGCTATTCGTCAGCAAGATTTTGAAGCAGCAGCTCGTCTACGGATCAAGGAAAAGAAATTGACCCAACAGCTGACGGAAGTAGCGTTTATGGAAGTCAAAGAAGCCTCAGGCTATGCCGATAGTGTTACTGCAGAAGATGTTGCCACGGTCGTTTCCCAATGGACCGGCGTACCTTTGCAACAGATGGAGAAAAAAGAAAGCGAACGCTTGTTGGATCTTGAAAAGATCTTGCATCAACGGGTAGTTGGCCAAGAAGAAGCGGTCAAAGCAGTCGCTCGTTCGATCCGCCGCGCCCGCAGTGGGTTGAAAGATCCGAATCGCCCAATCGGTTCCTTCATGTTCTTAGGTCCGACTGGTGTCGGGAAAACCGAGCTTGCCAAAGCCTTAGCAGAAGCGATGTTTGGTAGTGAAGATGCCTTGGTTCGTGTCGATATGTCCGAATTTATGGAAAAATACAGCACGAGCCGTTTGATCGGTTCACCGCCAGGCTATGTCGGCTATGATGAAGGTGGGCAATTGACGGAAAAAATCCGTTCAAAACCTTACTCCGTCATCTTATTGGACGAGGTGGAAAAAGCCCATCCCGATGTCTTCAATATCCTCTTGCAAGTGCTGGATGATGGCCATTTGACGGATGCCAAAGGTCGGAAGGTCGATTTCCGTAACACGATTTTGATCATGACCTCTAATATCGGTGCCCAACAAATCCGCGAAGAAAAAAGCGTTGGTTTTAATGTCACTGATTTAACGAAAGATCACCAAGCGATGCAAAAACGGATCTTAGAAGAGCTGAAAAAAGCCTTCCGTCCAGAGTTCTTGAACCGTGTGGATGAAACAGTAGTCTTCCAATCCTTAGGTGAAGGGGAGATCCACGAGATCGTGAAGATCATGAGCAAAGCGATCATCAAACGATTAGGCAACCAAGACATCCAATTGAAGATCACGCCATCTGCCATCGATGTGATCGGTAAAGCTGGTTTTGATCCAGAATATGGGGCACGGCCGATTCGTCGGGCGTTGCAAAAAGAAGTCGAAGACCGTTTAAGTGAAGCACTCCTATCAGGACAAATTCATTTAGGTGACAAAGTGACGATCGGTGCTTCCAAAGGATCGATCACCCTCAATGTCAAAGAGGGACAAGCACGTGTCTTGCAACAAGTTTAAGTCGAGCCAATAACGGCAGCGGCGTTTCTATGGTCGAGCAATCGGCATCCATAGGAACGTCGCTTTTTTGTCTTGCTATGTCTAGTAGTGATCAATAAATCTCCATTGATTATGATTGGTTATTCACAAAAAAATATCCTTCTAAACAGCTTTATGTCAACGGTTGATTAATGAGAAAAGCGCTATTCGTGAAAAAAAGAGTAACGAGACCTCTTGGAAAGAACCCTGCTGTGTGATACTATGAATGAGTTGAAAAAAGGAGGAGTATTATGGTTGAGATTATCGCCACGGTGGAATCGATCGAGCAAGCACAGCAGCTCATCCCTTATGTTGATACATTGTTTTTTGGAGAAGAGACATTCGGGCTGCGCCTACCGGCCTCTTTTTCTCGTGAAGAGCAAATCAGACTGATCGACATGGCCCACGAAGCTGGAAAGAAAGTGACGATCGCAGTCAATGGCATCATGCATCCAGAAAAAATGAAGCGGATTCCAGAATACCTAGCATTTCTGAAGACCAATCAAGCCGATCAAATCGCTCTCGGAGATCCTGGGATCATTTACCGCATGAAGCAAAATCCAGAATGTGCCTTGCCATTTATCTATGCAGGGGAAACCTTAGTAACGAGCGCTCGTCAAATCAATTTTTGGGGACAAAAAGGAGCAAAGGCAGCCGTTTTAGCGCGAGAAGTTCCTTTCGAGGAAATGAAAATCATGGCCCCGCAACTAAATATTCCTGTGGAAGTATTGGTTTATGGTGCGACCTGCATTCACCAATCGAAGCGTCCGCTTTTACAAAATTATTATAACTATACCCAACAATCGGAAGAAAAGAACCACGACCGTGGGTTGTTTTTATCCGAACCGAAAAAAGAAGAAACCCACTATTCCATTTATGAAGATAGCCATGGCACGCACATTTTTGCCAATAACGACATTAATTTGATGCTGCAGCTGGCGGAATTAGCCGCAACAGGCTTTCAAACCTGGAAGCTGGACGGAATCTATACACGAGGGGCTGCCTTTGTGGCAATTGCTAAACTGTTTGCCCAAGCCAAGAGCCTTGTGGAAAGTGGGAAGTGGCAAGCAGAGCAAGCAGCTGTGCTCAGTGAACAAGTTGCCCAACTTCATCCAGCAGAACGTGGGTTAGACACTGGATTTTATGGCATCGATCCTGACGATATCAAGTAAGGAGCAAGAACAAATGACCGTTAAACAAGCATTGAAACGACCAGAAGTGTTAGCACCAGCTGGTACGTTAGAAAAATTAAAAACAGCGATCCACTATGGCGCTGACGCTGTCTATATCGGCGGCAATGCCTATGGTCTACGGAGTCGCGCGGGAAACTTTACCTATGAAGAAATGGCGGAAGGGGTGGCTTTTGCCAAAGCCCACAACGCAAAAGTCTATGTAGCAGCCAACATGGTGACTCATGAGGGCAATCAAGAAGGTGCAGGGGAATTCTTTCGGGAATTGCGAGATGTCGGTATTTCGGCCGTGATCGTTTCTGATCCCGCATTGATCCAGATCTGCGCAACAGAAGCGCCAGGTCTACCGATCCATTTGTCCACCCAAGCTAGTGCCACGAACTATGAAACATTGGAATTTTGGCGGGAAGAAGGCCTAGAACGGGTCGTCCTCGCCCGAGAAGTGTCGATGGAGGAAGTCGCTGAGATCCGCAAAAATACTAGCGTGGAGATCGAAGCCTTTATTCATGGCGCCATGTGTATTTCGTATTCTGGCCGTTGTACTTTGTCCAATCATATGTCGATGCGAGACGCCAATCGCGGTGGCTGTTCGCAATCTTGCCGTTGGAAATATGATCTGTTCGACATGCCCTTTGCAACGGAACGAAACAGTTTGACTAAAAACGGGACAGTGGAAGAAGAGTTTTCCATGAGTGCTGTGGATATGTCGATGATCGAACATATCCCTGATCTGATTGAAAACGGCGTGGATAGTTTCAAAATCGAAGGCCGCATGAAATCGATCCACTATGTTTCAACTGTGGCGAACGTTTATAAAGCAGCCGTGGACAGTTACATGGCCGATCCAGAGAACTATGTCTGCAAACAAGAATGGATCGATGAATTGTGGAAAGTTGCGCAGCGCGAGCTTGCGTCAGGCTTTTACTACGATACCCCGAGTGAAAATGAGCAGTTGTTTGGTCCACGTCGGAAAATTCCGCAATACAAATTTATTGGGGAAGTCATGGCGTATGATCCGGCAACGAAAACAGCTACGATTCGGCAACGGAACCACTTTTCCGTCGGCGATGAAATCGAATTTTACGGTCCCGGATTCCATCACTTTCACCAAACCGTCGAAGTCATGTATAATGAAGACGGTGAATCCATCGATCGTGCACCAAATCCTATGATGCTGCTGACGATGCCGGTCAAAGAACCGGTGGAAGTCGGAGACATGATTCGGAAGAAAAAATAAGGTCGAGAGTTTCTCTCGGCTTTTTTTGTTGAATCAATCCAGCCAAAAAGGATCGATGAGAACATAGACAATCTCAAGGAGGAAACAACAAATATGGAAACATACGACTACATAGTAATTGGCGGCGGCAGCGGCGGGATCGCCTCAGCCAATCGTGCAGGGATGCACGGCGCCAAAGTATTATTGATCGAAGGCAATGAATTAGGTGGCACCTGTGTCAATGTCGGTTGTGTACCGAAAAAAGTCATGTGGCAAGCCAGTGAGATGTTAGAAATGATCAAACGGGACGCAACTAGCTACGGCATTTATCCACATGTGGATAAATTTAATTTTACTGAACTTGTGGATAACCGTGAAAAATACATTGATTTTTTACACACAGCCTATCAAAAAGGCTTAGACAGCAATAATGTAGAAGTTATTCACGGTTATGCACAGTTTGTGGATAACCACACGATTACCGTCAATGGGGAAAACTACCATGCAGCAAACATTTTGATCGCCACCGGTGGAAAACCTAGCGCGATGAATATTCCCGGCGGTGAGTACGCCATTGACTCGAATGGTTTTTTTGCGCTGCGAGAAGCACCAAAGCGTATGGTCGTCTTAGGGGCAGGCTACATCGCAGCCGAAATCAGCGGTGTCAGCCAACAGCTGGGCAGCCAAGTGGCTTGGGCGTACCGCAAAGAGCGGCCATTACGAACCTTTGACAAGATGCTTGCGGATAATCTCGTGGAGATGTACCAAGAATCAGGGATCGAAACTTATGCAGGCTACGTGGCCTCTCGTATCATTAAAGAAGGTGACGAGTATATCGTTCACTTTGAAAATGGCGAAACCTTGACCGGCGATTGCGTCCTTTTTGCTGGTGGTCGCGTGCCGAATACGGATAAGTTAGGCCTAGAAAACACCGATGTCCAATTGGATGAAAAAGGGTTTATCATTGTGGACAAATATCAAACTACTACGGCTGACTCGATTTTTGCAGTGGGCGATGTCATTGGAAAATTGGATTTGACCCCGGTTGCGATCGCCGCCGGTCGTCGCTTGTCTGAACGCTTGTTCAACGGTCAAAGCGATGCGTACTTGGATTATAATTTAGTACCGACGGTCATCTTTACGCATCCACCGATTGCCACGATTGGTTTATCCGAAGAAGCAGCCTTGGAAAAATACGGCCAAGAGCAGATAAAGGTGTATCGTTCGCGCTTTACACCGATGTACTTTGCTTTAAATGAGTATCGCCAAAAGTGTGAGATGAAATTGGTGTGCTTAGGAGAAGAAGAAAAAATCATCGGTCTGCACGGCATCGGGATCGGTGTCGATGAAATGCTGCAAGGCTTCGCTGTAGCCATCAAAATGGGTGCTACGAAAGCAGACTTTGATCAAACCGTTGCCATTCATCCGACGGGGTCAGAAGAATTTGTGACGATGCGTTAAAAGAAAAAAAGCCTCAACGGACAGATGATTTGTCCGTTGAGGCTTTTTTTGCGTATAAAATTCTATCTATCAACTAAAAAGCCCCCAAAGGTAGATCAAAAATCTAATCTTGGGGACTTATTTCAGTATGATTCCAGCTGCTAGGCTTTTGCTAGATCCTTGATCAGTTCTGACGCCCAAGGATCTGAGCAGTGATCTGGTAAAGATACGTTTTGGTTTCGTCTTTGGTCTCAGGTAATTTCTGGATCGCCTGCAAAGCTTTTTTCGTGTAGTCGGCTGCGAGTTTCTTGGCTTCGTCAATCCCGGCACTTTCTTGGACGATCCGATAGACTTCATGGGTATCCGCCTCAGTCATGGCGGCTTGTTTTTCCAGCAGTGGCAACAGTTGTTGGCGGTCATTTTTCAATGCCATCAACAGCGGCAAAGAATAGACGCCTTGCCGAACATCTTCCAATACTGGTTTTCCTAAGGCAGTCGCGTCTTGGCTGTAATCCAAGACATCATCCATGATTTGAAACGCAAGGCCAATGGCTTCGCCGATCTCACGGGCTTGATTGGCAAAGCGCAAGGAAGTGCCGCTTTCATAAGCCCCAATAAAGCAGCTTAAAGCAAACAATTCAGCGGTTTTGCCACGAATGTTTTCTAAGTAATCCTCGACAGTGACGGACAAATCATATCGTTTGCTCATTTGCCCTAATTCGCCGGCCAGAATTTTTTCCATACTGCGGGAATTAATCTGCAAGCTTTTCATGGAGCTGGCATAATCCGCCATCAATTTAAAGCAGCAGACGAAGAGGTAATCACCAGCATAGACAGCGACATCGTTGCCAAATTCGGAACGAATGGTCGGCAGCTTGCGGCGAGTGTCCGCATGATCGACGATATCGTCGTGGATCAGCGAGGCAGTGTGGAGCATCTCGATCGAAGCCGCCAATGCGACGGCTTTCTCGCGATCTTTGTCACTGCCATAAGCAGAAAAGAGCAGCTGATAAGCAGGACGCAGCAGTTTCCCACCTGAATGGATCATGGACAGGATCGCTTGTTCGACCTCTTTGTTTTTTAGTTTTAATGATTTTTCCATCAATTGCAAGGAGGCAGATAAGTCAGCTTGCAGTGCTGGATACTCTTGCCACATGGAATGAAGTTTCATAATTAACTCCTTTATTCTGAATCCGAGCGCCATTTGACTTTGGTCTGGCGTTCATAATCAATTTGAAAACGGCGCAGTGTTTCGACACGGCGCAGCAAGTAGTTGGCGGCGATCCCGATAGCGATCCCGGACAAGATCCCAAAGAAAGACAGGACCGGCAAGTAGAGCATCACGCTCCAGGATTGAGCGATCCATGAGGCGGTGATCAACTGTCCGACGTTGTGCAAGAAACCGCCAGCCGCACTAATGCCGATGATACTGACACGTTTAGGCCCCAACTGTTTCACCAAAGACATCCCAAAGTAGCTCAGTAAGGAACCACTCATACTATATAAGAAGGTTGAAACCGTTCCTCCTAGTAACGTCGTTAAAATCAGTCTTAGCCAAATCAAGAGAAAACTGTCTTTTTTCGGCATGGTGAACAAAGCAATAATGGTAATTAAATTTGCCAAACCTAGTTTCGCACCAGGCGCAAAGGCAAATGGATAAGGGATCATATTTTCAACTAAACCAATCACGACCCCTTGGGCGACCAGCAGTGAGATGAAAATTATTCGTTGTAATCGACTCATAAGCAAACGATCAATAGATTAGATCGTCGGTCTCACTCCCATCTGCGGCTTGGATTTCGATCACTAATTTATGAGGTAGACAGACGATGGTTTCCCCATTTTTACTGGCCCAGCCACGGCGCACACAAATCTGGTCGCCGCAATCAGCTTCCTTGATTCGGATCCGATCGCCTTCGATCTCCAGTAAATTGGTATCTCCGTCTTCATCTTCATAAAGATAGGTGTATGCTTTTTGACCTTCAACTAAGTCAAAACGTTTGATTTCTGTCCCATCGACCCGTAAGACGGCTTCTTTGTCCGCCGTTTGCGTCTGGCCAAAAATAAAAAGCGGTAAAAAAGAGCTGAGGATCAAAACAAGTATGATGACGCCATCCCATGGTTTTAAATGGGCATCGCGGATAAATTCTTTTAGTTTCATCAAAAAAGACTCCTGTTCTTTCATGTGATGTGTCTCATTCTAGCATAAGAAGACAAGATTCTACTAGCTGAATCCTCAATAATCCACCGATTTCTGTGCAAGGACGATCAAGAAAAAGTTCTGTACTTGGAAAGAGACCAAGACACTGATTGAAAATCAGAATGTCTTAGTCTCATGAAGTCGTACAGGTATTCTATTTTGCTGGCTTATTTATTGCCATATAAGGAGCGAGGGGTACCGTACCACCATTTTCCAAGGGTACGTTGCAACCATGGGATTACCCAACGGTCTAAACCGACTGCGCGTCCTGAACCGTTCATCAAGGCAAATGCAACTGGAATGAACCAGATGTTTACCCAGTAGAACATACCAGACATACAGAAAGTTAACACCAAAACGATAGTTGTTGCGTTTACTAACCAAGTGAAGAGACCAGCCATCAATGCAAGAGCTAAAGCAATTTCAAAGAAGACCATGAATTTTTGGAAGAACATGGCAACGTCGTTGTTTGGCATAATAAATTGCATAACTTTTGTGAACCAGTCAGGTGATTTTTCAATCACGATCATTGGTTGCTCACCGTAAGCATAGCTCAAACCGAAGTGTGCGGCTTGTGTCGCTGCATCGGCTGCTTCACCGGCACCACTAGCGGCACTTGCTGCATCGGCTGCTTCACTAGCACCACTGGCTGCATCAGCGACTGTTTGATATTCCCAAGTCCAAGGGAATACGCTGTTGCCTTGGAACCAAGAACCTTCACCGAACCAAGTACCAGGTTTGAAGACTTCCCCGTTCGTACCCAAAATTTTCTTGAAGGCTTCAACGAACCAGACAAGACCATAGAAAATACGAAGCGGAACACTCCACAAGACGTTACCGTAACGAGACGTGTGACCACGGGCTACTGTCCGGTCATCTTTGATGTGGAAGATTTCATGCATCAAGTATTGGAACATGTAGTAACCAGAACGAATATCAAAGAAGTATTTCAAGTTAACGATGTGTTTCATAATGATCGCTAAGAAACCGCTCAGGTGAATCTTATTGAATAAGTTCGCCACGCCCCATTTGGCACCGATGGAAACCATAAATCCTTGGTAGTTTCCTTTGAATTTATGTTTTTCGCCACCTTTGATGGCTGAAACGATATTCGTTGCTGCAGTGTGACCTGTTTGTTCAGCTGCTTGCACGATTTGTGGTGTTGGTGTGTTCGGGAATTCTTCGAAGTAAACCAAGTCACCAATAATATAGATGTTTTTGTCTTCGTAGCCTTTTGCTTCCATATACTCATTGGCAACTAGACGGAACCCACGAGCAGTTTCTAAACCGAAATCAGCAGCATCGCTAGTTCCTTTGACACCAGCAGTCCAGATCAATGTGTGGGTTGGGATCGTTGAACCATCTTTTAGTTTGATGTGGTCAGGTGCCACTTCAACGATTGGTGCATTCAAGACAAGATCAACATTGTTTTTCTTCAAGTAACGTTCTGCTTTCGCTGCATCGTTACGATCAAGCATGTTTAAGATCGTTGGCATTGCTTCAACGACTTTCAAGCTGATTTCACTTGGGTCCAATTTATAATCGGAAGCTAAACGATCTTTCCAATCGATCAGTTCACCGATCATTTCGATCCCGGTAAATCCAGAACCACAAACGACAAAGGTAAACATTGCTTTGCGTAATGCTGCATCTGGTTCGATCGCTGCTTTTGCGACAGTTTTTTCAATGTGTTCGCGAATACGGACAGCATCGTCAAATGACCATAAAGTAAAGCCGTTTTCTTTAACGCCAGGTGTACCGAAGTCATTCGGTTCGCCACCCATCCCTAAGATCAAGTAGTCAAATGAATAGCTACCTAATTTTGTTTGGACAGTTTTATTTTCTTTATCGATCCCAGTTACTGTATCGGTTACTAAACGAACATTTTTCTTGCGTGAGAACAAGCGCTGCAAGTCATATTGAATTGCGGTAGGTTCTACACGTCCTCCAGCGACTTCATGCAGTTCAGTCATCATCGTATGATAAGAGTGACGGTCGATCAATGTTATCTCAACATCATTGTCTTTTTTCAATTTCTTTGCCATGTACTTCGTAGCAGAAACGCCTGCATAACCGGCACCGACAACGACAATGTTTTTCTTTGCCATTGCAAATCTCTCCTTAATAAAAATAATCTATGATAATAATTACACAATCGTTCCTATTATATAGACAAATGGTTCATTTGTCTAACGATTCTGATGAAAAAAACGCATATTTCCTGAAATTCGTGAAAACTTGCGAAAATCAAAAAATAAGTCATTTTTTCCAGAAAAAGCGGAAAGGAAGCGGTTGACATATCGTAAATTTACTTTACAATGTTAGATGTATCACAAACTTTTTTGTGGGGAAAATAAACAAGTAAAAGGTGGATAATTATGAAAGCAAAGAAATTGATTGTAGGTATGGCGGTATTTTCATTCGCAGCATTATTGTTAGGGGGTTGCGGAGCGGACAACAACAATACAGCTTCTTCGTCAACTAGTGAAAGTACATCACAAACTTCTGCAAGCGATTCAGCATCAACAGAAAGCACGGAAGCAACCGTCGTTGCAGGCGAGCCAATGCAAGATGGGACATATCGTTTAGAAGAAAAGAACTATAAAAACGACTACCGTGTTACCTTTGAGATCACAGTCAAAGATGGCAAAATCGTTGAATCAAAATATGACAACGTCAATGCGGATGGCGAATCAAAAACAGAAAACACTGAATACAATGAAACGATGAAAGAAAAAGCAGGTATCAGCCCAGAAGAGTTTATTCCTAAATTCAATGAAGAGTTAGTTGCCGCACAAAGCCCTTCTTCAATCGAAGTAGTTTCTGGCGCGACTCATTCCTTTGATTCCTTCCAAAACTATGCACAACAATTGATTCAAGCGGCGCAAGCAGGAAACACGGAAACCATTGAAATCGACAATGGAGCCGACTTGAAAGACGGAACCTATACATTAGAAGAAAAGAACTACTCAAATGGTTACCGCGTAGTCTTCTCAATGACTGTGGCTGACGGCAAAATCTCTGAATCAAACTACGACTACCTAAACGAAGCCGGCGAGTCGAAAAAAGATGATGCATCATACAACGAAAACATGGAAGCTAAATCTGGTACAAGTCCAGAAGAATTCATTCCAAACTTCAATGAAGCTTTTGTTTCTGCAGTCAATGCTGAAGATGGTTCTGTGGCAGACATGGATGTAGTTTCTGGTGCAACCCACAGCTTCCACAGCTTTGTTATCTATGCACAACAATTGTTGAATGCCGCTGAAAAAGGTGACCAAACAACAATCGAAGTGGATAACTTCGTTACTGAATAACCACAACTTTTTTGAATGAAGAGGACAGCATTCGCTTTGAGTGCTGTCTTTTTTTCGTGGGCAGCAAGGTCATAAAAGCAAGTTCGTGCAAAAGGAAGCAATCTGGCAGGAAGTTTTTTTTAAAAGAACTGTTTTTTACAAAGAAGAAAAAGTTCGATTAAGGATTCCTAAAATACGTTGCGGAATCACGGAATGCCCCTTTTCATTCTGCTAAAAAAAGGCTATTATATGAAGGTTGAAGACAATAGAAAAGAGGAAAATCATGAAAAAGAAAGTAACGTTTTTTCTGATGTTTGTTTTTTTAGGCACAATGTTGGCAGCTTGTGGCAGTGATCAGGAAGCAACGACGCTGCGAGAAGAACCATATTTTCAAGAAGAATTTTTATTAGGCACTTATACTCGGATTCGCATTTATGATGAAGGCAAAGAGGACGCCATGAAGCCGGCCTTTGACCGCATCAGAGAGTTAGGCGATAAAATCACCATCAACCAAGCAGGGTCAGAGATCGATGAGATCAATGCGCAAGCTGGTATTAAGCCGGTAAAGGTTTCGGATGACATCTATTATTTGTTGAAAGAAGCCTATGATTATAGTGTGAAATCAGAAGGCGGCTTTAATATGGCCATCGGTGCCATCACCCAATTATGGCGAATCGGCTTTGATGATGCCCGCAAGCCAGAGCAATCTGAGATCGATGAAGCATTGAAACATATCAATTATGAACAAGTCGAGTTTAACGATGAAGATCAAACCGTTTATTTAAAAGACAAGGACATGATCCTTGACCTTGGGGCGATCGCTAAAGGCTACATCACGGATGAAGTAGTCAAAGTGCTGAAGGACAATGGCGTGACTTCCGCGATCGTCGATTTGGGCGGGAATGTCTATGTGTTAGGTCATAGTAACCGCGGCACAGATGAGCCATGGAATGTCGGAATCCAAGACCCGAACAAATCTCGCGGCTCGATTATCGGCAGTATCAAAGAAACCAATAAAACAGTAGTTACTTCAGGGATCTACGAACGTTATTTAGAAGTAGACGGCAAAACGTACCATCATATTTTCGATTCTGAGACTGGCTATCCTTACGACAGCGATGTGGCAAGTGTAACTGTCATCACCGACAAATCCATCGATGGCGATGGGTTAACTACGGTGGCATTTGATAAAGGGGTCAAGGAAGGCTTAGCCTATATCGAACAACATACCGAAGAGGGTACCGATGCGATCTTTATCACAAAAGAAGACAAAGTGTATGTAACCGACGGTATCAAAGATACCTTTGAACTTTCAGAGGAATCAGGCTACACGATGGGTGATCGTGCGGATTTAGAATAGGAGGAGTGAAAGATGTCTCTTTCAGTGTTTTTAGAAGTAGTGGAGATCCGTACCAAAGTGGCCAGTGTCTTCCCCTTCATTATGGGTGTGTTGTTCTCGTTGGTGTATTTTCATGAATTTCATCCTTTGAATACCGCAATCTTTTTTCTGGGGATGCTGCTGTTTGATTTGACGACGACGTCCATCAACAATTATATGGATTTCAAAAAAGCCAAATCAGAAACCTACAAATACCAGCACAATGTGATCGGGCGTGAAAACATCTCAGAAGCTACTGTTCGCAATCTGATTTTTGCGATGCTGGCAGGAACCTTACTGATCGGTCTTTACTTGACCTTTGTTACCGGCTGGCTGCTGCTAGTGATGGGGCTGGTGGTTTGTTTTATCGGGGTCTTTTATACCTTTGGCCCCATTCCGTTATCGCGGATGCCTTTAGGCGAAGTGTTCAGCGGCGTAACGATGGGATTAGGGATTTTTGCCATCACGATCTATATCAATACCATTGATCAAAAAGTGTTTTATCTGGCACTGGATTTTGCGAACGGAACCTTTGGCTTAGTGGGGAACCTCTGGGCCGTGTGTGCCATCGTGTTGGCATCCTTACCATTGATTTTCACAATTGCTGACATCATGTTAGCCAATAACTTACGGGATCTGGAAGCCGACATCGAAAACCATCGCTACACGCTGGTGTACTACATCGGTCGCGAAGCAGGTATCCGTCTGTTTCAAGGCATGATGTTGGCGTCTTATGCCGCTATTTTATTGGGCCTCTTGTTTGGACTCTTTCAATGGCCGATTTTGCTCGTGTTTCTGACACTACCGAAAATCCGCCAAAACTTGAAGGAGCATCAAGCCAGCCTGCCCCACCCACGTAGCTTCGGCTATTCGATTAAGAACATGATTTTATTCAACAGCAGCTATGCCTTAGGCTTGCTTTTCTGTCTGTTGTGGCAATTGCTTTAAAAAAAAGATCGACCTGCTCTTGAAAGAGCAGGTCGATCTTTTTTATGTGGGGAATGAAATAGCGCATAAAAACTGTAGAAAAGACATGATAAAAGAACGAGCATGATACTTATTATGAAAAGATGAGGCTCGCTTTTTCTGCGAAATTGATCGTAGCAGTAAAGTTTGTTTGAGAGCTGCCTAGGTTGCTTTTTATTTAACCCCTCGGAATAAGCAGGTCTGTTTATGGAGTGTTTGTGTTTACGCTTGCTGTGACTGGTTACCTACGAAAGCAGCCTCAATACCGCTCCAAACTGATTTCTCCAGAAGAAAGCAACTTGCGCTCCGTCGCTGTTTCCACCACCAATTCACCGGTGTTGGTAATGTCTTTGGCAATCCCTTCATAGGTCACCCCTTGTTGCGTAAATTGAACGGTGCGGCCCAAAACGAAGGATTTCTGCCGATAGCGGGCCATATAATCCATGTCAGGCAGCTGCGCCAACAATTGGAAGAAACGACGCCAAATTTCTTGGATCAACGTGACTCGAGAAAAGGTCGGATACTCTTCACCAGGAAAGAGTGAGGTCGCTTTTTCCCGAATCTCTGCTGGAAACTGCTGTTGTGGAATTGAAAAACTGATACCGATACCGATCACAACCGAAGTAATGCGGCCTGTTTCAAAGTCACTGGTTGCTTCAGACAAAATACCGCAGATTTTTTTTCCATCTAAGTACAGATCGTTGACCCACTTAATGGCCGTTTCCTTCATTAGAAGAGCGTCGATGGCTTCGGCGACTGCCACCGCCGCCAAAACGGTATATTGTGGCAATTCTTGAAACGCTTGGTTTGGTTTTAAAAGCAAGCTCATATAGATCCCTTGTTTTTTCGGTGAGAAAAACGGTCGTTCGAAGCGGCCGTGACCGCCTGTTTGTGTTTCGGTCAAAAAAAGGGCGGGGGTTGCCAGTACACTGTCCAAAGCGGCGATCTTGGCTTCTTTCATGGTGGATTCAACAGCTTCCTTGATTTGAATCGTGGGAATCATCGGCAAGGCTGCCGCAAGTGCTGCTTGATCGTAGCGATCATCCGAGACAAAGCGATAGCCGTTGGCCAAGTGTTCGAAATGATAGCCTTCTTTCTCGAGTTCTTTAATGGCTTTCCAGACTGCTGTACGAGAGATCGACAAAGCTTGGGCTAGTTTTTCTCCGGACAGTACAGTATCTTCTTTTTGTAATAAGGTCAGTATTTTTTCTTTTGTCGTCATAAGGATATCCTTCCTAATGTTTCACGTGTAACGTTTTCGTTAGCATAGCAAGAAATCGGCAAAAAGCAAAGTAGTTTCTTACGAAAAACAGTCCCCACCAGCCTTGTTTTTTTCTTTAGAAAATCTTAGGAAATGGGTGCGCCAGAAAAGCATTGTAACTTCCAATGAAAACTTGACAGGAAAGTGCTTCATCTGTATAATAAGGAGTTGCAAAAACTATCTGAACGAAAAAAGCAGAAACGAAATATTGTCCGTTTCGGCTTAGGAATAAGGAAACAAAAGTAGAAAATGCCCAATGCATCCGTTCTATTTTTGGTTTTTTTTTGCCTAAAAGCCGCAAAAAATGCTTTCTGTAACCTATATTTAATATTTGTTACAGTTTTGTAAATAATCGGATAGCCTTTTTGAAAGACTTTATGAAGAGGTGAAGAGCTTGGCTGGACACGTAGTAAAATACGGAAAGCATCGCGAACGTAGAAGTTTCGCACGGATCAGTGAAGTATTAGAATTACCGAATTTGATTGAAATTCAAACCGACTCTTACCAATGGTTCCTAGATGAGGGCCTAAGAGAAATGTTTGAAGATATTTTGCCAATCGAAGGATTCAACGGTAACTTGTCCCTAGAATTTGTGGATTATGAATTGAAAGAACCAAAGTATACAGTAGAAGAAGCACGTGCCCATGATGCAAACTATTCGGCACCATTACATGTTACTTTGCGTTTGACGAACCGTGAAACTGGGGAAATCAAATCCCAAGAAGTATTCTTTGGTGATTTCCCATTAATGACTGAACAAGGAACCTTTATCATCAACGGGGCAGAACGGGTTATCGTTTCTCAGTTGGTCCGCTCTCCGGGTGTATATTTCCATGGCAAAGTCGATAAAAACGGCAAAGAAGGCTTTGGTTCAACTGTTATCCCTAACCGCGGTGCGTGGTTAGAAATGGAAACTGATGCCAAAGATATCTCTTACGTACGGATTGACCGTACCCGTAAAATTCCTTTGACGGTCTTAGTCCGTGCCCTAGGGTTTGGTTCTGATGACACGATCTTTGAAATTTTCGGCGACAGTGAATCATTGCGCAACACGATCGAAAAAGACTTGCATAAAAACGCAAGCGATTCTCGTACCGAAGAAGGATTGAAAGATGTTTACGAACGTCTTCGTCCAGGCGAGCCAAAAACAGCAGACAGCTCACGCAGCTTGCTGAACGCACGTTTCTTTGATCCAAAACGTTACGACTTAGCAAATGTTGGTCGTTACAAAGTAAACAAAAAATTAGACTTGAAAACACGTCTATTGAATTTGACCTTAGCAGAAACCTTGGTTGACCCTGAAACAGGCGAGATCATTGTTGAAAAAGGCACTGTTTTGACTCACCAAGTCATGGAAACATTAGGCGCATTTATCGATAATGGCCTAAACAGTGTAACGTACTATCCATCAGAAGATGGGGTCGTTACTGAACCAATGACGGTCCAAGTCATCAAAGTCTTTTCACCAAAAGATCCAGAACAAGAAGTCAACGTGATCGGTAATGGCTATCCAGATACTGCCACACGTACCGTTCGTCCAGCAGACATCATTGCTTCAATGAGCTACTTCTTCAACTTGATGGAAGGCATCGGCAATGTCGATGACATCGACCACTTAGGAAACCGTCGGATTCGTTCTGTTGGTGAATTATTGCAAAACCAATTCCGGATCGGGCTTGCTCGGATGGAACGTGTCGTGCGTGAACGGATGTCGATCCAAGACACCGAAACCTTGACACCGCAACAATTGATCAATATTCGTCCAGTTGTCGCAAGTATCAAAGAATTCTTTGGTTCTTCTCAGTTGTCACAGTTCATGGACCAAACAAACCCACTGGGTGAGTTGACCCATAAACGTCGTCTATCTGCCTTAGGACCTGGTGGTTTGACCCGTGACCGTGCTGGCTATGAAGTCCGAGACGTTCACTATTCCCACTATGGCCGTATGTGTCCGATCGAAACGCCTGAGGGACCAAACATCGGGTTGATCAACAGCTTGGCCTCTTATGCCAAAGTCAACAAGTATGGCTTCATTGAAACACCATACCGTCGAGTTGACCGCGAAACAGGCCGTGTTACAGACAAGATCGATTACTTGACTGCCGATACCGAAGACCACTACGTTGTGGCCCAAGCAAACAGCTTGTTAAATGAAGACGGCTCTTTCGTAAATGACGTTGTTATGGCACGTGCTACTTCTGAAAACTTGGAAGTATCGATCGATAAAGTCGACTACATGGACGTATCACCAAAACAAGTAGTCGCAGTCGCAACTGCATGTATTCCTTTCTTGGAAAACGATGACTCCAACCGTGCCTTGATGGGTGCCAACATGCAGCGGCAAGCTGTACCATTGATCAATCCGAAAGCACCTTGGGTTGGTACTGGTATGGAATACAAATCAGCACATGACTCAGGAGCTGCTTTGTTATGTAAACATGATGGGATCGTAGAATACGTGGATGCAGCCGAAGTGCGCGTTCGTCGTGACAATGGCGCATTAGACGTTTATTCTGTTACCAAATTCCGTCGTTCAAACTCAGGAACCAGCTACAACCAACGTCCATTAGTGGCACTTGGTGAAAAAGTGGAAAAAGGCGATATCTTAGCAGATGGCCCATCTATGGAACAAGGTGAAATGGCATTAGGACAAAACGTCTTAGTCGCATTCATGACTTGGGAAGGGTACAACTATGAAGATGCCATCATCATGAGCCGTCGTTTGGTGAAAGATGATGTTTACACTTCTGTCCATATTGAAGAATATGAATCCGAAGCCCGCGACACGAAATTAGGACCTGAAGAAATCACTCGCGAAATCCCGAACGTTGGGGAAGACGCGTTGAAAGACCTAGACGAAATGGGGATTATCCGCATTGGTGCGGAGGTCAAAGATGGCGATCTGCTTGTTGGGAAAGTCACTCCAAAAGGGGTAACGGAACTTTCAGCAGAAGAGCGTTTGTTACACGCAATCTTTGGTGAAAAAGCCCGCGAAGTGCGTGACACTTCTCTACGCGTGCCTCACGGCGGCGGCGGAATCGTCCACGATGTCAAAATCTTTACCCGCGAAGCTGGCGATGAATTGTCACCAGGTGTGAACATGCTGGTTCGCGTTTATATCGTTCAAAAACGGAAAATCCATGAAGGGGATAAAATGGCCGGACGTCACGGAAACAAAGGGGTCGTTTCTCGCATTATGCCAGAAGAAGACATGCCTTTCTTACCAGATGGCACACCAGTCGATATCATGCTGAACCCATTAGGGGTACCTTCTCGGATGAACATTGGACAAGTATTAGAGTTACACTTAGGAATGGCTGCGCGTCAACTAGGCATTCACGTGGCAACACCAGTCTTTGATGGTGCCAGCGATGAAGATGTTTGGGCAACGGTTGCTGAAGCAGGAATGGCCAGCGATGCCAAAACAGTGCTTTACGACGGACGTACCGGCGAACCATTTGATGGCCGCATCTCCGTTGGTGTCATGTACATGATCAAATTGGCCCACATGGTCGATGATAAATTGCATGCCCGTTCCATTGGACCTTACTCATTGGTTACTCAACAACCATTGGGAGGAAAAGCCCAATTTGGTGGACAACGTTTCGGAGAGATGGAAGTTTGGGCACTGGAAGCATACGGTGCTGCTTACACCTTGCAAGAAATCTTGACCTACAAATCAGATGACGTGGTTGGTCGTGTGAAAACATACGAAGCGATCGTCAAAGGGGAACCAATTCCAAAACCAGGTGTACCAGAATCATTCCGCGTATTAGTAAAAGAATTGCAATCACTGGGTCTAGACATGCGTGTCCTAGATATTGATGATGCAGAGATCGAACTACGTGATATGGATGATGACGATGATGATTTGATCACCGTTGATGCCTTAACAAAATTTGCGGAGCAACAAACAGCCCGCGAATTAGAACAAAAAGCACAAACAGAAGCTAAAAATGCCGCCGACGCGTTGAACCAACAAATCGAGACAGCAGAAGATCGCTTGCAATAATAGACGGCCCTCGCTATTTCCGCCACTAGCGGAAATAGCCCCCGTTCTATCGGATATGTCCATGAAATGAAATGGAGGGAACCTTTTTTGATCGATGTAAATAAATTCGAAAGTATGCAAATCGGTTTGGCTTCTCCTGAAAAAATCAGAAGCTGGTCTTATGGTGAAGTAAAAAAACCAGAAACCATTAACTACCGTACGTTAAAACCTGAACGCGAAGGGTTGTTTGACGAGCGTATTTTCGGTCCAACCAAAGACTGGGAATGTGCTTGCGGCAAATACAAACGGATCCGCTATAAAGGCATCGTTTGTGACCGTTGCGGCGTGGAAGTAACACGTTCAAAAGTGCGTCGTGAACGCATGGGACACATTGAACTAGCAGCACCAGTATCACACATTTGGTACTTCAAAGGCATTCCTTCACGGATGGGTCTTGTTTTAGACATGAGCCCACGTGCATTGGAAGAAATCATCTACTTTGCTTCTTACGTAGTGATTGAACCAGGAAACACCAGCCTTGAGAAAAAACAACTATTGACTGAACGGGAATACCGTGAAAAACGTGACCAATACGGTCAAGAATTTTCAGCAGCGATGGGTGCCGAAGCCATTAAACAATTATTAGATGGCGTTGATCTTGAAGGCGAAGTTGCTGAATTGAAAGAAGAATTGAAAAACGCAACTGGTCAAAAACGGACGCGTGCGATCCGCCGTTTGGATATCTTAGAAGCATTCCGTGCTTCAGGAAACAAACCAAGCTGGATGGTCATGGATGTTATCCCAGTTATCCCGCCTGATTTGCGCCCAATGGTGCAATTAGAAGGTGGACGTTTTGCCACAAGTGACTTGAACGACTTGTATCGTCGTGTAATCAACCGTAACAACCGTTTGAAACGCTTGTTAGACTTGAATGCACCAAACATCATCGTTCAAAATGAAAAACGGATGCTGCAAGAAGCAGTTGATGCCTTGATCGATAACGGTCGTCGCGGCCGTCCAGTCGCAGGGCCAGGGAACCGCCCATTGAAATCTCTTTCTCACATGTTGAAAGGGAAACAAGGTCGTTTCCGTCAAAACTTGCTAGGAAAACGGGTCGACTACTCAGGTCGTTCAGTTATCGTCGTTGGTCCATTCCTTAAAATGTATCAATGTGGTCTGCCAAAAGAAATGGCGATCGAATTGTTCAAACCATTCGTGATGCGGGAGCTTGTTTCTCGTGAAATCGCGTCAAACATCAAAAATGCCAAACGCAAAATCGAACGTCAAGAAGACGAAGTTTGGGATGTTTTAGAAGATGTCATCAAAGAACATCCAGTGCTATTGAACCGGGCACCTACGCTTCACAGATTAGGTATCCAAGCATTTGAACCAGTCTTAGTTGAAGGCCGTGCCATTCGTTTGCACCCACTTGTTTGTGAAGCCTACAATGCCGATTTCGATGGAGACCAAATGGCCGTTCACGTACCATTGAACGAAGAAGCGCAAGCAGAAGCACGTATGCTGATGTTAGCAGCCCAAAACATTTTGAATCCAAAAGACGGAAAACCAGTTGTAACACCATCTCAGGATATGGTCCTAGGGAACTACTACTTGACGATGGAAGAAGAAGGCCGTGAAGGGGAAGGCATGATCTTCCGTGACATGGACGAAGCAGTTACGGCATGGCGCAATGGCTACGTGCATTTACACACACGGATCGCCATCAATCCAAACACTTTAGGGGACAAACCATTCACGTCTGAACAAAAACAACGTTTGATGGTAACAACGGTAGGTAAAGTGATCTTCAACTCGATCATGCCGCCAGAATTCCCATTCTTGAACGAACCGACTGACTACAACTTGACGGTTCAAACACCAGACAAGTACTTTATTGAAGCTGGTACAGATGTGCCTGCTTTCATCAAAGAACAAGAGCTTGTGGGCCCATTCAAGAAGAAAAACTTAGGAAACATCATTTCAGAAGTCTTCAAACGTTTCCGCATCACTGAAACGTCACGCATGCTTGACCGCATGAAAGACTTAGGATACAGCCATTCAACAATGGCAGGTATCACCGTTGGTATCGCTGATATCATGAACTTGCACGAAAAACATGACATCATCGACAATGCCCACAAACAAGTAGAAACGATCACGAAACAATTCCGTCGTGGTTTGATTACCGATGACGAGCGTTATGAACGAGTTATTGGTGTTTGGAATGCAGCCAAAGATGAAATTCAGTTAAAACTGATGGAATCATTGGAAGCGAAAAACCCAATCTTCATGATGTCTGATTCCGGTGCCCGTGGTAACATCTCCAACTTTACTCAGCTTGCTGGGATGCGTGGATTGATGGCCGCGCCTAACGGACGAATCATGGAATTGCCGATCATCTCAAACTTCCGTGAAGGTCTATCTGTCTTGGAAATGTTTATCTCGACCCATGGTGCCCGTAAAGGGATGACCGATACCGCCTTGAAAACAGCCGATTCCGGTTACTTGACACGTCGTTTAGTTGACGTTGCCCAAGATGTCATCATCCGTGAAGACGATTGTGGTACTGACCGTGGTTTAGACATTCAAGCAATTCGCGAAGGAAACGAAATCATCGAATCCTTAGAAGAACGTTTGATTGGACGTTACACACGTAAATCAGTGATCCATCCTGAAACTGGCGAAGTCCTTCTAGGGGTCAATGAATTGATCACTGAAGATTTAGCTAAAGCCATCGTGGACGCTGGCATCGAAACAGTATCCATTCGCTCTGTCTTTACATGTAACACCAAACATGGTGTATGTAAACATTGTTATGGCCGCAACTTAGCCACTGGTTCTGAAGTTGAAGTTGGGGAAGCAGTCGGTACCATCGCTGCCCAATCAATCGGTGAACCTGGTACTCAGTTGACCATGCGTACCTTCCATACCGGCGGGGTTGCCGGAGACGATATCACGCAAGGTCTCCCTCGTGTCCAAGAAATCTTTGAAGCCCGTAATCCGAAAGGACAAGCGGTCATTACCGAAGTTACCGGAGAAGTCATCGATATCTCAGAAGACCCTTCAACTCGGACCAAAGAAGTGACCATCAAAGGGGAAACCGATACGCGTACGTATACCGTTCCTTATACTGCCCGGATGAAAGTAGCAGAAGGCGACTTTATCCATCGTGGTGCACCATTGACGGAAGGATCGATCGATCCAAAACAACTGTTACAAGTTCGCGATGTCTTGTCTGTTGAAAACTACCTATTACGGGAAGTTCAACGCGTTTACCGTATGCAAGGGGTAGAAATCGGCGACAAACATATCGAAGTAATGGTTCGTCAAATGCTGCGTAAAGTCCGCGTCATGGATCCAGGTGATTCAGGCATCTTGCCAGGAACATTGTTGGATATCGCCGACTTTAAAGACCGCAACTACGACACATTGGTATCCGGCGGCGTTCCTGCAACTAGCCGTCCAGTCCTATTAGGGATCACGAAAGCATCCTTGGAAACCAACAGCTTCTTGTCTGCTGCGTCCTTCCAAGAAACCACTCGTGTGTTGACCGATGCAGCGATCCGCGGCAAGAAAGATCCACTTCTTGGATTGAAAGAAAATGTTATCATCGGTAAGATCATCCCAGCTGGTACTGGTATGCCTCGTTACCGTGAAATGGAACCAAAAGAAGTAACAGTTGCCAGCGAAAATGTCTACAGCATCTCAGACATCGAAGCACAAATGGCTGCTGAAGACGCATTGAACAGCCAAAACTAATCAATGCCCAGCACCTGATTGACTCAGTGTGACGGAAAAGCTTGTCATTCTTCGGAATGGCAAGCTTTTTTGTTTAGAAAAAGGAAATGTCACGAAAAAGAATGCGCCCTTCTTCTATCCTAGAAAAAGGGCATGTGGGACGATTAATGAAAGCGTTATTTTTGAAATGTCCAAATCAGTGGACATCGATTAAGAAATACTCGAGCCAAAGAGGGCTATAGTAAAGATACGGAGGGAGACAGTATGAAGCTGAGCAAGAGAGAAACACGTTTGATTGAGCAGTTTATGACACAAGGAATGAATTTGACCGCTAATGAACTAGCCGAAGCTGCTAAGGTTTCAACAAAAACCATTTATCGGACGATCAAACGGATTAATGAGGCTGCTGGTTCAGAAATCATTCGGTCTGAAATCGGCAAAGGATTTTGTTTGGATTATGAAGCGTATCTCAAAGGGACGATTGAAAATCAAGAAACAGATCAAAATGATGAGCCGCTTGAACGGCGTCATGCGATTGCACTGCATTTATTGTTTAAATCACCGAAGCGTTTAATGATCAAAGAGCTGTTCGCCCCTTACTATTTGAGTGAAGCAGTGATAAGTAGTGATATCAATCGTCTTTCGGAATATTTTCAGTACTTTGAACTCCAGTTGATCCGATCCGATAAGAGAATTTCAGTGATTGGTACCGAAAAAAATATCCGTCGCTGTGTCAATGATCTCTTTACGAAGACCCATGTGTGGAATGAAGAAATGGTTACGCAAAAATATCCCATCAATGCCTTTGATATCAACTTTATTACCTCAATTCTTGAATTTATTGAGCGAAAACTCGCGAACAGTATTGCGTATCCTTACAATATGAATATTTTCTCGCATCTGTATATTCTGATTTTACGAATGAGAGAAGGAGAAATTGACCGCGAAGAATTTATTGAGGGCTTAGATGAGGAAGAACAGCATTTGATTGAACAGCACCAAGAGTTTTATCAAATTGCCCAACAAGTGATTGAAAAAATCAATGCCTATCTCGTGACGGTGCTGCCAGAAAGTGAGGTATTTTATCTCTACCAGTATTTAGTGTCTTCCAGAGTGGAAAACAAACCCTTGGCAATGACCAATCTGACAAAAGAAGCCAGCGAAATCACGGAGTTTTTTACTAAGCAGATGGAAAAAGCACTGGGTATTCAATTGAACCAGCAAACAGACAAGACCGATCTACTTTGCCATATTCAGCCGATGCTCTATCGGCTAAAGAATAAAATTATCGTGAAAAATGGCCTGTTAAGTGACATCCAACTGGAGTACCCAAGGATTTTTGAGCAAGTGGCACAAGTCAGCAAGGAAGTGGAGCAAACCTATGGAACGAATCCCATATCGGAAGACGAGATTGGTTTCTTGGTGCTGTATTTTGTGAAATTTAAAGTCATTCGTCGGCGCAGACAGCGAGTCTTAATCATGTGCAGCAGTGGTGTAGGGACTTCTGAGCTGCTGAAAGTCAAAGTCCAACGGGCATTTCCTGAACTGGATATCGTGGATGTGCTTTCCGCTCGTATGTACCGAAAGCATGCGCAAGACTACCAGAATATCGATTTGATCTTAACCACCATTAATTTGCCAGTAGAAACGCAGGTGCCGACGATTTTAGTCAATTCGGTATTTACCAAACAGGATGAAAAGCGAGTCAAACAACTATTAGGAGAGATGTAAAGATGAAAAACGAAAGCCAAACGATCCAAACGTTCAGCATCGCAGATGTAATCAATCCCAATCTTATCAAGATGGAAATGGAAGCGAATTCAAAAGAAGAAGCGATCACTGAACTGTCTGAACTTTTATACGAAAACCAGATAATTACCGATTTAGCAGGGTTCACCCAAGATGTCTTTGCCCGAGAAACGGAAGGAATGACCGGTATCGGACATGGCTTAGCAATCCCACATGGAAAGTCAGACAGTGTGAAAAAGACTTCCTTAGTGATCGGAAAAACCAAGCGTCCGCTTGAATGGGAGTCCATCGATGAAGCGCCCGTTCAAGTAATCATCTTGTTTGCAGTCAAAAATACCGATGCCAATACGATGCATATCAAACTGCTGCAAAAAGTAGCGATGCTACTAGCGGATGAATCGTTTATTGATCGTCTCGTTGCGTCAGGGACAAAGGATCAAATGATGGCCTTGCTTGCTAAAGATCCAATGGCAGAAAACTAAGAAAGGGGGAGAAGAGATGAAAATCGTTGGTGTAGCTGCTTGTACTTCAGGAATCGCTCATACGTATATCGCTAAGCAAAAAATCGAAACAGCTGCGAAAGAACTTGGTCATGAAGTCCATATCGAAACCCAAGGAACCATCGGAACAGAAAGTGAATTGACGGAAGCAGCTATTCAAGCAGCCGATGTTGTCATTATTGCGGCAGATATCAAAATCGGCGGCAGAGACCGTTTTGAAGGCAAGCGAATAGTAGAAATTCCCACTAGTATGGTGATCAAAGCGCCTAAGCGTTTGCTTGAAACGATTGAAGAAAAATTAAATCAGGGATGAATCAACGAATGTTTTAACGACTTAAATTCAAAGGGGGATGAAACAAATGATGAAACAGCTGCAGTTGAAAAAACATGCCTTAACCGCCATCTCGTATATGCTACCTGTCGTTGTAACAGCTGGGCTTTTAATCGCTATCGGAAATCTTGCCAACGGCACGGTCATTGAAAATTACGATGCTGCCTATACGATCCCGGATGCACTGGTCTCGCTGGGGGTTTTAGGGATGGGACTGCTGGCGCCGGTGATTGCTGCCGCGATCGCCTATTCCATTGCCGATCGTCCAGGAATCGCTCCTGGTCTTTTTATGGGACTGATTGCCAATGCGATTGGTGCAGGCTTTTTAGGGGGAATGTTAGGAGGCTATCTCGCAGGTTATCTGGTCTTATTCTTAGTAAAAAACCTTAAAGTACCACGTTGGGCACAAGGTCTGATGCCAATGATGATCGTACCGGTCTTGTCGACACTGATCGTTGGTGCTTTGATGTTCTTCGTCATCGGTGTACCGATCGTGTGGGCTACTGAGGCGTTGACTACCTTCTTAACGAATCTGCAAGGCTCGGGAAATTTCTTATTTGGCGCGATTGTCGGTGGTATGGCTGCCTTTGATTTTGGCGGCCCCGTCAACAAAGTCGCCTCGCTATTTGCTGATGGGCTATTACTGGAAGGCATTCAAGAACCCGAAGCCGTGAAAATTTTAGCCTCAATGGTGCCGCCATTTGGTGTTACGATCTCTTGGGTCCTCTCTCGTCTCTTACGCCGACCCAAATATTCTACGGAAGAAGAAGACAACATCAAGATCGCTTTTCCAATGGGTCTTTGTATGATCACAGAAGGGGTGATCCCGATCGCTGCCGTTGATCCGTTTCGCGTCATTTTTTCTTGTACGGTCGGAGCAGCCGTCGGCGGTGGTCTAAGTATGATTTGGGGTGTCGGTTCACCAGTACCATCCGGTGGGGTCTTCATCATTCCTGCCATGACGGATCCACTGAAATTTACCATTGCGCTACTGATTGGTTCTGCCATCACCGGTGTTTTGCTGTTTGCCTTGAAAAAGGCACCCGTTGAAACGCCGATCGTCGAAGAGGAAGAAGAGGTTGATTTTTCGTCGATTGAAATTTCTTAAGAGAAGGAGCGAAGAAAATGTATGTATCAATGAAAGAGATGCTGCAAAAAGCCAATCGAGAAAACTATGCGGTTATGGCGATCAATTGTTTTAACTTGGAAACCGCTAAAGCTGTAATCGATGCCGCTGCAGAATCACATGCACCCATTATAGTTGACTTGCTCCAAGACCATTTAAAGGCCCATCTGGATTATCGCTACTTAACCCAGCCGATCGTTCGAATGGCGGAAAATGTCAATGTGGAGGTTGCCATCAATCTGGATCATGGACAGGATATTGCCTTTGTCAAACAATGTCTCCACGAAGGGTTCTCAAGCGTTATGATGGATGCCTCTATGCATCCTTTAGAAAAAAATATCGCCATCACCAAAGAGATCGTGCAATTTGCGCAAGCCTATAATGCCAGTGTCGAAGCAGAAGTTGGGGACATGGGAGCAGTGGCTGGGGATCAGTATACTAGCGATGGGATGTATACCGATCCAGAGGAAGCCATCCATTTTATTCGAGCAACCGGGGTCGACTGTCTCGCTCTTTCTTACGGCTCCAGTCATGGGGATTATCCAGCAGGGTACCGCCCGGCATTTCGCTTTGATATCGTTCAAACCATCAAAGAAGCCACTGACCTGCCGCTGGTTTTGCATGGTGGCTCGGGAGCCGGCAGAGAAAATATCTTGCGTTCCGTGGCACTAGGAATCAATAAAATCAATGTAGGGGCTGATTTTATGAAAGCCCAAAGAAATGCCCTGCACCAACAGCTGGATGCTTATCCCGAGAGCGATTATCCGACCCTGATCCACCAAACCATCGAAGCAGGAAAAGCAGTCGTTAAAGAGTATATCGAATTATCTGGATCAAAAAACAAATCACTTTAAAAAAGAATGGAGCACACTTATATGTTGATCAATATGAAACAATTACTGACCGTTGCCAAAGAAAATCAATTTGCTGTTGGTGCCTTTAATGTCGCAGATAGCAACTTCTTACGCGTCGTTATCGAAGCAGCGGAAGAAAACGATGCACCAGCCATCATTGCGGTCCACCCAACAGAATTGGCCTTTACAAAGGATGAATTTTTCCACTATGCGGTTTCCAGAGCGAAAAACAGTTCTGTGCCAATCGTGATCCATATGGATCATGGCGACAGTCTGGCGAGTATTATGCGGGCGATCCATTGCGGGTTCAGCTCAGTGATGATCGATGGATCGTTGCTGCCTTTTGAAGAAAATATTGCTCTGACAAAACAGATTACCGAGATTTGCCATCCGATTGGGGTATCTGTCGAAGGCGAGCTGGGAACGATCGGCAATACGGGAACCTCCGTGGAAGGGGGCGTCTCCGAAGTGATTTATACTCGTCCAGAAGACGCACAAGAATTCATTGAGAAGACAGGCATTGATACACTAGCAGTTGCGATTGGAACTGCCCATGGTATTTATCCGAAAGATATCAAACCGGAATTAAAAATGGATGTCTTACAAGAAATCAAAAATCGTGTCGATATCCCATTGGTGTTGCATGGTGGATCGGCCAATCCCGATGAAGAAATCGCTCAGGCTGTGGCAATCGGTATCCAAAAAGTAAATATCTCCTCTGACTATAAATACGCCTTCTATAAAAAATGCCGCCAAATTTTAGCTGAAACAGAATTGTGGGATCCAAATGTCATTTACCCAGAATGTATTGAGGCAGCAAAAGCAGTGGTTACGCAAAAAATGACCCTCTTCAATGCAATTGGGAAAGCAGCTCTGTATCGCCAGCAAAACGTCCAGCCATGGCGTAGTGAACAAAATTAAACAGTAAATAAACAACAAAAAACACCCTCGGAAAATCGCTAAATTGCGGCTTTTCGAGGGTGTTTTTTGTTATTGCGCATTCTTTTCTTGTAGCTTACGAATCCCTTTTTCCTGAATCTGCTGCGCAATAAAAGCCAAGTCATTTGAAGTCAGATTGATATCCGCATAATGAAACACATTTTTTCTGCTTGAAGGTGTCAGATTGCCGATGATCAGATCATAGGTCTCGTCCAGCATAGTTAGAGAAAAAGAATCGAGGGGATTTAAGATCGTGATCGTTAGCTGATAGGGAATAAACTGTTGAATTTTCGTCTGGATAAATTCCGTATGGTAACTATTCGTATCATAGAACAAGGCTAAGTGAAAGTCAGCATTGGCGTCGATGATTTCTTTGGCAAAATTGGGAAAAGAAGTATGAAAAATATAAATCAGGTAATTGATCGTACTTGGTCGAATGATCGGTAAACTCGAATGGGTCAAAAGCTGAATGATGTCTTGGTTGACTGCTTGCTGAACAAAATCACAATTAGCAACAAAGCGGTCGAAGCGATCATCCAAAATGCAGTAAGGAACCTGCAGATTGATCCCAAGAAAATAGGAAAAGACGACGGCATCCAGCTTTTCTTCAAAATTGCTTTCACGGTAGTTGTATTTTCGAAACAATTGCTTCGTCAAATGATAAAATTCTTGTTTGGTTTTGTGAAAGACAGCGGGGTCTTGCCCAATGTGCGTCGTGACATAGCCAACCATTTTTTCTACATAGGCACGGGTGTAGCCAGTAAATTCACTCAAGTCGATTTTTTCTAAAAAATACTCGATATGATCCGCATTGGTTTCAGAGGCAGCAAAACGGTCACGCTTCGTATTGATATAGATGACAAAAGCGATCTTTTTGATATCGGAAAAATAGAGATTTAAGGGCGTCGCTGCTGCCATAATATGGGCGATTTTCAAAAATTCCTGTTCTTGATTGATGTTGGCGTCGATAAATTCATATTGGTATTTCTCCAAGAAGAAAATCAGAAAAAATTGGCGAATATTCTTTTCATTGCCTTTTAACTGGATAGGTTTGGTTGCGATAAAGAAATCAAAAGGAGCCAGAATCAAGTTGATCCTCTTAATTAAACGAATAATCGATGATTTGCTTAAATTTAATTCCAGCGCCAGCATATCATAACTGGTAAAACTGGAAGAAAACAATAATTCCAGTAATTGAAACGCAGAAGAACGGTTCAAAAAGTGGCTGTAAATATCCAAACGAGTAGCAAAGGGATGTAAGTGCAAGCGAACCGCTGAAAAATCATCAAATTGTAAGTCCAGAAACGAAAATTCATTGTCAATTTCTGCGATATAGGTTTTTGCTGAGGACATGGAGATAGAAAATTTCAGTGCTAAATCGTGAAGACTGGTGCCTTGATCGTCCAATAAATACTCAATCAGCTGTAGTTTCTTTTGTGAAGTGGATGATAACAATTTCCGTAACATATTTTCCTCCAAGCCTCCTTTTGACTAAATAGTATCATGTTTTTACATGTATTCAAAAAAATTACCTGTTGAATTTTTTTTGAATACATCACCACGTGATAATTTGGGAAAATAGAAGTGTGGGATAGTAGTAACACGTTTGATGCAAGTAGCAAAGACCTAAATCGTAGAATCATGGGGAGGGGGAAAAAAGCAGTTGTTTGTTGGGATATCTTGCTCACTGTTGAACAATTTTATTCGTGGAGCACTTCCGAAATCAATTGAATAAAAAAACTTTATACAAAAGGAATGAATAATCATGAAAAAGCCATTTTCTATCTATATATGTTTGCTGGTGTTGCTTGGTTCAATTGTTTGTGAACCAACGATCATATTGGCGGAAGCACTTAACGCAACCGATAGCACGCAACGGACGACAGAAACGCTAGCAAGTAGCGAAGCAGAGAGCGAAACGATCGATTCGGAAAAAGCACCGACGGACTCATCTGGGACAGAGGAAACACAACCTACGACTACTCAATCTACAGAAGCACCAACTACCGTCCCTAGCGAGAGTCAAGAAACCCAAGCATCTTCGACATTGAATCAAAACAGTATTCAACCGCGAGCACCAGATGCTGAGACGGAAACGGAAGCTTCGGCTACCGCGGAGAATCTTAGTGCCAACCTAAATGAACGGGGCGTGCAGCTATTTGATAATGTTCGGATCACTGACTTAAACGATCAACCCTTCACTGCCGAAAATCCACCGATGTATAACGGCAACATCAAAATCCATTTTGACTGGTCGTTAGCAGACACGGAAGAAATTCGCGCAGGCGATTATTATACGTATCAATTGCCAGACTATTTTGCCATTCATAATACCGTTAGCGGCGAATTGACTCGTTCTGGCGGACAATCGATCGGAACCTTTACCTTGGATCATGATGGTACATTGACTGTCACGTTTAATGAGGCCGCACAGACATTATCCAATCGTTCGGGGACCATTGATCTGATCACGGAATTAAGTGTGAGTACTGTTACTGAAGAAGTGACGATTCATACTGGGATCTACGATGAAGATGGTCATGAGATCATCATTACATTGCCGATTTATGAAGTCGATATCATTAAGACTGGTAATGTGACTTCCAGCGGTTCAGTGGTTTGGGAAATTATTTTTAACCAAACCAGTCGTGAATTGCACGATGTGGTGATCACCGATAAGATGCCTCAAGGCTTATCTTATAGTACCTCGACGGGCTATTTGTATGATGAAGCTACCGAAGAGTGGGTTCGTACCGATGGCTTATATACCTTTAACAGCGTCAACAACACGTTTACCTTCAATCAAACCGTCGATCAACCGGTCCGCATCGTCATCAATAGTGCGGTCACTGATCCAACGGCTTCTTCTTTCAAAAACACGGCAACAATCAACGGCAGTGATTTTACCGAGAAAAGCGCAGAAGCAACGGTGACCTATGATGAACAATCAGAATACAAACGGTTTAAAGGGTATGATCAAGAAACGAAACGTGCGTCATGGGAAATTTCCGTCACATTGGACAAAGACCAAGCCAAAGTTTTGGATCAGACCTATTCAGGAACGGATCCTGAAAAAGCCCTGCACTTTTTTGTGCCAGAGACTTTGGTGATCACAGACAAAGATGGTAACTCGATTCCAGCAGAAGATTGGTCCTTTGATGGGACGTACCAGCTGGACAAAGAGGGGGAAATCGTACGCTTTGGTATCACGTTTGCCCAAGCTGGTTACTACAAGATTCAATACGATACCCAGCTGTATGAATCGGTTTTAGCCGATACCCGTATTTACAACTACGCTTCGGTCCGCGACAATCAAAATACCTCGTTGACGGGCAGTGGGATCGTGACGCCAACCAAAACGATCGGTGTCGTGAAAACAGCTGGCACCAAAGATTATGAGACGAAGACTGTCGCATGGAAGATTGATGCCAATACGAATCAGCAAACAGTTAGCGACCTGATCATCGAAGACCGCTATCAATTGATCTCTGGGGCAAACAGCAGCGCACTGGCCTTATTGGCGGATACGCTGGTAGTGACGGCGAGCGGCGTGACCGAGCCTTTGGTTCTTGATACCGACTATACGCTGGAGCTGATCAAAGAAACGAAAACACTGACGGACGGCACAACGAAGGAACTTGAGACGGGTTTTCGCATCAAGCTGCAAGGGGCGTACCAAACGACTTCGGCAACGATCACTGTCAACTTCAAAACCAGCTTTGATATCGTGCAACAGGGTACGTTACCGGGCAGCTCTACCGGACGTTTTAATAATGCAGCGTTTGTCCATTATAAAGACGAAGCTGGCAATACGTTCACGGAAGCTTCTGAAACCAATACATGGATGGACACCAGTTGGTTAAAAAATGCCTTGAAATACGGCCTATTTATTGGTGAAGGCGAAGATGTCGCCACCGCGATTAAAACCGTATTTAATCGAGACCTAGGAACTATTTTTGATGAGCAGACAGCTTCAAGCGATCAAGTCTATTGGATGGGGCTATTCAATACGTACAAAGAAAAAATCAATAAAGATGCAACCATCACGGACCAGCTGCAAGAAGGCCAAACCTTGAAGGACTTGGCGCTTTACACGGTCACAGTAACTGGGTATACGACGCAAGTCAGAGCACTGAAAGAACAATTGGTGGAGAACGAGGATTACATCTACACCTATGATCCTGATACGAAGAAAGTTACGATCACCTTGCTGAAAGAAACGTCTGAAACACTGGCGGTCTTCTTGGCAACCGAAGCAGCTGAAGAGGTATTTACCTACAAAAATACCATCACATTGACGGACAATGACACAACCTTGACTGCCGATGGCCAAGTCGACAAGTCCGCGAAAACGGACTGGTTGATGAAAAACGGCAGCCAGAATGCCGAGAACAATCGGTTGCTCGATTGGGAAATCATGATCAACGCTGACAGTCGCAAAATCCACAATGCGGTAGTCACCGATACCATCAACTACAATCAGCACACCTTTTTACGCGATGCCGACGATAACGTGATCGTAGATGTGTATGAAGCGGTCTTAAACAATGGCACTTGGGAAAAAGGGGAAAAAGTCACCTTCATCAACGAAGACAATCCGAAAATCACCTCGGATGTGGTCGCAGGGACGCAATCGTTAGTGATCGCTTTTGAAGAAATGATTGATAAACCGTACTTTATCGTTTATCAAACACAGCTTGATCCCGGGATTTTGAACAATGAACGGGTGGCCAATAGTGTCAATTTGACGGGTAGTGAGATCGAAATTCACACAGTGACCAAAGAAGTTACCATCAAGTCGACAGACGGTAGCGGAACCTCTTCTGGGACAAACGGCTCCTTGACGATCGTGAAATACGATGCCGATGGCACGAAAGAACGAGGGATCGATGAAGAAGCAGTTTTCCAATTAAGCCGCAAAAATGCGCAAAACACCTATGAAGTCATCTTGTCGAATCTGGTGGTGAAAAACAATCAGATCATGGAAAACGGCAACGCCATTGATCGGATCGACAATCTGCGCTACGGCGATTACATGATCCAAGAAATCACCGCACCAGAAGGATACGAACGAGATGCGACTCAGTACACCTTCACTATTTCTGATGAGCAAGTCAATTATGTTTTTGAACTAGCCAATAAGCGAGAAATCAAAGAAACAACCCTTGCCTTGAATGTTCAGAAGCTGCTTGATGGACGCGAGTTGAAAGACGGCGAATTTACTTTCTACCTGGTGGATGAAGCTGGCTCTGTGATTTTAACGCAAACCAATGACGGTAACGGTCAAGTTACCTTTGACGCCATCACTTACAACGAGCCTGGCGAGTACCACTATACGATTCGGGAAAAAGCCGGCAACGATCCAACCATCACCTATACAGACAAAGAACTAAAGGTAACTGTGACCGTCACTGAAGAAGACAGCCAGTTAATTGCGAAAGCAGTCTATGAAGGCAATCAAGTCTTCGAAAATGATTATACGCCAAAAGCCGGTAGTGTCGTTTTGAATGCTGAGAAAGTACTGATTGGTCGTGATTTGAAAGCAGAAGAATTTGACTTCGAATTAGTCAATGAAGCAGAAACTGTACTTCAAACAAAAGCCAATGATGCCACGGGCAAGATCTACTTTGACGCTATTCCTTACGATAAAGCAGGTGAATACCGCTACACCATCCGTGAGAAAGCAGGAACTGACGGTACCATCACCTACGATGCAAAAGAACTTGCGGTAGTTGTGACCGTCACGGATGAAGACGGGCAGTTGACTGCAGTAGCGGAATATGAAGGCAATCAAGTCTTCGAAAACAGCTATCAACCAAAAGCTGGTAGTGTCGTACTAAGTGCCGAGAAAGTCTTAACTGGTCGTACCTTACAAGCAAATGAATTCGATTTTGAACTAGTCGATGAAGCAGGCAACGTACTTCAGACAAAAGCCAATGATGCCACGGGCAAGATCTACTTTGACGCGCTCCCTTACGAGGAAACAGGTGAGTATCACTACACCATTCGTGAGAAAGCAGGAACTGACGGCACCATCACTTACGATGCAAAAGAACTTGCGGTAGTTGTGACCGTCACCGATGAAGACGGACAGCTCACGGCAGTTACCGAATACGAAGGCAATCAAGTCTTTGAAAATGACTATACGCCAAAAGCTGGCGGTGTGGTCTTGAATATAGAGAAAGTGTTGACGGGTCGCTCGTTAGAAGCCAACGAGTTTGCCTTTGAACTAGTCGATGAAGCAGGCGATGTAGTACAGACGAAAAGCAATGACGCAATTGGTCAAATCTATTTCGATGAATTGACGTATGACGAAATCGTCGAATACCGCTATACGATTCGGGAAAAAGCTGGTGCAGATAGTACCGTTACCTATGATACGAAAGAAATTGGCGTTGTTGTGAGAGTCACCGATGAAGACGGGCAACTGGTGGCAACAGCAACGTATGAGGGCAATCAAGTCTTTGAAAACGACTATACGCCACAAGCAGGCAGTGTCGTACTAAGTGCCGAGAAAGTCTTGATAGGTCGTACCTTACAAGCAGAAGAATTTGCCTTTGAACTAGTGGATGTAGAAGGGAACGTTCTTCAAACAAAAGCCAACGACGCCACGGGCAAGATCTACTTTGATGCTCTTGCATATGACGAAGCGGGCGAATACCGCTATACTATCCGTGAACAAGCTGGCAACAATAGTACGATCACGTATGATGCAAAAGAACTTGCAGTAGTTGTGACTGTGACGGATGAAGGTGGACAGCTCACGGCAGTTGCCGAATACGAAGGCAAACAAGTCTTTGAAAACAGCTATCAACCACAGGCTGGCAGTGTCGTGCTAAGTGCCGAGAAAGTCTTAACTGGTCGCACGTTACAGGCAAATGAATTTGATTTTGAACTAGTCGATGAAGCAGGCAATGTGCTTCAGACAAAAGCCAATGATGCCACGGGCAAGATCTACTTTGACGCGCTCCCTTACGAGGAAACAGGTGAGTACCACTATACCATCCGTGAGAAAGCAGGAATCGATGGCACAATTACGTACGATAGGAAAGAACTGGCGGTAGTTGTCACTGTAACGGATGAAGACGGACAGCTCACGGCAGTTGCCGAATACGAAGGCAATCAAGTCTTTGAAAACAGCTATCAACCACAAGCAGGCAGTGTCGTACTAATTGCCGAGAAAGTCTTAACCGGCCGTACCTTACAAGCAAACGAATTCGATTTTGAACTAGTCGATGAAGACGGAACTGTTCTGCAAACAAAAGCCAACGACGCCACTGGCAAGATCTACTTCGATGCTCTTGCATATGACAAAGCAGGTGAGTATCACTACACCATTCGTGAGAAAACAGGAACTGACGGTACCATCACTTACGATACAAAAGAGCTTGCAGTAGTTGTGACCGTCACTGATGAAGACGGACAGTTGACCGCAGTTGCCGAATACGAAGGCGATCAAGTCTTTGAAAACAGCTACCAACCACAAGCTGGTAGTGTCGTACTAAGTGTGAAGAAAGTCTTGACGGGTAGAGACTTGCAGGCCAACGAATTCGCATTTGAATTAGTGGATGAAGCTGGAAAGGTTCTGCAAACCCAACGCAATGACGCAAATGGAACGATTACCTTTGATGCATTGACGTATGACGATGCTGGGGAACACCGTTACACGATTCGTGAAAAAGCTGGCAACGACGCCACGATCATCTATGATGAAACCACCTATCAAGTAACGGTCACCGTCAAAGATCAAGCAGGAAAATTAGTAGCTGAAGCGGAGCAAACGGCAGACATGGTATTCAACAATCGTGTCAAAAAAGGCAAAACAACGAAGCCGGGAACTGACAACTTACCGAAAACCAATGACACCACGACCGCTGGTTGGGTCGTCTTGGGACTGTTGTTAGTAGTGATCGCAGTAGGCATCTACCTTGATCGCAAAAAACGGGCGCCGTTATCATAGGCAGGAGAAGCAACAGAGCAGAAAGAGAAAGCGGGATGAGACCAACTTATCCCGCTTTTTCCTGTCCTGTTTTTCTTCACTTCAAAGAAAAAAAGCGTCAAAAGTATGAAACACTAGAAAGCGAACAATCAGCAAACCAAGACTCAAGAAGGGAACGAAGGGCAACTGCGCCAATCGTTTCTTCCAGATGCCTTGATAGCTAAAAAAAGCGAGAAGACCAAGACTGCTGGCTACTAGTAAGAGGGCCAAAAGGTTCGTTGGCGCTAGCCAAATACTCCAGCCTGCCAGCACTAAGAGATCGCCGCCGCCCATTTTTTCCTGCCAGACAAAAAAGACCAGTGGAACCAGTAAGCCTAAAGACAGCCATTGAAAAGAAGCGCCGCTTCTAAGCTGTGCCAGCGCTAGCAGTAGGTGGGCGGGGTACAGCAGTTGCGGGTAGACGCTATAGTCTATCAAGTCGGTCAAGCTGAGTAAAAAGGCACTGGTCAGCCAGACAAAAGCCAGGAAGCTCTCGGAAGCATGAAAGGCAACCCCGCAAAGTCCGCCATAGCACAAGCAGGTGAAGGCCCAATAAAGTAGGGGTGAAAGCCATCTTGTAGGAAGGCGAAAAAACCAATGGTTATCCGAAACTTTGTTCACCTTCTGGTAATGAGAACGAGAATCACTTTTGGGCGGATTCCAAAACAGGGTTTGTAAGAGCAAAAGCCAAAAGAAGCCGAGTAAAGCGCCTAAAAAAACACGAAAATCGTCATTTTTCGATCCTCCTTATAAAGAAATACGTAAGAGAGTGAGAAATTTTCTCAAATAGATGATTTTGTTGTACTTTTTATTTGTTTCGTATTATCCTTAAAATAGATAATTTAGAGGAGGAATCGTTATGAAATTTGAACAAACAAAAGAAGTATTAAACCAACTTGTTGCTGATTTAAGCCAAATGGCTATGGTCGTTCACCAAACACACTGGTACATGCGTGGACCTGGCTTTTTGACATTGCATCCAATGATGGACGAATTCATGGATGATCTAAATGAGCAATTGGATGAAGTTTCTGAACGCTTGATTACATTAGACGGTTCACCATATTCAACTTTGCGTGAAATGGCAGAACACACTCAAATCCCTGATGAAGTCGGCAACTGGGACCGCACGATTCCAGAACGCTTAGCTACATTGGTGGAAGGCTACCGTTACTTAGCGGACTTATACCAAAAAGGGATCGAAGTATCTGGTGAAGAAGGCGACGATCCAACCCAAGATATCTTCATCGGCTTCAAAACAGCCATCGAAAAACGTATTTGGATGATCCAAGCGCACTTAGGCGAAGCGCCATTGATCGATCCAGCGAAATCTCGCGTACGTCATTAATCAACAAAAAAACCAGCGAAGAATTTTCTTCGCTGGTTTTTTTACTTGCCCGCCAATAATGTTTTGGCGGCTTCAATTTGCTGTGCCACTTGATCAAAACCGGTGCCGCCATAAGAATGCCGATTTTTGACGGCGGTATAGGAGTCAAGTTTTTCAAAAATATCGCTGTCGATGGCAGGATGGATCGCTTGGTATTCTTCCAAGGAAACATCTTGCAGATAGATGCCTTTGCTCAAACACTCGCTGACGAGTTTGCCGACGATCTCATGGGCTTGTCTGAAAGGCACGCCTTTTCCAGCTAAGTAATCCGCTAATTCTGTTGCGTTGGAAAAATCCTTTTCAGTGGATTCTTGCATCCGTGCTTGATTGACTTTCATCGTTGCGATCATGCCCGTCATGATCTGCAAGCTTTTCGTGATGGTTTCGGCGCTGTCAAACATGCCTTCTTTGTCTTCTTGGAAATCTTTGTTGTACGCCAGCGGCAAGCCCTTCATGACCGTCAAAAGACCAAAGAGGTTCCCATAGACACGTCCTGTTTTTCCACGGATCAGCTCCGCCATGTCAGGGTTTTTCTTTTGAGGCATGATGGAGCTGCCGGTGGAGAAGGTATCGGTCAGCTCCACAAATTGGTACTCGTGGCTGCACCAAAGAATCAGCTCTTCACAAAAACGAGACAGATGCATCATCAATAAAGAGGCGTTGCTTAAAAATTCCAAGATAAAATCACGATCGCTGACCGCATCTAGGCTGTTGCTGTAAATATTGCTGAACCCTAACTCTTGAGCGGTGAAAGCACGATCGATAGGGAAGGTAGTTCCTGCCAAAGCGGCACTGCCTAAAGGCATCACATCGATGCGGCTCAAACTCTCACTGAAACGCTCTTGGTCACGCGTCAGCATACTGTAATAGGCTAAGAGGTGATGGGCAAAAGAAATCGGCTGTGCATGCTGCAGATGGGTATAACCGGGCATGATGGTGTAGATGTTGGCTTCGGCTTGTAAAACCAGCGCTTCTCGCAATTCAGCGATCAAAGTGATCACCTCTTGCACGACTTCTTTCAAATACAAATGCATATCGGTCGCCACTTGGTCATTACGACTACGGGCAGTATGCAATTTGCCTGCCACTGGTCCAATCAATTCATGCAAGAATGTCTCGATGTTTAAATGGATGTCCTCATTTTCAATCGTGAAGGTCAACTCGCCAGCGGCTAATTGCTGCTGAATCGTGGTCAAGCCGTCAATGATCGCTTCGCCATCGGTTTGACTGATGATGCCCGTATGGACCAGCATTTTGACATGTGCCAAACTACCAAGAATGTCTTGTTTTGCTAACTTTTGATCAAACGTGATGGAAGCCCCAAAAGCATCGATCCATGCTTCATTTTTCCCATCGAAACGTCCGCCCCATAATTTTGCCATATTCTCACCTCAAAAAAAGATTACGGCTGAAGCGGCAGCTTCAGCCGTGCATAATTAAATCAATGTTTCTGTTAGTTGCTGTTGTGCTTGGATCTCTGCGTGCACTTTGCTTGGCAGTCCCCATAACTTGATGAAGCCGATGGCCGCATGCTGATCGAAGGTATCTGCAGAAGTATACGTTGCTAAGTTTTCATCGTACAGGCTGTTTTCAGATTTCCGTCCTTCACAGATGACGTTGCCTTTGAATAATTTCAAACGCACGATCCCGTTGACGTAGACTTGCGTGCTTTTCAGGAAGGTAATCAAGGCTTCCGTCAATGGATTGAACCATAAGCCGTCATAGATGACTTGCGCTAATTGCTGCTCGATGATTGGTTTGAAATGTGCCAATTCCCGTACAAAGACCAAATCTTCCAACTCTTTATGAGCCGTCATCAAAGCGATCGCTCCCGGACATTCATAAACTTCCCGTGATTTGATCCCCACCAGACGATTTTCGATATGGTCGATCCGACCAACGCCATGCTCGCCAGCCACCCGGTTTAGTTTCATGATCAATTCTGCTAGATTCATCGTCTCACCATCAATGGCGGTCGGTACCCCTTGATCAAAGGTGATCTCAACGATCGTTGGTACGTCAGGAGTATCTTCTAATTCTTGCGTGATGGCGTAGGCCCCTTTTGGCGGCGTTGCCCAAGGATCTTCTAAGACGCCACACTCACAGGCACGTCCCCACAAGTTTTGATCGATGGAATACGGATTGTCCAAATCAGCGGGAATCGGCACTCCTTTTTCAGCCGCATAGGCAATCTCTTCTTCCCGGGACCATTTCCATTCCCGAACCGGTGCGATGACTTTCAAGTGAGGGGCTAAAGCAGCGATCGCTACTTCAAACCGAACTTGGTCGTTGCCTTTACCGGTACAGCCGTGGGCGACGGTCGTTGCGCCAGTCGCTAATGCCAACTCCACCAATTTCTTGGCAATCAATGGACGAGACAAAGCGGAAACAAGAGGATAAGAATTTTCATAAAAAGTATTGCCTTGTAAAGCAATCAAAGCAAAATCTTGGGCGAATTCTTCGCGGGCATCGATGGCATAAGATTCAATCGCGCCAACTGCCAATGCTTTGTCTTTAATGGATTGGGTGTCGCGACCTTCACCGATGTCTAGGCAGCAAGCCACCACATCATATCCTTGGTCCGTTAACCATTTAATTGAAACGGAGGTATCTAATCCTCCAGAATAGGCCAATATTACTTTTTCTTTCATACTTATTAACTCCTTTTCCGCGTGTTTTCAAGTGATTGAAGCTATCTTATCAGAATAAAAATAATAAATCAAGGGAAAATTTAAATATTTATACATAAAAGTGGCGATTATCAGGTTTTTATACTATTATCGATGGTTAAGGAAAAGAAGTGGATGCTCACTTTGTTAATGAAAGTTTATACATAATATTCATAAAGTTATTCAGTTTTAGAAGCCTGCAACAACAAGTTTCGTTTTTCAGAGAAAATGGCAGAAAATGAATGGAGAAAATTTTCAAAAAGAGGCGGAATTACGTTGACATTAGGCTTTATAGAAGGTATTATGTTATATGGTATTGTTTGCCCCACAAGAGCCCCGGAAACTCAAGTGTATGTCAAACATTCGTGAAATTGAATTGGAGGAAAAAATTGTGCGTACAACATATATGGCCAAACCAGGCGAAGTAGAACGTAAATGGTACGTAGTAGATGCAACAGATGTTCCTATGGGTCGTCTTTCAGCAGTAGTAGCATCTGTCTTACGTGGTAAAAATAAACCAACATTCACACCTCATGTGGATACAGGCGATTTCGTAATCGTCATTAATGCAGAAAAAATCAAATTAACAGGTAACAAAGCAAGCGATAAAATTTATTACCGTCACTCAAACTTCCCAGGAGGATTGAAATCAGTCTCTGCTGGAGAATTACGTGCTAAAAATTCTCGTCGTTTGATCGAAACTTCTGTAAAAGGTATGCTTCCTAAAAACACTTTAGGCCGTAAACAAGGAATGAAACTTCATGTTTATGCTGGCGCTGAACACCCACATGCTGCACAACAACCAGAAGTATTGGACATCACAAACTTAATCTAATAGGAGGGAATTTCATTGGCACAAGCTCAATATATCGGCACTGGCCGTCGTAAAAATGCAGTAGCCCGCGTACGTTTAGTACCAGGTACTGGTAAAATTACTGTTAACAAAAAAGATGTTGAAGAATACATCCCACACGCAGACTTACGTGAAGTAATCAACCAACCATTCGGCGTTACAGAAACTAAAGGTTCATACGATGTTTTTGTAAACGTAAATGGTGGTGGATACGCTGGACAATCAGGTGCAATCCGTCACGGTATCGCACGCGCATTGTTACAAGTTGATCCTGATTTCCGTTTAGCTCTTAAACGTGCTGGCTTACTTACTCGTGACGCACGTATGGTTGAACGTAAAAAACCAGGTCTTAAGAAAGCTCGTAAAGCATCTCAATTCTCAAAACGTTAATATCCTTTATATATCAACGTTCAAGACGCTTTCCAATTATTTGGAAAGTGTCTTTTTTTTATATTTAGAACACATTCTAGAACACATTAATTAGATTTTTGTAATCCTCGCTGAAACGCTTCGAACACAGCTTTATCAACTAAATCAGGTGTATTCACATAAATTTTTGTAGTTGAAATACCTGAATGTGTCAAAGCGTTAGAAATTTGATTCATATCAGCCCCACCTTGTCTAGCTAAAGTTGCGTAAGTATGTCGAAGTTTATGAGGAGTTAAATGAACCAAATGGGGATGTCTTTTTTTTATAGAATTAATTCGATAATTTAAGTAATCAGTATGGACTGGACAATTTACTTCACCAGAAGGTTTGGAGTAACTAAAAAGATATTGGTCAGGTGTCTGTTTAATTTTCAACTTCAATAGTTGTTCAGCTTGCACTGATTTCCATTCTTGCAATAGTGTCATTACAATTTCCGGAACTTGGATAATAGTATCTTTTCGACCTTTTGTAAATTTCTTTTTTGTGTGTTTATCCAAGGCATATTTAAGACGGACTGTTTGGTTTTCAAAATCAATGTATTTCCATTGCAAAGCATAGGTCTCACTCTTTCTATCCCCAAGATATAAAGTAAGCATAAAAAGAGTGTAATCGTGAAAGGAAAGTAATTGATCATTGAAATCATCTCTTACAGCGTCTAACCAATCAGTGAGTTCTTTCGAAGATAAAGCTTGTTTTCCTTCTCGTATTCTTTTTTCTTCCAGAGCAACTTTCTTAGGTGCAGTAATACTTTGAATTATTTTTGTTGTACGATTAAATTCAATATAATTTAGAACCTCTGCAATATCAAACATGGAACGAACATAGCATTTAATGATTTTTATGTTTGCATATTCCTTCGACTTTTTTGTGAGTTCATCTGATATTATTTCGGTATTTGCATTAAGATAGCTCATGGCATACTCACCAAATATAGGCAGAATATGCAATCGAAATAAATTCTTTGTATTAATGATGGTTATATCGCTTGGAGCTTTATGGGATCTAGTAGTTTGCCCTAACTCATATCTAGGAAGCCATTTAGATTTATAAAACTCCTTGAATTTTATTTGACCTTTGAGCTCTAATGAATTTGCATTCTCCTCTCTTAAGACTTTTGCGATTTTCTTTTTCATTTCATTTTCGGCTTTAATAGCCAATTGCCTAGTTGGAAAAGTTTTTTGGAATTTTTCTGAACTGATACCTGTAATTTCTTTAAATTTTTTTGGATATCTCAAATTAGTTTTATATTTTCCATTTGAAAGCTTCGTAGGCAACTTCCTCACTCCTTAATAAAAAAGTAAGGCAGTATATTTCGCTACTTTTAGTATATGCAGTCAAAAGTAAAATTCAAATCTTTTTGAACGTATCCATAAAGCCTTTGATATCTTCTACATCAAAGCGAATTATACCGTCTATTTTTATTACGGGAAAATTATATATACGAATCCATTTATCTAAAGTATTGTTATCAATTCCTAAAAACTCACAGGTTTGTTTTTTGTTTAGATAGACTATTGATTTAATAAAATCATCCCCTTATAAATGAACTAAAATTTTTGAATTGCCTTGGGTAAGCACATAGGAATTTCACCTCTCCCCAGTTTACGGCGAGCCTTACGGAAGTATCATTATCTACTGCTATTGTCGTGGCATTTTGTCTTCCCAAAACAAAAAGAAATCTCTAAGTAGTTATCGCTAAATAGGTCATGGCGTACTTGAATTCTTAGCTCGAATAGCAGGGAACGTTATTCAAAAATTATATTTAATTGTCAATGGTCAAAATAGGAATATCATCCTAGTCACTATTAACAACGAAAAACCATATGAAAAGGAAACAAAAATGCTAAAAAAGATTTTAAAATTGGAAAACATATTTAGAAATGAACAATCATATTTTTTTGACAGATTATTTAGTTTTTCATAAACAGGTATGTAAAAATTTAAAATAATAAATTCTGATATTGAAATAAAGATAGAAAATTAAAAGGGATTACCTTTATTTTAATTCAAAAATTATGAAAAATAGGGTGGAGTTGCTGGAGAGAATCAATTAGGTTGTAGTATTAAGGATAACCAAGAGCTAAAGAACCATTTGCGCATATATTTGCATCTAAGCAGAAATTACTAAAATAAACTATCAAAAAGCCAACTGTTCTTTAGTTGGCTTTTTGCGATGTCACTACAATTCGAATGATTCTCTAGAAGTCAGGTCGTCCTGTTTTTCTTACCTAGATAGGCGTGCAATTGTTTCTGTGTACATACGACAGGTATGGTAAGGGGCCTTTCCAAGCGTTGGCGATATCTTCTGTAGAATCTGGTGTCCATCATTGATGAGGTAGGCATACCATTCACTGTTAGATCGAGTATCCACAAAGTTTCATTCTACCATTTCGAAGTGGTGAGTAGCCAATTCATAATAGACCTTACTATTAGTTAATTGATACAGGTTGTAAAAGCCGATGATTGCTTCTGCTAGCGTCCACCAAGTTTTTCGAGTCGAGGTTTGAAGGGTATTTGAATGATCACAAATGATTTTGTTGTTATCGAAGCCTTTGGTAGCTACTTGAGTGCCAAGATTTTCAATAAATTGACTGACTTGCACATCTTTGATACCAGTAACAGTCAAAGTCCGTTGCAATACCCAAATGGTTTCAATGTCATGGCTAAAACTGATTTCTTGGCTTAGAGGACACCAATCAGCATTGAAAAATTGGAGGCAGTTTGCTGGGGTCGCAATCTTATCTGTAAAGACAATGAGTAATCTTTGCAAGGTAGTTTTTACATCGAATGTTGGCGTCGTCATGTAGAAATTTATGTATGCCTCTAAAAAGTGCAAATGGGTATTAGTGGTAAAGTCTAGATCTGGCAAATCGCTGGGTCCGATTGATTGGGAGGGAACGGGCTACCAGTTGTGGGAAAAATCCTCCTGATAACCATTTGTAAGAGGGTCATAAGACTTCTTTTCGAGAAAACTAAAGAGCGTGGTTGCCATTTTTAATGCAGACAGATCATGAAAGTCTAAGTAATACTCGCTAAGAACATAGAGGGCAAAACTATTAGCATAAGTGGTTTTATTGGGATCAGAGAGTATTTCAGTTGCGGTTAGCTCCCAGAAGATCCCCTGGGTTTTCCTGGTCCCAACAGACTTACCGGAAAAATTCATAGGCAGGATTCGCAGCAGTCTTTAGGCTAGCTAAAAAAGACTCAGTTAAGGATTTGTCTTGCAAAATGCGGCAGCAATGACTAAAACTCCATAAATACCGGGCGTTCATCAAGCAGCTCTTATTAGTAGTGGGATCTTATCCCGACGACCGTAAAAACCATCATGAATTAGATCCATCTTACCTTGCCAGAAGGGGATGATTTTTTGAGTGAGCTGCGTGTACAATTTTTTCTTATCCAAAAAAGACCTCCAATTTTATTATATTTACTATATCATATTGTATAAATCATTATAATCAAAAGTATATATTTTTGTTGTTTTTTTCTTCTTCGTCCTTTATAATATAGAATTGAAATCGATTACAAAATAAAACGTGGAGAAGTGAAAAGATGGAAACTATCAATGGGATAACTTTTGGGTTTATGAGCCAACGGGGAGACTGGCAAGATCCAATGAGTCGAGAATCATTACGCATGATGAAAGAAGAGTTAGCTGCAAGTCATGTGATATTACCAATTACTGTCACACAAGCTCATCCTCAGTCTACCAAAATCGATTGGCAAAGTGACAACGTTTTAATAGATGCAGAAGTGAAAGGGATGATCGCTTACGCTCAGGGAATCGGGTTGAAAGTAATCTTGAAACCCATGGTCAATGTGGCAGATGGTACGTGGCGAGCGCACATCAATTTTTTTGATTACGATGTTCCCTGCGAGCCGACTTGGAGCCAATGGTTTGATTCCTATCGTGAATACCTGAATCACTATGCAAAACTCGCTGAAGAGACAGGGTGTGTCATGTTGGTAATCGGCTGTGAATTGGTTAATAGTGATCGACGGGAAGCTCAGTGGCGGGAAACTATTTCCCAGATTCGACAGCATTACAATGGTCTACTAACTTATAATTGTGACAAGTATCAAGAAAATAATCTAACTTGGTGGGATGCTGTAGATGTCATCTCTTCATCAGGCTATTATCCGATTGACAAATGGGAACAAGAATTGGATCGGATTGAACAAGTGGTAAATCACTACCAAAAACCTTTCTTCTTTTGTGAAGTGGGTTGTCCAAGTCGTGAAGGAAGTCAATATCTACCCAATGATTGGAGTTTTTCAGGGGAAGTTAGCATGATAGCGCAATCACGATGGTTTGAAAAGATGTTTACTGCTTGTGACAAGAGAAACTGGATTCAAGGCTTTGGTATTTGGGACTGGAAGGCGCGGTTATATTCGCGAGAGATGGCGCTCAAAGACGACGATTACGGGGTTTACGGTAAACCGGCTGCGGCGATCATTCGAGAATTTTACAAAAGTACAAAACAATATATATAAAAGTATATACTTTGAAATGGGAATGTAGTATTATATTTATGTAATCGTTTTCCATTTCTGACGTAACAGGCCATGAACAGTTTTTGGTAACAGCACTTTATTAATTTATAGGAGGAAGTAACATGAAGAAAAAAATGCTAGGTTCAATGATCGTCTTGGGAGTAGCAGGTTTAGTTCTAGGGGCATGTGGAAACAACAAAGATTCAGCTAATGACAAGGATGGTGGGAAAACTGAGACCATTACCTTCATCAACCACAAAACCGACTGGGAAACCAATGGAAAATGGGATGAATACATGACAAAATTCAATGAGAAGTACCCGGATATCAAAGTAGAAATTCAAACGATTACAGACTATGCTGGCCAAATTAAAACCCGGATGAATAGTGAAGAATATGGGGATGTTTTGATGATTCCAGGAGATATCAAGCCAGAAGATTATGGGAACTTTTTTGAACCACTTGGTAAAAAGGAAGAGCTCAGCAAAGAGTATATGGGTTTAAATGATCGGTCCTATGATGGCACGAGTTATGGCTTACCGTCACAGATGAACGCCACTGGGATGGTGGTCAATCAAAAGGTCTTCAAAGATGCTGGTATTGACGAATTTCCACAAACACCAGAAGATTTTGTAGCAGCATTAAAAACAATCAAAGAAAAAAATACTGATGTGATGCCGCTATATACTAACTATGCGGCTGGTTGGACATTATCAAACTGGGACTTTGTTCGCAGTGGTGCTTCTGGTGATAAAGACTTTACCAATAAGATGACTTCAGACAAAGAGCCATTTGCAGCGGGTAAAGTGATGAATACGATTTATAAAACCCTATACGATGTTAGCAATCAAGGGTTGATTGAGGCTGACCCAACTACATCTGATTGGGAACAATCAAAAGTAGATATGGCTAATGGTAAGATTGGGATCATGGTTTTGGGAAGTTGGGCGGTACCACAAATCAAAGACATCAATGCTGATACTGCTGAGGACATTATCTTCCAACCATTTCCAATGACTGCCGAGGATGGTAAACAATATTTGCCAATTGGAGCAGATTATAACTATGGGATCAACGTTCATAGTAAGCACAAAGAAGCGGCGCGCAAGTTGATCGACTGGTTAGTCAATGAATCAGACTACGCGGAAGAAAACGGGGGCTTGTCAGCAAAAATTGGAGCAGATTATCCAGAATCATTGAAGGCTGCACAAGATGCTGGGGTTGAGTTAATTGAAGAAAATCCAGCACCAGCCGGAAAAGAATCATTGTTTAGTTCAATCAATGACCAATCTGAACTAGGTTTGGGTACGACAGATGCTGAAAAGCAACGAATCATCGATGCAGCAGTTGGTAACTCTAACGAAAGCTTCGAAGCTATTATGAAAGACTTCAATACACGCTGGTCAGATGCGATAGCAGAAGTGGGAGAGTAAAATTTTTTTAGAAGTCACCCTAGCAGTTAGGAAAAGACTTTTGATTGATAGCAAATAAAGTTTTGATTGTAGGCACTAACTTTTGTCTGGCAACTTGTGCCAGGCAAAAGCACAGTGTCGTAAATAAAACTTATCTTGGTAGTAACTTCTTTTGCAGGAGTACATAGCGATTGCGGACCGTGGTCGATATGAGGGGTTTTAGAATAAGGAGGAGCCAACATGAATAAACAGGGAGAGTTTACCATGAATAAGACGGTGAAAAAATCCCGTTTTAGCCAAAAAACTGAAAAAAGAATCTTGATCTTTACTTTTACCATTATTCCGGTATTTTTATTATTAATGTTATCTTATTATCCTTTAGTGAAGATGTTCCAGTACAGTTTGACAGAGTGGAATGGTTATTCCCCAGACAGTAAATTTGTCGGACTAGATAACTACAAGACAGTCTTAACCAATCCAAAATACTTTACCGTTTTTAAAACCAGCTTGTATTACTTCTTTGCAACTTTTTTGCAATTGGGTGTCGCTTTATTGTTTGCAACGATTTTGTCCTTTAAGGTCAAATTTGCTAATTTTTGGAAGGGGATTTTGTTTTTCCCTTATTTACTAAATGGGGTAGCAATTGGATTTATTTTCTTGTACTTCTTTAAAGGTGATGGAACTTTGGATACAGTGCTATCGGCGCTAGGTTTGGAGAGTCAAATTCGGCTATGGTTAGGAGATCGCTCCATCAATAATATTTCTTTGGCCTTTACTTCCTTGTGGCGTTATACCGGCTTTAACTTTTTGATTTTTTTAGGAGCAATCCAGTCGGTCAATCCAGAAGTTTATGAAGCAGCCGAAATAGATGGGGCTAATCGTTGGGATGAGTTTCGTTATATCATCGTACCGAGTATTCGCAAAATCATCTTCCTAAATCTGATTTTGGGCATAAGCGGCTCCTTGAGTGTCTTTGATATTCCATATATTATGACTGGAGGATCCAACGGCACCATGACCTTTGTAATCCAAACCATCGATACTGCCTTTAAGTATAATAAAGTTGGTTTAGCTTCAGCGATGGCAGTTATTTTACTCGTGATTGTCTTAGTGGTGACGTTGATTCAACGGAAATTTATTAGCGAGAAGGAGGCATAGAAGATGAAAAGACAATTTTCTATCGGACGTATACTTCAATATTTGATTTTGATTATCGGGGCAGTGGTTGCCGTACTACCAATCCTGGTAGTTTTTATTGGCTCTTTCAAATCCAATAATGAATTTTTGTCTACCAGTGTCTTGTCGCTACCAAAGTCATTGGACTTTAGTAATTACAAAACTGCGTTTATCAATGGTCAGATGTTGACAGGTTTTAAAAATACGTTGCTTATTTTTTCAATTAGTATGGTAGGTAAGCTTTTGTTAGGCTCGATGTTTGCCTATGTTATGAGCCGTTTTGATTTTAAACTGAAAAAGCCGATTATGGCTTTGTTTATGATGGCAATGTTGATTCCTGGCATTACTAGTCAAGTAGCGACGTTCCAAATCATTGAAGGAATTGGCTTGTTCAACACGATTTGGTCAGTTATTTTACTAAATTTGGGAACAGATGTGATTTCCATCTATGTTTTTTTGCAATACTTAGATGAAATCCCAGTCTCTCTAGACGAATCGGCCTATTTGGACGGGGCCAACTATTTTGGTATCTTTTGGCGGATTATTTTACCGAACTTAAAGGCACCTATTGTCACTATGCTAATCATCAGCGGTGTGGGTGTTTACAATGATTTCTATAATCCATTCTTGTATATGCCCGATCGTAAACTAAAAGTGATCTCCACGGCACTCTTTGCATTCAAAGGCCCTTATGGAACCAACTGGCCAGTGATCTTAGCCGGGGTAATTATTGTTATTTTACCGATTTTGGTTGTCTTCTTGGCTTTGCAAAAATACATTTACAATGGTGTTGCTGGTTCTGTGAAATAAGCTTACCGGAAAAGGAGGGTTACTGGTGACCGAGAAGTCCAGTAAATTAGTAGTTGCAGTGGAATTACTCTATGTCCTAGTAAAGTGTTCCTTGCATTTTTGGGGCTGGTTAGTCACTGGTGGCTTTATTTATGGCTGGGTTAGTAGCCATAAAAAGTTAGTTTTTTGTGTCGACCATCCAGAAGCCTTACAAGAAAAGCTCTGTCGACTAACCAAGAAGCTACCACCTACGAAACTGTGCGAAAAAGTGCTATCTGTGGGCGTATTTTTGTCCTTGGCGATCTTTTTATCTGGTGCGTGGCTCGGTAGCACTTCACTAGGCTTGTTTTTTAAAGTTACTGGGGGATTATCTTTGCTTCTTTTCTTACTCTATAATGCACACTGGGTCTTGGGAACAGCGACGTATGACGAAATGAAGGAAGCTCCTGTTGCTATTGGGTATCAGCTATTACTTCAGACATTACGACCCAGTTTGCTAAATGGCTTCATCTTGGGGACCTATGCCTTTTGGATCCTATTATTGCTGGTCAGTCCCTTGCTGTTTTTCTTGGTGGCTCCTGGCGGAGTGGCCTATTTACTGAAAAAAGGCTCGCAAAAATTTCGTGAAATGGAAGGAATAAATCATGATTAGTGTCAATCCTGAAAGAAGAGAGTTTCACCTAAAAAATCAGAACATTAGTTATATTTTTCGGGTAATGGAAGAGTTAGACGTCTTGGAACAACTCTATTTTGGAAGTAGTATTCCTATTTATGATCAATATGATTTTTTGATTGAAAGAGAAATACGTCCCGCTAACAACCAAATCAAGCAAAACTACACTACTTCGTTGGAACATATCAAACAAGAAGTGGGCCTCTATGGTACCACTGATTTTCGCTATCCCATGCTACGGGTACGCTATCCAAAAGGAGATCGTATTAGTCACTTTACCTATCAACACTATCGGATTGAATTAGGAAAACAGGCACTTTCTGGCTTGCCTGGCAGTTTTGGTGAAGCGGGGGAGACTTTAATTATCACCTTGCAAGATCGTTATTCACCTTTGCAAGTCGAGCTTTACTATACCTTGTTTGGTGAAGAATCTGTAGTGACCAGACAAATGAAGATCATCAATCCTAGTGAGACGACCTTTGAGTTATTGGACTGTCTGAGTTTTAATCTGGATCTTCCAAATCAGCACTATGATTGGCTACACTTGGATGGAGCTTGGGCGAGAGAAACCCAGATTAGTAGAAATTCCATTGCTTATGGTGTGCAAGAAGTCGCCAGTACTCGTGGAGCCAGCAGTCATGTCCACAATCCTTTTATGGCTGTTTGTGAGTCCAATGCGACGGAAGAACAAGGAAAGGTCTATGGCTTTAGCTTAATTTATAGTGGCAATTTTGTGGCACGTTTGCAGCTGGATACTTATGACATTTTGCGAATTCAAATGGGTATCAATCCTTTTGAATTTGCTTGGCAATTAACTCCAAAAAGCACATTTTTGACACCGGAAGCAGTACTGGTGTATAGTGAGGCCGGTTTTAATGGTATGAGTCAAAGCTTCCATCATTTTTTCCAAGAGCACTTGATATCACCTCGCTGGTCTCATAAGCAACGACCTGTTTTAATCAACAATTGGGAAGCCACTTATTTTGATTTTGACAGTGAGAAATTATTACAAATCGCTGAAAAAGCAGCAGCAATCGGTGTGGATCTGTTTGTGTTGGATGACGGCTGGTTTGGTACTCGGAATAGTGATAACGGCTCTTTAGGTAATTGGCAGGTACAGCTAGCCAAAATACCAGAGGGGATCTCTGCCTTTGCGACGAAAATCAATCAATTAGGTTTGGAATTTGGGCTGTGGTTTGAACCCGAAATGATTTCTACGGATACACCCTTGTATGAGATGCACCCTGAGTGGGTAATTGGTAATTCTGAGAAGCAAATCTCTCATGGACGGAATCAGTTTGTCTTGGATTTTAGCAACCCAGAAGTGGTGGAGACAATTTTCCAGCAAATCGATTGCGTTCTTGCTTGTGGCAAAATTACATACCTGAAATGGGATATGAATCGTTATATTTCAGAACCATTTTCCAATTACCTCGCCGATGGTAATCAAGGAGAGTTGTTCCATCGCTACATTTTAGGTGTTTATGACCTGTATGAAAAAATCTTAGCAAAATACCCCGATTTGTTGATTGAATCCTGCGCTGGTGGCGGTGGCCGTTTTGATCCTGGGTTACTCTACTATGCACCCCAGACTTGGGCCAGTGATGATACTGATGGGGTCGAACGCTTGAAAATTCAATACGGGGCTTCGATGGTTTACCCATTAGCTAGTATCGGTAGTCATTTGTCACAGATTCCCAATCATCAAGTAGGGCGTTCGCCAGGACTGACTTTTCGTAATCAGGTAGCGATGTTTGGTACTTATGGTTTGGAGTTGGATATTACGAGGATGTCAGATGTAGAGCTACAACAGGTAAAAGCAGCGATTGCCACCTTTAAAGAATACCGAGAATTGATCCACGAGGGGCGTTTTTATCGTCTCAATAGTCCTTTTGATAATACCCAGTGTAGTTGGATGGTAGTTTCAAAAGATTTGAGTGAAGCTTTGGTGGCGGATTATCAAGTGTTGGGTAAACCGAATCCGGCTTATCGTCGTTTATTATTGGCCGGTTTAGATTTGGAAGCTAATTATCAAATCAATCAACTGCCACAATTACGTTCCGGTAAGGATCTTTCTAGCATTGGCTTGATTATGGGTGGCAACTATGTCGGTCGAGCAAAAGACTATTGGTCCCGTCAATTGCCGGGGGATTATGCGTCTCAACTGTATCATTTACGACGAGTAGATAAATAATTTCAAAAGGACAGTGGCTGGCTATTTCCATTCGGTAGCAGATAGGATAAGATATTAGGATAAGCCATAAGTGGAGGTAACATGACGATGAAAAAATATATCCTTATTTCCAGTGATATCCGTAAGAAGATACTGGAAGGTGTATATCAAGCAAATCAACAAATTCCCTTCGAAAAAGATCTTTGTGTGGAATATGACGCTAGTAAGATGACGGTGAAAAAGGCCTTAGATATGTTAGTGTCAGAGGGATTGATTATCAAACGTCGTGGATCCGGTACTTTTGTCAAGGATTTGGCGACCGATGAAATAGAACGAATTGCGGTGGCTAATCAGTTTCGTGGGACGACTGCTCTCAATCCAGGAAAAGAAGTTAAAAGTAAAGTTTTGGAGTTTAAGGTAATAGAAGCGGATAACTTGGTAAAAAATAAATTAAATATGCAGGAAGATACTTTCGTGTATGATATTTATCGGGTGCGTCACATTGATGGCAAGCCGTTGGTTATGGAAAAAATGTACATGCCTATCGATTTGATTCCTGGTTTGAAAAAAGCCAATATTGAAGGGTCCATTTATGAATATATTGAAGAAGATCTCGGTTTGAAAATCCAAAGTGGGCATCGACGCGTCAGTGTCCGAAAGGCGACTGAAATCGAACAACAGTATCTAGAATTGGATTCGGGAGATCCGGTGGCAGTGGCAGAGCAAATTGCTTATTTTGATACAGGCATCGCTTTTGAGTACTCCATTTCAGTTCATCGTTATGATAGTTTTTCGGTGGAGTTTGTCTTAACGAGAGAATAAGTAAGCGGAAAAATCCTCTTTCCGCTTTTTATTTTGATTTTCAAATTTTAAAAGTATATACCTAAAAATAAATAACTACTTACAATGAAAATTAGTGTAGGTAAGTAGACTGAGAAAGTAGGGGGAATTCTTGAGTATTTTAGCAATTGATATTGGGGGTACGAGTATCAAATATGCTCTGTGGGCAGCAGAAGCCTTGACCGAAAAAGGTTCCTTTGTGACACCCGTGACTTGGGAGCAAATGAAGATGGACCTAAAAGCCACTTTGCATAATTTAACCAGTTGTAGTCAGACACCGATTGAAGCGGTGTCGATCAGTGTACCCGGAGCAGTGGACAGTGATCAGGGGATTATCGGGGGCTACAGTGCGATCCCCTATATTCATAAAATTCATTTTGTTGCAGAATTAGAGGAGTTATTGGAAAAACCTGTCTTTGTGGAAAATGATGCCAATTGTGCAGGGTTAGCAGAAGCCTTTTATGGTGCTGCCAAAGATGCCAAAAGTTCAGTTTCTTTCATCATTGGATCGGGAATCGGTGGAGCCGTGGTGTTGGAGCGGAAACTAGTCAAGGGGCATAACTTATTTGGAGGCGAATTTGGCTACATGTTGGCGGAAAATGGACAAACGTTAAGTGAGTTAGCCAGCCCTGTTCATGCTGCAAAGCGCTATTGCGAACAGAAAGGTTTGGTATCAGGTATTACAGGTCGAGAACTATTTGATATTGCTGACACTGGAGATCAATTGGCTCAACAAGAAGTTCAACAATTGTTCCGAGCCTTGGCGATTGGTATTTATAATGTTTGCTTGGTCATCGATCCTGAAGTAGTCTGTATCGGTGGTGGCATATCAATGCGCAAAGATCTATTGGCTCCGGTAAAAGCCCAATTATGTTTGTTACAACAACATCATCATTCAGAGGACCAACGAATTACTGTGAAGATTTGTCAGTTTCAACAAGATGCTAATCTGATAGGAGCAGTGGCAAACTATCACTTACGAAAGGAGCAAGTTTAATGTATGCAATAGATGCAAAAAAAAGGTGGCAAAACTATCAAGGGAGTCAGCGAAAGCCTGCTGATTTTGAAGCTTTTTGGCAGGCAGGGTTTCAAGAGGTAGATGATTTGGGGACAGACTATCATTTAGAGCCTCATCCCTTGAATTCTTCAGTAGCAGAAGCATTTGATTTAACTTTTACAGGTGTTCAAGGAGCCACCGTCCATTGTCAACTCATTCGGCCTAAACGTCTGCAAAAAAAGTCTCCCCTCTTGCTTCAATTTCATGGGTATCACTCAGATGCTGGGGATTGGTCAGACAAGGTCGCTATGGCTGCTGAAGGCTTTTGGGTAGTGGCACTCGATGTTAGAGGACAAGGTGGTTTGTCAGAAGATGTGGGATTGACCACGAAAACCAGTCTGAAAGGGCATATAATCCGGGGAGTGGAGTCTGGACCAAATGATTTATTTTATCGAAGTGTGTTTCTCGATATTTACCAGTTGACTCGGCTAATGGTAGCAGAACCCCAAGTGGATACCAGCCAACTGTATACCTATGGTGCGTCACAAGGAGGAGCTTTGGCGTTGATTTGTGCGGCTGTTGCTCCGGAAATCAAGGAATCTTTTGTTTGTTATCCGTTCCTAAGTGATTATCGCGAAGCTTATCGCTTAGATGTAGAAAACTCCGCCTATGAAGAGTTGGCTTATTGGTTTCGCTTTAAAGACCCCTTGCACCAACGAGAAGAAGCTTTCTTTGAAACATTGGATTACATTGATTTGCAATACTTTGCTCCTTGGATCAAAGGGAAGGTGCATTGGGCAATTGGCCTTGCAGATACAGTCTGTCCACCGAAAACCCAGTTTGCTGTGTACAATCAGCTAAGTAGCGCAGCTGACAAAGAAATGCTATTTTATCCAGAGTATGGCCATGAATACTTGCCAAAATTTGGCGATCATATGCGGCAGTGTTTAGCCGACGTTTTGAGAGAAAAGGAGTAGAATGCTATGTTGACATTTCCAAAAGATTTCTGGTGGGGTGCAGCCACATCTGGTCCCCAATCAGAAGGCCGTTTTCAAAAGAAACATGCCAATATGTTTGATCATTGGTACGATATTGAACCTGAAGTTTTTTATGACCGAGTGGGGCCAGATATGGCTTCGAACTTTTACAATAGCTACCGAGAAGATATCGCATTGATGAAGCAAACGGGATTGAATTCCCTTCGCACCTCGATTCAATGGACCCGTCTCATCAAGGATTTGGAAACCAATGAAGTGGATCCAGTGGGTGTTGCTTTTTACAATAATGTGATTGATGAGTTCCTCTCTCAAGGTATCCGACCGATTTTTAACCTCCATCATTTTGATTTGCCAGTGGAGCTTTACCATAAATATGGCGGTTGGGAATCGAAGAAAGTTGTCGATTTGTTTGTGGGATTTGCTGAACAATGTTTTGCTTTGTTTGGTGACCGTGTGAAAGACTGGGTGACCCACAATGAGCCGATGGTGGTAGTAGATGGGGAGTACTTGTTCCAATTTCATTATCCAAAATTGGTGGATGGCAAGAAAGCAGTACAAGTGGCATACAATTTAAATCTCGCTTCCGCTAAGGTCATGGCGAAGTTTCGCGAAATGGGTCAACCACAAGCTGGTGGCCGGATTGGTACCGTGTTAAACTTGACGCCAACTTACGCAGCTTCAGATGCTGAAGCAGATCAAGAGGCAGCCCGAATTGCCGAACTGTGGAACAATAAAATGTTTCTCGACCCAGCCATCAAAGGGGAATTTCCTGTGGAATTGCTAGAATTGCTGACTAAGGATGGGGTATTGTGGCAGTCAACTGCTGATGAGTTAGCTTTGATTAAGGAAAATACTGTTGATTTTATCGGAGTGAATTTCTATCATCCAAACCGGGTCAAGACACCTGACATTGCTCCAAATTCAGTGGGTGCCTGGATGCCTGATCGTTATTATGATGCATATCAAATGCCTGGCCGTCGCATGAATATTGACAAAGGTTGGGAAATCTATCCCAAAGCAGTGTATGACATTGCCATCAATATTCGCGATAATTATGGCAATCTACCTTGGTTTGTTTCTGAAAATGGCATGGGGGTTTCTCGGGAAGAACGCTTTATGGATGAAAAAGGGCAAATTCTAGACGATTACCGCATAGAATTTATCAAAGAGCATCTCCAATGGTTGCATAAAGGGATTGAAGAAGGTTCCAACTGCTTTGGCTACCATCTATGGACTCCTATCGATTGCTGGTCCTGGAGCAATGCCTACCGTAACCGCTACGGCTTAATCGCTAATGATATTCACACTCAGATTAAGACGATTAAGAAATCTGGGGAATGGTTTAAGACATTGGCGGAGAATAATGGTTTTTAAGAAGATTTAGGAGGGAGGAGTGAATTTGTTTTCAAAAACTCCTTTGTGTTGGAGTAAATGGAAAATCTGAACGAACAATAGGGTTTATTGATGAAAAGTCATTCTAGTTTCTTCAGTGCTTTGTCAAATGGTGTTGTTTTGACCAAATCACACTTTAGGAAATGCTTTGGCATTTCCTTTTTTGATGTACCCTGCACGGGTAGCAACTTTGTAGCTGATGGAATCTGAAGGAAACCTAAAGCAAAAAATTATATCATAGTTCATCCATTTTATAACTAAATCAAATATCATTCGAATTCAAGGAACAGTGGATGTGTTTATTGCGATAGGTGGTTCTTTTGGAGGCGCAATAATAGCTTTGTTAATATTTATTTACCTTAACAAAAAGACCAATAAACATAGCTAATAAAGTTCAAGTAAAGAGATATACTGCATCCAACGATATTTTTTCATAAAGTTATTCTTAACTTTATGATTCTTGATTTAGATCAATGCCAACACCAACTTTATTTCCTAAAATAGGACCATAAAAGTGAAAAGGAGTGACTTCAATATGTCAGATTACAAAAAAATTTACGAAACAACAGCGACTAATACCGGTGGCCGTGATGGAGTGAGCTATTTAAATGATGGATCATTTGAAGTGAAGATTTCTACACCTAAAGAAATGGGAGGATCTGGGAGTGGAGTAAACCCAGAACAATTATTTGCTTTAGGATACAGTGCTTGTTTTCACGGGGCATTAGAAATTGTTAAGGGTCAACGTAAAATTCATCAATCTTCACAAGTTACACATACAGTAAAATTATACAAAAAGCCAGACGATGTGGACTTTAAATTAAGTGCTGAGATTCAAGTTGCAATTCAAGATTTAGATTTAGAAGAAGTTCAAAAAATTGCTGAAGAAGCGCATAAAGTTTGTCCATATTCTAAAGCAGTAAAGGATTCCATTGAAGTTTCAGTACGCGCTGTTCTTTATGATGCAGATAAAGAAAAATAAGTATAGAAAATCGTTCACTGATGATATTACATGAGTGAACGTTTTTTTATGCTATACTAACCACAAAAAGAGGAGTAGTAAGAACATGATTGATTTCACAAAATATGATCATTGTATAAGTACAATGCCTTTATTTCAGGGATTGTCCCTCACTGAAATTCAATTTATCCAAAGTGATATTACAGAACAAGCTTTTTCTGCAGGACAGTTTATCTATCAAGCAGAAGATATACTTGAATCTCTTTATCTTATTCAAGAAGGAAAAGTAAAAGTTTATCGCTTAGGTTCTTCAGGTAAAGAACAGGTGATTCGTATTTTAGAACAGGGTGATTTTGTGGGCGAGCTGGCATTATTTGAAGAACAACATTATGGATGCTTTATAGAAGCAATATCACCAACTAAAGTATGTACCATTCAAAAGGACAACTTTAAGCGGATTTTACTATCGCATCCCCAAATAGCTCTAGAACTTTTATCAGAAATGGCGAGACGTCTTGATAATACAGAACGATTAACTGCAGGAATCACGACTGAAAGAGCAGAAACACGCTTAATTCAGTATTTGTTAGAAGAAAATATAAAGCAAAATACAGAGCAGATAAAATTGGAAACTACGAAAAAAGAACTTGCTTCTTATTTAGGGATGACTCCAGAAACACTTAGTAGATATTTAACAAAACTCACTAGGAATAATCTAATAAAGCAGCCAATTCCTAATATAATCGAGTTAACAAATGTAACTGAATTGAAAAATTTAATGGATAAGGTGAGGTAGATAAGAAGAAAGGGAGAAGCAAAATGCATCTCCCCAAAATGAGCTTATTCCTTGATTTCAAATTTTGAAATTGCTAGATAGACTGCAATCATACATTCTTGATAACAATCTTGATCGTATTTTCCGTTTCTCCACGATTTTTTGTGCATCAACGAGCTGAATCTTTTAAGAATGGCTTCAATGGCTTCTTCATTTCCAGCTTTTGCTAAAATAAAATCTTCTTTCAGTGTATTCATAGACCATCTTCCTTTCCATAAATTTAAATATTATTTATGGGAGGTGGTCGTATTAAAAGTGAAATCGAGTAAGTTTTAAATAAGCAATTCTTGGAATTTTTTATAAAGACGGTGCTTTAGGTTAGTAGTCCCTTGTCTTGTAATACCTAAAGATTCTCCAATCTCTTTATCTGTCTTCTCAAAAATAAATTTTTCAACAAGAAATATCTGTTCTTTTTCTTTTAATAAAGGAATAATCTCAGCTAATTGAGCATCTTCAACTAGAAAAGTTACATTTAAAATGGTAACAGGTTGCTTGATTTTGATTTTATTTTCAGTAAAGAAATGTTGAGGGAATTGATCGAATTGTTCGTGGTCACTTATTTTTTTCTGCTTTTTAAAATAGGAATTTGCAGTATTCTCAATGACCTTTTCAAAAAAACGAATAAGTTGGGCATTCACGCGTTCATCATTTTCTGACATCCTACTCACTTCTTCCAATAAAATTTAAAAGGAGAAGGAACAGAAAGCGTGAAAGAAGCTAATGCAATCTATACTGCCAATAACCTCTATAAGCTCTTTCTACATTGATGCTACTATCAATGTTTATTCTGGGAAGAATATTATGAGTTAAGTTTTCGTAGGAAATGCTTAATCCATGATCATTAGTTAAAATTTTGAAGATTTCTTTATTTGATAGTGGGCGGCCGGCACCCTTTAAAATTGAAGCAATGGTTAAACTGATAGTCGAGTATGCAATCGATTGTTTATTCTTATTGGTTCGTTCACTAATATATAGTTGATGTTGTGCCTCTTTAGAGATGGTCGCTGATGATTTCCTAGCAAAATCTTTATTTTTGTTTGAATTTTCGTGTGATTCCATACTATCTAAGGTAAAAAGTCGAGATTTTAACTCATAATAATCTTTACTAAGGTTCCTCCTTTCCTCAAGTATCATTCTCATTTGTGTATAAATTGCATCTTTTTCTTCTTCTAGTTTCATCTTCTTCTCCTTTCATAATTAACAACGAATAAAAAGCATGAATGGACACAAAAGAAATATTTTTTTAGAAGAAATAAAAAGTGAACGTTCATATTGAAATTGTTTTAAAACTATTCTAATATATATTATATGACGAAGCGGACTTTTTTTCCTTCTTCTGATGAAATGAACGTTCGTTTTGTTTAAGCTTCTTTCGATAAGTTTATAAACAAGGAGGATGAATAGCATGTTTTATCAAAAGAAGGAGAAGCAGTTCAAATATGCAATTAAAAAGAAAAAAGGTGGCGGTGGTGCAGCCTCTTTTATCATTGGAGCGGTATTTTTAGGAATAGGGTTAATTTCTTATCCCTCAGTAACTTTTGCTGATGAAGCAACTGAACTTAATTCGTCTAATCAAATCCAATCCAACCTAGTTAAGTCTGATTCTGAGGAAATTAATTCAGAAGAAAATCAAAACAAAAACGTCTTATCTGAGGATAGTTCTACTAAAGAAAATATAGAACTAGATACTCAAATGAGCCTTTCTGAATCAGAAAAACAGTCTGATGTAGAAAAAAGAAATCAGAAAGTCACCAATCCATCAGAAAACAATGTTAACGTGCAGACAGAAGTCCCAATTGAAATCAATTCGGAAGAGTTAACTAATAGTGATACTACTCAAGAACTTGATTCTAATTTCTATGAGGGAGATAGTACCAATACTTTAGTTGAAGAAAATGCATTGGAAAATACAGAAGAAAACGAAGAAAGTTCTACTTCAAAAGAAGAAAAAAATTTTGAATCAGTCTCCGATGTGCAAGAAGATTCGATCAATGCAGAAGAGGATGAATTAAGTAAAGAAACAGTTATTCCAAAAGAACAACAATTAGATGAAGAAGGCAGTACTACTACACCAGAGGATAATACTTCATCACCATTAGTACAAAATCCTTCAAGTAGAAGTATTGATGAACAAAGTGAGGATGTATATTTAGCTGATTGGTCATTCCCAGATAATTATAAAATCGTTAAACGATTAATTACGCAAACGGGAATTACGTATGTAGGAGTAAGTCAGGACGATCCAACACAACTTCATCTAAAAATGGCTTATAGATCAGCAGCAACACCTGTTTCTATAGATTGGATTTATCTTCGTATAGATCCAGAATTAGCAAAATATATTGAAGAAATCAATATAAAAAATACTGTAAATATTGGTGCACAAGTTGGTTATCAACGTTATTTTGAAAAAGTGGATGCTAATTCGTTAAGTGGTGTGAATACTTTTGGAAATCAAACAGGCATAAGCGATGCATACGCACAAGTAGATCAATCAACTGGAGCAATCTATCGTGTTTTATTAGACAAATTTTTTACTCGCATCCCAGGCACAAAACCTAAGGATCGTGGAGCACTATCTGGTAACTGGGGAGTATTTCCATCAACACCTTTGGAAGCTGAAAGATATGAAGCAAATATCTTTATAAAATTATCAAAAGATGTGACAGAGTTACAGCAAGAACTTGGAAGAGATAAATTTGGCGTTCAGCTTCGCTTGCAAGGTCAATCAAGTTCTGGTGTTGTAAATATTGCTAAAGAAAGTTTAAATAAAAATACTATTATTGATCTTTCACAAGAGGAACCAGATGTAAATAATTCAAACTGGCTAAATTCGCCATCTGTACACACAATTACTACTACCTATGAAGGAAAACAAATGGGTAGTGATGGTCAATTTAGTAATGTTCTGGAAGGAACTGATAAAAGTCTGATCAGAGTTCAAAATACTATTATGAATAATCTTTTATATGGAACAGCTCTTGATTTAGGACGACCTGTTTCATTTAATATCGAAATTGATCCGCAAATTTTGAATCTTGTTTCAGATGATGACTTTATTACTATCTGGCAGGTATATAGAGAAAATAATATTGAACACCATGATGGTGGATCTAATAAGCCAGTTATGTTGAAGAAAAGTATGTTTGTTGATAATAAAATCAAAATTGAAGTCAACAAAGATAAAGCTGGTCAGTATGAAAACGGAGTTTACTACGTTAATGCGGTTGAGAGCTTTATGAATACGTTGAGTTCTTCACCATTTGTTGGTGCAAATTTTATTGATATTCCTGTTATGCCTAAGCCTTTAGTTGAAGACGAGGATCAATTAGTATCCGCGGGGATAAGAACGTGGTTCACGGATTATAAAAATCGACAAGAACGAGTGGTTAGAAATTCACTTGCCTCAAGCTACGTTAATTTATTTCCTACTACCATCAATTTTTATGACTATTCAACAAAAGATACAGAACATCCATTGAAGTTGCGTGAATCAGCATACTTGGTTTCTACTTTTGGTCAAGAAATTAACGGAATGGATATGGGTAACTCTTACGAAATTAGTAACTACGAGTTTGTGACGGCTGATCCCGAAGAATTAACCATTACACAGCAAGATGGAAATATTATTAACTTGTATTACAATCGGATTTCTAGTGATGCTGATTTTTATGAACCAATTGTAGAAAAAGAAGAAGTAGATTATGGAGGAGTAGTTGATTTAACAGATAATGTTACGAACTTAGATGAGTTGCCAACTGGGACGGAAGTAAAAGATATCACACCAGAAGGTGTCATTGATACCACCCAACCAGGTGAATATGAAGGAACAATTGAAATTACGTATCCAGATGGAACGAGTGAAACAATTAAAGTTCCAGTGGAAGTAGTGGACAATCGCAGTGATGTCGATAAATATGAACCAGTCGTTGAAAAAGAAGAGGTCAACTACGGGGGAGAAGTTGATTTAACAGATAACGTTACGAACTTAGATGAGTTGCCAACTGGGACGGAAGTAAAAGATATCACACCAGAAGGTGTCATTGATACCACTCAACCAGGTGAATATGAAGGAACAATTGAAATTACGTATCCAGATGGAACGAGTGAAACAGTAAAAGTTCCAGTGGAAGTAGTAGACAATCGCAGTGACGCTGAAAAATATGAACCGGTTGTAGAAAAAGAAGAAGTGGATTATGGACAACCAATTGATCTAACGGATAATGTCACAAACTTGGATGAGTTACCAGAAGGAACAACCGTAAAAGATGTAACTTCAAATCCGATTGACACCACTCAACCAGGTGAATATGAAGGAACAATTGAAATTACGTATCCAGATGGAACGAGTGAAACAGTAAAAGTTCCAGTGGAAGTAGTGGACAATCGCAATGATGCTGAAAAATATGAACCGGTTGTAGAAAAAGAAGAGGTCAACTACGGGGGAGAAGTTGATTTAACAGATAATGTTACGAACTTAGATGAGTTGCCAACTGGGACGGAAGTAAAAGATATCACACCAGAAGGTGTCATTGATACCACCCAACCAGGTGAATATGAAGGAACAATTGAAATCACGTATCCAGATGGAACGAGTGAAACAGTAAAAGTTCCAGTGGAAGTAGTGGACAATCGCAGTGATGTCGATAAATATGAACCAGTCGTTGAAAAAGAAGAGGTCAACTACGGGGGAGAAGTTGATTTAACAGATAACGTTACGAACTTAGATGAGTTGCCAACTGGGACGGAAGTAAAAGATATCACACCAGAAGGTGTCATTGATACCACTCAACCAGGTGAATATGAAGGAACAATTGAAATTACGTATCCAGATGGAACGAGTGAAACAGTAAAAGTTCCAGTGGAAGTAGTAGACAATCGCAGTGACGCTGAAAAATATGAACCGGTTGTAGAAAAAGAAGAAGTGGATTATGGACAACCAATTGATCTAACGGATAATGTCACAAACTTGGATGAGTTACCAGAAGGAACAACCGTAAAAGATGTAACTTCAAATCCGATTGACACCACTCAACCAGGTGAATATGAAGGAACAATTGAAATTACGTATCCAGATGGAACGAGTGAAACAGTAAAAGTTCCAGTGGAAGTAGTGGACAATCGCAATGATGCTGAAAAATATGAACCGGTTGTAGAAAAAGAAGAGGTCAACTACGGGGGAGAAGTTGATTTAACAGATAATGTTACGAACTTAGATGAGTTGCCAACTGGGACGGAAGTAAAAGATATCACACCAGAAGGTGTCATTGATACCACCCAACCAGGTGAATATGAAGGAACAATTGAAATCACGTATCCAGATGGAACGAGTGAAACAGTAAAAGTTCCAGTGGAAGTAGTGGACAATCGCAGTGATGTCGATAAATATGAACCAGTCGTTGAAAAAGAAGAGGTCAACTACGGGGGAGAAGTTGATTTAACAGATAACGTTACGAACTTAGATGAGTTGCCAACTGGGACGGAAGTAAAAGATATCACACCAGAAGGTGTCATTGATACCACTCAACCAGGTGAATATGAAGGAACAATTGAAATCACGTATCCAGATGGATCAAGTGTAATTGTTGAAATCCCAGTGACCGTTAAAGATAAAGTAGACTGGGTGGACATCAATCCAATTCCAACAATTGGCGAAGATCAGATTCTACCTGAGGTAGTTCATAAAGGAGAAGAAGCTGATTTAACAGATAACATCATCAACTTACCAGAAGGAAGCACAGTAGAAGTTGTCACACCAGTGGACACAGATCAAGTTGGAGAACAAACGGGTGAAGTGAAAGTAACCTTCCCAGATGGATCAAGTGTAATTGTTGAAATCCCAGTGACTGTTAAAGATAAAGTAGACTGGGTGGACATCAATCCAATTCCAACAATTGACGAAGATCAGATTCTACCTGAGGTAGTTCATAAAGGAGAAGAAGCTGATTTAACAGATAACATCATCAACTTACCAGAAGGAAGCACAGTAGAAGTTGTCACACCAGTGGACACAGATCAAGTTGGAGAACAAACGGGTGAAGTGAAAGTAACCTTCCCAGATGGATCAAGTGTAATTGTTGAAATCCCAGTGACTGTTAAAGATAAAGTAGACTGGGTGGACATCAATCCAATTCCAACAATTGGCGAAGATCAGATTCTACCTGAGGTAGTTCATAAAGGAGAAGAAGCTGATTTAACAGATAACATCATCAACTTACCAGAAGGAAGCACAGTAGAAGTTGTCACACCAGTGGACACAGACCAAGTTGGAGAACAAACCGGTAAAGTGAAGGTAACCTTCCCAGATGGATCAAGTGTAATTATTGAAATCCCAGTGACTGTTAAAGATAAAGTAGACTGGGTGGACATCAATCCAATTCCAACAATTGACGAAGATCAGATTCTACCTGAGGTAGTTCATAAAGGAGAAGAAGCTGATTTAACAGATAACATCATCAACTTACCAGAAGGAAGCACAGTAGAAGTTGTCACACCAGTGGACACAGATCAAGTTGGAGAACAAACGGGTGAAGTGAAAGTAACCTTCCCAGATGGATCAAGTGTAATTGTTGAAATCCCAGTGACTGTTAAAGATAAAGTAGACTGGGTGGACATCAATCCAATTCCAACAATTGGCGAAGATCAGATTCTACCTGAGGTAGTTCATAAAGGAGAAGAAGCTGATTTAACAGATAACATCATCAACTTACCAGAAGGAAGCACAGTAGAAGTTGTCACACCAGTGGACACAGATCAAGTTGGAGAACAAACGGGTGAAGTGAAAGTAACCTTCCCAGATGGATCAAGTGTAATTGTTGAAATCCCAGTGACTGTTAAAGATAAAGTAGACTGGGTGGACATCAATCCAATTCCAACAATTGGCGAAGATCAGATTCTACCTGAGGTAGTTCATAAAGGAGAAGAAGCTGATTTAACAGATAACATCATCAACTTACCAGAAGGAAGCACAGTAGAAGTTGTCACACCAGTGGACACAGACCAAGTTGGAGAACAAACCGGTAAAGTGAAGGTAACCTTCCCAGATGGATCAAGTGTAATTATTGAAATCCCAGTAACCATTAAGGATAATAACAATCTATCTTCAACAAACAAACAATATCCAGTAGTACTCGATGTTGTACGCAAAAATAAAAATATCGATTTATCAAATGCTACATTGAAAGAAGATAGTATAATTTCAAAAACAGATAATAAAGTACTTCCTCAAACTGGAGAAAATGACAATTCTTTCTTTTCGATTCTTGGGATGACACTAATTAGTGTTAGCAGTTTGTTGTTTGGACTCTTTAGAAAAAAAGAAGAAAAATAACAACTAATTAAGGATAAGCAAGCAGACTTTGATTCTGCTTGCTTATTTTTTGTTTTGTTAAATAAAAAAAACGATCGTTCATTACTTTATATTTTTGTGATATACTTGAGTGAATTGAAAACTGAAGAAGGTGATAAGCATGTATACTAATGGAAGTGAAATTTTTAATCGATTGAGCTCAGAAAAACAACAATTTATTCTGAATCAAATTATTAAAGAGTTTGGTGAATCTGGATATGACAGAGTATCTATGAGGAAAATTGCTAAAAATACACAAGCTAGTATTGGATCATTGTATCAGTATTTTGGAGATAAAGAAGGGATACTAAAAATTGCAGTTGAACAAGTTTTTGTTATCTTATCTTCCTATATTGAAAAAGTTGAAAAAACTTCAATGGAATTGGAAATGCGACTGAAAGTAATGTTTGAATCTATGTGTAAAGTTGGAGAAGAACATCCTGAAGTTATTAGGTTTTACAATAAAATTCCGAGTGATAAGCGAATGATTAAAGAGTGGGTAAATCAATTTTATGGAAACAAAAGTTTTTTTACTGTCTATTGGCAGACCGTAAATGAACTACAGAAAGAAGGAAAAATAAATCCTGAGCTAGATCCAGTAACGTATACATTCATTATCGATACATTAATATTGTCTGGAGAGATATTTCATAATATTCAATATCAAGAAATCAAGACTAAAGTATTTTTAGAAGATTTGACTCAAAGCAATTTATTGTTAAAGGAGAATATTGTAGACTCATTAACTGAATTAACGAGAGAGGATAGAGCTACTCATGCAAACTAATAATGATAAAAAGGAAGAAATACTAAAAATAGCTCTAAAAAACTTCTCTGAAAATGGTTATGAAAAAACAAAACTCGCGACAATTGCTAGCGAAGCAGAAACAAGTACAACCACTATTTATAGTTTTTTTAAGATAAAACATGACTTGTTTGAGGCCGCAATTGAATATTGTCTTCGAATTATTGATAAACGACTTAAAGAAAATGCTATGAATTCCAATTCATTGGCAGAATATATTGAATTAATAATAGCGCAGGCTAAGGATTTTTCTATCAGGGAAAAATATATATTAAATTTTTATATGTTGATCACTACTAATAGTGTACCCATAAAAAACACAGAGTTAATTGAGCTTTTCGAAAAAAACAAATTTTCCTACTATACAAAGTTTTACTCACAATATAAAACTAAGGATAGATTTAAAATACTTTTCTTAGATAGCGTTTTGAATATGTATATTTGTTCTTTTTACAATGAGTTTTACAAAGAAAAATTGAAATTATACTTATCGTTGTATGATCATCAAGTAGATGCCGAAAATACGTTTGAAGCTAATCTACTTGATTATTTAAAAGCATGGATGAATGAAGAGGGCAAACAAAAGTAATTTTCTATAAAATGCAACAGAACGATGATTAAAATGAAAAGGCTTGAGGTATATCTAGTAGTGATATCTCAGGCCTTTTATTCGTTAACTTAATAACTGATTGTAAAAGGAATCAAGCTAAATGAAAATAGCAACACATAAAAACGAACGTTCATGTTTTGTTGAATTACACTAATGAGAATGCTAGTATTAAAGTGTAGAGGCAATTTTAACTATTTATGTAAAGGGGAATGCATTATGAAAAAATATCTACTAATTTTCTCAGCCTTATTCTTTCTATCTGCATGTAGTAGTGAAGAACCAAGTGCTACTAAAAATACAACGAGATCTTCAGTAGAAATCTCTACTATACATAATGTTGAGCAGGAAGAGTCAACGGAAGAATCAAATACTAAAAACTCAACCTTTGAAGAACAAGATAAATTTTTAGAAGAAACAAGTTTTTCGGGTTCAACAGAAGTAATTTTGGACAATAAAACAAAACGAATTATTCTCTGGAAAAATAATGATGAAGTCCATTACAAAACTATTTATTTAAAGAATAAAAATAAACTAAAAATTATAGATGTTCATGGAAATAATAGTGAAATTGGGAGCGTCAATAATTTTGTGTAAATGATTCTTCCCTACTGCAGATTGTTTCTAATTCTCAATCAGTTGGCTTAGCATTTGTTCAAGTTCGCCTTCGGCCTGTTGAAAGCCTTTATGACTGCGACCTAGGAATTTTTGGTTGTAAGTATCAAAAGACGAGACTAAGAAACGTTCCATCGACTCTTCGTTTTGGAACTGTTCCTTGCGGTGTCTGTATTTCTTGATTTGCTTATTAAAGGATTCAATCAAGTTCGTAGAATAAATACTCTTGCGTATGGCCAAGGGGAAATCATAGAAAGTGAGCAAGTGATCGTTCGAAAGAATCGATTCAACCACTTTTGGATAGCTGGTTTTCCATTTTTCCGCAAAAGCACCACGTGCTTCCAACGCCACCTCTTTAGATGAGGCTTGATACACCATTTTAAAATCATCACAGACTTCCTTACGATCATCGACACGCACTTTGTGACTGATATTACGGGAAACGTGTACACAACAATGTTGAAAACGAGCTTTGGGATAGAACCGACTAATCGCTCCTACCATCCCCTTTAAGCCATCCGTGATGAACAGGAGGACATTTTTCAAACCGCGCTCTTGAAGGTCCAATAAAATTTCCTCCCAAATCGTGATGGATTCAGTCGGTGCAATCGCATAGCTCAATACTTCCTTTGATCCGTCCGGGCGAATGCCAACTGCGATATGAATAGCTTCCTTGGCGACGGTTTTCCGCTTTAACGGAATATACGTTGCGTCCATATAAATAGCAGCATAACGGTCATGAAGCTCCCGCCCTTTAAACGCCGTTACCTCTTCTGTAAATGATTTTGTTATATTGGACATGGTTTGGGGCGTGTAGTAATGCCCATACATTTTCTCAATCAAGTCTGCGATTTACGACATGGTAATACCTTTTCGGAAGAGGTGAATGACGGTCTCCTCTAACGTGTCATTCGTCCGTCTATAAGCAGGAACAGTCTGTTGCTTGAACTCACCATTGCGGTCGCGCGGAATCTGGAGATGAAGTTCCCCATACTCGGTCTTGACCGTACGGTAATAGGAGCCGTTACGAGAATTACCCGTGTTAAAACCAATGCGATCATACTTTTCGTAATCTAGGAAAGCCGTTAACTCCGTTTTGAGAAGCGTATTGACTGCTTTCTCCAAATGGACACGGAATAATTCATTCAAATCGCCTTTGTTCGCTAGAGTCTTTAGAATTTCTGTAGTAAAATCGTTCATAGGGAAGTCCTCTCTTCTGTGAATGTGTTGTGGTAACTCTATTCTACAGAAGGGACTTCCTTTTTTCTATTTACACAAAATATTTTACACTCTCGTGAAATTTATTTCGGGAATCTCTAGGATTTATGGAGCATGTCAAACCTTATAAAATCTATTAAAAAGGGAATCGTTGTATTCATGATTCCCTTTTTATTGAGAAATAACAAGAGGATATTCAATAAAACTAGAAGGATACAGAAATTATTTTCCAATTTTCTTCTTTTTGTAGGTTTAAATTATATTGAAAGACATATTCACTTTTAGTTATGCTATCCAGATACTTCACAGAAAGCGCAACATGATATTCTTCTTTAGTTTTTGAAAATGTCGGATCAATCAAAGATGAAAAAATTATATTCCTGTTTATGACTGGCAAGGATTGATTTTTCATGTAATAGGCCAACTCATCTTTTGTTGCAGTGGGGTATAATTTGAAGAACGTTTCTAAAAAAGACAAAATTTCCTTTTTTGCAGATGAATCTATATCTAATTGATCTACATCTTCTGTCAATTGATAGTTTGATCGTTTGGGAATTGTCCAAATTGTTGGATTTTTTACGATAACAAGATCGCCATTAGGATCTTGGTGAATAACAATTTTAAAAGCATTAGTAGTTACTTGATTTTTTTTATTTTCACTAACTTCTTGAGTAACGGAATAAACAACAGAATATTTACCTTTCTCTGTAGTTTCAACTTGCCAAATTTGACTATTAATAACTTTTGAACTGGTAGGAATGTCCGAACGAATGATATCTTCGTTTAGTGCCTGTAATTGTGACGTTAAATAATTGTTAATTTTAGCCTTTCTCTTAGCTAGGGCTTCCTTTTTGTTTTCCCATTGATAATAGTCATAAATAAAATTTTGTGTGAAGTTATCTATAGAGTGAGTATCAAAAATTTCTGTTTTAATAGTTTTAGTTTCATGTATTGTGTGAGAGTTTATAACTGTAAAATTTTTGTATATAGCAAAAGAAAGACTCACTAGTAATAAAGACCATAGAAAAAGGACACCCTTTTTATGGGTGCCCACGTATATTGTCTTCAGTGCTTTATTTTTTGAAGGTTTATTTTTTTTAGAACTATGCTCAATTTTAATTTTCATTAGAAATCCTCACTTTCCATTTTTTATTCTTCCAGCACCAATTAAGTGTTGCTTCCAATAGTCATTATTTAAATCAGTATAACCAATCGGATCACCCGCATGATACATACGCATATTTCCTACGTATATTCCAACATGAGTTACATAGTCAGCGGTAGGATAAGTAGAGTGAAAAAAAATTAAATCTCCAGGCTGAGCTTTTGACAAAGGAAAATGCTCCATTACATCATATTGCGCTTGTGCTGTTCGAGGCAAACTGATACCTGCTTTTTGAAAAGTCCATTGCGTAATTCCACTACAGTCAAAAGAGGTATTGGGATTAGATCCACCAAATACATAAGGATATCCCTGATATTTTAGTGCTTCATCCATAATAACTTGTACAATCTTATCATCAAACTTTTGAGTGGTAGAAGTTAGATATTGGTTCACCAATAATACATAAAACATGTTACCGTAGCTATATCGCCAACCTCCATTTTTTTGAATAGAGAGGTTATTTTTATAAGGAACTTTTTTACCTTGTGATTTTTTCTTAGAAAAACTTTCTGCTAATTCAAAAGAATATTTTTTGCCATTTTTAGAGACATAGGACAAAAATCCTCCGCCATAATTATAGGCTTGAATGATACTTTGCTGATCAACACTAAGTGATTTAGCCATTCTAACTAACTCTGAAAAGTAATGAACTCCTTGAGCAATGGATTCTTCTGGATTAGTAATTGAGTTTGGCGGTAATCCCTTAGATTCAGAAGATTGCATAACGTCTTTAAGTTTTCCACCACTTTCAACTTGAATGATTGCTAGTAAAGTATCTACATAATCTGAAATATTTTCATTTTTAGCGTATTTTTCTACTATAGGTTTGTATTTTAAAACATCTTCTGATACGCCAGTTGAAATACTATTCTCTGAAATACTCATGTTAATCGTTTGAGTTTCTTCAGGAATTAAAATTGTAATAAAAGTTAGTAAGCCAACAAAGAAAGTTGAAAAAATCAGAAGTAACGATATCTTTATTTTCCATCTCATTTGTCTCACCTACTTATTACTTCTATGTCGCTTGAAATGAATATTTTTGCTATCGGGTTGGCTAGTTACTTTAGCTCTTTTTATTCGTATTTCTTTTGAGGAATTAACAATACTCTGTCTAATTTTCTTTTCCTTTGAAGTTTTTAAATGTTTATGGTTAAAAGTAGATTTAATATTATTTTTTGAATCGTTTTGATATCCTGGCGAGGTACCATTCAAACGGATATCTCTATTCGTTGAAGAATAAGGAACTTCTGATACTGATACTTTACTTGTTCTACTTGAAGAATTGCTTTTAATTGTTGGCAATCCCGAAGTGCTACGTCGCTGTGTGAGTGGTCGGCGACTATTTTTTGGCTTTTTAGTATGTTCATCCGTAATGCCTTGCTTAAAGTCAGATACAGATTTTCTCATAGCTTGATTTACTGTATAAGGTAGTTCTTTTACTTGTTGTTTTTTGTTTGAGACATATTTAGAAGCTCGATTTCTACTATCTAGTACTTTTCCGATTTGTTGTCCCGCTAAATAACTGCGGGTATTTAAAGCAGAGGATCTTATTGTTTGTTCTGAGGCTGTCTCCGTGTAAGGAGATTTAGATGCCATCTTGGACTTTTGCGCGCTGGAATGGTTTTTTCCTGCCAAGTAACCAATGGTCCCTCCGAATAAAGTACGATTAATTGAATGTTGTAATTTTTTTACTCCACGATTGAAATATCGCTTAGGATGATGAAGAACACGGCGTCCAACTTGTTGTGAATCATTGGATTGCAAACTAAAGAAACTTAGAATATCGCCTAACTTCATATAGATCCCTGAAAAAGTTACGATTTGTAAGAAGGCAATAAGGAAAAAAGGATAGCCGATAGTTAATGTATAGAACATTGTGGAGATGCTAAATGCCGTTGTAATAATTAAAGTAATTCCTGCACGTAGCATAATAGTATTAAAAAGCTTCATTAATGCTGTTCTCCCCATATTTGTAAAATTAGGTAACATAGATAACAAAAAGCTGATAGGAAGGAACATCGCATACAGGATAAATAAAATTTGAGAAAAAATCATAATACCTGTTAGCAAAAATATAAAGATGGAAATTCCAAAGTTAAATAGTACTAAAAAGACAACCATACCTAACCGACTGATTGTTTTTGTAAGTGTTAAATTTTGATTATCATATTTCTCAATCTCAGCTTTAACGACTTCTTCACGATCTTTTCCGTTATTCTTGTCGGGACTAATTTCCAATAGACTATCGATACGAGATTCTTCAAGTTCACCTTTATTTGAATTACTAAATTGAAGAAGTAGCCAAGGCTGTTCAACTTGCACCGAAAACAATGTATCGCGAATGAGATCAACACTATTTTCAGCCTTTGATTCTGAATGAGGAAAAATTATTTTGGATCCTAAATCTAAACTCGCTTGAGAAACGTCAGCAGAAAAGTCATTAATCTTTTGAATATATGAGGGAGCATAGGCGATAAATCCCGCGGATAATAGAAAAACTACAATAAAGTTAGTAATAGCTTGGATAGCTTTGGAAGTCTCTCTTTTTATCAATCCTACATAGGCAACATGTATTCCGATAATCAGGATAAATATAAGCAAAAAACCGGCATAAAAACCAGAGGAGGAAAATCCTTTGGCAGATATGCCAGCCAAGATCTGCATATTTTCTCCAATTTTATTTGCTGTATCAGAAATAAAGTCCAGATTGTAAGCTTGTTGTATGACATATCCAGTTGCATTCGATAAATACAAACTAATAGTCCAAATAATATTGGATATAGCAAATAATCCATAATGTACTTGATTTCCAATTCCATCTTTCCAATTCCAAGGTAACCAATCCCAATTAGTATCTACATAGAAATCTAATTGATAATTATCCAATGGATATTTTGAATATAAATTTTGTGGATCTACGGTATCGTCAACTAATCCGACAGCATGAGCAATAGTGCCAAAAATTGTTAAAAATAAAAAAGTAATCCCTCCGATAAGAAGAACTACCAAAAATATTTTTTTCAACTTTGATTTCAATTGTTACACCTCACTTTTTTTAATAGGAGGACGGGTATCGAAAGCATGAAACAAATCTTCAAAGACGGGATGAATTTGAATAGTACCTATTCGACCATATAAGTCTTGAAGTAAACATTGTCCATTCTCTAGTTCGCGTAGTCTTCTTTGGTTTTCTTCATCATTTTGATCTACACCAAAAAATTCCAATGTCTTTTTTATTTCCTGAATATCAGTAGAACGAAAAGCAAATTTCAATCCAATATTATTTTTTAATTTTTCATCAATTAGATCATCTGCATTTTGTGTGACAAAATATACGCCGGCATTCATCGATCTTCCTGCACGCACTAGACGATTAGACAATGTTTTACCTTGGGCTACTTGAAGAAATGACCAAGCCTCATCCAAATCTACAATTTTAAATTTACTACGATCAGAGTGAATGAAGTCTAATGCAAACGTAGAAAGTACAATTAACATAGCAACACTTAGTAATTCAATTGTTGTGTATTCGGAAAAGTTAGATTGTGTATCTGGTAAAATAAGATCAGCCACTTGAACAATATTCAACTGTTTATCTAAACTGATAGAATTTTCAGTTGTTCCATCACTAAATAAAAGATGTGCAAAGTCGTAATCTGTAAAACTTTCAATGTGATCAGCTATAGAATGTGCTACAGGATTTTCGTCCAGTCGTAACTCATCGATGACTAACCATAATCCTCTTATCTCACGTTGTGTAACTGACCGAATTGCTTTTCGTAATAAAGGAAAACGTTCGCTATCACGACTAGATATACCTGTTAAGAAAGTTAAAATATCAATTGCTAAACTTTCCGCATCTTTTCTACGCTTCATTAATACATACGGATCAAGTAGACCTTGATTACTTTCATCACTTGTAAGATTTACAATGTTTATTTCCTCAGAAATTTCCGGTAGGTTTTCTTTCCAATTTCCTCGCTCAGCTTTTGGATCTATAATTAAAGCCTGTGCACCAAATAAAACGGCATAGTAAATCAATAGGTTATTAGAAAATGATTTTCCACCACCTAAAGAACCAAGAAAAGCTGAAGCAAGGGCATTTGTTACAGACCCTTTTACACCTTGGCTTGCTAAATGAGGTTTTAAATAGACATTTTTTCCAGTTTCAATATTATATCCAATGTAAATACCATTAGATTCACCTAACATTTGTGAAGCTCCAAATCCAAGACCAGCTATAAAATCAGAAGTTACGTATTGAACATAATCATTAATATATCGTTTGCTTGATGGGATAAATTCATGATGCAATCCAATCATGTCGCCAAAGGGACGAACTAGTTTAATGTTCCAATCATCATAAAAATCTTTTATTTCATTACATCGACGTTTTAATTCTTCATAGGAACTAGCTGTGACACGAATGACATAACTTAATTTGTACATAGCTTCTTTAGTTTGGTCCAACTCATCTTCCAATTCATTTACATCTTCCAATGCTTCTAGAAGATTATTGCCAGTTTCGTTATCGCTTTTCCAAGCATGGTTCTCTAAGTCTTTCAACTCTTTTTTCTTGTTTCTAACAGTAGTCAGAGCTTTTTTATTAGCGACAATTTCAATGTTCATACTGGTGTCTATGGGAAATTCAAATTGTTGCTGTTGATAATAAAATATTTCATTCGAAGGGAAATCCAATTCACCCACAATAGAGTCAATTGTAAAATAAGCAGCATAATCAGTAGACGTCTCATTTTGTATCTTTAAGTAACGCTGGTTTTCTTCAATTAAAGTTCTAGTTGGCTTTAATAGATCAAAATATTTAACGAGTGTATCCTGTCTAAATGTCTTAGACGGTAAATGAAATTCATAATCTTCAAATGGCAAAGTTTCTTTTCCGTAGATATGTTCAATTAAATACCCAAAATCGTTTTTGTTTAGGGGACGAATATGAAATCTACGTTCAATTTTGGCTTGTAAAAGATTAGCCATTTTTGTATAGCGATGTACTTCATGTTGAGGAAAAACTACAAAATCACCCATTAATTTCTCATTTACATCTCTATAAAAAGTAGATAATGTATTTTTCATGATCTGTTTTAAGCTTTTTAGAGTTATTTCTTGATCCTGTACAAGGAGTTTGAACCCAATAAAAAAGCGATAATCTATCTGATTATCACCAATTATATCTTCTAAAGCAGCAGTTTGATCATCAATTCGCTGGAAAGCGACATCTTTTAGATGACCTGAAACAAGCTCTTTGCTTTCTTCTTGTATAGAACGAAGGGAACGTTCGGTACTAAGTTGAAGTGCATGGATTTTTCCTTCTCTATTTTGCGCAATCATTTGACGGAAGTTCATATGAACTTGCATCTTCTGCTCAGGAGTTAGAAATGAATAATTATAGGGTAAAAGCTCATAATAAGCAAAACATTCTCCATCATGGTTAAATACAAGATTATCCTCAATATATTTAATTGGATACTTCAATTAACTCACTCCTTACAACAGTTACTTGATTAGTCATTACTTTATTTCTAAATTTCACTTTTTTTCCTGCATAAGTAATTTTTGAACGAAATAAGTAGGAGATTACAGTATAAATAAAACGATAAGGTTTTTTTCCATCAAATGATTTCTGACTCATAAACCAAGTTAAGCTGACTGGAATACCTACATATTTTAGTAATGCGCCCTTAATTAACGAAAGGGGAGGGATATCATCTAGCAACATAATTGTGAACAGACTACATATAAACCAAGTCATTTGACTAAATGTTATTGGGAAAGGAAGTCTAAAATCATTAATGGCATAAATTACCTTTTCAACAGACCAAATATTTGTATAGCTTTTTAGTTTTTTCATGTAATTCACCTCAAAAAAAGAACACCGTAGTAAACCTAAACTACGGTGCTTCCATAAATTACTTTAATATTTCATTCATCAAAATATCTGATACACAGTCTTCCATGTATTTTCTTATCGCCCTCATATTCGGTAAATTTTGAAGTTTTCTTCGTACTTGTTGTAGTACAAGATCTTTAGAAATTTTATCAAAATACTCAGGTTTCATAACTTCTTTATTGACTAGTTCATCAAATAGATTAAAAATTATTTTTTCCTTTTCTTCAAGAGTAAATTCAGTAAAAGGAATAAATCCATCAAATCTGCTTAATAAGGCTTCATCTATATTTTTTTCCATGTCTTGAATAGAAAGCAAGTTTGATGTACAGATGATAATGGAATTGCTAACATCAACAGTAAAGTTTTGATCCATATAAATTCCTTCATCAAACATTTGAAAGAAAGAGGTATGGAAAAAATGAGGAGCTAAAGCAAATTCATCAAGTAGTATTACATTTGATTTGCGATTTAATAATTTTTTTGAAAAAGAATCTTCAGTGTGACTTGTTGACTTAAAATATTTTACGCTTATTTCTCCGCCAACCATCGTCATCTGTTCTCTTAAGATTTCGTCATTACCATACAATACTTTAGATAAATACTTAGCTGTTTCAGTTTTTCCAATTCCTGGTTTTCCAAAAAACATGAGAACTAAAGGTTTATTGGAAGGTCTTATCATTTGTGCAATCAGTTTTCTACAGATAATTTTTTTTGCTTTTTGTTGCCCGATAATATGCTCATCAAATTGATTATTTACTTCTCTTAGAAGAAGTTCTGTGACCTTGGGATATTGATGATGATATATAGGGATAGCTTCTGAATATAGTGAAATCTTATCTAAAAAAAACTTGGGAGGATTATGAATCCAAACTTTATCAAGCTCAGCAGTGTTAAATAGTTTTACTAGAAATTCGAAATTTTCAAGAACATGACTGTTTAATCCCGAGCAATCTTCAGTAGTAATTACACAAATATCTTTATCGTGTAAAGGTTCTAATATATCCTCTGTTGCCGCATTTGAAGTCCAATTTCTTGTCACTTCACTAAAAGATACAATATTATCAAACTGTTCTAATCGTCCATTGAAATCAGATTTAGGTTCAAAAAAAACTTTAATTTCCAATATTAAACACCTGCCATTAAAATATCAATAATAGGTAAATGCAGATTTGTACGGGTATTTTCCTGTTCGTTATCAAAATCGGCTCCTATATTATTTGAGGGTACGTCTTGTGTCATGTTATCCATTTGATGATTAAATGACAGGTTTGAATCTTTTAGTTCACCAACTTTAATCCCAAAAAGCTTCAAGCTCATCTTTGTGAGATCATTTAAGTTGTAATTATTTCTCAAGCCAGAAATGTTAAATCGAACAACCATTTTTTCACCTTCTGCATTCTCACAAATAAATTCATAGTAACCAGAGAGCTGATCTAAAGTCTTTTCCATAGCATGAAGGTTAAATCCGCTAAAGTTTTTTCTATCTTCCTCACTTAATGTTTGTACCTTATTTACATCATCAATCATATTAATAATTGGCATTAAGTTTCTATAATATGCAGGTGATTCTTTATGGATGAAAAGTTGGATATTTGATAAAGAGACAATCAAGGGATGCTGATCTTTAATTACACTCATAAAACTACTAATTAAAGTATTTGTGAGCTGAGTCTCAACGATATTGTTTTTATTGTAAGAGGCATTCCCAGAAAGCTTTAATTTTGCAATATTAAAAAATCCTTTTCCTACGGATGCTTGGCCATCTATTGCTGCAACGGACTCCGAAACTTTTTTAATGATTTTAATTTCTTCACCATCATTGTTCAGCTGCATAAAGTCTAAAACGGCTTGTTCATCAAGATAAACAACCTTTCCAAAAGATAATTCATTAGTGTTCCCATTCACTTTTCCCATTAGTCACCCTCCAAACGTATGTTCTTAATTAGTTTAGCACATTTTTATAATTAAAAAAAGTTGTTGTAGCATTGAGAGGGCGATTAGCTATTATCCTAAGTATTCAAATACACCATTACTTGTTACTAAAAAATTCCCTTCCATTTCCATATCCCGGCCTAATGCTTGATAATCAATATAATTTCGAAGATTTGAGGGAACTTCACCAAGTTGACCTGTCTCTTCAATATAATAAGCAGCTACATCTTCCATAGAATCACAATCAGGGTAATAAAAGATGTCATCCTTATGATTAATAAGATCTTCAAAATTAGAAAACCACATATTTTGTATTTCCTTTATCTCCTTAAAAATAGGGGTCCCTTCAATTTCTGAAACTAGAGAGCATAGTCGATTAATCTCTGAAATAGACGTGTACTCGTTAATCTCAAATGGTAATTCGTAATCGTGAATTGCATATTCTTCGTATTGACTATTTAAACCAATTTTTTCTTTAACTTCTTCAAGAGAAATAGGCGGTTGAAACCATGCACCTACCAGCTCTCCTTCGTTATATTTCCCAAGATTTGTAATATAGACTTGCATATCCATTCTTAGCACCTCCATCATTATGAACCGATAATTCGATTGAAAAGGTTTAATAGTACATCTTTTACACCAGCTGCATTAAAGACTAGACCTACTGCGATTAGTGCAATGATTAGAAAACCAGTTAATTTAGAAAATTCTCGTTTGAACCCTAAATATACTCCAATGATAACAATAGCCATCAGAACAAGTGACTGTGCGTTAGATAAAAACCAATTATATAAGTTTTGTCCGAAATTCATGGCGTATTCTCCTTTACTTAATAATAATTTCTTCAGCAGGAAGTGTTTGCTGTTGTAAAATTCTTTTATGTCGATCTGATAATTCAGCATGCTGAATCATATCTTGAATAACTGAGGTTTGATTTAGCTTATCAATTTTCATTGCTAGTTTTAACGTAGGGATAACCTGTCTAGCTAACCAATTTAATGTACGATCAAAAGAATAGGGAGTTGGTTCAGATGTTAAGCGAAGTTTACGTTGATTTTCACCTAAAAAAAACGCCCAATCAGCATTAATTTTCCACTGATTGCGGCGCTTATTAGGATCTTTGTCAACGAATCTAATATAACGATTGATGATGGAAAAGGTAGTGTAGCCTACATTTTCATTATTTAGCAAATCAATAATCGTATGAAAAGCACGTTCGTTCTTTAGTCGAATTTCGAACCGATTTTTGACTGGGTTATCTTCTATAGGGATTCCTAGTTTGACATATTGCTCATAGTCCTTTTGATAAATACAAAAATAAACTTCGGATTTTAATGAGCCGATATAAAGTGTATTGCCCATGTCGGGTTTTTCGTGTTGACGAATAAGTTCTCCCGATTGATAATTTTTGAAACTTCGAAAGATGGAGATACACTCATCATTTTGACATTTTTTTGCAAGTTCTGAAATATTTAGGAGACCGACTTTATCGTTAATTGCTAAATCTAAACGCTTGTAAACGCCATCTACGGTAAAAACATCTAAAAAGAAGTCGTACCATGTTCGATGTTGTGCTAGTAAAAAGTGCTCAAATTGGCGACAACCTTTTCCTTTCATCTCAAGTAAAATCCCTTTTTCAATATTATGAGAGGCCATGACAGCTATATCTCCAAAGATGTATTGTTCCTCATAAGAATAAAATGCATAGTCTTCATGCAACATGTATTTCATTTTTAATCTCAGTATATTTTCAATAACGAACTGCGGGTTCGTAGTTGGAAATCGAATTCTAACGTAGTCAAATATCATTTCTAAGGGTAAATCAGGATTGAAACGTTCTAGAACATTATTTAAAGTTGTCAGCAAGGTGATGGAGGGAACAGTTTTTTCAGTTTCAATTTCACTTAGGTATTGTCGAGAGATACCAGCAGCTGTAGCTAGTTTATTTTGTGAAACACCATAGGCGTTTCGTCGTTCTTTCAATTCACTAATTCTTTGACTTAAGTTTGTCAATACAATTCCTCCCAATATTTTAATAAATAAAAAAGATGTCAACTAATAGGAAGTAGTTGACACCTTAGAAAAGCCAAAAGAAAGCTTGTATATCAATGTTGATTGACCATTTGCTATAATTTTTTGTTGTATTTCTACCCCCCTGTTAGATATAGGGGGGTAGATACTAGCGCGTGTGGCTGCGCCACACACGCCAGAAAAAGCCATGACTAATGCGCTGCAGTCATGGCTTTTTCACTTGTAGTGTTGTATACAAAAAAGATTAATTAGTATGGGTAAAAAGTTTAACCCATTAAATTATCTATTTTGAAAATAGAGTATGAGGATTCCTATTGGTGCAATAAAAATGCTGAATATATAGATAAAAAACATTTTTATCACAGCCCAAATCACAGCCCAGAGTCCATTAACAAACCACACGTTATCACCCAGTAGTAATGAAACTAAAGAATCGTAGACAAACATAGCAAAAGGATATAAAAAGAAGTGGAAGCATTACTTGGACTACTGATATAAAAAAGAGCCGATAGTAAACCACTAAATATATATTGCCTAATTAAGTAACTAGGACGCAAACTGGTAAAAACGGTACGGAAAAAGTGAATCATCCCATTCCCTCCAATCAGATTATCCAATTAAAATGTTTTGTAAACTTATAGGATTGTACCTACTAATAGTTAGTCTAGTTTGTTCTAAGTTTTAAAACAGTTATTTGTCTTTGTGATCACTAAAGTAATCCTTTAATATCTGAACACCTTTATCTCTGAGAACCCCACCTGAAACCTGAGGTTTCCAAACGGAATGTTCAAACACTAAGAGGCATGGCGACTCTTCCTTTTCACCTAAGATGCTATCTAAATCTTTTGCATAAGCACTAAAAACTAAGCGACCTAACTTGGACCAGACTATAGCACCAGAACACATAAAGCAAGGTTCACAACTCGAATACAAAGTGTATTCAGAAAGATCTGTAATTTTATATTTTTGACAGAATTCTCGAATAAGCCCGTGCTCAGCATGAAAGGTGGGATCGCTTTTGATGTGAATTTGATTTTCATTTGTAAAAACAATTGTATTGTCTTTTACTAAAATAGCACCGAAAGGTTCGTTACCTTGATTTTTAGAGGCTTCAGCCAAAGATATTGCTTGCATTATAAAGCGTTCATCTTGTTTTTTTAAATCCACAAAAATCACCCCCCTCAGTACTAGTATACAATAGACTAATTAAATTTAACAAACTAGTTTTGGTTATTTTCAATCTGATTTCTTACGTTTTATAGATAATATATAGTTAGGAGGAAGGAACTATATCAATAAGGAAAATAGGAATGAGTTCCTGACTCATGAGATACCAGATTCATTTGAATTGTTTGATATTCTAGTGTGATACAATTGATTAATTGTATCTAAAAAATCATGATTTTTTGGTACAAGTGGTGTATAAAATTCGCTGATGACATTTGTTCCAACATCAACGTAACCTCTACCCTTAATTTGTTTTAGAAAGAATCTTTTATCAACATCACCGAACATCATAGAGAAGCCTAGTTCGCTCATACGACCTAAAGCTACACGAAAATTAAATTGATCTCGTATTCCATCTTGGAGATACTTTGCATATGGTCTTTGGCAAGCTAAAATAATAAAAAAACCGGCTTGACGCCCCAACATAACAATTTGTTTTAGTTTATTCATAATGACTAAACTATCTTTATTATTTAACATTTCCATAAATGCAACATATTCATCAAAAATTAAAAAATTAGGCTCAAGTTTTAAATAAGCATAATTTTCTCCTGTTTTATAATTGGACATTTTTTTCATCTCTAAACTTCTATTAATCATTCGATTGTAGAAATCATCTATACATTCAGAAATATCTTCTTTCTTGTAATAGACATTTTCCATAACTGTACCTAAATCAGCTAAATCTGCATTTTTGGGGTCTAAAATAAATAATTTAGCTTTTGTTCGTAGTAGGGCTTCAATAATTGTAAGAATGAAATATGTCTTCCCACCACCGGTACCACCTGCAATTAACATATGTGGGAGAGAGTCAAAATTCCAATAAATATTCTTCATTAACTTCATTGAACCGTCTTTTATAATCACTTCATCGATAGTTATGCGATTTCCAATAGTATCATAGAGCAAGGCATATTCGACAAATGAATCTTTTAGCTCCTTACTTATGAGTTCACAATATAGTCCGGATTCAAGCTTATCTTCTAAGTGTAGCAATTGCTCCTGATACTTACCCATAGTTATTTCAACAAGGACATACACTATACCGTTACTTAAGCGATAATAGATTTTTGGATACTTAATAATTTCATTTTCTTTTTTTGATTTAGAATCTTCAAATAGAGAAAGGTGGGGGATTGTTCTAACTTCATACCAACCATTCTCTAAAATCATTTTAGAAATTTTTTGTCTATGAACTATTCTTTTATACACGTCCAAATAGTTTCGATGAAATATATATAGTAAAAGTAAGATCCCGCTAATTGAAAATATAAAAGTAATAAAACCATAGAGACTGATAAAGTGACTTTTGATTTTATTGAAATCCCAGTTGGACTGAGTGAGAAATTTAATATGAAAAGGTAAGAAAAAACAAGTGAAGCTAGTACTGATAAAGAAAAAGAAAGAAAAAAAGACCAAGTTTTTATCGCTTGGTCTAATTCTACTTCCTTTCTTTGATAAAAATCTCATACATTATTCCTACTTATTTTTAGAATCAATTTTGGTAGGAGACACTACTTTATTTTTTAGAATTAAGTCATCCGCTTTGATATACCAATCAACTTCAGCACCACGAAATGTTGCATTTGCAACGGTATCCGCAATAGGGTTTACTAATTCTACTTCAACATTATAATCAAACTCTTTTAGTGGAACTGAAGCAGGAATGCTAACTTGAATCATTCTTCCTTGTTCTTTTGATTTTAAATCGTAAGTTCTTTCTTTCACTGTAGTTGATACCGTCCCATCCTCATTGGTTAAGAACACTTCACGTCGTAGAGCTGAAAACTTCAGACTACCAAATGTTTTCTCTTTATCTAAAACGATTCCTTGTGCTAATCTCATATTTATTCCCCCTTAAGCTTTAATCATATCGTCAGCATATAGAACGTAATTAGTAAATCCGCGATCGCCAATCTTATATCCTTCTGCAATAATTCTTGGATTTACAAGTTTAACAGACTCTTCAAAATCGAAGGATTTTTCTCCTGCTGAATAAGGTAAAATAACTTCAATATCATCTGCTCGCTGTACATCGGAATATAAGTTATAACTTCTAGAAACTGTTGTTACACGACCATTCACACGTCTTTGCTCAACAGAGCCTTCTCCAGCAAATTCTAAATTTCCAAAAGTATCTTTCATAATAGGTACTACATATTTTAACTCCATCAGTATTCCTCTTTTCTTAAAGTTATATTGTGGTTCTCACTTTTAGTGGTGGAGGACGAGAACTCCATATCAATCTTATCAATACCTCCATACAAAAAGGCCTAACTTATGTTAGGCCTTTTTGTAGTCCTTTTAATTTTTCCACAAATTATAGATTTCAGTTCTCTTATTAAAGGCTTCTTGTCCACCTTCCATAATATCTACAATTTTATTTTGAATTAGTTTATCATCAATACTTCCAGTAGTAGTTTCGATCTTTTCTGGATCATATGAAACAGCGATTACTTGCTCAGAATCTCCCAAAACAGGGATATTCGCATTATGGGTTGCAAAAATGAATTGGACATCCGGCTTTCTAAGCTTAATCTCTTTAATTATTTCGTTATAGATAACTTGATTATCTAAATCATCTTCAGGCTGATCAATCATTATTAAGTTATTATCTTTTTGCGAAAGAATAAATAGAACTAAAGCCGAAGCCCGTTGACCAATGGAGTGCTTCGTAATAGGTTTTCCATGGTAATTTATGGTTATTAAGTTTGGTGTTCTAATCTTTAGAAAAGAATTGTAATTTTCTCTTACCTTTTGTTTAACTTTGACTACCTGTGATTCGGGTAGCACGGAAGATATAATTTTTCCTTCATCAAGAAACACATCAATAACTAATGCTGTAAAATCTGGCAGGGCTTCTAATAATTGGTTATATCCAGAAGTAGTAACCCCAGTGCCTTTTAAACTAGCTTTCAAATTTGCTAGAAAGGTAGTTTTATTTCCTTTAAACGAAATTGCTAATTGTAAGGAATCTTGACTTGCATTAATTTTAGCTATCTCGTTTTTATAAATATCCAACTCTTCAAGTAAAGCATCATTTCTTTGAGAAATTAAAGCTTTAATCTCAGTAGTTAGTATGTCTTTCTCAGAATTATGACTGGTAATCTTCTGAATAGATTCAATTAGTTCCGCTTGCCTTATTTTCAAATTTGAAAATTCATCTGGATTTAAGTTAGGAATATTAATTTCTCTTTTGATTTCTGCAAACTCTTCTTCTAGAGAAGCAACAGTTAAATTAAATATGCTTGATAAAGATTCTATTTCATTTTGCGAGTTCTCAACAATCGTAATTATTTTTTCAATATCTTTTAGTGTAGTAGTTACATTTTTAATCTCTATTTTTAAAGCACTAAATATAGCAGGTATTTCTTTTGAGTCAACGGACTCCAACGAAATTAGTTCTGATATATTATCTGATGAGGTAATCTCTTTTAAAGCCAGTTTATATTTCTCGATGAATTTATTGATTTTGTCAATAGTCAGTTTATCTTTTTGAAAGTTTACTTGCTTTGAAAGTTTATCTGATAGTCCTTTTTCTTCAAAAATTTTTATTTTATACTCAATGTCAGATAACGTATTCGACAGGTCTGTAACAGAGTCTATTTTATCTTCTAAAGCTATAAGTTCCTTAATCTTATCTGATATTTCATTTTCAACAGCTAAAATTTTAGTGTGTAAAGACGGGAGTGCTTCACCAACCATTTTATCTAATAAATTTAATTCAAATCCATTATCCATTGAAGAGAGATCTTTTTGCCCAAAGTACAACGGTGATTTTAAAATTGAACTTGCTTTTGCACCTATCACTTGATTGTTTGTGTCAGCAACGTGAGGCTGCTCACCTAGAATTCTTTTAATTTTATATGATTTACCGAAGTTATCGTACAACTTTAAAATAATTTGCCCACCAGATCCAAGAAGATTTTCAACTACATCTTTTTTGTAATCTGAATCAGATGAAGAGGGGGACATGTCTAGTGCATATCTTATTGCCTCTATGATGCTTGATTTGCCGCTTCCTCTTATTCCGATTAAACAGTTTAATTCTGCAGATAAATTAATCTTTTGCTTATTTAGCTTTCCACCGATAAACTCAATTGACTGAATATATCCATGAACTATTTCCGGTTTTGTAGAAGAAATCCGATTTTTGAAATCTTTAAAAGCAATCATTACAGAATCAAAACAGTTATCTCCAATTTTTATATAGCTATGTTTTCCTTTGCCAATATCCGAAATCGATTTACAGTCAGAACCTTCAATATAGGGTAGTTCGTAACCCATCCAATCTTTGAGTTGCTGCATTTTATCTCTAGTTCTGCCTTTTTGTAAACCGAGAATTCGAGCTTTGAAATCTGAGTTGTTCGCTAACGAGTTTATGAGACCGCCGTTGCATTCTTCATAAAAACCGCTTTTTTGCTCTATGTGCGCCATTAGAATAAAATAGTCTTTTCCATAAGAATTTAATGTGGACATTACTTGTGGAAGGTCTTGAGCGCATCTTGTATTTTCATTCTCTCGATTATCTATGTTTTTAAATACCTCATCCAGAAACTGATTAATTGATTCTCTCTGTCCGTTAATCCAGTCGGTATCTTTAAATACTATTAGACAATGAATTCCATTAGAACCTTCTTTAACAGATAGTTCAACACCTGGAAGAAGAATAATATCGGATTTATTAGCTTTTTTTTTGAGCGCTTTGAATTCTCCTAAATCAAATTTATTGTGATTAGTAATAACCCCTAATCCTATTTTTTCTTCCTTTAACTTATCAATATAGTCCGAAATAAATCTATCTTCATCTCCTGAATATTTAAATTCTTTATCTTTTCTAGTGTGAAGGTGAAAATCTGCGCGAATCCAATGAGTACCATTTTCAAACATTTTTTTCCTCCCGATTTATGGCATGTATATTGATAAATGTACATCATTGGAAGCGCTTTGTATAGATGATAAGATAAAACAAATGTGTTTTGTAAATTAGGTTTGTGTATTGTAATCCCAATCGCAAAAGTACCTCGTAATTGAAGTGCCTTTGCGATATTTATAGAATTATTTTTTCCTTTTCCAGAAATAAACACAAGAAGAGATTGTAATAAAAATCACTCCAATCAACACTAATCCTTTAGACTCTTTAGAACCGGTCTGAGGCAATGCTTTTTGAGACAGTGTTACACGGGAATTAGTCTCCTTTGGTAATTCTTCTTTAGGGATGAGTGTTTGCGTTTTTTCTTTCAAGTTTTCATTATGCTTACCATTAATTTTTCCAGTACTATCATAATTAATCTCAGAAAAAGTAAAATATGTTCCTTTAGGATATTTACTAGTATCAATACTTTTTGCCAAGATAGTTTTTACGAATACTTTATCATCCACTTTATACTTGATTCTATTAGATTTCCAAATACTTTTAGCTGTTCCATCTGGTAAGACGGCGTACAAAATGGTCTCAAATGATTCTTCTTCACCACCGAATGATTTATGTGTAATTTCTATATCATCGTACATATCAACAATATCTCCGTACATAAATGTTTGAGATTCGTTTTTAAGATGTGCTCTTGTTTTTATGGTTATATCTGAAGGGATAGAGACTGTTACTGTTTGTGCTGGATTATCCAAATTGGCATCTACTGCAACGGGCTTTTCTCCATTACGGTATGCTTGCTCACTCTCATAGACATAGTTAAACAATACAATAGTTTTGTTAGAAATTTGATTCAAAGTCAACTTGTGGATGAGCTTCCACGTACCAGATTTTTCTTTGTTAGACAGTTTAGTAGCTAACTCACTGATAACTACAGGCTCACCATTTTTATTTTTGACTAGTAGGTCTTTAGTTGCATTCAAATCAATTGCTTTGGAAATCACGTACCAAGTGCTATTCACTTTGTTTAAATTGTAGCTGAGATTATCGATTAAATCTGTATCAATATTTTCAGTTAAATTTTTAGTTCCAGATTTCCAAATAGCAAGAGAAGTCACGCTATTCTCTTCTTCAGGAAGGTCATATAACATTAGTCGATTAAGGGAAACTGAAAAATTCTGATGAGTTAGCTCACTGTACGGAATTGTTACTGTTTTTATTGGATCACTCTGACCTTTTTCAGTAATTGTAAAAATATATTGGCTCTTATAGTAATCAAGTTTATTTTCTTTGAAGGAGGATTTAATGATTAGAGGCTGAATTTTTTTGAAACCCTTTGGTGCTTCAACTTCTTCAAGTTGATAGTCTCCATAAGGAAGATTTTCAAATTTTCCATATCCGTCAAAGCCTAATTCATTGCTATAGCTTGTGGTTACCTGATCAGTACCGCCTGTTATTTTTCTTGTACCATCAAGCGGCGTAATTCTAAAGGGAATATCATTAAAACCAGATTTTGTTGTACCTGATATAGAACTAGCAAATTTGAAGAAATCAAAATTAATACGAATAACTTGCTCCTGAGCTACTACATTTTTTTCGATAATCGCATTTTCTAAAGAATCGTCTACTTTTGAAATATCTACATTATATTTAGTCTTATCAATTGAATATCCTTCAGGAGCTTTACTTTCTTTCCAGTAATATTTCCCAATTGCTAAATGTTTAACGCCAAGTTGACTTTTCTCGTCCATACTTAAAGTGATAGTTTCCTCGGAAGCTTTAGTTCCTTTAACTAATACAGGATTGAAATTATCATTCCATTTTACTGGGGTTCCAGCCTTATGGTTATTGCTGTCTTCAGCATAGTAAAGTGTGTACTCAGCTCCATTAAATGTTGCTTTTCCTTGAGGTATAATCCCTGTTTCTTTGTCTTGTTTTGTTAAAAATGAACTTCCGGTAATCTCTTTGTTAGTTCCTTTAACAGTTGTGCGAACAATGTCGACCGTTTGGTTATGATACTTTAGTTCAACTTTTACAGGTTTAAAAGTATTCACAAAACCATTACTTGCTTTTCTTTCCGTTACATAATAAGTGCCGAGTTCTAACCCTTCAGTAATTTTATCTGATGTTTCTGCATGACCATTAGAATCAGTGGTAATGCTTTTCACGATTTCTCCATCAGGACTGTCTTTACGGATATCAAAAATATTTCCTTCTAAGGAGTAATGTTCATTCCATGGTACCATTTTTGTTTCCAAACCCACTTTATCTATGACAATTTGTCCTTTTTCACGATAATTTTTAGAAGTGACAGCAATAGTCTCACCTGCTTGAATAACTGCTTCCATAGGAGTTTTATCAATAACATAAGGATTAGGTACTGATTTTTCTGTAATGAGTACTTTTGTTCCATGAGGAATATTATCTACAATTACAGATCCATCAGAGCCGGTTTCAACATCTTTAGACGGAAAGGAATTACCAAAATCTAAATGAAAAGTTGTATTCGGAACGGGGCTTCCTGATTCTTTATCAACTTTTAGAACTTTCAAATTGCCTTTATTTTCTACATTAATCTTCAGAGAGTAGGTAGTAGGTTTGTCAATTGCACCGGCCATGACTGTCTGCTGCCCAGACTTTTTATATGCTACGGGTGTTCCAAATCCAGCTGATTTTTGAAGAGTTAATGTACCATCTTTAGAATTTTGATTTGGCGTCAATGTTAAATGATTCCCATTTACATGAAAGTCAATATTGGCGGTGTTTTCAACAACCTTATCAAATTCTGATAGATTTATACCATTTTCATCTGTTAATGTAGTGGATTTTCCTAGAACAGTTTGAATGCTTTTTCCATTAAAACTGGGCTTTTTCTGATAAACACTGATGGCATTGTTAATTTTATCTTCAATAGTAGCAATATCTAAAAATGAACCATCAGGACGCTTTATATATTCAAGACTATAGCCATTGACTTCTTCCCAAATCATTTTTTGAGCTACCATGTGTGTATCTCGATCCTTTCCCACATTGCTCCAAAGAACTGAAATTAATTTTGCTTTGTCGGACATGTCAGGGAGTGGATTTTTTTCGTATCCTGGAGTAGTACTATTAGGGATAGGAACCCCTGGTTCTATACAGAATACATCTTGTTTAATACCATTATAAATGGCATATAAAGGAGTAGTACGCTCTTTTAATGTTCTGCCATCTCTGAAAGTACCATCAACAGTATAAAGGTGCTCTAAATCATATTGAATTGTTACACTTTGTGGATATGAAAATTCATCTGCATATACTGGCAAAGCAGTAAACATTCCTCCAATAGTTTGATAAATTAAACTAAAAATAGCTAGTAAACGCCATCTTTTATTTATCCTTTTAAACATAAAGTCCGTTCTCCTTTCAAATTTAGTGAAAAAAAAAGACGTTCATTTGAACATCTGTGTTAATAGATTTTATTAACAAATAGGGGAGAATAGATAGAGATAAATGATATGAATAACAGTAATTGAATTCTAAAAAAAAACGAAATATACTGCCCAAAATTAGAACACATTTTTAGAACACAATTGTTTCAAATCCAGTCAAATCTCTAAAAAGTCTATCAATCAAAAACCCTTATAAATCAAGACTTTTCATATCTATTCCAAAGTTCAAAGAAAAAACCAGGTCTTAAGAAAGCTCGTAAAGCTTCACAGTTTTCAAAACGTTAATCTTTTTATCGAAGATTCGAGATACTCTTTTTTTGGAGAGTGTCTTTTTTCGTATAAAATGGTAAGTTTTAGTAATTTTTCATTATTAATCGGTTCTTTTTACAACCAAATAATTTGATTAATACCTCTAGCATCGATGACCATGATCGAAGTTGCTCATGTATTGTTTATAGCGCATTGATATCTTGTTGAGTAATGGTTTTAATCGGTTGATTCTTCTTTGTCAGGAATTCATTATTTTCATTTTCCGATGTCTTAAGGGTACCTTCTTCTATATTTGTTAACTTCATGTCTATACGAACAACAATCTAAAATTATTGTACTATACCATGTTTATATAGACAACACGAGGAGGAAATATAAATGAACGAAAATGAAGGTGATAGAAAAGTAAAAGTGCTAATCAACGATTTATTAGCAGAACGTCAGATGTCTTTAAGAGAACTCGCAAGGTTGTCGGGAATTGAGCCATCAAATTTAAGCAATTTGGCAAATGGAAAAAGACAAAAAATTTATTTAGAACACATTGAAAGGATTGCAGATGCGTTGGACATTGATGATATCTCGAGGATATTAAAGTTGAGTAGGAATGTCTAATTTCCCTGACTCATAGCGGGAGTAAGTGGTTTGGCTGATATTCAGTAGTTTAGCAAGTTGTTCTTGATTCAAGTCTTTGTCTTCGCGTAAGTCGCGAATTCTATGATACACAAAATCACCTCGTATGATAATATTAATACGGTCAAAGAGATTACAGCATAATAACAAATTGTACACACCGATTACTTTATCCATCAAAAAACCATAAATCAATTCTGTTATTAAATCATTTCCCTCGGATTTGGTCTTGCTTTCCAAAACGGGTTTCTATACAATAAAGGGGAATAGAAACCGAATAAAAAAAGGCACCCCGTATCAGAGTTGGCGCTCCAATACGAGGCCTTGAAAAGTCAATCAGACTGACTAATCAAGTTGCCATAGTCAATACCCTAAGGTATCGACCTGTTTATTGTACCTAATATTCTGTTCTTTTTCTAGTAGGAAAAGCAGATTTTCTGGGATTTTATGCAGGATGCCTTATGCTTATTTCGCTATGTCAAAAGGATTGGACAGTCGTCCAATCCTTTTTTTGTGTTTCAGATGGGGAAGTTAAAATAACAGGGGATTGACGCATTCCAATTCTAAAACAGAGTGTCGGCAAGCCTCGGTTTCTATTCGTCTATCAAATAATCAAAAAGTTCTGAGGAGGGATTCACATAGAAAGTGAAGTTGCTTGGAAACTGCCGGAAGGGATTTTTTAGATAAAAGAGGGGATGAAGCAATGAGAAAGAAAGACGAGTGTTGGCTAAAAAAGCGTGTAGCAACTGATGTAGTTTCGACATATAGTTTCGAGCAGTCGGACCAATTGACGGATACGATCAAACGAGAGATGCAGACATTATTTCCAATGTGCCGCTGTGTAGAAGAGACAAATGCAGAGTTATATTTCAAAAAGGCAACGGATGCGCTGCTTGAGGATGAAGGATTTGAGATCAGACATGAGCACAATCAGACAGTCGTTTATGCGAACACTAGTAAAGGCTGGTTATATGGCTTCTTTGAACTTTACAAGCATGTGATTCGAACCACTGAGTTGCCAGAAAATCTGAGGTCGATTCCCAATCAAGCCATTCGTATGGTCAATCATTGGGATAATTTTGATGGGACGATCGAACGTGGCTACGCTGGAGAATCGATTTTCTATTCAAACAATCAGTTTCGGCAAGACCATGAAACGGTACGCGACTATGCGCGTTTCTTAGCTTCCATAGGAATGAATGCGGTTTCTATCAATAACGTGAATGTTCGCGGAGATGCCAAATGGTTTATTACGGAACCGTATTTGATCGAGATTAAAAAGATCGCAGATACATTCGCTGCCTATGGGATTCGGACGTTTTTAAGTATCAACTTTGCGGCACCTATATCCGTTGGAGGACTAACGACCGCCGACCCGTTAGCTGAGGAAGTTATTGCGTTTTGGCAAAAAACAGCAGATACAATCTATCAAATGATGCCGGATTTTGGTGGGTTTGTAGTCAAAGCCGATTCTGAAGGGGAACCGGGACCGTTTGTTTATGGGCGTGACCATAATGATGGTGCCAATATGCTGGCACGGGCGTTGCAACCCTATGGAGGGCTACTGATATGGCGTTGCTTTGTTTATGACTGTTTACAGGATTGGCGAGATCGTTCAATTGATCGTGCCAAAGCTGCCTACGACCACTTTATGAAATTAGACGGTACGTTTGAGGGAAATGTTATTTTACAGATCAAAAATGGACCGATTGATTTTCAAGTACGAGAACCCGTGACGCCGCTTTTTGGCGCGTTAAAATACACCAATCAAATGTTGGAATTCCAAGTGACGCAAGAGTATACCGGACAACAAAAGCACATTTGCTGCTTACTACCGATGTGGAAAGATGTGCTAGATTTTGATATGAAGCATCCACTTGAACACGCCACAGTAAAGAAGATTCTACCAGAGCAAAGTCCAAATCCTAAATACTCTGGCGTGGCAGCAGTCGTCAATGTCGGCATGGATGATAATTGGACCGGACACAAGCTAGCGCAAGCGAACCTTTTTGGCTATGGCAGATTGATTTGGAACAATGAATTAAGCACGGAAGCTATCCTTTGTGAATGGATCGATTTGTCCTTTGAGTTAGATGATTCTGCTAAAAAACGACTACTTGCAATCCTCGCTACGTCCTATCAGACCTATGAAAATTATACTGCCCCGCTAGGTATCGGTTTTATGGTCCGTCCCAATCATCACTATGGGCCTGATGTCGATGGCTACGAATATGATAGATGGGGGACGTATCACTTTGCGGATAGAAAGGGCATTGGCGTCAATCGAACGTTAAAAGACGGCACCGGCTATGTAAGGCAGTATGCGGATGCTTGGTGTGAAACATACGAAAATGTAGAAACTTGCCCAGATGAACTTGTCTTATTTTTCCACCATCTGCCATACGACCATGTCTTACAAAGCGGCAAAACGATCATTCAACATATCTATGACACGCATTTCGAAGGCTATGAAAAAGTAGAGGAATATGTTACCGAGTGGGCTTCCTTAGAGGGACAAATTGATGAAGAAAGTTATCAAAACGTCGCCGAACGATTGCAAGAACAAGTTCGTTCTGCTAGAGATTGGCGGGATCAAATCAACACGTATTTTTATCGTAAAAGCGGCATTCCAGATGCACATGGACGTCAAATTTATGCGTAGAAAGAGAATCTAGTGCTAGGCTTCAAAGAAGAAATAGACCGTTTAGATCACTGAGAAAAAAGATTTCAACCAGAGGTAAATTTTTTTGTAATATAAGTTAGTTTATCCAACTTACTAAAAAAGAATCAGGAGGAAGAGTGATGAAAAAATGGAAAAAACAATTGATAGTGGTAGGTTCTTTGCTTTCGATATCGTTGGTGTTGGCTGGATGCAATGCTGGGAGAAAAAAGACAGAGACAACGGGGAGTGGTGATAGAGTAGAAATCAGCTTTAGTTGGTGGGGAAATGACGATCGCCATCAGGCAACTCAAGAGATGATTGCTCATTTTGAAAAGGAGCATCCTGAAATTGCAGTAAAAGGAGAGCCGAGCGGCTTTGGCGATTTGGATCAAGCCTTCACGACGAGGTATGCTGGCAATACTTTGGCGGATATCACGACTTTACTCTACAATTGGGTGCCGCAATTCGGGCAAAATGACGGGTTTTATGATCTTAATACAATCGATAGTTTGGATCTGTCCACCTATGATCCTGATTTTTTGGCATTCGGACAAGTTGATGGAAAGCAGGTTGCCGTTCCTTATGGGGAAAATACTTTAGTTATGTATTTAAACAAATCCGAATATGAAAGACATGGTATTGATGTCACTACGTTGAAGACGTGGGACGATTATGTGGAAGCCGCTAAGAAGTTACCAGAAGGGACCTTTTGTGTCGTATCCCCAACTTGGCGTTTTCCGGTAACCATTTGGCTGCAACAAAAGACTGGAACGTCTGAGTTTGATGAACAGGGAAATATGAACTGGACAGAACAAGACTATTTAGAAGCGATGACTTGGTATAAGGAAATGGCAGATGCTGGGGTCTTCGTTTCAAGACAAGATTATTTAGAAAACGTCGGCTCAGAACCGGTATCCTTAGCCACTAACAAAAAGTGGATTGAAGGACAATATGCGGGTGGCATCGATTGGAATGCCAGTATGTCTTCTAATTATGAAGCATTGAAAGAAGTAGGGGATGAAATGGTCGTCGTTGACTACCCAATCGCAGAAGGCGGCACCGAGGTGAATTTAATGTCAAAACCTTCACTCCTTTTTGCCGTTCGGAAAAATGTTGAACATCCAGAAGAAGTGGGAACATTTTTAAATGAATTTTTAAATGGCGAGGAAGCAAATAAAATTTTGGGTCTTTCCAGAGGGATTCCTGCTTCTAGCAAAGCGATCGAAACGTTGATGGAAGATGGACAATTATCAGGAGTGATGAAAGAAGGCTTTGAGTACGCCCAAAGTGTCGCAAAAATCAACCAGACGCCGTTCTATGAAGATGGTACCTTAACGACTATTTACACTGCAGAAATGGAAGCTGTCGAATTAGGACGAACGGATTTAGAAACAGCTGCTCGCAACGTCTACACGAAAACAAAAGAACAAGCCGAAAAGCTTGCGAAAGACTATAAATTGCAATAGGCAACTATCCGCATGCTTTATGGGAGTGAATGGCTTCTGTTTGCTTCCATGAAGTGTCGTGAATCGTTGTCAAAAAGATTGGAGGGATTTTATGAAAAAGGAAAAAGTGGGCTTGATCTATGTAACCCCTTGGCTGATTGGCTTTTTACTGTTGACCGCTTGGCCGATCTTGTCCTCATTTTATTACTCACTGACCGATTATTCTTTGGCTCGTGTCGGACAGACACCTGCATTTTTAGGCATCCAAAATTATGTGAATCTCTTTAAGGATCAAACGTTTCTTGATTCGATGCGGGCGACACTGATTTATACGGTGTTCACTGTGCCTTTTCAACTAGGGTTTGCGTTGTTCGTTGCGTTTATTCTGAATTTCAAATTAAAAGCCATCAATTTCTATCGGACGGCGTATTATATTCCCTCGATTCTAGGAGGAAACGTGGCCGTTGGTGTGCTTTGGCGATCAATGTTTCAACCAGAAGGTTTGGTGAATATTTTTCTAGGAACCGTTGGCATCGAGCCAATTAACTGGTTATCGACACCTACAGGCGCAATGGTCGTCTTGATTCTCTTGAAAGTGTGGCAATTTGGTTCCTCAATGTTGATTTTCTTAGCTGCATTGAAGGAAATCCCACAGGATTTGTATGAGTCTTCGAGTTTGGACGGCGCATCAAGGGTGACCCAGTTTTTCAAAATTACGATTCCTTTGATCACACCAACCATTTTTTTCAACTTAGTGATGCAACTGAACAATGCCTTTCAAGAATTTAACGGTCCTTTTATTGTCACCGGTCGTGGTCCCCTCAATGCCACGTATCTGTCCTCGATGTTTATTTATGATAAAGCATTTAAAGAATTTGATATGGGCTACGCAAGTGCGGCAAGTTGGGTGTTGTTTGCGTTGATTGTTTGTTCAACGGTTCTTCTTTTCACGAGCCAAAAACGATGGGTCTATTATTCTGATGGAGGTGGGAAATAAATGGAGGCAACCCCTGTAGCATCTGCAAAAAAGAAGCACTCGAATAAGCATGGTCAAGCACTGATTCGCTATGTTTTGTTGACGGTCGTTGCACTGATTATGCTGTATCCAATTATTTGGATGGTTGGAGCGTCCTTCAAAACGAACACAGAGATTTTCATATCAATCGGCTTCATTCCTTCAACGATTGATTTCCAAGCATATATTGATGGCTGGAACACCAAGGGCGATTATACGTTCACCTTGTATTTTATCAATACCTTTAAATACGTTATTCCAAAGATTCTTTTTACCGTTGTCTCGGCGACTCTTACAGCCTATGGATTTGCTCGGTTTGACTTTCCATTCAAGAAAATCATGTTCTCGTTGTTAATGGCAACGATGTTTTTACCTCAAGTCGTAACCAGAATCCCTTTGTATCTCTTCTGGAATCGCTTGGATCTATTAGATACGTATGTTCCGTTACTGGCCAATTCATTTTTAGGACAAGAACCCTTCTTCGTGTTCATGATGATCCAGTTTATGCGTTCAATTCCACGGGATCTCGATGAAGCAGCGATCGTTGACGGTTGTTCTTCTTTCGGTGTTCTCTGGCGTGTCCTGATTCCGGCATTAAAACCTGCACTGATTTCTTGTGTGATTTTTCAATTCGTTTGGAGTTTCAGTGATTTCTTAGGTCCATTGATTTATATCACTTCACAAGACAAATTCCCAGTATCTCTTGCGTTGCGGCTCAACGTTGATCCATCTACTAATACCCTATGGAATCAAGTGTTTGCAATGTCGGTGATCTCATTGTTGCCAGCAATCATCTTATTCTTCAGCGCGCAAAAGTATTTTGTCGAAGGTGTCACAAGTTCGGGTATCAAAGGATAGGAGGTAAGTATGAATCCTTTCTTTCACGCTATTTCTGAGTGGACCGTTGCCATTGTCCACTCAGCCTATCGGCTTTTGGTTTATCAGCTGTATTTCATCCTGTCGAATAGTTTACTCCTGATGCACTTGTTTTTTCTTCGATTGACTTTGAATAATATTGTCCTTTTTTGGGTACCCCTAGTATTTTTTATTGCAAGTCTGTCCGCTCAATTCGGCTTATTTAACAACCCAGAGCATTTATCGAATAGAAAGAACTATTCTCAGTACTATCGAGAATGCTTGAAGAAAAACTGGGGATTATATTTCTTGTATTCTCTGATCATTCTCTTGATTCTCTTTGGACTGAAAATACTGATATTATATCAACGATCTGTTATGTTTTTGCCATTTGTCTTTACGAGCTGTTTTTTATTAAGCAGTATGCTCTTTGTCTTACTGATCTCAAGCGATTCCCGCGTCACTCAAATCCCATTTAAGAAGAAAATAGAATGGTCATTGCTGATAAGCTACCGTTTGCCTTCAGTCACTGTTTATAATAGTGCATTTATTGGACTGTCAATTTTCTTAATGCAGTATTTCTCTTTGGCGTATCTTTGTTTTCTTAGTGGTGTAATCAATTACGGCGTGTATCGTAATTTGATTCGACGATTTTCACTTGATTTGTTTTTTGAGGAGTGGAACAACAAGAGCGAACGGCTTGAAATGAATACTAATCAAAAACTGTAGCTTAAATTTAAAAAAAGAGGTGTTTCTATGAAAATAAAAAATCCTGTCTTATCCGGCTTTCATCCTGATCCGTCCATCATCCGAGTAGGAGATACGTACTATCTAGCTAATTCAACGTTCGAATGGTTCCCTGGGATTCGTTTGCACGAATCAAAAGACTTGGTCCATTGGAAACTGCTGGATGCTCCTCTCGATTCAGTAGAGATGCTAGACACGAAGGGAAATCCGTCTTCTGGTGGAATATGGGCACCAGACTTATCCTATGCAGACAACAAATTTTGGTTGGTGTTTACCGACGTCAAAGTTGTGGATGGGGCATTTAAGGACATGACCAACTATTTGACTACCGCAACGAACATCCATGGACCGTGGACTACACCGATTCGATTGAATGGCGTTGGCTTTGATCCCTCTCTGTTTCATGATGAGGATGGCAGAAAATACCTCGTGCAACAGACGTGGGATCATCGAGAGTATAAAAATCCTTTCAATGGCATTACACTGACCGAATTTGATGTAGAAACCATGCAGTTGAAACCAGAAACTGCTCGAATGATTTATGAAGGAACGAATGTAGGATTAGTTGAAGGGCCGCATCTATACAAAATAAATGGGCGTTACTATTTATTTGTGGCAGAAGGTGGAACTGTCTTTACCCATCAAGAAGTCGTAGCTAGATCCTCTTCACTGGAAGCTGATTCGTTCGAAACCGATCCTCATGGTCCGTTTCTAACCAATTACGATACGCCTCATTCATACTTGCAAAAGCAAGGACATGGGGCACTTGTGTCTACTCCGTCAGGCGAATGGTACTATGCATCGCTTTGTGCAAGACCCTTACATCGAGAAAACGAGTCGGTGACAAATCCTCGCGGATGGTCAACTTTAGGACGTGAGACCGCTATTCAAAAGGTTGAATGGGATTCTGAAGACTGGCCAAGAATCGTTGGAGGACATGGGGGACAAACAAGCGTGGAGGCACCTAAAGATGCAGCACCTACCGAAGTTTTGAGTAGCCGCTCTCATTATGATGACTTTAGTGAGAAGCAGCTAAATAAAAACTGGCAGACCCTTCGTGTACCATTTTCAGCAGAGATGGGCAATGTAGGCGATGGGAAACTAGAACTAATTGGAAAAGGAAGCTTAACAAATCGCCATGATCTTTCAATGATCGCACGCCGTTGGCAAACCTTTTATTTTGATGCAACAACAAAAGTAAAATTTGATCCATTTTCTTACCAACAAATGGCAGGACTAACCAATTACTATAATGACCAACACTGGTCCTTCGTTTTTATTACTTGGAATGAAGAAAATGGAAAAGTAATTGAAGTATCCGAAAATAATCAAGGAACCTATACGTCCTACTTAAGAGAAAATGCGATTACCATTCCAGATGCTGTGGATTTTGTATGGTTCAAAACAAAAGTCCGCAAGCAGACCTATAGATATGCCTATTCCTTTGATGGAGAAACATGGCAAGATTTACCAATCGAATTTGATTCTGCTATTCTCTCGGATGATTATGTATTACAAACTTGCGGCGGCTTCTTCACCGGAGCATTTGTCGGACTAGCAGCGGTTGACTATGCAGGCTATGACACAAAAGCTGTGTTTTATGAATTTGATTATCGAGAGATGGATGAGGAAGGGCGCAGTTAATTATTATATTGATTTAGAGTAAACTCATTTTTTGTGAGTTTACTCTTTTTCGCTAATTTCTTTCAGTTGTCGGATGAAAAAGTGAATACTCTTAGGTGCTACACTTTTTTTAAATTTTGATTGGCGACCTTAGTTTTCCAAGATTCCCCTAAAAAGCTCATCTAACAGCTCCTAACCTTATATACATTTACATATCTAACTCTTATCTTTTCGCTTTTAGTTAGTTAAAAAGCAAAAAATAAATGTGAATTCGAGCTATTTTTAAATAATTAACCAGATAATCTTCCGATTGGAACGGTTAAACAGTGAATGATTGGTAGAAAAGAGATTAGAGGATGCGAGTTGTGATAAGTAAACTCATAAAAGAAGAATGCTAGAAAAGTAGAGAAAAAACAGGATTAATGAAATAATCGAGATCCTTAATTTTTAACAATTTTCGTAAACCATAAATGAATTGACGAAAGCTTAGTGGGGATGAAAGAATAATTACAAAAAAATATTGACTTAAAAAAATGGCTATGGTAATCTATAAACGAAAATAGTGGGAACGTTTCCAAAATGCATCTTCGTTAAATTTTTATTTTTTTTAGACGAAAATGGAAACGTTTCTAAAATGTATTGGGAGGAGATTGAATTGGAAAAGACATTGGGACCAGGTGGTGAGATAAGGGCGGTACAACGGGATAAAAAAAATATCTCGAAGTGGGAAAAATTAAAGAAACAGTTGCGGCGTGATAAGTGGATGTACTTGTTGCTCTTACCAGGTATCATCATGACGTTTATCTTTAAGTATGTGCCAATGTACGGTGCTGTGATTGCATTTAAAGACTATAATCCTATGCTAGGAATTTTGGAAAGTCCTTGGGTAGGACTAGATCACTTTAGGGAATTTATCAGTTCACCAAATTTTACGCTTTTGCTGAGCAACACATTAAAAATTAGCATTTATGGTTTATTGTTAGGTTTTTTTCCACCAATTATTTTAGCACTGAGCTTGAATCAAATTATCAATAAAAAAATAAAACAGAAAATCCAGTTGATTCTATATGCGCCGAATTTTATCTCAGTAGTTATTATCGTGGGGATGCTGTTTTTGTTCCTATCCGCAAATGGACCTATTAATGGGTTAGTAGAAAAGGTTACGGGGCAACCAATTATGTTCATGTCTAATCCAGCTTATTTCAGAACGATTTATATTTTATCGGGAATTTGGCAAGGAATCGGCTGGTCATCCATTCTTTACACCGCGACGCTGGCGGGAGTCAGTACCGATTTATATGAGGCAGCAAATATCGATGGGGCAAATATTTTACAAAAGATTTGGCATATCGATTTGCCTGCATTGAGGCCTGTGATGGTGATCAGCTTCATCTTGGCCGCCGGCGGTATTATGAATGTAGGATATGAAAAAGCCTACTTGATGCAAACTTCAATGAACATCCCTGCCTCAGAAATCATTTCCACTTATGTATACAAAGTCGGCTTGCAATCAGGTGATTATGCCTACTCTGCTGCTGTTGGTCTGTTCAATATGATTATTAATGTCGTTTTATTACTGATTGTCAACAATATAACCAAGCGGCTAAACGATGGTCAAGGCTTGTAACGAAAGGAGAAAATTATGAATAGTGCTTTATCAAAAATCGACCGTCAAATCTTATGGTTGAATCGAGTGATTGTAACTTTTTTAGTCGTCATCACCATTGTTCCGCTGATTTATGTACTGGTAGCTTCTTTTATGGACCCAGCTACTTTGATCAATAAAGGTATAAGCTTCAATCCGAAAGATTGGACAATACAAGGATATCAACGGGTATTTGCAGATGATTCCATTTTACGCGGTTTTGTAAATTCGTTGTTTTACTCTTTTAGCTTCAGCTTATTGACTGTATTTATTACGATGATCACTGCGTATCCTTTGTCTCGACCTAACTTGGCGGGGAAAAAGATTATTATGACTTTTTTTGTCATTACAATGTTCGTGGGTGGCGGCTTGATACCTACCTATTTATTGGTAAAGAACTTGGGCATGTTAGATAGTGTATGGGCGATTATCGTACCAGGTGCTATAAATGTGTGGAATATTATCTTAGCCCGTACCTATTTTAGTGCTTTGCCAAAAGAACTTTCTGAAGCTGCTACTATCGATGGCGCCAATGACTTGCAAATACTGTTCAAAGTCATGCTTCCATTAGCTAAACCAATTATGTTCGTATTGTTTTTATATGCCTTTGTTGGGCAATGGAACTCATATTTTGATGCCATGATTTACATCAAAGATCCCCACTTACAGCCGTTGCAACTCGTATTAAGAAATATTTTGATCCAAAACCAACCTTCACAAGACATGGTGGGAGCCAATACTGCCATGGCAGAAATGAAACAAATTGCTGAGTTGATCAAATACGCAACGATCGTCATTTCTAGTCTGCCATTAATCATAATGTATCCTTTCTTCCAAAAATATTTTGATAAAGGTGTTTTAGTTGGTTCTGTTAAAGGGTAAGTATTGTTCACTATTTGTATGAATAAAAATTATAAAGGAGATTTTAAGATGAAAGCAAAATGGATGCTGCCAATCGTTTTTACTTCCGTACTAATTTTGGGGGCTTGTGGAGGCTCAAAAGAAAAGAGTACATCAAGCCCTGATTATGAACTAGAAAATGTCTCTTTTCCATTGAAAGAAAAAGTATCTTTAAAAATGATGTCTCAAAGTGCCCCTTTGGCTCCCAATGATCCTAATGACAAATTGATTTTCCAACGATTAGAAGAAGAGACCAATCTCCATATTGATTGGACAAACTACAGTAGTGATTTTGCCGAAAAAAGAAATTTGGATATCGCTAGTGGGGATTTACCAGATGCCATCTTCAACGCCGCTGCAGGTGACTATGATTTATTAAACTGGGCGGAAAGTGGCGTTATTGTACCGATTGAAGACTTGATCGAAGAATATATGCCAAATCTGAAGAAAATTTTTGATGAAAACCCCGAATACCGACAAATGTCTACTGCACCTGATGGTCACATTTACTCTATGCCTTGGATTGAAGAATTAGGCGAAGGAAAAGAGTCGATTCATACAGTAAATGGGATGGCTTGGATCAACAAGGAGTGGTTGGATAATTTGGGTCTTGAAATGCCGCAAACCACTGATCAGTTGATGACTGTGTTGGAGGCTTTCAAGACGCAAGATCCAAATGGTAATGGTGAAGCAGATGAAATTCCTTTTAGCTTTATTAACAATGGAGGAAACGAAGACTTAAAATTTTTAATGGGGGCATTCGGTCTAGGTGATAATGATGACCACTTAGTCGTTGATAACGATGGCCAGGTACAATTTACTGCTAACAAAGAAGGGTATAAAGAAGCCATCAAATATTTCAATGAAATGAATAATAAAGGTCTTATTGATAAAGAGGCTTTCGAACAAGATTGGAATACGTATGTTGCCAAAGGGAAAGAACATAAGTATGGCGTGTACTTTACTTGGGATAAAGCAAATATCACGGGTGCAGATGATAGTTATGACGTCTTGCCAGTCTTAGCGGGACCAGATGGAACGAAACATGTTACTCGTACGAATGGCATGGGTTTCTCAAGAGATCGTTTCGTAATTACTAGTGCGAATAAAAACTTGGAACTTACAGCTAGGTGGATAGATAAAATGTATGAACCGTTACAGTCTGTCCAAAATAACTGGGGAACCTACGGTGATGAAGCACAGGCGAATATTTTTGAATTAAAGGATGGTATGTTAAAACATTTGCCTTTAGAGGGGACAGCACCGGGGGAACTAAGACAAAAAACCGAAGCTGGAGGACCATTAGCAGTTCTTGATTCTTATTACGGCATAGTCACTACTATGCCAGATGATGCGAAGTGGCGTTTAGATTTGATGCATGACACGTATTTGCCATATATTACAGAAGACAATATCTATCCGCGTGTCTTTTTAGAAAAAGAAGAAACAGATCGATTAGCAAAAATTGAAACAGATATGTGGGATTACATCTATCGCAAGAGAGCAGAGTGGATCACCGGCGGTAAAATCGATGAAGAATGGGAAGAATACCTTGCTGAATTGGAACGGGTAGGTTTGGAAGAATGGATTCAAATAAAACAAACTGGCTATGATAATTTTTTGAAGGGAGCACAATAAGTGTTAGTAGAAGAAACGGCGATTTTGGATAAAGCAAATCGATTTATTGAAATGATGCGAGGAAAAGTTAACCCTCAGTATCGACAAAACTATCATTTTTCCGCACCCATTGGGTGGATAAATGACCCCAATGGGTTTATATATTACAAAGGGCATTACCATCTCTTCTATCAATACTATCCTTACGATAGTCGATGGGGGCCTATGCATTGGGGACATGCGCGTAGTAGTGATTTGGTCCATTGGGAAGATCTACCAGTAGCGTTAGCCCCAGATCAACCTTATGACAGCGGCGGGTGTTTCTCAGGAAGTGCAATTGAAAGAGACGGAAAACTATATTTATTTTATACAGGCTGTCAAGAAATTGATGGTATTAGCCATCAGCATCAATGTTTGGCGGTCTCTGAAGATGGTATTCATTTTAGCAAATACAATGGTAATCCTGTGGTAGCAGAAAAACAATTAGGTGAAAATGGGCTGATACAAGAATTTCGTGATCCTAAAGTAATTGTTCACAACGATGCTTACTATATGGTAGTAGCTACTAAATCTACACAGTCTACTGGTAGAATAGTGATGTTTCAATCGTCAGATTTGTATACTTGGCACTTTTACTCTGTGTTGCTAGAAGGGACTTCAGAGCAAGGAATAATGTGGGAATGTCCTGATTTATTCCATTTAGACGGACGAGATGTCTTAATCATGTCGCCGATACAAATCAGGAAGAACGGACTGGAATATCATAATATCAGTTCTACCATGGCTTGTATTGGTGAGGTAGACTGGGAAACAGGTCAGATGATAGTTGATAATTTCCATGAAATGGATTTTGGAATGGATTTTTATGCACCACAAACCACAACAGATCCTAATGGTGGACGGGTGATGATTGCTTGGATGCAGATGTGGGATCGTACATTGCCTACACATGAGTTAGGCCATCTTTGGGCAGGCTCTATGAGTTTGCCCCGAGAGTTAAGAGTGAAAAAAAATCGATTGGTACAAAAACCCATCTCAACTGTATATAGTCATTTAGTTTATCAACAAGGCAGTGAAAATATTGCAGTGACTGACACATCAGTCGTATTTCGAAACGCGCTGTCTGATTCTTCATATTTACATCTAGTCGCAGATTTGGAGAAAGCAGAAGTTTTTACAATTGAATTACTGCGGTCTAAGACGGATTGTCTCAAACTAACTTATGACACTGCTAAACAGGTTTTTGAATTGGATCGTCAGAAACTAGGAAGAGAGCTTACAGGGGCGGAAGAAGACCCTCTGAATGTCCGAAAAGTTGAAGTACCTTTGATTGATAATCAGCTCGTTCTTGAGATTTTTAGAGATACCTCATCAGTTGAAGTTTTTATTAATGGGTTAGAAGTTATGACGGCTACTTTCTATGAGCTGGAAAAAGCTCGAGATATCTTATTTCATTCGATTGGAGAAAGTCGTATTCAAGCTTTTGAAACAGCGAGTGTGAAATAAATGTTTGATTGCTTAGGCGATGTATCAATTATTTAATAGGTTTTGAAGGATAATGTTTTTAGAAAAGAACAGATAGCTAGATTTCCCATGGCTTTGCTATTAGTATTTTGAAAAAATTAGTAATTTATGACAAAATTCATTATACTAAACTTGTGCAGAAATGTGAGGGATCAACTATGAAAGCAACAATGAAAGATGTCGCAAAATTAGCAGGTGTCGGAGTAGGAACTGTTTCCCGGGTATTGAATAACGGTTCTGTTAAAGCTTCTACTAGAGAAAAAGTTGAAGCAGCAATGATAGAGTTAAACTATCAACCAGATTTTTATGCCCGGGGGTTAAAGATGAAGCATACGAACACGGTTGCTTTGATTCTACCCACTGTATGGCATCCATTTTTTGGCGAATTTGCCTACCATGTAGAAACAGCATTAGAAAGACAAAACTACAAGCTTTATTTGTGTAACTCCAGTGGTAATAGTGAAAAAGAACAAGAATATATCCAGATGGTCAGCCAAAATAAAGTAGACGGCATCATTGGAATTACTTATTCAGATATCGATGAATACATTTCGAGTAATCTGCCTTTTGTTAGTATTGACCGTTATTTCACTGAAGAGGTGATTTATGTGACCGCTGACAATGCGGCAGGTGGACGTTTGGCTGCAAATGAACTTTATCGCCGAGGATGTCAGAATGTAGCATATATCGGTGGGTACCAAGAAACACCGAATGAAACGAAGAGTCGTCGAAAATATTTTGAGATTGAGTGCCGTCAATTGGGGATTTCCTATAAAGCGTTAGATATGTTAGAACCTTTAGACCATCTCTCAGAACGTGTAACAAATTTTTTGTTAGAGAATCCCGATATCGATGGGATTTTTACGATCAACGATCCGATGGCATTAGCTGTCATTGGTATGCTTGAAAAAATAGGGAAAAACGTACCAGAGGATGTCCAAGTTATCGGATTTGATGGTCAAAAGATGACAGAAGGAGACCCTTATCTCGTCTCAACAATTGCCCAACCTACAAAGCAAATGGCGGAAGTGGCAGTGGCAAAATTAATTGCTGTCATTAATGGAGAGACAGTAGAAAAACGTACCGTATTGCCGATTGAATTTGGTGAAGGTGGAACAACGAAATCTTTAGTGAGAAACGATTTTGCTTAGTGCAAATACGTTTCTTTTTTTGAAAATGAGTGAATGAAAGGTGTAGATAAAATGTTATATGGCGGGATAGAAGCTGGTGGAACAAAGTTTGTCTGTGGGATTGGTAATGAACAATTACAAGTGATAGAACGGAAAAGTTTTCCTACCACAACACCAGAAGAAACGATGAAGCAAGTGTTTGATTTCTTTGATAAGTACAAAGGAAATATCGCATCAATTGGTGTAGGAGCATTTGGGCCTATTGATATTCAAATCGAATCAAGAACTTACGGATATATCACCAACACTCCGAAGTTAGCTTGGCAAAATTATCATTTTGTAGGAGCTTTGGAAAACGCCTTGTCGGTTCCCATCTATTGGACTACCGATGTAAATGCTGCTTGTTATGGAGAATATATGGCAGGTTATGGAAAAGGTAAAAATAGTGTTCTGTATTACACCGTTGGTACTGGTGTTGGTGGTGGTGCTGTAGTGGGTGGGAAAATAGTCGCAGGTTTCAGTCATCCTGAAATGGGACATATGCTCTTACAACGTCATGATGAAGATCAATTTGAAGGAATCTGTCCTTTTCATCATGATTGTTTGGAAGGGTTAGCCTCAGGCCCCGCGATTGAAAAACGCTTTGGAAGAAAAGCCCAAACCATTTCATTGGATCATCCTTATTGGGCGATTGAGGCAGATTATCTTGCTCAGTGTGTGTATAACACAACTTTACTATACGCACCGGAAGTAATAATTTTAGGCGGGGGTGTAATGAAACAGCCGCAACTACTCGAGTTGATTCGCCAAGCGTTTAAAGAAAAAATGGGTTCCTACGTGGATACGCCCACTCTCGAAGAATACCTACTAACTCCAATGCTTGCTGACGATGCAGGTTTGATCGGCTGCTTAGCTTTAGCAATAAAGAAGTTGGAACAATAGCAGCATGTTAAAGAACGTGTGAGAGAGTTTTTATAGCAGTTAGGATAGATAAAAAGGTTAACTAAAATGAGAGCTAGAAAAAAGGATGGCTAATAATAGATGTTCATATGTATCTTTTTCGTAATCGAATGTTGCGAATAAGAATTTTTTCTTTCGTTCTATACTATTGTCTAGTTGCCTCAAATTGCTTCTTAATGCTTGGTTTTTGTTTTATCATAGATATTCAGTATAGAAATACACGATGTGAAAATCTATTATTCTTCTCGGTAGTTTATTGCTTCTAGTTGGGATGATTGCGTAGAAACTTAACGTCAGTTAAAGTGCGTCACGAATAGTAGTAACGAGAACTAATGAGACATTAGAATGTTATAAGAAACCCGTCAGAAGAGTCTACCTGACGGGTTTTATAATTATTAGAAGGCTTGCTATTCCTCACATCTTCGCAATCTTCCTTACGGTATTGATAGTCCGAATCGTAGTCTGTTTACCGACGCTGGTGCTGGCTGTTTTTTTCCACCAATTGGTTTTTTGATAGTCTTTGCGGATGTAGGACCAGAAGACGACGTCTTTGTAAGGGAAAACCTGTTCAAGGTCGGCATTCGGAGCCCCGAGTTTTTCAGATAACACCTCGTAGGTCAGTGAAGGCATCAAAAAGATCAGGTTGTCATAGATGGTTTTATCTTCCGTTCCTGACCAGTCAGGTATATGGGTCAAGCGTTCCTGCAGCTCTGTTTGGCGAATGATATAAATAGCGATATCAAAGGAAAAGTACCGTTTGATCATTGCTTTAATCATTTCGACAAGGGCTTGTGGATCATCATCTTCGCTAGAAAAAATCACATTGCCGCTATTCAAATAAGTGATCACATCTCTAAACCCCAGTTCTTCAAAACCGGCTTTCAATTCTTTCATAGAAATTTTGTTCTTTCCACCGACATTGATGCCTCTTAATAAAGCGATGTATCGTTGCATGGATAACTCCTCCTTTAAACCCCTTCTTTTAGCTGATTATAGAATGGATGAAGCGGAAGTACAATCCTGGCTTCTCAGCTACCCAAAATACGTGAGCGAGAAGCGATTAATGCAAGCTTATTGGTGGAGTGGCTGTGGCGCATGTATTTTTGAGCTGCTAATTAGTAAAAACGAAGAAACAGCCTGTAAATGATAACAACCCTCACAAATTTGCTCAAGCAAGCGAATTTGTGAGGGGCACTTTAAGTCGTTTTCTCTGTTTCTGGCTTCGTTGCTAATCCACCGCAATCCTCACAGACACTGTCTGTACGGGGACATCATAAAAGGGATCTTCTCGTCGGCCTAAAAAGTCTTGGGCTTGCTGAGGGAAGAGGGCGTACATCAGCACGTCTTCTTCGCTTTTGGCATACTCAGCGATTTCTTCCCGAAAGACTGGCAGTTGTGGTCCCAGTAGATCAGCTGGTCTGACGGTGATCACTTCAGCATCTCCGATGATTGTTTCTTTGATTTCGTCGCTGATGGGTGCTGGCGATTGTCCATAAAGTCCTTTGACGTAATCTTTGATCTCACTTGGGACAAGTTTGTAGCGTTCTCCTGAAATCACATTCATCAAGGCTTGAGTGCCGACCATTTGCGACAATGGGGTCACTAGCGGAGGATAGCCCAAGTCCGCCCTGACTTTTGGTACCTCTGCTAGGACTTCTTCATACTTGTCTTGCAATCCTTGTTCCGTCAATTGGCTGAGTAGGTTTGACAACATGCCACCAGGTACTTGATAGATCAAGGTTTTAGGTTCAATATCTTTGACTTTTGGATTCAGCAGACCTTCTTCACGGAAGCGATCACGAACGGGATTGAAATGTTCAGCAATCTCAGCGACTTTCTGCAAATCAAGTCCCGTAGCAAAGCCGCAATCTTCTAAGGCGATCGCCACAGATTCGGTTGCTGGCTGACTGGTGCCGCCAGCAAAGGAGGAGATGGCGGTATCAATGATGTCTGCACCGGCTTCCGCAACTTTTAAATAAGTCATCTCAGCGATGCCGCTGGTGGCATGGGTATGGACTTCTAGCGGTAGATCGACGGCATCTTTGATTCGGCTGACCAGCTCGTAGCCAGTTTGCGGCGTCAAAACGCCGGCCATATCTTTGATACAGATGGAATCGGCGCCGAGGTTTGCCATTTTGTTGGCAAGGTCAACGAAGTAATCCACGGTATGGATTTGGCTAGTAGTATAAGAGATTGCCGTTTGACAGTGTCCACCGGCTGCTTTTGTGGCGCGGATGGCGGTTTCTAAATTGCGAACATCATTTAAGGCGTCAAACAAACGAAGAATGTCGATGCCGTTTTCGACCGATTTGGTCACAAAGTCAGCAACGACGTCATCGGCATAGTTTTTGTAACCTAAGAGATTTTGTCCCCGTAAGAGCATTTGCAATTTGGTCTTTTTCACTTCTTTGCGGATCGCCCGCAATCTTTCCCATGGGTCTTCATTTAAAAAACGCAGACAAGCATCGAAGGTCGCGCCGCCCCACATTTCAAGGGCATGATAGCCTGCTTGATCCATGGTTTTTAAAATCGGCAGCATATTGCTGGTAGGCATTCGCGTGGCGATCAGACTTTGTTGGCCGTCCCGCAAGACGGTTTCGGTAAATTGGATTTTTTTCATTCTTTCACTCTTTCCTGAATGATTTTACGGATCTGCCGCTGCATGTCTGCCACGCTATGAGTTCTAGAACGGCCACAAACTTTGGCGTCTTGTTCACAGACGTAGCAGCTTCTTGCAGGCAGTCCAATTTCGGTGCGGCTGATAGGTAAAAGCTGGTCTTGGGTTTTGGTTAAGACATCAAGATCCACCAATCGACCGTAAGGATGATGGGTCTCAATCTGAACCATCATTCGTTTTAGTTCATAAGGATCTGTGGGCAGTACGAGATAATATTCCGGTCCAGTTTCCAAACTACGGTAGAGGTTTGCCAGTGGAATCAGTTCCTTGACGGCCTCTTCGATTTCCGTAATGAGTTCTTCAAAAACGGCGGTCAATGCGGCAGAATTTTTCACGGGACCGGGAATATTCATGGTGGCAACAAGTAATGCCGCTTTTTCATCCGCAGCGAGAAGCTCCCGTTGAAGCGAGCTTCTATTTTCTCGCGCCTGCAGCATATCGGTTAGCGTCACAGGGGTTCCTGAAAATAGGGCATCAGACATTTTTGACCACATCAATGATCGTGCCATCGCGGTATTCGATCAAAGCGACGGTTTTTTCCCCGTACTTGATTGGTTCGGGTTGACCGACAATGCTGTAGGCTTTTTCTTTTAATTCTTCAATGGTGTATTGGGGAATATCCAATGCTTCAAAATGGCTGATCAGGTCTTTGCGAGCTGGATTGATGGCGATCCCGATTTCTGTGACGACGACATCAATGCTGGCGCCTGGCGTGACGATCGTGTTGACGGTATCGACGATCGTTGGGATCCGTCCCCGCACGAGAGGAGCGATCACTAAGCTCATTTTGCACGCCATACTGGTATCTGAGTGACCGCCAGAAGCACCGCGGATCACACCGTCAGAACCGGTGATGACATTGATATTGAAATCCGTGTCAACTTCCAGTGCGGAAAGAATGGCGGTATCCAATTGATTGATAAACGCCCCTTTGCTTAACGGTGAGGCATACATATTGGCATCGATCTCGTAATGATTGGCGTTTTTCCCTAGCGATTGCGCGGAAGGATGATCAAAGTCTTGGACATCGATCAGTTTTTCCACTAATCCTTCTTCTAACAGTTCCACCATGGCATTGGTAATGCCGCCGAGGGCAAAGCTGGCTTTGATCTCATCTTTGATCATCGCTTCGCGTAAAAAACGAGAAACGGCTAATGCGGCACCGCCTGTTCCGGTTTGGAAGGAGAAGCCTTGTTGGTAGTAAGGCGAGCTGGTGATGACCTTGGCTGCATACTCAGCAATCAGCAATTCTTTTGGATTTTTGGTAAAGCGGGTCGCCCCTTTTGCGATCCCTGCAGGATTACCGATGGCGTCGACTTCCACGACATAATCGACATCCGTTTGGGGGATGCTGATTGGGGTATTTGGAAACGGTACCAGGGTGTCGGTGATGATCACGACTTGGTCGGCGTATTTTGCATCGACCATCGCATAGCCCAATGAGCCGCAGGTTGCTTTTCCGACGGTGCCATTGGCATTGCCATACGCATCTGAGCTAGGGGCCCCTAAGAAGGCGACATCGATGTGGATATCGCCGGCGGCAATGGCACGAGCCCGACCGCCATGAGAACGGATAATGACTGGAGCATCCATAATGCCTTCGGAGATTGCGGCACCGACTTTGTCCCGCAGACCGCTGGAGGTGATATTGGTTACGACGCCAGATTTGATATGTCCGATCAATGGTTCATGGACATTGGCGATGGAACTAGGGGCAATCGCAAGATTCTTGATGCCCATTTTTGCGATCTCGTCTAAAACGAGATTCATGATAAAATCCCCTTCGCGAAAATGATGGTGGAAGGAGATCGTCATGCCGTCCGTTAACCCTGTTTTTTCAATGGCTTCACGAATACTGCTCAAGACCTTGCTTTTGCCCGGCAGGACTGGCTCGATCTTGCGACTCGCTTCTTTGTAGGCATGGATATTGGCCGTTTCATTTTCAAAGACCCCGTATTGGTTGGCATAGCATTCAGGGATGTCTTTTCCTGCTTTGTTTAACACCATAATTACACTTCCTCCTCGGTAATCAATTTCGCTGCTTTGGCAAGGGCAATCACGCGTTCCGCTCGCTCAACGATTGGTTTATCGACCATTTTGCCATTCAAGGAGATCACACCAGAACCTTTGCTTTCGGCTTCACGAATGGCCCAGATCACTTCTTTGGCCTGTTGGATCTCGGCTTTTGAAGGCGCATAGATCCCATTGACTAGGGGAATCTGCCGTGGATTGATCACTGATTTTCCGTCAAAACCAAGCTGCTTGATGCGAGTCGTTTCAGCGATAAAGCCATCGGTGTCATTGATATCAGAAAAGACGGTATCGATGGCGGCGATCCCTGCAGCTCTAGCTGCATGCAAAATCATACTGCGGGCAAACAACAATTCTTGCCCATCTGGGTAGCGACGGGTTTTCATATTGGTGACATAATCTTCTGCCCCTAAAGCGATCCCGATCAAGCGGTCGGAAGCTGTGGCGATGTCTCGGGCATTTAAAACGCCTTCGGCCGACTCGATGGCAGCCATCATTTTGGTGGTTCCTACAGGCAGATCGTTTTCTTCTTCTACTTGTGTGATCACAGCGGCAACGTCAATGATATCTTGGGCGGTTTCGGTTTTCGGTAGTCGAATGACGTTGACCCCCGCTAGGACCATCGCTTCGATATCAAGGGCACCCACCGTGTCGAGGCCGTTGATGCGCACGACGGTTTCGATGGCAGAATAGTCAAAGGTTTTTAAGGCAAAATGCACCAGTGTCCGAGCAGAGTCTTTTTCATTCAAGGAGACCGCATCTTCTAAATCAAACATAACGGAATCGGCGCCATACAATGGCGCATCCCGTAGCATGGCAGCATTGGCTCCTGGTACAAACATCATCGTTCTTCTTAAACGTTCCATGTGTCGATCTCCTTCCAAGCATACTGTTCTTGTTCGGCGGCCCGATGAACGGCGGTCAGAGTTCGGGCTTTGATGGTACAGTCCAATGCGCCTTTATCGGTGGCGGTGATTTTGGCCTGTGTCACGCCTAGATGGTTCAGCGTCTCAAGGATGACGGCGCGAATTTGTTTGCCGAATTGTTTTTCGACACTGCTATCGAGGGTCAGCTCGATGGTTTGGGTTGTGGTGGGCTCGATCGCGATCAAGATATCACTGGATTCAACGGAGCCGGCAACCGCACTTTTTTTGATTTCCACTTATTATCACCTCTAAATATAGTTATGCTGCATTAAAAATGAGAACGTTGTTTCTGGCAAAAATTGCTGCAAAGAAGGTATATCTTTTTCTGCAATCGCTTTCCGAACGTTTGTAGCCGAAACGGTTGATTGGTTGATCTTCAGACGGTCGATCACGATCAGTTCAAGCTCGGGAGAAAAAACGGCAGCCATTGCCTCATTGTAGAGTTGGGTCACGGGTGAGTAAGGCTCTGAGCCTACAAAACGCGTGGTGATCGCCAACAGCGGGGCAATTTTTTCTTTGAAGAGGGTTGCATCAAAGGCGGCTTGTTTTTTGGCAATCGCCTCAGGTGCTTGCTCTTTTAAGAAATAACTGGGAAAGACCGCTGAAGAGACGAGATAGTTGTTGGTCGGCAGCACCGTTACATTTGGCAGATGAGCCACACCATCCGTCACCATCTGCAGCCGTTCGCTGGCAGAAAATTGCGAGCGGTCTTCTGATAAAACGAACACATAAACCTGTTCTTTTTGACTCGCAGCCGTTTCGACTAAGTACAAATGTCCTTTGGTAAAAGGATTAGCGTTCATGACGATCGCGCCGTTGTTTTGTCCAATTCGCTGCCGTTGCAGTTGTTGGGCATAGCTTTCATAAGAAGGAACGCCTTGTTCCATGAACAAGATGTCTTGCGCTGCCAGCACTTCACGAAACCCGAGAGAGTCAAAAAACAGACGATTTTTCGGTGCTGTATAGACGAAGGACTTGGTATAGCCCTCGTCTTTGATATGATCGCTCAGGTGCGAAATCAATTGCGTCAACAGCTGTTCGGAGCGTTTTTTTTCACAGACCACCACATACTTGATGATATTGGCATAGCAAGAAGCAGTAGCAATCAAGGTTTGCTGGTCAAAAATGCCGACGGTATAGGCAACTTCTTCACCGACGGCTAAGCCAGCACGGGTGATCAATTTTTGCCATTGCAAAAAGACTTCCGGATCTTTTTGCAGCCAGATTCTTTTTAGGGTATACATACAATGCCTTCTTTATTTTTTTACTGGGAAGAGCTTCGACAAAAGCAAGGATGCGAAGTAGATGATCAGGATCACGACAAAGACGCCGCCCCAACCGAATAACAACAATTCAAATGAAGTCAGTAAATCTTGATTCATAGTTTTCCTCTCCTTTCTAGTGACCTAAGCAATCAGTGCCAGCAGTAAGCCACCGGCGATGACCGAAGCAATCTGTCCTGAAACATTGGCACCGGCTGCATGCATCAAGATAAAGTTTTGCGGATCTTCATCTGTCGCCATTTTTTGGATGACCCGACTAGACATTGGAAACGCAGAGATACCAGCGGCACCGATCATTGGATTGATTTTTTCTTTACGGAACAAGTTCAGCACTTTCGCAAACAACACGCCGCCGACCGAGTCCATCACGAAGGCAACCAGCCCTAAACCAATAACCATCAATGTATCGACTTGTAAGAATTCTTCATATTGCATTTTCACAGAAATTGATAAACCTAGGAGGATACTAATGATATTCACCAGTTCATTTTGAGCAGTGATGGACAAACGATCCAAGACACCACATTCCCGTAAGAGATTTCCAAACATCAAAAATCCAACCAGTGGCAATGAAACAGGCGCAATCAACCCTGCTACGATCGAGATCACGATTGGGAACAAAATTTTGGCCGTTTGCGAAACTTCTCCGGCACGATACGTCATACGGATTTTTCGTTCATGCTTGGTCGTTACTGCTTTGATGGCTACCGGTTGAATGATCGGTACTAGCGCCATGTAAGAGTAAGCTGCCACCATGATCGCACCCATATATTTCGAGTTCAGCGTATTTGCGACAAAAATCGACGTTGGTCCGTCAGCGGCACCGATGATCCCGATGGAAGCTGCGTCGTTTAAATCAAAGCCAAGCAGCACGGCAACGATGATCGTAAAGAAGATCCCGAATTGTGCAGCAGCGCCAAACAACAGAAGAAATGGATTTTGCAGCAATGGACCGAAGTCGATCATCGCACCAATCCCGATAAACAAAAGCAAAGGGAACAATTCAGTTGAGATCCCCATATCAAACAATACTTGGAACGGGCCAGCTTCTCCACCAGCACTTAACACACCTGAGTTCGGGAAGTTCACTAACAACGTGCCCAATCCCATAGGGACTAACAAGGTTGGTTCATATTCTTTCTTGATCCCCAAATACATCAATAGACCACCGATGAACATCATAACGATCCGTCCCGGCTCTGATCCTAACCCGACTACACCTTCAATTAACGTTTCCACTACGTCACTTCCTTTTCAATAAATTAGCCGATCGTAATCAGCAGTTCTCCTGGGTTGACCATATCGCCCGCATTGACTGCAATGGCAACCACGGTTCCGGCTTTTGGTGCCACGATCTCATTTTCCATCTTCATGGCTTCTAAAATCATCAATGACTGATTTTCTTGTACAGTATCACCTACATTGACCAAGAGACGTAAAATCGTTCCCGGCATCGGAGAATGAATCGGCTCGCCGTCAGCAGGGAGCGTAGCTGGCGCTGGCTGTGGTGCGGCTTCTGGTTCTGGTGTGCTGACTGGCTCTGGTTGAGCAGGTACCGCTGCGGGAGCCGGTGTTGGCACTGCTGGGGCAGGAGCGGTAGTTTGCGGCGCACCGATTTCTTCCATTTCGACAAGATATTCTTGCCCATCGATTGCTATTTTAAATTTACGTAACATGTTTTTCCCTCACTTGTTTTCATTTTTTTTGGCTATTTTTTTGATTGTGAACTGAGAATCAGGCAGCTCTCCGGCGGCAATACTGTCGGCTATCAGGGTTACTCGCTTAAATTCAGGATTGCGCTTCTCAATTCTACGAATGACAAACTGACTTTCAGGGTAACACTCGGCACCTAGTGCGGCGGCTATCAGACTGACTAGTGGATAATCTTCTGCTGGCGCCGGCTGATAGCTCGACATTTCTTGCCAAACAGATGCGGGTGGATCCGCTATCATTTCCCTTGGCTTCAGAGGAGGACTGACAGGCGCATCTGGTTCATCATGCGTTTTTTTGAACAATCTTTTAATAAGATTCATGGGCTTCTCCTTTCTCAATGATTCGTTCTCTTTCATTATAGAAACTCCTGTTCAATCAGCGAGAATTATTTCAGCTCAAAATTGTTTTTTCAGTGTTCCTTTTTTGAGAAAAGAGCGAAAAACCGAGATAAACGTTGTTTTATCAAGGTTTTTCTTGCGTTAATATTCTGTTAAGAACTTTTTAAACGAAAAATAAGATTTGAAAAGAGAAATTGTTTTTTTGCTGTTCTTTTTGTAAACGGGTCTTTTTTTCTAATTCTTGATTGTTTATTCTTAGACGTGTAAAGCATTCAATAACATTATTTCCTTTAAGAAAAGAAAAATTTTCACAAACTAGTGGCGCTTGTCACTAATAAATTACGGGCCTGTAATTTTTTTAAAAATGTTTTTTGATAACGCTTACACATTTCGATGCATGAAAGGAAGAAGAAAATGTTCTTAACAATTTTGTCCTATGCCATGATTATTGTCTTCATGTTTGTCATCATGAAGAAAAAAATGTCACCCTTTACATCCTTAGTAATTATCCCATTACTATTTACCCTCGTTGCGATGGTTGCCGGTGTTTCCGAAAAAGGCAACATCGGAGATTTTGTTCTTGAGGGAATCTCCACTACAGCCAACACAGGGATTATGTTGCTGTTTGCGATTTTGTACTTTTCCATTATGTTGGATGCCGGTTTATTTGATCCAATAACGAAAAAAATGATTTATTTTGCCAAAGGCGATCCGATGAAAGTCTTGATGGCAACGGCAGTCGTTGCCGCTGCAGTCTCTTTGAACGGTGATGGAACGACCACTACCTTGATCTGCTGTTCTGCGTTTATTCCCATCTACAAGAAGCTGAATATGAAAATGATGAACCTTGGTGTCTTGATCATTTTGCAAAACACCATCATGAACTTATTGCCATGGGGCGGACCGACTGCTCGGGCAATGGCGGTGTTGGAAGTTGATGCGGATATTCTTTCTTATTTGTTGCCAGGAATGATTTTGTCTCTGTTATATGTTATTTTCTTCGTAGCTCGCAGAATGGGGATCCAAGAACGGAAACGTTTAGGGGTTACGGAACTGACGAACGATGAGATTTTAGAAATGACGACTGTGACTGATCCTGATACATTAGCGATCCGTCGTCCGAAAAACTTTGTCTTCAATGGTATCTTAACGATCGTCTTGATTGGCTGGTTAGTAGCAAGCTCCTTTATTTCTAGTATCGCTTTACCACCAATCTTGTTATTCCTTGTAGGTACTTGTATCGCATTGATGGTCAACTACCCAATTTTGAAAGATCAATCGTCACGGATCGGTGCCAACGGCGGCGACGCTGTGCAAGTAGTAATTTTAGTTTTTGCAGCGGGCGTCTTCATGGGCTTGTTCCAAGGCTCCGGGATGGCTACTGCCTTAGCGAATAGTTTCACGCAAATTATTCCTAAACAATTGGCCGGTTTCTGGGGGTTAGTTATCGCCCTGATTTCCGCACCAGGAACCTTCTTTATTTCCAATGACGGGTTTTACTTTGGGGTCCTGCCGGTCTTAGCAGAAGCAGGTCGCTCGTATGGCTTCACCAATATGCAGATGGCCTTGGCGTCCTTAATGGGCCAAGCATTCCACTTGTTAAGTCCATTGGTTGCCTTCATCTACTTGCTCTTGCGCTTGACGGGCTTAGATATGGGGCAATGGCAAAAAGAAGCGGCGAAATACGCACTGGGAATTTTCGTGATCTTCGTCGTTACGATCGTACTATTAGGCCACATGCCGTTTTATATTCCACAGTAATTTCATACAGAAACTATCGAGCAGGCTGCCATTTTGCTCGGTAGTTTTCCTTGTTTATCGATATATCTATTTTTTCCCAAAAATCTCATTTGTTTTTAGTATGATAGGAGTAAATCATGAATCCAATTATTGATGCAGTAAATAAAAATCTGGATCTGACCAAAAATAAACCATTAAAAGATTTGATCTATGAAGCGTTCAAAAAAACCATCATTTTAGGAGACATTCCCGCAGGCTCTCGCATCAATGAGAAAGAATTTTCCGATACGCTAAATATCAGCCGGACCCCGATACGTTACGCCATGACTCAGCTGGTGGCTGAAAAACTGGTGGAACACGTACCAAAAATCGGCATCGTCGTAAAAGGGATCAGTATCAAAGATGCCTATGAGATTTACGATATCCGCAAATCATTGGATACGTTGGCGACCAATAAAGCGATGGACTTGATGAGTGAGGAAGATTTCCGGGAGATGCGCTGCTTGTTAGAACATGGCGAACAGCTGAATCGTGAGGATGACGTGGATGGGGTCTTGAAAAACTTTTCTGACTTCAATGCGTTTATTTACGAAAAAAGCCAGATGCTACGGTTAAAAAGTATCGTGCTGGATCTGCAAGCGTACCTCGTGTATTTTCGTGATATTGCGATTCGCTCTTCTAGAAGAAGGGATGCAGCATTGGCGGAACATTGGCTGATTTATCGCGGCATGAGAACCAATGACACGGAACAGATCACGTTGTTGACCCATGAACATTTGGATCACTCCCTGCAATTTATTCTTGCTGAAATGGAGCGAAGAAAAATTGACTGATTCCCGTCTTTTTACCGCCAGCAACTATGCAGTCAATGCGCTGCATTATGAGGTAGCGTTAGCACCCAAGCCTGGTTTAGTAGATCCTTGCTCCTCTGGTGCGCATCAGGACATGAATGTGTTTACCTTTATCAATAGTATCACTTGTTTGGCGCCGTTTTTTCAGCGCTATAGCCAAGCCGGTTTTGCCCATACAGGTTCGCTGATCCAGCTGTTTTACCAGTTACGAGGCATCGGTCAAACAGCAGAAGAAGCAATGCTTCAGGCAACCAAAGGCATCAATACCCACAAGGGGGCGAATTTTTCCTTTGCGATTTTGTTGGGGGCAACAGGAGTCTATTATCAACAAAATGGCAAGGCGGAGCTGACGGCTGAAGATACCAATCAGATCCTGCAGCTTGCCGCTGATATCTGCCAGCATTTGGTCAAGCAAGACCTGCAGCAAATCGCCCACAAAGACCAGTTGTCTTACGGAGAAAAAAATTATTTGACCTACGGCACGATAGGGATTCGTGGGGAAGCTGCAGCTGGGTATCCAACGGTCAAAAAACTGCTGGAGTACTTGCGGCAGCAACCACAAAAAACCTCCGTTTCCTTGCTGCGCGGGTTGGTCTATCTAATGAGTGAAACCGAAGACAGCAACCTCGTCCACCGAGGCGGCTACGAGGCGATGAAGACCGTGCAGCAGGAGATGCAAAAAATTCACCAAGCCAATCTGTCGGATACAGACTTGCTTCGTGAATTAACGACCTATGATCAAGTATTGATTGCACGCCATTTGAGTCCCGGCGGCTCGGCGGATCTTTTAGCCTTGGCCCTTTATTTCTTGCAGCTAGAAGGCGTCTCCTTCTGGTAAAAAGGTATAGCCGATCCCCCAAACGGTTTTCAAAAAACGGGCTTGCTTCGGCTCATCTTCAATTTTGTTTCGCAGATGATTGATAAAAACCATCACGGTATTGGCATCGAATTGACCATCTTGCCAAACATTGCTGTAAATCTGTTCTTTCGAGAAGACTTGATCCGGATTTTCCATGAAAAAGCGCATCAGCATGATTTCTTTTGAAGACAACTTGATGGGCTGGTCATTTTTGAAAAACTGATAGCGTTTTTGGTCAAAACGAAACATGCCGCTGCACAGATCCCCTTCCGGTTTGGCGATCCCTTTTTCTCGCAGCACGTTGCGGCGATCAAGAATCGAAACGATTTGTGCTTTTAAGAGTGCCGGTGAAAAAGGCTTCGTAATGTAGTGATCAGCGCCAATCTCATAGCCGTTGATCATATCTTTTTCGTCACTTTTACCGCTCAAAAAGACGATCGGCACCGTGGGGTTTTCTTCTCGAATCAGTTGTGCCAAATGATAGCCGTCATTTTCATGCTCCAAACTGATATCCAGTAAAAAAAGATCAAAGCTGACACGAGAATTGATCGCAATCGTTTTTTCAACGGAATCAGTCTGGTAGATCAAAATACCCGTCGATTGTAAAGATTTCCAAATTAGCCGCCGAATGGCAGGGTCATCATCAACGATTAAAATTTTTTCATCTCGCAAAATATCCGCCTCCTGTATCAATAGTATTATAGTAAATAGGAAAGGGGTTTACAATGAAACCGCCATCAAAGTTTTGGCTGTATTTAAGCGTGGTCGCTACCTTATTCATTACATTGATTGGACTTATTTTTACCTTTACAAGTTATAAAAGCGCACAAAGACAAGCTGAAACTGTCGGGTTGCGGCAGTTAGAAACGGTCAACCAAGCGGCGATCAAGCTGATCAGCCGTAGTATCGAATCGTACCACATGGCTCTTGCCAATTATGCCGATGACCACCTCGAGGGCGCCGCCTTGGCTGACTTGCAGCGGCCCTTAACGTTACCAGTGATCAATTCCGCGAACAATGCCATGGTCGGATTGTTTTTGATCGACCAACAAGGTCAGGTCATCGCCCAAAATACCGCAACGGCGGTCAATAAACCAGAAGACCCGCCGGTGCAAGAATTGTTATTCAAAGACCCATCCTTAGACAAAGTATTGGCAGGACGGCAAGTACAAAATGGGCAAGTCTATTTTGATGGCAAGCAGGCCTATTTAAATGTGTATCAGTCCCTAACCCTTGACGACAAAGAAGCGGTTCTTGTGATGCCTTTGAATCTGCAGCGCATGTATCATCATGAATTTACCACCGATCGCAATGTCTCCGGCTATACGATGGTCAAAAACGCCGATATGCGGATCGTTATGCACCCATCGGACGAACAAATTGGTTTTTCCATCGTTGAGAGCCGCAAAAAAGAATTTCCAGAGCTGGATTTCACCGATCTTGAGCGCTTGGAGCAAGAACAAATCGACAATGAAGCAGGCACCTCTGTCTATTATTCTTATTGGTGGAATGAAGAAACATTGCAAAAAGTACTGAAATTGGCTGCTTATCAATGGATCACCATCGGCGACAGTCGGCTGATCGTCGCTAGCAATGCCGATTTTTTGGAGCAAAGCGGTCTCTTTTTACAAGACAACTTGATTTTGATCGGCCTACTGGGTTTGTTGTTTGTCATTATGATTTTATTGACGGTCCTGATCAAAAACTACATGAAACGCAATCAAGCCTATGTCGAAAACCAAGCATTGAAAGAACGACAACGGCTACTAAAAGAAAAGCACGAAATCGAAAAAAACATTTTGCAAGAATCAAAACTGGAAACCATTGGCTTGCTAACGACCTCAATCGTCCATGACCTAAACAACTTTTTGACGCCTATGATTGGTCATCTGCAATTACTGATCGAGGAAAACCAACACGATGAAGTCTTAGTGGAGGACTTGCAAGAAGTCTGCAAAGCGGCGGAAAAAGTCAAAGAGTTAGCCAGCAATGTGCTGCGTTTTTCGAAACTCGAAAGTGCCGATAAAACTGTGCAGTCGATCGCTACTACCTTGACAGAAGCTATCGATACTATGCGCTCGCTATTGCCAAAAGCCTTTTCCCTTACGTATGATATCCAAGAAGCAGGATATGCCGTCTACGAGAAAATCGATCTGCAAGTGATCATTTACAATTTGTTGATGAATGTGTACCAAGCAAATGCCGATTGCAGTATTCGATTGAGTCGCACTTCGACAACAACCGCCACCTTTCCGTTTCGTAAGCAAGCATTCCCAGCGCAACAGGAATTTGCTTTGATCGAAATTGCCGACAACGGTCCCGGCATACCAGAAGCGATCCAAGAAAAAATCTTTACCCGTTTCTTCACGACCAAGAGTGCCACTGGTGGTACTGGTCTAGGACTCTTTACTGTCTCTTCGATCGTGGAAAAAAACGACTGGTTGATCGATGTTACGAGTACGCCTAAAGGAACCACCTTTTATATTGGTATTCCTCTAACTGATCCCGAAAAAGCCACTGAAACCAACTGATCCGATGGGGTGGTTTCAGTGGTCTTTTTCTTGGGCATGCTGGAAGGCATTGATTTTTTGCAGGACTAGTAAGACGAGTACCAAAACAAAGATCGCTAAAGCAAAAAATAGGGCATCGTTCGCCATGCCTTGCGTCAACAATAGCTCGCGCAAAATCGCAGTAATACTGATCAAAATCAAGTAACGGACGGGAATATGGTGTCCGTCCTTCATATACCGCAGCAACATCAAAATGATTTCTAACAAAATGAATAACGTGGCAATTTCTTCAATCAAAAAGGACAGGTGGGGCGCTTCGCTTAAAGGAAAGAGCGTCGTGCTGATCATAAAAATCGCTTTTCCCATAAAAATCAAGACGACAACGACTAAGATCGCTAACATGCTATCAATACAGATACTAATCACTCGCTCGAACATCCGGGTCAATTTTTCCATTTGCCACTCCATTTCTGCTTTTTCTTTTATTATACAAAAGAAGGTGCAGGACAAAGGGAAAAGAACAGTGAAAGAACAATCGCGGCCATATCTTTTTACCCGCGAGCTTAACGGTCATTCTATGGGCATGTCTTTTGTGATAGCTTTCAATAGCAGAAAGTAGTGAGGAAAATATAATATCTTTTTTCAAAAAAATTAGGAAATAATGAGAATCAATAGTTAAAATATACACAAATTATTACGAGACACTTAGTTTCTTTTTTTGTTACAATGGTTAAATAAAATAGAATGCTGTTGAAATGTTGCTTAAACAATGTTTTTATCGCTATCGAATAGAAAAATAGTCCGATCGCAAGATATTTACCATTGTTAATAAAGTAACAAGTTGGGCAGAGTTCGCAAGAAAGATGCTTCTTTTCTCATCATATATGACGGGGATCAGTGAGGAGAAAAGAGCAAGAAAAACGGAGGGAAACAAATGAAAAAAAGTGGATGGTCAAAATGGGTGATTGGGGCAGCCTCATTATTGTTGCTTAGTGCATGTGGTGCCGATGGCGGAACAAAAGCCAGCAGCAGTGCGGCAAGCTCTTCTTCAGAAAGTGAAGTCACTTCAGGTGCTTCCCAACAAGAGTATACCGATCCAGCAGAGTTAAAAGATCAATATGATATCGTCATCGTTGGTGCTGGCGGTGCAGGGATGGCAGCCGCCTTGTCGGCTAAAGATGCTGGAATGAATCCAGTCATTTTAGAAAAAATGCCGATCGCAGGCGGAAATACCTTAAAATCTTCTGGCGGAATGAACGCATCAGAAACCAAATTCCAAGAAGCCCAAGGCATTGAAGATTCCAATGAACAATTTTTTGAAGATACCCTTAAAGGTGGTAAAGGAACCAACGATCAAGAATTGCTGCATTATTTAGTAGACAACTCTGCTTCAGCGATTGATTGGTTGGATTCAATGGGGATCACTTTAGACAATATCAGTTACAGTGGCGGTGCCAGTGTGAAACGGATCCATCGTCCTCATGACGGTTCAGCAGTCGGTACGTATTTGGTGGATGGCCTATTGAGAAACATTCATGAGCAAGAAATTCCTTTGTTTGTAAATGCTGATGTGACAAAAATCAATGAAACAGACGGCAAAGTCACTGGCGTCAACGTGAAAATCAATGGCGAAGAAAAAGAAATCGCTGGTGATGCAGTGGTTGTTACTACTGGTGGTTTTGGCTCCAACAAAGAACTGATCGAAAAATACCGTCCAGATCTGAAAGGCTATGTCAGCACGACTTCTGAAGGAAGTACAGGCGATGGTATCAAGATGATCGAAGAATTAGGCGGCGCAACGGTTGATATGGATCAAATCCAAGTCCATCCAACAGTGGTTCAAGATACAGGTATGTTGATCAGTGAAACCGTTCGTGGAGAAGGCGCCATTTTGGTGAACCAACAAGGAGAACGTTTCTACAATGAATTAGAAACCCGCGACAATGTTTCAGCTGCCATCACAGATCTGCCAGAAAGCTATGCCTACTTGATTTTTGACAATGCGTTAGCAGGTAGAGCCAAACAAGTCGATTACTACAAAGAACAAGGTGTAGTGGTAGAAGCTGACACCATCGAAGCGTTAGCTGAAAAAATCGATGTTGATCCAGCAACCTTGAAGAAAACTTTAGATACATGGAACCAAGCAGTGGCAGACAAAGCCGACAAAGATTTCGGTCGTGAAACTGCGATGGACTATGATTTGACGGAAGGACCATTCTATGCGATTCAAATTGCACCTGGGATCCACCATACAATGGGCGGCGTCAAGATCAATACGAAGACCCAAGTGTTGAAAGAAGATGGCACACCAATCACTGGCTTGTATGCAGCAGGTGAAGTGACCGGCGGTATCCACGGACAAAATCGAATCGGCGGCAATGCTGTAGCCGACATTATGGTCTTTGGTCGCCAAGCAGGCGCGCAATCCTCTGACTATGTGAAAGAAAACGGGAAATAAGCGGCTGTTTTTTCCTGAAAAAGATCGTCTATAAAGAAAGAAACTTGGAACGAATCCTCTTAAGTGATTAGGAGGAGAATCGTTTCAAGTTTTTTTGTATTTCTAACTGAAAGGACGGGAAACTAGTCATTATAATCTTATAATGATTTGATAATTTATAATTCACATATAAACAAAATGTTTTTGTCAGTAGGGTTTGCTTTTCAATGAATCGGAATCAAGGAATAAGCTGATAGGTCTGGTTTATTCGATGATAAAAAATTTTAGGAGGCAGAGTATGAAAAACGCATTGGTAAAATGGTCGGTCGGGGTGGCAATCTTACTTGGAGGGACCTTGTTCTTCACGGGAAAACAAGTATTTGCTCATGGTTATGTGGAATCACCCGTCAGTCGGGGCTATCAAGGGTCTTTGGATCGCAATACGTTAGGGTGGAGCGCTGCGTTTGAGAAATATGGCAATGTCATTTCAAACCCACAATCATTGGAAACCAAAAAAGGCTTTCCAGAAGCAGGACCAGTAGATGGTCGTATCGCTTCAGCAGATGGTGGACTCGGACAAATCGGGGACTTTGTTCTTGATGAACAAGGAACTAATCGTTGGACCAAACAAGACATCAATCAAGGACCATTGCGGGTCAATTGGCATTATACAGCGCCGCATAAGACCACAAAATGGCATTACTATATCACGAAACCAGGTTGGGATCAAAACACGCCACTTTCAAGAGATAGCTTGGAATTGATCGCTACTGTGAATCACGATGGTTCGGCTGCCAGCAATAGTCCAAGCCATACCATTACCATTCCAGAAAATCGTCTTGGTTACCATGTCATTTTAGCGGTCTGGGATGTTGCCGATACGCCAAATGCCTTTTATAACGTGATCGACGTCAACGTTTCCGGTTCAACAGTCATTCCTAAAAAACCAGCAGCACCGGCAAATGTCCGCTCAGAACGAGTGACTAGCAGCACGGTGGCTTTAGCATGGAACGGTCAAACCGATGCGAAAGAATACAACGTGTATCGTGATGGTGCCTTAGTGGCAACGACTACTGAGCCAACCTTTACCGACACGCAATTAAAAGCCAACACAACCTATAGCTATCAAGTAGAAGCTGTCGGCTTTACGGCGTTAGTTTCAGAAAAAAGTGCTGCAGTGAAAGTGACTACCGCAGCAGACAATCAAGTCGAAACCCCTTCGACACCAGGCAACCTGCACCAAATGAGCGTGACAGACAGCAGCGTGTCCTTAATGTGGCAAGCATCGACTCATACAAATGGGATCGCTGGATATGACGTTTACCGCAATGGCGTCAAAATCGCTACAGCCACAGGAACAACCTATGAAGACACGAATCTAGCAGCGGATACAACCTACAATTACCAAATCAAAGCAATCAGCAAAACGGGCGAACAATCCGCCTTTAGTAACCAGTTGAGCGTGAAAACCAATGCCGAAGAAGAAACGGAAACACCAGGAGGCGGGGAGTCAGAATACCGTGTGTGGAAACTAGGTACTTTCTCTGCACCAGAAGTGTATACAAGCGGTGGAATCGTGAGCCATAAAGGCAGCAACTATGTCGTGATCAACACCCACTCAAATTACGGGGACACAACATGGTCTCCTGATCAAGCACCAACCTTGTTTAAGAAGCTGTAACCCTTGAATGAATCAGTAACGCAAGAGCAGTGCGGTGGCACTGCTCTTTTTGGCTCTTTTATGAGGAAATGATTGAACCTTTGTTTGATTCGTGCAACCAATTGGACGAATTCGTTTGAGGAATGCAAAAACAGGTGCTGCTATGCATCATGCGTAGCAGCACCTGTTTTTTGTTCTTGATCAAGAATAGAAGAAACGGATCAAGATCCCACCTAAAATCAGCACGATTGCACCGCATAAACGGTTGGCCATTTGGGCAAAAGCAATCATTTCCATTCTATCAGAGGCAGACAATACAGCGATATTACCTGTTCCCCCCATCGAGTTGTTGATCATACCGGCGCCAATTGCGGTTTCAACGGGATACATCCCTAATACCATCCCGAAGAACCAGCTGGCAGCCCCCATAGATACGACACTGGTTAGGCAAAGCACGACAAATTGCCAAGTAAAGGCAGAGGCCAGTGTTGACAGATCGATCAATGCCAAACCAATCCCCGCCAAAACCGCGTGGGTCAAATTCGTCATTACAACATTGTTGAACATCACCACAGAATCTTCGAGTTTCTTAGGGACAATGTTCAAGGCTTTTAGAATAAAGACAATCACGATCATAAAGGCATACTCGTGAATTTTAGGGAAAAAGTCGCTTAAAATCGCACCAACGACCAACAGTGAGAAGGAAAAGAGCATCCCGACCCCGATTTGTTGGGCATCAAGTGTTATTTTTGGTTTTTCTAAATCTTCTTTCGTGGCATTGATCAGGGTGCCATGGCCATTGTATTTGGTTTTAGCAAAGGCCTTTGCGATAAATAAAGCACCAATAATGGCAAGAATATTCCCGAAAGTAACTGCTGGCGCTAATTGAGAAAAGATGGCGGCTTGATTACCGTTTGCCAAGCCATCAGCATAAATTTGTGAAAGTGGGGTGATTCCCGCACCCATCCCGCCAGACATCATTGGTAGAGACACATACATCACCGAATCAGCAAAGCCATTGCCTAGCAGCATACCGACAAGGCCGACGGAGAAAAAACCTACTACCATGGTGATCAAAGCAACGGGAATGAATTTCGTAGAAGCTTTCACCAACAAATTACGGTTCATACCTAAAATCGAGCCGCAAATTAAAGCGGCAATATAGAAATCAAGAAAGCCAAAACCGCCCCCCATGAAGTCACTGACCGCGTCAATGACTTTCGTGGGTACGAGATGGAAGGAGGCTAAAAGAGTGGCACCAAGCAGGGTAAAAACTGACCCACCGCCAAGATAAGAATTCATGATCGGGAGTTTTTCCCCAATGAAATACAGCAGGTGTCCTAAGGCAACCAATAAAATGGTGATCCCAACCATGTTTAATGGCAATTTGTCTAAGGCAATCGCACTGAATATGACAACCATGAAAAAGAGATACAAGGGAAGACTAATTCCCGAAATCGTCATCGTTTTTAATTTATTCATTTTTCAGACCTTCCTAGTATGTTGGATACCATTTAAGATTTTGGACAGCTTTTGCCATATCGGTTTCTTGTGCTTGGGCTAGTCCTTGTTCTTTGGCTTTATTGGCAACTGCTTCAGCCACTTTGATAGAAACGTCCGCAACGTATTCAAATGGTGGAAGAACAGGTGCACCGGGTTGGCTCAAATCAACCAAACCACTTAATGAGTGAGCAGCGGCACCAATCATTTCGTCGGTCAAGAGAGAGGCTTCTGAAGCCAACATACCTAACCCTAGACCAGGATAGATCAAGGCGTTGTTTGCTTGACCGATTTGGTAGTCGACTCCTTTGTATTGGATCGTTCCTGAAGGGACACCGGTTGCCACAAAGGCTTTTCCATCAGACCATTCGATCACTTGTTCAGCCGTTGCTTCTAATTTTTTGGTTGGATTCGAGATAGGGAAAATCACTGGACGAGCAGTGTTTTCACACATCGCTTCCACAACTTCTTTGGTAAAGGCACCCGCATTGGTTGAGGTACCGACCAAAATCGTTGGTTTTGCGACTTTAATGACATTGATCAATTGCGTCATATCGCCAGCATTGGCAAAGTCAGCCCGTTTTTTAGCAAATGGTTTTTGTGCAGGAGTCAAATCGGACATATCATCAAACAAAAGCCCTTGTTTGTCAACCATAAAGAAATGATTGTAGGCTTCTTCTTCTGAAAGCCCTTCGCTGACCATTTCCGCGTGGACTCGACTGGCAATCCCGGCACCAGCGGAACCACCGCCATAACATAAGTAGACTTGATCCGTTAATTTTTCACCTGTAATATCCAGTGCACCGAAGATACCGCCCAGTACAACGATTCCCGTTCCTTGGATATCATCATTGAAAGTTGGAATTGTTTGTTTGTATTTGTCCAAAATCGTTGCAGCATTTGAACGGCCAAAGTCTTCCCAATGCAAGTAAAGTTTAGGGAACAATGATTCTGCCGTTTGAACAAATTGATCGATGAATTGGTAATAGGCATCACCGTAGACACGTTCTTGCCGATTGCCTAGATACAAATGATCCTCTAACAATTCTTTACGGTTGGTCCCAGCATCGATCACGATTGGTAAAACAGAAGCAGGGTCGATCCCAGCAGCTGCTGTATAAATCATCAATTTACCGACAGAAATATCGACACCTTGGACACCCCAGTCACCAATCCCAAGAATTCCTTCAGCGTCAGTGGCTACGATCAAGCGAATGTCTCGATCGCCAGCGGCATTTTTCAACGTTTCTTCGATATTCTCTGGATGATTGATATCTAAGTACGCTGCATATTGAGGATCAACGAATAGGCGGCTGTAATTTTCAATGGTGTCAGCAATCGTTGGATCGTAGACGATCGGATTGAATTCAACGATATGTTGGTTGAACAAATAGTAGAACAATGTCCGATTGGTATTAAAGATCTCCATTAAAAAGTGACGTTTTTCAATGTCGGATTCTTTGGTGACATATTGTAAATAGGCTTGTTCTGCTTGTTCTTCGATCGTTTGTACGTGTGGGGGCAATAAACCGATCAGCCCTAGTTCTTTTCGTTCTTCTTGTGTAAACGCGGTTCCTTTGTTTAAAAATGGGTTATTTAAAATTTCATGTGCTTTCATTATGTTCCTCCAATAGGTGTATTTTGAGTACTCGTTCATTTCCATTAGCTACTTTAATCCTCGGACAGAATTATAGTCAACTATCGGTGGTATAATAAAAATTATTTATAACAAAACCGATGCGAGCTTGAATCGGCTAAGGGAGAAATCAGACGATGAATATACGAGATTTAGAATACTTTAACGCTTTGGCAGAGATGCTTTCTTTTACGCAAGTGGCGCATAAATTTGCTGTCAGTCAACCAACCGTCAGCTATGCTATCAAACGCTTGGAAGAGAATTATGGCTGTGATTTGATCGCTCGAGAAGCCTCTCATCGCTCCATTTCATTGACCACGGAAGGAGAAATTTTGAAGGCTCATGCACAGTATATCTTAGATGAATTTGTGACCTTGGACCGAGCCATCGACCATGCCAAAAACAACCGGACCCACATCGGTTTGCCGCCGATCATTCGTTCCAAAGTCTTTTCAAAACTCTTAGATGAAAAAGAGATCATCCGCTTTATTTCGAATTTCCACTTAGTATCTGGGGGATCCAATGAATTGCTTTCAAAACTATTATCAGGAAAAATCGATTTTAGCTTGCTGGGTAGTGTCAATCCCCTCGTCCACCCGAATCTGCAGGTGAAGTTGCTGCACCAACAAGAGTTTTTTATCTTTGTGTCAAAAGAAAACCCATTGGCAGAAAAAAAGGAAATCTCATTCGAAGAAGCTGCCGAATATCCCTTTATCCTATTGGAAAAAGGCTATACCCACATGCGCGCCTTTCAGAATTTAAGTGAGAAATCAAAAAAGAAGCCCGAAGTCCCCTTTTATTTTTCAGACGTCCAGACGATTGGTCAGTTGGTCAGTTCCAATATCGGCATTACCTTGATGACGGAATTTCCCGTGTTTCAAGAAATGGAAGGCTTAGTGAAAATACCGCTGGTTCCTGAAGATAAGGAAATTTTTTATATTCAATATGCCTACTTAAAGAGTGCGATGTTGAATCAAGAGGTCCAAAAGTTGATTAGGATCTTGGATGAGCTGTCTTGGGAGGAGGAAGGGTGAGGAATGGGGATCTCTTGAGGTAAGGTCAGAGAAAAATGGTGTCGGTATGTGTTCTTGAGGTAAGAAAAATCTTTCAAAGTAGATAAAACGAGTGAATGGTTCCTTTATTTTAGCCCTTTTTATCGCATGAATAAACGCTAAAAACCTTGATAAATATCGGTTTTTAGCGTGGGTTTTGGTATAATAAGGATACAGTAAAGTTTGTGACGGTGGCGCTTTTTTTGAAAGTGAGGTGGTGCATTATGAATGTACTATCGAAATCTGAAGAAAGGAGCAGTCTTTTGCAAGGTGTAGATATAATCGGCATTTTGTTAGCAATAGCGCCTGTTTTATTAGCCTTTATTGGTTTAATCGAAGCATGTGTGAAACTAGCAGATACGATTATAAACACTCGTTCTTCTAAGCGTAAAAGCAAGAAGAAACGAAAAAAGAGTGCAAAAAAATAACCGTCCTCTTTAGCCAGGCGACGATTATTTTTTTAAAAAGTAATTAAATCTGGCCACCGTCTTAAGCGGTGCTGTAGGGGGGTTGTTCGCGCAACTCCTCTTTACACAGTAATTATAGCAAGATTTCGGTGAGATATCAATCATTGACGCTATAGACGTGCTTTGCACGTCTATTTTTTTGTCCTCCTAAGTGGTGGGGAGCAACGATTGGTCGCTTTGGCGTATCACTTGTTTACCAATCAAGATTTCTATGGATTCGAAGATGGTAAGAGGTACAATAATTCTCTGTTAGAAGTATTTTCTGGTGTTGATGAAGCTGGTTACCAGTTGATCAAGAAAGTGATTTATCGTAGACTACAGTTTTATTCATTAGTCTTAATTATTGTGTTCAGAAACACGTAACAAAATCTAAGTTCAGTTATTCAGTCGGTATTAAGTTAGGGTAAAATTTATGATGAAATCGATCAGCCTATAAATCAAAAAGATTACCAAAATACTGACCTTTTATTTTCAAGGGATTACTAAAATAGATAACCATATTGTGCAAAAGCAAAAAAGATAGATCGAAGAGGCTGGTGGAAAAATCGAATCTTTAGAAGAGTGGGTCCCTCTCATGAAAAGATGGGGGGCAACAAATAGAAAGACGAATACGGTAGAATAGCATGTTTTCAGGGATGTAACATGATAATTGCGTGTCTGTTTTGTCGAACACAATGTATAATCCTACTTGACTGATATAGTAATCAGAAAAAATCGGAGATGATCATTGTGAAGAAAATTATTTTAGGGATTGCAGCTGTTCTATCTTTATTAATGGGGTGTAGCAGCTTCAGCTGAAGAATCAGAGATTTGGGTTTCTGAGGGAATTGAAATTATTAGTGATGTTGAAACGGATGCCGATTTAAGCGATCACCCAATTGAAAATATTGGCATAACTATCCCTGGGTTGACTAGAGGAGCTAATGTGCCAAGTAGCAATTGGAACATAGCCTCCAAAGGTAAATATTCCCTTAGTGGAAGTAGTGATCGAGGGGGATACGTGTATTCTTCTTATACATTCAAAGGAAAAACTTCTTATACCGTATCGATTAGTAATACAGGAAAAAATGTTATAGATATAAAGTGTAAAAATAGTAGTACAACGTATATTTCTTTTTCTGTCAAAGCAGGGAAAAGCCGGTCAGTAACCTGGAATGGAATTAAATCTAGTACAACTTGGTATGCTCAATTTTATAATGGTAACTTGATAAACAATTCTTACTCGTTTACAGGTACAATAAAATAATTAGAGCAATTTATGTTTTACAAAATCAATTGTTAAATGGCAATTGCTAAACAAACGAACCCTTGGAGGATAAACTTTATTTATGGAAATCGGAAAAATGTTACGCCAAAAGAGAACTGATTTAAATTTAACACAAGAAGATATTGCGAAGCAGTTTAATGTTACACGTCAAACTGTTTCTCGCTGGGAAAATGAATTATCATACCCTAATATAGATACTCTTGTAGAACTTAGCATTTTTTTTGAATTTTCCTTAGATGAAATTTTACGAGGTGATTCTGTAATGGTAAAAGATTTCGCACAAAAGGTTAATATGTCAAAAAAATACAAAGGATGGAAAATAGCGACACTTTGTTTAACCTTATTAATTTCTATATTTGTTTTAAACTATTTTTCTCCCTCAATGGATATTGGTAAAGACGATGTAGATTCTGTTACTGTTACTAAATCAAAGGATCACACTAATGTTGAGGTTCAATTGAATCTCAATGCATTTGAACAACCTGAAGTCTGGGAATATTATCCGGATCTAGAGGATGGAAAGGGGATTATTGAAGTCTCGAAAAGGATACAGCTACAAGCTATTTTTAATCCAAAGAAGAGAGTGAATTTAGAAATTCCTAATGATTTTCTATCTGATAAGCAAACTATCAAAATTAAAAACACGAATTATACCATCGATTTAGAAACAGGAACTGTAACTAACTAATTCTCTCGTTGAGGATTACTTAACGAACATATAGTGCACGTGAGAGTATCCAGGTAATGTCAACCTATGAAAATCTTCCCCTTATTTAATAGAGTGTATTGTAAACCCAAAGGTTGTTTTACCCACAAAATAAAGAGTGTCCAGAGTTATTATCTGGGCACTCTTTATTTTGATCAACTTAATATTATAAATTTAACATCTGATCTAATAAACTATGCTAGGACGGGAGATACTAGTCTATTTTACCTCTATCGATTGTTCGTAAAAATCTGAATCACTTTCAATATAGTTAGTTATATTATCCAAATCATTTTTTATATCAGTAATAATCTTCTGATCATTACTCATTACGAAAACACCTAACTTGTTTTTTTCTTCAGAACTGTAGGGGATGAATGCAACATATTTTTGATCAGCCGTAAAAGTACTAGTATCAGATAATTCTTCACTACCTGAAGCCGACAATGAGACTTCAAATTTATTGTTTTGAGTGGTAAAAATCAATTCTAATTCTCTGCTTTGGGAGTTATTTACAAATTCCGAAGTAACTATTTCTGTCGCTTCTTCAGTCTTTAGATTAGTAGACATGATATGAATGGATTGCCCCGCTTTTTGTTCTACTTTAAACCTTGCGTTATCGCCATCAGTTCTCATACTATCGATGCTATCTCCCGTAGGATTAGTAGCAGAATCACTTGTAGCACTTACTTCGATACTGGAACTACTCGTTTCGTTATTGTTATTTCTGGAAGTACATCCCCCTATAGCCACAAGTACTAGTAATGCTGAAATACTTAAACTGATTTTTTTCATTATAAATCCCTCCTTGTTTTATAATATAAATCTTATTTATTCTATTATATAGGGTGAAATTCCAAATATGCAAACAAATAAATTTTGTGTTTTTAAAATCGAATAAAAACTTTTAAATGTATTTGAAGTGAAAAGATATTTTTTGATTACAATCAAATTAGTTTGATGGATATATTTGGAGGTAATCATGAAACAAATCGTTCTTGCGTTTTCCGTTTTGTTGGTCGCGTATTTTTGTTGTCAGATAAAGGTGCAGCTAGTCAAATTGAGAGAACTGACGAAATTAATTTTTCAGTTCAAAATATTGATACTGGGGATTACGCAAATGAAAATGTTGAGATACTAACTAATAAAACGTATGAAGTACCTTCTTTAAGATCACGTATGATCACTGATGGCAATGTTAGCGAAGAAAAGAGCTACGTTTCTGAGTTTGAGATTGAGTTTACTCCTGAAGATGAAACTATCGGCGATATGATCAAACCATTTGCTAGTAATGATAATGAAACAAATTCAACCGGAGCTGTGAAAGCACTCGCAAGAATTACTTATACAAAATCTGGAGACAACATTAAAGTAACTAGCGCTTCTTCCAGATTTACATTGACCAGTTCCTTTGCAAGTGTTTTAAGCAGAAACTTAAAAGTTCAACAGGGTTTTACCAATGCCTTAGAAAGAACGCCTACTTCTAATTCATTAACCACGTATAATACTGGATGGGGATATGTTTACAATTATGGTGGAGCTGCTACTGCAAAAACTACGGTATCAGGAACAGTAACAATGTCTGGAATGGCTAGCTATAGAGTTTCTGCAACAGCCTCTAGATTATAAAAAAGGAGAACACAAATGAAAAAAATACTTATCACTCTTATCGGATTTGTCTCATTAACAATGTTGTTTGGAAATACTTTACAGGCTAAAGCCGATTCTCTAGCAACTATTCCTACAGTTGAGGCAAAGATTACTTCCGCTGAAGGTGTTGTCGGAGAAGGAAGTACGCAAACAAAAGTTATCGAACATAAGGAATTAACTTATTTAAGTAAATTTTCAATAGTTCCTGCATAAGTATGAGACTACTATAGAAGTCGACTATTACTTTACTCCTGATGAATCTGATAATACTAATATTTCCCCATTATCTACTAATACTGGTTCAGCTAATAATGGTGTTGCGAAATCGAGTATAACGTTGACCTATTGGATTTCTGGTAATACTATCAAGGTTGAAAAATGTCATGGATCCTGGAGCAAAGCTTCTACCGCATCAATTATCGTCTCCGATCGTTATGTAACTTATAGAGGACCAAATGTTCAACAGACTGCATGGAAATATCCTACTAGCAATACCTTCTCTTATAATACTGGATGGGATATGCTTCCCAAAATACAGCTGGAAATGGACGTGCATACATGCCTGCTTATACCAGTATTAGTGGTATGGGAAGATTATTCTTGGAAGCAGCACTAAACCTGTAATTGCTTGAAAAATATTTGATTATAATAATAAATATCCCTCGCCAGATTCACTTTATTGGCGAGGGAATTTGGGTGTCCAAAATATACATATAAAAATTTGAGTTTTGGTCCTTATTTTTTGGAAGGCGTATCTAATTAACTTATGTCACGCCCCCATTTTCATTTTACCAATTATATTTTGTTGTTAGTGTTACAGTGTTGTAGCCTGATTTTTTAAACTGATGATACCCTAAAGATTTAGGGCTAGTGTGCAGTATACCAAACGTTGCTTGAGCGCTTCCATATTTGCTATTTTTTACTGTATTCTGATCGCTGTTTATGAGTTTTTTTCCAGATGTATAAGACTCACATTTCGACCAGATAGAATCTTGTTTTTGACTAGCAGTTGAAGTAGCCACAAAAACTAGATTAGATTTTGATAGATTTCCTTTTACTGAAATAGAAGAGCGTGTGCGTGCGTTCGACATTGTTGCTTCGTTTGAGTCAACAACTTCAAGTAGATTTCCTTGTTCGCTTGCAAGAGATGTCGTTGGGGCAGTGAGTGCTATGGTACTTAGAAAGAGTGTAAAAAGCATAATTTTTTTCTTCATTACTTATTCTCCTTTATTGATTTGCTCTAACTTCATGAGTGACTGTTGAATAGCCTGACTTTTTAAATGTCGAATTTGCATAGGTATAGTTTTTTGAAACACTTACTGGTGCATGATTTGTTTTAACAGAATTATAGGCTGTTTTTGTTTTAGTAGAGGACTTATCATTTTTCAGTACACCGTTTGAATTGTAAAGTCGTGATCGTACAAAGATACTGTCCATCATTTTAGCAGCTTCTCCAGTTGCAGAGGACGCTGCACTTATTGGAGCGAGTGTGTAATGGATTGTAGCAGTAGTAGTACACTTGATGGAAGCCCGTGAAACTCCACCAGCCATGGAGCTGGAATCACTATTCGAGACGACTACTTCTTCTAGAATTGGTTCTTCTTGAATATTTCCACCTTCTTCAGAGGCGTATGCAAAACCTGGTAGTGTCGTGAGTGGTAAGAGGCTCAGTACCCCCATTTTATATAGTGCTTTTTTCATTATGATGACCTTCTTTCTTTTTATTTTCAAAGTTACCCTTCAAGATGAAAATAATAAATAATACTGCTTTCACGAAAGAGAAACTGTGATTTACTGTATCCAAAGGAACCTCTTTTGCTAACAATAACTGGAAAATAAATGGCACAACTATTGGCGAGATTATGACGCATATACAATATATGAAATATGCGAAAATTAAGTTATTTACAAGATTTGCTGTTTTTTTCATATTTTTCCACCTACTTACTATTTTTTATGAGGATAGGATTTGAGAAATCAATCTCAGTAATAGAATATATCCCATCGTTCATTTGATATGGCGACAGAACATCAACTAATTGAAAAATACTGTTTTCTTTTTTTGTGAAGGGAATTTTAATCGGAATCCTATACAATTTATTATCAGAGATTTCATACACGGTGTTTGGAGGCAGTTCGTTTTTTTCTATGAGAGAGCCATTTACAAAGGAAAGGATAGAGTGTCTGCTGTTCTCATGACTAGTTTGTCCCAAAAGAAGCTCCACACTGTCATTAGATCTTTTTTCAAGTTCGAGGATCGCTTCATTTGAAGATTGAACATTTACCATTGAAATTCTGGCATTGTAATCGTTCGTATCATTATCATTAAGAAATTTAATGGACTGAGGATAGGTACTGTTATTAGTCAAATTGAATCTTAGTCCCATAACTGAGTATTCTAAACTTCTTTCCAAGGTCATCGAGTCGTTCGATTTCGGATATTTAAAAAGTAAAACCATTAGTTCGTTTCCCTCAGAAATATTATCTATTGAAAGGTCTATATTTATTTTCTGTTTATTGGTCAATGAAAACATGTTTGCCGAAGTAACTTCTTTACCATTAACTTCATAGGGAATTTCATGCAAGTCCTTTAAAATGTTTAAGTAATAAAGGTATTGTCCCTCCATATCTTGGATAATTTCAAGATCCCCTGAAAATGAAGATGAGCTGCTTTGGTTTATTTGTGTACCTACATCAACTATCTGACCATTACTATCACGTAATCCATAACTTATGGTGTTTTCGAAAACAATAGTTTGAGTTTCTTCGGACTTAGGATTAGTTAATAAGAGGCCGGGCAAAACTAAAAAAATAAGTATGGATAATGCAACTATTGAAAGTATGGTAAACAATAATGACGTTTTTTTATTTTTAAATATTCTCTTTTCCATCATTCACACTCCTTTTCCATTTACATTTTCATAATGCTACATATCTATTTACTTTAAAGGACTAATCTATTTACAGTTCAGGTTTACGAAGGGATGTAAACCTGAAGTTTACGTAGTGTAAATAGAACGATACTTATAAATGCCATTATTACAATGTATACTAAGAGAAAAATTTAGAATAGGAGAACGAAATGAACAAAATATTTGCGTTATTTATATTAGGGGTAGGTATTCTTTTTTTTCCAGCCACGGGACTTGCGCACGAAAATGAGGAATTAGTATTTGACCTTGATTCAACAACTATTAGAAGCGAGTCATCGTATATAGATGACTCGGGAGAAACCATTGAACTAATGATTGAAAATATTTCATCCGGTACTAGGGTAGGTAAAGGGACATACAAAGTCTCAAAAAAAAGCACGGGTAATTGGTTAGTGTCGTACAATGTGACTGTTAACTCGAACAAACAATTCACAGCTGCAACTAATTTAAATATGACCACTTATCAAGGAAGTATTACTTCAAGTTCTTTGAGTAGCAATTCATCAAGAGCTATCTGTAATTTCAAACACAAGATTGGAACAATGACTTCTAATGCGAGCGTGACGACGACTATTTCAAATGGTAAACTGGTTGTAAAATAATAAGTAGGTGTATTTAATGATGGAACTCGGGGAAAAACTTAAGTCACATCGAGAAAACAAAGGATTCTCACAAGTGTTTGTAGCTGAAAAGCTTAATGTTTCAAGACAATCTATTTCAAAGTGGGAAAATGACCGAGGCTATCCTGACTACGATAACTTAATTCTATTGAGCCAACTTTATGAAGTTTCTATTGGAGAGCTACTCGATGAGAATGAAAAATTGAAGAAAAAAATTGAACATAATAATGAAGATATTGCTAGTAAGAAACAGAAGCTCAGACTTTTAAGAAATACCTTGGGAAAAGATGAAAGTCTGGTTTTAATTGGTCTCTCAGCGCTAGCATCGTTCATATTTCCAGTGGGCATTATTGTGTGTATGTTCGTAATTTTCAGAAATAAGCGCTGTAATTCATACTACAAATTAATTTGGCTTATTAGCATTTTAGCACTGGCGTTAAATTTATATGCTGGATACGGACACTTAGCAAATTATATGGGTTGGGGATCAGTTTCTATAGAACAGATTGAATAACGTCAAAATCAGTAGGAGTAATAATGAAAAAACGAAATTTACTTTCTGTTTGTAACGAAAGAAGAGTCAATCAGAAAAAATTAAACTATGCGGAAGATTTTCTTTTATATAGAGGAAAAACTCAAGAAGAACTCTATTCTGATACAACATTTCTGACACTGATTGATAAAGAAAGAAAATTGATTGAAGAGAGAAACAGATTATTAAATGAGTAATAAATTGTTAGTTTGAGGATCAGTTTGGAGTAAAAATACTCAGATATGTAGTAAGTAGTTAATATATTTAAGATAAAGGAGTTTCAATAATGGATCTAGTGACTGTAGAGATAGAGAATTTTAGAGGTTATAAAGACAAAGTAAGTATACCAATTACTGATATTACTACTTTTATCGGAAGGAACGATGCGGGGAAGTCAACAATACTAGAAGCACTAGAGATTTTTTTTAACAACAAAACAGTAGTGGCTGATAATGATGATTTTTGCGTCCATTCAGAAGATGATTTCTTTTCGATTTCTTGTGAATTTTCAAACTTACCAAAAGAAATTATTGTTGATGAGAATGTGTCCACCACACTCGAAGAAGAATATTTGTTGAATAAAAATGGTAAGTTAACTATTACAAAAAAATATAGCAAGACTAAAAGTAAGCCTAAAGAAGATGTTTTTATATATGCCTATCATCCTTCTACAGAAAAGGTAAACGATCTATTATCACTTACAAATAGTAAACTAAAGGGCAGAGCAAAAGACTTGGAAGTTACTCCTGAAAACTTAAGTGTCAATAAGGTAATTAGAGAGGCTATCTGGAATAACTGTCCCGATTTAAAATTTAAGGAGCAGTTGATACCACTTAACGGTGATGATACTAAGAAAATTTATGCCAAAATAAATAACTATCTTCCTGTATTTACACTTTTTCAATCTGATCGAACCAGTAATGATGGTGATAGTGAAATTACGGAGCCTATGCAATTAGCGGTAAAAGAGGCTCTAAAAGAAGTAGAGAAAGAACTGACTGAAATTAAAAAATCCGTCGAAAAACATGCGCTTGATGCTGCTAACAAAACATTACAAAAATTAGCAGAAATGGATTCTTCTTTAGCAAGCAAATTACTTCCGGAGTTTAAATCAGAACCTAAGTTTGATTCTTTATTCAAACTAACTATTCGTGATGAGAATGTACCTATAAATAAAAGAGGTAGTGGTGTAAGGAGATTAATTTTACTTAATTTTTTTAGAGCTCAAGCTGAAGAAAGGATTTCTCAGAATAAAAAGTCCTCTATAATATATGCGTTTGAAGAGCCCGAAACCTCACAGTATCCATCTAACCAAAAAATGCTTATAAACTCGTTGTTAGAATTAAGTAAAGCCGAGAATACTCAAGTAATTATTACCACCCACACACCTGACATAGGGGGTATTGTACCTAAAGAGTCGTTAAGATTTGTTATACAAGAACATAGTCGTAAAGTGGTTAAGCATTCAGATCCTCATGTTTATACTCAAATTGTTGATACTCTAGGTTTACTTCCAGAATCAGTGGAACGCGATTGCAAAGGGATTATTTTTGTTGAAGGTGTTGAAGATATAAAGTTCATAACACATATATCAAATGAGCTATCAAAGTCAAATTATATCCCTAAGAATATAAGCGATGCTAAAATTATGATAATCCCTATGGGGGGATGTGATTCTTTAAAATTTTGGATACAAAGTGACTTAGCTAATAAATATGGGATTCCTTATTTTGTATTCCTTGATTCGGATAAAGGTACTGCTGAAGAATTAAAACAATCTAAAAGAAAAAATGATTTAGAATCGGAAGGAATTATTGTTTGTTTAACTAGAAAAAGAGAAATCGAGAATTACATTCATCCATCATTATTACCTGATGGAATAGTATTAAACGATTTGGATGATGCAAAAAAAATCCTCGGATCCGCATTTAATATACGGAAGAATAAAGCACTCTCAACATTTATTGATGATATGACAGCCGAAATGATCAGAGAAGTAGAAGAATATGAAGAAGAAAAGATAAAAAGACATGAATTTACAGACTTCTTTAACGAAATATATGATGTTATTGGACATTAAATTGATGTCACATATTTTAATAAATTTGGGAACGAGATATAGATTAGTCGGTATTTAGTGTTTCGTTATGTAAACTGATAGTTTACATCGTTTAATCTTTTTTATGGAAGTACAGTGTTTTGCGTTCTGTAAACAATTAGTTCCTTATATTTTATTTTTAAATTTTGGATAATAGAGTCATTGAGGAAGGAGTTGAATCTTTTGGAAAGTATGAAGAAGAAAATAAAATTTACCAGAAAAGAGATTACAGTCTGGCTACTAATAATCGCTGTCCTGGTTTTTATTAGGTTATTTATTATTTCGCCTATAAAAGTAAGTGGATCTTCTATGGAACCAACATTGAAAAATAATGATCACTGTCTTGTGTTGAAAACGGCGTATTCGTTAAGTACGGGAGATACAGTGGTTTTTAAAGACACCCAGAGTGATAAGTTTTTAATCAAACGCGTTATCGCAATGGAAGGTGATACGGTAAAAATCGAAAACGATAGCGTTACCGTTAATGGCGAAAAACTTAATGAGCCTTACCTAATTACTTACCCAGAAAATACAGATTTTACCTATGGGAATGGAGTAATTGAGAGCAATATAAAAGCTGATACAGTCTACGTGTTAGGAGATAATCGATTGATCTCTAAAGATAGTCGTATCATTGGAAGCATAAATAAAAAACAGATACTAGGAAAAGTAATATTAAGTTATAGTTTTAATTTAAATTTATAGCTTTTTATTTATAAAATTTATTTTTGGAAGGAAGAAAAACATGAAAAAACTATTTTTGTTAGGACTATCCGTTGCTTGCTTTGGAATGTTTGCAACAAATACTCAAGCAGCTGAAGTTTCTGAGCCAAACCAATACTTTCAATCCGACGGGAGTATTTTTATACCTGAAGGTGAGACACCAACTATTTTTGATAGTTCAGATCAAACAAATGTGATTACTCCACGTACTACTCTTAGCAAAACAATCAAAGGAATGCGATCAGCAAAAAATAAAGCTGATCTACCTGCAAAAATTTATCAGGAAGTCACAATCACTAATGCTATGGGCTTTAAAATAAAATACGCTGGTAATATCCCTCGCAAGAGCATTGTTAAAAGTGGAAACAACTTTACTGCTTACTATGAAGGAGTAGTTGGCGGAACCTACGTGAAATAAAATCAAAAATACCATTCTTTTTCATTCTTGCTATTTTTAGAAGACGATATTTTAAAGAAAATTTGCAGGTTCTATAGCATGAATTTTTAGGAGAAAAAATTGGATAAACGATACATTTACAGTTTATTTATCGGCTTCATTTTAGCCTTTCAGTTACACTTGATCAGTTACTGTAACTATCTTTTAGTAAATCAAGGTACAATCAGTGGTGTGTTAGATCCTTATTTATTACTAAAAACGCCATTAATTATTATACCTGTTTTATTTGTTTTATATTTTGCATATGGCATTTATAAAACGATCAAGAAATGAGAAAAAATTTGTGCGCGTGTTAATTCTTCCCCAAATTAACATAGTTACAATCTGAATTTCTAATTTTTAAACAAACTTTTCTTTATGGGTTTCTTTGTATTGTTTTAAACGACACAGACTATAAGAATATAATAATCTTTTAAAACAGTCTAAAAACAAATTGAGTGTTTTCATTAAACGAGAGTGTTCAGAAAATGACTAATTTTTGAACACTCCTTTTTTGTAGGTTCAGAAACTTAATAGTTTTTGATACGTTGGTAAACACTCGGTATAATAGGCTTGAGAGTCTTCCATAAACTTATTTCATAAAGTTAAGAGGATTTTGCATGATTTTAGATAACATTTTGGTTTAACCAATCAAGCTGCATTAGACAAGGCTGAAGAAAAACTAAGCAAGCAAAAAGCGAAGGAATTATATGATTCAGGAAAAATAAATGAAATCGAAGTTGGCACGTTTAAAGGCTTAGCTGAAATTCATGAGTTTCTCTTTTCAGAAATCTACGATTTTGCAGGAAAAATTCGAACAGTCAATATCGCAAAAGGAAATTTTCAATTTGCGCTGGTCATGTACTTGGAGCGTTCGTTAAAGCATATTGATCAGCTGCCGCAAACTTCTTTTGAAGAGATTATCAAGAAATATGTAGAGATGAATATCGCTCACCCTTTTCGTGAAGGAAATGGTCGGACTACTAGAATTTGGCTGGCTCTCATTTAAAAAAAAGAATTGCAGAAAGTTGTCGATTGGTGCTTAATCAACAAAGAAGACTATCTTTCCGCAATGGAGCGCAGTCCAATAAATGACTTAGAAATATGCTATTTAATTTCTAATGCTCTGACTGATAAAATTGACGATCGTGAGTTATATATGAAAGGAATCGATGTTAGCTATTTTTATGAAGGGTACTCTGAATATACGATCGATGATTTGTAAGAGCAGGTGGATCAAATGACAAAATATGGCTATGCACGTATTTCAACTACTTCTCAAAGTACGAAGGAGCAAATTCAACAGCTGCTTGAGAACGATGTTGAGAAGAAGAATATTTTTTCTGAAAAATTTACAGGTACAAAACGAGATCGGCCAAAGTTCAATCAGCTTTTGGCTGGTCTCAAGCCTGGAGACGAAATCGTTGTTACGAAACTTGATCGGTTCGCCCGTAATACACGGGAAGCTTTAGAAGTCATTGAGCCTTTGCTTGATGAAACCGTTACGATCAAGGTTTTGAATTTAGGGACAATTGAAAATACGTTGATGGGGAAAATGATCGTCCGCATCTTGAGGAGTATTGCTGAAATGGAACGTGCCATGATCGTAGAACGTACTCAAGAAGGAAAGATTTTTGCTAAAAAGAATAATCCGAACTTTAAAGAAGGACGCCCGAAAGCTACAATTACTCCAAAGAAACACCATGCATATGAACTTCTTATTTCCGGCAAATCATACAAAGAAGTAGAAGCTATCACTAGGTTTAGCCGCAGTACACTTTTTAGAATAAAGAAAAAAATTGAAGAGGATGAGTAAAAAAGTATCAACTATATTAGGAAGACTAGTAAAGGAGGACTGGTTTAGCGATGGATATCACCTATAGAAATCTAAATCTGAGTGAGGTTCATTTATTTTGGGATTTGAAAAAGTTATTGGATCAAGAAACTAGGTATATGATGTATGAACCGTCAGAACGAGTGAAAGATGAGGAGAGTTTAAATCAGATTGAAGAGAATATTAAATCAGCCATTAAAAAACGTGACTTTCTTAAGGTAGCATTGAACAATAATAAATTGGTAGGCTATCTATCAGCAGAACGTGGAATTTTTGCTAGAAATCAACATGTAGCCTACTTAACTATTGGAGTATTAAAGGACTATAGCGGACAAGGTATTGCGAAAAAGCTATTTGTATTATTAGACTCATGGGCTAAAGATAATGGGATTGAGAGAATAGAGCTGACAGTTCTTTCACATAATAAAAGAGCCGTTGATTTATATATTCATAACGGTTTTGTTATAGAAGGTGTACGGAAGATATCAATGAAGATAGATGGAGAAAATAAAGATGAGTATTTTATGGCAAAATACTATCATTAGTTTTATGAAAGTAATAATTCAAATGTTGATTGGACCTACAAAGAAAAGAAGTATCTGCTTTGGTTGTGCCAGTTAGATATAGATACCTATGAGACCTTTGAAATGATTCTGGATAAAATTAAGCATATTTGTTTGTTACTTCCTATTCTTCTTATACAACATATATTCAGTGACTACAGCTGCAAGCATATAAACGACGAGACATAAAACAGTATAGACCCCATCTCCAATGAATCCATTCCTATTAAATAGTATTACGATGAAAACAAAAATAAACGACATAGGGAAGAATGTTTTTTGAGCGAACCTCCAGTTTTGATCGTTAGACATACTTTGTTTAGTTCTGTAGCCGATTAGAAAATTTGGTGATGAATTTAATTTGAAAATACTCGCAAGTGATGCTAATAATGAAAGCGTCAGCATAAATAACCCAATATCCACTATGTACCCTCCTTGTTATAACATATATATTAATATATATTAATTGTATCACAGAAAGTAATCGAGTGTCTTTGTGGCTGAAGATGTCCAACTTATTTTTAAGCATGTTATCAATAAGTTTGAAAAAGGTGAAAGTATCGAAGTGAATCTGTTTTTAATAACTTGAAAATTAAATTTCCGAAATATGGTTAAAATTTATAATGAATAGAAAAAAATTAAAGATAGTGTAGCAAGCCGACTTATATTAGTCGTTATTAGCAAGCAAAGCGTTCCCTTTCTTCGCAGTTAGGGAGAGCTTTTATGTTGTAAAGCTAAAATTTTTCTGCCGCTTCCAAACATGGATACGTCATAGATATTAGAGAAAGATTACTTTGTGAGAATAATAGATGCAAAATAATATGAGTACATTCCTAATTATCATCAAATCCTTTTGACATTTTGATACACTAGATGAGACAACTTGCCCCTGAAAGGGGGTGCTTTTATGCTTCAACAAATTCTCACGTTGGTTATCGCCCCAATTTTTTGCGGATTGGATCTGGAAATGATTTCTCGTTGGTTAGACGAGAAAGTCGATGACTAAGAGCTAGTTGTCATTAACCCACACGTTCCGAGTCGCAATGAACGAAAAGAAGCCAGACCTATTGGCAGTAGGGCTGGCTTTTGTGCTTCTATGCTCGAAATTCTCACGTTTCGCAAATCTATTTTATCATAGAATATTGAAAAGAACTACCTAGGTCGTTTTTCATATGAAGCGCAACTAAAGATGAACCAAACGGTCCATAATGGTTGCTGTAGCATTGGATCTTTAAAATTTTCTTCCCATTGGTCAAAAGGAAAGATTCGTTGAAATGATCATTTACCCAGTTACTGTTCGCTTTGAGAGTAGAATGAATGAGCTTGATTAAAAGAGACGCAATCAAGCTCATTCAAGGTAGGTGAGTAGAATAGTGAGGTACATATCGAAAATTATTTTACATAATAGGGACTCAAATGTGTTTTTCTAACTAGGATACCAGAATAAAGTGCAATATCCAGGAAATCTAATCTGGGTGTTTTTGTTATGTACTAAAGGATAACGTTGACTTATAAGTTAGTTTAAGTTAGTATGTAAATAAGCTTACATCGGCTTAGAGGGAGGCGTATTTATGATTCAAAAGAAAAGGCTTGAGTTAATTTTGGAGGAATTGAAGTCGCGTGGAACTCTTAGTTTGAAGGAAATCGTTACCTTAACAGGTTCTTCAAGAGATACAGCAAGAAGAGATATTGTCAAATTAGCTCAAAATAATGCTATCGATCGCACATATGGTGGAATTAGTTTGCCCAATACCTTTAGTCGTTTAGATGAATATCTTGAACGTACTGAAGATCTTAGTGCTGAAAAAGATATTCTAGCAAAAACTGCTAGTAATTTAGTAAAAGATAATTCCCATATTTTTTTAGATATTTCAACAACGGTCAGTTGCATTCCTAGACATATAAGACCCTATGAGAATATCGTAGCAACGACAAATTCATTAGATATTGCCGATCAACTATTGAGAAATACTAAATGTAAAACTAAGATTTTAGGTGGAACCATCGATCCTATCAAACGAAATGTCGTTGGAACGAAACCAATGCTGGAACTGGATTCATTTATCTTTGATGTTGCTTTTATGAGTGCCGCTGGAATCACAACTTCAGGTATTTATTACGCCTACGATGAAGATATAGATTTCAAAAAGAAGATAAGAAAACAATCCAAATTTGTAGTTTTACTAATTGATAATACAAAAATCGGCTTAAGTCATAACTATAAAGGTTTAGATTTCGAAGATATTGATTTTCTTGTTGTAGAAAGTCGTCTACCAGATGATTTAGAAAGAACAATATCAGATAGTAATGTCTCTATAATAAATTCAAAGTGGGTGCAAACATGATTAAAACGGTGTTATTTGACGTAGATGGAACAATCTTAGATACAGAATTTGTTATGATTAAGTCTTTACAAAAAACTCTAAAAGAAGAGAAAAACTTGGATGTTCCAGAAGAAGATTTAGAGTATATCTTAGGGATACCAGGAAAAAAAGCAATTGAACGGTATTCATCATCTGGAGAGGAAGCTGATAAGCTACATGCATGTTGGTCCGAAAATGTTAAACAATACTCTCATCTTGCGACTTTGTTTCCTCAAGTGGAAGAATCATTGACTAAGTTAAAAGAAAATGAGATACAAATTGGGATTGTTACATCCAAAACAAATGAAGAAATGGAAAATGAATTTGAACATTTTGGTTTAAGTAAACTTTTTGATATTTCAGTAACTGCCTCTGATACAACGAAACATAAACCTAATCCTGAACCAATTTTATATGCATTAAATAAATTAGGAAGTTTACCAGAAGAATCAATTTACATAGGTGATTCTATCTATGATATGCATAGCTCACAATCAGCTGGAGCTAAATTTGCTTTAGCAAAGTGGGGAGCAAAAGAAAATCCACTATTCTCAAGTGCAGATATTAGTTTAGAAACTCCTCTGGAAATATTACAACACTTAAAATAGATTACTTCCTAAAGAAATTACTTTATTTCATTAACGGTTAACATAAGTGAGGATTATTTCCAGTGATTGTTGTAGCAGGAATTTAAAGCCCTGAATTGTGAAATGAGATTGGTCTATCTGCGAATGCCTTGTCATTAGTATGTATATGAAAATTGAAACTGGATATAATAGAGCAGATCACGAGCGAACGTTATACAAAAACAATCACATGTTGCACTTAATCCTAACATTCGACATATGTTTTTTTTAAAATTGAAGAAGACAACTTGGGTTTAAGTTTCATCTCCCTGAGGCATGTCTATATCATAAAAATAACCAAAGAAGAAAAAGTATAAATCTTATCGATTATTTTATTGATATAATATACAAAATTATGATGTTCATGCGTATTCATTCATTTATAATTTAGTTCCCCTTGAAAAAGTAAACCGCTTTCTATAAACTAGAAGGCGAATAGAAATCAAAAAAATAGGCACTTCGTATCGGTGCTACCAACACCAATACGAAGCCCTGATCAGTCACGATCTTTACACGGATGACCAATCAAGTTGCCATAGTTGATACCCGTAGGCATCAACGTGTTTATTGTACCGAAAAAACGCCTTCATTTCTAGTAGGAGTATGCATTTTTTTCGATAAAAACACAAGAAGCCTAACGCTTATTTAGCTATCTCACAGGCATTGGACAAATCCGTCCAATGCCTTTTTGCTGTGAATCACTATGATTGACTCACGAAGTGAGACAGAGCAGATGATGAACAGTACTAGGCGAGCGTAAGGGAGCGTAGTAACCAAACTAGGAATCACTACGATTGACTCACAAAGTGAGGCAGAGTAGATGATGAACAGTACTAGGCGAACAATGGGGAAGAGTCGTCCTAAAAGACTATCGGTTCCACAAAAATGGTACCTGCGCAGTACCATTTCCGCCCCCTAAGTCTAAGTATCTAGCTAATACGAGGACAATGACCAGAAGTTGGCAGAAAAATAGGCAGTCATAGTTGATTCTTGAGGCAAAGAACGACGTTGAATGAAGAAAAAGAAATACCATTGCCAAAAATGGTCAAAATAAGCGTTCATGGGTCAGCCTTTTATTCTAGATAAAAAAGGAAATTTTTGATTTCTATTCGTAAGTGTAAACAATGGTTTCACTAAAAAGTCAAAACAGCTAAAGGAGAGAATATGGATAACTACGAAGTGAGTTTTACCCTGATTCTACATGCGGGAAATGCAAAATCAGCTGCCATGATGGCGATTGAGGCGGCCCGCGAAGGAACCTTTGAAGAAGCACAACGTTTGTTAGAAGAAGCCAAAAAGGAGCTTCAGCAAGCCCATCAATGTCAAACCGATTTGGTACAAGCGGAAGCCAAAGGAGAAAAAACGGAATTTTCTATTCTATTGATACACGCTCAGGATCATTTAGCAATGGCAATGACTGCCACAGAACAAGCAGCTGAGTGGCTTTATTTATACCAAAAAATTTCTGAATTACAAGGAGGAGTTTCATCATGAGAATTATGTTAGCTTGTGCTGCCGGAATGTCCACTAGTATTTTAGTTGCCAAAATGGAGGAAGCTGCAAAAGAACAAGGAAAAGATTATAAAATTTGGGCGATCGATCAAAGCATGATTGAACGAGAATTAGGCAACTTTGATGTCTTACTTTTAGGACCGCAAGTACAACATACGATGCGTAAAGTGAAAAAAATCGTCAATGATACAGTGCCAGTAGCAGTCATCAAAGCAGTCGACTACGGTCGGGGCAATGGAGCAGCTGTCTTGAAGCATGCGGAAGAGTTAGTAAATGGAGGACAAGGATGAGCGCTTTCGATAAATTCGCTGACAGTGTCAGTATCATTGCAGAAAAAGTAGATGATAACAAATATTTAGGTGTCGTAAAAAATACCTTTACCGTGTTGATGCCATTCATCATCGTTGGCTCATTTGCAACGCTAGGGAATTCGTTGTTAACAAGTGAAACCACAGGACTGGCGCAGTTTTCTGCCTTAAGTTTTTTAGCCGTTATGGAACCAGCCTTTACCGCCATCAACTTTGCGACGATGAATACCATGACGTTAGCTGTGATCGTCATTTTGGGCTGGATTTTAGGTGAGCGAAACAATGAGAACGGTATCATGTGTGCGGTGGTCTCCTTGAGTGCCTATGTTTCAGTCGTACCCCAAGGGCTTGCGACGGTCGTTGATGGAGTGGCAGGAATGGCTGCAGGTCTGCCAGTAGATACTTTGAATGCTGGCGGACTGTTTATCGGTATGATTTTGACGATGGTTACCGTAGAATTCTTTTGCAAGCTGAATAAGATCGAGCGTCTGCAAATCAAAATGCCGCCGAGTGTTCCTAGCGCCATCAGTAAGTCCTTTAGTGTGTTGGTACCAATCTTTATCACATTGTTTGTGATTGCCATTGCTGGGCGGTTGTTTGAATTGGCATCAGGTCTCTACATCAACGAAGCATTGTACCGCTTCTTGCAAGCCCCATTGGAAGGAATTTTACAGCATCCAGCCGGAATTATTGGTTTAGTGATCATTTCTCAAGTTTTTTGGCTAGTGGGTATCCATGGAGGACTCGTTATTTCTCCAATTCGTAATCCAATTTTGATTGCAGCATTAGCCGCCAATATTGCTGCCTATGAAGCAGGACAAACACCAGATCAAGTCATCACGATGGGTTCTTGGGTAACTTTCCTAGTTGTCGGTGGTGCCGGATTGATTCTTTCTCTGAATATCGGCTTATTGATGTTTTCGAAAAAAGATGACTTACGAGCTGTCGCCAAAATTGGTTTAGTTCCTTCTTTATTTGGTATCAGTGAACCCGTTGTGTTCGGGTTACCGCTAGTATTGAACCCGATTTTTGCGATTCCCTTTGTTCTTGGAAGTGGACTTCCAGCGGCGCTGTTATTAGCTGCCAATCAGTTTGGACTAATCGGCTCGAACATTGTGGATGTACCTTTTGGCTTACCGATCATTGTCGGTGCCTTTCTTGGCTGGGGAATCAATGGAGTCATTTTACAATTGCTGATTATTGTAGTCGGGGTGTTCATTTATTTGCCATTTATTTTCTTGAGCAATCGTCAAAGTGAGTTAGCTGAATAGTAAGAGGATTCTCAAGATGGGTCTGTTTAAGAATACAAGGGAATAGAATGAAGGAGGAGTTTTATGACAAAAAGTTATTTTCCAGAAGGATTTCTATGGGGCGGTGCGATTGCAGCCAATCAAGCAGAAGGGGCATGGAATGTTGACGGCAAAGGCATGTCAGTTGCAGATGTGGCACTATACAAGCCAGATGTTTCTGTAGAAGACTATAAGAAGCAGTGGCATGTCGATGAACAAGCCATTGCTGAAGCGATTGCCGAAAAAGGAACAGGGAACTATGCAAAACGCCGTGGCATTGATTTTTATCACCGATACAAAGAAGATATCGCACTGTTTAAAGAAATGGGCTTTAAGGTACTGCGAGTGTCGATCGCATGGACGCGGATTTTTCCTCGGGGCGATGAAGCAAAACCAAATCAAGCAGGACTAGCATACTATCGAGACCTTTTGACTGAACTGAAAGAGAATGGCATTGAACCATTGGTGACGCTTTCTCATTATGAAATGCCGCTGCATCTTGTCACCGATTATCAAGGGTGGGTCTCTCGAGAAGTCGTTGATTTCTTTGTCAAATTTTGCAAGGTCGTTTTTGCCGAATACAAAGATCTAGTGACCTATTGGTTGACATTCAATGAGATCGATAGTGTCTTCCGTCATCCCTTTACGACCGTGGGTGTAGTCGAAGAACGTTATGAAACAAAACAAGCCGCAGAAGCCGCTATCTACCAGGCCTTGCATCATCAATTTGTGGCAAGTTCGTTGGCAACCAAGTATGGGCGTTTATCAAACCCACAAGCAAAAATCGGGGCGATGGTCACCAAGCTCATGACCTATCCAGAAGATTGCCATCCCGAGAATATTGCTTTAGCAGAAAAAGCTAACCGAGAAAATCACCTGTATTCTGATGTACAAGTCTGGGGAGAATATCCAAAATGGCTTTTGCGAGAATGGCAGGAAAAAGGCATTGAAGTGGCGATGGAAAACTGGGATTTGGCAACAATCAAGGAATACACAGTAGATTTTCTTTCCTTCAGTTATTACATGTCCCTAGTAGTTTCAAAAGATGCCGAACAGCGAGAAAAAGTCAGTGGCAACATTGCGACAGGGGTGAAAAATCCCTACTTGCCGATGACAGAATGGGGCTGGCAAATTGACCCAGTCGGACTCCGAATCTCATTGCTCTCCTTGTATGATCGCTATCGAATCCCTTTGTTTATTGTAGAAAACGGCATAGGCGCAGCAGATGAAATCGATGAGAAGGGAGAAGTCAATGATCAATACCGCATTGATTATTTCAAAGCCCACTTTGAACAAATCAATTTAGCCCTAAAAGAAGGCGTTGAACTGATGGGTTATACCTCATGGGGCTGCATTGATATCGTCAGTGCCTCGACTTCGCAAATGAGTAAACGCTATGGCTTTATCTATGTTGATGCTGATGATGAAGGAAATGGCACCTACGATCGGAAGAAAAAGAAATCCTTTGATTGGTATAAAAAGGTGATTGCGTCAAATGGGAGTGATTTGGCGTAGGGGGTTAAGACGAATTTCGCAGGCTAGGAAACCTTCCTTTCTTTCTCTGTTGGTCTAAGCAATCATCTTCATGAATTTGATTTTGAAATTAGGAGAAATTTGGATAGTATTTCCACTTGTAATGTTTGTAAAAGGAGAGTACAGAGAAGTTTTTCTCGGTATTCTCCTGCTTTTTTGAGACAAGCTTATTCAATACACCCATTTTCTAAGAGTGAGTAAAAAAGTAAATCAAGCCCATTATTGTTGCATATGCAACAATAATGGGCTATTATAGTGCTAGATAGGGAGGGGATAGTTCGTGGAGGATATACTTCGTGAGATAGGTTCGATCAGTAGAATGTTGGAATCCATTGCTAATATTGAATTTAAAGAGGTTCAACTCAGTAAAGGACAATACATTTACTTAGTTCGTATATTTGAAAATGAAGGAATTATTCCTGAACGATTAGCCGAACGGATCAAAGTTGATCGCACGACTTTGTCCCGGGCGGTAAAAAAGTTAGAGGAAAATGGGTTTATTCTAAAAGAGTCAGACAAAGAAAATAAAAAAATCAAACACTTATACACAACCGCCAAAGGGAAACAAGCGGTTCAATTAATCATAAGAGAAAATAACTATTCAAATAAAGTAGCGATTCAACAGTTATCTGCTTTAGAAAGAAAAAAGCTTGCGGAAATGCTGAAAAAAATAAAATCTTCGGTAGAAGTTGATTGGGTCAACGTCAAGAATGGGATCAAAAGAAACTATTAAACGAATAACGCCGCTGGGGAGATTGGATCTGATTGAATGTACATTCATGCTACCTAGGGTAGGAAGCACAGGTAGCTGATATTTTGTTAAAAAGGATATAGCTCGGCTGGCTGCTGAAAAAACAGATATCCTGAAAAATAAAGGACATGAATTTGTTCAAATAAACTAAGTAGGAGTGTAGAGAAAGTGAAGAAAATAATGATCGATCAAGAATTTTGGGCGCTATTTCCAGAAGCCCAAATCAACTGCCTTGTTGTAAAAAATATAAACAATGTTGCCGATGCTGCACACGAAACGTTTTTTACTGACTTGCTAAAAAGTAGTAAAGAACAAGCAAAGCGCTACTTAACGACCGACACCTTCAGTGAAAACCAAGTGATCCAAGAATGGCGAAGTGCTTTTCAGCAATTTAAAACGAAAAAAGGGGTACGCTCTTCCATCGAAGCACTATTGAAACGTGTGAACCAAGACAGAGAATTTTCTCCCATCAACCCCCTAGTAGATATCTATAATAGTATTTCCTTGAAATATGGTGTCCCTTTAGGCGGAGAAGACCTCGATACAATCGTTGGCGACCTTCACTTAGGCGTTGCAAAAGGTGGTGAATCTTTCTTCCCTTTAGGTGCAGATACTGATTCCCCAGCCTTGGAAAAGGAAGTCATTTACTATGATGAGAAAGGTGCAATTTGTCGATGCTTGAATTGGCGGGAAGCCCAACGTACGATGCTAACAGAAGAGACCACCCATGCTGTTTTATTCATTGAATCGATCAATGAAACGCAACGGGCTCGGGCGAATGAAGCAATCAAAGAGTTAAGTCAGTTGGTTCAAGAGTATTTTAACGTAACAGGTAATGATTATGTGCTAAGGAAAGAAAATCCTGAAATCATTTTGTAGAGGCGTGCTTCTTATCTTTAGGATAAGGATGTACACGTACTTTTTCTCGATTTTGCATACCATTCTCTCATTTTGATTGATTAGTCATCTTGAAAATCTTGACCCGAATATTCGGATGTGCAATAATTAGGTGGAATTTAAATAATGACATTAGATTTGTTCGCCGGAATAAATCTTATTGAAGTCAGAAAAACTAACCTTAGGCTTTTATGGTTAGTTTGTCTGACTTCTTTTTTGTTTTAGGAGGTATAGGCAGATGTTAAAAGAACAATTGAAAGAAAAAGGAAACAGCCCTAACCAGTTGGGACTTTCCAGCAAAGAAGCAGAAATGAAGCTAGAAAAATATGGGTTTAATTCCATAGAAAGCGAAGAGGAGAAGCACTTTTATGACTATTTGAAAGAGTCGATGAAGGATATTACCATCTTGATATTAATCGTTGCAACACTCTTATCTAGTTATGTTGCATTTCAAAACCACCCTGATGATTTTACGGAACCAATAGTCATCTTTTCAATTGTCATTCTTAATCTATATTTGTCGATTCGACAGCAAAAACATGCGGAAAAATCAATAAGTGAATTAAATAAGATGAGTGTTCCCGTAAGTAAAGTATTCAGAGATGGGGCGTTAAAAGAGATTGAAAGTTTGAACATTGTTCCTGGTGATATTGTTCAGTTGGCATTAGGGGACCGTATTCCAGCAGATGCTAAGCTTTTAACGAGTAGTAGTTTCTTTGTTGATGAATCGTTTCTAACTGGTGAAAGTGAACCAAGTGAAAAAGACCCCACCTATATTTCTTCTAGTGAAGATTCTTTAGGGGACAGAAAAGACTTGGTTTTTTCTGGCTCATTAGTAGTCACAGGAAAAGCAAACGTTCGAGTTGAAAAGACAGGAATGAATACGGAAATTGGTAAAATATCGAGCTTATTAAGCAAGGAAGAAACAACCATAGCACCTCTACAAATAAAAATGCAAAAACTTGGGAAAGTTCTAGGACTAATCGCTATTCTCTCTGGCTTTCTAGCGATTGCTATAGGAATCAGCAAAGGATTGTCTTTAGAGACCAGTATCATGACTGCAATATCAATGGCTGTTGCTGCTATTCCAGAGGTTTTGCCAGTCGTAGTAACAATCTCTCTAGCTGTTGGGATGAGGAATATGGCACTGAAGAAAACCATCGTTAGGACTCCTTCAACAGTAGAAACCGTTGGGGGTGTTTCAATCATCTGCTCAGACAAAACTGGAACGATTACCGAAAATAAGATGATCGTAAAAGAAGTTATTATGATGAAGGATAGACTGACTTCCTGCTTAGAAATAACAGAAGAGAAGGAAAAAAATCTCTTATTTCTTTTCTATCTTGCTAGTTCGATGGAAGAAAATACAGCAGTAACCAGCAATCCAACAGAGTTGGGGATCAGAAAAAAACTGGCATCGCTCTTCACTGAAGAGGAATTAGGTAAAGTCGCTTCAACCTTTGAACAGATTCATGAAGTTCCCTTTGATTCAAAACGAAAAAGGATGACCGTCTTATATAAAGTAAACGACCAATATGTTTCTGTCACAAAAGGGGCTTTTGATCGCTTGAATCTCATTGATGCGAACAACCCTGCCTACTTGAGTAAGCATGATGAGTTGGCCAACCAAGCCTATCGTGTTTTGGGCGTTGCTTATAAAAGATACGATGAAAAACCTACACGTTTTACTGAAGAAATTCTTGAAAGTCAGTTAGAATTTGCAGGATTTGTTGGGATTATCGACCCAGCTCGGCCCGAAAGCTATACGGCTGTTTCTATTGCAAAACAAGCAGGGATTCAAACCGTAATGATCACAGGGGACCACTTACTGACAGCAAAGAAAATCGCAGAGGATGTAGGAATTCTCACCGATGGGAAAAAAGCAATGACCGGAGCGGATTTATATGAAATGAGCGATGAAAAATTAGCTCGTGTGATTGATGACTATCGAGTCTTTGCTCGTACTTCCCCAGAAGATAAAATTCGAATCGTAAAAGCATTCCAAAAAAACGATGAGATTGTCGCTATGACTGGCGATGGTGTCAATGATGCACCTGCATTAAAAGCAGCTGATGTAGGGATCGCAATGGGAGGTGGCACAGAAGTAGCAAAAGAAGCCTCTGATATGGTTTTAGTAGACGATAATTTTGCGACGATTGTGCAGGCGGTTGAAGAAGGACGACGGGTATACAGCAATATCAGAAAATCATTATATGCGATGTTAGGTTGCAACATTTCTGCACTGACAATCGTTTTAATTTCCTTGCTCGTTGGGTGGGGAGCACCTGTTACAGCGGTTCAATTGTTAATCATAAAAGTAGTTGCAGATGGAATCCCAGGAATGAGTCTTAGCATTGAACCAGTCGATAAAAAAGCAATGATGGAAGCCCCTATCACTAAATACACGAGCATTTTTGCGCAAGGATTATTGGTAAAAATTGTAGAAATCTCAATTGTTTTTACAGGCGTCACATTAGGCGCGATTCTAATTGGACGTCTAGAATCGATAGAGGTTTCGCAAACAATGACATTTATTGTATTGGGATTATCAACTATTGTGCATATGTTTAATTGTAGAAGTAAAGAATCTATCCTGAAGCTGCGTTTTTTGAGCAATCCGTTGTTAGTAATGACAACCTTCATAGGTGCATTGATCATTATCTTGTTAGTAACGATTCCATTCACGCAAACCATTTTTGGCTTTGTCTCTCTTCGTGCAGTTGACTGGCTATGGGTAATCGGCTTATCCATTTTTCCTTTAGTGTATATTGAAGTGAAAAAATACTTTGGCTTGTTTTAATGTGAATGATAGGAAGAGAATCTTCTATTAACATATTTTCTTGAGAAATGAGGGAGGGCAAAAACTGGGAAGTTTTTGCGTCTCCTTTAATTATTTACAGATGCTTATGATTTCTGGTTTGATATTATTTAGAAGATATCAGAATGCACAACAACTATTGTTGTAAGGAAGGATTCGGTAGTATATTTCAGGTAAATCACCAGAAGTAGCTAAAAATCCCCTCTATTCTACTCTCTTTTTCAAGAATTCCTGTTAAATGGTAGGTTTTATGTCAAAATGAAAGGTAGAAATCGATGAGGAGTGGTCAATATGAAAGAAACGATATTAGCAATGAAGCTGAAAGAATATAGAGAAAAAAACAAGCTAACGCAAAGTATGCTAGCAGAATTATTAGAAGTAAGTGACAAGACAATCTCAAAATGGGAGTTAGGTGCTACCTACCCTAGCAAAAAAAATATGATCAAAATAGCCGAAGAATTGGATATCTCATTAGAAACATTACTTTTGGAAGAAACTAAGAAAGACAATGAGAATTTAAAAGTAAGTATCAAGTATGGGGTGATTAGTTTTTGCTTGCTCTTTTTTGTCACGATGATCGTTACTTCGTTCAATCAAGACTTCAGCACGATTATGAATCTTTCTATTCAAGAAAAATTTGGTGTGCTTTTAAACACTGCTTTAAAATTATTGAGTATCTCTGTGCCGCCAGCGATCATCATTGGCTCCGTGTTTTATTTTTATATCTTCCCTAAAAATAAAAAAGAGAACTAACCATTTCCTCGGTTTCGACAGAAATGGTAGATTAGAGTATAGGAATCAAGTAATGGACAGAAAAACGCATTTTAGATAAAAAAGAATGCTCAGTCTGGCTGGTGTGAAAAGCGCATAAATTTTATAAGAAGGGGAGAACAGGATGGGATTCTTTGGTAAAAAGAAAGAAGTCAGAAATTTAACGAAGGAAGAAGAAGCAGAGATCAAAGAAGAAATGGCACGACAAATGCTTTCAAAAAACGAAAATGATATTGGCATGGTCAAGAAAATTAAAGTCCTGACAAACATGAGTACAGGACAAGCGAAAGACCTATTCCTGAAATTCAGGGATGAGTTAACCGAGAGATAGCGGATAGGGAATCAGCCAACAACAGCCTTTCAAATGCGAGGCAGATTCGCTTCATTGACAGCTTATGCGGTTGAAAAGGATACTGTCTTCTGGTCGATTAGTATTACAAAATTCGGTTACGCCGTAGCACTTCTATTACAATCAATTTTTTCTTCAAATGGAGGGCACAACGATGTCGAAAGAGTTAAAAAAGGTTTACAGTATTACGGTTATTCAGGTAGTGATTTACGTGATTGCATTCGCCATGGCTTTTCTTAATCGCGGGATCTCACCGAACTGGCCCTTCTACTTGGTCCTAGTAGGAATATTAGTAGGATTTTTTATCCCCCAAAAATATCGCTCCCAATTTTCTTCGACTGCTTCGAGTATTTTTTTAAAGAGCCGTACGAGACGTACAGAAAATATAATCGAACTGACCGTCACTTGTTTCGTCATTTTTCTGGTTATTTATTTAAATCTTGTCTAGAGGGGGTGTGACTATGAATACTAGCAAAAAGAAGCGGCGGTTAGGATTGGTGGGTCTTTATTTACTTTTAGTTACAGTGTCCGCACTTATACGACAAGTGAAGTACTATGGCATAACGACGATGCTTATGATCATTCTCACTTTCCTCGTACTGGTCATTTTATGGGGGTCTTTGCTTCGTCACAAAGTTATTCGTGTCACTTGGACAAGTATGGCATATGAACCAAATCTTCATAAAAGTGAACGGGCGTTTTTGTTTAGCCTCGTTACTTTAGTAGCGCCGATTCTTAGATTTCAGGACCTAACTGTCTATGAACTAATCGTTTCTGTTGTAGCTATATTGGTAGGGATAGTTGGTTTTGTAATAAATGAGCATCGATTAAATCGGAAAAAACAAACACTATAGTAGAATTTTTCATTTGATCTCAGAAGTGACCGTTTTTATGCGGTCGCTTTTTTAATGAAATAAATGATCTTTTAAGTGTATAGAAAATAAATCAGATCACGGTGATCCGCACCGTGTCTACTTTATTTTGAACCGCTTTTTATAGAAACATACAGAATTCTCTAGTCTTCAACAACAACCGCTGTTCCACTGGCTGTCACCACAATTAACATAATATCTGAATTTACAAATTGATTGTAGCTGATATGCGTATTGACTATGGCGTTTGCCGATAAGCGATGCGCTTGTTCTTCCAACTCCAATAGAGCCAACTTTCTTCCTTTAGAGTATTCATCAGAATAGGTAGTAGATTTTCCACCAAATATCCCTTTGATCCCACTTATGGCATCCTTTACGATGTTCACGGAAATCACTTGTTCATTAAAAATAGCTCCTTTTACTTCACTGATTTTTTGGTCTGCAATGGTCTCGGTTGTTACTAAAAACATAGTAGATTCCTTCTTTCACAATTTCATTTCTACAGTAAAAATAGTGGCGCTGTTATAGGCTAATGAGCAATAGACGTTTTCAAAAAATAAAAGTTGATTTTGAGAAATATCTCTGACAGATAGCAGTTTGTCCGCTAAAAAAAGGTCGATATTTTGCTTGATACAATCTTCCGTCTCCACGATAAAACTCATACTTGCATAAGTCCCTTTAGTAAAAGTAAATTCCCCTTCTTCCTTTTTACTTTCAAGACAAGGTATATCTTCATTTTCATGATGAACATAAAAAATTTGATCGAGAGAGGATAGATTCATATTATTGGCTTTTATCAAATCCACCTCGCCATTTTCAACAACTGATTCTGGAAAAGAATGAAAATAACGATCGGACCTCTCGAAGAAACTTATTTCGTTTAACTTGTAGGAATTTTGGGCCTCGATAACGGCGTGTACGGTATTTTTTATAGCCAGTAATTCATCGATCTTTTTTTGGATCGTTTGTTCGGCTTCAATAAAAAAAGGTGCCATGTTTGATTGGGTCAAAATGGTTTTGATGGAACGAAGCGAGTAACCAATATTTTTAAAAACGAGAATCTGATAGAGTTTGTAGACATTTTCTTCATCAAAGAAAAAATACCCGTTTTCATTCCGTTCCTTTGGTGTGAGCAATTCGATATCAATATAGTGTCGAATGGTGTGTTTCGAAATAGAAAACAATGATGCTAGTTCACTTGTTGTAAGTAATTTCATAAGTAGCCTCCTGAGGATAAGTATATCGTGTCGGGTAACCACACAGTCAATAGCTTATGAAAAATATGGAATATATCTTCTTCTAAAACACAATTCTCGTACACTGTTATACCAAAATGTCAGTTCTCTAGTGAGAAGCATCCAAAGTCTGCAGTTCTAATATTTTAGTTCCATGAAAAAAATAGAAATTCCTATGCACAAAAAAAAAGGATAATAGAAAAAGTACGTTTATAGTTTTGGATTATATAATTATAAGGATGAGATGGTTAAGATGAAGAAATAATAGATAGTAAGCCTCCCTTGAATTGTAGGTTACGCACTTGTGATATAGACATTATAAATCATAGCATTTAGCAAATAATTTTATGTAATAACCGTTGTTAGGTGTTTTTTTTTAATAAATTAAAATGCGTAGTTTAATGCTAAGATGCCGTTTGTTAAATCGAAACGAGGAGAAAAAAATGAAAAATAAACATATGCACCTTTTTTTAGTTGGATTATTGTTTGGGTCAATTGTAATGAATCCAGTACAAGGATTGACAGATACGCTCGGAATAGCACCCGCTCAGGAACAAGAAGCTGCCAATCTTTTATCGGAACCTTTGAATAGCTTTGAAAAAAGTGAAAATCAGGAACCGGCGCCTGATAACAAAGATGTATTTTCTGAAAGTGAAGCTAAGGAAAACCTTTTGGAGAATGAAACGTTAAGCAGTCTAGAAGATGATGCTGCTATGAATGAGGAGCAATCGGATGACAGTAAAGAACTATCCGATAGTCAGTCATCTGAAACCGATACGAGTGAAAGTGTGACAGATAATGCTGACCAGAATCAAATAGATAAAACAGACACGAAGATGCTTATGGCTCCAATGGAAGCTTCAGAGACGTTCACTTACGACTTAACAGTTGAATATGATCCTCTTAAGATTCAACCATTGGTAATCGACTTACCTATTCCTGAAAAATATATAGAGGATGAACTATATTTTCGTCTTTTTTTAGGTGGGGATGACGGAAATTTTTACGAGTACAAATCGGATCAGCAATATTTCATGACAGGTTCATCACATAGCAATCCAGTAATAGGAGTGAACACTTTACAAATGTCATGGAGTAATTTCACTCAAGGTTGGAGCCCTGATGATTTTGAATATTTTGGGTTTACTGTGGTTATTCCTTACAAAGATGCTAACGGGAATGACCTATTTACAGCTGCATACAATATTCGTTTTACAAACAGTCATTTAACTATTAAGTATGTAGATGAATCAGGTAATGAAATCTACCCTTCACGTCGAATTGATAATAGTACAAATCAGCCCTATGACGTTTCAACTAGTGACTACATTCCAGAAATTCCTGGATATGAGCTAGATACAAGTAAGTTGCCTTCTAATGCTATTGGAGTATTTCAACGTGGTGAATTTACTGTTACCTATGTTTATCAGAAAGCGCAAATTGATTATACCGATATTTCGATTAAAGATAGTACTATTCATACACAGGACACATGGTCACCGATCGATAACTTTATCGAGGCTTCATCAAAAGAAGGGAAACAGCTAACCTATGAGGAATTTTTGGCAAACGGCGGGATTGTTTCTGGTACAGTAGACACACAGACAGCGGGTACTTATACGGTTCGTTATACTCTCAATAATCTAACCAAGGATGCAACAATAGTTGTTAAGCCTCGTCTGACCGCCATAAATGTCTCTGATTCAACGATCTATGTAGGGGATAGCTGGGAAGCAGAAGATAATTTTGATAGTGCGTTAGATAAAGATGGTAACGACGTTGCACTTTCAGATCTGACGGTCGATGCTAGTAAAGCCGACACGAGCAAAGCAGGGAGCTTTGACGTCACGTATACGTATGATGGTGTAACGAGTACAGCGACTATCACGGTTAAAGAAAAAATGACAGCCGTCAACGTCCATGATTCTACGATTTATGTGGGAGACAATTGGGAAGCAGAAGATAATTTCGATAGTGCGTTAGATAAAGATGGTAATTCAATAGATTTCCAAGATCTGACGATTGATGCTAGTCAAGCAGATACAAGTAAAGCAGGGAGCTTTGAAGTCACCTATACGTATGATGGTGTAACGAGTACAGCGACTATCACGGTAAAAGAAAAAATGACAGCTGTCAATGTCCATGATTCAACGATCTACGTGGGGGATAGCTGGCAAGCAGAAGATAATTTCGATAGTGCGTTAGACAAAGATGGCAACAATGTTGATTTTTCAGCTCTAACGGTCGATGCTAGTAAAGCAGATATGGGTAAAGCAGGAACCTTCGAAGTTACCTATATGTATGATGGTGTAACGAGTACAGCGGTCATTACGGTTAAAGAGAAAATGACAGCCATCAATGTCCATGATTCTACGATTTATGTGGGAGATAAATGGACGGCAAAAGAAAATTTTGACCATGCATTAGACAAAGCAGGAAAGAAAGTCGTGTACGAAGACTTGACAGTAGACGCCAGTCAAGTTGATCCGAGCAAAGCAGGTAGCTATGAAGTATCGTATAGTTATGATGGAATTACGGTAACGGCTACAGTCACAGTAAAAGAAAAACCTAGCCAAGAAAAACCTGCAGATGATTCAACGCATGCGACACCAGAACAAGAGAAAGAGAATCAGAAAAAAACAACTCCTGATAGTAAGAAACAGGTAACACTTCCTAAAACAAATGAAAATAAATCAGTAGTTGAATTAGTAGCAGGTGTCATAATTGTGCTTCTGACAGGTGTAATTTTCTTTTGGAAAAAAAGAAAAGTGAATAAAGAGTAAGATCTAAAAAAATAAAGTATGCGGGATTTATTTCCGGGTACTTTATTTTATTTAAAAAAGACTTCAGCCAAGCTTCTCTTTCTTGATAGGTAAGAGATGGAAACCTTCACAGAGACCATGTAGATTACACAAAATCAACTCCCGAACAACAGAATATAGATGATGAATCTATTAAATTTACTGTTCAGAAATGACTTTTGCGAATTTCTTTATGCAATTTTTTAGAAATTATTCGATACAGTGTACGGGACTATAATACCCTGGATTTTATTACATTTCTTGTATAATTTATTCGCTTTATTACTCTCTCTAACATGGAAAGAAGCTAATCAAAGGATCGTTTCTTATAATTAGCTTCTTTTTTATTACTTAGCTATTGTGGAGAGATACCATTTTATTTACTTATCCTAGATAGTTTTCTTATCTTAACTTTTTGTTTATCTGATTTTTTTATAACGATAACCAAGAGTCTCTTGGCATAATACCAATTTTGACTCCGATACTATTTTCATCAAAAATAGTAGAGCAGGCTCCTGATAGAATCGTTTCTTCTGGAAAGCTAACAATTGTGGATGTCCGTGCCGCCAGAAGAGCTATGGATAGATTTTTCATGTAAATTTATTTCATAGAGGAACATATCTTCTTATATGGAGGATGTTAGGAAGGTACTGACACTATTCTCATCAAAGAGAGGGACACCTTTCAATAACTAATTATATTAAGTAGGAATTTTCGTAAGTAGATTAGCGTACTTAATAAAATCATGCCTCCCTAAAATCACCCTTCGATTAACTCTACCAACACATCAGCTGTTTCTTGCGGATGGCTGATTGGAAAATGATGACCCAATGGCAGATCGACTATTTTAGTCGTTTCTCTTGGCGGTAAATAGCTTTTATCCTCGGTTCCCCATATGATCGGAATTGAAGGGTCTATTCTTTGGTGAAGGGTCATTTCTTTTAACAACCGATTTAGTTGAAGTGTTGTGTTGACTATCCGTGAAGAACGAACACTCTTCTTCACTCTTTTTAAATATTCACTAGAAGAGGCTGCTTCGTCTATCAGCAGTCCTTTTTTTGTGAAATAGGCGAGTAATTGTCGTTCAGATGCATGCTTTAAAGCTAGTTTACTGAGCCATGTTGCAGGGACCGAATCGGTTTTGTGAATAGGTGGTTGTAAAAGAATCAGTTGATCGTTCTCTGAAAAGAAGCGCTGTTCAGCGGCTGTTAATAACAAGGCGGCACCAAAAGAATGGCCGATAAAGACAGAGCCGTCAGGCAGGATATTCTTTAGTGAGCGTATCAACTCAAGATATGGTGTCAACAGCTGTTGCTTTTTAATAAACGGAGATCTTCCGAATCCTGGTAAATCTGCAATGATAATTTTTCTGCCTGTTTGCTTATTCAATGCTAGTCCCAGTTGAAAGAGATCGGTACCATCGCTAAATAAGCCATGCAAAAGCACGAGAGGAGTAGCAGAGCCCTCCAATTGATAGACCGTCGCTTCGTCGACAGCTATGCGTGTGTAGGGTGTTAGGCTTTCTTCCCCATAGGTCAAGCGAAAATCAATGTCAGCTACTGCTAGCAGGATGTTTGATGCTGCTATTTTTTTAATCAGTTCCGATTCAAAATCGCGTTTTGTCAGCCGATTGTCAAAGGTTCTATTGGTTAAAAAGTTTAAACTGCTTTCAGGAATACCCGTTAATTTGCTTCCGCCAGCTGCCATAACGAACTTGAGTAAACCAAAAGGAACGCTCAGACGAGGTTTGCTTCGATTAAGACTTTCAGAAATCAGTCCCATCAGTTGAACGATCTCTTTATCGGCGTGTTTATCGGCAACAAGGGGATACGTCATTTCGTCTTTTGTCTCATTGAATATGGTTTTGACAATAAATTGAGCGAGTACATTTTTATTGATCAACGGCAGTCGATAGTCGGTTCCTCCGGGGATAACAGGTAAGGCTCCACTTCGGATTATTTTTATAAATAAGCCAAAGCCTTCGAGTTGTTCGGTGCTGCCTGTTTGCTCATCACCGATGACGGTTGGCGGATTGATTACTGCTAAAGGAATATGGTGCTTTTTCGCTTCTTGTCGAATATAAATATCAGATAAAAACTTCATCTGCTCATAGGGCGGGGTTCCAAGTAACGCTGGATGCACCTCTTTGAATACATCCGTCGTTTCCCAGACAGAAGCATCATCCGTGAATGGGCTCATGTACCCAGCTACGTGGATGATCTTTTTCAATTTGTTTCTCTTGTTGATTTCTTTTGCAAGGGACATGAGATTTTTGCTGCCTTCTAAAAAGGAGCTCTTCGCGGCTGCTTCTGATAAGGTGATATCCATCGGACCGCCGCAGTGAAGAATCATGTTGCAGTGCATTGCTCGTTCGTGGTCGATCGCATTTAAGCCTAAGTTTTCTTTTGTTAAATCGCCTGTTACCAACGCTATTTTTTCAGGGGCTAATGCTTGCAATGGTCTTGCTTTCGCTGAATTTCTGACAAGTAATGTTAAGAAAACATCTTCCCTTGCGAGTTGTTTGACGATTTCTTTGCCAATAAACCCAGTTGCTCCGATAATTAAAATATTCATTATTTTCTCCTTTTTAGAACTATTTAGTCCTAATTTTATATAAAAAAATTACTCTTAAACGAGTAATTTAAATAAATTTTTGGCTGTAGTAGTGAGATACTGACTCTCTTTTTTTACTTCTGCTAAAAAGAGTGCCCCTTCAAGGTTGTTTACAAAAATCTCCGCCGTTTCTTTGACGTTGATGTCTTCACGAAATGCTTTAGTATTTATTCCTTCTTGAATCAATCCCTCGCAGATACGCGTTAAATAATCAAAAAAATGATTGATTTTTTCTTGGACCTGCCGATCATTTTTCGGCGCTTGCATAATGAAAGTAATGAAGGGACAGCTGCCTTGATAGTCCCGCTCTTCAATTTCTTCAGCCAAACTTTGTAGAAAGGTCAGCATTTTTTCTTCTAAAGTTAGATTGGTCTGTTTCAAAATGTCTTCTAGTTTTTCTCGGTATATAATGATCCAAAAATCAATCACTGCTAGTAATAATTCCTCCTTACTTGAGAAGTGGTAATAGACATTTGATTTTGACACACCGCTTTGTTGCACGACCTCATCCATACTGGTATACGTGTAGCCGACTTTGAGAAAAAGGCTGGCGGCTGTTTCGATCACTCGGTTTTTATTTGAACGTTTATAATTTTCCATAATAGAACTATATAGTACTAATTGAGTCTTGTCAATTTTTTATTCACTGATTGATTCATTTTCTTTTTATTGTTGTAAAATTAATGTTAAAAAATAATTTAAGGTTCTTTTTTTAATGATTGGTATGTATAATAAGAACATACAGTAAGAAAGTGTATGCTGAAAAGAGGACTCTTATGAAAAAATTTGCAATTGGCTGTTTTGGGATCAGCCTTTTTATGACGATCGTTGGCCTTTTTTTACAGACGATTTTGATCCCTATTCAAGATTTTGACACAATCAGCAAAGAAGAACTTAAGAATATCCAACTTGATCTTGCTATTAATTATCCGTTAGGAATTGCCATGCTTCATGTCGGGCTTCCTTTGTTAGTATGCTCTAGTGGTTATTTGGTTTTTTGTTATTTTAGAGATAGGAAGAACTGAAGCTGTTTTTGTATCCCTTAAAAAGGAAAATCACTCATACAAACACCACTTTTCATCACAAAAGAAAGAGTGCGGATCTCGAAACTTATAACAGAAATCATACGTGCATTGACTAGTAACATCTGTAAATTAGTTTTGAAAGATAGCGAAGCTTCTCTTGAAAAAATGCTTAAGAGGAACGCAATATAATATGATGTACGTTTGTATTTAAATGAAAAGGTAAATATTGTTTGTTTGGATCTGTAATGTTTGAGGAAATACTAACTAATTAAGGAAGTGCTTTATGAAAATAAATGATGTTTTGCATAGACGCCAGTATACGATTAATTTATCTTCTAATACGCCACCGCTTGATTTAGCTTCTTTAAGTAATATGGGGGTCTGGAGTAAACCAAAAGAGAAACACTATATATTGACTTTGACACACAATGACGATCCCATTAACGATTCTTCTATGTTTGAGAAAATTTTTAAGGAGCGTACTGGATTACAGTCAAAAGATTTTATATATGAAGCAAAACATGGACCGATGACCCTACAACGTGCTGTTGATTCGACTTGGTTTTGAAAATATAGATTTTTTTGAGTAGATGCAATAGCACAAATGCATGAAATCATGGCATTGAGATTATTTTGAAGGAATTGAAAATAATGAATTTTTTTAGGGAAGCAGGTCTGAATAGCTATGAACAATCACGAAAAGAATAGAAAACAACATTCAATTAGCAATCTATCTAGTAATTCCTTTAACGTAATGAATACAAAATCTGATCCTTCACAAACTGGATCACCAATACCTTTTCAAAATGGCGACTTTTCATCAGTTGATCGAAACGTTCATTCTTCAAAAACAGTCACTGAACTGCTTTGTTTCTATTTAGCAGGTAGTATTATTGCGGCAATTGGGTGTTATTTGTATATTAAGCTGCCCTTATTTGCTAATTTACTGGAGAATACGATTTTATCTTTTGCTATTACTTTTGGGATTATCATCCTAAGCTTTGTTTTGTCTCATTTTATAACGAAAGTACTTACTGCTCATAACAGAAATAAATGACCAATATGAAATGAATTGTGAGGATAAATAGATGTATTCAAATTACCAGAAGCTGCCGCACTATTTAAAAAAGTGGTATGCATTATTTTATATTTTACCATTGATGCTTCTCTTATTTGTTAATGCCCTGACAGCTTGGTTAACTTTTCCCATAAACATAGGAATTCTATTGATTCTTTATGGAGTAAGTTGTTTGATTGCTACCAAGGCGTCTCAAGGTAAAAAAGAATGGTTTGTTCTAGATGGCATCACTTTTGGGATTGCCTTGATCACTCTTTCTATCATTTAATTGAAATAAAGGGGTAGCCTTTGATACAGAGATAATAGTGGAGAACCGATTATTGCGCATGTCGTCTCTTCTTTCTTTGTGATGGCAGCAGTTATCACGATTTTAAAGACTACTTTTAATTGTTTATCCATATGAGTAAAAGATTTGATGTTCGTTTAGCTATATTTTAGAATTTTAAAAATATGTTTGATTGAAGTCATTTAGATAGTTTAAATATTCGCAATAGATTTGGCAGTTTCTGCAGTTGATATATAATTGTATCCAAAAAACTTTCCGATTTGAATGAAAAGCTCACCCCAAGCAGCCCCCGAAAAATAGTTTCGGGGGCTGCTTGAGGTTTGGGGGGCTTAGCTAGCTAAGCAATGATCGATCACTAAAAAATGATCAAAACAGAATAGGCAATTTTTTGTTTTCAATCAAAAAATGTTGATCGTTTTATCAAGCAGAGGATGGCACAAGTAAGTGGAAAGTAGGTAGTGGCTATTTTTGTGTTCAGGATGGGGAAGTAGATTTGTCTAGGATACACGTGAGGATAAACGTTTGAGGATCATTTGTTTTTGACTTACCTATGTGCCATCACTGCGAAAACACTGTGGATGAAGGCGTCATGTACGATACCACATACTCGGATGAGAGCTAAGGACGGTTGATTGCCCGAGCTTGCCCGGATTTCTCCAATAACAAAACAGTGTGGGTTGAAGAGCTACAGCGCTGAAAAAAATAGCTGCCCCGTGCGGTTTTTGGTGTTTTTTGAACCCTACAAGCTGCTATTGCTCCTCGTCTATTCGTCGCAAGCTTGGAAGATCTTTTCAAAAAATGCCCGTCAGCTGTCAGCACGTTGTCTTTTGCATCAGGAAGCATCAGCGTTTCGACGAATCTTTGTGACCCAGTAGGCGCCCACTCATTTTGGGCAACTTCTATCCGAGAAATCGTTGCGCTAGAAGTAGGTCCGTCCGTACTTTCCAGACAAAAGGCAGCTGAAAGTGGGCTGATATCCAACAAAAAGGCGGTTATAACGACCACAAGCGCTCTCAAAAATCTCAGTCCTTTCTTTTCAATGGTCATTGTTCTTATCTGCACTTCATGATAGCACCGAAACGCGAAGTATTTTTCGCGTTTTTTTGTTTTTAAAATAAAAAATTAGGTATTCGCTTTTTTTGGTTAAATGGTATACCTGAGATGGAATAAAAATAATAAAAGAAAGGACAGGATTTACAATGAAAAAAACATCATTAGTTGCAGGTTTCGTTTTAGGTGTAGGCGTTTTGTTCACTCTAGGTGCGTGCTCAACAGTGGAAGAGTCAGGGGAAGTGGTCTCTGGGTCAGGAACCGAAACGTTGATCAGTGATTCTTCAGATGAGGTGATCGTGGGAAGTGAAAAATTGAGTGATGACGGGTATTTTGAAGAAATCGTAACCAAGGGAATCGATCCGAAAGTCAAAGATGTTGTTTGGTATGAAACGAATTATGAAAATGCTGGTTGGGATCACATTCGCTTTTTAGTGAACCATGTAAAAATTGTGAATGTAGAAGCGTTCAAACACAAAGACAAAGAATACAAAACATTGCTTTCACTGAAATATCAATTGTTTAATGAAGATTCGAAAGACAAAAAAATCAAACCTGACAAAGCATATTTGGTGTTGAATGATGGCAAGAAAATTGAAGCGGAAGTATTTGTGGACTATTTAGATGATGAAATTTTGACCCATGACAAACACAAAGATGGCTTTATTCACTTTAAAGTAGCACAAGAACAAAGTTTGCCAGCGATCAAAGCAATCGAAATCGAATTTAAAGCAGATGGCGATCTGACACATACGTACCATATTGATCTTTCTTCCGCTGCTGAAAAATAGTATCTAACGATAGGAGGTTGAAAAAAATGGATACTAGCAAGAAAAAACTATCATTGTTGAGTTTTTTTGCGATAACTGCTTCAATGGTGATGACGGTATATGAGTATCCAACCTTTGCGACATCGAAGATGAATCTAGTTTTTTATTTACTCGTCGGCGGTTTCCTCTGGTTTATCCCTGTAGCCCTTTGCTCTGCGGAGATGGCTACTGTAAAAGGATGGGAAAAAGGGGGACTCTATACCTGGGTCTCAAAAACATTAGGGAGAAAATGGGGCTTTGCTGCCATTTTCTTCCAATGGTTCCAAATCACGGTAGGCTTTATTACGATGATTTACTTTATTGTTGGGGCGCTTTCCTATGCCCTAAATTGGCCGGCTCTTAATACGAATGTTTGGCTGAAGCTGATTGCCACTTTAGTGATCTTTTGGCTGATCACGATCTCACAATTTGGCGGAACAAAAAATACCGCGAAGATTGCCAAAGTAGGGTTCTTTGTGGGGATCGTCGCAACTGGGATCATACTTTTTATCCTAGGAATTGTCTACATTGCTCAAGGAAATCCCATCAAAGTTTCCTTTGGCTCAGGCGCATGGATTCCTGATTTCACGAAAATCAATACGCTGGTCGTTTTTGTTTCCTTTATTTTGGCCTATGCAGGGGTTGAATCTTCTGCCAGTCACGTAAAAGATATGGACAATCCTGGAAAGAATTACCCGAAAGCTATTTTGATTTTAGTTGTAGCAACGATTCTTTTGGATACGTTAGGTGGGGCAACGGTGGCTGCCACGATTCCCCAAAATCAATTGTCTCTTGATACTGGCGTGATTCAAGCCTATTCTTATTTGATCCATCATTTTGGCGGCGGAGAATGGCTGGTTCGCTTGATTGCCGTGGTCATCTGTTTAGGTGTCATTGCAGAAATTGCTGCTTGGGTAGTCGGCCCATCGACGGCGATGCTTGAAGCAGCTGAAAATGGCTTGCTGCCAAAACAAATGGCCAAAGTCAATCAACACAATGTCCCAATCAATATCGTTTTGGTACAAGGCATCATTGTTTCCATTTGGGCGGTTGTCTTGACATTAGGCGGTGGAGGCGCCAATCTATCCTTCTTCGTTGCGATGGCTTTGACGGTCTGCATCTATCTGGTGGCTTATGTCCTCTTGTTTCTTTCCTATATTAAATTAGTCAAAGAAAAAGACGACTTAACAAGAACGTATCATATTCCTGGTGGGAAAAATGTGAAAATTGGTGTTGCGATGGTTGGTTTGCTTGTTTCTATTTTTTCTTTCTTTATTTCCTTCTTTCCACCGAGCGATATCGGCTCCGGAAAGGGTGGAACCTATTTAGCCATCTTGATCATCAGTTGGCTGATTATTGTCGTGATACCGTTTGTCATCTATAAATATGTAGGTGAAAAAGCAAGCGATAAAAAATAAAAAGCACAACCTATGAGGAGGAGAGCTGCATGTTATTTAGTAAAAAAAATCGAAAAGAAGCCCAATATTTGGAGCCTATCTATGGGAATGAGGCAATGGATCAAGCGATCCCTATGTACAAATTACCAAAAGAGTCCTTGGTACCGCGGGATGCCTATGAATTAGTCAAAGATCAATTGATCGATGAAGGGGTCTCAAGACAAAATTTGGCGACGTTTTGTCAAACCTACATGGAACCAGAAGCAGTCAAAATCATGAGTGAAACCCTTGATAAAAACGCCATCGATAAAACCGAGTACCCACGGACAGCAGAAATTGAAAACCGCTGTGTCAATATGATCGCTGATTTATGGCATGCCCCAGAAGCGTCCGATTTTATCGGTACATCAACGGTAGGCTCAAGTGAAGCGTGTATGCTAGGTGGATTGGCCTTAAAATTTGCTTGGCGCAATCGGGCAAAAAAACTTGGCTTAGATATCAATAAACAAAAACCAAACTTAGTGATTTCTTCTGCCTATCAAGTCGTTTGGGAAAAATTCTGTGTCTACTGGGACATTGAAATGCGAACGATCCCTATCGATGAAGAACATGGCAGCATCAATGTCGAAAAGGTCACGGACTATTTAGATGAATATACGATCGGAGTCGTCGGTATTTTAGGGATCACTTACACTGGACGATACGATGATATCAAAGCACTAGATAAGAAATTAGAGGAATACAACAAACACACCGACTACAAAGTCTACATCCACGTGGATGCGGCTAGTGGTGGATTGTACACACCATTTATGGAACCAGAACTTGAATGGGATTTCCGTTTGAAAAACGTTCGTTCCATCAGTACGTCTGGACACAAATATGGGTTAGTCTATCCTGGTATCGGTTGGGTGCTTTGGAAAGAAAAAGATTTCTTACCAGAAGAGCTGGTCTTTAAAGTAAGTTATCTTGGCGGTGAAATGCCAACGATGGCCATCAACTTTTCAAGAAGTGCCAGCCAAATCATCGGACAATATTACACCTTTATCCGTAATGGGTTTGAAGGCTACCGCTTGATCCACAAAAAGACCAGTGATGTTGCCCAATATTTAGCAAAAGAGATTGAAAACATGGGTTACTTCGATATTTATAATGATGGTTCACGGTTGCCGATCGTCTGCTACAAATTAAAAGAAGATGCCGATATTTCTTGGAATCTGTATGATTTGACGGATGAATTTGCGATGAAAGGCTGGCAAGTCCCTACCTATCCATTACCTGATAATCTATCACATATCAATATCCAACGCTTTGTCTGTCGGGCAGATTTAAGTATGCAAATGGCAATGGATCTGGTGCAAGACATGAAAGAAGGAATCGAGCGCTTGAACAAGCGACCAAGCCGTCATGTTTCATCCGATCAAACCTATGGCTTTTCACATTAAGAAACGGTATCGCTAGAAACCCTTTCATTGCTTTTTTCAATGAATAAAAAGTCCCTTTATGAAACGTTTTTTGCAAGACTGAATGAACATTGGTTTATAGAAAAATCAAAGGCGGTTGCATCGACTGCCTTTGATTTTTTTGTTTATAAGAACGGGTAAGCACTTGATAGTGTCATTTTTTAAGAGTAAGTAAAAAAATGGCGCTTGATAATTTCATTTATTGACATTTCTAGCTTGTGATAGTATTAATTATTATGGTCTAAATATATTTTTTTAGAGAAGAACGTTTTACATAAACAAAAAGGAAATCTTGAACGTTGTCGTGAGGGAATTCTTAGGGAAATTCGTCTTGCATCGAGGGTTTTTGTTTGTCAGTCATGGTTTGCTGGGGAGTAAGTGAAGGAAAAGTATGTGTAGAAAGGGCCTGTTTTTACTGCGCTTGTTTGTTTCATAAGTAACGTACTGCTATCTTTTTCTGTAAATTGGTTGTAACTATTCTGAATGAATATAGATTTACACTGGAGGAAAAACAGTCATGTATAAAGAAGACTTACTGGATAAGGACTTGAAATTAGAGTATATCTTGCTCAAATTTTTGTATTTATCGACCGGTCATATCAAAAAAAGTGATGCGTGTCGGGAATTAGATATTACGATGCCGACCTTGACGAAATTATCAGAGAGCCTTCAACGGCAGCTAAAAAATGAGAAGGTCTCATTTATCATCAATCGTTATACGTTGGAACTGCAAGTAACCGATAGTGTCTCACTGGATGATTTGACCGACACGCTATTGAAAAAATCTGCTAAATATCAAATCATCCATTATTTGTTTCAATATGCAGGCTATGATGCCTTCGTCTTGGCTGATGAATTAAACATAAGTGTGGGGACCCTCAATCGGTTGATTGCTGAGTGCAATCAGTTGTTGCAGCATTTTGAATTAAAAATCAGAAACAAAAAACTAGTTGGAACGATGACACAACGCATTTATTTTTACTATAATTTTTTCAAAATGGGTGCAACAACGATCGATTCTGTTTTGATCGATGACTTGGTTGCGGAGTTAGCGAAAAAAATAACTTTATCGATTGCCCAACAAAAGCAGCTGAAGATCTGGTTGTTTGTGATTATGAAAAAAGTCACGTCTCACACGACCTTGGGAAGTTTAAGTCCGGAAGAACAAACCAAAATCGAGCGCTGCCAAGAGATGCCCCTCTGTCACTTTATTCGACAGATCTATGCTTCTAAAAAATGTATCTGCTCAGTAGATGAAGCGAAGATCGTGCCATTCTTTATCTGTCTCTTCCTCATTACGGTGGGCGGGATTCCTTACGAGGAACTTCGCTTAGGACTGTACACCAATAAAAATCCTGTCTTTGAGATCACCGATGAAGTCATGGCGGCAATCCAGTCCATTTATCGTCTTGATACCTCGCATACGACGATCGATATCAAAGCCAATGTCTTTTCCTTAATCGCACAAGTTTATTACTTTCATGGAGTGAATTATTCCATCGATCGAGTCACGCTAAATTATTACCACAAAATGTTTCACAATTCCTTGCGAGATCAAGTGATCTCAGACATTCTGGAACACATTATTGCACCGACCAACTTGTTTACGCCCACGAAACTCAACTATCTCAAGAAACGCCTAGTCTTTTTAATTTATATGTTATCGCCTAAAGAAGAATATCGGGTACGGATCGGGGTCTTAAATATGTGCTCTAGTCTTTTGGCGGATGCTTCGATTTACTTGTTAAAAAATGAACTAAAAGGCAAGCAAAATGTTGTTGTTTTACCCTATACTCCGGACGAGACATTTGACTTGTTGATTTCCAATGCCAATCTCCCCCAATTAGGGAACAATTATGACCAATTTTATCAAGTGACCGCCATTGGTGCCGATTTAGACGTCAATCAGGTTTCTGCGATCGTCGATCAAATTGCTTATTCTAAGTATCATTCTTTTGTGGTGTGAGCAGTCATTTGTTAGTTAAAAAGCAGTGAGTCAACGGATAGGTGATTCGCTGCTTTTTCAATTATCTGCGAAGTAGGGAAAGGAAACGGCGCTTGAATTGCTCTTATCATTGATGACGGAATGAAAATAGGGATCAGTCAAGCAGCTTTCTGCTAGATAAATGTGCCCAGTATCCTTGTATACGTATCGCAACAGAGCAGAAGACATCAATGAAACGAACAGAAGGGATTCAAAATGCTGATTTTGGAAAGATGTAAAAAAAGACCCACATAGAGATATGAGTCTGGCATCGTTAGTTCTGATTTTCTAATTTCTCTAGAATCTTTTTGGGAATTGCGTCTTTTTCAACACCATTCGGGCCTTTTATTGTACGCTTTTCACTGATCACCGCTTTTACATATGAATTTGGTGTTAAGGGTTTTGCGTTATCTTCTGATAATGAAACCTCAAGGGTTTGGGTACTGCCATCTTCTTTTACAAAGTTTAATGTGTAATCGTAAGAATACCAAGGAGACTGGTCACCGATGCCGCTCTTACTTTCGTGTTGGACTTTAGGCGGAATCTCAGACGGGACATACGCGTAAGCTGTTTGTCCTGAGTAGGTGGATTGATAATATTCATATCCTTTGTATCCAACAAACCCTAAAAGTACGACTAAGATGAATCCGATTATTTTTTTCATATAAACCATCCTTATCCTCAAATATGGAGCTATTATAACAGAATGGTTCTATAGATGACCTTTCATCAGACGAACAGTTTTGCAAGGAGAAACGTTGCTAGCCAGTCGTGAAAAAGCAGGGAACGCCGCTAATAAAGGGTTCGATCTATAAATTGTCAGAGGAATGTTGCTTAGAGCGATCAGAAATAAGGGGGAAAGCAGAAAACAAGACCTTAATTAAAAAACACAACATGAAAATGCTTCTTTTATGTATGCCCAGCAGCAGACAGCTTGATGAGACGTGCCGTTTGTTTTTTCACTATAGAAAGGCGAAAGAGGGCGCACCAGTTTCATAAAAAACCAGCAAAGGCGCTCCGTAAGAGACCGTCTTTGCTGGTTTTTTCTACCGAAAATGCTTGAGAGCAGTCCATGGCAGCTTTTTATGGTTCGATTTTACTATACAAATCGAGGGCTCTTTTTCTGGCTTCGTTGTGGTCGACTATAGGTGACGGATAGTCGGTGCCTAAAATTACCTTTAGGCCGGCTTGCTCTTGGTCAGTCATCAAGTAGGGTTCATGGATGAATTTTAGCGGCAACTGGGCGAGTTCGGGAACAAATTGTTTGATAAACGTCCCATCCTTGTCGAATTTTTTCCCTTGTGTGATAGGGTTGAAAATTCGAAAGTAAGGAACCGCATCGGTGCCTGTCGAAGCTGCCCACTGCCAGCCGCCGATATTGCTGGCAGCGTCGTAGTCGATCAATTGTCGAGCAAAATAGGCTTCTCCTTGCCGCCAATCGATCAGTAAATCTTTGGTTAGAAAGGAAGCGACGATCATCCGTAGACGGTTATGCATCCAACCGGTCTGATTCAGCTGCCGCATCGCGGCATCAATGATCGGATAGCCGGTTTGCCCTGTTTGCCATTTGGTTAACTCCTCTTCATTCTTTCGCCAATCCATGTTTCGATATTTCTCAATGAGTTCATAGTTTTTTTGTTCAGGATGGCTGAAGTAGATCATATGATAAAAATCTCGCCAAGCCAGTTCTTTTAAAAAGGTCGCTTTGCCAGTGCTTGATGGCATTCCTTGGCAAGCGGCCCAAACCTTCCGAATGGAGATTTGTCCAAAAGACAAGAAAGGGGACAGGCGGCTCGTTCCTTTGATCGAAGGGATATCACGGTCTTTTTCATAGGTGGTCAAACGCTTTTGCACAAATGCCTGCAATTGTTTATGCGCATAGTCTTCCCCAACGATCGTTGAAAAATCGGTCTTTCTATTTTCTAGCAGCTTAGCAAGCAGCGCTGTCCCTGCTTTGAAGTGAGGGGCATCATCAAAATGAACGGCTTTTTCAAAATCGAGGTCCTGCTTTTGATACACCGGTTTGGGCAATTGAATCCATTTCTTATAGTAAGGGGTAAATTTTTTGTAGTACGTCCCATCCTCTTTGGTGACTTCTGTTGGTTGATGCAGATGATGGTCTTCAAAAGAATGGACAGTGACGCCTTTTTTCTCGACCAATTCTTTTATGTAGAGATCACGTTTACGACCAAATCCACGGTTATCAAAGTTGAAGTAAAGCTGGCTCCATTCTGGATAGCAAGCGAACAACTGATCAAAGGCTTCTGTCAAAGTCCCTGTCAATAGGTGGATCGTCAGATTTTGCTTTTTGGCAGCCTCGATAAAGTGAGCAACTGCGCTAAAAAAGTAATCATGGCTTGGCGCCTCGGGGAGAAACTGCTTGTCATTGAGATGAAATACACACAACAAATGGTCGTTTTCTTGAAGAGAAAAAAGCGCCTCAGTCAGTGCCGTGTTGTCCTCTAAGCGTAGATCCTTTCTAAACCACATCACATGAATTGCCATACAAACCTCCTTGATAGTATAACCGTGCAAAAAACGATCGGATTTCGTTTATAGTAATGGAAAGATGGGATTTATTCAAATTTGGCGATTGTTTCAGCTAACCAGAAATCTTGGCAAGCGTGCGTGACTATAGAAAGCGTATGGAACATGAAGATGCGTCGCTTTTCAATAGCCGATCTTGTAAACAAAAAAATCGAACACAGAACAAGAGTCTGCGTTCGATTCTAGCAATCAACAAAATTATTTCATTTTCCGTTCATCTGGCACGATGTCTGCTTTTAACAACCATTTGTGGAAGAACCATTCTGCCATACCGATCAATACTGCTGGGATCAATACTAACATCCAGATGTCATTTGTATAGTCCATATAAGTCAGATACAGCCATAGGATAAGGGCTGCTGCGCCGGCATCTGCGATCGTGGCCGCAATGTTACCGATCTTGCGCAAAATGACCAAGTCGCCTAGCACATAGATCATCACCACAATGATCACACCGACGATCGTCGAGTCCATAAAACTGACATCGTAAATCCCTGACAATACAATCCACAAAATCGCCCAAATCATTAGTGCTTTGACAACCAACGCTTTTAGATGTTTCATTTCATACACTCCTTTTTATTATTTATTCCAAAAGCAAGAAGGTCATCTTAGTGATAACCTTCTATTTCAAGGCTATCATCTGACATTTTTTGTGTCAAAAAAAATGATTGGTTTGATTTTTTATTCAAAAGCACTAGCAAGAGGCACATGTTGCGAGCAGATTCGCTTTCTCCATTCATTTACTTGAGAAGCGATCTTGTTACATGGTTCGATTGTTGGTTATCAGTTGGTATTTGTTTTAATATATCTTGTAAGATTAGTTAGTAGTATTGCTAATATTATTCTTAAAAAAAAGCAGGTAATCGCCTATTAGATAGTTTCTAGCAGGATAAATAAATTCGACTCTTTTCATCAATATCAGAAACAATGTTTAATTGAAATTCGCTTAGTTTACTAGGGCTTCTTCTGCTTGATCTGGTTCTAGTACAACTTCCTTTCCTATTTCGGAACCAGCAGCTTCTTCCTCAGGATCTTCAATTCCTAAGAATAGTTGAATAATAAATGATGCGGAAAAAGCAATGATACAACCGATGATTGCATAGATAAAATTCGAAAATCCATCCGCGCCAATATAGCTTGGAAGTGATACGAGACTTGGTGCAACTTGGGCATAGCGTCCAACATTCATAACTCCTATAAACAGACCACCCAATCCACCTCCGACCATTGCTGAAATCAATGGTTTTTTAAACCTTAAGCTAATGCCGTATAGGACAGGTTCAGTTATTCCTAAGAGAGCAGAAATACCTGAGGAAATCGCAAGTTGCCTAACTGAACTATTTTTTGTTTTGACAGCTACTGCAAAAGCGGCGGCACCTTGAGAAACATTCGAAATCAACATTCCCGGTCCAACGACTGTATCGATCCCTATCGTGGCAAGAGAATTGATGCCCAATGAAATCAATACATAATGCATACCAGTCATCACTAAAAGAGGATTCAAAATACCAACCACAGTTGGTGCCAGCCAACTTACATGTTCATTCAGAAAAGTTACCATATCTCCTAATCCTGAGCCAATCAGAGCACCTAATGGTCCTAGTAAGACTAAAGTTACTGGCGCAACAATAGCTAGAGTTAGAAGAGGTACCATAATGAGTTTGATGGATTTATGAACAATTTTATCTATAAAAGGTTCAACATAAGACATAAACCAAACTGCAAGAATGATTGGTACAACGGATGAACTATAAGTGGCAACTGTGACTGGAAAAGCAAGAAACCTTACGGCATTTCCCGTCTCTATACTGTTATTCAACAGGCCTATGAAAGTGGGATGAACAAGTGCTCCTGCTATAGCCATAGCAATGTAAGGATTGACGGAAAATGTTTTAGCAGCTGAATTTGCTAATAAAAGTGGTAAGAAGTAAAAAGCAGCATCACTTATCATCTCTAGAAGAATATAGGTTTCTGATTCTGTTGACAAGATTCCTAATAAAGAGATGATTGCAAGCAGGGCTTTTAACATCCCGGCACCAGCAATGGCAGGGACGATTGGCATAAAAATTCCTGTGATCATATCGATGATTTTAGTTAACACACCATTTTTCTTTTTCGCTGTGGATTCCATACTAACCCCCGTTAAACAGTTATAGTTTCTTTTATTAAATCTGTTGGTGAACTGCTGTTTCCTAGATAGACTTCGTAAGGAATTTCTTCTAGCTCCCATTGTTCAGAATCAGGATTGTACCATTTCAATTTTTCGATAGGACATTTAATCGTAATATTCTTTTTTTCTCCAGGAAGTAGATGCACTTTCTTGAATCCGCGTAATACTTTGATGGGACGATCGATTTGCGAGTGACTAAATCCTACATATAATTGAACAACTTCTGCTCCAGGTAGTTTCCCTGTGTTTTCAACTGTACATTTTGCTGTCAAAAGCTTTTTATCTATTGTAAAATCATGGTTTGAAATATCAAAATTGGTATAAGAAAGCCCATAACCAAAAGGAATCGACGGCACTTTTCCTTCCTTTTCCAACTTCGCATATCCATGGTAATACTCATAGGTGATTTGATCTGCATTCCAATCAATCTGTGGCAGATCTTTCTCTTTGTAAGGGATTACAAATGGGAGTTTTCCACTCGGATTGGCTTCTCCAAAGAGGATTTTTGCCAGCGCTGTGCCACCTTCCATTCCTGAGTAGTAGGTAAAGAGAATCGCAGATACTGCATTTTTCCATTCTTCAATCATAATTGTGTTACCACCAACTAAAGCAACAACTGAATTATTGTTTTCTGGGCCAACTTGGTTTATTAGTAAAATATCTTCTGAATGGAGTTCTAATGATTCTTTTCGATCACCGCCTTTAGCGTCAAAAATCGCACCAGCAGGAACCTCTCTGTTTTCTGCTTCACCAGTATATTCACCTTCATCATCATAATTATATCCAACAACAAAAATCGCTGCGTCCGCTTCTCTGGCAATCGTTTTTGCTAATTCAATATCTGATCCTTCGTTATAAATAACCTGAATGTGTGGAGAGTATTTTTTTAATCCTTCTAAATAACTGATAACATAGGGAGGGTAAACTCGACTAGAACCACGATCGCCTGTATTTTCTTCAGTCGCTAATTTTCCAAAAATAGCAACTTTTTTAATATTTGCGTTTAAAGGAAGACAGTTGTTTTCATTTTTTATCAAAGTAATCGATTGTTCTGCAGCATCTAAAGCTAGACGTATATGTTTTTTGTAATCAATGGTTTCTTTGGAATCATCGTTTTTCCTAGCTTCTTCAAAGACGAGTAGGGTACGAATAATTCTTAATGCAGCATCGTCAATTGTTTCTACAGGTACTAATCCATCTTCGACAGCTTTTTCTAATTTTTCTCCGTAATGATTTGTTACATGCATTTCAATATCTAATCCTGCCAATGCTGCTTTTACAGTGTCTCTCGTTCCGTTAACGAAATCACTAATGACAAAGCCGTCGAAATTCCATTCATTTTTTAGTACATCTCGAACTAAATAAGTACTATTACCAGTATGTTCGCCAAAATATTTATTATAAGAAGTCATTACCGAAGCTGCACCAGAATCAATAACATCTTTAAAATGCGATAAATAAATTTCTCGTTCTGTTCTTTTGCTAGCATGAACATCGACTTTAAAACGAGCATTTTCCATACTGTTAAATGCATAATGCTTGACGCAAGCAACCACACTTTCAGATTGAACACCTTCTGAAAGGGCAGATCCCATCGCACCGAGAAGGAATGAATCTTCTCCGTAGACTTCTTGACTGCGCCCCCAACCGGGATTATAAGGTAAATTAATACACACGCCGCCAAAAAAATTCCCACCACTATCTTTGATTTCTTTCGCAATCGCTATTCCAATTTGCTTTTCTAACTCAGTGTCGAAGGAAGCGCCCCTTGCCATAGAAACTGGAAAACAAGTTGTTTTGTCTCTGCCGGTTACTGCACCGCGAGGACCGTCTACAAATTTCATGGAGGGAACATTCAATCGTTCATTTCCACCGGCCTCATAAGGAAATTCGTTGTAATGCTGCCCATTTGCCATATCCCTTCTTACATCTGCTAAAACCATATTGCCGCTCATCAAGTGCACTTTTTCTTTTAGGGTCATTTGCTTCAAAATCTTCTCAGCTGCTTCCGTATATTGGAGCCGATTTTTTCTCATATTCACATCAATTTTCATTTGATCTCCTTCCTTGTTACATTTTATCTGTTAATGATACCGTTTCCATCATTAAGTTAGTTTTGCGTACTAACTTAATAGGTGAAATATAAATCATAAAACATAAAAAGTCAATGTAAATTTTAGTTATTATGATTAAATGAATAGATATAATTTGGAATATTGAAGAAAAAAGAGCACGACCCAATAGAGTCGTGCTCTTAATCATTTTCTCCTAACAGCTCGAAAATAACTGATCCCGGTTCCTGCAAATACTACGAAACTAGCCAATAGGAACAAAAATCCTACAGGAATCAGGTAGAAATTTTCATGTAAAATGCCGGTTTGATCGATATATTCCACGGCGCTTGCTTTGATGAAGAAGCAAGCAAAGCCGAATAGTAGTAAAAATGTTCCGATCAAGGTCGTGATCAAATTGAGTTTGGCGCGTCGGGTCTCGCTGCCGTCTTTGATTAGTTTTTCAGTGATCCTGTTCACTTGAGTTCCTCCTAAAATCAATTCATCAAGCGAGAGTTCAAAAATCGTGGCGATGGCAATCAGCATTTCTAAATCTGGTAGATTGCGATTGTTTTCCCAGTTCGAAACGGCTTGTCTTGTCACGTGTAGTTGAGTGGCAAATTGTTCTTGGGTCAAGTTATTTCTCGCACGTACTTCTTTGATTTTTTCGCCAAATTCCATCTTTTCTTCCTTTCGCTGAAGTGACTTAAGCATAGTCGAAACCCTCGTTGGTTCCAAGAAAGCAGGGCTTGCTGCTTGATAAATCAAGGGAAAGTAGTGCTTGCGTCGCTTTTTTGTCAGATCTTGGTTAGGGCGGGAGCCAATCACCTTTAATAATCAAAGCGATCAGCTGCTAAGTAAACGATTTGATGTGTGTTATTTTTACAATGTATCTTTTCTTTTATTATAGCATTGTGATCGAGGGTAGGGAAATGTGTGATACGGGTCTTTCGCTACTTGATTGGTAGATGTCTAACAGCTGTCGAGAGTATCGAGCGGGGAGTAGTGCAACAGCAAGTTTCTTTTCTTAAAGAAAATCACTTAGTTGACAAATCGCAAAACATCTTGTTTAATATACCCCAAGGGGTATACGAAAGGAGCAAGAAATGTTTTCACTATTTAAGCGCATACCAAGTATGTCAACAGCAGATTTACAAAAAGAAGGAGCCAAAGAATGGACGGTTCTGGATGTACGCACGCCAGCGGAGTACCGCAGCGGGCACATTGCCTATGCGAAAAATGTACCGTTAAATAAGGTTGCTGGATTTACTCAAAAAGGCGACAAGAAACTGGCAGTCATTTGCCAATCGGGGATGCGAAGCAAACAAGCAGCCAAAATCCTAAGTAAAAAAGGTTTTGATGTGGTCAACGTTCGTGGCGGCATGAATCAATGGCGCGGAACAACCAAAGGAGGAAAGTAATGATGGAAAAAATAGTTATTGTCGGTGGGGTAGCAGGGGGAATGTCGGCAGCCACGCGCTTACGTCGGCTTAAAGAAGCAGCGGAGATCATTGTTTTTGAAAAAGGTCCTTTTGTCTCTTTTGCGAATTGCGGGTTGCCGTATGCCATTTCTGGTGAGATCAAAGAGCGAGATGCCCTATTGGTCCAAACACCTGAAGCATTAAAGAAACGGTTCAACTTAGATGTGCGACCTTTTCATGAAGTGCTGGCGATCGAGCCAGAGGAGAAAACGGTGACGGTCAAACATGGCGAACATGTCTTCACGGAATCTTATGATGCGTTGATTTTATCGCCGGGGGCAAAACCGCTAGTACCAGCGATCAAAGGGCTAGAAGAAGCAACCAACGCCTTTTCTTTGCGCAATGTTCCTGACTTAGACCAAATCATGGCGCATCTTGAAGACAAAAAGCCTCAAAAAGCCACGATCATTGGCGCTGGGTTTATTGGGTTAGAAGTCGCTGAAAATTTACATAAAAAAGGCCTCGAAGTAACGATCGTAGAAAAAGCACCCCACGTATTGCCACCTTTGGACGAAGAAATGGCTGCGTATGTCAAAAATGAATTGATCAAGCAAGGGGTCAAAGTTTTGACCTCGCAGTCAGCGACCGCTTTTGAAAAAGCAGGGCAAGAAATCGTTCTGGAAGATGGCACGGTCCTGACTTCAGATCTCATGATTCTTTCGGTTGGTGTCCAACCAGAAACGGATTTGGCGAAACGTGCTGGTATTGAATTGGGATGCCGGGGGGGTATCTTAGTAGATGAGCAATACCAAACCAGCAAGAAAGATATTTACGCGGTGGGTGATGCCATCGTTGTGAAACAACAAATCACCAACGAAGACACGCTTATCTCCCTGGCTTCACCAGCCAATCGCCAAGGTCGGCAAGTAGCTGATGTGTTGGGAGGACTGGCTCGCAAAAACAAAGGCAGTATCGGGACTGCGATCGTGCGCGTATTCGATCTTGCAGCAGCTTCCACAGGGTTGAGTGAGCGCAGCGCCAAACTGGCAGGGCTAAATCCCCAGGTGGTTCATCTTTCAGGCAAAGACCATGCAGGGTATTATCCGGATGCGACGGATATTTATTTGAAACTGATTTTTGATGCGGATACTGGAAAAATCTACGGTGCGCAAGGCATCGGTGCCAAAGGGGTCGATAAACGGATCGATACATTGGCAACAGCGATCAAAGGCGGCTTAACGATCTTTGACTTGCCTGAACTGGAATTCACCTATGCACCGCCTTTTGGCTCAGCCAAAGATCCAGTGAATATGCTTGGCTATGCAGCGATCAATCTGGCGGAAGGAATCAGTGAGAATATTCAGTGGCACGAATTGACGGATGCCTTAGAAAACGGTAAGCAGTTGTTGGATGTTCGTTCAGAGATGGAATTAGCCAATAATGGACGTTTTCAACAAGCGCTCCACATTCCGTTAGATGAATTGAGGGATCGGTTGTCTGAATTGGATCCAAGCGTTTCGTATGTCGTTACGTGTCATAGCGGATTGAGAAGCTACATTGCCGAACGCATCTTAAAACAAGCGGGCATCAATTGTCAAAACCTCGATGGTGCCTTTTCGTTGTATAATACTATTAAGCCGGAGATGATTATTCATGATTAAAGCAATATCTATGGAGGAATTTGCCCAAAAAGAAAAACGTGAACCACTTGAGATCCTTGATGTCAGAGAAGTCGATGAGTTTGCACAAGGACACATCAAAACAGCACAAAACCTACCGTTGAGCGAGCTGACAGAACAAATCAGCGACTTAGAGAAGGATAAAAACTACTATGTCATCTGTCATTCAGGGGCTCGTTCGCAAATGGCATCTGAGTTTTTGAGCCAGCAAGGGTTTCAAGTGACCAATGTCCTCGGCGGCATGTCAGCATGGAGAGGAGAAATCAAACGATGACCGCATGCAACAAAGATATTTTGAATCGGTTAAAACGAACCGAAGGCCAGTTGCGGGGGATTCAAAAAATGATCGAAGACGAGAAAGAATGCGTCGATGTCATCACGCAATTGTCCGCCGTCAGTTCCAGTGTTAACCGTATTATGGGGATCATTGTCGCTGAAAATTTGAAAAATTGTTTGGAAAATCCAGACAGCGACACGGAAACCCAAAAGCAGAAAATCGATCAAGCCGTCCAGCTGATCGTGAAGAAGTAGCGGGATTTTTGAAAGGTTTGTCGCGTTTTTTATCATCCCATGGAAAAGGTTCAGAAGAGCAGCATGTTCTTCTGAACCTTTTTACTCTTCATCAGCGATTGCTTGTCGACGCCAATAGAGGAAATAAGCGGAGATTGTCGGTATGTTTTGTTTTTTAATTACGAAGGAATATACACCGAGAAGGCTGTATGGTTAAATGGAGGGAGAAACGTCAAAACGCCCGATGGGTCGTTGAGTATATTTAGCGACCAACGATCGCTTTCCTTGTGATTAAAATCACAATAATCGAGTGGGTGTTGCGTGTTATGACGAATGAGAGAGGAGAGCTTCTTGAACAAAAAAATACAGTCTTTTACATTGCCTTTGATTGCTTCCAATTTGTTTCAAATCATTATTGCGCAAGTTTCATTAGCGATTATTTCAAGAAGATCCACGGAAGCGCTGGCGGCGATCGCACTGATCGACGGATTTCTCTACGCTTTTGCGGGTATTTTAGGTGCGATTGGCCTTGCTTTTAATATTTATGGCGCAAAGGCAGTCGGACAAAGAGAAGAGACGCAGTTAAATGATTATCTGTCCTCGGTTCTTTTTCTAGTAGTCGCGATCGGCGTGAGCTTTTTCCTGATTTTCCTGCTTTTTGGACGAGGCATTTTGCAGGTTGTCTACGGATTTAGTGGGGAGCTGCTAGGAACTGCGACATTGTATCTTGCAATCATGTCTCCCTATATTTTACTTACCTTAGTCACGTTTGTTTTTACTAGCCTTTTAAAAATTGAAAAGAAAACGAACTACATCCTCGGTGTTTCCATTATTAGTGCGTTGGTACAGGTGTTGCTTAGCTATTTATTGATCAACGGCAATCTCGGTTTTCCCGCAATGGGGGTCTTAGGCAGTGGCATCGCAAATATGCTTGCGACTTTGTGCTTGCTGGGGATTTATGGGGTTCTTTTACGAGAAAGTCTAGCCAGGGGGCTGAAACAAAGACCACGAAAACGCACCTTTTTATTGAAAAAAGCGGTCCCCTTAATGATTCAGGAATGCTTTGAAGGCTTAGTCTTTATTATTGCTTTTGAAGCTTTCGTCTCACGATTGGGTGTCAGTACGCTGGCAGCCTATGCGATCGGCAGCCAAGGATTGATGATCGCACGGTTGCCTGCTTTGATGTATGGCAACGCAGTGACCGTCTTTGCTAGTGAGGCGAATGGACAGAAAAACCGCCAGAAGATTTTAGCAGTGGGAAAAAGTGCCTTCGTTTCTTCTTTTGTGGCTTATGTCGGAATCGGCAGTCTGATCTGGGTCTTTCGTCCTGCTTTTTTTCAGTTGTTTACTACAGATGTCGCTGTTTTAGACTTGTTGCCAGCTATTCTACCAATTATGCTGGGGATAATGCTCGTCAGTCCGTTATATGAAATCACAAAATACCTATTACAAAGCTTGGAGTGCAGTCGCACGGTTTGTGTGTTGACAGGATGCGTCAACAGTCTGGTTTTAATGGGAATCATGGGCTTTTGGCGCAGTGGGCAGCTGAACTTTTTCTTCCTCTACTGTCTATACGGCATGAATTTCCTGATTCTCGGTGGTTTCTTTGCAGGACTGTTTTATTGGACGATCAAGCAGCGTGATCCTCAGGGCAAAGGACGCCTTTGAGGGTTAAAAAAGCGAAGGTGCTGTTGATCCTTCGCTTGTTCGTCGCCTACAATTGGACAGGGGGATTAATTGTGGCTGACTTCTTCGTAAAAAATGGCGTTGCGTTCTGCAATCAGTTGGGTTTCCCTTCGCTCTAATTCAAGAAAGGTTTCATCTGCCAGCAATTCGGCAGCAGAGTAGCCGGCAGCCAAGAAATTTTCGGCATAGGTCAATTTTTGATTCGTAATGTTTCTTCGTTGCTCGGCAATAATGAGTAGCTGTTTTACATTCATATACACACTCCATTCTTTTATAAAAAGCAAGTACTAAAAAGAGGACAGCTAAGGCAGTACTTGCAAGTCAACGGTGAAGGTAGGGCTGCGCGCTTGCTTGGCTATTCATCGTTCATGAGGAGAACGTCCGGTTTGTTTCTGATTGGTCGTTTTTATACGGAAGCTTTGTACTAAGTATAAAAAATTTTCCCCCGAAGCAACAGAACCTAGTCGTTTACATAAAGCAACCATTGGTTTACATTCTTTGGACAAGCGGGTGTTACAAGAAAATCAAGCAATTTTGTCCTGGAAAACGGTGGGATTTGACGACAAAAAAACCTGCGACCAGCTTGAAGCGGTCGCAGGTTTCATAGATTAGTAGAAATAGCTTAAACGGTTTGTTTTGCTGGGCGCAGCAAGACTTCGCTGATCGCCACATGTTTGGGCTGTTGAATGGCATAAACCACTGCATTTGCTACGTCTTCTGGCGTTAGGCTGTTGCCTTCCACGCGAGAGGTTTCTTTCAAGGTTGCTTCTAGTTGAGCATTGCCGACGGTTTCAAACAATTCCGTGGAGACCATTCCCGGAGAGACGATGGTTGAGCGAATGCCATGTTCACGTTCTTCTTGGCGCAAGCCTTCCATGATTGCACGAACTGCAAACTTTGTCCCGTTGTACACGGCAGAACCTGGGTAAATGACATGTCCGGCAACTGAGTCAGTGGCGATGATCAAACCGTCTTGCTGTTTTTGCATGATGGGCAACACAGCGCCGATCCCGTTCAATACCCCCATGATATTGATATCCAGCATTTTTTGCCAGCTGTCATAGTTCAACTCTGCCAAGTTTCCTTGAGGCATGATGCCAGCATTATTGAAAAGGACATCAATCCGACCAAAGGAGGTCATGGCTAAATCAATGACTTGTTGGACTTGTTCGCGATTGGTGACATCAGCTGTTTGATACAAGACATTTTCTCCTAATTTTTCAGCCAGTGCTTTGATGCGCTCTTCACGGCGGGCAGCGATCACTACTTTTGCCCCTTGCTCGGCTAGTTTAACGGCAGTTGCTTCCCCAATTCCTGAAGATGCTCCCATAATTACGATAACTTTTTCTTTGATTTCTGTCATTTGTATTTCCTCCAATGAATGATTTTTTCAGCGAATCCTGCTGCTGCCAATGGTGAACCTGTGAGACGATAGGTGATTGACAGTACAGTGCTTGCGGTGTATTTTAATTGTAGAACCTGAAGTTAGGTTTAGGTCAAGTAATAAACAAAATTTTTTTTAGGAGCGATGCAAGTGAGTTACTCGATTGGCGAAGTATCACAAACGACCAATATCCCCATCTCGACTCTGCGTTATTACGATCGAGAAGGGATGTTTCCGAAGCTGGCCCGCAGTAATGGCGGCATTCGGGTGTTTTCAGAAAAAGAAGTAGCGACGATCAAAGTGATCGATTGTTTGAAGAATACTGGCATGCCTATCAAAGACATCAAGAATTTCTTGGATTGGGGCGAGGAAGGCGATGCGTCTTTGCAGAAACGGCAGCAGCTGTTTCATGAACGTCTGGAAGAAGTCACAAAGCAAATGGCAGCCTTGCAAGAAACCATGAATACGATCAAATACAAATGCTGGTACTACGATACAGCGATGGCAGCAGGCACCGAAGCGGTGGTAAAAGAGTTGCCGCTAGAAGAAATACCCGAAGAAGTCCGAGCATACAAACTGTAAGTCCATCGAAAAACCACCTGCTGTTTTTGCAGGTGGTTTTTCGATTCTACTGGTTTTTCTGGGAAAATCAACCTTGCCAGTTGCCGTTTTCTAACGGCAGTTCGTCAGTTCCATGAAAATTGGGTTTCGTTCGTCGGCAGTGTTACTCAATAACGCCTACAGGAATCAAATAGCGGGGTTCATTTTCCGTTGGCAGCTGCAGCAGCTCTGTGAGTTCATGATCCGTGAAGGCGCCGATCGGCACAGCGCCTAAGCCTAACGCTTGGGCTTGTAAAAGGACATTTTGGGCGGAATGACCGACTTCGATATAGGCATAGCGTTCGATTCCTCGGTCCCCATAGCGCTCGATCAGTCGTTCATAAACCACTGTATAAAGCAATGTGGCAGGTGCCCGTTGGATCGCTTGCTGGTCCAACGAACCTTCCGCCAGTGCGGTCCGAAAATCGCCGGCAAGAACTTTTGCTAAGGTATGCTGCTCTGGTTGATACAGATAAAGCCCTGGCTCAAGCCCCGTTACCTGTGTGACCACGACATAGAGGTCTAAGGGATACAAGGCACCAGCCGAAGGCGCTGTCCGGCGACCATCTTCTGTAGTGACACCGGCAGCGGCCCATAAAAGCTGTGCCAGCTGTTCTTGTGTTAGCTCAGTGTCTAGAAAATCCCGTTGCGAGCGCCGCTCGAAGAGAGCTTCCGCCACACTGGTTTCCCCGTCTAAGATTGGTTGCGGCAATGGAAAGGTTTCATAGGAAACTGCTGGTTCAGAAGAAGTGGCGGTGTTGGTAGTCGGTTGTTCTTCAATTGGTGCCGTATCCGCACTGCAGCCAGTGAGGAGTAAGCCCAACACCAAAAGAGCGCCTAAATGAACAAAGCGAAATCGTTTGTAACGGGTCATGAGGGTTCCTCCTTTTCTAAGGACTTCGTGTTATTTATAAGTATAACAAGGATTGCTTTTTCATGCGCTTTTATTCACAAATGGGTGAGCAGTGACAAGCGTATCAGCTCAGTCAGGTCATAGGAAAAGCAGACTTTTTAATATTTTCTAAAGGCTTAAAAAGTATTTGCCATCGAGACATCATCAAGATTTTGTTCTGGCTCTTTCAATCAATGATCATTGGAAAAGGATGCAGCAAATGCCAGAGTGTTATCTAAAGGAAGAGAATCATCAGAAGATGGAGAACTGCCCTTTAAGGAGCTTTCTGGAATCAATAAAGCCCCTTTGTCTCTTGCGACAAAGGGGGCGGGGCTAACTATTCATTTCTGCGACTTCTTCCTCCATATCAAATTCCAACTGTTTGGCAGCATTGAGCTGGTCGCTATAGTAGCTGGCAAGCTCTTCAGCAGATTGCGGTGTTAGATTGTTGAAGACAAAAGTCACATAGGTGCCATGATCTTCCAGACAGATCGAATTGATGGTGAAGCGGTGTTTATCATCGTAAAAGGTATAACTTTCACCTGGTACGAATAGTTGCTCGGGATGAGTACGGATACGGAAGCCGTTGAAACTCATTTGATACATTTCGAACGTCTTCGCATCATAAGAAAGCTGACGATTGATGGCGATACTCAAGGCTTCACTATCACTTTCGATAAAACGGTTTTTCCCGATCAAAATGGCATAAAACAAGCCATAGAGGTTATAGAGCGACCAAATCAAGGTCACGATATAGCCGAATTCATAGCCTTCTCCTCGGTACAAACGATACCCAGCCACCAGACAGGCAAAGGAGATCCAGGTAAAGAGGATGATGTGGGGCAAGACGGTCCGCCAATCAAAGGCGTTGCTGCCGACGATCTCTTTTTTGGTCACGTTGAATTTTTTCTGTGATTTCATAAATTCTTTGATCAATGCCCCAGTGTGGATAGGAGCGACAAAGCAATCATAGATGTGGGAGCTTGTCAGGTTCCTGATCTTAGGGACATACAGCCGAAACGACAGGGAAATCATAATGAAAGGCGGTAAAAAGAACAGCAACAATTGGTGATTGTTGCTTCTGACGATAAAGATATCAAAAACCATAAATAAGGTTGGTGCCAATAAAAAGATGATTTTTTGGAAAGAGGTAAACCAATACAAATAGGAGTTGTAATAACAAAGTTTTTGCATGAACGACAATCCATTTAAGCGGCGTGGTTTGAAGTGATCAAAAATTTGTTTCGTTCCTTGCGCCCACCGAGTCCGTTGTGAGGTCAGCTCTTTGGCAGTGTAAGGAGTGATCCCCAAGGCATAGGCTTTATTGATAAAAATCGTTTCATAGCCGGCGTCTTGTAAAAGCATCCCGGTCGCCATATCTTCTGTGATACTGCTGGTAGGAACGCCGCCGATCTCTTCAAGGGCACTGCGACGAATGATGGCATTGGTACCGATATGGATCAAAGCATTCTCACGAGAAAGTGCGGGTTCTAGAAAGCGCATGAATAATTCCTGTTCGTTGTACATGGATTTGCGCAGTAATTGAAAAGGATCTTTGTTATAAAATGTTTGTGGATATTGCACCAATGCAACTTTAGGATTGCGAAAATAGTCGACAGCTTCAAAAATAATGTTCTTTTTGACGATAAAGTCAGCATCCAGAAGCAAAATCAAGTCACTGCTGGTTTGGGACAAGGCATAGTTGATATTCCCAGCTTTAGCATTGGCATTTCCTTCGCGGGTCAAATAGCCGAGGTTCATTCGCTCGGCCATTTCTTTTAGTTCCTCTCGATGGCCATCATCGCAGATATAGATTTTTTTGTTGGGGTATTTCAAGGCTTTGACAGCAAGTGCGGTGGCGATCACCAGCTTGATGTCTTCATTGTAAGTACAAATAAAAGCGGCGACACTTGGCAAGAATTCTTCTGCTTCATCCCCCTCGTAGCGGTATTCTTTTGAGAGCTTATTGGAAAAAAGGTAAACAAAAAAGCCATAGACAAACAAACCAATGACTTCCGCAATATAGAGAATGATCCCAAATACTAGTGAAGCAGAACTATCCATAGGGATCGTGAAAAACAAACGCCAAACCAAGTAAATAAGCAGAAAAGCAATCGTGATCTTCGAAAACAACTGTTTGATGCGATTATTTTTCTTTGCCAGAAAATACAACAAGAAAATGACCAAAAACAACCCAGATAAATAAACCAATTCCAAACCGATCTCCTCCTTTGTTATACTAAAATAGTAATAAGTTTTTAAAAATAAATCAAAGCAAACGATTGCATGTTTTTTAACATGTAAGAAAGAAGAAGGAGGACAAGTACGAAGAAGCGAAAAAAGGACATACAAAAACCCTCCAACAACGAATTGCTGGAGGGTTTCATTTAATTGGCAGCTGCCAATGCTGCTTGGTTTTGTTTGGCATGATAGGCTTCCACGTCTAGGATTGCCTGTTTAAACATTTCTCGCGTGATCTCATAAGGCACGTGGACGATGTCATTGGTGGTCATTGCTTTGTCTAAGATTGCCTCAAGATCGCTGGTGTCGTTAAGGCCCATATCCGCTAGGCAAACCGGCAGTTTGTTTTCCTTCATAAAGGCGTAGATGCGCTGGAAGAGGGCATCTTGCTGATCGAGCTGCAACAAGGCCAAAACGCCGTAACTAACGGATGCGCCGTGTAAATAGTCTTCCATTTTTTCCAAAACGGTCGTTCCGTAGTAAAAGGAATGGGCAAGGGCGGAGTTGTAATCATTGATGACTAAGACGGAAACTAAGCCGGTGGTCACGATGATATCCAAGACGACTTGCTCAATGGCATAAGACGGCTGATTGGCGGCACTGTCTTTCAAGGCTTGTGTGCCGTATTGCAATAAGCGTTCCGTACACATTTTGCCGATTTGGATGCCTAACCCATCGGTGTAATCTAGCTGATCGCCCCGCGCTGAAAATGTCGATTCGATCTCTTTGGAGAGGGCATCGCCGATTCCTGCCCATAAGTACTTGTCGGGGGCTTGGGCGATGATCTCACTGTCGATAAAGGCATGGGTCGGCGGTTGCGAAGGGAAAAACAACCCTTGCATCTCGCCGTTTTCTTTATAGATGACACAAACCGCGGTGACTGGTGAGCAGTTGGAGCCGATCGTTGGGAAGGTGAAGACTGGTTTGCCAGCTTTTTCCCCAACCACTTTGACGGTATCGCAGACGCGGCCGCCACCAACGGCGAATAGAACATCGGCGGCTTGGACACTTGGAGTAGCTAACAGCTGATCGACGTTTTCATAGGTCGAGTTGCCGCCGTACCACAAGGTATCCGTCACTTGGACTGCTGACGTTAACGCGGCTTTGATCTTGTCTTCGGCTTTTTCAAGGGCGGTTTTTCCGCCGATGATCACGGCATTGGTGCCGTATGGTTTTACGATGTCATTTACTTTTTCGTAGGCGTCCGCCCCGATTGTGTAGTTTGGCAAAAAGATACTTTGACTCATACTTTTCTCCTTCTTTCTTGGCCACGAGATTGGCTAAAATTGGTCCGGTAATTTGATGGATCACCATGCCGACTGCGGCAGGGGTAACGGCTGCAGCAATGGCGGCAAAGTGGGCATTGGCTAACGAGATCGCTAGGCCAGTATTTTTCATTCCTAATTGAAACATGATGGATTTGGCTTGGGTGGCACTGACGCCCATCACACGGCTCAGACCATAGCCTGCGCCGTAGCCGATCAAGTTATGGAGCAAGACTAAGAAAATCACGATCAAGCCAGATTGGACGATGACGGCGCCGTTGCGAGCGACAGTTCCTGCAACGATCAATAAGATACTGACGGAAGAAATCAACACAAATGATTGCAGAAATCGCTCGATGTGCTTGGCAATGAGTTTGTGGACGATCACCCCTAAAATGATCGGCAAAAGCACCATCTGCAAGACAGACAAGAGCATTTCCCAGAAGGAAATCTCGGTGTACTGACCAGCCAAGACATAAACCAAAAAGGGTGTAACGACGGTCGCTAACAAGGTCGATACCGTGGTCATGGAAACGGTGAGGGCGACATCGCCTTTGCCGATGAAGGTCATGACATTGCTGGCGGTTCCGCCAGAAACGCAGCCTAGTAAGACAAAACCGATGATCAAACCGGAAGAAAGACCAAACAGCTGCGCTAAGCCGTAAGCCACCAAAGGGCTGATGGTGAACTGGAAAAGCACCCCTAAGATGAATGCTTTGGGCTGTAAGACGACCATTTTAAACGCAGCAACGTTTAGAGTCATCCCCATACAAAACATGATGATGCTCAAAAGAATCGTTGTACGAGGCGGAATCCATAAGAAGGGTTGCGGGAAAAAATAAGAGACGATCATCAATAAAATCATGATGTAGATCAAATACTTGTTTACAAAAGCAGCGATCGTGTTGACGGTTTTCATAATAAAAAATCATCCTTCCTTTTTTCTGCTTGACCAATCAAGTGTCCAAACAGAAGGGGTCTTTAGAATAAGTGCAGTGCATAACCGCGGGGAATCGGCAGCAGTTGGTCAACGAGCGTTTTGGATCTATCTGACATCAACGTGTCAGCTTGCAAAAGGCCGCTTTCTTGAAAATGGGTATAAAAAAACACTCCATCTCAAGAAGCTGTTCTTCTTTTTGGATGCAATGTGAATAGGGACTCTTTGAATGTATAAAATCAAACAGTCCCGACTATAATAATAAAATAATTCGTTTGCTAACATTGGTGCGGGTCATATGCGCCACCGTCCTTTTCTTTATTTTGAATTTTCTAAATATTTAAATTATTTCTACCTAGTCTACAAAAGAGTCAACGCTTTGTCAATCGTTTGAGAAAATTTTTTTCATTTTTTTGGGTGTTTTTTAAAAAACATGGGTTTCTATGGGGAAAAACAGCAAGAATTGGGTTGTGCTGTGCTTTTTTTCCCTTCGTTTAGAAACAGAATAGTTGTTGGATCTTGGTTTTTGTCCTACGATGATACTAGCAAGTGTTGGAAAAAGAAACGAGAGGAGCAAAGAAAATGAAAATTTTTGTCGTTGGTGCTACTGGACGAGTAGGCCAAAAATTGATCACCTTTCTAGAAAAACAAGGACACATCGTTTATGCTGGTGCGCGCAGCAGTGAGAAAATCACAGAAACGGAGACGATCAAGCCCGTGTTCTTTGATTTACACACGGAACCGGAAGAGATGGCGGCGAAATTCGCAGATGCGGAAGCGGTATACTTCGTGGCGGGTTCCCGAGGCAAAGACTTGCTGCAATCTGATCTGTATGGTGCGGTCAAAGTGATGCAAGCCGCTGAAGCAAAAGGAATTAAGCGCTACATCCACCTTAGCTCAGCCTATGCCTTAGAACCTGAACAGTGGCAAAGGGAAGGCATGGCGTCATTGATGGATTACACGATCGCCAAATTTTTCTCTGATCGCTGGCTGATCGACAACACCGCACTAGACTATACGATTTTGCAGCCGGGTGCGTTGAAAGAAACACCAGGATCTAGTTTGATCGAGATCAGTGAAACGACCTCTGGTGCGATCCCCATCGAGGATGTCGCCGTCTTGTTAGGTGAAATGCTGGAACGTCCAGCAACTTATCAAAAAGTCATCAAAGTCCAAGCTGGGGAAACCCCCATCAGCGAGGCACTGGATCAGCTTTAAGGCGAGCCTTTGGACTTGAAGAGAATGTACTGAAGGAGCTGCACGGCAATGAATCGTTGGCGTGCGGCTTTTTTTTGTGAAGAAGCCAGTCACTTTTCATTTTTGAAAGCGGTGACTCTTGACTTTGGAAAAATAGTTTGTTACGCTTATTGCTAACTTTAGAGGGGGTGGTAAACGAATGTCAAGCGACTCGAGTGACGGTGAGCAGAAACACTATTTTGACTTGCCTTACTTTTTAATTGAATAGGAGACCAACCAATAGTAGCGCGTTATTTAGGAGCAGTTTCTAAATAAGGGGCTTATTTGTGTTATCCATCAATGAAAAAGAAAAGGAAGAAGAAAAAAATGAATAAAAAAGAGTTTCAGTTATCAGTGTCAGAAACAATCGAACAGTATCAGGTGCCGTCAATCGATCAAGGGTTGACTGAGGCGCAAGTAACCGAGCGGTTAGAAACCTACGGATTGAACCAATTAGCGGTCAAAAAAACCGCCAAGTGGCGTTTGCTGCTGCGACAATTCCATAACACGATCATCTACATTTTGATTTTCTCTGCCATCTTAACGCTGCTGATGGGGCATTTCTCTGATGCCGTGATCATTGGCATCGTCGTGCTGGTCAATGCGTTGATCGGTTATTACCAAGAAGCGAATGCTTCCGATGCATTAGAACGGATCAAAGAGATGCTATCAGCAGAAGCCACGGTCTATCGGAATGGGATTCGTCAAGATATTCCAGCTGCCGAAGTCGTTCCAGGGGATGTCGTATTCCTAGAAGCTGGTGACAATGTGCCCGCAGATCTGCGAATCATCGAAGCCGACAACTTGCGTATCCAAGAATCCGCCTTGACTGGTGAAGCCGATTCGGTGGAAAAAATAACAGATGCCTTAATGGATGAAGCAACGCCATTAGCGGAACAACGGAATTTGGCGTTTGCTTCGACTTCCGTGACATCAGGAAGCGGGAAAGGGATCGTGATCGCTACTGGCGTCACGACTGAGATCGGGAAAATCTCAGCTGAAGTCAATCAAACGGAAGAACGAAAAACGCCGTTGATGAAAGAGATCGATGGACTGGGGAAAGGCATCACCTATGTGATTATGGGCGTGGCGGTCTTGCTATTTGTTGTCAGCTTGTTCCAGCAAACCTATGCGATCTCTGTCTTATCCTTAGCCGTTGTCACCATGATCGTCGGCTCGATCCCAGAAGGATTGCCAGCAACGACCTCGGTGGTTTTGGCGATGGGTGTCAGCGACATGGCAAAAAACAAGCACACCATCATCAAAACGCTACCAGCGGTTGAAACGCTAGGCTCAGTCGATGTGATCGCGACGGATAAAACAGGTACCCTGACCAAAAATGAAATGACAGTCAAAGACATCGTATTGGCTGAGCAGGAATATGAAGTGACGGGTGACGGCTATGCGCCGGTGGGAGAAATTCGTCCAAAGCAGGAGGACGTCCACGCGCAAGACACCTTGCAGTTGTTTTTGGAAGCTGGTTACGAAGCCAACGATACGGTATTGGTCCCAGAAGGAAATCACTGGACGATCAATGGGGAACCAACAGACGGCTCCTTTTTGACGCTTTATCATAAGCGATTTGCCTATCCGCAAGCACCTGCTTACCAAGAGCTGGATATGCTGCCCTTTGATTCGGACAACCGCTACATGGCGAAACTAGTGGCAAACCCTGCGGGGGAACGCTTGCTATTTGTTAAAGGCTCCCCAGATAAATTGTTTGAAATGGTGCAAAAACAAGCGGCGCCTTTTGATGAAGCCTATTGGACAGGCCATGTCCGCCGCTTGTCGGCAGAAGGCAAACGAGTGGTAGCGGTGGGCTATCAGAAAGTTTCGATTGATCACATTGATGAAACGATTTTTGAGCAAGGGCTGCAATTACTAGGGATCGCTGGGATCATCGATCCGCCGCGAGAAGAAGTGATTGCCTCCTTGAAGGAAATGAACCAAGCCGGTGTTCAAGTGAAAATGATCACTGGCGATCACCCTCTGACCGCCAAAGCGATTGGCGAAAAGCTTGGCCTAGCGGATGAGATTCACGTTGTGACTGGTGCCGAGTTGGATCAGATGAGTGAAGCCGAATTTCAAGATGCTGCCTTGACGAATCAAGTCTTTGCACGAACCACGCCGAAAAACAAATTGGACATTATCAAAGCGCTACAAGCCAAAGGCAAAGTCACGGCGATGACAGGGGACGGTGTCAACGATGCCCCTGCGTTGAAGCGGGCGGATATCGGTGTAGCGATGGGGATCAGCGGCACGGATGTAGCCAAAGATTCTGCTGATATGATCTTGACTGATGACAATTTCGGTACCATGTCCTTAGCGATTCGCGAAGGACGCAGGATCTATGACAACATCAAAAAGAGCATTCTGTTTCTGTTGCCGACATCTTTTGCTGAAGGGCTGATCATTGCCTTTACGATCATGATGCAAAAAGAATTGCCGTTGCAGGCGACGCAACTGCTGTGGATCAACATGGTTTCTGCTATTACGATCCAGTTTGCGTTTATCTTTGAACCAGCAGAGTCTGGGATCATGAGCCGCAAGCCGCGAAAGACAGGCAATAAATTGTTGAATCGCCACGATATTTGGCAGATGGCGTATGTGTCGATCTTGATGGCAGTCATCAGTTTGATCGCCCATGACTGGCTCTTGCTGCAAGGCGTCAGCGAAGCCGTTGCTAGTACCATGATGGTCAATATCGTGGTCTTGAGTAAGATTTTTTATTTGTTCAACATCCGTACCAGTGCACCAGCGTTTTCTAAAGCTTCCTTCACCAATCCAAAAGCGTTCGTGATTATTGGTGTGATGCTGGTTCTGCAACTGTTATTGACCTATGTTCCATTTATGCAAAGCGCCTTTCATACGGAGGACATGTCCTTGATCGGCTGGGTCATCTCAGCAGCTTCTGGGATGGTCGTCTTACTCGTGACGGAGTTCGATAAATGGCTTCGTTCGAGAAAAAATATTTAACCTAGGTTTTCTCGTGTTTTTTTACAGGCAAAATCGCCTTGCTGCAGCTTAGGTAAATGGCGGAACGACAAGGGATTTCTGCTGTTGCTGCTTTGGGGTTGTCAAAAGAAAAAGCCAAGAGGAATTCCTATCGGCTCGTGATCAGGCCTATTGACAAACAAAAATGGTCGGGCTAAAATGCACATGAATTGAATAGTATTCTTCGGGGCAGGGTGTAATTCCCGACCGACGGTGACAAGCACAATGCTTGAAGTCCGTGACCCGCATAGCTATGCGGTGGAGCCAGTGTGAATCTGGCACCGACAGTGAAAGTCTGGATGGGAGAAGAAAAACCACAAAATTTCAAGGGGCGCAGTGCGTCTAAAATTGATTTTTTGCCGGTCTTGTTTGTCTATGCCTCGTGAGATTCTCACGAGGCATTTTTTTATTGAAAGGAGGAAGGAAGATGCATAACGAATACATGCGTCTGGCGATCGCAGAAGCCAAAAAAGGGCGTTACCAAACCTTTACCAATCCGCTAGTGGGCGCTGTGATCGTCAAAGAGCAACGGGTCATTGCCAAAGGGGCTCACTTAGTCTATGGGCAGCCCCATGCGGAACGAAACGCCATCGAACAATGCCATTCCTCCGAAGACCTAATCAATTCGACTTTATACGTGACGTTAGAACCTTGCAACCATCAAGGAAAACAGCCGCCTTGCACCCAGCTGATCATCGACAGCGGCATCAAAAAGGTAGTCATCGGCCAGTTAGACCCTAACCCGATCGTGGCTGGACAAGGCAAGCAATTTTTAGAAGAACAGGGCATCGACGTGTTGGTGGGCATCGAAGAAACAGCGGTGCGCCGTTTGAATCCCCACTATAATTTTTACCATCAGCATCAGCGACCTTACGTGGCGTTGAAGCAAGCGATCACTTTAGATGGCCGGATCGCTCATGATGCGTTAACCCGCAGTGCGATCACTGGTTCAGCGGTTTGGCAAAACGTCCATCAAGAACGTGGAGACTATCAAGGAATCTTAGTGGGCAGTCAGACGGTGTTGACGGATGATCCCACGTTATTGACCACGGTTGAAACCAGCTTTCCGCCGATTCGCATCGTGTTAGACCGTCGGGGGCGAACGCTGTCGCAACCCCATTTGGCAATGTTTGCCGATGATTCGGCACCTGTGTGGATTTTTACGCAGCAGACAACTGTCAGTGATTTGCCAGCTCATGTGTCAGTGATCCAGCTGGAAGAGTTGACAATTGTTTCATTGCTGAAGGAGCTTGCCGCACGACAGGTCCAATCGCTTTACGTAGAGGGAGGCGCTGCGATCCATGATGCCTTTTTAGCCAGCGGACTGTGGCAAGAAAGCATTACCTATGTGGCGCCAAAGTTTCTTGGGGGCAATAGTCTTGCAAGTTTTACCAGTGAGCGAACCCCGAAACAGCTGCAGCAGCTAACAGAGGTGACGGTGACTGCAGTTGGGGAAGATGTTTGCATCCGAGGAAGGAGACCAGAGGAATGTTCACAGGATTGATTCAGGAAAAAGGCCGCATCAAAGAGATCCGCAAGCAAAGCCGCACGATCCAACTAACTTGCAGTGCGTCCGAAGGATTACTGGCGGATTACCAGATCGGAGACAGTATGGCGATCAACGGGACGTGTTTGACGGCGATCGCCAAACAAGCGACGACGTTTACGGTGGATATCATGCCAGAAACCTTTCAACGAACGACCTTTAAACAACTCTCGGTGGGTGCCGAAGTCAATTTGGAGCGAGCGATGGCAGCAACGCAGCGTTTTGAAGGCCACTTTGTCGCAGGCCACATTGATGTAACGACCCGTTTGATCCAGAAAAAGCAGTTGGAAAATGCCTTGATCTTGACGTTTGCTTATCCTGTCAGTGTGCAAGGGGAAATCATTCCGCAAGTGTCGATTGCGATCAATGGCGTCAGTTTGACGGTTACCCAGACGACGGCACAGGCATTTTCCGTTAGCTTGATCCCCCATTCCAAAGACCAGACGACGCTGGGGCAGTTGAAACAAGGGGAGTGGGTCAATATCGAGACGGATATGATCGGGAAATATGTCAAATACCAACGAAAATGAAAGAAGGCAGACGATGCATAAAGTAGAACAAGCAGTGGAATGGTTAAAAAAAGGCGGCTTAGTGATTGTCGCCGATGATGAAAATCGAGAATCAGAAGGAGATTTGATTGGGATCGCTGAATACGCAACGCCAGAATCTGTCAATTTTATGGCGACTTATGGCCGCGGCTTGATCTGTGCACCCATCTCACAAGCAATCGCTGAAAAGCTGGCATTGCCTGAGATGACCGCCAATAATACGGATGCCTTTGGCACCGCATTTACCATCAGTGTCGATCACGTGACGACGAGTACGGGAATTTCTGCGAAAGACCGGGCAGTGACGATTGAAAAGTTGGCTGATCCTGCGTCACAGGCTGCGGATTTTTATCGCCCTGGCCATATCTTCCCATTGACCGCTCAACCTGGCGGCGTGTTGGAACGCAGAGGACATACAGAAGCGGCTGTGGATTTAGCAAAGCTTGCTGGCAGCGTGGAAGCAGCCTACATTTGTGAGATTTTAAATGAAGATGGCACGATGGCTCGGGTCCCAGAATTGAAAAAATTAGCAGAAAAATGGCAGCTGCCGTTTTTGACCATTGATGAGTTGGCGGAATATCTACGAGGAACCACGCCTATCACGGTGGATCTGCCAACGGCTTATGGGGCGTTCCAATTGTCCTTATTTGAAGATGAGTTCGGCAATGAACACCTTTTACTAGCCAAAGGCGAGATTCAACATACTACCGAGCCGCTGTTACTACGGATCCATTCAGAGTGTTTAACAGGCGACGTCTTCGGCTCTCATCGCTGTGATTGCGGCGAACAGCTGCAAGAAGCGATGCGGCAGATCGAAGCAAAAGGCCGCGGTGCGATTTTGTATCTACGCCAAGAAGGCCGCGGTATTGGCTTGCGGAACAAGCTCCGTGCCTATCAGCTGCAGGAACAAGGCATGGATACTTATGAAGCAAATATTGCATTAGGGTTTGCAGCAGATGCCCGTCATTACACGTTTGCCGCTGATGTTTTACGTTCCTTAGAAGTGCAGGAGATTCAACTGATGACCAACAACCCTGACAAAGTGAAGGAATTAGAAAGCTTAGGGATCAAGGTCGCAGAACGAGTACCGCTGGAGATGCCTGCGCATAAAGAAAACAGCAGCTATTTGAAAACGAAGAAAGAAAAGTTTCACCATTACCTATCTATTTAATCAACCAAAGGAGAATGAGCGATGACAGTATTTGAAGGAACGTTTCAGGGAGAGGCAGTCAAAGTAGGGATCGTGGTCTCACGATTCAACGAGTTTATCACTTCCAAGTTAGTGGAAGGCGCCAAAGACAATTTGTTGCGTCATGGAGTCAAAGCAGAAAACATCGATGTGTATTGGGTTCCAGGGGCTTATGAGATTCCGTATATTACCAAAAAAATCGTTGACCACAAACAATACGATGGGATCGTGACATTAGGTGCCTTGATTCGCGGAGCAACGACCCACTATGAATTGATCTCAAATGAAGTGGCGAAAGGCGTAGCCCAAATTGGTCTGAATGCCGACATTCCGATCATGTTTGGTGTGTTGACGACTGAAACGATCGAACAAGCCATTGAACGGGCGGGAACCAAAGCTGGCAACAAAGGCAGCGAAGCCGCTCAAGGTCTTTTGGAGATGATTTCGTTGAATCAGCAAATCCTTGGCAACGCATAGGTTTCACGTTCGAACAAAGGGAAGCTAGCAAGAAAAAGCCTGCCTAAGCATAGGCATTAGACTGGAGACAGACTTCGTACAAAATGAAGTCTGTCTTTTTTTCATCATTAAAAAAACACTGGATTATTATGCCAAAGGATTCGCTTCTTCACGGGTACCGTGTTTTCGATAGGTCAATGGAGAGGAAAACGCCCATCAATCACGAACATTAGAATAACTCTTGTTTAAGGAAATTTTCAGAAAATTATTTACATTTCACAAAAGGTTCCTTATAATGACTCTATTCATTGAGAGTGATTCTCATTTGCAAATAGATGTCAAAGTAGCACATGGCTTTGGCGCTTTTCATGAGAAGAACTGTTATAAGCGAAAAAACGCACAGATGCTTCTTTTATGATGGCGGCGAGGCAACAGTCAAGGTTGTTTTTGCTGTGAAATCAGGAGAGGATCGTGCTGAATAAAGGAGAATCACATGTCGGTAGGGTTGATTAAATCAAATCGTTGGATGGTTTCGACAATCATTTGCTGTGTTTTAGTTGTCGCCATTCTCTTATCTGCAGGAGTTGCTTTGGCAAACGGCCAAGCCAATATCACCCTTGGCGAAGTTTACCAAATTCTCTTCTATAAAATCAGCCATGGATTGGTTGGTGATCTTTCAGGCATTTCAGACGCAAACATCAATATCGTCTGGTTTGTTCGGGCACCGCGGGTCTTGCTCTCTATTTTTGTGGGCATGGGGTTAGCAATCAGCGGGGCAGTGATGCAGGCAGTGGTCCAAAATCCGCTGGCAGATCCCTATATCTTAGGAATCTCTTCTGGCGCATCCTTAGGGGCGACCTTCGCCATCTTAGTCGGTTTTGGCGGCTCAGCGCTAGTCTTGCAGCTGGGCTTATCGTTTGGTGCCTTTGCAGGAGCGGGGATTGCGACTATTTTGGTGCTGCTGCTTGCCAGTATCGGTGGGAAAATGACTTCCACAAAACTTGTGCTGTCGGGGACGATCGTCAGTGCCTTATGTAGCTCTGTTTCAAACTTGATCATCTATCTGGCTAGCAATGCAGAAGGGATGAAGACCGTAGCGTTTTGGTCGATGGGCAGCCTAGCCTCGGCTTCTTGGAACAAATTGGGCTTTATCGTGGTTCTGGTTTCTTTGATCACGCTGTTCTTCCTGACGCAATACCGTGTTTTGAATACGCTTTTGCTGGGGGATGAAGTTGCCTCCACCTTAGGGGTCAAGCTGACCTTCTATCGGCGTTTTTACATGCTGCTAGCAGCGCTATTAACCAGTATCATCGTTGCGAATTCTGGCATGATCGGCTTTGTTGGCTTGATCATTCCTCATATCGTACGTGGAGTCAGCGGGTCGGATCATCGCCTGTTAATGCCTTTGACCGCTTTGACAGGCGCGTTGTTTTTGATTTGGGCGGATGTGATCGCCCGCTCGACTCTGCAAGGAGTCGAACTGCCGATCGGGATCATTACAGCGCTGATTGGTGCCCCGATCTTTATCTATATCATTGTCAAACGGCAATACAACTTTGGGGGGTGACGGAATGAAATTAGCAGTTGAAAAGCTCAATCTAACGATCGGGGATCAGCAGATACTAAAAGACATCTCCGTCCAAACCGCACAAGGGCAATTTGTCGGCTTGATTGGGTCCAACGGCAGCGGCAAATCGACATTGTTAAAAGCTATCTACAAAACGTTGAAACCTGATAGCGGCGACATTTATTTGGGTGAGATGAATATTTTGAAAAGTTCCGAAAAAAAAGTCGCCCAGCAACTCAGCGTCGTCAGTCAGTTCAATGAGTTGAGCTTTGATTTAACAGTAGAACAGATGGTACTTTTAGGCCGCACGCCCCACAAGGGTCTATTGGAACAAGACACCAAAGCCGATCATGAGCTGGTCACTGAAGCCTTAGCCAAAACAGGGCTAAGTGCCTATAGAAAACGCAGTTACCTCTCATTATCAGGAGGCGAAAAACAGCGGGTCGTCCTTGCTCGTGCCATCACCCAAGAACCGAAATTTATGATTCTCGATGAGCCGACCAATCATTTGGATATCCGTTACCAGCTGGAAATCTTAGAGACCGTCAAGCATCTGAAGATTGGCTTGTTGGCGGCGCTGCATAATTTGGAACAAGCAGCCAACTATTGCGACATCATCTATGCCTTAAAAGATGGTCGGGTCGTAGGGTATGGCGAACCAGAAACGCTGCTGACAGAGGAACTGATCGAAGAAATCTATGGTGTGAAATGCAGTATTTACCATCATCCGATCACAGGCGGATTAGGGTTTCATTATTATTTTGAAAAGGAGCAAACAGATGAATAAATGGGGAAAAATGATTGGGGTAGGATTGGCAGTTTTTACATTAAGCGCTTGCGGCAATACGAAGGATGAAGGAACTTCGGCTTCTTCCTCACAGGCAGAAAGTACGTATCCCTTAACCATCAGCAACTACACCAAAGCAGAGGGCGGCACGCAGTGGACTGCCAAGGACCAAACCTTTAATGAGGCACCGAAAAAAGTCGTAGCCAACACACGACCAGCAGCGGAATTGCTGCTGCATCTCGGCCTCAAGGATCAGATTGCGGGTGTCGGTGCAACCTTTGGTGCCGCCGATGAGGAAGTTGCTGCTGATTATGCAGAACTCAACGACCTGGGCAGTGACTATATCAGTAAAGAAACGGCGCTAAGTGTGGATCCAGATTTGATTTTTGGTCGCGGGGGACTTTTCGATAACCAAGATTGGGGCGTCGGCACCGTTGATTCCTTGAACGAGATGGGCATTCCGACTTACGTCCAAGAAACCTCTGTCACTGGTGCAACATTTGATTCCGTTTATCAAGACATTGAAAACCTCGGTAAGCTCTTCAATGTCCCTGAGGCAGCCGCTGCTTTTGAAAAAGAATTAAAGGATCGCCAGAGTGCTTTGGAAGAAAAAGTAGCAGACAAAGAAGAGCAAACCTTTGCCCATCTCTTTATGTCTGATCCTAGTGTGGTCAGTGTCTATGCCGCTCAGGACGAGTCTTTTTTCAATAGCAACTTTGATATGATCAAACTGAACAATGTGTTTCAAGACTATTCAGGGGAAGTCAGTGTCGAAACCTTGATCGAAACGGATCCCGATGTCTTGATCGTCGGCGACTGGTCAACAATCGAAGGCAGTGTTTCTGGTCAAGAAATCATTGAAGGCTTGTACAAAAATGACAAACTCTCCAGCATGAAAGCCATCAAAAACAAACAAGTCTACAGCATGGACTACAATTATCTCTTTGGCTACGGCTACCAAGCCTTGACTGGTTTGGAAGAACTGGTAGAGCAAATGGCACAATAAACACCTCCTGTTGCATAAAAAGGAGAACCAACTTTTTATTTAATAGAAGAAAACCAACGTTTCACTGGCCGATCGACCACAGAAACGTTGGTTTTTTGTATTTGGGAAAAGCAACCTTTGCCGCTGCCCGTTCCGCAACAAGTAGCCCGTTAGCTGTTTTTTTCTGTCTCTTGGTTCATTTGATAGCGAGACAATAGCTTCTCTTTGTGTTTTTGCATGATCGTCTCTAGAGAAATATCGTATTTATCGGCGAGAATAAATAAGTTATCCAGTACATCGCCCAATTCTTCCGTCAGGTTTGCCAGTTTTTCTTCTGGCAAGCCTTCTTGTTCATCGGGACGGTCACGACCGATCTCCAATGTCCGAATGGCACGGCTCACTTCCCCGACTTCCTCTGCTAAAAAATTCGCCCGAATAAACGGATCGTACTGATACCAGTTGCGGGCTTTGTAGAAGTCACTGATAAATCGTTGATACTCCTCAATGTTCATAAATTTTTTTCCATCCTTTCGCAGAACCTTTATCAGAATCATGATATACTATTTCAAAATGATTGAGAAGGATGATGGAGAGTTTTATGAAAATTGCAGTCTATTGTGGTGCCAGTGTCGGTAATGAACCTAGTTTTGCAACAGCCGCCCAAGAATTGGGGCAGTGGATCGCTTCACGGCAAAATACGCTGGTCTATGGCGGCGGAAAAGCGGGCTTGATGGGCGTGCTGGCAGATGCTGTCTTAGAAAATGGCGGTCAGGTGATCGGGGTGATCCCAACCTTTTTAAAAGATCGGGAACTAGCATATCCTGGATTGACCGAACTCCATGTCGTCGAGACGATGTCAGAAAGAAAACGAAAAATGTTCGAATTGTCGCAGGCGTTTGTCGCACTGCCAGGTGGTCCCGGGACGCTGGAAGAAATCACGGAGATGATCTCGTGGTCAAGAATCGGTCAGAACCCGAATCCGTGTGCTTTTTATGATGTGAACAATTTTTACCGCGCAACGAGAGCTTTGTATGACAATATGGTGGAAAACGAGTTCTTGACGCAAGCCGATCGCGAAAAAATCGGCTTTGCACAAACAACTCAGGAGCTTGAAGCTTTTATTCAAGCCTACGAACCGCCAGTTATTCGGCAGTATTAAGCGTCTGTTGCAAAAGAGCAAGGCGAAGCACCGGCGGGTGTCGTCTTGCTCTTTTGCTTCTTTGACGCATTCTTAGTATAATGGGGTTTGTTTTGCAAGTGGGGTCATAAAATAAGATCCTTGGACAAAGAAATGGAGCGTAAATCATGACAACAAATTTTTGGGCTGAATTGCCGAAGCCTTTTTTTATCCTAGCACCAATGGAAGATGTCACCGATGTCGTTTTTCGGCATGTCGTTCAAGCTGCCGGCGCACCAGATGTTTTCTTTACGGAATTTACCAACTCCGATAGTTACTGCCATCCAGAAGGACGCGACAGTGTGCGGGGACGTTTAGTCTTCACCGAAGATGAGCAGCCGATGGTGGCACACATTTGGGGTGACAAGCCAGAGTATTTCCGTGAAATGAGTATCGGATTAGCCGAGATGGGCTTTAAAGGGATTGACTTAAATATGGGCTGTCCAGTGCCAAACGTTGCCGGACGAGGCAAAGGCAGCGGCTTGATCTTGCGACCAGACATTGCTGCTGAGCTGATCCAAGCAGCCAAAGCTGGCGGCTTGCCGGTCAGCGTCAAGACGCGTTTGGGCTATACCGAACTAGGGGAAATGGAAGCCTGGTTGACCCATGTCCTGCAACAAGATATCGCCAACCTTTCGATCCATTTGCGAACCCGCAAAGAAATGAGCAAGGTCGATGCCCATTGGGAATTGATTCCTGAAGTGGTTGCCTTGCGGGATAGAATCGCCCCACAAACGAAGCTGACGATCAACGGCGATATCCCTGATCGTACCAAAGGTTTAGAGTTAGCAGAAAAATATGGCGTAGACGGAATCATGATCGGTCGGGGCATTTTCAAGAATCCCTATGCCTTTGAAAAAGAACCAAAAGAGCATACTTCAGAAGAGCTATTAGGCTTGCTACAGCTGCAATTAGACTTGCAGGATCATTACGCCAAAATGGTGCCACGCTCGATCGCAGGACTGCATCGTTTCTTTAAAATCTATGTTAAAGGCTTCCCTGGAGCCAGTGATTTGCGAGCAAAATTGATGAATACCAAATCAACGGATGAAGTTCGGCAACTGCTGGCAGAGTTTGCGGAGAAAAAGAACCACGAGGAAAGTATTGAAGCGTAAGTTTCAATACTTTTTTTGTTTTTGGTTGCTGTACCCGTTCTCATTGTCAATCCTTCCTTGACAATAGATAGGTACCTATGTAAAATGGAGAGCGGACTTTTAACTAGGTACCTATCTAAATAGTGAAGAGGCGAAAGGAGCTGAAGATCGATGGTTTCCGAACAAGAAATCGTGGAACGATTGTTTGAAGTGTATAAATTAAATCGGCGGTATGCGGAACAAAAGTATGGACGCTTTATGCCGGGACGGGGGCAGTTCAATTGTTTACTGGTATTGGACGAAAAAGGCACGTTGACCCAAAAAGATCTCGCCGCGTATTTAGCGATTCGTTCGACATCCACTGGCGAACTACTAAAGAAACTGGCTGAAAAAGGGCTGATTCAAAAAGAAGTCGATCCGAAAGATAAACGCAGCCATTTGATTTCGCTGACAGAAGCAGGCAAGGAAGAGGCACAGCGAATGAAAGAAAAACGCAGCCAGGCGCACCAAGAAATGTTGACCTATTTGACGGCAGAAGAAAAACAAGCCTTTGGTCAAGCCTTAGCAAAAATCGAACAGTTTTATCTTGAGAAGGAGGCGGACGTTGATTGAGTGAAACAGTCCAACGAACGGAACGTCAGCGGACGCTGATTTTTATTAATTTAATGATTACATGTATTGCCGTATCCATGTTGGCGACCGCCTTGACGACGGCTTTACCCGCCATTGTCACTGACCTGCAGATTTCTGTGACTACGGGACAATGGCTGACTAGCGGTTATTCCTTGGCGATGGCGATCGTTATGCCCTTGACGGCATATCTTATGAATCGTGTGCCAACCAAAAAGCTCTATCTCGCTGCATTAGGAATTGCGTTGGTGGGCTTGCTGCTTTGTGCTGCAGCGCCCAATTTTCTAGTCATGATGCTTGCTCGTATTTTGCAGGCCGTAGGCAATGGAATCTTGACCGCAATGGCGCAAGTGATCCTCTTATCGATCTATCCGATCAATCGCATCGGTGTGGTGATGGGCTGGTATGGACTCTCAATTACCGCGGCACCCGTGATCGCACCGACGATCGCTGGGCTGATCGTGGACCGCTTGAACTGGCATGCGATATTTTATATCGTTGCCGTGATCGTTTTGATCTCGTTGATTTGGGCCATAAAGGTTTTTGATGATGTGTTACCAGTAAGCAACAGCAAATTTGATCAGACCTCTTTTGTTTTAAGTGCCTTCGCCTTTGGTGGGATCACTTTAGGCTTTGGCAATATCGGCAGCTATGGCTTTTTCAGCTTGCCGGTTTTAGGAACCTTAGGGATCGGTTTGGTAGCAGGGATCTTCTTTGTCTTCCGTCAGTTAAGAGCAGAAACCCCATTTTTGGATCTGCGGGTCTTGAAAACAAAAGAATATGCCATCAGTGTCTTTGGCAGTATCATGCTTTACTTGGTCTTGATGGGTTCGGCGATGCTGATGCCGCTTTACGTGCAGTCGATTTTAGGCAAATCAGCGACGATCTCAGGGTTAGTCGTTTTGCCAGGTTCCTTGGTCTCGGCTTTTTTAAGTCCGGTGGCTGGACGAATCTATGACAAAGTCGGCATCCGTCTGTTGACGATTTTCGGCGGCGGCTCACTGGTCTTGAGCAACATCGGCATGTATTTCATCCATATGCACACGGGGATTTGGGTAGCAGTGGTTTTGAACATGCTGCGCTGTGCCGCCACCGGCTGTTTGTTGATGCCCTTTGTGACGTGGGGAAATAAAAATATTCCGCCGCAGCTGACGGCGCATGGAACAGCGTTATTGACTTCTTTGCGGACGGTGGCAGGCGCCATAGGAACAGCATTATTTGTCGGGATCATGAATAGTGTGGCGCAAAACAGCACGACCTTAACGGGTACGAGTGCACTGCTTCATGGGATGAATGTTTCTTTCTTATTGATGACGATCGCTTCTGGACTGCTGTTTGCAACGGGGCTATTTTTGATTCGTGATCAGAAACTAGAAGCCGTGTGGCTGGAAGGTGCGGAAGAACCGCTGGAATAAAGAGGGGCACCTTTTTTTGAAGGGTGCTTTTCTTGATTTATTTCATGAAACTCTATGAAAAACCAAAAAATTCGATATAATAAGATAACTTATGGTTTAGGAGGAGTATTTTTTTTCAGGAAAGACTTGCTTTCATGGAAAAAAATCAGGGAGAAAATGAAGAATAAAGGCGTTTATTTTGGGTTGTCTGCCTATGTCTTGTGGGGCTTGGTCACACTATATTGGAAAATAATCGTTGGGGTTTCCCCGTTAGCCACGATGTGCTACCGAATCGTGTGGTCCTTTGTTTTTATGGTGTTGTTTATCGTGCTTTCCGGGAAGAAAACGCAATTTTTACAAGAAGCGCGTCTGCTGTGGAAGAACAAAGCATTTGCTGGACTGATCGTTTTAGCATCTGTGCTGATCTCCATCAACTGGTTCACTTTTATCTTCGCGGTGAGTGCGGGCCACGTGATGCAAGCCAGCTTAGGCTATTACATCAATCCGCTAGTCAATGTCTTGTTAGCAACCGTTTTTTTGAAGGAACGTCTTAGTCGTACTGGCATGCTGGCGTGTCTGCTGGCAAGTATCGGGGTAATCTTATTATCGATCCAAACAGGAACGATTCCCTATGCCTCACTGATCATGGCCTTTTCCTTTAGTACGTATGGCTTGATCAAAAAAAGAATCCCTATTAGTTCCGTCACTGGGTTAACGATCGAGACGATGGTGATTTTTCCCTTTGCGCTCGTGTATATTTTAGGGTTTTCAACCGTCGGCTTTATGAATTATCCCTTGCAAACCAATCTCTTATTGATGGGTGCCGGGATCGTGACGGCTATTCCGCTGTTGCTGTTTGCGGAAGCAGCGAAAAATGTTTCTTACATTACGCTTGGGTTTATTCAATACGTCAACCCGACGATCATGCTTTTGTTGGCCATCTTTTTGTTTCACGAAACCTATTCACTGGCCCAATTTTCCGCCTTTGCGTTTATTTGGCTGGGGATCGCGGTCTTCACCTATGGTACGTTAGGCACGGCGATGAAAGAGCGGCGCATGGGACAGCAAAGAAAGCAACTCTGATAGATCAGGAATGGCTGCAACTGGGCCGTTCCTTTTTTGATTAAAAAACAACTCAATTTAGATAGTGAAGGATGTTGCAAGGAGAATTGTTCAATGGTATAACAAAGGAAAAGCACGTTGCAGAAATTCTGATTGAAAAGGGTTGCATCTGCCACAGGGGTGTGTTATTATTCTTTCAGTTACAAGGATTGTTACTGTTCGGCAGGCAAAACCAGAATTGACCGTAGCGCGCTAATGGGGAGATTCTAGGTTTTTTTATTTTGGAGTGAGGGAAAACGATGGTTATTGGGAAAATATTAAATAATAATGTCGTCATCTCGACCAATGATGCCGGTCAGGAAGTGATCTATATGGGTCGTGGCATTGCGTTTAAGAAGAAGGTCGGCGATCCAGTGGATGAAGCCTTTGTCGAAAAAGAATTTGTGTTAAAGGATACCTTTACCGCAAATCAGTTTCAGCAATTGTTTTCAGACATTCCTGTGGAAGAAGTCGAAGCCGTCAAGCAGGTGGTGGATGATGCGGAAGCATCCTTGGGGATCGAGCTGTCGCCAAATATTTATTTGACACTGACCGATCATATCCATTATGCGCTGGTTCGGGCACGTGAAGGCATTGAGCTGCCGAATCCATTGTTGTTTGAGACCCGCAAATTTTATCCGAAAGAGTATGCGGTTGCAGCAGATGCCGTTGCTTATTTTGAAAAAGTCTTCGGGATTTCATTGCCGGAATCGGAAATTGGCTTTATCGCCTTTCATATCGTCAATAGCGAACAAGCCAATGGTACGATGGAAACCACGATGCAAGCGGTAGAGATCGTACGTGACGTACTGGCGATCATCAGTCGCTTTTATGGACGAGTCTTTAACCCAGATTCCTTGAATTATCAACGGATCACCACGCATTTGCAGTATTTTGCGCAGCGCTATTTAAGCGATGAACTTTCGGGGGAAAAAGATGAATTTTTATTTGCCCTTGTGCAATCGAAGTACCCTAAAGCGTTTCAAACGGTCCAACGGATCAACGAATATTTGATCAAAACCTACGACAAATCGATCGGTGAATCAGAAATGATCTACTTAACGATCCATATCGAACGTGTCGTCAATGATCAAACCAATTAACATTCAATCATTAACGGATTGTTACTGTCAGGCAGGCAATACCCAGATTGAAAAGACAACAGTCAGCGAGGAAAAGACTCGTTGGACGGTCGTTTTTTCAATCTGGGTTTTTTTATTAAAAAAGGAGTGTTGAAAAAATGAGTTCAAATAAAGAAATTGCCGTTCGCGTCCTCGATGCGGTGGGCGGCAAAGAAAATGTCAACAGCGTGGTGCATTGTGCGACCCGCTTGCGTTTCAAATTAAAAGATGAGAACAAAGCGGATACGGCACGCTTGAATCAAGACGACGACGTGATCCAAGTCGTTCAAAGTGGCGGACAATACCAAGTGGTGATCGGCAGTCATGTCAGCGATGTTTATCGCGAATTGAATGGAGTAGCGAACTTCGATGGCGAAGCAGACAGCAAAGGCGACAAAGGCAACCTGTTGAATCAACTGGTGGATATTATTTCGTCGATCTTCACGCCGTTTTTAGGCGCAATGACAGGTGCCGGTGTCTTAAAAGGATTTTTGACGCTGGCAGTCACCTTGAATTGGCTGGCAGCTGATTCTGGGGTTTACACTGTATTGTATGCGATTGCTGACGGGTTGTTTACTTATTTACCAGTGATGTTGGCTTTTACTGCAGCGAAGAAGTTTCGTACCAATGAATTTCTAGCGGTTTCCTTAGCGATGGCATTGGTTCATCCAAATATTACCGCTTTGGCTGGACAAACGTTGAGTTTCTTAGGCTTACCGGTCATTATTGGTGCGAGTGCTTATACGTCTTCCGTCATTCCGATTATTTTAGCGGTCTTTTTACAAAGCTATGTGGAGTGTTTCTTTAAAAAAGTCATTCCTAGCTTCTTACAGATCATCTGTGTACCTTTAGCGGTCTTCTTGATCATGGCGCCATTGACCTTTATTGTCGTCGGTCCACTAGGAACGATTTTAGGAAACTTGTTAGGTAGTGCTTACGACAGTATTTACCACTTTAGCCCACTGATCGCTGGCGCTGTCATGGGTGGTTTATGGCAAGTCTTTGTGATGTTTGGCATGCACTGGGGCTTTGTACCGATCATGATGTTGAATCTCAGCCAAACTGGTGTCGATACGATGGTGCCGATGCTGTTGCCAGCTGTCCTTTCTCAAGGTGGTGCAGCGCTAGCAGTGTTCTTTATGACAAAAAATGTGAAATTGAAAGGGTTGGCCCTTTCTTCAACGATCACCTCAATTTTTGGGATCACAGAACCGACGGTGTATGGGGTGACCTTGCCTTTGAAAAAACCATTTATCGCCGCGTGTATCAGTGGTGCCCTCGGTGGTGCCTTCATCGGCTTCAGCCAAGTCGAAAACTATACCTTTGGGTTAGTTAGCTTACTAAGTCTGCCGTCCTTTATCCCACAAGATACGAAAGATCTAAGTGGTCTGATCGCAGCTTCCATCGGCACGGCTATCGCTTTTGGGGCAGCGTTTGTCTTGACCTTCTTCTTACGTTTTGAAGATCAGCCAGCAACCGATGCCAGTGCAGCACCGGCAAAAGAGCCAGTTACACCCACAGATAGTTCGTCTAAAGAACGTGTGATCCTCAGCAGTCCGTTAGAAGGCAAAGTGGTTCCCTTAGCAGAAGTCAAAGACCAAGTCTTTTCTTCTGGTGCATTAGGAAAAGGCATCGCCATCGAACCGACCATCGGGGCTTTGTATGCGCCGGCAGATGGCACCATCACGACGCTCTTTCCTACCGGCCATGCTGTTGGTTTGACCACCACGGATGGAGCAGAAGTCTTGATGCATATTGGTATGGATACCGTGGAACTAGATGGCAAAGGCTTTGAGGTCTTTATTAAACAAGACGATCAAGTCAAACGCGGTGATTTGTTGGTGAAGTTTGATCTAGATACGATCAAAGCAGCCGGCTTATCCACGATCACACCAATCGTTGTGACGAATACCCCGCAATATTTAGATGTGATGGATATGAATCAAACCGATGTCTTGCAAGGAGAAGACTTCTTAGCCATCGTAAAATAAGCAAAAGAAACCCGATCCTCGACTGAATATCAGCAAGGATCGGCTTTTTTGTAAGAAAATAAGGCGCAGTTGCCCTTCTCGCTTGCCTGACATGGTAGCAAACGCTTGTCACAGCGCTAGTTAAGGGCAAGACCAACATCAGGAACGCCTACTCAGGGAAAATCCGAACATTCTTATGGGCTGCTCCTTACACATGGCTTAAATTTTCGGCAAGCGACTCTAAAGCGGGGAAATCGAGAATTGCATAGCCCTGTTTTTGTTTTTCGATCAGCTTGTCTTCTCGAAAGCTGGTAAAGGTTCGCAGCAGGTGGCGATAGCTGACATTCAAGATTGCGGCACAGGTGGTCAACTGAAAGGAGAAGTGTTGATTTTCTTGATGGGCAAGAATAAATTTGGCCAACCGTGTCTCTACAGGTTCCGTCAATGAATTCGCTAAGTTGATCCCCGAATTCAAGCGGGAACTGAGCAACTGACAGATGGTTTGCAAAAAGCGGACGTCTTGTTGCAAGGTGCTGCGGTAGCGATTCAAAGGGATGCAGACGCAGACGCAAGCAGAAGCGGCTTTGACACTGCTTTTTGGCAAGAGTTCCCATAAAGAGGAAGCTTCCCCTAAAGGTGCAGCCGGCTTGGCGTAATCAATACAAATCGTTTGGGTATCCGAAGAGAAGGAATAGACCATCACGGTTCCTTCTACGAGAAAATACAAGTATTCAGAAGGCGTACCCGTTCGAATCAGGTGCTCTTCTTTTTCAAAGGAATGCAAAGTGGCCATCGCTAACAAATCATTGTCCATATAAGATTGCAGATCGTATGTGTCAATGTAATTACTGAGGCGTGCGGTATCATCGATTTTTTTCATGGAAATCAGCCACTCCTGAATGGTTTTCTTTAAGTATAGCTTAGTTCCCCTTTTGACTCAACACGAACGATAAATAAAATCTAATGTAAATTGTATGTAAAAATAAGGTAAAATAGGACATGTGTCACTTCATTTTGAAGGGATACTTGGTATGATTTGAATGTAAGAAAGCTTCAAACCATTAGGAGGAGAAAAAATGCCATTGAAACGAATTGTTAAAGGAATGTTAGGAATTGCGTTAGTTGCCGCATTGACCGGCTGTGGGAATGGGAGCAGCAGCAGCGACAGCAGTGCCGCAGCCGAAAAAGAAAAGCTGGTGGTACAATTCGTACCGACCAATAATGACGGCTCGATGCAAGCCAAAGCAAAACCGTTTGCTGAGTATTTATCAAAAAAATTAGACCGTGAAGTAGAAGTAACGTTAGCAACGGATTATTCGACGATCGTTGAAGCCATGGCTTCTGGACAAGTTGATTTAGGAATCATGCCGCCAGCCGCTTATGTTCAGGCCAAAGACATGGATGCAGCCGAAGCGATTTTGACTTCTCAATTAGGTGCCTATGATCCAGAGACCGGCTTGCCATTAGAAGGGGAAAAAACCAATACCTTCAAAGGGGAGATCTTGGTTCGTGCGGATAGCGATATGACAGAATTGACGGACTTAAAAGGGAAAAAAATCGCTACATTGAGTCCGAACTCTGCCAGCGGCTATATTTACCCAGTTGCCGAGTTGAAAGATGCAGGAGTTGATCCAACGACGGATGCTACATTAACGACGGTGAACGATATTCCAAGTGAGATCACTGCAGTCTTGAATGGTCAGATGGATGCCGCCTTTGTGTTTCAAGGGGCACGGAATGTCTTTGCGTCAAGCTTCCCAGATAACGATTTATTCGAAGATCTAAAAGTTCTTTACTTAACCGAAGGGGACATCCCGAATGACGCCATTGCCGTTCAACCGACGATGGATGCTGAACTAAAAGAGCAGATTAAAGAAGTGTTCTTGAACATGGCAGATGATGAAGAGGGTGCCGAAGCAATGAGCTTGTGGGGACACCAAGGGTATGAAGAAGCAGCAGATTCTGCTTACGATACCATTCGCGATTATACACAACGAGCAGCAGAGTAAAAAATCAGGGATTGCGGTAGAAGGATAACGGGACACGGAGATGTGCAGCGATTTACTAGGGGAATAGGTGGAATACGCAGTACCAGTGCATTTTTTAGTGAAATAGACCGTGACCGATTGGGGAAACTTTGCCGCGGTCCCTACATAATGGAGAAAACAGATGATAACTTTTGAGAATGTATCCAAAGTCTACCCAAATGGGGTCAAAGGATTACAGAACATAGATGTAACGATTGAACAAGGAGAATTTGTGGCAATCATTGGTTTGAGTGGTGCTGGTAAGAGTACCTTTTTGCGCTCGATCAATCGCTTAGTGCCAATCACTGAAGGAGATATTCGGGTAGACGGCAAATCAGTCACGAAAGCCAATAAAAAAGAATTGCGCTTGATTCGTCGACAAATCGGATTGATCTCCCAAAGCTTCAATTTGGTCAAACGCAGTACCGTTCAAAAAAATGTTTTGTCTGGGCGTTTGGGGTATTACGGGACCTGGAAAAGTATTTTAGGGTTGTTTACGAAAGAAGACTACGAAAGAACGAAAGAAGCGCTAGCGACTGTCGGCTTGTCAGACAAACTGCAAACGAGAAGCGACCAGTTGAGTGGTGGTCAACAGCAACGAGTATCCATCGCCCGTGCCTTGGTCCAACAAGCGCCGGTGATTTTAGCAGATGAACCCGTGGCATCACTAGATCCCATCACGACAGAGAAAGTGATGGAGGATCTGAAGAAGATCAATCAAGAAATGGGCAAAACGATTGTCATCAATCTGCATTCGATTCCCTTGGCTCGTCAGTATGCGACAAGGATCATTGCCTTAAAAGCAGGTGCGATCGTTTTTGACGGCAACGCAGCCGCTTTGACAGATCAGCGTTTAGAACAAATCTATGGCAAAGCAATTTTTGAAGAAAAGGCAGGAGAAATCGATGAAACTGAAAGAAACAGTTCATTTTAATTGGTACAAGCACCTGCTGCTGGTTCTTTTATTGCTGCTCTTTTTTCAAAGCAGTGCCTGGATCACGGGGGCTGATTTTGCCCAAGTGTGGTCGAATCGCAGCCAGATGACGGCTTTCATGGCTCGGTTTTTGCATCCGGATTTTAGTTATTTACCGCAACTGATGATGCCCTTGATCAAGACATTGCAGATGTCCTTTTTAGGCACCGTTTTAGGAGTAGTCGCAGCAATACCGGTGAGTCTGTTGGCGACGACAGTCGTGACAGAAAGCCGTTGGGTCTCTGTGCCGATGCGTTTTCTCTTAGGGCTGGTGCGGACGATTCCCAACCTATTGTTGGCGGCATTGTTCGTAGCGATTTTTGGGATCGGTGAAGCCACTGGTGTTTTGACCATCGCGGTCTTTACCTTTGGTATGGTTTCACAGCTGATGTTCCAAGCGATCGAAACCATTGATTTTGCGCCAATCGAAGCAGCAGCGGCGGTAGGGGCAAATAAATTTCAAGTGACTGTTTGGGCGATCATACCTCAAGTCATCAGCCAGTTTGCCAGCTATACTTTTTATGCCTTTGAAGTCAATGTTCGAGCTTCGACGGTGTTAGGATATGTTGGTGCCGGCGGGATCGGGGTCATCCTGAACGCCTCATTGGCATTATTGAATTATGAACGGGTCTCAATCATTATCTTGACGATTTTGCTGACGGTAGCGATCGTTGATTTTCTCAGTGAGCGGGTAAGGAGGTCATTCCTATGATGATCAGAGAAGTGAAGAAAACGACTTGGCTATTATGGGGACTCTTTGCTATCTTACTGGTATTATCCGCAGCGACGCTGGATTATTCCGGATTGAGTACTTTTTCCTTAGCGATGGGAAGAGATGTCCTGCAAGGGTTGAGTCAGCCAGACTGGTCTTTCTTTTACGACGGTAGCGGGGAGGATCTGTGGAGCTTATTGTTACTGACGATCGGCATCGCTTGTCTAGGAACGATGATCGCAACAGTCTGTGCGATACCGGTGACTTTGCTGAGTGCCGCCAACCTATGGGCTTCTGCGCCGTGGGTCGCGAAGGTCGGCAAAATGATCTGCAATATCTTGCGGGCATTTCCAGAGCTAGTTTATGCGATTATTTTTGTCCGTGTGGTAGGTCCGGGACCTTTCGCTGGGGTTATGGCGATCGGTGTCCACCAGATCGGTATGCTGGGCAAGTTGTTTACCGAAGAAATGGAAGCCATGGATGAGCGCTTGACGGAAGAGATGCAAGCAGTTGGTGCCAACTTTTGGCAGACGATGTTTTTCGTGCGGGTCCCTTACTTAGCACCCATCTATAGTTCCTTTGCATTGAATCATTTTGAAATTGCGGTCCGCAGTGCGGCAACATTAGGATTAGTCGGTGCTGGCGGGATCGGTGCACCATTGATTTTTGCTATTCAAACCAGAACCTGGAGCAAGGTAAGTATTATTTTGTTGGGCGTCGTTGTGACCGTCTTCTTATTAGACCAGTTGACTGGAATCATCAGAAAGAAATTGAGATAAACCTATGAATGTATTGCATATATCAGATATCCATTTTCGAGAAAGTTACCTGCCTTGTGAAGAAGGGTATCAAGGAATGCTGGCAGCCATGCAAAATCCCTTGATTCCTCTGGAAGAGTGTATCCAGGATGCCAAGGCGCGAGGGGCGATCGATTTGGTGGTGATCAGTGGCGATTTGACCGAAGATGGCGCGCCTGCCGATTATGCCTCTTTGAAGAGATATTTAGAAAAAGCCTTTGGCTCAGTGCCGTTCGTGGTAACGCTAGGTAATCACGATATCAAACGGCATTTTCGCCAAGGCTGGCAAGGCAAGTCAGTAGAAACCGCCAGTGATACGCCTTTTAATCAAGTCTATGAAACGGAGACATTGGCGATCGTGACTTTCGATAACTCCTGTTATGGCTATGCCGACGGTATCGTAGATGAGCGACAGTTTGAATGGCTGCAAGCCACGCTGGCTCAGCTCAAAGAGAAAAAGATCGCCTTTGTGACGCACCATCATTTGTTGCCTTATCAAGCAAGCACGCCGGCGTGGGCCGGTGCCGATCGTTTGGTAGCATTATTGCAGCAGTATCAAATCTCTTGTATTCTCAGTGGACATACCCATCATGCGTTTACGGGAACGATCGCAGGGATCCCTTACTATACTGTGGCAAGTATGTCGTTTGTCGGGGAAGATGAAGGCGAGGGGATGGTCCGTTTTGAAGAACGCTATGGATACAATTTGTATCGTTTCAAGGAAGGTGCGCTGGTTCATCAATCCTCAGAAAACTATCGACCGAACCGTGTATTGATGCGGGTCAACATGCAAGGATAAAAAACAGACGTTCCGTCAACTCTGCCTTTAGCAGCAGAAAAGGAACGTCTGTTTTTGTGTAAAAAAGGCTTAACCTTGATTGCCAAAGGTTTTGACAACTTCAATCGTGCCGTCGATATGGAAAAACAAGGTATAGTTTTCTTCGGTTTTGATACCGTCAAAGCGGCGAGCATAATACGTGACCGCATCTTTGAAGGTTTGTGGGGGAACCCCTAAAAAATCAGCGCATGCCGCCAATGTTTTGCAGCCTTCTTCAAAACAAGCGATGATATCATAGGGCGTGACCACGATCGCAGAACCAATGTCGCGGGCTTTGCGTTCTTGTTTGCGCTTTTCGTTGGTGTCTTGGGCGGTAATGTCGCCAGCACTGGTCAGATAATGACCGATTTCTTCACCGATGGTGCTCAAGAGGTCTTCTTGTGATTGGTCAGGGTTCAAGTAAATATGGTGATCGATGTACAATCCTTGCTGACCATCAGGCATATTTTTATCGAAAATAAAGTGCAAGTCTGGGTAGGCGGCCATCAGTTCTTCTACTTTATCCATTTCCATCATTCCTTTTGGGCGTGCCGCTGTTTTATAAATTCAATATAGCTGAGGATATCTTCCATCTGCTCATCGGTGACGTCATCATCAATATGGGCCGCAACGGTTTGAACTTTTGCAGAGGGCGGAGTAAAGCCTGCCGGGACTTGTCTGCCTAATAAAAAATCGGTGGATACTTGAAAAATCTCTGCGAGTTTGACGATGGTCTCGCCATCGGGTTCGTTACGATCATTTTCGAAATGCGAATACGCTGCGCGGGTGATACCTAGCTGATCTGCGATCTGCTGTTGGGTTTGATTGGTTCGTAGTCTGAGTGTTCTTAGCCGTTCGCCAAGCATGAGTGATCGCCTCCTTTTTTGTAGTATAGCACGTTGGATATAATTTGTATCTATTTTTGTATTATTTGATATAAAAAATATCACATCAGTTGACGATACGAATCGTATCTTTTATACTGGAAACAGATGATATGAATCGTATCAAAAAGAATGGGGGAGGATCATGGATACATCGATCGTAACAGTTGTCTTGCCGTCACTCATTACTGGTGTACTTACTTATTTGGCTACCCGAGTATCCAGCAAAGCGAATTTGGAACAAACGAATATCGAAAATGCCCAAAAGCTTTACCTAAAATATGAACAGATCAATCAAGAATTGACCCATAAAATCGACCAGTTAGAAGAAGAAGTCCAAAAGACCGCCAAAACCTACCAAGAAGAAGTCTTGGTCTATCAAGGAAAGCTTGCTACTGCCCAAAGCGAACGGGATTTTTTGCGGGCAGAAAATCAGGTGCTGAAAGAATTGCAGCGAGTAAATCAAGTGCCTGTGGCGCGTGAAGAGAAGCAACATTCAGCCGTTGGCTAATAGAAAAAAACTGCTTATCCGTCAATAAGCAGTTTTTTTTCTAGTTTTTATTCTTTAATTGATCATTTGTTCATTCACGTAGGCAGCATAAAGCGGGTGATTGCTGATCAATTCTGCATGGGTACCTTGACCGGTAATGGTACCTTTTTCTATAAAGTAAATTTGATCGGCATCCACGATGGTCGATAAGCGATGAGCGATCACTAATGTCGTGCGCCCTTCCATCAAATGATCCAACGCCCGCTGGACCTTTTCTTCCGACTGAGAATCTAGGCTGGCGGTCGCTTCATCCAGCATCAGCAGCTTGGGATCCCGTAAGAATGCTCGAGCGATAGCGATCCGTTGTTTTTGCCCGCCAGATAGTTTGACGCCGCGTTCGCCGATTTGTGTTTCTAGTTTTTCGGGGAACTCTTGGACGAACTGATCGGCATAAGCCAATGCCAGTCCTTGCCACAATTCCTCCTCTGACAGCGTTCGGCCTAATCCGTATTGCAAGTTTTCCCGAATCGTACCAGCAAAGACCGCACTGTCTTGGGAAACATAGCCGATCTGTGCCCGCCAGTTTTGCAGATCAATGTCAGCTATCGGCTGATCTCCAATCAGCAAGCGCCCGCTGGTGGGTTCATAAAAGCGTTCCAGTAAAGCGAAGATCGTTGATTTTCCGCCGCCGCTTGGTCCTGCAAAAGCAATCACGGTGTTGGGCTTGGCTTCAAAAGAAATGTTTTGCAAAATCGGCCGTTTGGGATCGTAACTGAAATCGATCTGTTCTGCCCGTAAGACAGCGCCATCGATGGCGGCTTTAGGTGCTGCCTGGATCGGCTCCAGCGGCGTATCCAAAATTTCTTGGATCCGTTCCGTAGCACCCATCGCTTTTTGAACTTGCGAAAAGAACATCGCAAACGTCGTCACCGGCGCAATAATATTAAAGAGATACAGTAGAAAAGCGATCAATGCACCGCTCGTCAAGGTGCCGGCTTGGACGCGGATCGCGCCATAACCGAGGATTCCTACGAGTAAGCCCAGCATGGCCGTCGTCATAATTGGCTGCAAAATCGCACTAACTTTCGCATCCTTGACCCCGAGGGTAAAAATTGCCCCAATGTTGCGCCGACCGTTTTCCTGTTCACTGGCTTCTCCGTTGCTGGCTTTGATCAAACGGATCTCTGAGAGTTTTTCGCTAGCATCCGCATTGAAATCGGCAGTCGCTGCTTGCAGCTGGCGTCCTAGTTTCGACATGATCTTGCCGATCGGCCACATGATCAAGGTGATCAAAGGCACCGCACTGAACATGATCGCCGCCATCTGCCAATCCATCAAAAACAAGATGATCATCGAACCAACCAATTGGATCAAGCCAGTGACAAAGCTGGGAAATTGCGAGGTGACTAGTTCTTTGATCACGGAAGTATCGTTGACGAGTCGCGAACTGCTTTCCCCCGACTTGTGGTCATCAAAATAGCTGACTGGCAAATGTAGCAGATGTTTCCAAAGACGTTCCCGCAATGTTTTCACGGCACTTTCTCCCACATAGCGCAAGAGAAAGCCGCCTAAAGTGCCTACGCCTAATTGCAGCACAAAGGCTAGGATCAAAACGACCAGCATGGAGGTGCTGAACGTGGGGGTGCCACTGGCATCGACTAGCGTTTTCGTCAGCTGCGGCACGACCAAACTGGCGGCACTTGTGATCAGGCTGAAGAGCATCCCTAAAAGAAACAAGCCTTTCTTGGGATTGACACTGATGATCAGGTGGATAAAGTCTTTCATTTTAAATTTGTTTTTGTTCACTGTTGGTGTCGTTGTTTCCATTCGTTTTCCTCCATAGCAAGCAAGAGGGCTTACCGCTTTTTCTTTTTAATTAAGTGCTATTAGAAATCCTGCCAATCATCCTCGACTGTTTCGTCTTTAGAAGTTGAAGTAGGGTTTGGTTTGTGGTCTTGTCTGCTGAAAGGGTCAAAGAAATCTTTTGGTGCCCATGCTTGCCATCCCTCGTCTTGGCGATGGCGACCAAATGGCATGCCGCGATGTCCAGGAAATGGCATTTGCCGCATGGCTTCCTTGATCTGTTTTTTCATTTGGCGCCGCTCGTCAACGCCCATGTCTTGCCAAGCAGCTTTCATTTGTTGGCTCATCTTTCGACGATCCTCATTCGTCATTTCCTGCCAATTTCCACCCCATTGCTTCATCATTTGTTCCCGGATCTCCTGCATGGCTTGCAGACGATCCATGGGATCAACAAAGCGTTGCGTCTGTTGCTGAAAGTCAGCCTCCCATCCAGCAGCAATGTTTTCAAGCAGACGGGCAAATTCGGTTTGTTCTTCCTCTGTTAACCCAGCAAAAAATGTTTGACTGTTGGCGGCTTCTTTTTGTGCCAGTAATTTTTCTGCTTTTTTTCGTCCAGTCTCTGTCAGATAGATTCGTTTGATCCGTTTGTCGGCTGCATCTTCTTTGCGCTGGATATCCCCACTGTTTTCCATTTTCTTCAATAGTTCTGCCAAGGAACTTGGCCGTAAATCTAAAACTTCTGCGAGGTAATTTTGCACCAAGCCATCTTCTAAGTTTAAAACGGCAAGGACGCGTTGCTGTCCAGAAAGGCGTTGGTTGTTTTGGCTCATAAAGGCATTGCTGGCTTCGCTGATAAAACGAAGCTGTTTCATTAAGTGATCGGTCATTGTACTCATTGAGAACACTCCTTTTGGATTATTGTTCGGTACCTAACGATATCGATGGATTGATTATAGTTCGGTGCCGAACGAATGTCAAGAGAAAATAGTTTGTTTTTTTTTCTAACAAAAAGTAAGCAAAAGGATTGACTTACTAAAAGTAAGTTTGGTATGCTGAGTCCATCGTTTAAGAAAACACAATATAAGGAGTACAAAAGAATGGTCTTTGGATTTGGGAAAAAAGAACAAATAATTGAAAAAGAAGTGATTAAAGAGGTGTATCGCACCCCAGAAAAGAAAAAAGCGCAAAAAATCGGAATCATCGTTGGCAGTACGAGAGAAGGCCGCGTGAGTCCGCAAGTAGCCAATTACGTGTTACAAACAGCACGAGCACATAACGACCGCTCGTTTGAAATCATTGATATCAAAGACTACGACTTACCCTTTATGGGTACAGGCGAAGCGAACCAAGCGTGGAACGAAAAAATCGCTGAATTAGATGGCTACATCTTCATCGTGCAAGAATACAATCATGGGGTCTCGGCTTCCTTGAAAAATGCGTTGGACAGCGCCCGCGAGGAATGGTTCAACAAAGCAGCAGCAATCGTCAGCTATGGTTCAGCAGGAGGGATTCGGGCCGCTGAGCAAGTTCGATTGATTTTGGCGGAACAAAAAGTAGCCACGGTGCGCACCAATCCTGCTTTCAACTTATTTACTGATTTTGAAAACTTTGCCACCTTTACCCCTGGCGAGCATATGACTGCAGGAATGAACGACATGTTGACGGAATTATTGGACTGGGCAGACACATTTGCCAATCGTTAAAAAAACAAACGAAAACAATCTTAGGAGGAACCTATCATGAAATTTGGTATTATTTTAGGCAGTACAAGAGAAGGACGCGTAAGTCCGCAAGTCGGAGCATATATTCAAGAAATTGCTACTCAACGGTCAGAGCATCAGTTTGAGATCGTTGATGTAAAGGCATTTGATTTACCGTTTATGGGAACGGCTGAGCCAAATATGGCATGGAACAAAAAAATCGCTGAGTTAGATGGCTATATCTTCATCGTGCAAGAATACAACCACGGTTTTGCAGCTTCTTTGAAAAACGCCGTAGATTCTGCTCGGGAAGAATGGTTTGATAAAGCAGCTGGGATCGTCAGTTATGGTTCTGGCGGTGGGATTCGGGCCGCTGAACAATTGCGCAACGTTTTAGCTGAACAAAAAGTTGCCACCGTGCGGACCAACCCAGCCTTCAATCTCTTCACTGATTTTGAAAATTTCAGTACCTTCAAACCAGGTGCGCACATGGCTGCAGGTGTCAATGACATGCTAGATGAATTGTTGTTGTGGTCAACGGCTTTTGCCATGATTCGCTGATCTGTTTTAGGATGTCACCATTTATCATCGATCATTTGCTGTTTCATTCATTGGATGGAACAGCATTTTTTTGCGTTTCCAAGGGACGGTTTTCACTGGAAAGGCTATTTCACTGAAAGAATGACTAAAAATCGGGTATACTAGAAGAGCAGAAGATGCGGGCAACTGCGTTCGATTTTTCCAAAAACGAGCACGCAACCAGTAACAGAGGAGTGAACAAGAGCATGAATCTACTTTTTGCGATTGATGATCGATTCAGTGAACAATTAAAAACAACGTTATATTCAATCAAACGTCATACGACAGCAGCATCTTTTGATGTCTATGTCTTACAAGAAAAAGAATTGAGACAAGGTGCAGAGCTAGAGGCCTTTTGTCAAAAATTGGCGATGACCTATCATCCCGTCATCATCGGTTCTGGTTCGATCTTTAAAACGGCACCAGTTAGTGACCGCTACCCAGAGTCGATCTACTATCGATTGTTGGCACAAAATTACTTGCCGCAGCAGGTGGAAAAGATCCTGTATCTAGATGCGGATATTTTGTGCATCAATGATTTGCGCCCCTTGTATGAGCTGACGTTAGGGGATTTTCTGTATGCCGCCGCCAGCCATTCTAAACTGACAGAAGTGACAACAGTCATCAATAAAGTCCGTTTGCGCAATTATGAGTCGGAAGGCTACTATAATTCAGGCGTTTTGCTGATGAACGTGCATCAGCTACGGCAAGAGGTCAAAGAAACAGAGATCGCAGCCTTCATTGAGAAAAATCATTTGAACCTCTTTTTGCCGGATCAAGATATTTTGAATGGGTTATATGGCGATCGGGTGCTGGCGATTCCTGATCAGCTCTATAACTATGATGTACGGAAAAACCGTACGTATGAGACGATCAGCCTAGGGGAATGGAGTTTGGATTGGGTCATCGAACATACCGTTCTGCTGCATTTTTGCGGCAAAGAGAAGCCGTGGAAGAAAGGCTATCGCAGCCGCTACGGTTCGTTATACAAATATGTAGAAAATGAACGGCGGAAGTTTGAAGAGCAGTAATCAAATAAAGTGTGAGGAAGAAAGCTTTACTTGGAGAAAAGACAAGTAAAGCTATTTTTTTCGGTCATTTTTTGAATGGGGTTCTTATAGAATGAAACTAGTAGCATCTAATTTGCTTCCGCATCGATAAGGAAACACCTTGTGTTCAAAAAGAAAGCGCTATCTATTATGATGGCATTATCAACCCATTGCCATGCTAAATCAGGTGAGCAACTGTTTTATTCAACGTAAGGAAAAGCAGTCCTACACCATTATTTAGCAGCTACTGAACATAGATAATGAAAATGAGTGTATTCGTTAAGGAGGAAAACAATATGAAAAAAGCATTGATCATTTGTGCAGGAGGCATGTCTTCATCTGTCATTGCCAAAAAAACGACGGAATATTTTAGAGAGCGAGGAAAAGCGATCGAACTAGATGCCACTTCTGCATCACAAGGAGCAGCCACGATCGCCAAAGATGACTACGACTTATACTTAGTCAGCCCGCAAACCAAAATGTATTTTGCGAATCTAGAAAAAGCTGCCATCAAGCACCAGCGGCCAATCGTGAATATTCCGCCTCAAGCCTACGTACCGATACCGATGGGCATTGAAAAATTAGCTGCTGTGGTAGAACAAAATATCAAATAGCAGTTCAAACAAGTAGCCAGATGAAAATAGGTTGATGAAAAAGGTTGATGAATAATGTTGAGTAAAAAAGAAATCATCATGCTAAAGATGCTCTACCAAAACCGTAACACCTACATTAGCAGCAAACAGATCGCAAATCAACTGGGGGTCTCGGATCGGACTGCTCGCAAGTACGTTCAAGGTCTGGGACTTATCCTGAGGAACCATAAGATAGGTCAAATTTGTGCCAAGCAAGGACAGGGGTATCGCTTGAATATCAGTGACCAGCGTTCCTTTGATCGATTTTATACAGAGAAGACTAACCTCAGGCCAACAGCTGATGATCTAACCACAATCAATGAAGCCAATGACCGGCAATATTTTTTGCTAAATCAATTATTATTTGGCCACAAGCCCGTTTTTGTTGATGATTTAGCAGCGGATCTATGTGTTTCACGCTCGACGATTTCAAATGATATCGTTGAAATCAAGCAATTATTAAAGCCTTATACGATCGAGTTGAAACATCGAACCAGTCAAGGCATTTATGTTGAAGGATCTGAAAATAGTCTGCGGCATTTCATCATGAATTACTTTTTCATGAATCGCCTGCAAGACAATCTTTATGCTTTCTCGATGTACAAACATCTGTTAGAAGGTATAGCGATCGAGGAGATCGTGATCATCGTCTTGGACACCTGTCGTAAATACTTTTTGAAACTCTCTGATTTTATGATCTATACGATCGTCCTGCATATAGGCTTAGCGATAAAACGGCTGCAGTCGGGCTTCGAGATCCAGTTGCATCCACAGGATCCTGAATTGGAACAAGAAGCAGAATACCAGTCGGCTATAGAGATCGTTGAGAAGATTCGACAACAAATGGGCATTGCTTTGCCACCAGAAGAGGCTTTTTATATCGCCATTCACTTAAAAAATAAGCTAGTTTCCGAAACTATCCGCGAACAGATCGATTTAGATGACAATGAGGTCAAACAGCAGCTCTTAGCTGTTTTGCATAAAATCGATCAAGAAACCGGCTTTTGCTTAGCCGAAGATCCATTGTTGATAGAAGGGCTGATGATGCATATCACCCCCTTATTGCAACGATTGAACAACGGCACGAGTATGGAGAATCCTTTGCTAGGTACGATCAAGAAAGACTACAATGATTTTTTTCAGCTAACAATTCGGTATTTTTCAGATGTCCCCTTCTTTGCCCCTTATAAAGTGACCGAAGGAGAGCTTGCCTATTTGACGATGCATTTAACTGCTGCGATGGAACGCTTAGCGAATCAACAAAAAGCCAAGGTATTAGTGATCTGTGCAACGGGGATCGGTAGTTCACAGATGCTAAAAAACCGTTTAGAACATGAACTTGGTTCAAAAATCGTGATTGAAGATATGATCAGTTATTACGAAATCAGTGAACAAAAACTAGCAGGGATCGATTTGATCATCTCGTCCATCAAAGTACCAGATGTGGTTTTAAATATCCCCATCGTCACCGTCAGTGTTTTTTTAGATAAAAAAGATATCCAAAAAATCAATCGCCAGTTGAAGCAGTATAAAATCAAAAAACAGTATGGCAGCATATTGAAACAACAGTCGAAATCTTTATCTGACAAGGAGCGGGAATTGATTGAGACCAGCTTTCACTCAGAACTTTTTCTGCGGATAGAGGAAGAGACTGACAAAGCGACTGTTATGGATCAGTTGCTGACGAAAATTGAAGACTTGGAAAAACGCTCAGTGAAAGAAGCGCTAGGTAAGCAGCTTGCTTTGCGGGAAGCGTATAGTTCAGTCGCTTTTTCTGATCATTTGGCGGTGGCACACCCCATTGAACCAATTACCAATGACGCATATGCGGCCGTTGCTATTGTGAAGAAGGGCATAAAATGGGATGACGAGCATGACCAGATCCAGCTGATTTTCTTGCTTTCTCCAGATCGATTGGGGCAAGTGGAATTGAATAAAATCAGTCAACTGTTAGTACCAATTATTGAAAATGAGTCATTTAAAGATGCACTCATAGCAAGTGGTGATTTTGAACATTTTATGAAATGTTTTATTGGGTATCACCTAGAAGCACATATATAGCACATGTAAGGGAGAAAGAACAATGGAATCAGAAAAATTACAAGAGACCGCTTTTCAAATCATTCTTAGCAGCGGGGATGCCCGGACGATCGTTCATGAAGCCTTTCAAGCGATGCGCCAAGGGACTTTTGATACAGCACAAGCAAAACTGGATCAAGCAAATGAAGCGTTAGTTGATGCTCATAAAGCGCAGACTGGCTTATTACAAGAATATGCTAGCGGTGAAAAAATCGACATGGAGATCATCATGGTCCATGCACAAGATCACCTGATGACAACGATGACTTTACGAGAAGTGGCGATTGAAATGCTGGCGTTATACCAGCGAGAGCGGTAGAAAGGAAGGGAACAAATGACCAATCAAGAACAACAGAAAAAAATGGCAGAAAAAAATTTTCGGTTTAATCGCTTTTTATTTCTAAGGTATGTATTAGCAGTGTTTTTCTTTGCAAATCTTTATTGGTTATTGGCTGCGATTGCCAGCAATGCCCTACTCTTGATTCTTCCGCTGTCGCTGTTGGTTTTGGCTATTTTGGCAATTGGAGAATACGTGCGTCTTTATGGCAACCACTCAGAGCAAATAGCAGAAAACCTACGATGGACGCGCTTGTTTTATCTTTGTCAACTGACGATGAATCTCCTTTTATACGTCGTTTGTTTCTTTTCTCCTCTGTTTTCATTCGTTTTTCCTTTTCTTGATAATACACTGGTCAATCGAGGGGCTCTTGCGCTCTGGCTGGGTGTGGGATTGGCATTAGCTGCGTTATGTTTGCAACGTGTAAATAAGATCCGCCGCAAAAAAGATACGTATTACGGATATATCAAAGAATACAAAAAACTCATTGAAGGGAAGTAGTTACAATATGGAACAATCAAATAGCAAGTTGTTCAGTCTCTTAGAAACGGCCGTCATGGGTCCGTTAGGAAAAGTGGCACAGTTCAAAATCGTACGTGCCATCATGGCTGCTGGGATGGCTTCGATTCCTTTTACCATCGTTGGCTCGATGTTTTTAGTTATCAATGTGCTGCCGCAGACCTTTACCTTTTTAGAAGATTTCTTCAATAATACTTTTTTCAGAGTCAGTGATTTGTATATGCTGGCAAACAGCACGACAATGGGACTTTTGGCCTTATATTTTTGTATCGTTCTCGGCTATGAATACACCAAGATCTATGCGGAAGAAGAAGAGCTGGATCTTGCCCCTATGAGTGGGGCGTTACTATCAATGTTTGCCTTTTTCATGTCGATCCCGCAATTGATGATCGTGGACGGTAGCATGTCACGGATCACCGATCAAGAAAATGCCATCATCAATGGTTGGGCGATCGGTGGCGATGGGGTGGAACGATTAGGGACGACAGGGATTTTTACCGGTATCATTATGGCGGTGTTGGCCGTTCAGTTGTACCGTTTATGTGTGACGAAAAAATGGGTCATCAAAATGCCTGAAGAAGTCCCATTAGGGGTTGCCCGTGCCTTTACAGCATTGATTCCCGCCTTTGTTGTGGCCTTCACGGTTCTTATCATCAATGGCGCATTAGTTGCAGCAGGAACGGATATTTTCCAAATCATTGCGGTACCTTTTGGGTTTGTTACCAATTTGACCAACAGTTGGTTAGGGTTGATGGTGATTTACTTTTTAGTCAGTGCATTATGGTTAGTAGGGATTCATGGTGCAAATATCATTTTCTCTGTCTTGACACCGATCACCTTAGGAAATTTGACAGCGAATGCCGAAGGCGCCAACTTTGCATTAGCAGGCGAGTTTAACAATGCGTATGTGACTGTTGGCGGTTCTGGGGCAACATTAGGACTTGCTTTATTCTTGGTTTATCTAGCGAAATCAAAACAATTGAGAGTGTTAGGAAAAGCTTCGATCATTCCAGCGTTATTCAATATTAACGAGCCGTTGATTTTTGGGATTCCCTTGATTTACAATCCTTTCTTGGCGATTCCCTTTTTCTTAGCACCGATGGCGTCTGCATCGATTGCCTATTTTGCAATCGAATTGGAAATCATTCGGCCGATGATCGCCCAAATGCCTTGGCCGTCCCCAATTGGTATCGGCGCATTTATTGGAAGTGGTGGCGATTGGAAAGCTGCAGTTTGTGCTTTCTTATGTGCAGGCGTCGCCTTTTTGATCTACTTCCCATTCGCTCGTTCTTATGATGCAGGCCTAGTCAAGCAAGAAGCCCAAGAAGGGGAGCAAGCAGCATAAATTGAAAGGAACAAGAAAGAAACGTCCACACGGGCGTTTCTTTTTTTAAGCGTTCTATTCTGTTTTTTTTCGATTCGATGGTACGATGAAACTAGCGAGTCATGAAAAAAAGAAGGAGTGGAGAACATGAAATTTTTAATTTGGCTGGTCTGTGTGATCGGCATTGAAGCAACAGGAATCATCTCGAGTTTGTTTGCAGGGGACATTGCCGGAACGTATGCGCAAATGGAAAAACCCTTTTTGGCCCCTCCTGGCGGGATCATTGGGATTGTTTGGACGATTTTGTATGCTTTTATGGGAACGGCGTTGTATCTACTGATCGTAGCCAAAGTCAATCCAGCACTTAAAAAAAATGCCTATATCTTTTTTGCGATCCAGCAAGTATTAAACTTCTTGTGGAGTATTGTTTTCTTTGGCTGGAATGCTTACTGGGCTGGAACCATCATTATTGTCTTGTTAGTGTTATCAGTGATTATCTGTATGATCCTCTTTGCCCGTATCGACAAAAAAGCGATGTACTTGTTTATTCCTTATTTGATTTGGTGTTTGTACGCAGGCTACTTAACGATCGGCTTAACTTTATTGAATACCTGATAGAAAAACCCTCTTCCAACGACACGTTTGGAAGAGGGTTTTTGTTTTAGATATAGTCTTCAGTCAATTCCATAAAGCTGGCAACATCTTTTAGGACCATGTCGATCCCTGCTTGCCAGAAGTCTGGTTTCGTTAAATCGACACCAAGGTGTTTTTGTGCCAATTCTTCGGTGGTCATTGAAGCAGTATCTTGCAATAACGCAATGTATTCTTCTTCAAAACTAGACCCTTTTTCATTGGCATACGCGTAGATCCCCATACTAAAGAGGTAACCAAAGGTATACGGGAAGTTGTAGAACGGCACATCGTCAATAAAGAAGTGCAATTTGGCTGCCCAGAAATGTGGGTGATAAGTCGCTAACCCATCGGCATAGCTTTCTTTTTGCGCCGCTGTCATCATTTCCGTGATTTGTTCCGCTGAAACCAAGCCCTTTTGACGAGCTTGATAGAAACTGTTTTCAAAAATAAAGCGTGCGTGGATGTTCATGAACATTGCGATCGCATTTTGCATTTTGGCATCCAATAGATTGATTTTTTCTTCTTTTGTTGTTGCTTCTTTAAGGGTTGCATCCGCAACGATCAATTCAGCAAAGGTACTTGCTGTTTCGGCAACGTTCATGGCATAGTTGCGATTTAATTCCGGCAGCTCCCAAAGAACGCTGCTGTGAAACGCGTGACCGAGCTCATGGGCGAGCGTCGCTACTTCGTTGACTGAATTGCTGTAGGTCATGAAAATACGAGATTCTTTGGTTTCTGGCAAGCTGGTGCAATAGCCGCCAGGACGTTTGCCCGGACGATCTTCTGCTTCGATCCAGCTTTTTTCAAAAGCAACTTGGGCAAAATCAGCCATTTTCGGGCTGAACTTACGGAAGTTGGTCAAAATAAAGTCAGCTGCTTCATCAAAGGTATAGGTTCTTTCTTCCATGTCCCCAAGAATGATTGGCGCATCTTGGTCTTGCCATTCCATTTTTTCTTTGCCGAAAAGCTGGGCTTTGCGGGTCAAGAAATCAACGATCGGCTGTTTGTTTTTTTGGATCGTGCCCCACATAGCATCCAATGTCGCTTTTTGCAGACGATTGTATTCTAATGGTTCCTTCAAGTAATCAGTGACACCGTGAAGTTTGAAGGTAGAGAGGCGGAAACCGTCTAAGTGGTTCAAGGTATCCGCAAAGAGGTCTTCTTTTTCTGCCCACGTCTTTTCCCAAGTATCGAATAAACGCGCACGAACTTCCGGATCAGGATCGCCCATCATTTTATTGAAGGCTTGACCAGCTGACAACTTGATCGTCGTGCCGTCTTCTTGCAGGAAAGGAATTTCGATTGAGGCAACGATTGTATCGTAATGTTGGCTCCAAGCATTCAAGCCATCTAAATTTAAAGTGTTGATGATGGTTTCTTCTGCCTCGGATAACAACTCTTTGCCGTCGCGGCGAATCTCGCTTAAACGAAAAGCGACAGATGCTAAGTTTTCTGCTTTAACTAGTGCTGTCCAATCATCCTCAGAAATTTCTGTCAATTTTTTTGAAAAAACGGTTTGTGCTGCTTGCAGTGCTGGCAATTTTGCATAGAGGTCACCCGTCAGGATTTTGGCTTTGCTGTCATTGACATTGGCTGAAAGCAAGGCATTGATAAAGCTGCCACATTGTGAAAATCCTTGATTGATAGTTGCGGATAAATCAAGTAACTCTCCTAATTTTGCTGCATCGTCTTCGCTGTTGGGCGACCATGCATCGACTGTTGTTCGGTAATTTGCAATTTGTTCTTCCAGTTGGCTCATGCGTTCTTTTAATTGAACAGAATCGCTGCCTCCCGGAAAGATTGTTTCTAGATCCCAATTGATTGAATAGGTCATTCCTATCAAACCCCTTTCTTTTCCTTCGATCTTATTAAGTATAGCATAACGAAATTTGGTCGCAACCATCAGAATCCTTATGAAATAAGGGTTTTTGATGAAACTGTACCAAAAGCAAAAAATGGAATGTATATCTCCTTGATCTATTGATAGGGCGGAAAAACGTCAAAAATAAAAAAACTATTACATCCTCATCAAATTCTTAGAAAAAAAACGATGGATAAATATTACATATGAAAAAAAACAGCGAGTAAAAAAACGTCTGAAGAGCGATATTCGCTTTTTCATGCATAATGCCAAATCCTTTGCGAAAAGAACACGAAATATACCACTACGAAAGCGTATACAATTAGGTAGCATAGAGGCGTAAACAGAAGAAGGAGGAAGAAAAATGCCAAATGCTATTCATGTTTTTTCAGAGATTGGACGCTTGAAGCAAGTCATGCTTCACCGCCCTGGTCGGGAATTGGAGAACCTTGTTCCTGATCATTTGAACCGCCTGCTATTTGATGATATTCCTTTTTTGGAACAAGCCAGAGCAGAACATGATCGGTTTGCGGAAGTCCTACGTCAAAATGATGTGGAGGTGTTGTACCTAGAAGATTTAGCTGCTGAATCACTCACGTCACCAGAAATCAAACAGCAATTTCTCAAGGATTATTTAGCGGAAACAACGATCCAAAGTCCCGAGATCATCAAAGAAGTCACGGATTATTTTCTGTCTTGCGACAATGATCGGGAACTGATTGACAAAACCATGGCTGGTTTAGCCAAAAATGAACTGGAGCTGCCAAACACCCAGAGCCTCGCTGGGACCGTGGATGATCAATACCCATTTCTGATCGATCCAATGCCGAATTTGTATTTTACGCGCGATCCCTTTGCGACGATTGGAAACGGCGTTTCGTTGAATCGCATGTATTCAGAAACAAGACGGCGCGAAACGTTATACGGCAAATATATTTTTGCTCATCATCCAATGTTTCAGCAAAATCCGCCTCATATGCTTTATGATCGCGCCCAACCAACCCGCATCGAAGGTGGCGACGAATTAGTTCTGTCAAAACATGTGCTGGCGATTGGTATCTCGCAACGAACGGATGCCGCTTCGATTGAGCAGCTGGCCCGCAAAGTGTTCGAAAATGAGCCAAGCTTTGAATATGTCCTAGCGTTTGACATTGGTCAAGAGCGCAAATTCATGCATTTAGATACGGTATTTACAATGGTCGATCATGACAAGTTTACGATTCATCCAGAAATCGAAGGAGAGCTGACGGTTTATTCAATCTCACGAGCAGGTGATGGGGTGACGATCAAAGAAGAAAAGGACACGTTGGAAAATATTTTATGTCGCTATCTAGAACTGAATGCGGTTGAATTGATTCGTTGCGGTGGCAGCGATTTGATTGCAGCGGCTCGGGAACAGTGGAATGACGGTTCGAATACTTTAACGATCGCACCTGGCGAAGTCGTCGTATATGACCGCAATACCATCACCAATCAGAAGTTGGCAGAAGCTGGCATCAAATTGCACAAAATCTCCGGCAGTGAATTGGTTCGCGGTCGTGGCGGCCCTCGTTGCATGAGCATGCCATTTGTTAGAGAAGATATTTAAATCAGAGGAGGAATCATCGATGGAACAAGTATTTAAAGGAAGAAGTTTTTTAGCAGAAAAAGATTTTACGAAAGCCGAGTTAGAATACCTCATTGATTTTTCAATCTATTTGAAACAGTTGAAAAAACAAAATATTTCTCATCGCTATTTGGAAGGCAAGAACATTGCTCTTTTGTTCGAAAAAACATCGACTCGGACACGGGCGGCCTTTACGACAGCTGCCATCGATCTTGGTGCCCATCCAGAATTTTTAGGCGCGAATGATATTCAGCTAGGCAAAAAAGAATCCGTCGAAGATACAGCAAAAGTTTTAGGCAGCATGTTTGATGGTATTGAGTTTCGTGGGTTCAGCCAACAAGTCGTTGAAGATTTAGCCAAATTCTCCGGTGTTCCTGTTTGGAATGGCTTAACCGATGAATGGCACCCAACCCAAATGATCGCTGACTTTATGACCATCAAAGAAAACTTCGGTACCTTGGAAAACATTACGCTAGTTTATGTGGGTGACGGTCGGAACAATATGGCGAATAGTTTGTTAGTGACGGGGGCGATTTTAGGGGTCAACGTTCGTATCTGTGCAACAAAAGAACTTTTCCCAGCGCAAGAAGTGACAGATTATGCCAACGAATTTGCTAAAGAATCTGGCAGTCAGTTGATGGTAACGGACGATATCCAAAAAGGTGTTAAAGATGCAGACGTCTTGTATACCGATGTTTGGGTGTCAATGGGGGAAGAAGACCAGTTCGAAGAGCGGGTGAAGCTGTTGAAAGATTACCAGATCAACCGCGAAATGGTGATGGCTACCGGAAAACAAGACGATGGCTTGATCGTGCTTCACTGCTTGCCAGCGTTCCATGATACGAATACGACGTATGGAAAAATGATCGAAGAAAAATTTGGCATTTCTGAAATGGAGATCACAGACGATATTTTCCGTAGTCACTGGGGTCGTCAATTTGAAGAGGCTGAAAACCGGATGCACTCAATCAAAGCGATCATGGCAGTAACCTTAGGCGATCTATTTATTCCTAGAGTGTAAGAAGGAGCAGTGAGCAGATGAGTGAAAAGAAACCAACGATCGTTGTCGCCCTTGGCGGCAACGCCATCTTAGCAGAAGATGCCAGTGCCAAAGGGCAAAAAGAACGGCTTAAACAGACGGTCGAGTATTTAATTCCCTTGATCCGAAAAGACGTCAATTTGATCATTACTCATGGGAATGGTCCCCAAGTGGGAAACCTGGTTTTGCAGCAGCAAGCGAGCGATTCTAGTAAAAATCCAGCGATGCCTTTAGATACCTGTGTCGCTATGACCCAAGGCAGTATTGGTTATTGGTTGCAAAATGAGCTGAGAACCCAGTTGAAAGCAGCTCAAATAGCGAAGCCGGTGGTGACTGTGGTCACGGAAATTACAGTCGATGCCCAAGATCCAGCATTTGCCCATCCGACAAAACCGATCGGTCCTTTCTTAACGGAAACGGCTGCCAAAGAAGTCATGGCGGCAACAGATGCCATCTATCGTGAAGATGCTGGTCGTGGTTGGCGGAAAGTCGTAGCCAGTCCTGCACCACAAGCGATCCAAGAAGTTGCCAGCATCAAAGCGCTGATTGAACAAAACACGATCGTCATTTGTGCAGGAGGCGGCGGCATTCCCGTGTTAGACAATGGCCTGGGTGTTGAAGCCGTGATCGATAAAGATTTTGCTTCTGAAAAATTGGCTCGTTTGGTCGATGCGGATCAGCTGATCATTTTAACGGGCGTAGAAAAAATCGCTTTGAACTTTGGCAAGGAAAATGAGCAGTGGTTGGATCATGTGACCGCCGCTGAATTGGAAACCTATGTCGATGAAGGCCATTTTTCACCAGGTAGTATGTTGCCGAAAGTGCAAGCCGCTTTGAACTTTGTCAAAATGGGGGCGGAAAAACAGGCAGTGATTACTTCTTTAGACAAGCTGGCGGACATCGAAGACGCTGGTACGCAGATCACCTGGAAATAAGCGAAGCAGCAAAGCAAGACCCAAAACATTGGAGTGAGAAAAATGATCGACCACCAAATAAAAGATCCATCAACAAGAGTGAACAGCTTTCAATGGCTGGAAGAAGAAAATCAGCAGCGGTTGAAAGAGCATATTTACTGCCGTACGTACAAAAAAGGCCAGGTACTTTTTTATGAAGGCGACGTAAGAGATCGGATATTCCTCGTGATAGAAGGACTTGTGCGGATCGAAAAAACCGACGGAACTGATTCCTATTGTTATGTAGATTTTGTTGGGCCTGATCAGTTATTTCCTTTGATTGGCTTGTTTGAAAGAGACAACTATGATGTATCGGCATTCGCTGCAACAGACATTGTCGTGCAGTTTGCAGCGATGTCGCTGTTTGAACCGCTAGTTGTTTCGTCTACAAGTCAGTTGCTGTGGCTCAATCAGCAAATGAGCCGTCAATTGGAAAAACAAAGACGCCGTGTCGAGTATTGTGTCACCTCCAGTGCGCAAACAAGAGTCGTCAATACGATTGGTCTTTTGATGATCGAACATGGGCAGACACAAGGTGAGCAGATTCGCATTCCTTTTCCCGTTTTTATCAATGATATAGCCAAGTACAGCGGAACGACGCGAGAGACAGTCAGTCAAACGCTCAAGGCGCTCGTGCATAAAAGAAAGATTTACTATCGCTACAAAGAACTCATTATTTATGACCAGGATTATTTTTCTCATGTTGCCAAATAATGGCTGGCAGCAAATAGGATTGATTCAATAAAGGGGGAACACAGATGAAAAAAAAGCAAAAAGAAAAAAAGTCGCTGACATCGTTCAGTATCTTATTTCTGATCATTATCGCCTTGACGGTCGCTTCCTGGCTTTTAGCAGGGCAGCCTTTTGCGCCTTCTTTACCAGCAGGCCAAGAAGAGATGGTCAGCCAAGTGGTAGGTGCCAAGTTTTCTGATTTCTTTATGGCGCCTTTTAACGGATTTCGTGATGCGATCGAGATCTGTGTGTTTATTCTCTGTTTAGGTGGTTTTTTGAATATCGTCACGCGAACAGGCGCTTTGGAAGCCGGGATTCAACATTTGGTCAAAAAACTCAAAGGCAATGAGTTGATTTTGATTCCGATTTTAATGATCCTGTTTTCGATCGGCGGCTCCACTTATGGAATGGCGGAAGAAACGATTCCTTTTTATTCCTTATTAGCAATCACGATGGTGGCATCAGGTTTTGATACGATCGTCGCAGCAGGAACCGTTATGCTGGGTGCTGGAGCTGGCGTGATTGGCTCCACCGTCAATCCCTTTGCGACCGGCGTTGCGATGGATGCCTTGCGAAGCATCGATATTGCCCCAAACAACGGCACGATCTTAGTAGTCGGGGCAATGCTTTGGTTAGTCACGACCGCATACTGTATCTTTGTAGTGATGTCTTATGCCAAAAAAGTCAAAGCTGACAAAGGGTCGACGATCTTATCGCTGCAAGAGCAAAAAGAAATGGAAGAACATTTTGTCAAAGACACGAACGAAGCCTTGGTGTTTACGCAAAAACATCGCCTGATTTTGACGATTTTTGGCTTATCCTTTGTGATCATGGTGGTTTCCTTGATTCCTTGGGGCGACTTTGATATCCATGTGTTTGACGGTTGGACCGCCTTTTTGACCGGCAATAGCTTCGGTGAATGGTATTTTGGTGATTTGGCCATGTGGTTCTTCTACATCAGTATCATTATCGCGTTGATTCAAGGGTTCTCAGAAAAAGAAATCGTGACCAACTTTATTGATGGGGTCAAAGACATTTTATCAGTGGTCTTGATCATCGTTGTGGCACGGGGTGCTTCCTATATTATGCAGACGACCTACTTGGATCTGTTTATTTTGGATCGGGCTTCTCATCTTTTAGAAGGCTTATCGCCCGTCCTGTTCGTGATTGGCGCCTACATTTTGTATTTGCTCTTATCGTTCTTGATTCCATCAACTTCCGGACTAGCGTATGTATCGATCCCAATCATGGGGGCCTTGGCGCAAAGCATCGGACTCAATCCGAACGTTATGGTGATGATCTTTACTGCTGGTTGCGGATTAGTGAATTTGATCACACCAACTTCTGGCGTCGTGATGGGGGGATTGGAGCTGGCTCGGGTCAACTATTCCACTTGGACCCGCTTTATGCGCAAACCGTTACTTGTGATTGGGGTTTCGAATCTGCTGATCTTGATCTTCTCGATGCTCTTCCTATGATAGGCAATCTGTCTTGCTGCTCCCCCACTGAGTGAGAGGTTCTGCTTATTTAATAAGATCTGAGAGGAGCTGATTGAACAAATGAAGAAAAAAGAGCGTCAAGTGATCATCAAACGTCTTTTTGCGGAACACCGTATCGAATCTCAAGAAGAATTGATGAACTTATTAAAACAAGAAAACGTTACAGCAACCCAAGCGACGATTTCCCGTGATATGCGAGAAATGAATATTGCCAAAACCTATGCGAAAAATGGTCGTCCTTATTATTCGATTTTTGAATCAAAAGAGCGCAATTTGGAGGACAAAATTGCTTTTTCTATGTATGAATATTTAAAAGCGATCACGCAAGTCGAGTTTATGGTGGTGGTGCATACTGCGGGAAATGGAGCAGATGTCATCGCCAACTACCTAGATGAGATGGAGCTACCAGAGATCGCCGGTACCATAGCAGGTTTTGATATCCTATTGATCATTACCCCTTCAAAAGCTGCTGCTGAAGCCGTTGTTCGCCGCTTAAATCATTATGTCGAAGGCTATGAGATCGGTACAAGCCTCTTCAAGGATGAACCACAGGTCTGAAAATAAGCAAAAACTTGCAGGTAGGCAGCGATGTGTCGCTTAAGTTGTTTCAAAAGAAGTATGTCAGCTCTATAAGGATGAACAAAGCTGTTTTTACTGACTAGTGAATGATGAAAAAATCCGTGCGTCGAACAGAGATAGGTTCGACGCACTTTTTTTATAGGTAGAACATGGTTAAGCAGTAAGGTCACGACAGCAGTTGGTTATTATGGGAGAGTGCTGAAGGGAGACGGTATTATTGAATCAGTTGGTCACTGATCTTGTAGGATCAACGGTCTCGAGATAAAAAAAGTGGCCATTTTCATAACTAAAGACCATAAAACCGCAATTAGCCAATCGTAAAGGGGGGACTTCATTTGGAAATAAGTGTTTGAAAAAATAAAAGATTGCTCCGTTGTGGGAGACAACTAAGGTATTGTCAGCTTTGGTAGTGGTCATGATATCTACAAGCTCGGCAAACATTCGTTGGCGAACTTCAGCAGCAGATTCTCCGCCGAAGGATTGATAAAAATGTTCGTAAGCTTTTGGTCCTTTCGGCTGCAAGTGGGTACTTTCTCCCTCGAATAGACCAAAATTCATTTCTTTCAATCCTTTTCGGCGCTCATAGTCGGTTGTCCCGCAAATTATTTCTAGTGTGTCACAGGCCCTTTCTTGAGTCGATGCTACTGCATGGCCGAAAGTTAGTTGGTTTCTTGCAAAGTAAGCTTTTGCCTTATGGGCTTGCTCTTTGCCGGTCTCCGTTAGGGGAGAATCACACCATCCTTGTACTTTGCCAAGTTTGTTGAAAAGAGTTTCTCCGTGGCGCATTAAGTATAACCGCTTCATAATCATTACTCCTTTTTTACTATTGTAGCTGTTTGAGTGTACTTGAAGTCAAGGGGAACAAGCCTTGTTTTTTTTGTGACCACAAAAGCCATATTGAACCCTTAAAAAATGGATAAGCATTGTTTCTAGCTGCGTAATTTTGAGCAGATGATTTATTAAGTGGATACATCACTTATCTTAGGAAAGATCAAGTGATCACCTAATCGCCAGAAAGTCTATGCCTAAAAAGCATAGGAAGGCGTTTTTTAAGCAATAGACATCGCTTTTTGTTTGAATTAAACTTTAGCTAACAAAGAAAATAGTGGGGAGTGATCAGTAAAATGGAGTATACCAAATTAGGCAATACGGGTTTGGATGTTTCCAAAATCTGTTTAGGTGCGATGAGTTTCGGTGACCCAGTCAATTGGATACACAAATGGGTTTTGGAAGAAGCTGACAGCCGTCCAATCATTAAAGGGGCACTTGACTTGGGAATCAATTTTTTTGATACGGCGAATGTTTATTCAATCGGGCGTAGTGAAGAGATTCTAGGCGCAGCATTGAAAGACTATGCTAAACGGGATGAAATCGTGCTGGCAACAAAAGTACATCAGAAAATGTTTGATGGCCCTAATGGCGGTGGACTTTCTCGGAAACATATCATGTCCCAAATAGATCAAAGCTTGAAACGTTTGCAAACAGACTATGTTGATCTATACATCATTCATCGATGGGATTACAACACACCGATCGAAGAAACGATGGCAGCCTTACATGATGTGGTCAAATCAGGAAAAGCTCGCTATATTGGCGCATCAGCGATGCATGCTTACCAATTTCAAAAAGCCAATTATATTGCTGAGAAAAATGGTTGGACCAAATTCGTTTCTATGCAGAATCATTTAAACTTGATCTATCGTGAAGAAGAAAGAGAAATGATTCCTTATTGTGAATCAGAAGGTATCGCTCTTACACCGTACAGTCCATTAGCCTCTGGTCGTTTGGCCAGAAGCAACAATGAGTCATCAAAACGGTTAGTGACTGATGAGGTTGCTCGCTCCAAATATGACGAAACCGCAGATAAAGACCAACTGATTATTGACCGCGTTGGAGAATTGGCTAGTCGCTATGGTGTCAGTCGAGTAGAAATCTCTTTAGCTTGGTTATTCAGCAAACCAACTCTGGCAGCACCAGTGATTGGCGCGACGAAAATGTCTCATGTTGAAACAGCAGTTAAGGCGACAGGCATTGCTTTGGATCCCGCTGATATTGCATATCTCGAGGAGCCTTATGTTCCTCATCGAATCGTTGGGTTTGAATAATTCGTTTCCTTCTAGGTTATGGTCTGAGAAATGAGAAAAGTATCTGAATGGCATGAAAAGCTGTTTCAGATACTTTTTTATGTTTTTTGAGGAATCGCTTTGAAAGAGAGACTCTAAAGGAAGATCGTTTTTCATCGAAACGCTGAAAGATCAATAGAACGCTCTTTTTGAAAAACAGTTGCATCACCAAATGAAAATGGTAAGATAGGAAAATGAGGAGTGAAAATTATGAAAAAATTACTGAAAGAACCGAATTTTTACTTTTGTATCGCAGTTGCGGTCATGGTCATCCTCTTTATCAGCTCTTCACAAACCTATGAGCAGCAATCGCAAATTGGGTTGCTTTCACGAATCTTAAAAAATGAACCATTGAAAGAGTGGCTAGAGAAGATTTCTTTTTCCTATGCTGGTTCGGAGATCAGTATTGCGGAAAAAGGCTATTTCTCCTTTGTGGAATTTTTCATCCGTAAAGGCGCACATTTCTTTACCTATTTTGTCCTAGGGGGCAGTTTGTTTTTCGTGCTCGTTTATCGCCGTATGCCGTATTGGCTAGCCGCTTTTTTTGCTTGGTTGGCAGCCACTGGCTATGCAGGGATCGATGAATACCATCAAATGCTGACGGGAGGACGGACGCCGCTTTTTCAAGATGTCATGCTGGATTCAGCTGGAGCACTGACCGCCGTTCTTTTGGGGTGGTTGATTTGTCAGCTATCGAAAAAGTCACCTAAACGCCGCAAAACATAACGAGTTGTCGGCGTTTTTAAGCGTTAAGCTGTTAGAAAGTATAAAAAACAAGAGGCGAAACCAATGGAAAAAAGTTTGAGTAGTGTCAAAGGCGAAACCGAGTTTGTCGTGCATGAAAGTTTACCGGTGGGGATTCTTCTTGCTATGGCGGGCGGTTTTTTAGATGCGTATACCTACTTGTTTCACGGGGAAGTGTTTGCAAGTATGCAGTCGGGGAATGTCATTTTGTTAGGGATCAATCTTTCAACGGGGCAGTTTGAACAAGCCTTTCGATATCTGCCACCAATCTTCATGTTTTTAGTGGGGATCGTAGTGACGAATTATCTGCAGCATCATTTTCCGACAGGGGGCTGGATCGTTTGGCAAAATGCCGCATTGATCTTTGAAGCGATCGGTATTTTGGTTCTGGGCTTTTTTGCTCGATCATTACCCAATGTCATGATCGATTCGGGGTTATCTTTTTTTGCAGCGATTCAATATGCCGCCTATCGTCGCTTGGCAGGGATGCCCTATGCCACCACGATGACCACCGGCAACTTACGTTCACTGGCTGATTATGTGTACATGCGCTGGTTTAAAAAGGACCGATCAGTGACGCCCAAGATTATTTCTATTTCCTTGATCATCGGCGGCTTCTTTTTTGGTGCAGTCTTAAGCAGCTTGCTAGGGATTTTCTTATTCCACCGCACTATCTGGGTGGTTTCAGGGATTTTAGCCTTGGTGTTGGGGATCACGATCCATCATCAAAATAAACAATAGAAAAAAGACATTCGCTGGAATGTCTTTTTTGTCTTACTTTTTGGTGCTTGTGCGTGAATCTTTGAGATACAGTGCCGTTTCTACGAGTAGCGCTGCTAGAAGATAGCTGCCAAAAACGGCTACTTGGTAAAAAGCCTCTGCGATCAGCTCGTTGCGCTGCAATAAAACGACCCCGCCTAGAAAGAGCATCGCTAACATGGAGAACCACTGCTGGGCAAAACGCCAATTGCTGACACTGGCTGTACTGCGCTTGGTGCGAAAGCCGAATACATAATTGGGTTCTTCTCGGTAAAAGCACCAGAAGACGATGAAAAAAATACCCGTAAAAATCAACAACAAAAGTCCAATATCGATCGAGATCACTACCTTTCACGTGCGATTTGTTGGATAAGTAAGTGAAGCCGCTAAAGATGAGTACATACTTATTGTATCCGCTATGAACGCTTCTATGAAGGGGAACAATCGAAAAATACGTGCTTCTAGCAAAAAAAACGGATGGCGCTTTGCAGCGCCATCCGTTTTTTTATCCCCGTTGAAAAGGGCCTTTTGGTGCAATCAGTTCAAGATTGGTACCGTCTGGATCTGTAAAGTAGGCAACACCTGTCCCGAAGCCGCTTTTTAAACCATCTTGTTCTTCAAAAACGATTGGGGTACCGTCAGGTTCAACCCCGATGGCTTTTAGACGAGCAACGGCTTCATCAATATTTTCGACTTCAAAACAAAGATGCATGGCACTGATTTGCTCATTGGAATAGCTAGCTTTGTTGGATTTTGGTTCGACGTATTCTAAAAGGTCGATGTTGAGATTGTCTAAATGAAGATTGGCGTATTTGATCAATGTATCCTCTAAACCTTGCGTTTGCGCCATGCGTTTGCCACCGATCGTATCTTGATTGGCGATTTTCTTTCCAGTTAATGCTTCATAAAATTGGATGGAACGTTCGAGATTGCTGACGGTGATTCCCACGTGGTTCACCATTGAAAATCCTGTGTTTGTGTTTGTCATTCTACTTCCTCCTAAGGTTTTGTTTAGTATATAGTTTGGTTAATGAAAATCGAATGTGTCTGGATCTGGACCCACTCGCAGGTCCTCATTTAATGCGTTCAAGCGGCCCATTTCCTCTTCTGATAAACGGAAATCAAAAATCGCTGCATTGGCGATCATTCGCTCAGGGTGTGTCGATTTGACGTTGACTAAGATTCCTTGTTGGATAGCCCAGCGTAAAAGCACTTGTGCCGCTGATTTTTGCTGTGCATCGGCGATCGCCAAGACGGTGTCATCTGTCAGCAGTTTGCCTTGCATCAAAGGCGACCAAGCTTGTATCGCAATCCCTTTTTCAGCACAAAAGTCCCGCAGGTCTTGCTGCGTCAGTTTGGGATGCAGTTCGATCTGATTGACGACAGGAACGACCTTAGCAACGGCCAATAATTGCTCCAAGTGATGAATCTGGAAGTTGCTGACCCCGATTGCTTTGATTTTTCCTGCGGCATACAAGTCTTCCAATGCGCGCCATGACTCTTGAAATGCTTGATTTCCCGGCCAATGGATCAAGTACAAGTCGAGATACTCGAGGTTTAAGCGGGCCAAACTTTCATTGAAGGCGTGGATCGTTTCATCATAAGTTAAATGATCGTTCCAAAGTTTGGAAGTGACAAAGAGTTCTTCACGAGACAACCCCGTTTCTTGTAAGCCTTGTTTGATTCCTTCCCCTGTTCCTGTTTCGTTGCCGTAAATAGCCGCCGTATCAATCAGGCGATACCCATTGACGATGGCCTGTTTCACGACCTCTGCTGTTTCAGCTTCAGGGATTTGAAAGACACCTAACCCCAAACCGGGGATTTTACTGCCATTGTTCAGTGTAACGGTATCTGATAATTTTTCGATCATAAAAACATCTCCTTTATTTTTTTCTGAAATCATCATATAATGAGGAGGTAAGGTTGTATAGTACGTACTTTTTTGTTTGATACACACCTTTTGGTAACTTTTGTATGTTAGCAAACATGATGAGGTGAAAAAAATGGAAGAAAAAATTTATAATATTGGTGTAGAAGCAACAATGGATGTCATCGGCGGGAAATGGAAACCAATCATTCTTTGTAATTTACGCCATGGGGCATTGCGTCCTAGTGATTTACGGCGGAAAATTCCTGGCATCAGTCAAAAAATGTTGACGCAGCAATTGCGGGAATTAGAAGAGTCTGATATCGTTACCCGCAAGTCCTATAATCAAGTACCACCCAAAGTTGAGTATTCCTTGAGTGAATATGGAGAAACGTTAGGCGGCTTATTGGATACCCTTTGCCAGTGGGGGACGATGCACGTCGCCGCGCTGCAAGACAAAGGAGAGCAAGTTACTTTGTTAGAACAAGAAGAAGCGATGGTCTAGCAAAGGGCAAGTGGCATGAGAAAAGGCCGGCAGAAACCATTGGTTTCCGTCGGCCTTTTTAGGTTATGCTTGTTGGATCAATTCTAGAATGCCTTCAGTATTCATGCCGCTGTAATGTTTGGCAGGAAACGACAGGCGTTTGATGCGCGGTGGGATAGTTTGATGGATCATTGGATCTGTTAAAGAAAGCAAGGGGTCGACCAAAACGATTTTTTCTTGCGAAAAACGATAACTTGCTAGTCGTTCCGGTGTCAGAACCGTCACGCTGATTTGATCCTCAGAAAGCATTTGGATGTTGCGGGCAAAAATTTTAATCAAACTTCCAGCCAAAGTAGAACGATCGATGAAGACGACTTTTTCCAAAATGATTCTCCTTATTAATTAATATAGTTAATTAAGTATATTAATTAAATGGCGCTTTGTAAATAGGAACATGGGGGAAATAACAAAAAAGCCGCAAAAGAATTTTCTTTTGCAGCTTTTGGTTCATCTATAAAAAGGTCTGACTCTTTTTTCGGTTAAATCACGATCACGGGTGTCCCGACTTCGGCTTTGCTGTACAATTCTTTCATGACGCCTGGCGGAGTATTGATACAGCCGTGAGAGCCGCGGGTTTTCCAAAGATCACCACCGTATTCCGTTTGCCAATCAGAATCATGGATTCCGACACCCGTCCAATCAATCGGCATCCAGTAATCAACAGGGGACGCATAATCTTCACCGGTCAAGGTTGCATCTTCTTCTTTGTTCCAGACATAGAAGACACCAGTTGGCGTTGGTGTAGCTGGTTTCCCAGAGATAATTTTCGTATCTAGCACCAGCTCGCCATCTTTGTAATACCACATGTGTTGGTTTTTCAAATCAACTTCAATATACGTGTTGCCAAATAACGGGCTGCCAGCATCGGTGCTTCCTTGAGCAATCGGTGTGCGGGTGAAGTCTTCGCCGGCTTTTAACGCCTCGATCAATGCTTCTGTTTCCGCATCGGTTTGGATCGTCCAGCTGAGGGTGCCGGCTGGAACTGTTACTTCGCCTTGTTTGGTACTCTTGAAGGTCGAAGAATTGGTGCTGGTGTTGTATTGCTCACCGATCGAAGCGACATAGCTTCTTACTTTGTCTTCGTCGATCGTGGTGTTGCCATCTTTGTAAGAGAGCCAATCCATGATCGATTCTCTTGGAATTTGAAACGTGTTTCCGTTGATCGTATAATTGCCGGTTACTTTGGCGATTTTATTCAACGAATCCATTTCTTTGGTTAGATCAGGATCATTAGCGGTCACACTTGGTTTTGTGATGTAATCGCCGAGATTTAGTTCCTTTTCGCCGCTGACGATGGCTTCTTGTAAGTCAGCCACTGCTTTGTCCACATCAATGGCATCGCCGTCAACTTCTGGTTTGATAGAAAAACCGTCTTCGCCTTTTTCCAATGTTGCATCGGCAGACTTGGTACGATCCTCATTTAAAGTTTCTAGTTCCTTTTGAATCGTGTCTGTTTCGCTGTTTAGCGTATCTTGATCTACCGAGAGATTATCCAGTGTTTTTTCTTCTGCAGCAGAAACGTAAGCCATTCCCCAACTCCACTGGTTCTGTTCATCTTTTAACGATTGTAGCTCATCGGTGAAATCCGTCTGTAAACCAAATTGAGCAAGGTTGATTGTCTTCCATTCGCTATCGCCTTCTTTGATGGTGAAATCTTCTTGCGAATAGCGGTCATGCAGCAGGGCATTGGCCTCAGCGACGGTTTTGTTGCTGATATCGATGCCCTCAATTTCAGTCTTTGGTAAAAAACGGTTTGCATAATATGTACTTCGGTAGGTATAGCCGCCAGCGATCACTACTAATAAAGCAGCCACAACGATCAGAACAATTTTCTTGGTATTGTTCTTGGCGTCAGTATGTTTGTTTGAACGAGTCATTCAACTACTCCTTTTTTCTAATGGCATAATAGATAATAACGCTTAAATCATACCATATTCCCCCAGGAAAGCGAATATGGCAAATGAAACTTCCATGAAAAATAGAAAATTCTTAAACTATCTTTAGCTAAGCTGTAGAAAAGCATTTCATTGCATAAAAAAACTGAACGAACCGGCAGCAGGTCATCTTGATCAAATTGTTCTGAAAAAGAGTAAGCTGTAAGGTTCGTTCAGTTGCATGGTTGATTAGCTAAACGAAGTGAGAGAAATTATTGATTGTCTTCTGCATCTAGTTTCGCAAAAGCTTCATCAAGAATGTCTTTTAATTGTTTTGCAGAAGCGGCCATCCGGTCTTTTTCCCCATCCGTCAATGGGATCTCAATCACTTTTTGGATCCCTTGGGCGTTGATGACTGCAGGCGCACCGATGTACAAGTCGTTTAAACCATATTCGCCATTCATATACACAGATAGTGGTAAGACAGCATTTTCATCGTCTAAGATCGCACGAGTGATCCGTGCTAAAGCTACTGCGATCCCATAGAAAGTCGCACCTTTTTTCTCGATGATGGTGTAGGCTGCATCACGAACGCTGAAGAAAATGTTGACCATGGCTTCTTCATCGATGTCTGGGTTATTTTTGACCCATTCATAGATTTGTAGGCCGGCTACGTTGGCATGAGACCAAACAGGGAATTCTGAATCCCCGTGTTCGCCTAAGATATAGGCATGGACGTTACGGGCATCAACATCGACCAATTCAGCCAATGCTTGACGGAAACGGGCAGAATCTAATGAAGTACCTGAACCGATGACGCGTTCTTTCGGGAAGCCTGAGAATTTCCAAGTCGAATAAGTCAAAATATCGACTGGGTTTGCTGCTACCAAGAAGATTCCGTTAAACCCTGAATCAACGATTTGGGTAACTACTTCCCGGTTGATTTTTAAGTTTTTATGAACCAAATCTAAGCGGGTTTCGCCTGGTTTTTGAGGCGCACCAGCAGTAATAACAACTAAATCAGCATCATGTGCGTCTTCATAAGAAGCGGCATAGATTTTCTTAGGGGAAGTAAAGGCCAAGGCATGGGACAAATCAATTGCGTCGCCTTCTGTTTTTGCTGTATTTATATCAATGATTCCGACTTCTTGCGCAATGTTTTGGGTCACCAACGCAAACGCGTAACTAGAACCAACCGCACCGTCTCCAACAAGAATTACCTTTTGGTGATCTTTTTTGTTCGTTTTTGCAGTCATCTGTGTATCATTCCTTCCGCATAATTGTTTTACTCGCTATCATCCTACCATTTTCAAGTATATTTGTCATGTGATTTGCACAACAATATTACACAAAATGTCACTGTTTCAGTTGTAAATGCTTTCTTTGTTATTACGTCAAAAAGAAGATATACCAACGTTTTATTAAGATTCGTTAAGAAAGATAAAAACTGAGCAAGAGGACGCCACCATAACAGTCCATTTCGTGTTATAATTACCTAAGCAAAAGAACTGGGCGCATTTGTGTGCCCAGTATTTTGTGTTTGGATAAGAAAACCGATAAAATAGATGAAGAATCAGCTTGAAACTAGAAATAATGGAGCGTAACTAAAAAATGAAAATGATTGTAGGCTTGGGAAATCCCGGCAAAAAATATGAAAAAACCAAACATAATGTTGGCTTTATGGTAGTGGATGCGTTGGCACAAAAGTACCAAGCAACCTTTAAAAAGTCGGCTTTTGAAGCAGAGGTGGCAGAGTTTTTCTTGAAGGGTGAAAAAATCCTTTTGGTCAAACCGCAAACCTTCATGAATGAATCCGGTCGTGCGGTAGGTCCGTTGATGACCTATTTTGGCATCTACCAAGAAGAATTAGTGGTGGTCTATGATGACCTTGATTTAGCATTAGGGAAAATCCGCTTGCGCCAAAAAGGCAGTGCAGGTGGCCACAATGGGATCAAGAGTTTGATCGCTCACTTGGATTCGACAGTCTTTGACCGGATCAAAATCGGGATCGATCGTCCGCGTCCGGGACAAACCGTGGTCAATCATGTACTGAGTCCTTTTGCAAAAGACGATCTGCCGATCGTTTTACAAAGTATTGATAAAGCGGTCGAGGCAAGTAGTGATTACTTGACCAACGGCGACTTTCTTGCCACAATGAATCGATTTAACTAAGGAGGGCCGAGATGGATTTAATTGAATTAATAAATAAAGTGCCGACAGTGGCGGCTTGGCATGCAGGTTTACGTGAACAGGCCCCCCGGCAATTACTGACCGGTCTAGCTGGATCGGCAAAAACATTAGCGATCACCGGTGTGTATCAGGCATTTCAAAAGCAAGTGATCGTGGTGACACCAAATCTCTATTATACAAATCAACTAGCCGAAGATCTGCGTAATGTGACGGAAGATGTCTATGTTTTTCCAGTGGATGAAGTGTTGTCAGCCGAAATGGCTTTTTCTTCACCAGAAGCACGAGAAGAACGAGTGGCAGCGCTGAATGCTGTTTCTCAAGGGAAAACCGGGATCTATGTGTTGCCGGTGGCGGCTTTGCGAAAGTATTTGCCTGAAAAGAAAACCTGGTTAGCCAACCAATTTCAATGGCAGATTGGCGATGAGATCGATTTAGAGCGTTTGCCGCAACAATTGATCTTGATGGGTTACGAACGGCAGTCAATGATTGGCAAACCCGGCGAATTCAGTATTCGTGGAAGCATCCTCGATATATACCCATTAAATGCCGAATACCCCGTACGGATCGAGTTGTTTGATGTAGAAATCGACTCGATGCGTTCTTTCAACGTGGAAACGCAACGCTCAGTGGAAACGCTGCAACAAGTGGCTATTTTACCCACTACCGAATTGGTTTTCTCAGCGGAAGATTTAGCGGCGGGGCAAAAGCAGCTGCAAGAATTATTGAACAAGCGGTTGGCAGTCACCAAAGAAGCAACCGATCGTGCCTTTTTAGAAGATTATTTTGGCCAGTTGGCTTCTCAATGGCAAGCGGGGATTCCTGGTGAAAGTGCCCGTTATTACACGGATTTGCTGTATCGTCAGCAAACAAGTGTCTTAGATTATTTTTCTGAAGATGCCTTTTTGATGATCGATGATTACGCTCGGATCATGGAGACCAATCGTGATATCGAACGGGAAGAGGCGGAGTGGCATACCCAAAAATTAGCGGAACTGCGGGTCTTTTCTGAACAGCAATTCGGGATCGATGTCCATCAGCTACTACAAAAAGAAACCTTTGTGACCAGCTTCTTTTCATTATTCCAAAAAGGAATGGGGAACATTCGCTTCCAAGCGATCCATCAATTCCAATACCGGCCGATGCAGCAGTTTTTCAGCCAAATGGGTCTCTTGAAAGTTGAGATCGATCGCTGGGAGAAGCAACAGCAAACGGTGATTTTTCTGGTCAGTGACCAAGAACGGGCTAAGAAGTTAGAGCAAGATCTGCGAGATCATGATATCTATGCGGTGCAGACGCAACAAGACCGCCTGTTTACGGGACGCACCCAAATCGTGGTGGAACGTTTGCAAAGCGGCTTTGAAATGCCGCAAGACAAGCTAGTGGTGGTTACGGAAAAAGAAATTTTCCAAAAGATGAACAAAAAAAGAGCCCGCCGGCAAAATGTCACCAATGCGGAACGTCTCAAAAGCTACAATGAGTTAAAAGCCGGCGATTATGTCGTCCATGCGAATCATGGGATCGGGAAGTACATCGGCATGGAAACCTTAGAAGTCGATGGCGTCCACCAAGATTACATGACGATCTTGTACCAAAACGAAGACAAGCTCTTTATTCCAGTCACCCAATTGAATTTGATTCAGAAATATGTGGCTTCCGAGTCGAAAACACCGAAAATCAATAAATTAGGCGGCAGTGAGTGGGCGAAGACCAAGCGCAAAGTGACGGCTAAAATTGAAGACATCGCGGATGATTTGATTTTATTGTATGCCAAACGCGAATCGGAAAAAGGCTATGCCTTTCAACCAGACGATGCCTATCAAAAAGAATTTGAAGATGCTTTTCCGTATTCGGAAACCGATGATCAACTGCGCAGTACGGCAGAGATCAAGCGGGATATGGAAAAAGAAAAACCGATGGACCGCTTGTTAGTCGGAGATGTCGGTTTTGGGAAAACAGAAGTGGCGCTGCGGGCTGCTTTTAAAGCGATCAAAGAAAGCAAACAAGTGGCTTTCTTAGTGCCGACAACGATCTTGGCGCAGCAGCACTATGAAACGATGGTCGATCGTTTTGAAGGATTCCCCGTCAATGTTGGGGTGCTGAGTCGTTTTCGGACGAAAAAACAGCAGAATGAAACGATCGAGCAAGTGCGCAAAGGGCAAGTCGATATTTTGGTGGGGACCCACCGATTATTGTCAAAAGATGTTGAGTTTGCTGATTTGGGCTTGTTGGTGATCGATGAAGAACAACGGTTTGGGGTCAAACACAAAGAGCGCTTGAAACAACTGCGTTCGCAAGTCGATGTGTTGACGTTGACGGCAACGCCGATCCCACGAACGTTGCATATGTCGATGCTGGGGGTGCGGGACCTATCTGTGATCGAAACACCACCGGAAAATCGTTACCCGATCCAAACCTATGTGATGGAGATGAATCCAGGAGCGGTGCGAGAAGCGATCCAACGGGAGATGGCCCGGGGAGGCCAAGTGTTTTATCTCTATAATCGTGTCGATACGATCGAGCGAAAAGTCGAAGAACTGCAGGCATTAGTGCCAGACGCACGAATCGCTTATGCTCACGGGCAAATGACCGAGATCCAATTGGAAAATACGTTGTTTGACTTTATTGAAGGCCAATACGATGTGTTGGTGACAACGACGATCATTGAAACCGGTGTGGATATTCCCAATGCCAATACGTTGTTTGTAGAAAATGCCGATTACATGGGGCTTTCGACGTTGTATCAGTTGCGTGGCCGTGTCGGTCGGAGCAATCGAGTCGCCTATGCGTATTTCATGTATGAACAGCAAAAAGTGTTGAACGAAGTCAGTGAAAAACGACTACAAGCCATTAAGGACTTTACGGAGTTAGGTTCAGGATTCAAAATCGCGATGCGCGATCTTTCGATTCGTGGAGCGGGAAATCTATTGGGGGCGCAACAGCACGGCTTTATCGATGCAGTCGGATTTGATATGTACTCGCAAATGCTGTCGGAAGCAGTTACCCGTAAGCAAGGGAAAAATACCCAAACAGAGAAAACGACCGTTGAGATCGATCTGGGGATCGATGCCTACTTGCCGACTTCGTATATTGAAGATGAACGGCAAAAAATCGAGATCTACAAACGAATTCGTGAGTTGGAATCCCAAGAAGCAGTCGATGAACTTCAAGATGATCTGTTAGACCGTTTTGGAGAATACCCTGTTGAAGTGGCGCACCTCTTAACGGTGGGCGAGATCAAGATGAACGGCGATCGTGCCTTGTTAGAAACTATCCGTAAGCAGCAACAGACGGTGTCGTTTACTTTGAGTAAAGTCGGCACGAAAAATTATTCGGTGGAGCAGCTGTTTGAAGCATTGAAAGCTACTAAATTAAAAGCCACGATGGGTGTCGATCATGAGCAAATGACCATCAAATTACAGATTCCGCCAGTGATGAAGGAAAGCACCTGGCTATTAGAAATCCAAGATTTTGTCAAAGCATTACGGGAACAAAAATACGCCAGTCAAGGCTAGAAAGGAACCAGAGGGATGCCGAAATCACAATTGAAGCGTACGATGGAAGGGGCGTTTATTTTAACGATCGCTTCCTTTATCGCAAAAATCTTAAGTGCCGTTTATCGGGTCCCTTTTCAGAATCTGGTAGGGGACGAAGGGTTTTATGTGTATCAACAAGTCTATCCGATTTATGGATTGGCAATGACGTTGGCGTTGTCAGGTTTGCCACAGTTTATCTCCCGCATCGTCGCTGAAGAACCCGATCCTTTGAAAAGCAAGGAACGGCTGCAAGCGTTGACGCCTTTCGTACTTTGGTCTGCGATCGGTTTATGGGCGGTGACCTTTTTATTTGCCGGTCCGATCGCGCAAGTGATGGGGGACCACCAACTGGCAGGCTTGATTCGAGTCGTTTCTTTTACCTTCTTATTTGTCCCACCTTTGACCTTTTATCGAGGAATGTTTCAAGGAAATCTGCAAATGGTGCCGACAGCAGTTTCCCAAGTTGTAGAGCAGTTGCTTAGAGTTGGTGTGATTTTAGGGGCTGCGGCAGCTTTCCAGCAATTGGGCTGGACGATTTATCAAACGGGGACTGTCGCCATGATGGGTGCCTTAGTCGGGGGGCTTGCGGCGTGGTGGATTTTAAGTTATTATAGCCGACAAATCAACGGTAAACGCCTATCGTTATGGCATAAACCAGTCACCCGTACAGGAGAAAACCCCGCTGTTTTATCCGCCTCGTTGAAGAAACGCTTCTTCTTAGAAGGCGGTCTGTTAACGATTTATAGCGGCTATTTGATCTTGTTCCAGTTAGCGGATTCGTTTTTATTGACCAATGCACTGGAAGCAGGTGGGTTGACGGCACAAGCAGCCCGGATTTCGAAAGGGATCTATGATCGGGGACAACCCCTCGTCCAACTAGGTCTTGTGGTGGCGATGGCGTTAAGCTCGACGTTTTTGCCAACGTTGACCAAGTATTTGACGGTAAAAAATCAGCAGCTGTTTGAAAAGTCGGCAAAAATGTATTTACGCCTAACGATCGGGATTGCTTCGGCTTCCGCCGTGGGCTTAGCGATTTTGCTGCCTTATATTAACTTTGCCTTATTCAAAGACGGTTCTGGCAATGTGGCGCTGGTATTGTTTGTCTTTTCCATCGCTCTGATGGCGACGATCCAAGCCTATCAAAGCATTCAACAAAGTCGCAATACCTATACCTTCGGCTTGCTGGCTGCGGGGATCGGTCTTTTGATCAAATGTCTATCGATGTGGCCGCTGACTGCTTCTTATGGGACTGCAGGAGCGAGTGTCAGTACGCTGTTGGGGTTAGGCGCGACCTTATGCTGTTTTGTGGTTTCCGAACAGCGTCGAGCAAAAAGCAGCATCAATCACTTTTGGCATGAAGGAAATTATGGAAAAAAACTATTTATTTGTTTAGGGATCATGGCAAGCGTGCTATTCTTATATTATAGCTTCGTTGCGATCTTATTGAAAGGTCCTTTGACCCATCGACTACAGGCACTGCTTTTTTGCCTAGGCGGTGTCGGTCTGGGAGGCGCAGCCTTTATCGGGGCAGCGATCAAAATCAAATTGTTAACGATTCGCGAATGGCTGTTAGTCCCATTTGGAAAGAAACTATTAAGAAGAGGTGAAAAACATGAGATTAGATAAATTTCTTAAAATCTCCCGCATCATCAAGCGTCGCTCTGTGGCCAAAGAAGTGGCAGACAAGGGACGAATTCAGATCAACGGCAAATTAGCCAAGTCAAGCAGTGACGTCAAAGTAGGCGATACTATGCGCATTCAATTCGGGAATAAGGTCTTGGAAGTAAAAGTCAATGAATTGCATGAATCGACGAAAAAAGAAGACGCTGCAAAAATGTATGAGATCGTTTCAGAGGAAAGAATCTCAGAAAATGCTTGATTTTTACGGCATTTTCAGTTAGACAAGCTTTGCGGATGTTGGTATAATGTAAAAAACAAAGACAGCGACGGGAGCGAGTTCAGGTGGCAAAAGAATCAAATAAAAAAATAGAACTATTGCAGACCGATTATGCGAAAGAGCAATTTGCCAAGTTTGAAAAAGAGCGGCGGCAAGTCGTGTTTCGCCGACGTCGGCTGGTGGCGTTTTTCGTGGCGGCATTAGCGATATTTGCGATCGTAGGCATTCAAATGTTCAACGATCAAATGCGCCTGCAAAAGCTAAAGGAATATAAGGCGGAAACAGTCGCTGAACAAAAAGAAGCTGAACAAAAAGTGGCTTCGTTGGAGCGGGATGTTGCCTTACTGAAAGACGATGAATATGTAGCGAAATTGGCCCGGAGCCGATTTTTCTATTCAAAAGATGGGGAAAAGATCTATCCGGTCTTGCCGGACGGAACGGATTCTCAGAGCACGAATGAAGGCTCTTCACAAAGCGAGCAAGAGTCATCATCCACAGAGTCACAAGATTAAGCAATGTCATACCTACTCAGCGCAGTAGTTTGAATTATTTTAAATGGGTAAAAATTAGGAGGAACATTTTTTATATGTCAATCGAAGTTGGAGCGAAACTAAAGGGCAAAGTGTCTGGTATTACAAATTTTGGTGCGTTCATTGATCTTGGTGAAGGGAAAACTGGTTTGGTGCATATCAGTGAAGTATCAAACGGATTCGTCAAAGACATTCACGACGTGTTGTCTGTTGGGGATGAAGTGACAGTACTTGTTACGGCAATCGGCAACGATGGAAAAATCGGCCTATCGATCCGCAAAGCAGAAGATAAACCGGAAGAAAAACGTGAATACCCGAAAAAAGAATTCAATCGACCAAATCCGAAAAAATCTTTTTCACGCAATCAAACTACGAATGTAAATAAACAAGACTTCGATTCATTGATGAGTTCTTTTCTAAAAGATAGTGATGATCGTCTTTCATCATTACGTCGAAATACAGAAGGAAAACGCGGTGGCCGCGGCGGACGCCGTAACTAAACATGAATAGCAAGTTGGGAAAAGCTGGAACAAAACTGTTGGTTCGTTTTGTTTCAGCTTTCTTTCTTGTGGGTCTACCGAAGGAAAAGGAGGTCATAAGATGGTCATTCAAACCGTTCGAGGGCAAATCGCTGCTATCGATCCGGAAAAAAAACGCCGCTATTTGCTGGCGGTATCGACGGGCGTCGACTCGATGGTCTTGTTGCAGGTCTTTTGTCAGTTGTTTCCCGAAATGCAAAAAGAGCCATGTTTTGGCGTGGCACATGTGAACCATCAATTGCGTCCAGCATCTGCTGAGGAAGCGGCTTTTTTACGGCAGTACTGCCAGGAACGCGGCATTCCTTTTTATGAGCGGTGTTGGGAAAATCCGCCAGAAACCGGCGTAGAAGCTAGCGCTCGCGACTTTCGCTATACGTTTTTTGCCGATGTCATGTCCCAAGAAGGCTATGATGTTTTGCTGACTGCCCACCACAGTGACGACCAAGTAGAAACGATGCTGATGAAGATGATGCGAGAAGGCCGCTTGCAATCGGCTGGCGGGATGCAGCAGCAGCAGCCTTTTCAAGCTGGAATCCTGTTGCGGCCGCTGCTTAGTGTCAGTAAGGCAGCGATTTACGACTATGCGCAAGCACAGCAGATTCCCTACTTTGAAGACGAAAGCAATCACGAACCGTTGTATTTGCGAAACCGACTACGCCAGCAAGTAGTGCCGGCATTAAAAGCGGAAAATCCGCAACTGCTGCCACATTTTCAACAGCTTTCTGTAGAAATGCAGTTCGCCAATCAGTTGATCCAGCAAGAGCAGCAGCAATGGTTGTCTGCGTTCGTTCAACAGCAAGCTGCTCGCTTAGTGATCGATCTGCAACAGCTACCGACGTTTTCGCCGGCGCAGCGCTATTTTTTCTATGCTGGGTTTTTGCAGCAAGCAGAAGCTTTTACAAAGCAGTCACTCAATCAAAAACAGCTGCCACAGTTATTGCGTCTGCTAGACGAAAAGAAAGGGCAATGGCAATTGGCATTGCACAAACAGTGGCAGTTGCGGCGCAGTTATGACCAATTATTATTGGAACCCGTAGCTGTTTCCCAACAGCCTGCAACGCCGTTGACAGAAGTCAGTCAGCGTCTGGTTTTAGGGGAGGGGATCTATCTTTCTGAAAAGGAATGGATTGGGTATTTTCCGATAAATGAACAGCATATTCCCAAAAAAATCACAAATTGGTCAGAGTTTTCCCAAGATTTACCGCTAAACTATTCCTCTGAGCTGATCGTACGTAAGCGACAGCCAGGAGACCGAATCCGCTTGGCGCGTGGCCTGACCAAAAAGATCAGTCGTTTTTTTATCGATTCAAAAATTCCTAATGAAGAGCGAGAAAAAAGTTGGGTCGTCACAAACCTTGATAAACAAGTGATTGCCTTACTACCTCATGCATTTTCCTATTTGAGTATTGCGCCAGAAACTGATAAAATACACTACATACTTCTTTATAAATATCAGAAGTAAGAGTTGGAAGGAGAACTTTATGCTAGATAAAGATATTGAGAAAATTTTGATTTCCCGTGACGAAATCAAAAATCGTTGTGTGGAACTTGGTCAAGAATTAACGGCGGCTTATGCGGATAAAAATCCTCTAGTCGTAGGTGTACTGAAAGGTGCCGTTCCTTTCATGGCAGACATCGTTCGTGAGATGGATTGTTACTTGGAGTTAGATTTCATGGATGTCTCAAGTTATGGCAATGCCATGATTTCATCTGGAGAAGTCAAAATCATCAAAGATTTAGATACAAATGTTGAGGGCCGCGATCTTTTGATCGTTGAAGACATCATTGACAGCGGTCGCACGTTGGCTTATCTGGTAGATCTATTCAAATACCGTAAAGCGAAATCAGTGAAAATCGTGACGTTATTAGATAAGCCGGAAGGCCGTGTTGTTGAGATCGATGCTGATTACGTCGGCTTCGATGTGCCAAATGAGTTTGTTGTTGGATATGGACTGGACTATGCAGAGCAATATCGAAACTTACCTTACGTTGGCGTCTTAAAACCTAGTGTTTATCAGTCAAATTAGTGACTGTTCTAAATCAATTGTGATACAATTAAATGGTCAGGATTGATAAAACAAAATAGCCAGGGAGGTACGCATGAATAAGAAAAATAACGGTATGGTAAAAAATACCTTATATTATGTACTTGTCTTGTTGGCAATGGTCATGGTCGTTTATTTCATCTTTGGAAATGGCAATCAGCAGACCCCAACGATCGAGTACTCCACGTTTACAGAACAACTGAAAGACGGGAAGGTTAAACAATTTACTGTCCAACCCGCTAACGGTGTGTATCGAATCGTGGGTGAATACAATGAAGAACAAACTGTCAGCAATGACAACAGCTTGTCTGTTTTAGGCAATACACAGGCGAGTTCGACCCGCTTTTCAACGATCATTTTACCAAATGATTCTACGCTGAGCGAAGTCACCAGTCTGGCCTCAGCACAAGGGGTCAAAACTACCATCGAAGAAGAATCCAACAGTGGTATTTGGTTATCGCTTTTGGTTAGCTTCTTACCACTTGTGATCATCATTTTCTTCTTCTATATGATGATGAGCCAACAAGGCGGCGGCGGTGGCGGTGGCGGCCGTGTGATGAACTTTGGCAAATCAAAAGCCAAAGAAGCGGACAAAAAAGCCAACCGCGTACGTTTTTCAGACGTAGCCGGTGCAGAAGAAGAAAAACAAGAGCTTGTCGAAGTCGTGGAATTCTTGAAAGATCCTCGACGTTTCGTTGAATTAGGCGCTCGTATCCCAGCAGGTGTCTTACTTGAGGGGCCTCCGGGAACCGGGAAAACGTTACTAGCCAAAGCCGTTGCTGGTGAAGCTGGCGTACCATTTTACTCGATCTCTGGTTCAGATTTCGTTGAAATGTTTGTCGGTGTCGGTGCAAGCCGGGTGCGTGACTTATTTGAAACAGCGAAGAAAAATGCACCAGCCATCATCTTTATCGATGAAATCGATGCCGTCGGTCGCCAACGTGGTGCCGGTATGGGTGGCGGACATGATGAGCGGGAACAAACATTGAACCAGTTATTGGTTGAAATGGATGGTTTTGATGGAAACGAAGGCGTGATCGTCATTGCCGCAACGAACCGTTCGGATGTTCTAGATCCAGCGTTGCTACGTCCAGGACGTTTTGACCGTCAGATTTTAGTTGGTCGTCCAGACGTGAAAGGCCGCGAAGCAATCCTCCGTGTCCATGCCCGCAACAAACCTTTATCAGATGATGTTGATTTGAAAGTCGTTGCCCAACAAACACCAGGGTTTGCCGGTGCGGATCTGGAAAACGTCTTGAACGAAGCGGCATTAGTTGCTGCTCGTCGTAACAAGAAAAAAATCGACGCTTCAGATATCGATGAAGCAGAAGACCGCGTGATCGCTGGTCCAGCGAAGAAAGATCGGGTCATCAACAAACGCGAACGTGAAATGGTTGCTTACCATGAAGCAGGACATACCATTGTTGGGTTAGTCTTGAGTCGTGCCCGTGTGGTACACAAAGTAACGATCATTCCTCGGGGACGTGCGGGTGGTTACATGATCGCCTTGCCGAAAGAAGATCAATTCTTGATGACCAAAGAAGATATGTTTGAACAAATCGTTGGGTTGCTTGGTGGTCGTACGGCTGAAGAAATCATCTTCGGTGTACAATCAACGGGTGCTTCCAATGACTTTGAACAAGCAACTGCGCTTGCAAGAAGCATGGTGACAGAATATGGAATGAGTGACAAGTTAGGTCCAGTTCAATATGAAGGAAACCATCAAGTCTTTGTTGGTCGTGATTATGGTCAAACAAAAGCTTACTCTGAACAAGTTGCCTTTGAAATCGATCAAGAAGTTCGCAAGATTTTAATGGATGCTCATCAAAAAGCCCATGAAATCATTGAAGAACACCGTGCACAGCACAAATTGATCGCTGAAAAACTGCTTGAACATGAAACATTAGATGCCAAAGCAATCAAATCCTTGTTTGAAGAAGGCAAAATGCCTGAAGGAACCGAAAACTCTGAGTATCCTAGTGAAAAAGCTCAAACGTTTGAAGAAGCGAAACGTGCGCTGGAAGAAAAAGATGCAGAGAAGCAAGCTGCAGAAAAACACAGCGAAGATGCACCATCAAACGATTTTGATCAACAATTGGAAGACGTTCGCCGCAATAGCGAAAGCCAACCGACTGATCAAGAAAACAAAGATGATAACGCCTAAAACAAGACGTATCAAGGCACCGAGGAAACTCGGTGCCTTTTTGTTTCTATTTAAGAAGACTTTCCTTAAATTCAAACACATTCAGTTGAAAAAAGCGGCGCTTCCTAGTATGATTCATTAATGAATAAAAAGGAGAATCAAGATGAAGGATTATTTAGTAAAAGCACTAGCATATGACGGCTTCGTCCGAGCATATGCAGTATCGGCAACAGAAACGATCGCCGAAGCACAACGACGCCATGAAACATGGAATACGGCATCCGCTGCTTTAGGGCGAGCGATGGTGGGAAGTTTGTTATTAGGCAGTACCTTAAAAGGGGAAGACAAATTGACCGTCAAAATTCAAGGAAATGGTCCTGCTGGGGCAATCGTCGTAGACAGCAATGGCCGTGGGGACGTAAAAGGATACATAAAAAATCCGCAGATCAGTCTGCCGTTGAACCCTCAAGGAAAATTGGACGTTCGGGGCGCAGTGGGTGACCAAGGGATCTTTACCGTGATCAAAGACTTAGGGCTAAAAGAACCCTTCTCTGGACAAACACCGATCGTCTCTGGGGAGCTTGGGGAAGACTTTACTTATTATTTAGCAGTGTCAGAACAGATTCCTTCTGCTGTTGGTCTGAGTGTATTAGTAGAAACCGATGATTCGATACGGGCAGCCGGTGGCTTTATGCTACAGATCATGCCTGGTGCCAGTGAAGAGATCATTGATGCCATCGAAAAACGTTTGGGAGAATTGCCTCGAGTATCAACCTTGATCGATGAAGGCCAATCACCAGAAGAGATCTTAGCGACATTGTTGCCAGACACGACAATCGAAGTACTAGAAAAAATGCCAGTCCAGTTCCATTGTGATTGCACGAAAGAAAAATTTGCGACAGCGATCATCACCTTAGGGGCTGACGAGATCCAAGCGATGATCGATGAAGACCACGGGGCAGAGGCAGTCTGCTCGTTTTGTGGCAACAAGTATCATTTTGATGAAACGGAACTGGCGGCGTTGAAGAAAGAGGCGGAAGCGTAAGTGAAAGATAGACAGACATGGCAGATCGGCTCGGTTGAGATTCCTAACCGCGTCGTCGTTGCGCCAATGGCAGGGATCACCAATTCTGCGTTTCGTGTGACAGTCAAAGAATTTGGTGCGGGTTTAGTCGTCTGTGAGATGATCAGTGATCGAGGGATTCAACTGCGTAATAAGAAGACCCTTGAGATGCTGTTTATTGACGAGACGGAGCATCCTCTTAGTATTCAGATTTTTGGTGGGAATAAAGCATCCTTAGTAGAAGCAGCGCAATTTGTCGCAGAGAACACAACTGCCGATATCATTGATATCAATATGGGGTGTCCTGTAAACAAAATCATCAAAGCAGAAGCTGGTGCGAAGTGGCTTTTAGATCCCGACAAGGTTTATGAAATGGTCCATGCTGTTTCCAGTGCGATCGACAAGCCCGTTACCGTCAAAATGCGGATCGGTTGGGATGAGCAGCACGTCTTTGCGGTTGAGAATGCCCAAGCCGCGGAGGCAGCGGGTGCCGCAGCGATCGGTATGCATGGCAGAACCCGTGTACAGATGTATGAAGGATCGGCAGATTGGGACGTGTTGAAACAAGTGAAGCAAAGTATCACGATTCCCTTTATGGGCAACGGTGATGTCAAAACCCCTGAAGATGCCAAGCGAATGTTGGAAGAAGTCGGTGCAGATGCAGTGATGATCGGACGGGCAGCGTTAGGCAATCCATGGATGATCCACCGCACCAAGCAATACTTGGAGACAGGCGAGTTATTGCCAGAACCAACACCGCGAGAAAAAATTTCGACAGCGAAACTTCATTTAGAACGTTTGGCTGATCTAAAAGGGGAAAAAATCGCTTCGCGAGAATTTCGTCAACATGCTGCGTACTACTTAAAAGGTATTTCGCGGGCAGCCAAAGTCAAAGCGGCAATTAACCAAGCGGAAGATAAGCAGACGATTTTTGATTTATTAGATGCATTTGTGGAAAAGATCGAAAAACAGCCGCTAGCAACTCTTAAGGAATAAGAAACAAATCAAGTCGATTCGAAAGTTCGGCTTGATTTTTTGCGTCATCATTGGCATTATAAGAAGGAAACCCAAGTTAAGAATGGAGGAAAACTCGTGACAGAGGAACGACAAACACAAGAAGAATTGAATGATCAAATGTTGGTTCGCCGTGAAAAGATGGAAAAACTACGGGAAGAAGGCATTGATCCTTTTGGCAAGCGATTCGAACGCACCCATAATTCTGCCGAGTTACATGAGTTATTTGATCAAAGAACCAAAGAAGAATTAGCCGAAATGAATCTTTCAGCAAGCATTGCAGGAAGAATCGTTACAAAACGTGGAAAAGGTAAGGCTGGTTTTGCGCATTTACAAGACCGCGAAGGCCGTATTCAAATATATGTACGTAAAGACCAAGTAGGGGATGAACCTTACGAAGTATTCAAACACGCAGACTTAGGTGATTTCTTCGGCGTATCTGGTGAAATCATGAAGACCGATACCGGTGAAGTGACCATCAAAGCCAAAGAAATCGTGATCTTATCAAAAGCATTGCGTCCATTGCCTGACAAATACCATGGCTTGACGAACGTAGAACAACGCTACCGTCAACGTTACTTGGATTTGATCAGTAATAAAGAAAGCTTTGATCGTTTCATGAAACGAAGCCAAATCATCAGCGAAATTCGTCGTTACCTTGACGGTCATGGGTATATCGAAGTCGAAACGCCAGTATTGCATAATCAAGCAGGTGGTGCAGCGGCTCGTCCCTTCATTACCCACCACAATGCCTTAGACATGGATCTGTATTTACGGATCGCTCTTGAGCTTCACTTAAAACGATTGATCGTGGGCGGCATGGAAAAAGTCTATGAGATCGGCCGCGTTTTCCGAAATGAAGGGATCGATACGACCCATAATCCTGAGTTTACAATGCTAGAAGCGTATACGGCATATACAGATTTCAAAGATGTGATGGATCTAACCGAAGGCATTATCCGTAATGCTGCTGAAAAAGTCTTGCATACAGCAACGATCCAATACGACGGACAAGAAGTCGATCTAGCTAGCGACTTTGCACGAATCCATATGGTCGATGCAATCAAAAATCAAACAGGTGTGGATTTCTGGCAACCAATGTCCGTTGAAGAAGCCCGCAGCTTAGCGAAAGAACATCATGTTGAAATCACTGATGCCATGACTGTTGGCCATATCATCAATGAATTCTTTGAGACATTTGTTGAAGAAACGTTACAGCAGCCAACCTTTGTCTTTGGTCATCCAGTGGAAGTTTCGCCATTAGCGAAAAAGAATCCAGAAGATGAACGCTTTACCGACCGCTTTGAATTATTTATCGTTGGTCGTGAATTTGCGAATGCCTTCACGGAATTGAATGACCCAATCGATCAAAGAGAACGTTTTGAAGGGCAAGAAAAAGAGCGCGAAGCAGGAAATGATGAAGCCCATGGGGTGGATGAGGATTTCTTAGAAGCACTTGAATACGGTATGCCGCCAACTGGTGGATTAGGGATCGGGATCGATCGCTTAGTGATGCTGTTGACCGATGCACAATCGATTCGTGACGTTTTATTATTCCCAACAATGAGATAAAAAAACTCCGTCCACTCGCAAGAGATGGGCGGCTTTTTTCTTGTCTGCTGGATCAGGGAGAAAAACAGCGAGGAAATAGAGGGAAATACGTTAGGGCAGATGCTAGAAAACGGATTAAATGCGAACGATAAAAGCTGGATCCAATGCGATTAGACGGGTTTGTAAAAATTGAAAAAAGCCATAGAAAATGATTGACCGCAAGGGATTTAGTTGGTATATTATTACATGTGCCAAATGACTAAATGAATTCCTAAAAAGAATTGAAAAAAGTAGTTGACGCACAGCTCGACAGATGATATTATAACGAAGTCGCAATTTTAAAAAAGTTAATTGATGTTGATACATCAACAAAATTAATTGAAAAAAGTTGTTGACAAATAACAAATCATTTGTTATTCTAATAAAGTCGCTGAGACAGCTGCTACGAAGTTGAAAAACAACGAGCAAAAAAAACTTTTAAAAAAGAGTTGACAATCAAATGTCGCTCTGATATGATATAAAAGTTGCTAACACAGCGCGGTAGACCTTTGAAAACTGAACAAAGCAAGCAAACGAACCAATGTGTAGGACGTTTCAATTTATTGAAACAAATACATGCAAGCAATAGCTAGCAAAGTTAATTTTTATGAGCTTAATGACCGTATGGTCATTCAAACAAATCATTATGAGAGTTTGATCCTGGCTCAGGACGAACGCTGGCGGCGTGCCTAATACATGCAAGTCGAACGCTTTTTCTTTCACCGGAGCTTGCTCCACCGAAAGAAAAAGAGTGGCGAACGGGTGAGTAACACGTGGGTAACCTGCCCATCAGAAGGGGATAACACTTGGAAACAGGTGCTAATACCGTATAACACTATTTTCCGCATGGAAGAAAGTTGAAAGGCGCTTTTGCGTCACTGATGGATGGACCCGCGGTGCATTAGCTAGTTGGTGAGGTAACGGCTCACCAAGGCAACGATGCATAGCCGACCTGAGAGGGTGATCGGCCACACTGGGACTGAGACACGGCCCAGACTCCTACGGGAGGCAGCAGTAGGGAATCTTCGGCAATGGACGAAAGTCTGACCGAGCAACGCCGCGTGAGTGAAGAAGGTTTTCGGATCGTAAAACTCTGTTGTTAGAGAAGAACAAGGATGAGAGTAAAATGTTCATCCCTTGACGGTATCTAACCAGAAAGCCACGGCTAACTACGTGCCAGCAGCCGCGGTAATACGTAGGTGGCAAGCGTTGTCCGGATTTATTGGGCGTAAAGCGAGCGCAGGCGGTTTCTTAAGTCTGATGTGAAAGCCCCCGGCTCAACCGGGGAGGGTCATTGGAAACTGGGAGACTTGAGTGCAGAAGAGGAGAGTGGAATTCCATGTGTAGCGGTGAAATGCGTAGATATATGGAGGAACACCAGTGGCGAAGGCGGCTCTCTGGTCTGTAACTGACGCTGAGGCTCGAAAGCGTGGGGAGCGAACAGGATTAGATACCCTGGTAGTCCACGCCGTAAACGATGAGTGCTAAGTGTTGGAGGGTTTCCGCCCTTCAGTGCTGCAGCAAACGCATTAAGCACTCCGCCTGGGGAGTACGACCGCAAGGTTGAAACTCAAAGGAATTGACGGGGGCCCGCACAAGCGGTGGAGCATGTGGTTTAATTCGAAGCAACGCGAAGAACCTTACCAGGTCTTGACATCCTTTGACCACTCTAGAGATAGAGCTTCCCCTTCGGGGGCAAAGTGACAGGTGGTGCATGGTTGTCGTCAGCTCGTGTCGTGAGATGTTGGGTTAAGTCCCGCAACGAGCGCAACCCTTATTGTTAGTTGCCATCATTTAGTTGGGCACTCTAGCGAGACTGCCGGTGACAAACCGGAGGAAGGTGGGGATGACGTCAAATCATCATGCCCCTTATGACCTGGGCTACACACGTGCTACAATGGGAAGTACAACGAGTTGCGAAGTCGCGAGGCTAAGCTAATCTCTTAAAGCTTCTCTCAGTTCGGATTGTAGGCTGCAACTCGCCTACATGAAGCCGGAATCGCTAGTAATCGCGGATCAGCACGCCGCGGTGAATACGTTCCCGGGCCTTGTACACACCGCCCGTCACACCACGAGAGTTTGTAACACCCGAAGTCGGTGAGGTAACCTTTTTGGAGCCAGCCG
>NZ_CP023515.1:0-1112500 GCF_002393265.1 Enterococcus sp. FDAARGOS_375 | reverse complement strand
TGGTTCGAGTCCATTTAGGCCCATCAAAATGTAGTCATACATTTGGGGAAGTACTCAAGTGGCTGAAGAGGCGCCCCTGCTAAGGGTGTAGGTCGGGAAACCGGCGCGAGGGTTCAAATCCCTCCTTCTCCGTTTTTTATTGGTCCGTTGGTCAAGTGGTTAAGACACCGCCCTTTCACGGCGGTAACACGGGTTCGAATCCCGTACGGATCATTTTTTACTTTTGGAGGATTACCCAAGTCCGGCTGAAGGGAACGGTCTTGAAAACCGTCAGGCGGGTAAAACCGTGCAAGGGTTCGAATCCCTTATCCTCCTTAACTGTCTCTTTTGTTGCGAGCAAAAGAATCACAGTCCTTTAATTACTGTAAAGTAATTACTTATCGCGGGATGGAGCAGTCTGGTAGCTCGTCGGGCTCATAACCCGAAGGTCGTAGGTTCAAATCCTGCTCCCGCAATCGCTTTGTTTAACGGCAAAGCAGCAATACAAAGCTTCTGGTTTGGTAGTTCAGTTGGTTAGAATGCCTGCCTGTCACGCAGGAGGTCGCGGGTTCGAGTCCCGTCCAGACCGTTGTTTTTGGCTCGGTAGCTCAGTTGGTAGAGCAATGGATTGAAGCTCCATGTGTCGGCAGTTCGATTCTGTCCCGCGCCATAGGAATGCGGGTGTAGTTTAGTGGTAAAACTACAGCCTTCCAAGCTGTTGTCGCGAGTTCGATTCTCGTCACCCGCTTTGCATTTTTTATTTGGGGCCTATAGCTCAGCTGGTTAGAGCGCACGCCTGATAAGCGTGAGGTCGATGGTTCGAGTCCATTTAGGCCCATTACATTTTTAAACTGGTCCGTTGGTCAAGCGGTTAAGACACCGCCCTTTCACGGCGGTAACACGGGTTCGAATCCCGTACGGATCATGCAAACACTCTTGAGAGTGTTTTTTTATTACCCAAAAATGATCTTTTTTATCATTTTTCAACTACGATGGGTCAAAATTTGTTATAATCAGTCCGTTGCAAGTTCCCGAAAGGATTCGCAGCTGCGAAGATGCCTTGTAACCGAAACATATATTAGGGGGAATACAAAAATGACAGAGAAACACTTATTTACATCAGAGTCCGTTTCAGAAGGACACCCAGACAAAGTAGCCGACCAAATCAGTGATGCCATCTTAGATGCGTTGCTTGCCGAAGATCCAATGGCACGGGTCGCGTGCGAAACGTCAGTTACTACCGGACTGGTTTTAGTCTTTGGAGAAATTTCTACTTCTGCTTATGTAGATATCCAAAAAGTCGTCCGAGAAACCATCAAAGAAATCGGCTATACACGAGCAAAATTCGGCTTTGACGGCGATACGGTTGCTGTTTTGGTAGCGATCGATGAGCAATCACCAGATATCGCTCAAGGCGTTGACGATGCTTTAGAAAGTCGTGGAGAAACGGATAAAGAAGATATCGGTGCCGGCGACCAAGGCTTGATGTTTGGTTTTGCTGTTGATGAAACACCTGAATTGATGCCTTTACCGATCGCGTTGAGCCATCGGCTGGTACGTCGCTTAGCAGAGTTGCGTAAAAACAACGAACTAAGCTACTTGCGTCCCGATGCAAAATCACAAGTAACCGTTGAATATGATGATAACGATCAACCACAAAGAGTGGACACCGTCGTTATTAGTACCCAGCATGATGATGCGGCTGATAATGAAACGATCCACCGTGATGTCATCGAAAAAGTGATCAAAGAAGTGATCCCTGCCGATCTTTTAGACGAGCAGACAAAATATTATATCAATCCTACTGGTCGTTTTGTGATCGGCGGTCCTCAAGGGGATGCCGGTTTGACTGGCAGAAAAATCATCGTTGATACTTATGGCGGCTATGCACGTCATGGCGGCGGTGCGTTTTCTGGAAAAGACGCAACCAAAGTTGACCGTTCAGCTAGCTATGCGGCTCGCTACATTGCCAAAAACATCGTAGCAGCAAAGCTAGCCAAAAAAGTGGAAGTCCAATTAGCCTATGCGATCGGTGTGGCACAACCCGTGTCGATCAGCATCAACACTTTTGGTACCGGAACCGTCAGCAACGAGCGCTTGATCCAAGCGGTACGGGAAAACTTTGATTTGCGACCAGCAGGAATTATTGAAATGTTAGATTTGCGCCGTCCGATTTATCGTCAGACTGCCGCTTACGGACATTTCGGTCGTACAGATATCGATTTGCCATGGGAACGCACCGACAAGGTGGCGGCACTTTTGGCAAGTGTGAAGGATTAAAAGAGGCGACCTCTATTGATGACTATCAATAGAGGTTCTTTTTTTTGGAGTAAAAGGAGGAGTTATATGCGAACCAATGTAAAATTAGTCACCATTGCGGTCTTTGTCGCAACGTTTATGACCGCAATCGAAGGAACGATCATTACGACAGCGATGCCTACCATCGTTAGTTCATTGAAAGGGATCGAGATCATGAACTGGGTCTTCTCGATCTATCTTTTGACCAGTGCGATGTTGACCCCGATCTACGGCAAGTTTGCCGATAATATCGGCCGCAAACCAGTCTTTTTATTTGGGACGTTGCTGTTTATTATCGGGTCGGCGTTTTGTGGGATGGCCAACACGATGTTGACGTTGATCATTGCCAGAGCGTTGCAAGGATTAGGCGCAGGTGCCATGATGCCCGTTGCCCTAACGATCATTGCGGACCTGTATCCCGTTGAAAAGCGGGCGAAAGTCTTAGGGCTCAATAGTACGGCTTGGGGGATCGCCAGTGTCGTTGGTCCCTTAGCCGGTGGCTTGATCGTAGATACGATCGGGTGGCATTGGATCTTTTTTATCAACGTACCCATTGGATTAGGGCTGATTGCCTTGATTTGGTTTTATTTTCATGAAGAAAAAAAGGCCTTTGCTGCAGTCAACATTGATTATGCAGGCAGTCTCTTGTTGATGTTGACACTAGTAGGGCTCCTGCTAGGCTTCCAGTTGCTGGGAGATTATGGTGTGAGTCTGCCTGTCCTCAGTCTGTTCGTTTTTTCTGTCCTTATGTTCATCGGCTTCGTTCGGGTGGAGAAAAAAGCAGCAGATCCGATTATTGATCTGAAGCTGTTTCACTCAAAATTATTTGTGGTGGTCAATATCGTAGCAGCTTTGGCTAGCGGCTTCTTGATGGGGATCGATGTTTATATCCCAATGTGGATGCAAGGGGTCTTAGGCATGAGTGCGGGGATTGGCGGGCTTGTGTTGGCTCCGTTGTCGATTTTATGGATGATTGGTTCCTTCTTAGCCAGCCGTTGGTTGACACAGCACAGTGTCAGCTGGGTCTTGACGGTTAGCTTGTTGATCACGGCTACCGGTGCTTTGTGGCTGTTTTTGACACCAGCACAGACGTCATTCTGGTTGTTCTTGGTCATTTCTTCTATTACTGGCGTCGGGTTAGGGGCAACGATGGTGGTTTGTACCGTTACTGCCCAAACCAGCGTTGGCCCCACACAAGTCGGCGTGGCGACTTCTTTCAATACCCTGTTGCGAACGATCGGGCAAACCATCATGGTAGCGGTCTTCGGTATCGTTTTAAACACCAGTAATAGCGTAGGCTTAGCACAGGCACAAGTCAATGATAGCAGTGTCATGAATCAGCTAGTAGATCCAGCCGCTGCGCGCCAGCTGCCAACCGCATTACTAGGGCAATTACGGGAGATTCTTTATAGCGGTCTACACTGGGTTTTTGGGATCGGTGTTCTACTTATTGTGCTAGCGATTGGTTTGACCCGCACGATTTCGCGAGAATCTGGTACAATATAAAAAAAGGATCGCAGGTGATTGTATGGCTTTTTTACAAGCAAATATCTATTCAAATGTTCTTGAAATGGAGGTAATGATCGATGTGATCTTGCCTCAAAGTACCAAGAAAAAAATCGGCACGCAAAGCCAATCAACGGGCACAGATCTCCCGGTGCTTTATTTATTGCATGGGATGAACGGAAATCATAGTGTCTGGCAGCGACGGACGTCGATCGAGCGGTATGCCGCAGAGTATCAACTAGCGGTCATCATGCCGTCTACTGATCTGGGTTGGTATACCGATACGACCTATGAGATGAAGTATTGGACTTTTATCGCCGAAGAATTACCACAGATTTGCCATGAGCTGTTTCCTCAGCTGACGCAAAAACGAGAAAAAACTTTTGCGGCTGGGCTTTCGATGGGGGGCTACGGGGCAGTAAAACTCGGGCTGAGAAAGCCTGACCAGTTTGCGGCGGTAGCGTCTTTGTCTGGGGCATTAGCGCTGGCTGAAAGCATGGATTCCTTGCTGCAGCTGCGAAGCCAAGCTTATTGGGAAGGAATTTTTGGACCATTAGAGCAATTCAAAGGGTCAGAAAATGATTTGATCCATCTGATTGAGACCATCGATCCAAGCACAGCGCCGCGCTTTTTTATTAGCTGCGGAACCGAAGATCAACTGTACCCGGCAAGTGAGTATGCGGCGGATAAGCTGCAAAAACGCAAAATAGCCGTAACGTTTGAATCGGGAACTGGGGATCATGATTGGAATTTCTGGGATCAATGGATCCAACGAGTCTTGCAATGGCTTTTTAGCGAATAAAAAAAAACCATCAGTCGATCGACACCTTAACGTGCCGAGGACTGATGGTTTTTTCGTTCGATACAAAATAAGATCGGCGGCTGGTTCCGCTGATTGATAAATTGATAGGAAAGGACATTGAATGCCTCTTGCGGCAGCTGCTGACAAAAGGAGTGGACTTCTTTCAGCTCTGCTTCGCCGCCAGCGTGTCCATAATAGCAGACGAGGATGATTCTACCTTTCGGGGCTAAACGTGTCAGTAAAGCTTCTAAAGCCGTTTTCGTTGTATCAGGCAGCGTGATGATCGCTTTGTCCCCTTTAGGCAAGTAGCCTAAATTGAAAATGGCGGCGTGAACCGGTCCACTCACAACATCTGCCAACGTCTCATGGCCTTGATGGATCAGCTGGACTTGCGCCAACAGCTCTTTTTCAGCCAACCGCTTTTTGGTAGCTTGCAGGGCTTGTTCTTGAATATCAAAAGCAAACACCTGACCAGTCGGTCCAACTAAGGAAGCCAGTAATTCCGTGTCGAAGCCGTTGCCCATCGTGGCATCAACGGCGGTTTGTCCCGGTTGCAGAACTTCTTTTAAAAGGGTGTGGCTATAGCGCATGGCGGTCGGCAGCATCGACTGGCTCCTTTCGCACATTGAATTTTCCTTGATAGGAGTTGCGGCGCAACATTTCTTGATCGATCTCATTCAAGACTTCCCATTTTTTCAAACTCCACATTGGACCTACCAGAGAATCCCATGGTGCATCGCCTGTCAAGCGATGAATGATGATCTCTGGGGGGATCATCTCTAACTGATCACAAATCAATGACACATAGGTATCGCGCCGCATCAATTGCAAACGTCCCTCATGATAATCCCGCAGCATCCGAGTATTGCGCATCAAATGCAGCAAGTGCAGTTTGATGCCTTGAATATCAGAATCTTGAATGGTACGGCGGACGTTTTCTTGCATCATCTCGATCGTCTCGCCTGGCAGGCCATTGATCAAATGGGTACAGACACGAATATTGTGTTTGCGCAGGCTGGCGACGCCGTCTAAGTAAGTTTGATAATCATGGGCGCGGTTAATGGCGTTGCTCGTGGTTTCAAAAGTCGTTTGCAGTCCTAATTCGACCCATAAATAAAATCGTTGATTGAGTTCTGCCAGATAGTCAACGACATCTGCTGGTAAGCAGTCTGGTCGGGTCCCAATGGAGATCCCGACAACACCAGGTAGTGTCAGCACTTGCTCGAAGCGCTCGCGGATCACTGCCACCGGTGCGTGAGTGTTCGTAAAGTTTTGAAAATAGACAATGTATTTGTCCACTTGCGGCCACTTTTTGTGCATCATGGCGATCTCTTTTTCAAACTGCTCTGGCAGCGGGGCTTCGGGTGCTACGATCATATCGCCAGAGCCGGACACACTGCAAAATGTACAGCCGCCTTTGGCAACGGTGCCGTCACGATTGGGGCAATCGAAGCCGGCATCAATGGGGACTTTAAAGATTTTTTCGCCAAATTCTTGCCGCAAAGCAAAGTTCCACGAATGGTATCGTTTGTTTTTATCTTCTGCATAAGGAAATGGATTCATTTTTTTACCTTCTTTTATAATTGTTTACGGGTGAAGCGCCAGACAAAGCGTTTTTGCAAGTAGTAAGGATAGGTCAACAGCAGCCAAGACAGGCCGACACAAAATCCGCCTAACACATCGCTGGGAAAATGCACGCCAACATAGATGCGGCTAATGCCGATGCAACCGATCAATAGGCCTAACAGAATGCGGAGTCCCCATTGCCAAAACGGCTGCTTGAAGAAGACCGGGACCAAGAAGAGCAATGTCCCATAAAAAACCATACTGCCCGTCGAGTGTCCGCTGGGGAAACTGAAACTTGATTCCGTGACTAAGTGTTCAAGGGTTGGTCGCTCCCGTAAAAAAACCAGTTTGATCAATGGATTAAAGAGCCCGGCAATCCCGATGGTGCCGATACTGAGCCATAGTGCTTCTGCATAATATTTATTGATCACTAAAACGGCTAAAACAGCAAGAAAGAGCAAGATGATCGTGGTAGGATTCGCAAATTTTGTGACCCATAGAAAAAACGGTGTCCAAAACGGGTAGCCGCTGCGGATGATGCGAGTCAAGGTTTCGTCAAAGGAGACCAACCAAGTAGGATAAAATTTCACGAGATAGCCGAGAAAAACGAACAGCAGTAAAAAGCAGCTGCCGGAAAATTGAAAATATAGTTTTTTATGCATGGAAAAGCCTCGTTTCTAGAGAATTTCTGTCTCTACAAGCAAAGAGACATCTAGAAGGTATTATAGCATTTATCGCACGACGGAAAAAGCAGGGGACTAATCAAGGATTCTCCCACTTTCAAAGAAAAGCTTTCGTTTGGTTAAATACAAACTCTTCATTTCAATAAATGTTTGTTTGATTACAAAGAGTTTACAGTTTCTGAAATCGGCTCAAATACCTTTTATAAATTCTTAAGAAATTGTATACTAAATCTACGTTCACTATAAGGAAAAAACGGAGGAATAACGGACATGAACACGAGTCAATCAAGAAAAGTACATCGTCAAGCAGACCAATCGGGCGATAAGTATCGAGTGATCAAAAAAAGTGCAGTTGTTTTAGGAACGACACTGACTGCTTGCTCTGTTGTAGCTCCATTGGTGTCATCGGTTCAAGCAGAAGCCGTAGAGACCTCGATCGCCCAAGTTTCTACTAGCAATTTTGCCGCGCCGAATACTTCCGCATTTATTGCCGAAATCGCTACGTACGCTCAGCCTGTGGCACAAGCCAACGATTTATATGCTTCTGTGATGATCGCACAAGCCATTTTAGAAAGTGGTTGGGGCCGAAGCAGTTTATCAAAAGCACCAAATTATAATTTATTCGGGATCAAAGGCAGCTACAACGGTCAAACCGTTTATATGAGTACCTTGGAGTACCTGAACAATCAATGGTTGACTATGAATGAACCTTTTAAGCGCTACCCATCTTACACGCAATCATTCGAAGATAATGCACGTACTTTACGCTCAACCTCTTTACAAAGCGGTGTCGCGTATTATTCTGGCGCTTGGAAGAGCAATACGACTTCATATCTTGATGCAACCGCATGGCTAGCAGGTCGCTATGCGACTGCACCAAACTATGCTTCTTCCCTGAATGCCGTGATCCAACAATTTGGTTTGACGCAATATGACACACCAGCTTCTGGCAATGCCGGTGGTGGTGCCACAGCTAGCGCATCAACCAATACCACGACTACAACGGCAGCTGTTAGCACGAGCGGCAGTCAAACCTATACAGTCGCTTCAGGCGATTCGGTCTGGTCGATTGCTAACAAACATGGCATCTCCATGGATCAGTTGCGCAGTTTGAACAACATCAAAAACGATTTTGTTTATCCAGGGCAAACGTTGAATGTCAACGGCAGCACCCAAAGTACTTCGACAACTTCAACAGTATCGATCGTCAATCGTAATACTTCAGCAACTACATCAGGCAACACCTATACCGTAGTTTCTGGCGATTCGGTCTGGTCGATTGCCAATAAGCATGGCATTTCGATGGATCAATTCCGCAGCCTGAACAACATCAAAAATGATTTTGTCTATCCAGGGCAAAAAGTTGTCGTCAGCGGTGGTTCGTCTACGAATACCAGCAGTACTACGACCGTCAGCACTGCATCAACGGCTAGCAAAAGCAGTGGCGGCACCTACACGGTGGCAGCTGGCGATTCGGTCTGGTCGATTGCTAACAAACATGGGATTTCCATGGATCAATTTCGCAGTTTGAACAATATCAAAAATGATTTTGTCTACCCAGGACAAAAAGTGGTTGTCAGCGGTAGTTCCGCAACGAGTACTACAACGAGCACGACCGTCAGCAGCCAAACCAACAGTAGTGCTGCAGGCAATACCTATACGGTGGCAGCTGGGGATTCAGTCTGGTCAGTTGCCAATAAACATGGGATTACGATGGATCAATTTCGCAGCTGGAACAACATCAAAAATGATTTTATCTATCCAGGACAAAAGGTGGTCGTTAAGCAAGGCGGCACGGCAGCTACCGCCAGCACTTCCGCGACAAACGGTTCTTACAAGGTCGCATCGGGGGATTCCGTTTGGGGAATCGCAGATAAGTTCGGCATCACGACGGATCAATTTATCCAATGGAACAATATTCAAAATAACTTTATTTACCCAGGACAAACAGTTAGGGTAAAATAGATTGCTATTCCTAATGATTTTTGTTAGGATAAGTGCAAAGAAACTTTCACGTTTGAGAAGGAATAGTAGAAGTACGGTGGGACTTTTAGAGAGTGCATGGTTGGTGGAAATGCACAGCACACCTTTCGAACTCGTCTTCGAGTGATATCTGACTGAACCTGAATTGGCTAGGCAGATACGGCGATGGCCGTTAAAACATCGAGGTCTGCTTTTTTGAGGAGCAGATAAACTTAGGTGGTACCACGTTGATAACGTCCTATAAAAATCATAGCGATTTTTATAGGACTTTTTTTAAGTTTTGCTAGTTGATTTGACGAGCAAAACACCAATTTTTAGGAGGAGTCCATCGTGAATTACAATCACAAAGAAATCGAAAAAAAATGGCAAAAATATTGGGCGAAGAAAAATGAATTCAACACCCATGATGAGCCGGACAAACCAAAATTTTATGCGCTAGATATGTTCCCATATCCATCCGGACAAGGATTACATGTCGGACATCCAGAAGGCTATACGGCTACGGATATCTTGAGCCGCTTCAAACGTAGCCAAGGCTACAATGTACTGCACCCAATGGGCTGGGATGCCTTTGGTCTGCCTGCCGAACAATATGCACTAGACACAGGAAATGATCCAGCGGAATTCACAAAGAAAAACATTGAGACCTTCCGTCGTCAAATCAATTCGTTAGGCTTCAGCTATGACTGGAATCGTGAAATCAACACGACAGACCCTGAATACTACAAGTGGACCCAATGGATCTTTACCAAGCTTTATGAAAAAGGGTTAGCTTATGAAGCTGAAGTTCCAGTAAACTGGGTACCAGAGCTTGGAACTGTGATTGCCAATGAAGAAGTCATTGACGGCAAGAGCGAACGGGGCGGCTATGATGTGATCCGCAAACCGATGCGCCAATGGATGCTGAAAATCACGGCATATGCTGATCGTTTGTTGGACGATCTTGAAGAAGTTGACTGGCCAGAAAGCATCAAAGAAATGCAACGCAATTGGATCGGACGTTCTGTCGGAGCCAACGTAACGTTTAAAGTGGCAGGGATGGAAAAAGACTTTACCGTCTTTACGACTCGCCCAGATACCTTGTTTGGTGCGACCTACGCCGTATTGGCGCCAGAACATGAGCTAGTGGCCCAAATCACTACCCCTGAACAAAAAGCAGCCATTGATGCCTATGTAGAAGAAGCGTCGAAAAAATCTGATTTGAACCGAACAGATTTGGCCAAAGAAAAAACCGGTGTCTTCACTGGTGCCTATGCCATCAATCCTGTGAATGGCAAAGAGATCCCGATCTGGATCGCCGATTACGTTTTGGCTTCTTATGGAACAGGTGCGATCATGGCGGTTCCTGCCCATGACGAACGTGACCACGAATTTGCCAAAACATTCGGCTTAGAGATCATTCCTGTATTGGCAGGGGGCAACGTGGAAGAATCTGCCTATACCGAAGACGGACTGCATATCAATTCAGACTTTTTGGATGGGCTAGACAAAGAGACTGCCATCGAAAAAATGGTCGCATGGTTGGAAGAAAACCATGTTGGGAAAAAAGAAGTCAGCTATCGTCTTCGCGATTGGTTGTTCTCTCGTCAACGGTATTGGGGGGAACCAATCCCAATCATCCATTGGGAAGATGGGACGACTACGACGCTTCCTGAAGATCAGCTGCCGTTGCGTTTGCCAAAAACCGACAATATCAAACCAAGCGGTACTGGTGAATCGCCATTAGCCAATGTCACGGATTGGGTCAATGTCACCGACCCTGAAACTGGGAAAAAAGGACGTCGGGAAACCAATACGATGCCACAATGGGCAGGAAGCTCATGGTATTTCTTACGTTTTATCGATCCTCATAATAAGTCTGTTTTGGCTGACTACGATAAATTGAAACGCTGGATGCCAGTCGATATTTATATCGGTGGCGCAGAGCACGCTGTCTTGCATTTGCTTTATGCTCGCTTCTGGCATAAATTCTTGTACGATATCGGTGTTGTACCAACGAAAGAACCATTTGAAAAATTGTTTAACCAAGGGATGATCCTTGGGGAAAACAATGAAAAAATGTCGAAATCCCGCGGCAATGTCGTTAATCCTGATGATGTCGTCAACCAATACGGGGCGGACACCTTGCGTTTATATGAAATGTTTATGGGCCCACTGGATGCATCGATCGCTTGGAATGAGAACGGCCTCGAAGGCAGTCGCAAATTCTTGGATCGCGTGTGGCGCTTGATCGTCGATGAAAATGGCAAAATGCGCGACCGCATCACGACATTCAACGATGGCAAATTGTCGAAAGTGTACCATCAAACAGTTAAGAAAGTGACGGAAGATTTTGAGCAGCTGCACTTCAATACGGCGATTTCCCAATTGATGGTCTTTGTCAATGAAGCGTACAAAGCCGATGCCTTGCCTTACGAATATGTCGAAGGATTTGTGCAGCTATTGGCTCCGATCGCACCGCATATCGGGGAAGAGCTCTGGTCGATCCTCGGAAATGACAACGGGATCTCATATGTGCCATGGCCAACCTATGACGAAAGTGCCCTAGTGGAAGATGAGATCGAAGTCGTCTTTCAAGTCAATGGCAAAGTTCGTGCCAAAGCAATGGTGCCAGCGGATGCCGAAAAAGCAGTGCTTGAACAATTGGCGCAAGAAAACGAACTTGTCCAAGAACAGCTCCAAGGAAAAACGATCCGCAAAGTGATCGTCGTACCGAATAAATTGGTCAATATCGTTGCAAACTAAACGCTAAAAACGTAGCTGCCTAACAGATCGACAGTCTGTTAGGCAACTTTTTGGTAGCGACAAAGAAAAAAAGTGTTACTGAGTGGTTCTCAGCAACACTTTTTTGTTATTTTTTGCGAATGATCCCATAGAACAAAGCGGCTGTTGCGACCAATGGAATCAAGATCACTAATAGAAAGCCGTTTGGATACGTAGCGCGAGTGAAAATTTCTGATGAAGCATCACTTCCGCCAAATAGATGATTGGAAATCATGAACTGAGCCATCATAGCAACGATTGCGACAAAACCAATTGCAGCACCAGTACCGACGAATAATTTTTTCTTTGCGTTGTTCATTACATTTGCCCCTTTTATAGTCTCTATGTATCATTATACAAAATTTGGATACGTGTTCAATCTGATTTTGTCAAATAATTGATTCGTAATACACTTGAAATGTTTCTGACATATTTAAGCGCCAAAAAAGCCAAAATTCCGCTTGTTAGCGATCATATTATTCGCTGATCCTCACAGACTCTCGTATAATAAAGAAAGAGAAAAGAAAGAGGGGACGTACATGGAGTATCAATCATTTGAAGGCCAAACGGCTTTTTTTGAAGATTATGCACGGATTGCCAAACCTGGCTATGAAGAAGAGGCAGTCACTGCCGATGTCTTGGAACAGTTGAATCAACAATTAACAGAAGAAGAGCTGTTTTACCGTTTAGCAGCCGAAGATGCCAAAGAAGGGCAAGTCTTTTTGTTTCCTTTCAGCAAACGAATGTTTACCGAAGACCTTGACGCCGCCATTTCAACAGAATTCCGTTATGATGGCGCACCCTATGTCTATGAGACTTACGAAGACGAACAACCTTAATCACGCAGAAAAAAGCTTTCAGATGATCGGTTAAATCATCTGAAAGCTTTTTTGGTTTATTGACTTTAGTCAGTTTCGTTCGCGTAGCGTACGAAACAAAAAAACCGCGCGTTTCTACGCGTGGACGAAATAGCTTTAGCGATAAAAAACTCCTTTCGATATACTAATAGTGGCTACCAACCGCATATCAGATCGAAAGGAGTTTTTTTATGTCTAACGACGATAAAAGTTTAGCACATACCAGATGGAATTTTAAGTATCACATAGTCTTCACCCCGAAGTATCGACGAAAAGTGATTTATGGAAAGTTAAGAGTAAGTATTGGTCAGATATTAAGAAAATTGTGTGAGATGAAAGATGTTGAAATCATTGAAGCTCATGCCATGCCTGACCATATTCATATGTTAGTAAGAATACCACCAAAGATTAGTATTTCTAGTTTTATGGGCTACTTAAAAGGACGAAGTGCACCCTTAATCCATGAAAAACATGCGAATTTGAAATATAAGTATGGGAATAAAGGCTTTTGGTCCAAAGGATACTACGTGAGTACGGTTGGGTTAAATCAAAAAACAATTGAAAAATATATTCGAGAACAAGAAGCAGATGATCGAATAAGAGATAGTATAAGTAAACAAGAGTATGTAGATCCATTTAAATAGTGAAAGAGAGATAGGGCTGTGAGCGGTTGGTGGTCATTTAAAAAGCCCCTTTTAAGGGGCTAGCGAGTGGTGAGCCCTTCTAGGGCTGTTAAAAAGCCACCCGTTTCACGGGTGGATATTTACTGAGGCATTGCTATTAATGCTTGGCTTGCTGCTGCGCTAAGGTCAAGTCACCAATGTAAGGGACTTTTTTTCCGGCAACTTTCAAGTATTGTTCGGCACCTTTGCCCGCAATAATCACGATATCACGACTGTCTGCTTCAGCGATCGCCGATTTGACGGCTTGTTCCCGATCTATCTCAAGAGTGACGGCAACTTCAGGATTGATGATAGCGTCGGCGATCTCTTGGGCGATCGCCGATGCTTCTTCAAAATCAGGATCATCGCTAGTCAGATAGACTTTGTCCGCATATTCTCCTAATGCTCGTCCCATATCTGCTCGGCGAGATTGGGCTTTGCCACCCGCACTACCAGTGACAAAAAGCAGGCGGCCATCTGGGCGCAATTGACGGGCAAGTTCACTTAATGATTGGAAGCTAAGGTAATTGTGGGCATAATCAACGATCATGACCGCCCCATTTTCTTTTTCTAAAACGATCATTCGTCCAGGGATGATCACTGTCGGCAGGACTTTCTGGGCGTCCTCACGAGAGGCACCCGCTAAGCAGACAGCCAAAATCGCCGCTGCGGCGTTCTCATGGTTGAAAGAACCTAAGATCCCCAGTTGATATTCACCAGAGACTTGCAAGACATCAGAAGCAGCTGTCAGGGCAAAACTCTTTAGGTCCATTCCTTCTTGAACGACATAATCGGCGTCTGAACGTCCGTAGGTGATATAAGGAACTTGATGGACTTCACAAGTTTCTCGCAGCAAGTGGTAGTGATCACTTTGCCGATTTAAAATCATTTGTTTGCTGTTGCGGATCAGTTCCCGTTTGCAGTAAAGGTAATCATCATAAGTCGGGTGTTCCACCGGTCCAATGTGGTCAGGCGAAATATTCAAGAACGCGCCAATATCAAAGGTAATACCGGCGACCCGTTTGGTTTTATAGGCTTGGGAAGAAACCTCCATCACAAGATGGGTCAGGCCGTTTGCGACAGCCTCGGCCATCATTTTATAGAGATCCAGTGTTTCGGGGGTCGTTAACACTGCTTCATTAAAGGTTTTTCCATCGACTGAGTTTTCCTCAGATGAAAAGAATGCTACTTTTTGACCCGTCGATTCTGCTAAAATCGCCCGAGCAAAATAGGCGCAGCTGGTTTTGCCTTTTGTGCCAGTGATGCCGATGGTCACCAGCTGTTCTTGCGGGTTGCCATAAAACGCTTGGGCGATCACTGCCATCGTTTCTCGAATGTCCGTAACAATGATCCCGTAGGTTGCGAAGTTGTCATAAGGTGTTTCTGAAATGTAGCACTGAATGCCTTGATCAATGGCGGCGGCTAGGTAGCTTTCTTTAAAAGAAGCCCCTTTACAGAAAAAAAGCGTCGCCGCATCGGCTGTTCGCGAGTCGTAGCTTAATGAGGTAAAGGCAAGATCAGTCATTTCTTGCGGCACGGTATAAACCCAATCAGTGGGGGTGATGATTTCTTTCAATAGGTTTTCCTGCAATAAGAGCTTGCGGATCTGGGGCACGGTAATGAGTTCCTTTTGCATCGTTGTTCTCCTTCATTCCTCTAAAGATTTCTCTTATTATAGCATAACTCCTAAAAACCGCCGTTTGGGAGAGAAAAGTTTTCTTTTTTTTCTCCTTATTTTGAAGAAACTTTAAGATGTTGCAAAAATAGATTGCGACCAACCCTTTTTCGAATTAAAATGGAAGGGATATGTTTGTAGAAAGTTGGAGATAATGGCGATGGATAATCACATGCGTTCAGTGTCAAAAGAATTAACTACACAAGAAAAAATGGCTCAAGGATCTGCTTGGATGACGATGGGAAATATCGGCTCACGTTTGCTTGGCGCCATTTACATTTTACCCTGGTATTATTGGATGGGGGCAAATGCTGATAAAGCAAATGCGTTATTTGGAATGGGCTATAATGTTTACGCCTTATTTTTAATGATCTCCACTGCGGGGATCCCATCGGCAATTGCCAAACAGATTTCTTTTTATAATTCTCGCCAAGAATACCGCACGAGCCAGAAACTCTTTTTAAGAGCCTTCCAATTGATGGCAGGCTTTGGCGTGGTGACCGCCGGCATCATGTATTTGGCAGCCCCATGGTTGGCAACGGCTTCAGGTGGTGGGGAAGAATTGATTCCTGCAATGCGCTCATTGAGCATTGCACTATTGGTCTTTCCTTGTATGAGTGTTATGCGAGGATACTTCCAAGGGAATCAAGACATGAAACCTTTTGCGATCTCGCAAGTGGTGGAACAAATCGCCCGCGTCTGCTATATGCTTTTAGCGACCTTCATCATTATGCGGGTCATCGAAGGCGAATACACGGCAGCAGTGACGCAATCGACTTTTGCCGCCTTTATTGGTGTCTTAGCAAGTATTTTGGTTTTAGGCTATTACTTCCAAAAGCAACGGGTGCGGATGGATGTCTTAGTCGATATGAGCAAAGAAGAAACCGTGCTGCAAACCAAAGAATTGGTTTTAGCGACCATCAAAGAAGCGATCCCTTTTATTATCGTTGGTTCTGGGATCACGATTTTAAAATTGGTGGATCAGTACACCTTTGTACGGATCATGAGTAGTTTTACTGAATTTTCAAATGACCAGCTCTTAGAATTAATGGCGATTTTCGGTAGCAATCCTGATAAGTTGACGATGGTCGTTATCGGATTAGCTACTTCCATGGCTTCAACAGGCTTGCCTTTGATCAGTGAAGCAGTCGCAAAAAAAGACAAAAAGAACTTAGCTAAATTGATCAGCAACAACTTGCAATTGTATTCCTTTGTAATGTTCCCAGCGACCTTTGGGATGATCGTACTGTCTTATCCCCTATATACCTTGTTTTATCGCCCAGATGCGTTAGGGGCGAGCGTCCTAGTCGCTGCCTGTCTGTCTGGACTGGTCTTAGGCTTGTTTATGCTTAGTTCCAGTATGCTTCAAGGAATGTACCACAACAAAGAAGCCGTTATTTTCTTCTTTGTAGGGTTGCTGGTGAAAGTGATCTTGCAATACCCAGCGATTCGGTTGTTCCAAGTTTACGGCCCATTGGTTTCCACCACGATTGCTCTAGGGATCGTCTGTTGGCTAAATATTCGCAAGATGATTCGCAAAGGCCATTTCAATGTAAACTTGACGTTGCGACGGACGTTATTGATTGGCGCGATGACGATCATTATGGTGATCGCAGCGTTGATTGCCCGCCAACTCTTTGGGCTTGTCCTCAGTTCTGAAAGAAAAGTTCAAGCCTTTATCTTGAGCTTGCTAGTAGCAGGAGTCGGTGGCAGTGTGTACATCTACATTGCGCTGAAATTACGTTTAGCTGAAAAACTGCTCGGCTCATCAATGGTTCGTTTGCGCCAGAAACTACACATCAAATAAAACCAGAAGCAGTCGCTGAGCCTCCATTGCGAGACCTTGGCGGCTGTTTTCCATGAAAGGAAGAAAGCAATGCGTTTAGACAAGTTTTTAGCGGATATGGGTTATGGCTCCCGCAAAGAAGTGAAACAGTTGATCAAAAAAGGTCTCGTGACCGTCAATGGACAAGTCATCAAGAGTGACAAAGCGCAAGTACTAGAAACACAAGATACCGTTTGTTTTGAGGGGGAACCCATCGTCTATCAAAGCCAGTTTTATTATTTGCTGAATAAACCCGCTGGAGTGATTTCGGCAACTGTCGATTCCTATGAAGAGACGGTTTTAGATTTGTTTTCTGAAGAAGCATTTCGCGAAGATTTGTTTCCAGTAGGACGGTTGGATAAAGACACCGAAGGCTTTTTGCTGATTACGAACGATGGCGGATTGGCGCATCAATTATTGTCGCCTAAGAAGCATGTGGAAAAAGAATATTATGCCCAAGTCGAGGGGATCATGACAGCGGAGGATCAAAAAACCTTTGCCAAAGGCATCAAATTAGACGGCGAGTGGACCTTGCCGGCTGAACTGCAGATCCTCAACGTCGATGAAGAAGAAACGCGCAGCGAAATCAAACTGATTCTCCATGAAGGCAAGTTTCATCAAGTCAAACGGATGGTCCAGGCAGTAGGAAAAGAAGTCGTTTATTTGAAACGGATTCGCATGGGAGGCCTGTCCCTGCCAGATGATTTGGCATTAGGCGAGTATCGGGAATTAACTCCTGAGGAATTGGCGAAGCTGCAAGAGCGAGGATAAGACGAGCGGCGAGCTAAAGAAATTCTTATAAAAGTTGTTATTCGGCTGCAATATTTGTAAAAAAAGCCCGTTTTATAGGTAATTTACATGAAAAATTGCAACAATAGACTTTAAACTGTTGGAAAAACCCTCTTTTTTTTCATGAATAAGCATGTTACAGTAGCCAAGCTACTAAAAAAAGAAGGAGTTACCTCATTGAAGAAAAAGATTTTTTTATTGCTCGCCCTTACGTTGCCCCTTTTCCAGCCAGCTGTCAGTTATGCTGCTGAAACCAAGAGCAGCGAGGAACTGACGGTTTTGACCACAGAACTAGCCTCTTATGAAGAAGAAGTCACCACTAGCCAACAGAAAGTCACAGCGCTGGAAAGTCAATTAGCAGATTATCAGGAAGAATTAAACCAATTGGCAGAAGAAAGCAAGGAAGTTCAAACGCAGATCGCTGCTCTGAATGACCAAAAAGCCCAGCACCAAGGAAGTCAAGCGCAAAGCAGCCTGGTAGTCGATGGACCGCAAGCCACGATCCAGCAACTACGCAAGTTTAGTGAACAACAAGCAGCTTTACGGGAAGTGAACCAACAGTTGGCGGAAAAAGAAGCCCAACAACAACAAATCACTTCGTACCAAACCTTGACGCAAGCCCAATTAGTACATAGTAAAGAACAATTAGCAACAGCCCAAAAAGAATTGCAGAGCCAACAAGAGCAGCTGCAGCAAACGCAAGCGCAAGTACAAGACTTGCAAGAAAAAGTGGACAAAGAAGCAAAAGCCGCTGAAGAAGCAAAACAAAAAGCCAAAGAAGCAGCAGAGAAAGCGGCAGCCAGTGAATTTTCACTGCCAATCACGGGCTCCGTGTCGATCTCCAGCGGTTTTGGTACTCGAGCTGACCCAACTGGTTTTTCAGGGACGCAGCATGACGGGATCGACTTCACAGGTCAAGTGGGGGAGAAGATCGTCGCGGCTCGTGATGGACAGGTAGAAGATGCTGGCTATGGCCCAAGCACTGGAAACTACGTGATTTTGGCTCACGATAACGGCTTTTACTCGTATTATTTTCATTTAACAGCTGTCAGTGTCTCGAAGGGGGCGACCGTTGCAGTCGGCGACCAAGTCGGTACGATGGGGACGACTGGAAATTCGACAGGCGTCCATCTGCACTTTGGACTAAGTAAGATGTTGTGGTCAGATTTCGTTGATCCAGCAGCTTACTTGCCGCTATAAGCCAAAGCTCCGAGTAGAAACATTGAAAACAATCATCTGAAACCAAAAAGCATGACTGACAAGAGGGGGTTCCTCAAGTCGTCATGCTTTTTTTGTTTACCACAAGCCCGGTTGAGCGATGATCACTAACTGTTCTTTGGTAAAGGGATGCTCTAGATGCAATTCGTAGCCATGCAGCAGCAAACGCGGCGCTGGTTTGTTTTGGTAAAGCGGGTCACCAACGACTGGATGACCGATGCTGGCAAGGTGGACGCGAATTTGGTGGGTCCTACCCGTATCTAACACACAATACACATCGGTCGTCTTTTGTTGGGCGTGGGCGATGGTTACATGGGTGACGGCGGACTGACCGTTGCGGGGGTCAATGATCCGCTTGCGCCGATCGTGACGGTCACGACCGATTTTTTTGGCGATCGTTTGATCTTGCGTAAGTTTGCCCCAAACCGTGGCTTGATAGCGGCGAAAAATCTGTTTGGTTTCCAACATTCGGCCTAAGATCGGCAACACCAAGGGATTTTTTGCGAATAAAACGACACCGCTGGTTTCTTTGTCTAGACGATGGACCACATAAGGCTGCTGCTGTTTCGGCGCAAGGTAAGCAGCGGCATCATTCAACAGGGTATCTGCTTCTAATGGCTGATTGGGGTGCGTCTTGACCCCGGCCGGCTTGTTCAGTACCAATAAGTGCTCATCTTCAAAAAGTACGTCGACTTTGTCTGCTTGGCCTAACTGAATCGGCTGGTAGCTATAATCACTGTCTTCAATGATCAAAGTGATTTGATCGCCGCCACGAACTTCTTGATGAAACATCGCAGGCTGCTGATTGACGGCCACATTTTTCCGTGTGCGCAGAAAATGGCGCACTTTTCGTGGGACGAGCCACTCCTGTTCCAACAACTCGCGAAGCGGCATGGGCCGGTGATTTTCGGGTAAAGTCATGGTGTATTCCATAAAAACGTCCTTTCTTTGCTGTTCGCTACCGACTATTATAGCATCTTTAAGCTTTTCTTATAAAAAAAACAATAAAAAACAGAGTATTCAATGCTAGAATAATAAAGCATTCTTTTCGAATGAAATTACGTCTAGAGCCGTATAACAAAGAAAGTCATTTATGCTACACTTAACCAAAGGAGCGTGAAGTAATGGATTGGAAGCACATCCTTCACAAAATAAAAACCGGTTGGCTGACCTTTTGGCGCTGGTTAAAACCATATTTGCAGCAATTTCATCAATGGCGCAAACGGGTTTGGAAAAAATACCACGTAAATAAAATTTTTATTTTACTTAGTTTAGTTGCTATTTTAATCATGAGCGGGTATTTGTTTTATATCGCCAAAAATACGAAAGTTAGTGAATTAGAGTCAGGTCTGAAAGAATCAACGGTGATTTTTGATGCCAATGGCGATGAAGCAGGGCAATTGTACTCGCAAAAAGGCACGTACGTTTCTCTTGATGCCATCTCCAGTGATGTAGTCAACGCCTTGATCTCAACCGAAGACCGCAACTTCTATAATCACCACGGGTTTGATATCAAGGGGATCGCTCGGGCAGCCCTACGTATGCTGGTCAACCGCAGTGCCGAAGGCGGTGGGGGAAGTACCATCACCCAACAGCTTGCCAAAAATGCCTATTTGTCCTTGGATCAAACCTTTAGTCGAAAAGCCAAGGAGCTTTTCTTAGCGATCGAGATCGAGAAGAAATATTCCAAAGATGAGATTTTGGAAATGTATTTGAACAGTTCCTATTTCGGTAACGGGGTTTGGGGCATTCAAGATGCCTCGCTAAAATATTTCGGTGTCAATGCTTCTGAACTAAGCGTGGGAGAAGCTGCGACGTTGGTGGGGATGCTCAAAGGTCCTTCGATCTATAACCCGATCGACAATCTGGAAAACGCCACGAACCGTCGCGACACCGTCTTGAGTTTGATGGTGGATAACGGCAAGTTGGACCAGTCCGTTGCTGACCAAGAATCACAAGTTGCCTTAGCCAATTTACTGTATGATGGATTTGGCAATTCAGAATCTGGCTATAAGTATCCTTATTATTTCGATGCGGTCATCGATGAAGCCGAATCCTATGGGTTGGACGCCGATGATGTCATGAATCGTGGCTACAAGATCTATACAGCGCTGGATCAAAACTACCAAGCACAAATGGAAGCTGCCTATAAAACCGATGCCTTGTTCCCTGAAAATGCCGCTGATGGCACGATGGTGCAATCTGGCTCTGTCGCACTTGATCCGAATACCGGTGGGGTGCAAGCGGTGGTGGGTCGTCGTGGCGAGCACGTCTTTAGAGGCTTTAATTTTGCCACGCAAATGAAACGTTCACCAGGCTCCACGATTAAACCGATCAGCGTCTTCGCCCCTGCCCTAGAAGCTGGGTTTGAACCCGATAGTATCCTGAAAGACGAGCCCCTTGATTTTTATGATGCTCAAAACTTTGATGGGACCTATGCTGGCGAAGCAGTCATGTATCAAGCCCTCGCCCAAAGCTTGAATCTGCCAGCAGTTTGGCTGCTGCATGAGATCGGCTTAGATCGTGGGTACAGCAAAGCACAAGAATTCGGTCTTTCCTTGACTGAATCCGACAAATATTATGGCTTAGCATTAGGTGGTTTGGAAAAAGGGGAATCACCAATGACGATGGCAGCAGCGTATGGTGTTTTCGCAAATGGCGGGTATTACTACAAACCGCATTTGATCACCAAAATCGTTGATTCTACCGGTGCCGTGATCGTTGACAATACGTCTGTGCAAGGCAAACGCGTGATTTCTAAAGAGACCGCTGATAAAATGACGAGCATGATGCTGGGCACCTTCTCTAACGGGACGGGGGTTAGTGCCAGTCCGTACGGCTTTACGATCGCCGGTAAGACGGGTACGACAGAGACCAACTTTGATGCTTCTAAGGTCAATGACCAATGGATCGTCGGCTATACCCCTGATATGGTTCTTTCAACCTGGCTAGGATTTGAACATGTGAGTGAAGATCATTACTTAACGGGAACTAGCGGACAAGTTGTTGGGAAAATATTTAAAGCAGAGGCCGAAAGCTTACTGCCTTATAGTCAAGGCACCCAATTCCAAGTTGCAGACGCTTATTGGACAGGCGGAAAACTAATGGCAGCCGATGAGGTACCAGATCCTGATAGCAGTACGTCACAAAATGGCAATGATTGGCAGCAAACCATCGATGACTTTGCCGAAAGCGCCAAAGAAGGTATGAAGGAATTCGGCAGCAAGATCAAAGAAGGAACGAAAGAACTGTTTGGCGGCTTGTGGAATTCCATCAGCGGAAATTAAAGGAATTACGCAACTGCTAGTCTAGAACCTGAGAAGAATGGTATACTAGAAAAAAAGAGGAGGCGTCAAAATGGCAAATATTTATGATACAGCAAACCAATTAGAACGTGAATTACGGGAGTCAGAACAGTTTCAAGATTTGAAAGGTTCTTTCGACCGCTTGAAAGCAAATGAAGAAGCCTATGCGTTATTCAAAGAGTTTCAAGAGTTGCAACAAAGCCTGCAACAAAAAATGATGGCTGGCGAAGAAATGACAGAAGAAGAAGCGCAAAAAGCCCAAGAATTATCGCAAAAAATTCAACAAGACGGCATCGTTTCTGACTTGATGCAAAAAGAGCAAGCCTTCAGCTTAGTAGCCAATGACTTGAACCGCATCATCATGGGTCCTGTAAGAGATCTATACGAAGCGTAATCGCCAACAGACAAAGACCAAAGAAGCTAGTGAATCTTCAGAGAAATCGGCTGCAACTGCAAGAGCCGTTTCCAAAGAAGTTTCAAAAGCGCTTCTTTGGTTTTTTTTATGAAAAAGGCGAACAAATTTTCGTATTTTGCTGACGGGATGCCTGAGAAATGTTATGATAGAAGCATTAAGGAGGGAGAAAGAAATGCGATTTTTACATAGTGCAGACCTGCATATCGACCGGTCATTTGAAGGGGTTCATTTGTTATCTGAAAAAGTGAAGACCCAACTCCCTGCCATCAATCAAAAAATCATCCGTAATTTGGTGGATGTTGCCTTAGAAAAAGCGGTCGATTTTGTTTTGCTGGCTGGGGATACATTCCATCAAGCACGGCCGAGTCTAAAAGTGCAGCATGACTTTTTTGCTCAACTGCAACGACTAGGGGAAGCGCAGATCCCAGTCTATATGATTTTCGGCAACCATGATTATTATGATCCGCAACGGTATTGGTTTGCTTTTCCAGAAAACGTCATTCTCTTTTCATCAGAAGAAGTTCAAACGGTTCAAGGAACAACGAAAAACGGTGAAACCTATGCCATCAGTGGATTTAGCTACCAACATCCTTGGATCGCTGAAAATAAAGTAACAGAATTTCCCGCAAGAGCAGCGGTGGATTACCATATTGGGCTTTACCACGGGGATCAAGCCGGTGAACGGTATGCCCCCTTTTCAATCAGTGAAATGAAGCAAAAAGGCTATGATTATTGGGGCTTGGGGCACATCCATGTACCTAAGACACTCTCAGAGCAGCCGCCGATCCTCTATCCCGGTACACCTCAAGGAAAGACCAAGAAAGAACAGACGACTGGGGTGATTTTGGCAGACTTAACGCCGCAAGGATCAACGATCGAGCGCTTGGAGATCGCGGAAATCGCTTGGCAAAAGCAAGTGGTCTCCTTAGCGGATGTGACCGCCTCGAATGCCGTATTGCCAGCGATCATCGAGCGTTTAAAAAGTCCTCGTTCACGCTTGCTGCATCTGGTGTTGACCGATGTGCAGCAGCTGCCGCCAGATTGGTTTCCAGCTGCGGAAAAAAATGAATGGCTAACCTACCTCAATGAACGGTTGGCGCAAACAGAGCCACTGCAAGTGATCTATGCCCTTGAAGTCGAGCAAGCCAATGAAGACAAGATCGCATTGGCGGTATCAGAAGATTATATGCTGCAGTTTTTAGCGATGTATGAGTCACCAGAGATGTTTGCGGACCGACTGTCGGACCTATTGCAGCATCCGCTGATCCAGCGAGGGATCACCCATGAATCATTTCAAGAAGAAGTCTTGCAGCAAGCCAAGCAATTGTTGAGAGACGACTTTCAATGGGAGGAGCAGTCATGAGAATTTTAAAAGCAGAGATTACCGGTTTTGGGAAATACCATGAACAAAGCTTTGCCTTTCATCCGCAAAATCAGCTGCTCTTTGGGCACAATGAGATCGGAAAATCGACGTTGTATCAATTTATTGCCGCCATCTTGTTTGGCTTTCCGAAAAAGACAGCCAAGAAAAAAGACTATACCCCCAAAAACGGTGCTGCTTACGGTGGCAAGCTATGGTTGGCGCTGGAACCCTTCGGCGAAGTGATCGTCGAACGCTATCGGCAAGTGGACCGTGGTCGTGCCAAAGTCCATGTCGCTGGTCAGACGGTTGATGAGCAATGGCTGGCACAACACTTGCAGCCCCTCAATCGAGCGTTGTTCTTCGATGTCTTTACTTTTCAGCAAGAGCAATTGACCCAGATCGATAAGCTAGAAGAAAATGAGCTGCACCAAGCGTTGATTTCTCTAGGGATCAGCGGCAGTCAAAAAATGCTGCAGCAAGTGGCGCAATATGAAACCACCAATCAGCAGCAATACAAGCCGCGGGGGCAAAAGCTGCCTTTGAACCAGGCGTTAAAACAATTAGAAAAACTGCAAAAAACGATTGCGGAAAAAGAAAGCGAAGAAAGCCGCATCCAACAGCAGTATCAGCAGATCGCCCAGTTGAAAGAACAGATCCAAGACTTGCGACACCAGTATCAAGCATTGAATGACGCCTATCAGGAAAATCAGCAGCAGCTGAGTCATTGGGGTCTTTATGAAGAGTGGCAGCAAATGGCACCAGCAGATACGTTAGCCGATCCTCAGCAAGTCCAAGCCATCAAACAGTTTTATCAGCAGTATCAGCAGCTGACGGAAGAAATTCGCAAAAAAGAAGCTGAATTAGATCAGTTGGAGCAAGGAAAAGAATCAGACAAGTATTTCTTTTACCTTGATCATGAGCACCAAATCCATCACTTGCTGCAGCAGCAAGTGACGATGGCGCGTTTGGCAGATCGTGAAGCAGCGGCCAATCAACAAGAAACTGTCGCCATCACGGAGCTGAATCGCTTGATCGAAAAGCGCCAATGGAGCAGAGAATCGCCGCCTCTAGTAACGGCTTCGATCCATGAACAAACCACACGTTTACTACAAGAACGTGTGCAGTTAGAAGAGCTCGAAAAGCGCATGATGCGTTTAGAAGAAAAAGCGCAGCCTTTGCAAGCCACCGCGGCCCGCTTAGAACAGCAGCATCCTCAATTGATTGGCCGCAAGTCGGTTTCTCGCCCACTATGGCCGCTAGGGATCGTCGGTGGGCTGCTAGCAGTGATCGGTATCTTTTTGCCGAGTCCGTGGCGCTGGATTGCATTAGGTGTGGGGATCGCAGCGATTATCGGCAGTGTTTTACCGCTGATGAAAGCAGCGCCAAACAAGCAGCAAGGCATCAAGCAAGAATGGCAGACGGTCCTCATGCAGCTGGATCTGCTGGGCGAAGAGTTGGCACAGCTGGAAAATGAACAGCAGCAAAAGCAGCAGCAGATCAGCCGTGCCCACCAAGCGTTGACACCCTTTTTTGGTGATTTGCTGGTGGAAAACTGGCAGGCGTATCTATTGGCCTATGATGAAGATGTTGCTAGCTATCAAGCCTACTCACAACAACGCAAACAAGCCTATCAAGAACGGCAAGCCGTCGCAGAAGAACTGGCCCCCTTTGAGGAGCAGTTCCGTCCGTATGCGGAGTGGCTGCCGCTGCAAAACAAAACAGTGTTAGAAAAAGCAGCGATCTTACAGAAATTTCATGAAGAGATGCAAACGATCAAGCTTTCACGGCTGCAACAACCTAGCACACTGCTGGCTCAACAATTGAACCGCACCCGCAATGAACGCGACCAGCTGCTTTCCCAAGCCAGTGCGCTCTTGCAGCAACAAGGTTTAGATCACCCTGCAGAAATCAGCCTCTGGTTGAAGCAATGGGAAGCGGCGCAACGCACGCAGCAGCGAGCAGAAGAATTGGCGGAGATGTTAACACCGATCTATCCCAAACCAGTGACACAAGCAGAATTGCTGCAGCAAAAAGACCAGACCAAGCAGCAGCAAACACAGCTTCAAGCACAAATACAGCAGTTGACAGAGCAAAAACAGCGCTTGGAATTAGAAGCAGCAGCCAGTCAAAAAAACGGCACCTTGAATCAGCTTTATCAAGAAGAAAGTGAGCTGAAGGCGGTCATTGAAGAACTCGCTGTGGCATGGGGCAGTCGTCAGTTGGCGGCTTCAATTTTGACGGATGTCACGACCGAATTGTCAGAACAGCAATTGCCGCAGCTATTGTCAGCCGCTTCGACTTATTTTGAACAGCTTTCAAACGGACGTTATCAAAAGATTCTTCTGGAAAATGGTCTGTTAGTAGCGGCAAATGCCAGCGAGACCTTTTCGATCATCGACTTGTCCACAGGCACGAAGGATCAGTTGATCATGGCGTTACGTTTCGGTTATCTAGCGCTGCAAAAAAATCATCCGTTGTGCCCGATCATTATTGATGATGGTTGGTTGCATTATGACAGTGTTCGTAAGGAACGCTTCGCTGCGCTGTTAAAAGAGTTTGGTCAAAGTTATCAAGTAATTTGTTTGTCTTCTGACCAAGAAATGGTAAGCTATTATCAGAAGTACCAGCAGCCTATCCAGGATCTGAGTAAAGGAAGTGAAAGATTTGGCTGATCGGCCAAATAAGCCCATGAAAAAAATTCGTGAATTAACTGTTGATGAAACGTTTCAACTTTTCTTACTGATTAAGAATGCCGATGTACGAATCGCGAAAAACGGCAAAAAATTTATTGCCTTCACCTTTCAAGATACATCTGGCACGATCGACGGAAAGTTCTGGGATGCATCAGATGAAGAAATCGCCCGTTTTGAACCCGGGAAAGTAGTACTGCTAGATGGGAAACGGGAAGTCTACCAAGGCAATCCGCAAGTCAAAATCATGCATTTGCGTTTAGCGAAGCCGGAAGAACCCCACGAACCAAGCCAATATATGGAAAAAGCGCCCTTGCGAAAAGAAGAGATGGAAGAAGAAATCAGTCAAACCTTGTTTGAGATCACAAATCCTCATTGGAATCGCATCGTCCGTTTCTTGTTGAACAAGTATAAAAAGGAATTCTTTGACTTTCCAGCTGCGAAACGCAATCACCATGCCTTCGCCAGTGGATTGGCGTATCATACGACAACTATGCTGCGTTTAGGAAAAGCGATCGTCAAAGAATACCCTGAATTAAATGCTTCACTGCTGTATGCGGGCATTATTTTGCATGATTTAGGAAAAGTAATCGAGTTGACAGGTCCCATGACGACAGAGTATACCTTAGCAGGGAATCTAGTAGGGCATCTCGTCTTAGTGGATGAAGAAATCACACAAGCCTGTATTGCTTTGAAATTTGATGATAAAGAAGAAGATATCGTTGTTTTGCGGCATATGGTCTTAGCTCATCATGGGTTGCTAGAATATGGGTCACCTGTTCGGCCCCGCATAATGGAAGCAGAAATCCTCCATCAGATCGATAACTTGGATGCTTCCATGCAAATGATGCTGACGTCAATCCGTTTAACGGAACCTGGTCAATACACGGATCGTATTTTTGGCATGGACAACCGGAGTTTTTATGTACCGAAAGAAGTGTAGCAGCGACGTTGCAGCACGATCAACCAAAGTGAATGACGGAAAGAACAAAAACCACGCTAGGCTTGCTTAGTGTGGTTTTTGTTAGCTGCTGGAAAAATAGTTGAATCGTAGATAGAAATCTAATCGGCACAAAAAAAGAAGCGCCGCTATGACGGCACTTCTTTTTTCATTATTCAGCAGAAGAATCTGTAGCACTTTCACTCGTTGCAGTAGAGTCATCGGTTGCATCAGTAGCAGAAGAATCTGCTGCAGAACTGTCCGTTGCATCGGTTGCAGAAGAGTCAGCAGTTGAATCTTCTGTTTCGGCCGCTGTGATGTAATCAGAAAGCAAGTCTGCTAAATCAGAGTCTTTCATTTTCACGTTGGCTGCTTGCAATTCTTGACCGATCGTTGCTGCCACGAATGTTTGATCATTCAATAAGGTGTTTTGAGCGATCTCAGTCAAATCATCTTTGTATTTATCCATGTCGTTGCCTTTGTCTTGGTTTTTCACCATTTTCACGATGTAGTATTCTGTCGTGTAAGTTGATGTGTTGGTGGCAGAGATCACTTCAGAGATTTCACCATCTTTTAAGTCAAAAGCGGCTGTTTTTACTTCATTCGGTACAGCTGATGAAGTAGAATCGAATTTGATCGTTCCGCCATCTTCTTTTGTGGCTGCATCGGTTGATTTTTCTTTGGCAATTTCACCAAAATCAGCATCATCTTTTTTCACTTCTTCTAAGACATCTTTGGCATCATCTTCACTTGCTACTTTGATGATTTGTGCCTCTACCTCTGGGTGGAAAGAATCCCATGCTGTTTTCATGTCTTCGTCAGTAATATCCATGTTGGCTTTTAAACCTTCGCGTAAAGCAAGTTGTTGCTTCAATTCTGCCCGGTAAGACTTCACCGTATAACCAGAGGCAGTCAAGGTTGATTCAAAGGAATCATTCCCACCGTATTGTTCAGCCATATTGTTGAATTGCTCATCGATCATGTCTTCGGTAACATCATCACCATATTTTTCAGTAAAGACTTTTAAGACGATCATTTGACGCAACGCATTTTGGTTTTCTGAACTTGTTTTTGCTTGGTCATAAAAATCTTGAACAGTGATTTTACCGCCCTTCATTGTTGCGATTTCCTCACTTGAATTACCACAAGCCGCTAATGCAAAAAGACTCATTGCACTGACTGCTACTAAAATTAATTTTTTCTTCATTCGTTTAAGCACTCCTAATTCTAAAAAAGATTCATAATAATCACTGCACCTACTATACCACTTCTAGAAATGGTTGGGAAGAAAACAGTGGATGTTTCAAACAAAATTCATAAAAACTACAAATTTTCAATTTGTTTGGTATCCTCTGCGCTTTGGGCTTGAATCGTCGTGATGTGCTGATTCAACTGCTCCATTTGGGTTTTGATCCGAGCAAGGCGCGGTTGCGCTTGGAATTTGAAGGCTTCCAGATCTTTCGTAAAAGATTCGGTCACAACGGGGATGGTTTCGTCGATCGTTTTGCGGGTCACCATCACAGCATCCTTTAGCTGTTTAACGCTGTCATTGAATTCTAAGGTCGCTTCTGTCGTGTCATCTAAATAGCGAATCAATTCTTCACGAGTTTCATTGCCGCTTTTCGGTGCAAAAAGCAAACCACCTAAGCCGCCGGCGATGGAACCGAATAATAGTCCTTTAAGAAAATTGCCGATCATTTAATCCACCTGCTTTCCAATTTTTTCGGCGATTGCCGCTAGTTCTTCCCCCGTGTAGTTGTCTGCGTGATTGCCAAAATGGATCTTGAAATCATCGTCTTTGCTGTAACGAGGAATCAAATGGACATGGGAATGGAAGACCGATTGGTACGCCAATTCTTTATTGTTGTTGATGATATTTAAGCCTTCGATCTCAGGGAATGCTTTTTCGATCGCTCGAGCAATCTTAGGAATGCGGGCAAAAACCGCTGCTGCCAACGTTTCATCGTACTCAAAAATATCCGTCACATGAGTTTTGGGGATCACCAATGTATGACCCGGGGTGACTTGGGAAATATCTAAAAAGGCATAGACTTGCTCATCCTCGTAGACTTTGTAGCTAGGAATCTCACGATTGTTGATTTTACAAAAAATACAATTTTCCATTGTAAAAAAACCTCCTTGATCTAGTACCTCTACTTTACCATATTTTGCTTTTTTTCGTCTGGTTTCCTCTTTGAAAAAGTCGGAACAAGGCAACTGTTCCTTCAACAAAGGCGCTTTTTTAAAGAAATGCGAAAAGCGAGCGAGAAACGCTTGCATTTAGATTCCAACAACCCTAGACTTAATATCAGAAATCATTTGGAAAGAAGGAACCTATGAAACCGATCATTAGAGAAACCTTACAGAAAAAAACAACGACTTCAGCGAAGCTTCGCTACTTAGCCTATGCCTATAAAGAGTGGTTGATCGCGATCACGCTGTTTGTGGTGTTCGCAGGTTCGATCACCTATTCGCTAACGCGTCCAAAAGAAGAAGTAGTCAATGCCGCCATCGTCACTGAAACAGCGATGGACCCTACGGTGCAAAGTGAATTGGAGACAGCCGTTGAGACCTGGGCGATCGACCAAGGGTATCAAAAAGAAGAGCTGAGGATCAGTCTGGTTTCCTATGCTGAACCTGCGGCTGTTCAAGCCTTTACCACCCGTCTTGCTGCTGGTGCGATCCAAATGGTCGTCTTTCCAGCCAGCGAAGCACAAACGTGGCAAGAGCGCTTTGGCAGCCAAGAACTGCCGCAAGAACCCATTACAGTGGGAGAAAACGAATTTATCTTGCAAGTTACGAATAAAGAAAAATAAATAACTGTTTTGCCAGCTGACTGAATTGAACAAAAAGAGCCTACGTTGAAAAAGTGTCGTAATTAGGTGAATCGGAGGAAAAAAATGACTTTACAAGTAGCAAACGTGACAGGCGGCTATAATCAGCTGCCAGTCTTAAAAAATATTGATTTTACGATCGGCAATGGGGAACTCGTCGGCTTGATCGGCTTGAACGGGGCAGGAAAGAGTACGACGATCAAAGAGATCATCGGGTTACTGCAACCTCACAGCGGCACCATCACGATCGATGGCCTGACCCTGAAAGAAAACCCAGAGCAATACCGCAAACAAATCGGGTATATCCCTGAAACCCCTTCTTTATATGAAGAATTGACCTTAAGAGAGCACATCGAAGTGACGGCGATGGCCTACGATCTTCCGCAAGGAGAAGCCATGAAGCGAGCAGAACGCTTGTTAAAAACGTTTCGTTTAGAAAACAAACTCGATTGGTTCCCAGCAAATTTTTCAAAAGGAATGAAACAAAAAGTCATGGTGCTCTGTGCCTTTTTGATTGAACCAAGCGTTTACATCATCGACGAACCCTTCTTAGGATTGGATCCTTTAGCGATCAATGCATTATTGGAACTGATGAATGAGATGAAACAAACTGGAGCATCGATTTTGATGTCCACCCACATTTTAGCAACCGCAGAGAAGTATTGTGATAAATTCATTCTACTGCATAACGGTGAGATCCGCGCACAAGGGACCTTGGCGCAACTAAGAAGCCAATTTCAAGCACCGGAAGCCTCCCTTGATGATCTGTACCTCGCATTGACAAAGGAGAGTCAAGCATGAAGCAGTTTTTCTCGCAACGCTTACAGCGGCATCAAAAACAGATGACACGCTATTTGCGCTATGTCTTCAATGATCATTTTGCTTTGATCAGCACCTTTTTAGTCGGAGGCCTCGGTCTTTACTATTCGGAGTTATTAAAAACATTGCCGCGGCCGTTTCCCTTAGGCGGCGTCATCGTGGTGGCTGTTTGGTTATTTGTTTTACCGTTAGGACGCTTAGCGACATTGACAAAACGGGCAGACTTGATTTTTCTTTTAGCCAAGGAAGGACAAATGACAAGTTACCTCAGCCAAGCGTTACGTTATTCCCTCTGGCTGCCCTTTGGGGTTTTATTTTTAACCGTAGGGGCAACAATGCCTTTGGTCGTGGTAACAGCAAACAGCACCTTTGCCTCATTCCCATACTTTTTAGGGATGATGTGGCTCTTAAAACTGGGGGATCTTTCACTACAACGGATCCGTTTGTATCAAGAAACCCAGCAGCAAGTCAAACAGCAGCGAGGCATCTGGTTGGTCAGTGCGCTAGTTGCTGCACTTGCTAGTATTTATGTAGTACCTTGGCTAGGCTTGGTGATCAGCATTCTCCAAGCAATCTGGTTCCTCTTTGGACTGAAAGCCGATAGTCAGCTTTTAGATTGGGACTATATGATCCAAGCCGAACAGTCGCGCTTAATGCGGATCTATCGGTTTATCAACTTATTTACAGATGTTCCCCAAATCACGACGGAAGCCAAACGGCGCAAATACCTCGACTGGTTGCTGGCAAAGATCAAACCAGCCCAAAGCAATACGTATCTTTATCTTTACTTGCGCCGAGTGATTCGTGGTGGGCAATACGGCGGCCTTTATGTCCGCTTATCCTTGATTGGTGGGTTCGTCTTGTTCTTTGTCTATGAGCTTTGGATCAGTCTGCTGATCGGCTGCTTGTTTCTTTATCTGATCGGTTTCCAACTGATTCCTTTGATCAATGAATTTCAATACATGGTTTTGACCCATCTGTATCCCGTGCCAGAAAAACAAAAAGCCGCAGCGATCAAAAAAATTCTTGTGGCACTCTTACTGGTGACCGCAGTTCTTTTCGGCGTGATCTGTTGCTTGCGCTTGCCTTTTGTTTGGCAAGGCGGTATCGCGTTTCTTGGCTTCTTAGGGTTTGCGGGTCTCTTTTTAGGCATCTATTTACCAGGGCGATTAAAGAAAATGCATGCTTGATCTACAAGTGGCTTCTCTTACAAAAAGCGAACGCATATGCGCTTGACGGCGACCCTTTGGGAAGCTAGAATAAGAGGTACTGCGAAATAAGGAGAGAAGCTAGGATGGATATTCGCTTGGATCAAGATTGGCGTATGCGGCCGATCAAAGGCGACACCGGGAAAGCCTATATCGGGCTCAAGGACAACGACAAAGTCTTTATCAAACGAAATACGACCCCGATGCTTGCGGCACTCTCTAAAGAGGGCATTGCACCCAAACTCGTCTGGACGAAACGGACGGGAAATGGCGATACGCTCTCCGCACAAGAATGGCTGGATGGACGGGTCTTAGATCCCGATGAAATCGGCCAAAGAAATGACGTCATTGATGTGTTGTATCACTTGCATCATTCAAAAACACTGGCACAGATGCTAAGTAAAATAGGGGGACAAGTCAGATCTCCTGAACAGATGCTGATGGATTATCAGGATCAGCTGCCTTCTGCGGTCGCCCAAAACGGTTTTATTCATTTGGTCACCGAGTATTTAAAAGCTAATATTCCAGCTTTTGACGAGCAAAAAGCCGCGGTCGTCCATGGCGATGTCAATTATCGAAATTGGCTAGTTTGTCAAAATTATTTATATTTAGTCGATTGGGATTCCGTGATGTTTGCAGATCCAGCAATCGATATCGGGACTATTTTAGGTCACTATGTGCCGCTATCCAGCTGGTCCCATTGGCTGGTGCGCTATGGTATCCATAGCAGCAGCGAAGTGATCGAAAAGATTTATTGGTATGCATTGTTGAGTATGCTGCAAGAGGTCAAAAAATATTATCTGCGGGGCGATTACAAAGCCATGAATGCAGAGATTTTACAATTAAAACGAATTTATAGTGAATGAAGAGAAGATGGAGCGAGGCAATTTGGTTCCATCTTGTTTTTTCGGAAAGGAAGAAACATGAGAGTAAGAAAACGAGCAGGTGCAAAAGAGCTGATTGAAGCTCATCCACAATACGTCGTTGCAGAGCCTACCGAATGGAAAGGGCGTTGGCATGAACGCTTTGGCAATGATCATCCGCTACACATCGAAATCGGCATGGGCAAAGGCCAATTTATTACAGAAATGGCGAAAGCTCATCCCGAGATCAATTATATTGGCGTGGAGATGCAGATCAGTGTCGTTTCAATCGCATTGGATAAAATGATCGAGCAGGAGATCCCAAACTTGCAACTGCTGCATGTGGATGGTTCCGCATTGACCAACTATTTTGCGGACAATGAAGTAGACCAGATCTACTTGAATTTTTCTGATCCATGGCCTAAGAAGAAGCATGAGAAGCGCCGTTTGACTTCCAAAGCCTTTTTAGCGGTGGACGAGCAAATTTTACGGCCCAATGGCGAGATCCATTTCAAAACGGACAACCAAGGATTGTTTGAGTATTCCTTAGCGAGCTTTTCTCAATATGGCATGATCATCAAACAAGTTTGGTTGGACCTGCATAACAGTACCTTTGAGAACAATATCATGACGGAATATGAAGAAAAATTCTCCAGTCGCGGTCAGCGAATCTATCGGGTGGAAGCCCAATTTGTGGCAAAAGAACCACAGAAATAAACGAATGATGAAAGATGAAGCAAATTTGCTTCATCTTTTTTTCTATTCTCAAAGCGTTTGCGTATTTCTTTTTAGGAGGGATAAGTCGTGGATATTCAAGCATTCTCAGACGAGTTGATTCTTTATGGAAGACAAGAACGCATGCAGGATCTGGCCATTTTGCCGAGTAGTACACAGATGGAGGTGATTTTCAGTAAAAGCTATCTCAGAAAGACCTATCAAGTACTGACCAACGAAGAAGCCCAGCAGCTGATCACTCGCTTCAAATTTTTAGGAGGAATGGAGGTGGGAGAGCGGCGTAAAGCTCAGTTAGGCGCAGTCAGTTATCCGTTAGGCGATCAGCTGCAGCGGCTGCGAATCTCCACAGTCGGTGACTACCAAGGGCGTGAAAGTCTCGTGATGCGGTTTCTTTATCCCTTGACTCAGGAGCATCTGCGCTATTTCTTTGCAGAAGATGTCCAGCAGATCCAGCAGGGGACCAAACAAAGAGGGCTGTATTTGTTTTCAGGCCCCACTGGATCAGGAAAGTCGACCCTCATGTATCAGTTAGCACGGGCAACCAAGGGGCAAGTCATTACCATTGAAGATCCCGTCGAGATCGAAGAGCCCCGCTTTTTGCAGCTACAAACTAATTTGAAGATCGGGCAAGATTATGATGAATTGATTCGCTTGTCTTTGCGGCATCGTCCGGACCTGCTTTTGATCGGCGAGATCCGTAACAAAGAAACGGCGCAAGCCGCTGTTCGAGCCGCTCTGACAGGTCACCGAGTATTTGCCACGATCCATGCCCGAGGTGTAGCAGAAACCAAGACGCGGCTGCTGGAATTGCTCGGGACAGACGATCGTCTGGCACATGCGCTGCAAGGGATCATTTATCAGCGATTGCTGCCAAATGAAGCGAATGAACCTCATGGATTGCTGGCGTATCACTTTTATGAGGGGCAAGTGGAAAAACAGTGGCAGCACGTACTAAAACGAGTGAAAGAAAGTGGGTGGATCAGCGATGAAGTTTATGAAAAAGAAGCCCCAGCTACCACGCCGTGCAACTGAAGCCCTCTTAGTCACCTTCACGGTGTTATTGGAGAGTGGCTTTTCCCTACAAGAAAGCCTCCAAGTGCTGCTGCGCAGCCGCCAGTTTTCTGAACCTGTGATCGAACAGCTGATTGTCCATCTTGCCCAAGGGCAAAGCTTTGCAGCAGCGGTAGCGCCGTTGTCGTTATCGGCTACTGAAAAAAGTCAGCTTCATTTAGCAGAAAGGCATGGGGATCTCACGGCGACCTTGCGGCGGATGGTCGACTACCACAAATTGGTCAACAAGCAAAAACAGCTGCTGTACAAAGTAGCTGCCTATCCGCTTTTGTTACTGGTCTTTTTACTAGCTGCACTTTTTGGGATGCACCGCTTTTTATTGCCCCAATTGTTATCCTCTGGCATGATCGACGAAGGTCATTGAGGCATTCGCGCCATCACTTGGGCACCCGCAGTACTTATCCTCTTCTTGTTGTTCAGTGGGCTGCTTTTTGTGACCAGCCGCTGGGTGTTTGCCCGCCGCACTGCCTTGCAAAAAGCTGTGTTTTTCAGCCGCCTGCCATTGTTCGGAGCATTGTACACGAGTTATCACACGAGTTTTTTCGCATTGGAATGGGGCAAGTTGTTTCAGCAAGGGTTAGATATCCAACAGATCATTGAGTGTATGGAGCACACCAATAAAGCTACCTTGATCCAAGAATTAGCACGAGAGCTGCGAGTGACCTTGACACTTGGGGGAGAACTCCCAGAAAAACTTCGTCATTTCTCGTTTCTCACACCAGAATTTTCTTTGATCGTCTTTCAAGGAGAAGTACGAGGAAAGTTAGGAGAAGAGCTTTTTTTATACAGTCAATTATTGATGGAACGCTTGTTTCAGCGGATCGAAAAAGCCATCCACTGGATTCAGCCTCTGATTTTTTTGTTGGTTGCTTTAATGATCGTTGGGATCTATGCCGCTATGTTTTTACCAATCTATGGAAATATCCAAGGAGTGATCGAATGATAGAAAAGAAAGTAGCATCTCCTCGCAAGCAGGGGATTTGGCGTGTCAAAAAAGGCTTTACATTGGTTGAAATGCTAGTCGTTTTATTAGTGATCAGTATTTTGGTTTTATTGTTTGTCCCAAATCTTGCCAGTCAAAGAGGAATCATTGATGAGAAAGGAAATGCGGCGATCGTGAAAGTAGTGGAAACCCAGATCGAACTCTTCCGTCTGAATGAAAATCGGGAGCCTTCGAGAGAAGAATTGATTGCTGAAGGGTATGTATCTGAGGAACAATATGCGATTTATGAGCAGGGGCACTGAGGACTGTCAATGGCGCTCTTTTGCTGGGTTTACCTCTATAGAAAGCCTTTTGGTCCTTCTTGTCAGTAGTATGTTTCTCTTTTTCCCTGTTGTGGCCATTGAATACTATCAGCAATCTGCCGAAGTCTTAGGCTTTTGTGCTCGCTTAGAAAAAGGGCTCTACACTTTACAGCAAACGGCCATCATCGACAACACACAAACCCGGGCCGTCTATCAAGCAGAGCCAACGCCAACTGTTTCATTTTATGGCGCTGCAACTGAGCCGGTCACCAAGATCGAAGTTCCTCCTCAACTAGCGATGCAGGCGTTTCCCGATATTCTTTTTAGTAGTCAATCCGGCAACAATAGCAGTCTGCGAAAGATCGTTTTTTATTGGCAGGAGAAAAAGCAAACCATCAGCTATAAGTTTTTATTTGGGAGTGGCCGTTATGAAAAAATCGTTGAATAGCGGGTATATCTTGGCCGAAAGCCTGATGGGGGTTGGGGTGTTAGCAACCTGTATCTTATTGTTTTTAGTGATGCAGGCTGCTGTACTTGCGCAAAGTGCGGCATTGCAGGAAAAAGCCCAGATGATGAGGGTGCTGTATGAAGAAGTCCAGAACCATTCCTTTGATTCTTCAGCCATCACCTACACGACGCAGCGTCAGGCGGTCTATCAAGTTCGCTTTTGGCAAGCAGCGCGGCATCAACAGGCACGCATCCAAAGTGGCGAACAGCTCTGGGAGATTTTGTATGAAGAGTAAAGGCTTTACTTTGTGGGAGTGCCTGTTGTCTTTATGGGTATTGGCGATCTGCTTATTGATGATCAGTGGGATCGTCAAGCACCTGGCACCGGTCAATCAGCAGATCATGGCTCGCAAAGATCAAGAGTGGCATGTGTTTTTGCTTCAGCTGGAACGGGAATTAAGTACCTGTACCTATCTATCAGTCAGCGAGACGACGCTATATTTGCGAAGCAGTCAAAACAATTCGGTAACGATCGATCGCATCAATCGCGTGCTGCGGAAACGGGACAACAATGGCTATCAACCACTATTGACAGAAGTAGCGGATGTGTCTTTTGAGAAAATTGGCGCAGCGATCCGCTTTACCGTTTCCTTTGAGAATGGAGAGCAAAAAATTGGGCAATGGAAAATACACACACAAGAGGCGGCATAAGGGCGGTATTTTATTGACAGCTCTATTGTTTGTACAGCTGATGAGTTTGATGCTATTACTGGTGTTAGAAAATAGTCGTACAACGGCACTTTTTTATACAAAAACCATTGAAACTTATGAAGCTCGCATCATGAGTGAACTGTTCCATGCGGAATTCTTGCAAAACGAAATGGCTGATCAAGGGTCACGTCTTTATAATGTGGGAAAGTTGACCTATGAACGGCAAGGACAGGTCTTACAGATCGAGTGCCATGTCAAAAGCCGCCGCTTTACATTTACCTTTTTGTTACCCGAAGAACAGCCTGAAATAGACACAGAAGACCAAGAAGAATAGTACAGGGAAAGGATGGTTGTTTCGACCATCCTTTTTCATACAGAAATAGAAAAAGAATGTTTACAGCTTCACAAATTATTCTAAACGAAAGCGATTGATTATTTTGGGTGAATCGGCTAAAATTAAACAGGTATATATGTTGTTATAGTTTTGAAAAGAGGTGCAAGATGTCCGCAGAAAAAATGGAAACGTCTTTTCATTTGACCGTTGAAGCGATCCAATTGCTTCAAAACGCATTGGAAACGTCTTTTTTTGATGCTTACGTAGAGACGATCGAAAATTTTGTTGATCAATACCAAGTTCGTGTGATCGATGGGGTACCTGATGAAGCAACTGCTGCTCGTTTAGAAACCATCTATCAAGAAATTCGAGCAATGGAACTATCGGCAGAAGAAAAACGCAAGCTTGCGCAGTTGGTTTTGCTCAAAGGCAGCCAAACGGAGCGCTTGCAGGCCAATCACCAACTGACACCAGATAGTCTTGGGTTTTTATTCGTTTATCTGATCGAGCAACTAAGCAGTGCCGATCAACCAGTGAAACTTCTGGATTTATCGGTAGGCATGGGGAATCTCTTATTGACAGTCTTGCTGAATCTACAATTAGCCAAGCGGCCAGTAGAAGGAACCGGTGTGGATATTGACGAAACCTTGTTGGCGATCGCAGCTGCAACGGGGGAATGGACCAAAGCGCCTTTGCATTTGTTCCATCAAGATGGCTTACAAGAGCTATTGATCGAACCAATGGATCTGGCAATCAGCGATCTACCGGTGGGCTATTACCCACAAGATGAAAAAGCCCGCAGCTTCATTACGGCGGCTCCAGAAGGGCACAGTTACGCCCATCATTTGTTGATGGAACAAGCGATGAACTATGTCAAAGCTGGCGGTTACGGTTTGTTCTTAGTACCAAGCAACTTCTTGGAAACGGAACAGAGTGAATTTTTGAAAAAATGGCTGAAAGAAAAGGTTTATTTGCAAGGAATGATTCAGCTTCCTGAAGAACTCTTTAAAAATGAACATTCACGTAAAAGTATTTTGCTTTTACAAAACCATGGAGGGACAAGCAAACAAGCAGACGAAGTCTTGCTGGTTAAGCTAGCCTCACTGAAAGAACCAAAGAACATCACAAAACTTTTTGAACAATTTGCGGCTTGGAAAGCAGCAAATCTGTAATATAATTCGGATAAGGAGATCATCATGTCAAAAACAATCGCAATCAATGCTGGAAGTTCAAGTTTAAAATGGCAATTATATCAAATGCCAGAGGAAACAGTTGTCGCTAAAGGAATCGTTGAACGAATCGGTTTGAAAGATTCTATCTTTACCATCAAATATGGGGAAGATCAAAAATTCGAACAAATCATCGACATCAACGATCACGAAGTAGCGGTAAAAATGTTATTGGATCAACTGATCGAATTAAACATTTTAGGTGCCTATGATGAAATCACTGGTGTCGGCCATCGTGTCGTTCACGGCGGAGAAGATTTCCCTGATTCTGTTGTGATTACAGACGAAGTGATGGAACGCATCCAAGCATTGGCTGAATTTGCGCCATTACACAATCCAGCAAACTTGATGGGGATCACTGCTTTCAAAAAAATCTTGCCAGAAATCATTAGTGTCGCTGTTTTTGATACTTCTTTCCATGCAACGATGCCAAAACACAATTACCTATACAGCTTGCCATTAGAGTACTATAACGAGTTTAAAGTACGTAAATACGGCTTCCACGGTACAAGCCACCGTTATGTTTCTGAGCGTGCAGCAGAAATGTTAGGCAAACCAATCGAAGAATTAAAAATCATCACTTGCCATCTAGGGAACGGTGCGTCGATCACTGCGGTTGACGGCGGAAAATCAGTGGATACCTCAATGGGCTTCACGCCATTAGCTGGTGTAACGATGGGCACACGTTCAGGTGACATCGATCCTGCTGTTTTACCATATTTAATGGAAAAATTAGATTTGAACATCGATGAAATGGTGGATGTTTTGAATAAAAAATCTGGTCTATTAGGCTTAACTGGTATTTCAAGTGACATGCGGGATCTAGAAGCAAACTACGACAAAGAAGAAGTCAAAGTTGCTTATGATGTCTTTACTGACCGGATCCGTAAATATATCGGTGGCTATGTCACAACCATGAATGGCGTTGACGCGATCGTCTTTACTGCTGGTATCGGTGAAAATGATGCCCACGTCCGTAGCGAAGTCATCAAAGGCATGACTTGGTTTGGTTGCGAATTAGATGCCGATAAAAATGCAAAACGCGGCGAAGAATTAGTGATCTCAACTGAAGAGTCAAAAGTCAAAGTGCTTTTGATCCCAACAGATGAAGAATTAATGATCGCTCGCGATGTGGAACGTTTACGCGGCTAAGCCAAAGCAATCCTTAAATAGAAGAGGAAGCATATGCAAGAGGAAATACTTGCATGTGCTTTTTTGTAGGAAAATCCCAAAAATGGTGTCAGAGGTAAAAATTGGTGAAGACCAGTTTCTAATTTTTTAAACAGAATATTTAATAATTATACATATGAAAAGTGGTTCATACTGGACTTATTTAGAAGGCTTCTCATTTTACTTTCATTTGAATTTAAATTTCCCTCCTTTTTTGCAGGATGTTCTCAGGGAAATACCCTTGTAAAAGTTGCCAAATGGGAATAAACTGGCATTTGTGAATTTTCAGAAAAATTCTGCTATTTTATTTTCACTAATTTTTATAAGGGGCCATTCATATGGAAAAAGAAAAAACATTTTTAGGTCAGCCGCGTGGGCTGTCGACGTTATTCTTCACGGAAATGTGGGAACGATTCAGTTATTATGGTATGCGGGCGATTTTGGTGTACTTCATGTACGATGCAGTTGCCAACGGCGGCTTAGGGTTGCCAAAAGGAACGGCTGTGGCGATCATGTCGATTTACGGTTCCTTAGTGTATATGTCAAGCATTGTTGGCGGCTGGATCTCGGACCGTCTTTTAGGATCAAATAAATCCGTCTTTTATGGTGGGATCTTGATCATGTTAGGACACATCGTTTTGGCAACACCTTTAGGGATTCCAGCGTTGTTTGTGTCCATGATGCTGATTGTCATCGGAACCGGACTATTGAAATCCAACGTATCGGGTATGGTAGGGCATTTGTACAGCAAAGACGATATCCGTCGGGATGCTGGTTTCTCGATTTTCTATATGGGGATCAATATCGGCGGCTTGTTAGCACCGATCATCGTCGGGATCTTAGGACAAGAAGTTAACTACCACTTAGGCTTTTCCGTTGCTGCTATCGGGATGTTTATCGGTTTGGTGCAGTATTATGTGCAAGGAAAAACCACGTTGAAAAGTGTAGCGATCGCGCCAACGAATCCTTTATCGGCAGCCGAAAAGAAAACCTTCTTCCGAGCAGTCGTTCTGGTTCTTCTCGCATTGGCAGTGTTGTTTGGCGCAGCAGCTGCAACGGGGCATCTGACGGTTGATTTCTTCATCAACTTTATCAGTGTTCTAGGTATTTTCTTACCAATCTACTACTTTACCAAAATGCTGCGTTCGAAAGATGTCACACCAGATGAAAAGAAAAAAGTATTGGCCTACATTCCGCTGTTTTTGTCAGCGATCGTCTTTTGGTCCTTAGAAGAACAAGGCTCATCGATCTTGGCATTGTTTGCCGCTGACCGTACGCAATCAACGTTATTCGGCATCAATATTCCAGCAAGTTTGTATCAAACCTTAAATCCACTTTTTGTTGTCTTACTGACACCTGTCTTTGTTTGGTTGTGGACCAAACTAGGTTCTCGTCAACCGCGGACAGAAGTGAAGTTTGCCATCGGTTTAGTCTTAGCCGGTTTATCTTTTCTCTTATTGATGCTGCCAAGCCTTTTGTTTGGAGTAGAAGAACGGGTCAGCCCATTATGGTTAGTATTGAGCTTCTTCATTATGATTGCTGGGGAAATGTGTCTTTCACCGGTGGGCTTGTCGGTGACGACCAAACTTGCGCCGAAAGCCTTCGAAGCACAAACCTTGGCGATTTGGCTGCTAGCAGACGCGTCTTCACAAGCCATCAATGCGCAAATCGCTCGGTTCTACACACCGCAAACAGAAGGGATGTACTATGGCATCGTCGGCGGAGTAGCCGTTGTTGTCGGCATCATCTTGTATTTAGCTAGAAAACCGATCCGCAACTTGATCGGCAACATTCATTGATCAAAAAATAAAAACTTGATTTTCCTACCGTATGCATTGGTTGTTCAATCAATGCATAGGCGGAAAATCAAGTTTTTTGTTGTGAATCAATGTCTTAGTCAATCAAGGGACTCAGAGATTGGCGCGTGATCTGCTGCTGTGCAATGACTAGGGCCTCTTGGAAGTGCTGCTGTAAAAAGTAGCGGTCATGGCTGACTGCCAGCAGGGTCCCTTGATATTCTTGCAACATTTCTTCAATTTCTTCTCGGGCATAGCTGTCGAGGTGATTGGTTGGTTCATCCAAAATCAGGACGTTGATTTTTTCTAAAAAGAGTTTCAGTAACGCCAAACGGATTTTTTCACCACCAGATAAATCTTTGATTCGTTTGGCTACATCACTTTGATAAAAACCGCTTTTAGCTAACTGTCGGCGAGCCGTTTCTTCGTTTCCTGTCAACGTCTGTACGTAGGCCAACAAACGGCTCTCGGGGGCGGCAAACTGCAGTTGCTGGGGCAAATAGCCGATTTGTAAGCTGCTGCCGCGCTTGATGGTGCCGCCACTGGGAATTTCCTCACCGAGGAGTAACTTGAGTAAGGTTGATTTTCCGGTACCATTGTCGCCGATGATCGCTAGATGCTCCCCACGGTAGACCGCAAAACTGCTGTCTTTGAATAGGAGCTGATCGGCATATTGCTGGTGCAAGTCGCGAACGATGAACACCTCTTTGCCCGATTTTCCGCCATTTGCCAAGCCATGCAGCCGATTTTTCGGGGGCGCTGGCGGTTTGACCAGGGTTAGTTTCGCTAGGCGGCGCTCCAATTCTTTGGCTTTTTTGAAGAAGGCCTCATTGTCTCCTTCATTGGCCCACTGACGAAATCGCCGAATCATGACTTTCAGTCGCTGGACCTCTTTTTGCTGCAGTTCGTAGTTTTTGGTCAGCTCCGCCAAGCGAGCTTCTTTCAAGACACGAAACCGGCTGTAGTTCCCGGGATACTCAATCAAGGCGCCTTCTTCCAGTTCCCAGGTCTTGGTGGTGACTTGATCAAGAAAGTGCCGATCGTGAGAAACGACTAGGATCGCTTTTTTCGTATTCTGTAAATAATTTTCCAACCAGCGGATACTTGAAAGATCCAAGTGATTGGTTGGTTCATCCAGTAACAGCAAGTCAGCATCGGCAACTAGCACTTTGGCTAAAGCGACTTTGACCCGTTCGCCACCGCTAAGCTCTGTTAGCCGTGCGTCCTGTCGATGGGGAATTCCTAAGCCTTGTAAGATCGCGGAAATTCGGTCTTCTAATCCATAACCGCCCAACTCTTCAAAGCGCTGCTGCAACTCGCCATAACGGATCAGACACTTCTCTAAATCAGTATTGGGTTCTGCCATCAAGGCTTCGTAATGACTCATTTGTTGTTTGAGTTCTTGAATGTTAGCAGCAGAATGGAGCAGGTAGTGGATAACGGTTGCTTCAGAAACGGCCAGCTCTTGCTCGACCGTCCCGATCCTCAAGCCTTTTTGGCGGCTAATAACGCCACTATCGACGCCTTCAGCGCCAGTCAAGATTTGTAAAAAGGTTGATTTGCCCGTTCCGTTGATGCCGACTAGGGCAATTTTTTCCCTAGCTTCGATTTGGCAGGATAACTCCTCAAATAACGGATTCCCGCCGATGGTTTTTTTAATAGCAATTGCTTGTATGATCATGATCTCTCTCCTTGAGACCACTCAAAAAGGCCATGGTTATCCATGGCCAGTGTTATTTAAACTCAGATTCTTTCGAGAAAAATACCTTGAGATGGCCATTGATTTTACGTAAATTTCACTGTTTTGGACAGACTCGTCCCGTCAACAGCAACTGTAAAACCAATTGCATGGCTAAATGCGATATGGTATCGTTGGTAATTTTCATTACTTGTTATTTTAGTCATGCGCATCATGGTCGTTTTCCCTCCTTTGTGTCTTTGTCTTTTCAGTGTACCTGAAAGTATCAGAAAGTTCAACCAGGACTGGCGGTTTCTTAGCGTTCCTCGATGCGTAATTCTGTCAGAGAGCTTTCTTTCATCTGACCGATGACCAATGGAACGGTCTCATGAACCACATCACTATATTCTAAGCCGAACCAGCGTTCCGGTGAAATCGTATGGCGTTTGATAAAAAGCTTCGTCTGCATGACTTGCTTCTGCCATTTGCTTAATGCCGTTGCATTCGACAGCTCTTCTTCGATCATCACGAATTGGAAATCACCCACATTGCGTCCAGGCGTTAAGGAGTAGCGTTGCGGCTGCAGCGGCAAGCGACCATCTTTCATCAATTCTTGAATGATTTGGCGAATGTAGAGATTGACTTCTTGCGGCACCCGAAAGCCGAGATAAAGCTTTAGTTTAACGATAAAATCGGTATCTGCCATCGAAACTTCATATTTTTTCGTATAGGGTTCATCGGTGACTTCTACATTGACGAACCAATACACTTTGGCACGCTTCGGCCGTTTATCTAAAATGGAATAGATGAACTGCTGACCGATCTGATCGTCTTGCAGTTTAGGAACCATGAAGACGACATTCGTCTGAGATAATGGCAAAGAATCATCTTCCCGCAACTGTTTCAATTGAGGGATGTAGGTAGAAAGTGCAACTTCTTCGGCAGCATTTTCTTGAATACGATTGCCCCATTCCCAAATCAGCATCACGCCGATGATTAGGCAGGCTAGTAAGATGGCAACGTAACCGCCGTGGAAAAATTTGGTCGCACTGGAGATAAAGAAAATGCCCTCGATCACTGCAAAAAAGAGCGTGATGAACGGTGCCAAGAAACGGGTCTTCTTGTTTTGGTGCAAGTAGAAATAGAGCAAAACAGTGGTCATCAACATCGTTACCGTAATGGCCAATCCATAAGCGGCTTCCATATGCGTAGAAGTCCTGAAGAATAAGACCACGCCGGAACAGGCGATCCACAACAAGGTGTTCAAGGCAGGAATATACATTTGCCCGATAGACGCCCCCGGATAGATGATTTGCATCCGCGGCAATAGTTTCAACTTGATGGCTTCAGAAACCAAGGTAAAGGAGCCAGACAGCAGGGCTTGCGAAGCAATGATGGCAGCGAGGGTGGCAAAGCTGACACCAAAGACTGTCCACCCTTGCGGCAACGCTTGGAAGAATGGATTCAAGTTTTCGATTTCTTGATAAGTCGGATTTTGATAGACTTGCAGCAACCACGCCGCTTGACCAAAGTAATTCAGCATCAAGCAGATTTTGATATAGGGCCAGCTGGCATAAATGTTTTTCTTACCCACGTGACCTAAGTCCGAGTAGAGGGCTTCTGCACCAGTCGTTGCCAAAAAGATATTGCCGAGAATAAAGAGCCCGGAACTGTTATCGGGACTAAAGAGCAGATTGATTGCATACCGGGGATCAAGGGCGCGAATCACCGAAAGGTCACCGGCAAAGTTCATCACCCCGACGATGCCTAAGAAGGTAAACCAGCCTAGCATGATCGGTCCGAAGGCTTTGCCGACAAACTCAGTCCCAAAGCGCTGCAGGGCAAAGAGGACCAATAAGATTGCTAAGGTGATGCCGACGATGATCGATTGGTCATTGCCGAAGCGATCAAAAAAGACTGGAATCCCTCGTAATCCTTCGATGGCAGTGGTCACCGTCACGGCCGGCGTCAACACGCCATCTGCTAGCAGGGCTGCGCCCCCGATGATTGCTGGAATAATCAAATAGCGGCTGTTTTTACGAACTAAGGTATAAAGGGAGAAAATCCCGCCTTCTCCATGGTTATCCGCGTTTAATGCGATCAAGACGTACTTAATCGTCGTTAACAAGGTCAGCGTCCAAAAGACGAGCGAGACGCTGCCTAAGATAAAATCAGGTGTTAAGGTGCGTAGTCCGCCATTATCCTCCACCAAGGCTTTCATTACGTAAAGTGGGCTCGTACCAATATCACCGTAGACCACCCCCATGGCGACTAAAAGTCCGCCGGCGGTCACTTTTTTCATTTTGCGTGAACTCATTGACTGTTTTCCCTCCATTTTAAACTGCAAAAAGACCTAAGCGGCCCCTTGCCACTTAGGTCTTGCAAGAAACATCTTAAACCAGCGGATTCCCGCTTGCTGTTGATCTAAGATCATGGAACGATCCATGTGCTACTCCCCTAAAGTGCTCTTATTATCTTTGTTTTTGCAGCTCCTGTCAATCTATTTGCTAAAAATGGCAATAAACATTTTTCATTTCCTGCTTTTCAGCGTAAGATAACAATAGGTATGGAATAAGGAGGCAGGAAAATGATTGAGATCAAGAATCTGACAAAACAATATGGACCAAAAAAAGCGTTGTCTGATCTTTCCCTGACGATCCGTCAAGGGGAGATCTTTGGCTTTCTGGGACACAACGGAGCAGGGAAGTCGACTACGATCAAAAGCTTAGTGAGTATTTTGCAGCCAACGAGTGGAGAAATCTATTTTGATGGTCAATCCCTCGTGGAACATCGGGAAGCGATAAAAAAACAAATTGCTTATGTGCCGGACACACCAGATTTATTTTTACAGCTAACAGCAGGGGAGTATTGGGACTTGATTGCCGCAGCGTATGAGGTGCCAGCAGCGGAAAAGGCTGAGCGTTTGCAAAAATTAGGGCGCTTGTTTGATATGCTGTCTCATGAAGAAGAGACCATCGCCAGCTTTTCCCATGGAATGCGGCAAAAAACACTGCTGATTGGGGCATTGATCCCCGATCCAGACATTTGGATCTTGGATGAACCATTACAAGGCTTAGATCCCCAAGCGGCGTATGATTTAAAAGAAATGATGAAACAGCACGCTGCCAAGGGCAAGACCGTGATTTTTTCCACCCATGTCTTGGACACCGCCCAGCAGTTGTGTGATCAATTGGCGATTTTGAAAAAAGGCGAGCTACTGTACAATGGCTCAGTGGCAGATTTGCTGGCACAGCATCCGTCGCTTTCTTTGGAAACGATCTATCTGCAAATGACTGGGAGAAGTCAAGAAGAAGCGATTCTTGCAGAAGCGGAGGAAGCGTAGATGCGAAAACAACAATTTCTGACGCTGACCTCCGTTAATTTGCGGTATGCCAATCCCCAACTAACAGACAAAGCCCGCAAAAAAGGCAAGGCTGGTTCGACTTTGACCAGTTATTTGTTGTTTCAATATGCGCTTTCTGGGGTAGTGTTTTTGCTAGTCTATGGGTTGACGATGATCACATTGGATTTTAGTCAGATGCCAGGCTTTTTTACCGCTTATGTCGCTTTGTTCGGAATTTTAGGCTTTTCCCAAGGGATTTCGTCTATTTACAATGTCTTTTTCGAGAGTCAAGACCTGCCAGCGTATTTGCCGCTGCCCTTTCGACAGAGCGAAATTTTTCTGGCAAAAATCGTGGTGGTATTTCTCACCGTTGCGCCCTTTATTTTTCCTTTGTTGGTCTTATTTCTCCTGACAGGGATTCGGGCAAACGTCTTTTTCTTGCTGACGATCTTATGGGCGTTTTTGCTGTTCGGCTTGTTTTTAGTCTTGATCTTCAGCATTTGCAGCTTGATCGTCTTCAGCCTGACGCGGACCAAGTTTTTCTTGAAGCATAAAAAATTGGTCACTAGTTTGTTGCTAGGCGTGACGATGCTGGTTGTTGTGATCGGGGTCTTAATGATGAATCAGGTGAATACCTACGAGGCAGACGTGGTAGACCGAGGAGCGATCAGCTTTTTATTGCCCTTTTATTATGTGATGGTGGCGCCGTTTCAAACAACTGGTTTGCTTAACTTGCTAGGGATCATCGCCACAGCAGGCGTGTTGCTTTTTGCCCTCTATCGGTTGATCTTGCCGAAGTTTTATGAGCAAGTGGCAGCCGCGGCGCCCAACCAAGGAAGTGTTCGCCGGAAGCATAAACCCAATCAAGGCTTGGGCCAGCAGTTGTTTAATTACAATTCGCAGTTGATCCGTGATCCGAATTTGATTATGCAAGTCTTCTCTTCTTCGTTGCTGATGCCCATCATTTTCTTAGTGTCCTTTGTGTTTACAGGAGCGATTCAGTTAAGTGAATTGGATGAGCGATTTATCGGTGTCGTTTTTGTGGCGGGGATCGCCTTGGCAGCATTGATGGTCAACCCGACTTCTTTTATCAGTAATTTGATCTCACTGGATCAGGAGAATTTCTTGTTTGTCCGCTCCTTGCCGCTATCGATGAAGCGCTACTTGCGGGAAAAATTCCGCTTTGGGGTCGTTTTGCAGCTGAGCTTAACGGCAGTCATCGTGCTGGCAGCAGTCCTTCTGTTCAAAATGCCGCTGATTTTGGCTGTCTCTTTTCTAATCGGGGCACTTTGGAGCAGTTTTCTTTTGTGCTTGAAATATTTTGCTCGTGATTATCGATTGCTGCTTTTGGATTGGACCAATATCAGTCAATTATTTACGAGAGGGGCGGGGAGTCTTGGGTTAGCCATTGGAACGATCGCAACGCTGTTTCTTTCCATCATTGTTATCATCCTTTATGGCTTTGCTGCAACTTCGGTTGATTTTTGGTTATTGAATGGTCCGATTTTCTTCGTGATCCTCTTGACCAGCGGCCTCTGGATAGCCCATTATCAATACAGATTTTGGCGTCGTTTTTCCTAAGGGAAACGACGCTTTGCTTTTTTATTAAACGACGGGCAAATTGACTATTTATTCAGAAAATTCAGAAAAACTATTTACAATCAAAAGGAAACATGGTTAGATAGGAGTACCTATTACTTTGCTTTCATTTTTTGCTGTACAAGTTTGGATAACCGACTTGTCAAAGAGCTGTGACCAAAGGCAAAAAGACCAATGAGACCTAAGTGCTCGTTGCCTCTTTTGCTTTTGTCACGGTTTTTTTTGCACAAAAAAACCTGCCGTTCGTCGGCAGGTCGTCTCACTATCAAGCTTTGGTGTGGTCTTTTTCTGGTAATTTGTTTTCTAGATCTGTCCGTACAACTAACACATCACAGCCAGCATGGCGAATGACATACTCAGACACAGAACCGATAAAGATTCGTTCCACGGCATTTAACCCAGTGGCACCGATCATAATCAAATCGATGTCGTGATCTTCGGGCAATTGTTTGGCAATGATCGGTTTTGGCGAGCCATATTCGATCACTGTTTTGACAGCAGTTACTTGGTGTTTGCGTGCATAATCCTCATAGTCTTTCAAGGTTTGTTTGGCCATTTCGGTTGCTTGCTCAGCAAGCATGCCGTCAAAAGAAGAAACGGTTTGAAAGGCCCGAGTGTCGATCACATGTGCTAAAACTAATTCAGAATCATTCCGCTGTGCCACGTTCACGGCTTTTTTGAAGGCTAATTCGGACTCGCTGGACCCATCGACGGCTACCATGATTCGTTGATATTGTTGTAACATAAGAAACACTCCCATCTGTTATCTTCTACTTTTATTGTAATGCTTTTTTCTGAAAAAGGAAAACCTAATCTTCCTTTTTTTTCATTTTTTGTGCCAGCAAGATGCTGAAAGATGCGGAAGAGAGCAGCAGCAAAGCCAAATAAAACAAGGCAATCAGCTCCCTATCGACAAAGCCCACAACCAATGCCACCACGCCTAAAAGGAAATGAATGAGGCTATAGGTTTTTAAGAAGACCTTATTCGCCTCGGTGGTAGGGATCAAAGTGAAAAAAATCGCTTGTTTGGCATAAAGCAAATAACTGGTGCCGAATAATACGAGTGCCACGATCGTAAATAATAGAAGAATCATAAACATACGCCATCCTGTCCTAAGTTGATAGGTTTAGTATAGCGAACCCTAGAAAGAATAGCAAAAGCCACCCTTACTTTGATATCAGATGAAGGACGTTGTACGGTTTCTAACGGCTAGAAAACGCAAAAAAGCCATCTGTTAAAAACAGATGGCACATTCTAAAAAGAATGGGTAATATCCGTTGATGCCGTTCTTTTTCCCATAGTATTGATCCCGCAAATTCTAGCAGGTGGGTTCCACGGTCTAAGCTTCGAACTACCAAAGGAAAAGGCGTGTTACCAGCATTGACACAAGACGGATCCCAAGATATCAATAAAAATGTTCGGTCAACACACAAAAGGGACAACTCGTACATCACAGAATTCCCACCCTTATAGTAGCATAGGAATGACGAAGGTGCAATAAAGTTGTTTGAAAACGATACCAAAAAGTCGCTATTTTTCCTAAGCACCTAGTTTTTTTTCTTTCGTTGCTGCAATTGTTGGTACCGTTGGCCTAGTGCTTGCTCATATTTACCGGTGGCTTTTGGTTGGTAATAATGAGTATTTTTCAGCTTATCAGGTAAGTATTGCTGATCGACCCAGGCATCATCAAAATTATGCGGGTATTGATAGCCAACACCCCGATTCAAGCTTTCGGCACCTTTGTAATGACTGTCTCGTAAATGATCCGGGACATCGCCAGCTTTGCCGCTGCGAATATCTGCGATCGCTGCATCCAATGCCATGTAGGCAGAGTTGGATTTGGGTGACAGACATAGATCGACCACTGTATCGGCTAACGGAATCCGAGCTTCCGGTAAGCCCAAACGTTCAGCGGCTAACACAGCATTGACGGTTCGAGCAGCGGCTGCTGGGTTAGCTAAACCGATGTCTTCATAACCGATGACCATCAAGCGCCGACAAATGATCGCCAGATCGCCTGCCTCTACTAAACGACCTAAGTAATGCAGCGCACCATCCACATCACTGCCACGAATCGATTTTTGAAAAGCAGAGATTACATCATAGTGCGCATCCCCATCTTTATCGTGGGTCAATGCTTTACGCTGTACGCACTCTTCGATGATTTCTAAGGTCAAATGAATAATGCCGTCTGGACCTTTTGGTGTGGAACGGGCAGCGAGTTCTAAGCCGTTTAGCGCACTTCGTAAATCACCGTTGGTCGCTCGCGAGAGATGCAAGCGGGCATCATCGGTCAGTACGATGGTTTCTGATCCAAGTCCGCGAGTTTCATCTGCTAAGGCTTGATCAATGGCAGTCAAAATATCTTCTTCTTGGAGCGGTTTGACTTCAAAAATCTGTGTCCGACTGCGAATCGCTGGATTGATCGTAATGTAGGGATTTTCCGTCGTGGCACCGATCATAATGATCTTGCCGCTTTCTAAATGGGGCAGTAAAAAGTCTTGTTTTGTCTTGTCTAGTCGATGGACTTCATCCAGCAATAAAATGACAGTACCGCTCATTTTGGCTTCCTCTGCCACGATTTGCAGGTCTTTTTTTGTATCTGTGGCGGCGTTCAGCATGCGAAACGCATAGCGTGTCGAGCCGGCGATCGCACTGGCAATGCTGGTTTTTCCGGTTCCCGGCGGTCCGTATAGGATCATCGAAGAAAGCATTTTGGCTTCGACCATTCGGCGAATGATTTTCCCCGGGCCAACCAAATGCTGCTGTCCGACGACTTCATCTAAGTTCCGTGGCCGCATTCGATAAGCAAGTGGCTGCTGCATAAAACGATCCTCTCCTTTTCCTGTAAGTATAACATAAGAACGTACATTCTCATAAACAAGCTGATTTGCGCCCTTACGGAAACAAAAGGGCCCTTATTTTCCACTCAGTCAGCAAAAATCAGGTTCGTTGAAAAGAAATCGTTGAGATCGTCGTAACTCTGTAGTCAAAGATAGTAAGTTCGTCGAGAATTGTGTAGAATAAAGAGGGTGATGAGAATGGATGAATTAATGGCACTTTTTGCGACACAGCCGACAACGACCATCGCACGTGCCTTATTAGGGATGTATTTGGAACATGAGACCCCAGTAGGAACAGTAGGTGGGTATATCGTGGATTGTGAAGCGTATTTAGGTCCCGATGATCTGGCGGCTCATAGTGTGGGCATGCGAAACACACCAAGGGTTCGGGCGATGTATCAGGAACCCGGTACGATTTATTTATATGCGATGCACACGCATCGAATCGTCAACTTTATTACGCAGCCAAAAGGCATCCCGCAAGGAATCATGATTCGCGGGCTAGAACCGGTGGATGGGATCGCCTTGATGGAACAACAACGACAAAAAACAGGACCGGATGTAGCAACGGCCCCGGGAAACTGGTACAGGCACTGCAGATCCCCGCTGAGCTTTATGGAGAATCGATTTTTACAAGCCCGCTGCATTTGGTTCCTGAGCGCCGACGTACCCCAAAAGAAATTTTGGCATTGCCTCGGATCGGTATCCCAAATAAAGGGGAATGGACCCAGATGCCGCTTCGTTTTGCGGTGGCTGGCAATCCTTATTTGACAAATATACGAAAAACCGCTGTTCAGCAAGACCATGGATGGCGTTAAGAAAGAAGGAATAGTGATGGCGAAAGAAACGATATTGACTTACTTAGATCAGCGATTAACGAAAAAAATCACCGACTATGATGTGGCGATCGATTGGGATGCTAAAAATCATACCATCGAATTGGTGCTGCGCTTGTTTGCCGAAAATCCTCACCACGTGCAGATCGACGATGCGCAAGGTGTGGCATCAGAAGAAGCAATCATTGAATTTGAAGATGGGATTTTGCTGTATGATCCACAAAAATCAACGTTTGATGAAGAAGATTATTTAGCGACGATCCCTTATGCAGGGAAAAAAGGGATTCAAAAAGCCTTGTTAGACGGATTGGTTGATTACATTCAAGAAATTTTAGAAGAAGGTCAAAGCGATCTGCTTGATTTCTTGAACGATGACAGTGAAGAAGCGATCTTTGAATTGCGATTCAACGAAGAAGCATTTGTGGAGAAAATGACGAACTATCAAGCCGGGGCTGGGGAAACCATGATCCCGTACCCTAGTTACTAAGGAGAACGAACATGAAGTGGAATGAAGTAACCGTAGCGACATCTAGCGAAGCAGTGGAAGCAGTCGCCAATATTTTAATGGAACACGGAGCAAGTGGGGTAGCGATCGAGGACGTTTTAGATATCGAAAATTTTAAAAGCGATGCATATGGCGAAATTTTGGATAAAGAAACCTATACGACCTTAGAAGAAGGCGCCCAAGTCAGTGCCTATTTCCCAGAGACGATCTTTTTACCAGAAGTGCTGCCGACGATCAAAGCAGCCATCGACCGTCTGCCAGAGTATGGTTTGGCGATCGGCAAAAACACCATCACAACGAGCGAGGTCGTGGAAGAAGCATGGGCAACGGCCTGGAAAAAATATTACCATCCAGTCCGTATCTCCCGCTATCTGACGATCGTGCCGAGCTGGGAAAACTATCAACCGCTGCAAGAAGATGAAAAGATCATTACCCTTGATCCGGGAATGGCTTTTGGGACCGGCACACATCCTACGACACGTTTGACATTACAAGCCCTAGAAGTCTTCTTACGAGGCGGCGAAACCGTCTTAGATGTCGGGACGGGCTCAGGCGTGTTGAGTATCGCCAGTAAATATTTAGGTGCCAAAGACGTGTTCGCTTATGATCTAGATGAAGTCGCTGTAAGGTCCGCCCAAGAAAATATGGCGATGAACCCTATTGCTCACGATGTGACTGTCCAAGCCAATGACCTTTTGCAAGGAGTGACAGTCCCTGCTGATCTTATCGTTGCCAATATTTTAGCGGACATCATTTTATTGATGATCCCTGATGCGTGGCGTCTATTGAAGCAAGAAGGCACCTTGATCGTTTCTGGGATTATTGAGACGAAAAAACAATTAGTGATCGATGCCATGATCGCACAAGGCTTTGAGATCGATCAATTGTTCAATCAAAAAGACTGGTATGCGATCGCCTTTAAAAAATCAGAGGTAGAGTAAGATGCAACGATATTTTTTACAGGAGCCTTATGAAGCAAAAGCGGTGTTTGCCGTTTCGGGAGAACCTTTCCACCATATGATCCGAGTGATGCGCATGACGCCCGGCACGAAAGTCGGTTTAGTCTTTGAGGATCATTTGGCGATCATCGCCAAGATCAAAGAGGCCGATGAAGAAACGGTTTACTTAGAGGAAGTCGAAAAAGAACAGCAGGACAAGGAATTGCCTCTGCAGGTCACGGTCGCTAGCGGCTACCCGAAAGGCGACAAGCTGGACCTGATCGTTCAAAAAGGCACGGAACTTGGGGCAGCAGCCTTTATCGGTTTTCCTGCGCAAACTTCGGTCGTGAAATGGGATCAAAAGAAGTTACAGAAAAAGCAGCAGCGGCTGCAAAAAATCGCCCAAGAAGCGGCGGAGCAATCCCAACGGCAGATCGCACCAGCCATCACACTGCTGGATAACGCCAAAGCATTTTGGCAAAGCCTCAGTCAGTATGATGCGGTCCTAGTGGCTTATGAAGAATCAGCCAAGCAAGGAGAAGCAGCGATGCTGCTGCAAGTGATCACCGCATTGCCCGTTGGTAGCAAAGTTTTAGCGATCTTTGGCCCAGAAGGCGGTCTGACCCCCTCCGAAATCGAAGAAGCCCAGGAAAACAACGCCAAATTATGCGGGTTAGGCCCTCGGATTTTACGAACAGAAACAGCACCGTTTTATTTTTTAAGTGCTGTCAGTGTGTTAACGGAATTAAAGAGGATGTGAGTTGATGAATAAGAACCAAGAAGCAATCAGTGTCCGTTTGTTGACGGCCGATCTGACCGACTGGGTCTTGAAGGATTTTATCAATCAATATAAGACGACCTTAAAGGAAGTCGTCGTTTTGCCTAGTGCCATTCGGCGGGCGAAAATCTTGGCACAAGGCTCTTCCCTACAAATCGGCGCAGTGATCGATTACCCCCTTGCCCAAGGAACACTGGCAAAGGTAGCGTTTGAAATCGGTCGGGCGTTTATGGAAGGTGCCGATTTTTTAGAAGTCTGGCTACCGGCTTCTTCCTTCATGGAAAATGATCGTGGCTTTGCAGAGTTGACCGAAACGATCCGCTCCTTGACCTTGACAGGAGGGGAGATCCGCTTAGCTGTACAGACCGAAATCATGAATGAATTGACGAAGATCCAAGTGGCACAGCGCTTGAAAGAAGAAGCTTGGCCAAAGATTGTGTTAGGACAAAAACAACCACTAGCAGAAGCATTGCATGACGTGAGCTTGTTTTCCTTAGATGGTGGCAGCCAACTGTCGATCCAGATCAATCCCGATACGGTCGATGAACAAGCTCTGGAATCATTACGAGCTGCCGGCGCCGAAAAAATCGGGCTCTCGTATCATGTTTTTGAAGAATTGCTTAAGGACCAGCCAGCACCCGATATGCTTTGAACAACAGCGATTGAAAAATAGCTGAAAAATTTGTATAATAATACTACTAAATAAGAACTGCAGGTTAGACAGGAGTCCCATGCTTAGAACGTTTGTCCGCAAGGCTTTGGGTGCGTGACGAGACGTTAACAGTGACTTCTGTCTGCCTTTTTGATAGCACAAAAAAGAAGAGCAGGAGGCGGAATGAATGGCAAAAGAAGTTATATTGACCGGGCCCAATGTCATCAAATTGGTCGCTCATTATATGAGTGAAGAACACGTTGCCTTTGTCCAAAAAGCATTAGACTATGCGACAGAAGCCCACAAAGAACAATTCCGTAAATCCGGCGAGCCTTACATTATTCATCCAATCCAAGTTGCGGGGATCTTGGCAGAATTGCAGATGGATCCTCATACCGTTGCAACAGGTTTTTTGCATGATGTCGTCGAAGATACTGATGTGACGCTAGCCGATCTGAAAGAAGAATTCGGTGCCGATGTAGCGATGCTAGTGGATGGCGTGACCAAGCTGGGTAAGATCAAGTACAAATCTCATGAAGAACAATTAGCAGAAAATCATCGGAAAATGTTGATCGCCATGGCGCAAGATTTACGGGTCATCATGGTCAAACTGGCTGACCGTTTACATAATATGCGTACGTTGAAACATCTGCGGGAAGACAAACAACGCCGTATCGCCCAAGAAACGATGGAAATCTATGCCCCATTGGCTCATCGTTTAGGGATCAGCCGCATCAAATGGGAATTAGAAGATATTTCTTTGCGTTACTTGAATCCACAGCAATATTACCGAATCGTGCATTTGATGCAGACCAAACGAGAGGAACGGGAATCCTACGTTTCCGAAACCGTGGAAGAGATTCGGATCGCTACGGAAGAACTAGATATCTATGCTGAGATCTATGGTCGACCAAAGCATATTTACTCGATCTATCGCAAAATGAAAGACCAAAAGAAACAGTTCAATGAAATTTATGATTTGTTGGCGATCCGAGTGATCGTTGACTCCATCAAAGATTGTTACGCGGTTTTGGGAACGATCCATACAAAATGGAAACCAATGCCAGGGCGGTTCAAGGACTATATCGCGATGCCAAAAGCCAACATGTACCAATCACTGCATACGACGGTTATTGGTCCTAAAGGCAATCCTGTCGAGATCCAAATTCGGACCCATGAAATGCATGAGATCGCTGAATTTGGGGTTGCTGCGCACTGGGCCTATAAAGAAGGCAAGACGGAAAAAGTCAAAGCCGACAAGATGACCCAACAAGTTGGCTGGTTCCGCGAAATCTTGGAACTACAAGACGAAAGCTATGATGCTTCTGAATTTATGGAAGGTGTCAAAGGCGATATTTTCAGCGACAAAGTCTATGTCTTTACGCCAAAAGGTGATGTGACGGAGTTGCCTCAAGGCTCCAGTCCACTGGATTTTGCCTATAGCATCCATACCGACATCGGTAACAAAACCACCGGTGCCAAGGTCAATGGCAAGATGGTCCAATTGGACTACAAGCTAAAAAATGGGGACATTATCGAGATCTTGACCTCACCAAATTCCTTTGGGCCAAGCCGCGACTGGGTCAAACTAGTGGCTACCAGCAAAGCGAAGAACAAAATCAAACGATTCTTCAAAGCCCAAGATCGTGATGAAAACATCATCAAAGGGCATGAGGCAGTGGTTCGTACCTTACAAGATATGGGCTTTGTGCCAAAAGAATTCTTGACGAAAAGCAAAATGGCGGAAGCTTGCGAACGATTCAATTATCAAACAGAAGATGATCTGTTTGCCTCTGTCGGTTATGGGGAAGTCAGTCCCACGACCTTAGCCAACCGTTTGACCGAAGAAGAACGGCGCGAGAAACAAATCGAGAAGCAAAAGCAGCAAGTCCAAGAGATGATCAATCAACCGGCGAAAAAAGAACCAGAAAAAATGAAGGTTCGTCACGAAGGCGGCATTGTCATTGAAGGGGTCGATAACTTGTTGATCCGCATCTCCCGCTGCTGCAATCCGGTTCCTGGGGATTCGATCGTCGGCTACATTACCAAAGGCCGGGGGATCTCGATCCACCGCAGCGATTGTCCCAATGTTCAAAACAAAGACGCCGCGAACCGTTTGATCGACGTTGAGTGGGAAGATGCCACCGACATCAACAAGGAATACGATGCCGATCTTGAGATCTATGGCTATGATCGTTCTGGTTTACTCAACGATGTCTTACAGACAGTCAATAGCGTCACCAAGCGTTTGGTAAGTGTCGAAGCCAAAACCAACAAAGACAAAATGGCAACGATCCGCATCACGGTGGCGATTCAGAATTTGACTCATTTGAAATCGATCGTTGATAAGATCAAACAGATTCCAGATGTTTACAGCGTCAGACGTACGAAGGGATGAGAAAGAATGCGGGCAGTGATCCAGCGAGTCAGTCAAGCAAGCGTGTCGATTGAGGACAATGTCGTCGGTGCGATCCAACAGGGATTCATGGTTTTGTTGGGGATCACCCATGAGGATACAGGTGACGATGTGGCTTATCTCGTAAGAAAAATCAAGAATTTACGGGTTTTTGAAGACGAAGAGGGCAAAATGAATCGGTCACTGGAAAGCATAAACGGTTCCGTCTTGAGTATTTCACAGTTTACCCTCTATGGGGAGACCAAGAAAGGCAATCGCCCCAGCTTCATTCAAGCGGCACCGCCAAGTATTGCGATCCCGCTTTACGAAGCCTTTAATGAAGGCTTAAAAGCCGAAGGGATCACTGTTGCTACCGGAAAATTTGGCGCAGATATGCAAGTCGCCTTGGTCAATGATGGCCCGGTGACGATCGTGATCGATACGAAAGAAAAATAAGTGATACAAAACGAAGGATTTTCTCGCTGGAAAAAGTGGGAGAAGTCCTTCGTTTTTTTATCCTCTTGAAAGCGCTAAGCATTTTTGATGGGATTCAAGTGAAATATAAGTTGCAATCGGGAAATCTTACAAAACTGTTAGCAAAAACCTCATTCTTTTATTTGTTATTTAACATCTTTTTCTTGTTCTTTTATAAGGGGTTTTAAATGAAAATATCGTTTGCGCTCGTTTTTTAATATTTCAAATTCGAAAAACGATCCTTTATTGCGATTGTTCTTAAGGGAGAAGTATGGAATAATTGTTAAAAAATAATGTCACTGGAGGAAATAACAATGAACTTTTGGCAGCGTGCATTAAAAAGTATCACCAGAAGAAAAGGGAAATCATTTATTTTATTTTTAGTTCTATTTATTTTAGGAAATGTGATCGCTGGTGCTGTAGCAATTCAACAATCCACTGCCAACGTGGAGCGAGAGACGAAACGCAAAATGGGGAACGTAGCTACGGTGGAAATGGATTGGGAAGGTTTTGAAAAAGACAACGCAGATGTTTCGGATGAAGAGCGGTCTCGAGAGGATTTTTATCCGAAACCACCAGCATTGGATGTTTATGAGCAAATCGGTCAGTTAAGTTATGTGAAATACTTTGATTACCAAAATCAAGCGTGGTTAGAAACAACAAAATTGAAAGCCTATACGCCAGAGGATGGCTCGGTCGGCATGGGTGGCAACTATTTCACCTTGAAGGGTGGAAATTTGGTTGAGCCATTAGACATGCAAGAAGGCTTGATTCGCTTGGAGGAAGGCGAGGGATTGACAGAAAAAGATGTCAGTGAGTTGACGAACGCGGTATTGATCAGTAAAGAGATCGCAGAATTGAATAACCTGAGTGTCGGTGATCAATTGGTGTGGGATACACGGGCAGAAGTCATGATGGAAGAAGGCTCAAGCGAAGCAGTGAGTGACGATAGTGAGGAGGCGACGGACGAAACAGCTGAAAGTGGCAATCGTGTCGCAACCTTTGATTATCCCGTGACCATTGCAGGGATCTTTTCTGTCGTTAAAAAGGATCAAAGCAATCAAGGCAATTCATCAGATCAGAGCAATTCTCAAAATAGTGATCAGATATGGCAAGTGATGGATCAAATCAACACCTTTTATGCTAGCAATAATTTAGTGCAAGATTTTAACAAATTGCAGTCTGAAAAGCTTTGGGGTCAAGAAGTGATCGAAGAAGAGTCAGACGCCTATTATCAGCCGATCTTTGTCCTAAATTCAACGGATGACGTCGAAGCTTTTAAACAAGAAGCCGGTGCGTTATTGCCGCAATATTACCGCGTCGTTGCCAATACGGATCAATACGAGCAGATCGCCGGTGGTTTTACTCGTTTAGGAGTGATCGCAAATTACATCGTGATCATTGCATCGATCGCAACCATCTTTATCATTTCCTTAGTGGTCCTACTTTTCTTACGAGATCGGAAACAAGAATTAGGCATCTATCTCTCCTTAGGGGAAAGCCGTGGGAAAGTCATTGGTCAGATCGTGATTGAAGTCTTGCTGGTTAGTTTAGCCGCACTGCTATTGTCCTTAGTGACCGGGAACTTATTAGGTGGGGCCGTTTCAAATACCTTGATGCAAAACGATTGGATGAGCAATCAAAATGATATGGGCGGTGTTTATTATGGCGGTTTGATGGCAGCTAATATTGATTACATGGATATCAAAAATGCTTATCAAGTATCCTTCTCAGCCGGCTACATCATCACGTATCTGCTATTAGGTCTAGGAACTGTCTTACTCTCAGCGATTTTACCGCTATTGTATATTTTACGCTTGAATCCAAAGAAAATCATGATGTAGGAGGAACCAACGATGACTTTATTAGAAACCAAAGCAGTCGATTACTATTACCAAGATGGCGATCAGCGTCGCTATATACTGAAAGAGACTTCTGTTTCTTTTGAAAAAGGCCGATTTTATGCCATCTTAGGTCAATCTGGTTCGGGAAAAACGACGTTTTTGTCCTTGATCAGTGCACTGGATAGTCCGAAAAGTGGACAAGTACTTTATGAAGGCACCGATATCGAAAAAATCGGGCATGAGAATTACCGCCGCGACGACATCAGTATTATTTTCCAAAGCTATAATCTGATTCCTTATTTGAGTGCAGTCGAGAATGTCTTAGTGCCGATGGCAATCACGAAAAATCAGTTGCCGGACAATCAACGAGAAGTGGCGTACAATTTGCTGGATTATATTGGCATCACCAAGGAAAAAGCTGATCGGCTCGTCAATCAATTATCTGGTGGTGAACAACAACGGGTAGCGATCGCGCGGGCATTAGCCACCAATGTCGATATCATTTTAGCGGATGAACCAACCGGAAATTTGGATGAAGAAATGGAGCAAGAGATCATCGATATCTTTAAAGAGCTGGCTCACGTCCACAACAAATGTGTGATCGTCGTGACCCACGCCAATGAGATCGCCCAACAAGCAGATGAAGTCTTGTATTTACGTAAAGGTGTGTTGAGTAAGCATGAGTGATTTTTTATCAAATTTCAGCCCGGACAACTATGATGGCAAAAAGAAGCCTGCTGGCAATAGCGAGAAAAAAACTAGCGAACCTGTCGGAGATCAAAATGCAAGCGGCGCTGAGCAAGCGAGCAAACCAGCGGAGCCAACGACGGTTCACCAATCAGAAGAGCCGACAGCTAGTGAGCCGATGAGTCGCTCGGCAGCCCGTCAACAAACACAGACGACTGAAGCAAAAGCAGCGAGTTCTTCGACGGAGAAGATAGCGTCAAAGGAACCAGTCAGCCGTTTTGGGAAAGAAGAAACGGAATTTGATCCGACCTACAAAAAGCGTCGGCAGAAAAAAATCTTGCTGATTGCCCTGCTGACCGCCTTGGCGGTTACCGTGATCGGGATCGTCTATTATCAGATGATCCATGTGAAGGTGCCGGATTTCACTGCCCAAGATCTGTCAGAAGCGCGGACGTGGGGCATGGAAGAAGGCGTCGCTATCAAAGTGGAGCAAGAATATGACTTTGACAAAGACGTCAACCAAGTAATCGACCAAAGTGTTGACCCTGACAAAAAGATCAAGAAAGGTGCCACACTGACACTGACGGCGAGTCTCGGGCCTGATCCTGAAGAACGCTTAGAGCTGCCAGATTTTTCAGCAATGCAAGTGACCGAAGCAAAAGAATGGATCGCCAGCAATAAAGCCGAGAACCTCTCTTTGATCGAACAATTTGACGACAACGTAGCAGCAGAAGCTTTTATTAAACAAGAGGCGGCCAACAAAGAGCTTGATTTAGCCGAATACAAACGCAAAGACCGTTTGAGTGTCTATTATTCAAAGGGCAAAGAAGTCTTTGAAAAAAATATTGAAGTACCTGATTTTACAGGCAAAGCCAAAAGTGAAGCTTCCGAATGGGCGAAAAAGAATGACTTGAAATACAAAGAAGAAACCGTCTTTTCTGACAGTGTCGCCCTAGACCTGGTGGTTTCACAAGAACCAGTCAAAGGCAGCAAACTTGCGAAAAAAGAAGAATTTGTGGTGAAGGTCTCAAAAGGCCAGGCTTTGACCGTTCCAGATTTTTCACAATACACGATCGAAGAAGCCCAAGGTCTAGAATCGAAGATCCCGCTGCAAGTCAGCACGGTCTATTCCGATCAAGTGGCGTATGGTAGTTTCTTGAGTCAGTCAGAGGAAGCAGGCAAAGAATACAGCGAAAGCGATACTTTGCCAACTGTCAAAGTCGTCTACTCATTAGGCAGACCGTATTTGAAAGACATCCGTTTCCAAGCAACGGAAGGCGACTTGCCAAAACTATTCTTTGATGAATACAAATCAAAAGGCGCCAATGTCTATTACGAAATCTACTATGTCGATTCGGCGGAACCGAAAGGAACCGTCGTTGAAATGAGCCGCTACGGCGAGTTTATTCCCTTAGAAACGTGGATCACTATCGGGATCAGTCGTGGCAATCTTCAAGGCAGTACCCAAACACCGCCGGCAGATGATGGCGGTGACGATACCGATGAACCGGTCAGTACCGCTGGTTCATCTGCTGCCGAATAATCTCGCAACCAACACTTTTTCACACAGTATCAAAAGGTAAGCACCCTTCCTTGGAAGGGTGTTTTTACTTACTAATTGTAAAAAAAACACGAGCGAGCCGCTTGAAATCGCTGGATCGATAAAGTAAACTTGATGGTAACGATAAAAAATGGCTCCGCAGTGCCATCTATAGAAGGGACGAAACAAATGATAAAAAAATTACTCGCGAATGTTGGCAGCTATAAGAAGGACAGCTTGCTGACCCCTGTGTATGTAGCAGGAGAGGTTGCCTTAGATGTCATTATGCCCCTGATCATGGCCATGATGATCGACCAAGGGATCGAAAAAGGAGACGCCGGTGTGATTCTAAGAGATGGCGGCTTGCTTTTTTTATGTTCCTTGATCGCATTACTTTTAGGAACGCTTGGCGGACGAACCGCAGCGATCGCTTCGGCTGGTTTTGCCCGCAACCTGCGGCACAATCTGTTTCGCCGAATCCAAGATTTTTCCTTTTCAAACATTGACCGCTTTTCTTCCTCCAGTTTGATCACCCGCTTGACCACTGACGTGACCAACGTCCAAAATGCGTATCAAATGATTATTCGTATTCTGGTCCGCAGCCCGTTAGTTCTGATTTTCTCACTTGCAATGGTTAGCACCATCAGCCCAGAACTTATGACGATCTACTTAGTTGTTTTGCCGATCTTAGCGATTGGCCTTGCCTTAGTGATTCGTTTTGCCCACCCACTGTTTCTAAAAGTATTCCGCATTTATGACCGCTTGAATAATGTGGTGCAAGAGAATTTACAAGGGGTTCGTGTCGTGAAATCGTATGTCCGGGAAGAACAGCAAGAAGAACTGTTTGGCGAAGTGTCCACCGATGTTTATCGGAATTTCACGCTGGCGCAACGGATCGTTTCCTTTAACATGCCATTGATGCAATTTGCAGTCTATACATGTATGCTGCTCTTGTCATGGTTTGGTGCCCAGTTGATCGTGGAACAAAGTAGCCTGACGACGGGTGAATTAGTCAGCATGTTCAACTACACGATGCAGATTTTGATGAGCTTGATGATGATGTCGATGGCTTTCGTGCAGATTTTGATCGCACGAACGTCGGCAGAACGGGTCGTGGAAGTATTAGATGAAGAAAGTGACTTGAAAAATCCCGCCGATCCGGTCAAAGAGATCAAAGACGGCTCCATCGTTTTTGAAAATGTTGGCTTTAGTTACGCCAATGACAAAAACAAGTTGGCGCTGACGGATGCGAATCTACACATCGAATCCGGGGAAGTCATTGGAATCATTGGTGGAACCGGGAGTGGGAAATCCACCCTCGTCCAGCTGATCCCGCGCTTATATGATGTGATTGAAGGGCGTGTCATCGTCGGCGGTCATGATGTTCGCGACTATGATTTAGAAGCATTGCGGGACCAAGTAAGTATGGTCTTGCAAAACAACGTACTCTTTAGCGGCACTATCAACGACAATTTGCGTTGGGGCAATGAAGAGGCATCGGATGAAGAGATCCAGCGCGTGGCAATGATCGCACAAGCCGATCCCTTTATTCAAGAGTTTCCTGACAAGTATGAAACACAGATTTCGCAAGGAGGAAACAATGTTTCCGGTGGGCAAAAACAACGGTTGACGATTGCTCGCGCCTTGCTGAAGAAACCGAAAATCTTGATTCTCGATGATTCTACTAGTGCCGTCGACACCAAAACCGATCGCAGTATCCGCGAAGGCTTGAAACGAGAAATTCCGGGAACGACGACGATCATTATTTCTCAACGGATCAACTCGATCGAAGACGCCGACCGGATCATCGTAATGGATGATGGAAAAATCAACGGCATCGGTACCCACGAAGAATTGTTGGCAAACAATGCCATCTATCAAGAAGTGTACCATTCGCAGCAGAAAGGATTTGGTGAAGGTGAAGAATAGACAAGCAGCAAATCCCAAGCGCACATTGAAACGTTTATTGCGAACGATGTTTGGCGACTACAAAGGACAACTCCTGTTCGTCGTGGTCATGATCTTGTTAAGTGCCTTTGCCAACGTACGCGGTTCGTTGTTTTTACAAGTCGTGATCGACGATCATATCACACCCCTCTTAGGGCAAGCCAATCCTGATTTTGGCGGCTTGTTTCGGGCGATCGTTCAAATGGCGATCATCTACCTGATTGGAATCTTGGCCGCACTGACCTATAACTTTATGATGGTCAAAATCAGTGAAGGGACCCAGAAAAAAATCCGGGATCAAATGTTCACGCATATGCAGTCTCTGCCCGTCGGCTACTTTGATGCCCGCTCAGATGGCGACATCATGAGCCATTTTACTAATGATACGGATACGTTGCGTCAAATGATCTCTCAAAGTATTCCGAACTTGATGATGGCGGCAGTAACCTTTTGTTCCGTCTTTATCGCCATGTTCTCCATCAGTGTCCCATTGACTCTGTTCGTGATGCTGTCGGTTATTTTGATGCTAAATGTGATCCGCATCATTTCTCGCCGCAGCGGCCGCTTCTTTGGCGCACAGCAACGAGATTTAGGCGCTGTCAACGGGTATATCGAAGAAATGATGCACGGGCAAAAGGTCGTCAAGATCTTCAATCATGAAAAGATCGTCATGGAAGAATTTGATGCCTTAAATGACCAACTACAAGAAAGTGCCACTAAAGCCAATGTCAATGCCAATACCTTGATGCCGATCATGATGAACTTACTGAATGTCCAATATGTCTTGATCGCCATCATCGGTGGCCTGTTTGCCATCAATGGTGTTTCTGGACTAACGGTTGGGATGATCGCTTCTTTCTTGCAGCTGAGCCGTTCATTGAATGGTCCTATCAGCCAAGTGTCACAACAAATCAACTTTGTGATCATGGCGTTAGCCGGTGCTGAGCGAATTTTCAACCTATTAGATGAAACGCCAGAAATCGATCATGGCTACGTCACACTGGTCAATGCCAAATGGTCCCAAGGTCAGCTAGTTGAAACCAAAGAACGAACCGGCACGTGGGCGTGGAAACATCCCCACGAGGATGGAACCATTACCTATACGGAAGTGACGGGAGATGTGCGGTTTGAAGACGTTGATTTTGGTTATGTCGACAATCAACTGGTCTTACATGATATCAATCTTTATGCAGAACCCGGACAAAAAGTTGCCTTTGTCGGTGCCACAGGTGCTGGTAAGACAACGATCACCAATCTGATCAATCGATTCTACAATATCCAAGATGGGAAGATTCGCTATGATGGTATCAATATTGAAAAAATCCATCTGGAATCCCTGCGCCGCTCCTTAGGGATCGTTTTGCAAGACACCCATTTGTTTACTGGAACGATTCGCGAGAATATTCGCTTCGGGAAACTGGATGCTAGTGATGAAGAAGTGCTGGCAGCTGCGAAATTAGCTAATGCCGACATGTTTATCAACCATTTGCCAGAAAAATACGATACCGTGATCACGGGAGATGGCGAAGGACTTTCCCAAGGGCAACGGCAGCTGTTGGCCATTGCTCGCGCAGCGATCGCTGATCCACCAGTGATGATCTTAGACGAGGCCACCTCAAGTATCGACACCCGTACAGAGCGGATCGTCCAATCAGGGATGGACCGTTTGATGTCTGGACGGACCGTGTTTGTGATCGCCCACCGATTGTCTACGATCCAAAACTCCGATGTCATCATGGTAATGGATCATGGCCGCATCATTGAGCGGGGGACCCATGAAACGCTATTGGCTGAAAAAGGCACCTATTATCAGCTATATACTGGAAAAATCGAATTGGATTGATCCTGCCAGTGCTATGGCTCAAAGTTGGAGCAGCTGGAGAGCACCCTGTTTTCCCACTATTTGCAACGACCGATTGACAATAAGCCAATCGGTTTTTTTGCGCAGCTCGAAAAAATGGTATACTGTCACTGAGACAGCTGCACAACGGCGGCTGCACGTAAGCAGTTGTGTTGCGAAAAATGGATTCCATGAGGTGAAAACATGAAATTAGCATTGGCAAAGATCGTTTTAGAAGAAGAATGGTATGAGGTGGTCCAATCGGAAAAAGGAATGGTTTATTTTGGTCGACAGCAGGATCATCATGAGTTACTCAAATTCTTTCCGCTAGCTGAAATCAGCAGCACAGTTGACCTCGATCCAGTAATTGAAGCGCAACTACAAGCTTATTTCGCAGGTGAACCGGTTACGTTTACTTTTGCGTTTGATTTTGTCGGGACGCCGTTTCAACAAACCGTTTGGCAAGCACTGACCCAAATTCCTTATGGACAAACGACTACGTACAGTGACTTGGCGCTGCGCATCCAACGTCCGACCGCTGTTCGAGCTGTCGCCAATGCAGTGGGGCGTAACCCGATGATGATCGTGGTTCCTTGTCATCGTGTGTTAGGAAAAAACGGCCGCTTGACGGGGTATCGGGGCGGGTTAGCAACCAAACGCCGATTACTGCAACTGGAAGGAATTCCTTTTAAAGAATAGATGAAGCAAACTATTTATAGTAAAAAATACTAAAAAGCAATTTCATTTCCTTATTTCTCTGGTATAATAAAATTGATTCCGGTTACAAGAAGGGGTGGAGGAAATGAACATCGTTGAATTACAAAATGGTTCTGATATTCGGGGAATTGCGATCGCCACTGAAAAAGAACAGGTGACACTGACGGAGCAAGCGGTCCGGCAAGTTGCTTCAGGCTTGCGCAATTGGTTGGGAACAAAGGGCAGCGGACCTTTTCGCGTGGCAGTCGGTCGTGACAGTCGCTTGAGTGGCGAAGCACTGCAAGAAGTGTTGATGGCACAGCTGCAGCAAGAAGGCGTGGCAGTGATCGATTGTGGCTTGGCAACGACACCAGCCATGTTTATGAGTACACAATTTGAAGATTTTGACTGTGATGCCGGTGTGATGCTGACAGCGAGTCATTTGCCTTATTACTTTAATGGAATAAAAATTTTCAGCCGCCAAGGCGGTGCGGAAAAATCCGATATCCACTATATTTTGACCCACACTACCGTTCATGAAGCAGCGGATAGAGGAAGTTATCAGCAAAAAGACCTACTGACGCCTTATGCCCAAGATCTGCTGCAAAAGATTCGCCAAGGAATGGGCACCAATACCGAAAAACCTTTGGCTGGATTAAAGATCATTGTTGATGCAGGCAATGGTGCCGGCGGCTTTTTTGCTGAAAAGGTATTACTGCCGCTAGGGGCAGATACGAATGGCTCGCAATTTTTAGAACCAGATGGGCATTTTCCTAACCATATTCCCAATCCAGACAATAAAGAGGCGATGGCGAGTATCCGTGAAGCCGTCTTACGAGAACAAGCCGATCTAGGCATTATTTTCGATACCGATGTCGACCGTTCAGCCGTCGTGACCAAAAGCGGTGAGCCATTGAACCGCAACAATATGATCGCTGTATTAAGCAAGATCATCTTAGCGGAACACCCTGGCACACGCATCGTCACCAATTCGCCAACCTCCAATCATTTAAAAACCTTTATCGAAGCACTGGGGGGACAGCAAGTACGCTATATTTCTGGCTATCGTAATGTGATCAACAAAGCGATCGAATTGAATGAAGCAGGACTGGACACACAGTTAGCCATCGAAACCAGCGGGCATGCCGCGTTTAAAGAAAATTTCTTTTTAGATGACGGAGCGTACGTGATCGCGAAGCTATTAATGATGCTGCCACAACTGCAAGAGCAAGGCACGACGCTGGATGAACTGATCGCAGCATTGCAACAACCCGCTGAGACCCAAGAATTGCGCTTTGCGATCCAACAAGCCGACTATCAAGACTATGGTCGCCAAGTGATCGCGGATTTAGCCAATCATTTGATTCTAGGCTGGCAGATCGATCCAGAAAACGAGGAAGGCATTCGTATCAATCTAACGGGTCCCTATGGTCAAGGCTGGTTCTTGCTGCGAATGAGCCTGCACGAACCATTGCTCGTGCTGCAGATTGAAAATGATGAAGCGGGTCATCTACCGGCAGTCGTTCAAGCGATCGGTCGCTTCCTATCGCAGTATGAAGCCATCGATCAAAGCAAGCTGACACAGTTTTTAGCACAGCAACCAAAAATTTGAAGAAAAGCAGGGAACTAAAATGGTGATTTTGATGCTGCTGATCATGGCAGTGACATATGGTGTGAACTTTTTCTTGTTTCGTTACTTGAACAAACGACCAAAAATCGATGTCGTTGAACGGTTATCGATGTTATTAGGTGTCAACATGAGTGTGCTTTTTTTCGATGGGATTTTATTGTTTATCGGAAAATTACTAATTGAGACTGTCGAGATCATCGAGTAACCTAGTCGTCCGTTTTTTGTTTGCCTCTTCACTGATTCCTCAGGACAGTGAAGAGGTTTTTTAGGGTTTGCTAAAAACGACGATTAATGTTCGCATTCGTTTTTGATATTTGATAAAGTATAGAAGAGAAAATTACGCAAAGTGAGGGAATTCACGGATATGGCAAAAATAATGGTAGTAGAAGATGAAGCGGTGATTCGTCAACTGATTATCGAAGAACTAGAAAAATGGCAGTTTGAGACCTTTGGCACCACGGATTTCCATCAAGTGTTGACTGACTTTGAAGAACAAGAGCCCCAACTGATTTTACTGGATATCAACTTGCCGGTTTTTGATGGCTACTATTGGTGTCAAAAAATCCGCGAAGCTTCCAAAGTACCAATCATTTTTATTTCCAGTCGCAATACCAATATGGATATGATCATGGCCATGAATATGGGGGCGGACGATTTTGTGACAAAACCTTTTGAGATCGACGTTCTGATTGCAAAAATCAACGCTCTGCTGCGCCGTTCCTACAACTATGTAGAAAGCAGCAGCGAAACGTTAGTGCATAACGGTTTGACCCTCAATATCGACAACAGCAGCATGTATATCAATGGCGAAAGCATCGATCTTAGCAAAAACGAATACCGCCTGCTGTATATTTTGATGAAAAATCACGGCAAGATTTTAAGTCGGGAAAAACTCTTACGGGCCTTATGGGATGACGAGCGTTTTGTAGATGACAATACCTTGACGGTCAATATCAATCGTTTGCGACGAAAAATCGAACAAGCAGGGATGAATGGCTACATTGAAACCAAGGTTGGTCAAGGGTATATCGTACCATGACAAAGTGGCGGGTTTTGCGCAGTTTTTTGAAAGATCGTTGGCTGCTGTTTATTGGCTGGCTGGTCTTTTTCGTGTTGACGGTCTTAGTTTTTTGGCTGACTCCTCATTCCCCAATGGATTGGGGCACAGTCGGGTATCTCTTTTTGATGCAAAGTGTCTTGATGGTGTTCTTTTTAGCAATCAGCTACTTATCTAAGCGGCGCTTTTGGCAAAAAATCACCCCCAAGCCCGGAGACAGCTTGCTGCAAAACTACTTGCAAGGAGCACGCTCGGCAGAAGAAGAACGGATCGAATCCTACATCAATCAGTTGATCCGAGAGCACCAAGAATTGATGCAGCAAGTGGTCAGCAATCAAGAAGAGCAAAAGGAATACATCGATTCGTGGGTCCATGAAATCAAAGTACCTTTAGCCGCATCACGATTGCTTTTGCATTCGATCGAATTTGATATTCCTGATGAAAAATTTATCTTACTAGAAAATGAATTGAACCGTATGAATGAATACGTCGAGCAAGTCTTGTACGTCGCCCGTTTGGATAGCTTTTCAAAAGATTATCTGGTCCAAGAAATTTCATTGAAAGCCGTCATCCAGCCAGTTTTACGCAGTCAGGCCAACTATTTTATCCAAAAGAACTTGCATTATGCTGTTGAAGGCGAGGACCAGCAAGTGTTGACCGATGAAAAATGGCTCGGCTTTATCTTTCGACAACTGGTCAGTAATGCCGTGAAGTACACACCACAAAATGGACAGCTGACGATTCGGATCGAAAAAGATGCCCAAGGGACCTATCTCCACTTGCAAGATAGTGGGATCGGCATTCCTAAAGAAGATATGCGGCGCATCTTTGATAAAGGCTTTACGGGCGAAAATGGGCGCCAAACGGACACCCACTCGACGGGATTGGGGCTCTTTTTAGCGAAAAGTTTAGCGAAGGAACTAGGCATCGAGCTAACGGCTTCGTCGACGGTTGGAAAAGGAACCACCATGACGCTGTTCTTCCCGTTACTAAGTTATTATGAGGAAAAACGCTAATCTGCTTTTTTTCGAGTATCTTTTTGTGTTTATTGACAAAAATCACTTGTCCCTAGAACGTTTTCACTGATACACTAAAGCCTGTGTTTAAAATTGAATGGTAAGGATGAATGAAATGGAGATACTCGTTGCATTAGTACCAATGTTTGCTTGGGGCAGCATTGGTTTGGTAAGTGCCAAACTTGGCGGGGATGCGAACCAGCAAACGCTAGGAATGACGATTGGTGCCTTTTTCTTTTCTCTGGTCGTATTTTTTGTGACGATGCCAGTGATTGATGGAAAGGTGATTTTGATCGGTCTTTTGTCTGGTCTCTTTTGGTCCGTCGGTCAAAACGGTCAATTCCATGGTATGAAATATTTAGGTGTGTCTGTTGGACTGCCGCTTTCAACCGGCATGCAGCTAATTTTAAATACGGTCGCCGGTGCATTGTTTTTTGCGGAATGGACCCAGACCCGCGATTATGCATTAGGTGTTAGCGCATTGATCTTGTTGGTGATCGGGGCGTATCTGACCGCTCGCCAAGATGCCGAAAGTCCGGTAGAAGCCGGCAGCAAGATGCTTGATTTTCCTAAAGGATTTCGGGCTTTGATCTCATCAACGATCGGTTACGGCGCCTATACGATTTTGATTACTTGGGCAGGATTGGATCCGCTAGCGATCATTTTGCCGCAAAGTATCGGAATGCTGATCGGAGCTAGTCTGTTTGCTTTAAGAAAGACGAAGGTCGATCGTTTTGTAGGAAAAAATACTTTGTCAGGGTTGTTATGGGGCATCGGCAATGTCTGCATGCTGATCACGGTTCAGCAAGTCGGATTAGCGGTGGGCTTCTCATTGTCACAGATGGGGATCATCATTTCAACGCTAGGCGGGATTTTTATTCTCGGCGAAAAGAAAACCAAGAAAGAACTGCGTTATGTGGTGATTGGTTGTCTGCTGGTGATTATCGGCGGTGTTTTGCTAGGGTATATGAAAGCAACATAAACGTATATGTTTGAGGAGGAGTTATGGATTTATTTCGAAAAAAAGTCATACAACGGGAAAGTGTGACGAATTTAAAAAAAGAGTTGAAGTTAAAAGATTTGATTATGTTGGGGATCGGCGCCATTATCGGCACAGGTATCTTTGTTGTTACAGGGACTGCTTCTGCTGAGTATGCCGGACCGGCATTGATTCTTTCCTTTGTTGTAGCTGGTATCGTTGTTGTGTTATCAGGGCTTTCTTTTGCGGAATTTGCTTCTCGGATCCCTGTTTTAGGGGGCGCCTACTCGTATTTATATGTCGTTTTTGGTGAATTTACCGCGTGGCTGGCAGGCTGGTTTTTGATTTGCGAGTTCTTATTGGCCGTTTCTTCGGTGGCATCTGGCTGGTCAGGCTATGTGCAAGGCTTTTTGGCCAGTGCGGATATCCATTTACCAACCGCTTTGACTGGCGGTTATGACCCAAGCAAAGGGACCTACATTGATTTGATCGCTGGTTTAGTCATTATTTTTGTAACCTTATGGGTTAGCCAAGAAGCGAAAAAAGCGTTACGTTTGAACAATGCCATGGTATGGGTGAAATTCGGCGTGATCGTCTTGTTTATCGTCTTTGGTGCTTTTTTCGTGGAACCAGACAACTGGCAGCCTTTTATGCCCTTTGGGTTTTCAGGCGTCTTTAATGGTGCAGCGTTAGTCTTCTTTGCTTTTCTTGGCTTCGATGCTGTCGCAATGGCGGCGGAAGAAGTCGAAGATGCCAAGAAAAATGTCCCTCGGGGGATCATTGGTTCGATTGCGATCGCAACGGTACTGTACATCGTTGTTACCCTGATCATGACAGGGATCGTGCCGTTTGCTGAATTAGGAGTCAATGATCCGGTGGCTTTTGCTATGCGTTATGTCGGTCATGGGGTTGTCGGATCAATCATTTCCGTAGGGGCGATCTTGACCTTATTAACAGTGACGATCGCTATGATGTACTCCTTGGCGCGTCTGTTATATGCCATCAGTAAAGATGGGTTATTGCCAAAAGCCATGCAAGCCATCGATCCAAAACATCAAACACCAAAGAAAGCGACCTATATCGCCGGTGTTTTTGCTTTCTTCTTTGCAGCAGCTTTCCCATTGAATATCTTAGCAGAATTGACCAACATTGCGGCATTGTCGTATATGATCTTGATGTCCTTAGGGATCATCAAGCTGCGGAAGATGATGGCCCCCCCTGCTAAAGGCGAATTCAAAGTACCACTGGTACCGTTATTGCCTTTGTTGTCCGTTGCCAGCTGTCTCTTCTTGATGACACGCCTGAAAACGGCGACTTGGATCGTTTTTGGGATCTCCTTAGTGATCGGAATCGCGATCTATTTTGTATATGGCTATCGTAACAGCGAATTAAATGAGAAAATCGACGAATAGGATTGTGAAAAGGCAAAGACCCGGATGCGGTTTTTGTCTTTTTTTATGTAAATATAGCCGAGCTTCCTATAAGCAGCGTTTTAGGAGGCTTTTTTTGTTACTCAAATAGTGGTCAATTCTGGTGCTGATCATTGCAACGACAGTCTTTCTTGATCAAACGTCCTCTATGAATCTGCTTTTTTTGAGAAATTTTCCAAATGACAGATTCACTAAAGGTTCATCCAGTATGCTTTTATTAGAGAAAAAAAGAGAGGATGTTGGCAATTGAATTATATGAAACGGGCATGGCTGAGTGTGACGAGAAAGCGAGGGAAATCTGCAATATTGTTTGCTGTTATTCTGATTTTAGGAAATGTGATTGCTGGCGCAATTGCGGTCAATCAGTCGACTCAAAATGTCGAAAAGCAGATCAAAAACCAATTAGGTTCCCTCGCAACGATCGATATCGACTATGAAGCCTTGATGGCAAATAGTGAGGGCGGCGCAAGTATGGAGGAGATTCAGCCGCTGCCGGAGGAGCTGATCAAACAAATTGGCGAGCGCTCGGAAGTCAAACAGTATGACTATTTGCGAGAAGCATCGATTGCTGTTGAAAACTTCAAACCTTATCGTTTTAGTCGTCAAGAAGATGATGACAATGTCATGATCGTTGGGGGCATGCTTTCCTTGATCCATTTAGCAGGAACCAATCTCTTAAAGCCGCTAGACTTTGAAGAAGGCACGGTGAATTTAACACAGGGACGCTTCTTCACTGAAGAGGAACAGCGTACCGGAAAACGTGTGGGGTTGATTTCTGAAGAGTTGGCTCAGGAAAACGGCTTAGCCGTTGGTGACACCATGGTCTTAGATGGACAGTTTATCGACTATTCGTCTGGTGAGGAGCCAGAGAAACAAAAAGGCAATGATTATCCTATCGAAATCGTCGGGATCTTTAAAAATACAAATTTAGAAAAAGCGAATGAAAAAAATGATAATTCGAGTTCGTCCTTTTTTGATGATAGTCCCTTCAATCGGATCTATATGCCAAATGATGCTGTGAAAACGATTGTTGAAGAGGAACGTACGGGGCAACAAGCGGCATTTCCAGCGACAGATCCTGGTTCTGATAAGGATTTCTTTACCCCGCAATTTATTTTGAATCAACCAGAAGATGCAGAACAATTCAAACAAGAGGTGACACCACTCTTGCCAAATGGCTATAAGGTCAATGCTTCTACGGATGAGTATGACCGTGTGGGAACCAGTATGAATCGCTTATCACAAATTTCCTCGTATGTCGTAGTGATTGCGGTGATTGCTTCCTTGATTATTATCTCCTTGATTATTGTGTTGTTTACCCGAGATCGTAAATATGAATTAGGCATCTACCTTTCGTTAGGAGAACGTCGGAAATATGTTTTTGCACAAATCGTGATCGAACTCCTGCTGATTGGTATCAGTGCGATGTTGATTTCCTTAGTCACCGGCAACATGCTGGGCAAGATGGTTTCTGAATCTTTGTTAGCCAGCAGTATGCTAGAGGCAAACCAAGCAGGGATGGAGCAATTCTTTGTGGGTGCACCGAAAATCGACCAAGCGACGATCAACGAGGCGTTTCGCGTTCAATATACCTTATCTTATGTGATCGCCTTTTTAGCGACTGGGATCGTGACGATCTTGCTTTCGGCAGTGGTGCCGCTGTTGTATATTTTACGGTTGAATCCGAAAAAAATCATGCTGTAAGGAGCGATGAACATGGCAATTTTAGAAACAAAAGACATGACGTATTACTACCAAGATGGCGAGAATCGCCGGAAAATTTTAGATAAAACCAATATCTCCTTTGAAAAAGGCAAATTTTACACGATCTTAGGAAAATCAGGCTCAGGAAAGACCACTTTTCTTTCCTTGATCAGTGCATTGGATCAGCCAACCGATGGGGAAGTGTTTTTTGAAGAAAAAAATATCAAAACGATCGGTTATGAAGAATATCGCCGCAACAAGATCAGTTTGATTTTTCAAAGTTACAACTTGATCCCTTATTTGACGGCTTTAGAAAACGTCCTTGTTTCAATGGCGATTTCAGACAACAAACTACCAGATCAGCACGATCAAATTGCGTATCGTTTGCTGGACTATATCGGCATCAATTCCACGAAAGCCGATCGTTTCGTCAATCAGCTTTCCGGTGGGGAACAGCAGCGGGTCGCCATCGCTCGTGCCTTAGCGACCAATGTTGATATCATTTTAGCCGATGAACCTACCGGGAACTTAGATGAAGGCATGGAACAAGAAATCGTGGATATTTTTAAAGAACTAGCGGCGATCCACAACAAGTGCATCATCGTAGTGACCCATTCGACTGAGATTGCCAAGCAGTCAGATCAGACATTTTACTTAAAAAAAGGTGCGTTGACAGCCTATGAGTGATTTTTTATCAAAGTTTGAAGAAGCAAAAGAGTCGGAAAAGAATGCGGAAACAGTTGTAGAACCTTCTTCTCGTTCGTCACGAAAAGAAAAGACGGCAGCTGCTGGAGAAGAGGGGATCGAACACGATCCCTCCTTCAAAAAGAAGCGGCGGAAAAAAAGGCTGCTGGGGCTAGCTGCCCTGCTCGGACTACTTATACTCAGCGGCTTTTTATTTTTCCAGTTGGCGTATGTCCGGTTGGATAACTTTGTGGACAAAGAGATCTCAGAGGTCAGGGAATGGGCGGCGGAACATGATCTTGCGGTTGCTGTCACACCAGCCTATAATGAAGCCCCAGCCAATCAAGTGATTGCCCAAGAAGAAGCTGCCAGAAGCCGAGTCAGAAAAAGAAGCACGTTGCATCTAACGGTTAGCCAAGGACCAGATCCAGAAGAGAAATTGGCGTTGCCAGACTTTATGGAAATGACCAGGGACGAGGCAGCAGAGTGGATCGAAAAAAATCAAGCCAGCAATTTGACGATCGTCGATGAATACCACGATGAGATCGAGGAAAAAGCACCGATTCGAGTAGAATTTACCAATAAAGAAGTCTCACGAGAAAACTATCATCGTCGAGATGTCGGACGAGTCTTTTATTCAAAAGGCGAAGAAACCTTTGAAAAAGATATTGAGGTACCTGACTTTAAGGATAAAACACGTTCAGAGGTAGAAACATGGGGGAAAGTCCATGAGCTGGACCTAGAAGTCAAAGAACAGGCTTCAGATACTGTGGAAGAAGGCAAAGTCATTGAACAAAGCGTGGCACCAAAAGAAAAAATCGCGAAACGGGATGCGTTTCAAGTAACGATTTCCCTAGGAAAAGGAGTCACCGTACCGGACTTTTCAACGATTTTACCAGATGATGCCCAAGACGCTGTTGAGGGCGTCAATGTACGGGTGCGGATGCAGTTTACTCAGAGTCTGGCTTACGGACAGCTGATCTCCCAAAGCGAGTCCGCCGGGACAGTCCTGACTAGCAAAGATGACCAAGGGATTGACGTCGTCTACTCCGCAGGTCAACCGTATATCAGAGATTATCGTCGAGGAGAATACCTTGAAGGAGATCTGCAAAAGCTTTTCTTTGATGAATTCCGTTCAAAAGGGGCGAACATCAGCTATCAAGTCCGTTACGTCAACTCAGCAGAACCCTACGGAACGATCGTGGGGATGAGCAAGTTCAATCAGTTTCTGCCGTTAGAAGATACGATCACCTTTGATATCAGTTTAGGCAATCAGACAGCCCCAGCGGCACCTGATCCTGAATAGTCGCTTTCTTTTTTTAGTCAACCTGCAAAAGGAGGAAACCCATGCGTCATCAAGAGAATTTTCAAGAACTTAGGAAAAAGCTGTTTGTCTTTTTACTAAGCGGTATGGTAGCATTGTTGCTACACATGTGGATTCATCAATCAAGTGTACACATGCGGATCGTTTCAACAGAACGTTTTATTGGAGAACAATTAGAATGATCCTACAGGAATGATTGTGCTTACCGAAAAGTGATTGAAAAAAGAAATGATGAGTGTAAAAGGGGGACTGACCGATGCGGATCTTATTCGTAGAAGATGAGCCATCGATCGCAGAAGCGGTTGCCAGCTTATTGAAGAAACACCATTATTCCGTTGATGTGGCCTTTGACGGCGAAACCGGATTAGATTATGCTACGAGTGGTGTATATGACATTCTTGTTTTGGATATCATGCTGCCTAAAATCGATGGAATCACATTGCTAAAGACGTTACGCAAGCAAAACATCCGGACGCCGATCATTATGTTGACGGCCAAAAGCGAAGTCGATGACAAGGTGCTTGGCTTAGATGCAGGAGCCGATGATTATTTGACGAAGCCTTTTCAAATGAAAGAGCTGCTGGCTCGGATCCGTTCGCTAGGCAGAAGAAAAGACTTGGATTACCAAGAAGACCAGTTAGCATTTGGCAATGTGGTCTTGGCGCGTAATGAGCTGCAGTTGGCTACGAAGACCAATCAAGTGGTGCTGTCACCAAAAGAAATGAAACTGATGGAGCTATTTTTAGCCAGACCTAAAGTGATTTTATCAAAAGGAACCATCATCAATAAGATTTGGGGCTTTGATCCCGATGTGGAAGAAAACCGTGTTGAGATCTATGTATCTTTGCTGCGAAAAAAACTGACGCTCCTAGAAGCGGATATCGGTATTCGCACGATCCGCAATGCCGGGTACATTTTGCAGAGCAAGGAGCCGCCATGTTAAAAAAATTGCGAAATAAAATGCTATGGTTCAATATGGCATTGACCTCGATTATTGTCTTAGGTGCCTTTACCTTTATCTATATTTTGAATGCCACGCAAATCGAAAATGAGATTCAATCACTAATCTCGCAAGAAGCAAACACCTTAGCTGCGGTACCTATGGATGAGGAGGAAGTACGGAAATCACTGACAGAACCTGAGTATCCAATGATGTTGACCATCACGAATAGTACCAGTGAGTTCAGAGAAATCGCTCTAGTCGACGTGGATCAAATGGATGTCGTGATTCAAAGTATTGATGAGAGCGTCGATCAAAACGAGCTTTATGAAGCATTGGTCGATGCAGCGACGAAACAAGGGGAGATCCCTAACGAAGTGAAGGTGAATGGCCGAAATTGGCGGTATGCGCTCTTTTTGGTGACTTCCTTTAATCATTATTCGATTAATCATGATTCGACGGGGGAATATTCCACCAGTATCAATAATTACGAGCCATTTTATCAAGTGCTGTTCTTTGACGTCACCGACTACAAAACCAGTCTAAGCAACTTAAGAAACACGCTTTTGCTCATCGGCGTTTTAGCTTTAGCCAGTATCTATATCGCTAGTTTTTACGTCGCCAATCGGGCATTGCGTCCAGTTGAGCTGGCTTGGCGCAAACAAAAAGAGTTTGTTTCTAACGCTTCCCATGAGTTGAAAACACCACTGGCAATCATTCAAGTTAATGCCGAAGTATTAGCTGGCAGTCCAGAAGAAACCTTGGAAAGCCAAATGAAATGGCTGGAAAACATTCAGTTAGGTTCCGAACGGATGGATGAGCTAGTGAATAGCTTACTGCTATTGACCAAATTCGAAAGTGCCGAGCAAGAAGTCGTGCGTTCGGTGATTGATGCCACTCAAGTCGTGCAAAGTGTTTATCAAAGCATGGAGGCCATTGCGCTGGAAAAAGGGATCCACTATCAGGAACAGATCGCTAAACAGGTTAGCCTTGAAAGCAATGAGCAAGCCTTGCGGCAATTGACCATGATATTGGTAGACAATGCCTTGAAATACACGCCCGCTGGAGAAACCGTCACAGTGGCACTCGTTGAACGCCAACGAAAAACGGTGCTGCAAGTCTCCAACAGTGGTTGTCCGATCCCAGAAGAAACAAATCCCTATGTCTTTGACCGCTTCTACCGCGGGGATCCTTCTCGCAACCATCAAGACGGTGGCTATGGGTTAGGTTTAGCCATCGCCAAAGCCATCACAGAAATGTTGCAGGCACAAATCAGTTTGACGGTAGACCAAGAAGGCGTCAATCACTTTGAAGTTTCATTTCATTGAAAAATTAGCTTTACCGGTAGGAAATAAAAGATATGTCGCTGCGCTCATCAAACCTTTTGCCGCATTTCGAGAAAGTTTCGCTTCCTCGAAATGCGGCTATTTATGCAGCAAAACGCATTTTTTAGGAGAAGGGGATACCAAGGGAAAAAAGTTTTTTTATTTCTCCTTGCAATTTTCACAAAGGTCGGCTATGATAGGTGTGTAATCGGTTACACAGGAGGGAGCAACATGCCAACAATTAAAGATGTCGCTAATTTAGCTGGACTTTCCGTAGCGACAGTTTCAAGAGCCATGAATGGGACTGGCTATGTGAGCGAAAAAGCCCGCGAGAAAATCCATCAGGCGATCAATGAACTGAATTATTCTCCCAATGAAGTCGCACGTTCGCTGTATCAGAAAAAGTCAAAATTGATTGGTTTGCTACTTCCTGATATATCCAACCCGTTTTTTCCGCTAGTAGCCAAAGGCGTTGAAGACTTTCTACAAAAAAAAGGCTATCAAGTCATCCTTGGCAACATTCAAGAAGACAATGAGAAAGCCAATGAATATTTACGTGCGTTTGAGCAAAACAATGTGGCGGGGATTCTTTCCGCTGTCGAAAATAAAAATCGTACCCAAAGCAATATTCCGACGGTCGTCTTGGATCGGATCGATCAAGATGTCGAATATGGGGTTTATTCGGATGACCTTCAAGGGGGCGAACTGGCTGCTGAAGCGATCTTAAAAGGTGACCCCAAAAAGGTAGTCGTGATTGCTGGGCCTGAATCTGTCACCCGTGCTCGGGATCGTTTATTAAGTGTTGAATACACATTGAAAAAAGCACAAGTTCCTTATGCACTAGTGAAATCCACATCCTTTCTCTTAGAGGATGCGACGTTGACAGCGAAGCAAGTTTTTTTAGAACATCCCACTGTCGATAGTGTGATTGCACCAAGTGATACCCATGCGATTGCCATCATGCAAGAGGCTTATCATCATGGTGTAAAGATCCCAGAACAACTTCAAGTGATCGGCTATGACGATATTCCCATCAGTAAATTGGTGGTACCACGCTTGACGACGATCCATCAGCCTGCTTATCAAGTAGGTTACAAAGGAGCCGAAATGCTCTTTGCATTGATCAACGATCAATTTATTGAACAGAAAAAAATCATCCTTCCTGTTCATTTAGAAGAAAGAGAAACAGTAAGAAATGGAGGAACGCCAATTGAATAAGATCATCGTGATTGGTAGTATGGCAACAGATTTTGTAGTCACTACGAAGGTGAAACCCAATCAAGGAGAAACGGTTTTTGGGGAAAAATTTGACACGAACTTTGGCGGCAAAGGAGCAAACCAAGCCATCGCCGCTAGCCGTTTAGGTGCAGAAGTAGCAATGCTAGGCCATGTAGGAACCGATCGTTTCGGAAATGAAATCGTCGAAAACTTAAACGTGAACGGCGTTTCTACGGAGAATGTGGAACCCGTTACACATTCTCCGTCTGGTGCCGCGCATATCATTTTGCATGAAAATGACAATAGCATCATTGTCATACCCGGTGCCAATAATGCGCTTGATTTAGCTCGCTTTTCCGAAATAAAAGGAAACATCACAGAGGCTGATTTAGTGATTTTGCAAAACGAGATTCCCCAAGAAGCCAATGAAGCCATCATCGACTGGTGTTGGGAAGCAAAAATCCCTGTTTTATATAATCCAGCACCTGCGAGAAAGCTCAATCCGCGTATGTTATCTAAGGTGGGGTATCTGACCCCTAATGAACATGAGTTTAAGTTACTTTTTCCCAATCAAAAGCTTGCTGACGTTTTAGCAGCCTACCCTAATCGATTGATCGTTACCCTAGGTGCCAAAGGAGCGATTTTTCACAACGGGAAGTCGGAGGTCTTAGTTCCTGCCTTTCCAGTTGCTGCGGTCGATACTACGGGAGCTGGGGATACCTTCAATGGTGCATTAGCAGTAGGGATTTTAGCAGGTGTTCCCTTAGAAAACGCCATTGCCTTTGCCAACTTAGCATCAGCGATCTCCGTCAAAGGATATGGTGCTCAAGGCGGAATGCCTACATTAAAGGAAATGAAGGAGAGTCCATTGTATGAAGAAGCATGGGGCATTAAATAGTGAAATCGATAAATTATTGGCGGATTTAGGCCACACCGATCAGCTTACGATCGGGGACTTGGGGTTGCCAGTACCCACAGGGGTGAAAAAAATCGATCTGGCATTAAAACTAGGTAGTCCGAGTTTTGAAGAGGTGTTATCGGTAATGCAACAAGAGATGGCAGTCGAGGCGATCGTTTTAGCAGAGGAAATAAAGACGGAGAATGCGGAGCAGTGGCAATTGATTCAAAAAACGTTCCCGAATGTTCCGATTCGTTTTGTTCCACATGAGGCATTCAAAGAAGAAACAAAGGAAAGCAAAGCCATTATTCGAACAGGGGAAGCGACACCCTATTCGAACATTATTTTACAAGCAGCCGTTATCTTCTAAAGAGACAGGAGGAAATCATGTGCAAGTCGAGATGAGCAATATTGAGAAATCCTTTGGGAAGAATCAAGTGTTAAGAGATGTCTCATTAACATTGTACCCTGGAGAAATCCATGCCCTAATGGGAGAAAATGGGGCAGGCAAGTCAACGTTGATGAACATTTTAACTGGGTTACATGCCAAAGATGCAGGGACGATTTTGATCGATGGCAAAGAAACGAACTACGCCGATCCGAAGGAAGCCGAACAAGCCGGTGTTAGCTTTATCCATCAAGAAATGAATAACTGGGAACAGATGACTGTATTGGATAACTTATTCTTGAATCGGGAATTGAAAACCACCTTTGGGCTACTAGATACGAAGAAAATGGCAAACAAGGCGCAGGCAGTCTTTGAACAGTTGGGGATTCAGATCCCCCTTCAAAAAGAAGTGGATGAACTTTCAGTCGGGCAACAGCAAATGATCGAGATCACGAAAGCGCTGATGACTGATGCCAAGGTGTTGATCATGGATGAACCGACTGCTGCCTTGTCGGATAAGGAAATCAATAATTTGTTTCAAATCATTCGTCGCTTGAAAGAAAACGGTGTAGCGATCGTTTATATCTCTCATCGAATGGAGGAGATTTTCAAAATAAGTGACAAGATCACTGTGATGCGGGATGGTCTATCGATCGATACGAAAAAGACGGAGGATACGACGATGGAAGAGGTCGTGAAGAAAATGGTCGGTAGAGAGTTAGCTGATTATTATCCAGAAAAGCAAGCGCAGATCGGTGAAGTCGTTTTTGAAGTGAAAAATTTAACAGCAGCTTCTAAAGTTTACCAAGGCATCAATTTTCAAGTAAGAGCAGGCGAGATCCTTGGGTTCTCAGGTTTAATGGGTGCTGGACGCACAGAAGTCATGCGAGGAATATTTGGTTTAGATGAAATTGAAAGCGGTACCTTAATCGTTGAAGGGCAAGAAGTGAAAAATTCTTCACCTTCAAAGGCGATCGCCAATGGCTTTGGCTTTCTAACAGAAAATCGGAAAACGGAAGGCTTGGTCTTAGACTTTTCCCTGACCGATAATATCAGTTTGCCCAGCATTGATAATTTTGTCAAAACAGGCATGGTCGATAGCAAGACTGAAGCCAGTTTCGTCGCGTTAATGATCGAGCGCTTACGCATCAAAACTATGAGTGCCCAGAATTTAGCCAGCGAGCTTTCTGGTGGAAATCAGCAAAAAGTGGTTTTGGCGAAGTGGATCGGTGTCGGACCAAAAGTATTGATTTTAGATGAACCGACACGCGGAGTAGACGTAGGTGCCAAACGAGAGATTTATCAGCTGATGAATGAGTTAGCGGAACGTGGTATTGCGATTTTGATGGTTTCTAGTGATCTACCAGAAGTGTTAGGTGTCAGCGATCGCATCATTGTTTTACACGAAGGAAAAATATCAGGGGAACTCTCTCGGCAAGAAGCCACACAAGAGAAGATCATGACGTATGCGACAGGAGGAAACTAATATGGAAAAAAGTGGTATGAAAACAAAACAACTCTCGGAATCAATTAGTAAATTGGGACCTTTACTCGCTTTGATTGCTCTAGTGGCTGCTGTCACTGCCTTAAATCCAAGCTTTTTATCACCCAGTAATTTGTTGAATCTTTTGCGGCAAGTCGCAGCGAATGGCTTTATTGCATTCGGAATGACCTTTGTCATTTTGACCGGGGGCATTGATTTGTCTGTAGGGTCCACCTTGGCACTTTCCAGTGCCTTGACAGCAGGAATGATGGCCAATGGGGTGGCACCTTTAGTCGCTATTTTGATTGGGTTACTAAGTGGAGCGATCCTTGGTGCGTTGAATGGACTACTGATCTCAAAAGGAAAAATGGCGCCGTTTATCGCAACCTTAGCAACGATGACGATCTATCGGGGTGCTACCTTAGTGTACACCAATGGAAATCCAATCACTGGACTAGGTGACAGCTTTCTATTCAGCTTTATTGGTCGTGGGTATCTTTTCGGGATTCCTTTTCCAGTCGTATTGATGTTTCTCGTGTTCTTTCTTTTGTTCTTGTTGCTTCATCGCATAGCCTTCGGACGAAAAACCTATGCCATCGGTGGCAATGAAAAGGCCGCTTTTATTGCCGGTGTGAAAATCGATAAGATAAAACTGATCATTTATTCGATCTCCGGATTGATGGCTTCAATCAGTGGCATGATCATCACTTCTAGGCTGAATTCTGCGCAACCAACAGCAGGCCAAGCCTATGAAATGGATGCGATTGCAGCAGTCGTTTTAGGTGGTACGAGCTTATCTGGTGGAAGAGGCAGAATTTTTGGTACGTTAATCGGGGCATTGATCATTGGTACGTTGAACAATGGTTTAAATCTATTGGGTGTCTCAAGTTTTTATCAACAAATCGTTAAAGGGATCGTGATCGTAATTGCAGTGTTACTGGATCGGAAAAGGAAATAAAAAATAGGAGGATCTATTATGAAAAAAATGTTTTTATTGGCAGCAGGCTTATTGGTACTTTCTGGATGTGGAGCGGCAACATTGGACAATGGTGGCAGTAGTGAGACACAAAGTGAGGAAAAAGCAGCTTCAGAATTGACAGTTGGTGTATCGATCTCCACCCTCAATAACCCGTTTTTTGTTTCCATGCAAGAGGGGATCAATCAATTGGCTGAGGAAAATGACACCGATGTACGCTTTGTTGATGCCCAAGATGATACTGCCAAGCAAAGCAATGATATTGATGATTTGATCCAACAAGGCGTGGATGTGCTTTTGATCAATCCCGTTGATTCTGCTGCTATCGTCCCAGCTGTTGAAGCCGCTAATAATGCCAACATCCCAGTTATTGCCATCGACCGTAGTAGCGATGGAGGAACGCTTTTGACGACTGTTGCCTCCAATAATGAAGAAGGCGGGAAAATGGCAGCAGAATTTATCCTCGAACAATTAGGGGAAAACGCAAAAGTGGTAGAACTTGAAGGCGTCCCTGGCGCTTCTGCAACCAGAGAGCGGGGAAAAGGCTTTGATGATTATGCCAAAGACAAACTGGATGTTGTTGAAAAGCAATCCGCAAACTTCAATCGAGCAGAAGGATTAACGGTTATGGAAAATATCCTCCAAGCCAACAATGACATTCAAGGCGTCTTTGCACAAAACGATGAAATGGCTTTAGGGGCAGCCGAAGCGATTGGAAACCGAGAAGGCGTAGTGATTGTCGGGTTTGACGGTACTGAAGACGGTCTCAAAGCCATCGAAGAAGGTAGAATGACGGCAACGATCGCTCAAAAACCAGAAGAAATGGGCCGCCTTGCTTTGCAGGCAGCGTTTGACCATTTCCAAGGGAAAACAGTCGCTGAACAAATCGATTCACCATTAGAGTTGGTGAAAAAATAATTTGGCGCTCAATGCATTTCCTACTTTTAACATCGAAAGCCCCTCTTTGGCTGACCATTCAGGTCACCAAAGAGGGGCTTTCTTTAATGCGTGATGTTTCGTTTACTTGTTGCTAGTTAAATCCAATAAGCGGTCTTTCAAGTCTTCTTCTAGATGACCCAATTCCACTTCGGCAGCCCGACGTTTTTCTTTTCCTTCTTTTTGGATCCGTAATGTTTCTTGGATCGTTTCCACAAGGTCGTTTTGTGTTTTTTGCAATGTTTCGATGTCGACGATGCCGCGTTCGTTTTCTTTCGCTGTTTCAATAGCAGAAACTTTCAACATTTCTGAGTTTTTCTTCAATAGATCATTGGTGGTCTCAGAAACTTGACGCTGTGCCGTAACTGCATCTTTTTGACGCAATAAAGTCAAGGCAATCACCACTTGATTTTTCCATAGTGGGATCGCTGTATTGACAGAAGCTTGGATTTTTTCTGCTAGCGCTTGGTTCGTGTTTTGGATCAGGCGAATTTGCGGTGCCTGTTGGATCGTGATTTGACGTGCCAAGCGCAAGTCATGAGTCCGTTTGTCTAAACGATCTAGGAATTGCGTGTAATCGTTGGCAATCTGTACGTCCATTTGATCATTCGTTTCTTCTGCTTTTTTCATAGCTTCAGGAATGATTTTGGTTTGCAATTCTTGCATCTTCAACTCGCCAGCGGCAATGTAGATGTTCAATGCATCAAAGTAATCTTTGTTCTTTTGATACAACTGTTCCAACATCATGTTGTCTTTTAGTAAACCGTCTTTTTCTTTATCCAATTTGACGGCGATCTTGTCGATTTGGGCACCGATTTTTTGGTATTTAGCGGTGATTTCAAAAATGGATTGTTTTACTTTACCAAACATCCGCTTGAATAAGTTGCCTTCACCTGCACGCAGTTCGTCTGGATTGGCTTCTTGCAAGCGATACATCAACTCAGTCAATGAGTCGCCCACAGGGCCGATATCAGCTGCTTGGACATGGTTCAACATGGATTGGGAAAACTCTCCAAGTTTGGTTTGGGCAGCTGCACCATAGGTGATGACCGCTTGTTGGTCAGTTGCATCGATCTTGCTGGCTAATTCTTGGGCCTGTGCTTGACGCTCTGGCGGTAATTTATCAATCAAACGCGGTGCCGTTTGCTGTTCTTTCAGCTGACTGATCTCCGCTTGTTGAGTGGTGGTCAAAGTGTCGACAGGGGTTGAAAATGGGTTGTTCAATAAATCGTCAAGCGTATCCGTTACGGGTTTTGCTTGATTTGGTGTTTCACTCATAATAACTCCTCCTAATAAGTGTCTGCTTTCGAAAAAAATCTAGCCTGGGCTAGATTTTTTTTTTAGATTCTTTTCTTGTTGCCAATCAGAATCTATCCCTATTCATTATCTCGTTTTATGCTTTGTTTGGCAATGGATAACTCAACATCCATGTCATCAAGATCGTCTGCTACAAATTGGGAGTAGTCTTTGGCGATCAAGGAAGCCATTTGCTCGATGATTTGGGTGCTTTCTTCGATTTTATCATAGGTCTCACGACTTTTGATCTCATGGCTATTGATTTCAATGAACTTATCGGTCAAATCGACCATATTGGGCAAGTGGGTATAAAGGAAATGACTTGCCAAAGGCAGCTTGGTTGGTTCTTTTACGAGTTCTTTGAAAAGAGCTTTTGAGGCACGCAAAGCATCGTGACGCAAGTCAATGGCTTTTAACTTGTTATTGCTAGTGATATTTTTTTGGTATTTATCGATTTGGTGTTTCGTCTGATTCATCGTTTCCCGGAACAATTCGATCTCACGAGTAGTCATCCCGCTTTTCAAGTAATGGGCTTCTCTTTCTCTCGTTAAAGAAGGCAAAACTTGTGGATCGGTTGCTGGAACTTTACGTCCTCTGATACCGACGTAGACTAAAATCGCACCGACGATTAATAATAGGCTCGCAAATGAATCGCCTACTACGTTAAAAATAATACTGATGAGGACGATCGCACCAACGATCAGCCAGATGTTTTTTTTCATTTTTCCTCCTCCTAAAAATCTCTTGGACAAGTAGATTGGGTTATTCGACATCTTTATTTTAGCATGTTCACTAAAAGAAAAATATCAGACTTGGGGTGGATTTTCCGATATTTAGTAAATTCATAAGCTTTCTTGCTATTTCTTAAGAAGATATTTTTTCTAAATTATGCTAAAGTGTTTGATAGATAAGACGTATGAGGAAAGTTAGGTGTCGATAGATGTTAGAATTTAAAGATTTTGAAGAAAAAACGATCCAACGAAATGAAATTTTCCATGGCAAAATCATTGATGTAGTGGTTGATGATGTCTCCTTGCCAAATGGCGGGACCAGCAAACGAGAACTCGTCTTTCACCCAGGCGGTGTGGCCGTGATCGCCTTGACGAGTGAGAACAAGATGCTGTTCGTTCGCCAATTCAGAAAACCATTAGAGCGAGTGATTTTAGAGATACCAGCAGGAAAAATCGATCCAGGAGAAGGTGCTCGTCCGGATTTGACTGGTGCCCGGGAATTAGAAGAAGAGACCGGCTATCGTGCAAAAACGCTGGAGCACGTTTCTTCTATGTACCTTTCACCAGGCTTTGCGAATGAAATCTTGCACGTCTATTATGCGAAAGAGCTGGAAAAAGTGACCAATCCATTACCGCAAGACGAAGACGAAGTGCTGGAAGTCTATGAATTGAACTTAGAGCAGGCACAAGCCGCTATCGCTGATGGAACGATCTGTGATGCGAAGACCGTGTTTGCGATCCAATTTTGGGAGTTGCTGGAATTGAAACGGAGGAACGGACTTGCCTAAAGAACCATTGATCACCCGCAGTGAGCTTCGACGCCGACGCGAAGAAGAACAAGCGGCAGCTGAACGCAATCAGCAAATCGTAGAAAAACAAAGCAAGAAAGAATGGAAACAAAAAGAAAAACAAATCGATAACCACTACCGAAAAGTCCGCAAGAAAAACAAAGAAATCACGAAGACCCGTGCGGGCGAGAACCAAAAATCTCGGGATCTGAATCGCTTTTTAATGAAAGCCATCGTGATCGTCACTTTATTGTTAGTCGTCGTCGGTTTAGCGATCTTTTTGTTGTGATTCATCTAGTACTAAGAAAAAGCCGTCTCTGCATCTTCTGCAAGTGCGGCTTTTTTGTTATTCGGTCGGCTTTTTCAAAATAGCTAAAAACATGGCAGCTGGCTGATTCATGAACAAATGATCCGCTTCATGAAAAACGGTAAAGGAAGTAACTGCAAAACCAGTCGTCTCAGCCAGTTGAGTCAATGCGGCAGGATCGAACCCATTATGAACCAGCGGGTGAGACACGGCGGGATTTTTGAGGAAATCCACTAGATAAAGGGTTCCTCCCAGCTGCAGCAAGGCGTATAGTTTTTCCATCATAGGGGCTGTGTCAGGAATATGCAGCAAGACGAGGGATAGCAGCACCGCGTCTGCTTTTGCTTGTAAGGATTCTTGCAGCAGATCGTGGACAGTTGCAGAAGCATTGGCCAGCTGCAGTTGGTTGATTTTTTTTTCAGAAACCTCGATCATGTTAGGGGCAGTATCCCAGATAGCTAAGTGCTGGACATAAGCTGCTAAGGGCAGACTTACTAGGCCGGTACCGCCGCCGATATCGATCAGAGTTTGGTGCTGGTTGTCTTTAAAATAAGGTTCAAGAGTTTGGGTGACCAAGTGTGCTAACGCGATCCGTTCAGGGGTATCGTATTTTGCTGCCATGGCGTTGAAAATTTCAGACATAAGTGCCTCCTTTTATAATGACAAAAAACTGTTCGTTTCGTCAAAACTAGTTTATCATGAAAGGAGAAAAACACGTCAGTAGATACGTGGGAATTTCTGTTGTTTTTCATTTTAAAGGGTGAAAAATAAACGAGAAGCAGGAGGCAAACACATGAAAATTGGTATTATTGGTGCAATGGAGGAAGAAATCAAGGCGTTGCGGGAACAGTTGATTTCACCGCTTTCTTGGGAACGCGGCGGCGCACTATTTATTTCAGGAAGTATCGGCAATCATGAAGTGATCGTCGTTCGTTCAGGTATCGGCAAAGTTCTGGCATCGATCACCACTAGTTTATTGATCCAACAATACGGGGTCAATATGGTGATCAATACTGGATCAGCTGGTGGGATCGGTGCCGGTTTACAAGTAGGGGATTTAGTGATCTCAGATAAAGTGGCCTATTTTGATGTCGATGTGACGGGCTTTGGTTATGAATATGGCCAGTTGCCTGGTGGGATGCCTTTGTATTATGAAGCCAGCCGCTATTTGATCAGTGAGATGACGAAAGCCGCAGAAGCGACCCATCATACCGTGAAAAAGGGACTGATCGTTACCGGTGACAGCTTCATTCATGACCCGCAAAAAGTACAGGAGATTTTAGGACATTTTCCAGATGCCTTGGCTTGTGAGATGGAAGGCGCCGCGATCGCACAGACCGCGAAGCAATTCAATATTCCTTTCTTGATCGTGCGCGCGATCAGCGACACCGCCGACCACGCAGCAACCGTCTCTTTTGATGAGTTTATCTTAGAAGCTGGCAAGCGTTCCGCTGAAATGGTCTTGGCATTCGTTGAAACATTAAAGTAACTTAAAAAACAGGAGAGCCGATCCGTACGAGGAGGAAGGAAGCATGAGAGCATTACTATCCATTGATTATACGTTTGATTTTGTTGCAGATGAGGGACGATTGACCACGGGTGCTGCTGGGCAAGCGATTGAAGCTGCCTTAGTAGCTCGGACGCAAGCCTTTATCGAAGCCGGTGAGTATGTCGTTTTTGCCATTGATCGTCATGAGGAAACGGACAACTATCATCCTGAAAACCGCTTGTTCCCACCCCACAATCTTGCGGGCAGTACGGGGCGACATCTCTACGGCCGTCTAGCACCGCTTTATGAAAACTATCAGGAAGCGCCAAATGTCTATTGGATCGACAAGCGTCATTACTCCGCGTTTAGCGGTACCGACTTAGACATCCGTCTGCGGGAAAGAGGGATTACGGAATTGTACCTGACCGGCGTTTGTACCGACATCTGTGTCTTGCATACAGCAGTGGATGCCTATAATTTAGGCTACCAACTGGTGATCGATGCAGATACCGTTGCCAGCTTTGACGCGGTCGGACATGAATGGGCACTACGCCATTTTGAAAATACCCTAGGCGCGAAAATCATTTCTGCGAAGGAGGAAGCATAAATGGGATGGATGGATCAATTAAAAGCAAATTTCAGTTTCAGTGAACTGACTAGCCTTTATCAAGCGTATCAAAAAGGGGATCTTGATGTGAAGGCGTTGTTGAACAATGACTTCTTACAAAAGTATACGGATTTTCAGAACTTGGATGAGTTTATGGCTAAATTAGGCATCCAGAATGAAAACCAAATCTTCGACTTTCTAAAAGACCGCCCCAATCGGCAAAAAGCCGATCAAGTCGTCAATGAGCATTCCCAATTCGATTCTGTGATCAGTATGATGAAAAAAGCTTTGCAGAAATAAACAATTGGCGAAGAAAAAGCGCAAGCAGAAAAATCTGCTTGCGCTTTTGTTTACCAAATCTGCACACGATCTTCTGGTGCACGATACATCGGGTCACCAGGTTTGATATCAAAGGTTGTATAGAATTCATCGATATTTTGAACTTGGATATTGGCCCGTAGTTTAGCTGGTCCGTGGACATCGATCGACAGTAAGAGCTGTTGGTATTGTTCTTTGGCTTTTGTACGCCAGATCTTTGCCCAATTGGTGAAGAAGTCTGCTAAAGAAACATCGCTTTCTTTTTGCGCTGCTTCTAGCGCACAGCTTAGTCCGCCTGCATCGGCGATGTTTTCAGAAACAGTCAACGTTCCATTTACGGTACCGCCGGCAAAGGGCAGGCCATCAAACTCGTCGATCATCGCTTGAGCTAAGCGTTCAAAGTGTGCCAAATCTTCCTCTGTCCACCAATTGTTTAAATTACCATATTCATCAAATTTTGCCCCGTTGTTGTCAAAGGCGTGGGAGATCTCATGAGCAATGACCGCGCCGATCCCCCCATAATTTGCGCTGGTGGATTGCTCCAAACTATAAAAGGGTGCTTGTAAGATTGCCGCTGGGAAAACGATCACGTTTTTAAATGGGTGATAGTAGGCATTCACGGTAGCGGCGGACATTTCCCATTCCTCGCGATCCACGGGCTGCTGCCATTTTTTGAAGGCATCTTCTCGGAACAAACGATTGAAATGCAAGGCATTTGCCAGCAGACTTTTCTCTTCATCGGTATGCAACTGGTCATAAATGACAGGAACTTGATCAGGGTACCCGACATGGATACCTAAACGATTCAATTTGATAATCGCTTTTTGGCGGGTTTCTTCACTTAACCACGTGTTGTTGCGCAAACGCTCTTGGTAGACAGCAATCATTGTTTCCACCATATGTTTGACGTCTTTTTTCGCTGTTTCCCCAAAGTACTTGCGTCCATAATAATCACCGATCACTTGACTGAAATGACCCATCGTTAAGTAATAAGCCGCTTTTTGTTGGGGAGCCGCTTCATCGATCCCTGATAAGTAGCGGCTGTAGGTTCCGCCTAACTGACGCAATTCTTCACTCAGATAGCTAGTATAGCGCAAGCTTTGGTTGACGATCATCCAGCCTTTCAAGAGTTCAAAATGGCTATCAGAAACAATAATGTCAAAGGCTTCAAAGTAAGCGGGTTCCGTTACGATCAGCTCTTCTGGTGTCCCTGGTAAAAGGGCCGTCAAGAGTTGTCTAAAATCGATCTTGCTGGCTTGCTTTGCAAATTCTTCCAAGGAGCGAGGATTGTAATTTTTGCTATAATCCGCACTTTCTTCCGCACTGCGGACGTGAGGGGCGATCAATTTATCAAATGCGATCGCTTGCTCTACCAACGATTCCGCTTCTGCTTGGTCTTTTCCGTAAGCAACTAAAACGTTGACAGCCATCTCAAAGTAGACTTGCAGCATTTCGCCTGCTTGGGGATTATCTGTGTAATAGGTTTTATCCGGCAAAATAGTAGCAGGCGGATAGACCGACAAAGTATTCATTTGCGCATTTTTCATGTCTGCATCGACATCTAGTTGGAAAGGCAAGGCAATGCCCTCTAAAACGAAACTTGCCAGTTGCTGATTCAATTCCTCGTAAGAAGGCAACGCTTCGATTTTTGCTAATAGTGCACTTGCTTCAGTAGCACCAGCTGCCTCTCGTTGGGCAAAATCGCTGGCTAAGCGGTAAAAAGCCACAGCATCCTTCATACGGCCTTTTGGCGTAGCATGGGGATCGTGTGCCATATTTCCAAATTCTGCGATCATTAAGGAATCGATTCCGTCAACGAGATCTTGGAATCCACCCGTAGCGGGTTTATCTGCTGGAATAACAGCGGTCTCCAGCCACTCGCCATTTACATAGTCATAAAAATCATCTTTTAACAAGGTTGTCATGTCTTTCGCTCCTCTCGCTTTCTACTATTATGAAACAAAATCTTTAAGGACGCAAAGAAAAGTTTTCTAGACGAAAAAGGGTTTTGATCCAAGTAGGAGGAGAATCTAAGGTATAATAAGAAAAAAGGCAGGTGAACGAGATGGAACAAGTAGAGTGGAAAGGGATCGCCGAAGAGCGGTTTCGTCCGTATAAGCAGTGGGTCACTCCTTCAGGGTATTTATGCGGCACCTATGCGGCCGCCGTCTTTTTGGCCTACTATCAAGATTACATCGATGAAACGATCATCCCGAAAGCGTTTCGCAGAAAAAAACAGCGGGATCTGACAGTAGTGACGGAAATGCTGCGTGTGCTGATTCAGCCTCATGGGTTGCCGACGATCGCTTGGCAAGTCAGTCATGGATTGACTCGGTTTTTCGATCAATTCCAATTGCCTTACCGCGGACGTGCGACCGTTGTTGGCGGTTGGCATCGAGCGTGCAAACGAATCGACGAAGGCAAACCGGTGATCATCGGTATTTTGAAGCCTTTAGGTAGCACATATGGCAATCATTGGGTCGTGGCTTACGCCTACGCTGAAACCGCCAGCGGAGAACGCTATTTTAAAGTTCATGACAACTGGGGCAACTACAAAAAAGTGATTCCCGCCAGTTGGGTAAACGGTACCGTCACACTTCCTTGAACGAGACGGTTAAAAAAACAGTCACTTTGTGCTAGAATAGAAGAAAACAACCACATTCATTGGAGGCAATCATGGGCGAAAGTTATAAAGATAGTTCGTTGAAAATTTTTAGTTTAAATGGAAATTTACCATTAGCAGAAAACATTGCGAAAGTTTTCGGTACAGAACTAGGGAAGTCAAAAGTGACACAGTTTAGTGATGGAGAGATTGCCATCAATATTGAAGAAAGTGTGCGGGGCGACCATATTTATATCATTCAATCGACGAATGAACCCGTCAATGATCATTATTTAGAGTTGCTGATCATGATCGATGCCATGAAACGGGCTAGTGCGAAGACCATCAATGTCGTTTTGCCTTATTACGCATATGCACGGCAAGACCGAACTGCCAACCCGCATGAGCCGATCACTGCAAAATTGATTGCCAATATGCTGGTGGAAGCAGGAGCTTCTCGGATCTTGACGCTTGATCTGCATGCCGTCCAAGTTCAAGGCTTTTTCGACATCCCAGTGGATAATCTCTTTACGATTCCATTGTTTGCCCATTATTATCGCGAACAAAAAATGACGGGTGACGACTATGTCGTGGTTTCACCAAAAAACAGCGGTGTTCAACGGACCCGTAGTTTGGCAGAATACCTAGATACAGCGATCGCGATCGTCGATCAAGATGAAGCCGATGGCGGCTATGTGATTGGTGATGTTGTTGGGAAAAAATGTATTTTGGTTGATGACATTTTAAATACCGGCCATACATTGGCAAAAGCGGCAGACTTGTTGAAGGAAGCTGGTGCCAGCGAAGTGTATGCTTGTGTCTCTCACGCCTTGCTTTCACCGCCAGCTAAAGAAATTTTGGATCAATCAGCGATTGAAAGGATTTGTGTCACCGATTCTTGCTGGACTAGCGAAGAACGCCATCCAGAAAAACTGCACTACATTTCTTGTGCTGAATTGATGGGGGAAGCCGTTCGCCGCATTCACGAAAATACACCAATGAGTCCATTGTTCCGCTTGGAAAGCAAAGAGTATAAATAAAAATATGAAAAGCACCCGCTATCCCTAGGGACAGCGGGTGCTTTTGCGTGTGGGGGAAGTGGACCAGACCCAGCGGATCAGTTCAACTGGTTGCGGTTCAAGACTGTTTCTCGTTTGATCAACTTATGTGGTACGACCAGCTGTACGCCGTTTGAATCTTCATGATTCAATTGCGCCATCAGCCGTTCGGTAGCGATTTTTCCTAAGGACAACACGTTGATATCGATACTAGTCAAATACGGATGGGTCAAAGTAGCAAAGATCGAATTGTTGAAACTGATGATGGATAAATCGTCGGGAACTTTGTAGCCATACATCGTCGCTAATTGAATAATCCGCACAGCAAACAGATCATCGATCACGACGATGGCCGTTGCTTGGGATTCTTTGATCGTTTCTTCAAACGTGACGTAATCTTCTGCTTTTTCAAAGGTCAATGCTGGATAAAAGGGAAGATTTGCCAGCATCATGGCTTTTTGGTAGCCGAAGAAACGCTCGAAATACAGATTTTCATGGGTCGTATTAGTAGCAAATAAAATCTTCGTATGCCCTTGGGCGATCAGATGCTCGGTTGCTTGCTTGCCTAACAACTGGTTGTCATTATCGACAAAAACGATTTTGTCTTCATTGCTGTATGGTTGACCAATCAAGGTAAAGGGGACTTCTTTTTCGACCAGATAATCGATGATGGGGTCTTTTTCATCGGAATAGACCAAAATAAAGCCATCTACTTGTTTTTGCAGGTGCATCCGTTCCACGTTTTTTAGTAATGTAGCAAAGTCACGGGCGGAGGCAACGGCAACCGTCATTTGATGATGGCGGGCCTCTTCATTGATGGCTTCGATCGTTTCTAAATAAAAGGGGTTTCCTAGTCGTTCTTTCGAATCAAGAGGCGGCAAGATCACGCCGATGGCACTGGATATCTGTTTGCCGAGATTTCGAGCTGCAAGATTGGGGACATAGCCCATTTCTGCCATTACTTTGCGCACTTTCTTCTTGGTATCTTCAGAAATGCTGGGATGATCGTTTACGACACGAGAAACCGTGGATGTAGCGACGCCAGCCTTTTTGGCGACATCTTTGACCGTAATGCTCACTGATTTCCCTCCTTTTTTAGCTTATAGTATCACAAAGTGTCGGCACAAGGGTAGAGCCAATCAAAAGAAAGAAGAAATGCAGACATTTCTTCTTTCAGAAGGCTTGTTTAGTTGATCGCTGTACTGATTTCGTCTTCTAAAACATAGTCTTTGCCATACACCTTGATTGGCAATGCCTCACCGCTGATTTTTTTCAAAGTCACCGTCGACTCATTGACGGAAACGAAGAGCAGACGTCCACGATAGTTGATGTGGAAGGCATAGCGGCTCCACGTTTTAGGTAAGAATGGCGCAAACCCTAAGTGGTCGTGATCGGTTTTCATTTGAGCAAAGCCTTGAACGATCGCTAACCAGCTGCCGGTCATAGAAGTGATGTGCAAGCCATCATCGGTATCATTGTTGTAATTGTCCAAATCAAGACGAGCAGTCCGCTCATACATTTCCAACGCTTTTTCTTCCATACCTAATTCCGCTGCCAAAATCGCATGAATACTTGGGGAAAGGGAAGATTCATGCACTGTCATCGGCTCATAGAAATCAAAGTTCCGTTGTTTTTCTTCTTTGCTGAATTGATCGCCGAAGAAGTAGATCCCTTGCAAAACATCGGCTTGCTTGATAAAGCAAGAGCGCAAGATATGATCCCACGACCAATTTTGGTTTAACGGCAAGTGTTTTGGATCAAGATCGGAAACGGGCATCAAGTCTTTGTCTAAGAAGGTATCATGCTGGACGAACACACCAAGCTCTTGGTCTTCTGGGAAGTACATATTGTCGATGATGTCTTGCCATTTAGCTTGTTCTTCGTCTGAGATCGTGACAGTCGCTTCGTCTTTGAAGGCTTCATAGCTGGCTAAGGTATAAGCTAAGACCCAAGTAGCCATTTTATTGGTGTACCAGTTGTTATTGATATTGTTTTCGTATTCGTTTGGTCCTGTAACGCCATGGATCATGTATTTTTGCTGGCGTTTTGAATAGTGGACACGATCTGCCCAGAAACGTGAGATCGCGCTTAACACTTCTAATCCTTCTTTTTTCAGGTAACTTGTATCGCCAGTATAATTCGTATAGTTGTAGATGGCATAAGCGATGGCACCATTTCGGTGGATTTCTTCGAAAGTGATCTCCCACTCATTGTGGCATTCGATCCCAGTGAAGGTCACCATTGGGTAAAGGGCACCTGCTAAGCCTTGTTTTTGCGCATTGATATGGGCTTGCGGCAATTGGTTGTGACGGTATTTCAACAAGTTGCGGGTCACTTCTGGTTTTGCTAATGCCAAATACAATGGGACTGCATAGGCTTCGGTATCCCAGTAAGTCGCACCGCCATATTTTTCACCAGTAAAGCCTTTCGGTCCAATGTTCAGACGCTCGTCTTCACCATAATAGGTTGAGAACAATTGGAACAGGTTGAAACGAATCCCTTGTTGCGCCGCAGCATCGCCTTCAATGATCACATCAGCTAAATCCCAGCGGGCTTTCCAAGCAGCGACTTGTTCTGCACGCAACGCATCATAATCTGCTTTGTATAAAGTGCCTAATTCGGTGACTTTTGCTGGATGATCATGAGCGGGAACATCACGACTCGTAACGATCAAGACTTCTTTGATCAATGAGAAGGTGTCACCGGCTGCCCCAGAAAAAGCAAAGGTATCAGCGACGCAAAGTTCGCTTTTCACGGAATCGATCGGTGTTTGGCTATGACGCATAGCAGAAGTGACAGTGAAGCGTTCAATGTCAAAATTATTTTCTACAGTCCGAGTGGTCAAGTAATGGAAGGTTTCGGTTTGGCCATGATCTAATTCTTCCCAGAAACGTTCGTCGTAGTTGCTGTCTTCGTTATGGACGTTGTTATCTAGTTTAGAAACGACTTTGATCTCAGCGTCGCCTTCAATGATCTCAGCATCCATCTTAATGAGGGCAAGTTCACGTTTTACGATGCTCAAGAAGCGTTCAAATGAGAATTTAACCGTTGCACCTGCCGAAGACACAGTGTAGTTACGGCGCAAAATCCCAGTTTCCATGTCTAGTTCTAAATAGAAATCACTTGGGCTGATTTTTGCTAAGTCGACTAACTGGTCGTTGACAAATAGGTCCATCGCAATAAAGTTGACCGCGTTGATCACTTTGCCAAAATAATCAGGATAGCCGTTTTTCCACCAGCCAACACGGGTTTTGTCTGGGTACCAGACACCTGCGATATAAGTACCTAAGTGATGGTCGCCGCTATATTGTTCCTCAAAGTTGCCGCGCATTCCCATGTAGCCATTCCCGATGCTTGTTAGCGACTCTTGCAGTCGACGATTTTCTTTATCTAAGGTAGATGTCGCGATTTTCCATGGATCGATCTCGAACAATCGTTGGATTTTTTTCATGAAAGTCCCTCCAGAATCTTTTTGATATCTCTATCATAAGCGCAAACGATTGCATCGTCAAGTGAAAGTTGTTGCGTTTGTAGATTTTCCTGTTGGGAAACATAAAGAAGGAGAGATTCAGTTAGATAAAGGCGAAAAAGCGAATAGAATACCTTTTGATATTTCTGGGTTTACAAAATCTTTTTTCTCCGTTAGAATGAAATCATTAAGAAACCGATTGCGTAAATCGATTCAGGGAAGGAAGAAGGAAGATGAAAAAATTATTGAGCTTCGAATTTTGGCAAAAATTCGGAAAAGCGCTAATGGTGGTTGTCGCTGTTATGCCAGCCGCTGGTTTGATGATCAGTATTGGGAAAACGATCCCAATGATCAATGCCGACTGGGCATTTTTGATCACTACAGGAGGCGTCATTGAAAACATTGGTTGGGCAATTATTGGTAACCTGCACTTATTATTTGCATTAGCTATTGGTGGTAGTTGGGCAAAAGAGCGAGCTGGTGGGGCATTTGCTGCTGGGATCGCCTTTATTTTGATCAACCGGATCACTGGTTCGATCTTTGGCGTGACAAGCGCGATGTTAACCGAAGAAGGCGCCTTCACCCATACGTTGTTTGGGACAAAGATCATGATCGACGGCTTCTTTACTAGTGTACTAGAAGCACCGGCTTTGAACATGGGCGTCTTTGTCGGGATCATCGCTGGTTTTGTGGGGGCAACAGCTTACAACAAATACTATAATTTCCGCAAATTACCGGATGCGCTTTCCTTCTTTAACGGCAAACGCTTCGTCCCTTTCGTGGTGATTGCCCGTTCAGTGGTCGTCGCATTAGTATTATCGATCGTTTGGCCTTACATTCAAGCCGGCATCAATAATTTCGGTTTATGGATCGCGCAATCACAAGAAAGTGCGCCCGTTTTAGCACCGTTCTTGTTTGGAACCTTGGAGCGGCTGCTCTTACCATTCGGGCTGCATCACATGTTGACGATCCCGATCAATTACACCGAATTAGGTGGAACCTACACGATTCTTTCTGGGGCACAAGCCGGCACACAAGTCTTTGGACAAGACCCCTTATGGCTTGCTTGGGCAACGGATCTAGTGAACATGCGCAATGCTGGCGATACGTCACAATACCAATTTTTATTGGACAACTTTGTTCCTGCCCGCTTTAAAGTTGGACAAATGATTGGTTCCTCTGGGATCTTGATGGGCTTGTCTTATGCCATGTATCGCAATGTCGATGCGGACAAACGGCACAAATATACCTCTATGTATTTATCAGCTGCTATCGCTGTCTTCTTGACAGGGGTAACGGAACCGTTGGAGTTCATGTTTATGTTTGCTGCCGTACCGCTTTACATCGTTTATGCAGTCGTACAAGGGGCGGCGTTTGCGATGGCGGATATCGTCAACTTACGGGTCCATTCTTTTGGGAATATCGAGTTGTTGACCCGTACCCCAATGGCGATCAATGCCGGTTTAGGACAAGATTTGATCAACTTTGTGTTAGTGACCATCGTCTTTGGTGTCGGGATGTATTTCTTGGCAAACTTCTTGATCAAAAAATTCAACTTTGCAACACCAGGTAGAAACGGCAACTATGAAACAGAAGGGGCCAGCGATGCGCCAGCAACTGCTTCGGCGGATGGCCATTTGAACCCAGATTCGCAAGTCGTGAAAATCATTCATTTATTAGGTGGACGTGAAAATATCGCCGACGTTGATGCATGTATGACTCGTTTACGGGTCTCTGTGAAAAATCGAGAAGCGGTCGGCGATGAAAAAGCGTGGAAAGCCGCAGGGGCGTTAGGCTTGATCGTAAAAGACAATGGCGTGCAAGCAGTCTATGGACCGAAAGCAGATGTCTTAAAATCAGACATTCAAGATATCTTAGATTCTGGTGTCACGATTCCCGAACCGACTGCTAGTCAAGCACCAGTAGAAACGACTACCCATCAAAGCCAAGGCGTGACCGCTGAACTAGCTGCTGTTGCCACTGGAGAAGTGATGCCGATCACCTCTGTCAAAGACCAAGTGTTTGCGGAAAAAATGATGGGTGACGGTTATGGTATACGTCCAGAGCAGACGCCAGTTGTCGCACCAATCAGCGGGAAAGTCACCAACATCTTCCCTACGAAACATGCGATCGGCTTGCTTTCTGATGAAGGCATCGAAGTATTGGTTCACATGGGATTAGATACCGTTGACTTAAACGGTGCACCCTTTACGGTAGCTGTCACTGAAGGACAACAAGTGGCGGTCGGTGACAAGTTAGCGGAGATGGATCTCGCTGCAGTAAGTGCTGCTGGCAAAGACACCACCATCGTTGTAGTGTTGACCAACAGCGATCAAATCGATTCCTTTGAATTGACCCAAATCGGCAAGCAACAAGCAGCCGCAGTTGTTGGAATCGTAAAACTATAATAAAATGACAAGCGGGTCGACTCTTTTGTTGACCCGCTCTCTTTTATTTTCAAATGGAATCGTACAAGCAAACCGAGAGAAGGAGCCTTATTCATGAAGGTATTAACATTGAACACCCATAGCTGGTTAGAAGAAAATCAGCTAGAAAAATGCAAAATGATCGCCAAAGAGATTGCAACAGGCGACTATGACATCATCGCCTTGCAAGAAGTCAACCAAACGATCGCTGCTCAAACCATCGTTCCCGATGGGCTTTATTGCCCAACAGATACGCTGGTGGAAATCAAGGAGGACAATTTTGCTTTACGCCTAGTGGAAGAACTGCAACTGTTAGACTGTGATTACTATTGGTCATGGACTTACAGTCATGTAGGCTATGACATTTACCACGAAGGCAATGCCTTATTGTCCAAACAGCCCATCATTGCCAAAGAATACCTTGCTTCACAAGCCACGGATGTCTGGGATCATACCACACGCAAAAACCTGAGCGGCGTGACTGAAGCCGATGGACAGATCGTACAAGTCATTAGCTGTCATTTTTCTTGGTGGCAAGACGGTAAATTTGCCTACGAGTGGCAACAGACAGAAGCATTTTTAGCAGAACGGGCTGATACCTTATTGATCCTAGGTGATTTCAACAACGATGCCGCCAGTTCTGGGCATCAACTGGTCCTTGACAGCTCTTTGCAGCTGCAAGACAGCTTTTTAACGGCTGCTGAAACGATCGGGGAAGCCTCTGTCGTTAAAGCCATTGATGGTTGGCAAGACAATCGAGAAGCGTTGCGAATCGATTATGTTTTTGCTTCAAATGACCTGCAAGCAACGGAATATGAAGTCGTTTTTGACGGAACGCGTACTCCGATCGTCAGCGATCACTTTGGAATCAAAGTGGTTTTTGCTTCAAAAACAGAGCCAAACTAGCAGAAACGACAGCAAAAAGCAGTGCCAACCGGCACTGCTTTTCTTTTTGGGGAAGTTAAATCGCTGATCGAACAAGGAGGAAAAATAATAAACTCAATAAAAGAATGAATGCTAATGCCCCATAGGTAAAACTCTTTTCGCCCCAAGTTGCGTTTTCCTCCTGACTCGAAAGACTTCTTCTTGTAAAAAAGACGAGTCCTGCGCCGATGACATTCGCTGTCAGTAACTGCTGGAAGAAGATCAGGAATAAATACTGTCCCAAAAGGCCTTTTTTACTCATGGAAAACCGTTGAATAAAGTACAGGCAAGCCCCTTGCAGCAAAAGGAGACTACTTAACAAGACCCCTAAAGCGGCTAACGGTTGCGAGTTGAGGTACTGGGCAAAGGTCATCCCATGGTTGAAGGCAGTCAAGGAAAGATAAAGATAGTAAGCACCGGCGATCAAAAGCCAATAACTCAGTAAAATCAATGGAAACGCCCATTTTCGTTTAGTCATGGTTGCCCTCCTGTAAAGTGAATAGTCCGTAGGAACGGATCAAATAATCAATTAAGCAGCTCAGTCCGATCAAAGACTGGCTAGGGATTTTCTTGCGACCGATTTGAAAAAAATCGCAATAATAGGTCAGGTGAAACGTTGAATGGCGAGCAAAATAATTATCTCCTGGCGCACTCAATGTCAAAACGGGAATCTGACGAATCGCAAAAGTCGTCAGATTCTCTTTGACGTTTTCTGTTTCGCCGCTGAGTGAGGCGATGATCACACAATCTTCGGCAGTGATCATCGGCATGACCATATCAAATTCCGTTTTGTTCGGCAATACGATCACTCGTTTTTCCATAGAAAGCATCATTTTGGAAAACTCCTCCAGTGCTTTCTTTTGGGAAAACCCAGTTGGGTAGCAGTAGATGGTTTTGCTGCGGTCAAACAAGCGGTTGAGGGCAGCTAAGTCTACCGTTTTTAAATAGTTGAGGGTGGCGAAAATATCCTCTTGTTGTTTTTCAAAAATCGTTTTTTGCTGCGAAATCGTTGTTATCTGTTCTTGCTGATGCCGTAAAAAATATTTGAACTCGGAATAGCCAGAAAAACCAAGTTTTTTCGTCAACCGTAAAATAGATGACTTTGAGACGTGAACCTGCTCGGATAGCTCGACGATCCCCATAGATAGAACGGTATCGCCGTTGGAAAGAATATAGTTCAGAATGCCACGATCAAGTTCACTTAACTCTGATTGGTGCTGTTGAATCAAATACTGTAATTTCACAAAAACCCCTCCTTATGGATTAAGTATAGCTGAAAAGCCAGGAGGGGAGGCGAAGAACGCTGGCTAGTGTAATTCTGGCCAAAAGGCTTGATTTGCTTCAATCAATTCATCGAGTAATTCTTTGGCTACACGGGCATTTGGTACCACTTTTGAAAGAATCAGTGCTTGCCATAGCTTCTGATAAGAACCCTCTGCCCAAGCTTCCACGACTAATTTTTCTACGGCTACTTGTTGTTCCATCAATCCTTTTTGGAAGCGAGGGATCTTGCCTTGTGTGATTGGTTCTGCTCCGTTACTGCCGACGATACAAGGCACTTCCACCATTGCCTGCTCATCAAAGTTGACGATCGCTCCTTCGTTAGGCACGATCAACAGCATTCGTTCTTGCGTGTTATAAGCAATAGCTCGTGCAAGGTCAACGATGTAGCTGGCGTGTTCATCCACTTCAAGCGTGGTGTCAGTCGCTGTTTGGTTTTCTACGATGCGTTGGCATTCACCAAAGACGTGTTTTTCGCGACCAGCCATGACTTCATTTGCCCGTGTAAAAGATGGGTTGGTGTGCGCCACTTCATCTTGAGGGAAAAAGTAATACTTCAAGTAGGTATTTGGCAAAGTGGATGGATCAACCTCGTACACTTCTTTTGCTTTGGCAAAGGTGTGCATCCAGCTAGCATCAGCATGTTGGCTCGCTTCGATCTCTTCTGGCAATGAATAGCCGTATTTTGCCACATGCGCCTGAATCTGCGGCAACAAATCATTGCCAGCTTTGTCTCGTATATCTGTCCACCAGCCAAAGTGATTCAAGCCATAATAGCGAACCACCAATTCTTTGCGAGAAGCTAAGCCGATCGCTTGCGCCATCCGTTCTTCGATTCCCACTGGCATATCACAAATATTAATGATCTTGGCATCAGGGCGTAATTTACGAGTCGCTTCTGCGACGATCGCTGCGGGATTGGAATAATTCAACATCCACGCATCAGGAGAATATTTTTCCATATAATCGACTAACTCCAATACACCGCCGATAGAACGCATCCCATAAGCGATCCCGCCAGGACCACAAGTTTCTTGGCCGACCACACCATATTTCAAAGGGATTTTTTCATCCTTTTCGCGCATCGCATACAAGCCAACTCGGATATGCGCCATCACAAAATCGACATCCTGAAATGCGGTTTCGGGATCAGTGGTTGCTAAAAAACTGATTTCGGGTGCGCGTTCTTTCAATAAAATCTCACAAGCTTGTGCCACCTTTTCTTGTCGTTCTTCCAAATTGTCGTAAAACTTGATTTGGCGAATCGGGAAACGATCCAAGTGTTCCAAAAGCATCAAGACGATTCCTGGGGTAAAAGTACTGCCGCCTCCGGCGATCACGATTGAAAATTTTTTCATTTTTGTTTCCTCCTTAGTCTGATACAGCTAATAATTTTTCGAATTGTTCTCTCACTTGTGGCACATCCAGGCCAACGATCACTTGGAAGGCGTTGCCGTTGCGAACGACACCATGGGCACCAGCGCCTTTAAAGATATCATCTGGCAGCACTTGGTCTTGATCTTTGACGGTGATTCTTAGGCGAGTGGCACAATTAGTGACTTTATCAATGTTGTCGCGACCGCCAAACCCTTCTAAGTAGACTGCGGCTTGTTCGGTATAGCGATTGGCACCAGCAATCACTGGCGTTCCAGTGTTGGCTTGTTTTTCTTTGTAATCTTTTTTGGTGTACAGTTTGACTTCGCTATTGTTTTCTTCCCGTCCTGGTGTGGCTAACTTAAATTTGAGGATCAAGAAGCGGAAAACAAGGAAATAAAGGGCAGTAAAGGCTAACCCGATCACCAGCTGCGTGAAGATCATACTGCGATGATTTTGAAATAGCGGAATCCAGACCTTCGCCAACAGATCGATCAAGCCGCCACCCATATCTCCAACGACCCCGAAGGCAAACATCGTTGCCGCCATGGTCGCTGCTAAAACAGCGTGCACCGCAAAGAGGGGTGGTGAGATAAAGAGGAAGGTGAATTCCAATGGCTCAGTGATACCAGCTAAAACGGCAGTTAAAGTGGCAGGGATCAAAATCGCTAGGACCTTCTTTTTGTTCTCAGGCTTGGCTGTGAAATAAAAAGCAGCAGCGATCCCTGGAGCAGCAAAGATCTTAGAATTGCCATGTAAAGCAAAGCCCCCTTCAGGGAAAAGCTCTTTCAATGGTCTGGTGGATTGGGCAAATTCTTGTAAATGTGCCATCCAGTATTTGGAGATTCCTTCTTCGACGACAGCGGGACCAAAAACAAAAGGGGTATACACGAAATGATGGAGACCTGTGGGAATCAATATTCGCTCTAAGAAAGTATAGAGCCAGACCCCAAAGACCCCAGCACTTGCTAGAAACCCTTGCATGGACCCAATGCCAGCTTGGACTTTCGGCCAAATCAATGCGATCAAGAAAGCAACTGGCAGCATTAAAAAGAAACCGAGGATCACGACAAAGGAAGAGCCTTGGAAGATTCCGAGAAAATCAGGCAGCTTCGTATCGAAAAACTTGTTGTGAAGATAGACGACGATCGCCGAAATAAAAATTGCTCCGATAATACCAGTATCTAATGTTTTGATGCCAGCGATCATTTTCAAGCCACTCTCACCGCCGGGATCAGCTGCAAAGTTGACACCGAAGAAGTTACCAAAGTACTCGATCATGCCAGAAATAAAATAATTACAAGTAATATAGACGACAAAGGCTTCCATTGCCGCTCGCGCATTGGCTTTTTTTGCGAGACCGATCGGTAATCCAATGACAAATAATAATTCCATTTGGTTGAAGACCGTCCACGCTCCGTTTTCAATGATCGTCCAAATGTTGTACCAAGTAGAGCCTTCAGTGGCGATGCTCCCCACAAGCATCGGATTTTTAAAGATAATACACAGCGCGACCATGATCCCTGAAAAGGAAAACAAGAGGACCGGGGTAAACATCGCACCGCCAAACCGCTGAACTTTTTCCATCATAATTTCTTAACATCTCCTTTCAATTTTTACTACAACCTCAGTATAGAAAAGAAAGATAGCGGTTACAATAAAACGAGGCAGCATAGGAACGTAGAAGCAAACAAAGAGAAAAGGTGGCAACTGTGGGGAAATTTCCCATAAAAAAACAAACCTGCGAAAAACAGGTTTGTTTGCTAAGTACGTGTATTTAAATTTCGACGTTGCCATAACGATTGGCAAGGGCGGTGCGGATCAAGCGCTCTGCCAAATGCTCATTTCTTGCGAGAAGCGGTCCGTGGAAGTAAGAGCCGAACACATTGCGGTAAACCACGCCTTCGGTTTGGTCTTCGCCATTGTTTCCTTGTCCTTGGATGACTTTCCCCAATGGTTTTTCCCCTTTACCTAAGAAAGTACGGCCATTATGGTTTTCAAAGCCATAATAGGTCTCATCGAATTCTTCATTGTGGATCACGATGTCACCGATGAACCGGTTGTTTTCTTGGCTCAAGGTGTAATGATCCAAGGCGCCGATCCCCTTGATTTTCTCGCCGTTGGCACCGATGTAGTAATGACCTAGCAATTGATAGCCGCCGCAGATCGCCAGCATGACGCCATCATTTTCGATATAGCTGGTCAAGGCTTCTTTTTTTGATTGGATATCTTGTGAAACAATCACTTGTTCAAAATCTTGTCCCCCACCGAAAAAGACGAGATCATATCTTTCAGGATCGAAGGGCTCGTGAATGCTGACGACCTCTGCGTTGAAGGTCACGCCTAGTTTTTCGGCCACGTAGCGCAGCATCAAGAGATTGCCGTTGTCGCCATAAGTATTCAAAAGATTTCCATACAAGTGGGCAACATTCAGTTGATACTTAGTCACGACTCATTCCTCCTTTGATATAGCCTTTTTCCGCAAGTTTTTTGCGTAGCTGCAAGACTGCAGTGTAAGTCGCTAAAATATAGACTTTTTCTGTAGGTAAGTCTGCGATTTGCTTGATGACGTCATCAAGTTCAGGGGTTTCAATGATTTTCTCTTCAGGGATCCCCGCAACTTTTAGCCGCAACGCCATATCTTTGTGACGATCACCACCAGCGATCACTTGAGGAATCCCCATATCGGCAAACGCTTCATGGTCGCCATCCCAAATCCAGCTGACGTCGATCCCATCTGCGTAGTTGGCATTCAACAAGCTGACTAGCGAGAAAGGATAGGGTGACAGGCCGATCATATCAATGACTTGGTTCAAACCAACAGGGTTTTTAACTAAGACTAACGTACATTCTTTGTCCCCGATGCGGATCACTTCTTGGCGACCAAAGACTTTTTCGTCATAGGCCAAACCAGCTTTGATTTTTGCAGGTGCTACGCCATAATATTCCGCAACCGCAGTTGCCGCCAGCGCATTGTAGACATTGTACATCCCACCGACTTCGATGCGATAGTCATTGCCATCGATCACAAAATCAGCAGAGGTGTTGTCCATTGCGGTCATTTCCGTCAGTTTATAATCCAATTCTGGTCGATGGAAGCCGCAATTTGGGCAGTAGTATTTTCCAAGATTGGCATAGGTGATCATTTTATAATGCAAAATGTGATGACACTCAGGACACAACACGCCATCCGTATTGTAATGGGCCATCTGCTCTTCATCTGGTAAATGATCAAATCCATAGTATTTCCGCGGATTGACAGTTGCTACCGAATTGAACAGTGGCGAATCCCCATTGCAGAGGATCGTTGCTTCCGGTGAGTTTGCGGCACCTTCAACGATCATTTTATAGGTCGTATAAATCTCGCCATAACGGTCCATTTGATCACGGAAAATATTGGTGAAAACGAACAATTCCGGTTTGATGTACTTCGTTACTTTGCTGAGACTGGCTTCATCAATTTCTAAAACCGCAAATTTTTTGCCTTTTTTAGGGCGTGCCGATAGAAAGGTTGAAACGATCCCTTGGACCATATTGGCGCCGGTGGGGTTCGTCAATACTTCATCAAATTCTTGGCGCAAAATATTGACAGTCAAGGCAGTTGTCAATGTTTTGCCGTTGGTGCCTGTGATCACGACGACTTGGTAATCTTTCGCCAAATGATCTAATATATGTGGATCAACTTTTAATGCTAATTTACCAGGCAGGCTTGAGCCGCCTTTGAAAAAGTTCTTTAATACCCATTGAGAGGTCTTACCGACTGAAACAGCCAGATGACTTCGTATTCCCATAATGTAACCCTCCATTAGAGCGAATGCTTTCATTGTGCAAATTCAATTTATCATACCATATACCAAGAAAAAGGTTAAATTGCTTTTGCGATTCTTTAAATTTCTGCAAAGACCATGTTGATAAACGGTTCTTTCACTTGCGCTGATCAAAGGCTTGAAAAGCAAAACAGCAAACCTTCTGTCAGGTTTGCTGCTGCTTTAACCGATAATGATTTTTTCCGTTGGGTACTCGTAACCTAAGTCACGTGTTTCTTTTGGTACGAATAACATCAAAGTGTACAGCATACCGACACGGCCAATAAACATCAAAAGAGCAATCACGAGTTTGCCAATAGTTGATAAATCGCCCGTGATTCCTAAAGAAAGCCCTGTGGTTCCAAAGGCCGAGGAAACCTCAACAATGATGGCAATCAAAGGGATATCCTCGATGGCGGTCAAGAATAAGACACAAAAGAAGCACATGCCCATCGAAAGCATGAAGACTACCACCGATTTGCGGACGTCATCTTGATCGATGCGGCGACCAAAGATATTGATATTATCCTCACTTTTTAAGAAGGCATAGAGGTACAGCCCAATGATGGCAATGGTCGTCGTCCGAATCCCGCCACCAACAGAGCTGGGACTACAACCAATAAACATCAGCAAGGAGAAAACGATCAACGTCGTGGTTTGGAAGTTGCCTAAGTCATGGATCTGCAAGCCAGCATTCCGCGTTGTCATAGAATAAAACATGCTGTTCATCCACATACCACTAAAGCTGTAATCTTTGAATAAATAATCTTTCTCAAGGAAAAAGATCGCTAATGTGCCGCCGACAAAGAGGATCACGAAAGCCAAAACAGCAATTTTTGTGAACAAAGAAAAGCGAAACGGCAAGCGGCGGCGTTGTTTTTTCATTTTAAAAAGGACCCATTCCCGAAAGTCCATGATCACTGGAAATCCGATCCCCCCGATAAAAATCAAAATCATGATACACGTCAGGAAGAAATAATCATGGGAAAACGGCAAGATGGAATTGCCCGTCACATCAAAGCCAGAGTTGGTCACAGCAGAGATCGCTTGATAAAACCCATAAAAGATCGCGTCTCGCCAATTGTCATAATACCCGTAAAGATGAAAATAAACAGCGAAGATCGTGCCTGCTACCAACTGACAAACTAAAATGATGGTAAACGTCGTTCGAATCATCCGAACGATCCCGCTAAGCTTCGGCTGGTTCATATCCGTCATGATCAACTGGCGCTGCTTTAAACTGATTTTGCGCCGTGAAACGATCGCAAAAAAAGTCGAGATCATCATGATCCCTAAACCACCGACTTGAAAGAGGACTTCCAATAAAATGACCCCGCGGTCGTTAAATACGTCATTGATCGGGAAGGTAGTCAACCCTGTGACACTGACCGTGCTGACCGCCATAAAGAACAGATCGATAAACGCGACATGAGAGCCGGGTTCCCGAAAGAAGGGGAGTGAAAAAAGCCCCAAAGAGACCACCGTCATCACGATATAATAAAAAACGATCACTTGGATCGAAGACACATTCTGGGAAATAAATGTTTTGCTCCTGCGCTGTGTCAAGCGAGCAAAGCGGGTAAAGTTCATTACAAAAAACCCCTCACTAAATAAACTATCCCCAGTATACCAAAGAACCAAGTAGATTTGAAAGAAAGCAGGATAGAATTTATGAGCAGCAGAAATTGTGCAAGGAAAAGCTTTTGGAAAGTGTCGTTGAGAAGAAATGATCAGGCTGTGGTTCTTGCGGCAGCTTGATTGTTTAAGAAACTTAAAAACTCGAAGTAAATCAGTAAGGATTTCGCGATTTCAGAAGAAATCGCTAGCAATTTATGAGAAGATAAAAGAAGTAAAAGATAACAGCGACGATCCGCACGGAACAATAGCGAGAAAGCGGACAAAAAAGCGTATCAAATTTTTTGAAAATCGAGACGGAAATGGGGAAGATCATGAAAGACGTAAAAATTATTTTTTTCGATGTTGATGGCACACTGATCGATATGAGCAAAAAGCAAATCTCTGAAAGAATGTTAGCCACATTAAAAGCCTTGAAGAAGCAAGGGATCCTGTTGTGCATTGCGACTGGCAGAAGTCCCATCGCGTTGCCGCAATTTGAAGGCGTGACCTTTGATGCGTTTTTGACCTTTAACGGATCGTATTGTTTTAATCAAGCCGAGGGGATCCACCAAAACCCCATTCCTAAAAAAGATGTTCAGCAAATCATAGAAAATGCCACGGCACTCAAGCGTCCAGTAGCGATCGCTACGAAGGACCGAACGGTTGCCAATGGCAAAGATGCTGATTTAGTTGAGTATTTTTCCTTTGCCCACCAAGAAGTGATCGTGGCAGAAGATTTTGATGAGGTGATCCAGCAGCAAGACATTTTCCAAGTGATGCTTGGCTCAGGAAAAGAAGACTACGCCAAAGTGATGGCAAATACCACAGAGGCGAAAATCACCGCTTGGTGGGATCGGGCAGTCGATATTATTCCAGCCAGCAGCGGAAAAGGAAGCGGCATTGCCAAAATGCTGGCTTACTATGGCTTGGATAAATCCGAAGCCATTGCCTTTGGGGATGGCAACAATGATATTGAGATGCTGGAGGCAGTCGGCTGGGGTCTAGCAATGGACAATGCTTCGGACGAGTTAAAAGCAATCGCCGACGAAGTGATCGGTCACGTAGCCGAGGAAGGCATTTATCAATACTGCTTAGAAAATGGGTTGCTGGGTGAAGCCGTGCAGTGATGGGCAATGCGCCAGTTGTGGTTGCCCACTAAGAACATGCGCCGCCAGGATCGCTACTGGGTGTCTGTTTCATCAAATAAAAAAACTGTTTCCGAAATGCATTAGGGAAACAGTTTTTTTGATATAAAGTTGTTTAGCAATGTGTACGGTTTACAGCGCCTCCACCGCTTCGATCGCCTGATAGACTTTTTCGGGTGTGATCGCAGGATCAATCAAAATAAAGGTTTCTTCTTCTTTGACAGCATAGGTCAGAACCGAGGCGAAGTAATCCCGATCAAGGCGCGTCACGTGGAGATCCTTCAGCTTCATTGGCAAGTGCAAAGCTTCGTAAAACGGCCGTAATTCTTCAATCACATCAAAATCATTGGTATAGGCAAGCTGGACCCAAATGCAGTAGGCGACTTTGTTGCCGTGCAAGACGCTATGGGTCTCACTCAAATAAGACAAGCCGTCATGCAGCGCATGCGCACCGGACGTGCGGCCAAATTCGACTGCAAAACCGCCAACTTCGCCTGCCAAAGCAATGATCGCGTCGGTGATGCGGGCAAAGGCGGGGGTCAGCTGCCCGGTTTCTAAGTCTTTGACGGCTTGGATCGCATCGGCAATCAGCAAGTTTTTGATCAAAAGAGCGCTTTGGAAACCTAGCCGTACTAAGGCAGTCTTGTCGTCTTCTGCCATGTTGCGGACGATGGCTTCCATTTCATAATATTTAGCTAACGTATCAGCGATCCCAGCGATAAAGTAATCAACGGGTGTGGCTAGTAAAAAACGGGTGTCGACGATCGTCATGTAGGCACCTTTTTTGGCATAGTCGATTTTACAAATTGTATGATCGGGGTAATAGGCGACGATCACCGGGGTGAAGGGTGCACAGTTAGAAACCAATGTAGGGATCACGATCAATTCTGCACCAAGGGTTTGGGCGGTGATTTTTGCTGTATCAGCGACCTTGCCGCCGCCGATTGCCACCACGGCATCTGCTTGCTGGATCGCTTCAGCTAAGGTTTGCGCATTTTCATAACTCGATGATCCATCGTAACGGTAGATCGGGTAGTCGAATGAATGAGGGTAATAGTTGGAAAACACATCGAATGACTGCTCCCCAGTAATTACTGCTACCTCTTGGAACTCTCGTAAATACTCCGGCAAATCAGCTAAGACCCCATCGCCCGTAATATACCGATTAGGACCTGGACGGACTTCATTGGCTAACATCAAACAAACACTCCTTTATAATCGTCAGAATTTTCTAATCAGTGTATCGCGAAAATGCCCTGACTGTCAATTTCCTTTTTGGGAAAAAACAGAAAACAGCCGATCTGCCTTGAGAGCAGATCGGCTGTTAGTGATGAATCGGGAGGCATGCTCCGAAATGTTAAGCCCAGTTTTGGCGAATAAAGCCAGCTCGACCGGAGCCTTCGCTATAAGCATTGTAATGGGCTGCATTTTTTTTGTAAAAATCTTGATGATAGTCTTCTGCAGGATAAAAAGGTTCTGCTGGTTCGATCTTGGTTACGATCGGACGGTCAAAGCGGCCACTAGCTTGCAACTGCGCCTTTGATTTTTCCGCAATCGCTTTTTGGTCTTCACTATTGTAAAAAATCACTGGACGATAGGAATCACCACGGTCGGCAAACTGACCAAACGCATCCGTGGGGTCTGTCTGCTGCCAATAGATGGCAACCAATTCTTCATAAGAGATGACTTCAGGATCAAAGGTGATCTCAACTGCTTCGGTGTGACCGGTGGTACCTGTCGTTACTTGTTGGTAGGTTGGGTTAGGCACATGGCCACCAGTAAAGCCAGAAACCACTTTGAGGATGCCTGGCAGCGAATCAAAAGGCTTCACCATGCACCAAAAACAACCGCCAGCAAAAATTGCCGTATCTTTCATAGGTATTCCTCCTTTGCTTCTATGGTATGCTTCTAGTAGAGAAAAACAAGAGATATGCTTAGAAAACAGGGCAATGAAGAAAGGAAGTTTGCATGGAAAGTTTTTTGATTTTACTTCGAGGTAATTCTGGCAGCGGCAAAACCACTATTGCCAAAGCTGTTCAGCACGTTTTTGGGGAAGAGGCAGTGCTGATTTCACAAGATGTTTTTCGGCGAGAAATTTTTTGTGTCAAAGATAGCCCCAATAATTTAGCAATCGGTTTGATGAAAGAAGCCGTCTTGTATGCGAAGGGGAAAGTGCCATTGGTACTTGTTGAAGGAATTTATTCTCGTGAAAAATACCAAGACTTTCTCGACTTTCTGATTCAACTCTTTCCCGAAAGTAATCTCGTTTATTATTTTGATCTTTCTTTTGAGGAAACGGTCAAAAGACATCAGACCTGAATGCAGCGAGACTATTTTTCCGAGGAAGCGATGCGTAAATGGTGGCTTGAGCGAGACTTGCTTTTCCCAAAAGGATCTTCAGAGGAAAGACTGATCAAAGAAGGCCTAACGATAGCAGAAACAGTCGATCAGATCATCGCAGATTATCAAGAAACAAGAAGGAGTGATTGAATATGGCGCGAATCATTGAACAAGGAACAGACCAAGAATTGGCTGCGTTAGAAACAGCATTAACAGCATACACAAAGCATCAAAAACCATTTACACAAACAGAGACCTATCAGAACTTTAGCAGTGTAATCAAAAAAGAGGGTGTGGTGATTGCTGGCGGTATTGCCTACGCCTCAATGTATCATATCGGCTATCTTGACACCCTGTGGGTCAAAGCATCCGAGCGGGGGAAAGGGTATGGCAAGCAGATTCTTACGGATCTTGAACAGCAGTTGAAAGCATTTGGCTGTGAAAATTGTCAGACGGCGACTTTTGATTTCCAAGCACCAGATTTTTATCAGCGAGTGGGCTATGAAGAAATCGGGAGAATCGCCCATACGCAAAATCAGCTAACAGAAATTTTTCTAGTAAAGAAATTACGTGATTGAATCCAAATTGATTCTCAAATAAACCTTTGAACAAGGAAAAAACCAATGAGAGAGAGGCACAACCAATGTTAGATAAATCAATTCCATATGCAGAAATCTGGATGAAACGAGCACACAAAAACACACCGATCCAGCCCCTTCAATCCGATAACTATTCGCTACGCAGCTACCAAGCAGGAGACGAAAGGCATTGGGCACGGATCGAAACATCCGTCGGAGAGTTTGACAATGAGGAAGAGGCATTGGCGTATTTTGAAAAGGAATTTATGCCCGAGCAAGCACAGCTAGGACAGCGAATGTTTTTTGCCCTTGATCAATCAGGTACACCGGTCGGTACGGCTACCGCTTGGAAAAAAGCCAAGCAAGACGGCACACCGGTTCCACTAGTCCATTGGGTAGCAGTAATGCCGCAAGCTCAACGTCAAGGGATCGCTCGCGGCTTGGTCACGCAAGTCGTTTCTGTCTTGGAGGCAGCCAACGAACCGATGTATCTTCATACGCAAACTTGGAGCCACGCAGCAATCAAGCTCTATCAGCAGCTTGGATTTGCGATCATTGCAACGGATATCAATGGGGCTGAAAATCCAGAATACCCACTGGCTTGTCAAGTATTGGCAGAAGTGGCCCGAAAAGTCAGAAACGAGTAAGAGATGCTGGCGGAAAAAAATCCGTTAACTTTTCGTAAAACTCTTGCGTAAAAGGCGGCATGTGTCGAATTTAAGTCTGTAAAAATTCTCCTTTTTCAAGTATAATACCAAAGGAGTATGAGGAAGGATGGGCGAGATGGCACAGCTTTTTTTTAAATATGGCGCAATGAATAGTGGGAAAACGATCGAGATACTGAAAGTTGCTCACAACTATGAAGAACAAGATAAACCAGTCGTGATCATGACAAGCGGATTGGACACGAGAAGTGGCGTGGGAAATGTTTCGAGTCGCATCGGCTTAGAACGAGACGCGATCCCGATTTTTGATGAAACGGATCTGTTCCATTTGATCAAAGACCTGGGTTATAAACCTTATTGTATTTTAATCGATGAAGCACAGTTCCTAAAGAAGCATCACGTGCTAGCTTTCACCAAAATCGTGGACGAGTTAGGTATCCCTGTGATGGCCTTTGGTTTGAAAAATGATTTCCGCAATGAATTATTTGAAGGCTCAAAATACTTGCTGCTTTACGCAGATAAAATCGAAGAGATGAAAACCATCTGCTGGTTCTGTCATAAAAAAGCAACCATGAACTTGCACTATATCGACGGAAAACCCGTTTACGAGGGCGATCAAGTACAAATCGGCGGCAATGAAGCGTATTATCCAGTTTGCCGCAAGCATTACTTTCACCCGGGAATGAAAAAAGAAGGAGAATAATCAATGTACGATCAGTTACAAGCAATCGAAGACCGTTACGAAGAATTAGGCGAATTACTAAGTGATCCAGCCGTGATCTCTGACACCAAACGCTTCATGCAGCTTTCAAAAGAAGAAGCCAATACACGGGAAACGGTGGAAGTCTACCGCCGTTACAAAGAAGTCGTTGAAGGAATCAAGGATACCGAAGAAATGCTTGGGGAAAACCTTGATGCGGAAATGGCAGAGATGGCCAAAGAAGAACTCTCTGATTTGAAAAAAGAAAAAGATGTTTTAGAAGAACGCATCAAAATTTTGTTATTGCCAAAAGATCCGAATGATGACAAAAACATCATCATGGAGATCCGTGGTGCAGCAGGCGGCGATGAAGCAGCCTTATTTGCTGGCGATCTTTTCAATATGTATCAAAAATATGCGGAAAACCAAGGTTGGAAAGTTGAAGTCATGGATGCCAACGTCACTGGAATCGGCGGCTACAAAGAAGTCATCATGATGATCACTGGCGACAACGTCTTTTCAAAATTGAAATATGAGAGCGGCGCCCACCGAGTGCAGCGGGTACCGTCTACCGAATCGCAAGGCCGAATCCATACGTCTACGGCAACGGTCGTGGTTATGCCTGAAGCTGAAGAAGTCGAAATCGATATCGCAGACAAAGATATTCGAACCGATATTTACCATGCCTCTGGTGCTGGTGGTCAGCACGTCAACAAAACAGCTTCTGCTGTTCGTTTGACGCACTTGCCAACAGGGATCGCTGTTGCGATGCAAGATGAGCGTTCACAGCTGAAAAACCGTGAGAAAGCGATGAAAGTCTTGCGGGCACGGGTCTATGACCAAATGCAGCAAGAAGCACAAAGCGAATACGATGCAAACCGTAAATCAGCAGTGGGTACCGGCGATCGTTCTGAACGGATTCGGACCTATAACTTCCCACAAAACCGCGTAACAGATCACCGTATCGGGTTGACTATTCAAAAATTGGATCAAATTTTAGCTGGAAAACTCGATGAAATTGTTGATGCACTGATCGTTTACGATCAAACATCAAAATTAGATGAGATGCAAAATGGCTAAAACCTATCGAGAAGTCCTTTCACGGGCTTCTTCTTTTTTAGAAACGAAAGGGCTGGACGGGTATGCGATCCAATACCTGTTTTTACAGCGAAAAAACTGGCAGCAACTCGATTGGCTGCTGCAGATGGACCAACCCATCCTAAAGGAAGATGAGGCACAGATCGCAGCAGATCTTGAACAGCTGCTACAGCATGAACCCCCGCAATATTTACTGGGGTATGAAGAATTTTATGGGCATCGCTTAAAAGTGACTCCTGCAACCTTGATCCCGCGTCCAGAAACCGAAGAGCTGGTGGAAAAGTGTTTGGCAAAATTACCAGCAGATCAGCCACTACGAGTCGTAGACATCGGCACAGGTACTGGAGCGATCGCCATTGCCTTGAAATTGGCACGTCCCCAGTGGGCCGTAAGTGCCGTGGATCTTTCAGCAGAGGCATTAGCCGTTGCTAAAGAAAATGCGGCAACCTTAGGCGCAGAGATCCGCTTTTTCCAAGGAAATACCTTAGAGCCTGTGGCAGATCAGCAATGGGATCTGATCGTTTCCAACCCGCCGTATATCAGCGCTGAAGAGTGGCCGCTGATGGATATCAGCGTACGGGAAAAAGAGCCTAAAATGGCGCTTTTTGCTCAAGAACAAGGGTTAGCGATCTATAAGCAATTAGCACAGCAAGCACCGAAGTGTTTGGCGCCAAGTGGGCAAATGGCGCTAGAAATCGGCTTTCAGCAAGGACCCGCCGTTCAACAACTGTTTGCAGCCGCTTTTCCCAACAAAGAAGTCACCGTAGTAAAAGATCTTGCGGGTCAAGACCGGATGGTGTTCGTCAGTCATCCACAAGATGTGGATAAATAATTTTTTTTTACACAGGAAAAATTGCAAAAACCTTATGAAATGAACGACTTCTAAATAAACCGAGTTATAAACAGGGTTATCCACACTTGACAAACGACTTATCCACAAAATGTGGAAAAGAAACCAGAAAATGTTGATAAGTGTGGAAACTTCTCAAAAAAGGATGTGGATAAATTGTGGAAACAAAAATTTTTGATCAATCACAGTTAAACGAAGCAGCAGCTATTTTAGCTGAAGGGGGATTAGTGGCGTTCCCGACGGAAACCGTCTATGGAATAGGGGCTAGCGCGCTTTTGCCCAATGCTGTTGCGCAAGTATATCAAGTCAAAGGACGACCTAGTGACAACCCTTTGATCGTTCATATTGCCGAGCCAGAGCAGTTGGAACCGTTTGTGGATAACAAGCATCCCTTCGCTGATAAATTGATGGAAACTTTCTGGCCGGGGCCCTTAACCTTGATCTTTTCGATCAAAAAAGACAGTTTACCTAGCATCGTTACTGGCGGCTTATCCACAGCGGCTTTTCGGATGCCCAACAACACCAAGACGTTAGCGTTGATCAAACAAGCCCAACAGCCATTGGTTGGTCCTAGCGCGAATACATCTGGTAAACCAAGCCCAACATCAGCTGCGCATGTTCAGCATGATCTGGCAGGCAAAATCGCTGGCATCTTGGATGATGGGGTGACGCAGATCGGTGTCGAATCAACAGTCTTAGATTTGAGTGACCCAAAGGCGCCGCCGATCATCTTACGTCCTGGTGCGATCTCTAAAGAACAGCTTGAAGCAGTCTTACAAACGAAAGTCCTCGTCGATCAGCATTTAGTAACAGAAAGTGAAGCACCCAAAGCGCCGGGCATGAAATACAAGCACTATGCACCGAATACCAACGTCATGATGGTCAATGACCAAGATTGGTCGGCAGCCATGGCTTGGGCAAAAGAACAGCAACTTAAGGTAGGTGTTTTAGCTGGACCGACGATCGCCGAGCAAGTCCGCTTTGAAGCGGCGGCCATTTATTTATTTTTTGATGACAGTGTGGAAGCCGCGACAAAAGGGCTGTTTGCGGGGTTACGGGCGTTAGATGAATCGATTGCTGAGCTAGATATCTTATTTGCACCCACGTTTCCAGAAAGCGGCTTAGGGGCTGCTTATATGAATCGATTGAAAAAAGCTGCAAATCAAAGTTTCTTTCAAGAAAATTAGCAAAAAACCAGAATTCATTATAGGTAGCTTATGAAGAAATGTGATACAATGCTACCATTAAGGTAAAGGGGTGTTGTAAGCATGGATTATCAAACGTTTGATCCCGAATTGTGGCAAGCGATCGAAAAAGAAACGAATCGTCAACAAAACAATTTGGAATTGATTGCGTCTGAAAATATCGTTTCAGAAGGTGTAATGGCTGCGCAAGGTAGTATTTTGACAAATAAATACGCTGAGGGTTATCCAGGTCGTCGTTACTATGGCGGTTGTGAATTTGTTGATGTGGTAGAAAACTTAGCAATTGAACGGGCGAAAAGTATTTTCGGTGCGGCATATGCCAATGTTCAACCGCATTCTGGTTCTCAAGCCAACACAGCAGCTTATTTAGCGTTGATCGAAACAGGCGATACAGTATTAGGGATGGATCTTTCCGCAGGCGGTCATTTGACCCATGGCTCACCAGTTAATTTCAGCGGCAAGACCTATAATTTTGTTAGTTATGGTGTTGATCCTGCAACAGAAGTCATTGACTACAATGTCGTTCGTATTTTGGCGCGCAAGCATCAACCGAAACTGATCGTTGCCGGTGCCAGTGCTTACTCACGTACGATCGATTTTGCGAAGTTCCGTGAAATCGCTGATGAAGTTGGCGCAAAATTGATGGTGGATATGGCGCATATCGCTGGTTTAGTAGCGGCTGGTCTTCATCCAAACCCAGTTCCTTATGCGGACATCACGACTTCTACGACCCATAAAACATTACGCGGCCCTCGAGGCGGTTTGATTTTAACAAATGATGAAGACTTAGCGAAAAAAATCAATAGTGCCGTTTTCCCTGGCATCCAAGGCGGACCATTAGAGCACGTGATCGCAGCGAAAGCTGTCGCTTTTAAAGAAGCACAAGATGCGTCGTTCAAAGAGTACTCTGAACAAGTCATCCGCAATGCGCAAGCAATGGCGAAAGTCTTCAACCAAGCACCACAAGCCCGCTTGGTCTCTGGTGCAACAGACAATCACCTATTATTGATCGATGTGCGTGGCTTTGATTTGAACGGCAAAGAAGCAGAAGCCTTGCTGGATCAAGTCAATATCACCGTCAATAAAAACTCGATTCCTTTCGAATCATTAAGTCCTTTCAAAACGAGTGGGATTCGCGTGGGGACACCAGCGATCACTAGTCGTGGCTTTAAAGAAGAAGATTGTGTCGAAGTGGCGAAATTGATCGTCAAAGTTTTAGAAAAACCAAATGATGAAGCCGTCTTGGCAGAAGTAGCGGCGCAAGTCAAAGAATTGACGGACAACTATCCACTTTACAAAAACAAATAAAATGGGACTGTGACAGAAGTTAAGGTCAGACAAGACGTCTCACGCGTTTTTCTTGCGCTCCAGCTCTTTGATCACCAAAAGTGAAAAAGGGGCTAGAATGAATGTAGAGGCGTGTTACATGCCGTCTTGTCTCCTTCCTTCTAACACAATCCTTTTTTTGAGGAAAAGCAGTATTGCCTAGGGCAGATGGTTGTAACAAGAGCCGATTTGCTTTAAAATAAGAGAAAAACCAAAGGAGATTTTTTTAAATGGGTAAATTTCAAGTAATCGATCACCCGCTGATCCAACACAAATTAACAATGATCCGCGACAAGAACTGTGGAACAAAGGTTTTCCGTGAAGTTGTTAATGAAATCGCAATGTTGATGGCGTATGAAGTGTCTCGCGACATGCCGCTTGAAGATCTAGTGATTGAAACACCAATTGAAGAATCAACACAAAAAACACTATCCGGTAAAAAGGTAGCGATCATTCCGATCCTGCGCGCAGGTCTAGGCATGGTTGATGGTATCCTTGAATTGATCCCAGCCGCAAAAGTTGGTCATATCGGGATGTACCGTGATGAAGAAACGCTAGAACCACACGAATACTTCGTAAAATTACCTGAAGATATCGATGAACGTCAATTATTTATCGTTGACCCAATGTTAGCTACGGGTGGTTCAGCGATCATGGCGATCGATGCACTGAAAAAACGTGGTGCTTCAAACATGAAATTCGTCTGCTTAGTTGCTGCACCAGAAGGCGTGAAAGCATTGCAAGATGCCCATCCAGATGTTGACATCTACACTGCAAATCTTGATGAACGCCTAAATGAACACGGCTATATCGTTCCTGGTTTGGGCGATGCCGGTGACCGTCTATTCGGTACAAAATAAATCAATACAAATACGACAACGGCAACTGCTTCAAGTTTTGCCTCGTCAATGACGCCATGGAAGAAGATCGACAGCCAAAACGGTTCGATCGGTTATCCATGGCTTTTTTTGCGTTTTTCAAAAAAACAAACAATGAAAAAAGGAGAAAATCAACTGATTTTCTCCTTGCATTAAACGAGTTATAGTTTGGTTAATTGTTTGTAATTGATGATCAATACACCATTACTTTGCGAAACTAATTTCTGGTTTTCTGGGGTTTCGTTCAGCTCGACCACCGCAGAGTTTTTCAACTGCTTTGTGATGGTACCAGTTTGTTTCTTCCCATGGAACGTGAACATGACAGGAGTAGCGACCTCAAACGTTGAACCTTCTTGTGACGGGACAATTGTTGTTTCGAATTTACCAAATGTTGCCATGTAAAAACCTCCTTGATACTTCTATTATATCACAATTTTCGGAAAATTTCAGTAAGTAGATTTTTTTCAGCAGACCTCTTTACAAAACAACCGTTTTTGCATATAATTTTCTTTGTGCCATACAACGCCAGCTTAGCTCAGTTGGTAGAGCAACGCACTCGTAACGCGTAGGTCACAGGTTCGAATCCTGCAGCTGGCATAACCGAAAAAAGTTATCACATCAAGGATTATCTGAGATGTTGATGACTTTTTTTATTCTAATTTTTTAGTTCGTGGGCAGAAACGTGGGCAGAGAATTGGATTGCCTAAAAATAAATAACGCTTTACTCTTTGAGCAATTCTGAAAATCTATCGCTTGCAGCACGCTTAGATTCTTCTAGAGCGTGGCCATATATATTCATTGTTGTCCTATAATCTTTATGTCCTAACATCTCCTGTACTGCTTTTATAGGTATGTTAGCATCGGCAAGTAAATACGAAGCAGACGTGTGGCGTATGTCATGGAAACGAATGTCCCGCAGTTTGGCACGTTTAATGAATCTTTTCCAATTTCGATAAAGAGAAGTAGGAAGTTCGAAGGTCCCTTCTGGTGAACCAAAAATATACTTATGCTCTGGATCTATATTTAGCTTTATACGAGCTTCTTTATTTTTCATCATAAATTGTTTCATATAATTCATGTAGCTTTCAGGAACAGGGATTGTCTTCGAATCAGAAGCCTTTAATCCGTCTCTCCTCTGATACTTCTTATTCTCATCTAACACAACTCGCTGATGGAAACACACAGTATTATTAGTAAAATCAAAGTCCTTTTCTTCGACAGCGGCAATTTCTCCTTCTCGGGCACCTGTGAAGAATGCGGTTAATACTAATGCTTTTGTTTTATCTGAGGCATGTTCCTCTAATGCTACTAGCATTTTGTTTACTTCATCGATAGAATAGGGCTTTGGAGTATCTGTATTTTTTACGTTATCTTTGGGCAGCCTGACATCTGAAACTGGGTTATGACTAATTATCCTATATTGATCCTTAGCGACATTAAAAACGCTGCTAAGAGCATTTAAAAAGCGCTTTTTTGTCTTTCTCGATATTGATTCTTTATCTTTGCGAAATGACTTGGCGGCAATAACTATTTCTTTTATTTGATAGGGTTTGATTTCTACCATCTTTTTTGCTTTTAGAGAAGGTAGAAACCTTTTCTCGATAATATCGGAGTATTCTCTTAAAGTTCTTGGTTCAAGCATAGAATGTGCTTCTTTTTTCCACATATTCTCATAAAAATTTTCAAAAGTTATCGTTGAGATATCTTCATATCCGTGTTCTTCTAATTGTTCTATCCAGGAATCAAGTTCAACATAAGCTTTACGTTGATTTTTCGATTCAATGGTTTTGCTTAATCTTATAGGATTTCCGTTTTCGTTGTAGCCAACAGTTACTCTAAGTCGGAATTTACCACTTGGCAGTTTTTCAACAGTACCTTTTTCAATCGCCATATTGTTACCACTCCTTGTTTTTGCTACAATAGGCATAGCAAATAAGCCTATAGTTTATTGCTTAGCACGCTCTCGCCGTCCAAAGTGAGGGGCGTGTTTTTTGGTTTAATATAGTATTCAGACATTCAACTACCCTGGAACATTTAGAAGCCTATGATATCAGACTATTAAGTCTCGTTTGTGTTTAAAGAATAAAAGAATGAAACTTTGTTGTTAATAAAATAAATATAGATCTTTTCTTCTTCAGTTTCGGTATCATAAACGTATAACTCTACGTTCTTTTTTTCATTAATAGCCTTGTAAGTTTCAGAGTACTCTGCATATCCTCGAAGATTATCTTCTTCATTTCGATCAAATTCAATTCGAGTGTTGTAAATTGTCGTTATACTATCGTATTTTCCAGTTAAATCATCTCTGTCTGTCGTTTTAAACGACGGTTTACCTAAAACTTCTTCAACTTTTTCTTGATCCATATCAATCGATATTTTGGAAATATCCTTTGAAGTAAGGTTTTTACCGCAACCAGAGAGAACAAAAATAAATATTAATACCAGTGCCAAACTTTTTTTCATTAATTTTCCTCATTTCTGTTATAATTTAATTGTTAAATTCTCAGAAATGAGTTAGTCCGTGTTCCCAGCACGGGCTTTTTTAATACAAACTTTTGAACACACTTACAGTGCCGTTTATGTTGAAAATTATGATGTATTTATCTTCCGTTTTAATACCGTCGTATTTACGAGCGTAGAACTTAATAGCTGCTTTAAAAGTTTTTTCAGGAATACTAAGATGATCAGCACATTCCCAAACACTAACGCACCCGCTTTCAAAACATTCTATTATATCACCGGGTGTCACGAGCAGAGCTGCTCCAGTATCCCTAGCTTTTTGTTCTTGTTTTCGTTTTTCAAGTGAGTCTTGCCTTATTATGTCGCCACTACCTGTTAAGTAATGTCCAATTTCCTCAGCTACCGTAGAATTTAGTTCCTCGTATTCTTGATCAGGGTTAAGATAAACAGTTGATCCATAAATCATTCCTTTTTGATTGAACGGCATAAGAGGATCAAACTTGTATTTTAATTCTGGGAAACTCGACATTAATTCTTCGTAAACCTGCATGAAATCACCTACCTCAATCTATAGTGGATTATTCTTTCTGTATTCGATATATCGCAATATATCTTCCATGTCTTCCTCAGACACATCGTCGTCTATATGGGCCGCTAATAATTCACCTCTTGCGCCCAATACCGAATGGTCTTTTGAGGATCTACCAAGTAAATAATCCACAGATACATCAAAAAAGTCAGCCAGCTTTTGCAACGTTTCTATAGAAGGGTTTTGTTTACCCCATTTACCTATAGTGCCGTTCGCAATCCCAACTCTTCTTTCTAATTCAGCAATTGTCAATTTTCTTTGTCTAGCCAATTCTTTAACTAATTCTTTTGTATTCATTTTTATGCTCCTTAAAAAAATGCACAAAATAGATAGTTAGCTATTGACAAATAGATTATAGGCTATTATACTAGGGGTGTACTTGTGAGAGGGTACAAACACATAACCTTGAACTATTATCATTGAGCTAAAACTTTGTGTATTTAGGTTTATTTCGTATGCATTAATAATAGCTAAATATCTAATAGTTGTCAAGAGTGATAGCTTATTTTCTATCGAGGAGGTGAAATAATGATTTATGAAGTTATTAAAGAAATTGCTGATCAGAAGGGCATTAGTATTTACCGAATCGAAAAGGATTGTGGTATGTCTAATGGAATCATTGCTAAATGGGGGAAAACAGCTCAGCAAAGCCCAAAAGTAAACAACCTGATCAAAGTTGCTGAATACCTAGAAACGCCGCTTGAAACTTTCTTAGAAAAAAAGAAAAAAGAGGAGAGTGAAGAAGATGACAAATCTAGCATTAGTTAACCTAGATGACTTAAAGGTTCTGTTATCAGAGCATTCCATACCAAATGAGGTTTGGAATTCAAAACAAGCAGCAGACTTTTTAACAGTCAGTGTTCCCACGCTGCATAAAGAAGCTGAAACAGGGAAAGTGCCAGGCGTTAGGATAGGTAAGGATTGGAAGTTTTCTTCAATAGCTTTATATCAATATGTTGCTAAGGAGGGTCATCAAGGTGAAAGAAGTTTCAACAAATTTTGACTATTCTATAGTAGATGATACCACTGCTCAATTTTTAAAACTAAAAGAACAGGAACTACAATCAATCGTTCTGAATAGTTCAATTCAATTGGGAGAGAAGTTAATTGAGGCGCAAGAAAAACTAGCCAGCTTCAAAACGGGAACATTCGAGAAATGGTTCAATTCAATCGGGTTGAAAAAACAAACTGTATATAACTACATCAACCAAGCTAAATTCGTCCATCAGATGGACGAATACAAACAAATCGAAATGTTCCAGGAACTACCAACCACACTCAAAACGGAAATATCTAAACCGTCAGCTAAACCAGAAGCGGTAGAAATGGTGCTCTCGGGTGATATAAAAACCACCAAAGAATACAGAGAGCTTGAAAAGCAGCTAAAAGCTAAGGATGAGCAAATCAAACTACAAGCACAGATGATTGATGATCTCAATGAGCAAGAAACGGAAGTAGTTGAAAAAGAAGTCATTGTCGAAAAGATTCCAGATGACTATCAGCAGCTTAAGCAATCTACGAAGATCGTTGATGAAATCACCAGAGAAAACCAAGCGCTTAAAGCTGAACAGGAAGCTTTGAAACAACGTATAGCAGATTCCGAAAAAGCATTGCAAGAAAAAGCGAAGATTGAAAATGATGAACTAGAACAAGCGCAACTAAAACGTTTGAAACGAGATGCTGATATCAGTGTTCATAAACTCATTATCAATATGAATCAATTTGTTAAAGAACAAGCGGTAACGGTATACGATTCGCAAGCAATCGCTGGTGCGAACGATGAGACAAAGCAAAAACTCACGGATTCAATTTCCAGAGTTGAAAAATTATTAAAACAAATCAAACAAGAAATTGGAGGAGAAGTAGCATGGGTAATCAATTAATGGAAAACAGCACGATCGCATTGATCCACACATTGGAAACGCAAGGCAAACAAAGTGAAGCGCTGGTAAGTTTGTTGCGTGAAATGGGAAATGTCAAAGAAGAAATGATTGAGCTGAAAGATGAAGTAAAAGAGCACGTCAGCGAAAGCCGCTCGTTATATGAAAAAATGTCTGAGCAAGTCACTATCACGTATGAAGAGCAAAAGGAATTGCGCTCAATCGTCAGCAAACTAGCCATTAGCTTAACCGAAGAACATCAAAAGCGCCAAGGTAAAACATACAGTGGCAATCTATTTAAAGCTTGGAAAGGCATGTTCATGAGTCGTATCCACTCTAAGCTAAAGAAACGCATGAACGTTGTCCGTTACACATCAATTAAACGAGTTGATTACGACGAAGCTTTAACCTATTTAAACGTACTAACTTATGAACATTTTAGCTTATCTGATTTGCAAGCAACGCCTGCAGTATTGAACGTTTTGGAATTGGAGGATAAATAATGGAGTACGAAAACGTAAAGGAAGCCTTAAAAGATGCAATAGAAATTGCTGAATCTAAGGAAGTGATTACTTGGGATATCGACACAAATTCCAGACCGGCGACAACTGAAGAAGTGCAAGAAATGATTCGTGAACGCCTGTATACTGGTGCGTGACGGAACGGCTTAGAACGCTATTTAAAGCGGTGTGCGTGAAGGTAATGAACAACGCGGCAATTGTGAGTTTTGGCAGTGAGCGGACGGTCGTTAGGCTTCGGGATATGAAGAAGGTGGAATGATGGCATTCAATCCAGATTTGTATAGATTGGAGCGTTTGGTTAATACACCAGGCGCTGACAAAACAGAGATTGCAACATTAAGGCACAAACTGTGGACAACAAGCATTGAAGCACCAGGGCGAAAACGGCAGTATGATGTAACGCCAGTGAGGTTCACTTTCCCGAATGGCGAAGTTAAAACATACGGTTCGCAGACAGATGCAGTTGAAGTGTCTGGATCACATAAGACGACTTTAGAGCGTGCCTCTAGGTTGGGGTTACCGCTGAAAAAAGGCAATTTTGCAGGTGCTATGGTGGAGATATTGAGTTAGTAATCGGAAGATATACACAACTGAGAAAAAAGGAGTCATTATATGTTAAAAAAAATATTTTGTAGGCACAATCACGGATTGAAAACTCTATACACTTTTAAAGATGAAGGGTGGAATAAAACTGTATATGTTAGGTCATGTAACAGATGTGAGCGTAGATGGTTTTTCCATAAAGAAAATAGCACATACTTTGTAACAAACGCTTATAAAATTTCACTTCTAAACGGAATTACAGAAGATTAGTCAGCAATCCGACGAAATAGCAGAAAGGAAAAAGATTATGGTATATCCGAATTTTGAGAAAGAAAGTTCCACCTGTGCTAATTGTGGCAACGCATTGTTCAATGATGGAGCATGGACTAATCAATCATATTTAACGGTTAGAGACAATTTTATGATAGCTAAGTTTTTCCAGTTTGAAGATGGAACTGACAATATGTTTTGTGATGCAAATTGTCTTGCTAGTTTTCTTTCAGCGGAAGAAGTGGAAATAGCAGAAAGCGAGGAATTACATGCAAGCACAGGATCTGCACCTATTGAAAACTATAATGAATTAAGAGCAATATTGGAAGCGCGCAGCCAGCCAACTTTTTCCGCTGAGGTCGATATGCTATTTAATGATGGAGACTTCGAAATTGGCGATTGGCTTACATTTATTGACGAGGAGTACAACCCAGCGTTAAGAGTCAAGGCTAGGGTATTAAACAAGGAAATTCATCGTAGTAACCCTGCTGAAAACAAAGCAACAATTGGTAATTATCAATTATTAGAAAGTCTTATCAGCAGCGATCTCACGGCAAGGCAGCAGCAAATGAACAAACCAAACAGTATGTATTTAATCAAGTTGATTCCGGATAATGGGGTTAGCTTTGTTGACGGAGAAGAAAAAACAACTAATATCACTGCAACGATCTATAAAGATGGCATGGATATTACATCCAGTGTTTCAGCTGATGATATTTTGTGGTTTAAAGTTGATAAGGATGGCAACCACGATACAGCGTGGGAAGACTTGTACAATCAGTCTGGAGCAACTGTGCAAGTAACGAGTGACGATTTTACCGAAGTATCCAGTATCCGTTGTGCGTTAACAATTTTTGATAATCACTTTGTTCAAGCTATTTACTTTTTAAACGGTTTGCGAGACGTGGCCCGCAAGGTTTTGCGTTTGCAAACCAAAGACACGATCACTAGCGTCCATATATCAGATACACATTATGCGACTGATTCCATAGGGCGTGGCGATCTAGAAAACTATGGACGTAGTAATAGCCATATTAAAAACGTAGCTGAATTTACCAATTTTGTAGATGTCGATTATGTCGTTCTAAACGGCGATACACATGATGGATCAACAGCCAATAAAAATATCGCACTATCTAATTATCGAGAAGCAGTCAGCACGTTGGGGATGTCAAACGCACCATACTTTGTGACTTGGGGAAACCATTGCAACAATTCATGGGGAGACAATGTTACGAATTCAATCACGAAAACCGTGAAGAATTACCAGCCTAAAACTGCAATGACCTCACTGCATGGCAAACTGCGCCAGGTGATCACACATGAAGAGATGTACCAAATTGCTACAAGACCAAGCACGATCTTCAATATAGTAGAAAACCCTCTCGATAAGAAGGGGTATTATTACTACGATGTGCCTGATAAGAAAAATAGAGTGATTATACTCAATGCACAGGATGTACCTATTAGTTTAGATGATGATGGCTTTGCAAAATATATTGATATCAATGTATCTGGCTATCGTCAAGCCCAAATAAAGTGGCTGTATGATGTGTTGAAAAATACCCCAACTGATACGACTGTATCCATATATCAACACTATCCGTTTGGCAAACGTTATAAAACAGATATGGATTATTACGCATATAACTACGAAATGATTGATGGAATCATTGATAGCTTTGTCACTGGTGGTACGTACAGTCGAACATATAATGCAAATACAGACTTCGCAGCAAGTATTTCTTGTGACTTTGAGGGTCATAAAGGAACGCTTGCTTTTTTAGCGCATGGACACATGCACAACGACCGAATCAGTAAAGATACTAACGGAACAGTGAATTACTCTATCGGCTGTTCTGTGAGCCGTCCGAAGAAAGACCAGGGGGACAGACCGCTTGGGGTTTTGGAAGAAGATCTATGGGATGTGGTTGTTTTGAACACGAAAACCCGACACGTTGATTTGATTCGCTTTGGCAAAGGCACCGATCGGTCATTTGATTATTAGGAGGTGGGAGAATGCCAGTAGTACAAGATGAAATTAGTTTAGTCAAAGTTGCAAACGGTGACGATGGCCGAGGGATACTTGGCACTCCGGTTGCAACGTATGCACAATCAACGAGTGGAACGATCCCACCAACCTCATGGTCAGCAACACGACCTAATGTACCGGCTGGTCAGTATCTTTGGACAAGGGTTGTCACAACATATACCGATAACACAACATCCGAAACACAAACTCCAACTCTGATGGGGGCTGAAGGTGAATCTGGATTAGGCATTAAGGATAAATCAATCAGCTATGCAGCAGGAACAAGCGGAAACACGCCGCCTACAAGTGGGTGGCAAGAAACGATTCCGACCGTATCATCAAATCAGTATCTTTGGACTAAAACAACACTGATTTATACAGATGAATCAAAGACTGAAGCGTATTCTGTAGGAAAGATGGGGGCAGATGGTGCGAATGCTAAGTTGCTCTATCTTACTGCTTCAGCTGAAAACATGGCTTTTAATGCCGATGACACGCCTAAGACGACACAGACGATAAACATATCGGCAAAGCTTCAAAACGTCACAGGAACTGCAACGTTCGCTGCTATTCCTTATATTGGTAACACTGCTCAAACCGCAATTACTCTCGGTGGAACTGGTAACACAAGAACTTTGACAAGTGCACAGTGGACCAATAAAGATTGGACACTGATCGCCATTACCGCAACTTTGGACAATCTAAGCGATACGTTAAGTATTGTAAAAGTAAAAGACGGGAAAGAAGGGGAAACCTATTTCCCTCATCCAGCATGGATGATGGTAGACGGTACATTTACGAAGGTTTATCCGAATGAGAATTTAATTGATGCTAGAGTTGTTATTCCAAGTTCTAACAATTCCAACCTATATCCTATTACAAATGAAACTAGATCGGACAACGGTAAGCAGTTTTCTCGTACACGCCGTACAAATCCAACACAATATCCCACAACATTTAGTATATTCACAAGTATAGATGTAAGGGCAATTGCTCCCGCTCTAACTGGCAAAAGAATAGGGTTGAGTAACTATGTTAGGGGAAGTACAGCTGTAAATATGTCACTGATGGCTAGATATGTAGGTACTAATGAATCGGGAACATTTCCTAATGAAAGTGTAGGCGTTAAAATCGGCACATCATGGCAAAAGGTGAGTTTCATAGTTGAATCTTTTCCGGCTGACGTATCAACAATAAGGTTTAATCCGCTTCAAATTGCTACACCAGTTCCTGATCTTTCTCAGTTTTTCTTGGACATGAGGGATTGGAAAATTGAAATTCTAGACAATGATCAGGAACCAACTTATTTCACAACGCCGCCTTCAGTAGACTACGAAAATGCCTATCCAAAATATGAAGGATTTTACTCCGACACAAATGAAGCTGGTTCTGACAATCCAGATGATTACAAACCTTGGACACCTTTCATGGGACCTCAGGGACCAGCAGGAGAAGATGGTAAGGATGGCTCTGACGGTAAGGACGGAGCAAACGGCCAAGATGCAAAAGAAGTCATCAGTGGGTATCTTTCAAATGATTCCATCATAGTACCTGCTAATGCATCTGGCACAGTAACTGACTTCACGAAAGCTCTTGGAGATTTTATTATCTACGAGGGACAAACTAAAGTTTCATCTGGTGTGACGTATTCGAAGGTTTCTGAAACTGGGATGACTAGCACAATCAATTCAGCAGGTCGTTATACAGTTACTGCTTTGTCGGCCGATGTTGGAACCGTAACATATCAAGCGGTGTACAAAGCTGTGACAATTCAAAAGATAATGATTGTCGTAAAGAACAAGCAAGGAGCCACAGGGCCAGCCGGATCAAACGGAACTGATGGAAAAGGAATCGTGTCTAGTGCTACTACCTATCAAGCTGGTACTTCTGGTACAACACCGCCTACAGGAACTTGGAGTACTTCAATACCTAGTGTTTCTGAGAACCAGTACCTTTGGACAAAAATTGTTCTTACTTACTCTGACAATACAAATTCAGCTGCATATTCTGTGGGGAAGATGGGAGCAAAGGGGGAAGCAGGTGCTACTGGATCGACAGGAGCAACGGGAGCAACAGGTAATGGGATTAAAAGTACAACTATCAATTTTGCTAGTTCTACTAGTGGGACAACAGCGCCTAGTAGTGGATGGAGCACATCAATTCCCACAGTAGCTGCAGGAAGTTTCTTGTGGACAAGGACAGTATTAACTTTCACAGATAATACAACAAACACTTCATATACTGTTGCCAAGCAAGGTGAAAAGGGCGATCCGACTGGTATCATTAGTCAATCCAAAGTGCCAACTAATCCTTATGTTGGTATGCTTTGGCAAAATACCGGAGCGAGTGGCTATATTATCGGTGCGACCTATCAATGGAATGGAAGCAAGTTTAATCTATATATTTTTACAGCGGATAATATAGTAGCTACTACTTTATCTGCAATCACTGCTAATCTAGGAAATATTACTGCCGGTAATATTTCAGGTGTGACAATCAGTGGTTCTAAGTTCATCAATGAATTTTCCTATCAACCTTATCCTACTAATTCAAGCATATTTGTTTTCGGTACTACCACAATTGAAAACGGAAGATGGAATACCGAATATCGACAAGAGGGAAATAAAGGTATAGGAATCGTTGATCATACTGGTACAGCAATTCTTGATCCAACAGGAGTACAATTTTCTCAAACTATGGTTGCTAGCAATGGTGAAAATAGCTTTGCAAAGTTTAATGCTCTTGAGCTAACTATGAATTATGGTGGGCGTGGCGGAACCTTGACATATAACGATTTGTACAGTCTGCCTAAAACGGGTATTCCTTCAGCAAGTGGTTGGTCACAATATAATACAAGTGAAAGCTCAGAAAACTTCCCCAGTGCTACAAGACAAGGAAGAATGGTCCAACTTTCAGGAGCGTTTAAAAATAATGCTGTTAAAGCAGCAGGTACAGAGAATGATGTGATGGGCACACTCCCACTAGGGTATAGACCAACAGCGGATTGTAACTTTATATGTCAAGGGACAGGATCAAATATTTATCTTTTAACTGTTAAATCAAATGGGCAACTCACATTTAGCAGATATAGAGGAGATACTGGAGCCTCTAATAATTATAGATTTGATTATAAAGAATGCGGAGCAAATTCTTGGTTAAATATTGCTTGTACATTTGCCGCCGCTGACGTTTGAAAAAAGGTGATGGAATAATGACAAATAAGGAGAGATACAAAGACCTATATGTTCAGCTTGTTATTAAAGAAAATGGAAGTACGACACCAGAAATGGATGATTTATTCGTTTTAATTCTAGGTGAATTTGATGACGATCCAGAAAAAATGAGTGAATTTATCCAGTCGATCATAGATGAAAACACCGAAAAAGAACCGTCTGAGTTAGATTTACTGAAACAAGAGAATAATGAAATGAAACAGCGGCAGGAAATGACAGAGGAAGCCTTGTTGGCTTTGTCTGATATGTTACTAAGCAGATAAGGAGGGGAATAAGATGAACTATTCAGCACTAGAAATGTTATATGCAACTCACATCATTGAAGGCAAACGAACAATCGAGAGCGTGCCTTCATCAATTCGTGAAGATGTTGCAGAAATTGTTACAAACGCAAAAAAGCAAGAAGGAACCAAGTAGTAGGATATGTAGTAGCAGGAGCAATCGGCTTAATAGTCGGTTGCTTTTTATTTGAAGGAAAGTAGGTGGCATATGTTAAACGTAGGAGAGTTAGCAACTTGGGCGGGTTGGATCATGACGATTGTCGGGATGCTGGCATTTGTAATCAAACCAGTTATGTCCAATTTTACAAAAATTGCAGATAATCTAACCAAACTAGCTCATAATCTTGATTTGTTAACCAGAGATTTAGAAGCAAGTAAATCTGATCGTGTTGCAATTCATGATGAATTAAAGAGACATGACGAGCGCTTGGATAAGCATAACGATCGATTGATTGAGCATGGAGAACAATTAAAATCTTTATGGAAAGAAAGAGGGAAATAACATGAAATTAACTAATAAACAGTATGATTTAGCAAAAAAAGTTTTAACCGTTGGAGTGCCAGGTGTCACGGCATTTATAGTAACTCTAGGAGGATTATATGGATTCTCAACAGAAATCATTGTTGGAACGATCACGGCTGCTGCAACTTTAGCTGGTGTGTTCTTGAATATCGCTAGCAGCCAGTATCAAGATGAACAAAAACCAGATTATGGTGACGGTCAAGAGTTCACAGAAAAGAAGGAGTAGCTAATCGGCTGCTCTTTTTTAAAAGAAAGGATGATATAAATGAGCTTTATCAAATACGAGTATATCAATATTAATGAGTACTCAAGACCAGGTATCAGGAACAACGGTATTGACGGTATCGTTATGCACTACACTGCCAACAAAGGTGGCACCGCACGTAATCACAAAAACTATTTTAATAATCTAAAAGGAAACTATGCTTCCGCTCAGTTGTTTGTAGATGATATTGAGGCACTTTGTATTATTCCCTTAAATGAAGTTGCGTATCACGCCAACGAAATTAGCAAATATAATGCAGATGGGTCGCGCTATCGACCGCTGTATTCTAAGATAGGCAACGCTAATTATTCAACGATCGGTGTTGAAATGTGCTTGGATAAAAACGGCAATATCACTGAAAAAACATTCCAGAATACTGTTAAAGCTGTCAAAGAACTGATCGCAAAGTATCCAAACATCACTCGAAATAAGATTTGGCGCCATTATGATGTTACTGGCAAGAACTGTCCAGCTCCATGGGTAGCGAAACCAAGTGAGCTAGAACGCTTCAAAGATGCAGTGTTTGGCAAGACTAGCGGTTCTAATTCAGCAGCTAAACCTAGTACACCATCTGCAAAACCAAGTACCAATAAAATCCAAGAAGATGGCATGTTTGGTCCAAGCACTGCCAATAAAGCAATGAAATATGAGGGGATTACGCCAGATGATGAAATCAGCCACCAATACCGGCAGGCGTGCAACAAGAACCTTTATGCCGCACAATTCGATAATACACTAAAAGGATCCACGCTGATTCGTACATGGCAGAAACGGTTGAAAGCAAAAGGTTTATACAATGGTGCGATCGATGGACTATGCGGAACAGAAATGATCAAAGCTATGCAGCGAGCCTTGAAGACTACAGTTGATGGATTTATCAGCCCTGTATCTAATATGGTCAAAGCATTGCAAGTAGCATTGAACAACAACAAGCTTCCGTGGTAAACAAATAGCCCGCTTTGGCGGGCTTGTACATAAGAATTTTGGAGGTGAGAACATGGGGAATTTATTTGTATCAGCGTTTACTAGTTTTATCGTTTGTACCGTTTACTATACCTTATTCAAAATGGAGATGAACAAGTGGCTAATCAAGTTTTTTGAAGAAGAGACTAAGACAATTAAAGATTACCTAATTAAAGACAAGCAGCGCAAAAGTTGACTCCATAAGGGGTAACTTTTAAAATACCCTTCTGTAATTCTGGTCCTGTTAATACGGGTAAATCAGTACTAGTTATCTGTGGGTTTCGAGAATTAATCTCTCTAGTTCGGTCATGTTCGGCATTGGTTCTGATAATATATTCTGCTGCAGAAGAAAATTCTTCGGTATTTTTGAATATATCGTATACTGCTTCATTTGTATAAAATTCTTGGTAATCTATTTTAATCAATCCCATTCTTTTTAAATTTTCCAATGATGGACCAATAAGACTTTGATTACGTTGGTTGGGATTTCCTAAATATATGTTAGTGTAAAGTTTAAGGTAACCACCAGTTGATAAATCTGCTTTGATTTCGCAAATGCTTCCTTCATTGCCATTAAGATGAATATTCAGCATGTTATCCGCATCTATAGGGTTCATTTGTTTAATAATTTCAACAAATGAAGGGTGGATATAACTATCTTTTGAGGAATCCATAGATGACGCAATTAATTTAGCGAACATTATTCTGAGTGGCTCATCTTCAATGAAATATCTTGATGCTTCAAGTGCTGGTCCAAGAATATTAAGTTTAGGCTCTTTAATGTTTTCTGGCTTAATTTTGGAAGCTTCTTCTAGAAGTTCTCGTTTAAGTTTTTCAACACTTACTTCCCTTTCTACTTTCAGTAAATCTGCTGTTTTGCTAATATCATGTCCATAATTAACATACCACCAATCTTCAAGTGAGGTAATTGGACCTTTAAATACGCCAGCGGATACTGCACCACCTAAGAAACCTTGAACTATTGGCATAAATGATTCTACATTCATTTTCTTTCTCCTCTCTTCCAGCGTTGTAACACTGATAATAAGAGTATAATATTTTACACATACGAACAGAAAGAGAACAAAGAAACCCCTTTACTCGTTTGAGTAGGGGGCTTTTTTTGTTGCTCTAATTTCCACCGGGCTTGTAATTAATGCTTGGATCATACTTACGCAATATTTTGTCTTGGGTCCTAACATGATCAAAAATATAGTTTTCGCCCTCTATTTTGAAGACAAACGCTATTTCCTCTGGATAGCCGCTGTAGCTTGAGGGAACGGTGAAATAAGGCTTACCGAAGTTTTCCATAGTTTGTACAAACTGCTCATAAAGAAAGTGAGCTGGTCCCATTCTTTGAATGAACTCGTAATAGTATCTTTCTAGTGCATACGTCCGTTTATCTGCAAGTGGTATTTGCATATCAATCACTCCTTACCGAGAATATACGAACGTTTGTTCTTGTTGTAAAGCCATAAATAACAAAAATAACTACGTATCTATGGGCAGAAATGTGGGCATGATGTAAATAAAGTTAGATAAAACCTGTAAATATAAGGTTTGATATTTGCGATATACCAACGATATCTATCATAAAATAATTTATTTTTCTTTCTCGTAACGCGTAGGTCGTAGGTTCGATCCCTATAGCTGGCATAAGAAATGAAAAACCATGAATCTTCTTTTAGAGGATTCATGGTTTTTCTTTTGCAGGCGATAAGTAATCTAAATTTTTCCTGATTTACCCGACAACTGTTCTTATTCGCCCATTAGCATTACATGGCATGTCCTATTTCGCACACGATTTTGATCGAAATCAACAAAATAGATATAGCCTACAGAGCCGATCTCTAGCTTGCCATTACTTAAAATAAAGCTTTCGCTTGCACCGAAAAAACTCGAGCGAATATGTGCATCGCCGTTTAAAATCGTTGCTGGATCTGTTGGGTAGTTTGGATCGTCCAGACTCATCAAAAATTCTAAATGCTTTGGTCCAGGATAACGATAATCGGTATTTTCTGATAGTTCACGAGGAATAATTTTATCGAGAATTCGGTTTAAATCAACTTGAAGAAATTCATCTCCGTTAAAGTCTGTATCATGCATGTATTCTTCAAAGATAACAGAACAAGTCGTATGGGGAGACTGTACGAGACAGATTCCATTTGAAATTCCGCTTTTTTCAACCATTGCTTTCACTTCTTCTGTGATGTTGTGGTAAGACACTCGATTCCCGTTAGAAGTTAACGTCAGTTGCTCTTTTAAAAATTTCACAGTCTTAATCCTCCTTTTTGTGCTTCACCGCTTGTTTGATCATTTCTGTAAGGGTTTGAACTGGATCATCTGCTTGCACAATACCGCTTGTCCCTCCGGTACCATCAGCACCTGACGACAAAGCTTTTTCAACATCGGCAGCACTAGATATACCAGCAGCCTGCAAAATCAGGATTTCTGGATCAATTTCCCGAACAACACGATTTGTTTCCGTCATGTATTGAAGATCACTGGTTTGTCCTGTCCCAATTAGTTCGGTTGGCTCGCAAACCATCACATCGGGTTTTAGGGAAGCCGCGGCTCTCGCTTCACTCAATGAATTCGCACAGACAATTGTTAAGAGACCCAATTCATTTGAGCGCTGAATCGCTTTAGTCAGTTCTTGCAATGTCATGGGGTGTTCAGCATGGTTTAAAAAGGTAGCTTCAGCTCCGGCTTCTGCCACTGCTTCGGGTAAAACATAGCCCATTCCACGACCAATTCCGATTCCGTCTAAATGTTGGACAGTGACGAATAAATGTGTTGTTGCCTGTTTAATTAAAGAAACGTCTGCATGCTGAACAGTAAATAGAATGTCGATGTCATACAAAGATGACAACTCATCAGCAGCTTTTGCCAATGCCAATGCTTGTTTTCCATAAAGATAGGCTTTGGGATTGATGACAAAGAATGGCGTTCTTAAAGTTCTTTTTTTCATTAGCTTTCTCCTTCACGGTAAGGTTTGGTATGAAAGACTGTAAAATAGTGCTCGAGTGTCTTGGACATTCCATTGCTTGCTGAATGAAGTAAATCGAAATAGTCATTTGGTTGATTTTTGTGAATTTCATTCATAGCAGCAGTGACAAAGTCAGTAAAAATATTTATTTTCCGGATACCTTCTAAGGCACATTTTTCAAGGTTTTCATCGCCAGAAGAGGATCCGCCATGCAGAACAAGAGGAACATTGTCGGCATGGTGTATTTCCTTTAAAACGTCAAAATTTATTTTGGGTATCCCTTGATAATGTCCGTGAGAGGTGCCAATAGAAACTGCCAACGAATCAACCCCGGTTAATTTGGCAAATGCAACAGCCTCAGAAGGTTCTGTGTAAATAGATTGACTATTTACGGCTGATTCCAGACTGTTTTCCGACCCAACGTGCCCGATTTCGGCTTCAACAACGACACCATTTTTATGAGCGTAATCGGCGATCTCCTTTGACCGACGGACATTTTCTTCGAATGACTCCTCAGAAGCGTCGATCATTACGGAAGTAAAACCTAAATGAATGGCTCTTTTGATGACCTCTTCATCGGTACCGTGATCTAAGTGCAAAGCGATAGGTGTAGTGCTTTTTTTTGCTAAAAATTTTCCAATCATGGCAGCCTCTTCTAAAGTCAACATGTTCATATGGGACTGAGCGAAGGCCAATATCAAAGGCTTGTTTAAACGTTCAGCAGTCTCCGCGTATGTTCTTGCACTAGTTAAGTCGAAAAAATTTGCTGCGGGTAATGCATAATTGTGTTTTTCTGCATGTGCGAATAGTTCTTTTGTTGTGACCAACATAGGGCATTCTCCTTATTCTTTGATTTTCTTTTCGATTTCCGCGTACATTTCTTCTGTACCAATCCCTGTTAAGAGTGGCAGCCCCATAATTACGCGATCTTTGATTGAGTCTGGAACAACCGTTGTACTCACCACGATGTCATAGTTATCAATTTTATTCATCTCATCTGCCACTTTGGATTGATACAGTTTCACTTGATCAGTCATCCCTTTTTCTTTCAGCCATTCTTTTACCTTATTTGTTACAATTGTTGAAGTTGCAACACCTGTACCGCACATAATCAATAGTTTTTTCATTATCATTTCCTCCTATAATTTCGATGTTTGTTTCTTGGGACGAATTTTATTTACATAAATCAATCCAAACAAAACAGAGACGCCAATTATGGCTAAACCGCCCCAGCTTAATATTTTTGTTAAGCCGACATAAAGGAATGTGGTCCATAAACCACCTTCAGCCATAGCAGTGATCATAGAGTTTCCTTGTAGATCAAAGTTTGCGGATCGAGCAGCAGTAGTGACAAGCGGTGCTGCCCACGAAGTAATATAGAGAATGCTTACCATATAAATCGTTCCAGCAATTACTGTTCGAATGATGTTTCCTCCAAAAACAGCAGCCATCAAGCAAATCAGAAAGGGAATGGTTGCTAAATCACCAAAAGGCAAGGTCGTATTGCCAGGTAGAACTACGGCTAACAAAATAGTGATTGGAACTAGTAGCAATGAGGAAGATAGGACAGCTGGATGACCAACCGATAATGCTGCATCCATACCGATGTAAAGCTCTCTTCCAGGAAACCGTTTTTTGACGAATTCATTTGCAGATTCAGAAATAGGCGTTAGACCTTCCATCAGTAAAGCAACCATTTTAGGCATCAAAACCATCACAGCGCCTGTTTGGACGGCTAATTGGCCGACACCTGCTGTGTCATATCCGGCAAGTATTCCCATGATGAGACCAATCAAAAAGCCCATAACAGTAGAATCACCAAAGACACCAAATTTTTTCTGAATGGTTTCTGGATCTGCTTTCCAATCTTTTAGTCCTGGAATACGATCAAAGAGCCAATTCATCGGAAGTGCAAAGATGAATCCTGGTGCGGCGGTACCATGAGGAAAAGTGATATTAGGAAATCCGTAGAACTTATTAATGATCGGACCTAAAATATCTCCCATTAAAAGAATCATCATCAAATAGATGACGGTGGCCGCGATCCCCATTGCAAAGTCTCCAGTGAGGGCATAAATCAGAGAAGAGATGAAGGCTGCGTGCCAAATATTCCAAATATCTACATTCAATACTTTAGTCAGCCCTAAAATGATGAGTAGAACATTTAGGACCACACCAATCGGAATGGCAAGACTTCCTAAAATCGTCCCGTAAGAAATTGCCGCTGCGGCAGGCCATCCGACATCAATCGTTGTCAAATTTAATCCTAGACGTTCAACCATATGCTGGGCGGCAGGACCCAAGCTGCTGCTTAGAAGGTCAATCACCAAATTCAATCCAACAAACCCGACACCAACAGTTAAGGCTGAAGTAAAGGCTTTGCCAGGCTTGGTTCCCAAAATTATTCCAAAAATAAAAATTAAAATAGGCAAAACAACGATTGAACCTAGATCAACGAACCACTGTAATGCATTTAACATAATTGTTCCTCCTTTTTATTGCAGGCCATTTTTTTCAATAATCGAAAGATACGCATCTTTAGTCGTTACTGAGGATAGGGCTTCCAAAACCCCTGGTGTTTGAAACATAGAGATAAGATTTTGTAGCATACCCAATTGCTCATGTGGTTCCTTCAATGCAAGCATGAACAACAGAGATACATTGATTTTCTTTTCTTGCGAACCCATTTCAATAAATGAAAGGGGAGAGGCAAGTGACATAAAAGCGACTTGGGATCGTAAAACAAATTTGCTGTCCGTATGTGGGATCGCTACCCCAATGCCGTTAATTTTTAAACCTGTAGGAAAGGTTTCTTCTCGCTGTACGATATTTTGATAGAACTGATCATTTACACAATGAGTTTTGATGAGTTCGTCTGCTAATAGTCGAAAAGCTTCCTCTTTTGTTTTAGAATCTTTTTCAAGTAACACGATTTGGTGATCAAAAAACATGATCAATTTCCTCCTCTTAACAATCTTTGATACAGTTCTTCTTGCGTTTGACTATTAACGATCCATTGAATTTCTTCGGCTGAGTTAAACAATCCGTAAATCGAAGCGATCAACTCTTTTGCCTCGATCATGTTTTCTTCAGCAATCGCAAGCAAAACAATTAGTTGGATTTTTGTGTCTCCCCAAGTAATTGGCGCATCGAGGGTGAGAAAAGCAAGTTTTGTTTCTTTCACTGTATGTGGATCAGCATGTGGAATGGCTACTCCCGTCTTTAAGCCAGTGCTTCCTAGTTCCTCTCGTTCAAATAGAGAATGCTTAAATTTTGTTGTAACAAGCTTTTTTTTCAGATAATCATCTGCTAAAAAATCCAGTACATCTTTTTTTGTTCGAAACTTGTTTTTGACAAAAAGGAAAGTAGGATCTAAATATTTTTGTAATAAAGTCGTTTTCTGGTATTTTTTTGAGTAAAAATTTTTCTCATTCTCATTAAGATTAGATATCTTTGCTGAGATTCTTCCTATTTCTTCGGTAGTAGGAAGCGGCGAAATATAAATAACTGGCGGTGCTGTAATGTCCAATGGAATAGTTGATATGATCAGATCAACAGCTTCAAGAGATGTACTGGCCAGTTTACTCAAAGGAATGATCTCCAATACGGTATCAGCAGCGATCGTCTGTTTGATACGGTTAAAAATCAACTCCGATGTAGCAAAACCAGATTGGCAAACAATTAGTATATGGTTAGTAATTTTTATCTTTTCAAAGGCTAGCTGAAAATGGATCGTCAGAAAAGAAACTTCGTCTTCTGTTAATAAGATTTGAAATCGCTCCTCTAAATCTCCAATTGCATATTTGGTCAATGTATACATTGTTGAGTATTGTTTTTTGATACTTTTTATCAGTGGGTTTTTCAATAAAATTCCTGTCTTTGATCGATGGATCATGGGAACGATATGAGCCAATAATGTTTGCAGCAATAATTTATCTTGTGTCAGATCTGCGTTTAACATATGTGACATTTTTTGAATAATTTGTTTCGTACAATTTGTGATAGTAGATTCGTGAGGCTCATCCATTTGACCAAAAGGTTCGATGCCGTGTGCTAATAACAAGGAACATACATATTGAATATCTGTATCACTAAATTGAACAGGTAGTTGCTGTTGGATCATTTCAGAAAAATCAACCGCGATCATATAGAATTTCATTCGTCTAAGTTCGTCAAATACTAGCTGCTCTTGTTTTTCAATGTGTTTATCTATAAGAAGTCTTGAAAGAAAAATTCGCAATGAAAGTTTCAAGGATTCAATAGAATAATTATTGACTGGATGGCCGATTGTTTGAGTCATGTCTGAGACAAATTTCTTCGTTAAATCGAGAACCTTAGAGTCAAAGAGATTGTTGACCAAAAGATTTTCACTGGCTTTGGCGTCGGTATACTTCTCTAAAAAAGATTTGAATACGTTTTGAGCAGCAGATTCAACTGAGGTTAGCTTGAGTCCGCTAGTAGTCATTTTTGTTGATACTTGATGGAATCGACAGAAAGCAACGATTTCATCAACATCTTTCTTTATTGACTGGTTGCTAATATAAAAATATTCAGAGAATTCCTGATAATGCATTGGTTTTACTGAAAACAGATAGTTAGCGAAAATAAAGATTTTACGATAATTAGGTGAAAATAGTTCGAGTTTAGTCTCTTTTTTTGCTAACAATCGATAACCATTCTGTTTTGCTGATTCAGAACCAGATAAAAAGATTCCTTTTCTTGGTACTTTTTTGATAGCTAGTCCCGAATCTTTTAGTTTCTTTTCTAAAGTCGTTAAATTGTTATAAACCGTTTTTTGGGATACATTTAACTGCTTTTGAAAAAAAGAGGCAGGGCGAAACTCCGTTTGTTCTAATAGTAGTTGCAACAGTAGTTGTTCTCGATTATTTAAAATCATTGGTTCACCTCCGGAAGCGCTTCCTTAATTGTATTCTAGTGAAATTATGTGGTGGCGTAAATAACATTTCATTACCACATTAATGTGGTAAATAGGCTCGTCTTGCATCAATTTATATTTTGGACAAAGTAGTTAAGAGTAGTCATATGTTGCTATATATTTGAAACGAAAACTAGGTGGCGATCTATCATGGAGTTAAAGTTGCTTTATTCTGTTACATTGAGGAAAGATTTATCAAAAATAAAGAAGAATACTTAGAATAAGATATTTTTATTAAGTAAGGAGAATAGACGAATTCAGCGAGTTTTCATTGAAAAGTATGTCGCTGAACTTCCTATCTAGTACATATACGATCGTTTTACTCTGATTGATCAGATATGAATCAGAATATAGCCCTTCTTTCATTGTAATTCTAAACAATTTCAGATTGTTTTTAACCCTCTTTTCCCGAAAATCATTAAAGTTTCTAAATTTTTTGTGAATGCTCGTGGACAATCCTTTCTTTTCTCCTCAAATATCACTATAATGGATAAAGATTCTACAGAAGAGAGTGTGGACATGGAAAATTCACGAATAAAAACGAACGATAATCGAATTGACTACGGTGTGATTCTACCCGTATTTTTATTATGTCTGATTGGTGTGGCGTCCTTGTATGTGGCGTTGACCCACGATCCAAATAACCCGAATATGTTGCGAACGTTAGGGTTTCAAGCTTTATGGTATGTGCTAGGTATTATTGCGGTGATTATTATCATGCAGATCAAATCAAAATGGCTTTGGAAATTGACTCCCTATATTTATGGAGCCGGATTAGCCGTCATGTTGGCGCTTTTGAAATTTTACGACCGGACAATGGCTGCCTCGACAGGGTCAAAAAACTGGTTCCGTTTTGGGGCCTTTACTCTCCAGCCGTCAGAGTTGATGAAGATCGCCTATATTATGATGTTGGCCTTAGTCGTCACACAGCACAATGTCAAGCATCGGGAACGAGATCTGAAAACAGATGGGTTGCTGATTGCGAAAATGTTGGCCGTCACGATTCCAGTACTGATCCTGATCACCTTGCAAAACGACTTTGGTACGATGTTGGTCTTTCTGGCGATTTTCGGTGGGGTCTTCTTGATGTCGGGGATCTCTTGGCGAATCGTTGTGCCAGTGATTGCGGCATTCGTGATTCTCGGCGGCGGAACGATTTTCTTAGTGACTACCGATGTTGGTCGTGAGTTGCTGTACAATACAGGGATCTTTAAAGAGTACCAGTTCGCCCGTATCGATTCGTGGCTAGATCCTTTTCATGATACCCAAGGGCAATCCTTCCAATTGGCGTACGCTCTGATGGCGATCGCCTCTGGCGGGATGTTCGGGAAAGGATTTAATGTCAGCGATGTGTATGTACCAGTCCGAGAATCCGATATGATTTTTTCGGTGATCGGTGAGAATTTTGGGTTTATTGGCAGCGCGTTTGTCATTTTATTGTATTTTATTTTGATCTATCGGATGATCCGCGTATGTTTCGATACCAACAATGAATTTTATGCTTACTTGGCAACTGGGATCATTATGATGATTCTCTTCCATGTGTTTGAAAACATTGGCGCAAACATCGGTCTTTTACCGTTGACGGGGATTCCACTGCCGTTTATTAGCCAAGGAGGATCTGCCCTATTAAGCAATATGATTGGGATCGGTTTGATTTTATCGATGCGCTATCAAGCTGAGACCGCACCAAAAACACTTTAAGGAGTTCACATGATTACATTTTATTGGTACCCAAAATGCAGTACATGCCGAAATGCGAAGCGTTGGTTAGAAGAGCACGAGATTCCCTTTGAAGCGATCGATATGGTTACCACACCGCCTCAACCGGAACAATTGCTGGCTTGGATCCAATCAAGCGAAGCACCGTTAACCCGTTTCTTTAACACAAGCGGCATGAAATACCGTGAATTGCAATTAAAAGAAAAAGTGCCGACCATGGCTGCCCAAGACGCAGCCGACGTGCTGGCAACCGATGGTATGTTGATCAAGCGCCCACTGCTAGTTAGCGGCGACCGCTTTTTGATTAATGGATTTAAAGAAAATGAATATGAAGGAGTCTTACTAGAATCATGGAAAAGAAATGCTTAAGAAAAAAAGATAATTTGTGGGTTTTGTTTAACGGGAAAGAATATTGTGTCGGTTTAACAAAAGAAGCGCAAGAAGAACTTGGTGCGGTCACGTTTGCTTCGATTCAAAAAGCAGGAACTGCTTTAAAACAAGGAGAGACCCTTGTTGAGCTGGAAGCGGAAAAAGCAGTCAGTGAATTTCCAAGTCCATTGACGGGCGTGATTTCTTCCGTAAATGAAAAAATCGATCAATCCATTGATACCTTAAATGATGAAGACGAAATGAACGCTTGGCTGGTCAGCTTCAAAGAGGTTGACCCAAGTCAATTTGAAGCCTTGTAAGTCAAATCTGTAAAAACGACTATTTTTTCAAAAAGAATTGACAGTCGGATAAGACGTTGCTATAATTTGCTCAATAAATGAATGCTTTGAAAAGAAGAGTACATGTTCTTAACGTACACAGAGAGCCCTGTTTGGTGCAAATGGGCAACGGAGAGAGGATGGAAGATGGTCTTTGAGCATGAGAGGTGAGTGGAAACAAGCCTATCACGGGAGGCACCCGTTACAGTGCAGCAGTATGCGAAGCAATTCAAGTACTGAGCGAGGCTGTTGATGTGAATCGACAGTAAATCAAGGTGGTAACGCGGAAGTTGTGCTTTCGTCCTTTGTAACAGTATAATGTACAGAGGATGAAAGCTTTTTTTGTGTTTAACCAACCAAAGAGGAAAGATGGGAATAACATGGCATTAATCGAATTGTCGCATGTAAAAAAGTCATTCGGCAAAAAGCAAACGGCTGTCCACGCCGTCAATGATGTTTCACTGCAAGTGGAAAAAGGCGATATCTATGGAATCGTCGGCTACTCTGGTGCTGGGAAAAGTACATTAGTTCGTTTGTTGAACGGCTTAGAATTGCCGACAGCAGGAGATGTAGTCATTAACGGTCAAAATATTTTGGCATTAAAAAACAAAGAATTGAGAAACTTCCGCAAAAAAATCGGCATGATTTTTCAGCACTTTAATCTATTATGGTCTCGTACGGTGGCGGAGAACATCGAATTGCCATTGGAGTTGGCAGGCGTTGAAAAAGCAAAACGCCGGCAACGAGCACAAGAGCTGATCAAGTTAGTTGGGTTGGAAGGACGGGAAACTGCCTATCCGGCACAATTGTCTGGCGGACAAAAGCAAAGAGTCGGGATTGCTCGTGCATTAGCGAATGAACCAGAAATTTTGCTGTGTGATGAAGCAACGAGTGCGTTAGATCCACAAACAACAGAAGAAGTGCTGGATCTCTTGCTTTCTATCAATAAAAAATTGCATTTGACGATCGTCCTGATTACCCATGAAATGAACGTCATTCGCAAAATCTGCAACAAAGTCGCGGTGATGGAGCATGGGCAGATCGTGGAAGAAGGATCAGTACAATCGGTTTTCCGTAACCCGCAGCAAGAAGTGACCAAACGTTTTGTTCAGCAAGATTTGGAACCAGAAGAAGATGTCGAAGAACTACGGCAAGCCTTCTTACGAGAAAATCCGCAAGGGCATTTAGTGACCTTAACATTCACACAAGACAACGCCAATGAACCAGTCATTTCACAAGCAATTCGCCGCTTCCAGATCGATGTCAATGTCGTTTATGGAAAGATCCAACAAACCAATGAAGGATCCTTTGGCGGCTTGACGGTCTTATTGACAGGTGAAGCAAGTGAGATCGAAAAAGCGATCGCCTTTTTCAAAGAGCAGCAAGTAGGCGTGGAGGTGATTGAACGTGGATAAGTCATTTGTAGAAACCTATTTTAATTTTGAAAAAGTCGATTGGGCCAACATGCAGCAAGCAACCCTAGACACCTTGTTTATGACTTTCTTCTCCATGGTTTTAGTGGTTGTGATCGGTTTGCTTCTAGGATTGGCGCTTTATTCACTAGGGCGTAAACAAACGGCGGGAGCCAACATTTTCTATAATGTGGTTTCCATCATCAGTAACGCCTTTCGCTCAACACCATTCATGATTTTAATGGTCTTGATCATTCCCTTTACAACGTTATTAGTCGGTTCGTTCCTAGGGGCAAAAGCAGCGATCCCAGCATTAGTATTATCGGCAGCACCGTTTTATGCTCGGATGGTGGAAATTGCTTTTCGTGAAGTCAATCCCGGTGTGATTGAAGCAGCAGAAGCGATGGGCGCTAGTTACTGGGAGATCATTTATAAGATCGTGATCCCAGAAAGTGTTCCGGCATTGATTTCAGGACTGACAGTCACAACGATCTCAATGATTGGTTATACCGCCATGGCAGGCGCGATCGGTGCCGGTGGGCTAGGCGCTTTGGCTTGGCAAGAAGGATTTCAACGTGGAAATTACACTGTTACCCTTGTCGCAACAGTGATTATTTTAATTATCGTTTTCATTATCCAAGGGGTCGGCGATTTCCTTGCGAAGGCCACCGACAAACGGTAAATGAAACGAAGAACAAAAAGTGGAAAATATGGGAGGAAATGGATATGAAAAAGATTTTTGGTATTGCAACAACGTTATTATTAACTGCCGCTTTAGCTGCTTGCGGAACAGGCTCAAATTCAGGAAGCTCTGACTCATCTGCGGCTGAGGGAGAATCAACAAAATTAGTGATCGGTGCATCAGTTACCCCTCATGCGGAAATTTTAGAACAAGCCAAACCTTTACTAGCAGAAGAAGGCATTGACCTTGAAATCAAAACCTTCGATGATTATGTGTTGCCAAACAAAGCATTGGAAAATGGTGATATCGATGCCAATTACTTCCAACACATTCCTTATCTAAACAAACAAATCGCAGACAATGGCTATGACTTTGTCAATGCCGGTGCGATCCATATCGAGCCAATGGGTCTTTACTCAAAACGAATCTCTGATATTTCAGAACTAGAAGATGGTGCAACGGTTCTTACCTCCACTTCTGAATCTGACTGGGGTCGTATCCTAACGATTTTACAAGATGCTGACTTGATCACCTTAAAAGACGGCGTTGATACAGAAACGGCAACCTTTGATGATATTGCTGAAAATCCGAAAAACTTAGAATTTAAACATGACGTCGATCCATCTCTTTTGGCGACTGCTTATCAAAACGACGAAGCAGACCTAATTGCCATCAATGCGAACTTCGCATTCGGAATCGATTTGAATCCAGCGGATGATTCTGTTTTGTTAGAAGCGGATAATTCTCCTTATGTCAACGTGATCGCTGTCCGCAGTGGTGATGAAGATAGCGACAAAATCAAGAAATTGATCGAAGTGTTGCATTCAGACGAAATCAAAGACTTTGTTGAAAAACAATGGCAAGGTTCAGTGAAAATCGTTGATGCTGACGCACAATAATTTACTGATAGTAAAATGATTTTAAAAAGAGCGTACCGCTATTCAAGCGGGCGCTCTTTTTGTTGGGGAAAGGCAATGATCGGTTGGAAAAAAGAGAGCTCTTGCCAAATGCATTCATAAAGCAAGGGAAGCTCAGGGTGCTTCTTTAAAAGTTTTTCGTAATGGGGAAGCTGTGTCAATAAAGCCTGGACCAAACGTCGGGAACGTTCAGATAAGCGAGTGTTTAGTGGCGGATAGACAAATAAATTGCCTTCCAACAATGCCCCCAGCAGATGGGCTTGAAAAAAATTCGGCAAAAGAACCTCTAACGGCTGTTGGAGCGGATGCTCCAACAAAATCGGCGTGATGATTCGTCGCAAAAGGAAGGCTTCTTCTGTTGGCACATAGAAAGGTTCCAGTGTTAGCAGTTGTTTCCATAAAAATAAGTAGCTGCGTTCATCGACTAAATAAAAACGCGGCACAAAACATGTTGGATAAATTTGCTGAGTAAACGTGGAAGGGGTGTTGGGATAAAAAGCGTTTGCGCGCAACTGATGGATCTGCTTCAGTTCTTGAAACGCTTGTTTGGGGGAAAGCGTTGGGTTTGCTAAGAGGGTAAGGCGAAAAAGCAAATAGCGCAGTTGTCGTTCATTGCCAGTAATCAAAGGATAGCTGCGGCGATCGATAGCTAGTTGATAAGGTGCTAAAAAGCTGGAAAAGGCTGAAAAGCGCCGATGCAAACTGGATGGGCTAAGATAATAGCGTTTGTAGAGATCTGCAAAGGAAATAGTCGGCATTTTTAACAAGAGCAAGAGCAGCTGATAATTCACGCTTTTGTTGAACAGTGCAGCAATCATTTCTGTATGGGACAGGGAGTGGCCGGTTGATGGCTGCTGCAAACGATGGTTTGCGCGAATATGTCCTTGTTCTACATCATAGTGGAAGGAAAGATCCTCGTTTAAATAGCTTGATAACAGTCGACGGATCGTTTTGACAGAGAGATTTTGGGCGGCAGCAGCTTTACTCAAGGGGAGGGGATTTTCGGTTAAGAGTGTTGTGGACAGTCGCAGCATTTGCATAATATCTTTTTCAAGAATATTTTTCAACATCATGCACCTCTTTCAGCTGAATTTTACAACTGTCCTTATTATAAGGGAAATTCACTCGTTATTTTAACGCACAAAAAATAGTCAATAAAACGTAATAAAAAACGAGGTTTTTGTCGAGCATTTATTTGAAATTGCTGCTAGATAAAATTAAATGAGAGGAGGTATGCAAAAAAAAACCACCTTCTAAAACAAAAAGGGTGGTTTTTTATATAGGTATTGTTATAAAAAATCAATATGAATGGACGTTAACGGGTCTCACTAGGCAATAAAATCGTTTGCCGTTGCCCATCGTCATATACATAGACTTTTTGGGGATACAGGTCGGAATACCGGTACGGTAGATCAACACCAAGTTCGATTTGACTTTGGGCTTGAGAAAAAAGCAGGGTGACACGACCATGATTGTTTTGGACTTCAAAGGTGAGCAGATTTGTCAACGGAATAAACCCTTTTAAATCAAGATCAATGATTAACCATATACTATCGATCAGTTCGCTAGGTAGTGTTTGAACAATACCGCCAGAAGCGTAACGACTGCGGTGATCATCAAATGTTTCAAACATAATAAATCCCTCCTTCAAGTAGGCTTGCCATTAACATCAAATTTGTCTATTTATCATAATGAAGAACCGTCAAAAATGCAACTACTTCTGCTTTTCTTTTTGGTCAGCGACGCATTTTAAATATTCTCTTAAAAATTTGTTGGGATGGTTGGACAAAGTTTTGCAATGACGCCTTTCAGCGGAAAATAGCCAGTTGCAGCGCACTAGCCCTTCGTAAGAATGAAAAAGACTCTTAAAGGGAAAGCCCTTCAAGAGTCTTACATTTCTTAGAACTGTCTGTTGATTGAAGACGCGATTATAAGAATGTCGGTCTATGATTATTCTTCGTCTTCACCGATAACTGCTGGCTCAGCAGCTTCGCCGGCTTCTTCATCTTCAGAGATTTCTTGTGGTTCAGTAACCGCAACGATTTGTTCTTCTGGATCGGTCACGATCGTGTACTCGTCGTTCTTAGGCAGATCAGCCACTGTTAATGAATCACCGATCTCTAATGACGTTACATCGATCTCAACACGTTCCGGCAATTTGTCTGGTGTTGCTGATACAACGACTGTATACAAGTTTTGTGCTAGAACACCACCAGCTTTGACACCAGCAGATTCGCCAATCAAGGTTACTTCTGCTTCTACTTCGGTTTCTTCATTCATATCGACAGATAGGAATTCAACGTGGGTTAAATTGCGTGTGAAGGTATCTGATTGATACTCTTTGATCAGTGTATTGACTTTTTTACCTTCTAAACTGATCGTAATAACGGTATTCAATCCATTTTCACGCAAGATCTTTTCTAATTCTGCTGCATTGACAGCAATCGGTGTGCTTTCTACTTTGTACCCATTGACAATTGCAGGTACTTTTCCTTCGTGACGCAACTTGTTCCGTAAAGAACGTGGGCGAACTTCTCTTTTCGTAACTTCTAATGATACTGACATAACTCAATTCCTCCTAAAATTTTCTCGTTAATAACGAGATTTTTTAAGCAAATTTTGTTAACTCTGCACATTAAGTGGTACGTGAGTGAAAACACGCAAAAGGGCAGTTGTGTACACAACTGCCCCAGAAAGTTTTGGTTCAACTTTTCTCCACCAGGTCATAACGCTGTGTATGAGAAACTATATTTACTTTACTCTTTAACCTTACGCAAAAAGACAAAGAAAGTCAAATCATATGAAATCCCGGCAGTTTCCTTTCGCTAGATCCTGAGCTATAATAGCCACTATGGAGAAGAACTTATGCGTTTAGATAAAGTGATCGAGCAACAATTGAATACTTCTCGGAAAGAGATGAAGCGGTTGTTCCAGCAAGGAAAGGTCCTTGTGGATCAAAGGATTGAGCGAAGACCCGAGCGCAATGTCGATAGCGCCTTGCATCAAGTCATGGTTGCAGGGCGACAGCTGGAAACACAGGAACGCTATTATATCGTCAATAAGCCCAATGGTGTCGTTACAGCCAATCTGGATCAACAGCACCAGACAGTGATCGATTTGATTGCACCAAAGGATCAACATCCTGATCTTTATGCCGTCGGGCGGCTGGATCGGGACACGGAAGGATTGGTATTGGTAACAACGAATGGTCAGTTAGGCTATGACTTGCTACATCCCACCAAAAAAGTGACCAAGCGGTATGAAGTGGTGGTCAATGACTTGGTGACCCCTGAGGATGTGACAGCATTTGCCGCAGGGATCACCTTTCATGGCGGTGTCACCTGCAAACCAGCTGACTTAACGATCATCGATGCCCGAGTGGATCGTTCCTTTGTTTCGTTAGAAATTGCTGAAGGCAAATTCCATCAAGTGAAGAAGATGTTTCTAGCTCGGGGAAAAAAAGTGATTCAGCTGAAACGAACAGCGATGGGTTCGCTGGTTCTACCAGATGATTTAGCAGTGGGCAGTTATCGCTCGTTGACGCAAGAAGAATTAAAAGGATTGGCGGCGCATTTCCGCTGAGAAAGAGGGAGAAAATGAAGTATAAAACATTATTATTTGATGTCGATGACACGATCCTCGACTTTCAAGATACCGAAGATCAAGCCTTAAAAGCACTATTTGAAGCTCATGGCTTGGAAATGACCCCAGAGCGCAAACAAAGCTATCAAACCATCAATCATGATTTGTGGCAGCAGTTTGAGCAAGGAAAAATCACGAGAGACCAAGTCATCAATGAGCGTTTCGGCTTGTTTTTTGAAACGCAAGGCATTCAGGTCGATAGCCCAGCAGTTGAATTGGCGTACCGAGAATTTCTAAATGAAGGACATAAACTGTTAGACAATAGTGATGAGGTCTTAGCGGAGTTAGCGCAACATTTTGACCTATACGTGGTGACCAACGGGGTTTCTGAAACCCAACACCGCCGCTTGGAAGATGCCAAATTAAAGCCCTATTTCCGTGATATCTTTGTTTCAGAAGATACGGGTTATCAAAAACCAATGAAAGAATATTTTGACTATGTGTTTGCTCGCATACCAAACGTAAAAAAACAAGAAACAGTCATCATTGGCGATTCACTGACTTCAGATATCTTAGGCGGACAACTGGCAGGGATCGATACGATTTGGTTCAATCCAAAGAAAAAAAACAGCGGTGAGATTCAGCCTACTTATGAGATCGAACGTTTGCAGCAATTACTTCCTTTATTACAGCACTGATTCTACAGAAACAGTAGTAATTTGCCGAATTTTCGCTATAATAGAACCAGTGTGAATTTTTTAAGATGAAAGAGGTTAATTGAATGACGAATGGCAAGCCCATTATTATTGGTGTGACAGGTGGATCAGGTAGTGGAAAAACAAGCGTGAGTCGGGCGATCTTTAATCATTTCCCCAACCATTCTATTATGATGCTTGAACAAGACTCCTACTATAAAGACCAAAGTGATCTGAGCTTTGAAGAACGGTTGAACACCAACTATGACCATCCTTTTGCATTTGATACTGATTTGTTGATCGATCACTTGCAGCAGCTGCTTGCATATCAAACGATCGAAAAACCTGTCTATGATTATGTCGCTCATACTCGCAGCGAAGCAACGATCATTCAAGAACCCAAAGAAGTCATTATCTTGGAAGGGATCTTGATTCTAGAAGATGAGCGATTACGTAATTTAATGGATATTAAACTTTATGTTGATACAGACGATGATATTCGGATTATTCGCCGAATCAAACGTGATATGGAAGAACGTGGCCGGACGTTGGATTCTGTGATCGAACAATACTTGACGGTGGTAAAACCAATGTATCATCAATTCATCGAACCGACAAAACGGTATGCTGATGTCATCGTACCAGAAGGCGGCGAAAACCACGTAGCCATCGATTTGATTACGACCAAAGTAGCGACCTTCTTATCCTAAGTTTTTAAACCGTCGATGGGAATGTTTCTATTGAAAAGTAACCATTGATTCATGAAAAACTGCTGATAGGCACTCTTTCTTGAGAAATGCGTATCAGCAGTTTTAATTTTATAAAAAACAGTAGTATTCCGACTAATTTTATGGTAAAGTAATCCTCATGCGACGAGTCGAGAAGGTCTAGCATTAGCTGACCAGATTGATAGCAGAGGCACACCGCGTAAGCAACCTACCGGATTTGTAGGGTGTCGGAATATTCCTTTTGTGGAGATAGGGTATTCTACTAGCAATAGTACTGTGAGTGAAGAAAGCTGTGAACATTTTTGTTCACAGCTTTTTTTGTTTATTTAAGTGAGGGAACAGCGATAAATGGTGGAAGATTCTCCCCAAGGATGGTAACCAGTGCCAATCGGTTCAAAAGCAAACTGCTCATAAAAAGTAGAAAGATCCGTACATAGATACAGAGAATCAAAACCAGCTCCAGCAGCACGTTGCTTGGCTGTTTCGATCAAAAGGCGGGCACCGCCTTGGCCACGCCACAAAGGGTCCACATACAAGGCGCAAAGCCAAGGGGTCAAATCCATCCGACTGATGAAGTCGTTGGGGATCAAGCCGCCGCAGCCGATGATTTGATAACGTCCGTCTGCTGCGATTTCTTCGTTGACCAGCAGCAGCCATTGCGGCAAAGGATTTGCTGAAAAACTATGGGTCAGGCTATCCTCATAAACCATGAGGGAGTTGGGGCTAGCCCACTGATTTTGGAAGTAACGAATGGCTTCTGCTAAGTATTCAGGGTGTTCTTTAAGGGTGATGACCTGCATTTGTTTTTCTCCTTTATCCTTCTTTAGGTAAGCGAATCTGAAAAATAACCCCTCGTGGCTGCAAATCTTTGACCTGGATTTGTCCTTTGTGCTCTTCGACGATTTGCTTGGCGATTGCTAAGCCTAAACCATAGCCGCCGGTCTCCTTGGAGCGGGAACGATCCTCGCGGTAGAAGCGGTCAAAGATGCGAGCTTTCTCTTCATCGGAAATAGTTGGGCCAGTATTTTTGACCTCGAGCAGCCATTGCTTGTTAGAAATCTCCGATAAGAGCGTAATTTTATCACCGCTGCTGGTATATTTTAAGGCATTATCTAGGAGAATCACGAGGACTTGATGAATTTTCTTTTGGTCAAAGCAAGCGGTCGTTTTGGCAAAATTTTCGACAATAAAATGTTTTTGATCCAATTCGGCAATTTCTTTGAAAGGTTTGACTAAGTCATCGATAAACGGAGCTAATTCGACGGTTTCTTTCGTTAACAGCAGTTGATTGGAATCACTGCGGGCGATCGTCAGCAGGTCCGCCGTTAAACCAGTCAGCCGCCGGGTTTCCGCTAACGCTTGGGCAATGCTTTCAGATTCTTCAATGATCGTATGATTGGGCTTGGTAAACAGGCGCTCCAGACTGTTTTGAATGATCGTCAATGGTGTGCGCAGCTCGTGAGAAGCATTTTCGACAAATTCTTGTTGTTTCTTCCACGAGGCTAAAATCGGGCGCATGTTCAAGCTGGAAAGCAAGTAGCTGATCCCGATCGAGAGAATCCAGAAAAAAATCATCGATAAAATCAAGATGGTTTGGAAATTGTTCATGGCATTTTTGATTTGATTGGTGTTCGCTAAGACTTGGATATAGCCGACCCCGGCGTCATTGGTTGGGGCTTTAGTGGTGATTGAGCGAAACAAAAGGGTTTCTTCTTCCTCTGACAAGGACTGATCCACCACTGAAAAAGACGTGATACTGTCTAAGTGTCTCGTATCTAAAGATAGACTTGCCAATTGTGAAAAACGGCCGCCTAAGGTCTGTTTGTTTAAAATCTCGCCGTCCTCAGACCAGAGGATCAACTGGGTATTGAAGCGATTGGTCCCAGGGATCTTTGGCATGGCACTATCCGGCGGCAATACCTCTAGATTGGATTGCGAAGCGCTGATCTCAGCTTGGATCAAGCGAGTATCTTTGATTGCTTGTTCCAAAGAAATATCGGTTTGTCGATAAGCCGATTGGTTGAATAATTGGAGGACGATGGTTCCTAAAAGTAAGAAAACCAAGGCAAAGGCACTGACATTTAGGAGAAAAGAGTGCAGTCGTTGTCTCTTAGTGCGTTCTTTGTTCATAGACTAGGCTCCTTGCATGATATAGCCGACATTTCGCAACGTGCGGATCTCTTTGTCGATTCCTGTCTGGCGCAAGTGTTTTCGCAGATTGCTCATGTAGACTTCGACGACAGTCAGGGTCGTTTCTGAATCAAATCCCCAGATGCGATCAAAAATCTGTTCCTTGGTCAAAATAATGTTTCTATTTTGTAGAAAATAAAGCAGTAGCTCAAATTCTTTCCCTTGAATCGGTAAAAGCTCCCCTTGGTAGCTGACCTCGTTGGTGCCAAGATTACAGAGCAATCCATTATATTCCAGTGTATTTTCATTGAACAAACCTAAGGAGCGTTTTAGTAACGCTTTGATCCGCATCAATAACTCTTCCCGATAAAAAGGCTTAGTCAAATAATCATCAGCCCCTTTTTGAAAGCCGGTTACTTTGTCTTCTAAGCCGTCTTTGGCGGTCAAAATCAGGACGGGTGTTTGGAGTCCTTTTTTTCGCAATGCTGAAAGCACCTCGTAGCCGTTCATCTCAGGCATCATCAAGTCAAGAATAATCAAGTCATAGATCCCCGTTTCTGCCTCGTACAAGCCTTCGCTGCCATCATATGCTTGCGTGACTTCACCGATTTCGCTGATGATTTCTTTCATATTTTCAGATAATGTTTTGTCATCTTCGATTACTAATAATTTAATCATGTTCCCACCTCTTTAAGGATAAGAATAGCACGAATAGCATAAAAAATGCTTAAAAAAACTGTTTTGTCTTAAGCTGCATTTAAGATAGCTGCCGTAAATTCAGTGCATGGATTTCAAGGGAGGAACATTTTATGAAATTAAAAAAAGTCTTTCAAAGAAAAGAGACGAAATATCTATTAACTAAGGAGCAATTTCCAGCATTTATTGGCGAGTTGCAGCAAAAAATGGCGATCGATGAATATGGGCAACACACGATTATGTCCTTGTATTACGATACCCAGGATTACCGCTTTATTCGTCATTCCATGGACAAACCGAAATACAAAGAAAAATTTCGGGTCCGTAGCTATGGGGTACCAACAGAACAACAGTTGATTTTTTTAGAGATCAAGAAGAAAGTCAGTGGCGTGGTCTACAAACGCCGCGTTCCGATGCCCTATGCTGACTATTGCCGCTGGATGCAAACGGGGGTCTTGCCGTCAATGGAGGAAGCCCCGCAAATCGCTGCGGAGATCCACTGGTTATTTAAGAAAAACCCGGACCTGCTGCCGAAAGTATTGATTGCCTATGATCGCCTGTCGCTGTTTGTTGATGATGATAGTGAATTTCGTGTGACGTTCGATCAAAACATTCGCTTTCGCACCTGTGATCTCATGTTAGGTTCTGGCAGTGACGGTGCGCTAGTCGCACCGGAAGTCGGAGTGTTGATGGAAGTCAAAGCCCTCGGCTCTTATCCAATATGGTTTGTGGAACTACTGAACAAATACAGTGTGCGCAAAGGCAGCTTTTCAAAGTATGCCCAAACCTATCAACGGCATTTATTCAAGAAGGAGGAACGGTTACATGTTATCTAGTCTATTTTCTGGCGATACGAGCACCCTTGAATGGAGTAGCTTATTGATATGTATCGCTGCCTCATTGCTTTTAGGGTTATTAGTGGCAGCGATCCATATGATCCGCAATGTCTATACGAAAAACTTCGTCATTACCTTGGCAGTCTTACCGATTCTCGTTCAATCGGTGATCATGTTAGTCAATGGCAATCTTGGCACAGGGGTGGCGATCTTAGGCGCTTTCAGTTTGATTCGTTTCCGCTCGGTTCCCGGGGGTTCTAGAGAGATCACCAGCGTCTTTTGGTCGATGGGGATCGGTCTGGCAACTGGGATGGGGTATGTCGGCTATGTGGTCATTTTTTCCATTATCGTGGCGCTTTTCTTGACCCTTTTATATACGGTGCCCTTTGGCGATCGACAAGCTACGAGTGAACGGGAACTGAAGGTCACGATTCCGGAAGATTTGGATTATCCGCAATTATTCGATGATCTCTTTGAAAAATATACGCATTCTGCCAAACTGACATCGGTTCGAACGACGACGATGGGAAGCTTGTATGAATTGCGCTATCAGTTGCTGTTAAAAGACCAAGCGCAAGAAAAGCAAATCATTGATGAAGTTCGGGTTCGTAATGGCAATTTACCTGTTGTTTTAGGCAAGCTCACCGCTAACCGCGATGAGCTGTAGAAGGAGGAACCTTTTATGAAAAAACTCATTTATCCACTCTTGCTCTCATCACTGCTCTTAGGCGCTTGCGGGCAAACCGATAGTACTAGCACGAGCAGCAGTTCCAGTTCCGCAGCAGCTGTTTCTGGTTCGGCCGCAGTGACCAACGTTTCAACGACCCTTGATGATTCTGTGGACTATTACGGTAGTTACGAAGAAGAAGATGTTGATGCTTCCTACGATGAGGCAACTGCTACGCAACTTGAATTGAATGGCAGCGACACGACGGCTGTTGATGGCGTTTCAGTGGAAGACCAAACCGTGACGATCACCCAAGCCGGCACCTATGTCGTCAGCGGGTCGTTAAGTAATGGGCAACTGGTTGTCAACGTCAACAAAGAAGAAAAAGTCCATCTGATCTTTGCAGGTGTCACGATCACCAATGAAGACGGGGCGGCCGTCGTCATCGAACAAGCAGAAAAAGTCATCACGACCTTAGCCAGTGATACGACGAATACTCTGACGGATGGCAGCAGCTACACCTTGGCAGAAGGCGAGACAGAACCAGATGCTGCCTTTTATAGTAAAGAAGATTTGTCCATCAATGGCGATGGGACGCTGGTGATCACAGGAAATTACAGCAACGGACTGCGCAGCAAAGATGATTTGGTTTTAGCAGGTGGTACGATTGAAATCACAGCGAAAAACAACGCCATCAAAGGAAAAGATTCCGTATCGATCTTGGCGGGGAACTACACACTGAACACCACTGAAGGAGATGGTATCCAAGCGAATAATACGGAAGATGCGGAAAAAGGCTACGTTGCGATCGATGGTGGTACTTTTTCGATCCAAAGTGGTCGTGACGGGATTCAAGCAGAAACAAATTTAAGCGTACAATCAGCTGATATTACGATCAAAACGGCTGATGGGGCACAAAGTCAGTCGCTAGTGACGGATGAAAGTTACAAAGGATTGAAAGCTGGCGGTGTGATGACCATCACCAGTGGTACCTTTGCGATCGATAGTGCGGATGATAGCTTGCATGCCAATGATACGATCAACATTGCAGGTGGTACGATCACTGCCAGCAGTGGCGATGATGGGATCCACGCCGACAATGAATTGACGATCTCCGACGGAACGATTTCTATCGAAGAATCCTATGAAGGACTAGAAGCAAGTGTAATCACGATTGCTGGTGGCACGACACACGTCGTGGCTAGCGATGACGGGATCAATGCCGGTGGTGGCAGTGATACGGATGAAACAACGGGACAATTTGGTCAAGACAGTTTTGGTGGCGGCCCTGGCGGTGGCGATACCGCGGATGACAGTAAACAGATCACGATCACTGGTGGAACGTTGGTCATTGATGCCGAAGGGGACGGCCTAGATAGTAATGGCAATGTCACCATGAGTGATGGCGTCGTCATCGTAAATGGTCCAACGACCGGAGGTAATGGTGCTTTGGACTATAACGGCACATTTGAACTCACCGGCGGCGTCTTGTTAGCGGCAGGCACGACCGATATGGCCATGAACGTTAGCGGTGGTAGTCAACAGTCGATCGGAATCAGTTTCGATCAAACCCAATCAGCAGAGACCCTAGTGACCTTAAAGGATAGTCAAGGACAGACGATCTTGTCTTATGCACCAAGCAAAAGCTACCAACACGTGGTTCTTTCTAGCCCAGATTTGACCGATAGCAGCTATACATTGGTCAGTGGGGGAACAAATGATGCACAAGCAGTCTCCGGTTATTATGCTGGCGGAACCCTTAGTGATGGGACAGAATTAGGAACATTGTCCGTCACGGATACGATCGCTAACTTGACCCAATCAGGTGCAACGGCGACAACCAATCAGATGGGCGGTGGTTTTGGTCGTTAGTTGAAGTTTCGCCAATCATCACCAAATGTTTATCCAAAAAATCAACAGATCGCAGGAAGCAGATGCGGTCTGTTTCTACGATTCAAAAAATCAGGAGATGGTTTAAGGTCAATTTAAGCTAGGATCCTTATAGTCGAAAGACAATAAATAGCTATTCAGGAGGAACAAAGATGAATTTTTTGAAACGAGGTCTTCAAAGTTTATGGGCGAAAAAAGGCCGGAGCCTGTTGCTGATCGCTGTATTTTCTGCAATCTTGATTTTTGTATTGGCGGGTTTGACGATTCGCAGTGCAGCGCTAGTAGCGACTGAAAATGCTCAGAAAAGTGTCGGCGCAACCGTGACGTTGCAAGCCAACCGTGAGCAGGCTTTTCAGCAAAGAAGTTCTTCATCTGACAGCGATGACCAGAGCACCCGACCAGATCCAGGGAGTTTTCAATCGACACCCGTAGCGATCACAGATGCCCAAGCAATCGCTGATTTAGACGGGGTTGCTTCATATAGTTTTGAAGTCAGTACCTCCGCTGATGCCGTCAGCGGGATCGAACCGATCTCTAGCAGTGACTCCTCGACAGAGTCAGAAGCAACCGATAGCAGCGAGTCGGGGCAAATGGGCGGTATGCCAGGAGGTATGCCTGGTGGGAGTATGAGTACAGGTGATTTCCAAATCACTGGCGTATCAACCAGTGCGGCGTATACGACTTTTTCGGAAGGAACAGCGACGATCACGGATGGGGAAGGCATTACTTCTGAGGATGAAGGTACGAACCAAGTCCTGATCGAATCCTCACTAGCTGAAGCGAATGATTTGGCGGTCGGAGATACGTTTTCGATCACTGATGCAGAGGACAATGAAGTAGAAGTGACTATCAAAGGGATCTATGAAACGAGTGAAGTTGGCAACAGCATGAGCCAAATGTTTAACTTTCTCAACCCAGCCAACACGATCTTTGCTTCTTATACCCTTGCCAATACGTTGAGCGGCAATGAGGACACCATTGATTCGGCAACTTATACCTTGAGTGATCCGTCTGAAATGACAGCATTCGTGGAAGAAGCAGAAGGGTTGATCGATACAGAAACCTACAGCATCCAAACCAACGATCAAATGTATCAATCGATGCTGACACCGTTGAATAATGTCGCTAGCTTTGCAAAAAATATTATTGTCTTAGTTGCTGCTGCCGGTATCATTATTTTGACGTTGATCGTGATGATGTCGATTCGGGAACGTCGCTATGAGATTGGCGTATTGCTCTCTTTAGGTGAGTCACGGGCCAAAGTGATTCTACAATTTTTCACAGAGATTTTTGTCTGTATGGTGTTTGCTTTAGGGATTGCGGCCGCTAGCGGCAATCTTGTCGGTAATGCTGTCGGAGAGCAATTATTGGCGCAACAAACGGAGACGACGACTGACCAAGCAGCCACTGAAAACGCTGGTCCTGGAGGCGGGGAGATGCCGCAAATGGGCGGCAATCGTGGTGGTTCTTTCCCATCCTTCACCCAATCAGCAGAAGTGGAGTCCTTAGAAATCACCGTTTCCCCTCAACAAATTGGTCTATTGGCATTACTCGGTCTAGGGATCAGTTTTGGCTCGATCATACTCTCTTCCGCGGGCATTTTGCGGTTGAATCCGAAAAAAATCTTGGTTTCTTAGGAGGAACGACATGACATTACGAACAGAACAATTAGGCTATTGGTATCAAAGCGAAGCAGAAGCGCTGTTTCGTGGCGTTGATTTGACCTTTGAACCTGGCAAGATGTATGCGATCTTAGGTTCCAGCGGATCGGGGAAAACAACCTTCTTGTCGCTGATCACGGGCCTAGATACCCCGAAAGAAGGAAAGATCCTTTACAACGAAGAAACGTTAGCGAAAATCGGATTGCGGGAATATCGTCGCAAAGATGTTTCCATCGTGTTCCAAGCCTATAATCTACTGCCTTATATGTCGGCACTGGACAATGTGATCACAGCCATGGCGATCGCCAAGTCACAGCAAGCCGATAAAAAGGCCTATGCTTTAGCCAACTTAGCCAAAGTTGGCATCACAGAAGAGCTGGCACTGAAAAAAGTGACCCAATTATCGGGTGGGCAACAGCAGCGGGTCGCTATCGTTCGCGCGTTGTGCTGTGAGCATGAGCTGATCGTAGCCGATGAACCGACTGGAAACTTGGATGAAACGACCTCCAAAGAAATCGTTAAACTGTTTCAAGAAATTGCCCATGAGCAAAAAAAATGTATTATCTTAGTGACCCATGAACAAGAAGTAGCAAAGGCTTGCGATGTCGTTTATGAGCTGAAGGAACGAGCCTTTTCTAAAGTTGATAGGTGAGCTTAACTGCTCGTTAGTGAAAGAAAGATCGTCATTCTAGTTCCCTCATTGAGCAAGACTGAAATGAAAATACCGCAAAGTCTGCTTGCATCTTCTAGGTGCTCCTCTTACAATAGAAGTAATTGTAAACGAAGAAATTTGTGAGAGGAGCAAGCAGATGCGGCTTTTTATTGACGGCGACGGTTCGCCAGTGAAAAATGAAGTGATTGAACTGGCTCAGCAGTATCAGCTGCCGGTAGTGATCGTGACCAGTGTCGATCATTATACGACCAAAGATTATCCTGCCCACGTTCACTTTGTCTATGTCGACAAAGGCTCGGATCGCGCGGATTATGAAATCGTGAAGGAAATAGAACCCGGCGATTTTCTCGTCACCCAAGATTATGGCTTAGCCTCGTTGGTCTTGCCGAAAAAAGCGCGGGTTTTTCACCATAATGGCACAGAGTATTTGCCAGAAACGATCGATTTTTTACTCGGACAACGCTACTTAGGTGCGCAGATGCGTAAAGCAGGCAAGCGCACAAAAGGACCGAAGCCTTTTACGAAAGAGGATCGGGAAGCCTTCAAACGAATCTTTGAAAACGAATTGCGACAGACCCTTGCAAAATAAGCACCCTCAAGACCCAGCTTCTGCATGAAACACGGGAATTGAAGGTGCTTATTTATTTCTTACGAAAACGATCATAGAAGTATTTACCAACTAAAGCCACAATCGCGAAAAATGCCAAGGTATATCCGAAGATCCCCATCTGATGGACGAAAGCTCCTTGTTGCGGACTGGCCACCACCAATAAAGAAGAACCAAGGATGACCGCAGCTAGAATAATACCGATCACCAGTCGATTGACCATCTGATCAAAGCGGTCCAATAGCTGTTTTTGTTCGCGGATTTCTAGATTCAACCGGTGTTTACCAGTCGCAAACGTGTCTAAGACAGCCAAGGTCCGATCAGGAAGATGGCTAAGTGCCCGCAAGCTTTTTGCGGTTGCCAAGGCGCTTTTTTTCACCTCATCTTCAATACTCAGCTGCTGTAGGAAATATTTTTGTGCAAAGGGCTGAGTGACTTCCATCATTGACAATTCGGGGTCTAAAGCTTTGATTACACCTTCCAAGGTGCCAAAAGCCTTGATCAGCAAGGTGATGTCTCGATGCATCTGCAGTTGGTTATCATGGCAGATTGTGATGACTTCCGCCATCACTTTTTGCAAGTCGATATCCTTTAGCGGCATATTATAGTAATTTTCAACAAATTTTTGTAGGTCTTGGTAGAAGGCGACTTCGTCAAAGGAACTGCCGCTGCTGTTGCACAACCGCAAGACAGCTTTACCGACTTCTTGGGTGTCTTGGGTATAAAGAGCAATCAACGCATCGGCTAAACGGCTGCGTAAAGACTGATCCAAATGCCCCATCATCCCAAAGTCCAAGAAAATCACTTGGTAAGGCGGCATGACCGCTTCTTCTTGCCATTTCAACGAATAATCGACACCACCAAGGACACCGACGCGCTGCTTGACCTGAAATGGTTTTGGTCGATTGGCTTGATCTGTGAAGACATGTAAAAAAAGATTGCCAGGATGCGGATCAGCGTGAAAGAAGCCATCTTCAAAGACTTGCTTCATAAAGTTTTCGACTAATAGCGTGCCCACTTGTTTTTTCACGGCTTTCACGGACTGATTGTCATAAACGATGTCTTGATTGTTGCGGGTCAGCAAGCAATTCAAGCTTTCACCGGCCATGTAATCCATGACTAATACTTTTTGAGTACACCATTCGGGATAAACTTTAGGCAATGCCAACTGCGGGTCTTGGTGATTGTTGCGGTAGAATTCCTGTGCATTTTTCATCTCTTGCAAAAAATTCGTTTCATTTGCAAGGGATCGTCGGACTTCGCTTAGCACGCTTTTTAAATCCACTACATTGGCTTCTGGAATTGCGCGAACCAACGGCAGGGCTTTTTCAAAAAGATCGAGATCCACTTGGATCGCCGCAATGATCCCCGGATGCTGTACTTTGACGATCACTTCTTTGCCGCTGAGCAAGTTTGCTCGATGGGCTTGTCCGATGGAAGCTGAGGCGACTGGAATTTCATCAAAAGCGGAAAAAACTTCCGTTAGCGGCTGCTGCAGTTCTGCTTCCAGCAGTGCTTTGACCTTGGGAAATGGATCACTTTTGACATTGTCCTGTAGCTGCTTGAAGGCATCAACGAAGGTGTTGGAAAGCAGATCATTGCGGACCGAAAGCATCTGCCCGATCTTGATAAATGTTGGTCCTAATTCTTCAAACGCTTGACGCACCATTTCGGGGTGCTGCTGTTTGCTGATATTTTGAACGACTTTGTATTTCAAAAAGACTTGAACGATTTGTTTTAATCGTCCTTTTCTAGAAGGAGCGGTTTGTTCTGTCATAAGTCCCACCTCTTTAAACGTGCCGTGATATATTCATAGTACTGACAAAATGAAAAACATTCAACTAACGACTGTGTAAGCTTAAAGAAATTTCTGCAAGATTTAATGCCGGTTGGTCGATTTTGTGCTAAAATGTGGAAGACTTAGTTTGGTAGAATCAATGAATACAGGAGGAAATTCTTTTGAAAATCATTTTATTATACGGGGGACGCAGTGCAGAACATGAGGTATCACTGTTATCCGCTTTTTCAGTTGTTAATGCTGTATATTATAATTACTACCAAGTTCAATTAGTAATGATCACCAAAGAAGGACGCTGGTTAAAAGGCCCATTATTGACTGAGGCGCCAACGTCTCCAGATACTTTGGCATTGACCAATGAAGAAACCAAAGGGGAAGAAATTTCACCTGGGGCAATCTACGAAGAAGACGCGATCGTCTTTCCTTTACTTCACGGACCAAACGGCGAAGACGGCACGATCCAAGGGTTTTTAGAAACCATCGGAATGCCTTATGTCGGAGCCGGTGTCTTGACTAGTGCCTGTGGGATGGACAAAATCATGACCAAGTATATCTTGCAAGCTGCGGGGATTCCGCAAGTTCCCTATGTACCAGTCTTGAAAAATGCGTGGAAAGAAAATCCGAAAAAGATTTTCGATCAATGTGAAGGCAGTCTGCTTTATCCAATGTTTGTCAAACCTGCCAACATGGGCTCAAGTGTCGGTATCTCGAAAGCCGAGAACCGTGAAGAACTGCAAAATGCGCTACAAGAAGCGTATCGCTACGATACCCGAGCGATCGTTGAACAAGGAATCGAAGCCCGTGAGATCGAAGTAGCCGTTCTTGGAAACGAAGACGTTCGGACCACAATGCCGGGAGAAATCGTAAAAGATGTTGCCTTTTATGATTACAATTCCAAATACATTGACAACCGAATCGAGATGCAGATTCCTGCACAAATTCCAGAAGAAACACAAGCCAAAGCTCAAGAGTTTGCGAAAAAAGCCTATACGATGTTAGGCGGCAGCGGATTGAGCCGTTGTGATTTCTTTTTGACCAATAAAAATGAGCTCTTTTTAAATGAGCTGAACACGATGCCAGGGTTCACTGAATTCAGCATGTACCCACTGCTATGGGAGAAGACCGGCTTGCCTTATGGGGATTTGATCGAAGAATTGATCCAATTAGGGATGAATCGTTTCAACCAAAGACGTTCGTTCTTGACCAATGTAGAAGCAACAGAAAACGAAGCAGAATAAATAGCAGGAAGAAAGCCAGCTCAACTCAAGGAAAATACTTGAAGCGATCTTGTGCTTTCTTTTTTTAGGAAAAAGGAGCGAACCTGATGAATTTTACTGTAAAAGAAGCCGCTGCCGTATTTGGTCAGCAAATTGAAAATGAAACGCCACTTGCCTCTGTGGAATTCGACAGCCGTCTGATCAAAGAAAACAGTCTCTTTGTTCCCTTAGCGGGGACCCGTGACGGACATGAATTTGCCCAACAAGCCAAAGACAATGGGGCGATCGCCACACTGTGGAGCCACCCTACGATCGAACCGCCGCAAGACATCCTTGTGATTCCTGTCACGGATACCGTCAAAGCGTTTCAACAATTGGCACGAGCGTATAAAGAAAAGCTTGCACCGAAAATCATCGGTATTACTGGAAGTAACGGGAAAACGACCACCAAAGATATGGTGGAAGCGGTCATGGCCCAAAAGTACCAGACCTATAAAACCCAAGGCAACCACAACAATGAACTAGGCGTGCCTTTGACTATCTTGCATGCGCCAGAAGATACCCAAGTGTTGATTTTAGAAATGGGAATGGATCATGCAGGTGAAATCGAAGTCCTTTCGCGCTTAGCAGAACCTGACGCTGCCGCTATCACGTTGATAGGCGAAGCCCACATTGAAAACTTAGGGTCCAGAGAAGGGATCGCCAAAGCCAAAATGGAGATCACCGCAGGATTGAAAAAAGACGGCTTCTTTATGATGCCAGCTGATGAACCATTGTTAGAGCCCTTTGTTCCCAATTTAACGCAGACCATTGAAACTTTTGGCTTAACTGAGGGAGATCTACAAGGAGACATCGTGGAGGAATCGCAAGATCAGACGATTTTTACGGTAGCAGGTACGACCTTTACCTTACCGGTCTTAGGCGGCTATAATGTCAAAAATGCCTTGATCGCGATTGGGTTAGGACGTCATTTTGGTGTAGCAGATGAAGCGATCAAGGAAGGCTTGGCGCATTTTCAATTGACGAAAAATCGTACCCAATGGGTGACTGCCGATAATGGGGCAGCGATTTTAAGCGATATTTACAATGCCAATCCGACGGCCATGGGTCTTGTATTGGATAGCTTCCGCAAACTGCCCTTAGCAGGACGACGGATCGCCGTATTGGCAGATATGCTTGAATTAGGACCAGATTCTGCACAAATGCATGAGCAGATGGCCGCACACTTGGATGACTCGTTCCAGCTAGTTTTCCTTTATGGCAAAGAAATGCAGGCATTGCAAAAACGACTAGCGAACACTGCCCTTGCTGACAAGGTGCGCTATTTTGCGATTGATGAAAAACCACAGCTGATCGCCTCCTTAATAGAAACTTTAGAACCTTCCGATAGCCTAGTGATCAAAGGCAGCAATGGCATGGGCCTGAGTGAAGTCGTTGATGCACTAAAAGGAATGTAAAAGGGAGTTGAAATCTTGCTGAAATTTTCAAAGCGTGTTATACTTATCTAACGCCGAAAGATGAAGCACAGAATGATTACTGTAAAAAACATTGACGTTTTGAGATAAAATGATGGCTGAGACAAACAACACTTGTTTTAGCCTTTTATAATGCCTTCGTGAAGCGGTTTTTCGGTACCAAGAGAAAGATAAGAGTAAATGGGACTACTCTTGTGTTTCTGAAGAACTAACCTACGCTTCGATGATAGAAAAACAGGCATCGAAAAGATGACCAGCCTAGGAGGATCCATTTGAAATTTAAAGATCTAGAATTATCCAACGAATTATTGACTTCTGTTGAGCGTGCCGGCTTTGAAGAAGCAACACCCATCCAAGAAGCAACGATTCCATTAGCCTTAGCAGGCAAAGACGTGATCGGTCAAGCACAGACCGGTACTGGTAAAACCGCCGCATTTGGTTTGCCAATGTTAGAAAAAATTGACCCAACGAACCATCAACTACAAGGATTAGTGATTGCCCCAACCCGTGAATTAGCGATCCAAACCCAAGAAGAATTGTATCGTCTTGGTAAAGACAAAAAAATTCGTGTACAAGCAGTTTACGGTGGAGCCGATATCGGCCGTCAAATCCGTCAACTAAAAGATCGTCCCCATATCGTAGTTGGTACGCCAGGACGTATGTTAGACCATATCAACCGCCACACCTTGAAATTAGGCACCGTTGAAACGCTTGTATTAGATGAAGCGGATGAAATGTTGAACATGGGCTTCTTGGAAGATATTGAAAAAATCATCAGCCAAGTACCAGATGTTCGTCAAACATTACTATTTTCAGCAACAATGCCGCCAGCAATCAAAAACATCGGTGTGAAATTCATGAAAGAGCCTGAACATGTACAGATCAAAGCCAAAGAAATGACCGCTGATTTGATTGATCAATACTATGTTCGTTCAAAAGATTACGAAAAATTTGATATCATGACTCGCTTATTGGATGTGCAAACACCAGAATTGACCATCGTTTTCGGTCGTACGAAACGTCGTGTCGATGAATTGGCGCGCGGCTTAGAAGCCCGCGGCTATAAAGCAGAAGGCATTCATGGAGACCTTTCTCAACAAAAACGGATGAGCGTTTTGCGTTCATTCAAGAGTGGTCAACTAGATATCTTAGTTGCCACAGACGTTGCAGCTCGTGGATTGGATATCTCTGGCGTGACACACGTATATAACTACGATATTCCTCAAGACCCTGAAAGCTATGTTCACCGGATCGGACGTACTGGCCGTGCTGGAAAAGGCGGAATGTCTGTGACTTTCGTTACACCAAACGAAATGAGCTATCTGCACGTCATTGAAAACTTAACGAAAAAACGGATGACACCAATGCGCCCACCGACCGAAAAAGAAGCATTCAAAGGTCAACTAGGTGCCGCAATCGAATCTGTTGAAACCAAATTGGATGAAAATGGTTTGGATAAATACTTGCAAGCAGCCGACGATCTATTAGAACGTTATTCTGCACAAGATTTAGCAGCATTGCTTCTAAAAACTATGGCGAAAGATCCTGCTGATTTAGCACCAGTCAAGATCACACCAGAGCGTCCATTGCCTCAAGGGAAAAAATCATTCAACAAAAATGGTCGTCGCAGCAATAACAGCAATGGCGGCAATCGTAACCGCAAAGAAAACGGTGGGAACCGTGGCGGCGGCAACGGCAACAAAGCTCGCGGCAACTATTCAAAAGATGGTGCCCGTAAAAACAATCGCCGCAGCAACGACAAAAAACGCGGTTTTGTTATCAGAAATAACCAAGACTAATTGTTTTTTTGAATTACAATAAGAATGAGCTTTTTATTAAAAGAACATGAATGGCGAGCTTCGCTCACTTCATGTTCTTTTTTTATGTTAAAAATTACAAGATTTCTATTAATAGAAATATAGATAAATTAGATAGTTTTTATTTATATTTTTATGTTAGCTTCGTTGCTAAAGTTGTTGTTGACATAATTATGAAAGCGTTATATATTATTTTTAATGATATGACGTCATAACATTTAAAAATTCTTGGAGGAAAACAGATGGATGAATTGGGGATTATGCTTTTAGAGTTGATGGGTGGTTCTGGTAATATTTCTAGTCTGACTCATTGTGCCACAAGATTAAGACCAACATTCAAAGATAGAAGTAAAGTTGATGCTGAGGGAATCGAGAATTTAGCTGAAGTCATAGGGATCGTAGACAACGATAAAAGTTTTCAAATCATTATAGGAACAAATGTAGGGGAAGTTTATGAAGCAGTACGAGCACATATGAGTAATCATTCAGAATTGGAAAGTGGAGAAACAGGGAATGAAAGTTTGATCAACCGATTTGTTTCGTTAGTAGTCAGTATCTTTTCTCCATTATTGCCGCTTCTCGCTGGTGCGGGTCTTTTAAGAGGATTTACTATCTTAGCAAATGAACTAGGAATATTGAGTGTAGAGAGTGACACGAATACTTTGCTAACTCTAGCTGCAACATCGGTATTTTATTTTTTCCCATTGCTAGTAGCTATCACTTCTGCTAAGAAATTCAAAACCAGTGCATATATCGCTATTGCTGTTTTAGGGGTACTGATTATGCCGGATTTTGTAGCGATGATGAATGATCAACCAGGAACAATCATTCAATTCATGGGTATGCCGATTCGATTATTTAGCTATACAGGACAAGTGATTCCATCAATTATTCTTGTTTGGCTTCAATCAAAAATGGAGTTCTTTCTAAAGAAAGTAATTCCGCAAAGTTTGCATATGGTTGTTATACCGACCATACTTTTGTTTTTATTAGTACCGATTGCAGCCGGTATTATTGGACCAATTGGAAATTATGCTAGTCTATTTATTGCCGATGTTGTTGGGAGACTAACAGCGATAAACAGCATTGTTACTGGAGCAATTATTGGAGGCATTTGGAATATTTTGATTATGTTTGGATTCCATTGGGCTCCTAATACGATGATCATTATTCCTGAAATTGCTGCGACAGGTACTTCTGCTCTTATTGCTTATGGCGCCAACGCAAATTTTGGGATGGCCGGTGCTGCGTTAGCTATTTTTATTATGACTAAGAATAAAGATTTAAAAAATTTTTCTGTGTCGGCTATTACTTCTGTTTTTCTATCTGGAATAGTCGAACCAGCGATCTATGGTATTGGAGTGAAGTATAAGACGCCATTAGCGGCAGGATGTATCGGTGCAGCGATTGGTGGTGCTTTTATGGGTGCTTTTGATGTTATTGGGAATGCGTTTGTATTTGGGGGACTGACAACGATCCCTGCATTTGCTGGACCTACCTTATGGGCATACTTAGTTGGTTTACTGCTATCGTTTATTGGTGGACTTGTCTTAACTTTTGTGTTTGGGGTCAAAGGACTTGAATAAGTAAAATGGATGGGAGAATTGATTACATGATTGAGAGGATTTTAGGATCTTTAACAATGGCAGCGATTGGAGACGCAATGGGGGCTGCGACAGAAAATCTGCCTTTTGATGAAATTCGGTTAAAATTTGCTGGACCATTGGAAAAGCTAGTTGAACCCGGCAAAACAGCATTCGCATATGGAAATAAGGCAGGTGAAGTCACTGATGATTTTTCACAAATATATTTAATCTGTCAAAATATTCTTAAGAACCAAGGAATGATTGACCGAGATATTATAAAGAAAAGTATTATTGAATGGTCTGATATTCCGCATTATTTTAATCGTTTTGCTGGACCTACAACAAGAAGTGCGATTGAAATGTACAAAAATGATTTATCGGAAATAAAAGCACTTCCTGGGGCAGTAACAGTAGATTATGCTTCTAAAGCTACAAATGGTTCCGCAATGAAGATTTCTCCGGCGGGACTATTTCATCCAGGTGACTATGAAAAGGCTTTAGAAGATGCTATTATAATTACAAAAGTCACCCATGATAATTCATTGTCAATCTCAGGTGCTTGTGCGGTTGCCCTAAGTGTGTCGGAATCATTGAAGGAAAGTGCTACAATGGATAGTGTGATTGAAGCTGGCTTACTAGGTGCAAAACTCGGAGAAGAACAAGGAAAAAAATATTCTAAGCATGTTCCAGGACCAAGTGTTTATCGAAGAATACAGCTTGCTTTAGATATAGCGAATGGCAGTGGTGAAAAAGTTGATAAGTTGTTGAAACTTTATGAAGTTGTTGGGAGTGGACTTCATGTTTCAGAAGCGGTTCCCTGTGCGTATGGAATCGTAGCCCTAAATAAGGAAACGCCCTATCAAGCAACGATCGATGCTGTAAATATCGGCTATGACACCGATACGATTGCTACAATCGTCGGTTCTATGACAGGTGCGCTCGTATCAGTAGATGAGACGGTCAAGAGTAAATTATCAGTGATAGAAAAAGCGAATGAAATGGACATAAGAGGGTTAGCCTCTAATATTGCAGAAATAGTGAAATGAGAGTAGGTCAGGGATAATTTGAGTAATAATAGTAATTCTAAATATTATCAAATCTATGAAGAATTGAAAAAAAGCATCATTGCAAAGAAATATGTGGAAAATGATTTTTTTCCAACTGAAGTTGATTTGCAAAAAAAATATGGTGTCAGCAGAATAACGATTCGTTCCGCACTGCAACTGTTAGAATCGGATGGATACATCAAAAAGGTTCCTGGATTGGGAACAATCGTCAACAGCAATAAGCGAACATTACAATTGAATCGCTTGATAAGTTTTAATGATGAGCATAGTGAGCATATTACTTCATCTAAGCTAGTTGATTTTAGAAGAGAACCTGCACCTGAAAAAGTAAGGTTACAGTTAAAATTATCTCCAATGGAAGAAGTTTATGTGAATGAACGGATACGAATCATTGATGATGAGAATATCGGTTTTCAGCGTGTATATGTGCCGAAAAATTATATAGAGTTGAATGAAGAGGACTTTAATTCTCCAGAAGCTTCACTCTATAAAATTTTTGAAGATAAATCTATTCTGATCGAAAGTGCTACCGAAATTATTGAGTCTATCGTAGCAGATGATGTACTGGCTGATCATTTAAAGATCAAAACGGGAGAACCATTGTTGTATATAACTAGAAATACAATCGATGATAAAAATAGAAATATCGAATATGCGGAAATTTATTATCGGGCTGATAGATATAGATATGAAATTCAATTGAATAGATAGAGTAATATTTATAATATGAATGCTTAGCATTATCCCCGTCTTTCTTTTCTATGATTTTATTTAGAAAATAGAGAACGAATGATTAGGCCCAATTCAATCAAATGTTCCATTTGATTGAATTGGCTTTTTTGAGTTCTTTTAGCTAAAGCAACTTAATTAAATAGTAGTAGAAGGGATAATAATGCGGTAAATATTTTTTTAATGTTCATTTATTGCAAAAATTTTCGAATCGTCGAAAAATATGATTTAACTGAATCTTTCTTTTTTAAATCTTAATCTCCGTATAAACTCGTCAGATTTGAATGGTAATTCGCCATTTTTTTGGTAGAATGGTAACTAGCTAAACAAGGGCCAATTCCAATTTGGAAACCCCTATCTTAAGTAAAGGTAGCGAGAAGAATGATCAAAGGAATCGGGATCGATGCAGTCGAGCTGCCTCGAATGAAAGAATTAATTGAAAAAAAACCGCAGTTTATAACGCGTATTTTAACAGAGAAGGAAGCAAGATTATTTGCCCGTTTGCCCCTGAAACGACAAGTTGAGTTCCTCGGTGGGCGCTATGCCTGCAAAGAAGCGTTCTCGAAAGCTTGGGGGACAGGGATCGGCAAAGTTTCTTTTCACGATATTGAAGTCTTGACCAATAAATTCGGTGCACCGATCGTCACCAAAGCACCGCACCCTTTAGAAAAAATTTTTGTCAGTATCACTCATACAAACGATACTGCCTTTGCACAAATTATCTTAGAAGTATCGGATAGCGAGTAATCTGAGTGGAAGTCGTCACTTGGTGAAGAAAAGTACGATACTTTATGGACGAACAGACGACTACATAAAACCAACTTAATTTGTTTGTCTGATCAAGCACTAGTAGAAAGAAGGAACTGGAAATGGTGGTTGCTTACCATAGACCAACGAAAGCGATTATTGATACAACAGCGATTACCGAAAACATCAAAAATGAGATTGCTCACTTACCAAGTGAGACGTTTCTTTTTGCGGTAGTCAAAGCTAACGGGTACGGACACGGAGCGGTACAAACGGCTCAAGCAGCCAAAGAAGGCGGCGCAGTAGGTTTTTGCGTTGCGACGATTGATGAAGCGATCGAATTGCGAGAAGCAGGGATCAATGAGCCGCTACTGATTTTAGGAGTTGTGAACGTGCATGACATTCCCTTACTTGCGGAATACGATTTTTCTTTTCCAGTCGCTTCGATGGACTGGTTGGTAGAAGCTGATACTTATTTAAAGGAAAATCCTATAAAGACATCCCTTAAAGTACATGTCAAAGTGGATACCGGCATGGGGAGAATCGGCTTTTTAACCCCAGAAGAAGTGCGTCAAGCCGTTCTTTGGTTGGAAGATCATCCCTCTTTTGATTGGGAAGGAATCTTTACCCATTTCTCTACAGCCGATCAAGCTGATACGACTTATTGGGAAACTCAGCACCAGCGATTTAAAGAAGTCTTAACTGTTTTGCCTTATTTGCCAACATATATACATACAGGCAATAGTGCCACCTCCTTGTGGCACAAAGAGGCTGTTGGGAATATGGTCCGTTTTGGGATCGCGATGTATGGATTGAATCCGTCAGGTCATACATTGAAGGAACCATTCTCCTTAAAACCAGCCCTTTCACTTGTTTCTGAACTGATCCAAGTGAAATTACTTGAAAAAGGAGCGGGGATTGGCTATGGTGAAACATATATCACGCCCCGTCAGGAATGGATCGGCACCGTGCCTATCGGTTATGCGGATGGCTGGTTACGAAAAATGCAAGGATTCTCGATCTTAGTAGAAGGCGAACCTTGTGAAATCGTCGGTCGGGTGTGTATGGATCAACTGATGATTCGTTTGCCACGAGCCTTTGCTGTCGGTACAACGGTCACGTTGATTGGTGAGAATCATGGGAAACGAATTACGATGCAGGATGTTGCAGACCAGTTAGAAACGATTCACTATGAAGTAGCGTGCACCCTCTCAGCAAGGGTTCCGCGAGAATATAAAAGTTAGGGTGGTCCTATGGTAAAAAGGGGAGATATTTATTTTGCCGATCTTTCACCAGTCGTTGGATCGGAGCAAGGCGGAATACGACCGGTCTTGATCATTCAAAATGACTTGGGCAATCACTTCAGTCCCACCGTGATCATTGCGGCGATCACGGCAAAAATGGCGAAGCCGAAATTACCAACCCACATTGGGATTTCCGCTTCTTGCACAGGGATTGGCAAAGACTCCGTCATTTTGATGGAACAGATCCGCACGATCGACAAAAGTCGGTTAAAAGAAAAGGTTTGTCATTTAGATGATAAAGTGATGTGTGAAGTCGATGCTGCTTTGATGATCAGTATTGGTGTGGAGCCGACCTTTGCCACATCAACGATCGAGGTGTAAAACAGCAATGGGGTATTTATTTTTAATAGCAGTTGTCATTTTATTGATTCTCTTTACTTATAAACATATTCGCCGTTTTCTTTCAGAAACCAAAAAGCGCAATGAAACCATGGAACAAGGGTATTACCTTGTGAGTCATACATATGAAGAGAAACGGGAACAGACCTATTATTATGGCGTTTTTCAACAAGGAGACAAAGAACTAATATTAGAAATGTCACTCCAGCTTTATTTACAGCTACAGCCACCGCAACGGGGGATGTTGACCGCAAAAGAAGGCCGAGTCCTTTCTTTTGAAGGGTGATCTTGTCAATAAAGCAACGCTCATGGGGAAAGAGCCGAAATAAGCAGGAAAGAACCGCTCTATTTTGTTCATAGGAGTAGGTTCGGTTCCTGCTTTTTTTGTGCATGTCTTTGTGAGAGTGTTTCTATGGATAAATGAACCGTTAAGCGGAATAAAAGAGACCTTTAAAAAAAGAGCAATGCAACAAAAAATTGCTGCTGAAAGACTGAGAGGAAGGGACAAGGAACGGTTGCTTTTCACAAAGAATTCAGTTATAGTATGTAGCGACTAGTTTGAAAAGAGGGAAAAAAGTGAACCCATCGATTTATGGACTTACCAAATCAGATTTATCTTTGTGGATAACTGAACAAAATGAAAAGAAATTCCGGGCCAACCAAGTGTGGGAGTGGCTCTATGAAAAACGAGTAACTACCTTTGAAGAAATGACCAATCTACCGAAGCCTTTGATTGAGAAACTGTCGGCAGCCTTTGTGATCAATCCCCTGAAACAGATGGTGGTACAAGAAGCCAGTGATGGGACCGTCAAATATTTATTCCAATTGCCAGACAATCACATGATTGAAACGGTCTTGATGCGTCAAGAATATGGCATGTCCGTTTGTGTGACGACCCAAGTCGGCTGCAACATCGGCTGTACCTTTTGTGCTAGTGGGTTATTAAAGAAACAACGAGACTTAACGGCAGGCGAGATCGTGGCTCAAATCATGTTAGTGCAACACTATTTTGATGAACGCAACGAGGGAGAACGAGTCTCTCACGTAGTCGTCATGGGGATCGGCGAACCTTTTGATAACTATGACAATGTGATGCATTTCTTACAGATTATCAACGACCCGAAAGGCTTAGCGATCGGCGCGCGGCATATTACCGTGTCAACCAGCGGCTTAGCGCATAAAATCAGAGAGTTTGCGGAGAACGGCTTGCAAGTGAACTTGGCCATTTCGCTGCATGCCCCAAATAACGAAGTCAGAACCTCTATGATGCGGATCAATCGGAGCTTCCCAATTGAAAAACTGATGGCAGCGGTCGATTATTATTTAGAAAAAACCAATCGCCGCATCACGTTTGAGTATATCATGCTGGATCATGTCAACGACCGACCGGAACATGCCCGTCAGTTGGCAGCATTATTGAAGGATAAAAAGAAATTGTCTTACGTCAACTTGATTCCTTATAACCCAGTGAGTGAGCATGACCAATATGCTCGAAGTAAAAAAGCCGATGTGTTAGCTTTTTATGACATTTTAAAGAAAAACGGCATCAACTGTGTGATTCGTAAAGAACATGGGACAGATATCGACGCAGCTTGCGGACAGCTGCGAAGCAAACAAATGAAAAAAGAAGCCTCTGCTTCTTAAACACGTAAAATAAAAGAAGGACTGCACAAGCGCAGTTCTTCTTTTTGTTTTTTATTATCTAAACATTTAAAAAACGCCTTAAAGAAAGCGCATTCCCACAAAGAAAATTCAAAAAATATTGTTTTACAAGAAAAAAATAGATTATACTAAAGGCTGGTATTCATTAAAAATAACTTATCGTGAAAGGATGATTTGATGGAATGGATTAAATTAATTGGTATTCTAGTTATTTTAGTCGGCTTTTTGCTGAAGCTAGATACTATTGCTGTCGTAATCGTTGCTGGTTTTGTCACCGCGCTTGTGTCGGGGATTTCTGTTGTTGATTTTTTAACAATGTTAGGAGAAGCGTTTGTCAATAATCGACTCGTGACACTGTTCTTGCTGACGCTACCAATGGTTGGCTTGTCGGAACGTTTTGGCTTGAAACAGCAGGCTGTCATATTGATTGAAAAAATCAAAGGCTTGACACCAGGGAAGTTTTTGAGTTTGTACTTATTTATTCGAGAACTTGCTGGCTTTTTCTCTATTCGGATCCAAGGACATACGCAATTTATTCGCCCAATCGTCAACCCGATGGCGCAAGCTGCTGGGGAAAATAAATTTGGGGAACTAGATGAAAAAGATCAGGAAAAAATCAAAGCCCGAGCTGCCGCCAACGAAAACTTCGGGAATTTCTTTGCGCAAAATACCTTCGTGGCTGCTTCTGGTGTGCTATTGATCGTAGGAACATTGCAATCTCTTGGGTATGATGTGGCAGCTAGTTCAATCGCGCAAGCCTCATTGCCGATCGCATTGATCGTCTTAGTCATTGCCACGTTATCGAACTTGCTCTTTGATCGCAAATTAGCAAAAAAATATGGCAAGAAGGAGGAGAAATAGATGGAAGGAATCGTTAACGGATTACTAGAATTCTTTTATATCTTGATCGGATTGCTGTCGATCATGACGGCTGTACGGGTTTTTCGTGAAGCGGATCATCCCACCCGATTAGGCACCTCTGCCTTTTGGTTACTGCTAGGGATCGTCTTTGCTTTCGGAAATTTCTTGCCGTATCTTGTGGACGGGATTTTGATCGTTTTGATGGGCTGTTTGACCTTCTTCAAACAAGTGCAGATTGGTAAAATCGTGGACGTTGATGATGAAAAAGCCGAAGCGTCAGCAAAACGGATCGGTAGTACGATCTTCATACCATGTATCAGCTTAGCATTGATCGCTGTGGTGATTTCTTATACACCATTAGGGGGCCAAGTGGGGATCGGGATCGCGTCGATCTTAGCACTCTTGTTGGCAGTCGTGCTAACTTCCGCTAAACCAAAAACAGTGTTAGACGATTCCGACCGGATGCTTCGTCAAGTCGGAACTGCCGGTATCTTGCCACAGTTATTAGCAGCACTAGGTGTCATTTTTAACGCTGCTGGTGTTGGTGACGTGATTTCTCAAGGAATCTCTGGCGTCGTGCCAGAAGGTAATCGTTTTATCGGTGTCGTGGCTTACTGTTTAGGAATGATGATCTTTACTATGATCATGGGAAATGGCTTTGCGGCATTTACTGTTATTACCGCCGGCATTGGTGTACCTTTCGTAATGGCGCAAGGTGGCGACCCCGTCGTTGCTGGTGCGTTGGCAATGACCGCTGGTTTTTGTGGCACATTGCTGACTCCGATGGCAGCCAATTTCAACGCATTGCCAGTGGCCTTGTTAGAGATGAAAGACCCCAATGGTGTCATTAAAGCACAAGCCCCAATTGCTTTAATATTGTTAGTGATTCACATCGCTTTAATGTACTTTTGGGCATTTTAGTGGTAAAACAGAGATGGAAGGATGATGGAAATGAAATTATTAATTACCGGATTTGATCCATTTGGCGGAGAAGCAATCAATCCTGCCTTAGAAGCAGTGAAATTACTGCCAGATACAATTCATGGTGCACAGATCGTGAAAGCAGAGATCCCCACTGTATTTGGGAAATCAGCGGCGATCGTCGAAGAGAAAATTGAAGAGATCCACCCAGATGTCGTTTTAAACATCGGTCAAGCGGGCGGACGGTTTGCCATCTCACCAGAACGAGTGGCAATCAATGTGGATGATGCCCGGATTCCTGATAATGAAGGCAATCAACCCGTCGATGAAGTGATCCAAACAGAAGGAAAGCCTGCCTACTTCACACAACTGCCGATCAAAGCAATGGTAGAAAATATGAAAAAAGCCGGAATACCGGCAGCCGTTTCTAATACTGCTGGAACCTTTGTCTGCAACCACATCATGTATCAAGTACAATACATGATCGATACAAAATACCCGGAAATGAAAGGCGGTTTTATCCACGTGCCGTTTATTCCTCAGCAAGTCGTCGATAAAGCAGGACAGCCTGCAATGAGCATCGAAGACATCGCCAAAGGATTAACCGCAGCAGTGGAAGCCATCGTTGATTATGCCGACAAAGAAGATTTAAAAGCGATTGGCGGCGCGATCCATTAATCATTGAAGGACATCCTTTCGGGGAGGCAACAAGTGTCCTTAAAGCGAGAAGACCTGATCCTATGCGATCAGGTCTTTTTTTGGACTATTTGGATAAAATTCATTGGTGATTGCTGTATATTTACACTTCTATCAGGGGTTTCTCATTTTGACGGATCAAATGAAAAAGAAAGACAGAAAACGAATGTAAGTTACATTTAACCATGTTTTTTTATTATTATTTTTGCATTATTTCTTATAAATAAAGAAAGGGAAAATAGCATTTAACGAGTGTTTGATGAGAGTAAGGTAAGTAAATACCAAGAAAACTTTCTTCCAAAGGTGTTTTTTATCGAAAAAGGGATTGCTTTTTTAATAATTATTAATTAAAATCTTATCTAACTTCAGAAATCGAATGATTATTCTGAAAATTAATTCAATTAAGGGGTAGGACAGGATGAAAAATAAATGGGCCTATGGTTTAGTAGCTGTGTGTGGCGTGGTGTTAGCCGGCTGTACAACAGGCGGAACAAATAGTTCAAGCAATGACACAGCAACTAGCGGCGATAGCAACGCAGAACAAGTATTTAACGTAGTGGTTTCACAAGAAATGCCAAGTGCGGATCTCTCATTAGCAACCGATACGATCAGCTTCAGTGCATTGAACAATGTATATGAAGGACTGTATCGTTTGGATGCTGACAGCACACCACAACCTGCTGGTGCAGCTGAAGCAGCTGAAGTCAGCGAGGATGGACTAACTTACAAGATCAAACTGCGTGAAGATGCGAAATGGTCAAACGGTGACCCTGTTACAGCAGCGGATTATGTCTATGGCTGGCAACGGACGGTCAAACCTGAAACTGCATCAGAATATGCGTATCTATTTTCACCAGTCAAAAATGCGGATGCCATCACAGCTGGCGATACGGATCCATCAGAGCTAGGCATCAAAGCAGTGGGGGATTACGAATTAGAAATCACCCTAGAAAAAGCAACACCTTACTTTGATTACTTATTAGCATTTCCATCCTTCTTCCCACAAAATCAAAAAGTAGTGGAAGAAAATGGCGATCAATATGCATCAACCAGCGACAATGCCGTTTATAATGGACCATTTGTCTTGACTGGGTTTGATGGACCAGGAACGGATACGGAATGGGCTTATGAAAAGAACGACCAATATTGGGACAAAGATACTGTTAAATTACAAACGATCAACGTAAGCGTCGTGAAAGAATCCTCAACTGCCTTGAACCTTTTCCAAGATGGTCAAGCAGATGATGTCATCCTAACAGGTGAACTGGCGCAACAGATGGCTAACGATGAAGCCTTCGTTTCTCAACCAGAAGCAACGACTTCTTACCTAGAATTGAACCAACGTGATGAAGATTCACCTTTCCGTAACGAAAACTTACGTAAAGCGATCTCTTATGCGATCGACCGTGATGCCTTAGTGACATCGATCTTAGGGGATGGTTCGATTGCTTCAACTGGGTTGGTACCAGAAGGTATGACCTTCAGCCCTGGCGATCATACAGACTTCACAGAAGCAGCTGGCAGCGTCATTAGCTACGATCAAGAGAAAGCAAAAGAATATTGGGAAAAAGCCAAAGAAGAGTTAGGAATCGATTCATTAGAATTTGATATCTTAGCTTCTGATACAGACTCAACCAAGAAAATCATTGAGTACTTGCAAGATACGATCGAAAAAACATTGGACGGTGTGAAAGTCACGTTAAGTCCAGTACCATTCTCTGTTCGTTTGGATCGTTCAAACGCTGGTGATTTTGATACAGTAATGGGCGGTTGGGGTGCTGACTATGCCGATGCAAGTAGCTTTACTGACTTGTTTACGACAGGCAACTCATACAACCGTGGTCAATGGAGCAGTGAAGAATACGATGCAGCTGTAAAAGCAGCAGGTACGACCAATGCCAATGACCCTGACAAACGTTGGGAAGATTTAGTCAATGCAGAAAAAATCATTATGAATGAACAAGGTGTCATTCCAGTTTATCAAAAAGCGGAAGCACACTTACGTGCAACAAAAGTCAAAGGTGTTGTTGCTCACGCAGCAGGCGCACAATACGACTACAAGTGGACATCAATCGAATAATCACGAGTAGTTGACTTGAAATGCCGAAGAAAAGGCTGGGACAATTTCTTGTCTCAGCCTTTTGCTTCTCATTTCAATGAGTAAAACTATAAGAATGAAATTAACTAGTAGCAATCATTAAAAAGAGCAATGAAAGGAATAACAAGAAGACACCAGGCCATAACCAAAAGGCGTAGCTCTGTTTGCCGACTTGGGATAATTTCAGATAATCTGTTTTATTTTTGGAAAAAGCTTTCTTCATGGAATATTGAAAATGGTCAAAGAAACCAGAAGCAAATACCCATAAAAAACCGCCAATGATCAAAAAGAACAGCGCCCATAAGAAAAGGGCATCTGAAAGAGCTGCTATGGAAAATTCATTTTTTATGGCTAACCATCCGCCAGAAATTGCGAGGCATAGGAGGGGTATGAGCCCACTACTTTTTTTTATTTTCATGATCTGACTCCTTTTTAATGATTCGTACTATGTTAATTTACATAATTATTGAATAGAAGTCAAAATACTTAAGGGGGAAACTGCGTGAACAGCTTTTTGAAATATTTATTGAAACGAGTGTTCTATATGGTCTTAACATTATGGCTGATTGCCACGATCACCTTTTTCTTGATGCAATTTTTGCCAGGAACACCATATACGAATGCTGAAAAATTAAGTCCAGAACAAATTGCCTTGCTAAATGAGCAAGCAGGATTGGACAAACCGATCATTACCCAATATTGGCTTTATTTGACCAATCTACTAAAAGGTGACTTTGGGATCTCTTTCCAATTTAAAAACCAGCCAGTAGCGAATTTACTATCAGGAAGAATCGGACCTTCACTGCAACTAGGGCTACAAGCGATCATCTTTGGTACCTTCTTTGGGATCATTTTAGGAACGATCTCTGCGATGAAGCAAAATACTTGGATCGATACAACGTCTACCTTAGTGGCGATCTTAGGGCGTTCGATCCCTAACTTTGTCTTTGCCGTTTTGCTGCAATACATTTTTGCCATCAAACTAGGGATCTTGCCGATTGCTAAGTGGGAGACCTTTGCTAGCACGATCCTACCGACCGTCGCCTTAGCGATGTCGCCGTTAGCGGATTCCGCCAGGTTTATTCGAACCGAGATGGTGGAAGTGCTGCATAGTGATTATGTCGAGTTGGCACGAGCAAAAGGGTTGAGCCGCTGGGAAATTGCCTTCAAGCACGGTTTGCGGAATAGTTTGATTCCGTTATTGACGTTGTTAGGACCGCTAGCTGTCGGTTTGATGACTGGTTCCCTTGTCGTAGAAAATATTTTTGCGATCCCGGGTATCGGTGAACAGTTCGTAAAATCAATCATGACCAATGACTATCCAACGATCATGGCGGTAACAATTCTTTATTCCGCGATGTTGGTCTTTGTGATTCTTGTTGTTGATATTTTATATGGAATCGTTGATCCGCGGATCCGAGTTTCAGAAGGGAGTCGTGGCTAATGGCAGAGAAACCTTACACAGCAAATGATGTTGCTGCCATCGATGCAGCCAAATTTCAACCGTTACAAAAAAATACCAATGAAGAGCGTGAAGCGATCGCAACCCCTTCATTAACCTTTTTCCAAGATTCATGGCGTCGTTTGAAAAAGAACAAAGCCGCGGTTTTCTCAATCATTTTGTTGCTGATCATTATTGCGATCTCAATCATTACGATTTTTGTCTCGCCACATGATCCAACTGCACAAAATGTGACCTTTACGAATCTGCCGCCGAAAATTCCCGGTATCAACATCAATGGCTTAAACGGCTATGCGATGGTGGGGGGCGAGCTAGTAGATAAGTATGCAGCTGCCAATGTTCCTGACGGGACGTATTTCCTTTTAGGAACGGATGGATTAGGTCGTGACTTATTGAGTCGTTTATTTGTAGGAACACGTATCTCCTTATTGATTGCGTTTATCGCAGCGATGCTAGATATCATCTTTGGTGTAACCTATGGCTTGATCTCTGGTCTTTTAGGTGGACGGATCGATAATGTGATGCAACGTTTCTTAGAGATCTTATCTGGTATTCCCAACTTAGTGGTAATGATCTTGATGCTGGTAGTTTTCGAACCAGGGATCTTCTCGATCGTGGCAGCAATGGCGATCACTAACTGGATTCCAATGGCGCGGATCGTACGGGCCCAAACAATGAAACTAAAAGATCAGGAATTCGTTTTAGCCGCAACGACACTGGGGGAAAGTCGTCTCAAGATTGCGATGAAACACGTATTACCAAATATTTCCAGCGTGATCATCGTACAAATGATGTTCAGTATTCCCTCGGCGATTTTCTTCGAGGCCTTCCTAAGCTTTATCGGGCTAGGACTAAAACCACCTTCAGCATCTTTAGGGATGTTACTAAGCGATGGCTACAAAACCTTCTTGTTCCTGCCTTACCAAATGTGGGTGCCGGCTGTGACCTTGTCTGTGATTATGATTGGGTTCAACTTGCTGGCAGACGGTTTGCGTGATGCCTTTGATCCGAAAATGAAAGAGTGATTGCGATGAAAAAAGTCTTAGAAGTGAAAAACTTAGAAATTTCTTTTGACACCTTTGCTGGGAAAGTCCAAGCGATCCGTGATGTCAGTTTCGATCTATACAAAGGAGAAACCTTGGCGATCGTGGGCGAATCCGGGAGCGGCAAGTCCGTGACAACCCGTAGTATCATGGGGTTGTTAGCCAGCAATGCCAATGTCGATAATGGCCAGATCCTCTTCAATGGGACGGACATTTTGAAAAAATCCGAAAAAGAACTGCAAAAAATCCGTGGCAAGGAAATCGCCATGATTTTCCAAGATCCAATGACTTCACTAGACCCAACGATGCCGATTGGTAAGCAAGTAGCAGAGTCATTGATGAAGCACAACAAAATCAGTAAAAAAGAAGGCTTGCGACAAGCGTTGGAATTACTGAACCTTGTCGGTATCCCGAATGCTGAGAAACGCTTGAAAAATTATCCGCATCAATTTTCCGGTGGTCAGCGGCAGCGGATCGTTATTGCGATCGCGTTGATCTGCTACCCACAGATCTTGATTGCAGATGAACCGACGACTGCATTGGATGTAACGATCCAAGCACAGATCTTAGAGTTATTAAAAGATATTCAGAAGAAAATCAATTCGTCCATCGTCTTTATTACCCATGACTTAGGTGTCGTTGCCAATGTGGCTGACCGAGTAGCCGTGATGTATGGTGGGAAAATCGTCGAAGTGGGGACCGCAGAAGAAATCTTCTACAACCCGCAACATCCGTATACTTGGGGTTTGTTAGGCTCGATGCCGACGTTAGAAGGGACAGGCGATCGGTTGTACGCGATTCCTGGTTCACCACCGGATCTGTTGGACCCGCCAACAGGGGACGCTTTTTATCCACGAAACGAATTTGCTTTGCAGATCGATGCAGAACAGCAACCACCGTTCTTTGATGTTTCACCGACTCACAAAGCAGCAACGTGGCTGTTAGCGCCGCAAGCACCGAAGGTAACTCCGCCGGATGAGATCTTGATTCGCTGGAAAAAATTCCAAGAAAAAAATACTCAGGCATCTGTCTAAAGGAGGAGAAACGGTTGGAAAAAGTTTTACTTGAAGTAAAGAATCTTAAACAATATTTTAACGTTGGCCGCAAAGACGAAGTCAAAGCCGTCGATGATATCTCCTTCCAAATCTATGAAGGAGAAACCTTTGGTCTAGTAGGCGAATCCGGAAGTGGAAAATCGACCACTGGACGGACGGTGATTCGTTTGAATAACCCTACCGGAGGCGAAGTTCTTTTTGATGGACAAGATGTTATGAAAATCAAAGGCAAGAAACCGCTGGCTGATTTTCGCCGGGAAGTCCAAATGGTCTTCCAAGATCCTTATGCCTCCTTGAATCCCCGGATGAAAGTTCGGGACATTATTGCTGAAGGGATCGATATCAACGGATTAGCTAAAAATGAAAAAGAACGCAATGATCGGGTGGATGAACTTTTGCGAACGGTCGGACTCAACCCAAGTCACGGGACCCGTTATCCCCATGAATTTTCAGGGGGACAACGTCAACGGATCGGGATCGCCCGCGCGTTAGCCGTCGATCCAAAATTCATTATCTGTGATGAACCGATCTCGGCATTGGATGTTTCGATCCAAGCCCAAGTCGTTAACTTGCTGCAAGATCTGCAAGAAGAACATAAATTGACGTACTTGTTTATCGCCCATGATTTATCGATGGTAAAACACATTAGCGATCGGATCGGCGTGATGCACAACGGCAAACTACTAGAAGTGGGAACTAGTGATGAAATCTATCATTACGGGGTTCATCCATATACTGAAAGTCTGTTATCAGCGATTCCACTGCCAGATCCTGACCATGAGCGTCAACGTAAACGGATCAAATACGTCAGTGAACCAAACGATAACCAAGAACGAGCAATGGAAGAAATCGCACCAGGACATTTCGTTTATGCCACGAAACAAGAAGCCAAGATCTACCAAGAAAAGTTAGCACAAAAAAAGGGGAACTAGCGTCAAAGGTATAGGGAGTGTTAGGAGGAGATGAAACTGGGTGTTTTAAAAGCATACAAATTTCGGATCTATCCTAATGGACAGCAAAAACAGTTTTTCATCGAAACCTTCGGCTGTGTACGGTTTACGTACAATCAACTGTTGGAGGCGAAGATGGAAGAGCTGGCCAACAATGAAGCAAAGCAAGGGTTGACGCCAGCCAAACTAAAAAAGGAGTATCCTTTTTTGAAGGAGACCGATAGTTTGGCATTGGCGAATGCACAACGGAATCTGGACCGAGCGTTTCGAAATTACTTTCAAAAGCGGGCTGGCTTTCCAAAAATGAAAACCAAAAAAAGTATCTGGCAATCGTATACCACCAATAATCAGCAGCACACCATTTATTTTGAAGAGGATCAAATCAAGCTGCCAAAGCTTAAAACACTGGTTCCCGTAAAAAAGCATCGGGAGATCAAAGGGAAAATCAAGTCGGCAACGATCTCAGCAAAAAACAACGAAGAGTTTTACATCTCGATCCTTTGTTTGGAAGAGATCACGCCACTCCCGAAACAGCAAGCATCTATCGCGGTTGTTTATGATCCACAGCAGTTGGTCAAAGCCAACCAGCCGGTACCTATCACCTGTGAACATGCCATCCAAACGAAGCAAAAGCTGACACGAGCAGAACGCAAACTTCAGGTGAAAGCTACGGCGGTCAAACGGAAAAAAATCCTTTTGACTCAGGCACGAAATTATCAGAAGCTAAAAGGAAAGGTCGCTCGCCTTTATCGTTTTCACTGCTGTCAAAAGCGGGAATTCATCGATCAAGTCAGCTACCATCTCGTAAAACAGTATGATACGATCTATTTGGAACAAATCGCAGAAGATACGGTTTTAAAAGCTGGTCATTACAGCATCAGTGATTGGCATCAATTCGTTCGCAAAATCCAGTACAAAGCGCAGTGGTACGGTAAAGAACTGCGTTTTGTCACGTTGGATACGCAGGACCAACAGAAGCTAGAACGACTCTCAGGCGAAATGAGGAGCTGAGCCACTTGAACTGGAAGGAACGCCAGGGATCGCCTAGGGTATAGAAAAAATCTTTAAGATTTTTGTTTCTAGGAACCACGTTCACTAATTATGATTAACCAGCAACCCCCTGCCAAACTAAGGTCTGACAGGGGGTTGTATTTTTTTACATTTTATCACCTAAAAATGCGTCATTTAAGCGATAGATCTTTGAGGGACGCCCGATGCCGACGGGCTTTTCGCCGACTTCCGTAAAATATTGGAGCATGGATTTTTTGAAGTTGGAATGATCGATCATTTTAAAATCGATCCCTAAAAACTTGGCGAATACTTTACGGGCTTCCGTGATCGTAAAGTCTTTGCCTAACACAAGAAGCACTTGCGGCTCGTGCTCCATCTTATTGGCAACCCGTTTGAAGGCTTTGAGAATGATCGCGCTGTGGTCAAAAGCCAACGTATCTTTTCCAACAGAGGCGCCAGTCACCAGGTCAAGAATGATCTCGATCTCACCGCTGGTCAAATAGATTTGATTGGCTTTTCTTTCCAGAGAGAACCAGCGCACTTGATTCGCATCGTCCCCAGCACTCAAGGGCTCTTCACCAATAAATGCCAAATAGCTGACGGTGATGACCCACCCACGTGGATCACGACCAGGGGTGCTGAAGGTATGCAGCTGTTCGATGTTTTGTTTGGAGATGGTGACCCCAATCTCTTCTTGGGTCTCACGGATCACACTTTGGCCTGTCGATTCATTGGGATTGACGAAGCCCCCTGGCAATGCCCAAGAATTACGGAAAGGATGCCCTTTTCTTTGGATCAGCGCAATTTTGAGTTGTTCTTCTTCTTTGTTGTAACACATCAACACCATATCGACGGTTACGGAGGGTTTCTCGTATTTTGGCTGATCTTGTGCCTGATACCACGTAAGAAAGTCTGCTTCAGAAGCTTCTTTTTCATAGTAGTGCTTTTCAGCTGATTTTGAGGTAAATTCTTTCATTGGTTTCTCCTGCCTTAGATAAAGTAAGTAACTGAGCGCGATGGTTTTCCTTAACGGAAAAAATAAGGAACGATCAAATTAATGAAAAACAATGCGAGATAAAGCCAAGAAGACCGAGGGTGTTCTTTGAGCGCTGAATAACCCCAAAGAGCGATCCAGAGCAGAAAAGCTACCCGTAGGATTGCCAGCGCTGTCGCAAAAAGCGCCGCGTAATCATTGCTGTTGAAGTAAGCAAACAAAAAGGGGTAACCTGTGGTTGAAAAGAGCAAGTGCCCCACAGAAAGCACGATTAAAAGCAAAAAATGCTGTTTGTTTTTTCGGGTCATAGCGTTCCTTTCTATAAGTGAAGTCTTCCTCATTATAGCAAAAGAAGTACCTGTTAATCAAAGAGAGATAAAACAGCTTTATTTCCTATGAGATTTGTTGTCAGGATCAGATTCTTCCCTTAGAACATTGAAGTGAACGGCTATCTGCGCTATGATAACTAGTAGAAAAGAAATACTCAAATCTGCTGGTTTATTTGCTGCGTTTTAAGGACCAAAACGATTCCTTTGCTTCTTTTAGAGCATGAAGAAAGGTCTTAGGTTGTCCGCTTTTTTGATTAAATTTATAGCATTTTTGGGTTGCGAACTGTATACTACCTAAGTATACACTTTACTAGTGAAAAGGAGGACTTGCGTCCATGGCTGAAAAAGAAACATTCTATATTACGACGCCAATTTATTATCCAAGCGGCAAGCTGCATATCGGGAATTCTTACACGACGATCGCTTGTGATGCGGTAGCACGATACAAACGATTGATGGGCTTTGATGTCTTTTATTTGACGGGTGTCGATGAGCACGGTCAAAAAATCGAGAAAAAAGCAGAAGAACTTGGCGTAGATCCGCAAGAATATGTCGACAAAATGGCAGCTGACGTTAAGAAATTATGGAACACACTAGACATTAGTTATGACAAATTTATCCGTACAACGGATGACTACCATAAAACAGCCGTTCAAAAAATCTTCCAGCAATTGCTTGATCAAGGCGATATCTATCTTGGGGAATACGAAGGCTGGTATTCCGTTTCTGATGAAGAATACTTTACCGAAACGCAACTAGCAGAAGTTTACCGCGATGAAGAGGGCAAAGTCATCGGCGGTAAAGCGCCAAGCGGTCATGAGGTAGAATTGGTGAAGGAATCTTCTTATTTCTTCCGCATGAGCAAATATGCCGATCGTTTGGTTGAATACTATGATGAACACCCAGAGTTCATTCAACCAGAATCACGTAAAAATGAAATGATGAATAATTTTATCAAACCCGGCTTAGAAGACTTGGCTGTTTCCAGAACGACCTTTAAATGGGGCATCCCAGTCACTGCTAGTCCTGAACACGTGGTATATGTGTGGATCGATGCGTTATCCAACTATATTACGGCATTAGGCTATGGCTCAGACGACGATTCCTTGTTCCAAAAATACTGGCCAGCTGACGTGCATATGGTTGGGAAAGAAATCGTGCGTTTCCATACGATCTATTGGCCAATCATGCTGATGGCCTTAGACTTGCCATTACCGAAAAAAATCTTTGGCCATGGCTGGTTGATGATGAAAGACGGCAAGATGTCGAAATCAAAAGGCAATGTCGTTTATCCAGAAATGTTAGTGGAACGCTATAGCTTAGATGCGTTGCGTTACTATCTATTACGAGCGGTTCCTTTTGGGAGCGATGGTGTATTTACACCAGAAGATTTCGTCTCTCGTTTGAACTACGATCTAGCCAATGACTTAGGAAACTTGCTGAATCGGACGATCGCTATGATTAATAAATATTGTGATGGTTTAGTGCCGGACTATGCCTCAAAAGTGACACCTTTTGATAGCGAGTTGTCAACGACTGCTGCCAATGTGGTCGGTCGTTACCATGAAGCCATGGACAAAATGGAATTCAGTACGGCATTATCCGAAGTTTGGACATTGATTTCTCGCGCCAATAAATACATTGACGAAACCCAACCATGGGTGCTAGCCAAAGAAGAAGAAAAGCGCGCAGAATTAAATAGTGTGATGGTTCATTTAGCGGAAAGCTTACGCATCGTCGCGATCTTATTGCAACCGGTGATGACAGAAACACCAGCCAACATTTTCCAACAATTAGGGTTAGCCTCTGTTGCCATGGATCTGAAAGATTTACGCTTTGGTGAATTTCCAAGTGGCACGAAAGTCGTTGCCAAAGGCACACCGATTTTCCCTCGTTTGGAACTTGAAACAGAAGTAGCCTACATCCAAAAGAAAATGGCTGAAGGGACACAAAGTCCAGAAGAAACGGTGAAATGGGATCCAGAAGAAACCACACTGCAATCAGAGAAAGCCGAAATCAAATACGAAGACTTCGATAAGATCGAATTAAAAGTGGCAGAAGTCGTTGACTGTCAAAAAGTCAAAGGCGCCGACAAGCTGCTGCAATTCCGCTTAGCTGCTGGGGATGATCAAGATCGTCAAATTTTATCGGGGATCGCTGAATTTTATCCAGAACCACAAGATTTGATCGGCAAAAAAGTCGTGATCGTTGCCAACTTAAAACCACGGAAAATGCGGGGGCAAGTCAGCCAAGGAATGATCCTTTCGGCAGAAGACAATGATGGTCGTCTGCAAATCGTGGAAGCACCAAAAGGCATGCCAAACGGCTCGATCATCGCTTGATTTTTAGGAGAAATCCTTTGTTGAATTTCAGCGAAAATAAAATTGCCAGACCCGAAAAGTTTTTGTATAATGTAGGTTATTGATATGAACATGAGGGAGTAATTGGCGGATTTTATCTGCGGCAGTATCACCATCCTGAAAGAAATTTCTGGTGCTGTCTTAAACAGTGAGACTTATGTATGCTTAGACAGTGCATACATAAGTCTATTTTTTTTCATATCATGTACAATAAAGGAAGAGTAACTATAAAAGGAGGAGAAGCATGTCAGAAGAAAATAAAAAGGAACAGCTTTCGCAGGCGTTTTATGCGCAAGAAGCGCAGCATGTTCTGGAAGAAATGCAAACAGATGCCAATGGATTAACGAACGATGAAGCGCAAAAACGCTTATCTGAGTATGGTCCCAACGAATTAGAAGAAGGCAAAAAGAAATCGATGGCACAAAAATTCTTTGAGCAATTCAAAGATTTGATGATCATCGTTTTGCTAGCGGCGGCGATTATCTCAGCAGTCGTTTCCCATGAAGTCGTGGACTCAATTATTATTTTAGCAGTTGTCATTATCAACGCGATCATGGGTGTTGTTCAAGAGGCAAAGGCAGAGCAGGCCATCGAAGCGCTAAGGGAAATGTCCACCCCAAATGCCAACGTCTTGCGTAATGGTCATACCGTCACCATCAAGAGCGATGAATTGGTTCCGGGGGATATTGTCCTATTAGAAGCTGGCGATGTCGTACCGGCGGATTTACGCCTCTTAGAAGCAAGTTCGTTAAAAATTGAAGAAGCCGCTTTGACCGGTGAATCCGTACCAGTCGAAAAAGAATTGACTGTCATCGACGGGACGGATGTCGGGATCGGCGATCGCGTCAATATGGCTTATTCAAACAGTAATGTGACCTATGGCCGCGGAAAAGGGGTCGTGGTCAATACAGGGATGGGAACTGAAGTTGGGAAAATCGCTGGCATGCTGGCTAGCGCCCAAGAAACCGAAACACCGTTGAAGCGTAACTTAAATGAACTAGGAAAATTCCTGACGATCGCCATCATTATCATTGCAGTGATCATGTTCTTTGTTGGAACGATCTTTAACAATACGTCATGGGTCGACATGCTATTGACTTCGATCTCATTAGCAGTAGCGGCGATCCCAGAAGGGCTGCCAGCGATCGTAACGATCATCTTAGCCTTAGGTACGCAAGTCATGGCGAAACGAAATGCAGTGATCCGTAAATTGCCTGCGGTTGAAACCCTTGGGGCAACGGACATTATCGCTTCTGATAAAACTGGTACTTTGACGTTGAATCAAATGACCGTGGAAAAATTGTTTGTCAATAACAAACAACATGCTGCTTCAGAAGATATTCCGTTAGACAACATGGCATTAAAAGTCATGAATTTTGCCAATGATACAAAATTTGGTGAAGAAGGCAACTTGATCGGTGATCCGACCGAAACTGCCTTGGTACAATTTGGGATGGATCAAGGATTCCATGTGCGGGATCTCGTCAATCAAGAACCACGGATAGCGGATCTGCCATTTGATTCTGACCGAAAACTAATGAGTACGATCCACCAACAAGAAGACGGACGCTATTTAGTTGCTGTCAAAGGTGCGCCGGATGTCTTGCTAGGCAGAACCTCCAAAGTGCTATTGGATGGCCAAGAGCTGCCAATGACCGATGAGGAAAAAGAAAAAATCTTATTCAACAATACCGATCTGGCAAAACAAGCGTTACGGGTATTGGGGATGGCCTACAAATACGTAGACCAAGTACCAGAAAACTTAGAATCAGAAATTGTCGAAAATGACCTCGTCTTTGCTGGCTTAGTCGGAATGATCGATCCAGAACGTGCAGAAGCAGCCGATGCGGTACGTTTAGCCAAAGAAGCTGGAATTCGTCCAATCATGATCACCGGAGACCACCGAGATACAGCTGAAGCCATTGCGGGACGTTTAGGGATCATCAAACCGGGCGATGATGATGCCGTCTTGACTGGTGCTGAACTCAATAAAATGAGCGATGAAGAGTTCGCTCAAAAAGTAGCCCACTATTCAGTCTATGCGCGGGTATCACCGGAACATAAAGTCCGCATCGTCAAAGCTTGGCAACAAGAAGGCAAAGTCGTTGCTATGACCGGTGACGGGGTCAACGATGCACCATCACTGAAGCAAGCCGATATTGGTGTCGGCATGGGGATCACAGGTACCGAAGTTTCTAAAGGTGCTTCTGATATGGTCCTAGCCGATGACAACTTTGCTACGATCGTCGTAGCAGTGGAAGAAGGACGAAAAGTCTTCTCCAATATTCAAAAAGCGATTCAATACTTGCTAGCCGCTAACCTAGGGGAAGTTTTGACCTTGTTCTTAGCAACCTTGTGGGGTTGGGACTCGCTATTGCCGATCCACTTGCTTTGGATCAACCTAGTAACGGATACCTTCCCAGCAATTGCCCTAGGAATGGAGCCTGCTGAAAAAGATTTAATGAAACATGCACCGCGGGGACGCAGTTCCAACTTCTTTTCTGGTGGTGTGATGAGTAGTATCATCTACCAAGGGATCTTAGAAGCGGCAACCGTGCTGTTCGTTTATTGGTCAGCGATCCAATGGCCCGTTCACAATACGTACGATGCGATCCATGCCGATGCCTTAACGATGGCTTTTGCCACGTTAGGATTGATGCAGTTGTTCCATGCCTTCAACGTCAAATCGATCCATCAGTCGCTCTTTAAAGTAGGGGCATTTAGAAACAAAGCCTTCAACTGGGCGATCCTGTTGTCCTTTGCGTTGATGCTAGTGATCTTCATCGTGCCAGGATTAAATGATATCTTCCGTGTTGCACACCTTGACTTGTATCAATGGGGCATCGTTTTAGGCGCCTCCTTTGCGATCATTCCAGTCGTTGAGATCGTCAAAGCGATCCAACGAGCAATGGGACGCAAATAAGCCAAAATAAACGGAAAAACAATCAATGGTCTGCTGTCCTTCTCCATGGGCAGCAGGCCTTTTTTTGCTGGCTTATTTCGATAAACCCTGTGTCTGTTTCTTGACCTTTTCATTTGCAGTAAGAAACGGTAAAATAGAAGATAATAACAAAGAAAGTAGGGAACCCACTGTGCGACCAAACTTAGGTTTTTATGTACAAACAATCAACGATCTTGTCAAAGAAACAGAAGCGATCGGGGAAAAAATGAATCCCAATTATGAAGAGATCCGCAAAGCGATTGACGAGAAAAAAGAAGCCGAGGTAACACCTGAGCGGCTAGCTGAGATTACCAGAATTTTTAAAGAAGGCACGGACAAATACCGCTTGATGCTGGAAAAAATCAGCAAATTGCGTCCACCAGCGAATGTGATGGGGATCCATAAAAAATTCGAGCGGGCGTATATGAAATATGTTGCCGGCTGTGATGAGATGATTTTGAGTCTGGATAACAAAATCGACCAAGAAGCCTTTGATGCGGCAGAAGCTAAGCAAGATGAAGCAACGGCTGAAATTTCTTTTGCTATCCAACGGATGACCGCTTTATTGTTAAAAAAATGATAAACATTCAAGTTAAACAAGAGTTATTTAATTTAACTGTTATGTTTTTCACATGTAAAGTTTTTTTATCGGAGGTATAATGAATTCACAACCAACAACCTTTTTATTTTTCATTTTACTCCTTTTGCCATCAGGACTAACCAACCTGATGGTTTTTTTGTTTTTCAAGTGTTTTTTAATGAAACGTTTCCAGCGATAACGGGTTTAGTTTGTGAATAAAATAGAAAGATAAAGCAGCAGTGAGTACCGAACTTGCGCTTTTTTGTCGATCAATGCTATACTTAGGGCACTATTAAACGAAATGAGGGATCCTCCATTGAAAAATTAACCAATTTGTTGAAAGCTGCATGAAACTGTTCCTCCAAGGGGATAGTCTGCAGATTTTCAGGATTGGTTGACTTTTTCAATGGGGGATCTTTTTGTGTACCTCTAAAAACTGATTCTGAAAATAGCTTTAGGTCTACTCTATTCCGTGAATAGAGACGAGGTATATTTATGTCGAATATCAGTATTAATCATTTAACTTTTGGCTTTGATAGCCAGGAACGGTTGCTTTTTGAGGATGCCAACTTGAACCTTGATACACAATGGAAATTAGGGTTGATTGGCAGGAATGGTCGCGGCAAAACGACCTTGCTGCGTCTGCTGCTCAATGAATTGCCTTATAGCGGCTCGATCACCCATGAGCAACAATTCGTTTATTTTCCCTTAACCGTCGCTGATGATCAGCAATTGACGCTTTTTGTTTTACAGGAATCTGGCGAATTTGAGCAGTGGCGTTTGGAGCGGGAATTGAACCTGCTGCAACTTGATCCAGAAGTGCTTTGGCGTCCCTTTGCGACTTTATCTGGCGGCGAGCAAACGAAAGTCCTATTGGCGCGGTTGTTCGTTGATGAAGAGAATTTTCCTTTGATCGATGAACCGACCAACCATTTGGATGTGACCGCTCGCCAACATGTTGCCCGCTATTTGCAGCAAAAAACCGGGTTTATCGTTGTGAGCCATGATCGACAGTTTGTCGATGAAGTCGTCGATCATGTATTGGCGATCGAAAAAAGCCGCTTGGTGTTGTACAAAGGGAATTATTCAGTCTATGAGCTGCAAAAGCAGCAAAAAGATGCCTATGAGCAAGAACAAAACAGCAAGTTGAAAAAAGAAATCGGGCGTTTGAAGCAGACAGCAGCCGAAAAAGCGGAGTGGTCCCGAGGGCGTGAACGGGACAAATTAGGGTCGCCGACCAAAAAAGGCAGCGGGGCAATCTATGATACGGGGGCGATCGGTGCCCGAGCGGCACGGACCATGAAGCGCTCGAAAGCGATCGTTAAACGGATGGAAGATCAAATTCAAGACAAGTCTGCGTTGTTAAAAGACATTGAGTGGATCGATCCGCTGAAAATGACCCCACTGGTTAGCCATCATGACGTGTTGCTGGAAGCAGAGCATTTTCAGCTCGGCTATGAGCATCCTTTGTTTAAACCGCTGACGTTTGCGATCCGTCAAAAAGAGCGCTTGGGGATTCAAGGGGCCAACGGATCTGGCAAGTCCTGTTTGATTGCGAGTATTCTAGGTACTTTCGATGGACAGCAGACAGGGACAATCAAAACAGCCCACGGGATCACTATTAGTTACGTCCGGCAAAATTATGAGGACAACCGTGGGATGCTGACAGAGTTTGCCCAAGAGCATGGCTTGAATTATCAAGATCTGCTAAATAATTTAAAAAAACTTGGCTTGGAAAGAACTGTCTTTCAAACCCCGATCCAGCAAATGAGTATGGGGCAACGTAAACGCGTGGAGCTAGCCAAATCATTAGCAACACCAGCGGAATTGTTTATCTGGGATGAACCGCTGAATTATTTGGACGTCTTCAATCAGAAGCAATTAGAGGAAGTGATCCATTTGGTGGAGCCTTCTATGCTGATCATTGAACACGACCGTTATTTTCTTGAGCAAGTCTCAACGAAATTGCTGACGTTGACGATCGATGAAAAAGAATGAATAAAGAGAAAAAAGGACGATTGTTTTCTTAGATAAATCGTTCTTTTTTTGTTATTTTAAACGGGAATTTACTGACAGGTTTAGTAAATAAATACTAAGGGTGCTTTTGATAAAAAAGAAGTGTAAAAATAGTGTTACTATACACAGCTGCATATATTTGATAAAATTCATTCATTTTTTCATGAAAATTTTCGAAAAATGACGAAATGTTCGTGTTTAGTGGGGATAATCCTCTTTGAGCCACTCATCGTTTTCTCATTATTAGGTAAATTAATTAAAAATTCTTTCATAATTCCCAATGATTTTTACAAAACATTTACAATAATAGTATCGAATAAAAACATTCGTTTGTTATGATTAAAATCGAATTTCTTTGAGCGTTTGACCGAAACATCAAGAGTTCGTTTTTTTTGTGACTTGAAATGCCAGTCAACTATTCGGAGGAAAAAGAGAAAATGGAGGGGCAGTTTTGATAGAAGTAGTCGGGTTGAAGAAGGTTTTCGATAATAAGTTTGAAGCCTTGAAAGCAGTAGATTTTACAATAGAAAAAGGCGATTTGGTTTGTTTGTTGGGACCGAGTGGTTGTGGGAAATCGACGATATTGAATTTGATCGCGGGGTTGTTAAGTCCCACCGATGGAGATATCCGCTTTAATGGTACTTCCGTTGTTAAGACAGAGCCGAAAGACCGCAATATCGGGTTTGTTTTTCAGAATTATGCCCTTTATCCCCATATGACTGTGTTAGAAAATGTCATGTTTCCCTTGACAGTCGGAGAGAAAAAAATCAAGAAAAATGAAGCACAAAAAATTGCTGAGAAGTTCATGAAACTGACCAATATTGAAGAATTAAGTCAGAAAAAACCTGGAACCCTTTCCGGTGGACAGCAGCAACGGGTCGCTATCACTCGTGCTTTGGTACAAAGTCCAGAAGTCTTACTGCTGGATGAACCATTGAGTAACCTAGATGCCCGTTTGCGCTTGAAGATCCGTGAAGAGATCCGTCGGTTAGTCAAAGAAGTAGGTATCACCACGATCTTCGTGACTCATGACCAGGAAGAAGCTCTTTCTATCAGTGATAAGATCATTTTGATGAACGAAGGGATCATTCAGCAAAATGATGATCCGCAAAACCTTTACTTAGAACCAAACAATCTTTTCGTAGCGAAATTTATTGGTAATCCAATCATCAACATCTTGCCAGTAGAAGTCAAAGAGGGACAAATGATCCATCCAGCGTTTACGATCCCGGTTGACCGCTTTACCGACATTCGCTTCAAAAAACCATTGACAGACGGCCAATATACGTTAGGTATTCGTCCAGAAGATGTGCTGACCACTTTACAAGCAGGGTTGTTCCAAACAGAAATCAAGAGTGTAGAGCTGATCGGACGAGAACGAATCTTGAACTTTGATCTGGCTGAAAAACATATGAAATCGATCGTTAGTATTGAAGAGATCATTGAAGAAGGCGCGCAAGTGTCATTTGATTTTCATTACAAAAAAGCCTTTATCTTTGATGAAAAAGGAGAGCGGGTCTACTAATGTTCAAAAAAAATTATAACCCTGAGAATCAACCAAAGGCGTGGCTGTTTTTACTGCCTTCATTGGTCATTATTTTCTTATTCAGTGTGTATCCGCTGTTTCGTTCCTTCATCATGAGTTTCCAAAAAGGAACCTTGATTAACCAACAGTATGCTGGGCTTGAGAACTATCAAAGGGTTTTAACGGACCCCGTATTCTTTCGAGCACTGCAAAACACAGCGCTGTTTGCTTTTGCGGTCGTGCCGATCTCGCTGATTCTCTCATTAGCGATTGCTTGGATCATTTTTGAAAAAGTCAAATACAAAAGTTTTTTTGAAACGATCTTCTTTATGCCCTATGTCACAAGTACGATTGCGATCGGGATCGTGTTTCGTTACTTTTTCAATGGCTCTTACGGGATCATTAATTATCTGCTAGGTCTTGTCGGCATTGCGCCAGTCAATTGGCTAGATAACGTCAACATGAGTATGACGACTTTGATCATCTTCGGCGTTTGGACGAGCCTCGCCTTCAACATTATTATCTTGTTGGCAGGAATGCGCAACATCGACAAAGAACACTATAAAATCGCAAAAATGTTTGGCGCTACCGATGGCGAAATTTTTCGGAAAATCACCTTTCCGCAGTTGATCCCGACCTTTGCTTTCTTGTTGACGGTCAATCTGATCAGTGCCTTTAAAGTTTATACTCAAGTATATGCTTTGTTTGGCGGCCAGCCAGGGATCGCTCGTAGTGCAACGACAGCAGTCTTTTATATTTATGACAAATTCCATATTGCCGGACGTCCGGGGATTGCAATGGCGGCAACCGTGATCTTGTTCATCATTATTTTGCTCGTCACCTTTATCCAAAATAAACTTTTGAAGAAAGTGGGCGAATAAACGAATGAAAAAAATTGTGACGATTGTTTCGATGTTGTTTTTAGCAATTTTAGCAGTAATCACGCTGTTTCCCTTTGTCTATATGATCTTGGCTGGGCTAATGACCTACAGTGAAGCAACCAGTATTCCCCCAACGATCATGCCGGAGTCTTTCCAGTGGAACAACTACGGGGAAGTCTTTACCCGAGCACCTTTTTTACGCTACTTCTTTAATACGGTCTTCGTTTCTGCGGTGACGACTATCGCGACGCTGATCACGGCGATTCTAGCTGCCTTTGCATTAACAAGTCTTGAATTCAAATACAAACGTCTCGTGATTGGCTTGATGATCTCGTTATTGATGGTTCCTTATGAATCGATCATTTTCACCAATTACAATACGATTGCGCGAATGGGCTTATTGAATACGTATAGTGCCTTGATCATTCCCTTTTTGACCAGTATTTTTTACATCTATTATTTAAACGGTTATTTACAAAGTATTTCTAATACCTTTTATAAGGCAGCCAAAATTGACGGTGCCAGCGACCTAGCTTATATCCGCCGGATTTTGATCCCCATGTCAAAACCAGCCTTAGTGACAGTCGGGATTCTGACGTTCATCTCTAGCTGGAATTCCTTCTTATGGCCGTTGTTAGTGACCAATGAGAAAAAATACCGCCTCTTAAATAATGGGTTGGCTGCCTTTACCACAGAAAGCGGCAGTGACGTTCATTTACAAATGGCGGCAGCGACCTTGACCGTCATTCCAATTCTGATCATTTACTTGATCTTTAGAAAAGAAATTATCAAAGGAGTGGCTAAAGATGGCATCAAAGGATAAAACAACGATCACCTTCCATAGCGGGATCTTAACGATTGGAGGGACCGTCATCGAAGTTGCGTATAAAGATGCCCATATCTTTTTTGACTTCGGTTCGGAATACCACCCAGAAACACCTTTACCAGATGAAGAAATACAAACTCTAGTCTCCCACCGTTGGATACCAGAACTGAAAAATGTCTACGATCCACGCTTAGACTACACGTATCAAGGCAGTGAAACGAAAGAATACCAAGAAACAGCAGTCTTCCTTTCCCATGCCCATCTGGATCACTCAAAAATGATCAACTTTTTAGACCCAAATATTCCTATGTACACCTTGAAGGAAACCAAAGCGATCCTTGAAGTGTTGAATCAAAAAGGGGACTTCTTGCTGCCCGTTCCTCATGAGGAAAAAAGCTTTGTCCGTGAATTGATCGGCTTAGAACCTCACGATGTGATTAGAGTCGGGGAAATTGAAGTCGAGATCATTCCAGTCGATCATGATGCTTATGGAGCGGCAGCTTTGTTGATTCGCACGCCGGATCATTTTATTGCTTATACCGGTGATTTACGTTTGCATGGCTATCATCCAGAGCGTACCAAAGAATTCTGTCAATTAGCCAAACACACGGATCTATTGATGATGGAAGGGGTCAGCATCAGCTTCCCAGAAAGAGAACCGGATCCCAATGCGATCACGGTGGAAAGTGAAACAGAATTGATCGAGACGTTTGTGCGTTTGGTCAAAGAAAATCCTCAACGACAAATTACCTTCAATGGCTATCCAGCCAATGTCGAGCGCTTTATGGCGCTTGTCGAAGCCGCACCACGGACGGTTGTTCTAGAGGCGACGCAAGCCGCATTGTTGAAAGAAATTTTCGATAAAGATGTACCGTTCTATACGATCGATGATCAAGTACCAGCGACCCTCGATCCAGCCTTCGCTATTTCTTATCAGGCATTATGTGCCGACAGGAGCCAGTACCTTTGGCAAGCAATCGCGCATTTTGAAAACTTGCAAACAGGTGGATTGTATATTCATAGTGATGCACAGCCGTTAGGCGATTTTGATCCAGCTTACCAAGTCTTTTTGGATCAACTGGCAGCACTGGAGATCGAATTTGTCCGTTTGCCAAACTCGGGACATGCAAAACCAGCTGATTTAGATCAGATCATTGCCTGGATCGAGCCCCAACGATTGGTTCCAATCCATACGCTGAAACCAGAAAATCTGGTGAATCCGTACGGTGAAAGAATATTGCCGCAACGCGGTGAAAAAATTATTTTAGAGTGATAGAGGAGAGGAAAAAATGAAAACAAAGAAACTTGCATTTGCAGCAGCTGCAGCCGCGACATTGGTATTAGGGGCTTGTGGAAACAACAACGATTCATCTGGTTCTACGGAAAGTGATGAAATCGTTACAGAACTAAGCGAAGATACGACTGTCACCTTTTGGCATGCAATGAATGGTGCGCAAGAAGAATCATTGACGAAATTGACGGAGCAATTCATGGATGAAAATCCAAACATCAAGATCGAATTGCAAAACCAATCCAGCTACTCTGATCTACAAGCAAAGGTGAATTCAACCTTGCCTTCACCAAAAGATCTGCCAACTATCACCCAAGCATATCCTGGTTGGTTATGGAATGCTGCCCAAGATGACATGTTGGTTGACCTTGGCGAATACATCAACGATGATACTATCGGTTGGGGTGACCAAGAAGAGATCCGCAGTGCCCTTTTAGAAGGCGCACAAATCGACGGCGTGCAATACGGGATTCCATTCAACAAATCAACAGAAATGCTGTTTTACAATGCAGACATGTTAGACGAGTATGGTATTGACGTACCAACAAACCTTGAAGAATTAAAAGAAGCTTCTCAAGAAATCTATGAAAAATCAAACGGTGAAGTAGTCGGTGCTGGTTTTGACTCATTAAACAACTACTACGCCATCGCAATGAAAAACCAAGGCGTTGATTTTGACAAAGACTTGCAACTAGATAGTGACGAATCAAAAGAAGTCATCAACTACTACCTAGATGGTGTCAAAGACGGCTACTTCCGAATCGCTGGTTCTGATCAATACTTGTCTGGACCATTTGCTAACAAGCAAGTCGCAATGTATGTCGGCTCCATCGCAGGGGAAGGCTTTGTTAAGAAAGATACTGAAGGCAAATTCGAATATGACGTAGCAGCTCGTCCAGAAGCCATCAACTTGCAACAAGGAACTGACTTGTACATGTTCAACAGCGCAACACCAGAGCAACGTACTGCTGCTTTTGAATACATGAAATACTTAACTTCGCCAGAAGCGCAAAAAACATGGGCAATCGATACCGGCTACATGCCAGTTGTTGAATCTGTTTTGGAAAGCGATGAATACAAAAACAATCCTGAAACAAAAGTAGCTGCCAAATTAGAAGACGCAACCAAAGAATTGTTCTCGATCCCAGTGATTGAAAATGCTGATCCTGCTTACAATGAAATGCGTTCAATCATGGAAAACATTTTGTCTAATACAGATCAAGATGTCGATCAATTGATTGAAAATGCAAAACCACAATTAGAAGATGCTTGGAACCAATAATTCTGAATTTCTTCGTCAAAATAGGGTATAATCAGGGAAACACCTGAGAATGAAACACCAAAGGGTTTGTGCCATAAAGTTTGAAGACACAAGGAAGCAGAAAATGCTGGCTTTCGAGGGTTTTCGACTTATGCGCATGCCCTTTTGGTCTATTGAGGGGAAAAGGAGTCTTTTGAATGAAAATCACGTTTTTAGAAACGAGCGATATGCATGGCTATGTCTATCCAACCAATTTTGCCGATGATACGGAACAAGGATTCGGCGTGGCAAAAGTTGCCACCAAAATGAAAGAGCTACGTCAAGCAGCCTCCGGGCCGGTCGTAACGATCGAAAATGGCGACTTTATCCAAGGCTCACCCTTAAGCTATTACATCGCCAAGAGCCAGCATTCCGTTGCCGCATTGACCGCTGTCGTCAACCACCTAGACGTTGATGTTCATGTCTTAGGCAATCATGAGTTCAACTACGGTCTGCCTTATTTGCAAGAAGCGATCGCCAGCTACCAAACACCAGTACTGGCAGCGAATATTTTAAATGAAGCGGGAGAACCATTTTTTGGACAAGCCTACACCATCATTGAAAAAGAAGGGGTCAAGATCGCGATCTTAGGAATTGTGACGCCGTATATTCCTCACTGGGAACAGCCTGCGACGATTCGCGGGATGCAGTTTGTCAGCATCGTTGAGACAGCGAAAAACTATGTACCTTACTTACGAGAACAAGCCGATATTGTTGTTGTCAGTTATCATGGCGGCTTCGAGCGTGATTTAGTCACTGGGGAACCGACTGAATTATTGACCGGCGAAAATGAGGGCTATCAATTATTGCAGGAAGTCTCAGGAATCGATGCCTTCTTCACAGGACACCAGCATCGTGAGATCGCCACAAAAATCAATGGTGTTCCCGTTGTACAGCCCGGTTATCGTGGAAGCTTTATCGGCGCCATCGAATTGACGGTTGAAAAAAATCAGACAGGGGTTCATGTCACAAACAGTACGGCTGCGTTGATCCCTGTTGCGGATGCTCTCCCAGATCAAGAGACGTTGGCTTTGTTAGCACCTATCGAAGAAGAATTACAAACATGGCTAGATCAGCCGTTAGGCAAAGTCAGTGGGGATATGCGAATCATCGATCCAATGGGGGCACGCTTGAAAGAGCATCCTTATATTGAATTTATCAATCGTGTTCAGATGGCTGCCAGCGGCGCCAAAATTTCTGGCACTGCTCTTTTCAACAATGAAGGCAAGGGCTTTGGCTCAACCATCACGATGCGGGATGTGATCACCAATTATATTTACCCAAATACGTTAGCTGTAGTCAAAGTAACAGGTGCTGAATTAAAAGCCGCTTTAGAACAAACGGCGGATTATTTAGCCGTTGTTGACGGTCAGATCGTGTTCAATCCTGCTTTTATTGAGCCAAAACCGCAATATTATAACTACGATATGTATGAAGGCATCGAGTATACGATCGATCTTAGTCAACCCGTCGGTCAGCGAATCACCCGCTTGGACTTTGAAGAAAAAGCTATTGCGATGGACCAAGAATTAGAGATCGTCATCAACCAATACCGTGCTGTAGGTGGTGGCAACTACGCCATGTTTTCTGCCGAAAAAATCGTTCGTGAGATCCAAGTCGATATGACAGAACTGATTGCTGACTATTTAAAACAGCATCCTCAGATCGAAGCTACGACGAATCAAAACTTTCTAGTGACGTTATAATAGCAAAACAGCCTGCGATGATTCCTTCATCGCAGGCTGTTTCTTAATTTTCTACATTACGTACATAATCATCAAAGTATTTTACCAAATCCGCTTTGACTTGTTGATAGTCTTCTTCGGAATAGTCTTTGTCTTCTAGTTTTGCTTCGAAAAATGGCATCGCCAATTCTTCTCGTAAACGATCCAACACTTGTTCTTGGTTCATAACGTCACCTTTTTCACTTTTGATTTGATTTCATCATAACAAATGAAATGAGGCTGTCAATGCTTCGTAAGTGTCTTTCATTTTTTCTAAACGATTTTTTAAAGAAACAAAGTCATCGTCATCATGAAAAAGGACTTGTTTTAATTCAAAATAATAGATCTCAAAAGCATCAAAGAAAGCAATGACTTCCGCTGTTTGCAGCTCTTTGGCAGTATCGCAGCGAATATAGGCTTTTTCAGCGATCGCATACGTTTCCGCAGTCGTTAATAGGACCAATGATTCATTGTATTTGCGGCTCGTCACTAGTTCAAAGGTTGACTGACATTTATTGTAGATATTAGAAAAATCTTTGAGCACAAGTTCCTTTGGTGTTTTATCAAACATGGGGGAATCCTCCAAAACTTTATTTTTTGAATAAGACGCAGACACATTCTGGTGCGTAGATGTCTTTTTCTAAGACAGTCAATTTGCCAGTGGCTTCATCGCGTTTGTATAACGTTAGGTTATCAGAATTTTGGTTGGCACAAACGAGATAATCGTTTGTCGGGTCCAAATCGAAGTCGCGAGGGAAGTCGCCTTCAGTCGAGATTGATTGAACAAAAGCCAGGCCAGCGCCTTCATCGGTTACTTCAAAAACAGCGATTGAATTATGGCCACGATTTGAGCTGTAAACAAAACGTCCATCGTTCGAGATACGTACCGCAGCGCCACTGTTGAAATCTGTAAAGTCCGCAGGGATCGTTGGCACTTTTTGGATTTTCTCAAAACTGCCATCTGCTTGATTGTAGCGTAAAACAGTCAATGAGCTGTCTAATTCGCCCACTAAGTAAGCATATTGGTTATTTGGATGGAAGACCAAGTGACGTGGACCAGTTCCGTCTTCTGCCACGTAAACGGCAACTTCTGTCAGTTTGCCATCTTCTGAAATATCATAAGTATAGACCCGGTCCGTTCCAAGGTCACAAACTGCTAAACGTTGGTCTGGTGTTAAGTCAGTATAATGGACATGAGGTTTGTCTTGGTTTTCATGAGAGCCGACGGGCTCATCATGGTAGATGCTGTCCGTTGCTTCGATGCTGCCATCTTCTAGAATTTTATAAACATTCACTTCACCTTTGTGGTAGTTGGCACCATATAAAAGCTGACGGTTTTCATCAACTGCTACATAGCAAAGGGGTGCGCCTTCTTCCGTTGCGGTATTCAGCAAGGTAAAGTCTGGAGTATAAGCAGCGGCGCCGCCGTTGCCAGCTACTTCTGTGACGCTGTAAACTGCTTCTTTTTTACTGCGGGCAAGATAAGTCGGACTTTTTTCTTCCGCACATAAGGTCAAATCGGTCAGTGTTCCTTTTTCCGTATCTAAAGCGATCGAATAGATCCCTTTACTTTCGCGACGAGTGTACGTACCTAAATAAATCGTTTGCAACATAAAAAAACCTCCTAATAGTTTCATTCCTCTTTAATTCTACCATAGAATGCGGTTTTGGGCGGGTAGAAAAACTCTTTATGTTATAATAAACGAGAAGATAGAAAGGGGAGTTTGTCATATGAAAAAAGGGACGATCAAAGAAATTGGTCCACAAGCGATCGATTCACAAGAAAGAATGATCATCTTCTTTGGGGAAGAAGCGACCGACACACTGCGAGAATATTCAGTCATTCAAACGATTCCTAATTCGCAAGCGTTAGTCGTCAAAAAAGGGGATCAGATCACTTTTGGTGATCAGACCTATCAAGTCCAATATGTAGGAACGGTGGCTAACCAAATCCTGCAAACGATCCAGCATGTGACCTTTGTCTTTGACGAAGAGCCGGCGGAAGATCCGCTTTCAAGTGCGATTTATTTAACGCCAACTGTTTTGCCGAACCTCGAAGTCGGCATGCAAGTGACGTACAACTAGGAGGCAAAGAATGTCATGAAAGAAACGCAGAAAAAGCCGCATTCCTGGTTTTGGAAATGGTTTTTAAACAATCAAGCAGTGACCAGCTTGCTGGTCATTTTATTGATTCTCTTGATTTTGCTGCTCTTTACGAAAGTGTCGTATTTGTTTGAACCTGTCTGGCAATTTTTAGCTATCGTCGGATTGCCAATCATTTTGGCGGGCATTTTATATTACTTGATGAATCCAACTGTTGACTACTTAGAACGCAAAGGGATCAAGCGAATCTACAGTATTTTCGGTCTCTTTATTTTAGTGGTTGGTCTGATCGTCTGGGGTGTGGTGGTGATCATCCCTAAGATTCAAGAGCAATCCATGAGTTTTGCGGATAATTTGCCAGGCTACTTGACGATTATTGAGAATAAGGTAAATGAAATCTTGTCTGATCCAATCTTCTCGCAAGTCCAAGAGCAGATCGAAGCTTCCAATGAGAAGCTGATTTCTTCTCTGACGGATATCGTCCAAAACCTTTCCCGCAGCACGATTCAAAATCTAGGCAGTTTCTTCGGGGCCGTTGCGACGATCGTTTTAGCGGTCATTACCATGCCGTTTATTTTGTTCTACCTACTGAAAGATGGCCGCAAACTAGCCCCTTATTTTGTCAAATTTTTACCAACCAAAATGCGCCAGCCGTCACTGATCGTTTTAAAAGAAATGAATGACCAGGTATCCTCCTATATTCGGGGACAGCTGACAGTGGCGTTTGCGGTCGCAGTGATGTTTATGATCGGCTTTAGTATTATTGGCTTAGATTATGCCATCACACTAGGCATTGCAGCTGGCTTTTTAAATTTGATCCCTTATTTAGGATCTTTTTTGGCCATGATTCCAGCGGTCTTTTTAGGAATTGTTGGTGGGCCGGTATTGCTGATCCAAGTCCTGATCGTCTTTGTCATTGAGCAGACCATTGAAGGACGCTTGATCTCACCGTTAGTTTTAGGAAACGAATTGTCGATCCATCCTGTCACGATTCTTTTAGTCCTCTTGACTTCAGGAAAACTATTTGGCCTTGTTGGGGTCATTTTAGGGATTCCTGTCTATGCAGCTGCCAAGGTGATCATTACCCATGTATTTGAATGGTATACGCGGGTTTCCTCCTTGTATGAAGACGAAGAACCGATCCCCGAAGCACCATCAGAGGAGACACCCGAAGTCTAGCAACTTCGAATGTAAAAGAGTCCATACGTATTATCAACGGTACAGCCTTTTTCTGTGGGCTGTATCTTTTTTGTGCGGATAAAACAACCAGTATCGTTATAAACTGAATAGCGTATAAATTTGAGTAGACTATGAGAGGTGGGGCTGACAGAAACGCTGCCCACTTATTTCCAGAAAGAGGATCGAAAGGTGTCTCGAAACGGATTGACTTCTAAGGATCAAATAAATATAATTGAGTTATATAAATTGTTTATATAACTAAGGTATAGGAGTATGATGGATGCCAAAACAACGAATAACAAAGGAAATGGTGGTTGATGCTGCTTTTGAGATTGCGCGAAAAGGCGGTATGGAGCAAGTGATCGTCAAGAACATTGCCGAGAAGTTAGGCTGTTCAGTCCAGCCGATTTATAGTTACTGCACCAATATGGAGGGGCTGCGGACCGAGGTAGAACAGAGAGCACAGCAATTTTTACAAGAGTATTTAGCAGCCCATATTGACAAGCGTGATTTGTTTCGTAGTACCGGACATGCATATGTGCAACTTGCCAAAGAAGAACCACATATTTTGAAATTATTTGTATTGCAAAAAAGAACGAATGTTTCATCATTAGAAGAGCTGTATCAGTTGGAAACGAATCCTCAAGTAGCAAAAAGGATTGCCGCCGATTTGAACATTAGCATAGAAACCGCCAAACAGCTACACTTGCATATGCTGATTTACACCATCGGAATCGGCACGATTTTCTCAGTAACGACACCCGGTATTCCACTAGATGAAATCTATGCACAACAGGAAAAAGCGTACGAAATGTTTTTGAAACAGGCAATAGATTCCACAGAAAAATAAGTCGCAGTCCTAACTGCAGGGAGGAGTTCCCCCATGAAAAACGGCATTATTGTTTACCAATCGAAATACGGCGCTGTCAAAAAGTATGTTCACTGGCTTCAAGAAGCAACAGGTTTTTCTAGCGTAGAAACTCCAAAAGCGAAAATAGCTGAAGTAATGGATTATGACACAATTATCTTCTGTGGGGGAATCTATGCTTCCGGCATTGCTGGACTGTCCTTTTTAAAAAAGAATAGCAACCAGCTAAAAGACAAAGAGATACTTATCTTTTGTGCGGGAGCCTCTGCTCCTGAAGAAGATGTGGTGAAAAAACTCAGAGAACAGAATCTCACGGGTCAATTAAAAGACATACCGCTTTTCTACGGAAGAGGGCAATGGCAGGAAAGCAAAATGACCTTTTTTGATCGGACCTTAGTGAAGATGTTAAGAAAAGCTGCCGTTAAAAAAGAGCCACATACCTATGACCCACAGACGAAGGCGCTCATGGAAGCCAATGGACAAGATTGTGATTGGACGGATAAAAAGTACTTGGTTCCGTTGGTGGATTATTTGGAACAGGAACTGTTTTGAAAGAGCAAACAAGTTTTTTGAGGTTTTATGAATCAAAGGAACAATGATAAGTCAGAGAAAAAAATGAAGTGTTCTTACTACGCATTTATGTTCTGTTTGCTACCAAGAATTTGCCAATATATTCTTAGAAAGTTTTCAATCTATTTCTAAAAATCAATGATTAAATTGAATACCGATCACGCATGGGCTGATGCCTTATGTGTGATCGCTTTTTTTGTTTTTACCCACATCGCTTATCCCATTAGAAAAAGAGATGCAATGGCTTCCTTTTTTAGTTTCTCAGTTAACTACATCCAATGAGGTCGTTTTTTTGCTTTGAATGAGGCAAATTTTTGTGAAGCTGAGGGGGACATCAGCTCTTTCAAGTGCTAGAAAAATAAGTTACGAAGCTATCGCTGGCTTTTTAATGGTCCTCTTTTTAAATGCCAAAAATCTTCTATTTCGCGCTTTTTCAATGCTTTAAAGGATTTGACACATTGCTGCAAGAAATACATATGGTCGAGAAAAACATCGGTTGCGTATACTGAATCTAAGACAAAAGAAAACCTTGTGAGGTCAACAAAATGTGGATTTTAGCAATTGATATTGGCGGTACTGCTATTAAATGTGGGTTAGTGAATAGTCAGGGGGAACGTAAACAATTGACTCAATTTCCCATGAACAAGGAATATTCCACAGTCACGCAACGTATATGTCGACAGATCGATGCATTCTATGCAGCAGCATTTGATGGCATTGCTATTAGCTCAACGGGACTGGTTGATCCCCGAAGCCAAGAAATCGGGATGACATCCCCTTTATATGAAGGATTTGGTAAAAGACTGGTTAAGCATTTGCGCAGTACATACCAATGTCCAGTGGCTGCCGAAAATGATGGCAACTGTGCGTTATTGGCAGAAAAGTGGTTGGGTCACGCTCAAAATTGTGCGTCCTTTGCGACAATTGTTCTAGGTACATCCGTTGGCGGTGGCTTGATGATCGATCATCAACTGGTTCGCGGCAAACACTTACTAGCAGGAGAGTTTGGTTATATGCTTTTTCCGACCGAAAGGAAGGATTGGGAACTTTGGAGCATCGCAGGGTCAACCAGAACCTTAGTAGAGAAAACAGCAAAACGCATCGGAGACCCAACAATCAATGGTCAGCGTATTGATACACTGGTTCAAGAACAAGATCCGCGATGTCTGCCAGTAGTAGATGATTTTGTCGATAAGCTGGCGGCAGCTTGCTATAGCCTGCAATATATGATTGATCCGGAAATCATCTTGATTGGCGGTGGAATCAGTGCGAGCCGTTTCTTGATCCCACATGTAAACGCACGATTAGCTATGATTGCTGAGCAGATTCCCAGTACTGTTATCGTGCCCAAAATTTGTGCCTGTCGTTTCGGCAATGAATCTAATTTGTTGGGGGCTTGTTATAACTGGTTAAGAATATACAAGCCTGATAGCTGACTTGTAAAAAAGCATTGTTTTTTATTGAAATAAAGCGTATTTTATTAGAGTATCATACATTCTTTTCTCCTAAATAAGTACCGATAAATGAAAGCGTTTTTGAGCTTTCGAAATAACAGAGAATAGGTGATGCAAATGGGAAAGTACACGGAACTGAATCGTCAAAAACTATTTAGGGGAATCATTCGTGCCATCAGCTCTTATTTAATCGTGTTTTTAGTGCCTTTTTTAGCCGTGTCATGGATTTGGTATGATACCTCTGTCAAAAGTATCAATGAACAGGTGATGCTGACCGCTAGAAACCAATTGATTCAGTTGAAATATTCTTTAGAAAATACGTTTATTCAATTGAATTATCTGACGCAAAAAATGACCAATGATCATGTTGTCTCATTGACATATTTGCAGCATCCTTACTTGACCAAAGAAGCAAGAGAGGCCATGCAAACATACAAAATCACCAACGACTTAGTCGAAGAAGTCTATTTATATTATAAAGAGTCCCCAGCAACCTTGTATTCAACCGTCGGATCATTCTCTTTTGACACATTTTTGAAAAAAGTACTGCCGAAAAATGAAATGGGCCAGGAACAGTTAGCCGCACAATTGGATTCCTCAGCGCCTACATTGTTGACATTAGAAGGCGCCGGTGAGGAGCAGCGTTATTCCCGCTTCTTTTATATCGTTCCCATTCAAAGTGAAGAGATGACTGTCTATGGCTCAGCGATCTATGAAATCAAAGAGAACAATTTGAAGAGAATTCTTGATCTCAGCAATAACGATGGGATCAGTAACACCTATATTATCAATGATGAGTACCAGTTATTAGCCAGTACCACCAATGATGAGTTAGCGCGCTTTTTGAATCATCCCGATCGCATGAAAAAAGGCATTCAAACAGGACGAATGCGGTTTGAACAATCAACGTATTTTGTTCAAGCGATTGCCAATAATGAATTGAATATTTCAGTGGTAGCCGTTGCTAATCCGAATCAAGCGCTGGCATCGGTCAACCGTGTACAAGAGCAGTTCGTCCTAGTATTTATTGCCATATTGTTTACGGGGATCACCGCAGTCGTGATGCTTGGTTTACGTAGTTATCGGCCGATTCGCAAAATCGAAAATCTAGTTCAGGAGTTTCATCGTGATCCAAAAATGACCCTTCATTCGATGGATGATGTCCATAATACCTTGGCGGCATTTTTGGTAGAGCACCAAGAACTGCATCAAGAAGTCCGCCTGCAAACACCTCATGCCAGAGAGCAAGTGTTGCGCAAATTAATGAGCGGACGTTTTCGGTCCTAGCAAGAATTGGCTCTGCTTTTGGAAGCAGTTCATGTCTGCTTTCCTAATTCAAACTACTTTGTGATCGCCATTGATACGAAAACTGTGGATTCCAAAGCCAAGCAAGGAGATAAAAAATTTCTGATCGATTATATCGAGGAAATCAAAGAGGCAGATTATACGGCATATGCGACGGAAATTTTATCCAAAGAAATGCTAGCGTTGACCATAGGGTTTGTTGATGGCAAAGAACAAAAAGAAATTGTGGATGCCATTGCGGAAAAAATTACCCATGCGATCTCTCTAACACCCGCAATGGGTGTCGGGATGACGGTGGATCAACTAACGGCTATTAATGAATCGTATATCGAAGGATTGGCGGCACTGGAAAATCAAGGAAGTCAAGGGAAGCAAATCAGCTACTATGCGGAACTTTCCCAAGAGACCAATCATTTGCCAATCAATTATCCAGACAATCAAAAATTAAAATTGATCCAAGCCTTGAATCAAGGAAATATTGAGATTGCCAGTGAAACGATCCAGCGGTTGATCGAAGAAGGCGAGAGTAAACAGACTTCGCCGCGTGTCCAAAAAATGTATGGCTACTACTTGTTGAATACGATCGCACAAGTCGGCGGTGAATTGGTGGGGGCAGAAGTACTGCATACCGCTTCTGAAAGTGCTGATTTCAACAGCTTGAATCAATTGCAAACGGCCTTGTTAACGATTGCCCAGCAGATTTGCACGAAAGTGCAGAAACAACCGCTGGATGATGAGTCGGAAATGAATGAGAAAATCTTCAGTTTTATCCAAGAAAATTACCATTCCTCTCAGCTATCGCTAGAATCGGTGGCAGAAGAAGTGGGTGTATCTGTCTCTTATGTCAGCCGTTTTGTAAAAAAAGAAAGCGGCAAAACCTTCTCCAAATATATTCAAGAACTACGGCTGAAAAAAATCAAAGAGGAACTGATTGAGACAGATTTGCCGATCAAAGAAATTATTCGCAACAATGGGTATTATGATGTTTCCAATTATACGAGAAAGTTCCGAAAAATAGTGGGTGTGACACCAGGGCAATACCGTGAAATGAACCAAAAAATGAGAAATTATTGAAAGTATGAGGGAAAATGAGATGAACAAACAAGTTGATTTGACAGAAGCTCAGCAACGAGCAGCCGTCTTTTTTGAGGAAATAGGTTGGCAGTCGGCGAAAGATCCGTTACCGAAAATAGTGGTCGATCCGCAGCTGGATGCTGATTTTCGATTTGAAAACCAAACAATCAGTGTGTCCTCGCCAGAACATGCCTTTTACGCGTTAACCAAATATGGCCGAGATCAGGCGACGGATCAATTAGCACAGAAAAGCTATCTAGCAGCGCTTAAAGAACGCTGTCTGATGATCGATATCGGGCGCAAATTCTATTCGCTAGCTGATTTGAAAGCAATCATCCGCAGCATGGCTTGCTTCCAATTCACGCATCTGCAACTTCATTTTTCGGAAAACGAAGGCTTTCGGATTGAATCCCAGCAATTTCCAGAAATTGTTTCGGAAGAATATTTGACCAAGCAGGAGATTCGTGAATTGATTGCGTATGCCCAAAACCATGAAATTGCCATCATCCCTGATTTTGATTCTCCTGGTCATTTGCGACAAGTGTTGGCTCAAAAACCTCAGTGGCAATTGCCGACAGCAGCTGGCACGCGTGATGATCGAGCACTAAACATTTTGGATTCAGAAGCGGTAGCCTTTATTCAGGAAGTTTATCGGGAATATGCGCAACTGTTTGAAGACAGCACTTATTTTCACATCGGGGCCGATGAGTTTATTGATTTTGACCAGTTAGAAAACTTTCCACAAATGATCGAAGCAGCCCGCGAGCGCTATGGGGAAAAAGCCAGCGGAATCGAAGTCTTTATTGATTATGTCAATGAGCTGGCGGTCTTTGTTGAAAGTCTCGGCTTTGTTGTGCGGGTCTGGAATGATGGTTTTTACCGCTTGAATCGCCAAGAGCAGACAACGTTGACGGAGAATTGCCAAATCTCCTATTGGACCCGTTGGAACCAAAATATGGCGCCGGCGGAAGTCTTTTTTGAAAAGGGCTATACCATGATCAATCACAATGATAATTTTTTCTATTATGTCTTAGGAGAAGCGGCAGGGTATACCTATCCAACTTACGAAAAAATCAGCAATGAATTCCAGTTGACGACGTTTGCCAATGGACAACAAGTTGGACAGGAACAGCTTGCCCAAACACAGGCGATCGCTTTATCCGTCTGGGCGGATGTACCTGAGGCTCAGACTAGCCGTGAAGTGATCCAAGCGATTTTTTGGCTCCAAGCGGCCATTAGCCAAAAAGTTTATAATGAGCCAAACCGACCAAAAGAGACATTTCAAAAGCTTTATGATGGGTGGGAAGCGACATTCAGCTGATTGTTAGAGGAATTGGGTGAAAGGGCGCATCGCTAACAATCCCTGTTGCTTTCTTTATGCTGAATAAGTATAACGACAAGTGAAACAACAGCCAATAGTATTTTTGATAAAATGAACGTAACTCCGAGTGAGGGGAGAAATGGAGCAAATAAGTGATCATAGATATTCAACCGTTGAAGAGAAAAGATATTCTTGAAATGGATCAAATGTTTTTAAAGCAAGGGTGGCCTTCTCGCCAGCAGCTCTTGATGGAGTATTTAAATGAGCAAGAAGCGGGGGAGAGATACGTTTTGCTTGCCAAAATAAACAACAAAACTGCCGGGTATTTGACTTTGGTCCCTCTAGCAAAGCACGGGCCATTTAAAGGCTTGTATCCAGAAATTGCGGATTTTAATGTTTTTGAATCCTATCAAAAACAAGGGGTAGGCAGTCAGCTTTTAAAAGCAGCCGAAGAAAAGGCACGAGAAATAGCTGCCGTGGTGACTTTGGGGGTAGGTTTACACACTGGTTATGGATCGGCCCAGAGACTGTATGTAAAACAAGGCTATATTCCAGATGGGTCTGGTGTTTGGTTCAATAATCAGAATTGTGCGATGAATGCGCCTTGTTGCAACAATGACGATCTTGTTCTTTATTTGTCCAAGAAACTTTGACCCTCCCGTGGTAAGTACCTTTAAGGAAGGATTAAGCAAGCAACTCGTCTGGATGTTCTCATCACCTGTTCAACAAGCTAGTTTGCTACTTTCGTATAAGCGAATTTGGGGAGTTCTTGAAAAAATAGCCATAAAAAATGACTAGAAACGATCAGTTCCTAGTCATTTTTTTGTAAAGAAAGTAAGGACAATGTTTTTGTATCAATAAAAATATTCATTTAACACAGTGCAATAGGCGCTTATGTTTCTTTTAAAGTGATTTCGACCACTGGTACCAACACATCTGGTGGGCAGACGGGTAAGCTGAGAACAAGGTCCTCTTTGTTGATGATGGCTTCCGTTGAAGTGAGAACTTCCTCGGGATCAAATCCTCGATAAAACAACTCGGAACCATCATGTAAGAAACGGATATGCTTCACGCATCCTGCAAGTCCCGGAAGATGCAAGGATTTGTAGGGGTAGGAGAAGAGGTGCAAGTAAAGTTTATTCCCGTTTTGGGTGTAGCGACTGTCAATAGGCGATTGAAAAGAGCTGGCACCACAGCCGATAATCGCTTGCTGATGATAATGCATCCATGAACCGATAGCTTCTAAATGGCTGCGAGTTGGTAAGTTGATTTCTCCACGAGCAGTCAGGCCGATGTTTAAGAGAAAGTTCCCATCTTTTGCTACTGTGTCAATCAGCACTTTGGTCATCATTTCACTGGATTTCCAGTGCTGAGCATCACGATCATAGCCCCACGTTTCGTACATCGTTTGGCAAGCCTCCCATATTAAAGGCAATCCATCCGCTTCTAATGGTTTGTCTGGTTGGAATTGCTCAGGGGTGGTAATTCCGCGGCCCAAATCCAAACGGTCATTCAGCAGCATGTTCGGTTGCAGGTTTCGACAAATTTTTTCGATCCGTTCGCTATCCCAATCGGCGGCACCTTTGCCTTTTGACCAGCCCCAATCTCGATGGCTATAAGGAAAATCAAACCACATATAATCAATGGTCCCATAATTGGTCAATAGTTCGGTGACTTGACCGGCCAAAAAATCTTGATAACGGCGCATGTCCCGCTGGTCATTAGTTTGACGGGCTTGAATAGTCTCTCGTTGCGGATGCAGGCCGTCGAGCGTGAAATCTGGATGATACCAATCAATCAGCGAATGATACAGTCCGACCTTAATGCCGACCTTGCGAAATGCCGGCAGCAGTTCTGCTAAGAGGTCTCGCTTGAATGGGGTGTTGGTTACTTTGTAGTCGCTGAGCGCGGTGTCCCAAAGGGCAAAGCCTTCATGATGTTTCGTCGTGAAGACCATGTATTGAAAACCGGCCTTCTTTGCGGTTTGAGCCCATTCCTCCGCGTTGAAAAGATCAGGATCAAACTGAGAAAAATAGTTCTCGCGATAGGTGGTAGGTTCAATTTTTTCTGTCGTCATAAACCATTCGTGTCGAGCGCCAATACTGAATAGGCCGAAATGGATGAATAAGCCAAACCGATCATGGAGAAACCAGTTTGGGTCAGGGTAGTTGGCAGGCCAGTTCCTATACGTTCTCATTAAAAATCACTCCTTTTTCACTCACTTAAAGAAATTCGGTATTCGTCATGACTGTTTCTTGAATTTTCCAGCCATCTGCTTCCTTAACGAAAGTATGGTAAGCCTCTGTGATGTGATCACGGTAGGAAGAATCTTTTGGGCTGATCGTTTTCTGTTGCGCCGCGACCAGCATGGATCCTGTCTCTTGTTTAACGACTTCAAAAGAAAGCAGCGTGTGCTGCAGCTGTTCTTCTGCAAAAAAATCAGCCAATTCTTGGGTCGTCTCTGCTCGCGCCGCTGCCACGAGCGTGGCGGCATAAGCTGTCGCGTCTTGGTCAGAGGCTGCTTGTAAATTTTCTTTCAGCACTGCCAAACAAGCCTCCGCCGCTGCTTGATTTGTAATATTACCTGTCATCTCCAGTTTTTCTGAAGGTTGGGCATGAACTGGAGCAGAAGAATCGGTTGTTAGAAAATAGAGAAAGAATAGGCTAACAACAGCCAGTAAACTCACGATGATGGTTCGGCGCAGCAAGGATGTTTTCATAATTTCTCACTCCTTCTTTTAAACATCAGAAATTTTCCCCGCACTATAGATTCCATGAAATAAATTGCGACCCACAGAAGTACTGCCGCTGAAAGGGGTCACCATTGGTAAGGACGGTTGAGTTAATTCTTCCAAAGTATCGAGCTCCCCGTCCAAGAAGGCAGTAAGCCGCCAGAGTGTCGTGTCGCAGCGCATCAGCAAGGCGCCGTAGCGCAGATCGATACTCTCAAAACCGAAAGGTCGATTCCAGTCAAACCAGACTTGACGATGGGCTTCATAAAGGGATTGCAAGGCGGATTTATAGACACTGAGCTCATCGACTGCTTGGCGCAGTCCGCTGCGATCCTTGCTTTTATAGGCACTGGTGATTTGGTTGGTAATACAGGCTTTTTGTGCCAAAACATCAGCCAGCTGCTGATAAAAGGCAAACATCGTTTGTGTGTCCCGTGTTGCTTTCACAGCGGCCAACTCTTGAGCCAATGCTTGATAGTGGGATGCTAAAGAAAGATCGGTTAAGTTTTCATGATACAAACCATACAGCAAGTCTTGGTAGAGCAGCAGCTTGCTGGGGTTTTCTCCGTGAGGATTGTTTTTTGGTACACCTGCAGTTTGATCAAAGCGATCAAGCAGTAAAAAATCGCTGGCTATTGATTGGTGAAAGAGCTGAAATTTTTTAGTTAAATTCTCTAACGAAAGGTCGTTTCCAAACTGTGCTTCACTGAAATATTGCAAACCTAGTAGCGCAGCAATCAACGGTGTTTCAGCTCCGTCGTCGCCCCAAAGTGTGGCATAGACTTCCTGAACATCGTTTTCTTTGGCGGCTTGCAAGGCATGACGCATGGTGGCGAAACTTTTGCCATAGTTCGGCGCCAAACCGTTCCAAGTCCAGATACCTCCAGCAAAGACGATTGGCTGTTTTAATTCCCGATGTTTCGCAAACATTCGCTGATAAGAGGCATAATCATTGTGGTAATAATCCCAGTAAACCATTTTGACAGCAGGAAGGTCAGCAAACAATTCTGTTGGAAAACACACGTCTGGATCGTAATAATCACCAGTAGGTGCACCGATCCTAAAAAACATATCGCTCCACATCATCGGCTTAAAACCCACGTTTTGACAAAGCACAGCTACCCGCTGCAGATGTTCGGCCATAATCGAGAAACGGTCTTTTAAACCGTGCACTACCAAATATTTTCCTTTCCCCAATTGGTGAGCTTCATCCATGCCAATGTGTAGCTGATCCGTCGTAAAACACGAACGGATCGAACGGATCGCTGCTTCCAAAAAGGTATACGTTTCTTCTTCTCCCACCAGTAAAATATCTTCCGTGTCCCGAATGTTTTTAGCAAATCCCCATTTTAAGGGATTCGTTAAGTGTGCCAATGTTTGAATCGCTGGAATCAAAGTTACACCTATAGATTGCGCATAGCTATCAAGCTTCTTTAACTCAACTTGTGTATAACGGCCTCGTAAATGACCAAAATAAGGATACTCTGGAATTTCATAAGTGTCTTCCATATAAAGCATGAGGCGATTAAGCCCCATCTTGCTTGTCAGTAGAATAACGCGTTGCAGTTTTTCAACGGTCATTACTGCATTGCGGGACAAATCGATCATTGGTCCAATTGCTTCAAAATGAGGGTGTTCCTCCAGGATATAGACAGGGCGGTCCTCATGCAACCACAAGGTCAACGCCCGAAACAAATGGGCTTTTTCTTGATAGTAAATGATTGTTTCTAGCGGACCGTGGCAAATTTTCAGAGAACCGGGCCGTTGAATCAGCTGTAATGGATGCCCTTGCGGTGATTCTCGCAACGCTAGTTCCGGTAGTATGTTACTAAAAAAATCATCAAGGTTTTCATTACTTTGGATAAAAATGTCTTTCATCACGAACGTCCCTTCTTAAGTTTCTTTTATCAGCAATGATTCTGAACATTGGATCGCTTGAAAAGAGAACCAACTATTGGGAAAAAGGAAAAAAGGAACAAAGCCGATGACTAATAAAATCGGTAAAAAAGTCAAAATGATTGTAGTTACTAAGATTCCCAAAATCATCGCAATCGTTTGGGGAACACTGATAACCATCAGTATTACCGCTTGTTTAAAATAGTGAAGAAGGGTCAAGTCATAACGCAAATACACTGGCAGCAGATACAAGCTGATCAAAAGGGCACTGATAAACAATAGCAGCAAAAAAAAGTGAATCAAGCTATTTTGGATAAAGGTACTAGAGATGCGCAATTCTAGCCATAAGAAAAGCAGCAAACCCACTTGCATGGCTCCTAATTGATTGGCGCGACGGAAATTTTTTTTCACGACAGTTCTGAACCAAGACTTCAAAGCCGCTGGTCGTCCCTTTTTTTGGAAACTGTCGAAAAAAGCTTGAATGATCGTAGCGGTGGCAGGAAAAATCCCTAAAAATATCCCGTATCGCAAAACCCAATAGAACCAAAGAAACTGCAATTTTAGGCAATGGAGGAGCCATTCACCGACTTGATAGGAAACATGATAAAGACCATTGGATTGTTTCATAAGATCCTCACTTTCTTACGGATAACCATATTGTATCCGCTTTAATTGTTGTTCTTATCGTACCATTGATCCATGGATAGTGGGCATGGATGAAAAAAACCACACATCTCATACAGGAAAAACACAGCAAATATGTTTGACCCGCTTTATTTCTCCTCACGTTTTTATGGAAGGAAGCTTTCTTCATTACAAATGTTACAAACGCTCTTGCTTGGTTTAACACAGTGAAAAAAGTTACATATTGTTAGATGGACTTTTTTTCGCTTACATTTAGAACAAAGAAAGGAGTGCAAATGCATGACAAAAATTCGCGGCGATATTGAAGAAGCCAAGGAGAGAGAGCAAGCAGCGTGGGTCCCAGAAACAGAAATGCTCAAGCAGCGTCTGGAATGGTTTCAAGACTTGAAATTCGGAGTGATCTTCCATTATGGGCTATATGCCGAAGCGGGGATCGTTGAATCATGGCAATTATCTGAAAAAGATGAATGGGCTAGAGAAAACCAGCCCTATCGAGAAACTATCGAAGCACTACGTTTGGATTATTGGCAGTTGATTAATCAGTTTGAGCCGAAGAAGCTGGATACCCGCAAATGGGCCAAGATCTGTAAGGATGCAGGATTTAAGTACTGTTTGTTCACGACAAAGCATCATGACGGGTTTTCGATGTTCAATACTATGGAATCAGAGTTTAAAATCGGTGGGAAATTAAGTCCCTTTAAACGCGATATATTGCAAGAAGTGTTTACGGCATTTCGAGAAGCAGGGATTGCAACAGGAGCCTACTATTCTAAAGCTGACTGGTATTCTCCTTTTTACTGGTTGGATGATGATACGGTCAAAGGCCGTCATGCCAGCTACGACACCCACCTTCATCCAGAAATTTGGGCGCGTTATGTGTCGTCTGTGCATCGCCAGATTGCAGAGATTACTTCCAATTACGGAAAAGTCGATTTTCTTTGGTTAGATGCCGGTTGGTGCGGACAAGGCAAAGAAGACCTACAAATGGATCGTTTAGCTGAGATTGCGCGTGAGAAACAGCCGGAATTGATCATCGTTGATCGGATGATGGGTGGCCGTCATGAAAATTATGTGACACCGGAACGCAAAATTCCTGCATTAGCGGAAATTCCTAAAAAAGTTTGGGAAAGCAATATCCCGATTGGGAATGATTGGGGCTATGTGCCGAATGATACTTTTAAGAGCAGCCAAGAACTGCTGGAAACCTTGATTGAGGTAGTCAGCAAAGGGGGAAATTTGATTTTAGGTGTTGGCCCAACACCTGAGGGCGAATTTACATTCGAAGAGACCCAACGCTTAGAAGAAATCGGCCATTGGTTGGCGCTATATGGTGAAGGCATCTATGAAACGCGGGCGAGACCAACAGCTTGGCCAAATGAATGGCATTTGACCTATCAAAAAGACGGCAAGGCTCATTTTGCATTTCGCAGTATCGCTGCAGTGGTTTGCGAACAGATTCCTTTAACAGAGATCGACGCAACTGAAGAAGACGAGCTAATTGATCTCGCCACAAAAAAACCGTTACCAATCTATAAAAATGCTGATGAACCGTATCTCTTATGGTCGGATATCAGCCACCCGAACGTTGGGGCAGTTGGGATTCGCGTTTCGACACATAGGGGAAAAAATACACATTGATTTGAAAGCGAATACAATTCATGATAAGGCTAACACCAAGCAAGGAGGAGGAAGAATGGAAACAGCGCCAATCAGACAAACCGTTTCAGTACCTAAAACAAAGAAACAAGATATAAAAATGAAGATCAAGAAAAATCGGCAATTGTACTTGTTTGTGTTACCAGCATTTTTGATTATTTTGATTTTCTCTTATGGACCGATGTATGGAATCATTATTGCATTCAAGGATTATATGCCATCATTAGGGATTTTGGGCAGTCCTTGGGTTGGATTTAAACATTTTCAACGTTTCTTCGATTCCTATTATTTTTGGGAACTCATCAAAAATACTTTAGGAATCAGTATCTATTCATTGGTTGTCGGTTTTCCGCTACCGATCATCCTGGCATTGGCTTTGAATGAGATCAAAGACGGCCCGTTCAAAAAGATTACCCAAACAGTCACCTATGCCCCAAACTTTATTGCTGTGGTGGTCATGGTTGGTATGGTCATTGCTTTCTTATCTCCCTCAACAGGGATCATCAATCACCTATTAGAATTTTTGGGTTTCGAGCGGATCAGCTTTATGACCAATCCCCGTTGGTTTAAAACGATTTATGTCCTGTCGGGGGTTTGGCAAGGAACGGGATGGGGGTCGGTGATTTATCTGGCAGCTCTATCTGGAGTCGATACGCAACTGCACGAAGCGGCAACGATCGATGGCGCTTCTCGTCTGCAACGCGTTTGGTATATCAATATTCCAACGATCATGCCCACGATGGTGATCTTATTGATCATGAGCTTCGGCAGCTTGATGTCAGTTGGGTTTGAAAAAATCATCTTGATGCAGAATCCTTTGAATATGCAATCCTCGAATGTGATTGCGACCTTTGTATACCAGCAAGGGCTGTTAGATGCGCAGTACAGTTTTGCTGCGGCAGTCGGCCTATTTAACTCACTGATCAATTCAGTCTTGTTGATCGTAGTCAATCATATTGCCAAACGTTTAAGCAATTCTAGTCTATTGTAGGAGGGAGGACCAAAAGTGAAAACAACTTCTTTAATAAAAGATACCCGTGCTGATAAAATCTTTTTGATCTTTGTTTATGTGTTTTTAGCAATTTCATTGCTGATCGTTTTGTATCCGCTGATCTATATCGTCAGCGCTTCGATCTCAAATCCGCATCTGGTAAACTCAGGTGAAATGTGGCTTTTACCAAAAGGAATCACCTTCGAAGGCTATCGAACATTATTGGGCAACAGCAGTATCTGGCGTGGCTATTTGAACACGATCTACTATACAGTGTTAGGAACATCGATCAATCTATTGGTAACTTTGCCTTGTGCCTATGCGTTATCGCGAGAGGATTTTTATGGGCGACGGGCCTTCACCAATTTTATGCTGGTTACCATGTTCCTGTCTGGTGGCTTGATTCCCAGCTATTTGCTGATTCGCAGCTTAGGCATGCTGAATACCGTTTGGGCATTGGTGATTCCAGGGGCCGTCTCAGTTTACAATGTGGTTGTTACACGAACGTTTTTTCAATCCACAATTCCGCGAGAGATGGAAGAAGCAGCGATTGTGGATGGTTGTTCCGATTTTCGGCTATTCATGCAGATCGTTTTACCATTATCAACGCCGATCATTGCGGTAATGGCTTTGTTCTATGGCGTCGGACATTGGAACAGCTTCTTTAACGCATTGATCTATCTTTCTGATCGATCGATGTACCCGCTGCAGATGATTTTAAGAGAAATTTTGATTCTTCAAGATATGTCTTCAAATACCGTCAGCAATGTGACTTCAGAAATGGCGAACATGCTATACAGCAAACAGCAACTCGCTCAAGTCATCAAGTACGGTGTCATGATCGTTTCCTCGCTACCGGTAATCATCGTCTATCCGTTCTTACAAAAGTATTTTGTCAAGGGCATGATGGTCGGTTCAATTAAAGGATAAAAAAATCAAAGGAGGAAGAAAATGGGATTAAAAAAGAAACTTTTAGGAATGGCGGGGGTCGCTTTATGCAGTACCCTCGTCTTGGGTGCCTGCGGCAATTCTTCAGATGAGGGAACTGGAGAAAAGAAAGAGGTTGCTATCAATCATGACAGCCAATTTCCAATCATCAAAGAAGGCGAAGAGCTGACCTTGAATATCATGGCACCAGGCGTGGGAATGGCCGAGTGGGAAGACATGCCGACGTTACAGGATTACCAAGAAAAAACCGGTATCAAACTGACTTATACGACACCGCCATCGGCTGACTTTAGTACGAAACTGAACTTAGCCTTTGCTTCCGGCGACTTGCCGGATATCGTTTACGGTGCTGGTTCGCAAGCACTGACTGCTTCGATGGAGATCGATTACGGTTCACAAGGGATTTTACTTCCCTTAGAGGAGTATATCACGCCAGAAATCATGCCAAATCTTTATGCACTGACGCAAGAAGATCCTTCTATTTTAAAATCGATCACCACGCCAGATGGGCACATTTACTCCTTACCGATGATCTCGCGGAATGCGACTTCAATCTGGTGGCAAGGCCCGATGTGGTACAACGGCACGTGGCTAGATAATTTAGGCGTATCAGAACTGCCGAAAACCACAGAGGAACTGCAAGAATTGTTGACGCGTTTCAAAGACGAAGATCCTAACGGAAATGGTCAAGCAGACGAGATTCCATTGACGGATGTCGATATGAACTCGACACGTGTTTGGTTGATGGCCGCCTTTGGCTTACGGACTCGCGGGATTCAAGTGGACGATGATGTGGTCTCCTACACACCGACATCAGAAAACTACAAAGCATTCTTGGAATACATGAATACACTGTACGATGAAGGATTACTGGATAAAGAAGTTTATGGACAGTCCGATGAGCAGAAAAAAGCGAAGGGTGAAAACAATCAACTAGGGCTTTTTGCCGACTATTTCAGCTTCTTTACTACTGGTCGTAGTGAGGCAGAGGCAATGAACGATCCGATGTTCCAACCGTTGACCTCTGAATGGGCACCAGAAGCCAAGATTCCTGGCAGTCCACGAATCTCCCGCGGAACTTTTGCATTGACCAATGTCAATCCTTCCCCAGAAGCTTCCATGCGTTGGGTGGATTACTTCTATTCGGAAGAAGGTACAAAATATATTGAACAAGGGCCAGAAGGTGTTCTTTGGGAGTACCAAGAAAATGCGGATGGCGAAAAAGTCCGGGTTTATGTGGATGGCATTGATACAGATAACACGGAAGACGAACGCGGCAAAATCACGCCGGCGTATGGATTGACTACACCAAACATTGTCATTGATACAACAGGTGAATACCATATCCGCAAAACGGCTGATGAAGAACCAGATACTCGTTTTAGTGATTGGGTTGCACAAGAAACGGCAGAAAAGATGGAAGACATCGCTGAAGTACCATTCCCGCTACTGTATTTAACGATTGAAGAAAATGACAAAGTAGCAGCCACTGCCACTGATTTGACAACTTATGTAGAACAAATGGAAGCGAAGTTTATCACAGGTGTCGAGCCATTAGACAATTGGGACGATTATGTGAAAACGATCGAAGCAATGGGCATTGACGAATATGTCGAAGTCTATCAAACGGCCTATGACCGCTGGAAAGCAAACTAATATCATACGATAAGGGAAACGGGTCGAGACAATAAATCTCCACCCGTTTTTTTTCAAAAAATAGATAGAGGAGTCAAAAGAAAAATGAGAGTTATGCAGCCTTACGAGTTTGAACGCATCCGAAAAATTTTCTACAAATTAAAACAGTACCGTGTACGCTATCAACAGCCAATAGACCTGCTTTTTTTTAAGCAAGAGGATTGGGTACCGTATGAACAAGGGAGTTATTTCGGAGAAAAAAACACCTATTATCAGTTGAAAGGCAGCTTTCAAGTTCCCGCTGATTGGGTAGGGAATCCTTGTGTCTTACAAGTCTATTCAAGCCTCTCAGAGTGGGACAACACCACCAATCCCCAAATCAAAATTTATTTGGACGATACCTATGTCCAAGCTATCGATGTCAATCATCGAGAGGTCACTTTGACTGAAGGATATCAACAAAAAGCAGTCAAACTGAAGATTGATCTGTTCTCGGGCCGTTCCGATAAACCATTCCCACTGCATATCAACTTATTGGCATTGGATCCTGTCGTCAATGAACTCTGGTTTGATTTTTATACGCTGTTTGATAGTTGGCGTGCCATTCGTGCGTTTGGCGGTGACGAAGCATTTTATCAACAAGTCCTTGGTCAAGTCGCCAATGTCTTGGATTTTCGTACGCCCTACTCAGCGGCATTCTATGAAAGTCTCGCAAAAGCAAAGCAGCTGCTTGCGTCATGTTACTTACCAGCGCATACACCAAAACAAAAAGTGACGGCTGTCGGCCATACCCACATCGATCTGGCGTGGCTTTGGACGGCACAGCAAGCAATTGAAAAAGGTGAGCGCAGTTTCCAGACGGTCTTGAAATTGATGGAGGAGTATCCAGATTACACGTTTTTTCAAAGCCAACCACAACTGTATCTCTCCATGAAAACACATTATCCTGAACTTTACGCTGCAATCAAAGAAAAAGTTCGAGAAGGAAGATGGGAAGTTGACGGGGCGATGTGGGTGGAAGCCGATTGCAATTTGACTTCAGGGGAATCGCTGGTTCGTCAGATCCTTTATGGCAAACGGTTTATGAAAGAGGAATTTCAAGTCGATAGCCGCATCTTATGGCTACCGGATGTCTTTGGTTATTCAGCCGCCTTGCCGCAAATTTTACGCAAAACAAATACGCCCTACTTTATGACGACGAAGCTGTCATGGAACCAGTTCAATCAAATTCCTTATGATTCCTTCTATTGGCAAGGAATTGATGGCAGCCGCGTTTTGACGCATTTTATTACCACCATCAGTGAAGGATACAGTCCAAGAGATTATTATACGACGTATAATGGATTGCTAGATCCGTATACGATTAAGGGGAGTTTTGAACGTTATCAGCAAAAAGATCAGCACGACGAAATTTTGATTGCCTATGGGTACGGTGACGGTGGCGGAGGCCCGACGAAAGAGATGCTAGAAGTCCAGAAACGGCTGCAAAAGACACTGCCAGATATGCCGACGATTACTGGCAATCATGTGGGGGGCTTTTTTGATCGACTGGCAGATTCTTTTATGGAAGAACCTGGCCCGGTCTGGTACGGCGAATTGTACTTTGAATACCATCGTGGAACACTGACTTCGATTGGCAAAAACAAGAAGGCCAATCGCCAAGGAGAATTTTTCTTACAGACGATTGAAAAACTTTATAGTATTTGTGCAATCAATCGTTATCCGCAAGCTGAATTAGAACAACTTTGGAAACAGCTGCTATTTAATCAATTCCATGACATTCTACCGGGAAGCTCAATCAAAGAAGTTTATGATCAGACGGATCAAGAGTATCAACAGCTCTTTGATAAAGGTTGCAAGCTGATCGAAGCTTTGATTCCAGCGGCGCAAGCAGCCGAAGCTAATTCATGGCATGTCTTTAATCCGCTGGGACAAGAGCGGACGGGTCTGGTCTATTTAGACGATCAGACAGGGATCAAAGAAGCTTACCTGACTCAGCGGACCTATGATGACCGGCTCTTAGTCAAAATTCCCGCCATGGCTGGATTGAGCTGCAAAACACTGACCCCTGTCTCAGCTATGCCTCAATCAAAGCAAGTGGCAATGCGGCTGGAGGAATCGTTTGAAACGGTTGATTTTAAAGTGATTTTTGACAAACACTTTGACATCATCTCTTTATTTGACAAACGGCAGCAGCGAGAAATCGTGCCAAAAGGAGAGCGGTTGAATCAGTTAGTGGCTTACGAAGATCTGCCAATGGATTATGATGCGTGGGACATTGATATTTATTACCAGAAGAAGCCTTATCCTGTGAAGCAAGTTCTCTCAGCTGAGGTTGTTGAGCAAGGGGAGATTCGCGATACCTTGAAGATCAAACGTCAGTTTGAAGATTCTTTTATTACGCAATGGCTGCATTTTTACCATGGCACGGGAAGAATCGATTTTGAAACAGCGGTTGATTGGCACCAGCATCAACTGCTGTTAAAGGCATTGCTGCCGATTGATGTTAACACATTGGAAGCAACGTTTGATATTCAATTCGGGCAGGTAAAACGGCCTGTGCATCAAAACACGTCATGGGACCAAGCGCGTTTTGAGAGCTGTGGACAAAAATGGGTAGATCTCTCAGAAGGGAATTATGGGGTTAGTATTTTGACGGATTCGAAATATGGGTTCAATACGGATTATCAAAAAATCGGGCTTTCTTTGATTAAATCACCGATTGATCCGTATCCTGAAGCGGATCAAGGCCTTCATGAGTTTACCTATTCCTTGTACGCCCACGAAGGAACTTGGCAAGACGCGCAAACGATGGAAGAAGCTTTGGCATTGAATGTTCCCGTTCTAACCGTTCCAAGTGTGCCACAACTATCAGCAGAAGCTTTTCTAGCAGTCGACCAAAAGAATGTCTTACTGGATACGGTGAAAAAAGCCGAAGATGAAGAGGCACTGATCGTGCGGTTGTATGAATATCACAATCAAACCACCGCCTGTCAAATGCGCTGCCAGAAAAGAATCAAAAAAGCGGTTTTGACGAATCTTTTGGAAGAAACCGTCGCTGAACTGCCGGTCGAGCCGCTGGATGCCCAAAGCATCACAATCCATTTCCAGCCTTTTGAGATCCAGACCATCATGCTTTATTTAGAAGACTAAATAGAAATGGAGAAGCATATGATTGAGACACTTTTACGGCAAATGACATTGAAAGAAAAAATCGGCCAGCTGAATCAGCGTCTGTATGGTTGGGAAGTTTACGAAAAAAACAATGGAAAAATTATTTTAACTGAAACCTTTAAAAAAGAAGTAGCTCGTTTTGGCAGTCTTGGCTGGATCTACGGCGTGTTTCGGGCTGATCCTTGGTCAGGTAGAAATCAGCAAACCGGCCTGACGACCACGGAGTCCTATGAGCTATCCCTTATGATTCAAACTTATTTGCAGGAGCACACTCGGCTGGGGATTCCGGCCCTTCTCAGTGAAGAGTGTCCTCACGGTCACCAAGGTTTGGAAGCGACGACGTTTCCGGTCAATTTTAGTGTTGGTTCTAGTTGGAATCCAGAGCTGTATCAAGCGGCCCAAACCATCACTGCTCAAGAGATTCGGGCAAAAGGGGCCCATGTCGGCTTGGTTTCCGCATTGGACATTGCTAGAGATCCTCGTTGGGGGCGAACAGAAGAATGTTTCAGTGAAGATCCGTTTTTGACCAGTAGCTTTACCAAAGCAGCCGTCAGAGGGTTACAAGGATCAAAAGCAACGATTGAAAAACAGAACGTTTTAGCGGTGTTGAAGCACTTTGCTGCCCAAGGTGCAGGAATGGGGGGACACAATGCAGGGCCAGTGGCAATCGGTGATCGGGAATTCCGCGAGATCCATCTGCCACCAATGAAAGCAGGGATTGCTGCCGGGGCTTTGGGGTGTATGGCTGCATACAATGATCTAGATGGTATCCCATGCCATGCCAATGCTTATTTGCTACAAGAGGTTTTACGAGAAGAAAGTGGCTTTACGGGAATTGTGATGGCCGATGGGTGTGGGCTGGATCGGATTGCTGACTGGCTGGGAAGCCGCCCGCAAGCGGCCGCCAAATCCTTGACCAGCGGTGTGGATGTTAGTTTATGGGATGAAGTTTTCCCAGTGTTAGAAGAAGCTGTCCTTGAGGGGCTGATTGCGGAAACGGCGATCGATAATGCAGTCCGCCGTGTGCTTCTTTTGAAAGAAAAACTTGGCTTGTTTAAAGAAGCAACGCCCCATGTTTCATTGCCCCGTAAAGAAAAGGCGCAACAAGTTGCCTTGAAATTGGCGGAGGAATCGATTGTTTTACTAGAGAACAATGGCATTTTGCCTTTGAAGAAAACGCGACAAAAGATTGCCGTCATCGGTCCTCACGTTAAACAGCTCTATCATCAGCTGGGGGATTATACGCCATTCAAGGAAGAAACAACATGTACGACCCTTTGGGAAGGTTTGACCAGTTTAAGTACGCATCAAGCTGACTTCTTCTACGAGAAAGGCTGCGAAATCTCTAGTGGCACACTGGCTCAACGAAGGCAAGCCTGTCAGATTGCAGAAACAGCGGATGTCATCTTAGTGACGATCGGCGGCTCCAGTGCCCGTGATTTCACAACGGATTTTGACAAAAACGGTGCCGCCTTAAGGGGATCTCAGGAAATGACCAGTGGAGAAAACATCGACTTGGCTACCCTCGATTTGCCGCAATGCCAGTTGGATTTACTGTTTGCGTTGAAGAAGAGTAAAAAGCCGCTGATTGGGATCGTGATTTCCGGTCGACCGCATTGCTTAGCACCTTTGCAAGACTTGTTCGATGGGTTGCTTTACGCTGGCTATCCCGGACAATATGGAGGGGAAGCGATTGCTCGGATCCTTTTTGGTGAAACGGTACCTAGTGGAAAATTAGCAGTTTCTATTCCTGATACGGTTGGACAGTTGCCTGTCTGTTATAATTATCGCAACACAGCGTTTCAAAAAGACTACCTCGATCAAAAAGGCGCACCAGTATATGCTTTTGGTCATGGTCTTAGTTATGCCTCTTTTATTTGCAGCTCGGTTTCGTCTGAATATGCAGGGGGAACCATTCGCGTCAGTGGCACACTTGAAAATCATTCTACTGTGTCTGGTAAAGAAGTGGTCCAATGCTATCTAAAAGAGTATACAAAAGCATATGTGCCGAGGAAAAAAGTCCTATGCGGCTTTCAAAAAGTATGGGTGCCTAGACAAGGACAAGCAGCTTTTCAACTCGTGATCGGTGAAGCATCATTGCAGCAGCTGGCAATTTCTCTGGAAGAAACAACATCATTTTGTTTAGAAATCGAGGCAGCTGCGCAGCGGTATCAGTTTGCATTTCAACGATCCAACCCTGACCGCACGTGGCAGATAATTCAGAAAGGAGCAAAAGAATGATTCAATTTCCAAAAAACTTTTTATGGGGAGCGGCCGCGTCAGCACCGCAAACCGAGGGGGCCGCGGCGGTTGACGGCAAAAGTCCCTCTACATGGGACAAATGGTTTGAGTTGGAGCCGTCACGCTTTTACGATGGTGTCGGACCAAGCGACACCTCAAATACCTACTATCAATACCGGGAAGACGTAGCAAACATGAAGGCCATGAACTTGAATTCCTATCGGACATCTATTGCATGGACCCGCTTATTACCAGATGGAAAAACATTGAATCAGACAGCAGTCCGGTTTTATCGGGCATATTTTCAGGAAATGCTGGACCAAGGCATCGAACCGATCATTAATTTGTTTCATTTTGACATGCCTTGGTGGCTGATGGAAAAAGGAGGCTGGGAGGCGCGGGAATCCGTGGACCATTTTGCATTTTATGCAAAAACTGCTTTTGAACAATTCGGCGATCTAGTGAAAAAATGGGCGACCTTTAATGAACCGTTGGTGCATATTGAATGTGGGTATTATGGAGATGCTCATTGGCCGCAAGTGCGTGATTTCAAGCGGGCGATCCAAGTGGGTTATCATACCTTGTTAGCCCATGCGAAGGCAGTTGCCGAGTTTCGTAAAATCGCACTACCTGAGGGAGAAATCAGCATCATCTTGAATCTGTCACCTGTTTACCCAAAAAGCCAAGAGGCAGCTGATCGAGAAGCTGCTGAATGGGCAGATCTCTTGTATATTCGCAGTTTTTTGGACTGTGTCGTTTATGGACAATTTCCTGAAAAACTAACGAGCTTATTCAAGGAGCATCACTTGTCCCCTGAATATGAAGCAACAGATGCGGAAATTTTTCGTGAAAATACCGTAGATTTTATTGGTTGCAATTATTATCAACCGTTGCGGATCCAGGCACCACTTCCGCAGAAAGCAGCATTCGGATCCTTTGAGCCGCGCCAGTTATTTCGTGGGTACGATTGGCCAGAGAAAAAAATCAATCCTCATCGCGGCTGGGAAATCTATCCAGAAGGGATTTACGATATTGCGATGCGTCTAAAGAACGACTATCAAAACATGCCATGGTTTGTTTCCGAAAATGGCATGGGGGTATCTGAGGAAGAACGGTTCATGGGCGCCATGGGGCAGGTCAATGATACGTATCGGATCGCCTTTGTTGAAGACCATTTACGTCAGCTGCATCATGCAATCGAAGACGGGTCTCCTTGTTTCGGTTACCATATGTGGACCTTTATGGATTGCTGGAGCTGGTTGAACGCATATAAAAACCGTTATGGGTTTTATCGAGTGGATTTGAAAAATGACTTCAAGCGTTATCCCAAAGCGTCCAGTTTTTGGTTGGCAGAAGTAGCTGCCAAGAATGCCCTTGATTGATCAAAGTGTCCTTAGAAGAAAAATACCGCAGGAAAACTTACCTGCGGACTTCTTTGGCTATGAGTATTTTATAAATACTTCTCACGAAAATCAGCGATGGCTTGGCGTGAGGCATAGATATTGCGTGCCAGCTTTTCATTCTTACTTAAAAAGACATAGAAAAGGACATCGACCGCCAATAGGTGGGCGATAATCGAATTCGTAGCAGCACTACGTTGGTTGGCTTCTTTGGAACGGGACACTTGCAGGGGAACATCCGCCAACTTTGTTAACGGATTACTGCCAAAGCGGGTGAGTGACAGAATCGGGACGCCAAGATTTTTAACGATTTCTGCTAAGTGAACCATCTCAGGCGTGTGTCCACTGTTGGAAATGACCCAGAGGAGACTTTTTTTCTCGTTTTTGACGAGTTGCGGCAACAAGAGATTGTAGTCATTTTCAAACACGACGATCTTGCCTAAACGGGTCCATTTTTGTTGGATATCTTGTGCGATCAATGAGGAAGCGCCGATCCCGCAGACAAAGATGCGCTCACGAGTCGCGATCAGTTCAGCGGCAGCCAACATCAGCTGTTCTTCTAACAATTGGGCCGTCTCATTCATAGTCACCTGTGCATTGTGGCTTAATTTAGATGTGATGGCATGAAAGGGCTCATTTAATTCAACATCGGCATAGCCCAAGTTTTCATTGGCATTTTGGCGCAAGCCGGATTCCGCAGATAATTGTATTTTTAAATCTGTCAAACTAGCAAAGCCGGTTTTTTTCGCAAAGCGTACGACAGTCGGCGCACTGATCCCAGTGGCTTCTGCTAATTGACTCGCAGTCATCGACGGCACTTTTTCAGGATTGGCCTCCATGAATGCGAAGAGTTTCTTCTCAGAAAGCGATAATTCATTTTTCATGCTCTCGATTCGGGAAAGAACGCTCATCCTTACACTTCCTTTAGATAGAATAGTATCCTAAGTATAACATAAGTTTTGGAGGAGCTTTCAAAAGAAACGAAAAGAATAGGTAGATAAACTTGCTTTTTTACTTAGAATCAAGTAAAGTAATTACGTGTGAAAAGCACAGTACCTGTTACTTGGTTTAACGAATCACCAACGTTTTACTCAGTCGCAGGGGAAAAAGAAAAAGAGGTGAAAAACATGGCAATTTCAAAAGAACGCAAAAACGAAATCATCAACAAATTTGCACGTCATGAAGGAGATACTGGTTCTCCAGAAGTTCAAATCGCTGTTTTAACAGAAGAAATCAACCATTTGAACGAACATGCACGTATGCACAAAAAAGACCACCATTCATACCGTGGGTTGATGAAAAAAGTTGGACATCGTCGTAACTTATTAGCTTACCTACGTCAAAAAGACGTACAACGTTACCGCGAATTAATCCAAGCTTTAGGATTACGTCGTTAATCAAACAAAGAAAAGTGAGGTTCAACCCGAATCTCACTTTTTTGCTATGAATCACTGCGACTGGGCGGCGCAAGCCGCACAGAGCAGATGATGAAACCTACTAGGCGAGAGCAGCGAGCGTAGTGACCAAGCAGCGGAATCACTGCGACGGCATTGTCGGCTAAAACAGCTGATGCAGTCTGACAGGTGATCTCGAGCCATCTAAAAAGTGAAACACCGAAAGAGCGGCCTTTTGACTGGTGAATCAAAAAGCGTAGCTAAAAAGAATTTTGGGTCCTTGTAAGCAGCATCCTACTAACCAAATGAAAGCAGCGGAACGACATTCCGATTTTTTCATTTGTTTAGTAGTGACTTGCTGGGATCCGATGAAAAGGAGCAGAACATGACAGAAAAACAAGTATTCAAAACAACTTGGGGCGGCCGCCCATTAGAAGTAGAAGTTGGCCAATTAGCCAAACAAGCAAACGGAGCTGTATTGGTTCGTTATGGCGATACGGTTGTCCTAAGTGCAGCGGTTGCATCTAAGGAAGCAAAAGATACCGACTTTTTCCCATTAACAATCAATTACGAAGAAAAAATGTATGCCGTAGGGAAAGTACCTGGTGGCTTTATCAAACGTGAAGGACGCCCAAGTACGGAAGCAACCTTGACCGCCCGCTTGATTGACCGTCCGATCCGTCCAATGTTTGCGGAAGGTTTCCGTAACGAAGTACAAGTAACAAACATCGTAATGAGTGTTGAACAAGATTGTACGCCAGCAATGGCGGCAATGTTAGGTTCTTCTTTAGCATTGTCTATTTCAGATATCCCGTTTGACGGACCGATCGCTGGTGTTGATGTTGGTCGGGTCAATGGCGAGTATGTCTTGAATCCAACAGTAGAACAAGCAGAACAAACTGATATCGAATTGACAGTAGCTGGAACGAAAAAAGCCATCAACATGGTTGAATCAGGAGCAAAGGAAGTTTCTGAAGAAGACATGTTAGGTGCGTTATTATTCGGTTTTGATGCTATCAAAGAATTGGTTGCCTTCCAAGAAGAAGTTGTCGCAGCTGTGGGCAAACCAAAAATGGAAGTCAAATTGTTACAAGTAGATGCTGACTTGAAAAAAGAAATCTTCGACGGCTACTACCAAACAATGAAAACTGCTGTTATGACGGAAGAAAAATTGGCTCGTGAAGACGAGATCGATAAAGTCAAAGACACAGTGAAAGAAGTGTATGCAGAAAAATTTGCTGGACATGAAGAGGAAGCACAATTCTTGAAAGAAGTGAAACAAATCGCGGAAGATCTTGAAAAAGATGTGGTTCGCGAACTGATCACCATCGACAAGATTCGTCCGGATGGCCGTCAATTAGACGAAATCCGTCCATTGGCATCAGAAGTTGGCTTATTGCCACGTGTTCATGGTTCTGGTCTATTTACTCGGGGACAAACCCAAGCATTGTCTGCTTGTACATTAGCACCTTTAGGCGAACACCAAATCATTGATGGATTAGGGGTTGAAGAATCAAAACGGTTCATCCACCATTACAACTTCCCTCAATTTTCTGTTGGTTCGACTGGTCGTGCCGGCTCACCAGGACGTCGTGAAATCGGTCATGGTGCATTAGGCGAACGTGCCTTAGCACAAGTGATTCCTGATGAAACAGACTTCCCTTACACAATCCGTCTCGTTGCAGAAGTATTAGAATCAAATGGTTCTTCTTCTCAAGCAAGTATTTGTGCTGGAACTTTAGCATTGATGGATGCAGGGGTACCAATCAAAGCACCAGTTGCAGGTATCGCAATGGGACTTGTATCTGATGGTGAAAACTACACGATCTTAACTGATATCCAAGGCTTAGAAGATCACCTTGGCGATATGGACTTTAAAGTTGCTGGAACCAAAGATGGGATCACTGCGTTACAAATGGATATCAAGATTCAAGGAATCACTGAACAAATCTTGACAGAAGCATTAGATCAAGCGAAAAAAGCACGGATGGAAATCTTAAATGAATTGACATCAACATTGGCTGCTCCTCGTGAAGAGTTAAGCCAATACGCACCGAAGATCGAAATGATCCAAATCGATCCTGCGAAGATCAAAGATGTAATCGGTAAAGGCGGCGACACCATCAATGGCATCATTGATGAAACTGGCGTGAAAATCGATATTGATCAAGACGGAAAAGTTTCGATTGCTTCTGCTGATGCAGAAATGATCCAAAAAGCTATCAAGATCATTGAAGAATTGACGAAAGAAGTAAAAGTTGGCGAAGTGTACCTTGGGAAAGTTGTCCGTGTTGAAAAATTCGGTGCGTTTGTCAACTTGATCAAAGGCAAAGACGGCTTAGTTCACATTTCACAACTTGCGAACGAACGGGTCAACAAAGTAGAAGACGTTGTCAAAGAAGGCGACGAAATCTTAGTGAAGGTCACAGAAATCGACAAACAAGGCCGTGTGAACCTTTCAAGAAAAGCACTATTGAACGAAGATAAAGCTGAGCAAAAATAAGCTGCTACTTCTAAATCATAAGCAAAGTCTAGGAAACTGGACTTTGCTTTTTTTTTGTCTAAGTAGCACATCTTCAAAAGGGTCTTACTTGACAGGAGTTATTTTTTGCGTTACCGCGAAAAATAAGAGATAATTCAGAATATTGTCTTTGCCATGCAAGCAATAATTCTAAGATGTTAAACGCATCTTATTTAGGATAAGGAGTACGATATGAAACAAACATTTCCAACTGATTTTTTATGGGGAGCATCGATTTCCGCTCACCAAACCGAAGGGGCGTATCAAACCGACGGCAAGGGTCTGAGTGTCCAAGATACTCGTCCAAGAGACAACCACAAGATCGCGGATTTTACTGTGGCTGTCGACCATTACCACCAGTACAAAGAGGATATCGCCTTGTTAGCAGAAATGGGGATCAAAATTTTCCGCTTTTCGATCGCTTGGTCGCGAATTTTTCCAGAAGGGCGCGGTACTATTAATCAAAAAGGATTGGATCATTACAGCGATGTCATTGATGAATTGCTGAAACACGGCATTCAGCCCTTTGTAACGTTGAACCATTTTGACTTGCCGCAAGCATTGGAAGACGAAGGCGGCTGGACAAAACGCAGCACCGTTGAGGCATTTGCCGCATACGCCAAAACGCTGTTTACAGCCTATGGGGATCGAGTGACGCACTGGCTGACGATCAATGAACCAAATATCATGCTGCTGGTGGATCAAAAAATATTAGGGAAAAAGATTCCATTATCAGAAAAATACCAGCAATTTCATCACCTGATGATCGCTGAAAAATATGCCTTCGAAGCGTGTCATGAAATCGTTCCAAATGGCAAAATCGGACCGGTCCCGAATATTTCGTTGGTCTATGCGGCGACTAGTCGACCAGAAGACAACCAAGCAGCGTTGTACTTCAACAGTGTCCGGAACTGGGCTTACCTTGATTTTGCCTGCTTCGGTCGTTACAACACGGTCTTTCAAGATTATTTGAACCAAAACGGCCTCACGATTGACTTTGGTCCGGAGGATGAGGCGTTGATGAAACGGGCGCTGCCTGACTTTGTCGCGATGAACTTCTACACCACAGTGACAGTGGAGCAGCCGACGGAAGCCGGGGATATGAAAAACGGTATCAGCGATCAGCAAAGTGAAGACATTATGGAGCGTGGTTTTTACAAAGGGTTCACCAATACGTTCTTGAAGAAAAATGCCTTCAATTGGACCATCGATCCCTTGGGACTGAAAACGACGTTGCAAACACTTTATGATCGTTACCACTTGCCGATCATCATTACTGAAAACGGCTTAGGGGCCGAAGACCATCTAGAAGCAGATGGCACGGTTCATGATCCGTACCGAATCGATTATTTGTCGCAGCATATCAATCAATGCTTAGCCGCGATCAATGCTGGGGTGGATCTGATCGGATATAGCCCGTGGTCTGCCATTGATTTGATTAGTGTGCATGAAGGGATTCGAAAACGGTATGGTTTTATTTACGTGGATCGCAATGATGCAGAGGAAAAAGAACAAAAACGAGTGAGAAAAGACAGCTTTTATTGGTATCAAAAGCTGATTGAAGAAGGGGCGATCCCTTCGTTGGAGGAGTAACGATGACAAGTGTTTTTACCTTTTTAGAAACGCGTTTGATGCCGCCTTTGAATAAGTTGGCGAATTTACGCTTTATTCGCGCAATCATGCAAGCAGGGATCATTACGGTCCCTTTTACGATCGTCGGATCGATTTTTTTGATCATTAATAATTTACCACAAATCATTCCGCCACTGGCTAGCTTTTTCGAACAAACGATTTTACGATTTTCGCCGCTTTATAGTGTCGTAACTACCATGTCTGTCGGTTCGATTGCTGTTTTTTATTGTTTAGCAACAGGGTATTATTTAACTGAGATTTATCATAAAGAAGAGCATTTGACTATGAGCAGTTTTGTAGGAGCGTTATTAAGTTTGTTTGCCTTTTTAATGACGATCATTCAAGTCGATATCACAGATGGTACTGCACAATTGCTGCAGTCAGAAAGCGAAACTGCCATTGTTTACAATGGGATCGCCATAGGCGGTTGGATCACACGCTTTAGCGGGGTAGGCATCTTTATTGGAATCATCACCGCAGTGCTTGCTACGTCAGTCTATCGTTTTTGTGTAAAAAGAAAGATCACCATCCAGATGCCTGAAGGGGTTCCTGATGGAGTCAGCAAAGCATTTGCGTCATTGATTCCAGCGATTTTGATTGCCTTTTTGATGGTCGTGATCAATGGAGTACTGGCGGTTTTCCACACGGATCTTCACGGATTGCTGTCCAAACCCTTTGAATTCGTGAAAGAGTTGACGGGTTCTTGGTTAGGGATCATCGTGATTATGCTCCTTATCCACCTCTTATGGGCAGTGGGGGTTCATGGGACGGCAGTTATTAAAAATAGTTTCATCAATCCCATCCTGTTGGTGGCTCTAACCGAAAATATCGATGGTGCCAATAATATTTTTGCTGGGGATTTCGTGAACATGTATATTTTTATGGGCGGCGCAGGAAGTACGCTTGGATTGGTTTTATTGATGCTGTTTGTGGCAAAATCGCAACAACTCAAAGTCTTAGGAAAAGCAGCGATCTTACCGGGGCTTTTTAACATCAATGAACCAGTGATCTTCGGGGCACCGATCGTCTACAATCCGTATTTGATCATCCCCTTTGTCGTAACCCCTTTGATCAACGTGACGATTGCTTACTTTGCTAGCTCGTTTGGCTTTGTCGATAAAGTCATTACGGGAATTCCCTGGATTTCACCAGTCGGAATTGGGGCGTTTTTAGGAACCGGCGGTGATTTCCGAGCCATCCTGATCGCTTTGATTAACTTAGGGGTTTCCATTCTCTGCTATTATCCATTCTTTAAGATGTACGATGGCAAACTCTACACGGAGCAACTTGCCAATCAAGTATAAGTAGAAAAAATACAGTAAAAACGCCCATTGTTGGACTTCTAGTGAAGTGCCAACAATGGGCGTCTTTGCTAGTGCAAATAGTGGTCACGTATGCAAAGACTGTTGATACAAGACACAATCATCGCAATCTTTGTGGGTTGGTTTGGCTTGCTGGGGTGTTTCTTTGTGTAATGGCAAAAGCATACGCAACCCGTTTAAGATAACTAAGATCGTGCTTCCTTCATGACCCACGACCCCTAGAGGTAGCGTGAGAAATTCAAGGAAGTTTGAAGCGATCAGCAACAAGATGACACTGATAGAAAAGACGATGTTTTGTTTGATAATCCGCTGTAATTTCTTAGCCAAACGGTGACTGTCGACCAAACGCAGCAAATCATTTTTCATCAAGACGATGTCCGCCACATCCATTGAGACGTCAGTTCCTTCGCCCATCGCGATTCCTACACTTGCGGTCGCTAAGGCGGGGGCATCATTGATCCCATCACCGACCATCGCATTGATTTGGTAGGTTTCTTTCATTTCTTTGATCCGAGTGGTTTTCTCATCAGGCAGGCAATCACTTTCGTAGTCAGACAAGCCGATTTCTGCGGCGATCACTTTGGCAGTACCTAAATGATCACCCGTCAGCATCGTCGCGTGAATTCCTTGCTTATTGAAGTAGGCAAGACTTTCACGAGCTTCAGGACGGGGCTGATCCAATAGTGCTAAATACCCTGCTAATACACGGTCACGATTGATGTAAATCAAGGTTTTTCCGGCTGCTTTTAATTCTTGGATGCGGGTTTGCTCACTGACAGCTACAGAGGTTAGATCGACTTCTTTTCCAATCGTCCAATGGGCAGCTTGGTAAGTGGTGGCTAGACCGACGCCCGCTTGTTCTTCCACTGCTAATTCCAATGGTTTTTCATCATGAAAATACGCTAGAATCGCTTCAGCCAATGGGTGATTTGATTGTTTTTCCATCCCGACGATCAGTTGGGGGATAAACGGTTCATCCAGCAACAGATGAACATCAGTGACAGCAGGTTTGCCGCGAGTCAGCGTTCCGGTTTTGTCAAAAGCGATCGCTTTGACATTGGCAAAGGCATCCAAGGCTTGTCCGCCTTTGCATAAAACGCCCAAACGAGCAGCGTGAGAAATGGCTGCTAACGTCGCAGGAGTAGCAGAGGCAACTAAGGCACAAGGAGATGCCACCACCAGTAAGACCATGCCACGATAAAAACTTTCTTGGAACCCCCAATTCGTGAAAAACGTACACAAAACGATCATTAGTGGGACGGCGATCAAGACGATCGGCACATAGATCCGTTCGATTTTTTCAATCAGGGTCGCCGTTTGACTTGGCATTTGCTGTGCTTCTTCCACCAATTGAATGATTTTTGCAAAGCGGGTGTTTTCACTCGTTTGAGTAACTTCAATGTACAATGGCTGTCCGAGGTTGATGGTTCCGCCAAAGACTTCACTGCCTAAACGTTTCTCGACAGGAATGGATTCGCCACTGATAGCCGCCTCATCAACACTGCTGGTTCCTTGGATCACGATACCGTCGATTGGGATCGCACTGCCTTTTGCCACCATAATCGTATCTTTTAACTGAAGGGCTTCGACTGGTACTTCGACGAGCTCCCCAGATTCAATCATTTTTAAGGCAGTCGTTGGTTGCAGTGCCATTAATGAACTAATTTCTCGCGTACTTTTGTTGGTCGTATATTCCTCAAGGGCACCGCTCAAACAAAAGATAAAGGTTAGCATCGCCCCTTCAAACCAATGACCAATGATACAGGCACCAATGGCGGCTAATGCCATCAGTAGATCGACGTTCAATCGTTTGTCGTGCACCAATTCTTGCGTGCCTTCCCAGGTTTGTTTCCAACCCCCGGCAAGTATCGCTAACAAGTAGGGGACAAAGCTATAAGGGATAGAAAAAGATGCCATAAGAAAGCCAGTAGCCATCAATAGCAAACAAGTGATCGTTGAAAAAACAGCCGACGATTCTGATTTACTCATAAGAAACGCCTCCTTTTGAATGTAGTCTAGGAATGAAAAACCGATCCTTTTCTCAAGAAACAATCGATTGGTCCTCCCTCAACTTGAGCATAGCACATTCGAAACCAAGATGGTAAAAAAACAACGTACCTGATAATGAAAGTGATTATCAAGTAGCGATTAAATAACATTACTATCCAAATGATAAATGGAAACTTACTATTATAGAAAAAAGAACACAAAAAAAGCAGTACAATAAAAAACGAATTGTACTGCTTTTGCTTGTTCGATGAGGTAGTCAGCGATTGGATCGCTTAACGCAAACTATACTTTGCTAAGGGAATTTGACGTGCTTCACACCATTCTTTGACAGCGCCAGAAAAAATCAGCTGGACCTTGGTGAGGTCTTTGGTACTTGTCTGTCCTGCCATAGTGTAGAGCAGCTGTAGCTGTTCCTTCCATGATTGCAAGGTGGCGATCGTTTCTTCTTTGCCTTTTGACAAAAGCAGCACGAGGATCGTGGCGGATAGTCCTACGCTATCGGCACCAAGGCAAAGTGCTTTGAAGATATCGTAAGCATCCCGAACCCCGCCTGAAGCGATGCGGGTAAAGGGTTGTTGGATCTCGTTTGCTTCCAGCAAGGAAATCACGGTGGATTGGCCGAAGGTATCTAGATACGCCAATTCACGTTTTTTCCGGCGAGCATTTTCGATTTGAGTAAAACTTGTGCCGCCGCTGCCAGCAACATCAATGGTTTGTACGCCGATCGCCAGTAACTGCTGAATCGTTTCACGGGACATCCCAAAGCCGACCTCTTTGACGACAATCGGAACGGCAACGGAAGCAATCGTTTTTTCCAATAAGGACAGCCATTGGCTAAATTGACGATCGCCTTCGGGCATCACTAATTCTTGTGGTGCATTAAGATGGATCTGCAAGGCGTCGGCGCCAAACAGTTCTACTGCCCGTTGTGCATTTTCAACGGGACTGCCCGCACCAATATTGGCTAATAAGAAGCCGTCAGGATTGGCTTTACGGACGATGCGGAAAGAGTCGGCGACACTTGGGTCTTTTAAGGCAGCCGAAACAGAGCCGGTTGCCATCATCAACTCACAGGCTTGTGCGATCTCTGCTAACTCTTGGTTGATTTTTAAGGTTTTTTCACTGCCGCCGGTCATGGCATTGATGAAAAAAGGGCTGGAAAATGAGCGGTCAAAGACAGTCGTCGCAATTGACACATCAGCCACGTCAATTTGTGGAAACGACTGGTGAACCAAGCGAACTGCATCAAAATCGTTGCTGTGTTCTTTATGGAACGCTTTTGCTAAGGAAACATGTTCATCTTTTCGATTCATGATAGGTCCTCCCGGTAATGGTAAACATGCAGCGGCAAGGGGGTGATCTCGGCTTTTTCCCACGCACTCATCAATGGTAAAATACCGGTTTTTTGGTCAACGATCACGATACCGCAATCGCCGCCGCCGGCACCGGAAGATTTGGCTGCACCACAATAATTTTCTGCTAGATCACAAAGCTTTTTAAGTGCTGGAGTTTCAATCGGCACACCAGTCAGTGCGGACAACTCCCGCAGGAGCTTTCGATTTTCCGTGATCATTTTTTTGATCGTGCGACTGTCTTCATTTAAGAAGCCGTCGATCAATCGATTGACGCAGTCTTTGCTGGCTGCTAAAAAGGCCGCATAGGCGTTTTCTTTTTCTTCTTTGGATTGATAGACTTGATCCACTAAATCAGAAGTAGAGGCTGGAGAGCCTGTCCAGCCAATCAATAGTCGAAGAGATTTCGGAACCGTCAAGGGACGGATCGATAATCCTGGCCAATCGAAAGCGATCAATTCTGTTAAGGTATGGTCTTTTTGTTTGGCTAAGACCCAGTCGTGATCGAAGGTTGAAAAAGCGATCCAGCCGCCATAACAAGAGGCCGCAATATCACCGCACGACCCATTGCCTTGAACAGCGAGATGGGCAAGAGCCGCAATTTTGAATTGGGTCAACCGATCCATTTCCATTTGATAGTACAGATTCAATGCTTTGACCGTGGCAACAGTCACGGCACCGCTGGAACCGAGGCCGTATTTGCGACCATTCGAGTTATCCAGTTCACTGGTCACTTTTAAATCGTAAAAGGAAAGGGGGATGCCTTTTTCTTGGGCATATTTTTCCGTCAGACGAATGGCTGCCAAAATATAGTGGAACGGGTTATCCCGGTGGTCTAAGACTAATTCGCCTTTGCGACGCGTCCAGCGAATTGGCAGGTCGCTGTATTGGGCAGACTGGATGCTGCCGTTTTTACGGGCCTCTTCAACAGTGACCGTGATAAATTGGTCAACGGCAACGATGATTGCAGGATGACCAGGTTCGACAACGGCGTATTCACCAGCAATAAATAGTTTTCCAGGAACGGATAGTTCAATCATTTCGACACTCCTAATCGATGGCTTCTTAATGGCTTCTTAGTTGATGGGGGAAGATTCTTCCACCGGTAAAAAGGCTAATCCTTTGCCCGCATGAGCAGTTACTAATTGTTCTGAGGCAAAGTGAGCACTTAATTCACGTAAAATCGTTTGTTCTTCTTGTTTTTGGCATAAAACTTTGACATTGGGACCAGCATCCATCGTGAAATAGCAAGCCAATCCTTTTTTTCGCAGCATTCGGACACATTCCATAGCTCGCAAAGATTCAGAAGACCAATAAGTAAAAGGTGGTTCGGCGGCTAAGGTCGTTCCATGCATTTTCAAGGCGTTGGCCTCGGTCGTTTCACCTAAAGCAGTAAAGTCTTTTTCGGCAATCGCTTGTTTCATTTTCACAAGATCGGTGGCAGTGGCAGAAAGCCAGCCTGGATAAAAGCTCGAGGTTTCAACGGTTCGGCGCATCCCCTCACGACTGGAGACTTCTTTGGCTTGTGCATTGATCAAAATAAAGATCATACTCAATTCTTCTTCCCAGCCATTCGACGGCACTTGGGTGGCAAAAGAAGTCTCATCGGTGCCTTGATGCCATTCAGCAAAGCCGCCGTAGATACTCCGACAAGCCGAACCAGAACCGCGACGGGCCAAACGGGATAACGCTTGCTCCGACAAGTTTAAGTCCAGTGCTTCACTACAGGCACCCGCCAATGCCGCTAATCCACTGGCAGAAGAGGCAAGTCCAGCAGCGGTTGGGACGAAGTTTTGACTTTCCACCGTGGCATACCACGGGCAGTCCGCTTTTTTTCGTACCAGATCCAAAAAGTCCGCAACTTTTTTGGTGGCAGCGTCTGTTTGCACCACGCCATCCAGCGTAAAGCGATCCTGCGTAAAATCGGGTGAAAAAGCCACCGTTGTTTCTGTGTAAAAGGCATCGAGGGTCAGGGACAAACTATTGTTCATCGGTAAAATGAAGGTTTCGTCTTGTTTTCCCCAATACTTGATCAATGCGATATTCGTGTAGGCGCGAGCCTTTCCCTTATACATGTTCATAAACTCCTAATCCTTGTATCCATGCCGCACGAGCGCCATCGGACAATAAAATACGGCTGATATTCTCAGCCTGTTCCTTCGTTTTGGTTAGTGCGATCATACAGCCGCCCCGGCCCCCGCCGGTCAGCTTTGCCCCGTAAGCCCCGTGTGCCAACGCTAAGGAAACCAACTGATCCAGTTGCTGATTGCTGACCCCTAACTGCTGCAGGGCCTGATGGGCGTTGTTCATGCTTTCACCCAATGCTTCTAATTGATTGGCTATGATGGCCTCTTTAGCTTTTTTGGTTTCGATCCCTAAACGCTGGATTGCTTGACTAGCCAGCTGCTTGCTGGTTTCAAAAAGATGGGCGACACTTTTGACTGCTTCTCTCGTTTGCCCTTTGATGCCAGTATCAGCGACGAGCAAATAACCGTCGATCGTGAGGGGAAATGAAGTGATGGGATGCCCTTTGATAAAGTAAATGGCATCTGTCCCGCTGGCTGCCGCAGCATCGATCCCGCTAGGATTGCCGTGAGCGATTTTTTCAGAAAAGTTGACATAGGTCATCAATTCTTCTTTTGTAAAGTCTTTTTTGATCCAATCAAAAAAAGCGCGAGTCAGTGCAACAGCGACCGCCGCGCTAGAACCCATTCCCCGTTCAGAAGGGATGGTGCTGACGATGGAGGTTGCAAAAGGACCCGTGTGGAAATCTTGTTGCAGACGATGCAGCAAGTCTTTGACATTTTTTAAGTGGCTGGGGACTTCTTCAAGCAGACCGTGATAGTAACTTGAAATCAAGGTGTTTGTTTCATTTGCTGTGATCTCGACTTGTACTTTTGCTCCCGCAAAAGGGAAAGCAATTGCTGGTTCACCGTAAACAACTGAATGTTCACCCATTAAGATGATTTTTCCTGTAGCTATGCCAGTACCAATTGACATTATTTTCCTCATTTCTCTAGGGAGCTTACCCCACATGATTCATTTATCGTTTGTCAGTCAATTGTAACTATCTCCTGACGAAAACACAATTTAATTAAAGATCCTTTCCTATTTTACTAGAAGAAGGCTCTTTCGTTAAGCATTCCGTATGAGATTTCAAAAAAAAGCAAAAATCTTTAAACTTTTATTGAAAAAAATCTTGATCTGTGCTTCGAAAGTTTCAGTTGACGGCACAAGATATAGTGTTGTATAGTTGGTATCGCAAAGGCAACATACAATATTTAGTGATGAGTGAGTTGGGGGATATGAGCGTGATCGTATTAGCAGGAACGATTGGTGCCGGTAAATCAAGTTTGACCGCATTGATCGCCAATCATTTTGGCAGTCAAGCCTTTTATGAATCGATCGATGACAATGAAGTGTTACCATTATTTTATGCAGATCCAAATAAATATGCGTTTTTACTGCAAATCTATTTCTTAAATAAACGATTTGAAAGTATCAAGCAAGCCATGAAAGATGACAATAACGTCTTGGACCGTTCCATTTATGAGGATTCACTGTTGTTCCATTTAAATGCGGACCTTGGGCGAGCAACCGATACCGAAGTCAAAGTCTATGATGAATTGTTAGCCAATATGTTAGAAGAGCTGCCGTATGCAGCCCACAAAAAGCATCCAGATCTCTTGGTGCATATTCGCGTTTCTTTTGAAACGATGCTGGAGCGTATTGAAAAACGCGGACGGGAATACGAACAATTGACCTTTGATCCTTCGTTATACGACTACTACAAAGAGTTGAACAAACGCTATGATCAGTGGTACGAAGAATACAATGAGAGTCCAAAGATCCAGATCGATGGCGATCAATTCAATTTTGTCGAAGACCCGCAAGCGGCACAGGCCGTTTTAACAATGGTGGAAGAGGCCTTGAAAGACGCCCGTAAATAGCAATAGCTGATACAGCCAGGAAAGTCCTTTGATTGGGCTTCTGGCTGTTTTCTTTTATAATAGAAGAAAGCAAGAGTGGAGGATGGATTGTGGAAAACAAACATGTCTTTTATGACGGAAACTATGAATGGATTCAAGTCGACCAGCAAGACGCAAAAAGCGTGATGGCACTGCAAAAACAATATCATTTATCTGACGAGATGCTTACGTACTCTTTAGATAAAAACGAACGCGCACGGGTCGAATATGATGCCGAAGAGGAAGCATTGCTGCTGGTTTTCAATGTACCTCAGCAAGAAAAGCGTGACAATCATTTTGAGACCAGCCCAATGACGTTTATTTTAAAAAGGAAACAACTCTTTACTTTTGCATCCCACAATACCCGTTATGTGATTCCAATGATGGAGCGCTTGATCCTGCAAAACCCGCTGCAAACGCCCATTCATTTTTTGTTTCAAAGCTTATTCTTGATTTCTGGCACGTTTTTTCCGCTAGTGGAAGAAGTCAATAGTGAGCGGATTCGCTTGAATCAGCGACTACGGGAAAAAACCACCAATAAAAACCTGCTGCAAATGTCCGATTTGGAAGTTGGACTGGTTTTTTTAGTGTCTGCCACGAAACAAAATGCGGTCCTCTTGGAGCAAATCAAAGCATTGTCCATTTATCGCTTGATGGATGATGATGAGCGGGAACAGCTGGATGATGCCTTGATCGAAGCCAAACAGGCAGTGGAAATGACCCAATTGGCTTTCCAAATTTTGGAACAATTATCTGGTACCTACAATAATCTATTAAACAATAACTTGAATGATACCATGAAGTTTTTGACTGTTTGGTCCCTCTTATTGACTGTGCCTTCCATCGTGACCAGTTTCTTTGGCATGAATGTTCCGCTGCCTTTTACCAATAGTATTTTCGGTTGGGGCATTGCCTTGCTGATTAGTTTAGTGTTATCCGTCTGGATGTTGATTGCTTTATGGCGCAGAATTCGTTAGTCGATCACCAAACCTAGACCGGCGGCGATGACCAAGGCTTGTTCTTGATCGACTGTTAGTCCCCGCAATTGTTCAAAGGACAACGCGATCTTTTGAAATTGATTGGTCCGAAAATCCAAAGTTGCTAATTTTGTGTGAAACCAGTTGCTATTGTTCAACTGGTTTTCTTGTAGCGTCAAGTGTTTCCAATCCATCTCATAAAACTCACTGTCGTTTAGTTGGCACTGACGAAACAGCATCGTCCGTAAATTGGTGTTGCTAAAAGAAGCAAAGTTCGCCACGCAATCTTCAAAGGTGCAGTCACGGAAATAGCTTTCCGCAAAATTGGTGCCAGTCAATTTACATTGTTTAAAGTGAACCCGATGAAAGCTGGCGCCAAAACATTCCAGATTAGAAAAATCGCAATTCTCAAAAAGAACGTTTTGGCATTCCCATTGACTCAAGCGTGTTTTTTGCATCGTCACTTTCTAGAAATGACATTGCTTCAAGATGAGATTTTTGCAAGCATCATAGCTATAGTCACCGCCTTCGAAGAAAGCACCTTCGAAAAGCAGTTCTTCTTCTAAATAAAAATCCTGTGGCTCTAATGCCGACAATAAGGGCGGTAGTGGCAATACGATTTTTTTCTTCATCAAGATCCCATCCTGTATGTTTTTCTCTCAGTATAACACGGCGAATCGCTGTCGCGATAGTTACGAAAAAGCGGTGGGGTATTGTGAAATTTATTCAATCGGTTTGCAGAATGCTTTTATAACAAGGAAAATCTTTGATTTTTAATACATATTTTTTCACAATCTTTTTACTTGCAAGACTAAAATAATTTTGATATAGAAACTTAACCCGCTGAAAGTGACGTATATCAACGAAAAACTGTCACAAATTTTTAAAATCGCGAAAAAGTTGATAGTTTTCAAATTCACAAGCGAGCTATAATGACAATGTAAACAAAAGGAGGAAATTTTCCATGACAAAAACAGTTATTATCGGTGCAAACCACGCGGGGATTGCTGCTGCCAATACACTATTAGATAACTACAAAGACCAAGAGGTCGTAATGATCGACCGTAATACAAACTTAAGCTACCTAGGTTGTGGGACTGCTTTATGGGTTGGACGTCAAATCGATTCATACGAAGGCTTGTTCTATACAAAACGTGAAGATTTTGAAGCAAAAGGTGCAAAAATCCATATGGAAACTGTGGTTGACCATATCGATTTTGAGAAAAAAGAAGTACACGCTGTGACCAGTGAGGGTGAAACGATCGTTGAATCTTATGACAAAGTTGTCATCGCAACTGGTTCTGTTCCGATCTCACCCAAAGTACCTGGACGTGACTTGAAAAACATCCATTTCTTGAAAAAATTCCAAGACGGACAAACGGTTGATAAAGAGTTAGCCTCAGAAGACGTGAAAAACGTTGCCGTTATCGGTGCTGGTTACATCGGTGTTGAAATTGCTGAAGCAGCAAAACGCCGTGGTAAAAATGTGTTGCTTTTTGATGCAGCGACACGGGCATTGCCAAACTACTACGACAAATGGTTCACAGAAGATATGGACAAAAACTTAGCTGACAATGGCATTGAATTGCATTTCGGTGAATTAGCACGTGAATACAAAGGAACAGAGAAAGTAGAAGCAGTTGTAACAGACAACGGCGAATACCCAGTTGATCTTGTGATCAATGCGATCGGTTTCTTACCAAACAACGAGCTAGGCAAAGATCATTTGGAATTGTTTGCTAACGGCGCGTACTTAGTGGACCGCCATCAACGGACAAGCGATGCAGATGTTTACGCAGTCGGTGACTGTGCAACTGTGTACTCAAATGCTTTGCAACAAACCACTTATATCGCATTAGCAACGAATGCCGTACGTTCAGGGATCGTCGCTGCCCATAATATCGGCGGAACTTCTTTAGAATCAACGGGTGTTCAAGGATCAAACGGGATTTCGATCTTCGGCTACAACATGGTTTCAACTGGCTTGTCAGTCGAAGCTGCCGAACGTAATGGCATGAAAGTGAAATACTCTGATTACGAAGATACCCAAAAACCAGGCTTCATGAAAGAAAATGCGACAGTTAAGATCCGCATCGTCTATGAAGAAGAAACACGCCGTATCGTTGGTGCACAAATGGCGTCACGTACATCTGAAATCGCAATGGGCATCCACATGTTCTCACTAGCGATCGAAGAAGGCGTAACGATCGACAAGATGAAGCTATTAGATATCTTCTTCTTGCCTCACTTCAACCAACCATACAACTACATCACGATGGCTGCGTTGAAAGCAGAATAAGAAACACAAAAGTCGGAGCGTATGCTCCGGCTTTTTTTTTTGAAACAATCATGAAAACTGTTGACAATAAGAGGAAAAAGCAGTATACTATAAAAGTTGAGAAATAAAAGCAGAAGCACCCGCTTCTCGCCTGAGTGAAGATATCGCTGGGCAGAATAGGATTCCTACCATTTATTTGTGTGGAGTACGTGCGGGTTCGTGAAGAACTCGTTTTTTTATTGTCTGATTTCGAATCGACAAGCTTTTCTTTCTCTCAAAAAACTCGGAGGTGAATGACCATAGCAAAGGATATGATGGTAAACGACGGCATTCGTGCACGTGAATTGCGTTTGATTGATCAAAACGGCGAACAACTTGGTGTAAAGAGTAAAGCTGAAGCATTGCAAATTGCAGAACGAGCAAACCTTGATGTGGTATTGGTGGCACCAAATGCTAAGCCGCCAGTAGCAAGAATTATGGATTACGGGAAATTCCGCTTTGAGCAACAGAAAAAAGACCGTGAAGCTCGTAAGAAACAAAAAGTAATCAACATTAAAGAGGTTCGTTTAAGTCCAACGATCGACGTCAATGATTTCAACACAAAATTGCGTAATGCACGTAAATTCCTTGAAAAAGGGGACAAAGTGAAAGCTTCGATCCGTTTCAAAGGCCGTGCCATTACCCATAAAGAAATTGGTCAGAAAGTGTTAGATCGTTTGGCGGAAGAAACTGCTGATTTGGCAACTGTTGAGCAAAAGCCAAAAATGGATGGCCGCAGTATGTTCTTAGTATTAGCACCAAAAAACGATAAATAATGACTCACTGAGTTTCAGTTTAAAGTCAGATAACGAAAGATTTTGAGGAGGAAATTAGTTATGCCAAAACAAAAAACACACCGCGGATTAGCAAAACGCGTAAAACGCACTGGCGGCGGCGGATTGAAACGCTTCCGTGCCTTTACCAGTCACCGTTTCCACGGCAAAACAAAAAAACAACGTCGTCAATTGCGTAAAGCTTCAATGGTTTCAGCTGGCGATTACAAACGTATTCGTCAACAACTAGCACGCATGAAATAATTGCGTAACCCAAGCTTCACGTATACAAACAATTATCGATTTTCATATTAGGAGGAATTATACATGGCACGTGTTAAAGGTGGAACAGTAACTCGTAAACGTCGTAAAAAAGTGCTTAAATTAGCAAAAGGTTACTACGGTTCTAAACACACTCTATTTAAAACAGCAAAAGAACAAGTAATGAATTCATACAACTACGCATACCGCGATCGTCGTCAAAAGAAACGCGACTTCCGCAAATTGTGGATCGCTCGTATCAACGCAGCGGCTCGTATGAATGGCTTAAGCTACTCAAAATTGATGCACGGCTTGAAATTAGCTGAAATCGACATCAACCGCAAAATGTTAGCTGACTTGGCTGTAAACGATGCAGCAGCATTTACTGCATTAGCTGACCAAAGTCGCCAAGCCCTAGAAAACAACAAATAAAGGGGTATTCAATACCCGTGAACCCACTCTAACCAGTGGGTTTTTTGTTATTTTTAAAATTAATCTAGGTTCATAAACTCTGTTAGCTTATCAACTGTTTGTTCTCTTTGTTTATCACTTAAATGTGTATATACGTTCAGTGTAGTTTTAACATTAGAATGACCTAAACGTTCTTGTGCTTCCTTTAGATTTATTCCTGATAAATATAGTAAACTTGCGTGGGTATGTCTAAAACCATGAATCGTAATAATTTTCAGGTCTTTTCCAGTCTTCTTTTTATAATGTCTGGCAATAGTTTGTAGCCATTCTTTTGGTATATTTGGTTCTAAAAAACTATTTTTATGGTTAGGAAATAGTAATTGTTTGGGGTTATCGTAAGTTAAGTTTAGTTTTTCTTTTTGTAATTCTTTCCATGTCTGTAAATAATTCAATGTTTGATTATCCAGAAATATTTTCCTGAAACTTGCTTTAGTTTTCGGTGGATGAATTAGGAATCTGCCATTTTCACCCTTTGTTAATGTTTTTGATACAAGCAAGTATTTTTCTTCAAAATTAATATCATTCCAAGTTAGTGATAAAGCTTCCCCACGTCTGATTCCTGAAAAAGCCAACAAATGAAAAAATATGAATCTTTGATGTTCAAAATTCTTCTTAGTAAAGTTTAGAAATTCTAATAACTCATCTTTTGAGTAAAAGTTATCAAATTCTTTATATTGATTTAAATCTATATTATTCTGGGGTAATTGAACAAATTCCATTGGATTTTTAAAAATTAATTCTAAATAATTGGCATGATTCATAACAGCGTTGAAATAATAAATATAACGTTTGAATCTTTTAGGGTGAATTTTATACCACTTATTAACTATTTCCTGACAATAAACTGTCGTAATATTTTGCACTTCTATTTCTTGAAAATATGGCAAAATATTATTTTTAAAGATACTAAGTGTTCCTGCATACGTGCTTTCTTTAACAATTCCTCTATATTTCTTTAGCCATAGTGTATAAACATCGTTAAATGTTTTATATTTTCTAGGTAAATACTGTTCGGTTGCAACCAATAGACTCAATTCTGCTAAAGCTAAACTAGCTTCCTCTTTTGTTTCAAATCCCCTCCTAGTGGTTTTTTGTTTTTTTCCAGTTTTAGGATTAACACCTACATAGTAATCAAACATATAATTGATTGTGCCATCCTGTTTTTTGTATGGTTTAATTTGTGCCATAAAAATTCTCCTTTTTATGGCATAGGATAAAGTTAAGAACATTATATGATATCAAGTAATAGAATACGATGTTTTATTTGATGTAATAAATGGAATTAAATCGTTTATTTTAGACTTCAAAACAACCTTATTTGAAATAATGCTATAATATAAAAAGAGTTTTAATATAAAAAAAGGAAATTTAAAGTATGAAAAATTTTAATGCTTCAGCATCAATTTTTGGATGGCATTTTCAAATCAACGTAGCTATATTTTTTATGTTAAATGAAATTCAAAATATTGACAGTGTAAGAGTAGAAGGAAAAGATGAAGATATTGAATTTAATCTAAAAACAGGTAATAAGATATTTATCCAAGCAAAATCAAAGTCTGATTTAGGAATAGATAAGAAAGCTTTGGAAAAATTTTCGGAAGGGTTAAGAACTCTGATTTATGCCTCGAATAATGAATCGTATGAGAGGCTTTACTTTGTTACTAACTATCCTAATCCTATTGGAGGACAGCAGTCTCATTACTATATGTTTATGGGTGGAAATTATATTGAAAGACAATTTCTAGAGCTTCCTGTGTCATCTACCAAGAGAGCTTTGAAAAAAATTAAGGAAATTGAAAAATCAGAAAATTTGAAATTTGATATTGATAATTTTCGTATTGCAGTCATGCCTTTTGATGGAAATATAAAGTTAACAAGAGAAAGAATAATAGAGTCGAAACTCAAAGACTTTTTAACCAGTATTTCTATGAAAGAGAGTTATGCTAGGGATATACTTGAAATATGGCAAAGTGATTTGTTCTTTAACGCAAGTGACAAAGATACTAATATAAACCTATCCAAAAGACAATTGATGTGGCCTGTCATATCAATTTGCTGTAATTTAAAGGAAAGTGATAAAATTGTAATAGACTATGAAGAAGAACTGGGCTTAGATAAAGAAGAAGTTGAACTCATAATTTCTAGATATGAGGACTTTATTAATAGACAGACAGAACGTTTTGATTTTGCAACTAAAGTAATAGGTGATTTTTCTGTGCATAGAAAATCACATAATAGAAGAGAAAAAAATATTAATTATTTTGTGCTTAAAAACTGGAATAGTTATGTGGATGCTATATTCACTGATTCCATGGATGCAGAGCTTTTAGAGACTCTGATAAAAATAATTTTATTTAAAATATTGAACAATAAACAGGTGATTAATGAGATGATAACGGAGGTGAATCTTTAATGTATTTTAGAAGCCTAGAGCTATCATATGGAAATTCTGTGAAAACTTTTCTTTTTAGTGAGAATGTTAATTTAGTTGTGAGTAAGGAAAATAGTGTTGGGAAATCCACTTTACTAAGACTTCTATTTTATTCAATGGGATACTCTATACCAGGAACTAAAGGAATCAAGTTCAAAAATGTTAAAACTAAATTAACTATAGAGACTAGCAAAGGATTAATTATTCTTGAAAGAGATGATAAATTTATAGATTTTGAACAAAATGGAAATACACATTTATTTTTTTTACCTAACGATTCTGAATCGTTGCATAGCTTTATCTTCGAAACTGATAATGAGAAGGTTTTATCCAATATTTTAGGTGCGATTTATCTAGACCAAGAAAAGGGATGGACGTTATTAAATCGAGGAATTGTCATAGGTAAACAATACTTTAATCTAAAAGATTTGATTTCTGGATTAGCAGAACGTGAAAGTAGAACTCTTGAATTAGAGTTAGAATCAGTCGTTTCTGAACAAAAGAAATATAAGACAATGAAAAATTTATATGATTATAAAACTACTTTGCTGGATATTAAAGATAGTGATTTTTCAAGTGATTATATAGACGAGTTAGAACGAGATTTAAATATTCTGCTTATGGACAAAAACATATTAAAAAAACAGATTAAGGATATTGAGGTATCCTGTAAAGACAATATTTCATTTGTTGAATATATTGAAAATATGCGTCTATATATAGAAAATAACGGAGAAAAAATACAAGTAACCAAAGATAACTTAGTTGATTTTGAGGATAATCAGGAGTTGTTAAATATTAGAAAAAAAATATTAGAATTCAAAAAAAGAAAGTTAGAAGCAAAAATAATAGAAGTTCAAGATAAAATAGCAAAAGAGAGTAGTTTAATTTCATTACAAAGCGAGATTCAAAAATTTGATTCTCAAGTTGCTAATCTAATTATTAATCCGATATCTCTAGATAAAATCATCAAACAACTCAAACAGAGAGAAAAAGAATTGAAAAAGATGATATTTGATAAAATAACAATAAATAATAGTATAATTGATAATGTGTATCTATCTATACAGAGATATGCCAAAGAATTAGATATTTATCAATATATGGACGACAATAGGGATTATATATTTACAGATGATTTAAAAGGTTTTTCTGGGGCTGTATACCATAAAATGGTTTTTAGCTTCAAAATGGCTTATATTATTGAATTACAGAAATATTTAGGGTACAAACTGCCTATAGTGCTGGATTCACCTAGTGGAAGAGAGGTTGACCAAAAAAATATTTCCGACATTATGAAGATATTATCTAGAGATTTTAAAGATAATCAAATCATTATTGCTTCCATATATGATGACTATGGATTTGAAAAAACTAATAGAATAGAGTTGGATAAGGGGATATTTATATAACAAGTATTTGAATAGTGGTTTGACGTTGAGTGTATTATGCATCAACGTCTTTTATGTTCTACAAATTTGCAACCTCCAAATTATGATGCTATAAAGGACCCTAACAGGGATACTTTTATAATTAGTATCCATCACCAATCCTATTCTATCAATCTTTCATTTTTGATTTATAGGGAGATGGATACTTTTATATTGAAATACACTATAAGTATCCATAAATAGTGCATATTTGGGAGGTAATTTATGGGACAAAAAATGATTAATGTCAAACCGATAAAAAATAAAGAAACGCTAATTCAATTTGGAGAAGAATTACAAAAGGGCAAACATGGAAAAAGAGATTATTTGATTATGGCAATTGGAATAAAGATAGGGTTACGGATTTCAGATATATTGAACCTGAAGGTATCTGATGTGAAAAACAAGACGCAAACAGAAATTATTGAAATAAAGACTGGTAAAAAAAGAACTCTTCATCTGAAATCATTAACATCAAACATTATTGATTATTTAAATACAGAACATAGTGCGGAATCTGAGTGGCTATTTCCAAGTCCAACAGATAGTAGTAGACATTTAGCCAGTCATCAGTATTATAAAATCCTACAGAAAGTTGCAGATAATCTAGGGTTAGATTGTATTGGCACACATACACTTAGAAAAACATTCTCTTATTTCTTTCTAAAACAGAATAAGGGTGATATTGTTACTCTGATGAAGATTTTAAATCATAGTAGCCAAGCAGTAACTTTGCGATACGCAGGAATTGAAGAAGAAGATATAAAAGCTAAACTTGAAGATTTTGACCCGTTTAAGTAAGTAAAAGCACAATCATTTAAGATTGTGCTTTTTGCTTGACTCGTTTTAATTGAATAGTATTATACTTTTCCTTATTCAAATAACTCTGAAAATACAAGACATCTGCATTATCATAATCTGCTTTGTCATTAGAAAGATAAATGGTATCCTTAGAGTTTTTGTGCAAGGTTAAATAATAGAAGAAGTCAACTACAGAATAAATTGCTCGTAATGTATATTGATTATTTTCTTTCACAAAATAACCAAGGGTATTAGAATCATTCAGATAAATCAAAATATCATCCCGAATAAGCGTGGTATTATTTTTCAAATTTCTAAATGATACATCTGCTAGGTTAGATTGTATGGCAGGGATAAATTCTTTATTAGGTAGTGCAAGAATATCAACAGTTTCTAAAGAGGTTGTATAATATTTTTCTTGTAGCATATCTGAAAAAGAAGCTACTCTAATTGGGAATTTAGTCAATTCGTTGATGATAAACTGACTAAAATACTTTCTATTTTCTTCAGAAGTTAATTGATTGTATCGTTTATTTGCAAGTTTTTTTATAGATTTATCATTTTTATAGTTATATTTACCTGAAGCAAATACTGAAAGATAGAGCTGTTTGTTCTTATCTAGAGAATCAATTACTTGAATTTTATTGGTATACAAGCCAATTGAAACCAAATTTTGAACAACCATTGCTTGTAAGTCTAAATCCTTCATATGTTTGAATTCATAGTTACTAACATAATAGAAGTGTTTATTTAATTTTCCTCTAGATATTATTTTATTCTTTTTTAAGGTCTTTAGCCGTGCCTCTAGGCTGATACGATTGCATTGCAAGAGCTTAATTAAGGTGTTCTCATATATTCCGTTTGATTGAGCAATGATGTCTATTAATTCCTCAGAATCAATAGCCCGATTGTTTACAATAAGTGTGTTCATGTTCACTCCCTCCTATAGTTTTATCTGTTTTATTTTTAAAAGTATCCATTCTCGTAACTATCCATTAGTAACCCAACACTCATAACTATCCATTTTCATTTCTATCCATCATTTGGTGATGGTATTCAGATAGAAAATTTTTCCATTTTTTGCTTATGCATCTGTTTTGGAAAATTCACGGAGGTTTCCATTGTAATTTCTCCGAATTCACCTCATAAATAACATAGTTTTCAAAAAGTTATCACAAAAGTTATCATTTTGTTATCATTTGATTTTTTGAAAAAACCTCTTTTTTAGGGTTGACGTAGGGATTAGGTAGGGTAAGAAAATCAATAGATGTAGAGATTAGGTAGGGGTTCGTAATTCGATAAAGTATCCCAGGTTTACGAAAATATCTATCTCATAAGTATCCTTTAAAGATTATCCCACCCCTACGTTACCCCTTCATTATACCATCCGTTTCTTAGTACTGGAAATTTGAGTGTTGTGTGTAAGTCTACTTGTCTATAAAAGTGATGTGTGATTAATAAATTAGTGTTATTTAGATTTTTGTGTATTCTAATTCTGTAACGCTTATTATTTACAGACACAAAAATAATTTATTTGGAAGTAGAAATTGGATAATCTTGGTATCAAAAAGAATCTAGGTGAAAGTATGAAAGAAATGGTCCTCAGAGATACACTTAATAAAAGATTTACAGTAATTGAGGTGTTACGACCGATTAGTTACGATTACAACGACTACTGAAAGTCCAAAACTTGTTCCGTTTTTCATAAAACAGTCTCCTTTATTAGTTATTTTATTGTTTTCCGAAATTATACCTATTTCAAACTGTTTTACAAATTATAGCGTCTCTTATTGGTTAGAAAACATTATTATAACAGTGTTTTCTACTGACTTTAAAGGTAAATAATAGAAAAGTAAAGGCATAAGTTATTTGCTGGACAATCGTTATATTTGATGTGATAATTAAATTACCTTAACGAGAAGTATTTTAAATCATCTCTGTTTATATTGTTTATTTACCCTGACTTATAAGAGAAGTCAGGGTATTTTTAATATTTCAAAAAAATCATTACACTAATATGGAGGAAAGGAGGAGTATATAATGGCAAATAAAATTATTGGTTATATTCGAACGAGTAAAAACACACAAGATTTAGGATTAGAAGTGCAAAGGAAGGCTCTAGAAAACTATGAACCAGATGAATTATTTTCTGAACAGATTAGTGGTAGGAAAGAGAATCGAACAGAACTCGATAAAGCATTAAAACGTTTAGAAAAAGGAGATACTTTACTTATTTACAATTTAGCTAGATTAAGTAGGTCAAGCAGGCAATTAGTGAACTTGATGTCTGAGTTGAATGAGAAAGAAATTTATCTGAAAAGTATTCAAGAATCGATTGATACCAGAACAGCAAGTGGACGATTATTTTATACTGTCTTAGCTGGAATAGCAGAATTTGAAGCTGAAAATATTAGCATCAGAACAAAGGAAGCCTTAGCTAATACTGACAAGACCTTGGGAAGACCACCAATAAAACAAAGTAAACGTAAGAAAATCATTGTTTTATATAAGGGGAATCAGCTATCACTGAAAGAAATTGCAGTAAAATGTGGTGTGTCTGAGAAAACTGTTTATAACATTGCTAAAAAAGCTGGTTTGTCCCGAAAATGAGACTTGATAAATTATCAATCTAAGGGTAACATTATTGGAGGGAAGCAAGATTTTACCGGCAAAAAATCAACGTTTTTTACCGATACTACATAAAAAAATAATTTACATAAAGAAGACGATTGTATCAACATTTTTGAGGTTGATGGAATGGTCTTATTTTGTTGTGGCAAAAACGTTGATTTTTTGCATCAAGAAAGTTTAAGAAAGGATTGGAATAATGGCGTTAAAGGGCGGAAGGATTTTTCAAGAAATGATAGAAGTACCTGACGAAAAAGAAAAAGGGTGTGGCTGCATTGGTTGGATAGTATTATTAATAATTGTCATAACCATTTTGATACATGTATTGGATTTTGTTTTCCAACATCTGTTTATTTCCTTTTTGTTTGTTGCTGGAATAGTGTTTGTGATTAATTTATTTAATAAAAGATAACAGAAGAGGTGAATAAAATGAAAAAATGGTTAAAGATGGGTGTAGCTTTAGTTGGAATTGCTATAATAAGCGGGGGAACAGGAGCTTATTTATATTCACAAATAAAAGAACCAGTGGTAGCAAAAGCAGTTAATAGTAATTCTTCGACAATTAAAGAAAAACCTATTGAAAATGAAAGTAGTTTTAACAGTAATATATCGATAGATTCAACTGAAAAAGTTGAAGAATTAAGTGCGATAGATGAATTTAAACAGTTGCAAAACGATGAAAGTCACTCTGAAGTATCATTAGAAGATAAAATAAAAATCGATGATGACAGGTTCAATACGAATATTGTTGTAAATCAACAAGATATTTATGAAGCTTTTGAGATGGATGGATTAAATGTAGGCACTTTATTTTATAATGGGAATCCTAGTGCTTCAAACCCATTTTTTTATATAGGTAACTCTAAAGCCGAAGTAGTAGAGGCAACAGAAATTGGTTCAAATCTACAAATTGACAGTAGTAAATATGATAAATTTGTGACTCTGCTTTTAAATCAAGGTTCTGGTGAAACAAATTATTATTTAGTAACTCAAAAAGCTGATGAAATAATAATAAGTTTACACACTGTAAAAGACTTGGTAACAGAAGAAAATCGTGTAGAAAAAGCATTATTGGTAGTAAAACCTATCCATTCAAAGCAAGCAACGGACACAAGAGATATAAGTAAAATGTTAAGTAGTCTAGAAAATGAGGAAGCTCCATCACTTGCGGTTTTAAACAACCAAATGAGTATAAATGGAAAAAATACTTCTCATTTGGATAACGTATATGTCTCACTAACCGATAATAATGAACCTATTTATTTATATAAACAAGCGTTCGATGGAGTGTTAGCTGAATTTGAACAATATTTTTTCACTATTGCAATGTTTGACCACTTTTTCATGTAAGGAGAATAGATGAATACTAATCAATTAGCCCGAAAGAAATATGTTCAAAATAAAGTGAAGAAAGTATTTGTTCAAGCGAATGTAACTATCCCTAAAGTAGTAATCAATGGAGTAGCTACTGCTTTATATAAGGAATTTATAAATTTATCTATTGAAGAACAAGAGAGAGTATTATTCAGTGAAGAATTAGTAGCTTGTCTTTGGGAGAAACATGTAGTAACAAAAGAAAAAGAATTGTTAGAAGAGATGTGAGTAAAATCATGTCTCTTTTTTTGTAAAAAAATATCTTAAAATTTTCGATAAAAACCACTTAAAAAATGACCCTTAAAAAAACCTTATTTATCAAGGGTTTTCTACTTGTTGACAGAAATACAAGATTGCTTTTATATCAACGATTTTTCAATGGATTTTTGAAAATATACCTCTCAGACTTCACGAAAAAATTTTTATGGGGAATTATCCACTTCATGTTCAATTTAAGGTGTTTTTTAGATAGAATTTAAGATAGGAAATAAAATAAACGTTGATGTATCAATGTTTTTAATGGTTTCGATATGTCTAAGAACGGAATAAGAAAATAAGAGTATTCTTATTATAAAAATACACCAATTATTTTTTGTTGTCCGATTATGATAGATTTACTTTACTTCAGCATTAGATGATGGTAATGTAAGGACCCATTTTTGATTAATATAATAATTTACGGAGGACAATTAAATGAATTCAAAAAGATTAACAGAAGAGGAATTGACTGAGAAACAAGAAAAGGTAAAGGCTTGGCTACATATTTTAGATAAAATATATTGGGTAAAAATGACTGTTTTTTCTAGAGCAATCAATATTCATAACCAAAACTTGCATAATTTTAGAAAGGGAAAAAGAGGATTAACAGAAGAAAAAACGGTGCTTTTAGAGAAAGTAATTGTTAGAAAATACGGAAGATTATTGATGTTGGAGGACAGTGACTATGAAAGTTTATCTAAGTAATATTCCGAATAAAGAAAAACCCAATCAGTATATGGTGAAAAAGATTTCTAATACGATTATGAATAATCTAAGAGAAATAACAATACAAGAATTTGCAGAAGAATTAGCAGTAAATGGAAAAACAGTGGTTTTAGCTGAATTATCAGAGAATAAGTTATCAAAAATGACGGAAATTCTTGGTCAAGAACTAGTGATGTTGGATTTTGATAACAAGGATGAGAATAATTTATATACGATTGAAGATTTAGAAGCCGATTCTTTTATGCAGGAAAATGCTAGTTTTATCTATCGAACATTTAGCGATATGTATTCTGAAATTGATAAGTTCCGAGTTGTCTTTCAATTGGATAAATTAGTGACTGATAACCATGAGATAGAACAGATTTATCAAGGGTTATTTAAAAAATACCCACAAGCAGATAGTTCGGTGGGTCAAACAAGTAGGATGTTTTTTGGAAGCAACGCAGGATACGAGATTATTGATTGGGATAATCGGTTAGATACTAAGACCATACTTGTTAGTGATGAAATTACAGAATCTAGTGATATAGAAATTGTAAGTGGGGAAATGTTGAATGAAGATACACCAATCTATTTATTGCTGAAGTATAAGAAATATGATTTGGTTAAACAAAAATTTGGCAAAGAACACAGCAATATTTTTCCTGATGATATTACAGCTTCAAATTATTTTAAAACAAGAGATATGCGAGAGTTCTTGGAAATATCTGATGAAAATCCATTCTATGATATTTTTCATGAAGAAGATAATCCAAGTGCCAGCGTTTATTTTGCGAAAGATATTCAAATTTATATGTATAAATGCTTTTCTGAAAGTCATCCATTTCATGGAGATATTGTGAAAGTATTAAAGGAATACTTAGGATTTCGTTCATTTTCTGAAGTGATGGATTTATTAATTGAAGTGACTGATAGTGAAATAAGTTATTTAAGTGAAATAGGTCAAGCAAAGCGTGATTATAACGATTTAAGAGACCAATTGAGATATAAACAATTGAAAAATAATTATCCAGAAGTCTATAGTTATTTAAATCGTTATGAAGATGAAGTGATTGAAATAATGGATATCATGTTCGATTTTACTTATCTGGATAAAACTACAGGAGAATTACAATATTTGAACTATTTATCTTTAGATAGAATCACAAAATATGTCAATGATAGGTTGCATAAGAAAAATTCTAGAAATAAAATTTCAAATATAATGAATTTAATTATAGTGATGGAAATGGTCACGAAGTTACCACCAGAGAGTATTCCTGTTGAGTTAAAAGAACAATTGATTGATAAACAACAAAATGATTCTAAGCAAATAAGAACCAGCAACGTTTATATTCCTACAATTGATTTAGGGAATGCTTTTGAAATAGCTAAGATATTAAAGAAAAATGATACAACTATCAAAAGCTTAGGATTCGAAGTCGTTTATCGAATGTTTGGATTAGAGAAGGCAAAGAAGGATTTTCCTCAAGCATATACCCCTTTAAAAAAAAGAAAATTGATTAAAATGAGTAAGAAAGATTCCAATCTACCTAAAGAGAACGTGGAATTTGAAGACAAAGTTACAAAAATACTTTTTAGGGAGTTAAAGAAACAGGGCTATGTATTTGAAGTAGATTTAATTGAATTGATAGCTAAAAAATTAAAGATAAATAAAGCAACAGCTAGGGATAAATATAATAAAGTTAGAGCTGATATGATAAATAAATATGATTTGGTAAGACATAGGAACAATATAGAAACTAATAACCTTCTAGAAATAAAAGGTAAATTTAGTTCTAAAGTAATTATTTATCATCAGTAAGAATAGATTTCAAAATGCTCTAATTAATATCAAGGTATTTTTAGAATCTAAATGAATTAGTTTTTGGATGATTTTTAAGAGAATTAGGAATAATCTTCTCTTAATTTTCATCTATTTTTTTCATTTTTTGGAAAAAGAGGTTAATAAAAGTCAATAAAATCAAGAGGTTTTTATCAATTCATTTTAGGGGTATATATTAGTATATTCTATTTTATACCCCTAAAATGAATCTCGATTTTCTCCTAGAAAAAGGGGATGTTTTTAAAGGTCTTTTTTAAAAAAATTCTACTTTTTTCTATAATATTATATACCGCTAAAACGAACTGAAATATTTCCCTAGAAGAAAGCGACTTTTGAGCAACTTTATTTTCATTTTTTTGAATTTTTGCTTTTAAGCATTGATAAGGCGGTGGTTTTACCACCGTATTAAACAGAGAATTATAGGTTCAGTAAAATAGCTAAAATTTGCTGCCTAGAAGGTTAGATGAAATTTTGCTAGAGTGAGAAATAAAAGAATAGAATTATTCTTTACTCATATATCAAATCAAACTATATTAATGATAATAAAAAGGATTTTTCATTGACAATGTAATATGCTTTTCGTATTCTTTGAAATAAGGAGGTATTTCACATGGTTAAAGGAAAAAGTACAAATGGATTGATGAAACACATTAGAGATAACCATAATGTTCGTATTGTTGGGAGTAAAGCGAAGAAAGAATTACTACAAATGGGATACTATCATGGATACAAAGCTTATCGATATTATAAACGAAGTAGTAATACATTTCAAATTAATGATTTTAATGAAATTAAAGCAATCTATGATTTTGATATGAATGTAAAATCGTTATTGTATCCATACATTATGAATATTGAAACAGCAATAAAGAACTACTCAATTGACACACTAGTAGTTTTAGGAGACTGCTCATTTGACAAAGTATATGAAAATCATTTGTTATATTATCGGACGAAACGTGTAGGTAGTGATGAGTATCAGGTAGAAATTAAAAGAAGACTAAATCTCAGGAAGAAAATTCAATCTACCATTTATTATGAGTATGGTAATGATAACCCAGTTATTAAACATTTTTCACATTCGGGAGAACCAATCCCTCTGTGGGCTATTTTTGAAGCAATTTCTTTCGGAACACTAGGGTACTTCATTCAATGCTTATCTGTAGATGAAAGAAGAAAAATATCGGAAAATATAGGTGTTCACCATAATCAGGATAGGCAAGCAGTGACACTTTACAAACATATTTATATTTTGAAAGGGCTTAGGAATGCAATAGCTCACAATAATATCGTCTTTGACTGCAGATTCAGTAATAATCGTATTTCCAATAATATATTGCGAAACTTATCTAGCGAGTTACACTATGTCGATTTTACTTGTGAAACTATTACAGATTATGTGGGTATTGTTTTATTTTACTTGAAAAAAATTGGATTTTCAAAAACTGAATTGAAAAGTTTAGTAAGAAAGTATAAATTATATATTGAAAAATTTAAGTCAGAAGTTCCGCAAAGTGTGAGTGATAGAGTATTAGGTACGAATATTAATCTCAAAATATCTTCTCTTGAAACATACATCTAACAAATTGCTTTACAAATATTGAATTAGATGGTAGGATATAATTACTAATTGCGGTATAGATTGACTATACCTAAGGGCGAATGATATATTTCATTCGCTCTTTTAATTTGTCTTTTTTTTTAAAGTTTTATATATATATTATTTAATTTCTTTGAATGAATAGTATTTCTGTTGAATAGTCTGTTTTTTCTCCTAATAGCTCTTGAAGATGTTTTCGATATAAATTATATACAAAATCATAAAATCGCTTAGAACGCAATTTAAGCAGCTTATAATTGATTCTGGTATTAATTAAGATGATTAAAAATTTTAAGACTCTACAACTGTTTCTGAGGCTAGTATTTTAAATCGCAGGAACTTTGAGTTACCTATGGATTTTACTTGTAGGAATTTTAGGTTTTAGTAATTAGTTTAAAACGTTGATATATCAACATTTAATATGATTTTTGGAAAAATACATATTAAAAAACACTTCTCAGATAAAAGTTAGTGAGTAATTCCCCACATTTTTTTCTTCAATGAATCTGAGAGGTGTTTTTTTTAAAATACATTGAAAAATCGTTAATATTACAGCAATCTTGTATTTTTGTCAACAAGTATAAAACCCTTGATAAATAAGGCTTTTTTGAGGGTCATTTTTTAAGTGATTTTTATCATAAAATTTGAGATAAAAAAAATCATAATTTTGAATAATCAATTTTAATGTTTGGCTACGATAAAGAGTATTTGCTAATGCTTTCATATAATAGTCGGTTGCAGATTTGTTTGAAAATCAATAGCTTCATTAAAGAATTGATAATGTTGAATCATATTATGGTTGATACTAATAATCGAACGATTATAATTTGAAGAAATTTCCAATCTACCAGCTTTTAGAAAATACTTTTTAATTTCAATAGGTTTGAAAATAGAGGCAATGCTTTTTTAGTGGGTATGATATTCATAATATCCTCCAAGTGATTTTCTTTTATTATATCAGATGAATTTCTGTTAGGAATTGGTTAATATACGTCTGTTTTGAAGCAATAAAACACCCTTTACTTTTTTATTAAATATAACAAATAATTAGATTTATATAAATAAGTAAAGTTAGATGTGGAGTGTTGAGACGACAGTTAAAATTGCAATTTAAAAATGACGATGATACTATAAAAATATAACATGAATATTCATTATTCTTGTATAAAATTTTATATTAAAGGAGGTCATTTTTCATGACAGATGGAGCTTCACAAGGACTTTTTGTAATCGTAGCGGTGGTAATTTTTGGTATTTTCGTATTAATCGCTTATATCTTATTCCGTGATACATTGCGTCCACAATTAGAAGGAATCTTCAGTAAAGCAACAAGTGATGCAGGAGCAAGCTTAAAATATACACCTACACCTGCAGGTTAAAAAATGTTCTACAAATTTGCAATGTAAGAAATAGGATGTTATATTATCTTTAGAGATATAGATGATAGAAAATGTCATTTTAAATTAAGAGAACAGTCTAGTCCACTGTTCTCTTTCCTTTTGGGCAAGTAGATTACTCTGCTTGTCTTTTTTGTATACTTATTGAACAAGAAATATTAAAATTAAACCAACAGCTATAGATTTTAAAAATTGAATAAAAATATAATTAATAGCAAAATGATACATGAAATTTGAAAAATCTTAAAATACATTATAGGTAATATAGAATTGAACCTAAAGCTAGGAAGTAAGTTTTTTCTTGTTATTTAAAACGTTGATTTATCAACGATTATTTAAGCAGATATAAATAGTTTATATAAAAAATACCTCCCAGATAGCTTTAAGTGTAGAATTACCCATAAAAATTTCATCGTTGCATCTGAGAGATATTTTTTCAGAAATTCATTGAAATATCGTTGATGATACAGTAAGTTTGTATTATTGTCAACAAGTAGAAAACCCTTGAATTTACTGTCTTTTTTGAAGGTCATTTTCTAAGTGTATTTTGATTAATTTTACGAGAAAAATTTTCGCTATATTTGTAGTAATAAAATGGTACCTATTCTAAAATTACTTTTATAATTTATAATGGAGGTAAGTCAAAAAATACCTTTTGATGAATTATAGAAATATAGTCGATATAATAAAGAATATTAAGGAGCAGTATAATGGCACTGACACAAAAAGAGATGATTCATTCGCTCTCTAAACTTCTAAAATGGCTTGAGCAAGAAAGTAAATGGGGAACGAATAGCGGAGAATTGAAATTTATTACAGGACGTATAGGTGAAATTTATACAGCAATAATGACGAATGGAAAAATGGCTACAAAAACAAATCAGCCAGGTTATGATGTAATTGCTAATAATGGGGACTGTATAAGTGTTAAAACAACCACTAGTGAAAAAGGAACGCATCATTTTAATTTCAATGCTTCTACATTAGATAGTGTTGATAGAGTGATAATTGTATATGTGGATACCGAAAAGTTGAATATTGAAATTATTTATGATGCTGTAATTGAAGAGGCGAAAAAGCTTATGATACCAGCCAAAAGCGGGAAAGACAAGGTGATTTCTCAAAGCAAAATTCTAAAAAAATCAAAAATACATAAATCAGAAAATGAAACTATTATAGAAGTTAAATATAAACAATTTACTGTTCAAAAACTAGAAAATGGTTCTATCAAATTATTTGAAAACTTTGAAGAAGTGGAAATAGTAAAACCAGTTCTCAGAATGATAGCTCGACAGATAGGAGTGGACACAACGAATATTAACGGAAACGAATTGAATACAAGAACTCTTGGAAATAATGTAATTAAGGAACTTTTAAAAGAAACAAAATAAATAAGCTTATTCTTTAGATTTATTCATAAGGTATAAAAGAATTAATTTAATTCGATTGGTAATTGTAGTCTATTTATAGAAAGTTGATTAAAATCTATGTATAATTAAATCGAAGGTTTTTCAATTTAGGAGTGAAAATCGTGAAGAAAAATGATTTTAGAGAGGAGCAGAAGTTAACTAAACAACAGAAGAAGATACAAGAAGCGTTTAGTAATAAACGTGAAGTAGAAGTTATTCCAGCAAAAATTTCTAATTCTTCTATACAGAAAAAAAGAGTAGCTGCATATTGCAGAGTAAGTACTTATGCCGAAGCTCAATCTGGTAGTTTCGAATTGCAAATACAATCGTATAAAGAGAAAATTAGGTTGAATCCCGAATGGAAACTAGTTGATATTTATGCGGATAGAGGAGCATCGGGAACCACTATCAAAAAAAGAGAACAATTCAATTGTATGTTGAATGATTGCCGATTGAACAAAATTGATTTGATTATTGTAAAAAGTATCAGTCGCTTCTCACGAAATGTATTAGATTTTATTTCAATTTATAGAGAATTGAAAGCGTTACCTAACCCTGTGGGAGTATTTATTGAAGATTTGAATATCAATACTTTGGATACTACTAGTGAAACGTTGTTATTGATGTTGAGTGTAGTAGCACAAGCAGAAAGTGAACAGAAGAGTGAAGCTATTACATGGTCGATTATTGAACGGTTTAAAAAAGGGTTACCTATCATTCCCACGCATAACTTCTTAGGATTTACTAAGGATAGATTTGGTAAGGTTGTTGTTGAAGAATCAGAAGCTGAAATAGTTCGTTTCATCTATAAAAATTTTCTTGAAGGAGTTCGGGCTGTTGATATAGCAAGTCTTCTAAATGAAGCGAATATACCAACTGTAGCAGGCAATAAATGGAAATCTTCATCAATTTATCGTGTATTAAGAAATGAGAAGTATTTTGGCTTAGTTATCATGCAAAAGACTTTTACCGTAGATTGCTTTACCCATAAGAAAAAAGTCAACCGTGGTGAGAAACCTCAGTATTTATTGAGAAATGGATTGCCTGCTATTGTTTCTGAAGATGAATGGAATTTGGTGCAAGAATTATTGCTAAATCCAAGAAAAGGGTTCAAAAAGAAAACTGTCAAAAATATTGAAAAACCTAGGAATTTTGTTTCTACTATTAAATCAGGTGTATTTAAAGGATTTATTGTGATTGATACGAAATGGACAAAAGAAGAAGTTGCTGAAGTATTGTCGAAAGGAGAACACCAATAATGAGTAAAATAAATTTTGATGATTATAATTTTGAAGTAATTAGTGTAGAAACGACTGGTAGCTATTTGTTGACTCTCAATAAAAATTCTTTGACGTTTGATAAATCAATTGCAGAAGCACTAGGTTATACAAGTCATGTAAAACCACTTTTGGATAGAGAAAATAAGGTATTTGCTATTCAAGCATGTAAAGCAAATTCTCTAAAGTCTATTCCGTTTTCAAAACCTGAAAGTCAACAAAAAGGTAGTATCAAGATGCAATATGGTGCAATAAGAAATATTCTTAGGTCACTAATGGGAGATAAATGGAAAGAAGAGATGAGGTATCAATTTAAAGGAGATTTAATACCTGATAAAAAAGCTATGGTATTTGAGCTAGAAAAATTTGAAGAATTATTACCGTTTATTCCTAGAAATAAGAATTAATTTAAAGACCCACCGCTTTATCATGTATGTAAGCAAAACACCTCTCAAACGCTAGTTCGAGTTTGAGAACAAGACTTTTGAAAATCAAGTAGCAGAGTATTGTTGTAAATAAATAAAATGAACTCAAAAAGTGATAGTTTTTAATGGTCATTTTCAAAATGTTACTCTCTATCAAATTATTTTTTAATTTTATTGACTATAGTTTGTTCATATGATAAGGTCCGGTACCGGTAGGATTTGATTCCTATAACACCAATAGCGTCAATATACAATCTAAAAAGTTGGTTTTTGGATATTTAACGCTATAATTTATTTGTTAAGTAAGGTGAGTGTACTGTGGCTAAAAAACGAAATTATCGAGAAATAGAACAAGATTTCCATCAGCTAATGAATAAGAAGTATTATCAGAAGCAACATAATGAAAAACTACAATTGTTGATGGATGAGTTAAAAGAAAACTATGATTTTTCAACATATACAGAAGATACTTCTAGAGCAATAGCTTTGCATTACTACATGTCACAAAAATTTAGAACTGATAAACCTAGTCTGTTTTAACTAGGTTTTTTTGCTGTCCAAAATTAGTAAGAAAACTGCTATAATATGAAAGTATGTATAGATGCAGTGTTGATATCAGTGATAAAGTTAAAATTGAGAATGGTGATGTTGTTTTTTCTTGGTCAGGAACTTTATTAGTTAAAATTTGGACGGGAGGAGATGCTGGATTAAATCAGCATCTATTTAAGGTCACTTCAAATAAATTTCCTAAATGGTATTATTATCTATGGACAAAGTTTTACATGAATAAATTTATAGGCATTGCAAAAGATAAGGCTACAACTATGGGGCATATTAAGAGACAGCATTTAAATGAGGCTAAAGTTCTTATTCCTTCAATCAATATGTTAGAGAAGTTTAGCAAAGTTTTAGGTCCTACGATTGATATGGTAACTGAAAAAGGTATTGAAAATTTAGAACTTTCAAATCTACGAGATTCTTTACTCCCCAAATTACTATCAGGTGAAATAGAACTAACAGAAGATGAGGGGGTGTAATTTTTGGCTGAAGAATACCGGTTCGATGAAAATGAGTTAGAATTAGTTGCTTTGCGTTGGTTAGAAGAAGTGGGATATACTTCTGTTTCTGCCAAAGAATTAGAAGATAGTGGGATGTCTAAACGGAAAGATTACAAAGAAGTTGTTTTGATAGACCGTTTGAAAGAAGCTCTTGTAACAATTAATCCTGAAGTATCAATGGTAGTAATTGATGATGCAATAAAGACAATTACTGTCCATAAACATCCAGACATGGCAGTCAATAATCAGACTTTTCATAGATACATTACAGATGGTATTGAAATTCCTACACGAGAAGGTAATCGCAATGTTACAAAACGCGTTTTACTATTTGATTTTAATGAGCCAAGAAATAATGACTTTTTAGCCGTCAATCAATTTATAGTAGAAGAGGATAATCAACGCAAAAGAACGGATATTATTCTTTTTGTCAATGGATTACCTATTGTGCTGTTTGAATTGAAGAATGCTACGGATGAAGCCGTGGGTATTTCAGACGCTTATAACCAATTACAGACATATAAACAAGAAATCCCTTCATTACTTACATTTAATGAATTTATGGTTGCTAGTGATGGTGTGCAAGCAAAAGTAGGAACTTTATCAAGTAATGAAGAACGTTTCATGGTTTGGCGAACGATTGATGGAAAAGTGGAACATGGAACAGCTAGTAGTCAATTAGAAGTGCTAATCAAAGGAATGTGTAATCCAGAAGTATTACTTGATTTACTTCATCACTTTATCTTGTTTAAAACTGATGGGGATAAAACGATTAAGATTTTAGCAGCTTATCATCAATACCATGCCGTGAATCGTGCAGTAGAAGAAGCAAAACGTGCGGTTAGCACTGAAGGAGATAATAAAATTGGGGTTGTTTGGCACACTCAAGGTTCAGGTAAAAGCCTATCAATGGTTTTTTATACAGGGAAGTTGGTACAAGAATTAAACAATCCTACTGTTGTAGTTTTAACTGATAGAAATGATTTAGATGACCAATTGTTTTTAACGTTTAGTCAATCAAGTGATTTATTACGACAAACACCAAAACAAGCCAATGATGGGGATGAGTTAAAAGAATTACTGTCTGTCAATGCAGGTGGCATTGTGTTTAGTACCATGCAAAAATTTGCACCTAAAGAAGGCAATCAAATGGATGTATTAACTGATAGACGAAACGTTATTGTAATGGCAGATGAAGCTCATCGTTCTCAATATGGATTTAGTGCTGATGTTAATGCAAAAGATGGCTCAATCAAATACGGGTATGCTAAATACTTACGAGATGCGTTACCTAACGCTTCCTACATTGGTTTTACAGGAACACCTATTTCTAGTGCAGACAAGTCTACAAAAGCTGTGTTTGGGGATTATATAGATGTATACGATATGACCCAAGCGGTAGAAGATGGAGCTACAGTAAAAATCTATTATGAAAGCCGAATCATCCCTGTATCACTTCCTGATGGATTAGATATAGACGATTTAGTAGAAGACATTGTGGAAGGTCAAGAAGATGATGTCGCTTCAAAAACGAAAACAAAATGGAGTCGGATAGAAGCTATCACAGGTTCACAACCTCGATTAGAAAAATTAGCTCAAGATTTTGTGAAACACTTTGAAACAAGACAAGAGGCTTCTTTCGGTAAATCAATGATTGTTACAATGTCTAGAAGAATTGCGATTGATTTATACCAAGAAATAATTAAACTTCGTCCTGATTGGCATTCTGATGATGATGATAAAGGGAAAATTAAGATTGTAATGACAGGCTCAAGTAGTGACCCAGATTATTGGCAACCTTTTATTGGGAATAAGACAAGACGTGATAAATTAGCGAAGCGAATGAAAGATGATTCTGATGAACTTCAAATTGTCATTGTTCGAGATATGTGGTTGACAGGTTTTGATGTTCCGTCTATGAACACGATGTATATTGATAAACCAATGCAAGGACATAATTTAATGCAAGCAATCGCTCGTGTGAATCGTGTATTTAAAGACAAAACAGGTGGATTGATTGTCGATTATATTGGGATTGCACCGAATTTGAAAAATGCTCTACAAGAATATACACCAAATGACCAAAAACAAGCAGGTATTGATACCCAAGTCGCTGTGAATTTAGTCAAAGAAAAATATGATTTGATTACCAATACGATTTTAGATAAATTTGATTATTCTGATTTCAATTCAACAGATTATACAAAAAAATTACAAGTTATTACAAATGCTGCAAACTATATTTTAGGATTAGATGATGTCGAAGATGTTAAGAGATTTAAAGATTTAGTAACGGAAATCACTCGAGCGTATGCTTTGTGTGTGACAGAAGAAGAAGTCCAACAATACAATGCTGAAATTGCCTTTTTTAAAGCTGTAAAAGTATATTTAATTAAATTAAACTTTGTAGATGGAGTAAAATCTCCTCAACAAATCGATGAAGAACTGAAGCAATTAATTTCTAAGTCCGTTGTAACGGAAGATATTGTGGATATTTACGATTCTCTAGGATTAGAAAAAGCTGAATTGTCTATTTTGTCTGACAAGTTTTTAGAAGAAATTAAAGAAATGCCACAGAAGAATCTTGCTTTACAACTACTTGAAAATTTATTAGCGGGAAAAATTAAGTCTATTCAAAAAACGAATGTTGTCCAAGCAGAAAAATACTCTGAACTATTGAAAAAATCCATAAATAAATACAATACTAGAGGAATTACTTCTGAAATTGCCATTCGTGAGTTAATTGAATTGGCAAAAGATATGAAAACAATGAAAGAAGAAGGCGAAGAATTAGGCTTGACAGTCGAAGAAAAAGCCTTTTATGATGTTATCTCTAAAAATTCGGATGAAGATGAACAAGTTCTAAAAGATATTGCAGTAGGTATCGCTAAAACTATTGAAGAAAATATGACAATTGATTGGACAAAACGTAGTTCTGAGAAAGCCCGAATGAGAGTTAAAATCAAACGTTTTTTGAGAAAAAATAAATTTAAGACAGATTTAGAAACCATTGATTTAGTGATTATACAAGCAGAGTTAATGGCTGATAATCTTTCATAATTATTAAGTAGAAAAGCTCAAAGGGAAGCATTCTAATTGCCAATAAAAATGAAAGGCAAGGTAAGATGACTATCAAGAAAGCTTTATTAGAACTTACAATTGTTGAAGCAGTTACTTGTGAGCAACTTGCCGATTTTTATGATAATTATCATGAAGATAAAGAATTTCCAGATGCAATTGATTTTCTAAGTGGAAGTATTGTAATAGATATGTGGCAATTAAAGGACGAATTGTATGCTTCTGAAGATTCACATGAGCTAGGTGCTGTGGAGTATATACAAAAACATTATCCCTCAGCAGTTTTATTAATAAATTTAATCCCTAAAAATAAACGACATTTCATTCATTAAACTAAGTATATTTGTTATTTAATCTCTGTTTATTTATTTTTTAAATAAAAATCAACTTTATCCTATGCCTGTTTATTTTTGATTGAATACCCCATTGAATACCCCTTAATGTAGGTAAAAATGAGAGGTTGCGTATCAACGCAGCGGCTCGTATGAATGGCTTAAGCTACTCAAAATTGATGCACGGCTTGAAATTAGCTGAAATCGACATCAACCGCAAAATGTTAGCTGACTTGGCTGTAAACGATGCAACAGCATTTACTGCATTAGCTGACCAAGCAAAAGACGCTTTAAACAAATAATCAATCGTTGGCAACAACGTTAGCCCCGCTCTTTGAGCGGGGTTTTTTTGTTTTTTCTCGATGACCGAAGAATGGTTTCTCACTATCTTTCATATGTTTCTTTCCATTAAGCGAAAAATAGATTATACTTTTGAAAGCGTTTGTTTTATTTACCTTACGATTTTTCCACGAACACTGCAGCAAAAGGAGCATACGATGGCAATTGATTTATGGCGGCATTTTAAAAAAGAATTGACGGTATATGTTGGGATTGGAATTGCGGTCTCATTTTTGAGTGCCGCGAATGTTTTTTATTTTCAAAAACTACTCGATTCATTTGGCAAGACACTTGATTGGCCAGTTGTTTTTATCTATGGGTTAACGCTAGTACTGGTACCACTTTTGTCCTATCTCGAGCAGAAACCAACAACAACATTGTACAACAGCATGTATTTCTATCTCAAAGAACAAGCTTTAGTAAAAATCAGCAAGATTGCCTATTCCGAATACTTACAGATCGGCTCTGGAGCACTCTTACAGAAAACCGAAGCGGGAGCAACGGCAGGCAGAAATATCCATTTGAATTTTTACGGACGCTTGTTTAAAGAATTGCTTCCCGAAACACTGTTTAACTTAGCTTTTATTGCTATGATCGATAAAAGATTGATTCCAGCGATCCTCATAGGCTATCTAGTGGTGTTTATCGTGACCAATCTGCTTTTGAAAGTTTTACGCTCTCTTAAAGAACGTGCGCTAGTTTCAGAAGAAACCATGAATAGCACCTTTATTCGCGGACTAACGGAAATGGTCACGTTTCGGATCAATAAACGGTTTGAAAAAGAGATCGCACAATATAAAAACATGTCTGCTGACACAACAGAACGTTTGACAAAAATGACGATGATCCATGAGTTTTTCTTTGGTTTTTTTGCAGTTTTAGTCGCATTGATCAAAGTCGCAATTGTGGTACTGGCATTTACAAATCAGATTACGGTCAGCCTGGGCGGTTTAGCAGCATTGATTATTTATGTGGATCGAATCTACACGCCTGTTGCAATATTTAACGTGATTTTTGTTCAATACAACTTAGATAAAGTTGCCTTTGCACGGTTAAACGAATTTTTCTATCTGCCAGAGGATAAATCTTTAAAACAAGGCGATGCATTGTCTGAGGCCATTAACTGCATCACAGTTAAGGATCTATCCGTCATACTTCAAGAAAAGCAAATCTTAACCGATAGCACACTGAAGCTGAAGCGAGGAGCGATTTATGGGTTAGTAGGAGAAAGCGGCGCAGGAAAATCAACGCTGGTCAAAACGATTTTAGGGTTGTATCAGCCGACTACCGGTGCAGTTCTGATCAATCACAAAAATTTGGCTGCTTACAACTTAAATGATTACTATCAGCATGTCTTTTATCTATCGCAAGATGCGCCAATCTTCCAAGGAACGCTGAAAGAAAATATCATTTTTGATAAGGAAATCGCAGACGAGGAAATCATAGCGGTATTAGAAAAATGTCAATTAGGCGCATTCTATCAGGCACTCAAGGGAGGACTGTCTGCTGAAATTGGAGAAAAAGGAGCCAACCTTTCTGGTGGGGAAAAACAGCGGATCGCTTTTGCCCGATTGTTTTTCACAAACGCAGAAGTCATTGTCCTTGATGAAGCCACATCTGCTTTAGACGAAACAACAGAAGAAAAGCTTTTTGCAGCGATCAAAGACCAATTGAAAAATAAACTAGTCATTATGATCACCCATCGACCGAAAAATTTGATTTGTACGGATGAGATCATTGAGTTGAAAAAAACACAGGTTGTAGCGGCTTCATCATAAAAGCAGCTGCACCCTGTATTTTTTGTCAGCGCATCAGTAAATGCGGCAGTGTACTAAGCCATGCGATGATACCGACGATCAAGGTAAAGACCACGACGATGACTGCTGTTGAAAGGAAATCTTTTTTGACGTCGCGCTTTTTTCTAATGGCATCGAGGTCTTGATTTTCCATGAAGGCAACGATCTCTTTATACGTTTTGATATTTTGGGTTTTCTTGATTTTTTCGATCTTTAATGCGGCATACATGGAGACGAGCCAAAAACATAGAGGCGGGACAATCCACCAGTATCCGGGTAAATAAAGAGCAGGCCCAACAGAGAGTGCGGTCAATAGTATAAAAAGCAGCATCATTTTTGTGTAACGATCCATTTCTGTTTTCTCAATCGTTTCTTTCATTTGTTCAACATCCCCTTTGACTAATTCATCTAAAGAAACATCAAATAGAACACTGAGCAATAATAAATTGTGAACATCAGGATAGCTTTTTTCATTCTCCCAATTGGAGATCGTTTGTCGGGAGACATAGAGTTTTTCTGCCAGCCCTTCCTGAGAGAGACTTAATCGTTCCCGATGTTTTTTTATTTGTTTGCTTAAGTTCATTTTATCCGCTCCTTCTACCATTAGTGTAGGACAATGTCTGCGTTCTAACGATCAAATGTCTTTGACAATGCCTTGAAATCAAGTGTCAAAATGTTTTTACAGTTAGGTTTGGGCTTTTTATAACAATATTATTTTTAAACTTAAGATAATAAGCAAAGGTATTTTTTCTTCACTTTGTTTTTTATTTGTATCGATCTTTCTCTAGTAAAAAAAGAGAATTTGAACTATCTAGTATCATCTTATATACTCGATCTTTCTCTATTATTCATCAAATGAAGGGGGAAAGAAAGGAAAAGAGAATATTTATTTTCCTATCTTCTGTACTACGATTTTTAACATAAAGGAAGAAAAATGCTTTTTAGCAGGAAAAGACCAATCTAGTAACCACGCTAGATTGGTCTTTTTGTAAGTTTAGCAAGATACTCGAATAAATAGGCGACTTCCTCAATACAACCCAAAACTAGCTAGCCAAGCCAGAATCACTGCTAAGGGACCAGTGAGTAAGCGAGAGAACAAAACGGCAGGGACACCGACTTCTACGGTGTAAGGCTCAGCTTCGGCTAATGTGAGACCGACAGGGGTAAAATCTGCACCGGCTTGAGAATTGATTGCAAAAAGAGCGGGTAGTGCCATGGCGGGAGCGATCGTGCCTTTGCCAATCTCTACTCCTAACAATACGCCGACGACTTGAGCAATGACGGCACCTGGGCCTAGAACGGGTGAAAGAACTGGAATTGAACAAATAAGAGATAAGATCACGAGACCAATGATACTACCAGATAAGGGAGTGACACCGCTAGCGATGATGTCGCCAATGCCTGTATAATTGATGATCCCTACTAACATACTGACAAATGCCATGAAGGGAAGAATATTTTTGATTACGATTTCGATCGTATCACGACCCGCTTGGTAAAAGATTCCCACTATGTTGCCGACAGAACGACCAAGGCGGTTGATGAAACCTAGAAGCCCTCCTTGTGATTCAGCGACTTTTGCTTTAGCAGCAGTGACTTGTTCTTTTTTAGTAGGTGTTGGTTCTTCCACTTTTTCGCTTGTTACCGAAGATTCTGTCATTGCTTCATCAGAGCTGTAAACGTCATCTATGGTGACGCCTGAGACAAAATTCTTTTCATTGATAAATTTCATCAACGGACCTGAAGGAGTAGTAGGATGGAGATTGACGGTCAAGACATTTAATTTGGGATAGACACCGCAACGGGCAGTCCCTCCACAATCAACAACCGCACAGATCATTTGACTTGGTTCCACTTTTTCTTTAAATCCGTCGATTGCTTCCACACCCAATTGTTCAGCAATTTTTTTCGCCACTGGATGGATACCTCCGCCTGTGATGGAAGCAACGACGTTTTTTTCAGTCGTGGGTTCTAGCGTTAGTGGACCACCCCAACCCTTCGTTCCATGTTTGACAATAACCGTTTTTGACATTGTTTTTCCTCCTCTTTCCAATGAATATCATTCAGTGGTTTCTTTCCACATCAGTTTCGTTAATAATTCTGTGACAACGCCTCGAATAGTGATAACAACAAGACCGACTAGAAAATAGCGGACAGCTAACGGCATGGTGGATAAGCCTAAAGTAGTTAAACCAGAAGCAATACCAGTCCAAACAAATAATTCACCGGCATTTGCATGGGGGAATAAGCCAGTGATGGGATGGACCAAAGAAACGGCTGAATCGTAGAAAGCCGGTTTTTGCTTTTCTTTCAAAAAACGCCCAAAGGAGTAACACATTGGGTTCGTAAGGAAAAAAACAGCGAGAAGCGGAAAAATACTATAGCGTAAAATGATATTTCGGGTACAGATTTGAGCGAACTTGGAAACGCGTTCCTCCCCAATCAGTGCAATCAGTGCATTGACGAATGTGAGTAAAACAATCAAAGTTGGTAAGATACCAGTGATCAAACCCACTAGATTTTCCCCGCCAGCATCAAAAATACCAATAAAATTTTCAGCAACCATTACTAAGAAATCCATTTACACTACCTCCAGTCGATTTTTTTCAGATTGAATCAATTGAATTGCTTGTTCAAAAGCAGCTTTCCTTCTTTTACTAGCAAGTAATGGCATTGCTTCCGTTGGTTTCTTTCCGATAAATTCTTGATGTTCTTTAAACCGGGCAAAGATCGTGATGCCAGCCATTTCTTTATAGGTCACGATACAATCCTGTTCATCTGTAACGACTAGTAGCACGATGCCACGACCTAAGTTAAATTTTGCTTTTGAGATTCCTACACCCAAAAAACCAGTATTTCGTTTTTTTAGTTCGTTTATTTCCTGCCCATAGTTTTTGTGCTGCAAGTGGGACAAGAAAATCTGAATGAACCAACAACCGGCTAACAATAAAACAAGTTCCTTGTATTCCTCCATCAAGTAATCCCTCATTTCTCAATTTGTTTGAAAGCGCTTTATAAGAAAAGCTTAAATTGTGAATTTGTGAAAGTCAATATGAAATTCACATATTCTTTATGTTGGAACATATGTTAAGTTTGTGAAGAAATGGGAACGTTAGGTAAAGATGCATCGTTCGCAGCTGAATTTTATTGGAAGCGTTGACAAGGGAATCTTGGACTACTAGTATAAGGGTGTATCATATGTTACGTGAAATATATTTTGTTAAAGGAGAGCTGAGAATGACTATTTATCAACAATTATTGGAGAGAGAAAATCACGGAATGCCAATCAAAATTGGCGTGATCGGTGCAGGTCAAATGGGCTTTGGAATGATTGCACAGATCGCGACGATCCCGGGAATGGCTGTGACAGGGATCAGTGATATTCGGTTAGATTTTGCACAAAGTGCGGCGGAAGCTTACCGTGCTTCCTGCACAAGCCAACATGAAATTCTAACAGTTACTGATTTCAAAGAGGTGATCTACTCAGAAGACGTTGAAGTGATCGTCGATGCGACAGGGGTACCTGAAGTAGGTGCAAAAATTGCGATGGAGACGCTTTTAGCTAAAAAACACCTTGTTCTACTAAATGTTGAAATTGATATTACGATCGGTCCTTTGATGCATCGGCTTTATCGGACTGCCGGTCTAGTGTATACCGGATCAGATGGAGACGAGCCGGCAGCGACAACCGAACTTTTTGAATTTGCGAAGTCTATGGGGATGGAAGTTTTAGTAGCAGGGAAAGGGAAAAATAACAAACTTAACATTGCCGCTAATCCAGATACTTGTCAGGAAGAAGCAAAGACGAAAAAAATGGCTTCTCATATGCTTGCTGCTTTTAAAGACGGTACGAAGACGATGGCTGAAATGAATTTACTGTCAAATGCGATTGGCTTTGTCCCGGATAAAGTAGGGATGCACGGTGTTGCTGGTGATCAAGAGTCCGTTTTGAAGGATTTGAACCTGCAAGAAAAGGGTGGCATACTGAATAAATTTGGGGTTGTAGAATATGTCGATGGCTTGGCTCCAGGTGTTTTTGTAATCGTCAAAGGTCAAAATGAAGGAGTCAAACATGAACTGAATTATTTGATGCAAAAAGAAGGAGATCATCATCTCTTGTATAGACCCTTCCACTTAGCAAGCTTAGAAACACCTATCACCATTGCAAAAGCTGTCTTGCAAAAAGATCATGCGATCGTTCCATTAGGGGCACCAATTTCTGAAACAGTAGCTGTTGCGAAAAAGACAATTAAACCAGGGGAGCGTTTAGATGGGATCGGCGGATATTGTGTGCGTGGAGTTTTAGAAACCCATGCCGACATGACAACAGAAGGACATATCCCGATTGGTTTGATTTCAGGAGAAGTAGTAGCAAAACGCACCATCGAAGCAGGCACATTTTTGACAGAAGACGATGTGGAGTTAGACCAATCAACAACCGTCTGGAAGCTTAGAAAATTACAAGATAGCACCTTTGCGTAATTCTTTTTTGAAAATCGCCGTTTTAAAACGTGTTAAAATCAATAGTAATAAAGTATTTATACTATTGGAGGAAAAATAAATGGGCTACTCGGATGATAAACGATTACTTGTAGAATTGGCATCAATGTATTACAACGAAGGAGCAAAACAAGAAGAAATCGCCAAAAAGTTTAGTATCAGCCGCTCACTGGTCTCTAAGTATTTAGCGAAAGCACGTAGTTTAGGATTAGTAGAAATCATCATCCATGATGAATTGCTGCACCCATTTCAACAACTTGAACAAAACATTCAGCGACAATATGGACTAAAAGAGGTCATTTGTGTTCCATCAACCGGAGAAGAATCTTTAAACAAACGATTAGGCATTGCGGCAGCAAAATACCTGACGCGCATCACTAAAGCAGATGCGACAATTGCGATTTCTGCTGGAACTACGATCCATGAAGCAGCCGTCAATTTTTCTGCAAAAAACCATTTACCAAATGTGCGCTTTATCCCCTTAGTAGGTGGACTAGGCAGAGAACACGCAACTTTACAAGCCAATGTTCTTTGTGAACTTTTCGCAAGTAAGTGTGGTGCAGTTGCAGTGGAATTACATGCGCCAATCACGGTGGATTCAGCAGAGGCTCGAGAGGTCTTCTTGAATCAATCCTTTATAAAAAATGTGTTTGAAAAAGCAAGAAATGCCGATATTTCTTTGGTGGGAATCGGTGGGACGCCTGTCTATTCGACCATGACAAAAGCTTATCTTGCGAAAGAAGAGGGCATGAAGCTTGAGTTTACCAATGGGACGATCGTCGGCGATATTTGTTATAACTTTATCGACGAAGCGGGCGCACTAGTAGATTGTGAATGGAACAAACGAGTATTGTCACTGGAGGTGGCGGATCTAAAAAGGATTCCTTTAAAGATTGCTGCAGCGGGTGGAAAGGATAAAGTGAAAGGCATTAAAGCAGCCTTAACTGGTGACTGGGTTGATGTGCTGATTACGGATGAAGACACCGCAAAGGCTCTGTTGAATGGGTAGAGTGAGTCCTCGTGCTGCTTAGATGAACTTTTAGGCAAAACAAAAGGAGAAAACAAATGGAAAAAACGAAGCATCTTTCGATTGAGAATAGTGCAAATCTCTCAAATGAAACATTTAAAGAGATTTTTTACAAAATGTGGGAAATTCGCTTTTTTGATGAAAAAGTAGATGAACTGTTTGCTCGAGGCTTGATCCATGGAACGACCCATTTGGCTGTAGGGCAAGAAGCGACTGCTGCAGGAAGCAGTGCCGTCTTAAAAAAGACCGATTGGATTACCTCGACCCATCGCGGGCATGGACATACACTTGCCAAAGGAACCAATGTCAATGAAATGATGGCGGAATTGTTTGGGAGAACCACAGGGACGAATAAAGGCAAAGGCGGCTCAATGCATATCGCTGATTTGGATACTGGAAATTTGGGTGCAAACGGTATTGTTGGCGGTGGGTTTCCGATTGCCGTCGGCGCAGCTCTGACCTCGAAAATGAAAAAGACGAAACAAGTCGCTTTGTCATACGGGGGCGATGGATCTACCAATGAAGGAAGTTTTCACGAAGCAGTCAATTTGGCTTCGATCTGGGATCTACCGGTAGTCTTTTTTATTGAGAATAATAAATATGGTATGAGCGGTTCTGTTGAAAAAATGACGAACATCCAACAGTTATCAGAGCGAGCAAAGGCCTACGGAATTGAAGGGATCACAATTGATGGAAACAATCTGATAGAAGTGATCGAGACCACCTATCAAGCAGTTGAAAAAGCTCGGCGCGGCGAAGGACCGACATTGATCGAAGCTATGACCTATCGTTGGAAGGGACATTCGAAATCAGACGCGAAAAAATACCGGACCAAGCAAGAAGAAGAGCAGTGGCGCAAAGAAAAAGACCCAATCCAACAAGCCAAAACAACCTTGATCTCAGCGGGAATTTTTACTGAAGATGAGGCAGAGGAAATTCGAAAAAAAGCCAAACAAGCCATCAATGATGCAGTGACCTTTGGTGAAAACAGTCCCGTCGTTGCCGTGGAAACGATGTTTGAAGATGTATATGCAGAGTAGGAGGACATCATGAGAGAAATTACTTATGCGGAAGCCGTGAGAGAAGCTCTTTCGGAAGCAATGCGAGAAGACGAAGCTGTGTTCATGTTAGGGGAAGATATCGGTGTTTATGGAGGCGCTTTCGGCGTTAGCCGTGGGATGGTGGAAGAATTTGGCGAGGAGCGGATTCGATCCACCCCAATTTCTGAATCAGCAATTGCAGGTGCGGCAGTTGGCTCAGCTATGACGGGCATGAGACCGATTTTTGAAATTCAATTTTCTGATTTCATTACGATCGCCCTCGATCAAATTGTAAACCAAGCAGCAAAAATTCGTTATATGTATGGTGGAAAAGCACGAATTCCTCTTGTAATGAGAACCCCCGGTGGTTCAGGAACTGGAGCAGCAGCGCAGCATTCCCAAAGCTTAGAAAACTGGACGGCTCATATCCCTGGCTTAAAGGTGATCCAGCCAGCAACGGCTTATGACGCCAAAGGCTTACTGCATGCAGCGATTGAGGATGATAATCCAGTAATGTTCTATGAACACAAACTATGTTTTCGAACCTCGTCGGATGTGCCGCAGGAAAAATATACGATCCCTATTGGGGTTGCGGATATTAAAAAAGTAGGAACAGATATTACCGTCGTGGCTACAGGAATTATGGTGCATAAAGCATTAGCTGCAGCGGATATTTTACAAGAGAAAAATATCAGTATTGAAATTGTCGACCCTCGAACATTGGTGCCTTTAGATAAACAAACCATCATCGATTCAGTGATGAAGACTGGGCGTGCGGTGGTCGTGACCGAAGCAGTCAAACGCAGTGGTTTCAGCGCTGAATTAGCAAGTGTGATCTCAGAAAGCGAGTCTTTTGACTTTTTAGATGCGCCAATCGTTCGCTTAGCAGGTGCAGAGATTCCGATGCCGTATCATCCTGACTTAGAGAAAAAAGCAGTACCACAAGTTGAGGATATTGTTGAAGCATGTTGCAAACTGATGGCGGATAAATAGGAGGGAAAGTATGGCACATGAGGTTTTGATGCCTAAATTAAGCTCAACGATGACTGAGGGAACCATTACGACTTGGCTAAAAAATGAAGGCGATACCATTGCGATCGGTGATCCAATCTTTGAAGTAATGACAGATAAAATCGCCATTGAAGTAGAAGCCTATGAAGAGGGGATTCTCTTAAAGAAATACTTAGCTGATGGGGAGAGTGCGCCCGTTAATTCAATTATTGCTTATATAGGAGCAGCAAATGAAACGGTCCCACCTCAGATGCCTTCAAGCGAAGCAACTCAACCAGACCAAGCTAAGCAGAACCAAACAAATACAGAAACTGAAAAGACAGCACCTCGTACCAATGATCAAATGATGCGTACCATACGGGCAACTCCTTCGGCTAGACGTTTGGCAAGAGAGCGTGGGATCGATTTGACTACGGTTCAAGGAAGTGGACCGAAAGGCAGGATCCAAGCTTTGGATATTAAGGCCATCAATAAACAACCAACTGTCGAACCACAGATTGAGGAAGTGGTATCTGAGAGTGCGCTCATTCCATGGAGTCCGTTACGAAAAGCAATTGCAGAGAAAATGGTAGCGAGCAAAACGACCATCCCCCATGTCACCATGACAGCGGAAGTCAACTTGACGAAAGTTATTGACCTACGAAATCAGCTGTTACCGATGATCGAACAAAGAACAGGTGAACGTCTTTCTTATCTGGAAATTTTTGCCAAAGCAACCATGATTGCCTTGAAGGATTTTCCGCTATTCAATGCCCACGCCACGGATGAGGGGATCAAACGGTTTTCAGCGATTCATCTTGGAATTGCCGTTGCTCTTTCAGAGGGATTAGTCGTTCCGGTCATTTCATCAGCTGATCAGCTCGGTCTAGCTGATTTGACCACGGCAATCAAAGAGAAAACGAGAAAAGCTCGTGAAGGAACATTGACGAATGCCGAAATGTCTGGTGGTACGTTTACGATCAGTTCATTAGGAAAAACAAAGGTCAAGCAGTTTACGCCGATTATCAATAAACCAGAAGTAGCGATCTTGGGCATCGGTGGGATTTATGAAAAAGCTATCTTCAATCAGACTGCTGTCGAAGTGAAAAACCAATCCTTTGTTGAACTGAATCTTTCATTTGATCATCGTGTCGTAGATGGGGCACCAGCAGCTGCATTTTTAACAAAAATCGTGACGTTACTAGAAGATCCACTAGGCTTCTTATTGTAGAAAGTGGGGGAACTTATGGAATATAACACAGATACCTTGGTCATCGGATCTGGTCCTGGCGGGTATGTGGCAGCGATTCGGGCGGCGCAATTAGGTCAACAAGTCACGATCGTAGAAAGCAATGCTATCGGTGGGGTCTGTTTAAATGTGGGATGCATTCCTTCTAAGGCACTGATCCATGCCGGACACGTCTATCAAGAATCAAAACATAGCCATTATCTTGGAATAACCAATCAGCAGACAACGTTAGATTTTCAGACACTCCAGAAATGGAAGGATGAAACCGTCGTCCAAAAGCTCACTTCGGGCATTCGTGGACTGCTACTCAAAAATAAAGTTCAAATCGTTAAAGGTTATGCCCGGTTTCTTTCACCAAATCAAGTAGAAATCAAAGGTAAGGGAGAAAAAATCATTCAGTTCAAGCAGGCGATCATCGCCACAGGAAGTCGCCCAATCGAGATTCCCGGCTTTGCATTCGGCGGCAGAATTTTGGACTCTACCGGGGCATTGTCTTTAAAAGAAGTGCCAAAAAAGTTGGTGATTATTGGTGGCGGTGTGATTGGCACTGAACTCGGAAGTGCCTATGCAGATTTAGGCGCAGATGTCACGATACTGGAAGGATCGGAGCAACTGCTTCCTTCTTACGAAAAAGACTTAGTGGCGGTGGTCGAAGCGTCCTTTGCTAAAAAAGGGATTAAAATAGTAACAGGTGCAATGGCAAAATCAGTAAAAAGCCATGATACAGGTGTGGAAGTCACGGTTCGTGTCAATCAAAATGAAACAATACTAACGGCTGATTACGTACTGGTCACAGTGGGACGCAAACCAAATACAGAAAATCTTGGTTTAGCTCAGGCGAAGATCGAGACAGGAACGAACGGCTGGATACATGTCAATCAAAAATATCAAACGTCACAAGCCCACATTTATGCCATCGGTGATGTTATTGAAGGACCAGCACTTGCTCATAAAGCGAGTTATGATGCGAAGATAGCTGCAGAAGTCATCAGCGGGAAAAACGTAGCAAAAGATTACCGAGCCATTCCTGCAATTTGTTTTACAGATCCAGAAATCGCTACTGTAGGCAAAACTTTAGCAGAAGCGAAGACTCAAGGACTGGCAGCTGATACTGCGAGCTTTCCATTTCAGGCAAATGGTCGTGCTTTGTCACTGAACACCTACGAAGGCTTTGTTCGCTTAGTCTTTGATAAAGACTCAGAAGTAGTCATTGGTGGACAAATCGTGGGACCTGGAGCTAGTGATTTGATCGCTGAAATCACGTTGGCGATTGAATCAGGACTCGCGTTAGAAGATATTGCGCTGACGATCCATGGACATCCAACACTTTCGGAAGTTATAATGGATACAACAGAATTGGCATTAGGTCTACCTATTCATCTATAACGAATAAGTGAAAAAAGCATGAAGGAGGCATTCGATTGTATAAAAGTACGGTGAAAGAAATTGGTGAGTTGGTTGAAGCTTTTGAAGAGGAGATGTTGTTGATCTTGTTTGGTCCAGCAGCAACGGAAGAGTTGAAATCAATCTGTGTGCTTCATGAAACAATTGAACAACAAGAAAATGTTCTTCAACCTGGAGTGAAGCTTCAATTAGGTGAGGCGACTTATACGATAAAGAAGGTTGGCAGTGAAGCCAACCAAAACTTTAATGAACTAGGACATATCTCTATCTATTTTCGTGATGGAGAAAATGAAATCTTACCAGGAGCAATTCTAGTAGAACCGGGAGCTTACCCTAAGTTGACGGTGGGGGACATCATTAGAATAGGCAATTGATAAAAAATATTTGCCACAATCGTCTGCAAGTAAAGTCGCTTTTATCAGGGCATTACCTGCAGGCGATTTTTTGATGATCAGTGTTTGTTTACCAGTAAGCATATCTCCCCCTAAAAACGTCTACTTTGTGCTATACTGAGGCTTTGTAAAAATAAGTTTGTACAAGCAAGCAGCAACGGTTTTTTCATTGGATGCTTGCAAGAAGGAGCGTATACGCAGTGAAAAAACTAAAGGTTCAAGATTTAATTGCAGTGGGGATCTATACAGCGATCTATTTTCTTTTAATGAGCGTCTGTCTATTGATTTTGCGTTTTGTGATCCCAGGTTTTCATAATTTATTTATTCCAGCAGTCACCGCTTTGTTTTCTGGCATTATCTATCTGATTTTATTGAATAAAGTACCGAAATTTGGCGCAATCACCATTATGGGTACCGTGGTAGGGCTCTTTTTTTTGATTTCAGGACATTTTCCATTGGCCTTTTTGCCCAATATGATTTGTGCCTTAGCAGCTGATTTGATCCAATACAAAACAAAGCTCAAAGAGAACGTTCGCGTACTGGCGAGTTATATCGTTTTTAGTTTTGGCTTGATGGGCCCGATCTTGCCCCTGTGGTTTATGAAGAATGCCTACATTGATTCATTAGTGGCTCGCGGAAAAGATGAAACCTACATTGCCGGCGTGTTTGCTCATACCTCCAATTTGATGTTGGGGCTTTGTGCGTTGGCCGTTTTGATTGGTGCGGTGGCTGGTTTAGGTATTGGTAGCCGCTTGATGGAAAAACATTTTCAACCAACGATCCAATCGCATAAAGGGTGAGGAATGTGTCGAAAACAAGGTTTGATCCCCGCAGCAAATTAGCGGTGATTCTCTTTGCTAGTTTTACTATGATGGTGACCATCAGCTGGATCGATGAGTTTGCCTTTGTCACGTTCTTGCTGCTGCTATTTATAGTCAGCGGCTTTTGGAAAAAAGGCTTGCTGCTCTATGGCGTGTTTGTCTTGCTGACAATGGCAGATAGTTTTTTGTTTCGCCAAGGCAACCACGTACTAATCGTGTTGCTGGATTTCTTTTCCATCGGTTATCGCCGCTTATTGCCAACGATCATGGCGGCGGCTTTTGCCATTAGCGGGACGAAAAACAGTGAGTGGATGGCTGCGCTGCAAAAAATGCACGTGCCCAACGTATTATTAGTCCCGCTGGCAGTCTTATTTCGTTTTTTTCCCACATTGGTACAAGATTTCAAAAGTATTCGCCAAGCGATGCGCTTTCGCGGCATCTCACTGTCGGCAGGATCGATCTTGCTTCATCCACTGCAAAGTGCGGAGTATTTTTTGATCCCATTACTGATGTCGGCTGAAAAGACCGCAACCGAACTGTCGGCTACGGCGCTGGTTCGCGGGTTAGCATCAGAAACTCCCCATACCACCGTCCACGAACTGAAGCTGCGCTGGTGGGATGGCTTGGTCTTTTTAGCATTAGGCGGCTTTATCGTGAAAAGGATGTGGCTTGGATGATCACATTAGAACAAGTGTCAGTGAAACGAGAAAATCGAACCGTATTATCTGAGCTCTCTTTGACGGTCGCAGCTGGGGAAGTCATCGTTTTGTGCGGCGCTAGCGGCAGCGGCAAAACGACCCTGCTCAATGTTTTGAATGGCTTGATCCCTGAGCTGTATCCCGCCGAAGTGCAAGGGAAGATCCGTGTCGGAGAAACAGACTTGCCAGTTGCCGATTTCTCCCATTATGCCCAGACGATTGGCGTCGTCTTTCAAAACCCCAAGACGCAATTTTTCACCACGGATGTCTATTCGGAGTTGGCTTTTTCGATGGAAAATGCGGGCGTCGCACCAGAAAACATTCGGCAGCGAATCACCGAAGTAGCACAGCAGTTTTCCCTGACCCCATTGCTTGATGCTAGTGTCTTTGACCTATCTGGTGGGGAGAAGCAGCTGATTGCTCTCGCTGCAGCCACGATGTTGCCCCATGATGTGTTCTTATTGGATGAGCCTTCCAGTAATTTGGATCAAGAAGCGATCCAAAAGTTGACTCAAGGATTGGCTTCTTTAAAACAACAAGGGAAAACCATTGTGATCGCCGAACACCGCTTGGCGTATTTGGCGCCACTGGCAGATCGCTTCTGTCTATTAGAAGCAGGACGATTGCGGGCGTCTTATCCAGCAGCTCAGCTTTTGTCACTATCAGAGGAGGCAATTCACGAGTTGGGATTGCGAAAAGTAGGTGAGGCGGCATTGGAAACTCAGCACTGCCGAGAATCTTTGCCAGAAAAATCTGGATTAACGGCAACGCATCTGCAGATCAAGCAATCAAAACGCTCGGCAAGCAGCAGAAATTGGGCGCTCAACTTGCCTGAACTACAACTGCCGATGAAGCAAGCTGTGGGGATCGTTGGACCAAATGGTGCTGGCAAAAGTACGTTGGTGCAAGTCCTGTCAGGATTGAAAAAATGCCCAGAAGCAGTATTTGCCATCAATGGACAAAAGCGAACCCAAAAGCAGCTGCTGCAGGAAAGTTTTCTTGTGATGCAGGATGTCAACTTGCAACTGTTTTTTGAAACGGTGGAAAAAGAGCTGCTGATCAAAGCCCAAAACCCAGCTCGCTTTGAAGAAATTGTCTCATTGTTGCACTTAACACCACTCCTTGCCCGACATCCGCAAAGCTTGTCGGGTGGGGAAAAACAACGAGTTGCGATTGGTAGTGCCCTGCTTTCTGGTAAACGTTTGTTGTTTTTCGATGAACCAACGAGTGGGTTAGATTTGCAGCAAATGGAGGAAGTCGCAAAACTGTTGCGAACAGTTGCTAAAGAAGTTGATTTATTAGCGGTGATCAGTCATGATCGTGAATTTTTAGCTGAAACATGTCCTTACATGCTTCAACTCGAAAAAGGAGAACTTGTTGGCACGTATCAGCTAGCAAAAAATATGGAATAAATGAAAGACGGAGTGAACCTTGGTTCATGCCGTCTTTTTTTGGGCGAACATGAAAAAATCTTCATGTTTTTTTTCTTTCAATCAGTTAGGAAGTTTCGAAAAAATCCGTTATGATAGAAGCAAAACCAGAGGAGGAACGCATATGGCCTTGAAGATCTTGCTAGTAGAAGACGAAGAAAGTTTAGCCAGTTTTATTCAGACCGAATTGACTTTTGAGGGATATGACACGGTCTGGGCCAAAGATGGGCAAGAGGCATTGGCCTTGTTCAATCAGCAAGCAAATGCTTTTGATCTGATTTTATTGGATTGGATGCTGCCAATCTATGATGGCATCACAGTGGCGCGGCGGATACGCAAAGAAAGCGACATCCCGATTTTGATGATGACCGCCAGAAATCAAACCGCCGATGTGGTGACGGGGCTTGATGTCGGATTAGATGATTATTTAACGAAACCTTTTGAAATCGAAGAACTGTTTGCCAGAATTCGGGTGATCGAGCGGCGGCTGCAAAGAGAAGCCCAACAACAAAAGAACCAGCAAAACCAATTAGTGGCGGGGGAGTTGATGATGGACATCGCCAAGCACTTGGTTCAAATTGCTGGAGAGACCATCGAATTGACGCCCAAAGAGTTTGGGATTTTATATGAATTGATGAAAGAACCGGAAGTCGTCAAAACCAGAGATGATCTATTGAATGAGATTTGGGGCTATGAATACGACGGCCAAACGAATGTTGTAGATGTCTATATCCGCACACTGCGAAACAAGCTGGATGTTTGCGGCAAAGGCAAAATGATCGCAACCGTTCGTGGATTAGGCTATGTCTTGAGGACCGACCATGAAGAATAAGTCAGTCAACCAACGTAGAAAAACAGCCCAGTTTCAATTGACGAGCCGCTTTTCCTTGATACTCTTTGGTCTGCTGATTCTCTTCAATCTGCTGTTTATTTTATTGTCCGTAGGTTATTTGTTTGAACATATCGAAAATCGTGCCAGCAACATTCTTGAAGCCATCGAAAAAGGCGAGGCATCAGGGGATACCTGGGACACTCTCGTCAATGCCTATGTTTCGGCAGATGAAGAAGACGCCCTGCAAGTGATCTTAGCCGATGGCAGTGTCGTTTCATCAGAAGATGCGGAAGAGATTTTTGCCGATATCAATCAAGGACGAGTGCTGCCATTTCTCGAAGACATCGTTTTTACAGAGGATGGCATCTATTACACGAAAACCCAAGAAGTCGATGGGGATCAGGTGACGATCGCTATCAATGGGGAGGATAGTGTGGAATTAGCCTATGGTCTCTTTATGATCAGCAGTTTCTTGAATCTGATCGCTGTTGTGATTGGCAGCCTGCTGATTTATTGGAGTGTCGGGAAATGGAGTCAGAAACTTACCGGCATGGCGCAAGAAATTGCTGCCATTGAACAAAGCCGAACAGGAGAACTGACGGTTTCTGAAGAGCCCATCGAAATTCGTTCGGTGGCCTTGGCCTTTAATAAATTATTGAAAGAACAGCGAGAGACGATCGAGCGGGAAAAACGGTTCGTTGCCGATGCTTCCCATGAGCTGCGAACACCTCTAGCTGCGATTCGCGGACATGTCCAATTGATCCAGCGGCGTGGAACCAAACATCCCGAAGTCATTCCTTCCTCAATGGCGTTTATCGACAAAGAGTCGAAGCGTTTGGAAACATTGAGCAATCAATTGCTGGACCTAGAAAAAAATCAATCCCAAGATGAAATGACCCTCGTTGATGTTTCCCAGATCGTCCGAGAAGAGTGTGAAAAACAAGCGACGATCGTTCCGCAATCAATTGAATATTTTGTGGAGAACCAATGTATGAAGCGAGGGCATAAACGTGACTTCCAGCAAATCATCCAAAACCTATTAGAAAATGCCGCGAAGTATTCACCTGCCGATCAGTCGATTCATGTGACCTTGACGCAAGAGCAAAGGCAGTTGTCTTTAACCGTCGCCGATTTTGGCATTGGGATTCCCGATGATAAGAAAGCCTTGATTTTTGAACGGTTCTATCGGGTAGAAGATTCTCGTTCTAGCCAGATTGCTGGGTCAGGCATCGGGCTTTCATTGGTAAAACAGCTGGCAGACAAGTATCATGCCAAAATTACCGTGACAGACAATCAACCGCAAGGCAGTATCTTTAAACTTGCCTTTCCAAATGAAAGAGAAAGATGAAGATTTTTTTAGATTTTCTTCAAGCATTTTTGATTCTTTTTCATGAGGAACTTGTTATTCTAAATATATAGAAAAAAGGAATACACAAACATTTGGAGGAATGAAACATGAAAAAAACAACTATTTTATTCGGAATTGCCACATTAGGATTATTGGCAGGATGTACACAAAACAACACTGGAAATTCAGAACCTGCGCAAAACAGCAGCTCAAGCACAGCAGTTGCCTCATCAAGTGAAACAACCTCATCATCAGTAGCGGACAGCTCTTCAAGCAGTGCAGCGATCGCCAATGGGGGCTTGCCTACGGTGACCGTAGAAGAAGCGATCCAAGTATTCCAAGACAAATACCCAGATGCAGCGATCACTTCGATTGATTTGGATACTTCTTTTGGCAATTACTTCTACCAAGTAGAAGGCGTGGATGACACGAATGAGTTTGAATTAAAGATCGATGCAGAAACCAAAGAAACTTCTGAAGAAAGAACGGAAAAATTGGATACCGATGAACAAAACGGTGTTAAAAAAGATGCCGATCAATTGGACCTAACCAACTTGCTTTCATTGGAAGAAATTTCTGATATCGCCGTGAAAGAAGCTGGCGGTGGTCAAGCAACAGATTGGTCCTTAGACAAAGAAATGAATGTAACCTATTGGGAAGTCAAAGTAGAAGATGGCAACAAACAAACAGATGTGAAAATCAATGCCCAAACAGGTGAAGTACTAGAAACCGAATTAGATGACTAATCCTGTTTCGCAGTAAAAAAGATAAGCCGCTATCGTCTATGCGCAAAAGACGATAACGGCTTATTTCTTTACGTATGCTGTTTGACTTCAGTTAACGGTTTGACGCGACCACCAATTTTATCTGCAAATGCTTCGGACTGCTTCCGATCTTCAAAGACCCATAACTTGTCTGGAATTTTTTCACGAGTGCGACGACCATCTTTGCCAATGTAACCATGCAAAACTTTAATCACGTACATCGCCATCATCCTTCCCTGAAATTACTTTTGATTATACGAAAGCCGTTTCAAAAAGCAAGGATTTTGACTTAAATGAGTGATCAGAATTAATTATTCCCCTGACAGGGCAGCATAATCAGCAAATCGTTGATGGATTTCAGGAAAACTACGCTTCAGCTGCACGATGCGATTGGTCTCTTTTGCTAAAAAACAATGCTTTGAAGTCCCCGTCGTTGCCAACTGACCATCGCTCGTTTTGTAGATCTCATAGCGAAAATCCAAACGCGTGCCAGTATATTTGTCGACCAAAACATCGATTCGCACCTCATCTTCGTAACGAATCATCGTTTTGTATTGCGCACTGACTTCCAGCACGGGAACGATCAAGCCCGCTTCTTCGATGGTATGATACGGTAAATCCAAAAACGCGAGTAATTCCACGCGGGCCTCTTCAAACCAGCGGATATAATTGGCGTGATGGATGATCGCCATTTGATCGGTCTCATAGTAGTGTGGTTGACGGATATAGCCTGAATATAAAGACATAAAAACAGCTCCTTTCATAGAAACAAAACCTTCGTTATTCAGCATAACGCAAAAAGGAAGAAAAGCAAACAGAAGGAGAGCTTCTTTGTGTTGAACACTTGAGAAAATGCTACTAGAGAGCAGCGGAATGAAAAAGACAGTGAAACACCTTGACTTTTTCATAGCTTTCTTGTAGTTTATAGATAATATCAAAAATCAGTGAAGGATCGAGTACTTTATTCTATTCCTTAAAAGAGAAAACTGCCCCGGCTGAAAGCAGTTTAGGACGTGTAAAGGAAAGACAATCTGGAGATGAACAGAAGAAAAGCTGTTCCGTGACCGAGCGTTAATCGAGAGGAGAAGAACATTTCTCGAATTTAGGTGGTACCGCGTGTAATCAAAACTCGCCCTTGTATAAAAAAACAAGGGCGAGTTTTTTGCTGTGAATCACTGCGACTGGTCCGCAAAGCGGAACAGAGCAGATGATGAACAGTACTAGGCGACCGTAGGGAGCGTAGTAACCGTACTAGGAATCACAATGACTGGTCCGCAAAGCGGAACAGAGCAGATGATGAACAGTACTAGGCGAGTGCAGGGAGCGTAGTAACCGAACTAGGAATCACAATGATTGGCTTGCGGAGCAAGACAGAGCAGATGATGAACAGTACTAGGCGACGTAGGGAGCGTAGTAACCAAACTAGGAATCACTATGACTGGCGTAAGAAGTGAGACATGAAAGCTGTACTTGGCATTTTTTGCTTTGTTCAATTGCAGTCGAAGCCAACGAAATGATGACCAGCAACCAACGGCAAAGAGCGCAATAACCCAAAAGTCAAACACGAGAACAACCCACCCACATCAATGAGCAACAAGCAATAGGTGAATAAGCAAACAAGCAATGAAAGCAAAGAACATGGGCAACCATGAAACAAATAGGAGGATGCATACGATGAGTTACCAACGTCCAAAAGGAACCAACGATATTTTGCCAGGAGAATCCGAAAAATGGCAATTTGTGGAAGAAACAGCACGCTTAGTGTTTCGCGATTATCAATTCAACGAAATTCGGACACCGATTTTTGAGCACTTTGAAGTGATCGCCCGCAGCGTCGGGGACACAACGGATATCGTTTCAAAAGAAATGTATGATTTCTACGATAAAGGAGAGCGTCATGTGACGTTGCGTCCAGAAGGCACCGCACCGATCGCTCGTTCTTATGTCGAAAACAAACTATTCGGACCAGAACATACGAAGCCTTATAAAGTGTTTTACATGGGACCAATGTTCCGTTATGAACGTCCGCAAAAAGGCCGTTTGCGTCAATTCCACCAAATCGGTGTCGAAGTTTTCGGTTCAGCAAATCCAGCGACCGATGTTGAGACAATGGCGATGGCAATGGATTTTTATCGTCAATTAGGACTGAGTCAATTGCGCTTGGTCATCAATTCATTAGGCGATAAAGAAACACGCCAAAACTATCGGCAAGCGTTGATCGACTATCTAGCGCCCCATGAAGCGGAGCTTAGTGAGGATTCAAAACGCCGCTTGCATGAAAATCCTTTGCGGGTCCTTGACAGCAAGGACAAGCGAGACCAAAAATTCGTGGCGGATGCACCATCGATTCTAGACTACTTAACACCAGATGCCAAGGCACATTTTGAAACCGTAACGAGTATGCTGGATGCGTTGGAGATCCCTTATGAGATCGATTCAAATATGGTGCGCGGTTTGGATTATTATACCCACACGATTTTTGAGATCATGAGTGAGGCACCAAAAATGGGGGCGCAAGCCACCATCTGTGCCGGCGGTCGTTACAATCATTTAGTGGAAGAGCTAGGCGGACCAGAAACACCTGGTTTTGGTTTTGCTTTAGGGATCGAACGTTTATTGATCACTATGGAAGCCGAAGAAGTTGTGATTCCTGCTTTGAATGAGTTAGATGCGTATGTGGTTGGTTTGGGACAAGAAACCAATTTAGAAGCGTTGAAAGTCGTGCAAGCGATTCGTAATTTCGGTTTTTCTGCCGATCGTGATTTCATGGATCGTAAAGCCAAAGCCCAGTTTAAATCTGCTGATAAACAAGGAGCACGGTTGGTTCTGACTCTAGGCGAAACAGAATTAGCAGAACAAGTGATCAATATCAAATCCATGGCAAGCCGTGAAGAAAAACAATTTCCGTTAGCGGATCTTTATGCCCGCTTCGATGAGATCTACGATGAAATGACAACCAAAATGTTTGAGTGAGGAGAAAAAGAATGACAAAACGTACAGTATATTGCGGGTTAGTAAATGAGACCCATTTAAACCAGACAGTGACTCTAAAAGGCTGGGTGCAAAAGCGCCGTGACTTAGGGGGCGTGATCTTTATTGACTTGCGCGACCGAGAAGGGATCGTGCAAATCGTCTTCAATCCAGAGGTTTCGAAAGAAGCCTGGGAGATCGCGGACAAATGCCGCAGCGAATATGTGTTAGAAGTAACGGGTCAAGTCATCAATCGTGCACCAGAAGCCATCAATCCGAAAATGGTGACAGGTGCCTATGAAGTGATGATCAGCGAAATCACGATTTTAAACACTGCAAAAACACCAGCCTTTTTGATTGAAGATGATCAAACCGTTGGCGACGAGATTCGCATGAAATACCGTTATTTAGACTTGCGTCGTCCAAAAATGACGAACAACATCGTGATGCGGGCGAAAACGACGCAAGCGATCCGCAATTTCTTAGACACGAACGACTTCTTAGATATCGAAACACCTTATCTAGGAAAATCAACACCAGAGGGCGCGCGGGATTATTTGGTTCCTTCACGGATCTATCCAGGTCATTTCTATGCGTTGCCACAATCACCACAAATTTTTAAACAGTTATTGATGGGTGCTGGCTTCGATCGCTACTATCAAATCGTACGTTGCTTCCGTGACGAAGATTTGCGGGGCGACCGTCAACCTGAATTTACCCAAGTCGATATCGAAACCTCTTTCTTGATGGCAGAAGAAATTCAAACCTATACGGAAGAGCTATTGGCAAAAGTGATGCGAGAAGTCAAAGGCATCGAAGTTACCTTGCCATTCCCACGGATGACCTATGATGAGGCAATGGGACGCTACGGCAGTGACAAACCAGATACACGGTTTGACATGGAGCTTATCGACTTATCAGAAGTTGTGAAAGACGTTGATTTTAAAGTCTTCCAGATGGCTCTTGAAAAAGGCGGCGTTGTGAAAGTCTTAAACGCCAAAGGGGCTGCAGACAAATACTCCAGAAAAGACATGGACAATCTAGGTCATTACGCTGGCCAATTTGGTGCCAAAGGATTGGCATGGGTCAAAGTTGAAGAAGATGGATTGAAAGGACCGATCGCTAAATTCTTGACGGAAGCAACCGACGCGATTATTGCAGCAGCCAATGCGGAAGTTGGCGATATTCTGATGTTTGGTGCCGATTCCTTTGAGATCGTTTCAGCAACGTTAGGTGCGATCCGTAATAAATTAGGAAAAGAATTAGGCTTGATCGACGAGAGCAAATTCAACTTCCTATGGGTCACTGATTGGCCGCAATTTGAATACGATGAAGAAGCAGGTCGCTATGTTTCTGCTCACCATCCGTTCACATTGCCAAAAGAAAGCGATCTGCCGTTGTTAACGACAGACCCTTCAAAAGTCTATGCGCAAGCCTACGATATCGTGCTAAACGGTTACGAGCTAGGTGGCGGATCATTGCGTATCCATACACGGGAAGTGCAAGAGCAAATGTTTGAAGCGCTAGGCTTCTCACGTCGCGAGATGCAAAATCAATTTGGCTTCTTATTGGATGCTTTGGATTATGGTTTCCCACCACATGGCGGCATCGCCCTTGGGTTAGACCGATTAGTCATGCTATTGGCTGGTGAAGAAAACATTCGCGAAGTCATTGCCTTCCCTAAAAATGGGAAAGCGGCTGATCCAATGTCGCAAGCGCCAAGTACCGTTTCGCCAATGCAACTGTTTGACTTGAGCATTGATGTAACAACGGTTGAAGAAAACGAATAAGCGTTAAACCCATGATGAAATGAGTGATGAAATAGAAATTGGTGAATGAATGAAAAAAGTTCATGAGAATTCACCCATTTCTTTCATTGCTCGTTTCTTTTTTTATGTGCTGAAGTATAATAAAGGCAAATCAAAAAAGTGAGGCTATGAAATGCAATGACTCCTCTGTTTAAATGGCTCCCTCATCCGGAATATGCCAACAAACTTTCATTCTCGATCGTGTACGCACTGCTGGCATCGATTGCGGTCAATTTTTTCTATCAGCCGGGCAATATTTATTCCAGCGGCATTACCGGTGTCGCTCAGATCATTACTACGATCTCAAGAGAATGGATCGGGTTTTATATCCCCTTATCTCTTGCGCTATTATTGTTGAATGTGCCATTATTTTTTCTTGGCTGGTTTAAGATCGGCCACAAATTTACGATCTTTACTGGAATCACTGTTTTATTGACATCCTTATTCGTGCAAATTTTTCCAGAAGAAACCGTCACGACGGACCCGATGATCTGTGCGATTTTCGGTGGTGCCATCAATGGAGTGGGGATCGGCTATGCCTTGAAGAATGGTCTTTCTTCCGGAGGGCTGGATTTTGTCAGCATTGCCATCCGCAAACGGACAGGGAAGACGATCGGCTCGATATCGATTTTCTTTAACATTGTTATTTTGTTCGCCGCTGGGATCTTGTTTGGCTGGCAATATGCGTTGTATAGTGCGATCGCGATTTTTGTCAGTGGAAAAGTGACGGATGCGGTCTTTACGAAACAAAAGAAAATGCAGGTGACGATCATCACTCGCAACCCAGAAGAAGTCATTCAGACGATCCAAAAACATATGCGGCGAGGCATTACCATCATCAATGAAGCCGAAGGAGCCTACAAACATGACAAACAAACGGTTTTGCTGACGGTAGTCACACGCTTTGAACTGCCGATGCTGCGCAGTGCTATGAAAGAAGCCGATCCAAAAGCCTTTGTTAGTATTGCGGAAAATGTCCAGATTTTGGGTCGGTTTTATGAAGAAGAACTGTAAAAAAGGAGTTGAAAAAAGTATTTCTTTATAGAAGTACTTTTTTTTCGCTAAAAATTAATTTTTTTGAAATATAGCAGATGTTGCTAGCTTTATATGGGGGATTTCTGGTAAATTATGAGAGTATGGAATCAATAGCGTTCATGCTGAAATTGTTTTTTTATGAAACAATTGGATCAATTAGAGAAAAGTGGTTGGAGAATGAACAAACGTTTAAGTACAAGCCGCTATATTACCGGGTTCGACGGCATTCGCACCTTGGCAGTCATCGGCGTTATTTTATATCATTTACTACCTACTCATATGCGAGGCGGGTATTTAGGAGTTCCAGTATTCTTTGTCGTATCAGGTTATTTAATCACTGACTTGCTGAGGCAAGAGTGGGATCAAAACGGCAAAATCAAAGTCAAAGATTTTTATGTTCGGCGGATGAAACGGCTCTATCCAGGAATGGTGGTGATGCTGCTTATCTCAGCAGCGTATATCACTTTGTTCCAGCGAAACCTGCTGAATAATTTGCGCGGGGTTTTTGTTAGCTCGCTGCTGTATTACAACAACTGGTGGCAGATCAATCATGGGTTATCCTATTTTGATCGGTTCGGCAATGAATCCCCCTTTACCCATCTGTGGTCATTGGCTGTGGAGGGACAGAACTATCTGATTTGGCCTTTAGTGTTTATTTTGTTGATGAAAATCGGCAAGCAGAGGCATCGCGCCTTTAAATTTACTGCCGCAGTCACGATTTTATCGGCAATTCTGTTAGCGGTCCTTTACACACCGGGTGCTGATCCAACACGGGTCTATTATGGAACAGATACGCGACTCTTTTCGATCTGGATGGGGAGTGCCTTAGCATTCATTTGGCCAAGTACTCACTTGAAGAAAGAGATACCGCAAAAAGCCAAACGGGTCTTAAATATCTCTGGTTTTGCTTCCTTGGCTGGTCTGATCGCAGCGTTCTTTTTCTTAGATGATCATTTGACCTTTGTCTATTATGGCGGCATGTTCTTGATCAGTATCCTATGTACGATTCTTGTGGCAGTCACCGCTCATCCCGGAGCCAGTTTGAATCGGGTATTGAGTAATCCGATTTTCAGTTATATCGGCAAGCGTAGTTATGGGATCTATTTGTATCAATTTCCAGTGATGATATTTTACGAAGCAAAAGTGGGAAATATCGGTGAGAACGTACTGATGCACACGTTAGTGGAACTATTCTTGATCTTGTTTATCAGTGAATTGTCCTATCGGTTTATCGAAAACCCAATGCGTAAATTCCAGTACAAAGATACATTCAGAACGGTCCGCGGTTGGTTCAGTAAACCAATTTTTAGTTGGAAAAAACCGTGGTTAGTGCCCAGCTTACTCATTACCCTCGTTGCTTTGTTTGGCGTCGTGACTGCACCGACGAATTATGTCGATGCCCAGCAGCAGCAGTTGAGAGACAACATTGCGGCCAATAAAAAAGCGGCTGAGCAATCGCAAAAGAATGCGAACGCTGAAGGCAATGAAACGGACGATGAGGCGAACACGAGTGAAGATGAAAAAAATATCATGGAAAAGTATGATCTAACAGCAGCCCAAGTGAAAAAAGCAGAATCTCTTGAAATCACGGCTTTTGGTGATTCTGTGATGCTGGATGCAACGGCTGACTTGAAAGAAGTCTTTACCCAAGCGGTAGTTGATGGGGATGTTGGGCGCCAGCTGTATGCGAGCCCTGAATTGATCAAAGACTTGAAAGAAAAAAATCTTTTACGGGATACCGTCCTTGTGGGGCTAGGGACGAATGGTTCCTTTACAGAAGCCCAATTTGACAGCTTTATGAATGAGATCGGTGATCGCAAAGTCTACTGGATCAATGTGCGGGTACCGACACAGCGTTGGCAAAATGAAGTCAATCGGATGTTGGAGCGCATGGCGGAAAAATACGACAATATGACCTTGATCGATTGGTATGATTTGAGTAATGACCAAGAGTCCTGGTTTTATGAAGATCGGGTCCATCCAAATCCAGATGGCATGGATCAATACGTGAAGCTAGTTGCCCAAACGATTTTACAAGAGGAATAGGCAAGAAAAAGACAAACCTTATGCAATCATAAGGTTTGTCTTTTGTCTTAAACGGTGCTTTGAAAGAGCATCGTTTTTTAATCTTTTTCTATCACCATTAACAGTGAGTCAAACAAAATCGCACTAGAAGCTGATCCGGGATCGATATGACCGATGGCACGTTCACCAACATAAGAGGCACGGCCTTTTTTAGCAACAAGTTCTTTGGTATGTTCTTTCGCTGCTTCGATCGTGTCCTTGGTCAATTCCCCTTTTTTCAAGGCTTCTGCGACAGGTTGCCAGACATCGACCATCGTTTTGTCTTCAAACTCAGCTTTTCCCCGCATTTTGATGCCGGTCAAGCCTTCTTCAACGATCGTACCTAATTGTTCAAAGGAGTCGATTGTTTCTAGTTCCTTCGTTGCTTTGGTCATATTCATAAACGCCGAACCATAAAGGGGACCCGAAGCGCCGCCGACTTTTGAGATCATTGCCATCGAGAAGACTTTAAAGGTATCACTGATCGTCGTTGGCTGTTGTTTGGCATAAGCTTCTTGATAAGCAGCTACGCCGCGTGCCATATTGTTGCCATGGTCCCCGTCGCCGATCGGTGTATCTAAATCGCTTAAATAGGCCTTGTTTGCTTCGATTTCTTTCGTGAAGGTATCTAACCATGCTTGCACCGTTTCTGTTGTCAATTGCATCTCTATTCGCTCCTTTACCAGGCTATTGTTGTGACGTCTTCATTTAACGCATCGGTGTGATCCGTTTCGCTGAAATCGATCATGGTCAGTGAAAGTCCCTGCATATCGATGGAAGTCATGAAATTGCCGACCTTATGGAAGGAGACAGGGATGTCTTTTTCTGCGAGTAATTTCGCGACATCATTGGCAAAAACGAACAACTCCATTTGCGGCGTACCACCCATACCGTTGATCAAGACACCGACTTTTTCTGGGGTCTTTTCATAATCCGCTAAGATTTTTTCCACCAACTCTTGTGCTAGTTCACGTGAGGGTTTCAGTTTTTCTCGACGGTAACCAGGTTCGCCGTGGATGCCCACTCCATACTCGATCTCATCATCGGCTAAGTCAAAACCTGGTTTCCCAACTTCAGGAACTGTTGCCGCTTTTAATGCGACCCCAATGGTTTTGATCGATGCAACCAAGGCATCGCCCAGTGTTTTTAATTCACTTAAGCTGGCACCATTACGAGCAGCTGCGCCTAAAATCTTGTGGACTAAGACCGTACCGGCAACTCCTCGTTTGCCAGCAGTATAGGTGCTATTTTCAACAGCGATATCATCATCAACGACCACGATCTCCGTTGTGATCTCTTCCATTTCTGCCATATCTTTGGCCATCTCAAAGTTCAAGATATCGCCAGTATAGTTTTTGACGATCAACAAGACGCCTTGTCCTTGATCAGAATCTTGGATAGCCGTCAAAATCTGGTCGGGGGTAGGGGAGGTGAAGACATCGCCTAAAACGGCGGCGCTAAGCATCCCATCACCGACAAAGCCAGCATGGGCCGGCTCATGTCCGCTCCCACCGCCAGAAACAAGACCGACTTGTTCTTTTTGATTATTCTTAGCAATCACCCGTGAGTCGGCGACTTGATGGACCAGTTCAGGATAACTGCCTACGATACCAGCCAACATTTCTTCTACGATCATTGAGGGATCATTAATGATTTTTTTCATGCTTCATGCCATCCTTTCTCGGCTGCTTTTTTTGCTTCTGCAACGATTTGCGCCAAATCATCACTAAAACCAGCGGTGATCGCTGCAGCAAAGGCACCTTCCACCAGCGGCGCGTCGATCAGGTGATAGCGTTCTTGTTGCTGAGGTTCTAGCATGTCGTAAGCAAGTTCGGCATTCAAAACGGCACTGCCTAAATCGGCAAAGACTAAGATCAGTTCAGCATCTGCGGATTCGTTGACGGCATCTACGATTTTCGTGGCGTCAGAACCCAGCTCTCCTTCTGCTGTCCCGCCTAAAGAATAGATCGTGACTGACTCGCCATCAGCCATTTCTTCGATCATCTGTTTTAATCCTTCGGTGAGTTGCTGACTGTGAGAAACGAGTAAAATACTTTTTTTCATCCAATTTCACCAACACTTTCTGATTAAATTTGGCTGTTTGACAAGGGGGTTGCCTTTTCCAAAGAAACACCGTCCTTGTTGAAACCGCCTACAGGTTCAGTATACCAAATTTCTTTCTTCTTGTATGGTTGCACCTATGGAGAGGACAAAAAAACAGCATCGTCTTTCTGGACAAAGCAAGAAAGAGCGATGCTGCAAAATCAATTAAGACTGTTTAACAAGCACTTTGGCTGAAAAGCGCTTCGTTAGGAAAGAAAGCCCAACGTACAGGCAGATGTTCAATGCCATCATGCCAAGGAAGTAAGGCAAGGTCACGGCGGTCAAGAAACCGACTTCCAGCAACCCGTGAAAGAGCATTGCTGCGACATAGATCCCCACGGTAGTGGTAATCGCTAAGAACAATCGCAATGGATTTAATGGCAAGCAAGCGCGAATCACAGCGATACAGCTGATCCCGATCAACAAATAGTACAACAAGGTCGTCGTATCAAATTGTGACCAACCGTAGTCGGTTTGTAAAAAGCGGATCGCAAAGTAATTGACTAACACCAACAAGGCATTTGGCAACGCATTGAGCAAGACTGTCGGCAAGTAACGCCCCTTGATTGGTGCTTTGTTTTCTTCAAAGGAAAGGAAGAAAGATGGATAACCTTCAATTGCTAAGTCGATCAATGTGATTTGGATCGGCAAGAACGGAAAGGCGCTGGATGTCAGGATACAAACCAAAGAGAGCAAGAAGCTGTAAATCGTCTTGATAAAGAAGATTCCCGACGCTTTGGTGACGTTATTGACGACGCGGCGTCCTTCAAATAAAACATCTGGCAACGTAGTAAAGTCAGAATCCAATAAGACAAAGTTAGCGATTTGACGAGCCGCACTGTCGCCAGCAGCCATTGCAATGCTGACGTCGGCTTCTCGTAACGCCAACACATCATTGACGCCATCGCCCGTCATGGCAACGGTCCGTTGATTGGCTTTTAATTCTTGGACAAGTAGTTTCTTTTGTTCAGGGGTCACACGACCAAAGACCGTATAACGTGTCGCAGCTTCTCGGACTTCTGCTTCGGTCGTTAAGGTAGAAAGATCGATGGCTTGATCGGCATTCGCAAGACCTGCACGATGGGCGATCGCTGCGACAGCTATTGGATTATCGCCAGAGATCACTTTTAGATCGATGCCTTGATCCGCTAAGTAAGCCAAGGTTTCTTCTGCGTTTTGGCGGATGATATCGGATAAAATCAAGACAGCCACCGCTTGTGCGTTGGTTGGGTCAAAGGATGCTGGCGCTTTTGGATCGGTCTCTACGGCTAAAATCAACACCCGCAGACCTGCTTCTTGCGCTTCTTTGACTTGTGGCAAGGCAGCAGAGCCGGCGACTTTTTCAGGTGCACCAAGATAAACATTTCCTAGATGTTCAAAAGCCACAGCACCCCATTTGCGCTGTGAAGAAAAGGCAGCGACTTCGATCGGCTGATGATCCGTTAGCTCAGGGCAGCCTTGACGCAATGCTTGCATCGTTAAATTGTTATCTGTGCTGGCTGCCAAATAATTCCCTAAGAGCATGTTAGGGTCGCTATCGGTTTGGAGAGGAACGATCGACTCGAGAACCATATGGCCTTCCGTCAACGTCCCCGTCTTATCCAGACAAAGGGTATCGACATGCGCCAAGGTTTCAACGGCATACATGTCTTGGACCAAAATCCGTTTTTTGGCCAATTTAATGACACCTGTCGTCAAGGCGATACTGATCAGCAGGACAAGTCCTTTTGGTAACATTCCTAATAAGGCAGCGGCAGAAACGACGACGGATTCCTTGATCCCAGCATCTCGCATCATAAAGGCTTGGAAGAACAAAATCACCCCTAAAGGAACGATTACATAGCTAGTGAATTTGGATACACTACGGATCGAAGCAAGCAGCTCAGAGCGGATCGGTTTGTGGACCTTCGCCTCATTGCTTAGTTTCGCTGCGTAGTTTTCTGCACCGACATGAAGGACTGTTCCTGTCACTTCCCCGCTGACGATGAAACTCCCTGAGAGTAAGGAAGCACCTGCTTCTTTGACAACCAGATCGGCTTCACCAGTCAGCATCGCTTCATTGACTTCGACTAGTCCAGAAAGCACCGTCATATCAGCGGGGATTTGGTCCCCAGCACCAAGAATAACTACGTCCTCTAAGACCAATTCTTTGGCTGAAATCTCATGGATTTGAGCATCTCGAATCACTCGTACCGTTTGCGGTGAAACAAGTGAGAGTTTTTTTACTAAATTACGCGCATGCAATTCTTGGCTGATCCCAATGGTGATATTCACAAAAATAATCGCTAAGTAGAACATGTTGGAATAGGCGCCTACAGCAAATAAAAAAACGCCAATCAATAGATTGAGAAAATTGAATAACGTCAGTAAATTGTCTTTGATGATCGCAGCAGTTGATTTACTGGTTTTTGTTTCATAATCATTGTGCAGTCCCTCTTGGGTTTTCTTGGCGACTTCTGCTGCAGTCAAGCCGGTGGGTAATTGAGTCATAAGCATCTCCATTTCATTTGTTCATTTCTTTCTAATTCCTTTATCTAGTCTAGCATTCGAAAAAGGCAATGCAATCGTTGCGAGGAAAATAACGATAAAATTAATTAAAATCTTAAACAATCAACACGTGTTCTTTTAAAGAAAGAAAAAAACGGGGGGAACAAACCGCACCATCGACTTTTTTCAGGTGCTTACGTATAATAGGGGAAGAGAAAAAGCCGAGAAGCAGATGCTTAGCGGACAAAAGAGGGTAGCGTGCATGTCTTTAAAAGAAAAAATTATTGCAGAAAGCAAGCGAATTGGCATCGACAAGATCGGGTTTGCTTCAGCGGAGCCGTTTTTGGCATTGGAGCCTTCCTTGCGGGAACAAAAAGCCAAAGGCCATACCTCTGGTTTTGAGCATCCCGTGATCGAAGAGCGGATCTATCCTGAACGGACATTTGAAAATCCGCAAACGATCATTGCGATCGCTTTAGCTTATCCGACAAAAATCAAAGAGAAAGTCCCCCGGGATGAAAAGCGTGGCATGTTTGCCCGGGCTTCGTGGGGCATCGATTACCATGATATTTTGCGAGAACGGTTGGATCGCTTGATCGCCTTTATCAAAGAACAAGCACAAACGATGGAAGAACAAGTCGAATGGCGTTTCGCACCGCAAGTCGATACAGGGGAATTGGTGGATGTGGCGGCAGCGCAGCGGGCGGGTCTTGGCTTTATCGGTCGTAATGGCTTGCTGATTACAGAGGAATTTGGTTCGTTTGTTTATCTCGGGGAGATCGTCACTAATATCTCTCTTGAACCGGATGAAGAGGTCCCGTTTGGTTGTGGGGATTGCATGCGTTGTGTGACGGCTTGCCCCACCAAAGCGTTATTGGGCGATGGTCGGATGAATGCCCAGCGCTGTTTGTCCTATCAAACCCAGACGAAGGGCATGATGCCAGAAGAGTACCGCAAAAAGATGCATAATGTGATTTACGGTTGCGATATTTGTCAGCTGGTCTGCCCTTATAATCGGGGGAAGGACTTCCATTTTCATCAAGAGATGGAGCCTGAAGTCGATACCGTTTATCCAAAACTGCAACCGATGCTGTCTTTATCAAACAAAGCCTTCAAAGAACAATTTGGCCATCTATCTGGCTCTTGGCGGGGGAAAAAACCGCTGCAGCGTAATGCCATCATCGCCTTAGCCAATGTGGGAGACCGCAGTGCCTTGCCAGCGATTTGGCGCTGTGCGACAGAAGACGTGCGCCCAGTGATTCGAGGAACGGCTTATTGGGCAATTGGCCAGTTGGGCGTCAAAGAACCAGAGATGTGGTTAGAGCGACTGCAACGGTGCGCAGAGTTAGAACCCGAAGAAGAGGCGCTACAAGAATTGCAGCCTGCCATCGAACGATTGCAAGCAGTCATTACCAAAAAGCAGGAAAAAGAGCTATAAAAAAAGCAAAACGTGCCTGTGGCCGTTTTGCTTTTTTGTTTAATCTAGTACGTCATCACTTTCAACGATTTCTTCTGAATCCAGTTCAAAATCTGGTGCTGGATGCACACGTTCAGGCAGTTCCATTTCTAACTCGCCGTCTTCTGTATACTGATTGTCGGTATCGGCAACGTCAATTAAAATTTCTTCAGGAAGCTCTTGTTCTAACCGATAGCCTTCTGCATGACGCGCATCGAGTAATTCCAAAAGATGTTGCCACTCGTCTTTCGAGATCACTACAACGTCAATGCCATCTTTGTTTTGTACCTCTACAACAGAGGAAAGATCGGTGCCGACCGTTTTAATGATCGATTCCAACGACCATTTACTCGTTTCTAAGTCAATTTTTTGTGCCATAAGAATTACTCCTTTTTTGTGAAAAATTTTGTCCTACCTTAATTGTAACGGGAAAGTTGCAGAAAACAAAATAGCTTGATTGGGAATCGTCGCTGATATGCGCAAGAACATTTGCACAGCGGCTTTAACCAAGGTAAGATAAGAGCAAGAAGGGAAGGAATAAAAATGACAGAAAAACAGACATTTCATGTGAATGGGTATTTAGCACTGGTTGTGCTGATCGGGTTATTAGTTGGCGGCGGTTATTTGTTTTATCATGGGTTCGTAAATGAGAGCGTTCTCGAAATCGTTCTCAGTATTCTTTTATGGATCGTTTCGTTTCTTTTCCTTAGTTCGTTAACGATCGTACAGCCCAACCAAGCCAAAGCGATCCTCTTTTTTGGGCAATATTTAGGGACCATTAAAGACAACGGCTTATTCGTGACAACCCCCTTAACCAAAAAAATCAATGTTTCATTGAAAGTCCGCAACTTTAACAGTTCGCTGTTGAAGGTCAATGATTCAGACGGAAACCCGATCGAGATCTCGGCAGTGGTGGTTTTTAAAGTCGTGGATACGGCGAAAGCATTGTTTGATGTCGATTATTACCAAGATTTCATTGAGATCCAAAGTGAAACAGCGATTCGTCATATTGCGACGCAATACCCCTATGACACGTTCAATGACGATGATCTGACGTTGCGAGGCAATACCAATGAAGTTTCGGAGGAGCTGGCAAAAGAATTGCAAGAACGATTGGCTGTTGCCGGGGTCGAAGTTTTGGAGACGCGCTTAAACCACTTGGCGTATGCGACTGAGATCGCTAGTGCGATGCTGCAGCGCCAACAAGCCAAAGCGATTTTATCTGCACGGCAAATCATTGTTGAAGGGGCCGTCTCCATGACACAAATGGCGTTAGAACAAATCGAAGACGGACAGGACATCAATTTCACGGATGACCGCAAAGTCCAACTGATCAATAATTTATTGGTGTCGATCATTACCGATAAAGGCACGCAGCCGGTGATCAATACGGGCGATGTCAAAGAGAAAGGAGTGTAGCATTTGAAGAAACTTTACATCAAACAGAAGGTTTTCAGCATCGGCGAAAAATTTACCGTCACCGATGATTTACAAAACCCTCGCTATTATGTCGAAGGCAGTTTTTTTAAGATCCCGAAAAGTTTTACGATCTTCAATGAGCAGCAGCGACCGATCGCGGAGATCACCAAAAAAGTGTTCAGTTTATTACCGAAATTTTTTGTGGAAGTCCACGGCCAAGAAGCGATCGTTTTAGAAAAACATTTCACATTTTTTAAAGCCCGCTATTCCATCAGTGCAGAAGGCATCGATGTGGACGGCAATTGGTGGGATATGGATTTTGTGGTTAACCGCAACGGTAAGCGAATCGCAGAGATCCACAAAAAATGGATCTCTTGGGGCGATACCTATGAAGTCGTGATCTATGAAGAAGATCTAGATGACCTGATCATTGCATTAGTGGTAGCCATCGATCGCGTCAAAGCAGATGATGCCGCAGCATCAAGTTCAGCAAGTAGTTAGAAAAAAAGGAGCGATGTGCATGTTATACGGTTCGATTGAAGCAGGCGGCACAAAATTTGTGTGTGCCATTGGCGATGAAGAAATGACGATCAAGGAAAGAGTGAGCTTTCCGACAACGACACCTGAGGAAACAATGCCTTTAGTCATTGATTTCTTCAAACAATACCAAACAGATTTAGCAGGGATTGGGATTGGCTCATTTGGGCCTATCGATATCCATCACGATTCTGCCACTTATGGGTACATTACCTCGACCCCGAAATTGGCATGGCAAAATTTTGATTTCATCGGTACCATGAAAAAAGAATTTCCGATCCCGATTTCTTGGACAACAGATGTCAATGCGGCTGCCTACGGTGAGTATGTCTTCGGCAGTGGCAAAGGATTGAGTAGTGTCGTTTACTACACGATCGGTACAGGTGTTGGCGGCGGGGCCTTACAAGAAGGGCGCTTTATTGAAGGCTTTAGTCATCCAGAAATGGGGCATATGCTGGTCGTCCCTCATCCAAAAGATGACTTTGCTGGCAGCTGTCCATTTCATGGCAACTGTTTAGAAGGGATGGCAGCTGGACCAGCCATCGAAAAACGCTTAGGGAAAAAAGGACAAGAGGTTGCAGAAGATGATCCTTATTGGGAAATCGAAGCCTCCTATATTGCTCAATGTGCCTACAATACAACCTTGATGTTTTCTCCAGATGTGATCATTTTTGGCGGTGGTGTGATGAAACAGCGCCATATGCTGCAAAACGTCCACGACGCATTTGCAAAATTGGTCAATGGGTATGTCGAAACGCCTGAGTTAAGCAAATATATCGTGACCCCAGCATTGGAAGACAACGCTGGAACCCTCGGTTGTTTGGCATTGGCTCGAGAAGCGGTCTTACATTCATAAACGAAAAAACGGATCATACTCTTCGGGTATGATCTTTTTTTACAGCGTATCAGTGGCGCTTTTGGCGACTTTTTGTATACTTAAGCTGAGGTGGAAAAGAATGAAATTAGCTGTTCGAAAAAGAAAAATCGGGAATATTCCGGTCTTAGAAGTCGTACCAGAAGAAATGATTTATGAGCCGCTGCCATTGATTATTTACTATCATGGCTGGCAGACGAGTAAAGAATTAGTGTTGACACAAGGCAGAAAGTTGGCTAGAGAAGGTTTTCGGGTGGTCTTGCCAGATGCAGCCAATCATGGGGAGCGCAAGACCCAGCTATCGGAGATTCCTTCTTTAACTTTTTGGCAAAGTATCCAAACCAATCTATTTGAGTTTTCTTACTTAGTCGATTTTTTTGAAAATCTTGGTTTGGTCAACGGTCAGATCGCAGTTGGCGGAGTCTCCATGGGAGGGATGACCACGTGCGGTTTATTGTGCCAGCATCCAGAAATCACAGCGGCAGCTTGTATCATGGGTTCTCCTTCCATGTTGAAATACCGTGACCGCATCCAAATGCACGCTGGCGCTGCTGGGTTCTTTGTACCCGAGGATTATGGTCAGCTATTAAGCTGGATGGATGCTTACGACCTGTCTTCTCAACCAGAGAAATTAGGACAGCGTCCTCTTTTGTTTTGGCATGGTACCCAAGACGAGAAAATTCCTTATGGTGATGTGGAAGCCTTTGTGGCAGAAAATCCAGAAGCAAATCTGCAGTTTATCTCGCGAGAAGAACGCCATCTGGTGCGTGGAGAAACGATGGATCAAGTCACAGCTTTTTTCGTGGCAGAGCTCAATAAAACCAATCCATGACACTGTTTGCTCAAGGAAAATGATTGTGTGGAAAAGTACAAGCATAAAACTCGTTTTTTGTCACGTGATAACCTATACTGTAGGGTGCAAAAAAAGGAGGAATTGGTTTGACATACCGCGTTTTATTATTTTATAAATACACAACAATTGAAGATCCGGAAAGCTTCGCCAAGGAGCATTTAGCATTTGGAAAAGAAATTGGCATCAAAGGCCGTATTTTAGTAGCCAATGAAGGGATCAATGGCACGCTTTCTGGAACGGTTGAAGCAACGGATCGCTATATGGAAAAAATGGAAGCTGATCCCCGTTTTAAAGGGATTTTTTATAAGATTGACGAAGTAGAAGAACATGCGTTTAAAAAGCTATTCGTTCGTCCGCGCAAAGAATTGGTTTCATTGAACCTTGAAGACGACATCGATCCATTAGAAATGACTGGAAAATATTTAGATCCTAAAGCGTTCAAAGAAGCGTTGTTAGATGAAGATACCGTGGTGATCGATGCCCGTAACGATTATGAATATGATTTAGGCCATTTCCGAGGAGCCGTTCGTCCCGATATCCGCAGCTTCCGTGAGTTGCCGCAATGGATCATCGATAATAAAGAAAAATTCATGGATAAAAAAGTCGTTACTTATTGTACTGGTGGTATCCGTTGTGAAAAATTCTCAGGCTGGCTGCTGCGAGAAGGTTTTGAAGATGTGGCCCAACTCCATGGTGGTATCTTTGCTTATGGGAATGACCCAGAAGTTCAAGGCGAGCTTTGGGATGGGAAAATGTACGTCTTTGATGAACGCATCAGTGTGGAAATCAATCATGTAGATAAAAAAGTCATCGGCCGCGACTGGTTTGATGGGACACCTTGCGAGCGCTATGTAAACTGTGCCAACCCAGAATGCAATCGCCAATTCTTAACTTCTGAGGAAAATCAAGCTGCCCATTTAGGTGCCTGTGGCTATGATTGTGCCATCCACGAACACAACCGTTACGTGGAACAACATGGGATCACAGAAGCGGAAAAAGCTGAACGGTTAAAAAACTTTGCAACAAAAAACGAAACAGTCACTGCCTAAACCGACAACTGTTTCACAGAAAATGAATGATTAAAAGAGTCGCACGTGAGTCCGAAAACTGGCTTAGCTCAGTCAAGTTTTCAATCTTCCGTGCGACTTTTTTGAATGAACAAAGTTGGAAACGACCGTTTTTTAATTATCTGAAAAATCTAACTATTCCAATTGTTCTTTTTTCTTTCCTATCGAGAAAAAACGCAAGGCTCTCGCATATTTCACGATTTTAGAGTAAACTATACCTAATTGTGGAAGAGGAAAGAGGAATTCAGATGAAAATTGTTATTGCTGGTGCAGGTGCTATGGGCAGCCGTTTTGCTATTATGTTAAAAAGAGGCGGAAATGACGTCACGTTGATCGACGGCTGGCCGGCGCATATCGAAGCGATCCGTGAACACGGATTACGAGCGAACTTAAACGGTGAAGAGATCGCAGTCCCTTTTTCGATCTATTCGCAAAATGAGATCCCAACGACTGTACAAGCAGACTTGATCCTGGTCTTTACTAAAGCGATGCAACTGGATCAAATGATGCAAACGATCAAACCGATGATCGGAGAGCAAACGAAAGTCTTATGCTTATTAAACGGGATCGGTCATGAGGACACGATTGAAAAATATGTCAGCACGGATAAAATCTTTTTAGGAAATACCATTTGGACGGCGGACTTGATTGGTCCTGGTAATGTTCGCTTGTTTGGGGATGGTTCTGTAGAACTGCAAAATATCGAACCGGGCAAAGAAGAAGATGCCCGTCAATTAGCGGCAGTCTTGGCTGATGCTGGGTTAAATGCGTCTTATTCTGAGAACATTCGCTACTCCATCTATCGCAAAGCCTGTGTTAACGGCACACTAAATGGTTTGTGTTCGATTTTAAATGTGAATATTGCCCAATTCGGACAAACCTCAACGGCGCGTGCGATGGTCCAAACGATTGTGGAAGAATTTGCGGCAGTTGCTGCCCATGAATCTGTTGAACTGGATGTATCCGAAGTAGTCCACCATATTGAAGAAACCTATGATCCAGAAGGCATCGGAATGCACTATCCATCCATGTATCAAGATTTGATCAATAATCATCGTAAAACCGAAATCGATTATATCAATGGCGCAATCTCACGAAAAGGCCGCAAGTACCAAGTGCCAACGCCTTATTGCGACTTTTTGACTCAAATGATCCATGCTAAGGAAGATATTTTAGCAGCAGAATAACACTTCTGCGAAGGTAATAACTCGTAAAATCGCTAGCAGTCAGTAGCGATATCAAGAGACTGCATCCAAATCATTCAGCAAAAAAGTCTTTTCGCTCACTCATAGAAGAAACACTATGAGGGCGAAAAGACTTTTTTTATTGATTTCGAGTGAGTCTGCTTATTTTTTCTTGATACGAATCGCATAAGAATCCAACAAGATTCGAGCAATGACCGATAAGGGCAGTCGTGAGCGGACTTCATAATCAGGGAAAAAGGAAATTTCTGATTTGAAGCCAATCAAAGAAAGCTCGACTAATTCCAGCAAGCGGCTTTCTTTTGAGGCGGTGATCAAAAGCGATCCGATTTCTTTATCGTAACAATTTTGAGCCGCGATGACTAATTCTTCGGTTTCCCCATTTAATGAAACAAAAACCACAGTATCTTCTTTATGCAAACGCTTACTGATCGTAGTGATAATATTGGGATCAGTGTACAACTCACAATATTTATCCACCAGTTGAAATTTTGTCTTCATTTCTTCCCCAATCAATTCTGAAAAGCCCCGTGCAAAAATAACGATTCGTTTCGCGTTGTATATTTTTTGGATCGCATCTTCAATAGTGCCCGTATCCAGCATATTTAAGGTACGAATGACTTCTTGTTCATTTTTAATAATGGAGCGACGGATCTCTTCATCCACCATTTCCACGTTTGAAAAATTCAAGGTTATATTCGATTGCTCTTTTAAATGATGTTTAAAAGAGGTGTAGCCCTCATAGCCCTTTTTCTTCATGGTTCGGACGATCGTTGTCGTTGAAACATTTGCCAGTTCACTTAGTTTGATAATCGAAAGGCTCGGAATTTCTGAAAGGTTTTGCGTAATGTAATTCCATAAAAATAGTTCTGCTTCACTTAATTTGTTGTCCATCTTGCCACCTCTTATCGCTATTTTAGTGTGATTGTATCTGAAAATCAAATGGAATCAAACAAGATTGAAAATGTTTTCAACAGAATGGATCGTTTTAGAAAACATGTACATTCAGAAACAGTGCATACTTAAGGTACAGCAAGGAGGAACAATTATGGGAACGATTTACACATGCACGATGAATTTAGCGATTGACTTATTTATTGAAACAGAACAGCTTTTGCCTCAAGTTGTCAATCGTACACTAGATGATGAGATCCAAGCCAATGGCAAAGGGGTGAACGTTTCTCTTATTTTGAAAATGCTAGGTATTCCCAGCACTGCTTTAGGATTTAGCGGTGGCTTTACAGGAAAATATATTGAAGATTTTTTAAGCGAAAAGCACATCAAGAACGATTTTGTAGCGGTTAATGGAATGACTAGGATCAATGTCTTTACACAAGTCAACGAAGAAAACAAAGAATATAAATTGGTCAATCAAGGACCAGCGATCAGTCCAGAAAATGTGGAACGATTGTTAGCAAAAATCAAGACTCTTGTTCCAGGTGATTTTCTCTGTGTTTCTGGGAGTTTGCCAAAAGGTGTTCAGCCGACGGTTTTGATTGAGATCAGTAAAATCTGTCAGGAACGAGAAGTCAAGCTGATTATTGATAGTAGTTATAAGGAAGTTCGGGAGTGTTTGCAGTATCGTCCTTACTTAATCAAACCAAATGAAGAGGAGTTAGCGACACTGTTTGATGTCGCCACGATCGCACCCGAAGATTATCAGAAATACGGTCAAATGTTAATTGCAGAAGGAGCGCAAAATGTGTTGCTGTCTTTAGGAAGTGAGGGGGGAATTTTTTTAAATGAAGCAACTTGTCTGATCGCTAATGCACCAAAAGGCAAAGTGGTAAATACAGCCTGTGCGGGAGATAGCTTATTAGGGACCTTTATTGCTGGGATGGTTCGCAAGGAGGAGGTTTTTCATACATTGAAAAGAAGTATTGCTGCGGGAAGTTCAACTGCTTTTAAAAAGGGATTGACTGACTTTTTAGATATCCCTGAATTGGAAGCGCAAATACATGTTCATAGAAAGGAAGTCCATAAATGACAAAATTTCAGATAGTAGCTGCGACGGGATGTCCGACGGGGATCGCGCATACGTATATGGCACAAGAAGCATTAGAGCAAGCCGCTAAGAAGCGAGGCATTTCGATCAAAGTAGAGACTCATGGACAGATTGGGATTGAAAATGCGTTGACTGCTGAAGAGATCGAAGCTGCCGACGCAGTCATTATCGCGGCTGATAAAGATGTTCAAGCCGAACGTTTTGCAGGCAAAAAAATCATTGATGTCCCGGTAGCTTCAGGCATTCGCAATGCGGATCAATTGATCGCTGATGCCTTAGAGGGTGCAGGGAAAATCAAACAGCCGAAGCAATCTGTTCCGACCAATAAAGAAGAAGTAGCCGTCAGCGGGATTGGACATACGATCTACAAAAACTTAATGAATGGTGTCTCCCATATGTTACCGTTTGTGGTCAGTGGGGGAGTCTTGATTGCTATTTCATTTCTTTGGGGGATTTATTCGGCTGATCCAACTAACGCTCAGTACAACGAATTTGCTGCGCGACTCAATGGAATCGGTGGTTTTGCTATGAGTATGATGGTCCCTATCCTATCAGCATTTATTGCGGAGAGTATCGCGAAACGACCAGGACTAGTGGTTGGGTTTGTTGGGGGCTTGATCGCGGCAGACGGCGGCACTGGCTTAGGAGAAGAACGCGTGACCAAAGTGGCACGTTTATCTTCAAAAAATCCTTTCACTCGCTATTTGCTTTTACCTTTCCTATCTGCCTTTATGTTAGGAAACCCAATGTCGTTTACTATGGCTCGCTTTTTACCTGAATATTATAAGCCTAGCTATTATGCTTCACAAGCGCAATTTTGTCACACCAGTAATGGGGTATTTCCTCATATCAATCCGGGAGAACTCTTTGTATGGTTGGGTATTGCCCAAGGAATCACAACATTAGGCTTAAACTCGATGGAGCTGGCGATTCGTTACCTATTGGTCGGTATGATCATGAACTTTATTGGCGGTTGGATCACCGACTTTACGACTGCTTACGTGTGTAAGCAGCAAGGCATCACTTTGAGTAAAACAGTCAAACTAGCGGCAGAATAAGGAGGAATCAAGATGACGTACAAAAGTATACGAGTAGTCAAAGGCAGTGGCGGTTATGGCGGTCCCTTAGTGATCACGCCGACAGAAGAAAGACATAAATTTATTTACATTACTGGTGGTGGTGAGCGACCTGCAATCGTTGATAAAATTGTTGAATTAACGGGAATGGAAGCAGTCAATGGCTTTAAAACATCGATTCCCGATGATGAAATTGCATTAGCGATCATTGACTGTGGTGGCACGCTACGTTGCGGTATTTATCCCAAAAAAGGAATTCCGACGATCAATGTCGTCGCAACGGGGAAAAGTGGGCCATTAGCACAATATATCAATGAACAGATCTATGTTTCGGCGGTTGGGGTCGACCAAATTTCATTAAGTGAAGAGCAAGAAGCAACCACCGTCGCCAATGAAGCAACAGCTCCTAAGCGGGAATTCACCTACGATACTTCGAAAAAAATCACAGAGCAAAAAGCCGAGCAGCAAAATTTTATTGCCAAGATCGGGATGGGCGCCGGGAAAGTCGTTGCGACCTTTAACCAATCTGCACGAGACGGGGTTCAGACGATGATCAATACCGTCATTCCCTTCATGGCATTTGTTTCCCTGTTGATTGGAATCATTCAAGGGTCAGGCGTTGGAAATTTCTTTGCGAATGTGATGGCGCCATTGGCTGGCAATATTTGGGGATTGATGATCATCGGCTTTATTTGTTCCTTGCCATTTCTCTCCCCGTTACTTGGACCAGGGGCAGTGATCAGTCAAGTGATCGGGACACTGATTGGGGTCGAGATCGGCAAAGGAACGATTCCACCACAACTTGCTCTACCTGCATTATTTGCGATCAATACTCAAAATGCCTGTGATTTTATTCCAGTTGGGTTAGGATTAGAAGAGGCAGAAGCGGAAACGGTTGAGGTTGGGGTACCTTCTGTTCTTTATTCTCGTTTCTTAAATGGTGTACCACGGGTCTTCGTAGCATGGCTTGCAAGTTTTGGACTTTATAGTTAAATCAGTATAGGAGGAAGCAGAAATGGCAGTTTTTACTACGACAGTTCTTTCAATCGGTGTGGAGGCGGAATTATTTCGCCAAGAAAATATGATCATTCTTTTTGGCAAAGATGCACCGGCAGCGTTAGCTGACTATTGTTACAATATTGAAGTACAGCCAATGAATGGCACGATTACATCTGAACAAAAATTATGGATCGATGATCAAAGCTATCAAATTACCTCGGTAGGCGGTGTGGTATCAAGAAATTTACAAGAATTAGGACACATCACGATTAAATTTGACGGCAGTTCGACCTCTGAATTACCAGGCACACTTTATGTAGAAGCAAAAACGATCCCTGTGATTGATAAAGGAACGAAAATCAGCATTAAGTAAGGAAACTGTCTAGTAAAACGTAAGATTGAAGGAGTGTAAGCAATGGAATTCTTTTTGGATACAGTAAATCTTGAGGAAATCACCCACTATCAAAAGGTACTCCCGCTGGCAGGAGTAACCTCAAACCCCACGATTTTGAAAGCTGCGGGGAACATCGACTTTTTTACTCATTTGCAAGCAGTGAAAGAACGAATCGGAGAAGCATCCTTACATGTTCAAGTGGTTGGGGAAACCGTCGATGAGATGATCCTAGATGCAGAAACGATTATCAATAAGCTGGGAAAAGAAGTCTATGTCAAAATCCCTGTCAATGAAAATGGGTTAGAAGCCATCAAACGCTTAAAAGAGCGTGAATTCAACTTAACAGCTACAGCCATTTATACCGAATTGCAGGGGTTCTTAGCGATTGGTGCTGGAGTCGATTATTTGGCGCCATACTATAACCGTATGGAAAATATTAATGTTGATGCACCAACAGTCATTGAATCATTGGCACAAGCGATTCGTACCACTCAAGCACAAAGTAAGATCCTTGCCGCAAGCTTTAAGAACACTGCGCAAATGAATCGCGCGATTCGTGCAGGGGCACATGCGCTCACTGCTGATCCAGACATCTATCGACAAGGATTAGCCATGCCTTCCATTCAAAAAGCAGTAACGGACTTTCACAATGACTGGGTCGAGACGTTTAAGTCGCCATCGATTCAGGGGTTATGCCAATGACGACAACGGTAATTTTTGATATGGATGGGGTTATCGTAGATTCTGAGTATACGTTTTTAGAATCAAAAACAGCGATGCTTCATAGTGAAGGACACCTTGTAGATGAGTCATATCACTATCAGTTCATGGGGACCACTGCAGAATTTATGTGGGAAAAAATGAAGGAAGAATTACAGTTACAAAAATCTGTTTCAGCGTACATTGAAGAAATGAATCGCAGAAGAAAAGCGTTGATCACACGTGATGGCGTCAAAGCGATTCCTCATGTGCAAACATTGATTCGGCAGTTAGCAGAAGCGAACTTTCAGCTTGGTGTTGCTTCCTCTTCTCCCAAAAAAGAGATTGAGGAGAACCTGGATCAATTGCAGTTGCGAAACTATTTTACAGAGATCGTCAGTAGTGAAGAGGTAGCACGCTCGAAGCCTTTTCCTGACGTATTCTTGAAAGCAGCGTCGTTGTTGAGCGCGAACCCTCAGCAATGTATCGTCATTGAAGATACGATCAATGGCTGTAAAGCTGCCAAAGCTGCGGGTATGTACTGTATTGGCTTTGCGAATCCAGCATTCCCTGTGCAAGGTCTGCCAGCGGATCAAACGATTATTGATTTTCGTGACCTGAATGTGCAAGAATTGAAAACCATCAAATAATACGCACAACTAAAATGACCAACCTAGGAAAGGATAACTGCTAATGAAGCTGGAATCCTCCTTTCCTTGGCTGGTCATTTTTAATTTTTTTGCATGATAGTCAAAGAATAAGCTTATTCTGTCGGCAGATCCGCCATAAACCGTTCGCTACCTTGAAAGACCGCTAATTGATTGACACCAAAGGAACGCAACAGATCGCTCATCGCTGCAAAATCTAACCGATAGTCACTGGCTTTATGGGCATCAGAGCCGAGGGTGAACAATTTACCACCGACACTTTGATACAGCGGGATAGCATATTGATAAAGGTGGGCATTTTGATAGGGGCCAAAACTCTTAGCGTTGATTTCCATCGCTAAGTCACGGGCAACGATTTTTTTGAAGATCGTCGTTAACTCTGTTTCAAAATGGGCGGCCAATTCCTCAGCTGTAAATTGGAAACGACGCAAGCCATAATCAAAGTGGGTCACGATATGCCCGTCAGAAAACGAGTCCAACACGTGGGCCATTTGGTCAAAGTATTGTTTGGCGACTGCAAATTTGTCCTTGTTCAACACGGCGTCGTCCATATAATCAAAGGTACCGTTTTGATGGATGCTGATCAATTTCAAGTCATAAGGATGGCTTTCAAGATAGCGCAAGATTTCTTGTTCTTGACCAGGCACGACACCAATCTCGATGCCTTTTAAGAGTTTCGTCGCTGTGGTCTCTTGCAGCTTCTGGTGGGTATTTACTAGTAATTCATAGTCAGGAATATCATCACGGAATCCCGAATAGGGGTTCTTCAAATCGAAATGATCTGTCGCAACGAAGTAGGCAGGCTGGTAAGCTAGATAATTCTCAAACTGTTCATCTGAATCAAAAGACAAAAATGTATGCAGATGTTGATCATAATAATTCATAAACAAGACTCCTTTTCTTGAATACGATACCACAAAAAAGCAGAAGAAACTATGATTAGCTGAGAAAAGGTTTTCTCTTGGGCAATTTTTCGCTTATAATAAATAAGAATAGAGCGAAGGAGTCGGTCAGCCATGAGTATGTACCTTGAAATTCCTGAATTTGAAAGTGAATTTCGTTTTCGAACGTTTCTAAATGATGGGTTGACCATCGTTTACCCCCATGTCCATAAAGAAATCGAGATCATTTACGCTAAGCGCGGCACGGTGAATATTGGTGTTGACGATACGATCATTGAGTTGGAGGAAGGGGATCTCTATCTTTTTTCCAGCGGGCAGCCCCACTACTTTCTTGCATCACCTGAGAGTGAACGCTATGTCTATCAATTTGATATGCAGCTTTTTGAAGAGCCGCTGCTGCGAGAAAATGAAGTATCCTTGATGACACTCTTTGAAGAAGGGGAGCCCCACAGCAAAAATTGGCCAGCGAGTTTTACGGAAAAAATAACAGGTCTCTTGATCGAGTTGTATCAGTTGGAAGAGGAAAATGTTGTTGGGAAGCGTTATTTGACTCTCGGGCTGCTTTACCAGTTGATCGGGGAGTGCTATCAAAGCTTGCCAAAGCGCAAACAAGCCGTCAATCCGCTAAAACGAACGGCCGCACAATACAAAGAAACCTTGCAGCGTCTGAATGATGTCTTTGAGTACATCGAATCTCATTACCAAGAAGTCTTGACGATGGAGGACACCGCAAGACATGTAGGGTTTAGTCCCCATTATTTCACGCGTTTCTTTAAAACCAATACTGGCAAGACCTTCATGCAGTTTTTGACGGAATACCGCATCAATCAAGCCAAATTTATCTTGGCAAATGAAAAGATCCCAATGGCAGAAGTCGCTGAAAAAGCAGGCTTTGCTAGTGTCAAAACATTTCACCATGTCTTTAAGGAAGCCGTTGGTCAATCACCGTTGCAGTACCAGAAACAACTGAATCAAAATTGATAGAAACAGCCGATGAGCCTTTGCTTGTCGACTGTTTTTTTGTCAATTTGGCACTATTTTTTTCTCGATAGTGTTTTTTTAAGCGCTTTGCATAAATTGTGGAGTGGTTCTTTTTGTTAAAGTTTCATAAGATAATTTTCGGGAATTTTTTCAATGGAAACTGGGAAGAACTGCTTTCGATGTTTCGCTATAATGAGGGGGTAGAAAATAATAAGCGTTTTCAGGAGGAAAGATATGACAGTTAAAGTTGGAATCATTGGGTGCGGTGGGATCGCAAACGGCAAGCACATGCCTGCCTTGTCTCAAGTAGAAGAAGTAGAAATGGTTGCCTTTTGTGATCTGCTGGTTGAACGTGCAGTTGAAGCGAAATCAGCATTTGGAACCGAAGATGCCCAAGTATTCAGCGATTATCAAGAAATGTTGGCACAAGCTGATCTAGATGTGATCCATGTGTGTACACCAAATGCCTCACATGCTGAGTTGACGATTGCCGCACTAGAAGCGGATTGTCATGTCATGTGTGAAAAACCAATGGCAAAAACAGCGGCAGAAGCCAAAGCAATGATCGAAGCAGCCAACCGAACAGGAAAAAAACTCACGATCGGCTACCAAAACCGTTTTAGAAAAGATTCTCGTTATCTTCATGAAGTGTGCGCCGAAGGACAATTAGGAAACATTTATTTTGGGAAAGCTCATGCGATCCGTCGTCGGGCTGTGCCAACTTGGGGTGTTTTCCTTGATGAAGAGGCGCAAGGTGGCGGTCCGTTGATTGATATCGGTACCCACGCATTGGATCTGACCTTATGGATGATGAACAATTACAAACCAAAATTTGTTGTCGGAAAAGCGTATCATGAGTTGTCACAAACCAAAAATGCCGCAAATGCTTGGGGCCCTTGGGACCCAGAGAAATTCTCAGTAGAAGATTCGGCCTTTGGTTTTGTGGTCATGGAAGATGGCGCAACGATTTTCTTAGAAGCCAGCTGGGCACTCAACAGTTTGGACGTGAAAGAAGCCAAAACGACACTGATGGGTAGCAAAGCCGGTGCGGATATGAACAACGGTTTGACCATCAATGGGGAAGACCACAGCTTGCTGTATGAAAAAAATATCGAACTTGAAACAGGCGGCGTTGATTTTTATGAAGGAAACGGGGAGACGCCAGAAATTTTAGAAGCACAATCGTGGATCCATGCGATCATCAACGATACCGAACCAGTGGTCAAACCTGAAGAAGCAATGGTCGTGACGGAGATTTTAGAAGCGATCTACAAATCATCGCAAACCGGTGAGCCAGTCTACCTATAAGAACTGCTGGAAGAAAAGGAGCGAGCATAAATGACAAAACCGAAAATCGCTTTACAGCTTTGGAGTATTCAAGAGGACTGCAAGACAGATCTTTTTGAAGCGTTGAAAACAGTAAAACAAAACGGCTATGACGGTGTTGAATTTGCCGGTTATCATGGACACAGTGCTGTTCAGATCAAAGAAATGCTGGAGCAGTTGGATTTGGCGGTCGCGGCTTCCCATATCCCGTTTGAAGCATTGCAAGATCGTTTTGAAGAAACCGTCGCTTTTGAAAAAACGATTGGCAATCAACGGATCGTGATTCCGTATGCCAGCTTTGATTCTTTGGAAAAATGGCAAGCCTTTGCTGCGGAGCTGACCCAGATCACCCAAAAATTGCAGGCAGAAGGGCTGACTTGCTACTACCACAATCATGCCCATGAATTCACTGAAGTTGCTGGAGAATCCATGATCGATGAACTGATCAAAGACAATCCGCAACTGCGTTTGGAAGCCGACCTTTACTGGTTAGCCTTTGCAAACGTGGCTGTTTTACCTTGGCTAAAGGAACGCGAAACGAAGGTCGGCTTGGTTCATATCAAAGATATGCAAGAGCAGCCGCAAGAAAGCACCGAGATCGGCAATGGGATTTTACCAATCAAGTCGTATGTTGAAGCAGCTAAAGCATTAGCACTACCATGGCTGATCGTCGAGCAGGAAGCGTTTCAAAAATTCGCTCCTTTAGAAGCTAGCGGGATTGATTATCTGCAATTAAAAGACATCGTAGAGGAGGTCTACCAATGATCCATGTTACAGTATGGAACGAGTTTCGTCATGAAAAAACGAATGAGACCGTCCAAAAAATGTATCCAGAAGGAATCCATGGTCAAATTGCCAAGTTTTTAGAAGAGGATGATTTCCAAGTGCGAACGGCGACCCTTGATGAACCAGAACACGGGTTGACGGAGCAAGTATTGGCTGACACGGATGTGTTGGTTTGGTGGGGCCATATGGCGCATGAAGAAGTCGATGATGCTATCGTTGCTCTTGTGCAGCAGCGTGTATGGGAAGGAATGGGACTGATTGTCTTGCATTCCGGCCATTTTTCGAAAATCTTTAAAACCTTGATGGGAACGTCATGCGATTTGAAATGGCGGGTAGACGATCAGCATGCGCGGATCTGGAATATCAATCCAAGCCACCCAATCGTTGAAGGAGTCGGCGAATGGATCGAACTAGAGCAAGAGGAAATGTATGGCGAGCACTTTGATATTCCAGCGCCGGATGAATTGATTTTTGTCAGCTGGTTCCCTGGTGGTGAAGTTTTCCGCAGCGGCTGTACATTCCGCCGTGGGAATGGCAAGATTTTCTATTTCCAGCCTGGTCATGAGACATTCCCAAGCTATTACAATCCCAAAGTGCAAAAAGTGATCCAAAATGCGGCTCGCTGGTGTGCACCAACAGAAAATCGTTACCCAACATATGGGCATTTTCAAGCAATTGAGGAGGAAAGAAAATGAAATTAGGTGTTTTTACCCCATTATTCAATCAACTTAGCTTTGAAGAAATGATCGATGAAGTAGCGAAAAAAGGGCTCCAAACCGTTGAGATCGGTACCGGTGGTTCTCCCGGCAATGCCCACTTAGACATTGACCGTTTACTAGCAAGTGAAGCAGAGCGAAAAGAATACTTAGCGAAATTAGCTGATAAAGGATTGGAAATCTCAGCTTTGAGCTGCCACAACAACCCAATCTCTCCACTAAAAGCAGAAGCGCAAGAAGCCGATCAACTTTTGCGCAAAACCATCAAATTAGCCAGCTTAATGAATGTACCTGTTGTGAATGGATTTTCAGGCGTTTCAGGCGGAAATGAAACAGATACGCAAGTCAACTGGCCAGTATTGCCGTGGCCAACGGAATACGATGACAATTATAATTATCAATGGGAACAAAAATTGATTCCTTATTGGAAAGACATCAACACGGAAGCGGAAGCGGCTGGTGTTAAAATCGGGATCGAACTTCATGGCGGCTTTTTGGCACATACTCCTTATACGATGTTGAAACTGCGGGATGCTGCGGGGAAAGCCATCGGCTGTAACTTGGATCCAAGTCATTTATGGTGGCAAGGGATCGACCCAGTGGCAGCGGTCAAAATCTTAGGGGAAGCCGATGCGATCCATCACTTCCATGCCAAAGATACGTATTTGGATCAAGACAATATCAACATGCATGGCTTGACGGACATGCAGCCATATAGCAATGTCAAAACTCGAGCTTGGACCTTCCGTTCAGTCGGTTGCGGCCACAGCTTACAAGTCTGGTCAGATATTATTTCTGCGCTTAGAATTTATGGGTATGATTATGTCTTGAGTATTGAACATGAAGATCCAATCATGTCCATTGATGAAGGACTGACTCGTGCCATCAGTAACTTGAAGACGATTATGATCCGTGAAGAAGCTTCATCCATGTGGTGGGCATAAGAAGAAAACCGAGGAGTGTCAGACATGAGTGCAATCAATTTTGCAGTAATCGGATATGGCGGCATGGGTGCATACCATGTCCACAATATCTTACCAAATGAAAACGAACGAATCCACATCGTAGGAACTTACGATATCAATGAAGAACGTCAAGCGATCTCCCAAGAAAAAGGCCATAAGATCTTTAAAAGCTATGATGAAGTCTTAGCCGATGAGACGATCGAAGCAGTATTGATCGCCACACCTAATGACTTGCACAAAGAGTTATCGATCGCTGCGTTGAAAGCAGGCAAACATGTTGTTTGCGAGAAGCCTGTTGCGCTGAATACTGCGGAACTAGATGAGATCGTGGCGGTTGCCCAAGAAACTGGCAATACCTTTATGGTTCACCAAAACCGCCGTTGGGATCCTGATTTTCTACTTGTACGCGAACTGTACCGTAATGGACAGATCGGTGATTTGTTCCAATTAGAGTCACGGGTCCAAGGGGCAAACGGCATCCCAGGAGACTGGCGCCATGTGAAAAAACAAGGTGGGGGAATGCTTTTAGACTGGGGCGTTCACTTGCTGGATCAAATGCTATGGCTGATCGACAGTCCAGTGAAAGATGTTAAAGCGGATCTTAGCTTTGTGTTGGGGGAAGAAGTCGATGATGGGTTCTTCGCTTTGATTACCTTTGAAAATGGGGTCAAAGCAATCGTGGAAGTTGGAACTTCCAATTACACGCAATTGCCTCGCTGGTACATCAAAGGAACAGAAGGAACAGCCACCATCACCGATTGGGATCTAAATGGGGAAATGGTGCAAGCAACAGGGCGCGAAGACGTGGCAGCACCAAAACCGGTCCAAGCAGGCGTCGGATTGACGAAAACGATGGCACCCCCATCGGAATTGGCAGCCAAAGAAATTCCTTTCCCGAAAGCCGAAGCGGATTTTGAACCTTTCTACAAGAATTTTTACAACGTTGTACGCAACGGTGCCGAACCTATCGTTAAAAACGAAGAAGTCCGAGCAGTGATGCAGTTGATCGAACGCATTTTTGCCACAGCGTAAGAGAATAGAAAAAAGCACTAGCTGAGGGAGTGGTCTCTCTTCGCTACGTGCTTTTTTTGTGTAATGAAACGACAACAGTCATTCCGATACGTAAAAATTGAACAATAAATCTTGAGGATAATTTCCCCATCGATCGCCGAAAATGGTCAGACCACCAGCGTTTTCGGCAGTTGCAGGTGCAGCAATTTTAAAGGTGAAAAAGTCACTGTGGTCTAAGTCGATTTCATTCAGGTTGTGATCTGTTAATTTTTCTCCATCAAGGGAAGTATCATAGCGATTGATGCGCAAATGCTTAAGTAATCCATATTGACTGAACTCATCGATCCACCATTGCGGAGTCAGAGAACCTCTGACATCCGAAAAGTTTCCTGGTACGGTGTAGCTACCGATGCAGTGATTGTTTAAGTAAAAGGAAAGATCACTGGGCCAATAGTTATTCGAAATTGGGAACTCTGAAGCGATCTCCATACTGATTTCCAGTAATTCGATTTTTTCGCCATTTTTCAAAGGATTTGGGATTTTGTATTCTAAAAAACCGTTATTTAGCCAGATGATACTTGCATCAACACGTTCTTGATCCAGAAAAGATTTTGGATCATCTAAGGCGCCAATCAAGCGGTCTTTGGTCGCCATTCCACAAGAAGGCTCAGCTTTAAAATCGGTGAAGTGGCCAATTTTCACGGATTGGGAGGTTAGATTCATTTCTGGAAACACTTTTGCTGGGAAATTGATATTGATGAAATCAGTTTTTAGAGATAAGTATTTTTTCTTCCAGTCTTGCCCCGATCCTTTTTCTGTTTTGATCAACTGAGCTTCTTCGAGTTTACGGATATGTTTGGTCATCAAAGCATTGCTGATTGCTAATTTTTGTCCAATTTCACTGATGCTTTTCTTCTTATCGCCTAATTCTCTTAAAATCGCTAAGCGAGTTTCATTTGCCAGTGCTTCGTAGATCGGTAAAGATGCGTTTGTTAGATCCAATTCCATAGCGATCACCTCGTTATACTAAAATGTTTAATGAAAAGATGGTTTAATTATAACACAACCTTGTGAATTTACAAAATAGTAAAATGATGATTTTTTTAGATGCACCTTGTTAAAATAATATTGACAGCGCTTTATATTTATAGTAACTTTACGGTGTAAACATTATTCGACGATAGTCTAACGATTATGTTTATTGATAACTGGATGTCATTTTACTTTTTAGTTAAATTAAAAGGAGTGTAAAAAATGAAAGTAAGTAAATCAATTGTTTTAGTAGGGACAAGCTTATTATGTACAGTGTTGTTAGCTGCTTGTGGCGGAAGTGGTAGCTCAAGTAATAATTCAGAAATTTTGCTTTGGTCTTCGACGACAGGACCGGACGGTGAAAAAATCAAAAAAACGATTGATCAATACAATGAAACAGACCCAGACTTTAAAGTGAAGCTAGTAAGCATGCAAGGTGACACCTTTACTTCAAAGTTGACGACTGCGGGGAAATCGGGGAAAGGTGTCCCTGATTTGGCTTTGATCGCCTCAGAAGCTTTGCCTACGTATAAACACCAAGACATGCTTGAAACTTGGGATGACATGATCGATGGGACAGAATTGGCACGGGAAAACTACGTAGAAGCTGCTTGGGACACTGGTGTAGTGGATGATAGTCAATATGGGATTCCGGCAACCATGGGTTCGTGGGTGATGTATTACAACCAAGATTTGGTGGATAAATATGTTCCAGGAGCGTTGGATGATGGCGTAGTGACGTACGAAGAAATCAGACAAGCTGGGGAAAAAGCAAAAGCAGATGGTATCTATAGTTTTGGCTATACATGGGGCATGCAGAATTATTCGAATCTCTACCAACAAATGGGTGGGGAATGGCAAGATGCACAAGGAAACATCAATATCGATAATGAGTTTTCTTACAATGCCGTTCAAGAGTTTAAGGATCTATACGATGCCGGCTACATGGTCCCAGATGGTGAAGATGCAAATAAACTTTTTGCAAACCAGCAGCTGATTTTTCTTCCAGAAGGAACATGGATGCTAAGTAATATGGAAGAAATCAGTGACTTCACTTGGGGTCAAACATTTACTCCTCAATGGAATGCGGAACATATCATTCAGGGTTCAGGCGTCGATCAGTTTGCGATGTTCAAAACGAACGAGGAACGTTCCGATGAAAAGAAAAGTGGCATGGTCGACTTTCTGACTTGGTTACAAGCAAACCAATTAGAGTGGGTCAAATCAGGTGCAAATCCTACTTCCTTAGCAATGCTAGACAATGAAGAATATGTTGAGATGCCACAATCCTTCTTATTGAAGATAGAAAAAGGACAAGCGGCAATTTCTGTTAACGCAGTTGATGGCTTATCGTATATCTTTGGTGAATATGATAATCGTTCATGGGACATGATCACAGGAAAAGCAGATATTCAAACGACTTTTGGTGAGATCCAAAAAGTTGTAGAAGAAAAGATGAAATAATCTTCTCACTTGGAGGCTGTGGCAGAAGGAAGAGCGACCATAAAAAGAATTCAGTCCATTTTTTGATAAGGTAGGAATTCTGATGGGGAGGTTTAAAGGGCTGTCACAGTCGTTTCTTGTTGAGAGCTGCACTAGAAATACAAGGAAGGATGGGTATTGATGAAAAAAAGGTTAAATGGCTGGCCGATCGTTTTTATTGGTCCGCATATGCTCCTTTTTCTTTTATTCTTTTTAGTTCCTGCAGTGATTGGGATCTATGTTTCTTTTACTGAATGGGATCTGTTCAGTACACCGATTTTTGTCGGATTTGATAATTTTCAAACGATTTTGTTTGATAAAGACTCGTTGTATCATACGCAATTTTTTAATGGAATGAAAAATACGCTGTTTTTTGCGGCAATCTCCGTTCCATTATGTATTATGATTCCCTTGTTGCTAGCGGTTGCATTGTCTGCTAAACCAAAAATGATGCGTTTTTTTCAATCGATTCTCTATCTGCCAACACTGTTTGCAATCTCTGCCGTCATGATTATTTGGGGGTTCCTTTTGAGCAAATCTTTTGGGCCAATCAAAGAAGTATTCGGTATCGACATCAATTTTGTAGGCACGCAACCATGGGCATGGATCGCTATTTTGATCGTGACGATTTGGTGGACATTAGGTGGGAATCTAATTATTTATGTTGCTGCATTAAATGGCGTCTCCAAAGAGCAGTTAGAAGCAGCAGAATTAGATGGTGCAAATAGTATCACGAAATTTTTCCGTATTTCTTTGCCGAGTATTCGCAACCAGCTTGTTTTTACCACGGTCATGACGACCATCGCTCAGTTTAATATTTATGGTCAGCCACTAATGTTGACGGGTGGCGGCCCCAACAATTCTACTCGCGTGTTGATGATGTACATCCAAGAAAATGCTTTTGGTAGTAGTACCTCGGTTGCAGGAATTTCTTCAGCGATGGCTATTTTACTAGGTTTTGTAATCATGGCAGTTTCGATTGTGCAATTTATGGTCATCAAAAAAATGGAAAGATAGGAGGGAAGAAGATGCGAGAAAACAAACTAGGGAAAAGAATTGCCTTTATTTTGCTAGCGATCGTCTGTGTGATTTGGATCTTTCCTTTGATATGGGCAATTTTTACCTCGTTTAAATCGGAGGCAGAGATTCAAAAGGTTGGGTTCAGTTTGATTCCGCAAGATAGGACACTGGCTAACTTTTTGGGCTTGTTACAAGGCAATGATTCTTCTCCTGTGTTCCGTTGGTTTGTGAATTCAATGATTATTTCAACTTCACATACGCTGTTGGTTATGGTGATCGTCTCGTTTGCAGCCTATGGCTATACACGACTCACCTTTAAGGGGAGAGATTTGATTTTTGCCCTATTGTTAGGAACGATGATGTTTCCGGGGGTGGTCAATTTGATCCCGAATTTCAAAATCGTTGATACGTTAGGTTGGACCAATACATTTCTAGCTGTCATCGTTCCTGGGGCTGCAGGTGTTTATAACATTTTCCTCGTTCGGCAGTTCATTTTAGGGATTCCTAAAGAATTGGATGAATCGGCTGTGATCGATGGGGCCAACGAGTTTCAAATCTTTTATCATATCATTTTACCGTTGATCAAACCTGTATTGACGGTGGTTGCGTTATTTAGTTTTACTGGCTCATGGAATGACTTCTTGTGGCCATCGATCGTGATAAACGATATTGATAAATTGCCGATTACACCGGGGCTGCAATTGCTACAAGGGCAATACATGACCTATCCGGGAATTGGAACTGCTGGAGCAATCTTGGCTTTGATCCCTACCTTTTTATTGTATTTGGTGGCGCAAAAGAGTTTTATGGCGTCAATGTCGTTGCAAAGTGGCATAAAATAATTTGTTTTTGGAGGAAATATGAGTAGAGAAGAATATCCGAGACCGCAATTTGAGAGAGAGAATTGGTTAAGCTTAAATGGTGAATGGCAATTTGCCTTTGATGACCAAAATCTTGGTTTAAAAGAAAAGTGGTACACAAACGAAGCAAACTATCCGTACAAGATCAATGTTCCCTTTGTCTATCAAAGTGCATTGAGCGGCATTGATCATCGAGAAGTGCACGACGTTGTATGGTATTATCGGACCTTCAATGTGCAAGTCCCTGAAAAAAGTCGTGTCCTTTTGCATTTTGGGGCGGTGGACTATGAAGCAGATGTGTTTGTCAATGGCAATCATGTGAAAAATCATTGCGGAGGGCATACCTCTTTTGATATAGACATCACGGATGCTTTAGTATCTGGACAAGAGCAAATACTAAGTGTGCGAGCATTTGACCCGCATTTTGATGAAAGCATTCCACGGGGGAAACAATTTTGGGAAGAAGAATCAGCAGGAATCTGGTACACAAACTCAACAGGGATCTGGCAGCCAGTCTGGCTTGAAGTAGTTGCCGAAACCCATCTGAAACAGGTGAAATTTACGAGTGATTTTGATGCTGGCGCCGTGAAGATCGATGTAGAACTGAACCAGTTACAGCCGCAAGTAGTCTTAGAATATCAAATCTATTATAAAGGTGCTTTAGTTACCAGCGGAAAGGCAGACTTTATCACTGCTAAGTTGAGTTTTGCAGTTGATATTTTCCAGCAAGAAATTTTTCGGACGAATTTTCACCACGAAGGCTGGTCTTGGACACCTGAAAAGCCGCAATTATTTGATGTTGAATTGACGCTTAGAGAAGCAGGGAATGCCATCGATCAGCTAAAAAGTTATTTTGGTATGCGTAAAATACATACAGAAAACGGTATGATTTACTTAAATAACAAGCCTTACTACCAGAAGTTGGTTCTCGATCAAGGCTATTGGCCGAGCAGCTTGTTAACTGCACCAACAGATGAGGACTTTAAACAAGACATTTTATTGGCCAAAGAAATGGGGTTCAATGGTTGCCGGAAACACCAAAAAACAGAAGACCCACGCTTTTTATACTGGGCAGATAAATTAGGATTTCTTGTTTGGGGAGAGTGTGCGGCGCCGGCAATCTATACCGATCGTTCGGTAACGCGCTTGATGCAAGAGTGGGCAGAAATCATTACTCGAGATTATAGTCACCCTTCGATCGTTACTTGGGTCCCAATCAACGAGAGCTGGGGTGTGCCAAAAATCTCATTTGATCGTCAGCAACAGCATTTTTCTCAAGCGATGTATCACTTTATCCATTCGCTAGACCAGCAACGGTTGGTTATTTCAAATGATGGTTGGGCGATGACGGAGACAGATATTTGTGCGATTCATAATTATGCGCATGGGCAAGAATCTGAGCGGCAAAAATATCTATACTTCAAAGACAGTCTCAGCACGAGAGAAAAATTGGTGAATCGAGTATCGACCCCATGGCCGATTTTCGCTGGAGGATTTTCTTATCAGGATCAGCCTATTTTATTGACCGAGTTTGGCGGTATTGGCTTCGATGTTTCGGGGCAACCCGGTTGGGGCTATACCTCAGTGGAAAATCAACAAGATTTCTTGAAGGATTATCAGCGAATCATGACAGCTGTTTATGATTCTGTCGGACTCTGGGGCTATTGCTACACTCAGTTGACAGATGTTGAACAAGAAATCAATGGATTACTGACCTATGACCGCCAACCAAAAGTTGATTTGGCAGCGATTAAAGAGATCAATGAGCAGTTTCATCCACCACAGATAGAATAAAATGATTGGTAAGGAAAGGGGCGATGTCCGATGGGGAAATCAGCAGCTTGGCTCAGTGGAGTAAGTATCTTGATTGCTGCGCTTATGATAACCGGTTGTAGCACTGGAACTGATCCAGGGGAAGAAGTGTCCGATTTTACTTCAATTATCGATAATAATGGGGCAGATCCTTGGATCTTGCAAACGGAAGCGTTCTTTTATTATACCAAAACGACTGGGAATAATTTAACGCTCTGGCGTGCTGAAAACCTCTCTCACGTTGCTGCTGGGGAAAAAAAGATCATCTGGGAAATGCCAGCAGAATTTGAAAGTATCTGGGCACCTGAGCTTCATTACTTAGATGATCGCTGGGTGATGTATTTCGCGGCTAATCGCCCTTCAGAAACACATCGTATGTACGCATTAGTCAATCATCAGAAAGATCCTTACATGGGTGAGTGGCAATTGGAAGAGATCAAAGGGATGGATGATAAATTTGCGATTGATGGAACAGTCTTAGAGATCAATGACAAACGCTATTTCCTTTGGTCGGGCTGGGAAGGGTATGAAAATGTTGCGCAAAATCTTTATTTAGCGGAAATGGCCTCCCCTACGGAAGTGATTGGGGAGAAACGGCTGATCTCAGAACCAGAATATGAATGGGAAATGCGGCAAACACCATTGATCAATGAAGCCCCTCAAGTGATGATCAAAGACGAAACAGTCAATTTGGTATACTCTGCCAGTGGAAGCTGGGACAATGATTACGCTCTTGGTCTTATGACCTTAGATGTGGCTGATGATCCGCTAGAAAGAGCGAACTGGCAAAAGGAACCAGCGCCGATTTTCCAACAGACAAACACTGTCTATGGACCTGGTCATAATGGATTTGCCAAATCAAAAGACGGTTCTGAAGACTGGCTGATTTATCATGCTGCTCGGTGGGATCATTCGGGCTGGAAACGTTCGATCCGCTTACAAAAGTTTGGTTGGGATCAAGAGGATAAAATTCTGCTGGAAGCTCCTTTGGATGAATGGCATGTTCAAGCGTTGCCAAAAGCTGAGCCGAATCGACTGCGATTAACTGCTAGCCGTGCTTTGCTGGAAGGCGATTTAGTGCTTGTCGAAGATGAGGCAGCACTCTCGAAAAAAGTCGTCCAAGGCTTTGAATCAACGACTGACAAAATTATCTTTACCCCGCAGATTGAAGAAGCAGACGAATTTCTAGTGATTGCCTATGTCAAAACCACTGATTACCTCTCCTTAAATGACCCAATTCAGGTCAGGATTGAAACGAAACAAGCAAGCCACGTGGTGGATGTCTATCCTTCCGAATATTATCAACCGCTACAAGTCCGCATGAAGTTACCGAAAGGGGCGCAGGAAATCACCCTTTCGTCTGAGATTGGGGTGGATACGCTAAGTATTGATCGTTTAGAACTCGTCAAATTCAAATAAAAAATAGTGAGGAAGTTTTCCAATCCAAGCGATGGGTAATGATCGTTTGACTCCTGCTACTTTGTCTTTAGACAATGTGGCAGGATTTTTTCGTCCTCGAAAATTCCCAACTCCTACCGCCATAGCCTAAAATTCCATGTATAATAAAGAAAACAACCGTTTTATTTGGCGAAGGGAAAAGAAAAAGCAAAAGAGGTGCAAACTATGAGGATGAATCAAGAAAAGCTGACTTCATCAAATGGGAAGGATCAGCTTTTTGTCAAAACGTGGCTGCCAGAAGAACAGCCAAAAGCAGTCGTGCAAATCGTCCACGGAATGATCGAACACATTGAACGTTACCACGAGTTTGCGGAATGTTTAACTGCGCAAGGCTATGCGGTGGTCGGTCATGATCACTTAGGGCATGGGCAATCCGTGAAAGAAACACAGGCCTATGGTCATTTTGGTGAAAAAGAGGGCGCCAAATATTTAGTGGCAGATGTGGGAGTGGTCCATCAGTACGCCGCTGCTTGCTATCCAGACCGACCATACTTTATCTTAGGTCACAGTATGGGATCGCTGGTTTTGCGGAATTATTTGTTTAGTCAGCCATATCCATTGACAGGAGCGATCATCATGGGCACCACGATGGAAAAAGCTGTGCTGATGCAAGGAGGCAAACTTGTCACGAACTTGTTGCGGCCCTTTGCCGCTCAGCAATGGCCTTATCACGTAATGGAACAGTTAGTTTTTGGTCAGCACAACCGGCGTTTTCGTCCCAATCGAACCGCCAAGGACTGGTTGACCAGTGATCCGCAGCAAGTGGATCGCTATTTGAAGGACCCTTACACCCAATTTCATTTTTCCTTAGCAGCTTACAAGGATCTCTTTACATTGACACAAGCTGCCAGTGATCCGGACCAACTACGCAAGATTGATCCAGAATTGCCGCTGCTGCTGATTTCAGGTGGAGACGATCCTGTGGGGCACTATGGCAAAAGCGTCCGCCAATTGGCTCAGCAACTGAAGCAAAATGCTGACGTGACGATGTATTTGCTCGAACATGGCCGTCATGAGATTTTGAATGAGCGCAACCGCGAGATCGTTTACAATGAAATTTCTCGCTGGCTGTATGAAAAAATGCCGAAATGACGAACGTTAAGAAATTGGTAGTCTTTTCTGAAAATTCAAAATTATTTTCTCTTTTAAGGCTTTTTTCATTTTCGGCTATCTGTTATAATGATTTTCACATCTAACATAAAGGAGAGATTTTTTGTATGACAGTTTATAACTTTTCAGCTGGTCCTGCCGTATTGCCCCGTCCCGTATTGGAGAAAGCACAATCCGAACTTTTGAATTACCGCGGAAGTGGGATGTCCGTTATGGAGCTGAGTCATCGATCCTCCTTGTTTGAAGCGATCATTAAAGATGCAGAAGCACTTTTACGAAAATTAATGGGAATTCCTGAAAACTATCAGGTACTGTTTTTACAAGGCGGCGCGAGTCTCCAATTCAGTATGATCCCTTTGAATCTTGCACAAAACAAAAAAGCCTTATACGTAAATACCGGTTCTTGGTCGAAGAAAGCTATTGAAGCAGCAAAAGCGCTTGGAAACGTGACGGTGGAAGTCGTTGCCTCTAGTGAGGATCAAAACTTTACCTATATTCCAGAAATTTCAGAAGATGCGATCGATCAAGAAGCGGCTTATTTGCATATCACCACGAACAATACCATTGAAGGGACGGCCTTTCAAACGATTCCGCAGGCTGGCAATGTGCCGATCGTAGCAGACATGTCCTCAAATATTTTAGCTAATGACTATCGCGTAGAAGACTTCGGTGTGATTTATGCTGGGGCCCAAAAGAATATTGGTCCTGCAGGGTTGACGGTAGTGATCATCCGAGAAGATTTACTCAATGATGATGCTGTCTTCGCTCCAATGCTGGATTATCGTCTACAGGCTAAAAATGACTCATTGTACAATACACCACCAACGTATGCTATCTATATTGCTAAATTGGTGTTTGAATGGTTGGAAGAATTAGGCGGCATTCCTGCCATTTTAGAACAAGACCGCCAAAAAGCGGCGCTTTTATACGAAACGATCGAAGCCTCGGCTCTTTACAGTAGTCCTGTGGCTGTTGATAGCCGTTCACTAACGAATATTCCTTTTGTGACAGGGGATAAAGCATTAGATCAGCGCTTCAATGAAGAAGCTGTTAAAGCTGGCTTTGAGAACTTGAAGGGGCATCGTTCCGTCGGAGGAATGCGAGCAAGTTTGTACAATGCCTTTCCATTAGCTGGCGTTCAAGCGTTAGTCGACTTTATGAAATCATTTGAAGCGGAGGTCAAATAAATGTTCCAAATCAAAACATTCAATGCGATCGCACCAGAAGGATTACAGCGTTTAGAAAAAGAAAAGTATGCCATCAACGAAAGCGACCAACCGCAAGGGATTTTGCTGCGCAGCCAGAAATTGCACGATTACGCTTTTCCTGAAAGTGTCTTAGGTGTTGCCCGTGCAGGGGCTGGGACCAACAACATTCCCGTCAAAGCATGTACTGAAAAAGGGATCGTCGTCTTTAATACGCCAGGTGCCAATGCCAATGCGGTCAAAGAATTAGTGATCGCTAGTCTGCTCTTAAGCGTCCGTCCGATTTTACGAGGTGCCCAATGGGTGCAAACCTTGAGCGGTGATAATGTGGAAGAACAAGCAGAAGCGCAAAAAAGTCAATTTGCTGGAACAGAGTTAGAAGGCAAAAAGTTAGGAATCATCGGCCTTGGTTCTATTGGAGCGATGGTCGCCAACGATGCTTATCGTCTAGGGATGGAAGTAGTCGGTTATGATCCTTACGTATCAGTGGATACTGCTTGGACGATCTCTCGTCGGGTCAAGCGTGCCAATGATATTGCGGAAGTCTTTTCAACCTGTGATTTTATTACGGTTCATGTGCCGCTAATGGAAAACACCCATCATCTCGTTGGGGAAGCCGAACTTGCGAAAATGAAACCAACAACGAAGCTATTCAACTTTTCTCGTAAAGAAATCGTCGATACAGATGCCGTTTTACGTGCATTAAAAGCCGACCGTTTAGCGGGCTATACGACTGATTTTGCGGATGAACAATTGTTGCACAATGAAAAAGTACTCGTCTTGCCGCACTTAGGTGCATCAACAGAAGAAGCTGAAGTCAACTGTGCCAAAATGGCAGCCCGAACATTGAAAAAATTCTTGGAATTCGGGACCATCAAGCGCTCGGTGAATTTTCCAACTGTTGAGATGGCTTTTCATTCGCCTTATCGTCTGACGATCATCAATCGCAATGTACCGAATATGTTAGGTCAGATTTCATCGATCATTGCGGAATCCGGAATCAATATCGACAATATGCTGAATCGTGGACGGGAAGACTTTGCTTACACCCTAGCCGATGTCGCTTCTGAAGATGAAGCCTTATTGAATCAATTAGCCGATAAACTGCGGGAGAACGAAAACATCGTTCGTGTACGGGTCATCAAGAATCAGGAGGTTGGGTATTAATGGTTCAAGTATTTCCGTTTAAAGCCATTCGTCCAGAAGCCTCATTGGCAGAAAAAGTGGCCGAGCTGCCTTATGACGTGGTCAATTCACAAGAAGCCGCAGCGTTTGCGCAAGGCAATCCTTACAGCTATTTCCACATTGACCGTTCGGAGATCGACTTGCCAGGAATCGATCCTTATGATCCACAGGTGTATCAAAAAGCGGCAGAAAATCTTGCATCTTTTCAAGAAGCAGGCTGGTTGATCCAAGAAACGGCGCCCGCATATTATTTGTATGAATTGACGATGGCTGGCAGAAGGCAAACTGGGCTTGTCGCCTGTACCTCGATCGATGATTACGTCGCTGGGAAAATCAAGAAACACGAGTTTACCCGTCCAGAAAAAGAAATCGATCGGATCAACCATATTCTGGCATGTGATGCCAATACAAGTCCGATTTTCTTGAGCTATCGCCAACCAGCAGCAGTCAAAGAATCGATCGATGCGTGGCAAGAAGAGCATGCGCCAATCTATGATTTTGTCAGCTATCATGAGGTGCAACATCGTGTTTGGCTAATCGATGATCCAGCGCTAGTCGCCTCTTTTGCCCAGCAGTTTCAAGCTGTAGATGCCCTTTATATTGCGGATGGGCATCACCGCACAGAGTCAGCAGTCAAAGTCGGCTTGCAAAAGCGAGCCGATGGCCAAAGCAGTCAAGAAAGCGACCGCTTTTTAGCGATTTTATTCCCAGAAAATGAACTAGCGATTTGGGAATACAATCGGGTCTTGCGGGTACCGGTGCCAGAAACCTTTTTTGAGCAGGCAGCCCAGCATTTTACGATTCAAGAAACTACAAGGAAGAAACCAGCGCAACGTGGTTCGATTCATCTGTACCTAAACCATGCGCGGTGGGAGTTGACCATCAAACCGGAAGCTGTGCCGCAAGATGCGGTAGGACAGCTGGATGTGTCGCTTTTACAACAATACGTGCTGGCTGATATTTTCGCGATCCAAGATGTGCGGACAGACAAACGCATTGATTTTGTCGGCGGGATTCGTGGTCCAGAAGAATTGGAACGTTTGGTGGATAGCGGAGAATGGACATTGGCTTTTTCCATGTATCCAACGCAAATGGCCGATCTTTTGGCAGTAGCCGATGCGGGAGAAATCATGCCGCCAAAATCAACTTGGTTTGAACCAAAACTGTTGAGCGGTCTGTTTTTACATGATTTAGAAACGAATTAACCAAAAAAGCTTACGAGGCAGCCTCGTAAGCTTTTTTTTCGCTATTAGAAGTTGCCGAGTGTTTCGATGATCAAGCGGACATTCAAGACCGTCAATGCAATGGCACAGATCCAGCCTAAGGTAGAGACCCATAGCGGATTCTTGAAACGTTCCCCCATGATTTTTTTTGAGCTGGTAAAAAGAACCAACGGAATCATCGAAACGGGTAAGGCGATGCTTAAAAAGACTTGCGAATAGATCAGCAGATCGTCCAGAGCTTGTTCGTTGCCGCCAAAGTAAATTGTACAAAGCAAGACGGGGATCACCGATAAGCCACGGGTGATCAGACGTCGCGCCCAAGTAGGGATCTTCATATGGATAAATCCTTCCATCACGACTTGCCCCGTCAGTGTCCCAGTGATCGTTGAATTTTGACCAGATGCCAAGAGCGCCACAGCAAACAGAACGCTCAAGACTGGACTGGCGACAGCACCAGCAATGGAGGAATCTTGCAATGCATCAAACAGCGCGGAGAAGGTGCCGACTTCTTCACTATGACCAAAGAACAAGGCGCTTCCTAAGATCAAAAGCAGGCAATTGACCAAAAACGCAGCGGATAATTGGATATTGGAATCCCAAGTAGCGAACCGCACGGCCGTTGCTACTTCTTGGGTATCGCTGCGATCGATTTTTCGTGACTGGGAGATCGAAGAATGCAGATAGAGATTATGTGGCATCACAGTCGCACCAACGATCCCCAACGCCATTGTCAGCTGCCCATGGTTCAAGACTTGTTTTTGCGGAATAAAGCCTTGCAAGACAGCCGGTAGATCCGGTTGAGCAATAATGACTTCGTAACAAAAGACTAGCATAATGACCAAAATCAGTGTCATGACGATCGCTTCGATTTTACGGAAACCTAGTTTCATTAAAAAGAGCAGAAGCAATACATCGAAAATCGTTAAGATGACCCCAACTAATAACGGTAAGCCGAATAGTAGATTGAGAGCGATCGCTCCTCCGATCACTTCCGCGATATCCGTTGCCATGATAGCTAATTCGGTGACGATCCACAAGACAAAGCCTAAACCTTTGCTGGTGTGTTTACGAGTTGCTTGCGCAAGGTCCATCTGGGTCACGATCCCTAGCTTGGCTGCCATGTATTGCAGTAGCATAGCGATCAAACTGGAAATCAAGATCACAGAAAGTAAGAGATAGCCATATTCAGCACCGCCTCCGATCGAGGTGATCCAGTTTCCTGGGTCCATATAGCCCACGGCTACCAATGCCCCAGGACCAGAGAACGCTAAGAGATTGCGCCAAAAGCTGCCGTTTTTTGGGATGGCAACTGTATTATTTATTTCTTCCAAGCTAGGACCGTTGGCCGCTTGGATCAATTTTTTTTCTTCATTCATCGTTTCACGTCCTATCTTTTTAGGTATACCTAAAAACAAATCTATTGTATTCCTCATTTATGAATTTTTCAAGAGAAACCTTTTGGAAGTCAGAAGGAAGGACAAAAAAACAGCAGCCAAAGGAATGGCTGCTGTCTGCTGGGTTTTCTTATAAAATTAGTCGGCGCGTAAAGCGATCGCTGCATCTTTTTTCGCTGCCATTCGAGCTGGAATGTGGCCGCCGATCATCGTTAGGACGGTGCTGACAGCAATCAAGATCAGGCCGTGGACCGGATTTAATTGAGCAACATTTTCGAGATCAGTCATACTATATAAGATCGCGTTGATCGGGAATGTGGCTAACCAAGCAATCAGGACACCTAAAGCTCCTGAAGCAATCCCTAAAATACAGGTTTCGGCATCAAAGACGCGGGTGATGTCTTTTTTACGAGCACCTAATGCTTTTAAGACCCCAATTTCTTTCGTACGTTCTAGCACAGAGGTGTAGGTGATGATACCGATCATGATCATGCTAGTTACCAAGGAGATTCCTGCAAAAGCGATCAAGACGTAGGTGATGGCATCCATCAAGCCACCAGTCAATTGAGTCATCGTACCTGCTAAATCGGAATAAACGATTTGGTCTTCTTTGTCTTTGCCTTTGTTGAAGTCATCCAAGTAATCAAGGATTTTTTCTTTGGCACTGAAATCATTCGGATAGATCATAATGCTGTTTGGTAAATCACTGCCGCCAAGATAAGCGATCAATGAATCTTTAGCACTTTCGTCAACGGGTTCATTCGTCATCACGTTGGTGTCGCTGTCTTTTTGGGCTTGGACGATCGCTGAGTCTTGGTTTTCTTTGATGACTTCTTGCGCGAGGGCATCACTGTAGGCAATGCCAGTTGACAGCAAGTTCATCGTAGAGTTTTGCTTGATACGTAAGATTCCGCTGATCGTTAATTCTTTGTTGTTACTGTTATCGAAAACGTCATTTAAATCTTGATTTGGAATGAAGTTTCCAGTTGGTAATTCGGTGTAAAAGGCATCATTAGACGCCAATGTGATTTTTGTTCCCACGATATCGTCGAAGGACACCTTGTCGCCATCTTCAATGTCAAAACCGAGATTGATCAATGCATTGACATTCGTTACGTTGTTTTCATCGACGATCAAAACGACATCTGTGCTAGCACTTGGGTAGCTGCCTTCTAAAAGGTCGTAGTTGTCTTTTAAGAAATTGCCGTTATCCTCTGATAACTGCTCGGGGAAAGTCGAAACCCCAATCCCGGTGGAGGCACTCATGGCAGACATCATGGCATTGGTCTGTTCATTGTCAGGTGATGCATTGGAGAAGCTGACTTGTTCCACAGTATCATCGATCTTACGGAAAAGGTTCAAGGAAGTGGAACGAGTGTAGCCGATATTGTTGCTTAATTCAGGATCAATGTCGTTGATGTAATCGAGAAACTCTTGATCGATTTTGTTGATATGGGTTGCACGATCCGCATCACTTAATTTAGCAGTGACCTCTTTATCTGAAGGGAAATCTTCCGATTTCTCCCGCGTACCCATGGCTGATGGATCTTGTTCAGTGGCTACTTGCGAGATCGTAATCGGAAAACGAGCTAATGTTTCTGACTGGGTATTGTCGATTTGTTTTTGGAATCCCGTTGACAGTGACAAAACAATGGCGATTCCGATGATCCCGATACTAGAAGCAAAGGCTGTCAAGAAGGTGCGCCCTTTTTTGGTGCGGATATTGTTAAACGACAAACGTAAGGCAGTCATGAAACTCATTTTTGTGTGCTTTAATTCGAATTGGTCTTTCTTTTGTCCTTCGACATGAGGGTTCGAATCTTTAATGATTCGTCCGTCTTTGAACTCAATGATCCGTCCAGCGTATTTGTGCGCCAATTCAGGATTATGAGTAACCATGATGACCAATTTTTCTTTTGATAGTTCTTGGATCAGTTCCATGATTTGGACACTGGTCTCTGAATCCAAGGCACCTGTTGGTTCATCACAAAGAAGGATATCAGGATCATTTGCTAAGGCACGAGCGATCGCTACCCGCTGCATTTGACCACCGGAAAGCTGATTTGGTTTTTTGTGCATATGCTCAGCTAAGCCCACACGCGTCAAAGCATCGGTTGCTTTTGCGCGTTTTTCTTCTTTTGACACACCGCTCAAGGTCATCCCAAGCTCGACGTTGTCGATGATGCCTAAATGACTGATCAAATTGTAGCTTTGGAAGACAAAGCCGATCGAATTGTTCCGATACGCATCCCAGTCACGATCTTTAAAGGATTTCGTTGATTTGCCGTTGATGATCATATCACCAGAATCGTAATTATCTAAGCCGCCGATCACGTTCAACATGGTTGTTTTCCCAGAGCCGCTTGGCCCTAAAATGGCAACAAACTCTTGTTTACGAAAGGCGACGGAGACACCATCGAGGGCTTTTGTAGTACTGGCGCCAACCGTATAATACTTCTTGATATCTTTTAATTCTAACATGCTGTCACTCTTTTCTTGCCGTTTTCACGATTATTTTCATTATGTAACCACGCTATCATAATGGTTAACAAAAATCAACGATTATCATTGTTTAAACAAATAATTTATACTAAACTAAAGACAGAAAAGAGGGAGAGTATGGAAAAAGCGTTAGGAACATTCAATATGGCGGTATTTGCGGAGATCTTTTCGCTGATGGGAAACATATTGTTTGAAGAAATCGGTTTGGAAGATTTAAAATTGACCAAAATGGAAATCTTGGAACTCGTGGTGATCTCTAGTAATGAAGGAATCACGATGTCCGAGTTGGCCCAGCAAATCGGTACGTCAAAAGTCCAAATCAGTCGTTCGATCTCGGGGTTAGAAAAGGCTGGCTTTGTGGTCCGCAAAACCAACGGCGTCAATCGCCGCAACGTCAATGTTTATTTGGAAGAAGCTGGGAAGCAGTTATTTGTCCAAAAGAAAAAACAAGTGGAAGACCGCTTGAATGCCAAAACCGCTCAAATGGCTGCAGAAGATATCCAGCAGTTGAGTCAGTCGTTGACGGAGGCAGTGGGGATCTTGCGGAAATATGACATTTTACGGACTGGCAATCAATGTGAGAAAAATACGCCGTTTGATTAAAAAAGGGCGAAGCAATCGTTTGCTTTTTAATTACTGAATTAATTTCATATTAACTTATATTATCGATTTTTTAGATAAAGCAACCGATTGCGTTTTTCTCTTGTTTTGACTTCTGATTTGTGCGACAATGAGTATATCAAACAAGTCAAAGGAGTCTGCTATGAATACTACTGCCATTTATCATCGTCCCGAAAGTGAATTTGCGTATTTGTACGAGAAGGATAAAATGCATATCCGTTTGCGTACCGCCCGTCAAGACGTCCGCCATGTCCAGCTGCTTTGCGGTGATCCTTACACACTGTATAAAGAAGCTTGGTACCAGCAAAGAATTGAAATGAAAAAAATTCTTTCCACGGACTTGCATGATTATTGGCAAGTATCGGTCGGAGCAGAATTCCGCCGTTTGTCTTACGGCTTTTCCATCGAAAGTTACGATGGGTTGCATGTCTTTTATGGAGACCACGGGGTCTATCCTTTTGAGCAGCAATATTTAGAAATGAACAACAATTATTTTCGGATGCCTTACTTCCAAGAAGCCGATCGTTTCAAAATTCCCGAGTGGGCAAAAGAAACCGTTTGGTATCAAATCTTCCCTGAACGCTTTGCAAATGGGGACCCATCAAATGATCCAGAAGGTGTATTGCCTTGGGGTTCAAAAAATCCCGATCGCCAAGACTTTTTCGGCGGGGATCTGCAAGGGGTCATCGATCATTTGGATTACCTCGTCGATCTAGGCATCAATGGGATCTACTTCTGTCCGATTTTTGAGGCCTATTCGAATCACAAGTATGATACCATCGATTATTTAGCCATCGATCCAGCGTTTGGGGATAACGACACCTTTAAACGCTTAGTGGAGGAATGCCACAAACGCGGTATCAAAGTCATGCTAGATGCTGTGTTCAATCATATGGGGGATACTTCGCATCAATGGCTAGATGTCATCAAAAACGGCAAAGATTCGCCCTTTGCTGATTGGTTCCACATCAATGAGTTTCCTGTCAACTACAAAGAAGGGGAAAACTTTGAAGATGCTTATGACATCACCTATGATGTTTTTGCCTTTACGCCGCATATGCCGAAACTCAATACGGAAAATCCCGATGTGCAAGATTATTTGTTGAAGATCGCTCGTTATTGGATCGAAGAATTTGATATCGATGCTTGGCGCTTGGACGTGGCGAATGAAGTTAGTCACTTCTTCTGGAAAAAATTCCGCCAAGTGTGTGATGAGGCCAAAGATGATTTTTATATCCTTGGGGAAATTTGGCATTCTTCTCAACGCTGGTTACAAGGCGACGAGTTTCATGCAGTGATGAACTACGCCTTTACAGATGCAATTATTGAATATTTTGTCAAAGACGAGATCTCCATGACGAAAATGGTCTCGGAATTAAATAACCAGCTGATGTTGTATCGGGAGCAAACCAACCAAGTGCAGTTCAATATTTTGGATTCTCATGATACCCCGCGTTTGTTAACTTTGGCTCGGGGAGACAAAGACTTGATGCGCCAAGTGATGGCCTTTACGTATCTGCAACAAGGCGTTCCTTGCCTATATTACGGCGATGAGATTGGTTTGACCGGTGATATGGATCCGGATTGTCGTAAATGTATGATTTGGGATGAGGAAAAGCAAGATCGTGATTTGCTGCATTTCACCCAGTCATTGATCAAACTACGCAAAGACAACCAAAAAGTCTTATCTGAAGGTTCCTTGAGTTGGAACTGGGTTTCGGAAGAAGATGGCCTGATCATTTTCGAACGAGAGTTGGGGGCACAGCGGATCATCGGTATTTTCAACACTGGCGAGGACCAACTTACGCTCTCTCGTCCTGATTCAATTTTGATGGAACAGTTTGTCCAACTGGAAGATGAGACGATGATCATCGATAACAAAGGCTTTGCTATCGTGAAAGTAAATAACGAAGAATCGAATGAAGCATAAAAATGAGGCAAGAATTGCATATGCAATTCTTGCCTCATTCAATGTTTTGGGTATTTTTAATTTCCCCATGCACGTTGGAAAGAATCTTCCCCAAAATTCCTTCTGTCGGTATTATATCCTATAACACCTAAATGTGACAAATGATAACCCTTAAATATAGGTAGTTTTTTTCCGAAACGGGGGAAACGATTGAAAATTTAGATAGTTCTGCCTTCTTTTTGCGCTTCTTTCCACGAAAGGTCTTTTCTTTTTTACAAGATATGATAAACTAGTAAAAATGTATTTTTATTCGAGGAGTGATTTGATGAGTACAGGGTATCACATAGCAGTTGTCGGAGCTACCGGCGCAGTAGGAACAAAAATGATTGAGATGTTGGAGAAGACCACGTTGCCGATCAAAAAAATAACGTTGTTGGCATCCAAACGTTCTGCTGGGAAGACCCTTGTGTTCAAAAATGAACCGCTCGTTATTCAAGAGCTGACCGCAGATTCCTTTGTGGGAGTCGATATTGCATTGTTCAGTGCCGGTGGTGGCATTTCAAAACAATTTGCTCCAGAAGCAGTCAAACACGGTGCAGTCGTGATCGACAATACCAGTCATTTTCGGATGGATCCGAATGTTCCTCTAGTCGTTCCTGAGGTGAATCCTCATGCATTAGCGCAACATAAAGGAATCATTGCCAATCCGAATTGTTCAACGATTCAAATGATGGTGGCATTAGAACCGATTCGTCAAAAAGTCGGTTTATCGAGGGTCTTGGTTTCAACATATCAAGCAGTTTCCGGTGCTGGCGCACAAGCCTTGGCTGAATTGACTCGTGAATCTCAAGAATTATTAGCCGGCAAAGCCGCTGATGAACTAAACCCTGAGATTTTACCAGCAGGCAGCGACAAAAAGCACTACCCAATCGCGTTTAATGCCTTGCCGCAAATCGATGTTTTTGCTGAAGACGACTATACTTACGAAGAGTGGAAAATGATCAATGAAACGAAGAAGATCATGGAAGATGCGCAGATCAAAGTAGCAGCTACGTGTGTGCGGATCCCTGTGTTTAGCGGTCATTCGGAGTCGATTTATATCGAGACCAAAGACCATGCTAGTGTTGAGGAAGTCAGACAGTGGATCAGCGAAGCGCCAGGAGCTGTCTTGCAAGATGATCCAAGTCAACAAGTGTACCCGCAAGCTTTGACCAGTGTGGACAAAACGGAAACCTTTGTTGGTCGGATTCGCAAAGATTTGGATGTCGAAAACGGCTTGCATTTATGGGTCGTTTCTGATAATTTGCTGAAAGGTGCGGCATGGAACTCCGTTCAAATCGCCGAAAGCCTGCATCAGCAAGGATTAGTTCATGTGTAAACCATAAGTTTTTCAGAAAAGTGTGGTGAATGCCACGCTTTTCTTTTTTTTGTTGTATAATAATAGGGACGGCTTATGCTTGGGAAATAATACAGTAGAAAAAAATTAAGAGGTGAATAAAAGTGGAAACGATAAAAATCATTCCTCTTGGCGGTGTACGCGAAAACGGAAAGAACATGTACATTGCTGAAGTTGGCGAGGATATATTTGTGCTGGATTGCGGTGTCCGTTATCCAGAAAATGAATTATTAGGGATCGATACAGTGATTCCAGACTTCACATATTTAGAAGAAAATGCCGACCGTGTGGCTGGTGTCTTCTTGACCCACGGGCATGCAGATGCGATTGGTGCATTGCCTTATTTCTTGGAGAATATCCAAGTACCGGTCTTTGGGACCGAGTTAACGATCGAACTAGCAAAATTGACCGTGAATAAAAATGAAGCTACCAAGCGCTTCAAAGATTTTCATGTGATCGATGAACATTCGGAGATCGACTTTGGCCATGCGACCATCAGCTTTTTCCGTACGACCCACTCTATCCCTGATTCTGTTGGAATCAGCGTAAAAACAGAAGCTGGCAATATCGTTTATACAGGAGATTTCAAGTTTGACCAAACAGCGATCCCTATGTATCAAACCGATTTTGGCCGCTTAGCGGAAATTGGAAAAGAAGGAGTCTTAGCATTGCTAAGTACGTCCTCAAATGCCGAAAATCCAACGCCGATTGCTTCTGAATTGACGATCCAAGATGAAGTTTATGACAATATCCGTTACTGGGAAGGTCGGATCATCGTCGCTAGCGTTGCTAGCAATTTACAACGGGTGCAACAAGTACTAGATGCGGCATTTCGTTCTGATCGCAAAGTCGTTTTGACCGGGCAAGATTTTGGTCGGATCATCAAAACGGCCATGAAGTTAGGGAAATTAAAATTACCTGCCGAAGACTTGCTAATCACCCAAAAAGAAATGAAAAAATACTCAGACGAACAGTTGTTGATTTTAGAAACAGGTCGCATGGGGGAACCAATCAAAGCGTTGCAAAAAATGGCCAACGGCTCTCACCGGACGCTGCGCATCAAAGAAGGAGATCTTGTTTACATCACAACGACGCCGACAACGGCAATGGAAACGGTGGTTGCGAAAACGGAAGATATCATCTATCGCGCTGGCGGTACCGTAAAACAGATCTCGGATAATTTCCGTGTTTCTGGTCATGCCAACCCGAATGATCTGCAGCTGATGTTGAATATGATGAAGCCGAAGTACTTTATCCCTATTCAAGGCGAGTACCGCCAATTAGCCGCCCATGTGGACTTGGCGCAAGAAGTCGGGATTCCGATGAAAAATATCTTCATTACTGCACGTGGAGATGTGTTAGAATACAAAAAAGGCGAAATGCTTGCCGCAGGTGCGGTTCCAGCTGAAAACGTCATGATCGATGGGATCGGTGTCGGTGACATTGGGAATATCGTCCTGCGAGACCGCAAAGTCTTATCTGAAGACGGAATCTTCGTTGCGGTAGTGACGATCAATCGTCGTGAAAAGAAAATTATTTCTGCCCCTCAAATCACTTCTCGCGGGTTTGTCTACGTGAAAGCCAGCCGTGACCTGATTCGTGAAAGTGGCGAGATCGTAGAAGAAATCGTAGAAAAACACCTTCATGATGAAGAGTTTGAATGGAGCAAATTGAAACAAGATATCCGTGATCGTTTGAGTCGTTTCTTGTTTGAACAAACCAAACGCCGTCCCGTCATCTTGCCGGTCATCATGGAATCAAGCCAAAGAAATCGCAACCGTAAATAATTCGTTTTGACCTACTGACAAAAGCAGGTGAAAGAATAGCCGTTTGACGGCCGATTTCTTTTCACCGAAGCTTTTGTCTTTTTTTGTGCAAGAAAACAAGCGGCGGTTTTTTTACAAAATGACCTTTATTTTGGTCGTGATGAGCAGATAAGGATTGACGGCGAATGGATTTCGATCAATAATACAAAGTTGTCCCCCTAAGACTAGAGGAACAAAACAAGCAAAGAGAGGATGGTCGATTTGTGAATAGTTATCAAGAAAATCCCGTAGTACAACAGAGAAAGTGGTGGATTCTCATTGCTGTTTCGATGTTTACCTTTATGTCAACATTGGATGGGAGTATCGTAAATATCGCATTGCCGACGATCTCAGCAGATATGGGTGTACCTATGAATCAAGCGGAATGGGTCGTATCCGTCTACTTGATGATCGTTTGTGCCTGCCTTTTATTATTCGGTAAGGTAGGGGACAGTTGGGGCAAAATCAAAGTATTCCGCTTGGGGATGCTGATCTTTATTATCGGTTCGCTGTTATGCGGGTTTAATCACTCCTTAGCATTTCTGCTATTTGCCCGAGTGGTGCAAGCGATCGGTGCTAGCATGACAATGGCGACGAATACCGGAATTATTACTGAAGTCTTTCCTATGAGTGAACGAGGACGCGCCTTAGGGATGATCGGTGCCTTTGTTTCGTTAGGCTCCATCGTCGGTCCTGGATTAGGCGGAGTGATTTTGGCGCATTTTTCTTGGCCGTTTATTTTTTGGATCAATGTTCCTGTCGGTATTCTGACGATGATTGCTGGAGAAAAGGTGTTGCCAAAAGATATCACCATGAGTCATGATTCCATCGATAAAACCGGGTTTGTGCTGTTTTCAATTGCAATTATTAGCTTCTTCGGCGGCATTTTTCTTGGACAAGAGCGTGGCTTTCTAACGTGGCTGCCGCTACTGTTGGTGGGGATCGCCTTAGTGGCATTCATCGTCTTTTTGCGAGTAGAAGCGCGTGTGAGCAAACCGTTGATTACCTTTGGGATCTTTCGTAATAAAATTTTCACCATGAGTCTGATTACGGCGTTGCTGATCTTTTCTGCAAACTTTTTTGTCAATGTCGTGATTCCCTTTTACTTGCAAAGTGCCCGAGGCTTAACGCCGAGCGTGGCAGGAATGCTGATGATGGTCTTTCCTTTGATGATGGTCATTGGTTCACCACTTAGCGGGTATTTGACGGACCGCGTAGGACCGGAGATTTTGGTCTTAGCTGGCTTAGCGTTACTATCCATCACTCAGCTGATGTATATGTTTATGAATCAGCATACGCCGATTTGGTATTATATCGTTGCCACTGCAATCATGGGGTTAGGCAATTCGTTGTTCCAATCCCCCAACAATACGATGGTGATGAGCAGTGTCACCAAAGAAAACCTTGGGGTGGCAGGTAGTCTAAATTCCTTTGCCCGCAATTTGGGCATGGTCTTAGGGATATCCTTAGCAACGACGATTCTTTATGCCGCAATGAGTCAAGCCTACGGGAAGCATGTGACGACCTATATCGCAGGTCGGGCAGATATTTTTGCCTATGGCATGAAAATCACCTTCTTTGGGGCGTTCCTTCTTTGTATCACGGCGTTATTCTTAACAGTCTGGCGCATCTATAAACAAGGCGGACGTAAGAAAACGCTATGATTGCTTGAAGTCATCAGGTCAAACTGTTCTATTCCTTATTCAGAGAGGGTAGAACAGTTTTTTTCATTTTTCTTGACAAGAACCAGAAAAAGGACGGATGTATTAAAGTTGCCAGAATTTGTGCTTTTGGATTTCTGGCGTTATCTGTTATAATGAAAAATATTAGACTGTATTACTTAGATGGAAAGGGGAATGTTGTATGAAACTCACGTATCACGGACACTCAGTGCTTGCTATCCAATTAGCGGATGGCCAAAAATTGTTGTTTGACCCTTTTATTACTGGAAATGCTCTGACTGATTTGGATGCAGAGACAGTAGAAACCGATTGGCTTTTGATCACGCATGGTCATAGTGATCATATTGGGGATATGGTGCCGATCGCCAAAAGAAACGAAGCACCAGTGATCAGTGTCGTTGAAATTTGCCGCTATGCAGCCCGCAAAGGCGTTGCTGAGACGCATGGCATGAATATGGGAGGCTCTTTTGAGTTTCCGTTTGGCAAAATCTCAATGGTGGAAGCGAAACACAGCTCTGGTCTTGAAGAAGACGGCACGATGATCTATATGGGCAATCCTGTTGGAATCATTTTAGAAGCAGAAGGCAAAACCATCTACCACGCTGGCGATACTGCACTCTTTAGCGATATGGCGATGATCGGTGAACGTTTCGACATCGATGTGGCATTTTTACCGATCGGGGATAATTTTACGATGGGCGTTCAAGATGCCGCAACAGCAGCGGCGCTTTTAAACGCGAGCAAAGTGGTACCGATCCATTACAATACGTTTCGAATGATCAAGCAAGATCCGCAAACCTTCGTGAATTTATTGCCGGCAGGTGTGGGCCAGATCCTTGCAGTCGGTGAGACATTAGAAGTTTAAGCAACAGGAAGATTCGTAGTAGGAATAGGGGATAATTATGGCGACAAAACACGACTTGATTTTAGCGCATATCGAGAATCTGCCTGTAGGCGATCGCATCTCGGTGCGGGGAATCGCAAAAGACTTGAATGTCAGTGAAGGAACAGCCTATCGGGCAATCAAAGATGCGGAAAATATCGGCTTGGTTTCAACGATCCAACGTGTGGGAACCATCCGGATTGAACGGAAACTAAAGAAACACATTGAAAAACTAACTTTCGGCGAAGTCGTCCAAATCATTGAAGGTGATGTTTTGGGCGGCGCTGCCGGTTTGGACAAAGACTTGAACAAATTTGTTATCGGCGCCATGAAAGAATCAGCAATGGAACGCTATATCACGCCTGGTTCTTTAGTGATCGTCGGAAACCGTAACGAAGTCCACAAGTTGGCACTGGAGGATGGCGCAGCCGTCTTGATCACGGGGGGCTTTGAAACCTCAGAGGAAATCTGTCGTTTAGCAGACGAATTGGAATTGCCGATTTTACAAACGACCTATGACACCTTTACCGTGGCAACGATGATCAACCGTGCCTTAAGCGACCAGCTGATCAAAAAGGACATTATGCTGGTGAGTGACATTTATATGCCATTGGAAAAAACCAAGTATCTGCACACCTTTGATACGGTCAAGGATTACAAACTGCTTTCGGAGTCTACCAACCACTCCCGCTATCCAGTCGTCAACAAGAATATGCGGGTCGTTGGGATCATCACAGCCAAAGATGTCCTAGAAAAGCCTGACACGCAGATCATCGAACGAATCATGACCCGGGAACCACGGGTCGTAAAAAAAGAGATGAGTGTGGCCTCTGCCAGCCATCAGATGATTTGGGATGGCTTAGAAGTGATGCCCGTCGTAGCAGATGACCTTTCTTTGATTGGGATCGTTACACGCCAAGACATCATGAAAGCGATGCAGATGGTCCAACGACAAACACAAATTTCAGATACGATTTCAGACCAAATCTCGGGACAGATGCAAGTCATCGAACAAGATTTTGAAGGGAACAAATTGCCGCAGCCACATTTCAGCTTTGCGGTGACGCCTCAAATGGTCAATGAAGTCGGAACGATCTCTTTTGGTGTCTTGAGTGAAGTGATCGCTAATACGGCAAAACGTACCATGCAGTTGAATCAACGGCGCAATAGTTGGATCGAGCAAGTCAATCTGCATTACTTCCGTTTGATCCAATTAGAAAGCGAGATCATCATTCAACCGAAGATTCTAGAACTGGGGCGACGTTCGGCGAAAATCGATATCGAAGTATCGATCGAAAATTCCTTAGTGGCAAAAGCGATCGTGGTATGCCAAGTAATGGAACGCCCATAAATCATCGAAAACGGCACTTATGGAAAATTTTTAGAGAGAAAGTTGAGACCATTCATGAAGGTACAAGAAGAAATACTCGCAACAATCAAAGCATTCGACCGAATCATTATCCATCGGCACCAACGCCCTGATCCAGATGCATTAGGATCACAAGTGGGTTTGGCAGAAATTTTACGAGCTAGTTTTCCCGAAAAAGAAATCTATCAAGTCGGCGGACCCGTTGAAGGATTGGATTACTTGGCGCTGATGCAGACGATCCCTGATGATTTGTATAAAGGGGCACTAGTGATCGTTACAGATACGGCCAATGCACCACGGGTCAGTGACCAACGCTATGATCAAGGGGCGAAATTGATCAAAATCGATCATCACCCTAATGATGAGCCTTACGGAGAGCTGGTCTGGGTCAATACGAATGCCAGCAGCTGTAGTGAGATGATCGTTTCGTTTTGGCAAATGTTTCAAAACGAGCTGACGATGACGCAAGAAGCGGCTCGTCTACTGTATGCGGGCATTGTTGGTGATACTGGACGGTTTTTATATCCGGCAACGACAGCGACAACCCTGCGCTTAGCGGCTGAACTATTGGATTACGGCTTTGATGCAGCGAAGATCAATCGGCAATTGGATCAAGTCTCTCGCAGTGTTGCCCGCCTTTCAGGGTATGTCTACGAAAACATCGAAATCGATGAGATTGGTGCTGGCAAAGTGATCCTATCACAAGAATTGCAGCAGCGTTTTGGCGTAGTGGATTCGGAAACCTCAGCAGTCGTTTCCTTACCAGGGAAAATCGATGAGGTGCTGGCTTGGGCGATCTTTGTCGAACAACCAGAAGGCTATTATCGGGTGCGGATGCGTTCGAAAGGTCCAGTGATCAATGAGATCGCCAAACGTCATCATGGCGGCGGACATCCCCTTGCCAGTGGAGCAAATGCAAAAGACCTTGAAGAAGTTGCAGTGATCTATCAAGAGATCCAAGCAGCGATCAAAGAATTTCAAGCAGAATAAACACTTTTACAAGCACATTTGCCAATAGAAAAAGGGCGTGTCAAAAGCTTTCGGCACGCCCTTTTTTAGACAAAACGCAGCGCAGGCTCATCACTGAACCGGCACTGCGTTTTTTGCTTATATTTGAGAAAAGCACGGCTTAACCCCGTAGATCATCTAAAAATTCGGTTTTGCTTTTCGTTTTCTCGTCTTTCATTTTGATGACTTTGGCTGGTGAGCCAGCAACGACTGCTCCAGCAGGGACATCTTCAGTCACCACAGAACCAGCAGCGACGACTGCACCTTCGCCAACACGGACACCTTCAAGGACGACGGCATTTGCACCGATCAAAACATTGTCTTCTATGATGACTGGGCTTGCTGAAGGTGGCTCAAGAACGCCAGCCAAGACAGCACCAGCACCAATATGGGCTTTTTTCCCAACGGTTGCCCGGGCGCCTAAAATCGCACCCATGTCGATCATGGTTTCTTCACCAACGACGGCACCAATGTTGATCACTGCCCCCATCATGATAACGGCATTTTTTTCAATGATGGCTTGGTCGCGGATAAAGGCACCTGGTTCGATACGGGCATCGACTTTCGTCAAGTCCAACAAAGGGATCGCTGAGTTGCGGCGATCATTTTCCAGATAGTGATCGGTGATTTTGTCTTGGTGCGCGGTTAAAAACTCAGCTACTTTTTGACTGTCACCAACCACGAAATAGAAGGTGCCGTTACCAAACAATTGGATGCCATCTGCTTGGACGTCGCCAAGATCTCCATTGATATAGACTTTTACAGGTGTTTGTTTATTTGCTTCTTTGATATATTTTGCTAATTGATAAGGATCGGAAAATTGTAATTCTGTCATGAGAGACCACCTTTACTTGTCGATTAGATTTTGCATGGAATAAAAACCGGCTGGTTGATCGGCTAAAAATTCCGCTGCTTTTAGCGCACCATTGGCGAAGATTTCGCGGGAGAGCGCAGTGTGTTTTAATTCAATGATTTCATCCTGCCCAGCATAGATGACAATGTGTTCCCCAGGGATCGTTCCGCCGCGAACGGCATGGATGCCCATCTGCTTGCGGTCATTTACTAGATCACTGCCTTCACGCCCGTAGAGATACTCTTTTTTTGTTTCGCAGCTGTCATTGATACTATCTGCCAACAGCAAAGCTGTACCGCTTGGTGCATCAAGTTTTTGATTATGATGCTTTTCGATGATCTCAATGTCAAAGTCAGCTTCTAATGCGGGGGTGATACTTTGCAGTGCTTTGATCAGTACATTGATCCCCAACGACATATTGGCAGAATAGAAAACCGGAATCACTTTAGCAGCTAACGGCAGCATCATCTGCGTGTCTTCCGTCAAACCAGTTGTAGCAACCACGATTGGCAGCTGTTGTTCGACACAATAGTTCAACAAGGCAGGCACATTGCTATAATGAGAAAAATCAATCACCAAATCGATTGGCTGCGTGATTTTTTCTGGACGATCATAGATTGGAAAAGGACCATCTAATTGCTCGGTACGATCCAAGCCGGCGGCCACTTCTAACTGAGGGTGCTTTGCGATCAGGCTTTGCAACACTTTGCCCATGCGACCGTTTGCACCGCTTAATAAAATCTGTTTCACCAAAAACTCCTCCTTACAGCAATCCGTAATTGGTCATTTCTTCTTCTAAATGAACGAGAGTCGCATCTTCTGGGACACCCAAAGGCAAACGATAATGCAATTCGCATTTGCCTAGCAAGGAGACCGCTGCTTTGATCGGCACAGGATTTACTTCACTGAAAATCGCATCGATCAACGGTTTTTGTCGCAATTGCTCTTTAATGGCTGCTTTTACATCACCATTTAAGAAATCAGCAACGAGTTGTGCCGTTTGTTTCGGTGCAATATTGCCGATCGTTGAAATCACGCCAGAGCCACCTAAAGCTAGAATTGGGGTTACTTGATCGTCATTTCCTGAATAGATCGCAAAGTCATCATCCGCAAGACGAGCGATTTCTGCGATTTGCGAAATGTCACCGCTGGCCTCTTTGATGCCTTTGATATTAGGTATTTTTTTTAGTTCTGCCACGGCTTCAGGTGTTAAATTTAAGCCGGTTCTTGAGCTGACGGAGTATAAGATCACTGGCAGCTCAACGCTTTGAGAGATTGCTTCATAGTGAGCGACTAAACTTTTCTTGGTCGCTTTGTTGTAGTAAGGTGTTACAACCAATAATGCGTCAGCACCAACGCGTTGTGCTTCTTTTGAAAGATGGATCCCATGTTGGGTGTTGTTGGAGCCTGTTCCGCCGATGACGGGGATTCGACCAGCAACTTGTTTTACCACCGCTTCGATCACCGCGATATGTTCTTCATCGTCTAACGTGGATGCTTCACCGGTCGTACCGCATGCAATGATTGCATTCGTTCCTTGCTGCACATGCCACTCCGCTAACTCCTTCAGCTTATCGAAATCCACCGAACCATCTTGAAGCATAGGGGTGATCAACGCAACGCCAGAACCTTTGAATATTGTCAAACTACGACACATCCTTTCAACCAATTTATTTTTCGTTACTCTACGTATAAGTGTACCAAAACGAGGGGTAAAATTTTCAATAAAAATCGAAACATTTCGACAATTTATACTATAGATTATTCGAATTATATACTATAATATTAAACAATATCAATGAAAAACTGAATATTCGCTGGTTTTTATGGATATTTTTAAAAGGAATGAATAGAAAGGTGTTTTAACATGCAAGTATCGCAAGCAGTCAAAGAATTAACCGAAGACGTGGTTCGTTTTCGTCGTGAATTACATACAATCCCTGAATTAGGGTTAACTGAGTACAAAACAAAGGAATACTTGCTGCGTCAGCTGCAATCCTTTGGAATCAAAGAAATCTATCCAGTGATTGAAACCGGCTTGATTGCGGTCTTTCGCAGCGATCGCCCAGGAAAGACACTGGCCTTTCGAACGGATATCGATGCACTACCGATCAAAGAAGAGACCGGTGTTTCTTTTGTTTCCAAACATGAAGGGAAAATGCATGCCTGCGGTCATGACGGCCATATGGCAACGATGCTAGGGTTTGCCAAATACTTAGCGACGCATCCTGAAGTGATTCGTGGAACGATCGTTTTGATTTTCCAACCAGCCGAGGAAAGCCCCGGTGGCGCTCAATTGATGATCGATGAAGGCATCTTACGAGATTTTGGCGTGGAAAAAATCGTGGGGCTACATGTCTTCCCAGACTTTCCCGAAGGAGTCATTGCGAGTCGGAAAGGTCCGATGATGGCCCGTAACGGCGAGATCAATCTAACGATCAACGGCACGAGTGCCCATGGTGCCCAGCCTCATCAAGGACATGATGCCATTTTAGCTGCGGCTGCGATCATTCAAGGATTGCATTCGATCATTTCACGCAATATCAGCCCGCTTTCTGCTGGGGTCATCACTTTTGGGAAGATCCATGGGGGAGATGCGGAAAATATCATTCCCGGCAAGGTCGTTTTAAAAGGAACGATGCGGGCGTTTGAAGATGAAGTCTATGAAACGATGACACGCAGAATCACCACTGTCGCACAAGAAATCGCCAAAGGATATGATTGCACGGCGGATGTCGAATTCGAGCATCTTTATCGTGTCGTGGACAATGATCCTGAGATGGTGGAAGTATTGGAAAAAGTGGTCGGAGAGAGCTACCGAGAAACACCGCCATATATGTTGGCAGAGGATTTTTCGATGTACCAAAAGGAAATCCCCGGCGTCTTTTTCTTTGTCGGTACCCGAAATGAAGAAAAAGGTTATGTCCACCCTTTACACAGCAGCAAAATGAATTTTGACGAAAAAAATCTATTGCAAGGCATCGAATGCTACGTTCGTTTGATCGAGGCGTTGAACGAGCCGACAGACAAGGAGTAAAGCGATGGCAAAAGAAATCAAGAACAATCACTTATACATTGACGGTTGCGATACCGTTGAGCTGGCAAAAACCTTTGGAACTCCCCTTTACGTGTATTCCGTTTCGGAGATTCGCGAAGAATGCCAAAAGATTCAGGCGCAGTTTTTGACGCGCTACAGCAAGACACGGGCAGCATATGCCGCTAAAGCTTTCTGTACCACAGCGATGCTGCAAGTGATCAAGTCAGAAGGACTTTCATTAGACGTGGTTAGCGGTGGAGAGCTGTATACAGCGATCCAAGCTGATTTTCCAGCAGAACACATCGAGTTTAACGGCAATAACAAATCCATTGAAGAATTAGCAGCCGCCCTTGATTATGGCGTAGGACGGATCATCGTTGATGGCATTCAAGAAGTCGGCTTGATCCGCGCGTTATGTCAAGAAAAGCAAGTCGTTGCTAAAATTTTGTTGCGCATCACACCCGAGGTTTCGGTCAGCACCCATCAATTTATCTCGACCGGACAAAAAGATTCAAAATTCGGGATTCCTTTAGATGAAGAAATCTTATTTCCGTTAGTGGAAGAAGTGATTCAAGCACCTGAATTGGATTTCTATGGCCTGCATTTTCATGTCGGCAGTCAATTGTCGGACAATCGCTCACATCTAGCGGCAGTTGATGCGGCTTTGGCCCTTGTCCAAACTATTCATGAACGTTTTGATTATTGGATCAAAGAACTAAATGTTGGCGGCGGCTTTGGCGTTCGATACACAGATGCAGATATTCGCCAACCCTACAGCTACTTTTTAGATCCTGTGATGGAAAAAATCGACGCCTTTTATGCGCAGCACCAGAGCGAACGTCCGACCATCGTTATTGAACCTGGGCGCAGTATCGTCGCAGAAGCAGGCATTAGTTTGCACACCATCGGCAGTATCAAGACATTGCCGGGAATCAGAACATACGCCAGCATTGACGGTGGCATGACAGACAATATTCGTCCTGGTCTTTATCAAGCAACTTATACTGGGATCTTAGCCAACCGCGCTTCCGAAGCAGCGACACAGAAGATCACCATTTCTGGTAAAGCTTGTGAGAGCACAGACATCTTAGTAAAAGATCTTGCATTACCGCCCGTTGAAACTGGGGATCTGTTTGCTACGTTCGCAACAGGAGCTTACGGCTATTCGATGGCCAGCAGCTACAATAATTTACAGATACCCGCAGTCGTTTTTGTAGAAAACGGCCAAGCGGAATTAGCCGTTAAACGCCAGTCCTACGAGCAAATGCTGCAAAATGAAGTGGTTCCTTCGTTTCTAAAAGAGGGAACTTCCAGCAAGTAAAATTTTGAAAAGCAGGTGACAACATGACGATTCCTTATACAAAAATGCAAGGTGCAGGAAATGATTTTATCGTAATCGATAACCGCACATTGAAATTCTCCCGTGAACAACTGTCGCAATTTGCTGCTCAAGTTTGCCATCGGAAATTTTCTGTCGGCGCGGATGCAGTCATGGCAGTGGATTTCCCCACAGGAACCGCTGATTTTCGGATGCGGTTTTACAATGCTGATGGGACGGAAGCAGAAATGTGCGGCAACGGCGCTCGCTGTATTGCCCGTTATGCCTTTGAGAAGGGAATTGCTGGCGAGCAGATGACCATCGAAACAGTTGCTGGCGATGTCCCTGCATGGCGCTTGTCGGCAAAACACTACAAAGTAACCTTGAATCCACCGACCGTGACTACATTTGATCAAGCGTACCCGAATCCAACGGTTTCTTTCGTGGACTATGTGGAACTGGGTGATCCAGGAATCCCTCATGCGGTGGTTCACTATCCTGGTCTGGCAGAAACTGAGTTGGAACAGCTGGCTGAACTTGCCAAAGAGATACGCTATTGGGAGGTTTTCCCCAAAGGGGCCAATGTCAATTTCTATGAAGAAGACGAGAAGGGTGAGCTGATCGTTCGCACATATGAACGAGGGGTAGAAGGTTTTACCTATGCGTGCGGCACAGGATCTGGTGCCACTGCGTATGTCGTGACCAAACGTCACCAGCAAGCGGCAGCGAATGTCTTGCTGCACGTGTTAGGTGGCGAGTTAACGGTCGAAGTTGATGTCGATCAGGGCGCATTAGAATTGATCGGCGATGCGGTTATGGTCTCTGAAGGCTTGATTCTAGATGAGAATTTGGCTCTGTAAACACTGTGAAAATTATTGCAAAAAGATGATATTTTCGTGAAAAAAAGAATTGACATTCATTTGAGGCTATCGTATAGTTAAACACAAATTAAAAAACACGCGATGATAAGAAGAGTAAGTCAGTTTCGATTGGATCAGAGAGCTCGGATTGGTGAGAAAGAGCACAGCCGTTTGACTGAAGATGGACTTGGAGCGTTTGGACGTGAGCAAAAGCAAGCGTGCAGCGGGATTGCCCGATACAGCAAAGCAGTTAATAAACTGATAAGGTTGGCTGGTTCAGCCAATAAATTAAAGGTGGTACCACGAACAAGGTTGTTTCGTCCTTTCTCTATGATGGAGAAAGGACGTTTTTTTATTATAAAAAGGGGGAACAAAGAAATGAAACAGTTGAAAAAGGGAATCGTTGGATTAGTTGCTGCTGTCTTAATTACATTGGCAGCTTGTGGCAATACTAGCAGCACAGAGGATACGCAGTCTGGTGAAAACAGTGTAAATGCAGTGGAAGAAAAAGTCGTTGGAGTAGCGCCGGGACCATACGGGGACATGGTGACAGAGGTGATCTCTCCATTACTGGAAGAAAAAGGGTATCAACTCACGACCAAAGTGTTTAATGATTATATTCAGCCGAACAATGCCTTGGCGAATGGCCAAATCGATGCCAATTTGTTTCAACATACGGCTTATCTAGAAAAATTTTCGGCAGATAACCAGTTATCCCTTACGGCATTACAAAAAGTGCCCACACTGGGAATGGGCATCTATTCGAAGCAACTGTCCGGCTTGGATGAGTTAGCAGACGGGGCGACTGTTTCGATTGCCAATGATGCCTCAAATTTAGCTCGGACCTTGCAACTGTTAGCTGCCAATGAGTTGATCACCATCGCAGACAATATCGACGAAACGAAAGCAACAGTGAATGACATCGAAGAAAATCCGAAGAATCTGACTTTTAAAGAATTAGACGCAGCTCAATTGGCTCGTTCGTTAGATACCGTCGATTTAGCTTTAGTACCAGGAAACTTCGCTTGGGCGGCTTCTCTTGATCCTGCAGATGCTTTGGCGTTGGAGTCATTGAAAGAAGAATATAAAAATGTCTTTGTGGTGTCCTCCGAAGAAGAAGACAGTGATTTTGCTAAGGCAGTTACGGAAGTATTAGAAAGTGACGCATTTAAAGAAGCGATTGCCGAATCACCGTTCAGCAACTTTGATCAACCGAAATTTTGGACTGAGTAAGAAGGGGATCCTATGGCAAAAATAGAAGTGAAACAAGTATCAGTGGCCTTCACTCATAAAAAAGAAATCAAAAAAGCAGTGGATTCCGTTGATTTTTCCGTTCAAGCTGGAGAAGTATATGGGATCGTCGGATTGAGCGGGGCCGGGAAAAGTACTTTGGTTCGTACGTTGAATCTACTGCAGGTGCCATCTAGTGGTCAAATTCTGATTGATGGTCAAGACATCACGCAAGCTAAAGGCAAACACTTGCGTGAAGTACGACAAAAAATCGGGATGATCTTTCAGCATTTCAATCTGATCCATAATCGAACCATCAAGGAAAATTTAGCCTTTGCTTTGCGTGCTGGACATTATCCGCAAGAAAAGCAAGAAGCGAGGATCAAGGAACTGTTGGAAATGGTGGATCTGCCTCACAAAATTCACGAGTATCCGAATAATTTGTCTGGGGGAGAAAAGCAACGGATCGGTATTGCGCGAGCGATTGCCAACGAACCTGAGATTTTGTTGTGTGACGAAGCTACAAGTGCGTTAGATGTTGAAACGACTGAAGAAATTTTGAAATTATTGATCCGAATCAAGGAACAGACAGGCATCACCATCGTCTTTATCACCCATGAATTGGATGTTGCCCGAAAGTTTTTTGATCGGGTGGCAGTTATGGAAAAGGGGCGGATCGTTGAAGAACAAACGACCTACGGCTTGTTCAGTCAGCCTAAACAGCCTATTACGAAAAAACTGGTAGGTCGCTACTTGGATCTGACGCTTCCCGAGGAGATTCTAGCATCCTTCACGGAAGGCGACTTGCTGGAATTGCGCTATCAAGGGGAGTATACGTTAGAACCGCTGATTTCGACTGTAGCCAAAGCCTATGATGTGTCGATCAATATTATCCACGGAAAAATTGAGTATATCAAAAAAGATGTGATCGGTATTTTGTATATCTATTTGACCGGACCCGCCGAAGAAACAGCAAAAGCCCGAGCACACCTAGCTGCGAACGTCTTTTCTCTAAGAAAGATAGGTGAAGAAAATGGCTGATACGCTTGAGATTTTAAAAACAAACCTGCCTCAAGCACTATGGGAAACATTCTTCATGGTGGGAACTTCAGCAATTATAGGAGTAGTTTTCGGCTTATTGATTGGATTAGTCCTGTTTTTAGTCGGCAGTAAACTTTTTCATAAAAATGTTTTCTTGCATCATCTGGCCGATTTTGTCGTCAATGCAATCCGTTCGCTACCATTTTTGATCTTATTGATTACGTTGATTCCGTTATCAGCGATGCTGATCGGTGATCCTTATACCCCAGCGGGTGGTGCGATTGCTTTATCGATTGCCGCGATTCCTTTTTACGCCCGAATCGCTGAATCCGCATTTGCCGAAATCGACTATGGCGTCCTTGAAGCTAGTGTCGCTTCCGGAGCATCGACGGGGCAAATTATTCGCGAAGTGATTTTACCAGAAAGCTTGCCAGCCTTGATTCGCGGATTTGTGTTAACTTTGATCAGTCTTTTAGGCTACTCGGCGATGGTGGGAACGATTGGCGCAGGCGGCATTGGCGATTTAGCGATTCAGTATGGTTATTATCGCTATGAAACGGCGATTTTGATTGTGGTGATTCTCTTGTTGATCCTTTTGGTACAACTCATCCAGTGGATCGGCGATGCTTGTGCAAATTATTTCTCGAAATAAAAATGAATTCTGTGTAGTTCCTTTTCGGATACACGTGAATTATCGCTTCTGTTATTACTCTACAGAAGCGTTTTTTTGCTTATCGGTCACTGATTTTTGGTTGCGCCACTAGTGGTTTTTCGGTATGCTGATGGTGAGTTGTTTTTTACAGCGAAAATTATATTTTAAAGGAGCAACATTATGACTCAAATTCCTAACTGTCCCAATTGCCAATCTGAATACGCTTATGAAGATCGCGGGCTGTTTGTTTGTCCTGAATGCGGAAACGAATGGCAAGAGCAACAAGCGGCGGAAGAAGCACCCGTATACAAAGATGCCAATGGCAATATTTTAGTAGATGGTGATACAGTGACAGTCATCAAAGACTTGAAAGTCAAAGGCGCATCTGGCGCCATCAAACAAGGAACGAAAGTGAAAAACATCAAATTAGTCGAAGGCGACCACAACATTGATTGCAAGATCGATGGCTTCGGCGCGATGAAACTAAAATCAGAATTTGTAAAAAAAGGTTAAAAACAAAATCTTCCAGTCATCTTCATAATTTTTTCACCACTTTAATGGTAAAATAAGGTCAAAGATTAAAAGGGGGAATTTTATCGTGTATGGTATGGGCGGATACGGGTTCGGCTTTTTTTATGACCCGACTTTCATTCTCGTAATTATCGGTATGGTGATATCGCTAGCAGCGTCAGCGTACGTCAAAAGTACCTTTAACAAATATGACAAAGTCAGAAGTAAAAATAATATTACCGGCACAAAAGCGGCGCAGTACATCTTGCAGAGCCAAGGAATCAATAATGTTGGTGTGCAAGCGATCGCTGGTGATTTGACGGATAATTACAATTCTGGCAACAAAATGCTGAGTTTATCACAATCCACCGCACAATCAACTTCGGTAGCAGCAATCGGTGTTGCAGCCCATGAGTGTGGTCACGCAGTCCAAGATGCCAAAGGTTATTTTCCTTTGCGTTTGCGTCATGCGATCGTGCCGATCGCCAATATCGGAACTAGCATCTCGATCCCGTTGATTTTGATCGGGGTACTGTTACGAGGCTCGTTTCTGATCAACTTAGGTTTGTTGGCTTTCTCATTGGCATTTATTTTCCAATTAGTGACCTTGCCAGTCGAGTTCGATGCCTCAAAACGGGCGATCCGTATTTTGGCAGATGGTGGCTTGTTAACAGAAGAGGAAGTGCCACAAGCGAGAAGAGTGCTCTTTGCCGCAGCGTTGACCTATGTCGCAGCTGCCGTAGCAACCTTATTGCAGCTCTTACGTTTGATTATTTTATTCGGTAATAACAACCGTCGGAATTAATCGACAGTATGACAGAAAAAAGACCAGCTCAGGCATCCTGAACTGGTCTTTTTTCGTTATTCTACTATTAAGTAAATGTAATAGACGTTTTCAACGCTTTTTAAATTTTCTTCGGACAAGTTATTTTCCATCACATCATATAATTTTAGGTCGCCACCTTGTGCAATATAAATCAAAGGAATCTCAACATTTTTTTGGATTTCTAGGTGATCTTCTTCAATGTGGTAGATTGCTCCCCCGGGAAGATCATTGTCTTCTCCAAGAGAAATATACTGAAATGCCGTAAGATCTGTAGTTGTTTCTGATGCTCCGCCATTGGAAGATAAGTTTACGAGCAGCTTTTTTTCCCCTTTAGAAATACCAATTGTTAAATAACCGTTATAATTGCTTTTGGTATCTGTCATTAAGGAAGCAATCAGCTTGTGGGTTGTTTTCTCGCCTTTTTGATAGTGATCAAAATAAACCGTCATCGCTCGAGCTTGGGTATTAAATTTTAGCTGTGAGCCAAAATCAAATAATAATCTGGAAAGATCCATTTGATTTTCGACTTGAACTAGATGATTATCTGGAACACCCGCTATTTTTTCTCCTCGAAAAGGACCGTAATTGTAATAGTTTAAATAAAGCCCCCCTGGTAGACCAATCAATACTATCAAAGACAGTACAGCAATAACAATTGTCCTATGTGTGTTTTTTAGCCGAGCTTTTTTCACGATTTTTTTAAATTCTTGATCTTTAATAGTCATGATTCTTTTCCTCCATTCGTTTTTTCAGTTGTTTTCTTCCTCGGTATAATGCTGTTTTGATGCTATCTTCCGGGCGATTCAGTAAAAAGCTTATTTCTTTTAAACTCAAATTTTCTGCGTACTTCATGATCAAAAGGGTGGAGGTAGAAACGGGTAATTCTTGAAGTGTCTCATAAAGATCATCATCAGTTTCTTGCCAGTTGATACCAGAAGCAGTCACTGGCAAATACTGCCTGACGATTTCTCGCCGTCGCTTTGTTTGTTTATACAACGTAAAGTAACCATTGATCCCCACACGAAACAACCACGGACGAATCGCTTCTGCGGTTAAGACCGAATCGATTTCAAGGATTTTAACAACTGCTTCTTGAGCAATATCTTCGGCATCCTGTTGAGAAGCGCCGAGGGACTGCAGGTAATGAACCAAGTCATTCGTTAACTTCAGTAAATAATGTTCGTAAGCATTCAAACGCATTTTTCTCCCTCCTTAACAATACAACAACTGAAAATAAAAAAAGTGAACATCTTTCAACTGAAAAAATCGAAAAAAATCGATAAAATGTTAAATTAATCGATTGAGTTGTGCTTATTTTCTCAAAGAACAAAAAGAATGACAATGATTGGTTGGAGAAAATCTAGAAATTTTTAGCAGAATGAGTAAGAACTAAACGAAAATGAAAAAAACTGCAGTGAAATGACACGTGTCTTCATGTCATTTCACTGCAGTTTTTTATAAAAGGAGATATGCATCTCAGTTGTTTTTAATAGAATCGCTTAAGAATTAATGGATATGACAGATAGGCACTCTGTCCAAAAATCAGTAAAATCTTTGATGGTTCCATCTTTATTTAGCTGTGCCTGTTCAAATACTGATTTATTCTTACCGAATGGATCAATTGCGATAATTGTTCCAATCCCAGCACGCTTGGCAGCAAGCAAACCTGAATAAGCATCTTCGATAACAAGACAATCTGCAGGAGCTAAGCCCAATTTGCCAGCCGCTTTAAGAAAAATATCCGGTTGCGGTTTTCCAGGAAAAGAGCCATCGTCATAGACGATCTTATCCCAATCAAACCAGCGAGCTAAATCGAAAGTATCAAAATAAAAAGCAACATTCTCTTTAACAGTAGCGGTGGCAATCGTTAATGGAATCTGCTGGTCAGTCAGCTGATCAAGAGTCGCTTCAAGCCCCTTTGTCAATTGGAGATCGTTCTTATTTTGCAAGCAAAGCATACGATAATAGCTTTCTTTTTCTTCTGACAATACGGCGATCTCAGAGGCGGTCAAATGTTCTGAAATGAAATGTTTTAAAATCTCCGTATTCGTTCGACCATGGATATTTTTTAAAATATCCTCATCTGATAAACCATTTTTTGTATGATCATGAATCATGTGCAGCCAAGCAGTTTCATGCAGATGAGAGTCCAAAAACATAGTTCCGTTGAAATCAAAAATAATCCCTTTCATAGTTACGCTCCTATAGTGGTATTTTCGGTTGAATCAGCAATTTGCAGATCGACATATTGTGCATAGTGCTCTTGCAGCTCAGGTGATATTTGACGATCCGTAATGAGTAGGTCGAAGTCATGCAAATTATAAAATACATAAAAATCATCTCGGTTGAACTTTTTGTTATCAACGAGCAGATATTTCTTACGGGAATTATTTAATGCGATCTGTTGTGCTTCTCCTTCTTCTGTACTATAAGTAGAAATGGCTTCGTTGTGTACACCGTTTGAACTGATAAATGCTTTCGTAAACTTTAATCTTCTTAAATTGTCGTTAGTGATCGGTCCAACAAATGCACCGGTATTTTTACGGAAATCACCGCCAATTAGCAAAATTTCTGGTCCATCTGCTTGCGCAAGAATATCAAAAACTGGGTAATTATTAGTAATGATTCGGATTTTCTTGTTGAGTAAATGAGTCGCCAAAAGTTCGATTGTTGTACCAGGCCCTAAGAAAATCGTTTCACCTTCTTGAATCAAGGAGGCTGCTGCGGCAGCAATTTCTTTTTTTTCTTGAATCTGCAAAGTGGCTTTTTCGGTGTGAGAAAGTTCTTGATCTAAAGTGTAGGAAAGACTTTGCGCCCCTCCATGGACACGTAGCAGCTTGCCCGATTTTTCTAATTCATCTAAATCTCTGCGAACGGTCATATCAGAAACATCTAATTGATTGATGATTTCATTAACGGTAAGGATTCCTTTTTTATTGACCATTTCTACGATAGTAAACAATCTTTCTTTTTTCAGCATCGTCTTCACCTCTAATTTAAGGATAATCTACCATATAATCGGATAACAGTCAATCTGTTTCAAACAAAAACAAACAATTATTTGCGTGATACATGTTTATTTCAATGGGTTTTATCATTTTTTTTCGAATTTTGTGATTATTTATGTTTGTTTTTGTTGACAAATGTTTTGGATACGATTACAATTCAATCAGTTAGAAAGTGTGGAAACTGATTATAGATTTGAGGAGAGATGTACATGCTTAAATTACCAGAAGATTTTATTTTTGGTGGAGCCACAGCAGCCTATCAGGTTGAAGGAGCCACTAAGGAAGGCGGCAAAGGCGCTGTTGCTTGGGATGATTTTTTAGAGGAACAGGGTAGATTCAGTCCCGATCCGGCAAGTGATTTTTATCATCAATATGCAAAGGATATTGAATTGTGTGAACGATTTGGTGTGAATGGGCTAAGATTATCCATTGCATGGAGTCGAATTTTTCCTGATGGTGATGGGGAACCGAACCCAGAAGGAATCGCTTTTTATCATCGTGTGTTCGAAGAATGTGCGAAAAGAAACGTAACGCCGTTTGTGACATTGCATCATTTTGATACCCCTAAACGTTTGTTTGACCAGGGAGATTTTTTGAATCGAGAAACAATAGAAGCATTCGTTTCCTATGCCATTTTTTGTTTTCATGAATTCAAAGAAGTGAAAGTGTGGAGTACCTTTAATGAAATCTATCCTGTTGCGACCAATCAATATTTGTTAGGCGTTTTCCCGCCAGGAATCAAATATGATTTTACAAAAATCATCGCCTGTCTTCATAGTATGATGGTTGCCCATGCACGTGTAGTGAACTATTTCAAAGAAAACGAACTTCCAGGCGAAATCGGTGTCGTTCACTCATTGGAGACGAAATATGCGGCAACAGATGCTCCAGAAGATAAGCATGCAGCCTTTTTAGACGATGCATTGTCGATCCGCTTCTTATTAGATGCTACTTATTTAGGCTATTATTCAACTGAAACCTTGACTGCTCTTGATGAGATATGTGAAGCAAATCAGGCCAGCTATCATTTTCCTGAAGAAGATTTTGTCGAATTGAAAAAAGCCTCCACGCGTAATGACTATTTAGGGATCAATCACTACCAATGCCATTTTGTCAAAGCTTACGATGGAGAAAACGCGATCCATCATAATGGCACGGGTGAAAAAGGGACCTCTGTTTATAAAGTGAAGGGGATCGGAGAACGCATTTATAAAGAAGGAATTCCTCGAACAGATTGGGACTGGCTGATTTATCCAGAAGGGCTTTATGACTTGTTGTTGCGAATTAAAAGCGATTACCCGCATTACAACAAAATCTATATCACTGAAAACGGCATGGGGTATAAAGACCAGTTTGAAGATGGCATCATTATGGATCAGCCGAGAATCGACTATTTGAGAGTCTATTTGGAATCCTTAAGCAAGGCGATAACAGCTGGGGTAAATGTGAAGGGATATTTTTTGTGGTCGCTTATGGATCTTTTCTCATGGACAAATGGGTATAACAAAAGGTATGGCTTGTTTTATGTTGATTTTGAAACCCAGAAGCGTTACCCGAAAGAGTCAGCATACTGGTACAAATTAGTTAGTGAAACCAAAACGATTATTTAATAAGTAATAATGGGGGAAGAAAAGATGAATAAAGAGGAATTACAAATGCTTGGTTTTGAGATCGTTGCTTATTCAGGGGACGCTCGCAGTACATTATTGAAATTATTGAAAGAAGTAAGACAAGGGAACTTTGAGCATGTTGATTCAGCACTGAAAGAAGCCGACGAAAATTTAACCCTTGCACACAATTCGCAAACGAAAATTTTAGCGGAAGAAGCATCGGGAAAAGAGATGGAGATGGGATTCATTTTTATCCATGGACAGGACCATTTAATGACCACTTTGTTGCTGAGAGATCTGATTCAAGACTTTATTGCACTGTACAAGCAGAATCAAGGATAGGAGAAGAACGCTATGGATGGAATCATTAAACAAATCGAAAAAGGGAAACCGTTCTTTGAAAAAATCTCACGCAATAGTTATCTGGGAGCCGTTCGTGACGGATTTTTAACAGCGATGCCGGCTATTTTATTCTCAAGCATATTCATTTTGATTGCTGCGGTTCCTGAGATTTTTGGTTACCAATGGCCTGAAGCTGTCTCCACTTGGTTGTGGAAAGTCTATAATTATTCGATGGGGGTTGTAGGGTTACTTGTTTCAGCAACCACTGCTCGCTGCTTGGCTGATTCGATGAATCGCCGCTTACCGGAAAACAAAGTAATCAACACGACTTCTGTGATGCTGGCTTCTGTGGTAAGTTTCCTGTTGTTAAGCGTCTCTCCGATCGAAGGCGGATTTTCAACGGAATACATGGGGACAAAGGGGCTATTGGCGTCCTTTGTCGCTGCATTTTTAACAGTTAATTTATATAAGTTTTGTGTGCTGAAAGATATTACCATTAAGATGCCTAAAGAAGTTCCTGGTACGATTTCGCAAACCTTCCGAGATATTTTTCCTTTCTCTTTTTCAGTATTTGCGGCCGTTTTAATTGATTTAGGTATTCGGCAAATTTTCCAAATCTCATTTGCAGAAGCAATCATTACTGTGCTGCAGCCATTATTCACAGCAGCCGACGGTTATTTAGGAATTGCTATTATCTGGGGAGCGATGGCGCTATTTTGGTTTGTCGGTGTTCACGGACCGTCGATCGTGGAACCAGCAATTGCAGCAATTATCTATGCCAATGTGGAAACCAATCTGCAATTGTTCAATTCCGGTGAGCAAGCTTCAAAAGTACTGACAGTCGGTTTAGGAAATTTTGTAGGAACTATGGGAGGAACTGGGGCCACATTGGTCGTTCCTTTTATCTTCTTACTCTTTGCTAAGTCTAAACAATTGAAGGCAGTCGGGAAAGCTTCCTTTATTCCAGTAAGTTTTGCTGTCAATGAACCATTGTTGTTTGCAGCACCCATGATTTTGAATCCTTATTTTTTCATTCCGTTTTTGTTAACACCAGTTGTAAACGTTTGCTTATTTAAGTTTTTTGTCGATGTGCTAGGCATGAACAGTTTTATGTACGTTTTACCTTGGGCAACTCCGGCACCGATCGGTTTGGTTCTAGGAACGGGCATGGGGGTGTTAGCCTTTGTTTTAGCAGCGGTTCTAATCGTCGTTGACTTCCTAATCTATCTACCATTTTGTAAAGCATACGATGCTGTTTTAGTAGAGCAAGAAGCACAAAAAGCGGAAGTGATCGCAACCGAAGAAGGCGCTTCTGCTGCTATACGTGAGGAAGTACCTGTGGCAGCGAGACAAATTATCAGCGATACAAATAAAGAAATCAATGTGTTGGTGCTTTGTGCTGGAGCAGGGACAAGTGCGATGTTAGCTAATGCTTTAAAAGAAGGCGCATCTGAATCGAAAGCACCGATCAGTGCAATGGCGGGTGCTTATGGTTCTCATTACGAAATGCTGCAGGATTTTGATATGGTGGTCTTAGCACCGCAAGTCAATTCTTATTATGATGATATCAAAGAAGATACCGATCGCTTAGGAATCAAGCTGGTTGCGACAAAAGGAGCAGAATATATCGGATTAACGAGAGATCCTGAAAAAGCCGTTCAATTTATTCTGAACCAATTTCAATAAAGGAGGAGCAAATGAATGAAAAAGGGAGCTTGGTTGCGTAAAGTCGCTTTATTTGCAGCTGTGATAGGGACTTTGGGGGCTGTTTCAAAAACAGTTGAAGCATCTGCCAGCGAGTTTATTCGCGGAGCAGATATTTCAATCTTGTCAGATATGGAAAAATCTGGTGCAAAATATTATGAAGATGGTATTTCAAAAGATGCCTTAGAGATTCTAAAAAATAATGGTGTCAACTATGTTCGACTGCGTTTGTGGCAGGATCCTTATAATAGTAACGGAGAAAGTTATGGGGCAGGGACAAATGATCTGGAAACGACGATTGCCCTTGCAAAACGAGCAAAAAGTCTTGGACTCAACGTGTTGCTAGATTTCCATTACAGTGATTTTTGGGTTGATCCTGGGAAACAGAATGTTCCTAAAGCGTGGCAAGATCTGACCTTTGAAGAAATGAATACGGCATTGTATGACTATACAAAGAACGTTCTGTCGGAAATGAAGCAGCTAGACGTTTATCCTGATATGGTTCAGATCGGCAATGAACTGAATAGTGGCATGCTCTGGCCTTATGGCAAGTCTTGGGGAGAAGACGGGGGAGAGTTTGATCGATTAGCTACTTTTTTGAAGTCTGGTGTCCAAGCTGTTCGAGACACTCAACCTAAAACAACTCCAGTAATGCTCCACTTAGCTGATGGTGGCGATACAGGAGCATTTACTTGGTGGTTTGATGAAATCACCAGTCGGGGTGTGTCATTTGATTTAATTGGAGTATCGTATTATCCGTATTGGCACGGTTCAATGAATGAACTTCAAACCAATATGAATACGATCAGTCAACGGTATGGCAAAGAAGTGATCGTAGTTGAAACAGCTTATGGGCATACAACAGCGAATGCAGATACTATGCCAAATGCCTTTGGCGAAGCCGAAGCAGCGGCGGGGGGATATGAACCAACACCGTCAGGACAAGCAGAGTATTTGCTGGATCTAGCCGATCGTATTCAAGCGGTGCCGAATGATCGCGGGGCGGGCTTCTTTTATTGGGAACCTCTTTGGTACAACGGAAACGTGAGTTGGGCAACACAAGCAGGTATGAATTATCTCGGTGTTCAATCTACTATGGGAAACGAATGGGACAACCAGGCGATGTTTGATTTTGCTGGAAACGCCTTGCCAAGCTTGCGTGCGTTTAAACAAGCAGGGGCGCAAACAAATCTGGTTAAAAATGCAAGTTTCGAGAGCGATGGACCAACGACCAGTCCTTCCGATTGGCAAACGTGGTTTCAACAAGGAACAGCTGAAGGTACGATCAAAACGGAAGCTGGGACTTTTTTTGGAGACTACAAATTAACTTTTTGGCAGGACCAAGCTTACGAGGCATCAGCTTATCAAAATGTTAGTGGCATCAGCGATGGAACTTACACATTGAGTGCCTACGTAATGTCTGGGGGAGAGTTTGATACCAATCAGTTATATATCAAAAATTATGGTGGAGCGGAACTAAATACTGCGGTTGATAAAACAAGTGAATGGACAAAAATTACAATCAAAGACATTCCAATTACAACAGGTGTTTGTGAAATCGGGGTTTACAGCAAGGCATCAGCAAATGCTTGGACGAACGTTGATTTTGTTTCATTGGTGAAACAATAATTTAAGGATTGCTGCGATTGATCCTCAGAGCTTCCTTTTAACCGCATCACTAGCGTAGAAGGCAGGAATCGAACCTGCACCTCGTCTTTGCCAAAAATAACCAGAAATACGTTCCGATCATTTTTACCAAAACGAGTAAAGCGCCAGACTTCATCTACACTTTGTATTATGCCAAAGAGAGTTCAACGATTTCGTAAGAAGCAATGAAAAATTTGCAAAAAGTTGTGCAGAAAACATGAAGGTTGTTTAAGAAAGAATAACCATAGAACTTAGTCGTGAAAAAGAAGGAACCAGCTGTATCGATAAGTAAAGTGCTTTGTCTGGAAACCTCGTTTTCTTTCTGAAAAAATCAGATAAAGTTTTCTTGACATTTGCTAGGTGAGAATGTATCATTCTGTTTGGGCACTCTTTACAAGAGTCAGAAAGTGATTTAGAATTTTCGCTCCCTATTCATTTATGGATAGGGAGCTTTTATTATTTTCTAAATGCTTTTCCTGTAAAATAGATTAAAGGAGTTTTTCAGTTTATGACAAAATATATTTTTGTAACCGGCGGTGTGGTTTCTTCTATTGGTAAAGGGATCGTAGCAGCATCATTAGGACGTCTGTTGAAAAATCGCGGCTTGAAAGTAACGATTCAAAAATTCGATCCGTACATCAACGTCGATCCAGGAACGATGAGCCCATACCAACATGGTGAAGTATTCGTAACCGATGATGGAGCAGAGACCGACTTAGACTTAGGTCACTATGAACGCTTTATCGATATCAATTTGAACAAATACTCAAATGTAACAACTGGAAAAATCTATTCAGAAGTTTTGCGGAAAGAGCGTAAAGGAGAATACTTAGGCGCGACTGTTCAAGTGATCCCGCATATCACCAACGAGATCAAAGAAAAAATCATGCGGGCAGCCAAAATGACTGATTCAGATGTGATCATTACAGAAGTCGGCGGTACAGTAGGGGATATTGAGTCATTGCCATTTCTAGAAGCTTTGCGTCAAATGAAAGCAGACGTAGGTTCAGACAATGTGATGTACATCCACACCACGCTGATTCCTTATTTGAAAGCAGCGGGCGAAATGAAAACCAAACCGACCCAACACAGTGTGAAGGAACTGCGCGGCTTAGGGATTCAACCAAATATCTTGGTCGTTCGTACAGAACAACCCGTAGGACAATCAACGAAAAACAAATTGGCCCAATTCTGTGACGTGGCACCAGAAGCCGTGATCGAATCTCGTGACGTTGAGACCCTTTATTCGATTCCATTGGCACTGCAAGCGCAAGGCATGGATCAAATCGTGTGTGATCATTTGAAACTGACTGCACCAGCTGCTGACATGACTGAATGGCAAGCATTGGAAGAAAAGGTACTGAATTTGAAGAAAAAAGTACGTATCGCATTAGTCGGAAAATACGTGGAATTGCCAGATGCTTATCTATCAGTTGTCGAAGCCTTGAAACATTCTGGTTTTGCCTTTGATGCAGACATCGAGATCGATTGGATCAAAGCCCAAGAAATCACACGAGAAAACGTGGATTCTTACTTAGGTGAAGTAGACGGTATTCTTGTTCCTGGTGGATTCGGTGATCGCGGGATTGAAGGAAAAATCGAAGCGATCCGATATGCTCGGGAAAACGATGTGCCATTCTTAGGGATTTGTCTAGGGATGCAAATGGCTTGTGTGGAATATGCCCGCAATGTCGTTGGCTTGGAAAATGCCAATTCCGCAGAAACAGATCCTGAAACAGCCAACAACATCATTGATTTGATGGCTGACCAAGAAAACATCGAAAACTTAGGTGGGACATTGCGCTTAGGCTTGTACCCATGTAAAGTGAAGAAAGGCACCAAAACAGCTGCAGCTTATGACGGAGAAGAAGTTGTTCAAGAACGTCATCGTCATCGTTATGAATTCAACAACAAATACCGTGAAATCTTTGAAGCAAACGGGATGGTCTTCTCAGGTGTGTCACCAGACAATCGTTTGGTGGAGATCGTTGAGATCCCAGAAAACAAATTCTTCGTGGGTTGCCAATTCCACCCAGAATTGATTTCTCGTCCAACTCGCCCACAACGCTTGATCAAAGCCTTTGTTGGAGCTTCATTAGACAACCGCCAAGCATAATAATCGCTAGCGGCAAACCAAAGAATGAATGTGCGAAACTCCTCATCTCAAGATGGGGAGTTTTTTTGAGTTGCGCCATCCCAATAATCCGTAAAAGGTTGAAACTTGCGAGAGCGTTGGTAGAAGGTATCTGTTTCTGCACACAAAAAACTTCCGTCAAAACGACCGGAAGTTTCTGGCTTATGCATTATTTTTTTCGCTAACAGTTTGAATGAAATCCGCCAGCGGGAAACCCATGTTGATTTGCTGGTGCCTAGAGAGGATTATTCTTTTAGCTTATACCCTTGGTCTAAGAGCATTTCCTCTGTACGTTCCATGCTGATCCCATTTTCAGTGTTTCCTTCGAAACTAACCCCAGGCAATTGTTTCGCTGAATCATAATCCAACTCATCATAATTGATGGTCAAGGATTCAGTCGCTTCACTATCTGTATAGTCGAGGGAATAGTCCAACCCTTTGACTTGCTGATACTTCTTAGCGATCGGATCAAGCACGGTTTGTGCTTCTTCTTTAGTCGTTACCCCGATCGCTGAATAAGGCATGACATTGTTCGCAGTCTGAGTTTTTACTTTATCGCCTTCGTAAGTGAAGACCAATTCCATCGAAACCCCATTTTGATCCATTGTGAATGTTTTGGTTTCTTCCTTGGCCCCCGAGCTACAGCTTGCCAAGAAAAGAACTCCGATGACTGCCAAAAATCCAATAAGCGCTTTTTTCATTTTATCCCTCCTTTTTTACATAATAATATAGCCGCTTTCACAAGGCTATTCTTATGCTCAAAAGAGAAGAAGAAAGGATATGCTGGAAGATTATGATAAAATAACGAAAAAATATGTGAAATTTTTCTCGAATTTTCACATGCCGATTTGTTATCTAACGACCACAGACAGAAGAGCAAAACCTTACAGAATCCTAGACTTTCAGAAAAGATGATGAAAATGCTGGATTTTTATATTTGTGCAATCTTTTTTTGAAAAGAGAAATTCCTCTTTTTAGTAGCAAATACCGCAAATCTTTGCTAAAATAGCATTGTCGGTTAAGCATTGCTTAACAAATAAAGTTTTTCAAAACTTAGGAGGAATTTTTTATGCCAGTAGTATCAGGAGCTGAATTCTTAAAAGCTGCTCGTCAAGGCGGATATGCAGTCGGCGGATTCAACACAAACAACTTAGAATGGACACAAGCGATTTTAAAAGCTGCTGAAGCGAAAAAAGCGCCAGTTCTAATCCAAACTTCAATGGGTGCTGCCAAATATATGGGCGGATACAAAGTTGCTAAAGACATCGTTACAAACTTGGTTGATTCAATGAACATCACTGTTCCAGTTGCAATCCACTTAGACCACGGTGATTATGATGCAGCAATGGAATGTATCGAAGTTGGTTACACTTCTGTTATGTTTGATGGCTCTCACTTACCATTTGAAGAAAACTTGAAATTGGCTAAAGAAGTTGTCGAAAAAGCACACGCAAAAGGCGTTTCTGTTGAGTGTGAAGTTGGTTCAATCGGCGGAGAAGAAGATGGAATCATCGGTTCTGGCGAATTAGCTGACATCGAAGAATGTAAACAAATGGTTGCAACTGGTATTGATTACCTAGCTTGCGGAATTGGTAACATTCACGGTCAATACCCTGAAAACTGGAAAGGCCTTGCTTTTGATCACTTACAAGCAATCGCTGATGCAGTAGGTTCTGATGTACCATTAGTATTACACGGTGGTTCTGGTATTCCTCAAGACCAAATCGAAAAAGCAATCTCAATGGGTGTTTCTAAAGTAAACGTAAATACTGAATTCCAATTATCATTTGCTAAAGCAACTCGTGAATACATCGAAGCTGGCAAAGATAAAGAAGGTAAAGGATTCGACCCTCGTAAATTATTAGCACCAGGTGTTGCTGCAATCGTTAAAGATGCAGAAGAACACATCGACTGGTTCGGTTCAGCTGGTAAAGCTTAATCTTAATCAAAGATCAAAACTCTTAGAATCACTGATTCTAAGAGTTTTTTTGTTTTCCAAGAAAATATTCTTGATGCGGGGATCAAAAATATCCTGCATCTTTTTTCTTTGAGTGATCTGTGCTAAAATTGGAATGATACACATAAATTAAAAAAGAGTATAGGTGGAATTCCATGAAAAAAATTGTCATCAACGGCAATCGTCCCTTAAAAGGTGAAGTCACCATTAGCGGCGCAAAAAACAGTGCAGTCGCATTGATCCCGGCAGCGATCTTAGCTGATTCACCGGTCATTTTAGAAGGAGTGCCTGACATCCAAGATGTGCACTCATTAATTGAGATTATCGAAATCATGGGTGTGAAGACCCATTTTGAAAACAATACGCTAGAGATCGATCCGACAAACATCGTTTCGATCCCGATGCCTAACGGAAAAATCAACAGTCTACGAGCTTCTTACTATTTCATGGGGGCATTGTTGGCGAAGTTTGGTGAAGGTGTCGTTGGATTGCCTGGCGGCTGCTTCTTAGGCCCGCGACCAATCGATTTGCATATTAAAGGCTTCGAAGCACTTGGCGCAAAAGTCACCAACGAACATGGTGCCATGTACTTGCGTACCGAAGAAGAAGGCTTGACTGGTGAACGAATCTTCCTAGATATGGTCTCCATCGGAGCAACCATCAATGTGATGCTGGCAGCAGTAAAAGCCAAAGGCAAAACGATCATTGAAAATGCCGCACGAGAACCTGAGATCATTGATGTTGCGACCCTTTTAAATAATATGGGAGCGAAAATCAGAGGTGCAGGTACCAATGAAATTCGTATCGAAGGCGTGGAAGAATTGCACGGTTGTCGTCATTCCATCATTCCAGACCGGATCGAAGCAGGAACCTACCTTTCTTTAGCCGCAGCAGCGGGGGAAGGCATTACTGTCAAAAATGTGATTTATGAGCATCTAGAAAGCTACATTGCGAAATTGGAAGAAATCGGCGTGCGAATGGATATCAGCGAAGATGAAATCTATGTGCATCCCTCAAAAGACTTGAAACCAGCGACTGTGAAAACTTATCCTTATCCAGGATTTGCCACAGACCTGCAACAGCCGATCACACCATTATTGCTAAAAGCAAACGGAACGTCGGAGATCATGGACACGATTTACGCCAAACGGGTCAACCATATTCCTGAATTAGCACGGATGGGCGCACAAGCAACGACAGAAGGCAACATGATTTTTGTTAGCGGACCGAGCCAATTGCACGGAGCAGAAGTTGTCGCTTCTGATTTACGAGCAGGAGCTTGCCTTGTCATTGCCGGATTGATGGCGACTGGCACGACCAGCGTCTTTAATGTCGAGTATATTTTGCGCGGCTATGATCATATCATCGAAAAACTAACGGCTCTTGGAGCTGATATTCAAATGATAGAGGAGTAATTATGAGCGATTATCTTACGATGGCAGAGTTGGAAAACAAAACCTTAAAAGAAATCTACACCTTTGCCAAAGAGTTTCGAATTCCTTATTACAGCCAGATGAATAAAAAAGAATTGTCATTGGCTGTGATACGGGCGCAGGCGGAAAAACAAGGCTTCTTTTATATGGAAGGAATCTTGGATATCGTAGGCCAAGAAGGCTACGGTTTTTTACGCCCAATCAACTACGGACCGAGTGCAGAAGATATCTATATTTCTTCATCACAGATTCGTCGGTTTAGTTTGCGTAATGGTGATAAAGTCGCCGGTAAGGCGCGCCCGCCCAAGGAATCTGAGCGCTATTATGGATTGATGCACGTTGAGTCTGTTAATGGCAAAGATCCAGAAGATGCCAAAGAGCGTCCGCATTTTCCAGCGTTGACGCCGCTTTATCCGAATCGTCATTTAAAATTGGAAACAACGTCAGGACGCCTTTCTACTCGGATGATCGACATGCTGTCGCCAGTGGGTTTTGGACAACGGGGACTGATCGTTGCTCCGCCTAAAGCTGGGAAAACCAGTATCTTGAAAGAAATTGCCAATGGGATCACTGACAACTATCCTGAGGTGGAATTGATCGTTCTTTTGATCGACGAGCGCCCAGAAGAAGTGACTGATCTGGAACGCAGTGTCAAAGGAGATGTTGTTTCTTCAACCTTTGACCTGCAGCCTAGCAATCATACCCGTGTTTCTGAATTGGTACTAGAACGGGCGATGCGTTTGGTAGAAGACAAGCGTGATGTCGTGATTCTGATGGATAGTATCACTCGTTTGGCAAGAGCCTACAACTTAGTGGTACCGCCAAGCGGACGTACACTAAGTGGCGGGATCGATCCAGCTGCTTTGTACAAACCAAAGAAATTTTTTGGTGCTGCCCGCAATATTGAAGAAGGCGGCAGTTTGACGATTCTTGCCACCGCACTGGTGGATACCGGCAGCCGCATGGATGATGTCATCTATGAAGAGTTTAAAGGAACCGGCAATATGGAGCTGCAGCTTTCTCGCAGCTTAGCAGAACGTCGGATTTTCCCTGCGATCGACATCAAGAAATCTGGTACCCGTAAAGAGGAATTGCTGATGAGCAGCGAGCAATTGGAAGAAACCTGGCGCTTACGCAACAACATGTTGGGGGATTCCTTGGAGTTCACAGAACAATTCATTCAATTCTTGCGTAAAACGAAGAACAATGAAGAGTTTTTAGCGGCTTTTCATGATGTCCATTTCGGAGACAAACGGCAAAAAAGAAATATAAAAAGATAATTGCATCTAAAAACCAAACATGGTAAGATAGTCATGTTGTAAAATCGACAAATCAACTCTGGTGAAGCAAATGAGCCAGGGCAAAGGAGAGAAGAAGAAATGAAACAAGATATCCATCCAGATTATCATCCAGTTGTATTCATGGACTCAACTACTGGTTTCAAATTCTTATCAGGTTCTACAAAGAATTCTCAAGAAACTGTTGAGTGGGAAGACGGCAACACGTATCCATTGATCCGTGTCGAAGTAACTTCTGATTCACATCCATTCTACACTGGACGTCAAAAATTCACACAAGCAGACGGACGTGTGGACCGTTTCAACAAAAAATACGGTCTCAAAGACACAAACGCTGCAGAATAAGACAAATAACTGCAAATGTTGTTTCGGCAACATTTCTGAGGTTTCCCTTCTACGAGGGAAACCTTTTTTTATTTTTATAGGTAATAGACACGCAACTGCTAAAGCGAAAGAAACCATTCAGAATCTGTTACAAGTAAAGTAAGAGGACTCAATAGATCAGTAAGACAAGAATGTGGAAATTAGCACTATAACGAATCCTATCTAAAAATTTTCTTAAATGAAGCAGTGATCAAGAGTGATTTGATTTAACCTTCGATTGTTATTGAATATTCAAGCTTCAATTGACTTTTAGCTTAAATAAAATTATCATTAAATTAATAATATCCTTATATAAGTTTCTTATTTTGACTTATTTTATCAAATTAAAACGTTTTTTTGAGAAAAGTAGATTTTTCCTCTCCTTAAGAACCAGTTTTTATTCTACATAATTAAAGACCACTTACTAGCTAAGCTTTAACTAATCACATCCAAAACAATCAAGAAAGGAAGAGACATGTTTTCATTTAAGAAAAAGAAGGAAGTTATTAATTTACCAGAACTAAGCAACTTTAATGAACGTACATACCCGAAAAAATTGAAAAAGATTGTGGCTCAATTAGAAACCTGTAAATCGGAGGATTTGAATTATATTGCTGAATGTATTTTACAAAAGATGGGATATACCGTCCAAAACATCGATGGTTACAAAGATGGTGGTATTGATGTGTATGCTTTTTCTAATAATAAAAAGGCAATAGCGGTCCAATGTAAAGCTTGGAATCCGCAAAAGACAACGGAGCGGATCAGTAAGCCACTCGTTGCCGCATTTAAAGGGATTTTTCCAGACAAAGGGTTTCCCAATGGGCTTTTTATCACAACACATTTTTTTACAGATCAAGCATTAGAAATAGCCGGTGATAATCTACTGTTGGTTGACAGAAAAAAGCTGATTGAGCTGCTTGCGCATTTTTATCCAGAAATGATCAGTGAGTTATTTTGTTATAAAACCTTGACTGAATTAGAAGAATGCAAGAGTTGTAAAAATGGGAAGAAGTTGAAACTTTATAATAAGAAGAAACGCAACTATTACTATATCTGCGAAACATGTGGAGAGTATAGTTCGTTTAATTATTCATCATGAGAAAAGAACAAGAAAAAAGCGTAATGAATGAACGGATATCCGTTATTCATTACGCTTTTTTCGCGACTTATGTCAAAGTCATTTTTTTCTCAAATTAATTTTAACAAACGTGTCCTATACGTCGGGTGTAATGACTAAAACAGCCCCGGTTGTTTCGGTAGGTTCGTAGCCAGCTTCCCGTGTTTTTGACGACTTAAAGTGTATTTGAATAGAAGAAAACGTAAGAAATGGCAATCAAGCAAACCAACAATAAACCAGAGAGTGACAGAAAAAGCAGCATGATTCGTTTCTTCTTCAATCCAAGTACAAGTATCACTACATTCAATAGAAAGAAAACAAGTAAAATCGCTAAATATTCCATAACTGGTCCTCTTTTACGTTTTTATTTATCTTACCAGAGATTGGCGGCTTTTCCTAGCCAGTTTTTGTCTTTATAACAATAATTATTTACTGCATAAGATATGTGTAGTTATGCAATCAAAAAAGCGAATAAGCAATTTCACAACTATTAGAAAGTAAAAAAAGAGCATCACCCATAAAGTGACGCTCTTTTCCCACAAGATGTTTAATAAGGGGGAGGCTTACGAACCCGTAGAAATATAGTTCTTCAAACCTACTCGCCAAAAGAAGAAGGCGGGAAAGGCAAAGAGTAGACAAACCAAGGGTGATAAGATCCACCAAGGATTAGTTACGCGACCAATGACATACAGAAACGGATAATACTGAAACCAAGCCATCGGCACGACGTAGGTCAATAAACGCAAGACGTGTTTTCCGTAGATACTGAAGGGGTAGCGGCCGAACTCGCGGGCACCATCGGTAAAAATATTCATAAATTCAAGTCCTTGGATCGTAAAGAAGGAAATGGCGGCATACACTAAGAACAATAGGGCGAAAAAGAGGGCGCCACAGACGATCATCAGAAAAAGAGTCAGGACATTTCCAAAATGCCAAGCAATTCCACTATTAGGAATCGCATAAGCAAACAACAGCAAGGCTTGAATAAAACGACCGAGACGCGAGAATTCCATTTTGGAAGCTAAGACTTGAAAGATCAAGGAGCGGGGGCGCACGAGTGCCCGATCGAACTCGCCATTACTGATCATTTGTGGAAAAAGATCGAACCCGCGAAAGAAGCATTCCGCAATCGAAAAGGCAAACAAAACCGTCGCAAAGGAAAGCAGGACTTCCTCAAAGGTAAAGCCATCCACTTGATGAAACCGCGTAAACATAAACCAAATGCCTAAAAAAGCAGTAAAGGAACCTAGAAATTGTCCCAAAGCAGTTAACATAAAGGAAACTTTATACTGCATCTGACTTTTGATATGAATACAAAAATAATGCCAATAAACCATATTCCTTAACCTCCTTGCACAACGACACGCTTGAGTGCCTGATGCAGCCAAATTTTTCCGATCACGATCAAAAGTACGAGCCAAAAGACTTGTAAGAGCAATGCGGAAACCAGCGCAAAGCCAGTCAGATCCCCATTGTAAATTCGCAGCGGGACGTTTTGCATGGAAGCAAAAGGCAATAGTTCCACGAATTGGCGAAAAGGCTGCGGAAAGAAAGGCAGAGGAATGACCCCGCCAGCTAAAAATTCACCGATGGAGCTGATGACGATCCGCACCCCGATGGAGGATAATGTATAAAAAGTTGAGATGTAGACCAGCTGCGACATAGCGATCACTACACCTAAACTCAGCACCATAGACAAAAGAAACAAGAACAGGGCAGCGACGTTTGTTGGCAGAATCAAGCGATAAGGGGCTGGTAGTAAAAAAGCAATCACAAAAATTGGTCCGCAACGCAAGAGGGCTTTTGCTAAGCGATTGGCAGCCGATTGGCAAAACCAGCGATTGTATAGATCCATCGGCCGCACAAGTTCGTAGGCGATCGACCCTTTGGTGATGGTATCGAAAATTTCTGCCTCAAAGAACCACAACATAAACAAGGATAAGAAGGCTTGCTGGAGCCAAACATAGGAGACGGTTTGTTGAAAGGTCATGGGAAAGGCACTAGGATCTGCTTGGTAAAAGGCGTGGAATGCCAGAATCTCCATCAAGCCCCAAGCTAGTTGTGTAGCCATCCCGGCAATCGCCGCCGAGCGGTATTGCAAGGTATTGATAAAGCGAATGCGGAAAAATGCCTGATACTTCCTCATATTTGATACTCCTGATACAGCTTGGCGACCATTTCTTCGGCGGTGATACTGGCAACGGCCAAATCGGTGATCTCGACTTGATTGCTGAGCAGACTGAGCAGCTGAGCGACTGACACTTCTTTGGGATCAAGCTTCAGAACCAGGCGACCAACGTCTTTTTGAAGCAGCTGGACATTTTCTGGCAGATGGGGCTCCTTCCCTTGATAGTCGATCTCCAGCGTTTTGACATCAGAAAAACGATGCTTTAGTTCATCGAGGCGACCATCCAGCAAAATTTGCCCTTTGCCGATCAACAGAATTCGTTGTGTCAGCGCCTCGATATCTTGCATATCGTGGGTCGTCAGGATGACTGTGGTACCTTTTTCTTGGTTTCTTTTTTTGATGAACTGACGCACAGCAATTTTTGATACAGCATCTAAACCGATGGTGGGTTCATCAAGAAATAAGATTTTGGGGTCATGGAGTAAGGAGGCGGCGATCTCACAGCGCATACGCTGACCGAGACTCAAGGAACGAGCCGGGGTTTTTAAGATCTCACCTAAATCTAGTAAGGTGACTAATTCTTCTAGGTTGCGCTGATAACTAGCAGCGTCAACTTTGTAGATATCACGGATCAAATCAAAGCTGTCATTGACGGGGACATCCCACCAAAGTTGACTGCGCTGACCGAAGACGACGCCGATGTCTTTGACATGTTGGATACGTTCTTGCCAAGGGGTACGACCATTGATGTGACAAACGCCTTGATCAGGGGTCAAAATCCCACACATGATTTTGATGGTGGTACTTTTTCCAGCACCATTAGGCCCGATGTAGCCAACCATTTCGCCCTCATTGATGGTAAAGCTGATGTCTTGCAACGCATGGACGGTGGTGGTTTCACGAGAAAGAAAGGCTTTGGCTGCTTGGCGAAAGCCGCTTTTTCGCTTGGATACTTGGAAGGTCTTGCTGAGGTGTTCTACTTGGATCATTTGGATTCACTCACTTTCTTTTGACAAACGCGACAAAAAGAGCATTCGAAATCGAATACTCGCAACGAGTTGGTCCAAACGAACATGGTTGGGGCAGCGGTTCGTCAGCCAAACAAAAGTAGGAACAGTGTAGCATAAGAGAGCGCTTTTTTCAAACATTACTTATATTTTTTTGAGAGCAGCAAAAGAAAAAACGTGGTTTATTGGATAAAATACGCAAAATAACTGTTTTTATTTTTTATTTGTTGTAAATACTGAAGAAACTCAGTATCATTAGAAACAAGCCGATAGCGGCTTGCTTCTGGATATATGGGGAACCAAGTGATGAGCTGTGTCATGATTTGTCGTAACCCAATCCTGCAAAATGCAATGAGAAAAAAGGAGGAGAGCATGAAAGCAGTAAAGAACTTATTTATTTTGATTGGCTTATTCTTACTTAGTCAAGTAGGGATGACCGTATTCAGTGTGGTAAAAATCTATTATTTGGAAGCCGGAGAGCCGAGGATTCCTGCGATGATGAGCTACGGATTGATTGCCTTGCTTTTGGCAAACATTGGCCTGATGATGTATTTGGCTTGGAAGCTAGGACTTGCCACCTTTGACTTTGGCTGGTCAACGAAGCGCAACTGGTTATGGATCATCGGTGGCTTTGTTTTAGGACGAGTTATTGCTGTTGGTGGTACCATGTATCTGCAGCATATTTCCGATCAAGAAGCGACCGCCAATGATGCAGTGTTAGGGGAACTGTTTACAGGCGAAAATCCGCTTTTGATCTTTCTATTGATCGCCGTGGCGGCGCCAATCATGGAAGAGATCGTTTTCCGGGGTGGATTCATCGGCCTTTTATTCAAGAAATACCCGATAGTCGGGATCATCTCAAGTGTGGCGGCTTTTAGTATCATCCATTCCGTCACCAATCTGGTCGAGTTTCTAATTTACGGTGCTATGGGATTGATCATGGCGCTGATTTATGTAAAAACTAAGCGCTTAGAAACAGCCATCGCCATGCATTTTCTCAATAACGCCTTGGCAGCGATCGCAATGATCTTGTTAGGATAAGAAGTCAGCAAAAAACCACCGATCAAAACGATTCGATGGTTTTTGTTTACTCTGGCAGTTGTCCTTGTTCAAAGGGTAATTGTTCCAGTTCTTCTGCAGTAAAGAGGAGATCGCCTTCGTCTTCGATAGAAAATGTGTCACCTGCTGCAGATTTTTGATAGGCGCGTGCTTTATTCATATTACGAAGATAAAGATCCTTGCCTGCATTTAATTCTGGTGCAGCTAAATTGTCTTGGCGATTGCTGCGAATGACGATTTTACTTGTTTGCGTGCCAAAATGAAAACCGCGATGACCAAAAGCCATTAATTGGCTGGCATTTTCGCTGCTGTATTCTTTATAACCCGACAGACGGCCCGTTTTTACCAATGGCCGATCGATCGTATAAGTGATCAAGTATTCCGTATCTTCAGGCAGCTGAATCACTTGTCCGGTTTCCTGATTCGTTATCTCAGTGGCAGGCAAGTGGTACTTTTTAATAGAAGTGATCGTTAGGTCTTCTTTTGTGAAAAAGACTGGATCGATCCAAAATCCTGCCAGCAAAATCGTACTTAAGCTAATACTGAGAACAGTCAAAAGGGCGATCAATACGAGGCCAATTCGTTTGCGGTGGGTGGTCAGATTGAGTTCTTGCACCATCTGCTGATCTTCTTTTAATAAATAGTCCAAGGTCAATTCAAAATAGTTGCTCAGCTTGACTACTTGATCTAGATCAGGATAGCTCTTGCCGTTTTCCCATTTTGAAATCAGTTGCCGAGTGACAAAAAATTCCTGCGCCAATTGTTCTTGTGTGAGATTTCGTTTGGTGCGTTCTTCTTTAATAATTTTCCCAATATCCATGTGTCTGTTTTGCCTCCATCATTCTTTCTATATTATAGCAAACTCTTTTCTATGCGAACGAGGATCTATGAAATTAGCGATGCAACAAAGGGTAACATCCTTTATTTATCAATGTTTCTACTTGTTGCACTGTCTTTCTATCCTGGAAGCTTTCAGTGCTGGTCATAAAAAGAAAGGGTCAGTAAAGTGAAGGATGTTTGATCAAATTTGACGGAGAAAGGAGAAACGATTGAATGAAGACAAAACAACCTATGGTTCCAATTGGCTACATCCAATTCATCGCTTCCTTACTGGTGATTCTCGTTCACTGTGGTCGACTGGCGGAAAACAACGGGCTTCATTTTTTGTTAAAGAGTCTCTTATGTCGTTTGGCGGTTCCTTTTTTTCTGCTGCTGAATGGCTATTTTTTTCAAAAGAGCACCTGTTCATGGCAGCAATGGTGCAAACGACAACTTAAGTTATATTTGCGTTGGTCGATCGTGTATCTTCCCTTAGGCTGGTTTTATTTAGGAGAGCAAAATCTTGCCGATCCATTACGGGTCATCGGTTTGGTTGTTGGCTTTTTTACTGTAGGCATTTGGTATCATCTCTGGTATTTTCCAGCGTTGCTCTTTGGCATGTGGTTAGTACGGAAAACCCGCTTTCTTGGCTATCGGCGGCAGTTTTTACTGGCGATCAGTTTGTATGTGATTGGCTGTCTTGAAACGTACAGCAGTTATTTAAGTGGACCTTTATTGGTATTTTATCAAAATTATCGGACCCTATTTTTTACAACGAGAAACGGTCTTTTTTATGGGTTTCTTTTTTTGCTGTGCGGGTTTTGTTTAGGTGAACACCAGAAACGTCCTTTTTTCACGAAGCATCTTGGCAGAAAATTCGCGGTCTCTCTTTGTTTATTAGGCATTGAAGGTCGACTGGTGTATCTCAATCAGGGGGACGATAAGAATTTCATGCTGTTCTTTGTGCCGACGACTCTTTTTTTCCTTGCTTGGCTGATCAAGCAGCAACCACAAAAGCGGACTTGGCAAGCAAAACAAGCAGCTGAGGCTAGTCGATTGATCTTTCTGAGTCACCCGCTGTTTCTGGAATCCGGGAAAGTCTTTTTTTCACTCACAGGGTTTCCGTTGTTCTTTTATACGATAGCTTTAACGGGAGCCTTTCTTAGTTTGAGGAAAGTGGGCAGCCGTTTGAAATCCTATGCGGTTGGTTTTGCTAAAAAAACAGTTGATGAAAAGAAAAGCGTCTAAAGTATTGCTGTACCAAGGATAATACCAAATTGTGCCTTTTTTAAATAGCAGCAGAGTTCTAAGTTTTTCTTCATTTCAGACCCTAGACGTAGGCTTTGCAAGAAAACCTATAGTACAATAACAGCAGTAAGTGGGAAAAATCCCTGAAAAAGAGATCAACACTTGGAGGATATAATGATGAAAAAACAGACTCGAAAACCAGCGATGATTTTAGCGACTCTCTTGGTATCTAGCCAAGTTTTATTAGCAGCACCACAAGTTTTTGCTGACGAAACCAATTCAACGACCAGCAGTTCCACTGCAACAAGCAGTTCTACTGCAACGACAGCCACTACCGACAGTCAGACGAGTACCTCTGACAGCAGTTCAGATCGTTTGCAAGTCAATGCCGTGGCGATCGGAAATGCCTTGACGAAAGCACAAGAAGACTACACACTTGAACGCCTGGGCATTCAAGGCGAAACACCGATTTATACGACAAACGGTACTGACTTGATGAAATACATTCCCGATGGTGGCTTTACCGCAGATTGGGCGGTCTATAGCTCGGTCAGAATGCAGACGCTAGAAAGCGGAGCAGGAATCACTGTCGATATCGCGACACCAGATAACATTACCCGCATCACCGCAGCCCAATATCAAAATGCAGCGCTGACGGCAGGGATCACTGATGCGAAGCTAACGGTAGCTTCTGCTGTACCGATCGACGGTTCCGGTGCTTTAGCTGGGGTATACAAAATCGTTGAAGAATCAGGCGGCGTCATCAATCAGAATCGAGTAGCTGTAGCTCAAGATGAGATGGATGTGCTTTCTACGATCACCGAAGAGAACAAAGACAAAGAAGGCTATTCCGATGAAGCATTGAATGCAGCGCAAGAACAAGCGAAAACCGATTTGGCTGCTCAAACCGCAGATGGTACGGAATTGACTCAAGCAGACATTCAAGAGACAGTAGAAAAAGCCTTGAAGGACAACGGACTTGAAGGAATCGTTACGGAAAATCAAATTTCTGAATTGACCTCTTTAATGAGCGACATGCGAGACAACAATATCTTCGATGACTTCATCAAAGAATTGGATCTGTCAGAAGCTCGCAAGCAAATCGAAGAAACCTCTAAGGGCCTTTGGGAAAATATCAAGAGCTTCTTTAGCGGCATCTGGTCTTCGATCACCGGTGTCTTCGGCAATGACTCAAATGAATCAAATAACAGCAGCGAATCAACGGTTGATTCTGGGCAATAAGCATTTTACAAAATAACACATTTCGCTCGTATTAAGAAAAAAGAGAAGCGCGCAGGGGAAGGATCACCAGACGATAGCGCATGTCTGAGTGCTAACGATGCCCCCTGCTTTCTTTGCTAAAACAGGAGCAGTCTTTATTAAAAAAAGAAGGAGGGCAATCAGATGAATTTTTTAGGCAACGTGATTTGGTTTGTCTTTGGCGGCTTGATCGGTGCGATCTCATGGTTTTTGGCTGGGTGTTTATGGTGTATCACCATCATCGGCATTCCCATTGGTCTGCAATGTTTTAAGTTTGCGACGTTGTCACTCGCACCATTTGGGAAAGACATCGTTTACCGTGGCGGTGGCGTGTCCGTGATTCTAAATATTTTATGGTTGATATTTTCTGGTATACCACTGGCTTTAGGACATTTAGCTAGCGCAGTCATTCTAGCCATCACGATCATCGGCATTCCATTTGCGGCGCAATCATTGAAAATGGCGCGCTTAGCGTTGATGCCCTTTGGAGCAGAGATTGTGTCTAGTCGTTATTGATTTACCTAAAAAAAGATAGTCTTAAAAAACCACATTACAGAGCGGATAGCTTTGTGATGTGGTTTTTTTGCGACCATCAGCAAGAGTAAGGGACAAGATTTTTGGCAGGCTCACCGCAGTTGAATTTCAGAACTGAAAAAGTTGATAAGAAACCAAAGAAGAGTACAGAAAAAAGCACAAGTTTTTTTGCATATCAACTGTGATTCACAAAAGATTTAGCGAAACACAGAAAAATGTTAAGTTTTTTTCTTCCCTTCTCAGGGTTCTTTGATTTTTGAAATGGAGCGCCGAATTTTGGCAATCGATTGTTGCGCTTTGTCTCGATTAATAAACATTAAGATGACATAGAGGGAATCCATGATGCTCAGTTGAGCGATTCTGGATGCCAATGCCTCTGAGCGAAACTCAGTTTCTTCGGAAATAGAGATGAAAACCACGTCGCCGAGTTTGGCTAAAGGGGAAGCAGCATGGCTAGTAATGACGATAATTTTGGCACCATTGTTTTTGGCAACTTGAGCTAGTTCAATGGTTTCTCTTGATTTTCCAGTATGAGAGATAAAAATGCCGCAATCATCTGGCGTCAACAATGAAGCCTCCATCAGTTGGATGTGATAATCACTGCTGTGAAAAACAGTGATCGGCGAGCGCAAAAATTTGTGATAGGCATCGGTTGCCACGATCTCTGAACCACCAACGCCGAAGAAAGAAAGTCGTTTAGATTGATTGATCATTGCAGCAGCAAGCTTTAAATCTTCTTCTTTCAAAAGATTTTTAGTATCAGTCAATGTGGTCATATTGGAATCAAATACTTTTTGAGCCATAGTCAATTCATTATCAGACTTCTGGATATTTTCATGGATCGAAATGGCAGAAAAATCATTTTCCTGCATTAGCATTGCCATTTTGAAGTCTTTAAATCCGTTGTAACCGAGTTTTTTTGTGAATTGAAAAAAGGTCGAATCAGCGATGCCTAATTCATTGGATAAATCACTGATTGAACTGTGGCTGACTTTACTAGGATTTTCCAAAATGTAGTCGGCAATCGCTTGTTCTTTGAGACTTAAGTCTTTATAAAGCGTTTTTATTTGCAGGCGAATCGAAACAGTCAAAGACGGTTACCTCCTTTATATGAACATTATTATCTTTGTATTGTTACGTTACCTCTTTTAAAGAAAAAAAGCAAATAAAAATTATTTTTATTTTTCATGTTTACAAAAAAATATTTTTTTGTATAATGAAAGTATGAAATGGAGGCGCTGTCATGGAGATAGGAATTATCGGACTTGGAAAAATGGGATTGAACTTGGCCCTCAATTTAAAAGATCAAGGTTATCAAGTAAAAGGGCTGGATCTTTCGATACATGCGCAGAAAACAGCGCAAGAAGCTGGAATTACACTCTATCAAACGCTAGCTGATTTGACGAATTCTTTTAGCGGCCGACAGATTTTATGGTTGATGCTTCCTGCGGGAACGGTGACTGAGGGGATTCTTGAAGAACTATGGCCCCTTGTATCAGCGAAAGATATCGTGATTGAAGGCGGAAATTCTAATTACAAAGATTCGATTCGCCGAGCAGCCTGGTTTAAAGAAAAAGAGGTGCATTACTTTGATTGTGGGACTTCTGGTGGGGTTTCCGGAGCTAGAAAAGATGCATGTTTGATGATTGGCGGGAATGAAATCGCTTTTTCAGAAGTGGAATCTTTGTTTGCAGATGTGGCTATTTTAGGAGGCTACCTTTACGCAGGGGAATCAGGAAGCGGTCATTTTCTAAAGATGGTCCATAACGGTATCGAATACGGAATGATGCAAGCGATCGGTGAAGGCTTTCAATTGATTGAACAAAGTGCCTATGACTTTGATTTGGCTTCCGTCGCAGAGGTATGGAATCATGGATCGGTTATTCGCAGCTGGCTGATGGAAATCGCAGCGGCCCAATTTAATGAGAGCCCTAAGTTGGAGGAATATCGCGGGGTTGTTGTAGCTTCTGGTGAAGCTAGGTGGACAGTGGAAACGGCTTTGGAGATGAATGTTGCTGTACCGACGATCGCTATGAGTTTGTTTATGAGAAATTTGTCCCAAGAAGAAGACAGTTTCTCAGCAAAAGTCGTCTCTGCGCTAAGGAATGGTTTTGGTGGTCATGAGATTGTTGCAAAAGAGTAAGGAGGAAGAATATGGAACAGTTTAAGATCGCTATAGTGAATTCCAGCAGCTTTGGAAAAATCTTTCCGCAACATATCGAGCGGTTGCAAGCAATCGGAACTGTCAGTCATTTCACGTTCGATAGCGAAATCAATGGGAAAGAATTAGCAGAAAAGCTTAAGGGATACAACATCATTATAGCAAGTGTTACCCCGTTTTTTACCAAAGAGTTTTTTGAGTACAAAGATGAATTGCTACTGATTACACGCCACGGGATCGGCTATAACAATATTGATTTAGAAGCAGCGAAGGACCACCAAACGATTGTTTCGATCATTCCAGCTTTGGTCGAGCGAGATGCAGTAGCAGAAAATAATGTGACCAATCTATTGGCGCTTCTGCGCTGTACAGTTGAATCGAATACAAAAGTCCGCGAAGATCAATGGGAAAAACGAGCGGACTTTGTCGGACGGGCATTATTTAACAAGACGGTAGGAGTGATCGGTGTCGGCAATACTGGAAGCTGTGTAGTAGAAATATTGAGAAATGGTTTCCGCTGCGAGGTTTTGGCATATGATCCATATAAGTCGGCTTTGCATATTCAAAGCTATGGTGGAAAAAAAGTCGAGCTAGACGAGCTGCTAGCAAAATCAGATATTATTTGTCTATGTGCTAACTTGACGGAGGAAAATTATCATATGATTTCCTTTGAAGAAATTTCAAAAATGAAAGATCAAGTATATCTCTCCAATAGTGCCCGTGGCGCACTTTTGAATGAAGAGGCAATTGTAAGCGGATTAAAAAGTGGGAAAATCGCTGGTCTTGCCACCGATGTCTTAGAGGAAGAGCCTGGTCATAAAGATCATCCGTATTTAGCTTTTGAAAATGTAGTTATGACACCGCATACATCAGCTTATACTATGGAATGCTTAGAAGAAATGGGAAACAAATGTGTCACGGATATTGAACGAATCGTTAAGGGACTGCTGCCAGACCGTGCTGTTCAAGCGGAAAGTCGGTTTTTAGCTGTATAAAGGAGAGTGAAACTCGTGCTAACGGATTTAAAAGTAAAGGTTGGACCGCAAGTTTATCGTTACCATGAAGGCGCGATCGACTATGTGCCGGAAGTATTAAAAGAGTACAAAGTAAAACGCCTGCTGCTCGTACATGGAACGGTTTCTTGGGAAAAAGCGAAACCAAAATTACCCTTTTTAGAAGATGCGCATTTGGAAATTTTTTATCATCGCTACACAGGAGAATGTAGTTATTATGGCGCTGGACTGATTGCTGATCTTGTTGAAGAACTGGCGATCGATTTTATTCTGGGGGTTGGCGGCGGAAAGTTAGCCGACTTAGTGGGGTATGCAGCACATGTAGTCAATCGACCCTTTGGACTGATCCCAACATTGGCCAGCAATTGTGCACCATGGACCCCCTTGTCTGTCATGTATAAAGAGTCAGGAGAATCTGAAGGAAAGTCGGAACACTATTTAAGACAGGCTGCTTTTTTGATTACCGATCCGACGTTAGTGATCGATGCACCAGTCTCCTACTTTATCGCCGGTTTAGCAGATACGTTGGCAAAATGGATTGAATCGGAAGCAATTTTAGCCCAACCACATTTGAAAAATGAGCCCTTCTTGCAAATGGCAGGCTATACAGCAAAATTATGCGAAACAGCTATTTTGACACAATCGAAACAAGCGATTGAAGATATGAAGCGGCAGGAAGTGACAGACGCCTTTTGTCACTTGTCGGAGATCGTTATTGCAGTTGCTGGAATGGTAGGCGGGCTAGGCGATAAATATGCCCGCAATGCAGCGGCGCATGCGATGCATGATGCCATCAGTAAATATCTGCCTGAAAGTCATCGTTTTCTTCACGGGGAAAAGGTTGCCTATGGGATGTTTTATCAATTAGCCCTTGAAGAAAAATGGACGGTCATCGATCAGTTGATCCCCTTTTATCAAGAATTGCACTTACCAATGAGTTTACATCAAATGGGTATTTTTCCTGAAGATGCACAAGTCATCGATCAGTTGGTGCAGTTCATAGATTCGAAAGAAAAAGTCCACTTGATTCCAGTCTTAATCACCAAAGAACGCTTGAAAGAAGCTGTTTTTGATTTAGAAAACTATTTGAAAGAAGTTTAGGAGGAGGAAAAATGGATACATTAAGTGTTACACAAAGTTTACTGATTGCGCTGTGGGTTGCAGCAGTCATGTCTCGTTGGCTCGGTGGAGGCGCCACACTGACTTTACGTTTTTCACCATTGATGACGGGATTAGTTGTCGGACTGGTGATGGGAAATGTGGCTCAAGCCATGATCGTCACTGCCGCTTTACAAATGATTTACATGGGGGTATTTTCTCCCGGCGGATCCATGCCGGCGGAACCTTCGATTGCTGCGGCGATTGCCGTACCGGTAGCTTTGCTAGGAAATCTGCAACCAGAAGCAGCGATTGCTGTTGCCGTTCCTGTTGGGTTGCTAGGGAGTTATTTGTATCAGTTCCGTTTCTTTATCAATACCTTCTTAGGAAAGTATACGGATAAAGCAGTAGAAGATCTTAATGCCAAGGCAATGACGCGTTCAATTATTTTATACCCAACGCTGGCTTCATTTATTTTATTTGTTCCGCTGGTATTTATTGCACTTTATTTAGGCGCTCCACTGATTGCTGATGTCATCAATGCTCTTGAGGGGACAGTCGTTATTCATATTTTAGAAGTAGTCGGCGGAGGATTGGCAGCGATCGGGATTGCAACTACCGTCTATGTGATCGGTCGAAAAGATTATATGGTCTTTTTCTTCTTGGCCTATTTCATGAGTGTAGTTTTCAGTTCGCTGGAAATTACCATGGTCACCTATGCGATTTTTGGTATTTTGATCGCGTTGATTTTTGTTCAGTCACAAAAAGGAAAATTGGCCCCAGCCCCAGAAACGAATACAGCATCACCATCCTTTGATGATGACGATGACGATGACTATGATGACGGGTTCTAATCGATAAGGAGGAGCAGTAATGACCGAAATAATTCAAAAAGCGCAAGGCGCACCGGAAGAAATCACGAAGAAAGATGTCACAAAAGCATACCTAAGATGGCATTTCGCCAATGAGATCCCGCATTCATTTGAACGGTATTTATCACCCTCGCTTTTATACGCCATGATGCCGATTTTGCGCAAACTTTACAAAGACGATGAGGCACTGAAAGCTGCCTACAAACGCCAACTGCTGTTTTTCAATACCCAGCTGAGTTGGGGTGGCGGAGTCATCACTGGGCTGATGTCATCAATGGAACAACAGCGGGCCGAGGAAGAGCATGAGAAAAAAGAGATCTTGATGCAAGATGATCTAATGTACAACACGAAAGCTGGTTTGATGGGGGCTTTAGCAGGAATTGGGGATGCCATCGACTCAGGAACCGTTCAATATATCTTTATTGCGATTGCCGTCCCTTGGGCACAGCAAGGAAGTCCGCTAGGTGCGTTGTTCCCATTCATTTGCTTTGCACTGTATCAAGTTTCTCTAGGAATGTTTTTCGCCCGTCAAGCATTTTCGATGGGGCGCAATGCAACTGGATTGATGCAAAGTACAGGCGTCCAAACCGCAATTGAAACACTGTCGGTTCTCGGTTTGTTTATGATGGGGGTTCTGGCTGGAAACTATGTCAAAGTCAGTTCTTCGCTGCAGTTTGATATTTCTGGACGAGAATTTATTATCCAAGATATCCTTGATCAGATTGTACCAGGGATCTTGCCGTTAGCAGTTGTGATGGGCGTCTACTGGTTCTATACAAAGAAAGGATTAAAAGTCACGCAAGCATTGCTATGGCTGACTTTGATTCTGATTATTTTAGCCGGTGTCGGTATTTTATAAGAAAAGGAAGTGTCAAAAATGGGTGTAGTAAATTTAGCACGAGTCGACGAACGATTGATCCATGGGCAGGTCATGATGACCTTGTCACAAAAAAGCGGAGTCAATTCGATTTTTGTAGTGGATGAGGTAGTAGCTAAGGATAAGTTCATGCGGGAATTATACAAAAATGCCGGTAGCCGCACAGGGCAAAAAACGATCGTCGTTACACCAGAAAAAGCCAAATTTTACTGGGATGAATACAACTTCAAAGATTACAACTGTATTTTGATCGCCAAAACTGTCAGTGTGATGTACGACTTAGTCAAACACGGCGTGCCGATGAAAGAATTAAACATAGGCGGTATCGCCCAAAAAGATCCTGAAAAGGACCTTCTCGTTACAAAATCTGTTTATTTAAATCAAGAGGATGCGCAAAAACTCAAAGAAATGAACGAAGCGTACGGTGTGGAATCAATCTATTTTCAAGCAACACCTTCTGCACCGAAATCAACCCTTAAAGATGTGTTGAAGCAGTTCAATTTGTAATCATTGAGCGAGTTCGTCATCTGTTGAAGAGGAAGGCGGAGGATCTTATAAAAAAAGAGTTCCTCCTTCCTTGTCGGTAATTTGTGAATAGGAGAATTCGCCATGAATCAAACAGAAGCATTTCGTGATTGGCTGTTTCGTTATCGGTATGTCTATCGGTCGCGATCCACGGATAAAAGCAAACAAAGATTTTTGAAGGCACTCATCGCGGATATCATTCCATTTCGCAAAGACCTTCAGGTGATCGAGTATGATCACACGAAAAAAAACGCCTCACGCAATTTGTATGTTGGCGATCTGACCAAAGCAAAACGGATCATCTGCACATATTATGATACACCGCCACAGCATTTCGGTGATTACCATTTTTTTGATCGGCAGGAGCAAGGGCGCAAAACAAATCAATTTATTCTGACTGCTTCAGCAGTGATGATTCTTTTAGGGTTGTTGGGTACCTGGCTTTATATCCACTTTGCCTCAGGGAGATTTCCCTTGCTCTCATGGCAAACAGCGCTTTTTGCTTTAGGAGTCGGTATTTATTTTCTGCTATTAAATCGCGTAAGCCGCGGGGCAGGATTTGAGCAAAATTTGACCCGCAATACCTCCTCTATCTTAGCGCTGCTGTCACTGATCAGTCAAAACAGTCAAACAGCGACTGCCTTCGCATTTCTTGATGAAGGAAGTTACGGAGAACGCGGGTTGGAAGTGTTACGTGATTCAGCAAGGCCGAATGCGAAGATTTATTATTTAGATTCTATTGGTGCCGATGCGCCGATTCGAGCTATCGGCAAGCAATTCAATGAAGGGCAACTGCAGCAGCTGGCGATCGAACACAGCAGTGAAGCAATGGGCAGCATCAACTATCTGTTTTGTGCAGAAAAGCAACAGGATCAGACGTATGTGTTGCCTAGAAAACAATTAAAGCAAAAAGAGCTGAATCTGAGGAATATGCAAAAAGTCCTTGCATTATTTGGTTAGGAAGCGAAAAAGGAGGAACAACATTTGTTAGGAATCGTATTGGCAACTCACGGACAGCTGAGTACTGGTTTTAAAGATGCCGCAGAGGTGATCATGGGCAGTGTCGAAAATATTGCGGTCGTTAATTTGAACCACGGAGAGGATATTCAACTTCTGGGAAACAAAATCCATGAAGCAATCCATGAAACAGATCAAGGGGACGGTGTATTGGTGTTTGCTGATCTATTGAGTGCGAGTCCCTACAATCAGTCGGTTGTAACGATCAATCAATTAGAAGAACCTCTTCAGGAAAAGACGTATGTGATCGGCGGAGTGAATCTGCCGATGGTATTAGAAGCAATCAATCACCAATTTTTGGCGACACCGATTGAACAGGCGGTGGCAGCAGTGATCCAGCAAGGAGAAAACAGTGTGGCGCTTTGGCACAATTCTTCGGCAGGTGATAGTAGCAAAGAAACTGAGGAGGACGATGATTTTTAAAAACGAAAGGATGACAGCAAATGCAATGGGGGTTTCGATGGTACGGGGAAGGGGATACGATCCCGTTAACGAATATTCGACAAATTCCAGGAATGCACGGCATTGTAGGAACACTTCTGAATAAAATGCCCGGAGATGTCTGGGAGATTTCCGAAATCAACGCACTAAAAGCATCAATTGAAAAAGAGCATCTTTCGCTATTAGGGATTGAGAGTGTGGCGATCCACGATGCGATCAAAGCCGGAACAGAGGAACGGGATCACTACATCGATCATTATATTCAAACGATTCGGAATTTAGCAGCTTGTGATGTACATATGATCTGCTATAGCTTCAAACCGATCTTCGGCTGGGCAAAAACAAACCTATTTTATCAAAACGAGGATGGCAGTTTCTCCTTGCTCTATGATCAAGCCGTTGTAGATGATATGGAACCTAGTGAGATGTATACGTTGATCCATAGCCAATCAAAAGGCTTTAAATTGCCAGGCTGGGAAGAAGAACGACTGAAAAAGTTCCAGCGTTTGATGGCAACTTATGAAGGGGTCACTCAAGAGATCCTCTTTGATAACTTAAGCTATTTCTTAAAGCGGATCATTCCTGTGTGTGAAGAAGTAGATGTGAAAATGGCGATCCATCCCGACGACCCACCTTGGGAAATTTTTGGCTTGCCACGGATCACCAAAAATTTAGAGGACTTGAAAAAAATCATGGCCATCGTGGATTCACCTTATAATGGGGTGACGTTGTGCACCGGTTCGTTAGGTGCCGATCCAGAAAACGACATGGTGGAGATCGTTCATGCCTTAAAAGGCCGCATCAACTTTGTTCATTTCCGCAATGTGTTGTTTATGGGGGAACGCAAATTTAAAGAATCTGCCCATCTTTCCACTGAAGGATCGTTAGACATGTATGCCATCATGAAAGCCTTGGTTGAGGTCGGTTTTGATGGCGTCATCCGTCCTGATCACGGACGGACGATCTGGGGGGAAGTGGCGATGCCAGGCTATGGTCTGTATGATCGCGCGATTGGAATCAGTTATCTTCAAGGGCTTCATGAAGCCGTCTTGAAAGAGCAAATGCAATCGAAGGGAGGAAAGAGTGTATGACACTCTATGAACAATTGGCAAAAACAAGGGTGTTGCCTCTTTACACGGCAACAGACCTTACCTATTTGCCAGTAGTAGAATCACTGCTGATTGAGCATGAACTGTATTTTATTGAAGTGACCTTCCGCAGTGACCTTGCTTTAGCAGCGATTGAAGAACTCTCTCGATCGGGCAAATTGATCGTAGGCGCAGGCACGGTACGCACCTTAGAACAAGCGAAAGCAGCAGTTGAGAAAGGGGCGCGCTTTATTGTTTCCCCTGCTCTTGTACCTGATGTGGTGGAATTTTGTCTTGCCGAAAACATTCCAGTATTTCCGGGGACAGCTACGCCAAATGACATTCAACGAGCAGCGGCATATGGCTTATCAGTTGTGAAATTTTTCCCCGCGGATATCTACGGGGGCTTGCCGGCGATCAAAGCCCTCAGCGGTCCGTTTTATGATATTCGATTTGTCCCAACTGGTGGCATCACTCTCGAAAATATGCAAGACTATTTATCTGATCCGCAGGTGCTAGCAGTTGGCGGCTCCTTCATTCTTTCAGAATCATTAGTAAAAGAAGGTCGGGAAAAGGCTGACAGCCATTTGGCGCATGTAAAATCATTGCTAAGTTGAGCAGTCAGCTGTAAATAAACAAGATGAAGCAATGGGTGCCAAAGGATTTTGGTACCATTGCTTTTTTATTCGCAGAAAAGCAAAGGAGGCCATAGGATGGAGAAGATAAAACTGGTGATTTTTGATATGGACGGTTTGATGTTTGAAACAGGTCGTCTAGCTTACCGCGCCTATTTAAGCGCCGCGGAGGAGTATGATTTTGAAGTTTGCCAAGATGTTTATTATTACCTGACTGGCAAAACGGAAGCCGATATTCGTAGAGGGATGCAGGAACTTTATGGCAGTACGGTACCAACGGATCGGTGGCGAGAAGCGATGAATCGTCAGAAAGAAGTGATTTTAGCTGAAGAAAAACGGGTGTTCAAAAAGCCCGGCCTTCTTGAACTGTTGGAAGCATTAAAAAAACAAGATTGCTTGATAGCCGTGGCGTCCTCTTCGTCGAAAGAAAAAATCAAGGCGTATTTTGAAATGGAACAGATGCCAGATTGGTTTGACACGGTGGTTTCTGGGGATCAAGTGCGAAACGGCAAACCTGATCCAGAAATCTTTCTAACAGCTTGCCAACAATTAGGCGTAAAGCCTGAAGCAGCCTTGGTATTAGAAGATTCTCTAGCCGGCATAAAAGCCGCAAAACAAGCCGAGATCCCAGCTTTTCTGATTGCGGATGATTTGAGTGCTTTGCCAGTCAAAAAAAATGGGAAGTATCCTTTGCTTAAACAGCCAAAACTTGAGCAAGAAGTAGCTACACAGGTGAAAACTTTTTCTGATCTAACAGAAGTCAGAGACTGGCTAGTCGTGAATCATTTTTCTTGGGCTTGATCGATATTTAAAGAAGCTTCGATCAAGCAAACGGGCATTAAGCAAGAACATACAGTGCTGTAAATCAGGGATAGTGTTGCGGAATCGATAAAACAACAAAGGTTGATTTTGGCAATTGGTTTCTTCCTGCTCATTTCTCTATGAAGAAGGGGAGCGTTAGAACGTTTTTCACTACTTTCTGGGAACGTGGCAACAGGTTGACTAGAATAACGAGTAAGATTGTAGCAGCTCACTTTATAGGTAAGTGAAGCTGCTTTTTTACGCTATTCCTTCAGCAACGAAAAATGAGCATTGTGTGTTAAGCGGTATTCTTTCGGAGTCAGTGAGGTCAATGCTTTGAAATTTCGATTGAAGGTTCGCACGTTTTGAAAGCCAGCTTGTTCTGCTACTTCCGTAATCGGCAAGAGACTATGGGTCAGCAAAAAAGAGGCATGGCGAATTCTTGCTTGATTCAAAAGCCGAGGAAAGGTGCTTTTCAATTTCTCAGTGATCATTCTGGAAACGTAGACGCTACTATAACCGATACTGCTGCTTAGTTTTTCGAGCGTCAGCTCTTCTTTGAAGTGTGACTCGATATAGGCAAGCAGCTGGATCAGGATATCCTCTTGGTTTTTGGCTGGTAGTAAAGTCGTTTGGTGCTCAAAAAGGTAAAGGACTTGATACAGTGCCGATTTTCGTAAATAGAGGGAATCCGTTTCAAATAAAGGATAATACAGCTGATTTGCGACAGACGGATCAATGGTGATAACGGGATCTGACAAAGCGAAATCTTTGGTTTTGGCATAAAAATCTGGAATAAACTCCGGCGAAAAAACCAGAATATGTAGTTGTGATTCCTTAGGGGTTTCGATGGCATGGGTCTGGTAAGGCATGACTAATAACACTTGGCCAGTTGTAAGGACATAGGGACTTTCTTCGATTTTGACAACCGCTTCGCCGTCACTACAAAAAAGCAATTCAAAGGAACGATGAAAATGTTCCATGTAATTAAGCGAGTAGGGATGGTAACTGGAAACGCCTAGATATTCGCCAAAATGGTATTCTTCTAAAATGGTCACGCAATCTTTCCTCCGTTTTTTGTCTATCGATGTGTGGAAATCGTCCTGTGAATGATAGCGATTCCATTTATAATTATGACAGTTCAGCTGAAGAAAGTAAATAGAACAATGATTAGTGAATATTTTTAAAATGAACTACAGCAGCAAGTTTCTTTTTTTAGTTAGGTATATTAGTAAAGAAAACTTACTAACTGAAAGCTGCTTATTCCTATTGACACTCAGTTGAATCACAAAATGCCAAAAAGGGAAAGAGGAGGAAATTTTTTTGATTACCAATCCGATACTAACAGGCTTTCATCCAGACCCGAGTATTTGTCGTGCAGGAGAAGATTATTACATTGCTACATCGACCTTTGAATGGTTTCCAGGTGTGCGCATCTTCCATTCGAAGGATTTGAAGAACTGGCGCTTGATCAGTACACCAGTCAATCGTGTCAGTCAGTTGAATATGCTGGGAAACCCTGATTCTGGGGGCGTTTGGGCGCCAAACTTAAGTTACAGTGATGGTCGTTTTTGGTTGATTTATTCAGATGTCAAAACACAATCCAATAGCTGGAAAGATGTGAACAATTATTTGATCACCTGTGAAACCATTGATGGGGAGTGGTCAGAACCAATCTATATGAACTCTTCTGGTTTCGATCCCTCGTTATTTCATGACGACGACGGCAAAAAATATTTTCTGAACATGGTATGGGATTATCGCCCGACAAACCATTCCTTTTATGGGATCGCTCTTCAAGAGTTTGATTGGCAAGCCAAGAAATTGGTGGGGCAGCCCAAAATTATCTTCAAAGGAACAGAGCGCAAATTGACTGAAGCACCGGTTATGTATAAAGTAAACGGCTATTATTATTTATTGACGGCAGAAGGTGGCACCAAGTTTGAACATGCAAGTACCATCGCTCGTGGAACGCACATCGAAGGGCCTTATGAAGTTCATCCTCAAAACCCTCTGATCAGTTCCTGGGGACAGCCAGAGATCCTGCTACAAAAAGCTGGCCATGGTTCATTTGTGAAAACGCAGACCGATGAATGGTATTTTGTTCACTTAACAGGGCGAGCGCTGAAGTATCCAGAAACGCCCCTCTTAGAAAATCGCGGCTATTGCCCGCTCGGACGGGAAACAGCGATCCAGTCTGTTTATTGGGAAAATGATTGGCCGTATATCACAGGCGGAAACTTTCCAAAAGAGGAAGTCCCACAGCCACAGCTGCCCGAACATCCGTGGGAAACAGAATCAGGCTTTGATGATTTTGAAGAGGCGTCGTTGGCACCAGTGTTTCAAACCTTGCGGATTCCTTTTTCTGAGGAAATAGGTAGTTTGACCGCACGACCAGGGTACTTGCGCTTGTATGGGCGAGAGTCGTTCAATTCCTTGTTCCATCAAGCACTGGTGGCAAGAAGATGGAGCGATTTTCGTTTCGAAGCAACGACTGCCGTCGAATTTTCACCGACCTCGTTTCTACAGTTAGCAGGCATGACGAATTACTACAATACACAAAACTGGTCGGCGATCTACATCACTCATGATGAGACGAAAGGCAGAATCATCACTGTATTGGCAAGCGAAAAGGGCCAACTGAAGAGTCAAAAAGCACCAGAAGTTGTGATACCAGCCGATGTACAAACAGTCTACTTCAAAACGATCGTTAATTATGCCCACTATCAATACGCGTACTCCTTTGATCAAAAAGAGTGGCAGGTCATCGATCAGCTATTTGACAGCTTGCAATTGTCTGACGACTATGTAGCAGAACATTACGGTGGGTTCTTTACAGGGGCTTTTGTAGGGATGTTTGCGATCGATACGACTGGCAATCGTTTGGCGGCTGATTTTGATTCATTTGACTATCAAAAAATCGAGGAGGAAGAAAGATGAAAAATTGGAAACGGGTCTTACAAACAGCGTCAGTGGCGGGCTTAGCGGCTTTTATGCTTAGTGGCTGCGGGAATGGTTCAGGAAACAGCGGCTCAGATAATAGCGCAACGGGAAGTAGTGGCAAGGATGAACTCGTGGTTTGGACCTTTACTTCAGAATTATCAACGATGATCAATGATTACTATTTGCCGGCGCATGACGATTTGGCCTATGACATTCGGATCGTGGAGATTCCTTCTGACCAATTCGAGACCAAGCTCGATCCGATTCTCGGTTCCAAAGATGCACCAGATGTGATTGCTTTAGAATCTGCCTTTGTCAAAAAATATGTGGAATCAGGCATGATGGCAGACCTTGGTTCACTGGGACTTGATGAAGCCGCGGCAGATACGTATCAATATGTCAAAGACGTAGGGACTTCAAAAGACGGGGTTCTTCATGCCTTGGCTTGGCAAGCCGCTCCTGGCGGGTTTTATTACCGGGCATCGATGGCAGAAGAGCTGCTAGGGATCGATGATCCAGCGGCTGCGCAAGCGGCCTTGTCAGACTACGACAAGTTCTATGAGGAAGCCAAAGCAGTCAAAGAAAAAAGTGGTGGAACCACCTATATGATCTCTAGTGTCCAAGATTTGGCGAAGCCTTTTTATGGTCAACGCGAACATGGCTGGGTTGAAGACGGTAAATTAGTGATCGACGACAGTTTGTATGATTTGTTGGATATATCACGAAAATTTGTAGAAGAAGGCCTGACACAAGATACAGAAGGACAATCAGAAGCTTGGTTTGCTGGAATGAATAGCGACAATGTATTCGGTTATAGTTTGCCGACATGGGGGCTGCACTATTGGTTAAAACCAAATGCGACAGCTGCCGATAACTCCAGCTCAACAGAAGGGGACTGGCGCATGATCCAAGGACCGTCGTCGTGGTTCTGGGGCGGCACATGGATCGGTGCTACGGCAAATTCTGAGATGCAAGAAGAAGCGGCGCAATTGGTGGCTTACTTGACCACAGATCAAGCATTTTTAAAACAATGGGCCGAAGATACCGGTGATTTTGTATCGAATGAGCGAGTCGTTGAAGAAATTAAAAGCGAATACCAAGAGGAATTTTTAGGCGGTCAAAACCACTATGCAGAATTTGCCGATATGGTTCAAGACATCAACGCGAAAATTCTGACCGAGTATGACCAAACGATTGAAACCCTCTTTACGGATAGTTGTTTGACACCATATTCAAAAGGTGAAGTGGATCAGGAAACGGCGATCCAAAACTTTAAAGATGCGGTCGTCAATGCTTATCCAGATGTTCAAGTAGATTAGGTGTTGTTGAAACCGGCACCGAAGACGGGGTCGGTTTCAACCTTTTCTAGGTACTAGGCGCTGCTTAAATGGCTTGTCTTTATAGGCAGAAGTTGACAGTGGAAGAAAAAAATATCAGGGGGATTACGATGCAGAATAAGAGAAGATTTGAACAGTATCATCGCTATGGGCTATTATTTATCGCACCATTTTTTCTAGCATTCTTGGTTTTTCAGCTTTATCCAATTCTCTATACGATTTACCTGAGCTTTACAGATCTAAAAGGGTGGAATCCGACTGCCAATCTTGTCGGACTGGATAACTATCTTGCGATTTTTCGCAACCCGTTATTTTTAAAATCGATCAGCAATACTTTTATTTTGTGGGGCGTAAACTTTGTCCCTCAAATTGGCTTGGCTTTGTTGCTGGCGGCATGGTTTACCAATATCAAGCTGCGCTTGCGGGGGAAAGGCTTCTTCAAAGTCGCTTTTTACTTACCCAACATCATTACTGCCGCTTCAGTAGCAATCTTATTTTTTGTTTTGTTCAGTTTTCCGTTAAGTCCGATCAACCTAGTCTTGCAGCATTTCGGTGTTTTGGACCAGCCCTATGACTTTTTCCGTAGTGAAACGGGCACTCGGCTGATCGTTTCCTTTATCCAATTTTGGATGTGGTATGGTCAGACCACGATCGTTTTGGTTTCGGGCATTTTGAGCATTGATGATGCTCTTTTTGAATCAGCAATGGTCGATGGAGCCAATGATGGTCAAATTTTCCGCAAGATTACGCTGCCTTTGTTAAAACCCATCTTGCTTTATACATTGGTGACGTCCTTGATTGGCGGCTTGCAAATGTTCGATATTCCTTTTTTGCTGACAAATGGCAATCCCAACAATAGCGTCTTAACGATCACGATGTTTATCTACAACCAGGCCTTTACCGGGAGTCGGAATTTCAACGTTGCCGCAACTGCGTCGGTACTATTATTGGTACTTTCAATCGTATTAAGCACGTTATTGTTTCAATTTTTCAAAGAAAACAGCAAAGTGGGGCGAAAATAAATGGAAAATAGCTACCGAGCAAAACGATTGTTGATCTATGTCTTTTTGGTGTTGCTGACCATCCTAAGTATACTGCCGTTTTGGGTCGTCTTAGTCAATGCGACCCGTTCAGCGGAACAGATCCAGCAAGGGCTGTCCTTGTGGCCCGGCGGTAATCTCCAATACAACTGGTCCGTCTTAATGGGCAGAGGCTTCAATGTTTTCAATGGGTTTAAAAATAGTTTCCTGATTGCTGCTGGTGCTACCGTTCTCAATGTGTATTTTTCGGCGTTGACGGCTTATGGCGTGATCGCCTATGAATTTCGCGGCAAGAAAGTCCTGTTTGCTGTCATTCTTGGGCTGATCATGATTCCTCAGCAAATCAGCATGATCGGTTTTTATCAATTTATGAATCGCTTAGGGCTCTTAAATAATTTTCTGCCATTGATTTTACCAGCGATCGCATCACCCGCTACCGTTTTTTTCTTAAAGCAATATTTAGAAACGATCTATCATCCTGATTTGGCAGATTCTGCTCGTTTAGACGGAGCCGGCGAAATCAAAATTTTCCATCGCATCATGTTGCCTTTGATGAAACCGGGCTTAGCTACCATGGCGATTTTCTCGTTCGTGACCTCGTGGAATAATTTCTTGATGCCCTTGATCTTGATCAACGATACGGAAAAGTATACGTTGCCGATGCTGGTCCAATTGTTGAAAACTGATGTTTACCGTACTGAATTTGGCAGTATGTATCTAGGGATCTCATTAAGTATTATTCCTTTACTGCTGATTTACCTGTTTCTATCGAAATACATCGTGGGCGGTGTGACGGCTGGCGGAATCAAAGGATAGCGAGACCCTTTTACCAAAAGAAAACGCTGGACTGAGTTTTCAGTCCAGCATTCACTTAACGGATCACACGGGAGAGATCAAGTGCCGCAAAGCGCAAATCGTTGATATTCAAGAAATGTTTTGCCACTAGAACGTTACCACCAAACAGCGGGGCTTGATCGCCTAATCGGCTGTTTTTGATCTTCGTGTTTTTGGTGAACTGACTGGTCAATTTTTGCTGCAGCGCCAGTAATAAATCAGGAATTTTGCGATAGACCGAGCTGTTGATATAGACTTCTTCGGGATCAGAAAAAGTGATGACATTGTTTAGCCCAATGCTAAGAAACTCAACATTTTGTTGCGCCAATTCGACTGCTGATTTTTCTCCGGCATGGTAGGCTTGTGCGAAGGTATCCGAATTTACGAAGGCAGTTTTTGTATAGTGACTGTAGGTGTCAAACAAGACTTTGTTCGAGGCATATTGCTCTAAGCAGCCTCGATTGCCGCAAGGGCACAAGTTGCCGTGAGGAAAGAGCGTAGAATGGCCAACTTCCCCCGCCATACCGTGAGTACCGGTTTGCAACTGCCCATCAACGATGATTCCGACACCGATCCCGCTATGGACGCTGACGCTCAGTAAATTCGTGGAATCAGAAGAAAAACAGTACTCGCCTAAAGCTGTTAAATTGGCTTCGTTTTCTATATAGACCGCCGTATTGTATTTTTGGCTCAAAGGGGCGATCAAATCAAAGTGTTCCAAGTCGTAGTAGGGGGCAAAGGTGATCGTCTGATTGTGAACGATGCCGTGGATCGCCAAACAGATTCCTACTAATCCATGAGTGGTTTGCGGCATTTGCGGCCAAAATTCTTTCATCATAGAATCGATCGTCGCCAGTACATTTTCTTTGGTGATCAATTCATGGGAATGATCGGCGGAGGCGATCATCTCGCCATTGATATAAGAAAGCATTCCACGAACATAGTTATAGCCGATGTCAAAGGTAACAGCTAAGCTGCTGCGGTGATTGAATTGCAATTGAATCGGTTTGCGACCACCGATCGAAGTGGAATCCCCAATGCCGACTTCGCGCACGAAGTCCGTGTCGATCAGTTTTTTGGTTATTTGAGAAACAGACGCTTTATTGAGATGGGTCAAATTTGACACTTCCGCTCTTGACACATTTTCATTGTCAATGATTGTCTTCAATACAGCCGCTTCATTTTGTTCGCGTATGCCCATTTTATTGATAATCATGTGTTCTCCTCTTCGTAGATGTGATTAGTGTTAGTTTACCGTGCAAATTAATATTGTGCAAGCTGAAGAATAAAGAAAAAACGAAGAATGTAGGAACAGTAGTTTGAGAACGAAAAACCATAAAAGAATCGTTGAAAGCGCTTGACAGGAATGTGAGAATCGTTTACTATCCAATTAGTTAGTTTTGAATGCTAATCAACCGATTGAGGATCAATGGTTAACTGCTTCAAACAGAGGAAGGAGAGAAGAGATGGCTTATTTTTTAGGGTTGGATCTAGGAACAAGTGCGTTAAAAGGCCTAGTTTTTGATCAAACCGGGGAACTCCAAGGAACAGCAAGTGCTGACTATCCATTGTCATCCCCTAGACCGGGGTTCAGTGAGCAAGAGCCGGTGCATTGGCAAGAGGCGGCAGATGAGGTAATCAAAACCTTGATCCAGCAGCTTCCAACGCTGCAGAAAGAATTGATCGGCATCAGCTTTTCCGGACAAATGCATAGTCTTGTTTTACTGGATGAAGAAAACCGGGTCATTCGCCCGGCAATATTATGGAATGACGTTCGAACCACCAAACAATGTCAAGCGATCATGGCATCCTTTGGAGAGGAAATAAAAGCAATCACCAAGAATGTTGCTTTGGAAGGGTTCACCTTACCAAAAGTTTTATGGGTTCAAGAACATGAGCCTGAACATTGGCAACAAGTTCGTCACATGATGCTGCCAAAAGACTACTTGGCTTTTTGGCTGACTGGTAACTATTCGATGGATTATTCTGATGCGGCGGGTACGTTACTGCTGGATATCGAAAAGAAGTGCTGGTCTGAAGCCATTCTAGAAAAATTCGCAATCGCATCGGATTTACTGCCGCCGCTTTTTGAATCAGCAGCGCCAGTAGGGCAAATGCGAAAAGAACTGCAAGAAGCCTTTGGCTTTGAACAAGAGGTGACGATCTATGCAGGTGGCGCAGACAATGCCTGTGCTGCATTAGGGTCAGGGATCATCGCCGAAGGTGTCGGCATGGTGTCGATTGGCACTAGCGGTGTGTTCTTATCCTTTGAAGAAGCGCAAGAGGTTGATTATCAAGGCGATCTACACCTTTTCCGTCATGCGATTAAAGACAAGTTGTATTCAATGGGGGTCACGTTAGCCGCTGGAAATTCCTTAAGCTGGTATCGTGATACGTTTGCCCCAAACCAATCGTTTCAGGAATTGCTTTCAGCGATCAGTGAGGTAAAACCGGGGGCAGAAGGCCTGCTGTTTACGCCTTATATCGTGGGCGAACGCACACCACATACCGACAGCCAAATCAGAGGAAGTTTTATTGGCATTGACACACGGCATCGCGAAAAGCATTTCAGTCGTGCCGTCTTAGAAGGGATCACCTTCTCTTTGAAAGATTCCCAAATGATCATGGAAGAACGAGCACAGCGGAAATTCACCCAGATCGTTTCTGTGGGGGGCGGTGCGAAAAATGCCGAATGGCTGCAAATGCAAGCCGATATTTTTAATGCAGAAATGCTGACTTTATCTACTGAACAAGGTCCAGGTATGGGCGCAGCAATGCTGGCAGCAATCGGCAGTGGCATTTATCCAGATGCAGGTGCTTGTGTTAACGCCTTTGTCAAATATGGCAAAGCCATTGCACCGATTCCTGAAAATGTCGCCAAATACCAAGAAATCTATGCGATCTACCGGACCGTCTACCAGCAGACCGCGCCTATCTGCCATGCGCTGGCGCAAATCGAATAGCGTAATGGCAGCAGGCAATCTGCTTGATCAAAGCGAGGAATCGTTTTTGGTTCTAAATGATTGGAAACAAGTAAGTTAGTTTATTACACTAAAAAACATAAAATGGAGGCAACAACAATGACTTATTTCCCAGAGATCGAAAAAATCCGCTACGAAGGTCCTAAAACAGACAATATGTTAGCATTTCGCCACTACGATGCCGAAGAAGTTGTTTTAGGCAAGAAAATGAAAGATCATCTACGTTTTGCAATCGCCTATTGGCATACGATGACGCAAGACGGCTCTGATCCTTTCGGCGCACCCGTCAACAAACGGACGTGGATCGGTGACACCGAAATGGAAACAGCGAAAAATCGAGTAGAAGCCTTCTTTGAGATTTGCGAAAAATTAGGAGCAGAGTTCTTCTGTTTCCATGATGTTGACGTGGCACCTGCGGGAGAAACGTTAGAAGAATTTTTCCAAAACTTAGACGAAATCACCGATTTAATCAAAGAAAAAATGGAACAAACGGGAATCAAACTATTATGGAATACAGCAAATATGTTCTCACACCCTCGTTTCAACAACGGCGCTGCTTCCACCAATAATGCGGAAGTTTACGCGTATGCAGCAGCCCAAGTTAAAAAAGGCTTAGATATCTCGAAAAAATTAGGCGGTGAAAACTATGTCTTCTGGGGCGGCCGTGAAGGCTATGAAACCTTGTTGAATACAGACATGAAATTTGAACAAGACAACATCGCCCGTCTATTCAAAATGGCGATCGCTTATGGCGAAAAAATCGGTCATAAACCGCAGTTCTTATTAGAGCCGAAACCAAAAGAACCATCAAAACACCAATATGATTTTGATGCAGCGACAACGATGGCCTTCATTCAGCACTACGGCTTAGAAGGAGATTTCAAATTAAACCTAGAAGCCAATCATGCAACATTAGCTGGTCATACCTTTGAACATGAAATCGCTGTTGCCCGCAGCTATAACGCATTAGGCTCACTGGATGCCAACCAAGGAGATATGCTGTTAGGATGGGATACGGATGAATTCCCAACTAACGTTTTTGACTCGACACTCGCTTTATACGAAGTCTTAGAAAACGGCGGCATCGCACCGGGAGGAATCAACTTCGATTCTAAAGTCCGTCGTTCGTCATTTGAAATGGAAGATCTGTTGTTAGCCCACATCGCTGGTATGGATACGTATGCCCGAGCGTTGAAAGCAGCAGCCAAACTAAAAGAAGACCGCTTTTTAGACGAGTTGAAGGAAAAACGATACGCCTCTTTCCAAGAAGGCATCGGAGCGAAGATCGTTGCTGATGAGGAAAGCTTAGAAACACTGACAGATTACGCATTGGCGCATGATCAAATCGAATTAGAATCCAGCCACATTGAATATGTGAAATCGCGTTTGAATGATTACCTGTTTTAATAAGAAACGACTGTCGTTCTGAGGAGCGACAGTTTTTTCACCTAAAAAATATCTTTTGGCAATTGTTACGAATCAACCAAATTATGATACGATAAAATGTAACCGATTTAACTCGGTTTAGGAATTGAAGGAGGCAACTTGATGTTTCACACAAACTTAGATCCTTTCCCAGAAAACTTCTTATGGGGGGCGGCTTCGGCGGCCTATCAAATTGAAGGTGCGTGGGCAGAAGACGGCAAAGGTCCATCGATTTGGGACACCTATGCTCAAATTCCCGGCAATACCTTTGAGGAAACCAACGGCAAAGTAGCGATCGATCATTACCATCGGTACAAAGAAGATGTTGCTCTGATGAAACAAATGGGCTTGAAAGCCTATCGTTTCAGTGTGGCATGGTCACGAATCTTACCTGATGGCGAAGGCGCGGTCAACGAAGCGGGTGTGGCGTTTTACGAAAAGCTGGTGGACGAATTGCTTCGGCAAGGAGTAGAGCCGATTTTGACGCTGTATCATTGGGACCTTCCCCAGGCTTTGCAAGACAAATACTTAGGATGGGAAGGCCGAGAAACAGCAGAAGCATTTGAACGGTATTGTCGGATCCTTTTTGAACGCCTAGGAAAGAAAGTCACCTATTGGGTCACCATGAATGAACAAAATGTCTTCAATTCTCTTGGGTACCGTTGGGCGGCACATCCACCAGGCTTGAAGGACTTAAAACGGATGTATGCAGCCAATCATATCATCAACCTTGCCAATGCTAAGGCGATCAATTTGTTCCATGAGCTGGTTCCTCAGGGCAAGATTGGTCCAAGTTTTGGCTATGGTCCGATGTATCCGTTTAGCTGTGACCCAGAAGATGTGCTGGCTGCAGAAAATGGCGAAGCCTTCAACAACGCGTGGTTTTTAGATGTCTATTGCAAAGGCGAATACCCGAAATTTGTCTACAAGCAATTAGCCAAAGTTGGCTTGGCTCCTGAAGTCACTCCAGAAGATCAAGCACTATTAAAACAGGCAAAACCTGATTTCTTAGGAATCAATTACTATCACGGTGGGACGGCCCAGCAAAACAATTTGCAAAAGCAGTCAGCTGAAAAGAAAGAATTTTCTAAAGTCGATCCGTATTTGATGCAAGCGGCAGCTGGTGAGTTCTCACCCGAAGAAACCATGTTTGCGACAGCAGAAAATCCTCACTTGAAAAAAACGGATTGGGGCTGGGAGATCGATCCCGTTGGTTTCCGCGTAGCCTTGCGACGCATCCAAGCCAATTATGACTTGCCGATTTTTATTACTGAAAATGGGTTAGGCGCTATCGATCAATTGACAGAAGACAAACAGATCCATGACCCCTACCGCATCACCTATTTGCAGGAACATCTGGTGGAACTGCAAAAGGCCATCATGGATGGGGTTGAGCTGATCGGCTATTGTGCTTGGTCCTTTACAGATCTACTGAGTTGGTTGAATGGATACAAAAAACGCTATGGGTTTGTTTATGTCGATCGCGACAATCAAAGCGAACGTCAGTTGGCGCGCATCCCGAAAGATAGTTTTTATTGGTATCAAGAGGTGATTCGCACCAACGGGGCAAGTTTGACAAGTGAAACATGATGTAACGAAGGAGTAGCTGAAAATGGAGGTTGGAAAATGCGTAAAGTGTTGATCGTTGACGATGAAGCATCGATCCGAAATGGACTGCCTCTGATCATCGATTGGGAACGTCTGGGGTATCAAATCGTCGGGTCGGCGGAAAACGGCGAAGCTGGCTTGGCGATGATCCGTGAATTGAAGCCAGACGTTGTGATCGCTGATATCCGTATGCCGGGAAAAAATGGTCTTGAGATGGTGCAAGCAGCATCGGAGGAAGGTCTTTTGTTTTTTGCCATTATTTTGTCCGGCTACTCAGATTTTGACTATGCCAAGCAAGCGTTGCAACTGGGCGCTGTGACCTATTTGCTGAAACCAGTTGATGAAGAAGAGCTGATCGGTATTTTGACGAAAATCGATCAAAAAGCCAAGACCGATCAGCAGAAAAATCAGAAGAGTCAGTTGATGGAGAAATTGTTTGGCGGGGATCCAACGGGGATCAAAGACGCACAAGCCATCAAGCTATTGCGACTTCCCGAGGAGGCAGATGCCCAAAAGCTGGTTGAGAAATTGCAGGAGCAAGTGGCGCAAGTCATCACCTTGATCCATCGGCATCATCGGTATTTGGTTTTGTTAAACGAGGAACGCTTTCCCGACGAGGCGATCGATGCGTGGTGCCGCAAAAAAATGGCTCATCAAGAAATCTTGATCTCCCGCTGGTTTGCGGCGCAAGATAACTTGAAGCCATTGATGATCGATATCCAGACATTGAGTAAATTGATTTTCTTATTTCCCAATCAAGTCATTTCTCACCATGTTTTGGATACGACCCAAGAAGCAGAAGAACGAAGCGATTTGCGTGAAGAATTAGTAAAAGCGATTTTGGCAAACGATCCGTTGGAACAGCCGTTATTCCGCTATTATCAAACCTTTTATCATTCATTGGCATTGGAAGAAGAGATCAAATGGCAAATCAATGGTGACATCGAATGGTTGCAGCATCAAATCAGTGAAAAAGTAGCCTTAGCAATCGAATGGTCGACAGACGAAGTGCATCAGCAGATTTTTCTCGCCCAAACGTTTCCGATGCTGCAAAAGGTCATCGCCGAAAAACTAGCAGCCTTGCAAGCAACAGTCGCCAGCAGTTTGAACCAAATCGATATCATTGCAGAATTGATCCAATATACAAAAAAGCATTATCAAGAAGATTTGACCTTGAAAAAAATCGGGGAACGTTTCAATTACAATAGTGCCTATCTAGGCAAGAAGTTTCGCAAAGAAACCGGTAAAAATTATTTGGCGTTCTTGGATGAAGTGCGAATGGAAAAGGCGGTGGAAATCTTGCGTCATTCCAATCTAATGGTCTATGAAGTCGCTGAATTGGTAGGCTACAGCAATGTTGATTATTTCTACAAAAAGTTCAAACAATACCATCAGGTTTCACCAAATGAGTTTCGGAAAAATGAATAACCACAAAGATGTCCGTGATTTTCTACGGACATCTATTTTTTAGGGTAACGATGACTAAATTGCTTGGTAGGCTTTCTTTTTTTTCTTTTATATAATTTAGATGAAACTGTAAGCGCTTTTTGAACGGAGGAGGAAAAATGACAGATGTACGCCTGTGCTTTGATGTAGGCGGGACCTATATCAAATTTGGGGTTTTTACCGAGAAGAATCAATGGCTGGACCGAGGCAAAATCAAAACCCCGAGTAATACGCGGGATGAATTTTTTGCTGCCTTAGCTGCCAAAATACAAGAAGTCGAGCAAGCGCATGTTATCGAAGCGATCGGGCTGAGTTTTCCTGGTTTCATTGATTCAGTCAATGGCCGAGCGATCATGGCGGGGGCGTTGGCTCCTTTACACGGCTGTGCTGTCGTACAAGAGCTGCAGCAGCGTTTAACCAAGCCCTATCCGATCTGGATCGAAAATGATGCGAAATGTGCTGCTTTAGCAGAACTTTCGACCGGCAATGCTACTGACGTACAAGATTTTGTCATGATCACATTAGGTACCGGTATTGGTGGCGCGCTCGTTCATCAGCGCCAGTTGATTCACGGGAATGGGTTTCGGGCAGGAGAATTCGGGATGATGATCACTGATTTTCAAGCATCTTCTTTTGCGACCCTCCATGATCTAGCTTCAACGAGAGGACTGATTGCTGCCTATCGACGGGCAAAAGCGATTCCTGAATCAGAGGAGATTTTAGGCGAAACCATCATGCAGCAGCGGTCGAGTGATCCTGAAACGCAGGAGATTCTGAAACAGTGGGCACGTTATGTCGCACTTGCGATTTACAACCTAGCTGTCACGATGAATCCCGAAAAAATACTGATCGGCGGCGGCATCAGCCAAAACCCTGATCTATTAGCTATAATCAAACAAGCAATCAATGAGAACCCCCATTGGCCGGATTTCCAAGTGCCGATCGAGACTTGTCGTTACTATAATGATTCCGGTCTGTTAGGGGCGTTGACATTGATCCAACAAGGAGGAAAAAAATGAAATTTTCAGATGGCGGTTGGTTATTTCGTGAAGGATTTGATGTGAAATTTGCGGTGCATGTCTACGATGCCCTTAAAGAAGAAAACAAATTGGTCTTATATCTGCCTTATAGCTATGTCGGGCATAAAGGGGCAACACTGGATGGCGGATTGTTAACGATGGAAGTCACTACCCCTAGAACCAATATCATTGGGATCACCCTCTACAATTATAAGGGAGTCCAAGCCAAAGCCCCCGATTTTGAATTGATGACAGAAGAAATCACTCCTGATATTTCAGAAGATGAGCAATCGTATGTTTTTCGCTCGGGAGACTTGCAAGTCGTGATTAGCAAAGAGGAAAATGTGACAGCTTCGTTTTATTACAAAGACCAGCTGATTACCCAAAGCAAACCTCGCAGTAAAGCCTTAGTGATTGATCCGCAAGCAAATACCCATATCAGCGAACAGTTGACCCTGGATGTGGGAGAAACGATCTATGGTTTAGGGGAACGCTTTACTAATTTCGTGAAAAATGGCCAAAGTGTTGATATTTGGAATGCCGACGGGGGCACTGGTACAGAGCAAGCTTATAAAAATATTCCGTTTTATGTAAGTAATAAAGGGTATGGCGTCTTTGTCAATTCACCAGATCGGGTGCAATTCGAAGTGGGGAGTGAAAAAGTTTCGCGTGTTCAATTCAGCAATCCAGGACAATTGCTGCAGTACTTTGTGATCGCCGGTGATGAGTTAAAACAAGTGATCCAGCGCTACACTGATTTGACGGGGAAACCTTCGCTGCCGCCTGCGTGGTCCTTTGGGTTGTGGCTAAGTACCTCGTTCTTGACGGATTATGATGAACAAACCGTAACATCTTTTGTAGACGGTATGGCAGAACGTGAGATTCCCCTTGAGGTCTTTCATTTTGACTGCTTATGGATGAAGGAATACGAGTGGTGCAACTTCACGTGGGACGAACGAACTTTCCCAGAACCGGAAAAAATGCTGCAGCGCTTGAAAGCCAAAGGATTGAAAATCTGTGTTTGGATCAATCCTTACATTGGGCAAAAATCCCCCTTGTTTGACGAAGGGATGGCCAATGGCTACTTTTTGAAACGCGCCAATGGAGATGTCTGGCAATGGGACAAATGGCAAGCAGGTTTGGCGATCGTCGACTTCACCAACCCTGAAGCGGTCGCTTGGTACAATAGCAAGCTGCGTGCCTTATTAGACATGGGTGTGGATTGCTTCAAAACGGATTTTGGGGAACGGATTCCCACCGATGCGGTATACTATGACGGCTCTGATCCAGAAAAAATGCACAATTATTACGCCTACCTATACAATAAAGTCGTCTTTGACTTGCTGAAAGAAGTCAAGGGAGCAGAAGAAGCCATCGTTTTTGCGCGGGCAGCTTCGGTTGGTTCGCAACGTTTGCCTGTACACTGGGGTGGCGACAGTACCTCAGATTATCCATCGATGGCAGAGTCACTGCGAGCAGGTCTGTCCTTTGGGTTAGGCGGCTTTGGGTATTGGAGCCACGATATCTCTGGATTTGAAGCTGGCTCAACCCCAGACCTTTACAAGCGCTGGACACAATTTGGTCTGCTGTCTTCCCATAGCCGTTACCATGGCAGCTGGGAATACAAAGTGCCATGGGTTTATGACGACGAAGCCGTGGCGGTAGCCAAAGCCTTCACCAAGTTAAAATTGTCCTTGATGCCTTACTTGCAAGCCCAATCGGTGCTAACTGCTCAAACGGGGATTCCGATGATGCGGGCGATGGTCTTAGAGTTTCCTGAAGACGAGATGACCCATCATTTGGATCGCCAATACATGCTGGGGGAACACCTTTTAGTTGCGCCCATTTTTAATGATCAAGGAACGGTCTCCTTTTACGTACCGAAGACGAAGGGGCATTGGATCGACTATTTATCTGGCAAAGCTTACGAGGGCGGACATTGGTACCAAGAAACCTATGATTATTTCCACTTGCCACTGTTAGTCCGACCAAATCAACTGATTATCGAAGGCCATGAACAAACCAAAGCAGTCTATGACTATGCCCAACATCCAACGATCCATCTCTTTGATCCACAAGACAAGACCACTGCTGCTATCTATGATCACCACGGTGAGTGGATTGGCGAGGTGGCTGTCGAAAGAGTCGATCAAGAACTGATCGTCAAGCTGACTGGCATCCAGCAAGCATCCTTGCAGATTCACACGACTGCTGGAAAAACGAGCCATGAGCTGACGGCTGACCAAACCACGATAAAGGAGTTCTAGATGCCCATGCGAACCATCATGAATCCAATTTTGCCTGGATTTCATCCAGATCCCAGTATTTGCCGTGTCGGTGAAGACTTTTATCTGGTGACGAGTACCTTTGAATATTTTCCTGGATTACCAATCTATCACAGTAAAAACTTGGCAGACTGGCAGTTGATTGGCCATGGACTTTCGCGACCTGAGCAGCTGCAGTTATCGACGGAAAATCCCAATGCTTTTGGTCTGTATGCCCCAACCTTGCGTTTTATCAAGGACCGCTTTTACCTCGTTTGTACCAACGTTGGCGCAAACGAAGGAAGAGAAGGCAACTTTCTGATCTGGACAGATGACATCGCCGGTGAATGGTCTGACCCGATTTGGTTGGACACCCCTGGGATCGACCCGACGATTTTCGCAAATCACGATGGACAGACCTATTACTTAGGAACCCATAAGGAGATCTATCTGCGGACGATCGATTTGGCTTCTGGAGAACTAGGCCCGCGCCAAAACATTTGGACGGGCAGCGGAGCGGCTGATCCAGAAGGCCCCCACTTGTATAAAAAAGACGGCTATTACTACCTGTTGATCTCCGAAGGCGGAACGTCCTATGGGCATATGCTGACCATGGCCCGCAGCCGTTCCTTGACGGGACCCTACGAAGCATGCCCCAACAATCCAGTGATGACCAATCGCAGTACGAATTTGCCATTGCAAGCCGCAGGGCATGCGGATCTCGTGCAAGATACTAAAGGCAACTGGTGGGCAGTCTGTCTAGCAGTACGCCCCATCAGCTATCCTTTGAGGCATTTGTTAGGGCGGGAAACATGCCTACTGCCAGTGGACTGGTCAAACCCATGGCCGGTGTTTGGCGAGGAAGGTCATTTACCAGAAACCATTCAGGTAGACACAGCGGCAGCACTAAAGGAAACACGAAAGGAGAGCAGCAAGCCTGATTACGTGACTTTATTCGAATGGGACCCAACATTGATTGAAGAAGAGCCACATGGCTTCTTGCTGCATCCTAATCAGACGGGTCTGTCTGATCAAGGCAAACTCGCCGCAGTGTTCCAACGACAAACCGCCTTTGAGCAACAATTTCAGGCAACCTTTGATTGTCGGCAACTAACGGATGGACAAGCAGGATTGACGGTTCTCTTAAATGCCACCCATCACTATGAGGGTTACCTTGAAAAAACGGCATCTAGTCAGAAGCTGGTTTTCCGCCGACAAATCGGTTCCTTATGGAAAGTGGAAGAGAAACTGCCTTATGCAGCAGATATGGTCACCTTGCAGCTGAGCGCCGATAAAGAAACCTATCGTTTTTCTGTTCTTGATGAACAAGGACAAGCACAGCCTTTAGGCAGTGGAGAAACAAAATATCTGACTACTGAAGTCGGTGGTGTCTTTACTGGAATCATGGTGGGCTGTTACGCCAGTGCTTCTTCACCACAACAAACCGTTCGTGTGCGGGATTTCTAATCAATCAAAAGCCCCCCTTCGATTTCTGAAACAGGAATCGAAGGGGGGCTTTACTGTTTTAGCGAGGAGAAAATGAATCTTGGCTTAGATCGTGGATCCGCAAGGTGACTTGTGTGCCGCTGCCCAACACACTCTCGATCGTTAAGCCGTATTCAGGTCCATAAAACATTTTGACCCGATGATTGACATTGGCTAGCCCAATGTTCTTTTTGGCATGGGTGGAGGGCGTCTTGATTTTTTGCTGCAAGTGTTCAAGTTTTTCTGGCGGTATCCCGCTGCCGTTGTCTTGTACCACGATCACCAGATCATGGCCGTCTTTAGTGATCGTCAAACGGACAAATCCTGGATAGGTGATGCCTTCCAAGCCATGGGAGATGGCGTTTTCCACCAATGGCTGAATCAGGAGGGGCAATATTTGGACTTCTTTTTGGTCGATCTCATTGGAGACTGAATAGGAAAAGTTGACTCGATCACCAAAGCGCATCCGCTGGATCTTGACATACACGTGAACGGCATCTAAGGACTCTTCTAAACTCGTTCGCTTGGTCCCGTGGGCTTCTAGCGTATAGCGCATCGATTTTGCCAGTAATTTGATGGCATAAACGACGTCTGAATTGCCAGAAGTCAGCGCCATCATGCGAATCGTTTCTAATGTGTTGAACAAAAAGTGGGGATTGATCTGCCCCGCTAAGATATTAAATTCCATTTTCTGCTGCTGAGTCAATAGCTCTTGCTGTGCCAAACGCGAACGGTAGATCTCTTCTTCTTTTTTCTTGATTCGTTGAATGATCTTATGGAAATCAAGAGAGATCTGTGAAATCTCGTCTTCGCCGCTAATATTTTGAAAGAAATCATAATCCTCGATCGAGGCAAAGTAGACCGCCTGCTGCAGTTGAGAGATTCGTTTAGTAAAGAATCGAGCAAACAGAAAGACGATGATGAAAGTAGTGATCAAAATCACCAAAACGATCGTGCTCCAACGGATCAGATTGGCACGTAGATTGCGATAGGCATTGGTATCCGCACTATAAATCGTGATGATATCTTCTTTGTTACTCATGGGTAAGGTGCTTTTGGTCAGCATCACCTTGGTACCATCATTTTTTAAAAAGGCAGCACTCGTTTGCGGCTCAGAAAGAGCTGTCAGCTGTCCCGGTTCCCCAACTTGATTGATTTTGTCGCTATAAAAGATGACATCATCATTTAACTGTAATTCCAATTCATAGGATGAATTACGAAGTCGGTTACTGAGATAATTGTAATCGACTTGGATCTCCAAAACGGCAGTTTCTTTTGATAAAGGCAAAGGCAACGTTTTATAAAGACTCAAACGATTTGCTTTGTAATCCTCTGGCATCGTCATCAAAAAAGCATCGGGTTGCTTGAGAGCTCTTTGGTACCAGGCGGTCGCTTGAATCGTGTCATCTGCCTGTTGAAAATATTTATAGTTCGGAATGGTTTGATTCGTCGTATAGATGGTTAATTTCGCAATCGAGGTTTGAAGATTTCTGATCTCATCTAGCTGATCATAGCTATTGATGTCCACGATCGCTTCTTGGTCGTCAAGGTAATTGGCAGTTAAAAGCTGACGTAGATGAGTATCGTTTGATAAGGAACTCGCCGTGTTGGTCAGCGTGTTTGTTGTATCAAAAAGAACAGATTTGACACGCTGAGCATTCAACTCTGCCAAGTGTTGGTAATTGCCTGTCAGCTGTTTGGTTGAATCGTAGACCAATAAGAGACCAATAGTCACTGTGGATAAAAAAACAACAGGTAGATAAAGAATGAACAATTGTCGCCGAATGGAAAACTGACTCAGACGACGAAAAAGTGAGAGATGACTGATTCTTTTCATGCTTGTTGATTACGAAAGATAGAAAGCAACAGGAACGAGCTACAATAAATAACAAAAGAAAAACCAAAAATCAACAAGAGGAATTTAAACAACGGTAATAAAACAACAAAACAAAACGCAGCGATAGGAATAAGCGCGAGAGCTAACGAACGGATAGGGTCCGCGATCGGTAACAGAAACGCGTTTTTTAATGTTTGCCTAAAGCTGTTTTCATAACGTCCAATTAACGCGAGGCAATAGACTAACACAATAAACAGATAAATAGCTGTAACTATTAGAACGAAGGCAAAAATACTGGCAAGAATGGTTTTTGAGGAAAACCAAAACAAGCTACTATACAGTAGTGCTACCATGGGCAACCCAAGAAGGAGAAAACTACCGGTTGCTTTCATGAAGTTTGCTCGTAGCGCTCGGACATAGCCCACGATCAATTCACCACGCTCTTCATCCGCATAACGAATCGTCACTTCATAAAGGGCAGCTGTCGCAGCTCCAATCGTAATAATTGGCAAACAGCTAATGATATATAGTAAATTTAACAATGTGAATTGTGAAAAAACGGTGGTTATTTTGTACAGTTGACCATCAGGATTGTACTTCATTTTTATCCCTCCAAAATTGATATATTCCTATAGTACTCGCAAAAAACAAATATTGAAAGCCTTACCATTTAGGTGTCTTTTATCTGAAACCTTGATATATCAGCATTCTTTATAAATAAAAGAAAAATAAAGTCTAAAATGTACGGATTGACCTCTATTTTTAACAGGTGGCAAATAAGATTTCAGGTGCTAGTATTAAAAATGTAAAAGCGGTTACAAAAAAGGGGGAGGAAAATGGAAAGTAAATTAAGCAGTGTCCCAAGAAAAAATAAGCGGGTGACACGAGAAGGGAAGATTTTGTTTTTATGTATCGTTCCCTTCCTGATTCTCGTGTTTTTGTTCTCTTATTTTCCTTTGCACGGATGGATTTATTCACTTTATGATTACAAACCAGCATTAGGTTTAGCGCGCAGCGAGTTTGTAGGCTTCAAATGGTTTCGACTTCTTGTCTCTAGTCCAACACAAGTGGATCAGATCGTACAAGTAATGAAAAACACCTTTGCCATGAGTTTTTTAGGGATCGCCACTTCGATCCTACCAGTAGGCTTCGCCATTTTACTGAACGAAATCAAGTGCAAATGGTTTAAAAACTTGGTCCAAACGCTGACCACGCTGCCAAATTTTATCAGTTGGGTTTTGGTGTATACGATCGCCTTTAGCTTGTTTTCTTCAACAGGGCTGGTAAACACGTTGCTGCAAGAATGGGGCTTCGTTACCGATCCAGTCAAATTTTTGGATAGCGGCAATCATACATGGCTGATGATGTGTCTTTGGAATATTTGGAAAGGCTTGGGCTGGGGTGCCATCATGTATCTGGCAGGCATTTCAGGAATTGACCCCGAATTGTATGAATCGGCACGAATCGATGGGGCGAATCGTTTCCATCTAATGCGTCATATCACACTACCTGCCTTGATGCCGACGTTCCTTGTGATGCTGATGCTGTCTATCGCCAACTTGCTGAACAACGGGATGGATCAGTACTTTGTTTTCCAAAATGCATTCAATCGAAATACGATCCAAGTCCTTGATTTGTATGTCTACAATTTGGGGATGGGCGGAAATAGTCTATCTCTGGCTACCGCGATCAGTATGCTAAAAAGTGTCATTTCTGTTGCCTTGTTAGCCATCGTCAATATTGCTTCGAAAAAAATTCGGGGGACTTCCATTATTTAGGAGAGGAGGATATCTATGGAACTATCGATTAGTGAAAAGAAAAAGGCGAAAAAAGTACCCAAACGTGAAAACCTGACGTTTAGTATCCTCAATTATACCTTTTTCTTTCTGATTACGTTGATTTGCGCGTATCCTTTTTATTACTTGATCATTAATTCAATCAGTAATAATGAGTTGAGTGCGTTAGGACAAATTCGCTTTTTTCCACAAGAGATCCATTTTGAAAACTACAGTCAAGTGTTACAACTAAAAGGGTTGCCATTAGCCGCAACCGTTTCGGTGGCTAGAACGGTGATCGGAACAGCAGCAACCGTCTTAGCTTCAGCCTTCTTAGGCTTTATGTTTACCCAAGAAAAAATGTGGAAACGAAAATTTTGGTATCGCTTTGTCGTGATTACAATGTATTTCAATGCAGGGCTGATTCCATTATTCATCACCATGAAGACATTAGGTTTAACGAATAATTTTTGGGTCTATATTTTGCCGGCTGTCGTTCAGCCTTTTAACATCATCTTAGTGAAAACCTATATTGAGTCAATCCCCAAATCGTTGCAAGAAGCAGCTGAAATGGATGGAGCTGGCATCATTCAAGTATTTTTTCGGGTAATTTTACCCAACTGTACGCCGATTTTAGCAACAGTCGCAATCTTCTCGGCAGTTGGTCAATGGAATTCTTTCCAAGATACATTGATTTACATTACGGATCAAAGTCTCTACTCCTTGCAATACCTTCTTTATACGTATATCAATCAAGCCAATTCGTTGGCACAAATGGTCAAAAACACATCGGGATCACTTTCCAGCATCGCTTCAGCAGCAACAACGCAGACGCCGACGTCGATTCGCATGACCGTTTCAGTCATTGTTGTTTTACCAATCATGTTCATTTATCCGCTATTCCAGAAATATTTTGTCAAAGGAATTATGTTGGGTGCGGTGAAAGGTTAATAAAAAGAAAGAGGGAAGAAAATGAAAAAAATGTCGAAATATGTAACAACAGGTTTGTTAGGCATGACATTGCTAGGTAGTTTAGCCGGCTGTGGAGGAGCGGCTGAATCTGACACAGACGCTGCTTCTAGCGAAAGTGGTTACGATGAGACGATCACGATCGATGTCTATAATGGGTTAGCCAACTATATGGGGATGCAAGAAGGTTGGTTTGCCAAAATCGTGCGAGATAAATTCAATATGGAATTGAACATCATCGCACCAAACGTTGCTGGAAACGGAGACACTCTTTATCAAACGAGGACGGCAGCAGGTGATTTGGGCGATTTGATCATTGTTGATAATGGCCAACAATACAACGAATTGGTTGAAGCTGGTTTGTTGACCGATGCGAGCGAGTATTATGAAACTATGGAAAATGTTCAGCGCTTCGATGCGGCTGTTCAAAATCTAAACAAAGATGCCGATGGGCTGTATGGCTTTCCAACTTCTGTTTCTACCTTAAAAGCCACCGATCCTTCAGAAGGATTAGATCCTACATTTGGTGCTTATGTGCGCTGGGATCTTTATGGGGAGCAAGGATATCCAGAAATCGGGACACTTGAAGACCTACTTCCTGTGATTCAAAAAATGCAAGAAGACAATCCAACAACAGATTCTGGGAAAAAAGTTTATGGGTTTTCTCTATTCAGCGATTGGGACGGCAACATGATGAATGCAGGCAAACAGCTGGTCACCTATTATGGGTACGATGAATTAGGATTTGTCTTGGCAAAAGCGGATGGTTCTGATTATCAAAGCATTCTCGATAGTGATTCTGAATATATTCGCGCACTTAAGTTTTATTTCCAAGCCAATCAAATGGGCTTAGTGGATCCAGAATCAACGACGCAAAATTACGATACACTTTTTGCCAAATTCCAAGAAGGACAAGTCTTATTCTCATGGTGGCCTTGGTTAGGTCAAGCGGCTTTTAATACGACTACGAACTTGAATGAAGGAAAAGGCTTTATGTTGGCACCGATTCAAGACCAAAAAATCTTCTCTTATGGTGCGGAAGTTTACGGTGGCAAACAATTTATCGGGATCGGTTCAAATGCCGAAGACCCAGAGCGAATCGCAGCCTTTATTGACTGGCTCTACTCTTCAGAAGGCGTGTTAGCAAATTCTTCTCAAACAAGCGGTAGTAGTGGCCCTGAAGGCTTAACTTGGGAAATGAAAGATGGCGAGCCTGTCTTAACTGAGTTCGGAAAACAAGCGTTGCTAGATGGCGATGGGGATGTGCCAGAAGAATATGGTGGCGGAAGTTACAAAGATGGTGTATCCGCACTAAACGTCAATACGGTATTACCGATCGATATCAATCCTGATACCGGCTTCCCATATGCTTACACAATGTGGGAAAGCTATCAAAATGAAACAACCGATCCTGTAAAAGAAGATTGGTCAAAAAATATGGGTGGTGCAGAATCGACCATTGGCTATTTAGAGGAGAACGACCAATTGTTAGTTGCCCCTGGTGCCAGCTATGTAGCGCCAGAAGATAGTTCAGAGATCTCTACGTTGCGGAATCAAGCCAAAGCGACGATCATCGAGTACTCTTGGCGAATGGTTTTTGCCAAAGATGAAGCAGAATTTGACCAATTGCTAAAAGAAATGCAAGAAACAGCAGACGGCTTAGGCTATCAAACAGTGCTAGAATTTGACATGAATAATGCGAAAGATCAAAACGAAAAACGGGTAGAAGTAGCGAAAGAATTTGGAGACTAATCAAAACAAAGAATCATAAAAATGGTTGGTCAATGGTTCCTTGACAAAAGTGAGTAAACAGCGTTTGGTTAAGCAATCACTTAAGAAGATTGATCCAGCACCAGCGGATCAGTCTTCTTTCTTTAAGGAGGAAAACAATGATAGTGGATAAAAAAGATCGTCTGCTTTTTATGGGGGATTCGATCACAGATAGTAATCGAAATTATCAAGCGATACCTGCGGGATGGTCGTCATGGGGGGACGGCTATGTTCATCTGATCAACGCCTATACCACAGCATTACTCCCACAAATGGAATTAATGATCGTTAACCGAGGCATCAGTGGAGATACAGTCGTCGATTTGAAGAAGCGTTGGAATGATGATGTATTGGCATTTCAACCAGATTGGGTAACGATCATGATTGGTGTAAATGATGTGTGGCGGCATTTTGATGGCACATTTGCTCAAACGGAACTGGTGGGGATTGAAAGATTTGAATCAGAGTTGCGTGATTTGATCGCTCAGACATTACCGAGTGTCAAGGGAATGATTCTCTTGACCCCATTTATGGTTGAAGCCAACAAAGAAGATCCACTAAGAAAAATGCTTACCAACTACCAACACGTGCTTGCTAAAGTAGCGCAAGAGTATGGTATCCTTTTAGGAGATACGCAGGAAAAGTTTGATGATTTTTTGCTTTATCAGTCATCCTATGTCTTAAGCAGTGATCGTGTGCATCCGTCGACTGCAGGACATGTGTTGATTGCAAAAACATGGCTGGAAACAGTCGGTATTTTGGAGGAAAAACCATGATCACAGTAGAAACGATCCGCCAAGTCGCGCATCAAGGCCCCTTTTTCCCAAATTGGCAGTCATTGGGCGCTTTTGTTCTACCGGAATGGTTCCCCAAAGCAAAATTTGGGGTCTTCATTCATTGGGGATTGTACAGTGTTCCTGCATTTAACAACGAGTGGTACTCCAGAAATATGTACATCAAAGGCCATCCGGAATACGATCACCATATTGAAACCTATGGCCCACAAAAAAACTTTGGCTACAAAGACTTTATTCCCATGTTTACCGCAGAAAAATTTGATGCAAATGAATGGATTCGCTTGATCAAACAAGCCGGTGCCAATTATCTTTTTCCCGTTGCAGAACATCACGATGGGTTTCAGATGTATAAAAGCGAGCTGTCTGAATGGAATGCAACAGTTATGGGACCGAAAAAAGATATTCTTGGGAAATTAAAAGAAGCAGCTGAGGAACAAGACCTGCATTTTTGTACCTCATCTCATCGCGCCGAACATTGGTTTTTTATGGGACACGGTAAGGAATTCGACAGCGACATCAAGGAACCGTTAGAAAAAGGCGACTTTTATTGGCCTGCTATGCCAGAACCTGATAATCAAGATTTGTATAGCGAGCCATATCCCTCAAAAGAGTTTTTAGATGATTGGCTGTTGCGAACTTGTGAACTCGTCGACAACTATCAACCAGAGCTGCTGTATTTTGATTGGTGGATCCAACACGAAGCCTTCAAGGAGCACTTGCAACTTTTCGCTGCTTACTATTACAATCGTGGGGCTGAATGGGGCAAAAAAGTTGGTATCTGTTACAAACATGATGCCATGATGTTTGGTAGTGGTATTGTGGAGATCGAACGGGGAAAATTTGCCGAACCACAACCTTTTTACTGGCAAACAGATACAGCAATCGCTCGTAATTCATGGTGCTATACCACAACGTTGGATTACAAAACAACGCGTGAGATTTTACAGGATTTGATCGAAGTCGTCAGTAAAAACGGCAATCTCCTTTTGAATATCGGGCCGAAAGGGGATGGTTCGATCCCAGAAAAAGATCAAACGATCTTAAAAGAAATCGGTGCGTGGTTGGATGTAAACGGTGAAGCCATTTATGAAGCGAAACCATGGCGCAAAGCTGGGGAAGGACCCACGACCGTTGTCTCAGGCCAATTTCAAGAGGCACAGGCGACGACATACACGAGCCAGGATTTCCGCTTTACGGTTCAGGGGGATTCGTTGTATGCTATTGGCATGGCAAGTCCTGAGAATGGACACGCAAGGATTCAAGCACTGGCCCAGTCTAAAGATCAAAATTTGCCAGAATTTCACGGCATCATCCAAAACGTGACGATTCTAGGACACGAAGAACAGCCTATTGATTGGCAAGTGACCGATGAAGGCTTGCAACTAACTTTTGAACCAATTGAAACCGACCAACCAATTGTCTATAAAATTACAATGAAATGAGGCGCAATCCGTGATACATGAAAAAAGAACCGCACTTTTACCAGAAAGCCAAGCCAGTTTAACCACGTATGTCATGGAAAATTCTCCTGAAATGGAACCAGATCGTGTTCGACCAGCGGTCATCGTCTGTCCTGGCGGCGGCTATGAAATGTTGTCTGATCGCGAAGCGGAACCCATCGCCATCAAAATGATGAGCTTTGGTTTCCAAGCCTTTGTGTTGCATTATAGTATCAAACCGGCTGTCTATCCGTTAGCCTTAAAGGAATTGGCGGCTGCCGTTCGTCTTGTGCGCACCAATCATGAGGTCTGGCACGTCGATCCTGAAAAAATCATTGTTGCCGGTTTTTCAGCTGGTGGTCACTTAGCTGCTAATCTGGGTGTGTCTTGGCAGCAACCTTTTCTAGCAGAGGCTTTACAAGGAGCCAATGAAGAATGGCGACCTAACGGGTTACTGTTGAGTTATCCGGTCTTATCTAGTGGTGAACTTGGGCACCAAGATTCCTTCCGTTCATTATTAGCAGATCGTTACGAAACAGAAAAAGCCGCCTTGTCTTTGGAGACTTTAGTCAATGAACAGACACCACCAACGTTTCTTTGGCATACGTTAGAAGATGGATTAGTCTTGGCGGAAAACAGCCTCCTTTTTGCCGAACAGCTGCGCAAATTTAATATACCTTATGAGCTACACATTTTCCCTCGGGGCGGTCACGGGTTAAGTTTAGGAACGCCAGAAACCGCCAACAGCGATCAACACGGGATCGAAGCGTCGGTTGTCCGTTGGCCAGAATTATTTGCTGATTGGGTAAAATGGAATTTTTGAGAAACGTTTAATGATCGAAAGAAATAAGCCATTGTCTGTTGAGTTCAGACAATGGCTTTTCTTTTGTTGCTATCAGATAGTTTATTCAGCTGAAAAGACAACCGTTCCTCGATAAAAACTTTTGCTGACGAAGCCTTTGCGGGCAACGAATTCTGCCGTACAAGCAGCTGGTGTCAGTAAGAAATCAGCCGAATCACCAACCTTAGGCCATTGCTGCGCACCGTTTTTATCTAATGGCACTTTGCCATCAGTAACCAGACCTAGGGCTTGCGTCAAGTCTTCCTGACTTTTGACGGCAAAAATCTCTAAATAGCGCGCCAGCTTTTCTTGTAAAGAACCGTCGCCAAGAGAAGACCAAGAATCATAGACATTGTCGCAACCGATATGAACAGCCACGCCATAGCTTTGCAATTCCTTCAGCGGCGGGATCGTTCCTGGGCTGATGGGAATACTTGAAATGATATGGATCTCTAAGTCTGCTAAGGCTTGAAAGATTTCTTTGCGTTCTGCTCCCTCAAAGTCATTTAGACCAAAGGCGTGACTGATCGCCACTTTTCCTTGCATATTGAATTCCTTTGTCAAACGAATCATTTCTTTAACGGTCGCTCTGCCAGCTTCTTGCCGATCATGAAGATGGAGGTCAATCCCGACATGTCCTTTTTGAGCAAGTTCAAAAGTTGTTCGTAAGGAAGTTTTATAATCTTGATCGAGTGTATAAGGATCAACACCGCCAATATAAGAAGCTTTGCCCGTTGCTAAGGCTTCTTCAATCAAAGAAGCTGCATTTGAGCGCAATAAGCCATGTTGTGGGAATAAGACCAACTCCGAGCCAAAAGGTTGTTCGGCGACTAATTCGGTAATCGCATCAAAATAGCGCAGCTGAGTCATTGGTTCAATATCGATATGTGAGCGGAACATCACCGCACCGTGAGGTAGTTCTAAATCAATCAGCGCTTGTCCGCGTTCTTTGATCGATAACGGCAAGGCATCTAATTGGGGAATCTCAGTTTCAAATCGTTCCACCAAGCTAGCTGCCGGCGTTACTGGACGCCAAGGAGTACCTAATTTACTTTTGTCCAAATGACAATGTTTTTCGATCAATCCTGGCAACAATAACTGATTTCCCCCATCAATGATCGTCGCTTCGCTTGATGCCTGCCATTCGGTCAACGGCACGATCTCCGCTATTTTTCCATCATTGATCCCGATTGCTGTATTTTCTGTTTTGGTTCCATAAGACCAATCGCCTTCTTTTAAATAACTCGTCTCAAGTTGTAAATTTGTAAGCCATAAATCCAAGAAATCGCCTTCTTTCGTGTTTGCTTCATGGTATCATACATTCGCTGCTCGGCTCTAAAGAGATGCTTGTGGCAAAAGGACTAAGAGCTGAGCCTTGCAATCATTGGCTAGAAGTGTAGGATAGAAACTAAGTGAAGATAACGAGGAATAAACCAAAAGACTTGGAGGATAAAGGATGAAGAAAAACGACTTTCTATTGACAGCTGATGAGCTGTCCCATCAGAAAATGGAGTATCTAGAAACATTGTTCGCTGTAGGAAATGGGCAAATCGGCGTCCGTGCAGGGCATCCTTTGAAGGTCAATCAACTGTATCCAGGAAATCCTGGGGCGTTTGTCAACGGCTTTTTTGACAGCGAGCCGATTCAGTATGGCGAATGGGCTTATGGGTATGCAAAAGAACATCAAACGATTTGCAAATTGCCAAACTTGCGTGGAGTTATTTTGAAAATCGGCGAGGAGGATTCTTCGGTTGAGGAATGGCAAGTCGAACGAACGCAAATGAGTCTTGAATTAGCTGACGGGATTCTGACGGAAAGTTATCGGATCACTACTCCGACCGGAAAGTCTTTTGTGTTGGGGTTAACTTCGTTTGCATCAATGACGCGTAGTGAACTCTATGTTTGCCGCTATGAAGTGATAACAGCCGATTTTTCAGAACCGATCGAACTATCCCACACATTAAATCAGCAATTCTCTGTCAATAAAACAGATGATCCTCGAGTTGCCAGTAAGAATCATCAATTGGAAAAAGAACAAATGGGCGCATATCAAGTATGGACAGCACCAAATAGTTAAAAGCAAATCGCTATTCGGCTGCATCAAGAAAAGCAGTATTTGACAGTTGGAGAACCGTCAACTTCGATTTTTCAGGTCAAATTGCTGCAAATTATTGGTGAGACACCATTTGAGCAGAGAGTCGACGAGTTTTCTGTCTTATTAAAAGAACAAGCGGATTACTATCAATCTTTCTGGCAAGCCAGCGATATTCAAATCGTGGGGGATGACTATTTGCAAAAAGGGATCCGTTTCAATTTGTTTCATTTGAACCAAGGTGCAGGGCGTGATGGGAAAACGAATTTTGCCGCAAAAGGGCTGACGGGTGAAGGATATGAAGGCCATTATTTTTGGGATACAGAAATGTATCTGCTGCCGTTCTTCATTTATACGAACCCCGAGATAGCCAAAAGCTTGCTTTCCTATCGTGCAAGTATTTTGCCGCAAGCCAAAAAACGAGCACAAGAATTGAATCAAGCAGGGGCCTTGTTTGCTTGGCGCACGATTGACGGTAATGAAACGAGTGCCTATTATCCAGCAGGTACAGCACAGCTGCATATCAATGCCGATATCGTGTATGGCTTTCAATTATATGAACGTATCACGGGTGATCAAACCTTTATTGAAGAAATTGGTCAAGAAGTCGTTTTTGAAACAGCGAAATTCTGGTTTCATTATGGTACGTTTGCTATAAAAGAAGGACAAGAGCGATTTTGTATTCATGGAGTGACAGGACCAGACGAATACAGCGCTTTGGTAAACAACAATTTTTATACAAACAAAATGGTACAAAATAACTTACGCTATGCGGTCGAACTGGCAAAACGCTACAATGTCTATCAAGAAATGATTGCTGATTGGGAAAAAGCGGCTGACTTGATGTACTTCGGCTATGACGAAGAGCGGCAGTTAACGAAACAAGATGATTCGTTCTTAGATCAAGCGCTGTGGCCATTTGAGGAAACACCATCTGAGAATTATCCGCTTCTGCTTCATTATCATCCAATGATTATTTATAAGTATCAAGTATGCAAGCAAGCAGATACGGTTTTAGCAGAGATGCTGTTTACCCATGAATTTTCAGCAGATCAATTAACAAGAGACTATGACTATTACGAGCAGGTGACGACCCATGACTCCTCGTTGTCTCGTTCCATCTTTAGTGTGATGGCTAGCCGAATCGGCGACACTGAAAAAGCGTATCGCTACTTCATGGATACTGCACTGATGGATCTCAACGATTTGCAAAAGAATGTTGTAGATGGTGTTCATGCAGCCAATATGGGTGGCAGCTGGTTGAGTTTGATTTATGGTTTTGCTGGTCTGACCTATGATCGCGGACTTCATCTGGCGAATCATTTGCCGCAGAAAATCGAATCATTGACGTTTACGATCACTTATCAGCAAGAAGCAATCAAAGTGAAGCTTCAAGGAGGAGAAATCGAATGCTGGCTGCTGCCTGACAGCAAGCTGCACATTGTCAAAGAGAAGCATGGACTTTGGATCCAGTAATACACCTTGACTATCGCTGTTTAGTTATAAGAAGCTTGTTCCATTAAATAGAACCAGTCCCGTCGCAAGGATTTTCGCTTGCGGCGTTTTTTTTTTTGACTTATTTCATAAAACTTCTTGTAGAAATTTCCCTTAATGAAAGGGAAGATATACCTATGGAGGTTGTTTGGGTTTGACTCTAAACTAGTAATCGAGGGAGAGAGAGATGGAAAAATTAAGCCTATTGTTGTTAAGAACACTTTCGGAGCATGACGGTTTTATGACGAGTAAAGCGGCTGCTACCGAGTTGGGTGTTAGCAGGAAAACCGTTCGCCGTTATGCAGAAGAAATTAACCAGCATCAAGAACGATACGGTTGTATGATTCAAGCGAAAAAAGGGAGTGGGTTGTATTTACAAATAACGAACGAAGAAGCTTTTCAGCGAAGGAAAGAACAAGCGTCCCACAATGACGACTTTGTTTCTAGAATTATTGAATTCTTTATTCAAGAAGAAACGTATATTAAGTCCGAAATGCTTTGCGAACGCTTATTCATTTCTCAAAGCAAGCTATCTCAAGAATTGAAAAAGCTGCGACGGATACTAAGCCATTACCAGCTCTCCATTCAAACGAAGCCGTATTACGGAATGAAACTTAGCGGTAGCGAATTTGACTTGAGACGGTTTATGGCTAGTAATTATTTGCAAAGAACCCATATCAAGCAGTTAGAAGAGGGCACAATCAGCGAAGATACACCGTCGCTTCTTCACCAGCAGATAAAAGCGATCGTTTCGTCGGAGTTTTCGCAAAAAGCCTACCCCATGTCGGAGGCTATTTTGAACAATCTGGTGAATCATTTAGCAATCGCTGTCTTACGCATGCAAAGCGGCCGCTACTTAGATCGAAACCTACCGATCAGCGGCAGAACCAATGATGAACAGACATTACTAGGAGAGCGAATCATCGCCAGAATTGAAAAAGAGTGTGCTGTACATTTTACCGAATACGAGCGAAATTATGTTTTAGGGCAAATCGTTGGCAAACGAGTAGTCCCTAGAAATGAAAAGATGACTGTTTCAGATGAAGCAGCAGAATTGGTCAGCAAAATTTTAAAAGCGATCAAGGAAAGCCGCCAAATCGATTTCAGTAAAGACTTGGATCTGCATACGATGTTGATGTTGCACTTTGCTCCGCTGATCGATCGGATCGAATTGGGGATCGAGCTGAAAAATCCTTTGTTGAATGAGGTGAAGGTACACTGTAATGTCGCTTATGATTTAGCCATCATTGCCGGTCAAGTCATTGCAAAGCAATTTGAAAAGACCATCAGTGATCATGAACTCAGCTATTTGGCGATGCACTTTGATGTGGCTTTAAATAAGAAAGATTCGCAAACACAGCGCAAATATATTTTAGTGGTCAATGACCTCGGCCGAGCGACCAATACCTTCCTTAAAGAGAAATTTGAGTTTTATTTTCGCAATTATATCAAGAAAGTCACGGTATGCAATCAATATGAATTTTTGCAAATGATCGAAGAGCAGGAGTTCGATTTTATCTTTTCTTCGATTCCACTTCCTTACGAAGGAACGATTCCTGTTATGAATGTTGATTATTTTATGCAACCGGATATGATCAAAAAGATCGAAGCCGCATTGGCCGCTGTCTTCACAGAAGAAGTGCTTTTGAACTACTTTAAGGAATCGTTATTCATCTGTGAACAAGAATTTGAAACAAAAGAAGCGGTGTTGCATTTTTTATGCCAACAAATCAAAGAACAGTATTCAATGCCTGAGAATTTTGAAACGTTGGTTTTTGAACGAGAAGCCTTTTTTGGAACCGATTTCTTACCGTCAGTCGCTTTCCCTCATCCCAATGCGCTGATTGGTGCAGAAACGGTGATTGCCGTTGCAAACTTGAAAAAGCCAGTGTTCTGGTACAAACAGACGGTTCGTCTCGTTTTCTTATTAGTGATTGCTGAACAAGATCACTTAAAAGTGAAACCGCTGAATGATCATTTGATCAAACAATGTTCTTCGTTGGATAAAGTAAACAAGCTAGCTGCGACAACGGACTTTATGACGTTCATTAATTATTTAAAGGAGTAGTATATGACAAATGAAAAAGTAACCTTAGAAGGTGCGTATAATTTTCGCGATTTTGGCGGCTATCGGACCAAAGAGGGCAAATACGTAGTGACTGGAAAACTATACCGCTCAGACGAATTGAGCAAATTGACAGAAGCCGATCAGAAAAAATTAGCAGCTCTGGGAATTGAGAAAATTATTGACTACCGCAATGCCCAAGAAAGAGCAGACAATGAAGACAAACCTATTGGGAATGCTCAGATCCTTTATTTGACGCCAATTGCTGATATTGCTGCTTTAGCTTCTTCAGAAGAAGGGGAGCCAATGGCGCTTTCTTCAGAAAAAATCACCGCCGAAGTTGCAAAAGAATTGATGATTCGGCAAAATTATGAATTTGTTGAAAACAGTCAATGCAAGACCGTTTTTAAAGAAGTATTGGACATTCATTTGGAAGCTGAAGGTGCAGTGGTTCAGCACTGCCGTGGTGGCAAAGACCGCACCGGGTATGGGGTTGCCCTGATTCAGTTACTGTTGGGTGTCAGTTATGAAGAGGTCATGGAAGATTACCTGCTGACCAACGAGTACAAAAGTGAGAAAAATACCAAGAGTCTCAAGCTGATACAAGAAGAAACGAACAACCCCGATTTTGTGGCAGCAATGCGATACTTCAAAGAAGCTGATCGGTGTTTTTTACAAACCGCTTTGGATTTGATTGAGGCTCATGGGGGGATTGAAACGTATGTAAAAGAAGAACTGGGTTTTTCACAGCAGAAAATCCAGCTGCTTAAAGATAAATACTTGCGGGATTAAGTGAAGGAGGACCTTATGAATACACTGAAAGATAAAATACTAGCTGCAGCCGTTCAAGTACAAAACAATATTTATATGAAAGCCATTGCCAATGCAATGATGGGCTTAATGCCCGTCATGATGATCAGTTCCATTGCTTCCTTGATCAATGCGATCGACATCGGGGCAACGCAACAGATAATGGAACAAATTGGTTTGAAAGCATTATTAACCCAAGTCAACGCGATGACGATCGATGTCGTTTCCGTTTATGTCGCCTTTCTAGTTGGCTATAAATTAGCCGAGCATTTAAATGCGGATCAACTAAATGCCGGTATCATGAGTTTGGTATCATTTTTGATCTTGAGTCCGATTTCGACTTTAGAAGAAACCCGTACGATGGAGTTGTCGACCCTTGGTTCCGGTGGGATGTTTGTCGCCATGTTTGGCGGATTGTTGGGTGCCAGAATTTACATTTTATGTGTACAGAAGAATTTGATGATCAAAATGCCGGATTCGGTACCGCCGATCGTCAACAAATCCTTTGCAGCGATCGTGCCAGCAATTATTGTTTCCGCCATTATGGGCATCATTTACGTGGGCATGGCGGCAACGCCTTACGGCACGCTGACAGATATGATCTATACTTGGGTACAAGCTCCATTGACCTTGCTAGGAGCGAATATTTTTGCTTGTATGATCATTGTGGCGTTTATCGAATTTCTTTGGTTCTTTGGCATTCACGGAGTGTTGGCTGTTTATCCGATCTTGATGTTGGTCTTTTACCAACCAGGGCTTGATAATCTGGCGGCGTACAGTGCCGGCCAAGCATTACCACATTTGTTTACGATTGGGTTTATTTTGAACAATCGCGGGGCTCGTTCATTTGCAGTCGCTTTATTGGCTATTTTTGGTTGCAAATCAGAGCAGCTAAAAGCTGTTGGTAAAATTGGTTTAATCCCTTCCATGTTTGGTATTTCTGAGCCAATCAAATTTGGGATTCCTCAGGTGATGAATATCAGAATGCTGCTTCCCTTGATGTTAACACCGGCTGTTTCCGTGTTGTCAGCATATCTCTTAACAATTGTCGGCTTTTTGCCTTATCACAATGGAGTCAATATCCCAACTGGATTTCCGATTATTTTCGGTGGCTTCTTAGTGAATGGCTGGCAAGGGATCATTGCACAATTGATTCAATTTGTCTTATGTGTCGTCATCTACATCCCTTTTATGCGTCTGCAAGACAAAGCAGCACTCGCTGAAGAAAAGAATCTGCAAACCCAAGCGGCAGTCGTTGAGTAACAAATAACGAGAAAATGGAGGAACAATGATGAAAAAAATAGTATTAGTTTGCGCTGGCGGCATGTCTACTGGCGTCTTAGTAAATAATATGAAAAAAGCAGCGCAAGAAAAAGGAGAAACGGTGGCGATCGATGCGTTCTCTATTGAATCGGTCACGACTGCAGCAAAAGATGCTGATTGCGTACTGTTAGGACCGCAAGTTTCATACCGATTAAATGAAGTCCAAGGTTTAGTTGCTTGTCCAGCAGCCAGTATCGACATGCGCACCTATGGCATGATGGATGGAAAAAAAGCATTGGAACAAGCACTTGAACTAATAGGAGAGTAGAATGGAAGAAAAAGAACAAATTTGTTTTCAGATTATCTCGCAAGCGGGTATGGCAAGAAGTTGCTTTTTTGAAAGTATTCAAAAAGGAAGAGAAGCCCAGAATCTGGCTGCACTGCAAGCAATCGAAAAAGGAAAAGAACACTATCATGAAGCCCATTTGGCACATCGGAAGTTAGTTCAACAAGAAGCACAAGGGGACAAAGTTTGGATGTCCTTACTATTAAGTCATGCGGAAGATCTTTTGATGAGCGCAGACATCATGAGTGAGCTTGCAAAAGAGTTTCAAGGGTTGTATGAAGAAATTCAGGCAATTAAGCAAACGATTCAGTCTACTGGCTCCTAACCGAAAATCGCAATAAGAAAAAGAAACGAAGTGTCAGTCTTTTGACAACACACTTGGTTTCTTTTTGCTTAAATTTGGCACGCAAGTTGACAGGATTGCTTGAAAGTGTAGGATAGAAGAAAGATGGAACTTTAAATCAAGGCAAGGAGTCGGACGATGAAAGTTTTAAAATCCCATACCGCACTTTTGATCATCAGCAATACGATCACGATCATCCCGTATCTTTATTTCTTATCTTTGAGCAAAGAGCAGTCGCTAAGTGCAGCATTAGCCTTTGCGCTCTTTTATACCTTTCGCATGACAGGGGTCTTTTTCTTACAGACGCTAACGGCGCTTTTCGCACCATCGCTCTTAGCAGCTAGTGTCTTGATCGGCGGCGCCGGCGCATTGGTAGGTATCTTGAGCACTTGGTGGAGCGCTGCACTCTTGCCAGCTGCTGGTTTGTTGGGGATCAGTGCTTCTTGGTTGCCGCCAGCTGACCTGATGGTACGCCAAAAAGCCAAGCTCACTGAACAGCCGCTGAAAAATGATTGGAAGGAGGCGCTTTTCTTTCTTTTCGTTTTATTGTTTGCCTTACGGTTGCCTGATGACCTTCAAGTCATTGGTCTATTTGGCAGTTATCTTGCACTCTTTGCGCTGGCGGCTAAGAGTAGTCAAACATTCAAAAACCTACCGAAAAGACCGCTGATGCAGCGCAACCAGTTATTCAACAAGCAATTTTTGTTGTATTTCTTTTTCTTTCTCTTACTGTTTGGCTTGCGAGCAGCCAGGCTGATCAAGTCGAATGCCCTCTTTGAGTGGGCGATCACTGGTTTCTTGTTTCTCTTTGCTTTGCTGCTGATCACTTTAACGAAACGCAGTAAGTCGTGGAGACAGCCGCTTCACTTGAACATCCTCACCTTTATTCGGGGAGTGATCGGTAACTTTCTTTTTCTTTTCGGCTCGGTCTATGTTACCGGTCGATTTGGGGCACAAGCGCTCAGTACTCACGTTTACTTGCCTTACGCACTGGGCCTTTTTGGCGCAATGTTTCTCGGAGGAAAACTCGCACGCTTGCTAGAAAAACAGTTAGTACCGGCGTATTTGCTTGGATTGATGGTTGGTGTTCTTCTATTTAGCAGCGATCTTTTGATCCCAATAAGTTTATTTGTCATTAGTTTCTTTAATGCGGGATTGAATCAATGGCTCACGAAACAGTATTTGGCGGCAAAACCGGAAGCAATTGAACAGCAAAGCTTAGCCAAGTATGCCACACAAAGCAAAGGGAGTCTGGTACATCAATTTCTTTTGATGACACTCCTATTTGTCATTCTTCGTTTTGAACATCAGCCGCTGGCGTTCTTGTTTCAGCTATCAGGAACGACGGCAACGAATCAAACCTCAAGGATCCAAAGCTTTTTAGAGCCAGCAAAATGGGGCTCGATTGCAGGAGTACTCTGTTTGCTAGTAGGCGGACTGGTGGTATTTCGCCGACAATCAAAGAAAACAAAAGAATAAGCGTCTTTAGCAGTCACTATCTTGATTCAAGACAGTGGCTGCTTTTTTTGAAATCGCATAAAAACCGAACATTTATCGTTTTATCTTCCTTTATGATAGTGAATTTTATTGCACTATTTTCGAATAGCGTTAAAATAAGAACATCGTGTTAGTGAAAAAGGAACATTAAGTGAACGGCTTTTTCCTGACAATGTCTTAGAGAACGGGGGAAATCAAACAAATGGCAACCATTCGCTATTTTAAAGGAGATGTTTTCCATACGCCAAGTGATGGAAAATTGGAGTATATAGAAGAAGCTTTGATTCAAGTCGATGACGCAGGGATCATCACAAAAGTCACTGCTAAAACAGATCAAGGGTATGAGTCAGAGATGGCGAAAGCATCAGAGAATCTGCAGGCTTTATCTGAAGGCCAGTGTTTTTTACCAGGGTTTGTCGATCTGCATGTCCATGCACCACAATGGCCGCAAGCAGGGATCGCGTTAGATGAACCGTTAAATGTCTGGTTAGATGAATGCACGTTTCCGCTGGAGGCAAAATATGCCGATCCGGCATTTGCCAAAGCTGTCTATCAGGATTTGGTGGCACAGTTGTTGGCAAGAGGAACGACAACGGTTCTTTATTTTGCAACGATCCATCTAGAAGCGAGCCTTCAATTGGCGAAGATTTGTGCCGCTCTTGGTCAACGGGGATTAGTCGGAAAAGTCGTTATGGACGATCCTCAAGCCAATCCTGCTTTTTATCGGGACGCATCAACAGAAGAGGCATTAGCGGATACAGAACGTTTTATTCAAGAAGTACAAGCAATCGCAAAGACCGCACCTCAAGGCGTTTATCCTGTGGTTACTCCGCGATTTGTCCCGAGCTGTACCGATGAAGGCTTGGCAGGGTTAGGTGCATTGGCTCAAAAATATGATGTCCATGTTCAGACCCACTGCAGTGAAGGGCAATGGGAACATGACTTTGTTCAAGAGCGATTTGGCAAAACGGATACCGAAGTGCTGCAAGATTTCGGCTTGTTGCGAGAAAAAGCAGTGATGGCTCATGGCAATTTCATCAGCCCAGCTGACGGCGCCCGTTTTGTCGAAACCGGCGCTGCAGTTGCGCACTGTCCCATTTCAAATGCCTACTTTGCCAATGGCGTGATCCCAATCAAGCGCTTGAAAGAGCAAGGGGTCACGATTGGTTTAGGAACGGATATCTCCGGCGGTTTTTCACCGAGTTTGTATGACAACATCAAACAAGCTGTGATGTCTTCGAGAATGTTAGAAGATGGTGTAGATGTCACGCTTCCCCAAAACACACGAGGAGTAGCCGATTCTCGTATATCCGTGATCGATGCGTTCTCATTGGCGACAAAAGGCGGCGGTGAGGCACTGAAATTACCAGTAGGTGTCATCAAAGAAGGTTATGCGTTTGATGTGCAAGTGATCGATACGCGCCAAAAAGAAAATCCTTTGCCTGACTTCGGTGTGTTCACCTCACCCGAAGCAAGATTACAAAAAATCCTGTACTTAGCAACGATGCAAAATATTCGCCAAGTCTGGGTCCAAGGAAAAAAAGTACACGAAAAATGAGGAGAATGAGACAGTGGAATCAACGAAAAACAAATATTTAACGATCGGAATGAATGAAGACATTCCCTTTGGTCAAGCAGTACTTTTAGGATTACAGCATGTGTTGGCAATGGACGTGTATGTGCCGCCATTTATTATCGCAACGGCGGTGGCGATGTCCTCTTCAGACGCATCAGGTTTGATCCAATCGACCTTTTTAGGAGCAGGGATCGCTTCTTTGATCCAAGTCCTCTTTTTCTTGAAATTACCCGTATGTCAAGGACCATCCTTTGTCCCCGTTGGAGCGATCATCGGTATTTATTTTGGTGCCAACGGCATGGACACGGTGTTAGGAGCCAGCATCGTTGGTGCCGCAGCAGTCATTTTACTAGGTTTTACGGGCATCTATAAGTATATCGTTCGTCATTTTATTCCTACGATCGTCAGTGGAACGATCATTATGATCGTTGGGTTGACCTTGCTGCCAACGGCATTTACCAGCAATATCTATCCTGCCACTGAAACACTAAGTGCCAATCAAAACATGTTGTTAGCTGCGATTACTGCGGCGATTTTGATCTTGTTTTCTATGTTAGGTGATTATTTTCCGGGAATGGGAAAATACTTCCGGATCAGTTCAGTCATTATTGCATTGGTTATCGGTACCGTGATTGCTTCCTTTATGGGGGGCGTTGATTTTCAGTCGGTGGCGGATGCTTCTTTCTTTAGTCTGCCAAAACTGGTATTTCTAAACTATGGCCTGCACTTTGATGTTTCAGCAATCTTAACGATGCTAGTGATCTATATGGTGCTCCTAGCAGAAACAACAGGTACTTGGTATGCGGTCAGTTCTGTGACAGAAGAACCTGTTACAGATGAACAGATCAATAAAGGCGTGATCGGCGAAGGGTTAGGCTGCTTGGTTGCCGCCTTAGTAGGAACGACCCCTGTGACTGGTTATTCTACCAATGCAGGGATCATTTCGATCACAGGGGTTGCTAGTAAAAAAGTCTTTGTGATGGCATCTGTCTGGTTTATCCTATTGTCCTTCATGGGAAAACTTTCAGCCTTGATTCACGCAGTACCTTCTGCTGTCATCGGCGGCGTGTTCGCGGTCGTCTGCGTCATTATTTTGTTGAGCGGCTTTCGGGTCATTAAGAATGAAGAGTTTTCCGAGCGGGAGTTGTATATTATCGGGGTACCGTTGATTATTGCCATCGGCTTGTTGTTTATGCCAGCAGAAATCAAAGAATCTGCGCCTCAATTCTTACAATATTTATTAGATTCACCGATTGCTTTAAGCGCTATTGCGGCGATCGTCATGAATAAATTGATCCCAGTGAAGAAAAAAATAGGAAGTAAATGAGGAATGAGACCTTGTCTCGTTCCCTCTTTTGTTACAATCCTGTGTAAAAAGAGGGTTTTTTGTAATATAGGAAAGGTTTTCTAAGGTTAACTGGTTTACCTAAAAACAAAATAACTGTAATGTTAAAAATTACAGCAGAGAAAAGCTTGATATGATAGTCTTTTCCGATTCTTACGAAACGTAAGGCAACTGTCGTTTTCGTAATCATCTGTAATGATTTCTTTACCTATGAAATATTCTTCGGTGTTAGACTTGTTTATGCGCTTGAGTCATCTCAAATGACGCAAAATGAGTTTCAAAGAAGGAGATTTAATTATATGAAGTCTTTAAAAACTGTTTTACTTAGTACAGCTGTCCTTGCCGGTTTCGGCCTTTTCTTAGGTGGGAAAGACGCCTTTGCAGACGAACAATACACTGTTCAATCTGGTGATACATTATCAACAATCGCTACTAACTTTTATGGTTATAGCTCTGATGATACGATCAATGCGATCGTTGAAGCAAACGAGATTGCTGATAAAAACTTGATTTTTGTTGGGGAAGCATTGATCATCCCTACAGATGGCACTGCAACTTATACAGAATCTGCAAGCACGACTGCTGCAGCAAGTGTACAACAACCAAGTGAACCAGCAGCTTCACAATCAAGCAACACACAATCTGCTGCAAGCACTCAAAGCAGCTCAAGCTACAGCTCTTCAGCTAGCGGCTCAGAAGCTTCAGCAAAAGAATGGATCGCAAACAAAGAATCTGGTGGTTCTTACACAGCGACAAACGGACAATACTATGGCCGTTACCAATTAACCAACTCTTACTTAAATGGTGACTATTCAGCTGCTAACCAAGAAAAGGTTGCCGATGAATATGTAGCATCACGTTATGGTTCTTGGTCTGCTGCCAAAGCATTCTGGGAAGCAAATGGTTGGTACTAAGATTCTAAAATGAATCTTGTCCATGACATCTAGTAATCAATTGCCCTTATTGGCGAGTACATCTTACTCGCTGATGAGGGCTTTTTTTGTATCTTCTGAGAGAGATGAATGTAACGCCGCATGCAACTCTCTAGAGTCATTTTCAGTCGACATGCCATTGATAAAAATCCCTTTTTACACGGCAACCATGTATAATAGTAGGAAATAGAGCAGAAAGCGATTCAATCTGTCAAAAATTGAGACAGAAAATGACGGTTTTGATAGCAGAAAGTGGGGGAAACACAATGAGTACATCGATTGAAGAAAAAATTGCACAAAAAATGCAGCGATTTCAAGCATTTGGGGAAGGCTTGCCGGGAGCCAAAGTCTATTACCGCGAAGATTGGGATGCAATCTACTTTGATTTAGTAAGGAAACAGTTTGGGATCATGAGTCCGCAAGCAGAAGAAACAGCGTTTTTGACTTTGAAAAATCTGCCCGAGGTCAACGAAACGCTGCGAGAGCAATTTCCTGACGTCATCATTCCGGGGTATTATGCCAATAAGACCCATTGGAATACCATCAAGTTGGCATCTGATGCCTTGATGGAAGAAAACATCGAACAAATGATTTTGGTTTCCTACGATCTAGTCAAACAAAAACTGACAAAAAAACAAAAAAGTGAGCTGGAAAACAGCGAATCGTAAGTCAAAGATTTAGCGACAGAAAATAAGGAAGACCCTATTGAGGATCATCATAATCCCTTTATTAATCGTTATTTTCGCCAACGTTTATGCAATATTTTCAAAGAGCTTTCATGAAAGCTCTTTTTGTTTTATTTGTTCGCTTGTTTCTAATCGTGATCCATGGTAAATTGTTGTGCAACCGAAATTTTTTGGCAGTCTTTTCTGCTAAACACAAAGGAGTGGTACGTATATGGATCTGGTCTTACGCCATGTCAAAAAGTACAAAGCGGCAACCAGCATTGCCTTATTATCGGTCATTTTAATGGTCGTTGCTGCATTATGGCAGCCAAAGCTCTTGCAGCAAGTGCTAGAATCAATTATTACCGAAAACAATGATGAAATGAAAAAAATTGGTGTGCAGCTGATTGGGCTAGCATTGCTAGGCCTTGTTGCAGGGATCATCAACACGATTTTTTCTGCGAAAGTGGCGCAAGGCGTTAGTGCCGATATTCGAGAAGAGATGTTTCGGAAAATCCAGACTTTCTCATTTGGTAATATCGAAACCTTCTCGGCAGGAAACTTAGTGGTGCGTTTGACCAATGACATCACGCAAATTCAAAACTTAGTGATGATCTCTCTACAATCGTTGTTTCGCATCCCGTTCTTATTTATCGGTGCCTTCATTTTGGCGATGGCAACCATGCCACAACTGTGGTGGATCATCGTCTTACTGATTATCGCTGTTCTAGTGATTACGGCACTCTCCTTTACACGGATGGGGAAACACTTTATGATCATCCAGAACTTGATCGATAAAATCAACGGGATCGCCAAAGAAAATTTGATGGGGATTCGTGTGGTGAAATCTTTTGTCCAAGAAGACAACCAACTGCAAGGCTTTTCCAAAGTCAGTGAAACGTTAACGAAGCATAATATTATTGTAGGAACCCTGTTCTCTGTAATGATCCCCTCCTTTATGCTGGCGGCCAACTTAGCAGTGGTCGGCGCGATTTTCTTTGTCAGTGATCTAGCGAAAGATGACCCAACCCTGATTGGGGGAATTGCCTCATTCATGAATTATTTGATGCAAATTATGATGGCGATCATTATCGGCGGCATGATGATGATGATGACTTCACGAGCTGCAGTTTCGCTAAAACGGATCAAAGAGATTCTAGATACCGAACCAGATCTGCAATACCAAGATGTCCCAGAACAAGAATTGTCTGGAAGTGTCGCTTTTGAAAACGTCAGCTTCCGTTACCCTGGGGATGAAAAAAATGCCCTAACGGATATCAGTTTTACCATCAAACCTGGCGAAATGATTGGGATCGTAGGAGCGACTGGTGCCGGCAAATCAACACTGGCGCAGCTGATTCCCCGTTTGTTTGACCCAACGGAAGGTATCGTGCGGGTTGGCGGCGTTGACCTAAAAGAAGTCAATGAACAAAGCTTGCGAAAAACGGTCGCCTTTGTCTTGCAAAAAGCGATCCTCTTTTCAGGAACGATTGCCCAAAACTTGCGGCAAGGGAAAAAAGATGCTTCAGAGTCTGAGATGTCTCGGGCAACAGAAATCGCCCAAGCCAGTGAATTTATTCAAAAATTGACAGCGGGTTTTGAAGCGCCGGTCTCCGAGCGCAGCAGCAATTTTTCTGGAGGACAAAAGCAACGCTTATCGATTTCTCGAGGCGTGATCGGTGAACCGAAAATTTTGATTTTGGATGATAGTACGAGTGCATTAGATGCGCGTTCGGAGAAATTGGTTCGCGAAGCGTTTGAAAAACAATTAAAAGACACGACAACAATCATTATCGCGCAAAAGATTGCCTCTGTTGTGAAAGCCGACCGTATCTTCGTTTTAGATAATGGACGTCTGGTTGGTGAAGGAAGCCATGAATTTTTAGCCAATAACAATGCCATCTATCAAGAAATCTTCGCAACACAGAAAGGAGAGGAGTAACCATGACAGATTTGTTCAAAGCGAGTAAATTTTTCTATCATTACTTAAAACAATACAAGTGGTCGTTTCTATTCATTTTTGTAACGGTGATTCTGGCAACGTATCTGCAAGTGCAAGCACCAGTTTTTGTCGGAGAAGCGTTCCAAGAGTTGGCGAATTATGTTGGTGGTTTGATGCAGGGGATCGATGATAAATCGGCTTTTCTATCAATCATTTGGAAATTGTTGATTTTTTATGTCTTAGCCAGTGCAGCCAATTTTGTTTATAGTATCTTGTTCACGCAAGTGGTGGGAAAATCAACCAACAGAATGCGGATCGGCTTATTCAATAAACTGGAAAAATTGACGATCAAATTCTTTGATTCCCATCAAGACGGTGATATTTTGAGCCGTTTCACCAGTGACTTGGATAACATCCAAAACAGTCTGAACCAAGCATTGTTGCAAGTGCTGACCAATGTAGTCTTAATGGTGGGAATCTTGATCATGATGTTCCGTCAAAACGTTGAATTGGCATGGGCAACGATTGCTTCTACCCCGATTGCGGTATTGATCGCGGTGATCGTGATCCAAAAAGCCCGCAAATATGTCGATCTGCAGCAAGATGAAGTCGGAAAATTAAACGGCTATATCGATGAAAAAATCAGTGGTCAACGAATCATCATCACCAATGGACTGCAAGAAGAAACCATCGACGGTTTCTTGGTCCACAACCAACAAGTCCGCGAAGCTACCTACAAAGGGCAAGTCTACTCTGGGCTGCTTTTCCCCTTGATGCAAGGGATGTCCTTGTTGAACACGGCAATCGTGATTTTCTTTGGTGGCTGGTTAGCATTGAACGGTGACTTAGAACGTTCCGTTGCCTTAGGATTAGTTGTGACCTTTGTCCAGTATTCGCAGCAATATTACCAACCGTTGATGCAGATCTCTTCTGGTTACAGCATGATTCAGTTGGCGATCACCGGTGCGCGCAGAATCAATGAAATGTTTGATGAACCTGATGAGATCAAACCAAAAGACGGGATCAAAGTGAAGGGCATCAAAGAGGCGGTTGCTTTGAATCATGTGGACTTTGGGTATGACAGTCAAGAATTAGTCCTAAAAGATGTCTCGATCACGGTCAACAAAGGGGAAATGGTCGCATTGGTCGGGCCGACTGGTTCTGGAAAAACGACCATCATGAACTTGTTGAATCGCTTCTATGATGTGAATGGTGGTTCTGTGACCTTTGACGGCATCGACATCCGAGAGTTAGACTTGGATCTGCTGCGTTCTCAAGTGGGGATCGTTTTGCAAGAATCCGTGTTGTTCTCAGGGACGATTCGTGAAAACATTGCTTTTGGGAAACCAGAAGCGACTGAAGCCGAAGTCATTGCAGCAGCGAAACAAGCCAATATCCATGAGTTTGTTATGACGTTGGAAAAAGGCTATGACACGGAGATCACCGAAGAGAACAATCTTTTCAGTACTGGTCAAAAACAATTGATGAGTATTGCCCGAACGATTTTGACCAATCCAGAATTGTTGATTTTGGATGAAGCCACCAGTAACGTTGATACCGTGACTGAAGCGAAAATTCAACGAGCAATGGATGAAGCAATCAAAGGACGAACCAGTTTTGTGATTGCCCATCGCTTGAAGACGATTTTGAATGCCGACCGCATCGTAGTCTTGAAGGACGGCGAAGTCATTGAAGAAGGCAATCACCATCAATTGGTGGCGGCCGATGGCTTTTATGCAGAACTGTATCACAATCAATTCGTTTTTGAATAAGCGCAAACCAACGTAAAATCATCAAGAAGACACTAGCAGGACAGCCCGCAATTTCGTCAACCAATCGACGAAACAGCGGGCTGTTTTTTTTAGGTTAAAGCAAGCGCTTCTTATGACGACAATGTTTATGAGCAGTTAGTGGTATAAGGGGTCCGTTGTTCTGATAAACAAAGAAGACCAGCCTTAAGCATAGTCTTCTTTGGTTTTTTAGTGATACGCAGCGGTTTGAGCCAACCACTCAATAAAATGGTCTGGCTGTTGCGTATCCTGTGCCACGATATTCCACTGCTGGTTTTTGCAGCGGGTGCATTCATGCAGCAGCTGATAGCCTTTTTTGGAATGTTGGCGATAGTCAATCGGTCGCATCAAGCCATGGCAAGTATTTTGACGATCACCCGGGCGAATATCCACGTGTAACGAGTAGAGACACTGGGGACAATGGTTGCGGTAAGAACCATTGGTCAAGGGTGCCACAGGCGTACTGCAGTTTTTACAAACAAAGGTCGTATTTTCATCTTTTCTCATTTTGCTTTCCTCCAAAAGAATGATTTCTTTTGAGAGAAAAGGGTTCCGTTCGTTCTTCATCAGGCTTCTTTGGCTAGGGACACATTCACCGTCCGTAACGATTACTTCTGCTTCCAGCTTCATGCGATTTCGCAATCCGTACCACGCTTAGTTTTTTCGTTTTGTGCTAAGCACTGTGTTGCGGCAGCCTACAACCCAGCAGTAAGTGTAGTCCAAAGTCACTGTCATTGGCGTCGTCCCCTAGAAAGCAATTGAGGAATGCTTTTTCATAGAGTCCCTCCTATGTGTTTATGAGGGTATTATAGCAGAGAAAGAATTGGAATTCTAAAATAGATAAAAATATTGATCCTAATTATGGATTCGTTTTTCGTAAAAAATATAATGATTTATATATAATGCTCATATTTTTTGTATAAGTAGATAGCTTCCAGTTGAATTTTATTCATAATAGAAGAGACACTGACTCATAGCATGGAGAAAGGGTAATTGAATGAAAGGAATGCAATGAGGTCTTCCGCTAACTAGAAAGCTGAAGATTCAAACGGAACAGTAGCAAAAAAATGTATGAGGCGCGATAGAAAAACCGAAGAACGAGCTGAGCGTTTTTTCCTTGAAAAGGAGGGCCGTTAGCTGGTTCTTCGGTTCTTTGTTGACGATGAAAGATTAATAGTACTCCCCGTGGCGATAGTCCCATGAGTTGAACTGATCAGAAAGGTACATTTGGATTTTTTCAACATCGAGTCCTTTACGGATCAAGACAGGTGCTGGCGTGATGGAGCGTTGGTCTCCTTGCTCTGGAATCAAGTTGCCGTCTTGGTCAACGAAAGAAACCATGACTCCTTGCTCATAGCGGGTTTCCAGCGTTTTATCTGGTTGGATCGATGCAACATAGTCGTTTCCTTCGATGATCAGATCGGCTTCTTGCGCGATTTGTTCACCGATCCCTTCAACAAGCCCGCGATTTCCTTTGCCTGAAGGATTCGCTGAGCTGGCGAAAAGCAACTTCTTATTCTGCTCCCAAAGCTCTTTAGAAATCTGCTCGCCAGGAACTCCAAATTTAATCACGAAGCAGCTAGTTCCCCGAACGTCAGTCATCAATTCCTCTGAGCCATCGTTTGGGATATAGGCTTTTCCTGATTCTTTCCAAGGCAAAATCGCGCCGAATAACACGTCATTGTTCCAACACGTTTCATAAACAGCGGCGGTTTCCGCATTTAATTCAGCTAGTTCGTGTAGCTGCTCCAATGAGCTGCAAAGAACGACACCTGGTTTATTACGTTTGCGATTCTTTGCCGAAAACTTGCGTTCCAGCCCTTTTTTATCAGAGACGGCAATAATATAGCCGACTTTGGTGGGGCAGACGATCACTTTGCCTTCTTCATTCAAATAGTTGATCGCTCGTTGGTTGAGTTCTCCTGTCCATGGGACTTGTTTTGCTTCATTCACTCTCTTCATCCTCCCTGTCTTCCAATGAATCGCCGTTATGAAAAATATAACGGAATATTCTGAAAATTCTGATTGAATATGGTTACCCTTGATGATAAGGGAATCAATCTGCGTAGTCAAGGGGATTTACACCAGAATGTAAAAAGAATAGGCCGGGGAAATCGAGGATCTGTAACGAGGACTAGGAAGAGTGAGTGACAGCAACACTATTTTTTTCCGCTTTGTATGAAAAAAATGACTGTTTTTTATGTTATTTATATGGGAAGATAGGCTTATAGATAGAAGAATGCAATCAAATTGATAGTTTTTTTGAAAAAAAGAAAGAGGAATATCATGAGTGAAAAGAAAAAAATACGCAAGCTCTTGCTGGCCTCGATTGTCGCTGGGAGTATCTATGGCGGCGGTGCCTTGCTTTTTGGGTTACTGGTCAGTTATAACGTTCTCTTGTTAGATGGAGTTTATACATTGATTGGTGCAGTGATGTCGCTAATTGCTTTATATGTAGCAAAGTATATCCAAGCCCAAGATTTTGAACGTTTCCCATTCGGCAAAGAAGCGTTGATGCCGTTGGTGGTTTTTATTCAATATAGTATCATCTTGCTGATCTCAATTTATGGGATTATTGAGTCTGCCTTTAGTTTATTACACGTCAGTGACGGCATGATTGATCCAATCGGTTTGTATTTCTCACGGGTTGGAACGATCTACTGTTTATCTTTTTACTTGTACTTAAAAAAGAAACCACTGACTCATCCCTTTTATTGGGTGGAACTAGAACAATGGCGTTTCGGCTTTTTCTTTAGTCTGGGTGTTGTCGGTTCGTTTCTTGTGTCCTGGCTGATCCAAGCCAGTCCCTATGGAAATTTCGCAATGTATGTCGACCCAATCATCTCCATCGGGATCACCTTGTTCTTTATTCAGCTTTCGATTAAAGAGTTGAAAGCGGCCATTCTGGAATTGACTTCTTCAACACCGAAAGAAGAACTACGAGAGTCCATCATGACGATCGTTGAAAAAGAATTGCGCGCAGAAGAAGTGGTGGACTTTGTGTTACGTACCGCCAAAGTCGGCAATCAAGTCATTGTGGAATTAGATGTGGTGATTTTACCTGCCAGTCCTCTCGATACAGTTGGGCGGCAAGATCCCTTGCGAGAACGGTTGAATCAAGCAATCAGCCGACAGATATCCGGTTATTCCCTCTGGCTAAACATAAATTTTGTCGGAGACATCAAATGGGCGTATAGTGAGGAGTAAGAATGGCTGCTAGGCGGTCACTGACGGAATCAACTTGTGAAAATGACAAAGAAAAGAGGAAACAAATGACAATTCTGAAAACTTATGGAAAAATTACCGCAGCACTTTTTTTGCTAGCGGCAAGCATCAATTTATTTTTAGGCCCGCATCATGTGGCAGCTGGCGGTGTCAGCGGAATCGGTATTTTATTAGAGTCAGCACTCGGTTGGGATCGAGCGGCTGTTATTATGGTGTTGAATATTTTTATGCTTATTCTGGCCTATGCTTTCTTAGGGAAGGGGCCTTTTCTGAAAGTCCTCTATGGTAGTTTTGCTTTTCCAGTAGCAATTGCCTTAGTACCAGAATATATGGTTGCTGAAGACCGACTGCTTTCCGTGATATTTGGCAGTGCGATTTTTGCTTTAGGTGTAGCGATTTTGTACAAAAATCAGTCTTCCAGCGGCGGCACAACGATTCCACCGCTGATTTTCAAGAAATACTTTAATTTGAATCCAGCGATTGGCTTGCTGGCGACCGATGCGATCGTTGTTTCCATGAACTTGTTCGTTTTCGGGTTTGAAGAGTTCTTGTTTGCGATATTATCGATCGTGATCACCTCTGGTGTGATGACCTACATTGAAACGGGCTTTAACCGGAAGAAATCCATCATGATCTTAAGTGAGAACCACGTGAACGAGATTCGAGAAGCGGTCTTTGATAAAACAGCTCGTGGTGCCACTCTATTGGCTGCCCAAGGCGGTTACCAGCAAGCCGACAAGCAAGTGCTGCTGATCGTGGCCAGCGACCAAGAGTTTATGCAGATCAGACAAATCATTGAGACGATTGACCCAAAAGCGTTTGTGATCGTCAATAATGTCTCAGAAGTACTGGGCCAAGGCTTTAGTTATCACCCAATCGAATGACCGTATTCTCGCTTGTTCAGCGTATGAAACCACCCTCGTCAAGTAGGCTATCTACTCGACGAGGGTGGTTTTTAGGGTCCATGATTTTCAAATAGCTTTACTCCGTAAAGTAATCGGGAAAGGCCTTTTCCACAAAAATCAAATCGTTATCAATGACATCAATGTGTTGTCCGACCAAGAGAGCAATTTTGGCTTGGTCTTTTTCTTTTAAAGTGACTAAGATTTCTTCGTGATCCCGCAAAATAATTTCCCAAGACAATTCCTCCACCTCTAAACGTAAGAAGCGGAAGCGATTTAAAGGCAGATTGATCGTTTGTAGCCAATTCCAGACATTTTCTTTGTCGGCGATTTTATAAATCAACTGATGGAAGGCCTCGTCGAGTTGAAAAAACTCGATTTCATCCTTCAATTGGGCATAGGTCCGCTGCAAAATAACGAGTTTTTCTAGTTCTTTCAGCTGTTCTTCTGTAACGGCTTGGCAGGCAGCTACGAATACTTCTTTTTCAAGCGTCTCTCTGACAAAACGAGCTTCTTCAATTTGTTTGATACTGATTTTAGAAATATAGGTGCCGCTTTGGGGAACGACATGGATCAGTGCTTCACGGCGCAGACGAATAATTGCTTCACGGATCGGCGTCCTGCCAATGGTTAGCCGTTGCTCCAATTCCTTTTCAGATATTTTTTGACCGGGAATCAGTTTGGCGGTTAAGATCAGTTCTTTGATTGATTCATAAGCTTGTGATTGAAAATTTGTAGGGTTCAACATAAACGCTTCTTTCTGTATCAGGCATTCAATTACCTTCTAAAGAAAAACTCTGAAGGAAGGTGCCTAGGGATAGTTTTGAGTAATAAAACTAGTATATAAGTTGAATAACCTTTTGTAAAGGCTTGCAATTCAGTATAGAATGAACTAGAATACTAATATATCAGTTTTAAGAAAAAGGAGGAAGTAGGATGTTTGATTTTGCTGCCTTGAAGCAGGCAGGAGTTACGATGCCGATCGTTCCCAAAGAAGTGACGGATCAATCAGATACTCAGTTTCAATGGCTACACTTTGGTGGGGGAAATTTGTATCGGGCATTTCACGCAGAAGTAGCCCAAACGTTGATCGATCAACAAGCGCTGACAAAAGGAATCGTAGTTTGTGAAACCTTTGATGAACAGGTGATTGATCAAGTATATGCCCCTTACGAGAATGATATTTTAGAAGTAATCATGCACGAAGGGGGACGGTTGGAGAAAAAATTGCTCCAGTCAACGGCGGCTAGTTATTATTGCCATCCTTCCCGTGCTGCGAGTTATGAGCAAATACGCAAAGTATTTCGTGAGCCGTCACTACAGTTGGTTACCGTAACGATCACAGAAAAAGGCTATGGCTTAAAAGACAGTCAGGGGAATTTTTTGCCTGTCGTCCAAGCGGATCTCGCTGCGGGTCCTCATCAGGTCAACCATACAATGAGCATTTTGGCTAGCTTTTTATGGGATCGTTTTCAATCAGGGGCTCTTCCGATCGCTATGGTCTCCACCGATAATTTTTCGCAAAATGGGCTCCGTTTCCAAACGGCGATGGTCACCATTGCAAAAGAATGGCAAAAGCTGGGGCATGTTTCAGAAGCGTTTGTCCGATACTTAGAAAACAACGCGCAAGTGACGTTTCCGTGGTCAATGATCGATCGGATCACGCCAAATCCTTCAACAGCAGTTGCAGAAGAATTAGCAGCAGCTGGCATTCAGCAGTTGCCAGTCATCCGGACCGATAAAGGAACGACGATCGCTCCGTTTGCTAACACAGAGGCGACTCATTACTTGGTGATTGAAGATGATTTCCCGAACGGTCGCCCGAATTTAGACAAAGCAGGGATGATCTTGACGAGTCGAGAGATCGTAGACAAAACCGATAGTATGAAAGTCACAACTTGTTTGAATCCACTGCATACGGCAATGAGTTTGTTCGGCTGTTTACTGGGCTATACATCCATTGCTGCGGAAATGACCGATCCAGATATTGTCGCTTTGATCAAAGGAATCGGCTATCGTGAAGGCTTGCCGGTAGTGGAAGATCCTGAGATCATTCAGCCAAAGAAATTTATCGATGAGGTGGTCGGTCTTCGTTTACCGAATCCGCTGATTCCTGACACCCCACAGCGGATCGCCGCAGATACCTCACAGAAAATCGCCATCCGTTTTGGCGAAACCATCAAAAAGTATGTGGAAAAAGAAGGCTCGGCTTCTGAGCTGACTTTCATTCCCTTAGCGATTGCAGGCTGGTTGCGTTATCTCTTAGCGATCGATGATGAAGGCCATCCATTTGTTCCAAGTCCTGATCCCCTCTTAGCAGAATTACAAGAGCTTTTACGTGAGTGTCAGTTGGGGACGGCCGCCGATGTTCAAGGGATCATTCGACCAATCTTAGCAAATCCGCAGATTTTTGGTTTGGATCTCTATCAAGCAGGAATCGCTGAAAACGTGGGTCACTTGTTCGCTAAGATGCTGGCAGGAACCGGCGCAGTCCGTAAAACATTACATGAAACAGTAGAAGGGATCGAATAAAAAATGGAAATGACATTTCGTTGGTATGGAAAAGACTACGATAAAATCAAATTAGCAGATATCCGGCAAATTCCTGGGATGAAAGGCATTGTCGGCACACTCTTTGATTTGCCTGCTGGAGCAGTTTGGCCGAAAGAACGGATCAAGGCGCTCGTGGAAGAAGTCGAAGCAGCTGGACTTTCCCTCAAGGTGATCGAAAGTGTCAATATTCATGATGACATCAAGATTGGCTTGCCTTCGAGAGACCTGTATATCGAAAACTACAAAGAAACGATTCGAAATTTGGCAGCATATGGGATCGAAGTGATCTGCTATAATTTTATGCCGATTTTTGATTGGATCAAAACGGATCTCGATTATCGCTTACCCGACGGTTCTTCTACGATGGCATTTGAAAAAGCAGGGATCGACAAAGACCCAGAAGAGATCGTCAAAGAAGTCGAGGAATCAAGCTCTGGCTATACCTTGCCAGGCTGGGAACCAGAACGTTTGGCACATGTCAAAGAATTGTTTGCTGCGTATAAGGATGTCGATGATGACAAATTAAGAGAAAACTTTGCTTACTTCCTAAAAGCCATCATTCCCACCTGTGAAGAGGTCGGCATCAAGATGGCTGTTCATCCAGATGATCCCCCCTATTCGATTTTTGGTCTGCCGCGTATCGTTAAAAACCGCGATGATTTGGATTGGGTCTGCAACGTGGTCGACAGTCCGTCAAATGGGATCACACTTTGTACTGGCAGTATCGCCGAAGACCCAGACAATAATGTCTATGAGATTTTGGCTGAGTTTTGTCGCCGGGACCGGATTCCTTTTGCCCATGTTCGTAACATTCAATACTTGGGTAATGACAAAGACTTTTATGAAGCACCGCATCTCTCCTCTGAAGGTTCGTTAGACATGTATCAAATCCTAGAAGCGATGTACAAAAATGGCTTTGACGGCTATATTCGACCAGATCATGGGCGAATGATCTGGGGAGAGACGGGACGTCCAGGCTATGGCTTGTATGATCGGGCGATCGGCGCTTCTTACTTATTAGGGTTGTGGGAAGCCATCGACAAGAGCGTGGGGCGTTAAGAAAAGGAGCGAAGAAATGTTTTTAACTGACGATTTTATTTTGAAAAACAGCTTTGCCAAACAGTTATACCATGGGTATGCAAAAAAGCAGCCGATCATTGATTATCATTGTCATTTAGATTCGAAAGAGATTTTCGAAGACCAAAACTTCACCAATCTGACCCAAGCGTGGCTGGCGGGGGACCATTACAAATGGCGCTTGATGCGAGCCAATGGTGTTGCAGAATCTTTGATCACTGGTGATGCTGATGACTACGAAAAATTCTGTGCTTGGGCGCAGACCTTGGAGGCTTGCATTGGCAATCCATTATATGTCTGGACCAATTTGGAATTGAAGCGAATCTTTGGTATTGATGAGCGGTTGACACTAGCCAATGCAGCAAGCATTTGGGAAAAAGCCAATCAACAGTTGTGGACGAAGGAATTTTCACCACGAGGGCTGATCAAAAAGATGGCCGTTGAGGTGATCTGTACGACGGATGATCCCATTGATTCGTTGACGTATCATCAAAAGCTGGCAGAAGAATCCTTTGCTGTGTATCCTACCTTTCGTCCTGACAAAGCAATTAATCTGCAGAATTCAGAATTTCCAGCATACCTTAAGCAATTGGCTATAGCTGCGAGCAAAGAGATCACTAGCTATCAAACGCTAGTTGAAGCATTGACCGTACGTATTTCTTACTTCCAGCAACAGGGCTGTCGTTTAGCAGATCACAGTCTGTCACGTCTTGGAGAGGAAGCTTATGATGTCGCTGCACTTGAAGCGATTTTTCAAAAGCGTTTGACCACTGAGACACTGACTAATGAAGAAATCAGACAGTTTCAAACCGGTTTGCTGATTGACTTGATGCGCCAATACGCAAAGCAAGGCTGGACCGCGCAATTGCATCTGATGGCGACTCGCAACAACAGTCAAAAGCTTTTCCAACAACGAGGGCCTGATAGCGGCGGTGATGCGATGGGGGACGACCGTCTAGCGAGGGGCTTAAGTCGGACATTGGCGCAGCTTCAGGCGGAAAGCTTACTGCCGAAGACGATTTTGTATTCACTGAACCCCAAAGATTATCCAGTGTTGACTGCGCTGATGGGGGCGTTTCAAGAAGAATGCAAAGGCAAGCTACAATTAGGCTCTGCTTGGTGGTTCAATGATACGTATTCTGGCATGCGGCATCAGTTGACGACCCTAGCAGAAGGCGGAATTCTCGGAAACTTCGTCGGCATGCTGACGGATTCCCGCAGCTTTTTGTCTTATCCACGCCACGAGTATTTCCGGCGGATTTTGTGTCAGGTGATCAGTGAATGGGTGGAAGACGGTCAACTGCCAGCAGATGAAATGTATTTAGGGCAGATCGTCGCAGACATCTCCTATCATAATGCGAAAACCTACTTTGATTTTCCAAACTAATGACTACTCGATTCGTTCTTGGCTTGCTAGAGAAGGAATCGAGTGTTTGTATGGCTATTGCTAAAGTTGCGTCTGTTCATTTACTATTGGTAGGGAATCCAGTACTATGATAGAAAGATCAAAGAAGGAGCGAACAGTATGAATCCATTCTATGAAGAAGTCTATGCGCTGGCGCGGCAGATCCCTTTTGGTAAAGTCGTCTCCTATAGTCAGATCGCATGGAAATTGGGACAAATCAACGGCGCACGGGCAGTCGGTCGAGCGATGCGCTTGAGCCCTCAGGATGTCCCTGCTCATCGAGTCGTGCGGGCAGATGGCGTCTTAGTTGGTCCCTCCGCCAATGTGCGAAAAGCAGCACTCGTCGATGAAGGGGTGGTCTTCAAAGCCAGTGGTCGTATCGATATGAAGGCTTGCAGTTGGTCCATGAGCGAGATCGCTCCCGCTCAAATGAAGGAGCCGTTATGAAAAAACGTGAATTTATCGTACAAGATCTGTTGAGTAAAATCTATCAGGAAGAATTTTCTGCCGGCAAACTACCCAATCAAAGAACTCTTGCGCAAACCTATGGTGTTTCTCGGTTTACGATCCAGCAAGCAATCAAAAACCTTGAAGAGATCGGGATCGTCAAAGTGGTTCAAGGTTCAGGGATTTTTATCCATGAAAAATGGGTCAAAAACCCAATGATCTTTAATTCCTTGACCCGCACCCCTTATGACCGCATCCGTTCCAAAATGATTTCCTTGAATAGGGCGGCAGCAACGTTGGATGAGCAGCAGATTTTCCAAATAGGCCCAGACGAGGAAGTCTGGACCTTTGAACGAGTGCGGATCGTCAATTACAAAATCGAGCAGCTGGAAACCTCTAAATTGCCTGTCAGCCTATTTCCCGAATTGACACAAGAAATCGTAGAGCACTCGATCCAACGCTATGTCGAAAGCTGCGGATACCGCATTTCCCACTACATCACCAGCTATACCCCCATCACCACATCGACCGCGCAATCGGGCATTTTATTGTGCAAGCGGGGGACGCCGGCAATGCAGATCAGCAATCGGGCGATTTTAGAAGACGGCCGCGTGTATGAGTTCAGCAATATTGTTGCCATTGATTATGCCGTGACCTACATCCGTCCCTTTGACCGTGAGATCCATCGCTCACGCATCGATTGATTTTTAGGAAAGCAAATGAGCCAGTTGCGTCGTCTTTACCCAGAGAGAACAAAGACATCCCCTGTCGATTGGACAGGGGATGTCTTTTGTTGTGTTTAAGGAGTGATCAAAGTGCCGTCTGGTGTACGGCTCTGGGTCCATTCGTGAGGACGGTAAACCACGGGAAATTCCGCAGCTGCTGCTTCATCGAACGTGATTCCGATCCCACTTTTCTCGATGGGATAAAAATAGCCGTTTTCAGGTTGTGGACTACCACCAAAGACCGACTGGGTATTTGCTGGGATCGCAATCGTTTCTTGGATCGCGGCATTGTGGAGATGGATATTTAGATGGGTGTTGACGGCTAAGCCGACAGGGCTGATATCAGACGGCGTGTGCCAAGCGATCCGAATGCCCATCGCATCGCAGAAGTGAGCCAATTTCAATGCTGGCGTGATCCCACCGATTTGTGAGACATGGGCACGCATAAAGTCGATCTGTTGATTTTTGACTAGCTCTTGCCATTCCATCGGATTATTGAACAATTCGCCGGTCGCGATCGGGGTCGCCGACTGGCTTCGGAGTTGCTGCAACCACTTGTTTTGATCCGGCGGCAAAATATCTTCGAGGAAAAAGAGATTAAAAGGTTCCGCAGCTTTTGCAAATTGAATCGCTTGGTTTGGATGCAGCCGTTCATGCACGTCATGCAGCATTTGGAATTGATTGCCGTATCGTTCTTGGATCGCAGCAAACATCTTCAGTGTCGTATCCATGTAGTCCGTTTGATCAAAATAGGAACCTGCGATGGGCTGATCGGGTGTTTGCAGTTGGCTAGGATTTCCACCATAAAAGCCTAATTGGCAACGGATATAGCGATACCCCTCAGCCAAGAAGCGATCGATTTCTTGGTAAAGGTCTTCGAGATTATCTGCCACGGCATGAGTATAGGCGGGAATCGCCGTACGCGCTTTTCCACCTAACAGTTGATACAATGGCATATCGGCTAATTGTCCCTTGATGTCCCACAAAGCCATGTCAACTCCTGAGATGGCATTGTTGGTGATTGGACCATTCCGCCAGTAAGAATTGACATTCATCACTTGCCAAAGATCTTCGATTTGATTGGCATCGCGGCCAAGTAAGAGGGGGCGTAAATACTCGTCAACGACGGTTTTTACGGCTAGTGGGCGAAACTGGAAGGTTGCGCAACCTAACCCAGATACGCCTTTGTTCGTTTCTACTTTAACGACAACAAGGTTATGACGATCAGGTTTGATCGCAAAGGCTTTGACGTCGGTGATGATCGTTGGTGTCATTTCATTCACTCCAATTTTTGTCTCTAGTTGCTATAGCCATTGAAACATGCTTGGCAACCGCTGTCAATTTGGTCTAATAAAAACTGGATATACACCATAAAACCAGTCCAATTTTTGTCTGTTTTATAATAAAACGTTGATATATAGCGTTTTTATTCTGTTTTTATAAAAAAAGGACTGGTTTTACAAGTCTGTGTCAGCATGCTACTATGTGTGTGAAAACGGAAACACCTGAAAGGGCGCCCGTCAAAAGGATCAGGACCGTTAGCAAACAACAGGGGGAAAAAAAGATGACCAAAGAAGACATCGTAAAACAGATCATTAAAGATGTTGGCGGATCAGACAATATCAACAATGCATGGCATTGTATGACTCGCTTGCGTTTTGATTTAAAGGATGAGAAAAAAGTCGACTATGCGGCGTTAGAAAAAACACCCAAAGTCGTAGGAACAAAATATCAAAGCAATCAGCTGCAAGTAGTGATAGGAACGGATGTTGCTGATTATTATGCACCTCTAGCCAAAGAATTAGGTCTTGATGAAGCGAACCAAGGGGAATCATCAGAGAAAAAAGGGGCCGTTTCCTTATTTATGGATACCGTTTCTGGCGTTTTTGGTCCGATCGTTCCAGCTATCGCTGGCGCAGGAATGATCAAAGGATTGATGGCTGGATTGGTGGCATTGAATGTCATCTCTAATCAAACAGATACCTATTTAGTGATCGACATGATCGCGAGCGGCGTATTCACATTCTTGCCATTTTTTGTTGCTGCTTCTGCCGCTCGGATTTTTAAAACCAATCAATATTTAGCGATCGCAATCGCGGCAACGCTGCAATTTCCAACGATGACTAATGCGGTAGCCGAAGGAAGCATTTCCGCCTTTCGCTTGTTCGGCGTACTGCCAGTACCCGTCTTTAACTATGCAGGGACAGTGATTCCCATTATCTTTGCCGTGCTGGCGCTCAGTTATATTTACCGTTGGGTCGATAAACTCTTACCACAAGTGCTGCGTACCGTGTTTACACCGACGATTTCGTTGTTTGTCGCGGGTATTCTGACATTAACGGTCATTGGTCCAATCAGTATCCATCTAGGAAACTTACTGGCTGCTGGCGTGGCTGGGTTATTCACTATCTCGCCTGTCCTAGCAGGAATTGTGGTAGGGGCGATTCGACCAATTGCAATCTTCACGGGACTGCACCATGCCATGACCCCGATCGCTTTGCAAAACTTCGCCAATCAAGGGTATGACATGCTGATGCCAATGATGTTTATGGCAAATATGGCAATCACCGGCGCAACAGCAGCTATCTATTTCAAAGTCAAAACCAAAGAAGAAAAATCGATCATTCTATCTTCGGCTGTTTCTGGCTTGTTAGGGATCACAGAACCTGCGTTATTCGGGATTTTGTCGAAGTATAAAAAAGCCTTTATCGCTGCAACAGTTGGTAGTTCTGTGGCTTCTGCCTTCATCAGTTTCTTCGGTGTTCGGATTTATGGGTACATTCTTTCAAGTATCTTTAGTTTGCCAGCCTATATTGGGGAATACTTTATCTATGCCGTTTTAGGGATCATCTTGGCAATCGGCTTATCTTTTGCCATGAGCTGGTTCTTGGTACCAACTCAAGCAGCAGAAGGCGATCGTTACACCAACGAAGTGGATCTGCATGCCGTGACCCATGGTGAATATGTCCCATTAGAAGATGTACCAGATGAAGTTTTTTCAACGAAAATGATGGGAGAAGGCTATGCCATCGAGTCCCAAGATGGCCAAATCTTTGCACCAGTCAGTGGCGAAGTCACCACTGTGTTCCCTTCAAAACATGCCGTTGGGATCAAAACCCAAAACGGCGTTGAAGTTCTTGTGCATATGGGGATCGATACAGTTTCCCTTGGCGGACAAGGCTTTGATGTCTTTGTCAAAGCTGGGGAGCAAGTCACTCCACAAACCAAACTGGCACAAATGGATCTGCCTTATATCAAGCAGCAAGGCAAAGAAACCATGGTGATCGTTTTGATCACCAACATGGATCGCGTGCAGCAATTTTCTGGAAGTACTGATTTAGAAGGCAGACACCAAGCCGGTGCATTACTGGAAAAAGTCGTTTTGAATGCCTAATAAAAGAAAAAAGATGAGCTTCGTTAACGAAGTTCATCTTTTTTCTTTGCAATTAACTACGCAGCCCGCGGCCTTTTTGGATCAAGTACCAGCATACGCTGTATAAGACAACAATGAACAAGACCAAAATACCGATGGATAGGAAAATTGGGACATCGATGGTGCCTAAAAAGCCGTAGCGGAAACCAGAGATCATATACACGATCGGGTTGACTTTGGAGATCGTTTGCCAAATCGGCGGCAGCATGCTGATGGAGTAAAAGACGCCTCCAAGATAGGTCAATGGTTGTAAAACAAAGGTTGGCACGATGGAAACATCGTCAAAGGATTGGGCGAAGATCCCATTTAGTAACCCTGCTAATGAAAATAAGATGGCGGTCATGACAAGGGTTAAGACAACGATGACCCAAGAATACACATGTAATGGCACGAAGAAAAGGGAAATGATGGTCACCAATGTGCCCACCAAGATACTACGGCCAAGTCCGCCAAAGACAAAGCCCCAAATGATGACGTGGGTAGGGACCGGCGCCACTAAGAGTTCCTCAATGTTTTTTTGAAACTTCTGTGAAAAGAAGGAAGAAGACACATTAGAGTAAGAACTAGTGATCGTCGACATCATGATCAGCCCAGGAACGATAAATTCCATATAAGAAAAGCCGCCCATTTCGCCGATGCGGCTGCCGATCATTTTCCCAAAGATAATAAAGTATAAGGAAGTAGTGATGACGGGTGGGACGAGGGTCTGCACCCAAATCCGTAAATAGCGGTTGGTCTCTTTGACCGCTAAACTTTTTAAGGCTGTAAAATAAAGACTAAACATGGTTTTCCTCCGCTTCGTGTGCTTCTTCGGTGATTTTCAAAAATAGTTCTTCCAAGCGATTGGATTTGTTGCGCATGGAGAGGACATTGATCCCTTGCTGGCTGAATTGAGCAAAAAGATCGTTGACGCCTTGGTCTCGAGCGACTTCAACGGCGATGGTCTGTTCATCTTCCATTTGGATCGGATATCCAGTGATCGTTGGTGCTTGTTTGATCGGTGCGATATCAAAAAGAAAGGTTTCAAATTGCAGTTTTGCCAACAAGGACTTCATGCTGGTGTTTTCGATCAGTTCACCAGATTGGATGATCCCGATGTTGCGACAAAGCATTTCCGCCTCTTCTAAATAATGGGTCGTCAAAATGATCGTTGTGCCATTTTGGTTCAGCTCCCGCAAAAAGCTCCACATTTCCCGACGCAATTCGATATCGACACCTGCCGTCGGTTCATCCAAAATCAATAGCCGTGGTTCATGCATCAGGGCACGAGCAATCATCAAACGGCGTTTCATCCCGCCAGACAGCATCCGCGCACGAACATTGCGTTTTTCCCACAAATTCGACTGCTTCAAGTATTTTTCGCTGCGCTTGATGGCTTCGTTGCGGGGGACACCATAATACCCAGCTTGATTGACAACGATCTGCTGGACCGTTTCAAAGGGATTGAAATTGAATTCTTGGGGAACCAAACCAATCTGTTGTTTGACTTGGACCAATTCTTTGTCTAAATCGTAGCCGAAGACTTTGACGCTTCCGGAAGATTTATTGACAAGAGAGGTGATAATGCCGATGGTGGTGGATTTTCCAGCGCCGTTTGGGCCTAACAAGGCATAAAAGTCGCCTTCTTCCACCGTCAAATTTATGCCCCGCAACGCTTCAACGCCGGTAGCATAGACTTTGCGTAAATCGGTTAGTTCTAGTGCATAGGTCATGTTTGTTTGAACTCCTTCTATGTATGATGGTTTATTCTATCATTTTTTTTCAAGAAGAACCGCATGTTTTGATTTTTTCATTCGATTAGATAACGATTGTTGCTAATTGATTAAAAGTGGGAAAGAGACAAAAGAAAAAACGACCGTTTGATCGTTTTTTCGATAAAGTCGATTGTTAGCATAAATACCGTTCTGGTCGTTCTGTCTGTCCTAGTAAGTAATCGACAGAGACATTATAGAGGGAAGCTGCGTGTAGCAGCGTCAATACATCGGGTAAGCGATCGCCTGCTTCATATAAGGTGTAATCGGGGTAAGGCACATCGAGATGCTGGCATACTTCTTTTGGGCTCAATCCGCGTTCTTCTCTTAAAAATTTGAAGCGGCATCGCAAGGTGTCTAATAAAAAAGCTTCTTCTAATGTCACTTTGCGGTCCTCCTTAAAAAAATCGCGCTTCCTTTCGCACTGTTCTCTTTTTATTGTACCAACAAAAGCAAAATATGCGAAGTAATTCACATGAAGGTCGATCGGTTTTTGTTAAAAAGTGAAACAAATGACTTGCTCTGAGACGCGTTTCATACAGTATGCTTGATTCATAAAAAGGAAGGCGGGATGAAAAAATGAATACGTACATGAAGAAAAATGGTGCGGAATGTTGTTATGTAACGTTGGCTTTTGATGGACAACAATTGGTATTGACGAAACCAAAAGGGTTCTTTCAAGAACGCTTGGTAGAAATTCCAGTGGATGAGATCAGTCATTTGACATGTGATGAACACTTCGGTTCTCAGCGGATCGGTTTTATTCATCACAATGATTACTATGAATTTTATACATGTGGGTTAAGTGTGATAGACTATATGAAAGAACAATTATTCGTTTAAGGAGCAGTGAGTCATGGCAAACATTCGGGATATTGCACGCTTGACCGGTTATTCGGTCTCCACAGTTTCACGAGTCATTAACAACAATCCGTATGTCAGTGAAGAAAAGCGTCGTAAGATCCTGGCTGTCATGGAAGAGGTCAACTATATTCCGAATTACACGGCACGGGCATTGAGTGTTGGCAAAACCAAAAATATTGGTGTGATTCTGCCATTTGTCAATCATCCGTACTTCGATCGCTTGTTGAGCGGCATCACGACAGCAGCGTTTGCTCGGGGTTATAAGGTGACGCTTTTAGCCACGAACTATGATCCGCAAGTAGAGGAAGCGTATTTGCAAGAATTTGCGGCGAAAAGCTTTGATGCCTTGATCATTGCCTCGCGGGCGAATCCGATCGAAACCTTATTGCCTTATCGTTCTTACGGTCGCATCGTCTTTTGTGAGAATATCCCGTATTTGACTGACGGCTGCACCTATATCGATCGAGAGGAATCGATCAAAGAAGTCTTTACGTATTTTAAGGAACAAGGTATCCAGAAAATCGGCGTGACATTGGGACGTAGCCGTAAGCTAAGCAGCAATTCAAAAATCACGGTCCGTTTGGCTCATGACTATTTTCCGACCTTTTCCGAAGACTTGATCTTTTGGGATTGTTTGACGGAAGAAGATGGCAAAGAAGCAGCTGCTTATTTTGCAGATAAAGGGGTCGAAGCGATCTTCACCAATGGGGATCATGTTGCAGCTGGGATCCAGTCGCAGGCGCCGGGAGAATGGCTTGTGATTGGACGGGACAATTTATACATCAGCGAGCTGCTGCAGCTTTCAACGATCGATCATCACTTGCAAGCTTGCGGGGAGACTGCCGTCCAATTGGCGATAATGGAAAAAAGCGGCAACTATCGCATGCCCTATGAGTTCATCAAACGATAGCATAGACGAAACGATGCGCAAACAAAGCCCCTGAGCGGGCAGTGCTAGCGCATCGTTTTTTTAATGGGATTTGGTGTAATGGTCAATGATCTGTTTCAACAGCTGGGCGCTGCCGACACCCGCTTTTTGATCGTAATAGGCGGTAAAACGCTCGTCTTGAACGTACATTTCCCCTAAAGATCGGTGATATTCTGCTGAGTAAAAGGGCGCTGCTTGTTTAAGCCATGCTTGATGCGCAGCAAAAGCCATTTGGGCTTTGTCAGAAGGGATTCGTTTCCCTTCCTTTTCATTCAACAGCTCTTTTATCAGCTGCAATAAGCGGTTTTCGTTGTCGGTCAGTGCTTGATAATCGACTTGGGTCATCTGCTGCCACTTTTGGTTGCTTTGTTCGATGATTTCCTCACCGTAGGCTTCTCGTAATTCGGCACCGTAGTTCGCTTCGTTTTCACGAATTTTTTGTTCCTTAAAATAACTGAATTTCTCTTGATCGGTCATCGTCTTTTCTCCTTCATAATAATCAATTGTTTGCGCTAAGGTGGTCAAAAGACTGTCCAGGGCTGCTCGTTCTTGTAAAAGCTGTTGGTAATGCTGCAACAAGACCGTTTGGATCGATGCTTGCGGCTCATCCAAGATTCCGCGGATCGTTTCTAATGACAGCCCAAAAGACTTAAAATACAAAATCTGCTGTAGGCGATCGACTTCCTGCCTCCCGTAGATACGGTAACCAGCTGAGTTGGTGCGTTGCGGTTGTAACAACTTGATCTGATCATAATACCGCAGGGTACGGCTGCTGACTCCTGACAGTTTGGCTAAGGCACTGATCGTATATTCCATCGGCTTTTCCCTCCTTACACCTGTATCCTAAAGGTTGACGTAACGACAAAGTCAAGAAAATTTTTTTGCGTTTTTTAAAATGTGCTATAATTATAACAAAGAAAGGAAGATAAGATGCAAATAGTTTTTTCTGATATTGATGGGACGTTTCAAGAAATGGGGCACCCGATTCATGAGATCAATAAAGAAGCCATCCGTTGTTTGCAAGCCCAAGGGGATCACTTTGTGTTTGTCACAGGGCGAGGATTTGAGCTTGTTCAAGATATGATGGCGGAAGAAGGCCTTTCCTGCGATGTGATTTTCGGAAACGGCGCCGGTGTGATGGTAAAAGGAGAAGCGCCTGTTTTGACGCATATCTTGCCCTATAAGACATTGGCACAAGTGATTGGTATCTTAGAAACAGAAGAGGTTTTTTATTTCTTACATACTGACCATGGCATCATTTCCCCACAAGCGCATTTGTATGAAGCGCAATTTCAAGAAAGCCGCAAGCAGTTACTCGCGGAGTTAGGGGAGCGAGGGCAAATCATCGCTGACTACAAATACGAGTTCTTCTACAACGAATGCCTTCATAAAGACGACGTGTTGCAGTTTATGAAGGAACATCCAGAGATAAAGGTCATCAAAATCGAACTGATGGAAGCGTCAGACGAAAAAAGAGAACGGCTGCGGGCGATGATCCAGTCAGAAACGGCAGCGATTTTTCAATCCTTTGTCCAAACACTGGAAATCGTTGATCCATTGGCGACCAAAGGTGCGGCGATCCGTAGCTTTTTAGAAGCTTTTCCCGCTGCCAAAAGCTACGGGATCGGTGATGGTGAAAATGACCTTGCGATGTTTGAAGCGGTGGATGTTTCTTTGGCGGTAGCAAATGCCAGCCCAGCGATCAAAGCAGTTTGTGATCGAACCATTGAGCGCGCGGAAGACGGCGGTGTTGGCCGCTTTATTTTAACAGAATTAGTTTCGAGAGAGGATGTTGTGCATGAAGTTGATTGAAACCCCAGTAAACCAAAATCTAAATATGGAAACTTTTTACCCGAACATCTCCAAGTACCTATTCGACAAAATAGCGATCAAATACTATAAATTGTACTCGCTTGATCGGACGCAGATTCTCTATGTGGATAGTTTTGATACGATTTCTTTAGTATTGATCAACAATAAAAAGAAAATCAGTCGGGAAGAAGTCGACACAGCGATTCATCGTTTGCTGAAGGTCGATCGCAAAGACGTGACCGTCAATGTTAATATTCGTAAAGAAATGGAAGCAAGAGGCATCACCTTTTCTAAACCGAGAAAAGATGTCATTCTTGTTCAATTGCCTGTGAAAGAACACTAGTTGAAAGAAGTTGGGACATGCACGTTGCAAGAGTAATCAAACGTTGAACAAAGGGGCGACCTTATACGAGCGCGTAAATAATGCGCAATAAGTAGGAGGTTGACCCATGCTTTGAGCAATTTGTTCTCAGGTGGATTGTCTTGTACTGGCAAAAACCTAACTTTTTTTGGAAAAAAACAAGATTTTCTGTCTTTTGTGTTTTTTTTGCTATAATGAGAAGAAGTAAGCTAGAGGGAGTAAGAACATGCAGAAATTATTTAAAGATGACAGCTTGACGCTACACACCGATCTCTACCAAATCAACATGATGCAAACCTATTGGGAGTTAGGCAGAGCCGATCGTAATGCGGTGTTTGAATGCTATTTCCGTGACATGCCTTTTGAAAACGGCTATGCGATCTTTGCCGGTCTGGAACGATTGATCGATTATTTGAACGATTTATCCTTTTCAGAAACGGATATTGCCTACTTGCGAGAAATCGGCGGCTACCCAGAAGCCTTTTTAGAGTATCTAAAAGAGTTCAAGTTTGCTTGTACCGTTCGTTCAGCGTTAGAAGGCGATTTGGTCTTCAACAATGAACCGATCATTCAAGTAGAAGGGCCGTTGGCACAAGCGCAGCTGATCGAAACGGCGTTACTAAATATGGTCAATTTCCAAACCTTGATCGCCACGAAAGCTGCCCGCATCAAATCCGTGATCGGCACGGATCCCTTGTTGGAATTTGGTTCACGGCGGGCACAAGAATTGGATGCAGCCATTTGGGGGACTCGAGCGGCCTATATTGGCGGAGCGGATGCGACAAGTAATGTGCGAGCAGGGAAGATTTTTGGCATCCCAGCCAGCGGAACCCATGCCCATTCCCTCGTGCAATCCTACGGCAACGACTATGATGCATTTATGGCATATGCCCAAACCCACAAAGATTGCGTATTCTTAGTCGATACCTATGATACATTGCGTTTAGGTGTGCCAAATGCGATTCGTGTGGCCAAAGAGATGGGGGATAAAATCAATTTCTTAGGTGTGCGGATCGACAGCGGCGATATGGCGTATATCTCGAAAAAAGTCCGTGAACAGCTGGATGAAGCGGGATTCACGGAAGCCAAAGTCTATGCTTCCAATGATCTAGACGAAAATACGATTCTAAGCTTGAAAATGCAAAAGGCGAAAATCGATGTGTGGGGTGTCGGCACCAAGCTGATCACCGCTTACGATCAACCGGCATTAGGTGCGGTTTATAAACTGGTTGCCATCGAAAATGAGCAGGGAGAAATGATCGACACCATCAAATTATCCAGCAACGCCGAAAAGGTTTCGACCCCTGGGAAAAAACAAGTCTGGCGGATCACCCGTAAATCGGACGGAAAGTCCGAAGGCGATTATGTCACGCTATGGGAAGAAAATCCCCAAGCAGCAGACGAACTGTTCATGTTCCATCCTGTTCACACTTTTATCAACAAAACAGTGACGAACTTTGATGCGCGTCCATTGTTGCAAGACATCTTTGTAGATGGCCAGCAAGTGTATCAAGTGCCTGACTTAGAACAGGTCAAAGCCTATGCGACGAATTGCTTGGATTCCCTTTGGGATGAGTACAAACGTGATTTGAATCCACAGAAATACCCAGTCGATCTCTCGCAAGAATGCTGGGATCATAAAATGCGCACGATTGAAAAAGTACGCAAACAGACCAATGGCGCGATTTTGTAATCCGCAACTGCGCTGGTCCTAAGATCAGTCAGCTGCTTCAAAAAATAAGAGGAGGCGTTTCTATGACCATGCAACAAGAAATTATCAAAGAATTAGGAGTCTTACCGACCATCGACCCGAAAGAAGAAGTTCGTAAGAGTATTGATTTTTTAAAGGCGTATCTGCAAAAGAATCCGTTCTTGCATACGTTTGTCTTGGGGATCAGTGGTGGACAAGATTCGACGTTAGCCGGTCGAATCGCGCAATTGACGATGGAGGAAATGCGTAGCGAAACCGGGAATCCCAACTATCAGTTCATAGGGGTACGCTTACCTTATGGGGAACAAGCAGATGAAGAAGATGCTAAAAAAGCCATTGAATTTATCAAACCAGATATTGAGCTGCGGGTAAACATCAAAGCCGCCGTCGATGCCCAAGTGCAAGCGGTGGAGGAAGCAGGCTTAGCGGTTTCTGACTTTAATAAAGGCAATATCAAAGCCCGTCAACGGATGATCACACAATATGCCATTGCGGGTGAAAAAGCAGGGGCTGTTCTGGGAACAGATCATGCTGCGGAAAATATCACCGGCTTCTTTACGAAGTACGGCGATGGCGGAGCCGATATCTTACCACTGTTTCGTTTGAACAAACGCCAAGGTCGTCAACTCTTGCAATACTTAGGCGCGCCAGAAGCGTTGTATACAAAAGTCCCAACTGCGGACTTGGAAGATGGCAAACCTTTAGTGGCAGATGAAGCAGCTTTAGGAGTGACCTACAACGACATCGATGACTATTTAGAAGGCAAGAAAATTTCGGCTGAAGCCCAACAAACCATTGAAAACTGGTGGAACAAAACGCAACACAAACGCCACTTGCCCGTCACGATTTTTGACGATTTTTGGAAATAAACGAAACCAGTGATTGAGTTCCATTCGGATAGAAAGAAGAGTCTAGGGGGCAAGAAACCTTAGACTCTTTTTTATGAGGGTTGCTTTCTTTAAAAATAACAAAAGCTTCTTGCCTTGGCTTTACTTTCTTGTCTTGAAAGCATAAAATACGAGGGTACCTAGAACGTGTAGAAAAGGAGGAATGTTCCTTCGTGAAAATAAATAGCCATCCTTATCTGAAGATCGCATTAAAAGGCATCGCCATCGTCCTGTTGATCATTTTCAGTAATTTATATTTGCAATGGTGTCAAAACAATCTTTCCGTTGAATTAGCCTTGAAATTTGCCTTTTCGTGGCATACAGCAAAGTTTTTCTTGGCTTGTGGGGTGCTACTGCTGGTGTATGGGGTGTTTGCCAGTTTGGCAGGTTCAGTACTGATCGGGGGCATCTTTTATAGTGTCGTCATCGGAATCTTAGGGTATGCCAACCATACGAAGATGGTCTATCGCCAAGAACCAATCTATCCTGATGATTTAAAGATGGTCACTCAATTCGACCTTCTACGAACCATGATCGGCAATGGCGCCTTTTTCTTAGCCATCCTCTTCGCTCTGGCGGCGATCGGGGCGATCGGCTGGAGTATCTATCGCAGCCGCAAATTAAACCGGCGTTTACAAGTAATGCGAGGGGCAGTGCTGGTCGTATGCTCGCTGGGCTTAGTCTATGTTTCACACTTCAACGACAGCAACAACCTTCTACGCAAAGCCTACAATCAGACCGCACTTTGGATTCCGTATTCACAAAAAATGAACTATTACAATACGGGATTTATCGGTGGGTTTTTGTACAACTTGCGGGTAGATGCCATGACGAAGCCTGAGGGGTATTCAAAAGAAGCGATCCAAGCGATTGCGGATACCTACAATGCACAGGCGGCGGAGAAAAACCAAGACCGTGAAAGTGAAGCACCAAATATCGTTTATGTGATGAGTGAGAGCTTTTCCGACCCGAGCCATTTAAATGGCCTGTCGATCACCGGCGATCCGTTGAAAGACTATTACCACGTCGCCGATCAAACCATCAGTGGAAAAATGCTTTCGCAAAATTATGGGGGCGGTACGGCAAACATCGAATTTGAAGCGTTGACTGGTTTTGCCATGGGCCTATTGAATCCGCAAATGACAACGCCTTACACGATGCTGGTGCCGAAATTGACGCAACTGCCATCCCTCGTTTCTTTCTTGGAACAATCAGGGTATACGGCAACGGCGATCCATCCTTACGATACATCAATGTACAAACGCAAGGATGTCTATGGGGTGATGGGGTTTGAACAGTTTATCGATCAAGATACGATGACCTATACCGACAAAATCGAAAATAATCCTTACATCTCTGATGAGGCGGCCTACAAAGAAGTGCTGGCATTGTTGGAAAACGATCAGCAACCGCAATTTGTCCATTTAGTGACGATGCAGACCCATATGCCCTATGCTGGCAAATACGATACGCTGAATTACCAAGCGAGCGGTCCGGGCAATATGGCTTCTTTGGAAAACTACCTACAGGATATCTCTTATAGCAGTACAGCGTTGAAAAACTTTGTGGCTGAATTAGAGCAGCTGGATCGGCGAACGCTGGTCGTCTTTTGGGGCGATCATTTACCAGGCATTTATGCCGATGAGATCAAGGATCAAAATGAAACGGCTGCCCTGCATGAAACCGAGTTTTTGATGGTTGATTCGCAAGGGAATTTTGCACCAGAAGATGTACCAGTAACAAGTCCTTTTTATTTTGCACCGAACCTATTAGAAGCCAGTGATCAACCAACCAGCGGGTTTTACCAGTTGTTGTTGGCCTTGCAAGATGAGTTGCCGGCTTTTGAACTGGGTCAATATTATCAAGAGGGACAATGGCAGACGACTCTTGCGTTGGATCAAGAAGCCCAAGAAATCTATGATGCCTATAGTTTGATCCAATACGATGTGCTACAAGGAGAGCAATACAGTTTAACGACTGGTTTGTTTGACTAAATGAAATGTAAAATAGCGCCTTATCCCAGTGTTAGTCACAGGATAAGGCGCTTTTGTTTGTATGAAGTTATAAATCCTGCCATTTACGGTTTTGATCAAAATCATTGGCGGCGGCATAGGCATCTTGAACGATCATTTCAGGGTAGCCCATGACTTTTAAGAGGGCGATCGCGTTGCGGCTCAAGGCAGGACCGGATTTGACCTTATAATCAAAGGAGATGCCGTCATCTTCCGTGACTTGTTCAGAAAAATGAATGTTGCGGCAATCATTTTTCAAAATTTCAGTCAGCTTAATATCATGGGTAGCGACAAAGGCTAATGATGGGTAGGCTCGCAACCAATGGATGATGCTAGCAGAAGAAGCGATTCGTTCCACCGTATTGGTTCCTTTTAAAATCTCATCAACAAAACAGTAGCAGCGCTGTTTCGTGGCAACGGTATCTAGCAGGCGTTTGATGGATTTGATCTCCGCCACGAAATAGCTGTCGCCTTCAAATAGATCATCTTCGACAGCCATCGAGGTAATGACGTGACCAGGAACCATCGTAAAGGTTTCAGCTACTGCTGTCTGGATCGTTTGTGCCAAAATACAGTTGATGGCGACACTTTTGACATATGTCGATTTGCCTGAGGCATTGGAGCCAGTTACAAGGGTATTGTGGGTCCAAGTGACATCATTCATGACTGCTTCACTCAGAAGGGGATGATACGTACCCGTTGCTTCTACACCTCCGCTTGTTTGGAAGGTCGGTAGGCAAGTGATGGGCATATACGTGCGAAAATTTAAAATGGCAGCTGCGACTTCCAATTTTCCCAGCAAATTCCACAGATCGATGGCTGCTTGTTGGTGTTTGGACAGAGTAGTGGTGACCGTTTGATAGGAAATAAACGGCAGCATAAAAATGATATTGATGTATTCAAACAACATGTCTCCTTCGCTGCCGTTTTTGGCACGAAACGAGAAAGCGAAACGAGTAATCTTCTTTAATGGTGCCAAGGATTGTTTGATCTCATCTTGGAGGGGTGTGTTGATTTTAGCAATCTGACTGCCACAGGCAATCGTTTGAACCAAATAACGCATACTGTTCAGTTCTGTTTCCAGCTTGGCTTTTTTGATGGAGTAATAGATCGTATTGAAAACGACACTAACCAACGTCAACAGGATGCCTTGGACAAACCCCAGCAGGAGCAGCAAGATGCCGACTAATGGCAGCACACCTAAAAAGACAAAGAAAGGCAGAGAACCGATGGATTGCGCCGCTTCATTGGCCAAGTAGGCTTTCGAAAAATTATCATCTTGTTTTCCTAAACGAGCAAACGTATATTGGGATTGTTCGCGTGCGGCACTGTCAGCAGCAAAAAAGTCGATCAATTTGGTCAGCTGTTTGTCCGTCTTGAAGCGAAAATTGCGTAACTGCTGGTACAACGCTTCTGAACCAACACTGGAAAACGTCAGATTAATGGACTCAAACAACGAAAAGCCATCCAAGTCATACCAAGTGATGTCATCGACCTCGCTATCAAAATCGTGAAACTTCTTCTCCGTCAGCCAAGCCTTTTTCAAACTCGCTTCTTTATCAAAGCGGGGCTGACGGGGAAGCTTTCCCCAAGCAAGCCGAACGTAACGGCGTACTTTGTATCGATTCCAGATATCTAGTGCGGTCAAGATGAGAATGCTGGCGAGTATGATCAAAATGACCATCGTTTGTGGTTCCATATGCAAAAGTCCTCCTAATGGCTAATGAATGCTGGCTAAAGCTAAGTGTTGCTGTGGGCAGGATCGATTTCTTTCAAACAAGCATAGATCCTTTCAATATCTTGGGTCGTGCCTCGCAGCTCGAAATCTGCTAAGAACGGGATCGAAAATTGCTCCGCATATTGCTTTGCGGTCAAACAATATTGATAATTGAAGTTTTTGTTGCCGCTGCCGATCACGCCCAAGCAAAGAGCGACGTTGTTTTCATAGTCGATGTATTCACGCATGGTCTCTGTGAGGATCTCCTGATCGCCGTTATCGACGCCATTTCCACCTTCTAAATAGGTAGGGACAAAAACCACATAAGGTTCGTCTTCTTGTTCAAAGATACTATTGTCATGAATTTCTTTGGCTTCCCAAGTACTCGGGGTATCTTGCTGATCCGCATAGGCCAACAAGCGGTTGACGAATGCACGGGTATTTCCAGAGATTGAAATATAGAGTAGTTTCATTTTTTCATCACCTTCCGCTTTCTAGTATAACAGAAACCATTTATGAAAAGAGGAGAACTTCGGCAGTCTTTTCTAGTAAAATGCAGCCAAAGGCTTTAAACTGAGAGAGGAGTCCAATACAAAGGAGTGGCAATAATGTTTTCAAAAATGCATCATGTGGCGATCATCGCCAGTGATTACCAGCAGACCAAAGAATTTTATGTAGAGAAATTAGGCTTTGAAGTGATTCGTGAACACGCACGCCCAGAAAAGAAAGATGTAAAAATCGACTTGCGCTTTGGGGAATCAGAAATAGAACTGTTTGTGGTGGAAAACCCACCAACACGACCAAGTTTTCCCGAAGCAGCCGGCCTGCGGCATTTGGCATTTGCGGTGGAAAATATTGAAGCAGTCGTAGCGGAGTTAGCCGCTAAAGGGATTGTGTGCGAACCGATTCGTTTTGATACCTTTACCAATAAGAAAATGACTTTTTTCCAAGATCCAGACGGCTTGCCCTTGGAATTGCATGAATAAATAGAGGGAACTTCAGGTAGGACATTTTTTTGATTCAACTTGGTTTTTCTTAAAAGAATTGTTATTCTATGTATAGAAGCAAGGAGGAAAAAACGTGATAAGATTTGCAAAAGAAGAAGATCGTTTTGTCATGGCTGAACTCGTTTTAGTCATTTTAAAGGACATGGAATTGCCGTTTGTCAAAGAGATCGGAGAAGCCAAGACCTTAGAGATCTTGGCAGATGCCATGCTAGAACCCGATTATCGTTACGGCTTTCGCCGTGCACTAGTCAATGAGATCGACGGGGAAGTTGCTGGGGTCGCCTTTGGATACCCAGACAAAGAAGAGGCGACGATCGATCAGCCTCTAGATAAAGTGCTGGAACAGTACGGTTTGAGTAAAGACATGAAGCTGTTTATCGATGAAGAGACTTTACCAAATGAATGGTACTTAGATACCATTTGTGTGGCTGAGAAATTTCGGGGCAAAGGTGTTGGCTCAGCCTTATTAGAAGCATTGCCAAAAATTGCTTCTAGAGATGGCTATGAGGTGATCGGCTTGAGTGTTGACCGAGCAAATCCCCATGCGAAGCGGCTCTATGAAAAGCACGGCTTTGAAGTCGTGGCCCAAAGAGAGATCAGTGGCCATCTTTACGACCATATGCAAAAAAGAACCAGCTGATTTTTCAGCTGGTTCCATTTGTTAGTCGAAGCTCAAGAGGGTGGTCTTTTTTGCGGTGCCGATTGTACAGCCAGTAATCCATGACGGCCGCAATACAGATGCAGACCGGCGCATCCCGGTCATCGACAACATCCAGTACATAATAATCCCCCGTCAACAAGGTCGCTTTGTTCATCTCCATAATCTTTTTATTGAAATGATGGATCCCATAGCGATGATTGTAGATATCGCCGTGGACTGCCCAGTGAAGCTGTTGGATATAGTAGAAATCACCTGGCCAGTTAAAGATTTTTTGCAGTGTACCGACTTTCTCAAAGTCTTTGTAGATCTCAAAGCGTGTACCAAAAGTAAAGCTGATTTGTTTGATACTAGCGACCATTTGCCCATTTAAACGGTAAAGGGAGAGGGCATCGCCCTTTGTTCCCCAACGTCCCACCATCAAAAATAGTGATTTGCCTGTTTCATCTTTGACAATGGTGCGTGTGACTCTGCTAAGTTGCCTATCTTGGATGAAAAATTCTGACATACTTACGCCTCCTCATGTATCCCCAAAAAGCTGCGTGGTTTAAAGATTTTCATCAATTGCCCGAACGATTGCTTTGCCGACACCAGCCTCAATATTGGTGTCCGTCAAATACTTCGCGGCTTCTTTTACCTCTAACTCGCCATTTCCCATTGCAAAACTAACGCCTGCTAGTTGCAGCATACTTACGTCATTTAAGTTGTCACCGATCGTCATCACTTCCGCCAGTGAGATCATCCGATCTTTGGCGACATGTGCCACTGCGATTCCTTTTTGCGCGTTTCGGTGGTTGATCTCAATATTGTTTTGTCCAGAAGAAGTCACCACTAGATCGCCGTACCCATCGATGATTTTCGTGATAGGACCCAATACCCGGGCACCGTCTTGGTGGAAGCAGATCACTTTCAAAAATTCTAATTCTTCGATCGAAAACAACTCACTGAAATCATCGACATAATTGATCGGTAAAAATTCTAAACGGGCTGCTGTCATAGCAATCGCCATCTTATGAGTGAGATGGGGCATTGCTTCTGCCGTATGGATCGCAAAATTTTCGATCCGACGTGTCTGACTTTCCGAATAGATCCCATTGCTCGTTGAGATCTCAAAATAGATGTCGTTTTCTTTTAGTAGGTCGATCAACGAACGAGTTTGTTCATGGCTGATCGGCACAGTAAATAATGAATTACCCGCTTCGTCATAGACTTGGGCCCCATTCAAGGTGATCATTGCACAGTCGATCCCGGCTTCTTGCAGCGGCGGCAATGCCTCTTTACGGTTACGGCCAGTTGCGACCATAAATTCGATTCCTTTGGATTGGGCATATTTGATTGCTTGGATATTTTCTTCTGAAATCTGCATACTGGCATTTAAAAGCGTACCATCCATATCAGAAGCAATTAATTTGATCATTGTCAGCGTCCTTTCTTAATCGTTTCTACAAATAGTGTACCATAAATCACGGATTTTTTTTCTTTCGAAGAGTAATTCTTGTTTCTAAGGAGAGGGATTTGTTATCCTAGAAGAAAACAAAGGAGATTCGCCATGAAACGACTATTGGACAATGATTGGCAAGAACAATTGCAAGAATCATTTGAGCAACCCTATTACCAACAACTACGGGCTTTCTTGAAACAAGAATATGCCCAGCAAACGATCCATCCAGCGATGGATCATATTTATGAAGCACTTAAACTGACGCCATACCATGACGTAAAGGTCGTCATCTTAGGTCAAGATCCTTATCATGGCCCGCACCAAGCCCACGGACTGTCGTTTTCCGTGCAGCCGGGGGTCAAAATACCGCCTTCCTTACGCAATATTTACAAGGAATTAGCCGATGACTTAGGGATTGCACCTGTGTCCCATGGCTATCTTGTGCCATGGGCGCAACAAGGGGTCTTATTGTTGAATACCGTATTGACGGTACGTGAAGGGCAAGCCTATTCACATCATGGACGTGGCTGGGAGCAGCTGACAGATACGATTATCGAAAAATTGAATCAACGAGAAGAACCGGTCATTTTTGTACTTTGGGGCAAACCCGCCCAAAAAAAAGCCGCTTTGTTAGATACCAGCAAGCATATTATTATAACAGCGCCTCATCCAAGTCCGTTATCAGCGCATCGAGGATTCTTTGGTTCGAAGCCTTTTTCTAAGATCAATCAAGCATTGCTGGCGTTAGGGGAAGAACCGATTTCCTGGGCGTTGCCAGAAAAAATAACATAGTTGTAAAACTGTGTTATTTAGAATGAGTGAATTTGTGAAAAAGGTAACGATATTTAAAATAATCGACTAATACAGGATTTTTATCTGTTCTTTTTTTCGCAGTTATTGTACAATGGAAGGGTATAAAAAAACTGGAGGTCTTTACCCGTGGAATTATTCGAAAGTTTAAAATTTAAAATCGTGCGTCGTCATATCAAAATCGTTTTTCCAGAAGCAACAGATCCTCGTATCCTAGGTGCTGCTAGCCGTTTACGTTCAGAAGAATTGATTGACCCCGTTTTGATCGGTAACCCGGTTGAAATCGAAAAAGCAGCAGAAGCTCGCGGAATCAACGTATCAAACTTTGAAATTTTAGATCCTGAAAATTATGATCGTTGGGATGAAATGGTTGAAGCTTTTGTGGAACGCCGCAACGGCAAAGCAACGAAAGAACAAGCAGAAGAAATCTTAAAAGATGTCAACTATTTCGGTACGATGTTGACTTACATGGGCATTACTGAAGGAATGGTTTCAGGAGCGATCCATTCTACGGGTGATACAGTAAGACCCGCTTTACAAATCATCAAAACAAAACCAGGTGTGAGCCGTACAAGTGGTGCTTTCTTAATGGTTCGTGGTCGTGACCAAGAAAAATACTTGTTCTCAGACTGTGCCATCAATGTAAACCCAAATGCACAAGAATTAGCAGAAATCGCTGTTGACTCAGCGAAAACCGCTGAATTATTTGAAATCGATCCAAAAGTTGCTATGTTAAGCTTCTCAACGAAAGGTTCTGCGAAAGCACCAGAAGTAGATAAAGTCGTTGAAGCAACAAAAATCGCCAAAGAATTGGCACCAGAATACCAAATCGATGGAGAATTGCAATTCGATGCTGCGTATATCTCAGCAGTTGCGCAATTGAAAGCTCCTGAATCTGAAGTAGCTGGTAAAGCAACCGTCTTTGTTTTCCCAGATTTACAATCAGGAAACATTGGTTACAAGATCGCCCAACGTTTCGGTAACTTTGAAGCGATTGGACCAATCTTGCAAGGATTGAACAAACCAATCTCTGATTTGTCTCGTGGTTCAAATGAAGAAGATGTCTACAAATTATCAATCATTACTGCGGCACAAACACTAATGGAAAAATAAGCAGCCAATCGCTGCACTGATGAAAAACTGATCCCTTGAGGGTCAGTTTTTTGTTTTGCTCTTGGAAAGTTGAGGGCAGCAAAGGAGGAAGTGAGCGCAAAAGAAACGATCCAGTGATCGTCGGGAAATTTTCCCTAAGCTCCTTCTTTACAATTCCTTGAAAAACAGGCTATACTAGCAACTAGTAAATTAGATTGATCAAAGGATGGGGACTATGTTTACCATTAACGACTTAGAAGCAACCGCAGCATTTGCAAAAATCATTGGAGAAGTAGCCGAGCCAGGGGATAATCTGGTATTGACGGGCGACTTAGGTGCTGGCAAAACAACCATGACGAAAGGCATCGCCTTGGGGCTAGGAATCGAGCAACTGATCAAAAGTCCGACCTATACGATCATTCGTGAATATACCAATGGGCGGATGCCCCTGTACCATATGGATGTCTATCGGGTGGAATACGGTGCAGAAGATTTAGGACTGGATGATTATTTTGAAGGGGATGGCTTGTGTGTGATCGAGTGGGGCAATCTCTTAGAAGCCTCCCTGCCAGAGGATTATTTAGAACTGATTTTGGAAAAAGATGATACAGATGAACAAAAACGTTTTGTGAAATGTCATGCATATGGCACCAAAGCAACCGCCTTTTTGCAACGGATCACAACAAAATGGCAGGCAGCCCATGAGTGAGATCCAATTACAGATCAAAGAAGCCACGGGTGCTGATGCCAAAGCTGTGTTAGCAGTCAGTCAACAGCTAGGAGAAGAAACGGATTTTCTCTTAATGGACGAAAGCGGCTTGGCGTTGCCAGAAGCCTTATTGGCAGAACAGCTGGATGCTATCTATGAACGGGAGGACTATTTGCTGTTGTTGGCATTTGATCAAGAACAGTTGATCGCCATGGCATCAGTCAAAGGCAATGAAGAGTGGCAATTAGCCCATGTCGGGGAGATCGGTATCTCAGTTTTAAAAGACTATTGGGGCTTGGGCTTAGGTTCACTCCTGATTGAAGAATTACTGGACTGGGTAGTAGAAGTTGGCGAATTGACCCGCATCGAATTGACCGTCCAAGCGAGAAATCTACGAGCGATCCATCTGTATCAAAAATTTGGTTTTTTAACAGAAGGCTGCATGAAAGAAGCGGTGCAAACCCGCGAGGGGCAAAAAGTTGACGTCTTGATGATGGCACGTCTTTTTGAATCATAAAAAAAGGAGTGAAGGAAATGGAGTTTCGGGAACCGACGATCGCAGACTGCGATCAAATCGAAGCGTATCGGCAAGCGTTTGAGAAGAATCAAGAAGTCATCCATGGTGGGGCAGGACTTGTAGAAAGTCCGACAGCCAAAGACTGGATAGAGGGATTGGCGGATTTTAAAACAGCAGAAACGGTACCAGAAGGATTCGTTCCCGCCCGTACCTATTTGGCTATTCAAGATCAAAAAGTGGTCGTTCTCTTGAATCTGCGTCTGACACTTAATGCGTATTTGCGCCAAATTGGCGGACACATCGGGTATTCGGTGCACCCAGATCATCGAAAGCAAGGCATCGGCTCGGCAATGCTGGCACAGTCATTGGTAAAGGCCAAACAATTTGGCTTGAAAAACGTGTTAGTAACCTGTGAAGAAGCCAATCGCGCCTCCGCCAAAGTCATTGAAAACAACGGCGGTAAACTAACCGAAAAAGTCATTGATCCAGAAGATGGCGCTGTAATCTGTCATTATTGGATCGACCTGACCTGAAATGAATGCTTCCTTAAATGAAAACGTGCGTCCTAAAGTCTAGCGCAATGCTGACTTTAGGACGCACGTTCTTATTTATTTGACTAATACTAATTTTTTTAATGGATCGATGCCAAATTCTTCTTCTTGACGCAATAAGATTTGGGCACATGCCCGACTATCTTCCAAGGCATCATGGTGGTTTAGTAAAGGAATCTGTAATTGCTCACAAACCGTGTTTAATTTGTGGTTCGTAAATTCTGGATACAGTTTGCGGCTCGTTCGCACCGTGCATAAGGAAAGATAATTTGGTTGTGACAACCCATAATAATCAAGACATCCTGCCAAAATCCCAGTATCAAAACCAGCGTTATGCGCAACGATCAAACTGTTCAGTTGATAATATTGTTGGATTTGTTTCCATACGTCAGGAAACTTAGGCGCTTCTTGTACATCTTCTGGACGGATGCCATGAATTTGAATGTTTTTCCAAAAAAATTCCGTTTCCGGTTGGATCAATGTGTAATATTCGCCCACGATTTTGCTATCTTGTACCATGACTAGTGCAAGGGAACAGGCACTATGCTTTTGATAATTTGCTGTTTCAAAGTCCATTGCGATAAAATTCATCAGACTCACCTCATTGCCATTCTAGCACAAAATCAAAGAATGAAAAGCGAACAAACGTTAAGAAAAACTGAAGTTTTTTTACGGTTAGTTGAGATCCAGTTCCACCGGACAATGGTCACTGCCGATGATATCTGTATGGATCTTGGCATCTAGCAAGCGCTCATTTAAGTCATCCGAAACGACAAAGTAGTCGATGCGCCAGCCGGCATTGTTTTTGCGAGCGTTGAAACGGTAGCTCCACCAAGAATAAATACCTTCTGCATCTGGATAGAAATAACGGAACGTATCGGTAAAGCCAGCAGCCAATAGAGTCGAAAACTTTTCCCGTTCTTCTGGCGTAAAGCCGGCGCTTTTTTGATTGGTTTTCCAGTTTTTGATGTCGATATTCTTATGGGCAACATTCAAATCACCACAGAGAATCACTGGCTTTTGTTGTTTCAATTCAGTCAAGTAAGCCAAAAAGGCATCTTCCCAAGTCATGCGATAATCCAAGCGGCGCAATTCATTTTGAGAATTCGGTGTGTAGCAAGTAATCAAGAAAAATTCAGGATACTCCAGCGTGATGACGCGACCTTCCGTATCATGTTCTTCGATTCCTAATCCATAACGGACCGATAGTGCAGGTTCTTTTGCGAAAATTGCTGTGCCAGAATAGCCTTTCTTCTCCGCATAATTCCAGTATTGATGATAGCCTGGTAAATCCAATTCGATCTGACCTTCTTGCAGCTTTGTTTCTTGTAAACAAAAGAAATCAGCATCGAGGGCTTCAACCACTTCAGAAAAATTTTTTTTAACGATGGCCCGTAAACCATTCACATTCCAAGAAATAAATTTCATTGAGACTCCTCCTTATTTTCCACTACGCCTCCCATTTTACCTAAAAAAGCCAGAAGCGCAAAGCAAGTGAGCGGAATGAGGAAAACAAGGAGGAATGCTTGCCTTCAAGAGGGGGGATTGGTTGAAGATCATATTCACCAGAGGTAGCAACTTTTCCTTGAACATGCTAAAATAAGTGAGATGTTTATTGTGAAAGGAAACCTTCTCGTGAATAAAGACTTGATGATTGCGCAATTCCCTGAAATTGCCTTATTAAAAGATGAACCCTTATTGAACTATACGTATACAAAAACTGGTGGACCGGCAGACATTTTGGCTTTTCCCAAAACAGCGGAAGAGGCTAAACAGCTGCTTGATTATTGCCGAGAACAAGCGATTCCTTGGATCGTCTTAGGAAATGCCAGCAACTTGATCGTCCGTGATGGTGGTATTCGTGGCGTGGTAATCATGCTATCAGAAATGAACCAAATCGTGGTGGACGGCACTTCTTTGATCGTCGATGCTGGAGCAAAGTTGATCGATACCACCTATGTCGCTTTGCATGAATCGTTGACTGGTTTTGAATTTGCCTGCGGGATTCCCGGCAGTGTCGGCGGTGCCGTCTTTATGAATGCTGGCGCCTATGATGGCGAGATCCAAGATGTCTTTGCGTCCTGCGACGTTTTGCTGGCTAATGGTCAAATCGTGACTTATACCAAGGAAGAAATGGAATTTGCTTATCGTCATAGCAAATTGCAAGAGCAAAAGATGATCATTTTGAGTAGTCGTTTTGATTTAGCAAAAGGCGATCAAGAGCAAATCAAAAAGCGGATGGATGAACTGACAGAATTGCGGCAATTGAAGCAACCGCTAGAATACCCCTCTTGTGGGAGTGTCTTCAAACGTCCAGTCGGTCATTTTACCGGCAAGCTGATCCAAGATGCAGGCTTACAAGGATTGAAATGGGGCGGAGCCCAAATTTCGGAAAAACATGCGGGCTTTATCGTGAATGTCGATCAAGCAACAGCCACGGATTACGTTGAACTGATCGCTCATATCCAACAAGTCATCAAAGAAACCTTTGATGTCACCTTAGAAACAGAAGTCCGAATCATCGGCGAAGAATAGATTAGCGAAAAGATTGTCCCGAGGGGCAATCTTTTTTTCATGAGAGCTGATAAAAAAGAGCTTAGGATTGTAAGCTTTCGCAGTCTTCGGTACAATAAACGAAAAGGAGTGAGCAGGATGAAAAAGTGGGGAAGCGTCATTTTGTTTGTTGGGTTCGCCTTTCTTTTCGGCGGTTGTACGAAATTACCGCAAGAACAGTTTGCCGAACAGTTGACGAATCAGCAAGCAGCGAATGCTGGTGAATTCCAAGCGACGATCGATACGTTTGAGATGGGCAATAGCAGCGAATACGGTCAAGAAGCCGATAGGTATGCCTCTATGTTGATGTCACAGTTAGTCGGCTCGTCATTTAAAGGGGACTTCGTCCAAGACAAAGAAACCAAAGCGATTTTACTCAATCTGGCAGTCGCTTATGGTGGTCAGGAGCTGCCGATCAAGCTGATCGTCGATCCAGAAAAACAAGGAGCATATGTGTCAGCTGAAATCTATGAAACACTGCAAGGGTATATCAGCGCATTTGGTGATGACAGTTATGGAACTAAACCAGACGCTGGGGAATATGAGGGCAAATACCTGCGCATAGATCAAGAAACCTTAGATTCTTACTTTGGCGAAGGAACTTTTGCAGAGGACGACGAGGGGACGACCGAAGCAGAAAAAGCGCCTGAAAACCTCTTTACCATGAACAGTCTTTTTCATAATGAGACATTTGCAGACTATTTGAAAACCTTTGAACCGGATGCTTTCAAAAGAGATGGAGATACGATCAGCCACACGTTTACCAAAGAAGAATTGGCAGATTATGCAACCTATGCTCAAGAACACGGCGCCGATCAAAATCAAGTCGCCGAATTAGAAGCGCTGCTGGAAGAAGTCGAGCAGTTTGACTTAGCTATGACCGTCAATACGAAAACGAATCAGCAGAAAATGGCTTTTCACTTCGTGCAAGCAGATGAGCTGCAAACCACTATCGGAGCCACGGTGACTTTTACAGGGAAGAAAAGTGATACTGCGGTTGCGATTCCCACAGCGGAAGAATTGATTGACCCAGAAGAATTGTTTACTCCCTATGATTATGGCTGGGATGACAGCTATGACGATGGGGATGAAAATGATTATGATGATGAGTACTGGGATAGCTATGATGAAGCCGATGATTGGTCTTCTTATATGCTGACGGATGAGGAGTTTGAAGAATTGCTGCTGCAAATCAAGCAAGAGCTGCCTTATTTGACCCAAGCAGATATCGATGATTATCTGACATTTTATGAAGAGTACTTGACCCAAGAGCAGTATCAAGAGCTTGTCGAAGCACTCCAAGTGCAAAGTCTATGAGTCACTCAAAAGGGAAGCGACCGCCTAAGTTAGCCAAAAAGCTAACTTTGGGCGGTCGCTATTTTTTTAGATACGATTTTTTTTGCGGTTCATGACTAAGCGCAAAAGGACGCTTCCAACTGCCATCGTGGCGATTCCCGCTACAATGGCTTCAGGCACGCCTTGGGCGAAGATCACACCCAAAATCGCTGCATAAACAGCATTGCCGGCTTTTCCCACAACCTCTGCATATTCTTGCTGGAACAAGAAGTAGATCAAGTTCATTACCAGGATCGTATTCGTCAAGCCTCCGGCAACACCAGCAATTAGTAGTGAAAGACTTTGCTGTTTGTTTTTCCAGATTTTTTGACAGCCCTTATAAACAAAGTAAGGAACGACACCAATCAAAATACGGGGAATCAGCGCTACGAGGATCGCTTTCCAGCTTCCTTGATCACTCCCATAAATCGGTACGAAAGGAGAGAAGACAAAAGAAAGCGGGGTGATGATCCACGTCGAACGCACCATACTGATGATCCCAAAGGCGCCGCCTAAAAAGCCGCCGATCCGAGGGCCCAATACAATGGAAGCAATGATGACAGGAATGTGCATCGTTGTCGCATTGATTGGTCCTAAGGGAATAAACCCAAGAAAGGGTACCGATGCTAAAAGAATCAAGATTCCTAAAAAGAAAGCTGTTAAGACAAGTTCAAAAGTTGATATTTTTTTCATTGTTAGACACTCCGTACTTCCAAAGCAGTCAATGCTTTTTCAAGAATCGTTTCTGTTGCTGCTAATGCGCCTCTGCCGAAATCACCGCAAGCCAGTAACGCTTCACGGGGTTCAATCTCTTGGAAGCCGACTTCTTTCAAAATCCCCAAATTTCTTTGAACAATCGGGTTTTCGTACATGACGGTATTCATGGCTGGTGCAATCAAGCGGGGCACGGATAACGGCAACGCTAAGGCAACTGTTGAGATCAAATCATCGGCTAAACCATGCGCCAGCTTGCCAATACTGTTGGCACTGGCTGGGGCGAGCAAGAAAAGATCGGCTTGTTTGGCTAGTTCAATATGGTTGATCCGATCTGGTTGGCGCTCTTGCATAACATCCACATGGATCGGGCGTTTGGATAATGACTGTAACGTCAAAGGCGTAATAAATTGTGTGCTATTTTGAGTCATTAAGACATCCACTGCATAGCCCTTTTTGGTTAATTCATTGGTCAGGTCGGCTGCTTTGTATGCAGAGATACTGCCGCTGACGCCAAGCAGAACGTGTTTTTGTTTCATGATTCTTTCTCCTTTTCTAAAAAAACATCTAGCTAAGCACGCAGGTCATTGCGTAATGTGTCAACGATCAAGGTTGCAATCTCAGCTTTTGTGCGACCAGTCCCGATTTGTCCTTCTTGTGTCAAAAGGTGGCCAACATGCTGGTTTCCTGAAATTTGCGTCAAGTCGTTGGCCAACACATAGTCCGCTTGGCTAGCCAGTAAACTTTTTCGTGCGACCGCAAACAACTCGTCTTCTGCGACGTCTACTAATAATTTGAATCCGACTAATAAGGTTGTCGGCTGTAATGCTTTGATGGTTTGGATCACTTTCGGGGTTTTCTTCAACACTAAAAATAAATGATCAGTATTGGAAGAAACTTTGCCTGCCGTTGCTTCAGATTGTGCGAGCACGTGTGCCATCAATGCCGGAGTGACCTGGTTGTCATAAGTCGGTAGGGCATCGTTGATTGCTTCATAAAAGGCTGCTTCTGAAAAATGAGCAGCAGGGGTAAAATCACTAACTGCCATACTGTGGATCACGGCAGCATACGAATGGGTCGTCAATAAATCGGTCAATTGCGCCAACAAGTCCGTGGTCCCTTCAATGAAATGACAGGTAACTCGTGGATCGGTCGGCGGTTGCTTGGCAGTTTTCGTCGTAACGTAATCGATGGTCACCTCAGGGGACTGCAGCCATTCCTTGGCAATGGCTTGACCAAGTGAACCCGTGGAATGATTCGTGATTGCACGGACATCATCGATTTTTTCGGAAGTACCGCCAGCCGTAATCAAAATTCTCATTGCCCTTGTGACACCTCAACGATCGTTCGTCCCTGGTGCGTGCCAGCTAATAAAGCTGCCAACGTTTCTGGCAAGTCTTCCAAAGTGATGGCTTTCGTGTAAAGCTGATCGATCACATTCCACTCACCCGCTAATTTCTCCCATAATGCCGTGCGGATCTCATGGGAAACATTGACTGAATCGATCCCAATTACGCGAATCCCACGCAAAATAAAAGGTAAGACAGTCGTTTCGATTTTGATCCCACCAGCATTGCCGCATAAGAAGGCACCGCCCCCATAAGCGATTTGCGGAAGCACTGCCGCAAGCAATGGACCGCCAACAGTATCGATGACCGCTGCAAACGATTGTTTTGCTAATGGTTTGAACTTTTCTGGTACCACGTCATCAGGACTAATGATTTTTGCTGCGCCTAGGTCTAACAACCACTGCGCATCGGTTTTCCGAGATAGCGCCACTATATTTGTATAGCCCAGTTTTTTCAATAAAGCAATGCTGACACTGCCGACGCCACCGCTCGCACCTGTCACCAAAATAGCAGCATCTTTTGCTAAGTGCAGCTGTTCTAATTCTTGCACCGCTAAAGCTGCTGTGAACCCAGCCGTGCCATAGGTCATACTGTCTTTTGCTGAAAAACCAGCAGAACGTTTCACGAGCCACTCGGCTGGGACCCGTTGAAATTGACTGTAACCGCCTGGGTGAGAAACCCCTAAGCCATAACCTGTCACTAAGACTTGGTCGCCTGGGGCAAAATCAGCAGACTGACTGTCCACGACTTCCCCTGCTAAATCGATTCCCGGCGTCATCGGATACGTACGGATCACGCCGCCATTTTCTTTTGCTGCCAAGGCATCTTTGTAATTGACATCTGAGTAATCAACACGGACAAGCACATCGCCTGCTGGCAGCTCGTCAAGGGTTGCAGTTGTGAGTGAAGCAGTAAAATTTGGTTCATTCATGACACGAAAGGTAGAGAAATTCGTCATTTCAGACACTCCTTTGATGGTTTGTACTCATAATACCATAAGTTTTATTTTTTTAACCAGTGAAGCAAGAAAAGGCAGGGCTTCTTATCAAAAAATCAGTAAAAACAGATCATTATTAAATCTACCTTTTCTTCGTTAAAATAGAAGTTGTTCTTTTAAACCTGTGAAAAGCGAAAATGACGGGATCGCCAATCCTTTCCTTTATAGCATAAGCGTTTAGCGTCACTCCTTTTTTTGATCAGTAAGAAAAGAATTCAAAGAAATGCAGAAAAAAGGCTTGTGTTTTTTGCAATTATTTGTATACTAGAAAAAGTGAAATTAAACATGAAGTTTACTTATAGCAAACTTTTTTTACTTGCAGTTGTGTCAATAAAAGGGGGAATGAACATGGAGATTGGCGAGAAGCTGCGCAATTTGCGCGTTCAAAAGAATTTGACCCAAGAAGAATTAGGCGAGCGGACCGATTTGACGAAAGGCTATATCTCACAGTTGGAACGTGATTTGAGTTCGCCTTCTATGGAAACTTTTTTTACGATCTTAGAAGTTTTAGGCGTGACACCAGAGGAATTTTTCCGAGAAGAAAATGCGCAGCATCAAGTGGTTTATCGCGAAGAAGACAGCACGCTTTATTATGATGAAGAAAATGGATATGAATTGAAGTGGCTGATTCCCGATTCCAATGAAAAAGAAATGGAGCCCGTCTTGCTGACTTTTGATAAAGCGGGCGAATACAAGACCTTTGAACCATCGTTAGCAGAAACATTTATCTATGTCTTAGAGGGCAGTGTGGCGTTGACACTTGGAGAAACGCAGTACAAGGCTCGTAAAGGCCAATCGATTTATTATCAGGCGACTGAGCCGCATCAATTAAAAAATATCGCCGGCAAAAAAAGCCGTGTGCTCGTAGTCGTGACGGATTCTTATTTATAGTACAGGAGGAAAGAGTGTGGGAAAAACAATAATTTCATTCAACAATGTGGTGAAGCGATTTGATGATGATGAAACAGTTTTGAAAAAAGTGAGTTTTGATATTGAAGAAGGTCGCTTTTATACATTGTTAGGTCCTTCAGGTTGTGGAAAAACAACTATTTTACGTATCATTGCGGGTTTTTCGGACGCAACAGAAGGCGACGTTTATTTTGATGGACAAAGAATCAATGACGTTCCTGCCAATCAACGGCAAGTGAATACTGTCTTTCAAGATTATGCCTTATTCCCACATATGAACGTTTTTGAAAATGTGGCATTTGGTCTGCGAATCAAAAAATTACCAAAAGATGAAGTGAATAGAAAAGTCTTAGAAGCGTTACGGTTAGTACAACTTCCTGGTTACGAGAATCGTGAAATCAGCGAAATGTCAGGAGGTCAACGCCAACGGGTCGCAATCGCACGAGCGATCGTCAATGAACCCAAAGTATTGCTTCTTGATGAACCATTGTCCGCATTGGACTTGAAATTGCGAACTGACATGCAATACGAGCTGCGGGAATTGCAGCAGCGACTAGGCATCACCTTTATTTTTGTCACCCATGACCAAGAAGAAGCGTTGGCCATGAGTGATGAGATTTTCGTTATGAACAAAGGGAAGATCGTCCAAAGCGGCACACCAGTGGATATCTACGATGAACCAATCAACCATTTCGTGGCGGATTTTGTCGGTGAAAGCAACATCGTCACAGGCACGATGATCGAAGACAACTTAGTGGAGTTTGTCGGCAAGCAATTTGAATGTGTCGATGGCGGGATGCGGCCGAATGAAGCCGTTGAGATCGTGATCCGTCCAGAAGATTTGAATTTGACGACGGCGGAAAATGGCAAGCTGGTCGTTGAAGTAGACACGCAATTGTTCCGAGGCGTGCATTACGAGATCATTTGTTATGACGAACAAGGCAACGAATGGATGGTTCACTCTACAAGAAAAGCTACTGAAGGAAGCAAGATCGGGCTTTCCTTTGAACCAGAAGATATCCACGTCATGCGTTTCAATGAGTCCGAAGAAGATTTTGATGCTCGTTTAGAGAGCTACGAAGATTAGGAGGGAAAGCTAATGACGAAAATGCGTCGTTTTTATGCGATACCCTATGTCTTTTGGTTATTGCTATTTGTTATTGCACCAGTCTTATTGATCATCTACCAATCCTTTTTTGATATGAACGGCAACTTTTCGCTGGTCAATTATCAAAGCTACTTAGGTTCTGGCAAATATTTGATCATGACCTTAAACTCGGTTTGGTATGCCTTTTTGATCACCTTGATTACCTTAGTGATCAGCTACCCGACAGCCTACTTCTTAACTAAGCTACGTCACAAAGACTTGTGGCTGCTGCTGATCATCTTACCGACGTGGGTCAACTTATTGTTAAAAGCCTATGCGTTTATTGGGATTTTCGGCATTCATGGCAGTGTCAACAACTTCCTAGAAATCATGGGTGTTGGACCAAAGCAGATTTTGTTTACCGACTTCAGCTTTTTGACGGTTGCCGTCTATATCGAACTACCCTTTATGATCATGCCGATTTTTAATGCCTTAGAAGAAATGAATCCCTCTTTGATCAGTGCCAGTCGCGATTTAGGGGCAAACAGCTATGATACGTTTCGACGAGTGATTTTCCCTCTGTCGTTAAACGGTGTGAAAAGCGGCGTCCAAGCCGTCTTCATTCCGTCGCTCTCCCTCTTCATGTTGACCCGTTTGATTGGGGGCAATCGCGTGATCACGCTTGGTACGGCGATCGAGCAGCATTTTCTCGTTACCCAAAACTGGGGCATGGGGTCGACCATCGGCGTCATTTTGATCATCGCCATGTTCCTCGTGATGTTGTTTACGGGAGAAAAGAAAAAAGGAGGGCAACGTAAATGAAAAAATTTCGCTGGTCGAATCTTTATCTGATCGTCGTCTTTATTCTTTTGTACGTGCCGATCTTTTATTTGATTTTCTATTCCTTCAATGAAGGAGGCACCATGAATGCTTTTACGGGTTTCACTTTTGAACATTACCAATCCGTCTTTCAAGATACCCGCTTGATGATCATCGTGTTGAACACCTTTATGCTGGCATTTTTATCAGCATTACTGGCAACGATCATCGGCACATTTGGTGCGATGGGCATCTACTATACCCGCAAACGTCGAACGAGAACGGCATTGTTGAGTTTAAATAATATTTTGTTGGTTTCACCAGATGTCATCATTGGTGCCAGCTTCTTGATTTTCTTTACGATGATCGGCAACTTGTTCCGTGGGTTTAGCTTAGGCTTTTTCAGCGTATTGCTTTCGCATATCGCCTTTAGTATCCCGATCGTGGTCTTGATGGTCTTGCCGAAATTGCAAGAGATGAACGATTCAATGATCGATGCTGCCCGTGATTTAGGCGCGAATAATTTTCAAGTCATTAAAAATATCATTTTGCCTTTCTTGACACCGGGCATCATCGCCGGCTATTTCATGGCATTTACTTATTCACTCGATGATTTTGCCGTGACATTCTTTGTGACAGGCAATGGCTTTAGTACCTTATCGGTAGAGATCTATTCTAGAGCACGTCAAGGAATCAGTTTAGAAATCAATGCATTAAGTACACTTGTCTTCTTATTCTCCATGATCCTGGTGGTAGGCTATTACTTTATCAGTAAAGAAAACGGCGCGAAGAAATTGCGTAAAAACCGCCGTGTGGAGGTGGCAAATCTGCGATGAAACGACTACAATCTCTGATTATCGGTATTGTTGCGATCGTCCTGATCTTGCTCTTTGGTGTCCGTGAATTGGAACGCTCCTCTGGTATGGCAGGCGCTGAGGTCGTCAACATCTACAACTGGGGCGACTACATCGACCCTGATTTGATCAGTAAGTTTGAAGAAGAGACAGGCTACAAAGTCAATTATGAAACCTTTGATTCAAATGAAGCGATGTTCACGAAGATCCAACAAGGCGGTACGTCTTATGACATCGCCATACCGAGTGAATACATGATTGAGAAAATGATGGAACAAAATCTTTTAAAACCATTGGATCACAGTAAAATCAAAGGGTTAGACAATATCGACCCTCGCTTTTTAGACTTGAGTTTTGATCCTGGCAATCAATATTCGATCCCTTATTTCTGGGGAACACTGGGGATCGTCTATAACGATAAATTCTTTGATGAAGGTGAGATCACCCAATGGGACGATCTTTGGAAACCCGAATTAGCAAATAGCATCATGCTGATCGATGGCGCGCGTGAAGTAATGGGATTAGGTTTGGACAGCTTAGGCTATTCTCTAAACAGCAAAGACGACGATCAGCTGCAAGAGGCATTCAATAAGCTGCGGACAATGACTCCAAACATCAAAGCCATCGTCGCAGATGAAATCAAGATGTACATGGCCAATGAAGAAGCATCGGTTGCGGTTACATTTTCTGGGGAAGCAGCCGACATGATGTACGAAAATGAGCACATTCATTACGTGATCCCTTCGGAAGGCTCCAACCTGTGGTTCGATAACATGGTCATTCCTAAGACCTCACAAAACGAAGCCGGCGCTTATGCATTCTTGAACTTTATGCTGGAACCCGAGAACGCTGCACAAAACGCAGAATACATCGGCTATTCCACACCAAACCAAGCAGCCATGGCATTACTGCCAGACGAGATCACCGAAGACGAACAATTCTACCCATCCGATGAATTGATGGAACACCTCGAAGTCTATGAAAACTTAGGTGCTGAGTATCTGGGCATCTATAATGATTTGTTCTTGGAATTGAAGATGTATCGGAAGTAAGCAAACTGCCATTAAGCAGGGAATGGATCCTGTTTAATGGCAGTTTTTTATAATTTACTATGACATATCAAATGAACCTCTAGGAATATGTATTAGAAAAGAAAATTTATAGAGAATAAACCTGCAATTGTTTCAATAATTAGGAAAAATCAACCTCGTTTTGTTCAAAATGTTTCAAAAACCACTTGACCTAAAGTTAACTCTAGGTGGTATCTTTTTAGATAGAAGAAATGAGCAGCGATTGTTGAAACTCAGAAAAATCACGATTTCCCTTTAGGATAACTTGCTATTTCTCGGTTTGATAGGAATTCTAAAAAGAGCGTCTAGCTCCGATTGCCGCTTTTTTTCATTCTAGAAAACGATCCACTCATTTCGACTTCGTGTCTTTTTCCTTGTGAGTAAACACACGAACCATTCAAACATTTCTACAGGAGGTACGTACATGTTATTAGAAAAAATCAAAAGCCCCAAAGAGTTAAAAGAATTGACCAGTGGGCAACTTCAAGAACTGGTAGTAGAAGCACGAACTGCTTTATTGGAAAAAATCAGTCACCATGGGGGGCATAATGGCCCCAATCTGGGGATGGTTGAGATGACGATCGCGTTGCATAAAGTCTTTGATTCTCCCACAGATAAGCTGATTTTTGATGTGTCTCATCAGACCTATATCCATAAAATGTTGACGGGACGCGCCCATGCCTTTCTTGATGCTGCGCAGTATGATGCGGTTTCTGGTTACACGAATCCGAAAGAAAGCGAGCACGATCTCTTTACGGTCGGTCATACCTCCACCTCAGTTTCGTTAGCAAATGGTGTGGCGAAAGCCCGTGACCTAAAAAATGAAACGTATAATGTCGTTGCCGTGATTGGCGATGGTTCTCTATCAGGTGGCTTAGCGTTTGAAGGCTTGAACAATATCGTGGAATTAGGCACCAATACTATCGTGATCCTCAACGACAATGACCAATCGATTGCAGAAAACCATGGAGGGATGTACCAGAATTTGCGGGCATTGCGGGAAACCAAGGGGCAAGCAGCAGACAATCTGTTCAAAGCGATTGGTTTTGAGTACCATTATTTAGATGAAGGAAATGACCTCGCTGCCTTGATCGCTTTATTTGAAAAAGTGAAAGATGTTGATCATCCTGTTTTATTACACATTCATACGATCAAAGGCAAAGGCTTCAAGTTTGCGGAAGAAAATCGTGAAAAGTTTCATGCAGGCGGTCCCTTTAGTTTAGAAACCGGCGAATATATTTCTGCTGGCGGCAATCAAGTAACCTACAACAGCTTAACGACGGATTATTTATTAGAAAAAATGGCGACAGATCCTAAAGTCGTGGCAGTAAACGCTGGTACACCGATGCTGCTTTTTTCTCCGGAACAAAGAGAAAAAGCAGGCAAACAATTTGTAGATGTGGGTATTGCAGAAGAACATGCGGTATCGATGGTTGCTGGGTTAGCAAAAAATGGAGCAAAACCTGTCTGGGCCGTTTTTTCTACCTTTATGCAACGTAGTTTTGATCAAATTTCCCATGATTTGTCCTTAAATCATCTGCCTGGAACGATTTTGGTATATGGTGCATCGATTCACGGCATGAATGACGAGAGCCATTTGGGAATTTTTGATATTCCATTTTTGGCACATATTCCCAACCTTATTTATCTTGCGCCAACCTCTAAAGAAGAATATCTGGCAATGTTGGATTGGTCGCTGGAACAAACCAACGCACCAGTTGCGATCCGGGTACCGGTTGGACCTGTCAACGAAACGGCAGTAGCAGTCTCTACTGACTATAGCGATCAAAAAAATGAAGTGACTCAAGCTGGCACGCAGGTAGCCATCGTCGGTGTTGGGAACTTTTATGCGCTAGCGGAAGAGATCGCAGATCAATTGAAGATGCAACATGGAATTACGCCAACGGTGATCAATCCTAAGTTTATTTCAGGGGTCGACAAAGAGTTGTTGGATGCTGTGGCACGATCGCACAAACTCGTTGTCACGTTGGAAGATGGTATACGAGAGGGTGGCTATGGACAAATGATTGCCAGCTACCTGGGTGATCGTGAGATTGCCGTCAAAAACTATGGCTTAGAAAAGAAATTTTATGATAATTACCGGGCAGCAGACGTTTTATCTGAACTTGGTATCACTGCTGAGGAAATTACGAAAGATGTCATAGAACAGCTGCAGAAATAAGTTCTCTTAGGGTGTCTTGTGTAGCTGATATGATTGTTAAAAAATGAATGATCGAAGGAAACCTTGCAGAAAAACAGACTGCAAGGTTTTTTCGCAAACAATCGGTGATGATTTGCAGCAAAATACAGAAGACCAATGCTTTTCAAGCATAAAGCCCAAGCGCGTTAAGCATTGGTCAACGAGGATAATCTAGCGAATAATAAGGTAGTGAAAGGATCACTTGTCATCTTGGACTATTGGGTTCAGAGACAAGGAAGAAAAGGTGTTTTTAAGGAAAGGGGTATTTATGAAATTTTTTTCTATGAAGTTGTTGGCACTGTTGTCGGTGGCAATGGTCGTCTATTCGGCACCGGCGATTTCTGCCAATGTCCCAGCGATTGCGGCAAGCTTTCCAGAAGTTGATGCGGTCTACATTGGGTTACTGACCACGATTCCGTCATTGTTTCTTTTGCTGGGGATTTTTACTACTAGCATGATCGAAAAAAGGATCGGCAAAAAATACACGATGGTCACCGGATTGGTCATTGTGGCGATTTTTGGCACGCTGCCGGCATGGTATCAGGGGAGCTTTCCCGTCTTGTTTCTTTCTCGAGGGATTCTTGGCTTCGGGATCGGCTTATTCAATCGTTTGGCGATTCAAATGATTAGTTTGCTGTTTCAAAATGAGCCGCAAAAGAAAGCCAAAGCTCTTGGATTAGAAAGTGCCGTCGGTGGTTTAGGTGGTATCTTTATGACTTTGCTCGTAGGACAGCTAGTGAAGATTAGTTGGGAAATGTCCTTCTTGGTTTATGGCTTTGCCCTGATCAGTCTCTTCTTTGTCCAGCTATTTATTCCCAACGAAACACAGGCTGTGACTAATGAGACGTTATTGGCGAACGTCACGGTTTCAAAAGAACGGAAACAGCGATCATTCGTTTTGGGTGTGCTCTTGTTTCTAATCGTTGTCTTGTTTATCAATTACAATTTACAGATCACACCGTTGTTGTTGGAAAAAGGAATCGGGGACGCCACCGAAGGCAGTAACATGATTGCCGCCATTGCGACGGGGGCATTTATCGCCGGCAATGCCTTTGGCTTGATATACAGTCGCTTACATCGCTGGTTGCTGCCCATTGCGGCATTGCTTGCAGGAAGCAGCATCTATTTGACCTATCCCTTGCAGACGGTGGGGCTACTCTTGGGTTGTTCTTTATTATTAGGCTTTGCCTTTCGCAGCATCATGCCTTTTTTCACCCACTTACTGACGACTGGTGGTGAAGCGGAAGCTAAGTTTGGCACGGTCGTCTCGATCGTTGCTTACAATTTAGGGGTCACGTTAGCCCCTTATGCATCACGCTTGCTGATACTAGTCAGCGGCAGTGAAACAGCAGGGATGCAGATGATTCTATCAGGGGGCTTGTTGTGCTTGATTGGTGTCCTAGCTTTTTTGGGAAATAAATACTTTCTGTATTTTGAACGAGGATAGGCGAAAGCTAGCTTGATCCTCGTTTTCCGTCTTCATTTCATCCTTCTCATCGCTTATAATAAAAAGAAACAATGATGAGTTGAGCGCACTAGACAAACTGCCGGCGTCAATCAGAGGGGAGAACCAGATGTATCTTTTTCAAAAAATTGAAGAAGCAGCGTTTAAACAAAATGACGCGAGACGAACGATCGGTGACTTTTTATTAAGCAATCGAGAAAAAGTTAGTGAGTATAGCATGGAAGAAATCGCAAAACTGACCCATACTTCCAAGCCGACGCTGGTCCGTTTTGCAAAATATTTTGGCTTTTCTGGTTGGAAAGAATTTGTATATGCCTTCATGCACGAATTGGCTCATTTTGATGATGGCTCAGCAACGATCGATGTGAACATTCCTTTTGGTGAGGCGGCAGATACATTAGAAATCATTGAAAACTTGGCGAACTTGCGCATACAGACGATTAAAGAAACAGCTTCACTTATGACAGTGAAAGACCTGAATCAAGCCGCTCGGCTCATCAATGGAGCTCAAACCATCGTCATCTATGGGCGCAGTCCAAATTCTTATTTCGGACAGCTGTTTAAACGCAACTTAAACACGATCCATAAAAAAGCCTTTCTTGCGGATACGGACGAAGCGGGCTTGATTTCTAATACGCTGACCCCACAGGATTGTGCCATTCTTATCTCTTATTCTGGTAATAATTCAGAAACGTATCCTATGAAAAATGTGAAAACATTGTTGAAAAATGGTGTGCCGATTATCAGTATTACGAGTGGTGGAGAGAACTATTTGCGGGACTATTCGACGATCGTCTTAACGATTGCTAGCCGAGAAAAACTGTATTCTAAAATCGGAAATTTTTCCACAGAAGAATCGATTCAATTCCTTTTGACAGTTTTGTTTGCTAAGATTTTTTCCCTCGATTATCAGGAAAATATCCAAATGAAAATCACCAATGCTCGTTTTTTAGAGACGAGCCGAAAAACGACGTTTAAAGAGATGGCAGAAGAATAAAAGGACCGCACCGAACATGGTGTGGTCCTTTTTCCCTATTGTACATTGTTGGAAGTGGTTAATTTCAATTCAATCGGCTCACCGGCAGCGACAAGACGAATCCGCTTTGGATTGACGATCCGATCGTACAAAGCTTCAGGATCCCCATTAAAGGCATCGATATGCGGAGCATCCACTGTACCCCAGTGGGAGAGGATCAAGTCAGCATGAGGATAGGTATTTGCCAGTTTCACGGCGTTTTCAAAGCCGATATGCCAAGCATTGTCGTTAAAGTCGAACAAGATCGCATCTGGTTGAGGCATCTCTAATTGCTCTGGTAAAAGACGAGAATCGCCAGGAATCCATAAGGAACCATCCGGGGTATCGATCCAAAAGCCGCAATAGTCCTCAATTTGGAAGACACGGTCAAATTTTGTCGTCTCATTTTGCCAAAGGTGATACGCCTTTGTTAAAGAAATCTCCAAATTTTTAACGGTGAATGAATCATAGATTTCGTGACCTTGGGCAGCAACTTGAAAGTGCTCTTGCATAAGTTCAGCAACATATTTGGGTCCATGGAAGCTATCGGTAACCGGGACTAATTTTTCAATCGTCGGAATGCCGTAGTGATCATTATCTGAATGGGTGATCAATACTGCATCTAAGTGAGGAACTGCCGCCGATTTGATTGGCAGATCGATCAGTAACGGCAGGTCAAATCCTTCTAAGACCGGATCGACCATGATACAAGTACCACGGCTGTTTAGAAGAATACCGGAGTTTCCTAACCAGCGAATGATCGTTTGATCCGTTTTTTGAAAAGCGTCTTCATGAAAAAAAATCGTTTTTGGAGGCATTGCTTGTTTCGCATTTGTCATTTTCCGTCGTTCCCTTCGCCTGTTTTTTATAAAGCCAACGTAAAATAGCCGTTCATAACCGGCTAGATCAAATCGGTGATTCAATAAGGATTGCTTCAATGGTTGGGGGAAGAAGCAGTGGTTTGATCCGTTGTTGCGGGATCATCGGGGTGTTCTTTTTGGGTTGGTAGATCCATTATGTTTAAAGGCCTATTATGATCGCAGTAAATCAAAAGTAACACAATCATCTAGTAAATTATATCATTGTTTCTAGTGGCTTCGTCAAGGCGATGTTTGGTCTTTTAATGGAATAAATTTCGAAAAAAGAGCGGTATTTAATGAAAAGATGAAATCCATTTCGTCTTTAAGAAAAAAGATTGGAACCGCTCTCTAAAAATGGTACATTGCTGGCAGAAAGAACAGTATGTTATACCGGTAAGCACATACAACATAGATTTTCTTTGAAATTTATCTAGGGGTGGAATGTATGAGTGAAAATTATCAATCATTAGCAAAAAAAATCGTCCAGTATCTGGGGGGACAAGAAAATATCACGGATGCCTATCATTGTCAAACACGATTGCGCTTTAAAGTCAAAGAAGAAAAGCGGATAGATCAAGGAGAACTAGAGGCACTCGATGGGGTTGCCAAATACATCAATAACGCAGGAGTACATCAAGTCGTGATCGGAACACATGTCAAAGATGTCTATGAAGAAGTCACAAAATTGGTTTCGCTTCAATCATCAGGGGCGTCGGAACCTGGGGAGAAAAAAGGACCAGCAGCTGCAGTGATCGATTTTGTGGCAGGAACGTTTCAACCAATTATTCCCGCACTGTCCGGTGCCGGAATGGTTAAGGCAGTTTTGGCTTTATTGATCGTCTTTGATGTGATCACGGCTGATTCGCAGACCTATTACATGCTGAATCTTTTTGCAGATGGTGTTTTCTTCTTCTTACCAATGATCCTGGCCTTCACCGTGGCACAAAAATTGCGTTGCAATCCAATATTAGCGGCTTCAGTGGCTGCTATGATGATGCATCCTAATTGGGGGGCGTTGGTCACAGCAGGCGAACCCGTTCACTTTTTTGGGGTTATTCCTTTTACATTAGCAAACTATACGGGATCAGTCATTCCGATCCTGATCGTGATTTTTTTCCAATCGTATGTCGAAAAGTTTTTGAACAAAGTGATTCCAAAATCAGTGGAGCTGGTTTTTGTTCCAATGCTAACATTCTTGATAATGGGTACATTAGCCTTCTCGCTATTTGGACCGATCGGTAGTATCTTGGGTGGTTATTTGGCAACTTTCTTTACCTTCTTAAGTGTCCATGCTAGCTGGGTTCCAGCGGTTTTGATTGGGGGCTTTTTACCAATCATGGTGATGTTTGGATTGCACAATGGGATTGCTCCTTTAGGGGTGATGCAAATGGCAGAACTTGGGTATGACAGTATTTTTGGTCCAGGGGCATTGGTCTCAAACATTGCTCAAGCAACCGCAGTAGCAGTTGTTGCGTTGCGTACGAAAGAGAAAAAGACTAAGCAGTTGGCGGTATCAGGGGCGATCACTGCCTACATGGGGATTACTGAACCCGCTTTATATGGCATCAATTTGCCCAAAAAATATCCGTTAGTTTCGGCAATGATCGGTGGGGCTTCTGGTGGTTTGTATGCTGGCTTGACCAATACGCATCGCTTTGCGACCGGTTCGTCTGGTCTCCCAGCAGTCTTACTATATATCGGTGATGATACGATGCGCTATTTTTGGAATATCATTATTGCATTGGTGATTGCAGCTGTGGTGAGTGCGGTCGTTACCTATGTCTTAAGTTTCAAATATGAAATAAAAGTGACAATTGATGTTCCGGAGATGAAAGCAGTAGTCTTAGAAGATACCCAATTGATCAATCCTGTACCAGGAACTGTGATGCCACTGAATCAAGTCAAAGATGACGCATTTGCTTCTGAAGCACTCGGAAAAGGATTTGCGGTCGATGAACCCATCGGTGAAGTCATTGCGCCGTTTGATGGAAAAGTCGCTGCTGTTTTTCCTACCAAACACGCGATTGGCTTGGTTTCAGACACCGGAATTGAATTGTTGATCCATGTCGGTTTGGACACAGTGGAACTAAATGGTCAGTATTTTGATGCGTTAGTAGAAGCAGAGCAAAAAGTTACAAAAGGGCAGCGATTGCTGACGTTCGATGTACAGCAGATAAAAGCTGCAGGATATCTCACACAAGTACCGATCATCGTTACCAATACACCACAATATACCGCAGTCGAACTTGTGAAAGAAGGATTGGTAGCTAAAGAAGAGGAAGTACTTGTAGTCAAAGTCTAGGAGGAAATAACATGGGATTGTCAGATGATTTTTTATGGGGTGGTGCAACGGCTGCCAATCAAGCAGAAGGTGGCGTATTAGCAGGAGGACGTGGTTTATCAAATGTCGACCTCTTACCAACTGGTCCTGATCGCGCAAAGGTCGCTGCGGGTGAACTGGAAATGTTGGAATGGCAGGAAGATTCTTTTTATCCAGCCCAAACAGCCATTGATATGTACCACCATTATATGGAAGATATTGCCCTTTTTGCCGAAATGGGTTTTAACGTGTATCGGATGTCACTTTCTTGGTCAAGGATTTTTCCAAATGGCAATGACGAAGAGCCCAACGAAGAAGGCCTGCTTTTTTATGAGAAAATCTTCAAAGAATTGAGAAAACACCAAATCGAGCCATTGGTCACGATTGCCCACTTCGATGTTCCGTTGCATTTGATCAAGGAATTTGGTGGCTGGAAAAATCGCCGACTCATTGATTTCTATGTGACCTATGCGGAAACCGTCTTCCAGCGCTATCGCGGGTTGGTCAAATATTGGCTGACGATCAATGAAATCAATATCTTGCTGCATCAGCCCTTTGTAGGTGGCGGGATCGTCTTTAAAGAAGGGGACAATCGTCAAGAAATCAAATACCAAGCAGCGCATCATCAGTTAGTCGCCAGTGCCTTAGCAACCCAAAAGGCTCATGAAATCGATCCGACCAATCAAGTTGGTTGTATGCTGGCTGGCGGCAGTCATTATCCTTATACTTGCCGACCTGAAGATTACCAAGAAGCAATCAATCGTGATCGCGAAGGGTATTTCTTTATCGATGTGCAAGCCCGAGGCAAATACCCCAATTATGCCTTGAAAAAATTTGAGCGAGAAGGCTTAACAATCAAAATAACACCTGAGGACGAGGCGATTTTAAAGGCTTCTCCTGTTGATTTTGTCAGTTTTTCTTATTACTGTTCGCGAACGGTCAGTGCCCACCCAGAAGACTATGCGCAAGCGACAGGGAATCTCTTTCCATCAATTAAAAATGAACATCTATCATCGACTGAGTGGGGGTGGCAAATTGATCCGTTAGGACTGAGAAATTCATTGAATCAATTGTATGATCGCTATCAAAAACCGTTGTTTATCGTAGAAAATGGGTTAGGGGCGATCGATACCCCTGATGAGAATGGGTTTGTCGCAGACGATTATCGGATCGACTATTTAAAAAAACATATCCAAGCCTTCAAAGATGCAGTGACGATCGATGGCGTGGAACTACTTGGCTATACTACTTGGGGGTGTATTGATCTTGTAGCAGCCAGCACGGGTCAAATGAGTAAACGCTACGGCTTTATCTACGTGGATCGAGACGATCAAGGCAATGGCACCTTGAAACGAACCAAGAAAAAGTCCTTTGAGTGGTATAAAAAAGTGATCGCTTCAAATGGGGAAGTTTTATAATATACAAAAAGAATGACACGAGAAAATGTGTCATTCTTTTTGTATTGTGTCATGTAATTTCAGGATAGAGAAGCAGGAACTCTTTTTTTACACGAGCCAATGGTGGACGCTTTTTATCTGCTTGCTATTTTTTTCCTGCAAAATGTGTAAAACGGACAAACTGATTTTGGGCTTCTTCTTGTAAAAACTCTTTAGGTGTCAGCTGAAATTCTTGTTTGAAGCAGCGTAAAAAATGGGTATAGGAGTTGAAGCCGCAAGCTTCGAAGGTGGCGGTGGCGCTTCTGGTTTTACGTAAAATTTCTTTGCTCTTTAAGAGTCGTTTCTTGACGACATAGGCATGAAAGGCGACGCCAGTTTCTTTTTTGAAGGTCCGAGAAAGCGAGTATGGACTCATGAAAAGGGCTTTGGCGACGGTCTCTAAGGAGAGATCAGTGGTCAAATGCTGATTGATATAGGTAATGGCAGCCAAAATGTCTTTATTTTTATAGAGTGAGTCGGATAAAAACAGCGGTTCTTTTTCCTGATAGGCAATCGTATTGATGGAAATCAAAAACGCGATCAAATGATTTTGATAAAGTAAGTCGGTGCCATAATTGCTATCCGTTTTTTTGCGCAAAGGACGCAACAGCTGGTCTAGTTGTTCGGCATCGATCGATAAAATACGACTATTGATGCCGCCGTTGCTACGAAAACAGGCAGTGAGATCTGTTTGGGTAGTGGAGAGGGCAGTGAGATAACTAGGATTGATATACAGGTAGGTTCGCTCGAAAAAATCAGAAGTTTGATGGACGATTCGATGCAAGACGTTTGGAGGAATCAAGATGATCGTACCAGGTTCTAGAGGGAATTCTCCGCCATCGATAAAGAAGACCGCTGATCCTTTTAAGGTACAGTGAATCTCATAAAAACTATGGTAATGATAAAGGGTATTGTTTTCTTCTACGATGTCTTTGATATGAAAGGCCTCAAAACGATCGTTGATCATCGTGTCCGCACTTTGCTTCTCCATGATTGGCTCCTTTCGTGCTTGTTTGATTTTATTATACAAGAATAGATAGTAAAGTGTCAATAACTGCTATTTTTATGCAAATGTAAGCGTGTTACGATCAATCTATCAAAGAGAAATGAGAGGATGAACCCAATGGTGATTTTAGAACAGTTATTTGTGGAAAAACGTGTCGTAGAAGAAAAAATTGATCGCATGATCGAAAATTTAACGACGATCAAGGATGACAATGGTGAATTTCTAATAGACTTTGACGGCTTGATCGTTGATGATAAAAGCTGGGAGATTTGGAACTGGCCGCAAGGGGTGGGACTATACGGTATTTATAAAAACTACCAAATCACCAAAAATCCTAAAGCGCTCCAAGTTGTGGAAGAATGGTTTGAGCAACGGATGTTAGAAGGCGCGCCACCTAAAAATGTCAACACGATGGCGCCGCTTTTGGCAATGGCGTATCTTTATGAAGACACCAAAGATTCTCGTTACTTGCCTTACCTTGAACAATGGGCGGAATGGGTCATGCATGATATGCCGCGAACCGACGAAAATGGTCTGCAGCATGCGACCTATGGACCAGAAAATCGCAACCAGCTTTGGGACGATACCTTGATGATGACTGCTTTGCCTTTGGCGAAAATTGGCATGTTGCTGAATCGTCCGGCTTATATCGAAGAAGCAAAACAACAATTTATGATCCATATCAAATACTTAGTGGATAAAAAAACTGGGCTTTGGTTCCACGGCTGGACCTTTGAAGAACGCCACAATTATGCACAAGCGCTTTGGGCAAGAGGCAACTGCTGGATCACCATTGCGATTCCTGAGATCATTGACATTCTCGACTTGCAAGAAGGAGATGCGTTACGTAGCTTCTTGATCAATACCCTCTTAGACCAACTAACTGCCTTGCAAGAAATGCAAGATGAAAGTGGCCTGTGGCACACCTTGTTAGACGATCCTAGCTCGTATGTGGAGGCTTCTGCGACGGCTGGTTTTGCCTATGGGATTTTAAAAGCCGTTCATAAGCGTTACATTGACAAAGCTTGGGAAGATGTTGCCTATAAAGCGTTAGCCGGTTTGATCGAACAAGTCGCAGAAGATGGAGAAGTCCAAAATGTTTCCATCGGTACTGGAATGGGAGAAGACTTGGAGTACTACAAAAACATTGCGATTACGGCGATGCCTTACGGACAATCACTGACAGTCTTAGCATTTACTGAACTATTGGTTTCATTTTGTTAATTTGAACACCTTACGTAATAAAGAGAGGAGCAGACAAAGATGATCAAAAAAGCGATTCGGATGAAGTTACATCCTGGTTATGAAGCAGAATATGAAAAACGGCATCGCGAACTATGGCCAGAACTAAAAGAGCAGCTCATAGCACATGGGGCGAAAAGCTACCAGATTTTCTTAGATCCAGAAACCCTTGCGTTGTTTGGCTACCTTGAGATTGAAGATGAAACCCGCTGGCAGCAGTTAGCGGCAACCGAGATCAACCAAAAATGGTGGCATTACATGGCAGAACTCATGGAAACAAATTCGGATGATTCGCCAGTGACACAGGAGTTAAGGGAAGTCTTTACGCTGTAAGCTAGTTAAAAACGTTCATTCCTTAAAACGAACACGGTCGCATCAGTTGTTTGAAATCAATCACTGGTTAGTCAAAGAGGTAGTTCGCTCACGAATGTGAGCGGACTACCTCTTTTGTTGAAATAGCAAAACAATGCTTTCGGATAGAAGAAACGTTAAGAGAGAAGTGCTTTTTCTTGCTGCTTCAAAAATTTCTTTGGTGTCATACCAGTAATCTTTTTGAATGTTTGAACAAAATATTCAGGCGCATTGCTAAAGCCCGTCATCGCTGCCACTTCGTAGACTTTGTAGTTTTTCTTCAGCAGTTCTTGTGCTTTTTTGATGCGGTATTCGGCTAATTTTTGATTGAAGCGAATCCCGGTTTCTTTGTAATAGGTTTTTCCTAAGTATTCAGGATTTAAGTACAAAAGATGGGCGGCGATCCATTTCAATGACAATGCTTCATGGTCATAATATTCTTCGATGATCAGGTTGACTTTTTGGGACAGCTGCATGTTCTCGCTATCATCTAAGCTGCCCCGCATCAAATCGATACAGTGAAGCAGCATAAACTGGAGTTCGTGCCAATTATTCAAGAGCATGATCTTTGGGGAATAGTCATCAAAGTAAATGTCTTTTTTGATGCGATGGTTTTCAAAAATTGCCGATAACAAATCGTTGACCTGCAGCCGTAATAGTTGGACAGGGTAAAGCTCCATGCGACAGGTAGAAAAAAAGTTTTCCGTAAGAACTTGGGCTAAAGTCAGTTCGCCTTTGTCGATCAATGCCAAAAGTTTTTCACGGTATTCCATGTAGAGACTATTTTCATAGACATTTTCTTGTGAGATTTGGGCTTCTTGGATGACTTCAAAGGTATCAAAATAAAACTCCTTATCCAAGTTCCGCTTGCCTAAATGATAACTGAGTAAAAATTTTTCGGGAGTGTCGACCCAGCAATTGATGGCGATCCCTTTTCCTAGATGCGCAGCCTGTACCTTCGTTTTAAAAAAGAGATTAAAGGTATTTTCCGTACTGAAGTTCAGGATATAGCCAACTTTGTTTTGATGACCGATCACCAACTCGTGATGGTTCTCATAGCTTTCGATCCGCTTAGCGACGGCGTGATAGAATTTCGAATCAAATAAGTACATACAAAATGGAAAAACGAATGATTCAGGCAGTGGTTCTTCTCCGCAGCTATTGATGTATTGCTCAATTTGTTGTTTTAAATAGAGGGTAGATTCCATTTGGCGACGTTCAGAGCGTTCGATCGTCTCAGCCAACGCTTCTGAAAGCTTGCTCGGAAAAACAGGTTTTTCAAGGAAAAATTTGACTCCTAAAGCCATCGCTTCTTTGGCAAAGGAAAAGCTGCCAAAGCCTGTCAAAATAATGATTTGAATCGCAGGATTGATGGCTTTTAGGTTTTTGATTAAGGCAAGTCCATTGACTTTAGGCATATTGATGTCGGTAATCACGATGTCGATGGTGTTTTGCTGACAAAATGCCAAGGCTTCTTCACTGTCTGTGTAAATTCCTTTGACCACTAATGGGAAATCAAAAGAAGCAACGAGGTTAGCCACACCATTTGCTATCAAGGGTTCATCGTCAACAACGAGGATATTTTTCATGTTTCACTCACTCCTTTTAAGGGGATCACAAAGCGCACCGTCGTCTTTTTGAAGGGAATCGAGGAGACGATGGCTAACGACGCTTGATCACCATAATGCAGTTGCAATCGTTTTTGAATATTGGTCAATCCGATGCCGCCTTCTTTTTCAATCGAGAAGTTGGCTTTAAAACCAGGGCCATTGTCAGAGACACTGACTTGGAGAAAGGTTGCTTGTTGTTCAATCGTAAGGACGAGGCGACACGTTTCCTTCATATCATTGACGGCGTATTTAAAGACATTTTCAATCAATGGTTGAATCAGTAACTTAGGAATCTTAAAGGACAAGTCATTCACCAAAATTACTTCGATATACTCGATCCGTTTCCCGAAGCGAACGTTTTGAATATTGATATAGGCGTGCACGATATCTAATTCATCTTGTAGCGTTGTGAAGTCAGACTTGGTATCGATTTTTTTTCGAAACAAATAGGCAAGGGAGGTGACCATCTCTGAGATCTGCCACTGCTGATTTTCAATGGCGATCCAGTTGATCGAGTCTAACGTATTGTAGAGAAAATGTGGATCTAATTGCGCTTGCAATCCTTTAAATTCGATTTCTTGGGACAAAATACGCATTTCATAATTGTCCTTGATCAAGGCATTTAATTCATCGATCATCGTATTGTAGCTTTCATAAAGGACCATGATCTCTTCTTGACTATTTTCTGGGACAGCGAGGGTCTTTAAAGAGGCCAGTTTTTTCGTTTTCCGCAGAACGGCCATTTGCGAAGCCAAGTCAGCTAAAGGTCGGGTCAGCTGATTGCTTATTTTCCGAATCACAACAATAATCAAACATAAAAAAGGCAAACTCACAGCGATGGAAAGGCCTTGTAGTTTATAAAGATCCGCTAAGACTTGGTTTTCAGGCAGTAAATAAATGAAGGTCATATTCGGCATCGTCTTCCGATCCATTGCATAGTAGTACTGGCGATTATCAAACGTCATGGAGCCGATCGATCGCTGGAAGGTTTCCATTTTCTGCTGCAAGGTATTTTGATCCGCAGCGAGGGTTTGCTCGTCATTTGCGGTACTATAAAATTGGTTCTGATACGCCATGAAAAATTGGTTTTGTTCAGAGACAATGGGAAGACTTTCGATCTCGTTACGAAAGAAGGACGTATTGACTAGAAATATCACCGTACCAATATAGGTCAAAGAAAGATCGGCTGTTGAATAGATTTTTCGCAGGTAGACACCTTGAGAAAGGTCCTTTGCAAAAAACCAACTCCCTTTGGCAGGCTTATCGGGCAAAGTCTCGATCATATCTTTGATGGTTTGGCCATTAAAGATATGGTCGGTCTCGGCTAGAAAGTTGATCATGTTTTCGTTCGTTGGGGTAAAGAGATAGACGTTTTGAATCGTTGATTCATTGCGTACGAGGGCGTTGATTTCTGCACTTAAGGCATTCTTTTGGTCGATCGCCTCTAAGGATTGCAAGGAATCTTGTGCCAAGATCCTTTGTAGGCCATTTTGGATCGGTGCACTATCGATAATGCGAAAAGAGAGGGTTTCGACGGCAGTTAAACGTTTGGCGATATTTGTTGAAATGATCGAGACATCTTTATACGCGGCTTCTTTCAGCTGCGCCATGTAGACTTGTCGCCAAACTAAGGTCAGGAGAACAGCCAATGAGACGATAATTGCCACCGTCGCAAAAAAGACAAAATGTAACTGTCGCTCAAAAGGCTGCTTTTTAAAGTGATTGATCAGCTTCTGGGACTTCATGGACACTGCCTCGCTTTGCTTGCAATTGTTTGGTTTTTTCAATCATCTGACCATGAAAAAATTCAGCGAAAAACAAGAAAATCACTAGTCCAAAGACGAGTAACAAGGAGGTTTTGGCAGTCAATAAGAGAAACAATAAATACCAGGTAAACAACAAGGCAAGGCCTTGCAGTGGGTAGCGAAAGACTAGAAAGATACTGACGTACAAGGTCTGTTTCCAAGCGTGTTGTTCGGCTTTGGCATAGGTCATAAAGCTGATGAATGCAGTGTAAAGGAGGAGAATCGTTAAAAGTAAATAGACAGGACGCAGCCAAGCCATTTCAGTCGGGAAAAAATGAGTGATCCGTAAGTTAAACAACAACAGGAGTACTGTACTTAATAGTCCAATGCCAAAAAGGGAAAAGGTGCGAAAGGCTTGCTTGTAGGCTTGCCAGAAGGCAACAGCTGAATAGTCATGACCAGTTTTACGAAAATCATGTAAACATTTGATCGTGACAGCGGTGGCAGGACCGAAGCCAAAAATCCCCAACCCTAAAAGGGTAAAGAAAAGCCATAAAAGGTTTAATTTAGCAAAATAAGCTGTTACCGTAAAAAGACGAAACAGTCCGGTTTGTATTTTTTTCATTGTTTCCACCTACCTTGTTTTTTGAAAAGTAAGCCTTTTCAACGCTAGTATAGCATAGTATATTGGAAAAAATAGAGCATGTCTGTTTTTTTACATTTTTCATCTGTTTTTCTATTTTTTTCTAGCTATTGCCCGTGAAGGCTTAGCCTTCAGCAAAAACGGCAGTCTAGTTTTTCACATATTTGCTCTTGTTTTTTCATTTTTATTAACGAGGATTTCCATTACAATCACCTTGTAAGCGCAAACAAAAAAGGAGTGTAGAAGAATGAAGAAAACTTTTTTAAAAGCAGCGAGCTTGTTGTTTCTTGGTGCGACCTTAGCAGCTTGTGGCAACAACGGCAATAGTAGCGGAAGCTCAGAAGCTGATGCAGATGGGAAAACGACGATTTCCTTTACCTGGTGGGGCTCAGAAGTCAGACACGAGAAGTATATCGAATCGATCAAAGAATTTGAGAAGCAAAATCCTGACATCAAAGTTGAATATGAATATGGTTCTTGGGATGACCATTGGAAAAAACTAGCAACAAAAGCGGCTTCTGGAGAATTACCTGATGTGATCCAGATGGATGTGCAGTACATTGCGCAATATGGAACGAAAAATCAATTAGCAGATATGTCGGAATTTATCGGCAATGAGATTCAAACCGATGATATCAAAGAATCGATTTTAGCAACTGGCGAGTTAGATGGAAAAGTTTTTGGCATACCAACTTCTGTCAATACGATGGCGATGCTCTACAATCCATCATTGGTAGAACAAGGGGGCACTGGGATCGACTTTAGCAATTATACCTTCGATGACCTTGTAGAAAGTACGGCAGCGATCGCTGAAGCAACCGGTGATTATGGTTGGAATGATAACAATGACAACAGTACGATTTTACAATACTTTTTACGTACTAAAGGCGAAGATCTATACCAATACGATGCAGACGGCAAACCAGAGATCGGTTTTTCCAAAGAAAACTGGGTTGAATTTATGGGGGCTATCGCGGACCTTACGGAAGCCAAAGCAATGCCAACCGCAGAAGTGACTAGCAATGCCAACAGTATGGATCAATATCCGTTTTCACAAGGAAAAGCAGCCTATATGATGACTTGGTCCAATCAATACTTGACCTATAAGGCCTCCGCCGCAGAAGATGTCGAAATCAACTTGGCTCGTCCATTCGACTCAGAAAACGGGGCGATGGCGTATCGACCAGGGTTCTTTTATTCGATCGCGAATGCTTCTGAATCAAAAGAAGCAGCTGCGAAGTTTGTTGACTTTTTAGTGAATAGTGAAGAAGCCAATAAGATCATCGGTACTGAGCGGGGGATTCCTTCCAATGATGCCATCAAAGAATTGCTTTATGCCGACATGACACCAGAAGAACAAGAGTCCTCTGATTTCTTAGATGATATTGCAGATATCGTTGGTGATCCATCCCCAATCCCACCAATTGGGTTTGCTGAAATCAACACGTACTTTAAAGAGCTGTACGCAGAGATCACTTATGGCACGATGACACCAGAAGAAACTTATGATGCCTTTACGCAACGCTGCGAAGAAATTTTTGCAGAAAACTATCAATAAGCATAGCTGCGGCGCCTTTACTGACTTTTTCAGTAAAGGCGTTTTTTTGGAGAAACAATGGAGGAAAAAATATAGGTCCTCTAGTTTTTCACATTTCTGTGCTTTTTTTTCTATTCATTCTTAAGAAGCACTTCGTTAAAATCAACTTGTAAGCGTAATCAACTATAGGAGGTAGGAAGTGAAAATTATGGAACTACAATCAAAATCACCCACGGCAAAAGAGCCTGGGAAACTCAAAAGCTGGTTTAATCGATTACCAGAATCAAAACAGAATATGGTTACAGGCTACTTATTTATCTCACCCTTCATCATTGGCTTTTTTGCTTTTATTATCGTCCCGATGGGGATTTCTCTTTTTATGTCTTTTCATGACTATGATTTATTGACAGAGGCGCAATTTGTTGGCTGGAATAACTTTAAGACGATTTTTACGAATGATCCCAAGTTTGTTCAGTCACTGACTGTTACGCTGAAATATGTTGTGTTGGCAGTCCCTTTACGGCTGATCGTCGCATTAGCAGTGGCGATGCTGATCAACCGCCCATCGAAATTAAGCGGCGCTTATCGGGTATTATTTTATATCCCTTCGATTTTAGGTGGGAGCGTGGCGGTCTCGATCATGTGGCGGAATCTTTTTGGCGATTCAGGGTTGATCAATGGCGTGCTAGCGGCGATCGGCTTAGACCCGATCTACTTCTTTAAAAGTCCTGGCTTAGCATTGATGACCTTGATTTTATTAGCAGCGTGGCAATTTGGCTCGTCGATGTTGATTTTCTTATCCGGTTTGAAAAATATTCCGAAAGATTATTACGAAGCGGCGGAAATTGATGGGGCAGGAAAAATCAGACAGTTTTTCAATATCACGGTTCCAGTCCTGACGCCAATCATCTTTTTCAATCTGATCTATCAAACGATCATGGCCTTTTTGACGTTTACACCTGCGTTTATCATTTCGAATGGGACGGGTTCACCCCGTAACGGCACGTTAGTCTATTCCTTGTACATGTATCAACGAGCCTTTACCGATTTCAAAATGGGCTATGCTTCAGCCTTAGCGTGGATTTTACTGGTCATCGTTGGGTTGATTACGATTCTGTTGTTTGCAACATCGAAATTTTGGGTGTTTAAAGAAAACGAGGAGGTTTGATTGATGCGTGAACAAAAACAAAATTATTTCTTTGATGCCGTGATCTTAGTTGCTGCATTACTGATGCTTTATCCGATTTTCTGGCTGCTGTTTAGTGCCTTTAAACCTAGTAGTGACATTTTTCGAACGGCAACGGAGTTGATCCCCCGAAGCTGGACGTTAGAAAATTTTACCAAGGGGTTTGAAGGGATCGCAGGGATTCCCTTCATTCGCTATATTTTCAACTCGTTGCAAATCGCGTTGATTTCAATGGTAGGGGCGGTCTGTTCTTCGGCTGTCATTTCTTATGGATTTGGTCGAATTCCTTTCAAAGGAAAAGGCTTTTGGTTTGCTTGTATCTTGGTCACGATGATGCTGCCGCAAGAGATCATCATGGTTCCTCAGTATCTTTGGTTCAATCAATTAGGCTGGCTTAACTCGATTCGTCCGGTAACCGTTCCTTCATACTTCGGACAGGCCTTCTTTATTTTCATGATGGTTCAATTCGTCTCTGCGATCCCGACAGATTTAGATGAAGCAGCAAAAATGGACGGCTGTGGACGGGTCGGTATTTTCTTCCGCGTGATTCTACCGTTGATGAAGCCTTCCTTGGCAAACGCTGCGATCTTCTCTTTCTATTGGAAATGGGAAGAACTGATCGGACCGATGCTGTACCTTACACGTCCGCAAAACTACACAGTATCGATTGCCTTAAAGCAGTTCCTAGATGCTAGCAGCACCTCCAATTGGGGAGCGATGTTCGCGATGTCTGTCGTCTCCTTGCTGCCTGTGTTGATCATCTTCTTTATTTTCCAAAAATACATTGTTGAAGGCATCAGCACGACGGGTCTTAAATAAGTGTGGAAAAAGATATTCGCTGTTTTGGAATATCTTTTTTCTATTGAATGAATTCGTTGAAGAAAGGACAAACCGATGGAACCATTTCAAGTAATTGATTTTCATGTCGTACCAAGCACGATCGGCGCTCATCAAGCGACCCTTATTTGGGAGAAGCCGCTGCACGCTCAAGCTATTTTTGGTTATCAATTGTTTTTAGACAACGATTTGATCCAAACCAGACCAACAAACAAGACGCATTGGACGTTGACAAACTTATCTGCCGATCAAACGTATCAAGTAACGATCATCTGCCTCGATCATCAGGGGTGCCTGCTTACAAATACCGCAGTCACGACGACCTTTCGTACAAAGAAAAAAAGTGTTGTGTTAGATGTTACGCAAGCACCCTACCATGCTGATAGCGCAGGCAAAGAAGATAGTACCGCCATTCTCCAGCAAGCGATCAACGATTGCCCTAGCAATGGCACTGTCTGGATCCCAACAGGGGCGGTGATCCTTTCTGGTGCGTTGGAGCTAAAAAGCAATATGATTTTTCAGGTAGATGGCACATTGCAAGCAAGCCTCGACATAGAAACGTATCGGGTTGCCCCTCACGAGTATTTAGGAAGCGTGAATCAAGAGGGCTTACCATTAAGCCGTTATGAAGGCTGGGAATTGTTTTGCTTTCGTTCATTGATCAACATTGGGTATATCGATCAAGGCGATCGAGGGCGTATCGTTTGTGAAAATGTCCGTCTTTGTGGCAAAGGGACGATCATTGGTGGCGGGAATCCATTAGGACTGGCGATGCGAAACCCTTATGCAGATCGTGAACAGTATCCAGAATATGTTTCTGATGGAAAACCTGGAAGACGAGTAAGGGGACGTTTGATCTGTATGATGCAGGCCAAAAACATCCATTTGACAGAGCTGACGTTGATTGATCCACCATGCTGGACTGTTCATATGATTTACTGTGACACCGTTGTGACCCATGGGGTGAATATTCAGTCCAAAGGCATCGACAATGGCGATGGTTGGGATCCAGATTCTTCGCAAAACTTGCTGATTTTTGACACCGTTTTTGATACGGGTGATGATTGTATCGCAATCAAATCTGGCAAAAATCCAGAAGGAAATCAGATCAATAGACCAGCGAAAAATATTCGGTTGTTTGATTTGGCTATTCGAGGAGGACATGGCATCGCGATTGGTAGTGAGCAATCTGGTGGTGTCGAAAATATCACTTTTCGAGATTGTCAACTGACCAATACGCTTTATGGGCTAGAATTGAAAGCGCAGAATGATCGTGGTGGCTATATTCGTCAAGTGACGATCACCGATTGCCTGTTGGATCGTTTCATGGCTCATCCTGTTGCTTACAATGCCGATGGTCAGGCAGCCCAACAGTTACCGATCATTTCGGATATTTTGGTCAAGAATACCCGTATCGTAGGGCAGAACCCTTTGGTCGAGCTAAAAGGGTTTGTCGATGAACAAGCACAGCAGGTTTCACCGATCCAACGCGTTGCTTTTGAGTCAGTTGCCTTTGAATCAGCTAAAGGGCAAAAGAAAATGATTTTTGAACAGTGTCAGGAGGTCAGCTTTAAAGAGGCAGCGATCATTGATCGAGCGACCATAAGTGACGCAATAAGTTGCCAAGAAACAGTCGAACTATCCATGGTGGGACAAAAGAAACGCACGTAGAACAAGCTTTTGAAAATGATCTGCGTTGGTTCTCCCAATGAGAAACAGTTAGTTAAGCACCTTATTTCCTACCTTGACAGGTTGCGCCTTTTTGCTTTTGTAGACAAAAAGGCGCATTTTTCTAACAAGAAAGGACGATGCAAAAAAAGACGATCCCCAGAAATCAAAAAGGATTTTCTTTTCCCGCTAAGGGGACTATAGTAAAGAATGTAGGGAAAAGGACGCCAGAAAGCACATGGGAAAAGACAACGAGATGTGCCAAGAGGAACGCTTTACTTGATGGACAGCGCCAGTAAGAAGCACTCAGTTCTATCCAACGAAATGATAGATGAAAAAAGGTTGGCGATGCGCAAATTTTTAAAAGTCATGGATATCGACAAACCTATTTGTAGCGTAAAACAAAAGCGTAGGAGGTAAGCAAGAATGGAAGATATCACGCAATTATTGCAACGAGAAATTGACCAAGCATCAACTGTGCAGGGAACAGTGATTACACCACCCGGCGCCTATCAAATCGGCGCATTGTTTTTAAAAAGCAATGTGCACTTGATTGTCTCAGAGGATACGATTCTGTATGGTAGTCAAGAACTGGCCGATTATCCCGAAGTAGATAATCGGGTCGCAGGGATCAATATGAAGTGGCCTGCAGCGATGATCAATATTTTTCACGCAGAAAATGTCATGATCTCGGGAAAAGGGAAACTTGATGGTCGTGGAGAAACATGGTGGCAAACGTTTTGGGGAACAGATGAAGCCAGCGAGATGATGGCGGATTATGCAAAGAAAGGCTTGCGCTGGGCAGCAGATTATGATTCCAAGCGTCCACGGAATATCCTTGTTTATGAAAGTCAGCAAGTAACCATCAAAGATATTTCGTCGGTACAGTCGGGTTTTTGGAATACCCAAATCACGTATTCTCACCACATATTGATCGACGGCATCACGATAGACAATGGAAAAGGGCCTAGTACTGATGGCATCGATATTGATTACTGTGAAGAAGTCACGATTCAAAATGCCTACATTTCCTGCAACGATGACAATATCTCGATTAAAGCGGGACGTGGGGCGGAAGCCTTAGCCCAGCAAAGAAGCTGTCGGAAAATCACGATCAAAGACTGTCAATTAGGGTATGGTTCAGGAATTGCTATTGGTAGTGAAACTTCTGGTGGGATCGAAGATATCACGATCCAAAAAGTCGTCTTTGAGCAAACTGGCGCAGGGTTTCGGATCAAATCCGCCAATAATCGAGGTGGATTTATACGCAAGGTCACTGCTTCGGATTTAACGATGAAGGATGTTGGCTTTCCTTTTCTCTTACAAACAAATTGGTACCCAGATTATAGTTATCCAGAACTGCCAGCTGATTATGCGGAAGAGATTCCCGACTATTGGCACAAATTGATGGCACAACCAGCTATTCCAGTAGGTCCAGCAAAGGTCTGCGACATTACTATTGAAAACGTGCAAGCTACCAAAACAGGACAACAAAGCGTGCGTGCTTTTTTCATCGAGGCCAGCCCAGCAGAACCGATCCGCAATCTAACATTGAAAAATCTTTCCATCCATGCCGATGAGTTCGGCAAGATTGCAGGGGTTGAGAACTTAAAGATGGTGGAAACGATCGTCACTGCGTTAGCGCCAACCTTGGATCAAAATGATGTGTATGAGCGGTAGTACTCTTTCTGTCAAATATGAATAAGTGGTGATCCGCTTAGTACTACAAAACTGATGAATTATCAAAGAAGACCAATGAGTTGGTCTTTTTTTCATGATAAGGTGTTTCCAAATCTCTCACGAATAAGAACATCAGTACTTAGGCTACCCTTTCTACAACGAGAATTTAAGAATGATAGGAATCAGAAAAACTGCGATAATTAAATTGATTGAGCGAACTAAGAACACGAAGAACTATTTATTCTTTTTTCCTATAATTTACGATACCTGCAAATGTAGAGCAAAACTCCCAACCCAGCCATATATCAACGATTAACAAAAAATGTCAATTGCTGGAAATCCAGCTTTTCGTTGTGCTTTTGGTATTGAAAGCGGTTTATTTAATCGAGCTCAACAACAAAATCTAAGGAGGAAAAGTAGTGAAAAAATTAAGTACGATTCTTGGTTTGGGGTTACTATCAGTCGCCTTTTTGTCGGCATGTGGGAAGGAGGAAGCAGGTTCCACAACAGATTATGATACGATTTCGATTTTATCGCCGTACATTGAAACTGAACCACCTGCAAGTGACAACGAGATTTTGAAGCAATTAGAAGCTTACACTGGCAAAAACATTGATATTACCTGGGCACCCAATACATCCTACGAGGATAAAATGAATATTACGTTAGCTTCAGATGATATTCCAGAAGTGATGGTCATTCAAGGAAAATCAGGAGGATTTATCAAGTCAGCAGAAAATGGCGCTTTTTGGGATTTGACCGACTATTTAGCTGATTATCCTAATCTCTCTCAATCTAACGAGGATGTTTTGCGTAATTCTTCTGTGAATGGCAAAGTGTACGGAATTTATCGGAAACGTGATGCGATGCGGACGGCGGTGATCATCCGGAAAGATTGGTTAGAAAACTTAAACTTAGAGGTACCAGAAACGATCGATGATCTCTATGAGGTTGCCAAAGCATTTACTGAGAACGATCCCGATGGGAATGGTGAAAATGATACGTTTGGTTTGATTATTCCCCAATGGCCTGGCTCGATCAATTCAAATAGTCCTTACGATGTGTTAGCTACTTGGTTTGGGGCAGGAAATGCTTGGAAAGAAATAGACGGCACTTTAGAGCCATCCTTTATGCAACCAGAATACCTAGAATCAATGCAATTTGTTAAAGATATGGTGGAACAAGGCTATGTCAATCGTGATTTTGCAACTATGGCAGCAGATAAATGGGATGAGCCGTTTATCAATGGACGTGGTGGGATCATTATTGATACGTATTCACGAGCAGCACAAATCAGTAATAAATTATTGCAAGCTGGAGAAGAAGACCTCGTCGTCTTTACAGGGAATTTAAAAGATAATAACGGTACGATGAATGCGTTACCGACAGATGGCTATTCTGGTTTCTTGGCGATTCCTAAGTCGAGTGTCCAGACAGAGGAACATCTAAAAGAGGTGTTGACGTTCCTTGATAAATTAAATGATAAAGAAGCACAGGTATTGCTGAACAACGGAATTGAAGGAATTAATTTCGAAGTAGTGGATGGAATGTCCGTCGCACTAGAAGGATCAGAAGCTGAAGCGCTAGCCAATGCGGTCAAAGGGTACTCACAAATTGGGATGAATGTAACGGAAGATACCCTGTACTATATTGCTAAACCTGATACAGAAGCGGCTACTGAAAGCTATGAAAAACGATTGTCACTGATGGAAGCTGATTTAGAGCACGCTGTCTTTAACCCAGCAGCCTCCTTTAATACAGATACGTATGTAACAAAAGGGGCACAGCTTGATCAGATCATTAGTGATGCGCGGGTTCAATTTATTGCAGGACAAATCGATGAAGCGGGTTGGGAAGCTGCGATCGAACTTTGGAAGAATCAAGGAGGCACGCAGCTGATGGAAGAAACGAATGCCCTTCATCAAGCACAATAACGACAGTCGAAGAAGGTTGAGTGGATCTTGCTCTCAACCTTTTTCTTTTTCAATGATTTTTTTCAGCTAATAAAATGGAGTAATAGTCAAGTGAGACGAGACAGGTAGTAAGAAATCAGAAAAGAAAAAATGGAAACAAGCAAATGAAAACCCTAATCTAACGCTTGATATCAAAGAATTCAAAAAAAGTCAATTGTTAGAAATGTAGGTCAAGTTTACTATGAAAAGAGAAAAGCAGCTCATATACGCATAAAAGGAGAAGAAATGTTAGCGAAATTGATCTATGAAAATCCGCTGAATCAAGCAGCAGATATTCAACACTTTATTGCTGAAGGAGAGCCCAAAATTACTTTCCAAGACGGGATGATTCTGGCAAATACGTATTCTGAAGAATCAAACAAACAACCACATTTTGTTTTATGGCTGCCTCAACAATTTCCAGCGGACCTACGAATCACCTGGCAGTTTCAACCACTGGCTGAACCAGGCTTATGTATGCTCTTTTTTGCAGCAGCCAATCGCAAGGGTGGCTCGATCTTCGATTCTGGAGTACCCAAACGAACCGGGGCATATCCCGAGTATCATTCTGGAGGGATCAATGCTTACCACCTTTCTTATTTTCGAAGAAAGTATGAGGAGGAACGGGCGTTTGAAACGTGTAATTTGCGCAAAAGCCATGGGTTTCATCTGGTCGCCCAAGGCGCAGATCCACTTCCGAGTGTAGCAGATGCCCGAGGGTTTTATCACCTAAGAATCGATAAGGTAGGTGCAACGATCTCCTTTTGGATCAACGACTTATTGGTGTTAAGGTACCTTGATGAGGAACAGTTTGGTCCCGTATTAACCAAAGGAGCGATCGGATTTCGGCAAATGGCGCCAATGAAGGCCCGCTATAAAGACTTAAAGGTATATTCCTTAGAGGAGGAACGGTGATGAATTGGCAGAAAGCATATCAAGCAGCAGATTTTGTCTTTTATTGTTTACTGATAAATGTAACCGTTATTATAGGTGCGCTAGTAGGTGGGATCATCTTTGGACTGGCGCCTAGCGTACAAGCAGGATTCCACGTAGCAAAGAAAACCCTTAAACAGGAATCGCCGCCTTTTTTTCAAACGTTCTTTGGGTATTACCGCAGGAACTTTTGGCGATCGAATCGCTTGGGCTTACCGATCATTCTCTTTTATTTGTGCCCCATGGTAGTGATCCAGCAAAGATTTTTAGCGGCATTGACTCAAACAGGCTTGATCCTATTGATCGTTAGCCAATGCGTCGCGATCGCTGTGATCAATACATTGCTTAGCATGTACGAATATTATGTGCTCCCAACGAAGAAGTACCTAGGCGCTTCACTACGCTTTCTTTTCTTTCAACCTATTGGCACCTTTTTAGGCGTCCTTTGGTTTGGGATTTGTAGTACGATCAGCTTTTTTCTCCCCGGTCTCCTGCCATTCTTAAGTATTGGGATGTGGATCATTGGCACAATGGGGATTTACTTGAAATTATTTGATGAAAATGAACAAAAGCTAAAGCAACAAAACGATGCAGTTCAACCTGCAGAGAGGGAAGAGGAGGAAATCGAACATGGCATTGAAATGGCTCAAAAATAAACCTAAGGGAAAACGTGGGCTGAGTTTTGGGTATCCATGGGAAAAAGGGGCTTTACAACCTGAGGTTCTAAGTGAGGAACTGTTTTTGCTGGGTGAGGAGCCGTTGCAAACGAAAGTACTGGCTTACTGGCCAGATGGCAGTGTGAAATGGACAGGACACAGTGGTCTGGTGGCAGAAACGACGCAGTTACTTTTTCAAAGAAAACAGCGTGTCCAGAAGAAACAGGCGATTGCTAGGGAAGCTTACAATGGTATTTATTTTGACAATGGTACGATCAAAGGCTTCTTCCCGAAACATGGGGAAGGGAAAAATGTATTGGACTGGGTAGTGGTCAATGGGCAGAAAAAATTGCAAGATCTTCACGCAATCCTGCAATACCAAAACAAAAAGGTGCAGTCCAAAGTAATGGACTTGATGTTGGAAGAAAATGGTTCCGAGAAAGCCGTTATCAAAGTATCGGGCGTCATCGAGATCGATCAAGAAGTGGTGCAAGAGTTTATTTTACGGTTCCGCATCTTTCGCGAAATCAGCAAATTGGAAATCATTCATACGGTCATTATCATCAAACCACTTGCTTATGAAGGCATGGGGATAGCATTTGATTATGCGTTGACAGGTGAAAATTGGAATCGACAAGTCAAATTTATTGCAGATGCTGTGTATCATGAAGCGGCGCAATTGTTACTTTCACGTCGACACTATCAGCAAAACATTCCCTATCAAGAACAAGCCAGTGGACAGCTCGTTTCATTGACCCCAGCGGACGAGCCGATGCTGTCTCATGCGGTGGAAAATGCTATTTGGGACAATTTTCGGGTCAATCAAATCAATCATCGGTTATTTGAATTAGAAAAACAGACCGAAGCTGGGTACTGTTGGTTGCCCATTGGGGATGGCGAGTATTATTCAGGTACCTTTTACGTTGGGGGAGAAACCGGCGGCGTTGCTTGCAGCATGGAGAAATTTTGGGAAAAAGCACCATCTGCGATCGAGGTGGCAGGCATCACCCAAAAAGAAACCCAAATCACGATGTGGCAGTGGTCACCGAATGCCAAGCCAATGGATTTTCAGCACTATTCCAAACGGGATCATATGCTTAGCGGATACGAAGGAATGGAAGAGATTCGTTCGACGGCAGTTGGCGTAGCAAATACGACGCGTTGTTGGTTGGATCTTTATGAAGAAGCCCCGTCAGAAGAAGTGTTGCTGGGCTTAGCTCAAGAAAACCAAGAACCTGCACAGATCGTTTCATTGCCAGAGCGTTATCAAGAGACGAAGGTTTTTGGCAGGATCAGTTTACCAGACGAATCAACGAAAACGAAACAGTTGCTGGAGCAACAATTAGCTAAGATGCGTCAATTCTATTTAGCAGAAGTCCAACAAAGAGGTTGGTATGGCTATTGGAACTATGGTGATGTCATGCATACCTATGATCAGTTTCGACACCAATGGCGCTACGATCTTGGTGGGTACGCTTGGCAAAACACTGAATTGGTCCCTAACATGTGGCTTTGGTTAGATTTTTTACGGACTGGTGATCCAAGCGTCTACTATCTGGCTGAAAGCATGACGAGACATACTTCAGAAGTCGATCAGTATCATGCTGGTGAATACAAAGGATTGGGGTCTCGGCATAATGTCGTTCATTGGGGCTGCCAAGCCAAAGAAGTTCGAATTTCAATGGCGGGTCTGCATCGCTACTACTACTATTTGACAGCGGATGAACGTATTGGGGAGGTCATGGAACAAGTCAAAGACAATGAAACCTATGCTTTTGATGCGTTACCACCGATGCGCGAGTTTTATGAACGAGAAACGAAGCGGATACCGATCCGAATCGGACCAGATTGGGCTGCGCTAGTCTCGAACTGGTTTACCCAATGGGAACGGACGAATGATCCTGTTTACCTTGAAAAAATTCGCACAGGAATCACCTGCATCAAAGCCATGCCCCAGCGCCTTTTGTCTGGTCCCACAGTGTTATTTGATCCGCAAGACAAAACCTTATCTTATATGGGAACAGGGAATTTTGGCGGCTATCACATGGTCATTTCCTTTGGGGCGCCGCAAGTTTGGTTAGAACTTGCTCAAGTGCTGGAAGACCCCGAGTGGACAGAGATGTTAGGGGAGTTTGGCTGGTTTTATAGCTTGAGTCCTGAGAGAAAAGCAGAAGAGTCAAACGAGGTACTGACGGAACCTCATTTTGCCTGGCCAATGTTTGCGTCGACGATGATGGCCTTTGCTGGGCGAGTGCGTAACGATCAAGCAATCAGCCAAAGGGCTTGGCACTTATTGCTTGATAATGACAAATCGGGTGTTCCATTGCCGATCGAAGCGACCATTGAAGCAGCGACAACGTGGAAAAAAATAAAAGAAATGCCGTGGGTATCGACCAATGTGTTGTCACAGTGGGGTCTAAATACGATTTGTTGTTTAGCACTGATCGGAGCGGAGTTAGAGGAGGAGAATGAATGGAAACAACAATAAAAAAAGTGCCGAAAACGAAAGAGCAATGGGGGAGTTTTCTCAACCATTTTAAACAAAATAAATGGCTCTATATTTTGACGATTCCCGGGATCATCTATTTTGCAGTATTTCGTTATGCACCGATGTATGGGTTGATCATTGCTTTCAAAGATTATGTACCTTTTTTAGGAATCGCAGATAGTCCATGGGTTGGAACACAAAATTTTATGGATTTCTTCAATAATCCTGATTTCTTTCGGATCTTGTGGAACACGTTGATGATTGCCTTTTTAAACATCTTCTTTTCGTTTCCAGCACCCATCTTTTTGGCACTGTTACTGAATGAATTGCGCAACAAGCTGTTTCAGCGGACCATTCAAACCTTCGTCTATGTACCACATTTTCTTTCATGGACGATCGTCGTTAGTCTTTGGCATATCTTATTCAACATCGATCATGGAGCGATCACTCAATTTATCGCTTCGTTGACAGGCGTTGAAATCGACTTTCTCTCAGACCCGCAATGGTTCCGCCCCATGATCGTGATGCAATCGATTTGGAAAGAGATCGGATGGGGGACTATTATTTATTTAGCTGCCTTATCAGGTGTGGATCAGGAACAATACGAAGCCGCGATCATGGATGGTGCAGGACGTTTCCGTCGTGTGTGGCACATCACTTTGCCTGCGATTCGTTCGACGATCATCATTATGCTGATCATGCGGATCGGGTCGATTTTGTCTACTGGGTTTGATCAAATTTTCTTGATGACCAATCAGTTGAACCGAACAGTAGCAGATGTTTTTGATACGTATGTGTATATGATGGGGATCACCAATGGCGCTTACAGTTACTCAACAGCCGTCGGATTATTTAAATCGATCGTTGGGATCATCCTCGTACTTTGTACCAATAAATTAGCGAAACGCTTTGGCGAAAGCGGCTTATACTAAGGAGGAAAAAGATGGATACTTTACACAATACGAAGGCAGGGAAAATATTTGACATTTTTAATGCGCTATTTTTGGCATTGATTGGGTTATTCATGGTGATTCCTTTTATTTATGTGATCGCTGGTTCATTTGCTACGGAGTTAGAATTGACCACACGTTCGTTTTTCTTATGGCCAAATGAGATCAGTCTCGACTCCTATCGCTTTATTTTTTCAACCAACACCTTTATCCGTAGTTTGCTTGTAACGGTCGGCGTTACCATCGTTGGCACGCTGGTGCAGCTTTTCTGTACCTTCACCTTTGCCTATCCTTTATCACGCAAGCACCTAAAAGGACGGAACACCTTGTTGAATCTCGTGATTTTTGCAATGCTCTTTTCAGGTGGGATGATCCCAACGTTTATCGTGGTGAAAAATTTAGGACTGATCAATTCTTATTGGGCATTGATTTTGCCGATCGCGATCAATCCGTTCAACTTAATGATCATCAAAAACTTTTTCCAAGAAATGCCGATCGAATTGGAAGAATCCGCCAAGATGGACGGCTGTACGGAACTAGGGATTTTATGGAAAATCATTTTGCCTTTATCAAAACCAGTGATCGCGACCTTCACCCTTTTTTACGCCGTTGGTATCTGGAACGACTTTATGAGTGGATTGCTTTATATCAACGATTCAGCAAAATGGCCGATTCAGTTATTGTTAAGACAGATCACGATGGCGTCCAGTGGTGCCAATGCGTTAGCAAGTATGGACCCCAACTATGTGCCGCCGGAACAAGGAATCAAATTTGCAGTCATCATTGTGGCGACTTTGCCAATTTTGATCTTCTATCCGTTTTTGCAAAAACATTTTGCCAAAGGAATGCTGATTGGATCCGTCAAAGGATGATACACTTCAATAGTTGTGGATAGGTTGTCATGCGTTTTTTCGCATGACAATTTGTTACATAAAATCTATTACAAGGGTGTTTGGGAATGAAGTACTTTAAAACAGGCGGTTTTCATCGAAAACTGCAGCTAGCCAGTCTATGGATCGTCGTGCCGCTATTAGCCGTTGCAATTTTTTTGCATGCCTATTTGATCGGACCATTACAACGATCGTATCAAGAACTAAACAATCGCCAAGTCGAAGGAATCGTTAGTAACATCAACCAACAGTTCTCGCAGCTGGAAGTGACTTTAAGCGTTTGGGGGCAATCGTTTCAAAGGCGCTACCAAGAAGATTTATTGGAAACGACGAATTATCAGACGTTGATCCAGCTGTCGGAAGAATTGTTTTACTTAACCAATAGCTCCAATTATGTCAATCGAATCGGTATTTATTCGCTCGGAGAGGCGCCCTTTGGGATTGAAAGTGGCGGCACGTATGAATTAACGCTCGAGCAAACCAAAACAGCATTTGAACGCTATCGGATCGATAATGGTAGGCAGTATCAGTGGAAGATCATTGAAGAAGAGGATGAATTGATTTTTGTACAAAACATTGATAGCCAAGGCGAAGATCAGCCTAAAAATTTTTTAGTTGCAACGATCGACGAGCAATCATTGTTAAAGTATTTTTATGATACTCAAATTGAAAATGGTCTCGCAGCGATTTCCTTTAATCATGAGAGTTTTCGTTTTATTGGCGATCAGAACTTAGCGAATGTTATCCAACCGCTGAGTGAGGAGCATCAAGGAACCTGGGTCGAATCGATCAATGGCAATGATTATAGCATGATCGCCGTAAACAGTACGCGACTCAATCAAATATGGACATTTTATACCGTCGTTCCCTTAGCATTGATTACCGAGCCAGTCACTCATTTGGCTAGAGTGCTGATCGTCGTAAGTATTCTTTTTATTGCTTGTGTGGCAGTCATGAGTCTCTTTTTGGCAAAAAAACAATACCAACCTTTTGAAAAAACGATGGATCAGCTCTTTGGTAATACCCAATGGAAAAAAGAAAACGATCTGGAGTTTTTGGTGGACCGTTGGCAACAATTAAGTCGTGAAAAAGGATTGCTACAAAATCAGGCGGAACGCTTTCAAGATTCGCTCAAGCGGCAAGTGATCCAACATTTGATGGAAGGGTATTATGGCTATTTATCAGAGGAAGAATCGCAACAATTACTGCAGCAAAAAAACTGGCGCTTAAGTGACCAAGGGTATCGCTTGTTTTATTTCCAACTCAATGATCTATTAAGCAATCAAGCAAATTCACAAGATGAAACCCACATTTTGTTTGCGTTAGAAAACATTATAGCGGATGTCACAGCCATGTTTTTCCCAGAATCAACCATCGTTTCGTCAAATGAAGGACGGATTTTGGTTTTTGTGGTCAATCAAGAGCAACAACTGACAGATTACTTCACGATGGTCACCAAGCAAATCAATTTGATCGTCTGCCGTTATGTCACCATCGTTAGTTCGCAACAAGAAACTGAGATTCGCAAGTTGCCTGAAGTTACCCAACGTCTCAAAAAGCAAATCCATCTGCAACAGTTGATTCCCGAAAATCAAGTGCTTCAAAGAGAGAACATGCGCCCGCTGCCGAAGTATTCTCTTTCGCAAGAAAATTTGATTTTAACAGCGCTGAAAAGTGGCTATCATGAAGAATTGCAACGAAGTGTCCAGCGGTTTTTAGAACAGGTCGTGGCAGAAAACAATCAACAGGCCGCGGTGATCTATGTGGTCAATCGAATGTACGATCAAGTCGATTACCTTTTAAATGAAAATGGGGTCTCACGAACGGATTATGTATCGAAAACGGTTGTGTTAGAGCGAATCGAACGACTTTTGGACATCAATCAGATCCAAGCCTTTTTGTACCATCATTTCTTAAAGCCCGTTTCCATCCTCTGGCAAGAAAATGTCGCTAATTCTTATAGTGAAATGATCCAAAAAGTAGCGGAGTACATCCAATCTGATTTTCGCAATGAACAAATTTCCTTAGAATACGTTGCGGATCGTTTCGAAGTCGACCCAATCTTTTTGAGTAAGGAGTTCAAGCGTGCCAAGCAGGTCAACTTTATTGATTATTTAACTAATGTTCGCATCGTAGAAGCAAAACGGCAGTTGCTAGAAACCGATCATCAAATCAATGAAATCGCCGAAAACCTTGGGTATAATCCCAGTTACTTCAATCGTTTATTTAAAAAGTGCACGGGGATGACCCCAGGACAATATCGAAAAGGTCAGAGCTGATCACTGTTGGTTGCTGCGGAAAAGCTCGTATTTTCGCAGCTTTTGCTCTGATTTTTCCATGTTTTCGTCAGCGAATGTCTTGTATAATAGAAAAGAAAGCGATTTCTAATACAGCTTATGTTCAGCAAGAAAACCAGTGGACTTGTCAAAGCTGTTGAAAATCTGATAGTAAATAGATGGAGGAAGAAAAGAAATGAAAATCGTTTTAGGCGGAGATTCAACCGTGGCGGATTATCCCCTTGATCAACAGCCAATGATGGGCTGGGGACAAGCCTTACCAAGCTATCTACCCCCAGAAGTAAACGTACGCAATTTTGCAAAAAACGGCAGTACGACTCGTTCGTTTATCGAAGAAGGGTTGTTTGAGCAGCTCCTGCAAGAAGTCGAACCGAATACAGTCGTCCTACTGCAATTTGGACATAATGACCAAAAAGAGAAAAACCATGTCACGATGGAGGCATACATTGCTCATTTAACAGACATGATCCGTCAGATCAAAGAAAAAGCAGGAATCCCGATCCTGTGTACACCTGTTGAACGGCGGGTAGGAGAAGAGGGACGACTGGCGCATACGTTGTCAGCATTTTTACCTGTCTTAAGAGAACTTAGTCGAACGGAAGAAGTAGTTTTGTTTGATTTAAATCGCTATACCTATCATTATTATGACACATTAGGACTAGAAGCTTCCAAAGCACTCTTTGTGTGGTTAGCACCGAATGAGCATCCCAATTATCCTGCAGGTCTTGCAGATGATACCCACTTTTCAAAGCTCGGGGCGCATATGATCGCTCGCTACGTGGCGATTCGTTTACAGGCGTTTTTCCATGAGCAACCACTTTTTCCTGATATTTATTATGGCGCCTGCATGTATCCAGAAGTCTGGTCGGAAGAAATCATGCAAAGTGATAGTCACACGATGAAAACGTTGGGCATGAATTTTGCTAGAATTGGGGAATTCATGTGGCGTGACTTGGAGCCTAAACCTGGAGAATATGATTTTTCGTTGTTGGAACGTGCGCTAGAACAGTACCAAGCAAATGGCATCGATGTTTGCTTATGTATTCCAACGCCGACCCCACCCCGCTGGTTTACAAAACAGTACCCAGAAGCGTTGGTCACTAACCAAGATGGAACGAAGATGCATCACGGCTCAAGACAGCATGTCTGTACCAACAACGAGGACTTTCGCCGTTATGCCTATCGTTTGACGAGAAAAATCGCGGAGATTGCCGAAAAACATGAAAATGTCGTTATGTTGCAATTGGACAATGAGTTTAAATGTCATGTCGATCTATGTTACTGTACGACGTGCCAAACGCGTTGGCATACGTATTTAAAAGACAGCTATCAATCCGTGACTAACCTCAATGAGTGTTGGGGAACGAAGGTGTGGAGTGAGTGGTATGACGCATTTGAGGATGTCGTCTTGCCGCTAACAACCCCATTTTTGCATAATTCTTCCTTGATGAATGCCTTTCGCCGCTTTACCACTGATACGTTGAATGAGTTTGCACATGATCTTTGTCATTTTATCCGAATGGAGACCGCGTTACCCGTTACCCATTACCCATAACTCCGCTTTTGGGTTTAACTTGCAAAATGATGAGCTATTTGCTGATTTAGATATTGCTGGTTTTGATACGTATGCACCGGCAGACAACTATCCAGCGTATACGATGAACTTGGATCGTTGGCGGAATGTCAAACCGCGCAACAAGGAAATGTTATTGTTAGAAACTTGTACTGCCAACGCTGGTCATATTGAAAATTATGCGGCTCCTCGTCCTCATGGGTTTGTCACAAGTGAAGCGTTCATTGGCTATGCTGGGCATTTGAAATCCTTCTGCTTTTGGCATTTTCGTGGACATCGCTATGGTGTGGAGCAACCCCATAGTGCCGTGTTAACTGCTTGGGGAGAGCCAGATCGTGGGTATGAAGAGGTAGTTCGGATTGGCGAACTAAGACAACAGATCGCACCACTTTTAGCGGAAACGAAGTATGTATCAGCAAAAATAGCCATCATGTACTCGGATTACTCGAAACGCTTTTACACGATCGATCATGGGGGTGTTTATGATTATCGCAGCCTATTTACCGAATTTTACGGCAGTCTGATTCGCCAAGGGATTCGTGTAGAAATCATTCAAGAAAATAGTCCGTTAGAAGAGTATGATGTTGTTCTTGCCCCATTTGTTCGTTGGATAAGCCCTACTTTGCTGAAAAAATTTGCCGCCTTTACCGAAGCAGGAGGCAAGCTGATTTTAGGCCCGATGACAGGGGATCGGACCAAAGAGCTGGCGTGGCCAGCGACGAATGGTTTAGATCGTTTAGGAGAGTGGCTCGGGTTTGACCAAATCCAGCAGTTTACGGTGAAAGGACTGGCTTATCAGCTAACCTATGATGGCCTAGAAGAACCTTTGGATCATTTGGTCACAGTTTTTCACTGCCCAGAAGATTGGGAAACGATCGGACGAGGGAATGACCAAACGCTACTAGCTAAGAAACAACTGGCTCAAGGAGAGATCATCTATTTAGGTGCGCTACCTAGCAATTTAACAGACAGTTTGATATGGCAGTCGTTTTGTCGCAAAGAACTTTTCCCTTATGAATCAGATCGCCAGTTGATCAAATGTTCGGAAGGTGTGATGAAGTATCGCAGAGAGTCAGCGACCCATGTCCAACTTTGGATCAGTAACTTAGGTATGACGACAGCTGACTTTACCTTACCTCTCCCCGGATTCGAACGCTTGTCAGGGGAAGCGCTGACGCGCGGTAACCATAGGCTAAAACCTTATGAAAATTTGATTATTGAATGGGAAAAAACAGTAGAAAGCGAGGAGTCAGATGATTCATTTAGCCATCCGAGGGCATGATCTCTCAGGAGAATATACACCAAAGCAGTTAGCACAAGCCATAGGTGCAAAGAAAATAAAAAACGTTCAGTTTGCCTTGAATGTGTCTTTTCCAGATCTAAGTGCTCCTGAAAAGATGAATCCAGGTATGGGGACCTTCTTCAAGAATGAATTCCAAGAACAAGGCGTTCAAATCGCTTTGTTAAGTTGTTATAGTAACTTGATTCACCCCGAACCAGGGGAACGAGAAAAAATCTTACAGAAATTTGAGAGCTATTTATTCCATGCCCGTTATTTTGGTGCCAGCATGGTGGCTTCAGAAACAGGCTCAGTCATTGCCGCGCTGGGATATAGCGAAGAGAATTTTTCGGATGAGGTTTTTGAAGACTTGATCCATGTGATCCAGCGACTCGTTCGAGTGGGAGAAAAACATCAAATCATGGTAGGGATCGAAGCTGGACTGAATCATCCGCTGTATTCGAATCAGCGCATCGTCGAGCTGATTGAACGTGTTCCTTCTGATTATTTAGGGATCATTTACGATCCAACGAATTTGATCACCGCAAAAACAGCTGCTGATCAAGTCGCATTGGTAGAAGAAGCATTTACTCTTTTCGGAGAGAAAATCGTCTGCTTGCACCTAAAGGATTTTCAACTCTCGGGAGAAGAAGTGATCCCTGTCCCGTTAGGTGAAGGACAAATACGGTATCCAGAAATTTTGCAGCTTCTGATCAAACACAAGCCATACTGTTACGTGGTGCTAGAAGAAACAAAAGACGCTGGGATCGATCGTGCGGTGGCGTTGCTTGAAGAGAGATTTGGACAGGGTGGCTCTTACAACTAACACAATATTTTCAAGTAGCTGCTTGATAACGAAAGCACGTGCTGGTAGAAAAGCCAGTACGTGCTTTTTTAGTATGGTTTTCATTTCATTGACAATCAATCGTACCGAATAATTCGTAGCTTTTTTGGCTAGGACTTTTGGAGATCATTTTTATTGCCAGCCAAAATCTTTCAGACATTCGATCACATCATTTTGAGAAGAAGATAGTGACAGACCATGGCTTTTTATTTTTTCAGTGGCTAAACGAAGATCACGAGGCGCCTGTGCGTAACGCTCCTCATCTGGCAAAACATACTTTCTACATAATTTTTCATCAAAGCCAAGCTCTTTGGCAATAAATGTCGCGAACGCATAGGTAGACAGTGAGTTCGTACTAGAAAAATGATAAGTGCCAGTTGGTAGTTGAAGGATTTTTTCAAGCTGATCAGCAAATTTTTTGGCGTAAGTGAGTCCTCTTACCTCATGTACTGGAAAAGAGGTTGGCTGCTGATACAAGAAGGCATTTATCACCTGCTTGAGAATATTCGGGCTGGCAGAGACTTCGGGATAAGAAAGACCCATCATCCAAGAAAGGCGTAAAATCAAATAATCGCAATCAAAGGTTCTTAGGAAGGTTTCGACAGCTAGTTTTTGTTGCCCATAGATCGATGCGCTTTTGGGCGAATCCGATTCTGAATAGGGACCGACTGCGTTATCGTTGAAGACTTGTTCAGTACTTAAAAAAATGAAGCGAGCATTCTTTTTTTTACAAATCTTTGCTAATTCAATTGCACTGTCCGTGTTCACTTTTTTTGTTTCAAAGGGATGTGCTTCACAGTCGGCCGTTTGGGTACGTGCAGCGGTATGGATGAGTATGTCAAACGTTTGCTTTTCAAAAAACTTATTGACGGCAGCTAAATCTTCATAATCGACATCCTTACGAGTGATAGGAAGAAATGTGAAGGTTTCGTGATTCTGTTTCTGAATCAAAGAGGCTATATAGCCGTTGGCTCCGGTAATCGCGATCGTAGTCATATACTCCTCCTTAAATAGTTATATACCCATCCAATGCGTCCGCTTTTAGTGTTTCGATGATTGAGATACCAGAACTTGTCCCAATGCGACTTGCTCCGAGTTGGATCATTTTTAAGAATGTTTCTGCATCACGGATACCACCTGCAGCTTTGATCGCTACATCCTCTCCTACATATTGTTTCATGAGTGTTATATCCTCGAAAGTCGCCCCAGATGGTGCAAATCCAGTGGAGGTTTTAATAAAATCTGGTCTGATTTCTTTGGCGATCTGACAAAGTGCAATCTTTTCTTCCTGAGTTAAATAAGCATTCTCAAAAATAACTTTGGAAATAACTTGTTTTTCGCGGCACAAAGAAACGATGGTTTGCATTTCTTCTTTAAGATAATCCCAATTTTGGGCTTTTACTTCAGTGATATTGATAACATAGTCGATTTCTGTCGCACCATTTTCTATTGCATCTTTTGTTTCAAAGGCTTTTGCTGCAATTGATGTTTGTCCTAACGGAAATCCTATTGCTGCACCAATCCCAATATCCGTTTCTTTCAAGTGGGTATAGCATCGGTTAGATTGAACTTGGTTGATGGCAACCATTTTAAAGTGATACTCTTTTGCTTCCTCGCACAAAATCTTTAAGTCTTCTTCGGTTGCAAATGGTTTTAAGTTTGTATGATCAATGAAACGAGCCAATTGATCAATCGAAAATTTTTTCATGGTTTCCCCTCCTAATATGTAATTACAAATAAGATGATACTTCACAATGACTTTTTTGTCAAATAGTTAAATATATTAATTTTACCATATTGACAACGCTTACCTGATGGGTTTAGTATAAGGGTAACAATTTAATTTGTAATTACATATCGGAGGGGAAACAATGAAAGTGATCGTAGCATCTCATGGAAACTTTGGAACAGGGTTATTACAGAGCTATCAAATGATTGCTGGGGAGAATGATCAGTTGATAACGATTCAGTTGACAGATGCAGGTGTAGAGGCGTTCAAAGAACAGTTCTATCAAGTAATGGAGCAATTAAAGGGAGAGGAGGTTTTGATTCTTACAGATATCAAAGGAGGAACGCCTTTCAATGTTTCTTATAATTACTTATTAGAGCAAAAGAAACCAATCAAATTAGTTGCTGGTATGAATCTACCCATGCTCTTGGAAGTTGGTTTAGCAGTGGGAAGTCGATCGTTCGATGCTTTGTTTGATTTAGCGATTGCTGCAGGTAAAGATGGGGTGACTTTTATCGAGGACGATAATGAATTTGAGGATGAGAATATATTTTAAAGATAGGGGAGATTGAAGATGACAATAACTTTAGCACGTGTGGATGATCGAGTGATTCATGGGCAGACAACAACGAGATGGACAAAGTCACGACCGGTACAAGGAATTCTTGTTGTTGGCGATGATATCGCTCAAGATGAATTACGTAAAAAAGTCTTGAAGGCAGCTGCTGGTAATTTAAAACTAGGTATTTATACGACTGAGCAAGCAATAGAAAGTATCCCAAAAGGGAAACAATCGGAGAAAAATTTTTTCTTGATCAGTAATTCTCCACAAACATTTGCAGAACTTGTAAAACTGGGGGTTGATTTTGGAAAACAACTAAATGTTGGGCCTATGAATACAAGAGAAGGTGCAAAAGTATTAGGTAGAACCGTAGCTATTGATCAAAAGGATTATGAGGCATTCGAGTATATCACATCAAAAGGAATCGAAGTTTTGTTTCAACTATTGCCAGATGACGATAGTAAAAGCTGGGAAACAATGAAGAAAAAATATGATTCTCTAGGATAAGGAGGAGACAAAATGAATGGGAGTTTATTATTGCCAGCATTTTTAACGGGGATATTCTGCTATTTAGGTGCGATTGAAAGTCCCTGGCTTTTTGGGATGAGTGGAGGGTTCTATGTTGTTGGTCGACCGCTTATCGCAGGGTTTCTAACAGGGATCGCATTTGGGGATATTCAGGCGGGTGTTCTATGTGGATTAGCGGTTCAGGCAGTTTTCATTGCCAATCTTTCGACAGGGGGCGCGACAAATAGTGAAATTACCTATGCTGCTTATGGTGGCATCGGACTTGCATTAGCGACGACTAAAGATCCAGCAGTTGCAGTTACCTTAGCAATTTTAATTGGCCAAACATTTGGATTGATTTTTTATAATACACGAATGGCTTTGTATTCATTCTGGAATACGCGTGCTCAGACTGCGGCTGAAACGATCGATGAGCGAGGGATCGTCATGAACCATATCGTTTATCCACAGATCACAACCTTTTTGTTGAGAGCTGTCCCCATTTTTGCGGCGATTTTCTTTGGCCGAGGATTGGTTGATTGGTTGTTAAACAATGTCCCAGATGTCGTTACGGATATTATTTCTGTTTTAGGAGGCGTGCTACCTGCCTTGGGGATCGCAATGTTGATGGGAATCGTCATTAAAGAAAAAGCACATTTAGTGTTCTTTTTTGCAGGTTTTGTTTTGATGGCATTTGCCAACCTGAATATGATCGCACTTGTTTTCTTAGCGGCGATGGTTGCTTATATCGTTTATTTGAGTACAGGGAAGTCCACAATGACTCAAACGGCTTCAGAGGTTCAAGGAACAAATGTAGCTTATGAAGATGATGATTTGTTTTAGGAGGGGTTAATTATGGAGAATACATTAAGTAAAAAAGAATTGCGTAGCATATGGCGTCGTTGGGGATTCACTCATTTGTCGTCCATGAGTTATGAAAAATTGCAAGCACACGCATGGGCATATTCTTATATTCCATTTGCTGAAAAATATTACAAAAATGATCCTGAGGCAAAACGACGCTTGTTTTTGCGGCATTCAATGTTTTACAATACAGAACCCCAAACGGGACAACTGATCAATGGAATCGTGGCTTCATTGGAAGAAAAAATTGCTTTAGGTGCAGATGTACCAGAAGAAATGCCAATCAATATCAAAACTACATTGATGGGGCCACTCGCAGGAATCGGCGATTCAATCATTCAGGGAATTATTGTTCCAATCCTCTTGTCCATTGCAATGGGATTAGCTGCAGGTGGGAATCCATTAGGTCCACTCTTTTATTTAGTGAGCTATGGCATTATTGGACCATTGATTTCGTATATTTGTTTCATGAATGGTTATCGATTAGGTGTAAATGCGATTGATGTCATTGTTGGGGAAAATGCGAAACGAATCACTGATGCATTCAATATACTTGGGGTGATGGTAGTTGGCGGCTTAGCTGCATCCAATATTGCATTGACGACTGCCCTTGAAATCCCAATGGGTGAGGAGGTTCAGGCACTACAAACCGTATTAGATGGGATTTTCCCTAAGATTCTCCCCTTAGCAATGGTTTTACTTGCTTGGTATCTCTTGACCTCAAAACAAATGACTGCAACAAAAGTGATTTTAGTGTTGACGGTTATTTCTGCAGTAGGCGTTATCATCGGTGTGTTTTAGCAGGCGTTTGCCCAAGCAGATTAAGGAGGAATCGTTGTGTATATTTTAGTCCCTGAATTACGAGAGCGAATATGGGGAACACCTCGTTTGAAGCACTATATTTCCAGCGCAAGTGCCAAAGTTGGCTCGATCTATTCTCTGAGCGGAATTCCAGAGATTGATTGCAAAGTGAGAGATCAGGAGGTGACTTTGAACCAACTGATCCAAGAAAACCCAGCGAAGTTTGGCTTGCCGCTAGGAGCAGTTTATCCTCTGATCATTTCATTTACGGCTTGTGATGAAGACCTGAGTATTCAAGTACATCCGACAGACCAAGTAGCAAGAGAAAAGGAAGGGATGCCTTATGGGAAAAGTGAAGCATGGTATTTTCTAGAAGCTCCGGAGAAAAAGTGGATCTATGCTGAACAACGGATTGCCGATAAAAAAAGTTTAGTACAAGCGATCGCTCAGGGAAGCTATTCTCGTCTATTAAAGGAATATCCCGTGTCCCGAGAAGATTTGATCTATATTCCCTCAGGCACGATCCACGCTCTGACCAAAGGAGCATTGGTCTATGAAATCCAGCAAGCAACCGACATTACGTATCGGTTTTATGATTACGACCGAACCGATGAATTTGGCAAAAAAAGACAATTACATGTAAAACGTGCAGTAGAAACGCTACAACCGATGCAAAAAGTCACCAAGACAACTTTTAAACTTGGAGAAGAAGTTCAACTAAGAGAATTCACGATCAAGCACTTAGTTGTCGAACAGACACTCAAGAATTCAGCTGATGTAGCGAGTGTCGTAACGATAGTAAATGGTGAGTTAAAAATAGCGGGATCAGTGTGTCAGTCGGGACAAAGTATTTTACTGTTGCCTCATGAGTGCATCTCAATAATTGGAAAAGCTGAAGCCATTATAGCGACTCCTCATATTTATTGGTCATCCTAACCTATGTTATAATGAAAGCAAGAATTAGAGGAGTAGGTGCCAATGAACATTCCGCTGCATAAGAAAATACGACAAGATATTTTGAATAAGATCGAGACAAATGAATATAGCGAAAATCAACTCATTCCTACTGAATTAGAACTAGCTGAAATCTATGGTGTCAGTCGTCCTACGATTCGTCAAGCCATTCAAGCGCTAGTCAATGAGGGCTATTTAGAAAAAAGAAAAAGACGAGGAACCATCGTACGTAAGCCCAAAATACAACAAGAATTTACCCATGTCATTGAAAGCTATGACTCTGAAATGTCACGCAAAGGATTAATGCCTGAAACACACGTCTTAAAATTTGGTGTGGTTCGTGCGACTGAGGAAGTTTCCGAAAATCTTGCCTTAGCACCAGGCGCTAAAGTATATAAGCTGACCCGTCTACGTTTTGCTGAAAAAAAACCGATAGTTTTGGTTACAAGTTATATCCCGTTTCATCTATTTCCAGAGTTGATTCATGCCGATTTTTCACAGGAGAAACTTTATCGTAAATTTGAGGAGATGGGGTATCCGGTAAAAACAGTATCGCGAAAGCTAGAAGTGATCAAAGCTGACGAGACAGCGAGTGATTTACTGGATATCGATTTAGATGAACCGTTGTTTTATTTCCATACCCAAGGGTTTTCTTATGATCGTTTACCAATCGAATACTCCATTTCGAAATATCGTGGAGATCTTAACTCCTTTATTTTTGAACTGTCTGAGTAATCATGAGTAGTGAGGACTATTTATTAAATAGCAAAAAGCAGTTGAAGCATCCGTAATCAGGAAACTTAAACTGCTTTTTTGTTTTATTGACCAAATATCTGCGAAAATAGAGGGATAGTTTGTTATTATAGAAGAAAGCGCTTTAATCGAATGGGGGGATGGGAAATATGCAAGATGTGGCAAAGCTTGCCAATGGGTCTGTGAACACCGTTTTACGAGTAATTAATAAAAAAATACATGAGTGAAGAAACACAAAGGAGTGAATAACCATGTGGAAAGCAAACTATCATACCCACACAACTCGATGCAAACATGCACGGGATTCTGATGAAGACTATGTGATCAAAGCCATCCAAGCTGGCTTTAAGGAAATTGGCTTCGCTGATCATTGCCCTTGGCCCTTTGAGGATGGGTATGTCTCGCCCATGCGGATGGATGTTGCGCAATTGGAAGATTACGTTTCATCGGTGAAAAGCTTACAGGAAAAGTACCAAGGACAAATCGATGTGAAATTAGGATTAGAGTGTGAATATTTTGAAACAATGATCCCTTGGCTAGTTGTAGAGAAAGAAAGGCTGTCGATCGACTATTTGATTTTTGGCAATCACTTTCCTGAAATCGAAAGCAATCACTATTACGACCATACACCCGGGGATTCGGTAAAAGCGATCAAAGATTATCTCCGTGTTTCTTTACAGGGAATTGAATCAGAAATTTTTGCTTATATGGCACACCCAGATGTGTTCATGCGGGGCTATAAAACCTTCGATTCTCATTGTGAAGAAGTTGCCTACCGCTTATGTGAAAAAGCCAAAGAGTATCAGCTGCCGTTGGAGTATAATTTGGCAGGCTATACGAACGGTGGCTATCCGCATCCTGAATTTTGGAAGATCGCCAAGGAAGTCGACTGCTCTTGTATTATTGGGATCGATGCCCACGAGAGTGCTGCTTTAACGAATACAGAAATTTACGAAAGAGCTCTTTTAGAAATCGATGCCTTGGGGTTAACACGGATCGATCGGCTCTTCTTTGCGTGAAGGAAAGAGAGTTGATCGTTTTGGAAATAAACATGGACGCCAGTGGGGATCACTAGCGTCCATGTTTATTAGAATTGCCATTCTTGGATTTTTTTCAAGAGTACCGCTTTGTCGGAAGCTTCCGCAAAGGAATGCTGAGCGGCGGTTTCGTTTAAGAAGCGCATCTCTGATTCGGTCATGTCGCAATGATGAGCCATTTGCAGGTATTCATTGGTCAATGTCGTGTTGGAGACCGTTCGGTTATCGGTGTTCAAACAAAAAGGGACCTTGGCTTCCAGCCATTCTCTTAATGGGTATGCCGAGTATGTGGGAATCGCACGCGTATGAACATTGCTGGTAGGACAGCCTTCGATACAGCGCATATGTTCTCGAACAAATGCTTGAGCAGTATGATCTCCTTTTAAGGCGATGCCGTGGCCAATCCGCTGCGCACCGCTTTCGATGGCTTGATAAATGTTTTGCACACAGCCGCATTCGCCTGCATGTAAGGTCAGCTGGACACTTTGGTTCTTGAGGAACACTTGATAGCTGGCAGCTAAATCAGGGACGTACCCATCTTCTTCTGGACCTGCCAGATCAATGCCGACTACTTTTTCATCGGTAAGAGCGATCGCTTCATCAAAAATCGCCGTAATAGCTGGTAGGTCTTCTTGACGCATCCCAATGACCAAAACATTGCCTTTGATTGGATAGCGTTCTTCTGCTCGTGCGATGCCTTCGATCACGGCTTGGATGGTCTGGCTGCAAGTAAGTCCTTTGTCCATCGATAAGCTGGGAGCAAAGCGGATCTCAATATAAGCGACCCCATCTTGAGCAGCTTGTTCCATCACATCATAGGCGGCGGCAGCTAACGCTTCTTGTGTTTGCAGATACGGCCGAACGAAATCAAAACAGCTAAGGTAATCCCTCAGGTCATGACAATCCTTGGGGGCTTGCATCTGTGCTTTCACAGCTTCTATGTCTTGCTCGATCGGTAGTTCTTGCTGATTGGCGATGGCGATCAATGTTTCTGGACGAATGGAACCGTCGAGGTGGCAGTGAAGTTCTACTTTAGGAAATGCTTGGATTTGTTGTTGAGTAAGCACAGTGTTCCTCCTGTCTAGGTCGAATTTTTTTTAAGTATGAATATAGCATACTTCCAAAGCCCATGCTACCCAAAAAAGGAAATTCTCATAGAAAGCAAAACAGCAGCCGCGAATTACTTGTGCGGCTGCTGGTTTTATTGTGGGAGAGTGGCTCAAATCAATTCCGATAGATCGGTAAAAGGCAATGACAGATCGTGAGCGGCTTCTTTTGAAGTAAATGCGCCCTCATAGGCGATGACCCCTTTGGCAAGTGCCTGATTTTCTCGCAACGCTGCTAAAGGATCGTTCGCTAGCTGCTGGGCATACGGTAATGTGGCAATGCTCAATGCGATGGTTGCCGTTTGCGGCACAGCACCTGGCATATTCGCCACTGCATAGTGAATAACTTCTTCCCGGATATAGGTTGGCTCGTCGTGGGTGGTGACTTTGTCTTCGGTCTCGAAAATTCCGCCTTGGTCAATGGCAATATCGACGATCACGGATTTTTCAGGCATCTGTTTCACCATTTCGCGGGTCACTAAGCACGGGGCTTTTTGTCCTGGTAATAAGACGGCTCCTACCACCAAGTCTGCGGATTGGATCGTTCGTTCGATATTCAAGCGATTGGAATACAAGGTTTGGACTTGACCAGAAAACTGTCGATCTAGCTCTTGTAAGCGTGGGATCGAAACGTCTAAAATCGTCACTTGTGCGCCTAGACCTACGGCGACTCTCGCGGCATTCTCACCGGCAACGCCACCACCAATGATTGTTACCCGACCTTGACGGACGCCGGGAACACCTGAAAGCAGTATCCCTTTTCCACCATATATTTTTTCGAGAAATTGCGCGCCAATTTGAACAGACATTCTTCCAGCGATCTCACTCATGGGTGATAGCAGAGGCAGGGTGCCGTTCGCCAGCTGGACGTTCTCATAAGCAACAGCGATCACTTTGCTGTCGATCAACGCTTGAGCAAGCTGTTGATTGGCGGCTACGTGGAAATAGGTGAATAAAACCAGTCCCTCATGCAAAAAGGGGTATTCTTCTGGTAAAGGTTCTTTGACTTTCATAACCAATTCAGAGGCCCAAACCTCTTCAACGGTAGCAATCGTAGCGCCGACTTCCTGATACGCTTGATCAGAAAAGGTTGATCCTGCACCAGCGCCTTGTTCAACGAAGACTTCGTGTCCGTCTTGGACTAACTCATAGACTCCGGAGGGCGGCAATGCCACACGATTTTCATTGTTCTTGATTTCTTTGGGGATACCGATTTTCATAGACTTCACACCTTTCTTTCTTCCATTATAATAGAAAGCGGATTCCCAAAGGGAGAAAAAAGGGTTTTTTTATTAAAAAAATAAGATCCAGTTGCTGCCTACGCCACGACAAAGAAAAAGCCCCGAAAGGGGACTTTTTTCGATCAATCAGCTGAATGTCCAAAAGCGTAAGCTTTGATTAGCGATTTCATCTAGTGTGTAATAGATAGCGTAATGGGATTTTTCTGGATCATCATTGGGATCTAAGACAAACACTTGATCGTCCATCATTCCACCTAAGACCATAATATGGCCGCCATCTGTAAATTCCCCTGGAGTCACAGAAACGATGACGGGATGATTTTGTTGCAAGTAAGCTTCAACGCTGGCTAGATCTGTGCCAAGATCATAATAGTTGTAGCCGTTTGCATCGGCAAAGTCAGAAAAAATCCGCCAGTCCGTTCCTTGGCCGTCAACGTAATAATGATCTCCTGCCCAGTCGAGGACTTCTAGTGGCGAAATGGGATAGCCTTCAAGATAGGATTGAACCATCGCAAGAGAAGCAATCGCACAGCCATTTTCTGCTAAGGTTTGGCTGCCATCATTGCCATAGGATCTATCAGCCCATTCTTCGTTCGTCTGCAGGAAAATCGGTGTTGTGATGTCCATTTCCCCTAAGTAAGCATTGATATCTTCACTTAAAATAGCTTGGGAGTAAACATATTCGTCATCGTAGCTATCATCATAGGCAACGGCGGTAGACACGTGTTCGGACAACTCTCCGTACAACACGTGATGAGAGATTCGATTGAACCCTATCCCAATCAACACCAATCCTGCCAAAACAATCATTGACCGACGCTTTCGATAAACATCTGTCTGTTTTTGCATTTTTCCCTCCTTGTTTTACGAATTGTACGTATTCATCCTGTTCTTTTAAGTAAAACAAAGGAGGGGGCGATTGTCATCGGCCTACAGACCGATGACACGATCAACTTTCAAATGCCTCTAGTTCTAAGCTAGTATTTTCCCATGCTTCTAATAGGGCTTCTTGTTCAGTGCGGGCTTGTTCTAACGCTTGATTCAACGCGGTCAATTTTACATGATCATTCAACGCTTCTGGTGCGGTCATGTCTTGTTCCAGTTGCTGGATCGTTTCTTCTATCGTGGCAAGCTCTTCTTCGATTTGGGCGACTTTTCGCTGTAAGGTTCTAACGGCTTTTTGCTGTTCTTTGCTTTGGACAAAGGTTTGTTTGCCCGCTGAAATGGTGGTTTCGGTTGTTTTTGCTTCCAGCATCGCTGCGATCTCAGCTTCTTCTTGTTTCTTTTCTAAATAATAATCGTAATCGCCTAGATAGAGCTTGCTGCCGTTTTCAGACAGTTCCACGACCTTTGTGGCGATTCGATTGATAAAGTAGCGGTCATGAGATACGAAGAACAACGTGCCTTCATAATCGATCAGGGCATTTTCTAAGACTTCTTTGCTGTCGATGTCTAAATGGTTGGTTGGCTCATCCAAAATCAAGAAATTGTCATGGTCCATGGCTAATTTTGCCAAAGCGACACGGGCTTTTTCGCCACCGCTTAACAGCGTGATCGGCTTTTCAACATCTTCTCCCGAAAATAAGAAGCTGCCTAATATATTGCGAATCTCGACTTCAGGTGTGGTACTGTGGTCATCCCAAAGCTCATGGAGGATCGTTTTGGTTGAGTGCAGATCGGATTGAGTTTGGTCATAGTACCCGATTGAGACATTGGCGCCAAAATGCACCTTTCCTTGAATAAAGGGGATTTTATGAATCAGTGATTTCAGTAAGGTTGATTTGCCGATCCCATTCGGTCCTACTAAAGCGATCGCATCTTTGCGCCGAACATCTAAGTCGATGGGCGCCGATAAGACTTCTTCTTCAGAATAACCGATAGCGGCATTTTCTACTTGCATTACAACATTTCCTGAAGGTTTTTCAATGGAAAAAAGGAAGTGGGCGGACTTTTCATCTCCTTGCGGGCGATCCAACCGGTCCATTTTCTCCAATTGCTTACGGCGACTTTGCGCGCGTTTGGTGGTAGAGGCACGGACAAGATTGCGGGCAACAAAGTCTTCCAGTTTATTGATTTCTTCTTGCTGCTTTTCAAAGGCTTTCCATTCGCTTTGCAGCTGTTCGGCTTTCAGGGTCAAATAGCGGCTGTAATTGCCTTTGTAGTGGCGCATTTTTTGGCGACTCAGTTCGTAGACTTCGTTGACGACTTTGTCTAGGAAGTAACGGTCATGGGAAACAATCAGCAACGCACCGGCATATCCTTGTAGATAGTTTTCCAGCCAAGATAACGTTTCGATGTCTAAATGGTTGGTCGGCTCATCCAGGATCAAGATATCAGGTTTTTGCAGCAGCATTTTTGCTAATGCCAAACGGGTTTTTTGACCACCGGAAAGGGTATCGATCGGCTGTGTGTAAAAAGAAGGATCAAACTGAAAGCCGTGCAAGACGGAGCGAATTTCATTTTCATAGCCATAGCCGTTTTTTTCTGCAAATTCATGCTGCAACTGGTCGTATTCTTTCAGGAGATTGCCAGAGTCAGCAGCAGGATCTGCTTCGGAGATAGCGATCTCTAAGGTACGCATGCGCTGCTCCATCTGCCGAACCGTTGCAAAAGCTCCTAGCATTTCTTCCCAAACGGTGGCCTGACTATCAAGTCCGGTATCTTGAGCTAAGTAGCCCATCGTAGCAGTTTTGTTTTTAGCGATCGTTCCTTTATCAGGACTTTCGAGTCCAGCAATAATTTTCAGTAGCGTTGATTTACCAGCACCGTTGCGCCCAACAAGCGCGATTCGGGAATTGCTGGCAATCTCTAATTGGATATTTTCAAATAAAACCTCGGCTCCGAAAAGACGGGCGATTTGGTTGGCTTGTAATAAAATCATGTGTATGTCATTCCTATCTTTAAGAAACTTGTCTGTATCAAGGTTGCAATACTACAAGTCTATCATATTTTAGGGGAAACGGCGATTGGGAAAAAGTTTGATTTTACCATTATAAAATTTATATTTCAAATTATGAGCATTCAAATTGATTTTTGAACAATGTATTTGTTATGATAGCTTCATCACAAGTGAATTTTTCACAATGGGGGAGTATTCTTTGAAAGATCATCAAATTCCAAAGGCAACAGCGAAGCGATTGCCTTTATATTATCGTTACTTGCGTATTTTGCACCAAGCAGGCAAATTAAAAGTTTCTTCGACCGAACTAAGTGAAGCTGTTCAAGTTGATAGTGCGACGATCCGCCGCGACTTTTCCTACTTTGGTGAATTAGGAAAACGCGGCTACGGCTATGATGTTGAAAGCTTGATGCAGTTCTTTGCGAAGACATTGAACGAAGACCACATGACGAATGTAGCTTTAGTCGGTGTCGGAAACTTGGGGAGCGCCTTGTTGAAATACAAATTTCACCAAAGCAACAGCATTCGGATCAGTGCCGCATTTGATGTCAACGAAGATCTAGTTGGTCGAATCGTAGATGGTGTGCCGGTCTATCCAATGGATGACATGAAGGAACAAGTGAAGATCCAACAGATCGATGTGGCTATTTTGACGGTTCCCGCACAACATTCACAAGATTTAGTGAACGAGCTTGTGAAAGCTGGCATTAAAGGAATCTTGAACTTTACACCTGCGCGAATCACTGCACCAAAAGGCGTGCTGATTCAAAACGTTGACTTAACCAATGAATTGCAAACATTGATTTATTTCTTGCATTCAGGCAACGTCTTGTCACATGAAGAACCAGTAGAAGAACCATCACTAAGCGAATAATCGCATCACATAAATAGGAACCAACAAAACAGCTGCCAGATCGTAGTATACACAACGATCTGACAGCTTTTTTTGACTTTTATTCACTGAACTTACTCGTCTAACTGGTCAAAAAGTGATTCGTAGGAATCTTGCTCTTCAACGCTTGTGAGCGCTTTTTGATACCGCAAGATTTGTTGAGTCAAACGTGTGAAATCGATGATTCGGGCTTCACGATGCACTTCTTTCCCATTCGCGAACAAGAGGACGACGGGAACCGTCAAGACCGAAAATAAACTGGCTGCTTCTGGCTCTGCCAGCGTGTTGATGGTAAATAGGGGGAGTTGCTGGGTTTGTGCCAGTGTTTGGATGCGTGGTTTGTCTGCAACACAAATACTGCAATTCGGTTGAGAGAGATAGAGTAGTGCCAACGGATGTTGGTCGAGCTGCTCTTGGATCGGTTGATTTTTTTGCATAAGTCATTCCTCCATGGAAAATGTACGCTGTTCTTGAGGAAAAGTCAAAATATCTGCTAGCAGCTGATCGCTTAGATGAGTAAGAAGGATTCAAAGATAAGGGAAATCTAAAGCAACGATTAAAAAAATTGGCTGCTTTAAAAAAAACGTTGTATAAAAAAAGGAAAAAACGTATAGTAATTCCAGCGTTTCGAATTTATTGATAAAGAAGGTTAAAGTTATGTTTCAGGCATTACCGAATTCTGTCCTGCAAATGAGTGTTATTTTTTTATCTATCGTCATTGAAGCCTTGCCCTTTGTCCTATTGGGCTGCTTGATCTCAGGTGCCTTACAAGTCTTCTTGACGCCAGAAAGAGTCACGAGACTCTTACCAAAAAACAAATTGGCATCGATCACAGTTGGTTGTGGTCTGGGGGTCTTTTTTCCTTCCTGCGAATGTGGGATCGTACCGATCGTTAATCAGTTCGTAAAAAAAGAGGTTCCAGTGTATACGGCGTTTGCCTTTATGCTGACTGCACCGATCATCAATCCTATCGTGATTTTTTCTACATTCATTGCCTTTGGAAATTCCGCGAAGTTCGCCTTTTTGCGTGTACTGGGCAGCTTATTGGTCGCAATGGTCGTGGGGATCTGGCTGGCGTATTTTAACAAACAAGAGGTCTTAAAAACACGGCTTGCCAATCAATTAAGTGGCGGGAATGAGCAGGCAGCTCACCGACACCATCATGGGCATGATCACGCCCACCATCAAACGGAAAAGACCAGTCATCCGCTCCTTCGGCAGATTCGTCATTTGCTGCAGCATAGCTTGGATGAGTTTTTCGATACTGGGCGTTATTTGATCATTGGTGCGTTGATCGCCTCAGCGATGCAGACCTATCTGCCAACTGGCTTGATGCTGACATTAGGCTCCACGAAGCTGTTAGCGGTCTTCGTCATGCTGCTGTTGGCACTAACGTTATCCCTATGTTCCGAAGCAGATGCCTTTATCGGCTCTTCGTTGTTGAGTTTATTCGGCGCGGGACCAGTCGTCGGTTTCCTGGTTTTTGGTCCAATGGTAGATATTAAAAACCTGTTGATGATGAAGCGGTACTTTTCGGGGCGTTTTATCGCTTCTTTAGTTGGTTTAGTCGCAATCGTCGTTTCAATTTATGCATGGGTGGTGTAAACAATGGTTCGTTTTTTGATCTTATCAGGCTATTTTGAATTGATGATGTATTTGCAAGTGACGGGCAAACTCAATCAGTTTATCAACATTCATTATCGCTATCTCGCTATTTTATCCATGATCATTTCTTTATTATTGGCTTTGGTCCAGCTGTATTTTTGGGTCAAACAAGAGCCCGAGCATCATCATGACGATGAGCACCAGCATGGATTAGAGAAAAAACATCAACGAGTGATTGCGTATTTTCTATTAGCCTTACCGATCATCGTGGGTCTCTTTTTCCCCACCGTTAGCTTGGATACGACGATCGTTGAAGCAAAAGGGTTTAATTTCCCCCTAAGTGAAGAATCTGTGGGGGATCCAGAAATGACGACCCAATATCTGAAACCCGATACAAGTCTTTATTTTAACAAAGAAGATTATGACACTCAGATGGATGCCGCATTGGCACGTTACGCCAAAGATGAGACGATTGCGGTAACGGAAGAGAATTACTTGGAAGTCATGGAGTTGATCTATACGTATCCGAGTGAATTCATTGGTAAGAAAATCACCTATGATGGATTTGTGTATCATGCAGATCAAGATGATGCCAACGAAATCTTTTTGTTTCGTTTTGGGATTATCCATTGTGTGGCTGATTCAGGCGTTTTTGGCTTGCGAGTGGAATTACCTCAACAAACAACGGCAGAAAATAACCAGTGGCTCCACGTGGAAGGGACGATCCAATCGAAGTACTATCAACCCTTCAAACGGGACTTGCCGATGGTGGTAGCAGACCAAGAGAAGACGATTGAAGCACCAGAAAACCAGTATGTCTATCGCGCTTTCTAGCTTTTTTTAAGAAAGTTCATAAAAACATCATAAACCTTTGTTATAATGGAGAAAATCTAAGCATATGTTTGTAGTTTTATCAAACGTTTAGTACAATATAGAAGGAACATATGCTAAAATCTATACAAAAGAGAGGTGTCGTGAAATGGGTTTTACAGATGAAACAGTTCGCTTTGATTTTGATGATAGCCGTAAAAAAGAAGTCAGCGAAACATTAGCTATCGTCTACCGAGCATTAGAGGAAAAAGGATACAATCCGATCAATCAAATCGTCGGTTATCTCCTTTCTGGCGACCCGGCTTACATTCCTCGTTATCGGGATGCCCGGAATTTGATTCGTCGTCACGAACGGGATGAGATCATGGAAGTTCTGATCCGTTATTATTTAGGCAATCACGGGATCAACCTATAATGAGAATCATGGGATTGGATGTTGGTTCGCGGACAGTCGGCGTGGCGGTCAGTGACCCAATGGGCTGGACAGCACAAGGGATTGAGATTATTCGCATCAATGAAGATGAAGGCAATTTCGGTTATGATCGACTTGCTGAATTGGTGAAAGAATATGAAGTCTCACGTTTTGTGGTAGGACTACCTAAAAATATGAATAATACGATCGGACCTAGAGCGGAAGCTTCTATGGCTTACGGCGCAGCGATCGAACAGCAATTCGGTTTGCCGGTCGTTTACCAAGACGAACGTCTGACGACCGTTCAAGCAGAACGAATGCTGGTAGAACAGGCGAATACCTCGCGTGCCAAACGAAAAAAAGTGATTGATAAATTAGCAGCAGTCATGATTTTGCAGAATTATTTAGATGGTGCTGGGAAACAGCTGTTTTAATTTACAGAAAAGAGGAAAATAAATGTCAGAACATACACACGATCATAACCACGATCACGATCATGAAGGACATGAACACATTACTTTAATCGATGATCAAGGAAATGAAACATTATACGAAATTCTATTAACGGTTGACGGTACGGAAGAATTCGGCCGCAACTACGTCTTGCTTTATCCAGCAGGCGTACCAGAAGAAGAAGATGTTGAATTACAAGCGTACGCTTATATTGAAAACGAAGACGGTTCTGAAGGTGAATTAGAACAGATCGAAACAGAAGCAGAATGGGATATGATTGAAGAAGTCTTCAACACATTCATGGCGGAAGAAGAAGAGTAGTTAAAACGAGTGGGAGAAACCTTTATTTGATAGGGTTTCTCCTTTTTACTTATTTTACTGAATGCCAAATGGAATGCTAGTAGTTAGGAATTTTGATGTTTAACTAATTTTTCAACTATTTGTTCGTTGGTTTCTTTTGCCAAGTGTCCTTACACATCCATGGTTTGAGAGATTTTAGTATGACGTAAGCGGTCTTGGACTTCTTTCATGGTTGCTCCGCTGTCTAATAATCAAGAAGCATGAGTATGTCTTGTAACGTGTACACCTAAGTGAAAACCTTGATTACTAAAGTAAAAAACTTGATTTTCATACAGTGCTAAAAATTCTTTTCTACGCTGTTTACGAGGAGCTACCTAGCAAACGAGAGATAGAGCGAGCCTTCAAGGACCAGCGCTTGTGCAAGGAAGTCGGTATTGACTCTGTGTGTGACAGCTCGTTGTCTGGTCGGACAGCTGAAATCAATCAAGAAGTTTTGATGGAACTTTTTACAAACTTAGTTCAAAAACTAGCAGCCTGCAAATGATTTATTCCACAACGATCTCTCTAAATAAAATGTGGTTTCCTTGGGCGAAGTTTTGAAAGACAAAAGCTGGCATCAACTTGCACTTAAACCTCTGTTATCTGGAGAAAGATAACCAGTATCTGAAAAAAGTTTCACCATTACCAATGCTAGTGAATATGACCGTAACCACTTCGAAGTGTTCGTAGACAAAACAGAGGCAGCTTATGTGGTAGATCGTGGCTATTTTGATTATCAATTGCTGGAAAAAATGAACCACGACGGGTATTTCTTTGGTACCAGAATCAAGAAAAATACTAAAGTAACCGTATTAGATCACATTGAGATCACAAATCATGAAAGCTCTAACGGTCGGATCATCAGTAACCAGCAGGTCATTCTTGGCGGAGGTGTCAATCACATCATTAACGTTTTCGCTTAACAGTCCTCACAAAATGATGAAAACGTTTGCTGATCGTCACGAATCGATTTGACGTAACGCCAAATGAGGTTGCGCGACATGTACCAAGCGCGTTAGCATATCGAGCCATTCTTTAAATACTTGAAGCAGAATCTGTCCATCAAAAAGCTGTATTTTCAAAGCGAAAAAGGTGCGATAAACCAAGTAGTCCTTACATTGATCGCTACTTTACTCACCTACTTGATGTTTGAACCAGCAGAAAATTGGTTGGCTAGACATCTTCTAAATGATTGGTTCGACAAAAAAGTTGATGTCGCTTTCGTTTTCATTTTAATAAAATAGACTATTTCTGGAATAGCAGCCGTCTGTTGCGTAAGCATTCAACTTTTCCTCGATTTTTTAGCAAGATATATTTCCTGAATTTTCTGATAGTATCTTTGCAACATCAGTGGTAGAAAATAGATTGAAACTATTTAAGGTTAGGAATCCTTCGTCTTTCTGATGAATTTTAGAGGTTATTCCCTTAGTATGAAGACACTCTGTCTCGATAAGGCTCAAACTTTGTTATATTCTTTCCTCATCAAATTGAACTGCTTTTTTATGTTGATAGCTTTGACACTGAGCTAGACCGTGATTCGACTTATCAAAGGGAGAATATTTTGCAAAGAACGTAGAAAATCTCCAGAAAAATAACTTGGGGAAAAACCAAGAAGAAAAATAGCGAGCAAGTCATATCTTGAAGAGGTTGATTGAGAATTTGTTGGGGTGCTTAGTAAGATGGTAAAGGGGATTGAAAGGACTGGATAGTTCATGCCATTTGCTATTCAGAAATTTAGTAAAGCAACACAATTTTAGCGTGTTTTTGATTCTTAATATATAACGTGGTAACAGACGTTACGATAAAGATAAATATTTTGAAATGAGTGATACGAATGAAGAACTCTAAAGCCATTCCCGATGGATATATGACAGTAGGTCAGATGGCAAAGAAAGTGAACGTGACAGTAAGGACTTTGCAATACTATGATAAAGTAGGTGTCTTGAAGCCTTCAGCTGAGAGTGATGGTGGGAGACGACTGTATACCGCTAAAGATATGATCCGGTTTAATCAAATTTCGGCGCTGAAATATTTAGGATTTTCTCTGGTTGAAATCAAGGATAAATTACCAAAGATTGATACATCAAAGGAAGTATATGAACTGCTAACCCATCAAGAAAATGAACTTAAAGAACAGCTAAAGCAAATGGCTGACATACTCGAATCAATTGAGAAATTAAAAAATGAAGTAATGCTAATAGAGGAAGTAGATTGGGGAAAATATGCTAGTATAACTGGAAGCATTGCATTAAATAATAGCTCATTTTGGTTATTTAAACATATGGATAATGACACCTATGAAATGTTACACGACAACTTATTTGATGCTAAAGATTTAAAGGGCATTGCCCATAAGCAGAATGAATTAATGGAAAGAGCTAGGGAGCTACAAAAGCAAGGTTATGCACCTACTAGTCCAGAGGGACAAAGATTTGCCAAAGACTTATGGCGTCAGGTCATGTATGTAACGAAAGGTGATCCTAAACTTTTAAGTAAAATGATGGAGTTTGGTCAAAATGTTGATGAAAAGGAGTGGAAAGAATATTATGCCTTCGACAAAGATTTTATGGGGATTGCCATTGAGTCTTATTTGAAAAGTAACGGTGTTTTTGATGAATTGGTTGAACAATCAGACTGAAATGTCAAAAAATTTTTTCTCGCCTTGCTTGTGACGTTACGTCGTCATATACAATATTCTTACGGTGATAACAAAAGCCGAGAAGGAGTGAGATGATGAGTACAGTTGTGATGAAAAACGTAAGTAAATCTTTTGGCGATAATCAAGTGTTAAAAGATGTCAGTTTACAAGCAAATTCCGGTGAAATATTTGGCATGTTAGGTCCATCTGGCGCAGGTAAAACAACGATTATTAACATTTTAACAAGGCAACTTGAAGCTGACTCAGGAGAAGTCTATGTGAATGTTGGAAGTAAAGAAATCGGATTAATGTTAGCTGAAGATGGACTTTTCCCTAGATTAACGTGTTTAGATAACTTAATCATATTTGAAGATATTTACAAAATCAAACGAAGTCATACGCTAGAAATATTAGAGCAAGTCGGTTTAACTAAAGCTATGAAAACACCAGCCGCTAAACTATCAGACGGAATGAGGAAGCGATTAGTTTTAGCTAGGGCAGTGATCCATCAACCGAAAATTTTAATTCTAGATGAACCAACTAGTTCCCTTGATCCGATGACAGCGAGAGGAATCCACCGTTTGATTAACAAACTTCGAGATAATGGTTCGACGATCTTTTTAACGACTCACAACATGGAAGAAGCAACAAACCTTTGCAATCAGGTAGTCATGTTACATCAAGGCAAAATTATTGAACGAGGAAGTCCAAAAGAAATTTGCACAAAGTACAATTCGGTCAAAACAGTAATGGATTTGGAGTCTGTGTTTATTCAATTGACTAGGAGGGATTAGAAAATGAATCATATTAAGGCGATTTTTAAAAAGCAAGTAAAAGATACTCTGAAAAATCCAACTACTTTGCTTCAATTTATTATATTTCCAGGTGTTGCTTGGGCGATGAACCTTGTTCTAAAAAGAACTGATATGCCACCAGAAATGATTGCAGAAATGCCGAATATGGTGCTTATGATGGCTTCCATCTTTGCTGGTATGGGATTAATTCCCGTGGTCACAGGAATGATAGCTGAAGACCGTGAACGAAAAAGCTTAAGATTTCTGACCATGGCAGGGATTAAATCAAGTTCCTATCTGCTAGGAATAGGGTTGGTCGTATTTATCATAAGTGGGGTCACCTCTCTGGCCTTCGCATTCCTAACAGATTTTACTGGTACAGACTTTTGGATTTTTCTAGCCTCCATGTTATCTGCTGTTGTTGGTTCAATTCTACTCGGTGCACTTTTCGGCATCATTTCAAATAATCCTCAGGCAGGAAGTGCACTTGCTGTACCTGTCGCATTGATTTTAGGTTTCGGTCCGATGATGGCTCAATTTAACTCAACCGTTGCCAGATTTTTAAAATTTTTTTATACACAACAACTGAACACGATAACTGATGTTTTATTAGGATATGATGGTGTGTCAGCCGATCTCCTCCAATCTTTTGGAATCATGTGGGCTAATGTCGCTGTATTAGCGGTGTTGTTTGCATTGATTTATAAAAGAAAAGGTGTACGAACTTAATAGCACTTCAAAGAGTCAGTCAAAAGCATATGCTCTCCTAAACCTCTAATTGTGATAATATGCACAAAAAAGTTTATCGCAACTTATATCTATATGGAAGCGACTTCATGAATTCATCCCGATTCTTTTACCCTAGAGCCGTTATTTATCTATGGGGTAGAAAAAGACGGGGAGACCGATTACGGCTTGGTGTTCGAAGCCCAGATCACAGACTTACAGGATGAATTGACCTCAGAGATCGAAGCAATCTATGTAATGGCAGAGCCGCCTGCCAGCTGGACATATCCAACGATTCAGCCGTTGGTATTGGCAGAATATGTTAAACGAGCAAAACAATAATTCAGCCAGCTCAATGGAGGGCTGTCTTGAGTGGGAAAGTAAAAGAAGCTTATTTGACAGGAGTGAGCGAATGAGTTGCGTGATCCTGCAATCAGGCGTAGGATGAAAATGTAAACGTTATCTTATTGGAGAGTAGGGAAAGGCATGGAAAAAATTTATCAAGCAAGTACCGCAGAAGGAGCAATCGATTTTATCAATATGCGCGATTTGGAGATCGCGGCAGAGGAAGTGATTCCTAAAGGTGGGTATGGCTATATCAGCAGTGGTGCGGGGGATATTTTTACCTATCAAGAAAATGAACGCGCCTTCAATCACAAATTGATCATTCCTCATGTCTTAAAGGACATTGAATTACCGGACACAACATTGTCCTTTGGCGGTGACACGTTGTCAGCGCCAATCATTATGGCGCCTGTGGCTGCCCACGGCTTAGCAAATGTTGCGGCAGAACAAGCGTCAGCCAAAGGTGTGTCACGTTTTGGCACGATCTATACGGCGAGTTCGTATGCCTCTTGTACGTTGGAAGAAATCCGAGCAGCTGGAGGTCAAGAAGCGCCGCAGTGGTTCCAGTTTTATATGAGCAAAGACGATGGCATCAATAAAGACATCTTGGCGATGGCAAAACGCAATGGCGCCAAAGCGATCGTTTTGACCGCAGATGCAACTGTTGGAGGCAATCGAGAAACGGATCGCCGCAATGGCTTCACCTTTCCGTTGGCAATGCCGATCGTTCAGGCTTATCAATCAGGGATCGGACAAACGATGGATGCGGTTTACGGCTCCTCAAAACAAAAATTAAGTCCTCAGGATGTCGCTTTTATCGCCAAAGAATCTGATTTGCCGGTTTATGTCAAAGGGGTGCAATCAGAAGAAGATGTGGAACGAGCATTAGGGGCAGGTGCACAAGGGATTTGGGTCTCAAATCACGGGGGACGCCAATTGGATGGTGGTCCAGCTTCCTTTGATTCCTTGCAGATCGTGGCTGAAGCAGTGGCAGGTCGGGCGCCGATCGTCTTTGATAGCGGGGTACGGCGAGGACAGCATGTCTTTAAAGCGATTGCTTGCGGAGCAGATCTAGTGGCGATCGGGCGCCCAGTGATCTATGGGTTGGCTCTAGGTGGTGCTACCGGTGTTCAACAAGTCTTTGATTTCTTCAAAAAAGAATTGGAGATGGTCATGCAGCTTGCGGGGACGCAAACGGTGGCAGATATCAAAAAAGCCGTTTTACGGGACAATCGCTATTTATAAGCAATCCCTCATAAAGGCGCTAGAATCGCTGATTCTGGTGCTTTTTTTAATGGATTTTTCTGATTATGCTGAGGAGCAGGAGCAACTGCTTTGGCTGAAAAAAGTGTATATGATTTTGAAACAATTGCAAAATCCGCTACACTTAAAAGAGACCAATAAACTAAAGGAGAGAGATTGATGATTCCAAAAATTATTCATTATTGCTGGTTTGGCGGCAATCCATTAGGTGAACAAGAAAAGAAATACATGGATACCTGGAAAAAATATTGTCCGGATTATGAGATCAAACGTTGGGATGAATCAACGATCGACCTTTCAAAATTCGGTCCTTATCTAAAAGAGGCCTATGACCAAGAAGAATGGGCATTTGTGTCAGATGTGGTTCGTTTGTATGCGTTAGTGACAGAAGGCGGTATTTATATGGATACCGATATCGAGGTGGTCAAACCTTTAGATGAGCTCTTGACACTGGAGGCATTTATGGGCTTTGAGATCGAAACCAAGATTTCTACTGGGATCATTGGAGCGGTGCCGCACCATCCCTTTATGGAAGAATGGTACCACGATTACGATGACCGAAAATTTGTCCGGGCAGAAAAAACGGAAGATGTCGTCACCAATGTGATCCGAGTGACGGAACTGCTGCAAAACCACGGATTAGAATTGAATAATCAACGACAAACCGTTAAGGGCGTAGAAATCTTCCCGCAAATGACGTTTTCACCAAAAAGCTATATCACTGGTGAGGTCGAGGAAGATCCGAGTACGATGGTGATCCATCAGTTTTCTGGTTCTTGGTTATAAAAGAGTAAGTCTCGAAAAGGATGGACAGCGGAAAAAGCTGTCCGTCCTTTTTGCTTTTGCAAGGGATGATGGAGATGTGATAGAATAGCTTGAAAAAATGAGGAGGCGTTTTGATGGCTATCAAACGATGTACTTTGGCAGATTTAGAAGAATTGGGAGAAATCAGCGTATCCACCTATTACGATACATTTGCTCCTTTCAATACGGAGGAAAATACTCGTATCTATCTAGAAGAAGCCTACAATCTGCCGAAACTGACCCGAGAGTTAGAAAATCCGCAGTCGGCGTTTTATTTTTTACAAGAAAATGATCAAACCGTAGGATATATCAAACTTAACTGGGGTGAGGCACAGACGGAAGCGATTGCCCCAGAGGGGTTGGAAATTGAACGAATCTATATTAAAAAAGAACATAAGCGCAGAGGCTATGGCAAAACACTGCTGCTGTTTGCCCAAGAGACCGCTAAAGAGCTGCAGAAAAAGTCGATCTGGTTAGGTGTTTGGGAATTTAACGACAATGCGTTGGCTTTTTATCATACGATGGGCTTTGAAAGAGTTGGCAGTCACTCCTTTTTTATGGGGGATGATGAGCAGACGGATTTCTTGATGCTGAAAGAACTTTGACATCTGCCTTTGTATGAGGAATTAGAAATTACTTTCCATTTTTTTGGCAATCAAGTATAGTTAAAGGGATTGATGAAAAAAGAACGATTGGTGAAAACCATCGCTAAGGAGAGCAATTGTAAATGGAAAAACAGAGAAACGAAAGTATTTTGTCACGTTTTCTTAAAGGCGTGGTGATTGCCTTGGGCTTTATCTTACCTGGTGTTTCAGGCGGCGTATTGGCAGCCATCTTAGGCATTTATGAGCGGATGCTGCGCTTTATGGCACATCTGACGAAGAATTTTAAAGAGAATTTCCTCTTTTTCCTGCCAGTAGGGATCGGGGGAATCGTAGGGATCGGGCTTTTATCAAAGCCATTAGAGTGGCTGCTGCAAAACTATCAAATCATCGTTTTGTGGGGCTTTGCGGGGGCAATTATTGGGACGTTACCAGCACTTGCTAAAGAATCGACCTTGAAAAGCAAACGGACAACCGGCGACCTGCTTTGGTTCTTCGGCAGTATGGTCATCGGCTTCTTGTTCCTCTATTTTATGGGCGATATCTTAGGAACGATCCCTGCCAATTTCATAGGTTTTGTAATCGCCGGCGGTCTGATCGCGTTAGGTGTTTTGGTTCCTGGCTTGAGTCCTTCAAACCTTTTGCTCGTTTTGGGACTTTATGATCCGATGTTGAAAGGCTTTAAGAGCTTTGACATCATGGGGGTCTTTCTACCGATCGCCATTGGCGGCTTGGCAGTGATGCTGCTGTTTTCGAAATTGATGGAGTGGCTATTGACCCATTATCATTCAAAAGTCTATCACTTCATTTTAGGGATCGTTATTGCCTCAACGATATTGATCGTGATTCCTCCGGTGGCAAACTATAGCGGCTTTACTTGGGTAACGGCTGTCATCGGAATTATTTTGTTTGTCTTGGGGGCTTGGTTAGGTCTTTGGATGAGCAAGCTGGAAGAAAAATACAAGTAAATCAAAACGGCACATCGTTTGGCAATGTGCCGTTTTTGTTAGGTAATGATGGGGACAGCTAAGAAGAAGCGTTGGTCGACAACTGGTAGTAAAAAGATGGGAACGTTTGATAACGATATGATACAGGTTTAAAAACTGTTCTATTTTTGTTGAAAGATTCCCTAGTGTTTGGTATATTGTAGTCTATATAAAGAAGAATTTCCCATGTGTTACAGTTTAGATAATTGTTTGAGGGTTTGAGAAAAAGGAGGGGCAAGCATGCAAGATGCGACCTATTGGGCGGAACAATTGCGGCAAGGAAAAATCAGTTTTGCAGAGCGGGTGGCGATGATCGAAGAAAAAGTCAATCAACAAAATCTGCTTTTGAATGCGCTTGTAACATTTGATCCGCAAGCAGCGATCCAGCATTACGAGCAGCATCTTCAAAAAACGGTTTTTGGGGGACAACCCATGCCGTTAAAAATACTCGGCCAAACCAAAGCAGGGTGGCCAGCAACGTCAGGAGCCAAACTGTTTGCTAAAGCACGAGCCAGCCGCACGGCTCATTTTGTCTCTCGTTTAGAAGAGGCAGGCTTTGTGCCGTTAGGGCAAACCAATGCACCAGAATTTGGATTTAAAAATATCACTGATCCAACATTGTATGGGCCTACACGTAATCCGTGGAATCCTGCCTATTCAGCTGGTGGTTCCAGTGGTGGTGCGGCAGCGGCAGTGGCTTCGGGGATGTTTCCGATTGCGGGTGCCAGTGATGGCGGCGGATCGATCCGCATTCCAGCATCCTTTAGCGGATTGATCGGTTTGAAGCCAACCCGTGGTACGATGCCAGTGGGTCCTAGTGAATGGCGCAGCTGGCAAGGCGCTTCCATCAACTTTGCGTTGACGCTTTCCATGCGTGATACGGAACAGTTGTTTTATGCGTTGCGGACGTCACAGCCGACAGCCCCTTATCAGGCACCGCAAGTAGAATGGCATCATCAGCAAGCGAGTCAAAAACCGCGGTTGAAGGTTGCTTTTACTACCGCATCGCCGACCGGTGGCCAAGTGTCTGAAACTGCCATCCAAGCAGTCCGAAGTGCAGCCGCATTTTTAGAAAAGCAGGGGCATGAAGTCGTTGAAGTGGGCTATCCAGTGGATGGTCAGCAAATGATGACCACTTATTACGCCATGAATGGCGGCGAAACAGCTGCGATGTTTGCTGAGATCAATGCTGCTCGTCAAGTACCGGTCAGACGGGAAGAGATGGAATTGATGACCTGGGCACTTTACCAATATGGCAAAAAACTGCCTGCCGCCGATTACGTTCTTGCCTTGCAGTGGTGGGATCAATTGGCAGAAAAAATGGAAGAAGTCTTTTCAACCTATGATCTCTTTTTGACCCCGACGACGGCTTATCCAGCCCCTTTGATTGAGGAAGACTTACAAAGCGATAGCATTCGCCAAAGACTGCATGAGATCGAATCGCTTGGAAAAAGTGCTGCGGGTGAGTTGATCGAAGAAATGTTTGCCAAGAGCTATGCTCTGACACCTTACACTCAATTAGCCAATTTAACGGGGCAGCCAGCCATCAGCTTGCCAACTGCTCTTAGCGAGGAAGGGTTGCCGCTAGGGGTCCAATTTATGGCGTCTAAAGGCAGAGAAGACCTACTTTTCCAAGTCGGCTATTTATTTGAAACACAGCAACGATTTCTGTTGCCAAAACAAGAAAACTAAGAGGAGGATATTATGAAACAAGTTAGAAAAGGGAAAATCGTTGCAATGGTTGGTTTTTTAGGTTTATTTGCGGGGGTCCTGTTAAGTGCCTGCAGCAAACCAACGGAAGAAGACACCAGTCTAAGTAAGGTAGAAGAAGCCAAAACATTGGTTGTTGCTACTTCGGGAACCTTGTATCCATCGTCTTACTATAACGATGAAAATGAATTAGTGGGCTATGATGTCGATGTGGCAAAAGAAGTCGCCAAACGATTAGGCGTAGAGATCACATTTAAAGAGTACAATGTCGATGGACAAGTTTCTTCTTTAACACGTGGAGAAGCCGATTTTGCTGCCAACGATTTTGGTTTGACAGATGAACGGGCGGAAAAATTCAGTCTCTCAACGCCTATTAAATACTCGTTCGATAGTATGATCGTGCGTAAAAGTGATGACTCTGGGATTGCTTCTTTAGAAGATTTGGATGGCAAAAAAGCTGCTGGTGAACCGAATACCAGCTACATGCGCTTAGCCGAATCCTATGGGGCAGAATTAGTGACTTACGACAACGCAACGAATGATCAGTATTTGACAGATGTTGCGAATGGTCGAACGGATGTGATCTTGAATGATTACTATTTGCAAAAAATGGCGGTTGCTGCTTTGCCAGATATCCCTGTTAAAATTTTAGAAGATGTCTACTTTAATCCGAATGAAACGGGCTTCTTATTTGTGAAAGATCATCAAGCATTGCAGGAAAAAGTGGATGCTGTTTTAGCAGAAATGAAAGAAGACGGCCGTTTAAAAGAACTTGCGGAAACGTATTTTCAAACCGATATTTCAGTAAAATCTGATCAAGCGATCCAAACGGTTGAAACAGACTAATGTATATTCCAACCCTTGATTTGCCGTTGATGTGGGAGTCATTGCCCTATTTGCTGTCGGGCTTGTCCTATACGGTCGGCATTGCTGTCGTTTCGTTTCTAGGTGGCAACGTATTAGGGATCATGCTCACCTTCTTAGGGATGTTGGAAAATCCATTCATTAGAGGGTTCGTGCGGGGCTACCTCTCATTTCTAAGAGGCGTCCCAGCGTTGGTCTTGTTGTTCCTACTGTATTTTGGCTTGCCTTATCAATTGTCGGCGCTTAGTGCTGCGATCATCTGTTTTACATTGACCAGCAGCGCATTTATCGGGGAAATCTACCGAGGATCAATTGCTGGTGTGGATCGTGGACAATTTGATGCTGCCTATGCGTTAGGGTTATCCTTTACGAAAACGATGCGTCTGATTATTTTGCCACAAGCCTTTCGTATTTCTGTACCGGCATTGAGTAATGTGGCAATGGATTTGCTGAAAGGAACCTCCTTGGCAGCAATGATCACGATTCCTGATATTTTTCAAAAAGCCAAGATCGTTGGTGGACGAACCTTTGATTACATGTCCATGTATGTGCTAGTTGCCATCATCTATTGGCTGTTGTGCATTTTGATTGAAGCCGGGCAAAAGCGGTTAGAACAACATTTTTCAAAACGCTTTGCTGCTAATGAGACCGTAAGACAATAAAAAAAGAGCCGAGGCTCGATCACTGCAGAAATCAATTTCTTCTGGAAATGTTTTCTGCAGTTTTTGTATTTGAAAAGATAAAAGAAAGGAGATTGTCATAATAAAATAATAAGCGAAAGCAAGGAAGATGTAGGGATTTCTGGAATGTCAAACTGGGTTCAGTATAAAAATGGTGCTGACCAAGTTATTTTCCTTCACTTAAACAGCCTATATTTCATTCGGTCGGCTCAAGTGATTCATGGTAAAATAAAGAAAAGCAAATCGAGGAGGGGCCTTATGAAGTATGAATGGCGCAAACTAGAAAAAGAGCTTTATCTTCCCAAAAAACCAACAGTGATCGAGGTGCCAACGTATCAATTTATTAGTTTGAGCGGCAGCGGCAATCCGAATCGTCCTGAATTTAGCGAAGAGATCGCCGCTTTATATACGATTTCTTATTCACTCAGGATGGGATTGAAAAAAGGGGCTTTTGGCAATGAACCCTTTGAATACACGGTCTTTCCTTTGGAAGGCGTATGGACCTCGCTGACAAAGCCAGACGGTGCCGTCAACAAAGAAGAATTGATCTACAAAATCATGATTCGCCAACCAGAGCCCGTTACGGAAACACTGTTTCAAGAACAGCTCTTGGCAGTCAAAGAGAAGAAAGACAATCCAAATCTAGAAAAGCTCATCTTTGAGCGCTATGAAGAAGGATTGTGTCTGCAAGCGATGCATACAGGATCTTTTGACAATGAAGCGGAAACCTTTGCGCAAATGAAGGAGCTGTTAAAACAAGAACAGTTAGTGATCCGTCCAACGATGGACACGTTCCAGCATCGAGAAATCTATTTGTCTGATCCGCGAAAAGTCTCACCAGATAAAGCCAAAACCGTCCTGCGATGGGCAGTAGAAGCAGAGGGTGGGATTCAGTGAATAAAAACTATTTAAGCATCGACATCGGTGGCACGAAAATCAAATCGGCTGTCATTGATCGCTCGGGGAATATTCTGACACGAGGACGGATGGATACGCCAAAAAATCTTGCGGAATTTTTGACGGGGATTGAAACGATCGTTGAGGACGTCCATGGAAGCATTCGGGGCATTGCGGTTAGTACCCCAGGAAAAGTCAACCCAGAGACAGGGACGATCTCGTTTGGCGGGGCATTGCCTTTTTTAGATGGGGTCTCCTTAAAACAGCTGCTGGCAAAGTATCAAGTGCCGCTTGCTGTGACCAACGATGGCAAGGCAGCCGCATTAGCTGAATGGTGGCTAGGAAACCTTAAAGGGATTAAAAATGGGGCTGCCATAACATTAGGTACTGGTTTGGGCGGTGGCGTAATCGTTGAGGGAAAACTGATCCAAGGTGCACATTTTCAAGCCGGGGAGTTAAGTTTTCTACTAAATGCCACTAAGAGAAGCGATGCTCCAGAAAACGCTGAGCAACCAGCTAATCAGGGATTGACCCTGCAGCAATTGGCAGGTTTTAGCGGTTCAGCGGTCGCCATGATTCGCCGTAGCGCCCAACTGCTAGGCTTAGCTGATCTTGCGGATGGTGAAGCAGTTTTTGACGCGATCAATCAAAAAGAGCCACAGGTCTGGGCGCTGTTTACAGCGTATTGCCGAGAAATCGCGTGTGTCATACTCAATGTTCAAGCCGTGATTGACTTAGAGCGCTTCGTGATTGGTGGTGGCATCAGTGCCCAAGCGATCGTGGTGGAAGAAATCGACCGTCAGTATCAGCAACTGCTGGCTAGTTTACCGATTTTGCAGCAGACCTTGACGAAGCCGGAAATCCAAGCCTGCAAATTTCAAAATGACGCCAATTTATTAGGGGCGCTCTATCATTTCTTTTTGGAACATGAGCTGAAATAAAATAGACAAAAAAACTGCCGCGAACCAACGATTCGCGACAGTTTTTTTAGGCTTTTTTCTTGGTGTCTTTGTCTTCGTCACCTAGGTAATCTTTGCTAGTGAAGGCACTGTGGAAGTATTTGCCCTCTTGACCGTAATAGCGGTTATAGCGCTGCTTGAATTTGCGGAACACGTAAACGACAAGAACTTTTAGCAGACAATAAATTGGGATCCCGAAAATCACCCCAACGATCCCCATCAAATCACCCATCACTAATAAAACAACCAGAATCGTAATAGGATGAATTTTTAATCGGTCACCCATCACACGGGGCACGACTAAATCCCCATGAAGCAACTGTACAGCAAACCAAGCAATCAAAAATTTAACCAACATCCCGGTGGAGTCTTGTGCGGCAATGAAAAGTCCTGGGAAAAAGACGATAAAAGGACCAATATAGGGGATGATGCAAAGCAGACCAGCGGCGATCGCCAGAATACTGGCATACTCTAAGCCAATCAATAGGAAAACGACCCAATAGATCGCCCCTAAAATCAAGGAAGAAATGATTTGTCCTTTCAAAAAGGCACCGACTTGTATGTCAGAGATCTTGACGATTTCATTAAAGTCTTTGCGAAAACGCGGTGGCACTAATGAGAGGACCGAAAAATAAAACTTGTTGGGGTTGCGCAATAAGAAAAAGGCAATGATCGGTCCAGTGAATAAAGCAATGAACAAGGTCGAAATCGTTGAAAACAAACTGCTGAGCCCAGCAGCACCAGTTTCCCAATAGTCCCCAATAAAACTCATGATGTTGTTGGTGATATTTTGCAATGTGTCTGTAATTTGTGCCATCTCATCTTGAAAAGGGGTATTTTCTAAAAAGGCGGTCGCGTTTTTCTCAAAGTCACTGACCAAACTTGGTAAGCTGTTGATCAGATCGGTGGTTTGTTGCTCCAAAATCGGGTAAAGCTGGAAACCAGCAAAGACGATCAACAAAAGAATCAAAAGATAGATCCCAGCAATCGAAACACTACGGGGAATTTTTTTCGATTCCAATTTATCGACCACCGGGTTAAACAGATAGTAAAGGATCAGCCCAAATAAAAAGGGTGGGATAATAGCTGTAAGTATGGCTGAAAAGGGTGTAAATAAAAAAGAAATCTGATTTAGCAAAAAGACAGCAACTGCCGACAAGATAATCAGTCCTAAGACATAATAGCTTGTTTTGCCGCCTAAAAAGTGGATCAATCGGTTATTTTTCATAATAAACCTCGCTTTCTTAGCTACATTATAACGAAAGACCTCTATTCTGTAAAAAAACAACGTATCTTTCGAAAAAACACTGTCGCGCTTTTAGAATCCTTTTTACTGAAAGAAGCTCGTCCATAAGGAGTTGTCTGGTGAAACTCTTCTTATAAAGCAGGCCAAAAATGCTCCCGTGTTTACAACACAGGAGCGAAAAGAATTATTTGCGCACTGTCGTCAAGGTACAGCGACCAACGGCAGTTTTTAACCCGCTAGCTAACCAAATAGTGGCTTGCCAAGTTTGGATACGGGCGCCGATGCGATCAGGACTAGCTTCTACGATCAGGGTTCCTTCTTGGGCGGCGGCTAGATGGTTGACTTGTAGGTCAACGCCGGCGGCGAAGGCTTCTTCTTGAGCCAAAGCTTGATTGGCACCGATGCTGCAGGCAGTCTCGATCAAAACGCCGTTAATGCCACCGTGAACGAGACCAAAAGGCTGTTTGTGCTGTTCTTTGATGGGCATTCGTAAACGAACAAAATCGGCTGTTGCTGCTTCTACTTCGATTTCTAAAGCTTCTAGTAAGTTCATTTTTTGCTCCTTTTTCTAAGAAAGTTACCATGATTATAGCACGAGTTTTGGTAGAAATAGCCGAAGTTCTAAGAAAGACAGCAACAGGTGGAGAAGTCTTAAGAAATTCCCTTAACCAAAGCAATTTCTAACGAAAAGCGACTAGATATGTGTATAATAGAGCTATGTGAATTGAGGAGGAACAAGTAATGAGAGAATGGAAAACCTTAAAAGAGTACGATGAAATTTTGTTTGAACAACATGGAAAAGTGGCGAAAATCACGATCAATCGCCCAGAAGTCCACAATGCGTTTACACCAAAAACGGTGTTTGAAATGATTGATGCATTTTCGATCAGTCGCGATGAACCAGGCATCGGCGTGATTATTTTGACAGGCGCCGGCGATAAAGCCTTTTGTTCAGGCGGAGACCAAAAAGTCCGTGGTCACGGTGGCTATGTTGGGGAAGATCAGGTTCCTCGCTTAAATGTATTGGATCTGCAGCGCTTGATTCGCACGTTACCAAAACCGGTGATCGCCATGGTCAAAGGCTGGTCGATCGGCGGCGGAAATGTTTTACAATTGGTTTGTGATTTAACGATCGCCGCTGACAATGCTAAATTTGGTCAAACAGGACCAAATGTCGGCAGTTTTGATGGTGGCTATGGTTCGGGCTATCTTGCACGGACGATCGGACATAAAAAAGCCAAGGAAGTTTGGTTCATGACAAAACAATATACTGCTGAAGAAGCATTGGCGATGAACTGGATCAATACAGTCGTTCCTCTTGATCGAGTAGAAGATGAAACGATGGAATGGGCAGAAACGATGCTGCAAAAGAGCCCGTTGGCGTTACGCATGATCAAAGCATCTATGAACGCCGATACGGACGGATTAGCTGGCATTCAGCAATTAGCCGGCGATGCGACCTTATTGTATTACACGATGGATGAAGCCAAAGAAGGTCGTGACGCGTTTAAAGAAAAACGTCAACCAAACTTCGACCAATTCCCTAAATTCCCATAATGACTGGGAGTTGGCTGCAAAGGCAAGCACAACTTCATCCAGAACGACCAGCTTTTTATTGGCATGAAAAAAGCTGGTCGTTTGCTGCCTTGCAAAAAGAGGTTTATGCTTACGCTGCTTATTATCAAGCCCAGTTCGTTGATCAGCCAAACCGGGTAGCTCTTTTTAGCAATAACGCCCCTGAAATGGTCTTTACGATCCTTGCGTTATGGGAGTTGGGGATCGAAGTCCAGCTGCTGAATACGCGATTGACAGCCGCTGAAATCTCCTTCCAATTGCAAGATGCCCACTGCGACTGGGTGATCACGGCGGATCAGGCTGCGGTTTCGGGTGTTCGCAGCTTGACCTTTGGACAAGCGATCAAACAGGCGGAGGCTTTTGTTGGTTCTGTTGTTCCTTCGTTTGTTCCTAATGAAGCAATCTATCAAGCAGAGCAAGTGGCTTCAATTATGTATACCTCTGGTACGACTGGCAATCCCAAGGGTGTGCCTCAAACCTTTGGGAATCATCTAGCAAGTGCCGAAGCGACTCAAAAAAACTTAGCCATCACTAGCGAGGATTGTTGGCTTTGTGCAGTTCCGCTGTATCATATCAGTGGGTTATCAATTCTCTTGCGTTCACTGCGACTTGGAATGAGTGTTCGTTTGTATGAGCGCTTTGATGCTGTAGAAATGGCAAAAGATCTTGAAGCAGGAAAAGGGACGATCGTTTCTTTGGTGGCAAAAATGTTGATGGACTTGCTGCCATTGGTGCCCCAACATGGCTTTGATTCGTTGCGTTATGTACTGCTAGGCGGCGGGCCCATTGCCAAAAGTATATTGGAAAAATGCCAGCAAAAACAGCTTTCTGTGATCCAATCCTATGGGATGACAGAAACTTGTTCACAAGTGGTGGCATTGCCACCAGAAAAAGCTTCAGAAAAAATCGGCTCCTCAGGGGTTCCCCTGCAAAGTGTCCATTTACGAATTGCGGCTGATGCGAAAATGGCAGATCATCAGACTGTTGAAAGTACCCAGCCGATCGGAGAAATCCAACTGCAAGGACCTGCGATCACGACTCGTTACTTGAACGATCGCAGTCCACAGCAGTGGGACCAAGAGGGCTGGTTTGCCACAGGAGATCTAGGTTATCTTGATCAAGAGGGCTTTTTGTATGTAGTCAGTCGTGCAAGCGAACTGATCATATCTGGTGGAGAAAATATCTATCCCGCAGAAGTGGAGCAAGCCTTGTTGCAGCATCCAGCGGTCAAAGAGGCAGCTGTGGTGGGGGAACCAGACGAGGAGTGGGGACAATCTGTCGCGGCTTATTTAACGTTAAATGAGCCCGTCCGACTTCAAGCGTTGTTGGATACATTAGAAGGGCAGATCGCCCATTATAAATTTCCGCGCCGTTTTTATCACGTACGAGAAATGCCGCGCACAGCAAGCGGCAAACTTTTAAAACGGCTATTGCTGAGTGAAGAAAGAGTGAACTACATTGAACAGCAAATCAACAAGTAATTATGAAGCAGCGATCGCTGCCGGGAAAACCTATTTGAGTGAGTATCAGCCTTTAGAAAGGTGTGACTTACTGGCTCTTTATGCAGCGGCACAAGAATATCAAGGGGAACGCTATTTCTGGCGTACTCCTGATGAAACGACTAGTATGGTAGGGTTGGGTTGGTTAGTCACTTTTTCGCAACCCAAACTTGCAGACTTTTCAGAAGTCCGCTCTCTCTTAAAGCAAGCCCATTATCAACCAGAGGCACCTTTTCAGGCGCAGCTGGTTGGGGGCTTTGCTTTTGATGAACAGGCAGAAGTCAGTCAGGATTGGGCTGAGCTAGGTGCCGGTCTCTTTGCGTTGCCAGAAATACTGGTCCGCAAAACTGGCGATCAGTGTGGCGTCGTTTATACAGTAGCCGCTTCTTCCGAGGAACAACGACAACAAAAAGTCGCTGCCTTACAGGAAAAAGTCGCAAGCTGGTTGAATGCCAACCCGGACAAGAGTCTTGTAGCAGAAACGCCTGCTTTTCAGGCACAAGAGGAACTAGAGGTGCCCCAATGGCTGCAAACGGTCGAAGAGACAGTGGCAGCCATTCGCTCGAATGAAACACCGTTGAAAAAAGTGGTTCTGGCCAGGAGAATGAAGATAGAAACGAAGCAGTCGATCATTAGTGCTGGGGTGTTGCAACGGTTGGCGCAACAGCAGCCGAATACCTATCTTTTTGCCATCGAACATGGGGGCCATGTTTTTGCTGGTGCGACGCCAGAACGCTTGCTAAAAGCGACTGTCGATCAATTTGAAACGGTAAGTATCGCAGGTTCCGCACCAAGAGGCCAAACAAAAGAAGAAGATGAGGCACTGGCACAAGCCCTCTTAGCGGACGCAAAAAATACCCATGAACATCAAGTAGTTGTCGATCGCTTAGAAACGGCATTGGCTACTTTGTTAGCTGACGGTTTTCAATCAGAAGCCCGCTCCGTCATCAAGAATCGTGACATTCAGCATTTGTTTGTTCCTTTAGCAGGGCAAAGAAAAGCAGGAGTCAATTTTCTGAGCGCCGTGCAAAAACTACACCCGACCCCAGCATTGGGGGGAGAACCGAAAGAAGCAGCCGTCTCATGGATTCGTACCCATGAACCAGCCAGCAGAGGGATGTACGGTGGACCGATCGGTTGGTTGGGTATTCAAGAAGATATTGGCGAGTTTGCTGTGGCGATCCGCTCAGGATTCTTTAGCGGCAATCAAGCAACGCTGTATGCGGGCTGTGGGATCGTTGCCGATTCAGACGCAGAATCTGAACGTCAAGAAACACGGTTAAAATTTCAACCGATGAGGAGAGGGATCTTAGGAGATGAATAATCAGACAGTCATGACAGACTATTTATTAGCGGCAATCCAGGGACTAAAAGCAGCGGGTGCGAAGCGAGCGGTTATTAGTCCCGGTTCACGCTCAACGCCATTGGCGCTACTATTGCATCGTGATCCTGAGATCACCTGTACGGTGGCTGTCGATGAACGTTCGGCTGCTTTTTTTGCTTTAGGGATGTCCAAAGTTGATCTCCAGCCAACAATCTTACTGTGTACTTCTGGAACTGCAGCAGCCAATTATTATCCAGCCGTTTGTGAAGCAGAAGCTACCAACTTGCCATTGATCGTCTTAACGGCTGATCGCCCGCCAGAACTGCGGGGCGTTGGGGCGCCACAAGCAATGGATCAACAGAATTTGTATGCCTCTCACGTCAAAAAGATGGTAGAGATGACGGTGCCAGAAAACGACCCAGCTTTGTTGCGTTATAGTTTTTGGCAAGCTGCAACTTGCACGATCGAAGCGCAAAAGCAGCCGAGAGGCCCTGTCCAAATCAACTTTCCATTACGGGAGCCGCTGTTGCCTGACTTTAGTCGCCAATGCAGTATACAGCAAGACGTGAGCTATCTGGCACCACAACAAGAGCTGTCAGCAGAGATGATCACCCAGCTAGCCCCTTACTTTGGTAAAAAAGGTATTCTGATTGCTGGAGAAAGCCTTACGATCGAAGAAGCGCAGCAGTTGCTGACTTTTTCAGAGAAATTAGGCTGGCCGATTGTCGGCGATCCATTGACCAATTTGGCGACAGCCGGTACCAAAGTAGGAACATTTATCAGTCAAGCCGATCTTGTTTTCCCGCAATTGACTTCTGCCTTCCAACCAGAAGTGGTCGTGCGTTTTGGTCGCTTACCAGTCACTAAAAATGTCCTATTATGGTTGAACAAAGCAGCGGATACGACGACGTGGCTCTTTGTTGATCCATCGGGACAGTGGCAAGACCAGTTGCATCGGGCAAACTATTTGATCGAAGCAGCGATCAGCACTTTCGTGGCTGCCATCACCCAGTTGCCAATCGTCAAAAATATGGCGTGGCAACAACAATGGCAAGCACTTCAAGCGCGGGCAGATCAGGTGCTTGCTGCATGTCCGCAGTTGCAACAATGGGATGAGAGCAGCGCTGTGCGCATGCTCCAACAATGTTTGCCCGAAGATGCGCAGATCCTTTTGGCAAACAGCAATGCGATCCGTTTCTTTGATCGCTACGGCAGCAAAACTACCTCCACTTATCGAGTGTATGGAAATCGGGGCGTCAATGGGATCGACGGCCTTGTCTCGACCGTGGCTGGGATTGCTTCCGCCAGTCAAAAGCCTACCTACTTGTTGATTGGTGATTTAGCGTTGTACCATGATATGAACGGCCTACAACTACTGCGTCAGTATCAATTGCCAGTAACGATCATTTTACTGAATAATAACGGTGGTGGGATCTTTTCCTTTTTGTCACAAAACACCTTAGAATCAAACGACTTTGTCCCGCTCTTTGGCACGCCGTTAGACCTTGAGTTTCAAAAAGTGGCGGCCTTATATGAGGCAGATTGGCACACACCGACCTCTTTGCTAGAGTTTCAAACGATTTTAACGGAAACAAGCCAACGGCCGTGCTTTCAAATAATCGAAGTGAAAGGTGAGCAAAAAGATCCGGTCAATACATGGCAAGCACTGCAACAGCAGTTTAGCGAGGCGGGAGCACAGCAATGAGGGACACGATAAATGGCGTCAGTTATTTTTATCAGTGGTTGCAACCGTACCGACCAGCCTTACCAACCCTTGTGGCATTGCATGGCTTCACGGGTTCTTCAGAAAGTTTTCGACCGGTTTTTGCAGAGGAAGGTTCTTATAATGTATTGGCAGTCGACTTGATTGGACATGGACGGTCATCGCTTTATGTCCATCCCATGCGTTATGAACTTCCTTTACTGGTGGAGGATCTCGCACAGCTTTTAGCGAAGTTAGGAATTGAACGTTATGGTCTTTATGGCTACTCGATGGGGGCGCGAATCGCACTTGTCTGGGCGGTCATGGAACCAACGGCAGTGACCCATCTTTTGCTTGAGAGTGGTTCACCCGGGTTAGCTGATCCAGCGGAACGACTCGCTCGTCAGCGGCACGATCGTCGCTTAGCGTTGCGCTTACTAAGGGAGCCTTTGGTCGATTTTGTCGATTACTGGCAAGAACTGCCGTTGTTTGCTAGTCAAAAGGAGCTACCTTTAGCGCAGCAGGCTGCTGTACGGCAAGGACGCTTGCAGCAAAACAAATTTGGCTTGGCAGTAAGCTTGGTTTACGGTGGTACTGGCAAACAGCCAAGCTGTTGGTCGGCACTTCCGCAGCTAGCTTGTGAAATTCTTTATTTAGCGGGGGAAAAAGATGTAAAGTTTCGTAAAATCGCCCACCAAATGAAGCAGCTGCAACCAGAGATGACCATCAAAGTCGTTGCTAATGCTGGACATTGTATCCATTTAGAACAGCCGACACAGGTTCGTCATGAAATCGATCAATGGTTTGTAAAAGGATCGGGGCCACAGTCAGCTGATTGACAAGGAGAGAACGCATTGAAGATTGAAAAAATTGAACGCATCGCCTGTCGCTTGCCCCTCAAACAACCCTTTGTGACAAGTTACGGACAATTAACAGAAAAAGCTTTTGATCTTTATTTGGTGACTGCAGAGGATGGAACGGTTGGCATTGGTGAATTGGTCGCTTTTGAGCAGCCAGATTACATTGAAGAAACCCTCTTTTCTGCTCGACAAGTGATTGAAACAGCACTGATCCCATTATTGATTGACCAAGAGATCGAGCATCCGCAAGAAGTTTGGCAATTGTTTCAAACGGTCCAAGGAAACTACATGGCAAAATCGGCTTTGGAAACAGCAATTTGGGATCTATATGGCAAGCACACGCATCAAAGTGTGAAAGAGCTGTATACCGCGACCCGACCGAGTGTCGCGGTTGGCGTTAGTATCGGCATACAAGACTCTGTCGAAAAACTAATGGCTCTTGTTGCCGCTTATGTCGCCCAAGGGTATCAACGAATCAAGTTAAAAATCAAGCCGGGGCAAGATGTGGCACCCTTGCGAGCGATTCGACAAGCCTTTCCAGAATTGCTTTTGATGGCAGATGCGAACGGGGCCTATCAAAGTGAGCCTGAACGCATTTTGGCACTTGATGACTTAGGCTTGGTGATGATCGAGCAACCCCTTAAGGTACGAGATCTGGTGGGGCACAGTCAGCTACAGCGACAGATGAAGACGCCTCTATGTTTGGATGAAGATATTCGAACGGCAGAAGACGTTGATACCGTCGCAGCACTGGACAGCTGCCGTGCGATCAACCTGAAAATCCCTCGTGTCGGTGGGATCACCGAAGCCTTGCGGATCCTTGATCGATGTCAAACCCATGGACTGCTTGTTTGGTTAGGCGGCATGTTTGAGTCTGGTGTGGGACGAGCCATGAATTTGCAATTTGCGAGTCAAGATATTTTCCATTTTCCCGGGGACCTTTCCGCTTCTGACCGTTACTTTTATGATGATGTCATTACACAGCCAGCAACTTTGCATGAAGGCAAGCTGCTGGTACCTGATGGAGAGGGCTTTGGTATCACATTAGCTGAAACAAAGCTAAGTCAATATGGGCAATCTAAAGAACGTATCTACTCAAGAAAACGGTCAGCGAAAGAATAACCGCAGCGAAAGAAAACACAGCGAAAGCAAAAGAAACGGCCAGCAGGGAAATCTGCTGGCCGTTTCTTTTGTTTTAGTCTGCGTTTTTGAATTCTTTTTCAATTTGTAGTCGTTGAACTTTCATGGTTGCTGTTCGTGGGATATCTTCGTAGGCGCGTAAAATTGGTTGATTGAGGTGAGGGAGATCTTCCACCATTTTCCACCAAGCATCCCAATCCATTTCACGATTTGGCGCTAAAGCAATGATTGGTTGTGGTGAGTTTTCTTTGTCGCGAACAATCACAACTTCGGCAAGGAAGTCTAAATGATCTAGCAAAAGGTCTTCCAAGGCAAGATTGCTTTCAATATTTTTGATCAAGTCCACTTGACGGTCTTTTAAGTAAAGATGGCCCTGATCATCCATCATGCCGTAGTCACCACTGTCCCACCAAGCGCCATAGACATTGTCAGCAAAACGCTGATCTTCTTTATAATAGGTCAACGCGCGTCCTTTTGAAAGGAAATGGATGTGCCCATCGGTATTGGCTGGCAGCTCGTTGCCCTCGGCATCGGCGATCCGTGCTCTCGTTAAGTCCTCGAGACCCACACCCATATCACGGGCATCGTTGGTAGCGATGCTTTCTAAGGTATGTGCTTTTAGGATCATTGGCCCGCATTCACTTTGACCATAGACTTGCAAAAAGATTGCTTCTTTTGTTGCTGAAGTATTTAAAAAAGTGGCCATTGTTTGGTTGTTGATGGCATCAAAGGTTGAATGGTAATAGCGAATATTGGCGAAAGCATCTGGTTGTTCTTTTGCCACAAAGCTCCATTGGACAAAATTGTTTGGATGAGTTTCTAAAGCGATTGGTGGATATTCTTTTAGCATGCTTACGACATGAGCGCCGTTGGCATTGGCTAATGGCATCATCGGAAAGCCCATCGCCATCAAGGATGAGATGCCAATATTGAAGCGGGAGTGCACCGGTGAGATATGGAACGCAATTAAATCAGAGTCTGCTTTATCAGAGTCTGCCTTGGTGCGATCAATCTTGGTGAAGATCGTTTTTTGCCATTTTGTCCGCCAACCCATGGAGTTTGCCGAATGACAAATCAATTTTGGAATACCCGTTGTTCCAGAAGTGTGGGTCATATAAGAAATTTGATCCACCGGTAACTCAGTTTGGGCCACTGGTTCCGCTGGTTGTTGCAGCAGATGACGAACAGCAATCTGTTTGTCAGTACTGCTATTTTTCACTTGTGCGACGCGGCCTTCGGTTTCTTCATCAAATAAGATGAATGGATCTTCTAAGCGATCCACAAACACTTCGATGGTTTCAGCAGGGAAATGGTAAGAGATCATAGCAGGAACGGCGCCAAGGTAAGAAGCAGCCGTTGCTAATAAATACGTATCGAATTTTGAAGATTTATAAAGAATGATTTTATCGCCGGCTTGCACGCCTAGTGCAGCAAGTTGGTAAGCACGTTTTAAAATCATTTCATGGCTCGAACGGTAAGTACTACGATAGCCAAGTTCAGGAAATGCTGGCAGCACTTCATCGTGGATGATGGTTGTGTCAGGAAATGCCTCGGCAGCTTCGCGGTAATTGGTGTAAAGATTTAATGGACGATAGTCTAAAATGGTCAAATAGAACACTCCTTTAAAAGTTCGTGAAAAACTTCATTTGATTTCTCCATTTTAGCACAGGAATTTCTCGATACAATAGATTTTCAGTGTTTTTTATTTATTTCTAAAAAATCCTACCCTCAAAGACTTTCGAAGAATGAATGACTGTGATGTGTTATCATTCATTCCTCGTACTAAGCGGAAAAAGCGCATAATCAACGGCTGTATTTTGCTACAAAATCTTCGATTGGGAGCCGAAAATCCAGATAGCGTGCTTCTAATTCTGCACGACTCCAATTCCACCAAGCGATTTCTTGCAAAGCAGTGATCGTTTCTGGATCAAAGCGGTATTTGATCACTTTTGCTGGAACCCCGCCGACGATCGCATAAGGCGGCACATCTTTGGTTACGACTGCGTTTGAGGCGATCACGGCACCATCACCGACGGTCAAACCAGATTGGATCACGGCACCGTGGCCGATCCAGACATCATTGCCAATGACGGTCGTTTTTGCTTTGCGTTTTTCTAAGAAGGACTCGTCCTTTGGCGCAAATCCATAGCCTTCGCCATTATAGGCAAAAAGATGCTGACTAGGGCGTTCATAGGGATGATTGGTAGGTCCGATCCGGACCATCGCAGCGATACTGATAAAACGTCCTAATTGACTGTTCTGAATAAAGCAATATTGTCCCGTATAGGTATAATTGCCAATGGAAGAATGATCAATGTGATTGGCTTCGCCAATTTCGACATAGTCTCCTAAAGTTGTGTCTTGAAGCTGGGAGCCTTTGCCAACGATTGGCTGTTCATCTGGAAAATTTGTGATCGATAGGTGCATAGTAATCATCCTCTCTTGCGTATTGCTATCATTTTACCGCACTTTTTTGTACTATTTGACTAATACGCACTAAAGACAAAAGGAGGTCTGCGTTATGGAGACGATTTATCAGTTAGATAAGATGACCGAAACGATAGGTAAGCGAGCAATCAAAAAAGGATACACGTTAAAAAATCAAGCGGCCCCAGAGGCGCTGTTTGTACGCAGTTCAACGGTTCCTAACGAATTGATCACACCAGAATTAGCTGTGATCGCTCGCTCAGGAACAGGCACCAATACGATCGATTTGGCACGGTGTACTCAAAATGGCACAGTAGTCTTCAATAGTCCCGGTGTCAATGCCAATGCAGTCAAAGAATTGGTGCTCTCCAATTTGTTTCTCAGCGTTCGCCCCTTATTCAAAGCCATCCAGACGGTAGCCGATTTGCAAGAAGAGCTAACGTCAGGTCAAATTGAAGCAGAAGATGTGTTGAAGGTAGCTGAAGAACGGCGAAAAGAAGTGATCGGCGAAGAATTAGCTGGAAAAACCATCGGTATTTTAGGCTTAGGAGAGATCGGTGAACGGGTGGCAAAAGCCTGTCACCAGTTAGGAATGGAAGTCCTCGGCTATGCCCGTACGAAAAAAGCGGCCCACGATTACGAACAAGTCAGTGACTTGCACGTACTGTTGGCCGAATCAGATTTTGTGGTGGTTTTGCTTCCTTTGAGTCAAGAGACCCACGGCTTGCTGAATCGACGAACGATTCAGCAGATGAAAAAAAATGCAGTGCTGATGAATTTTGGTCGTGGGGAGATCGTGGAAGAAACAGCCGTCTTAGAAGCATTAGCCAAAAATCAGCTCAAACAATACATCACTGATTTTCCTAGTGCGGGCTTGATCGGCCAACCGAAAGTATTGTGCTATCCGCATATTGGCGGTAGTACTACCAATGCCTTGGAAAAAGGGGATCACGTAGTTTTTGATCGCATGCATGCCTATTTGCGCGCTGGGACGATTCAAGAATCGGTCAACTTTCCTCATGCAGAGTTGCCTTTTTTGGCACCGTATCGCTTGGCGCTGTTTTATCACGACAAGCCTGGTGCTTTTGCCCCATTATTGCGGATCATTTCTGAAGCAGGTGTAGATATCGATAATTTGACAAGTGAAAGAAAAGCCGGAGTCGCCTATACCTTGATCGATGTTGATGAGACAAATGAAACGCTGCTGCAAAATCTGCAAAAACAGATGCAGCAGGCAGGGGCAATCATTCGTGTACGTTTGATCAAAAATCCGCGAATCAGTGAATAGTTGCCACCAACAATGTTTCTTGTTATGATGAAAAAAAAGTAAAGGAAGTTCATCATGACGAATAAGTTTCAAGATAAAAAGAAGGTCGCTTTGCCTCGTTATCAGCAGATTGCCGTGGCGATCGCGGAACGAATCGTTGAAAATCGCTACCAAGTTGGGCAAAAGATCCATGCACGCTCAACGTTAGCCAGCAATTTCAATGTCTCTCCTGAAACAGCCCGTAAAGCGATCAATGTATTAGTTGATTTAGAAATCATGGATGTCCGTCATGGCAGCGGCGCCTATATTGCTTCAAAGGAAAAAGCACAGGCCTTTGTTGAACAATACCAAGATGTGCAGTCGATCCAAGAAATCAGACAAGATATTTTAGACAGTGTGGAGCGGCAGCAGCAAGAGCTGGATAATTTTTCTGACTTGTTGAACATGTTAGTGCAACAGACCAAAAAGGTACACCACATGAGTCCGTTTGTGCCCTTTGAACTTCAGTTGACGGAACAAGCGCAGCATTTGGAAAAAAGTATCAATGAATTGAATATTTGGCAAGCCACAGGGGCGACGATTATTGCGATCCAAACAACCGAAGAATTGTTGTTGTCACCAGGACCTTATGCGAAATTTAGTGCAGGCAATACGATTTATTTTGTCGGAAATGAACTGGCGTTGCAGCGCATGACCAATTTCTTCTATCCAACGGACCATTCAGCGTAATTCTTTTTCTTGATTCTCATGCTTTTTTTGTAAAAGAAAAAGCATGGGAAATTTTTTTTGACAAAGTGACCACATCTTGTTAAGATAGTATGGTCACTTTCGTGAAATTTTTCAGAAAAAGGAGTATTAATCATTTGAGTAAAGTTAAAGTGGAACATTTAACCAAAATCTTCGGTAAGAAAAAGCAGCAAGCTCTTGCCATGGTCAAAGAACAACGTAGCAAAAACGAGATTTTAGAAAAAACAGGTGCCACCGTCGGGGTCTATGATGTGAACTTTGAAGTCAACGAAGGCGAGATTTTCGTCATCATGGGCCTTTCTGGAAGCGGGAAGTCAACATTGATTCGACTATTGAATCGATTGATCGAGCCGTCTGGCGGAGATATTTACATAGATGGCGTAGATGTTGCCAAAATGAGTAAAGAAGAACTGCGAGAAGTTCGTCGTCACAAAATCAACATGGTTTTCCAAAGCTTTGGCCTTTTCCCTCATCGGACGATTTTAGAGAACACCGAATACGGACTAGAAGTCCGTGGGGTCTCGAAAGAAGAACGAACAGCGAAAGCGGAAAAAGCGTTAGAAAACTCAGGATTGCTTTCTTTTAAAGACCAATATCCTGACCAGCTGTCTGGAGGGATGCAACAGCGTGTGGGACTTGCCCGTGCGTTAGCCAATGATCCAGAGATCCTCTTGATGGACGAAGCCTTTTCAGCACTCGATCCGCTGATTCGCCGTGAAATGCAAGATGAACTTTTAGAACTACAAGCCAATGTTCAAAAAACGATCATCTTTATCACCCATGATTTGAACGAGGCCTTGCGGATCGGTGACCGGATCGCTTTAATGAAAGATGGTCAGATCATGCAGATCGGTACAGGAGAAGATATTTTGACGAATCCTGCCAACCAATACGTGCGTGATTTCGTGGAAGATGTCGATCGTTCCAAAGTCTTGACTGCGCAAAACATCATGGTTCCAGCATTGACGACGAACATCGAGATCGATGGACCAAGCGTAGCATTGAACCGGATGCGGAAAGAAGAAGTCAGCATGTTGTTAGCCGTCGACAAACGTCGTCACCTAAAAGGAAGCTTGACAGCCGAGTCTGCTCGTGAGGCGCGGAAAAACAATCTGACCTTGAAGGAAGTTATTGATAAAAATGTTAAAAAGATTGATAAAGATATGCTGGTAACGGATATCTTCAATTTGATCTATGATTCGCCTACACCTTTAGCCGTGGTAGAAAACGATCGTTTGATCGGAGTCGTGATCCGCGGAAGCGTGATTGAAGCGTTGGCTGAGACCGATTCAGCCGCTCAAGCAGAGGAAGGGGTAGTGACAAATGGATAATTTCTTACAACATACGATTCCGGTAGCTGATTGGGTCGAAAACTTTACTGATTGGCTAACAGGAACTTTCAGTGGATTGTTTTCAGCCTTACAGTCTTTCGGACAATTTATCATGGACGCTATTACAAATGTATTATTGTTTGTACCACCGTTGTTAATGATCGTCTTATTGACGGCTGCTGCCTTTTTCGTTTCACGCAAAAAATTCGGCTTGCCAGCCTTTACTTTTGTTGGGTTGCTGTTCATCTATAATCAAGGGTTATGGACAGACTTGATGAACACCGTGACGTTGGTCTTGTTGTCAAGTTTGGTTTCGATCATCATTGGGATTCCACTAGGGATCTTAATGGCGAAAAGCGAAAAAGCGCAAAGCATCGTGACGCCAATCTTAGACTTTATGCAAACGATGCCTGGTTTCGTTTATTTGATTCCTGCGGTTGCTTTCTTTGGAATCGGCATGGTTCCTGGGGTCTTTGCCTCAGTGATCTTTGCTCTACCACCAACCGTTCGGATGACGAACTTAGGGATTCGCCAAATTTCTCGTGAATTGGTAGAAGCCTCTGATTCCTTCGGTGGGACTGGCTGGCAAAAACTGATCAAATTAGAATTGCCACTAGCCAAAAGTACTATTTTGGCTGGGGTCAACCAAACGACGATGCTGGCATTATCAATGGTCGTGATTGCGTCAATGATCGGGGCTCCTGGATTAGGGCGTGGCGTCTTATCCGCCTTACAACGAGCACAAGTCGGTAACGGATTTGTCAGTGGGGTATCCTTAGTTATTTTGGCGATCATTATGGATCGCTTTACCCAGAATTTGAACCGTTCGGCACATCAAAAAGCAGCGAGCAAGACGAGTCGCAAACAAAAACGTCTTTTTGGCGGGATTGCTGCAGCGGCTGTCGTTGCTTTGATTGGCGCATCGTTTGCCTTTGGAAATGTTTCTGACAGCAAAGGCACGGTGAACTTGGCGTATGTCGAATGGGATACGGAAGTTGCATCTACCCATGTGGTGGCAGAAGTCTTGTCGCAAATGGGCTACGAAGTCAATACGACGCCATTGGATAATGCCATCATGTGGGAATCTGTGGCAAAAGGGGAAGTTGACGGGATGGTTGCTGCTTGGCTGCCATCTACGCATCAATCCCAGTATGAACAGTACCAAGACCAAGTCGAGAACTTGGGTCCTAACTTAGAAGGGGCAAAACTGGGGATCGTTGTCCCAAGCTATATGGATGTAGATTCCATCGCAGACCTTTCTGACGAAGCTGGCAAAACCATCACTGGTATCGAACCAGGCGCTGGTGTCGTAAATGCAGCGGAAAATACGGTTGCGACGTATGACAACCTTTCAGATTGGAATGTCGCTACCTCTTCTTCAGGAGCGATGACAGTGGCATTGGGCCAAGCCATCAAGAACCAAGATGAGATCGTTATTACTGGTTGGTCTCCACATTGGATGTTTGCGAAATATGATCTGAAATATCTGGATGATCCTGAAGGAACAATGGGTGAAGCAGAAAGCATCAATACTGTTGTACGCCAAGGATTAGCAGATGACATGCCAGAAGTTTACGAAGTACTTGATCGTTTCAACTGGACACAAGAAGATATGGAAGAAGTCATGTTAGCAATCAATGACGGAACGTCAGCCGAAGATGCAGCCAAAGATTGGGTAGCCAATCACCCAGAAGAAGTTGCTGCTTGGACGAACTAATGTCTAAAAAAAGAACGACCGCAGATTGAAGCGGTCGTTCTTTTTGTTGTTTAATGACTTTAGTCAGTTTCGTTCGCGTAGCGTACGAAACAAAAAAACCGCGCGTTTCTACGCGTGGACGAAATAGCTTTAGCGATAAAAAACTCCTTTCGATATACTAATAGTGGCTACCAACCGCATATCAGATCGAAAGGAGTTTTTTTTATGTCTAACGACGATAAAAGTTTAGCACATACCAGATGGAATTGTAAGTATCACATAGTCTTCACCCCGAAGTATCGACGAAAAGTGATTTATGGAAAGTTAAGAGTAAGTATTGGTCAGATATTAAGAAAATTGTGTGAGATGAAGGATGTTGAAATCATTGAAGCTCATGCCATGCCTGACCATATTCATATGTTAGTAAGAATACCACCAAAGATTAGTATTTCTAGTTTTATGGGCTACTTAAAAGGACGAAGTGCAACCTTAATCCATGAAAAACATGCGAATTTGAAATATAAGTATGGGAATAAAAGCTTTTGGTCCAAAGGATACTACGTGAGTACGGTTGGGTTAAATCAAAAAACAATCGAAAAATATATTCGAGAACAAGAAGCAGATGATCGAATAAGAGATAGTATAAGTAAACAAGAGTATGTAGATCCATTTAAATAGTTAAAGAGAGATAGGACTGTGAGCGGTTGGTGGTCATTTAAAAAGCCCCTTTTAAGGGGCTAGCGAGTGGTGAGCCCTTCTAGGGCTGTTAAAAAGCCACCCGTTTCACGGGTGGATATTTACTTAAAATACTTAGGTTCATAACGAAAGACGAGGGGATGATTTTTGCAAAAGACGGAGCTTTTGTGCAAGTTAAGCAAAACGATGAAAAGTCGGCTGCATCTGTTCAAACGTACAGAGTTCAGTAAATCCTAATGACCGTAAAAGATCTTGTCCCTCTTTGATTTGAAACCCGAGCTGCTCTGGTTTATGACTATCACTGCCGATGGTTAGCACGCTTCCTCCCAAGTCACGATAAAGCTTGAGGATCTCGATCGATGGCGTATACCCATTGATTCCGTAACGGTGGGAAGAGGTATTCAGTTCAATGCCTTTGCCATCTTTGATCACGACTTTCAAGATCTCTGCGATTTGTTCTTTCGTTTGTTTAAAAGCGTCCTTCTCTTTATCTAAATAACGACGAATCAAATCCATATGGGCTAAGACGGAATACTGTTTATATGTCGTGACTAGCTGATACATTTCATCATAATAGCGCTCGTAGCATTCCTGTTGGCTGCGTCCTTTTTGAAATTCTCCGGTCCAAAATTCTTGATCGTCTACCTGATGAACGGAAAGTAAAATGAAATCGAAGGGATGCGAACGATAAAGACGGGTAAATTGTGGGATCGTGTGCATTTGTATCCCAAATTCCAGCCCAGTTTTTAGCTTGATTTGGTCACTGTATGTTTCCTTTAAGCGTGCCAGTTCGTTAAAATACAAGTCGTAGTAGACATTTTTTACGACTTTATTGGCTCCGACGAGGTATGTATCCGTCGCTTGCCAGTCTTCTTTGACCCCATAATCCACATGATCGGTAAAGCAGATTTCTGCTAAGCCTAGTTTAATGGCGTCTTTGACTACATCTTCCATCAAATACCAAGAATCATCGCTGTAATCACTATGGACGTGATAGTCTGTAAAAATCATGGCGTCTCCTTTTGTTTCGTCATTTTTGCTGCTTCTGCCAGTCTGCTCGTTTTTGATGATAGAGCTGGGCGGCAGTCTCCCAATGTTCTTTGTCAGCCGGCTGAATCTCACGGATCACACGGGCTGGATTGCCGCCGACGATCGTATTCGGCGGCACATCTTTTGTGACGACGGATCCAGCAGCGACGATGGCATGTTTGCCGATCGTGACACCTGGTAAAATCGTACTATTACCCCCGATCCAAACGTAATCTTCGACGGTGATCGGTAGGCCAAATTCCAAATCTTGACTGCGGATCACAGAATCGATCGGATGGCCGGCTGTATAGAAGCTGACCCGTGGTCCCACCATCACATAATCACCAATCAGAATCTTATTGACATCTAAAAAAATGCACTCCATATTGGCATAAAAGTGATCACCAATCTCAACATGGCGACCATAATCAACAAAAAGGGGTGGCTGGACAAAGCAATGCTGCCCAAATTTGCCAAAGAGTACTTTTTCTTTGGCGATGATTCCTTCTCGGTTATCGACTGGTAAATGGTTGATTTCCTGGGCCCGTTTTTTTCCCTCCGCTGAACTATTCTCAGGGAGAATGCCAGCAGCTTGATACAATTGACCAGCCAACATCGCTTGATAATCAAAGTCTTCTTTCATTGCAAAATCCTTTCTAAGACGGTAAATCGTCGGTGGTTAATTCAATCAAATTGCCTTCGGGGTCTTGGACAACTGCTTCATAATAGCCATCGCCTGTTGTACGAGGACCATTTAAAAGAGGGTAGCCATCTTCAACAAACCGTTGAGCGTATCGATCGACGTCAGCTTGATCACCAACTGCTATCGCAAGGTGAGTGTAGCCTAAGCTTTCACTGACACGAGGGCTTAAAAATTTCTTGGTCGTTAATTCTAACCGACTTCCAGAATCAAAGGTCAAAAAATAGGACTGAAAGCCTGTTTTCGGATTATGGTATTTTGGGTTGCTGACCGCCTGAAAGTAGGTTTCATAAAATGTCCTCATTTTTTCCAAATCACTGACATATAGTGCGATGTGTTCAATTTTCATTATCGACAACTCCTTTAATAAGCAACATGCGTCGTTCTTTCTTCGTTCCTTTTTGAACTTAGTAAACTTTGTTTAATAAGTTGCTTCTATTATACCTTTGTTAACAAAATTAATAAAGGTATATTCCCAGCTTTTTATCTGTTAAAATAGGAGCGTTGAGGGGGAGAAAAATGAAAGCTTATCAGCCATCGACCATTAAATTACATAATCAGGCAGTTTTGCTGAATTTGCTAAAACAGCAGCAAGCGCCTATGACCAAGCGCCAACTGGCAGATGCCTCTCAATTAAGCGTGGTAACGATCAACAAGTTGCTTCCTGAATTGATTGAAAAGCAACTACTTTTGACGACGGATCAACCGCAACGAACGGGGGGACGTCAAGCTGCGGCTTACCAGTACAATGCACAACGGACACTGTTGTTGATCATTCAGTTTATCGAAGAAGATCAGCAGATCGTGATTCGTTTTTCAGTTGTTGATCTCGTGGGGAACATTTTGCATCATGAGCAGTCAGCAGAGGGCCGATTGCCGCAGTTCTTGCAAGTGATTCGTCAGATAAAACAGGAATACCCGAAAATCGGCTTGGCAGTCGTGGGGATTCCGGGTGTGGAAATTGCTGGAAGACTGAAGATCATGGATGCTCCGGCATTTAAGGACATGGCGTTAGGGAAATTGATTGAAAAAGAGATCGCTGTAAAAGCGCTTATTGAGAATGACGTGAATGCGGCGGTATTTCATTTCAAAGAAGAGAAAAAAATCGTGGCTGGCATTTATTTTCCGAAAAATTATCCACCAGGTGCGGGACTGGTCATCGACCAACAGCTCTTTAAAGGAGCCAATCATTTAAGTGGCGAAATCAAGCATTTGCCGCATCTTTACACGGCTTCTTATCCTTTGGCAACAGAGGCGATCCCAGAACAAGTGACTGCCACTCTCCAAGCGATCGTGGCAGTGACGGACCCGCATCAAGTCATTTTGTTTTTACCCTCTGAGTGGCAGGCGCTCGTGTCGCGCTCCTTTTTGGAAAAGCAGCTGGCAGCAGTGTTTCAGTATGGCGTCTTGCCAAAATTACACTTTTCCGATCGGTTTTCAGAAAATTATTTAGCTGGGTTGATCACGATGGGAATCGAAGCAGCTGGCTTAGGGCTTTGATTCGCAGCATTCACCTGGGACTTAGGACAAAAACTGCCACCGCTTCCTTTATCAGAAGCAGTGGCAGTTTTTTTGAAAATACGAGAACTCACAGCTTAGCAAGTTTCTGTGCTTTTTCGGTATTCGCAAAATGCAGTTTGGCATATTTGCTCAATAGTGCTATGCCACCTTGTTGTAGTAATTTTGCGGCGACTTGGTCAGCAGCTGCGTGGGCGCCAGAAGGCAAACGCATACCGACTTCTTTGGAGGCTGCCTCTAATTCATCCAAAAAGACTGTACGGCATAAAATAGAGGCTGCCGCTACTGCTAGATGATATTGTTCACCTTTCGTTGCAAAATAGAGCTTTTCGGTGACCGCTGCTTGTTCCGACTTTAAATAGGTGCGATAATTTTTTTCGCTTGTGAACTGATCGATCAAAATGGCATCTGGTGTCTCAGGAGCAATTTTTTGCAAAAGCAAACGAATGGCTTGATTATGCAAAGCAACTTTCATTCGGACCGTGTTGTATTTTGGTTGGATCTCGTTGTATTTTCTGGGCGTGACAGTGAGCAATTGGTAAGGAACCAATTCTTTGATTTTCGGCGCCATCTTACGGATCTCTGGATCTGTCAGCATCTTTGAGTCCTTGACACCTAAGGCTTTCAGTTGTGGTAAATGCTCTTTTTTGGCATAGACGGCACAGACCACCAAAGGACCGAAATAACTGCCGTTGCCGACCTCGTCACTGCCGACGACGCTTTTTTCGCTAAATCCTGCTGGCAACGCAGTGGTTGAAACAGTCGCTTTTTTCTTATCCAGTACAGCACTAGCCGTATCGCCCCATAAGGAAGCTTCTTTTTCAGCAGTCGCTCCTTGAAACATGACTTTTCCAGACGTATAAGCAGTGATCGTCGTTGGCCCTTTTTTGGCGACAAACACTGTATAAGGAACTTTCTTCGCCAGCAATTCTCGTTGGTAAAATTGCTGCATTTTTTGGATAGTTGAAGTTGGTACTTTGATAACGATCGTACTCATTTGATTCCTCCTGATTTTTTGTCTTTTTTTAGGTAGACAAAAGGATACTTTAAGATTTTACCATACTTCTTATTCTTTTTTACTAAGACGATCAGCAAACAAACGATTGGCATGGAAATTCATAAGAAAATCACGTATAATAGTTAAGAGTTTGCGACACATGTTCAATAAGTGATAGAATAGAGCAGAATGTAAGCAATGGGAGGAAATATTCCTATGACGGAGCAAAAGAAACGCTATAAAGCAGTTATCGCGAATCAAAGTTACACGATTATTGGACGCGAAAGCAAAGAACACATGGATATGGTGACAAGATTGGTCAATGACCAACTGCTTGAGATCATGCAATTGTCGCCACAAACCGATCAAGAACAAGCGTCGATCTTATTAGCGATCAACGCTGTTTCCGACCAGCTGAAAAAACAAGAACAGCTGTTGGTCCTACAAAAAAAAGTGGACGAATTGCGGGGACAAGCCATTAAAGCAACGGAGCTTGAGAATCGTATCAAGCGGATCGAAGCGATCGAATCCGAAGCACGGAAAGTTCTCGATGAGACAGGTCGCAGTGATGTGGAGATCCATAATCATGTGGAAGCACAACAGATCTTAAATGAACAAAGGAAACGAAAAATTCAAGAAAAGACAGCCCATGGGTAGTGCGGCGTAGAAAGGATTCCTAAATGATTGGATTATTTGTCTTGGTTTTGTTGTTGGCAGCCTTTTATGGCGGCGCGCGGCGCGGAACCAGTTTACAATTGGTCTCAGTTTTGGGCTATTTGATCTCTTTTTTCTTTGCAGTTGCGAATTACCAAGAAATTGCGAAAAAAATTGAGCTCTATGTTCCTTATATGTCAGTAACGGCGGATTCAAAGTTAAAATACTACGATATGGAACTGGCTTTAGATTTAGACAAAGCCTATTATGCGGCCATCGCTTTTGTGATGGTACTCTTTGCTGGTTGGCTGATCACCAAACTATTAGTGATTTTTGCAGACAGTTTGCGTTACAAACGCCTACGTTTTTTAGGCGGCTATGACTGGGCAGTTGCGGGGGTTTTGAATGTCATCTTGATGTATATCAATTTGTATATGTTTTTCATGATTCTCTCAATGATCCCGTTTGCCACGATTCAAAATCTGTTTGAAACGAGCGGAACTGCGAATTTCATCGTTGATCGGTCACCGATTCTCTCAGATTACTTCTATCGATTGTGGATCACAGATGTGATTGGGTAAAAAGCAGGCAGATGGTTGCAGAGCCATTCTGCCTTTTTCTTAGGAACAAAAAGTTAAAACAAAGCAGGTGAGAAAAGAATGAATACTAAGATTCTTGATGTTTTAGGATTTGAACAAGTAAAGAGTCAAATCGGTCAGTATATCGTAACAGCCCAAGGAAAAGAAGCCTTAGCAAAGCTTGTGCCATCAAGTGATGCGCAAGTTATTTCCTCTTGGCTAGCAGAAACAGAAGACGCGATCAAGATCCAGCGTTTAAGAGGCGGAATCCCTGTACCAAAAATTGAGAATATTCGTCCCCAAATGAAACGGATCGAAATCGGCGCAGATTTAAACGGCGTTGAATTGGCACAAGTTGCCCGCGTCTTATCAACCACGCAGGAATTGAAACGCTTTTTTGCTGATTTGTCTGAAAGTGAGATTGAATTTTCCCGCTTGTATCACTGGGAAGAACAGTTGGTGTCTTTGCCAACCTTGAATCGTCGCTTGAAAGAAGCTATCGATGAGGATGGCCGAGTCACAGACGATGCCTCTCCAGCACTACGGGGAATTCGCCAATCGATCCGACGAGCAGAACGGACGATTCGCGAGACATTGGATGGCATCGTCCGAGGTGGCAATGCAAAGTATCTAAGTGATACGATCGTAACCATGCGAAATGAGCGTTATGTGATTCCAGTCAAACAAGAATACCGAGGTGTTTTTGGCGGCGTGGTTCACGACCAAAGTTCCTCTGGTCAAACCTTGTTTATCGAACCAAAACAAGTAGTGGAACAAAATAACCGTTTGCGTCAACATCAAATTGCGGAACGGGACGAAATCACTCGTATTTTAGCAGAATTATCAGCAGAGTTAGCCCCATACCAAAGAGAGATTCTCCATAATGCGTATGTGATCGGGATCATGGATTTCATGAATGCCAAGGCTCGCTTTGGGAAAGAGATGAAGGCGGTCGTACCAGCGATCAATCAAGATAACCATGTCTTTTTTAAACAAGCACGTCACCCATTGATCGATCAAGAAAAAGTCGTTCCTAACGATATTACGATTGGAAAAGACTATCAAGCTGTTGTCATTACTGGGCCGAATACCGGTGGTAAAACCATCACCTTAAAAACATTAGGGCTGTTGCAGATCATGGGCCAAGCCGGCTTACCAATTCTGGCAGAAGAAGAAAGCCAAATGGGGGTCTTCAATGAAATTTTTGCGGACATTGGTGATGAACAATCCATTGAGCAAAGCCTATCGACCTTTTCTTCACATATGACAACGATCGTTGATGTGTTGAAAAAAGTCGACGAAACAAGTCTGGTGCTTTTTGATGAACTAGGTGCTGGGACCGATCCTCAAGAAGGGGCGGCACTAGCGATTGCGATTTTGGACGAACTTGGGGCTAAGTCGGCTTATGTCATGGCGACGACCCATTATCCAGAATTGAAAGTTTATGGCTATAACCGATCCAATACGATCAACGCCTCTATGGAATTTGATGTTGATACCTTAAGTCCAACCTATCGCTTGTTGATCGGGGTTCCGGGGCGAAGCAATGCGTTTGAGATTTCGAAAAGACTTGGCTTGCCAGATACCATCATTGACCAAGCCAAAGAGATCATGGATGGAGAAAGCCAAGATCTGAATGAAATGATCGCTGATTTGGAAAATCGACGCAAAATGACGGAAACGGAGTATCTGGAAGTTCGTCATCATGTAAAAGAAGCAGCCCGCTTGCACCAAGAATTGGAAGCAGCTTACAGTTATTTCTTTGAAGAACGCGAAAAAGAATTGGCAAAAGCCCGTCAAAAAGCCAATCAAATCGTAGAAGAGGCTAAAGAGGAATCAGAAAAAATCATTGCCGAGATTCGTAAAATGCAGTTAGCTGGCGGTCAAACGAAGGTCAAAGAACACGAACTGATCGATGCGCGCACCAAGCTATCAGGACTGCAGCAAGAAGAACATCTGCAAAAAAACAAGGTTCTGCAAAAAGCCAAAGCAGCCAAGACGCTGAAAGAAGGAGACGAGGTACTCGTAACTTCTTATGGGCAGCGCGGGGTACTGTTGAAAAAAGCCGGTAAAAATCAGTGGCAAGTCCAAATCGGCATTCTGAAAATGAATTTGCCAGAAACAGATCTCCAACCAGCAGCGCCAGTGAAGGAGCCTACACAGCGTATCGTTAATACGATTCGTTCTGCTGACAGCAGTCCAGTGGTCAATCAGTTGGATTTACGCGGCAAGCGGTACGAAGAAGCCCTCAATGAAGTGGATCAGTATTTGGATGCAGCAATTTTGGCAGGTTATCCGCAGGTGACGATTGTTCACGGTAAAGGAACCGGCGCATTGCGTCAAGGGATCACTGACTACCTAAAAAACCATCGCTCGGTGAAAAGTTTTGAATTTGCCCCAGCAAATCAAGGAGGCAATGGAGCGACCATTGTGAAGTTTAACTAAACGTTAAGAACCCTTACCTTTTGTAAGCAGACGATTTTAAAAAACTTCCGATACGTGGTATACTTTTTTTAGTTTTAAAAATGGAGGGGAAGTACGATGGCAAAAGAAATTACCGATAAAACTTTTTCAGAAGAAACCGATAAAGGCTTAGTCCTTATTGATTTTTGGGCAACTTGGTGTGGCCCTTGTCGTATGCAAGCACCGATCTTGGAACAATTAGCGAATGAATATGAGGAAGACGAATTGAAGATCGTGAAAATGGATGTGGATGAAAATCCTGAAACACCTGCTTCATTCGGAATCATGTCTATTCCTACTTTGTTGTTGAAAAAAGACGGACAAGTGGTTGATAAAGCAATTGGGGTTCATACAAAAGATCAATTGAAAGCTTTAGTTGCAGAACATATGTAATAGAAGAAATGTTTTTTAAGCAATAGCCGAAAGTGGCTATTGCTTTTTTTATTTTGGGGACGTTTTTTTCAAATTTTCTTTTAGGCAGTGGTATACTTAAAGTGGGGAGTAGCACTAAAAAATATCTCGTTCATATAGCAAGAAAGTGATACCAAAATAGGATTAAAGGGGGAATAAAAATGAAAAAGTTAAAACGCGGGTTATTTCAAGGCGTTGCGATTGTTGGGGTACTGATCGCACCCATTGTAGGAACGATCACACAAGTTTATGCAGCAAATGAAGGGGATTCGACAACAGCTTCTTTCGCTGCGCAAGAGACGACGTCAGAAAGTTTCTCAGAAGAAAGCGCAGCATCATCTCAAGAGGCCAGCACTGAGAGTATAGAGTCAAGTTCGACAACAGAGTCCTCATCAACGTCTACCTCTTCATCAGAAACAACGTCAAGTACTAGCACGGCTGCGACTGAGACTAGTCAGACCGAGACCACACAAGATTCATCTACTCAATCGACGGAAGAATCTTCTGAAGAACCAGATGTTGCGAAAATCGATGTTAAGAAAGTAGAAGATAATGACCAATATGTAAAAATCAAGTCGATCGCCGCAACGGATCCAGAAACACAAAAAATCCTTTACCGATTAGAAAATGGTCAGTTGATCGAACAAGGAACGATCGATGAATTAGCTGGCAGGGTATATCGTAGTGTCAAACAGTATCAAGGTACCGACAAGCAGACCTATCTTGAAATTCGCGACGATCAAAAGGTTGTCGGTGTCGTAGCAGAAGCAGCAGTGAAAGTTGCCAGCGGAACCTTCAAAACCGAGAAGAAATATGCAACCATCACAAGTGTGAAAGAACCACTTTGGCAAGATGTGTTTTTAGATAAAAAAACGAGCACCTCTTCAAGCATTAATGGTCAAACCTTTGAAATCAAAGAAGTATTCACGACGAATAATAGCGTAGTCTATTACGCATTGTATTCAAATAAAAATGTTCTCATCGGTTGGATAAAAGCCGCCGGTGTTAAGCTAGCGACTTCACCCGGGGGTGCATGGCAATCTGAATCAAAATATGCCACAATCATCAGCGGAAATTATACGCTATGGCAAAATTTTAATTGGACAGCGAAGAAAGGAACGACAGCCGCTTTAAATGGCAAAACAGTCAAAGTTACTGGGAAATATCGTCACTTGAATGGGTCGACGTACTATTCCCTTTATACAAATAACAATAAATGGTTGGGCTATATCAATGCCTCGGGTGTTAAGTTAACGACGGATGCACAAGGCGCCTATCAATCCTACGGAAAATATGTGACATTGACCAAGAAAAATTACACGATTTGGGGAAATTTCCGTTGGTCGAGTAAGAAAAACACTACCACGAAATTAGCGGGAAAAACCTATCTTGCAAAAGGAAGATATAACCACGTCAATGGCGGTGTCTACTTGTCCCTTTATGATGCTAACGGAAAATGGATTGGCTACTTAAATGCCGATGCAGCAACGGTCGCCAACAATCAAGGTGGTACTTGGCAAAGCGAAAAACGCACAGTCCGCCTTAAAAGCAAGAATTATACCTTATGGCAAGATTTAGCTTTTACGAAGAAAAAAGGCAGTAGCGCAAATTACATGAATAAGAATATCCAAGTTACTGGGAAATATCAACATTTCAACGGCTCCACCTACTACTCACTCTATCTCAACAACAAATGGCTGGGCTACATCAATGCAAGTGGAGTGATCAATGCCCATACGATCACTTCTCAAAGCAACATTAGTCGCTATGTGGTCGTTAAGAATGGAGATGGCAATTTCTTTGAAAAAGCCGATCCAAATAGTACGAAACTTGGAAAAAAGAGTGCATACAAAGGCTATATGGCACAAGCGACCAAACTAGCAAAAACAAGTGATGGCAATTACTTGTATCTCGTTTCGCCAGCTGGTCGAATCGGTTGGGTCAAGGAAAATCAAACCACAAATGTAAATAGCAATTTTTGGATGTATACTACAGGAGGGAAATATCCTTCATTAAACGTTCAAAACTTAAACATTGAAGTATCCATCAGCAAACAGCGGGTTTATATCAAATCAGGGAATAAAGTGATTTATACGATGCTTTGCTCGACCGGTGCCTTTAATACACCAACACCTTTAGGGAATTTCCGCATTCAAGCAGAAAAAGGCTTAGCTTTTTCAGGGGCTGCCTACTACCGTTCCTTTAAAGACCATGGGGTCTATTTATTCCATACGATTCCAACGAGTATCGCTTGGTCCACCAATGCTTTTAGTTCCGTTGAAGGACGAAAATTAGGCACTCGGGCTTCTCATGGCTGTATTCGATTAGCAGTGCCGGATGCCAAATGGTTTTACTATAACATGCCTTATAATACACCTGTCAAAATTGCTAATTAATGATCAAAAGTCGTTTCCGTCAACGGAGACGGCTTTTATTTTCCAAAAAAAAGATTGACGCTGGCTATATCATTCGATAATATATCATTAAGTGATATAGGTAATGGATGGAGGAATCTAATGGATGAGGCATTGACAGATTCGACCTATTTGATTTTATTAGCGCTTTTAAAGCCAAAACATGGGTATCTCATCATGAAACAGATTGATGACCTAAGCCAAGGGACGTTTGAGATTGGTCCCGCAACGATGTATACGATTTTGAAAAAGCTTACGAAAAAGGGGTGGATCGATTTAGAAGAAAGCGTTGATCGAAAAAAAATCTATCAAATTACATTAGAAGGAAGACAAATTCTGGAAAAAGATATTCAGCGACGCAAATTATTTTATCAAATCGGAGAACAAGTCTTCGAAGCGTTAGGAGGGGATCAAGATGGGCATCAATAAGAAATATCTTCTTTCTCTTGGCGTCGCCTACTATCCAGAAAAGGAAATGGTTCGTCTGCAAAAACAAGCGTCACTAGGCTGGCATTTTGTGAAGATGAATCGTTTAGGTTTTTTGAAGTTTATCAAAGGAAAACCAGAAGCGACCAAATATGCAGTGGACTTTTTCGAAGGGGAACCATCTGAGATCGTTGACTACTTAGCGATGTATCAAGCTGGGGGCTGGACCTACATTAGCAATTATAAAGATCGGTATTTTTATTTTAAAGCGTCACTAGATACACCGGCGATTTTCAGTGATCAAGAAAGCTATCAAGAACGGATTGATAACGAGACACGTTATTTGATGAAAAAATCGATTCTGTTTTCGGTAATCAGTCTCGCAATACTAGCAGCAATATATTTTATTGCTAGTTATTTCAATATTCGTACAAATCCGTTTAAATCTTTCGGACTAGGAGTACTCACTGGTCTTGTGTTTATTCCGATTGGTATCGGGGTAACCACGATCATTATGAAATTCTTATATAAAAATCGAGCAAGTTATTACAATGAACCAGAGAAACTGGCGAAGCGACAACGGGTAATTCGTGACACAGTCATTTTGATGTTTGTCGGAGCAATCATTGGTGCCGTTATCGGCTTTTTCTTTAGTGATATATTTTATTAGACAGGGAAGGTGAGCATGTGTTAGAAGCAAAACAATTAGTAAAAACATTTGGGGATTATACAGCAGTTGATCATTTATCCTTTACCATCAATGATGGGCAGATCATGGGCTTAATTGGTCAAAACGGAGCAGGAAAAACAACGACATTCCGATTGATATTGGATTTCTTGAAAGCCGATCAAGGAGAAATATTATGGGATGGTCACAAAATTAGTGAAAAAGAATACAATATTATCGGCTATCTGCCAGAAGAACGCGGCTTGTTTCCAAAAGTCACGATTGAAGATCAATTGATCTACTTCGCGCGTTTACGAGGCAAAAAGAAAGAAGACATCGTACCCAAAATCGACTATTGGATGGACAAATTTAAAGTCAAAGGCAAGAAAACTGATAAAGTCAAATCTTTATCAAAAGGAAATCAGCAAAAAGTTCAGCTAATCTCAACATTGATCCATGAACCAAAATTAGTGATTTTAGATGAACCGTTTAGTGGCTTGGACCCAGTCAACGCGGAACTGTTGAAAAACGGGATCATTGAACTGAAAGAAAAAGGCTCTTGCGTCATTTTCTCCAGTCATAATATGGATAACGTAGAAAAAATCTGCGATCACTTGATTATGCTGCGAGATGGTCAAACGGTCTTAAACGGAAAGGTCCATGAAATTCGTGAATCCTTTGGACGAACGAAAGTTTATTTAGAGTCTAATTTGACGAAAGAACAGCTTTTGGCAGTGGCAGGTGTTGAGGAAGTCATTGCCAGAGAAGACGGCAGCTATGATATTACGATCACTGATCCTGCAGTAGGGAAAACCTTATTTGATTTAGCGACGGCGGATGGTTATATCCCTATGTTCAATCAACAACCGCCAACGCTAGAAGAAATCTTTAAGCGGAAGGCAGGAAAAACAAATGAATAAGTTTTGGGTAATCGCATTAGATGTTTATAAGAAAAATATCAAATCAATTTCGTTTTTGATTATGATATTGGTTCCATTCATTGCAATGGGCGGGTTTTATCTAATTAGTTATTTTGCTGATGGTATGAGCAGTGTCGATAAAATTGCTGTTTATGCGAATGAACCAGCCATTGCGCAGACCTTTGTGGACCAAAGTAGCGATGATTATGAATTTGAAGTTGTTGACAGCGAAGAACAAGGACAAAAACAGTTGGCAGACAAAGATGCTGATGCCTTGCTAGTCATTACGGCAACAGAAGATACGTTACAAGGGGAATTGCTGAGTGAGTCCTCGATGGGGCAAGCTTTAGAGCTGACGATCCAACAGTTATTGACGGGTTTGCAGTCCTCCTTTAGAGCTAGTGAGCTTGGATTGACTGCTGAGCAAGTGGCAGTCCTTAGTGAAGTCGCACCGCTTGATCGTCAAAAAGTTTCCTTCAATGAAGATGGCGAAATGACCTATGGAGAAGATAATACCGCGATGCAAGCAGCGGTTAGTACCATCGCAACAATCGTTCTCTTTTTCTTTATCATCACTTACGCACAAATCATTGCGCAAGAAATTGCTTCTGAAAAAGGCACACGCATTATGGAAGTCATTTTGTCTAGTACGCGAGCACAAACCCATTACTACGCCAAATTGACTGGGGTAATCATGGTTGCAGCAACCCAGCTAGTTGCGTATGTTGCGATTTTTGGCGGGAGTTATTTCTGGATCAAGGACAACTCGATGGTAAAAGACTTGTTGGCAAGTTTTTCGTCAGATGGCATTTTTGGTCCTTTCCTCGTGTTTGCGATCGTTTTCGTCTTCTTAGGAATCTTGATCTATTCTGTCTTGTCAGCCCTTTGCGGGTCGTTAGTGAACAAAGCAGAAGATACGGCGAAAGCCATTATTCCAGTGACGTATCTTTCGTTGGGCGGGTATATGCTAGGAATCGTACTAGGCGGTATGGATCCGCATAACGTTGTTTTACGAGTAACTTCTTATATCCCATTCTTGTCCTCGTATATTATGCCAGTACGGCTTGCTAATGATACAGTGGGGATTGGCGGAGCGTTGATTTCAGTAGGAATCCTTGCTGTTACCACGATCGTTCTGATGCTGGTTTCTGCAAAAATGTACAAATCAAATGTCTTGATCTATAACGACAATGGTATCTTGGCAACGTTGAAACAATCACTAGTGTTAATGAAAAACGAGAAATAAGCAAAACGCCCGATTCTTTTCGTAATCGGGCGTTTTTTAGTGGCTAGAATCTAGAAAACAAGGTGCAGGCCTTTAGAATTCCTGCACAAAAAAGTCGAAGATCGATTGCTCAGAAGGCAGCTTGTGAGCGGCTAGCTCAGGATGCCACTGAATACCTAAGATCGGTGCGCCATAGGCGGTGGATTCAATGGCTTCAACAACACCATCAGGAGCGGTGGCGGTCACGTTGAAATCATCTGCAACTGTTTTGACTGCTTGGTGATGAAAAGAATTGACGTGATAGGTTGTGCCTAAAAGAGCAGCCAAACGACTGTCTGCCTTGATTTCCACCCGATGTGTAGGGAATTGAAAGAACGTTGGCAATTGCACGTGTTTGATCGTTGGGTGATCGATCAAAGAGAGATCTTGGTACAAACTCCCACCAAATGCGACATTTAGTAACTGCATACCGCGGCAGATTCCAAGGATCGGTTTGTTTTGAGCCACTGCTTCTTTGATCAATGCCAATTCAAAGACATCACGATCAGGATGAATGCCTTGAATCAAAGGATGAGGATCTTCGCCATAATGGTCAGGGGAGACATCATGACCACCGGCTAACAAGAGTTTATCGATTTTGCTGATATAAGTTGCAGCATCTTCCACGACACTCATTGGTAATAATAGGGGAATGCCTTGGGCTTGTTGGATATGGGTGACAAAATTTTTGGGTGTATAGGACAACCAATGCTCTGCTTCTTCAATCATTGGTCGTTCATTAGCAGCGATGCCGATAATGGGTTTCATTTGATCAAACCTTTCTACTAGTAAATGAATCGAAATGGATCGAAAAAGAAAAAAGGACACGAGGTCCTTTTATCGATCACCTTCGCTTTATTTTTCGCGAATAACTTCGATTTTGTAGCCATCAGGATCTTTCACAAAATAGTAAGAAGGAGAAGTTCCTGGTAGTCCTTTCAGGTCAGTGACATCAAATCCGGCAGCTTGGTGCTTCTCATGAAGCGCTTCTAGATCATCGGTACTGATGGCGATGTGGCCATAGCCGTCGCCTAACTCATAGCCAGGATGGTCATAGTTATATGTCAACTCTAGCTCGTAGTCATCACCAGGCAATGTTAAGTAAACCAAAGTAAATTGATGTTCAGGAAAATCACGACGGCGAGATTCTTCAAAACCAAAGGCAGTTTGATAAAAATCTAGAGAAGCCGTTAAGTCTTTGACGCGGACACAAGTGTGAGCCATTTTCATGGGTAAATCATCCTTTCGATCTTGATAGTTGTATGATAACATATTTTCTCATTTTATAACGAATAAAAGATAACCGAGCGTTATTTCCAGCTTGTCCAGACTATTGGCATAGGGTAAAATGGAAAGAAAGTGTTGGTGGAGGGAATCATGCCAGAAAAGGAAATTGTGTTCGGGGAAAAAGAAGCGGGGAAACCATACAAATCAAGATATGGCGCGTATGTCGTTCTTCCAAATGAAAAAAATGAAGTGATCTTGGTACAAGCACCCAATGGCGCCTATTTTTTACCAGGCGGTGAAATTGAACCAAATGAGACCAAAGAAGAAGCGATCCAGAGAGAATTAATAGAAGAACTTGGATTTGAAGGGGAGATCGCTGCCTATTTAGGAGAAGCAGTTGAATACTTCTATTCACGCCATCGCGATACATTTTACCATCACCCCGGCTATTTCTATTTAATGACCAAATGGAAAAAAGTCTGCGAACCGACAGAAGAAACCAATCAGTTGTCATGGCATACGCCAGAAGAAGCGATTCAGCGATTAAAACGCGGCAGTCATAAATGGGCAGTTGAACAATGGTTAGCAAAATAAAAAAGGCAGGCTTCCGATAAAAAGGAAACCTGCCTTTTTTTACACTTAGTTATTTGCTAAAACATACTTGTTGATTACTTCTGCCACACCGTCTTCTTCGTTTGAAGCGGTTAGGACATCTGCGGCATTTTTCACATTTTCAGTGGCATTGGCCATCGCCACACCGATACCAGCGTATTCCACCATGGTTAAATCATTTTCGTTATCGCCGATCGCCATGACTTCTTCTTGTCTGATGCCTAAGTGCTCCGCCATTTTTTTGACAGCAGCTCCTTTATGGGCTTGTTTATTTAGGACTTCCAAGAAGTAAGGAGCACTTTTAACCACATTGTAGTTGTCGGTCAAACTACTCGGCAATTGTGGGATGATCTGATCCAGTATTTCGGGATCATCGATCATCATCATTTTGATGATATTCAAGTCAGCAGTCATTTCTTCTGGTGTCCGATATTTCAATGGCATGTTGACTAAGAAGGCTTCATAAATCGTGTAAGGACTGATATCGCGGTTAGCGGTATACATGGTATCCTCAGTTTCTACATGAAGGTGAACCCCTAATTTTCTCGCAGTCATCTCAACAAAGAGATAGTCATCTTGGGACAAACCGAATTCAGAGATGATCTCTTGATTTTTGGTTTTTTGAACCAAAGAGCCATTATAAGTAATCACGAAATCATTGTCCGTAAATAAGTCTAGTTCCTTCAATAAATCTTGGACACCAGTTAAGGGGCGTCCCGTACACAAAACGATGCGCACGCCTTGTGCTTCTGCGTCTTTTAATGCTTTGTAAACTGCTGGAGTGATCTTGCGGTCGTTGTTCAGCAGGGTGCCATCGATATCGATGGCGATCAGTTTGATACTCATAAGTTCCTCCTAGTGGCTTGGTTTGATCAAAGCACCATTGCGAATGTGCTTGGCAAACTCTTGATACGTCTCTCCAAATAAATCATAGTGATTTTGGATGTTGGGGTCAATCATTTCTTTTGGAAAATAAAAGCGTTGGTCACCTTGGGTTTGTCCTGCTAAGGCTGCAACAAGTTGACTGGCTTGGGATAATTCTACAAGGGAACCATCTTTTTCCTGTAATTCGATCTGTGTCCGATGCTTACCAGAAGTTGGTCGATAAAAATCATAAGGCAGATCGAAGCTTGAATTGATGGCAGTATAGTAGCGGGGATTGAAGCCGACTTTTTCCACCAGTCCCTGCATTTCTTCAATCATCGGCAACTGTGTCTCGTCGTCAAAGCGGGCGGATTTCAACGGTTTACGATTTAAGAACCGTTTGGCTAAATCGCTGAGGATCGGATCATTTTCTTCTGTCCATTGGGTAAAGTAGGTATTTAATACGCCATCGTCGAGTTTCAAATACTCATCTAAAGTGAATTCTTGTTTTAAAAATGGGAGAAGCAGCTGCGAATGGCCTTGAAACAATTCTGAATGCACCTGATACAGTTCTGCAGCTCGATCCAGCAAATGGGCTAAGATCACTTCCATCCCTCGAGAACTCGCATGGAAATAAACTTGCACATACATTTGGTAACGACTGACGATGTAGTCCTCCACAGCGTGCATGCCATTCATAGAAAAAGCAATACCGCCTTCGTACGGACGAATCACTCGTAGAATGCGAGTCAAATCAAAGGTGCCGTATTCAGTGCCGGTAAAATAAGCATCGCGCAGCAAGTAGTCCATCCGATCAGCATCGATTTGACTGGAAATCATTTGAACGACTTGGGGATTGGGATAGGTTTTAGTGATAACACTTGCCACCTTCTCAGGAAATCCAGCTTCCACACGATTCAATATCTGATGAACTTCCGTCTCAGGAGAAGTGATGATCGCCACTGTGATCGCTTCATGATCCGTATGAAAAATATGCTCAAAGGTGTGGGAGTAGGGTCCGTGGCCCACATCATGAAGCAATGCTGCACACAAGGTCACTAAACGCTCTTTGTCATCCCAGCCGTTTGGCCCGACTTTTTCAATGGGATAATTGCGTTGGAAAATATCGCAAATGCGACGACTGATTTCATAAACGCCCAAGGAATGGGAAAAGCGGCTGTGTTCTGCTCCGTGAAAGGTAAAAGAAGCAGTTCCCAGCTGTTTGATGCGTCGTAAACGCTGTACTTCTTTGGAATTGATCAAATCTAAAATTACTTGGTGCTGTACATGGACATAGTTATGAACGGGGTCACGAAATACTTTTTCTATCGCTAAGGTTTGATATTTATAAGGTAGACTCATCGCTAAACTCCTTTATTGGTTGGTTTCGCTTTTCCATGCCAGCTAAGCGTTGCTGCATTTGTTCGCTAAGGTTATTTTCTGTCAGCCATTGATCCAGTGATTCAAGCGGATATAGGGATTGGTCAGAGATCAAGGAAAGCAGGGCTTTTTGCAAGCGGTCAATCACCTCTTGTGTGGTAAACTTACGGCCGAGGGCTGCTTCTAAAGTGGTCATGCTCGCAGGATTGACGGCTGGATAGCCATTCGTACCAAAGCGCTCTTTCAAACCTGCTTGGTAAAAACGACGAACGAGAGAGCCGCGGGCTGGTTGGTCGCCATTGATGCTCAGATACATCATGACAGCCACGCCATCTTTGATCCGTCGTTGTGCTGTACCAGCAATTTTTTTTCCATCAATACTCAGGTCATAGGTGCCTGGGCAATACGAGTCAGCAATTTCATAAGCCAAAATTGTCTGCTTAGGAAAGGCTGTTTGCAACAATGCTGCCATCATTTCATAGGCTGCATCCGTGGTGACAGCCAAGTGTTTAGGGAAAATGAGGGAGACATTCAAAATACCGGCATCATTGATTACGCCAAGCCCGCCTGAGTTGCGGATGATCGAGGCATAGCCAGCTTCTTTTAAAACCTGCAGACCGTCTGTCAAAAACGGCAACCGGGTATCTTTCATGCCTAAAATCATCGTATCGGACAACTGCCAAAAATGACAATAAACTTGTTCCTGTTTGCCAGCAGCTTCGGTGGCAACATCGGTGAAGGCAAACGGCTCATAAGGATTGTGGATACGTGGTAAGGTTTGATCCATTACATAGATAGTCAAATCGGTTAAACTCCTTTAAAAATAGCTGTTATCCTTATTATATACGATTCTTGGAAAATTACTTGGAGAAAAGAATGAAAACTTGCTTTTGTTTTCGTTTTTTATTTTCAATGAAGAAATAGACCAAGGAGAATCAACTGAAATGATTGACAAACGCATAAAAAAAAGCAAGAATGAAACTGAAATCTTCAAAGGAGGCACACGTACATGCAAGAATTATCAAAAGGAATCCCAATCTCGATTCATTTAACAACCAATGTACGTCAAGCAGGGGAAACAGAGAACTTTCTGTTTGATCTGCAAGGACAAGCAGTCAAGATCGGTGATACCTTATATATCCGTTACAAAGAGATCCAGCCAGATGGCACCGACATTCCCGTTACGATGAAAATCATGCCAGACGGACTGATTCAATTGATTCGCTCAGGGGAAATGCGTATGCGCTTGAAATTTTCTTATAAGGAACGTTTAGAGACGAGCTATCAAACCCCGTATGGCTTGATGATGTTCCACACCTTCACCAATCACTTGCACGTTAGTTTGAAAGACCGTCCATACTCGGGAAAGATCGATATCGATTATGATTTGTTCATGGCTGCTGACAAAGTCGGCGAATACAAACTATCTTTAGAATTTACCGCTTGATCAAAGGGAAATTGAAAGAAAAAATTGCAATTTGAGCCGTAATTTTGTATGATTAGGAGTAGACTGTGAAAGGACGTGTCCTGTTTGGAAATTAATGTATTTGAAGGTGTAAATAAAAACGAATTGTCGATGATTGAAGTTGCCCATGCGATTTTAGAGCAGCGCGGTGACGTGATGGATTTTTCTGATTTGGTCAACCAAATCCAAAATTATCTTGAAACATCAGACAGCGAGATTCGTGATTCATTGGCGCAGTTTTATACAGACTTGAATATCGACGGTAGTTTTATTTCTTTAGGCGACAATCGTTGGGGCTTACGTTCATGGTACGCCATTGATTCGATCGATGAAGAAGTCAACCATGGCATCGAAGACGAGGATGAAGATACACCACGTCGTCGCAAACGTAAAAAAGTCAATGCCTTTATCAACGATGATGAAGACGCAATCGATTATAACGATGATGATCCTGAGGATACTGATTTGTCAGATGACGAAGAAGATGATCTCTTTGATGATGATGATGACGAGGATGAAGAAATCTCGGCATACAATTCAGACTTGCAAGAAATCGGCGCCGACAACAGCACCGATGATGAAGAAGAATTACCTGACAGCATTGAGGAAGATCTCACCATTATCGATGACGATGATGAAGATGATTTTGCGGATGAAGAGGAAGAAGAGGAGTAATCCTCTTCTTTTTTTCGCCTTTTGGTTGCAAGCAACTTATAATCGGTGAAGGACGATTTCGTCTTCTTACATAGATACAAATAAAAAAAGGAACCGCGTCAGCGGTCCCTAAGTGCTTTTGAATTATTGATTTGAATCGAGTATACTTGTAACGAAAAGAAAAAACGCGCCTTGAGGGAATCGAACCCCCGTCTCAAGAACCGGAATCTTACGTGATATCCACTACACTAAAGGCGCGAAGCACAAATATTAGTTTAACCAATTTCAGTGAAAAAAACAAGAGGTAGAATGATGAAATTTCAACAGCAATTTTCACAACAACAAAAACAGACGCAAAAGCTTGCTATGACGCAGAAATTGCAGCAATCGATCCAAGTGCTGCAATTTTCCGCAGACGAATTATTGTCATTCATAGATAACCAGGCATTAGAAAATCCGTTGATTGATCTGGGGGAATATGATTCGCCCATCACACCAAGCAAGAGCAGCGGCTCGTCAGAACAAATAATGGATTATTTAAGTCAGATTCCTGACCAGCATACATCGTTGTTTGAGCACCTCATTGATCAAGTTCATTTAAATTACCGCGACACCTTTTTGCGGACGATCGTTTTATTTTTAGTCGAGTACATTGATTTAAACGGCTTTTTGACGATTGACTTGGAAGAAGCTGGAAAGCTTGTTGGTGGGACCCCAATCCAAATGCTCGATGCTCTAACCTTGATCCAGCAGCTGGATCCGGCAGGAGTCGGTGCTCGTGATCTAAGAGAGTGCTTGATGCTGCAAACGGAAAGAGATGACTATGCGCCGCCAATGGCCTATCTCATTTTAGAAGAATTCTTTACGGAAATGGCAGAGCGCAAGTGGGACAAAATCAGTAAAGCGTTGCAGATCCCTTTAAACGAGATCCAAAAGGTCTTTGACTATGTTCAAACGTTGACCCCGACACCGGGGGCGGCGTTTGGGTCAACGGATGGGCTCTACATTGTACCTGATTTGCGAGTAACGGTTGAAAAAGGACAACCAATCGTGAAATCAAACAAACGCGCCTTACCAGAAGTTCGCTTTCAGCAACAGTACTTTGACCAATTAAAGCAAAGCGGTGATCCGGAGGTCCTAAGTTATTTAGACAATAAAGCCCAAGAGTTCGAGTGGCTAAAGAAGACCTTGCAACAACGAGGGGATACCATCTATCGTGTCGGCGTGCAGATCATTTCTCGGCAAAAGGAGTTTTTCACCCAACCGGATCGACCATTAAAGCCATTGGTTTTAAGAGAAGTTGCCGAAGAGTTAGGCATTCATGAATCAACGGTCAGCCGGGCAGTCAACGGGAAATATTTGGAAACCTCCTTTGGGGTGTTTGAATTGAAACTATTTTTTGGACAGAAAGTTTCGACGCAAGAAAGCGGTGATGACCTGACGACTGCATCGATCAAACAGCAGCTAAAAGCACTGATCGATGAAGAAAATAAAAATAAACCATTGTCAGATCAAAAGTTGACAGATGCCCTCAAAGCCCAAGGCATCGATATTTCCAGACGAACGGTGGCAAAGTATCGCGAAGCCATGAATATTCCTGGTTCTTCCAAGCGGAAACGATTCGAGTAAAGCAAAAGCTTACTACTAACGACGAGTAGGGAAGGCAGCAAAGCCTTTCCTTTTTTTATCGATCACTTCCAATTTTTTAATTTATGACGATTTTATGAAAAGCAAGATTTTGTGACTGAAATAGTTGCGTATCAAGGCGATAAGTGCTACTATTATTGGTGTAGGAAACAGATTTAATTTTTTTTGCAATCGATGGGTCATTTTAAGTCATTGTAGGACGAAAATTGTCCAACGGGAGGATATAAAATGCTCGATGAATTAAAATTGATTGAGGCAATCACCCCGGATATTCTCGCTGTACTCCAGGAACGTTACCGTATCTTAAGAAATATTTATTGGATGCAGCCCGTTGGCCGCCGGACACTTTCGGAAAGTTTATCAATGACGGAACGCGTGTTGAGGACGGAAACAGATATCCTTAAAAAGCTGAAACTGATCGACTCTTCAAAAAGCGGCATGCAATTGACCGCCTACGGAGAAGAAGTGTACACGAAGATCGGTGCACTGATGGATCAGCTGTTCGGAATGCACCAAATCGAGAAACGATTATCAGAGACCTTTGGCATCGAACGTTGTTTGATTGCGAGCGGCGATGGTGATCGACAACCGAAAGTTATTGCTGAATTTGGCCAGTTGCTGAATGAATCGTTGGATCTCTTATTGCCAGAAGGCAAAAACACTATCGCAGTGATGGGAGGGACGACAATGGCGAAAGTTGCTGAGGAATTAGGTAATTTAGAAACCGCCAAACGTCATAACTTGTTTGTACCAGCCCGTGGCGGTATTGGAGAATCAGTCAACGTCCAAGCAAACTCAGTCAGCTCAGTGATGGCGATGCAGACAAATGGCGATTATCGCTCCTTGTTTGTACCAGAACAATTAAGCATGAACACCTACGAGTTTCTCTTGAAAGAACCCGCTATCGTTGATGTCTTAAACTTGATAAGTCAAGCAAATTGTGTTATTCATAGTATTGGACGGGCGTTGCATATGGCGGCTCGACGAAAAATGTCAGAACAAGAAATTCTGATGTTGAAACAAAAAAATGCAGTTGCAGAATCCTTTGGGTATTTCTTTAATGAAGCAGGCGAGGTCGTTTACAAAGTTCCTCGAATTGGGCTTCAATTAAAAGATTTGCAAAAAGTCCCAATCATTTTTGCGGTCGCTGGTGGACAGTCAAAAGCCAAAGCGGTCAATGCATACATGAAAAATGCACCAAAACAAACCTGGCTCATCACTGATGAAGCTTGCGCAAATGAGATTTTAAAAGGGGCAACCCTTTAAAATAAATATTTTTATGATTTTCATAAGGAGGAAATCTTAAATGACAGTTAAAGTAGGTATTAATGGATTTGGACGTATCGGACGCTTAGCATTTCGTCGTATCCAAGAAGTAGAAGGAATCGAAGTTGTGGCTATCAATGATTTAACAGACGCTAAAATGTTAGCTCACTTGTTAAAATATGATACAACACAAGGACGTTTCAACGGTACAGTTGAAGTTCACGAAGGTTCATTCAATGTGAACGGAAACGAAATCAAAGTTTTAGCTAACCGCAACCCTGAAGAATTGCCTTGGGGCGAACTAGGTGTTGAAATCGTGTTAGAATGTACTGGATTCTTCACTTCTAAAGCAGCTGCTGAAAAACATTTAACAGCTGGTGCAAAACGTGTAGTTATCTCAGCTCCTGGTGGAAACGATGTTCCAACAATCGTTTACAACACAAACCATGAAACTTTAACAGGTGAAGAAACAGTTATCTCTGGCGCTTCATGTACAACAAACTGTTTAGCTCCTATGGCGAAAACATTGAACGACAAATTTGGTGTGATTGAAGGATTAATGACTACAATCCACGCTTACACAGGTGACCAAATGACTCTAGACGGACCACACCCTAAAGGTGACTTCCGCCGTGCCCGTGCTGCTGCTGCAAACATCGTGCCTAACTCAACTGGTGCTGCTAAAGCGATCGGCTTAGTAATCCCAGAATTGAACGGCAAATTAGATGGTGCTGCTCAACGTGTTCCTGTTGCAACTGGTTCATTAACTGAATTAGTTACTGTTCTTGACAAAGAAGTAACTGTTGATGAAATCAACGCAGCAATGAAAGAAGCTTCAAACGAATCTTACGGTTACAACACAGACGAAATCGTTTCTTCTGATATCGTTGGTATGACTTACGGTTCATTATTTGATGCAACTCAAACAAAAGTTATGACTGTTGGCGACAAACAATTAGTTAAAACTGTTGCTTGGTACGACAATGAAATGTCATACACTGCACAATTAGTACGTACTTTAGAATACTTCGCTAACCTATAAGAGTTGCGAACGACTTTAATTTAAACCATCGCAAGAGAAAGCGGGGAAGCATCGCGCTTCTCCGCTTTTTTTAACAATTATGCTAGGAGGAATCTGTTCATGGCTAAAATGACAGTTCAAGATATCGATTTAAAAGATAAAAAAGTTCTTGTACGTGTGGACTTCAACGTTCCATTGAAAGATGGAGTGATCGGAGACGATACACGGATCAAAGCAGCATTACCAACAATCAATTACGTGATCGAAAACGGCGGAAAAGCAATTCTTTTCTCACACTTAGGTCGTGTGAAAGAAGAAGCAGATAAAGCTGGAAAATCTTTAGCGCCAGTTGCGAAACGTCTAGGCGAATTGTTAGGCAAAGAAGTAACTTTCGTGGATGAAACCCGCGGCGAAAAATTAGAAGCAGCGATCAACAACATGCAAGATGGCGATGTCGTTGTTTTTGAAAACACTCGTTTCGAAGACATCGATGGCAAAAAAGAAAGCAAAAACGATCCTGAACTAGGTAAATACTGGGCTTCTTTAGGCGATGTTTTTGTAAATGATGCCTTTGGTACCGCACACCGCGCACACGCTTCAAACGTAGGGATCGCTTCAACAGGTATCCCAACAGTTGCTGGTTTCTTAATGGAAAAAGAAATCAAATTCATCGGGGAAGCAGTCGAAGAACCAAAACGTCCAATGATCGCGATTCTTGGTGGAGCAAAAGTATCTGATAAAATCGGCGTAATCGAAAACTTGATTCCTAAAGCAGACAAAATCTTGATCGGCGGCGGAATGACGTATACGTTCTACAAAGCAAAAGGCATGGAAATCGGTAATTCTCTTGTGGAAGCAGATAAAGTAGAATTAGCAAAAGAATTGATCGAAAAAGCTGGCGATAAATTAGTATTACCAGTTGATTCAATCACTGCTGCTGAATTTTCAAATGATGTCCCAACAGAAGAACATACTGGTGATGTTCCTGAAGGACAAATGGGCTTAGATATCGGACCTGAAACCATCGCTTTGTTTGCTGAAACATTAAAAGGCGCAAAAACAGTCGTTTGGAACGGACCTATGGGTGTGTTTGAAATGTCTAACTTCGCAAACGGTACGATTGGTGTTTGTGAAGCAATTGCCAACCTTGAAGATGCAACAACGATCATCGGTGGCGGTGACTCTGCAGCTGCAGCAGAACAATTAGGGTTTGCTGACAAATTTACCCACATCTCAACAGGTGGCGGTGCCAGCCTTGAATTGCTAGAAGGAAAAACACTTCCTGGCCTAGCTGCGATCAACGATAAATAATCAATGACAAGCCGTGCAAAGAACTTTCTTTGCACGCTTGATAACGAAAAGGAGTGCCAGAACATGCGCAAACCAATTATTGCCGGAAACTGGAAAATGAACAAAACTGCGAAAGAAGCAAAAGAATTTGCTGAAGCAGTCAAAACAAAAATTCCTAGCAACGAGACAGTTGACTCTGTGATCGGTTCGCCAGCTTTATTCTTAGAAACATTAGTGAATGCTGCTGAAGGAACAGAATTAAAAATTGCTGCTCAAAACAGCTACTGGGAAAATGAAGGTGCCTTTACTGGCGAAACTTCACCAGCAGCTTTAGCAGATCTAGGTGTTGACTATGTCATCATCGGCCACTCAGAACGTCGTGAATACTTCCATGAGACAGATGAAGACATCAACAAAAAAGCCAAAGCAATCTTTGCAAACGGCATGATTCCAATCCTATGCTGTGGTGAATCTTTAGAAACCTATGAAGCTGGCAAAACAGCTGAGTGGATCGAAGGACAAATCACTGCTGGCTTAGACGGTTTAACAGACGGTCAAGTAAGTAATCTTGTGATTGCTTACGAACCAATCTGGGCAATCGGTACTGGTAAATCAGCGGATGCAAACATCGCAGACGAAATTTGTGGCGTTGTCCGCAAAACCGTTGAAAAATTATACGGCAAAGAAGTTTCAGATAGCGTGCGTATCCAATACGGCGGTTCTGTAAAACCTGAAAACATTGCTGAATACATGGCAAAAGAAAATGTTGACGGAGCATTAGTTGGCGGCGCAAGCTTGCAAGCTGATTCATTCCTAGCATTATTAGATGCTGTAAAATAATTTCATTTTCATGAAAATAACATTTGCAGAATCGTGATTTTTTCACTACAATTAAGTTGTTCGCAAGGGGTATTCCCCTTAAGATAAAACAAACTCAAAGGAGAGACAAAACATGTCAATTATTACTGATGTTTACGCACGCGAAGTCTTAGACTCACGTGGTAACCCAACTATCGAAGTAGAAGTCTACACAGAATCAGGTGCTTTCGGCCGCGGAATGGTTCCTTCAGGAGCTTCAACAGGTGAACACGAAGCAGTTGAATTACGTGATGGCGACAAAGCTCGTTATGGCGGTAAAGGTGTAACGAAAGCAGTTGACAATGTAAATAACATCATTGCAGAAGCTATCATCGGCTACGATGTCCGTGACCAAATGGCTATCGATAAAGCAATGATCGCTTTAGACGGAACTCCTAACAAAGGTAAATTAGGCGCAAACGCGATTCTTGGTGTTTCTATCGCTGTTGCTCGTGCAGCTGCTGATTACCTAGAAGTACCTTTATACCACTACTTAGGCGGATTCAATACAAAAGTATTGCCAACTCCTATGATGAACATCATCAACGGTGGTTCTCACTCTGACGCACCAATCGCTTTCCAAGAATTCATGATCTTGCCTGTAGGCGCACCTACATTCAAAGAAGGCTTACGTTGGGGTACTGAAGTATTCCACGCTTTGAAATCAATCTTGTCTAAACGTGGTTTAGAAACTTCAGTAGGTGACGAAGGTGGTTTCGCTCCTCGTTTTGAAGGAACTGAAGACGGTGTTGAAACAATCTTAGAAGCAATCAAAGCTGCTGGTTTAGAACCAGGCAAAGATGTATACCTAGGATTTGACTGTGCATCATCAGAATTCTACGAAAACGGTGTTTACGACTACTCTAAATTTGAAGGCGAAAACGGCGTAAAACGTACTGCTGCTGAACAAGTTGACTACTTAGAAGAATTAGTTAACAAATACCCAATCATCACTATCGAAGACGGTATGGATGAAAATGACTGGGATGGGTGGAAACTATTAACTGAACGCTTAGGCGACAAAGTTCAATTAGTAGGGGATGACTTGTTCGTTACAAATACTGAAATCCTTGAAAAAGGGATCAAAAACGGTATCGGTAACTCAATCCTTATCAAAGTTAACCAAATCGGTACATTGACTGAAACTTTCAATGCAATCGAAATGGCGAAAGAAGCTGGTTACACTGCAGTAGTTTCTCACCGTTCAGGTGAAACAGAAGATTCAACAATCTCTGATATCGCAGTTGCAACAAACGCTGGCCAAATCAAAACTGGTTCTCTTTCACGTACTGACCGTATTGCAAAATACAACCAATTGCTACGTATCGAAGACCAACTTGGTGAAGTTGCTGAATACAAAGGCTTGCAAGCTTTCTACAACTTAAAAAATAAATAATCTCTCGATTATTGCTTTGCTCTGAAAGAGTAGCGGTTGATTTAACAGTCAGCCGCTGCGATTTCAGAGCTTTTTTGTTGTCTCGATTCATTCATTGAAGACAATGACCATTCATCTAAGATAACTGAAAGTACTCATTTCTTCTTTATTTTCTTTTTCAGAAAAAAGAAATTATAGTTCTGGCTTATCAAAATTCTAAAATAAAAGAAAAAAGGTTAGGAGAAAAAAATGGCTTATGATTATTTGATCGTTGGTACAGGTCTTTTTGGCTCAGTTTTTGCTCATGAAGCAGCGAAACGGGGACATACAGTGAAAATGTTAGAAAAACGGACACATATTGGCGGCAATTGCTATACAGAAAAACAAGCAGGAATCGACGTACATAAATATGGTGCGCACATTTTTCATACATCGAGTAAAAAAATTTGGGATTATATCAATCAGTTTACTGAATTCTATCCCTATATTCATGCACCAATTGCAAACTATCAAGGTGAGTTATATAATCTTCCTTTTAATATGAACACATTTTACCAACTGTGGGGAACCAAAAATCCTGCTGAAGCTCGAATCAAAATATCGACCCAAATTGAAAAGACAGGAATAAAAAGACCACGAAATTTAGAAGAACAAGCTCTTTCTTTAGTCGGGACAGACATCTATCACAAACTGATCAAAGGCTACACTGAAAAACAGTGGGGACGAGAATGTGATCTTCTTCCTTCTTTTATTATCAAAAGACTGCCTATTCGGTATACCTTTAATAACAATTATTTTACGGATATTTTTCAAGGAATACCCAAATTGGGCTATACACAAATGATTCAAAAAATGCTTACACATCCACTGATTGATATTTCTTTAGAGACTGATTTTTTTGCAGATCGCACACATCATGAAGCCTCTTCTAAGAACATTGTTTATACTGGAATGATTGACCAATATTTCGATTATTGTTATGGTGAGTTGGCCTATCGGTCTTTACATTTTGAGACTAAAGTCTATGACACGGATAATTACCAAGGAACAGCAGTCATGAACTTTACAGACAGTCAAACGCCCTATACGCGAATCATTGAGCATAAACATTTTTGTCCAGTGGTGACAAAAAAAACAGTTATCACTAAAGAATACCCGAAAGAGTGGAAGAAAGGAGATATTCCTTACTACCCAATCAACGATCAAAGCAATAATGCACTGTATCGCAAGTATGAGAAATTGGCGCAACAGCAAAAAAAATGTTTATTTGGTGGGCGCCTAGCCAACTATCGCTATTATGATATGGACGATACGATCGCAGCTGCTTTGAAGCTTGTTCAATATGAATTTCCAGCAGAGTAACTTCTTTTATTGGAGAGGTTGCTTTTTTTTTGTCCCGATTCTGGGACAAAACGTAACTTTTTTACTAGCTATGAAATAATTAGTTGTCCTATCTCATAAAGAAATAGGACTTGGGGAAGCTTGTAAAAATATTTTTACGAAAGGGGAGAAAAATAAACGTAATGAGTAAAAAGAATAATTATCGAAAGTTGTTACGATCCAATAAAAGTGAACGCTACAAGATGTATAAAAGCGGAAAACATTGGGTGTATGCAACGATCACTTCTTTTACTGGCATTGCTGGATTGAGTATCACGCCAATCGTGGCGCATGCTTCAGAAATCACACCGCCATTAGATGCAAGTAAAGAAGCAAATGCCGAGAATGTCTTGGCAAATAAAACGACTACCAAAATACCGGCTTCATCGACACAAGAAAGTGAAGCTACTTCACTCTCTGAAAGTACGCAGCCATCGGAAAGTTTTTCTGAATCCGAAAGTAATACGCAGTCACAAAGTGCGACAGAGTCAACTAGTTTAACAGAATCACAGAGTGTGAGTGATTCAGAAATTGAAAACAATGTTACCAGTATTGAAGAATCCCAAAGTGTTTCTGAATCAATGAGTCTTTCTGAGGAGGAGAGTGTGTCCGAATCAGAAAGTTTGAGTATCTCAGAAAGTACTTCGATTTCAGAAAGTGGTTCGTTGTCGTCAAGTGCATCAGAATCGACCAGTTTATCAATGTCACGATCTACAAGTGTTTCTCATTCAACGTCAGTAAGTCAAAAGAACCCACCAAAACAAACAGTCACCGAAAAAAATAAAGTAGAATCACAAAAAGCACAAGAGCTCTTTGATCAATTAGTGCCTAAGAAAGTACAAGCTTCGGTTGACACTACAACGAATTCATTAGAAATAGTAGTCAAAGATGGCAATTCACCAAGTACATCTTTGATACGGGCAGCGCAGCAATATGCTAGTGCCAATAACTTGATTGCAAGTTTTGCAATCACCACTCAATCAGGGCAGATCATTAAAATCAACGTTTCTGCAGATCCGGATATGGGTCGAGAAGAATTTGAACAGGCAATCAATGATGGAAATAAAACCAATTCACCTTCTGGAGTAACAGTTGATGTGCCTGATCAAGTGAAGAATAAAGATTTATACAAACAAACCGCTATTGCTAATGGCACGTATGCGGCAGTTAATGACTGGGCTACCTTAAAAGCAGCGTATGGAAATTCTTCGATTACCTATATCGAGGTCACCGCCAATATTACAGCAGCTACCAATGTGGCTACTCGTGATTTAGGTTGGCGCGAAACGAGTGTGATTATTGACGGGAATGGTTTTACAGTCAATATGGCAGGAGCAGCGTTTAATGTAGGGGCAAGTTCTACGGTTCGCGGTTCTATTTTTACGATCACAAATATTAACTTGATTCATTGGCAGTCAGGCACCAACTCAGGAGACAGTGGGACAGGTACAGCGGACGCAGTGATTGATTCAAGGTCGGCAACAGGTGGTGATGGATACTGGTACTTCAATATCGATAATGTCACTCTCGAAGGACGAGATGGTGTTAGCGGAACAGATACTGCTTATCAACCACGACGACTACTGGATGCTGAGGATAGTCAAGTGACTTTATCTGGCAAAATTGTTGCCAATGTAAAACAAGAATTGATGCAAATTGGGGAAGTAGCTATCGCTAATGGGTCCCATGTAGAGTTGAACCGAACAGCTGGTACCACTGGTTATTCCATGTTTTACTATATGGCGATCCGAGGGAACAATGCGAGTGATACAGGATTCAACCATACCTTTAAAGTAGGTGATGGTGCGACAATTATTGGTAACGAACTTAGTACCTATAATAGTAACAACTATCCCCTTGTCTATTATGGATTTAACTCAATCACTGTTGGAGATGACGTAACCTGGAAACAAGACGGCTTCCAAATGCTCCTTGATTTTTCTCGTTATTCAGGAAGTCAATCAAATGACCGAACTGCAACTTTTGGACAAAATTTGCAAATGACGGCTACGCGTACAGTAGGTTCTAACTCGCTGAATGTCACAAATAGAGCGATTGTTACATTTAATGCAGGAACGGTGCTTGATTTGCAACAATGGAATGCCAATACTGTTGTAAACGTTGATTCTGGCGCAACCATTCGCTTTATTTCACCGCGAGCATTGCACTTAGCACGTCTAACTTCTTCAGGAGCTGTTTCAGCCGGCCGATTGATTACAGGTTCAGGAACATTCGTCATGAATAATTCTCAGATTAGTACATGGCAAGGCAGCAGTAGCCAAACCGATGCTCCAGAAGGAAACCGTAATTTAAAATTCGTAGAAATGACTATTTCAGGTACGACAACCACCATTAAAGATACGGCTGGAAATGTTACTACATCTAATATTGTAGATACCTCTACCCGTGAATTAGCGACTGTTGCTATTGCACCAGGAACTGTAACTGTAAACTATGTTGATCAGTATGGCAATATTATCAAAACTGTTGATATGCCAATTGATCCAGACGTTAATTACATTGGTGAGTATCTTGATTTGCAAACGTTGGAGTATGCAAATGAGTTAATGCCTGATAATTACATGTGGGCGATTGGTACCCAAGTCGCTAGTTCTGCGAAAAATGATGGCCAAAGTGGTGGAGATAGTACGACTGATGCTGATAATGGGGATAGTTATGGACAAGCGACAGTTGCGATCGTTCCGATGGAAAATACCAATTATACCTATAATATTTATGTATACGGTGTTGCCAATAATTCGGTTCAGTACCAATATGTTGACGTTAAGACAGGTCAAGTGATCTCTTCTGAGTACATGAATGCTGGTACCGAAGCTTCAGGAACAGATAGAATTCCTGCAAACTATGGAAATGTTATCGATTGGACCAATAGTTACTATACTTCGACGAATTTACCTCCTGGTTACTATTATGCAACAGGTGCAGTATTAAATGGCAACGTCCAGCCTGGATCTACAACAGTAGGAACAGGTGCGAGTCTAACCACTATTTATGTTGTAGCAGATACACAAACAGTCAACGTAACATTTGTTAATTCAGATGGTCGTCCATTACAGAACCAAACTGGCACAGTTGCCATCAATGGGACGACCGGACAAGAAATAAGTTATACGGATTTAATTGCGGATTACCTCACTCAAACCGGCTATTATGCAGATCAAACAGGGACATTTGTTTTTGATAATACTAGCAATAATGGTAGTACGACAGATAGTGATCAACAGTTTATTACGATCACTCTCTATCCATCTTATCAAGAAGTCGGTGTCGTTGGGAATAACCAACCGGCCTCAGATCCGGCTACAGGGGAAGCATTTGAGCAAATCCCGGGAACAGTCACTGTTGGAAAATATGGTACTTCTGGCGTTTCAAACGAAAGTATTACTCTTGGTGTAACAGATGCAGATTTAGAGAGAAATGGATATATTTATACGGTTACTGGACCAGATGGAGTAGTCTACAATACATTAGCGGAAGCTTTGGCTGCCAATCAAACTTTTGACACTACTAGCAATGGAGCATCTCAAATGGATTCTTCACCTCAGATGTTCACGGTCAATTATGAGCAAGATCCAGTATCATTGTCTACCTCAGAGTCTGTTTCGGGAAGTGAATCATTATCTGAATCCATTATTACTTCTACTTCAGAATCAGAAAGTGTTTCTCTTTCTCAATCGATTTCAGAAAGTGACTCTTTATCAGAATCGATCTCTGTCAGTGATTCAGAATCTATGTCTACATCAACGAGTGAATCTGTTTCAGTATCAGAATCAGAGAGTGATTCATTGTCATCGTCGATTTCAGAAAGTGAATCTGATATGAATGATTCGACATCTGAATCATTATCAACATCAGTCTCTACTTCATCTTCTTTAAGTGATTCAGAATCGGTTTCGATTTCATTGAGTGACTCAGAATCAGCGTCTCTTTCAATAAGTGAATCTATTTCAGTGTCGGACTCAGAGAGTGGCTCGTCATCGACCTCTATCTCAGAAAGTGAATCAATGTCTCTTTCAATTTCGATTAGTGATTCAGAATCTTTATCAGAATCCCTATCTGAAAGTATTTCAACATCTATTTCACTGTCGGATAGTGATTCAATGTCAGAAAGCCTTTCTGCATCAGAATCGTTATCCATATCAGCTAGTGTTTCTGAGTCAGATTCAGAAAGTGATAGTTCTAGCTTTAGTGCCTCTGTTTCTGGATCATTGAGCAACAGTACAAGTGATTCTGAAAGCTTATCTTTATCTGAGTCAGTATCAGTTTCACTCTCGCAATCACTCAGTGAATCCACTTCACTATCATTGTCAGAGAGTGATTCAGTATCAGAAAGTATTTCAGCATCAGAATCATTGTCTGTCGCAATTAGTGAATCTGATTCTTCTTCGCTTAGTGAGAGCATTAGTTTCAGCGAATCTATTTCTGATTCATTGAGTACCAGCATGAGTTTATCAGAAAGTTTATCGGAATCAGACTCGATCTCAAATTCAATTAGTACGTCGATGTCATTGAGCAATAGTGAGTCTACTAGCGAATCAGCAAGCTTCAGTGGCAGCACAAGTGTGAGCAACAGCGATTCCACAAGCGCAAGTACGTCAGTGAGCGAATCAACATCTACAAGTGTTAGTGAGTCGATAAGTACCAGCACATCAGTTAGCGATTCATTATCGTTAAGTAACAGTGAGTCAATGAGCTTGAGTACCTCACTTAGTGATTCCTCCTCATTGAGTGCCAGCATTTCGACCTCACTAAGTGCAAGTGACTCTGCAAGTTATAGCAGCAGTACGAGCGTAAGTAATAGCGATTCGACAAGCGAAAGCATATCTGCAAGTAATTCACTTTCAGTAAGTAATAGTGAGTCAACAAGTGCAAGTACGTCAATCAGCGATTCTTCCTCATTGAGTGCCAGCATTTCGACATCATTAAGTGCAAGTGACTCTGCAAGTTATAGCGGCAGTACGAGCGTAAGTAATAGCGATTCGACAAGCGAAAGCATATCTGCAAGTAATTCACTTTCAGTAAGTATTAGAGAGTCAACAAATGATGGTGTTTACGAACTTCAAAATAAAAAGACACATAAAGAGGTTGATGAAGAGGTCACAAATGATGATGGACAAGTAATCGAAACGGATCTTCCAGAGGGAGAGTATTCCTTTGTGGAAACGGAGGCGCCAGACGGCTACCTGATTGATACGAAACCCATCTCCTTTTCAGAAGATCCAATTGCGAAAGAAGACCAAAAGGTAGTTGTTTCTCTTTCAAAAACAGAATTAGAAAAAGATACGCCGATTACTATCAAAGGGCTGACAAAAGGCACGTCTCCTGTGCTCATCAATGTGGATACTGAAGGAGCAAGTACCGTTAATATCAAGTCGCAAATCAAACTAGAATATACGGATGGCACGTCTCGTAATAGCCATGAAACAGAAGAGTTTGATGATGCTGTTATCTTATGGAATTTTGTTGGCCAATCAGAGGGCCAAACGATTTCGATTAATAGTCCCTTCCAAGGAACCATCTTGGCTGTTGGTGATACAGTGGATGTCCATCAAAATGTTGACGGCAGTATCATTGCGGATACAGTATTGGTCAATGCAGAAACCCATCGCTGGGATCTGCAAGCAAATGAAACAATCGTGCCGACTATTAAACTAGCTGCCATGAATCAATTGCTTTCTTTTGATACAACGACAATCAGCGGGACCAAAACGTGGGACGATTATGACAACAAATTTAATACCCGTCCGGCAAGTATTACGGTTCAATTATTGCAAAACGGTGAAGTGTTCCAAACAAAAACGGTTACCCCAAATAAAGAGGGGGAATGGCATTATGAATTTACGGACCTACCGACAACTGACGAATCTGGTCAGACTTATGATTACACAATCCAAGAAACACCTGTTGAAGGGTATACTACTAAAGTAAACGGTTATGACCTAGTCAACACCTACCGTAATACCGAAACGACAGACGTAGCTGGAACAAAGACATGGGATGACTATAGCAACAAGTTCAACACCCGCCCTGAAAGCATCACTGTCAAGCTGATGCGAAATGATAAGGAAATCGACGATCAAATCGTAAAAGCAGATCACCAAGGCAACTGGACTTATCGCTTTGACAATCTGCCTAAGTATGATGCCGAAGGAAAAGAGTACACTTACACGATCCTAGAAGAAAAAGTGTCAGGTTACACCACTAAAGTCAACGGCTATGACCTAGTCAACACCTACCGTAATACCGAAACGACAGACGTAGCTGGAACAAAGACATGGGATGACTATGAAAACAAGTTCAACACCCGCCCTGAAAGCATCACTGTCAAGCTGATGCGAAATGATAAGGAAATCGACGATCAAATCGTAAAAGCAGATCACCAAGGCAACTGGACTTATCGCTTTGACAATCTGCCTAAGTATGATGCCGAAGGAAAAGCTTACACCTACGCGATCCTAGAAGAAAAAGTGTCAGGTTACACCACTAAAGTCAACGGCTATGACCTAGTCAACACCTACCGTAATACCGAAACGACAGACGTAGGTGGAACAAAGACATGGGATGATTATAGCAACAAGTTCAATACCCGCCCTGAAAGCATCACTGTCGAATTAATGCAAAACGGTAAAGAAATCGCCAAGCAAGTCGTAAAAGCAGATCACCAAGGGGACTGGATCTATCGTTTTGAAGATCTGCCAAAATATGATGCGAAAGGTCAAGCTTACACCTATAGCATTCAAGAAGTGGCTGTCAAAGGATACAAGTCAGATGTCCATGGCTATGATTTGATCAATACTTATGTCGAACCAAAAACGCCGAGAACGCCTGAGACACCGAATGATCCTAGCGGTCCCAAAGTACCAACCCCTTCTGACAAGTCTGATAAACCGAAAAAAATAGCCAGATACGCCGAGCAAAAGCTGGATGACAAAAAGAACCAGACAGAGTCATCACAGACAGATAATGAAAAACGCTTGCCAAAGACAAACGAGGAATCCTCTTATGAACTAAGTGTTCTTGGAGGTATCTTACTCACCATGATTGCTTTCCTATTCTATAAACAGAAACATATTTAACCAAACAAATCTTTGTACTGCTCCTTCGCTAGAAGTCAGTACAAAGATTTTTTCTTAAAAAAGTATAGGACTTATTTAAGACTTGCGACAAAACTTTGGCTGAAAACCGGTGTAAATGGTAAACTAAAATGAAGGGGGGATCCTATGGTTTGGCTATTGCTACTACTGCTTATTTTTATTTTTTTGGTGTACTATGTATATCGCACGTCTGTGATGAAAAAGGGCGTACGCTATTTTGTTTCGGCAATTATTATGCGTAACAATGAATGGTATGAAAAAGAAGGCAGAAAGAAACTGGGGATTCCATACAAAGAGCGGATCGCAAAAAGCAGTTCGGCTTTTTGGGCACAAGGTTCGGAATGTACGGTAACGACCACCGATGATCTGATCTTGAGAGCAGAAGTCTTCGATCAGTGTGCTAAAACATGGGTGATTTGCTTGCATGGGTATCGCAGTGATGGGCAAGCAGACTGTCAAGATGCGGCCGAGAAATTCTGGGCTGCGGGTTACAATGTTTTAGTTCCTGATTTGCGTGGACATGGCCGCAGTGAAGGCAAAGAGATTGGTTTAGGGTGGCTAGATCGGATGGACCTGCTTTTGTGGATCGATAAGATTTTGGAAAAAGACCCCCAAACCCAAATCTTCCTCTATGGTTTAGGAATGGGGGCGGCGACTTTGCTGCTGGCCAGTGGAGAAGTCATGCCGGTGCAAGTGACGGGGTTGATCTCAGACAGCAGTTACACGTCCGTTTACAGTGCCATTCGGGCAAGTCTACCGCAATTTTCTCGGTTACCCGTCAAGCGCTTTTTGCGATTAGCCAATCGTTACAGTAAACACCTAGTTGGCTACCCCTTCCTACAAATCTCAGTGACCCGACAAGTCGGCAGCAACCATTTACCTGTGCTTTTTTTACAAGGAGAGAAGGATACGTTTCTTTCTGAAAAAGAAATCAATACTTTAATGGAGGCAACGGCTGGTCCGAAACAAAAAGTCCTTTTTCCCAGTATGGGACATTTACAGGCAGTTAAAGACGCACCAGAATATTGGACAACCGTTTTGCAATTTATTGAGAATAGCAAACAAAATACAGACATTGTCTGATAGAAAGGGAGAATACAATGGAAATAAAAGAAGAAAACAAGCGTTTTGCTTTATATGATGGAGAAACAGAAATCGGAGAGATCACATGGCAAGAAACGCCAGATGATGTGCTAGAAGTAGACCACACCTTCGTCAACCCTGATTATCGCGGACAGCAATTGGCGCAAAAGTTACTCAAAGCAGTTGTTGAAAAAGCACGACGGGAAGAGAAAAAAATTATGCCTGTCTGCTCTTTTGCGGTCAAGGAGTTTAAAGAGAAACCAGAGTACGATGACGTACTGGTTCGCTGATTTGAACGAAAAGCAATCTATGAGAAAAAGGCTGTCAGAAAGGACAGTCTTTTTTTAAACCATCATGCAAAGGGCAATGACAAAAAGAGAGTAGTAATTTCCAGCGGAAAATGCTAAAATGGAAAGGACGACTTTAGCAAGCAAGGAGGAGCTAACGTGTATAACATCTTATTAACTGCTGTGATCGTTATTTCGATTTTAATGGTCATTACGATCATGATGCAGCCTAGCAAGCAAAATAGTGCAGCTAGTGCCTTTACCGGCGGTGCAGATCAATTGTTTGGTAAGCAAAAAGCCCGTGGATTTGAAGCGGTGATGCAGCGTTCAACGGCCATTTTAGGTTTTGTTTGGATGGTCTTGCTCTTTATTTTGGCTTTTCTTTCATCAAACTAATCACTTTGTTAGCGAACCTCTCGTAAAGAGAGGTTTTTTTCTTTTTAAGGGGAAGATTTTGATCGCATTTGTCGAAGTATTCTTCTTAACTATGGTAGAATTGGACGTGAGGTGAAAGGAAACATGAAAATATTTAATCAACCAAAACCGGTTTTTGCTGAACACGGCAAACGAGCGGTCATTTTGTTCCATGCCTATTCAGGCAGTCCTAACGATGTGCGTATGCTTTGTCGTTCGTTAGAACAAAAAGACTACACCGTTTATACACCGATGTTTACTGGACATGGTACACCGAATCCAGATGATATCTTAGATCAAGGAATGACTGTTTGGCAGCAGGATGCTGCGGATGCAGTTGCTTATGTGAAAGAAAAAGGCTATGAGGAAGTTGCTGTGCTGGGACTTTCCATGGGTGGGATTTTAGCGATGGATCGTTTGACCCAAGATCCAACATTGATGGGGGGCGGACTGTTTTGTTCGCCATTATTTGAAACCAAGAATGAAGTGCCAGTCAATTTTGAAAAGTATGCTGAAATGGTCATACCCTATGCTGATTTAGACGAGGCGACCCAAAAAGAAATATTGGCAGAAGTCCCTCGTAAGGTCAGAGAACAGCTGCAAGGAATCGAAACAGTCGGACAAACCACAGCTGGGCATTTAGGAAAAATCAAGCGCCCAATCTTCCTGGCGCAAGCAGGAAAGGATCAAATGATCGATCCACAGACAGTTTTCAAAACAGCAGGGGCACTGTCCCATGTTCCCTATACGCTTCAATGGTATCCCGAAAGCGGTCATGTGGTGACCGTTGGACCAGAACGGAAAAAATTAGAGCAGGATGTGTTTGCTTTCTTAGAAACACTTGCTTGGAAAGAGTGAGTTATGACAGAAACGATTAAAACAAAAATCATTCAGTTTCTCGAAGAAAGCCGCAAAAAAAGTTTTTCAATGGAAGAAATTGCTGAAGGTCTAGGACTTCAAAAAAGTACAGACTTTAAGAATCTTGTCCAGACAGTAGCGGCGATGGAACGAGAAGGCAGCGTGATTTTTAACAAAAAAGGCAAAGTGAAATTACCCATGAAACGTGTATTTGTGGAAGGGACTTTCCGAGCCAACGAGCGGGGCTTCGGTTTTGTCACGTTGGATGAAGAAGAAGACGATATTTATATCCCTAAAGAAGCAACAGGCTATGCCATGGACGGCGATACCGTTGCTGTAGACATCGTGCACGTTGCGGATCCTTTCTCAGATCGTGGTGCAGAGGGGAAAGTCGTAGAAATCAAACAACGCGCCATCAGTCAGTTGGTCGGCGAGTTTACATTATTTGACGAAAAAGAGATCGAAGAGTCGGATCTATATGGCGTAGTTCAGCCTAAAGATAAAAAACTAAGTGAATTAAAGGTGTTTATTGGCGCTCAAGGGATTCGACCTGTAGATGGTAGCATTGTGATCGTTGAAATCAGCCATTACCCAGAAAAAGGTTATTCGAAAAGCTTAGAGGGGTTGATCACGAAAGTTGTAGGACATAAAAACGATCCTGGAATGGATATATTGTCGATCGTCGTGGCGAACGGGATTCCCACAAAATTCGAGGAAGAAACCTTAGCGGCGGCAGATGCAGTCCCAGATACGATCGATCCTGCCGACTTTCCAGAACGGCGTGATTTGCGAGATCAACAGATTGTAACGATCGATGGAGCGGATGCCAAAGATTTGGATGATGCGGTGACGGTAAAAGCATTGCCTGACGGCAGCTTCTATTTGGGCGTGCATATCGCCGATGTTTCTTATTATGTGACCGAAAACAGCGCATTGGATAAAGAAGCGTTTGATCGGGGAACGAGTGTCTACCTTACGGATCGAGTGATTCCAATGATCCCACAGCGTTTATCAAACGGCATCTGTTCGTTGAATCCAAACGTGCCAAGGTTGACCATGAGCTGTGAAATGTGGATCAACCAAGAGGGGATCGTCACGGATTACAATATTTTCCAAAGTATTATTCAAACAAGTGCCCGGATGACGTATCAAGCAGTCAATCAAATCATTGAAGACAATGATCCAGAAACCACCAAAAAATATGCGGAACTAGTACCGATGTTCCATGATATGGCCGCCTTGCATCACGTGTTAGAAGCGATGCGCATCAAACGTGGGGCAGTTTCTTTTGAAGACCGAGAAGCGAAAGTCTTAGTCGATGGAGAAGGACACCCACAAGAAATCGTTCTGCGAGAACGTGGTGTCGGCGAGCGATTAATCGAGTCCTTCATGTTGGCAGCCAATGAAACCGTGGCGCGCCATTTCAATCGAAAGCATTTACCATTTATTTATCGGATCCATGAGGAACCAAAAGAAGAGAAAATGCGCCGCTTCTTTGATTTTGCGTCTGCTTTAGGGATCGTAGTCAAACAGACCAATGGCTCGATCTCACCAAAACAACTACAAAAAGTGGTTGAAGATGTGGCAGATAAGCCAGAGGCAATGGTTGTCAATACGATGCTACTAAGAAGTATGCAACAAGCGAAGTATTCTGAAGAAAACGTCGGTCACTATGGTTTGGCAGCGGAAGATTATACCCACTTCACGTCACCGATCCGTCGGTACCCCGACTTGATCGTGCATCGCTTGATTCGTTCTTACAGTGAAGATGTCTCTGAAGCCAACCAAAACAAATGGGCGGAAATCTTGCCTGATATCGCAATGCACAGCTCCCAAATGGAACGACGAGCAGTCGATGCAGAAAGAGAAGTCGATGCGCTTAAAAAAGCTGAGTATATGGCCGATAAAGTAGGAGAAGAGTTTGACGGTATCATCAGTTCCGTGGTCAAGTTTGGCTTGTTTATTGAATTGCCTAACACGATTGAAGGGCTGATCCATATCAATAACTTGAAGCGAGATTACTTCCATTATTTGGAAAACCATCTAGCACTTGTGGGGGAACGGACAGGCTTGACCTTTAAAATTGGTCAGAAAGTTCGCATCAAAGTCGTAAAGGCTGATCCAGAAACAAGAGAGATTGATTTCGAACTGGTAGCAGCAGAAGAAGTTGAAAAATTGCAAGCACCAAAAGCTAACAAACGAAGCAACCATCAAAGAAATGAAGCGAACCGCCGTGGAAAAAAACAACGAAACCCTGAGAAAAACCAAGGGAAACGGTTTGAACAATCAGGCAAAGGCAAGCCGAAAAAAGCTGGCAAAGTGAAAAAGAAAAAACCTTTTTATAAAGGAATCAAGAAAAAATAATTGGAGGGATGGCCCGTGCCTAAAGGAGAAGGGAAATTAATCGCCCAAAACAAAAAGGCCCGCCATGATTACACGATCCTCGATACGATCGAAGCGGGGATCGTCTTGCAAGGAACCGAGATCAAGGCGATTCGCAACAGTCGGATCAATTTGAAAGACGGCTTCGTGCGCATTCGTAACGGTGAGGCATTCTTAGTCAATGTGCATATCAGTCCTTACGAGCAAGGCAACATTTTTAATCACGATCCATTGCGGACGAGAAAACTGTTGCTACACAAAAAGCAGATCGCTCGTTTGATTGGCGAAACAAAAAATACTGGTATGACGATTGTGCCATTAAAGGTATATATCAAGGATGGTTATGCCAAAGTTTTGATTGGTTTAGCGAAAGGAAAACGCGAGTATGATAAGCGCGAATCCTTAAAACGCAAAGATCAGGAAAGACAAATTGACCGAGTTCTTAGAAATTTCTAATTTTCTAAGAACTTCTTTTAGAATCCGACAGAGGTTATTGCTTTGAAAATCACGCTAAATTTGGTAGCATTTAAGGGAAATCTGTTGATTTAACAGGCTTTTTCTTCCACATAGCGACACGAGGATTTTTCACTTAATTTAGGATTTTTAGCATTGTGAGTTTTTTGTCTAATTTTCTTGAAAATGCTTTGAAATTTTCCATTCGTGGTGGTATGATACCGATTGTTATGAGAGGAAACGCATTGTAACACCAGATTTTTTTCTGGAGATGACAGGAAAAGAGGTGAGAAAGATTGGAAGATAAATCGCTTATGTTTCATATCGGTCCTATATGGTTTGATGGAACTGTAGCTATGATGACAATCATTTCTTGTATCATTGTTTTTTTGGTGGTCTTTATTTGTACACGTAACTTGCAAATGAAACCGAAAGGGAAGCAGAACTTCATTGAATGGGTCATTGACTTTGTTCGTGGCATCGTGGCGGACAATCTACCAGGATCTCAAGTGAACAACTTTCATTTGCTCGGTGTAACAATGTTTCTTTTTGTGTTTGTGGCAAATGAGATCGGCTTAGTCACGAAAATCGTGACGACAGATGACATTACCTTATGGAAAAGTCCGACAGCAGACCCGTTTGTTACATTGACACTCGCACTTATGGTTATTTCCTTGACACATTTCTTTGGGATCAAGTCGTTGGGCTTCAAAAATTACTTGATCAATTCGTATCTGAAACCGGTGGGCTTTTTATTGCCGCTAAAAATCATCGAAGAATTTACGAATGTCATCACGTTAGGCTTGCGTTTATATGGAAATATATTCGCTGGTGAAGTGTTATTAGGATTGATTGCCAACATGTTTATTAGTCTTGGTTGGTGGTCATTGCCGATCGTGATGCCGCTAGAAATAATCTGGATTGGCTTCTCGCTCTTTATTGGAGCGATCCAAGCTTATGTATTTGTTACATTGACCATGGTATTTATGAGCCACAAAACCGTGGCAGAACATTAATCGAATCGACATACAATTAGGAGGAAAAAAGAATGAACTTTATTGGAGCAGGATTAGCAATTATCGGAGCAGCAATTGGTGCAGGGTATGGTAACGGACAAGTAATCGCAAAAACGATCGAATCAATGGCACGCCAACCTGAAATGTCAGGTCAACTACGTTCAACAATGTTTATCGGGGTAGCGCTAGTCGAAGCTGTACCGATTCTAGGGGTAGTTATCGCGCTGTTATTAGTCTTCCGATAAGACAAGCACGAAAAGGCAGAAACGAACAATTGCACTCGTTTTTGCTTTTTTCTAATGAAACAATGACTTTCAGAAAGGAAGAATCGTTATGCTAAATCAGTTGGTTATAGCGGAAGTTCAAAATCCAATGCTTGGCAATATTATCGTTGTCAGCGGATCAATTCTTCTTTTGCTATTCTTATTGAAACATTTTGCATGGGATGCCATCAGTAGCATGATGCAAAAACGGGAAGATAAAATCGCCAATGATTTGGATTCAGCGGAACAATCACGCTTGAATGCAGCAAAATTAGAAAAAGAACGCCAAGAAAAATTGGCACGTTCTCATTCTGAAGCTGCGGAGATCATCAAGAGCGCCAAAGACAGCGGGGAATTGAGTCGGCAAAATATTTTGAGCGAGACCAAAGAAGAAGTGGCTCGTTTGAAAGAAAAAGCCAACTCAGATATCACCCTTGAAAAAGAAACTGCGTTAAAAGAAGTGAAAGATGATGTGGCAGAACTTTCGCTTCAAATCGCAGAAAAAATCTTAGGCCGCGAATTGACTCCCGAAAATCATGAATCCCTAATCAATCAATATATCGAAGGCTTGGGTTCAGTTAATGAAACTCGATAAATTCACAGTGGGAAAACGCTATGGAAAAGCCTTGTTCGAATTGGCGATGGAAGAACAACGCTTGACAGAAGTTTACCAAGAATTAATGACCTTGCGTCAGATTTATCAGGAGATTCCAACATTCGGCCAAATCGTGACCGATAACCGTTTGGATCTTCATGAGAAAAGACAATTAGTCGATCAATTGCTGAAGGGCTTTGAAGGCTTGGTCAGAAATTTCTTAGAGATCGTTTATGAATATGATCGCATGGATGATCTATTGCTGATCATTGATGAATACGAACGTCGTTACGATGAATATCAAGGTCTTGTTCTCGGAACGATCACAACGGCTGTTGCTTTGTCAGCAGAACAAAAAAGCAAAATTGAAAAGCAGATCGCCGATAAGCTTGGGTACAAGCAGGCACAATTGAAAGAAACGATCGATCCAACGATTTTAGGCGGTGTCATCGTTGAAGCAAATCATCAAGTGATCGACGGTAGTATTAAGAGCCAACTGGATTATCTGCGACAAAAAATCGGCAGATAAACAAGAGATAAGAGGTGAATCGGATGGCCATCAAAGCAGAAGAAATTAGTGCCTTGATCAAAGAGCAAATTAAAAATTATCAGAACGAACTTTCTGTAGAAGAAATCGGTACTGTCACATACGTTGGGGACGGGATCGCCCGCGCCCACGGTTTAGAAAATGCCATGAGTGGAGAACTGCTTGAGTTTTCAAACGGTTCTTATGGGATGGCACAAAACTTAGAGTCAAACGATGTCGGGATCATCATCCTAGGTGATTTTGAAACCATTCGTGAAGGGGACAAAGTAAAACGAACCGGTAAAATCATGGAAGTTCCTGTCGGCGATGCATTAATTGGCCGGGTAGTAAATCCATTAGGGCAACCAATCGATGGTTTAGGTCCGATCGAAACAGATAAATCACGCCCAGTCGAAGCAGCTGCACCAGGTGTTATGCAACGGAAATCCGTTTCGGAACCAATGCAAACTGGTTTAAAAGCTATTGATGCTTTAGTACCAATCGGTCGTGGCCAACGGGAATTAGTCATCGGTGACCGGAAAACTGGGAAAACAACGATCGCTATTGATGCGATCATCAACCAAAAAGGGCAAGACATGATCTGTATCTATGTCGCTATTGGCCAAAAAGACTCAACGGTTCGTGCACAAGTAGAAACATTACGCCGTTACGGTGCACTTGATTACACGATCGTTGTTTCAGCAGGTGCTTCACAACCAGCACCACTGCTTTATATCGCACCTTATGCTGGGGCTGCGATGGGAGAAGAATTCATGTATAACGGCAAACATGTTTTGATCGTCTTTGATGACTTATCAAAACAAGCAGTCGCTTACCGTGAACTTTCTCTACTTCTACGCCGTCCGCCAGGTCGTGAAGCATACCCAGGGGATGTCTTCTACTTGCACTCTCGTTTATTGGAACGTGCAGCGAAATTAAGTGATGAACTAGGCGGTGGATCAATGACGGCATTGCCGTTCGTTGAAACACAAGCAGGGGATATCTCAGCCTATATCCCAACCAACGTGATTTCTATCACAGATGGACAAATTTTCTTAGAAAACGACCTATTTTATTCTGGTGTGCGTCCTGCCGTAGCGGCTGGATTGTCTGTTTCACGGGTTGGTGGTTCTGCGCAGATCAAAGCGATGAAAAAAGTTGCTGGTACCTTGCGTTTGGACTTAGCTAGCTATCGCGAACTAGAGGCCTTTACGCAGTTTGGGTCTGATCTAGATGCTGCGACACAAGCCAAATTAAACCGCGGTCGTCGAACCGTTGAAATCTTGAAGCAAAAACTGCATGAACCATTGGCAGTAGAAAAACAAGTCGTGATTCTTTATGCCTTGACGCATGGATTCATTGATAGTGTGCCAGTCAATAAACTATTGGACTTTGAAGCAGAATTATTTGAATATATCGAAGCAAACGCAGCAACGATTTTTGAAACCATTCGGACAACGAAAGACTTGCCAGAAGAAAGCTTGTTAGATGACACCATTAAAGCATTCAAAGATATTTTCATGGCATCCAACAGTTCTCGGGTGACGCCGCAAGATAAAATATCGACAATGCAAAACGCATAAAAGAGGTGAGAGAAAATGGCTGCTTCATTAAATGAAATCAAGCAACGAATTGCCTCAACAAAAAAAACCAGCCAAATCACAAAGGCCATGCAAATGGTTTCAGCTGCAAAATTAACAAAATCTGAAGCTCATTCGAAACAGTTTCAAGTGTATGCCAACAAAGTACGTGAAATTGTTACGCATTTAACTGCGCAGCAGCTTTCCGATCTTGCAGGTTCCGGTCCTAAAGATGGTGTGAACTATAACAGTATGTTGGTTAGTCGTCCGGTCAAACGCACAGGCTATATCGTCATCACTTCTGATGGCGGTCTAGTGGGCGGCTACAATAGTTCCATCTTGAAGCAAATGATGACCATGTTGGATGAAGACCATGCAAAAGAAGAAGAGTATGTCATGATTGCCATTGGTGCAACTGGCGCCGACTTTTTCAAAGCACGGGGCATCAATTTGGCGTACGAGTTAAGAAACCTTTCGGATCAACCAAGCTTTGACGAGGTGCGTAAAATCGTAACATTGGCGACAACGATGTACCAAAACGAAGTCTTCGATGAATTATATGTGTGTTATAACCATCATATCAACTCATTGACTAGCCAATTTCGTGTGGAGAAAATGTTGCCGATTTCCGATCTAGATCCTGAAGAAGCCGAAAGTTATGAACAAGAATACTTGTTTGAACCTTCCAGAGAAGCGATTTTGAATCAATTACTGCCTCAATACGCTGAAAGCTTGATTTATGGTGCGATTGTTGACGCAAAAACAGCCGAGCATGCTGCCGGAATGACAGCGATGAAAACAGCAACAGATAATGCCAAAAATATTATTGGGGACTTGACGATCTCTTACAACCGAGCGCGCCAAGGCGCAATCACCCAAGAAATTACTGAAATTGTGGCGGGGGCATCCGCGTTAGAATAGTTTCAAGAACGAATGGAGGAATACGAATGAGTTCAGGCAAGATTGTTCAAGTCATTGGTCCCGTTGTTGACGTGGAATTCTCTCTAGACCAATCATTACCAGATATCAACAATGCGTTGATTGTTTACAAAAAAGATGAGCAGAAAACAAAAGTTGTGTTAGAAGCTGCCTTAGAACTTGGCGACGGCGTTATCCGTACGATTGCCATGGAATCAACAGATGGCTTACAACGAGGAATGGAAGTAATCGATACAGGCGCCTCCATTTCTGTTCCAGTTGGGACAGACACCTTAGGACGGGTGTTTAATGTCCTAGGAGACACTATCGATTTAGAAGCGCCGTTCCCTGAAGAAGCACCCCGCAGTGGGATTCACAAAAAAGCTCCTGACTTTGATGAATTGTCAACAAGTACCGAGATCCTTGAGACTGGGATCAAAGTTATCGACTTATTAGCCCCTTATTTAAAAGGGGGGAAAGTTGGTCTTTTCGGTGGTGCCGGTGTTGGTAAAACCGTCTTGATTCAAGAACTGATCCACAACATCGCCCAAGAGCATGGGGGGATCTCTGTCTTCACAGGTGTTGGTGAACGGACACGTGAAGGAAACGACCTTTATAATGAAATGAAAGAATCTGGCGTTATCGAAAAAACAGCCATGGTGTTTGGACAAATGAACGAACCACCAGGTGCTCGGATGCGGGTTGCCTTGACTGGTTTGACCTTAGCGGAGTACTTCCGCGATGTAGAAGGACAAGATGTACTCTTGTTTATCGATAACATTTTCCGATTTACGCAAGCTGGTTCTGAAGTATCTGCCTTACTAGGTCGGATGCCTTCTGCTGTTGGGTATCAACCGACACTAGCAACCGAAATGGGACAATTACAAGAACGGATCACTTCAACGAAAAAAGGATCGGTTACTTCTATTCAAGCGATCTATGTTCCTGCCGATGACTACACGGACCCGGCACCAGCGACTGCTTTTGCCCATTTGGATGCAACAACCAACTTGGAACGGAAATTGACTGAACAAGGGATCTATCCAGCCGTTGATCCACTGGCTTCTTCTTCTAGTGCGTTAGCACCTGAAATCGTTGGTGAAAAACACTATGAAGTAGCGACTGAAGTACAGCATGCGTTGCAACGTTACCGCGAACTACAAGACATCATCGCTATCTTAGGGATGGATGAGTTGTCTGATGAAGAAAAAACGTTAGTGGCTCGTGCGCGTCGGATTCAATTCTTCTTGTCGCAAAACTTCCACGTAGCGGAACAGTTTACTGGACAACCTGGTTCTTATGTACCAGTTGAGGAAACGATCAAAGGCTTTGCTGAGATTCTTGAAGGAAAATATGATGATCTTCCAGAAGAAGCCTTCCGTAGTGTAGGACGAATTGAAGACGTCATTGAAAAAGCGAAAAAAATTGGCTATTAATTAACCAGCCTCGAAGAAAGAGGGGAACCTCATGGATCAATTTTTAACAGTCAATGTGGTGACACCTGCTGGTTTGGTTTACGATCACCACGCGAAAATCGTGGTTGCACGTACGACAGATGGCGAGATCGGTATTTTGCCGCATCATGCCCCAATCATCGTTCCTTTGACGATTGATGAAGTCCGGGTCAAACGGATCGATTCGGATACTCACGTCGACTGGGTCGCCGTCAATGGCGGTATCCTTGAAGTGCGGGACAATGTTGTCTCTATCGTAGCCGATAGTGCGGAACGTGATCGCGACATCGACGTTTCACGGGCAGAAAGAGCAAAACAACGTGCAGAACGTCAAATCGAAGAGGCCAAACAAGTCGAAGATATCGACCAGCTTCGTCGCGCAACGGTTGCTTTGCACCGCGCCATCAATCGAATCAACGTGTCAAAACATTCCTAAAAAAACAAGGGCATCTTGCCTTTGTTTTTTTGTTTCTCCAAGAAAACGTTTTAAAAACTTTTTAAAGTCTTTTCATGAAGGTTTCAAGAAAGATTATTTTTTATCTTGACATCTTTGTGGTATGATAGGAATGTTCAATTATGAAAAAAGGAGCAGGAAGTATGCAAGTGTATGGAATTGATGCAATCATTCGAATCGTGAGTCATTTAGCGTTCATCTATTTAGCATTTTGGGCATTGCAATCTGTGCGGATCGATGCTTTTTTTAAAGCCTTACGAACGACTCAGATACGAATGGTCATGGTGTTTCTTGCGATTGCATTAGGCTACACCGCCAGTACTTTTTTCCTTGAGTTGATTGCGTTATGTCGTAATTTATTTTTAACAGGTTTTTAAGAATTTCATTAATATATGCAAAAACACCGAATATTATGCTATAATTGGCAAGATTTGTGTGAGTCACTGCATTATTTGGAGGGAACATAAATGGAAGAGATGATCGTTCAAGGTGGTAATCGATTAACTGGAACAGTGAAGATCGAAGGGGCAAAAAATGCTGTTCTACCTATCTTAGCGGCAAGCTTATTAGCGGAAGAAGGAACAACGACATTAACAAATGTACCGATCCTTTCCGATGTATTAACAATGAAAGAAGTGATTCGGCATTTAAATGTCGCAATCGATTTTGAAGAAGAAAACAATACGATGACGATCGATGCATCACAAGAGTTAGCGATCGAAGCACCGTATGAGTATGTAAGCCAAATGCGCGCTTCAATCGTAGTCATGGGACCTTTGTTAGCCCGTAATGGTCATGCCAAAGTGGCAATGCCTGGCGGCTGTGCAATCGGCAAACGACCAATTGATCTACATTTGAAGGGATTTCAAGCACTAGGCGCTCAAATCATCCAAAAAGATGGATACATAGAAGCGATCGCCGATGAGTTAAAAGGCAATAGCATTTACTTGGATTTCCCAAGTGTCGGCGCAACGCAAAATATCATGATGGCTGCCGTAAAAGCTAAAGGCATCACCATCATTGAAAACGTCGCTCGTGAACCTGAAATCGTCGATTTAGCAAACATTTTAAACAAAATGGGTGCCAAGGTCTTTGGTGCAGGAACCGAAACGATGCGTATCGAAGGGGTCGAACACCTGCATGCAGTAGATCATTCGATCGTCCAAGACCGTATCGAAGCAGGAACCTTTATGGTTGCAGCTGCGATGACTCAAGGAGACGTTATTATTAAAGATGCAATCTCAGAACACAATCGTCCATTGATTTCAAAATTGATCGAAATGGGCGCAGAAGTGACTGAAGTAGCTGAAGGGATTCGTGTCGTTGGACCTGAAAAATTGAAGGCAACAGATGTGAAAACAATGCCTCACCCAGGTTTTCCTACGGACATGCAAGCGCAAATGTCTGCTATTCAACTTTTAGCAGCTGGAACAAGTGTTGTGAATGAAACGGTATTTGAGAATCGTTTCCAACATTTAGAAGAAATGCGTCGGATGAATGCTCATGTCAAAATCGACGGCAACATAGCAGTGATCGAAGGCGGTCATGAATTGCAAGGTGCGCTGGTCTATGCGACGGATTTACGTGCTGCCGCAGCGTTGATTTTATTAGGTCTGCGTTCAACTGGTCGGACACGTGTCCGCAATCTAAAATATTTGGATCGTGGCTATTACAAATTCCATGAAAAATTGCAGCAATTAGGTGCTTCTGTGGAACGAGTTTCTGAAGCAGTTGAAGAAACCGTACCAGTAAACGCTTAGTAGGAGTAGGAGAGAATAAAGTGAAGTTGAACCGTTACATTCTAACTAGCTTGATAAAAATTCTAATCGTCATTTTGTTAGCTATTTTATTGTTCTTAGCTGGAACAATGATTGGCTATGGAGTGATTGGCGACGGTAGTCCTTTTAAAGTCTTCTCTCCAAGTCTTTGGAATCATATCTTTGAGTTTATGAAGTAAACCAAAACTAGGACTTACGCCTCGTGCTGAGTCCTAGTTTTTTCTATCTGTCTTTACTGCATCGTGATCATAAAAAGAAAGGTTGGCAAGAAATGAGTAAACTTTTGATTGGCTTTGTTCGTTTCTATCAACGTTTTATTTCCCCATTATTTCCTCCTAGCTGTCGTTATTATCCGACTTGCTCAGGATACATGATCCAAGCGATCCAGGTCCATGGGGCTGCTAAGGGAGGCTTGATGGGAATCGCACGTATCTTACGGTGCCATCCTTTTGTAAAGGGGGGAATCGACTACGTGCCTCAGACCTTTACGTTAAAACGTAACACTGATGATAAAGTCAAACCAACATACCGTTATCGGAAAAGTTAAACGAACATAAGAGAAAAAGAAAAGGAAGAAAAACATGATTCGTCCAATCCACCCTAATGAATCGTATCCTTGGTCACTGTTGCTGGATGCGGATCCTGAAAAAACAGTTGTAGAAGGCTATCTATATGACAGCCAGACGCTTGTTTATGAAGAAGATGGAGAAGTGATCGGTGTCTTAGTGTATCAAGACCAAGGCACAAAGTGGGAGATAATGAATGTGGCTGTCTCCCCAGCAAAGCAAGGAAGGGGCATTGGGGGTCAATTGTTGCAAGCTGCCGAAAAAGCGATTCTTAGTCAGCAGCAAGGTGCAAAACACCCTCTTGTCGTGATCAAAACCGGTAGTCTGCCCTCTGCAGCCTTGACTTTGTACCAAAAGCAAGGCTATGTTGAAAAAGACCGGGTGAAAAATTATTTCACCACCCACTATGCTGAACCGATTTTCGAAAATGGGCAGCAGTTGATCGATCAAGTTATTTTGGAAAAGCAGCTCTAATCCCATAGAGATAGTCTATGTCGATTTTAGGCTGTTTTTTTTATTGTTATCGGAAATCGCTTTCTTCATGCGGGGACTTACGGTAAAATAGATAGTATCAGAATAATAAAGGATTGAGGGGAAAAAATGGCGATTTTAGTCTTTGATATGGGTGGTTCAGCAGTAAAATACGGCGTCTGGTCACAAGATTCTTTGGTGAGTAAAGGCAAATTTACTACTCCAAATACTTGGGAGGAAATGAAAACCCAGCTGCAGCAAGTGAGAACAAGCGTAAACGAAGAGATCGAAGGGGTCGGGATCAGTGCGCCGGGTGCGGTCAATGCCCAAGAGCGGCGGATCGACGGCATCAGTGCGATCCCTTATATCCATGGGTTTGATATTTACTCAGAACTCGAAACAGCATTTGGGGTACCAGTAACCATCGAAAATGATGCCAATTGCGCTGGGATGGCTGAATTTTATCAAGGAGCGGGCAAAGAGTTTCAGCAAGCTGCCTTCGTTGTGATTGGAACAGGCGTTGGCGGCACCCTGTTTCAAAATGGTGAGCTAGTCCGTGGGGCACATTTATACGGTGGCGAATTTGGGTTGATGATCTTGGATCAAGGCAAAACATTTTCGCAATTAGGGACAGCGGTTCAGATGGCTTGGCGGTATTGTGATCGAATCGGTGTAGATCGAGCCACAATTACCGGCGAAGAGGTCTTTCAACGCGCAGAAGATGGGGAGGCCATTGCGATCGAGGAAGTCAATAAATTTTACCGCTATTTAGCGCAAGGACTGTTCAGTATTCAATTTGCTTTTGATCCTGAAGTGATCATTATCGGTGGCGGTGTCAGTGCCAAAAAAGGCTTATTACAAGAAGTTGATCAACGGTTGAAAAAAATGCTGGCAGATCAAGCTTTAAATGATTTTGTCCCACTGATCAAGCTTTGTGACTATCGCAATGACGCCAATCTAGTTGGGGCAGCAGCCAATTTTCAAGCATTGTATCCAAGAAATAGCCGCTAACATCTAGATGTGATGTTTTCAAACGTCCTTTTGACAAAAAAATGAAGCAATTCGAAACGTTCAAAAAGTAAGCAAAGGAAAAAAACTTTGCTTACTTTTCTTTTTGCTCAAAAAACTGAAAAGCGATTCCATTGTTGGTGGATCAGTGTTTTAAAAACCCCATTTTTTTATAGCGAAAAAAATAAATTCTGAATAGGTGAAATATTCTGATAATTCGTTGACATTTTCCGGATTTTTCAGTATATTGGATAACATATTCAGGGGAAGTGAAGGAGAGGAAAAATATGAAAAAGAAATTTGCGTTTTTGTTTGCGAGTTTGTTTTTGTTGACAGCGTGTAGCGCTGGACCAACAGGTGGATCAACGGACGGCAGCGGGGCTGCTGAAGGTGGCAACAAACAAGAGGGAGATACTATCAAGATCGGAACCAATTTAGAGTTGTCAGGAGCCGTAGCTGCTTATGGGACGGCTGAAAAAGAAGGAATCGACTTAGCAGTAGAAGAAATCAATGCTGCCGGCGGTGTTCTTGGAAAACAAATTGAAATTATTTCGAAAGATAACAAATCAGATAACAATGAAGCTGCTACAGTAGCAGCCAATTTAGCAACGAATGATAAAGTGGTAGCCATCATTGGTCCAGCAACCTCTGGTGCTACGAAAGCAGCTTTGCCTAACGTGACTAGAGCGCAAGTACCAATGGTTACTCCTTCAGGTACTGACGATGCGATTACTTACACTAGTGGGAAAGTGCAAGAATTTGCCTTCCGTTCTTGTTTCCAAGATAGCTTCCAAGGAACGATCTTAGCGAAATATGCGGCTGAAAATTTGGATGCATCAAAAGCTGTGATCTTGGGAGACAAATCAAGTGATTACGCGATTGGATTGACGGAAGCATTTAAAGAAAGCTACCCAGGCGAAATTGTCTTAGAAGATAACTTTACTGAAGGCGACAAAGATTTCCAAGCAGTTCTTACAAGAATCAAAGATGTCGACTTCGATGTCTTGTTCATTCCAGGCTACTACACAGAAGCTGGTTTGATCATCAAGCAAGCGCGAGAATTAGGAATTGATCAAGCAATCATTGGTGCGGATGGATTCGGTGATGAAAAAATGGTTCAAACAGCTGGTGCAGAAAATGTCAGCAATGTTTACTATACCGGCCACTTCTCTACCAAAGCACCAGCAAACGACAAAGTTGAGCCGTTTGTGGCAGCTTTCAATGAAAAGTATGGCAAAGAACCTTCTGCTTTTAATGCGTTAGCCTATGATGCAGTTTACATGATCAAACAAGCAATCGAAGATCAAAACTCAGCAGATTCATTGGCAATTGCAGCTGGTTTGTCTGAACTGAAAGACTTTGTCGGCGTGACAGGTGAAATCACAATGGATGAAAATCATAACCCTGAGAAATCAGCAGTTGTTTTAGGATTGACTGACGGGAAGGAAACCTCAGCAGACACTGTGGAACCTTAAAAACCTGCAGTTGTTTGGCAGTGAAAACTGGGACAGACCTGATGTGTTTGTCTCAGTTTCTTTTCTCTGACGAGAAGAACCATAATAAATGATATTGGAAGTGAGTATATGGAAATGATGATCCAACAATTGATCAACGGCTTGTTTCTAGGCAGTATCTACGCCTTGTTAGCGTTGGGTTATACGATGGTGTATGGCATCATCAAGTTGATCAACTTCGCCCACGGAGAAGTTTACATGATCGGTAGTTTTATCGGTTACTTTTTGATCAATCAATGGCAATTAGGGTTTTTCCCAGCGTTGTTCATTTCAATGATCGCCAGTGCAGCACTTGGGGTAACGATTGAATTTTTAGCGTATCGTCCCTTACGCAATTCCACGCGAATTTCGGCACTGATCACGGCAATCGGGGTTTCTTATTTTTTGCAAAATGTCATGATCTTTTTCTTTTCAGCCAATGTGCGCCCCTTTCCGCAAGCGATTGAACGACAAACTTATTCCATCGGGTTTGTTCAAGTAAGTAATGTCCAGTTATTGATTTTGGCTGTTTCGGTTACCTTAATGATTCTCTTGCAATTGATCGTGAAAAAGACCCGTATGGGAAAAGCGATGCGGGCAGTAAGTGTTGATGCAGATGCAGCGCGTTTGATGGGGATCAATGTCAATCGAACGATTTCCTTTACCTTTGCCTTAGGCTCGGCTTTGGCTGCAGCTGGCGGGATGCTGATCGGTTTGTATTATAATTCCATTGATCCATCAATGGGCGTCGTTCCTGGTCTGAAATCTTTTGTTGCGGCGGTTCTCGGCGGGATCGGGATCATTCCTGGTGCAGCTTTAGGCGGCTTTGTGATCGGTTTGGTGGAGACAGCAGCGACAGCGCTTGGTTTTTCTGATTACAAGGATGCTTTAGTGTACGTCATTTTAATAATTATATTGTTGGTTCGTCCAGCTGGGATCCTCGGCAAAAATATCAAAGAGAAAGTGTAGGTGGCAGAAATGAAAAAGAATTTACGTTACAACTTAATCTGGCTCGCTCTGGCAGCTATTCTTTATTTCGGATTATTTGCAGCTTACAACGGCGGGATGATCAATCTGTTTTCTGACGCCATCATTGTCAATATCGGGATCAACATCATTTTGGCAGTCAGTTTGAATCTGATCATTGGTTTTTCAGGGCAATTCTCCTTGGGACATGCCGGGTTCATGGCTATCGGTGCTTATGCTGGCGCGATCCTGTCGGCAAGCAATCCAACCTTTGGCGGCTTTTTAACTGGTTTATTGGTGGGAATGCTGGTTTCAGGTGCAGTCGCATTAGTAGTTGGGATTCCGACCCTCCGTTTAAAAGGTGACTATCTAGCGATCGCTACCCTAGGTGTGGCAGAGATCATTCGGATCTTGTTGGTGAACTTACGAGGCTTGACCAATGGCCCTGCAGGAATTTTCGGATTGCCCCAATTCAGTAATTGGCAGATCGTCTTTCTCTTTGCCGTTCTATCGATTCTTGTCGTGTCAAATTTTATCCATAGCGGACCTGGTCGAGCGACTTTAGCGATTCGGGAAGATGAGATCGCTGCAGAATCGATGGGGGTCAACACAACGAAATACAAGGTAATTGCGTTTGTAATGGGAGCAGTGATGGCAAGCATTGCTGGTACCCTTTATGCCAGCTATCAGCAGTCGGTTTTCCCACGAGATTACGGTTTTATGAAATCGATCGATGTCTTGATCATCGTCGTTTTTGGAGGGCTTGGGAGTACCACAGGAGCAGTTGTTTCGGCAGTAGTGCTAGGAATCTTAAATATGTACTTGCAAGGCTTCTCTGATTTGCGTATGATCATTTATGCATTGGCTTTGATCATCATCATGATCTTTAAACCAAGCGGACTTTTAGGAACCTGGGAATTCTCCGTAAAAGGACTGTTGGACAAATTTAGAAAAAAGGGGGATGACAACGATGCCTCTATTAGAAGTTAAAAGCTTAACGAAAAACTTCGGCGGGTTAGCTGCTGTTTCTCATGTAGACCTCCATCTAGATACCAATGAGCTGGTCGGGTTGATTGGACCAAACGGTGCCGGCAAGACAACGCTCTTTAACCTCCTGACAGGTGTGTATGAGCCTAGTGAAGGCGAAGTGCTTTTTGAGACCCAAGGTAAGCCAAAACGTTTAAATGGCGTGAAGCCTTATAAAATCGCGGATTTAGGCCTTTCAAGAACCTTCCAAAACATTCGCTTGTTTAAAAACTTGACCGTGATGGACAACGTTTTGATCGCTATGAACAGTAAGCATAAAGAAGGACTACTGACGAGCATCTTGCGTTTGCCAAAGTATTACAAAAACGAAGAATCCATGAAGAAAAAAGCCTTAGAGCTGTTACGGATCTTTGATATGGATGGAAAAAGTCAAACGTTAGCGAAAAATTTGCCTTATGGCGAGCAACGCCGTTTAGAGATCGTACGCGCATTAGCTACAGAGCCAAAAATTTTGTTTCTTGACGAGCCGGCAGCGGGGATGAATCCTCAGGAAACAACAGAACTGACAAAGCTGATCTATAAGATCCAAAAAGATTTTCAATTGACGATCCTCTTGATCGAGCATGATATGAGTTTGGTCATGGAAGTGTGCGAACGGATCTATGTACTGGAATACGGGCAAGTCATCGCCCACGGTGAACCAGAAGAGATCAAAAACAATCCACGGGTAATCGAAGCCTATCTAGGAGGGGAAATCTGATGCTGGAAATTCAAAATTTAAGTGTTCACTACGGCATGATCCAAGCAGTTCATGATGTTTCCTTCCACGTCAATCAAGGAGAGATCGTTTCGCTGATTGGTGCCAATGGTGCCGGGAAAACCACGATTTTACGGACGATTTCTGGATTGATCCGTCCTTCAAAAGGCTCCGTCACTTTTGAAGGAAAGCAAATTGAGAAAGAAGCACCGCAAAAAATCGTCGCAAACGGCTTGTCGCAGGTGCCAGAAGGGCGGCACGTCTTTTCCGGTTTGACGGTTCAAGAAAACTTAGAGATGGGCGCCTTCTTGCGTAAAGACAGTGGTGTCAAAGAAGACTATGAACAAGTTTACCGCAAGTTTCCTGTATTGAAAGAACGCCTCTCGCAAGATGCGTCGACATTATCTGGCGGTGAGCAGCAGATGTTGGCAATGGGGCGGGCATTGATGTCAAAACCGCGCTTGCTTTTGCTGGATGAGCCATCGATGGGCTTGGCACCAATTTTTATCAAAGAAATTTTTTCCATCATTCAAGAAATCAAGCAGCAAGGAACGACTGTGCTGCTGATCGAACAAAATGCGAAAATGGCTTTATCGATTGCCGATCGCGGCTATGTATTAGAAACGGGGAAAATCGTTTTAGAAGGTACTGGAGAAGAATTACTAGCAAGTGATGAAGTAAGAAAAGCGTATCTAGGAGGCTAAACAATGAGCGTAAGTGATTTTATGACGAAGACGGTCGTCACCGTCGATTCGCAGACACCGATCTTTGATGCAGTAGATTTAATGAAGCAGCATGATATCCATCGTCTGCCCGTCGTTGACGATGGTAAATTAGTAGGGTTGATCACAGAAGGAACGATCGCTGAAGCAACTCCCTCAAAAGCGACAAGCTTAAGCGTTTATGAAATGAACTATCTCTTAAATAAAACGACGGTCGCTGATATCATGTTGAAAAAAGTGACCACGATTGAACCAGATGCACTATTAGAGGACGCCATTTCCGTCATGCGTAGTGAGAACGTGGGGGTTTTACCAGTCATGGATGATGATGCCCTAGTGGGAATCATTACCAACAATGATATTTTTGATGCCTTTTTGAAAATCACTGGCTACCACGATGGCGGGACCCGAGTATCGATCGAGATCACGGATGACCATGTGGGGGTTTTAGCAGACGTGACGAAACTCCTTGCCGATCATCAAATGAGTATTTTGACGATTGTGGTAAATCGGATGGCACTAAAAACAGTTGTTGAGATCCAAGTAGAATCACGGCAAGTCGCAGCAATCGAGAAAATTTTAAGCGATGCAGGATATACCGTGACGAGTGCTGTCTTGACGAACCAGAAGTGATCTAAGGAAATGTAGCTGATCGTAAAGATTGGCTACTTTTTTTATTTATTGACTTTAGTCAGTTTCGTTCGCGTAGCGTACGAAACAAAAAAACCGCGCGTTTCTACGCGTGGACGAAATAGCTTTAGCGATAAAAAACTCCTTTCGATATACTAATAGTGGCTACCAACCGCATATCAGATCGAAAGGAGTTTTTTTATGTCTAACGACGATAAAAGTTTAGCACATACCAGATGGAATTTTAAGTATCACATAGTCTTCACCCCGAAGTATCGACGAAAAGTGATTTATGGAAAGTTAAGAGTAAGTATTGGTCAGATATTAAGAAAATTGTGTGAGATGAAAGATGTTGAAATCATTGAAGCTCATGCCATGCCTGACCATATTCATATGTTAGTAAGAATACCACCAAAGATTAGTATTTCTAGTTTTATGGGCTACTTAAAAGGACGAAGTGCACCCTTAATCCATGAAAAACATGCGAATTTGAAATATAAGTATGGGAATAAAGGCTTTTGGTCCAAAGGATACTACGTGAGTACGGTTGGGTTAAATCAAAAAACAATTGAAAAATATATTCGAGAACAAGAAGCAGATGATCGAATAAGAGATAGTATAAGTAAACAAGAGTATGTAGATCCATTTAAATAGTGAAAGAGAGATAGGGCTGTGAGCGGTTGGTGGTCATTTAAAAAGCCCCTTTTAAGGGGCTAGCGAGTGGTGAGCCCTTCTAGGGCTGTTAAAAAGCCACCCGTTTCACGGGTGGATATTTACTTCCAGAAGAGATTTTCTTTTTCTTTTGCTGCTTTTCTGTTAAAATAGGAAGGTGCTGTAAAGAAAGAGGTGCAACCATGTCTAAGAAAAATAAAGATATCGAAGTCCGTATTGAAGAAACAACAAAAGCCATTCATGGCAAAGACTATACCGTCAATGAATTATTTATCGGTAAAAAACGCATCGGTGAGATTTTAACAACTGGACCAAAAGAATTTCAAAGCTTTTTAGGGGATGAGGATCTAGGTTCGAGCAGAAGCTTAGAAGCTGCCATCGAGATGATTATTCGCCAATGGAATTTACATGAATAATTTCTAGAAAAATTACTTTTTGCTCTTGCAATTTGTTATCTTTTTCGGTATTATAACTATTGTCAGGTTTGAGAAAAACCTTTTGGAGGAGTAGCGAAGTGGCTAAACGCGACGGACTGTAAATCCGTTCCTTAGGGTTCAGTGGTTCGAATCCACTCTCCTCCACCATTATTGGGGTATAGCCAAGCGGTAAGGCAACGGACTTTGACTCCGTCATGCGTTGGTTCGAATCCAGCTACCCCAGTCAAAGAAATACGTAGAAAAAGCAGCAAGCAGACTTGCTGTTTTTTTTTGTTATTTAAAAAGAATCGTTTTTTTTATAAGTACTTAGGGAAATAGGAAGCTGATGAGAAAGAAGCAACTTTCAACGTGCAAGTTTCTACGAAAAAGCAAAAAGTGGTTACTTTGGGGCATTTCTATTAAACAGGCATGGGGTTGCCGTCCATTCTTTCACGGAAGTCTCTTTCAGAGAATTTAAAATATTTGGGCATTTTTTGTTCTGTTTGGTATACTTAGGCAAATCAGTTCCTTTACGAGAACCATTTTTTTGCATGAGAAACGAACGATGACAGGAATATTACCGATTCTCGGATATGATAACTTTACTAGATGGGGGCTTAACGAAGATGGGGAATGAAACAACTTGGGAAAACATAGATCGCCTTTATCTGTTGTGTCAACCAATCATGCAGGTAGAATCGCTAAGTCAGCAAGAGCTGAATGGCTATGAAGTCTTACTGCGTAGCGAGAAGAATAACCGCTTCCCTCAGCAAGAATTCAGTACAATGATTCAAACTGAAAGCGGCAATCAGCAATTGATGGAATGGTATGCTAAGGAATTGCGGCGTTTGTGTCAAAAAAAGCCGGAAACCCGCTTTAGTGTCAATATTCATCCACAACAGCTGCTGTGGCAGTCAACGTGGTCCTTTTTTGAAACGATGGCTGTTCATAAGGAGCAGTTGCAGATTGAATTGACGGAGCATCCCGTACGCATACAGCAGGAGTCATTTGATTTGTCTGTAGCCATTGCAAAAATTAAAGCTTATGGTTATGTGATTGCGGTCGATGATATCGGTTGCGGACAAAATACCCTCTCGTTGGTCTTTGCCAATCTTGCCAGCGTTGATTGTTTGAAATTTTCGTTGTTACCGTTTATTCAGCTTGATGAGGAGATTGGCTTCAGCTTTTTGGCTTGTTGGTTGAAGGTTGCCCAAAAATATCAGCTTGAGCTGATCGTTGAAGGCATCGAGAACCGCGAAAAAATGGTACAGTTGCTTGAGATGGGGGTGCATTTGCAACAAGGGTATTTATGGTCTAAAGGAGAGCGATTGTGATGGAATGTTAGAACGAGGCGTGCTTTTGGCGTTTGGTTTGCCGCTGATGATTGCCAGTTTACTGGTGACCGCAGATGTTTTTGTACGAAGTGTGCAAAAAATATCGGTTTCTCGTCCATTTAAGTATTTTATTATTGGTATTCTGACGTTTACGCATTTGTATTTTATTCTTTCTTTTTCAATGAATTCAGTTGGGTTTATCTGTTATCAATACACAACCGCTTTTATAGCGAGTCATTTTTTATATGGTGATCGTGGTAAGATCTTGATTTTGATAACGCCGTGTATGGTCGTCTTTTATTTGTGGTTTGTCGGTTTTTCTGATGTGGGTAAAGCTTTTTATCTTCCATTATTCGGAGTTGGGCTCTTTGTCCTTGATTTTCTTTTATCAAAAGTCAAGCGGATCCATCCGCAACAGCAATTTTATTTGATGTATTTTTTGACCTGTCTGCTCTCACCGCGTTTTTCGATGCTGGTCCATCATACGACGACCTATGACTGGGAAGCGATGCTGGCAGTATTTGTTGGTTCTTTTGTGCTGTTGGGCGGCTTTATGTGGCTTCATCGGTTGATTGAAGGCGAAGAGTACCAAGTACTGGCAGAGTTGGCGAATAGTAAGATCGATGCGTTGACCGGCTGCTTCAACTATGGGACCTATAACCACGATCTGCTTCAAGCCGTTTCACAGAAAAAGACTGTGACGATCGCCATGATTGATCTCGATCACTTCAAAAAGGTCAACGACCGTTATGGTCATATCGCCGGAAATGAGTTGTTAAGAACCTTTGCCTCACGGACGACTACTTTTTTAGAGGCGCATTTTGCCGAGACCTTTTCCTTTTATCGTTATGGCGGAGAAGAGTTCTGTCTCGTGATCGAAGGGGATGTCAAAGAAAAGACCGTAGCTGCGATGACGACACTGTGTCAAACCATTTCCAGCAGTATGTTTCCTGTGGCCAATTTTGAAAAAGGGACGATGTCTTTGTCTTGCGGCGTTGAAGCGAGTACAGTTTGTCATGGCGATATCTTGGCAGCTGTTGAAAGAGCCGATCAAGCCCTCTATCTCGCAAAACAAAGTGGTCGAAACCGGGTGTGCACCTTGCCTGAGACTTAAAAAATAATGGAAAAATAATTTACACAAATTCACAAAGAATTAAATGTTTATGCACAAAAAGTTAGTAATAATAAAGAATTAATGTTATTTATTTATAAAATATACATTTTGATCATTTTATTTATTTTGAGAATCTTCTTATATCAACAAAAAGATTGAAAATATGTATAATTTCTGGTAAATTATTTTAAATCAAGAGTGATAGAAACTGTCAATGATAAATAGTGATCCTTACTTGATGCTCCGTCCGCTTTTCCATGAAACATCTTTGGAAATGTTCTGTCGAATCAGCAAGTAAGGGTTCTTTTTTTTAGAAAGGAAGCGCAGGAAATGGCAAATACGCTGGTTGTCAATACACTCGCAAATTTAGGTGCAATCATCATCAATATTTACTTGTTGTTCAAAGTCAGTGATGGCTTCGTAGGGCAAGGGACTTTCAAAGCAAAGCAGATCGCAGCGGCGATTGTTTGTGAAACCGTGGTAGGGATGTTGCTAATGAACTTCTCTTATGTCGTATATGAAACAAGATTTGACCTGCGCTTTTTGCTGTACGCTTTTTCTATGAAGTATCTGGGCTGGAAGGTGACCGTACCAACGATGTTCAATCTAGCGTTAGGCCGTTTTTTGTTTGAAGTATCAAAATCTTCCTGGTTGAACTTATATCTCAGTTTCTTTTTGATGGTGACCCTGACGTTTCTCCATGCTTGGGCCAAGCGGCGGCTTAGTGACAAACAAGAGTTGATTTTATCGATCACCTACTTGATTGTTATCTCCTTTCTATTTGGCTGCTATTTGACTGGTGATATTCAAAAAACGACCTTAATTTATATAGTTTATGGCATTCTTGCTTATACGTTGGCGTTTTTCCTTTACTCAATATTAAATGATATGCAGCGCATTTTGGCTTTAGTCAAAATCGATGATTTGACGCAGTTGAACAACTTTCGTAAGTTTCAAGAGGACCGCCAACGCCTAGATACGACCGAGGTGGACTTATCGATCGCTTTGATCGATATCGATCATTTCAAAAATTACAATGACCGTTACGGACACCGTGCCGGGGATGTGATTTTGCAAGAAATCGCTCGTATTTTTTTGAACTACTGTACGGCTAGCAATCCGGTCTATCGCATCGGTGGGGAAGAGTTTGCGATCTTGATCCAAGGAGACGCACAGGCTGCTGCTTATCTCCTCGAAAAAATCCAAAAGCGCATCCGTTACCAAGAAATCATCTTGGATGCCGGCGATTCGGTCAGCATCACGTTGTCGATTGGGATCGCACAACGGCAAAGGGGCGAGCTGCTGATGCAAACACAAGAACGTGCCGATCAAGCATTGTATCGCGCCAAGCGCAGCGGTCGCGACCAACTCTGTCTTTACTGATGGAGTTGGCTTCTTTTCTTTTTTTGTTTTCAAAAATACTACCTTAAATGAGGAACGCATATGGAAAATAGTTTAATCATGATTCCTTCGCTAGAACCTGACCACAAACTGCTGGCTCTGGTGGAGAAAATTCGTTTGCATAACCAGCACCTGCCGATTTTGGTCGTGGATGATGGCAGTGGATCAGCTTATCAGTCTGTCTTTTCGGCGTTGGAACAGCAGTTTGGCTGTCAGGTTTTGACCCATCCAAAGAATCTTGGAAAAGGCGCAGCTATCAAAACCGCCCTCACCGAAGTGCTGACAAATCAACCGGCAGTTGAATTTATGGTGACCATTGATTCGGATGGGCAACATGAGTATACCGATATGATGGCTTGCTTAACCAAGGCACAAGCCCATCCGGACAGCATTATTTTAGGGACCCGATCCTTTGGCAAAGAAGTCCCCTTGCGGAGTAAGTTCGGCAACATTTTGACCCGAAATATCTTACGTTTAGCGACTGGTCTTGCCATCGAGGATTCGCAGACGGGTTTAAGGGTTTTCCCTCGGAAATTCATGACAGATTTGTTGGCGATCTCAGGTGAGCGCTTTGAATATGAAACGCGGATGCTGATCGAAGCCCAGAAGCGGGGGTGGCCGATTCTCTCGCAACCGATCGCCACCATCTATATTGAAGAAAATGCGTCTTCCCATTTTCGGGGCTTGGCAGATTCTGTCGCTATCTATAGCGTCTTTTTGAAGTATTTGTTTTCATCTGTGGTCTCCTTTTTTGTCGATGTGATCGCCTATGCGTTATTGATCCATTTCTTGTCTGTCATCGATCTGTCCTCCATCGTGATCGCTTCGCTGGGGGCCCGATTGATTTCGGCGATCGTCAATTATTACATCAATCGTGAGCTTGTTTTTGGTCAACGGACAAAGAACAGTATGTTGCAATATTTTTTATTGGTGATCGTACAGATTTTGCTGTCCTCTTTCCTCGTCTACTTGATCTATTTGATCCTGCCAATCGGGGATTCTGTGTTGTTAAAAATAGGCGTCGATTGCCTGCTCTTTTTCTTTAGTTACCATGTGCAAAAAAATGTCATCTTTAAGGAGTGATTGAGGTGGAACAAAAACGTTTGCCTTGGGCGAAAAAAGTCGTTTACTTTCTGGCGTTTGTCTTTTCGCTGATCTATTTATCATGGCGGGGGCTGTATACATTGCCATGGCACGAGTCTTGGTTTGCCCTGCTGTTTGGTTTGCTGCTTTGGGGCAGTGAGATCGTATCGAACTTTACGGGCTTGCTGTTGATTTGGAACAAAAACAAAGCAAAGCCTTTTGAAAAACCGATCGTGCCAGAAGCCGACTATCCAGCGATCGATGTGTTGATTGCGACCCATAATGAAGAAGTGCCGCTTTTATTAAAAACGGTCAATGCGGCAGTTCATATGAAATACCCCGATCCCAAAAAAGTTCACATCTACTTGTCAGATGACACCAACCGTCCAGAGGTCAAAGCACTGGCAGATAAATTTGGCATCGGCTATATCGGGTTGACAGGCAATCAGCATGCCAAGTCAGGCAATCTCAATCATGCATTATCAAAAACCAATTCGCCGCTAGTGGCGACCTTTGATGCAGATATGATCCCTTACTCAGATTTTTTGCTGGAAACAGTGCCATATTTTGTGGCAAATCAGCAGGAACGCCGTAAAGACCAGACCATCAAACCGTTGGGCTTTGTCCAAACACCGCAAAGCTTTTATAATGCGGATCTTTTTCAGTACAATCTTTTTTCAGAAGCGGCAATCCCTAACGAGCAGGACTTCTTTTCCAGAGAAGTCAATGTTTTGAACAACGCCCATGATACAGCTATTTATACAGGTTCCAATACGGTGATCGCACGAGAAGCGATCGAAGCCGCTGGCGGATTTCCGACGGACACGATCACGGAAGATTTTGAATTAGGCGCCTTGATCAATTGCAAAGGTTATCGCAGTTTATCAACACTGCAGCCAATGGCCAGCGGTCTGTCTCCCATTGATATCCCAAGTGCCTTAAAGCAGCGGATTCGCTGGGGAAGAGGAGTGGTCCAAAGTGTCCACAATCTCCATCTTTTCAAAAACAAGACGTTGTCTTTGGCGCAAAAAATGGTTTTCTTAAACAGCTATTTGTATTGGTGGTCGTTTTTACGGCGGTTGCTGTTTATTTTCGCGCCGATTTTGTACACCGTCTTTAATGTAAGGGTCGTAGAGACCAACTTTTGGGTCTTGCTGCTGTTTTGGCTGCCAAGCTATACGTTCTTGCATTTGGCGATGCAGGATTTGAGTAGCGATATTCGAACGCAGCGCTGGGGCGAGATCCAGGAAACGATTTTTGCACCTTACCTAGTGATTCCTGTCTTTTTACAAGCCATCGGCATCAAAGAGACCCGTTTCAAAGTGACCAATAAAGCAGCAACTCAGTCTAAAAAAGACTTGTTGTTTGTGGTGCCGCATTTGTTGCTGTTGATTTTGACGATTATCGGCTTAGTGAAGTTTAATTACGGCAAATTCGGCTCAGAGATTTTCTATGGCAGCGTGTTGACTTTCTGGTTGCTGACCCATTTCTTTAACTTAACCTTTGCGGTCTTATTTTATCTTGGTCGCCCGATTTACCGAACGACGGAACGGTTCAGAGCCCATTATCCTGTTGAAGTTTCCGACCAAGACGCCAGCTATTCTTTGATGACAGAAAATATCTCAGAAAACGGCTTGTCCTTCGTTTCTGACGTTCCTCTTTATTTTCCGCCAGATGCGCAGCTGACTTTTAAAATCACCCGTAATGGCTACCAAGCAGAGATGACGGGAAACGTCGTCCGCGTTTTTTCAGGCAAGGACCGCTGGGTCTATGGGGTTGCTTTACACCAATTATCAGAAAAAGACTACTTGGCTTATTTGCAGATCATTTATGATGGCTTCAATCAAAGCCTGCCGGTTCTTCGGGACCCATGGATGACCTTCTTTGATAGTCTTTTTGAGAATCTCGGTAAGCATCTGCTGCAAGCCAAACAAAAGCCATTGCCGCCTCAACGAGTGCCCATACTGACCATTGATCAAAAATGGCACTTTGATGAAGGAACCTATGCGGTCACAACATTTGGTTTTGACCAGCTCACGTTGGCAAAAACAGAAGAGGTCGAGATGCCGACCCATCTAAACTTACCGATCAGTAATCTTGTGCTTCACGCTGAAAAAGCGATGCTTCAACCAACAGAAAATCAAGTGATTTATCAAGTAAGCAATCTTTCCGAGCTGCGTTTTACAGCAGCCTTTCATGAATGGGTAGACAGCTTGCTGAGAAAGGAGGCAGACGATGATCGAGATCCTGCTGCGATTTAGTCTCTTTGGTTTATCATTAGCTGGCTATGCCTATCTTTTTGTACGAGTTTGCCATTTTCCCAAACACATCAGCTGGATCGCTGCTTGCTGTTTGCCGATCCTCGTTCTTTCCTTTGTCGCATATGGTCCCAAAGGATGGTTGATCTGGGGGGCATGGGTTTTATTTGGTCTTGGCTTACTATTATGCGTTTGGCGTTTTTGGCAGGAGTGCCATCAGGTGCGGTGGGGCTTACAAGAGCCCATCATGCTGTGGTTTTACGGCTATTTTGCTTTGTTCGTTTTGACATTGCTTCACAGTCATTTGACCCACTATGACAACTTCTCCCATTGGGCGACGATCGTTAAATTCCTTTATACGCAGGGACAATTGCCAACGGCAGCCGATGCCATCATTAGTTTTACTTCCTATCCTTTAGGCAGCTCGCTATTTGTTACTTATACAGCAATCATCGTTGGCTATCATGAGAATGTCTTGCTGATTGGTCAATTGATTTTGATTTTCTGTAGTCTGTATAGTTTTTTTGCGATTATTCGTGATCCGAAAAGAAAGCTGGCTTTTGCCCTGATCTTCACCAGTATGGCGGTTTTCAATTATTTTAATATTGCGATTCGAATGAATAATTTGTTAGTAGACTTTATCCTGCCAGTGTTGACTTTAGCTGGCATCGCTGGCTTATTCGCTTTAAAAGGCAAAGTACTACCGTCGATCGGTTTCTTTCTTTTGATTGGCGCCTCTCTTGATTTGGTCAAAAATAGTGCCGTCTTTTTTCTGCTGATTTTAGGCGGCTATTTACTAGTCTGCTTGTGGCAGGCATCGGTTCGTTGGCGGCAACGGCTGGGCATGATGATTGTAGGATTAGCTGCCATTGGGCTATCTGTCCTGCCAGCGATTCTTTGGAACCTGCATGTCAAAGCGAATTTTCCTAAATCAAAGCATGAAGTCAGCGTGACCGCTTATAAACAGATTTTTGGCGAAAAGGATTCTCAAATACTGCAGCAGATCACGGATGTTTTTGTTAAAACCATCACGGATGTTGCGACGATCTCCACGCAAGGGATTCTTTTGATCCAAGTTATTTTGTTGGGTAGTTGGCTATTTGTCCGATTTATCATGAAAAAACGCAATCCATTTTTCAAAGAACTGCTGTTGATCGATGGTATTATTGGTCTCTATTACTTGGGTATTTACGCCATGTTCTTGTTCTCGATGCCCACTGATGAAGCACTGTCTTTGGCAGGGTTCGATCGTTATGCCTCGAGTATTGTGATCTTGGCATTAGGTTTGATGACCTTTTTCATGGTCCGGGGCATTGATCATTTGTATCATGAACAAGCGATCGATCGGCGAAACTACCGTAGCTTTGCCAGTTTGACCACAAAAAAAATCTATCAATACAGCACCTTGATTCTGCTGTTTTTTGCGACATTGCTGATCCTCTCAGAAAATAATGGCATGCGTTATACCAATCGTGAATATGCTGCTTCGATTCCAGCACAAGTTTCAGCCGTTACTGGCGATCACTTTGACCTGAACCAGAAAAAATATTTGGTGGTCAGTACTAACAAAGAAGCAGTAGACAGCTACTTAGTTGGCTATGTCGGCAAATATTACTTGTTTTCACCCAATGTCGATGGCCGAGAGAATTTCCTCTTATCTGATGCAGAATTTCGCACGCTATTAAAGCAATACGATGAAGTTGTCGTCTTAGAGGAGCACTATACCTTTAATGCCATGACGAAGAAGCTAACAGGCAAGACCTTTGCCCCAGGCGTATATTCGGTGGCGGAGGTGTTGGGGCGATAAATGGAGAATAGACACCACAAAAGCCGATCCCACTTTAGAGAGGATCGGCTTTTGTGGTGTCTGAAGGTTGATTTATAAGGAATGCTCATCAATAAAAGGAACGGCTGACCTACGTAGAGACCCTAAAAAGTTAGACTTTTGAGGTCGTAGATTCTACACATGGCAGTAAGTAGTTTTTTAATAATAAGAACCAGCCCTACCGCCCATTCTCCGTCTGTCGATAATCACTAGGTGAAATGCCGACTTTTTTCTTGAATAAACGGCTGAAATAGGCGGTGTTTTCAATGCCGATCGCCGATGAGATCTCTTTGATGGATAGCCGAGAATAGCGCAAAAGGTCTTTCGAGTAAGAGATGCGTTTGCTGATCTGGTACTCGATGGGGGGCAAGCCCATGTATTTGGAAAACTCCTTGACGATTTGATACTTATTGATATGATACTTTTCCTCCAAAGATTCCAAGGTGATCCCTTGACGGAAATCTTCTTCTAGCTGGTCACGAATCTGCAAAATATAAAGCGGGATCTCACTATCCGAAAAGTCGAGATGATATTTTTGCAGGAGCAGTTCATTGAGCAGCTGATGGATCAAAACAGAGCTTTGGAAGGCAGTTTTCGCATTTGGTTCTGGCTGTAGCATCAATAAATCTTGTAAGACCAAGTGGATCGGATTTTGACGACTGCTGGCAGGATTGGTGTGAAAAACTGGACTGCCATTCTTTAGAAATTCATCATAAAATGCTGCGACATTGGCGCCATATAGATGGATCCAGTCCATTTCCCAGGGCTCTTGACTAACGGTGCGGTAGTACTGATAGTCTAGACAGTCGATAAAAAACACATCACCTGCTTTTAATTGATAGCTTTTACCTTTGTAGCGCAATTCACCGCAGCCGGACAATGTATATTTGATCAAATAAGAAGGCAGGTTCTCTCGTTCTGTAAAGTAAGGTTTGCTGGCTTTGAAATAGCCGATTTCTTGAATGTAATAGAAAAGTTCACGCTGCTTTTGGGTTGAAGTATTGATGTAACGCAGTGAATCGGTTGACCATGAGTGGTTGGCTTTTTCCCAGTAGTCCATCGGATCCTCCTTTTTACCAAGATTGTGCAAGTCTTTATCAAAATTGTGTGATGAAACTCGTTGATTGTCAAGCTAAAATTGAGGCAACAAGAATGAATCAGTGAATTGTAATCGATTTATTTTTAAACAAGATAATGAAAGGTGGAGACCAGTGAACACATTTATCGCAATCGATATCGGCGCATCAAGCGGTCGTCTGATGCTGAGCCGTTGGGAAAATGAGCAGATCACTTTAGAAGAGATCCATCGCTTTAAAAACGGCTTTCGTCCCCATGACGGCTTTGACCGTTGGGCGATCGATTATTTGATCCAAGAGATTTTAGTAGGACTGCAAAAAGTGAAACAAGCAGGTATCAATGACTGCTTCGTCGGAATCGACACCTGGGCAGTGGATTACTGTTTGATCGATCAAGCAGGCGAGCGTTTAGGCGACCCAGTCGCTTATCGAGATAGTCGCACCAATGATGCGATCGCAACTTTTGGTCAGCGCTATTCTTTGCAAAAACTGTATGAGAAAACAGGCATTCAGCTGCAGCCCTTCAACACGATTTTTCAATTAGCCACAGAAGAAGCGCAACTGTTGCAAAAAGCCGACAAACTGCTATTGATTCCAGACTACTTGGGCTACATTTTTACTGGCAAGATGGTCACGGAAAAAACCAATGCCTCGACGATGCAGCTTCTAAATGCCAACACCCAAACATGGGATGCAGAATTGTTAGCTGAGATCGGCGTAACAGAAGGCCTATTCCCACCTTTGGTTGATGCCGGGACGGTTTTAGGCGCACTGCAAACACAGAAGTTTCCAGCCTATGATTTGCCACAAGCGACCTTTGTCACTGTCGCTAGTCATGATACGGCGTCGGCGATCATCGGTACACCTGGAGAGGGTTCAGATTGGGGCTACATCAGCAGCGGGACTTGGTCATTGCTGGGGATCGAAACCAAAGTACCCAATGTTTCCCTTGCCGCCTTTGATGAAAATTATACGAACGAATGGGGTGCCCACAACACGATTCGCTTTTTAAAAAATATTATGGGCATGTGGCTGATCCAAGAAGTGGCTCGGCAGCAAGACTATCAGTATTCCTATGCAGAATTGGCGGAATTGGCGCAAGCAACGCCTGCTTTTCAACAGTTCGTCGATGTCAATGATCCTCGCTTTTTGAATCCAGAAAACATGATTACTAAACTGCAAGCGTATTGTCGAGAAACCCAGCAGAAAGTTCCAGAAACCGCAGGGGAACTGGCTCGCTGTGTGTATGATAACTTAGCGCTTTGTTATGCCAGTGAATTACAAAAGCTGGAACAGCTGACAGGTACGACGAACAAGCTGCAAAAACTGCATATCGTGGGGGGCGGTTCCAATAATCGCTTTTTAAATCAACTGACGGCTGATGCTGCGCAGCTGACGATCGAAGCTGGCCCAAGTGAAGCAACGGCGATCGGTAATCTTTTAATGCAGATGATGAGTGCTGGCATCTTCACGTCGCTGGCTGAAGCACGCCGCGGGGTCAAACACTCATTTCCTTGCAGTGTTCATGAACCACAGCCTTTTGATCACAAGATTTTAAGCAACTATCAACGTTTTATAGAAGGAGTAGGAAAAAAATGACAACGATTCAACAGCGTTATGAAGAAGCTAAGACAGCATATGCCAAATTAGGCGTCGACACGGATGCGGTTTTGAAAAAATTAGCCGATGTGAAAATCTCGATGCATGTTTGGCAAGGGGACGATGTCCAAGGATTTTTGAGTGATGAAGCGTTATCTGGTGGGATCTCTGTAACGGGGAATTATCCTGGTGCTGCCCATACCCCAGAGGAGTTGCGCCAAGATTTAGAAAAAGCCTACTCTTTGATTCCTGGAAAACACAAATTGAACCTTCACGCCATCTATTTAGACACCGAGGAAGCAGTGGATCTAAATGAATTGGAGCCGAAGCATTTTGAAAAATGGGTTGCTTGGGCGAAGGAACAAGGCTTAGGTTTAGACTTCAATCCAACCTTTTTCTCACATCCCATGTTCAAAGATGGCTTTACCCTTGCTTCACCAGATGAAGAAGTTCGTCAGTTCTGGATCGAACACGGCAAACGTTCGCGTCAAATCGCTGCCTATATGGGGAAAGAAACTGGGCAAGTCTGTGTCAATAATTTCTGGGTGCCAGATGGCTACAAAGACAACCCGATCGATCGTTTTACACCACGGGAACGCTTGATGACAGCATTAGATGAGATTTTTGCTGAAGAATTGCCAGCGGAATACACGGTAGATGCCGTGGAAAGCAAGTTGTTTGGTCTTGGTGCCGAAGCCTACACCGTCGGTTCTCATGAATTTTATATGGGCTATGGCTTGACGCGCGATAAATTGATTTGTTTGGATGCTGGACATTTCCATCCAACCGAAGTGATCTCCAATAAATTGTCTTCATTGGCACTATTTAGCAAAGGCATTTTGCTGCATGTCAGCCGACCTGTACGCTGGGATAGTGATCATGTCGTGATCATGGACGATGAATTGCAAGAGATTGGCCGTGAATTGGTTCGCAATGACTTATTGCCAAAAACCAACATTGGGTTAGATTTCTTTGATGCGACGATCAATCGGGTCGCTGCGTGGGTGATCGGGACGCGCAATACTCAAAAAGCGTTGCTAAAAGCGATGCTAGAACCGATCGAAGAACTAAAAGCAATCGAATTGTCAGGTGATTTCACCACTCGTTTAGCCATGACGGAAGAATTAAAAGACTACCCGTATGCAGATGTTTGGAATTACTTCTGTGAAAGCCAAGGGGTACCAGCAGGTCTGGATTGGCTATCAGAAGTGAAAGCCTATGAAGAAACCGTCTTAAAAGCCAGAAAGTAGGAGAACGATGAAAAAGATTGATATTTTACAAGCGAATTTTGTACAAGAAATGATGGAAACGACAGCAAATCTTTACCGTTTAGGGTGGGATGAGCGCAACGGCGGCAATATTTCTTACTTATTAACAGAAGAAGAGATCTTGCCTTTCATCGATCCGCAAAGCGTCTTGCGGGAAATTCCCATGATTTTTGATGCCACTGCACTAGCTGGCAAGTACTTTATCGTGACAGGTTCAGGAAAATACTTTAAAAATGTAGCGGCACATCCAGCGGAAAACCTTGGTGTGATCCGAGTCAAAGAAGATGGGCAAACATTGGAATTGCTTTGGGGCTTGGAAAATGGTGCGGTGCCAACGAGTGAACTGCCAAGTCATTTTATGAGTCATATCGCTCGCTTGTCGGTCGATCCAGAAAACCGAATCATCATGCATAACCACGCATCGCATCTTTTAGCCATGAGTTTTACCCATGAGTTGGATGAACGCAGTTTCACGAGGACTCTGTGGCAGATGTGTACGGAGTGCTTGGTGGTCTTCCCAGAAGGTGTTTCCATCATTCCTTGGATGGTTCCAGGAACGAACGAGATCGGCGAAGCAACAGCTGCTAAAATGAAAGAAACCCGTTTGGTCCTTTGGCCGCAACATGGGATCTATGGCGCCGGCAAAGATATGGACGAAGTCTTTGGCTTGATTGAAACGGCAGAGAAAGCTGCGGAAGTGTACACCTATGTCAAAGCACAAGGCCCAATTTTACAAACCATTACGGATGAAAATCTGAAAAAATTGGCTGACGCTTTCAAAGTCACTCCCCGAGCAGGCTATCTTGAGGTATAATCAATGGTAGAAGAATAGAAAAGGCTTTCAGTCTTTTCTATTTAAACTATATTGTGAATAAACAAACAAATGGAGGTAGGAAGAATGGCGAATAGAATGATTTTGAATGAAACATCGTATTTTGGAAAAGGAGCGATCGAGAACGTACCGACAGAATTCAAGGCACGAGGGTTCAAAAAAGCGGCAGTGATCACCGACAAAGATTTGGTAAAATTTGAAGTTGCGACCAAAGTGACGAAATTATTGGATGAAGTAGGTATCGACTATACGTTATATGATGGGATCGTGCCCAACCCAACGATCCAAAATGTCAAAGACGGCTTAGCGTTTGTCAAAGAAGCCCAAGCCGATTGCATCATCGCGATTGGCGGTGGTTCACCGATCGACACGGCAAAAGCGATCGCGATCATTGCTACGAATCCTGAATTCTCAGATGTGATTAGTTTGGAAGGCGTGGCAGACACGAAAAATCCATGCTTGCCGATTTTAGCGGTACCGACAACTTCTGGGACTGCAGCCGAGGTAACGATCAACTATGTGATTACAGATGAAGAAAATCATCGGAAATTTGTTTGTGTAGATCCTCACGATATTCCTCTAGTAGCCTTTGTGGACAGTGATATGATGATGGGGATGCCAAAGAGCTTGGCAGCTGCAACGGGAATGGATGCCATGACCCACGCCATCGAAGGCTTCATCACCAAAGGCGCTTGGGAAATGACTGATATGCTGCACATCAAAGCCATCGAAATCATCGGCCGCTCATTGAGAGATTCCGTGAATGGCGATCAAGCAGGACGAGAAGCGATGGCGTTAGGACAATACATTGCCGGTATGGGCTTTTCAAACGTCGGCTTGGGCTTAGTCCATGGCATGGCACATCCATTGTCCGCTTGGTACAACATTCCTCACGGAGTAGCGTGCGCGTCCTTGTTGCCAACCATCATGAAATACAACAAAGACTTTACGGGAGAAAAATATCGTGAGATCGCGATCGTTTTAGGCATTGAAGGGGCAGAAACGATGTCACTTGAAGACGTCCGAGATGCTGCTTGCCAAGCCATCGATCAGTTAAGCAAAGATGTGGGCATTCCAGCGACCATTTCTGAATTAGGCGTCAAAGAAGAAGATATCCCAGCCATCGCCAAAGATGCCTTGAATGATGTCTGCACACCAGGCAACCCGCGGGATACGACTTTAGAAGAGATCATTGAGCTTTATCGTTCGTTGATGTAATCTTGTTAAAGGTACGAAATCCGAAGAAATGAAAGATACTTCTGCAAGTTTCTCTTAACAACGATCTGCTAATCAGTTGCTATTTTAACAGCGCGATGATCCTTTCTTTTGAGAAGATCATCGCGCTGTTTTATTCTGAGGAATTCAATAAAATTGCGATGCAAAGCGTTAGATTTTTGAAGAAATCGTTGTGCCCAGATACTAGTAATCAAATCAAAAAAAGTGATCATTAGAGTTGGTTCTCTAATGGTCATTTTTTTTGCTGTACGCAAGATCACAGCGTACCGATCGCTTCAAAACCATCACCTATTAAGAGCTGAGCGTTTCAGAATTGGTTAGTCAGCCATCCAATCATCTCTTGATAGCAGTTATCAGCGATCGCATTTGGCGTCCGATCAAAGTCATGCTGATCTAAGTCGAGCCAAAGTGTTTTGGCACGGGAGACTTGTGCTGCGAAAGCTTCGGATGCGCTGAAGGGAACGTCTGGATCTTTTTTGCAATGAACGACAAAACATGGAGGAAAGTCTTGATAAGCGGCAGCAGGGATCGCCAAGGCTGCTAGCTGTTCCCGATTCCCTAAATAACGCTGCCAATTGCCGTATTGACGGGCGGAAAGGTACAAAGGGAATCGTTTTTCTAACGTGCCGTGGGTGATTGGTTGGCTTTCAATCATGGCTTCAGCGGCGAGTGGTGGGACTTTCGGAAATTGTGTGTAAAAGCGTGCGGGCTGCAAAAATTCTTTACAAAACAACTCTTGGTAACCGTAAAATCGGATCAAGCCCTTTTGCTCCGAGTGCTTTGTGCGTGCGGTCAGTAAGGTCGCTAAAAAACCGCCGGCGGAGCGACCGAACAAAACGTACTCATTTGTACCAACGCCGCTAAAGTGCCAGCCTTCTGCCAAAAACCACTCCACTGCCTTTTTGGCATGAAGGTAGATATCGTGTAGCGCTACTTCGGGAGCCAGTGGATAATCGAACAGGTAAAGGCTAACACCGGCAGCCAACAATTGGTGGACATAATCCTGCGGAAGGTCTTCCCGCTGACCATAGAGAAAGCCACCACCATGAAAATACAAAAGGCTGATCCGAGGCTGCGCTGCTTTTAGGATCGTCACTTCTAACGGCAAAGTGCCGTAGGTGTCAAATTGGATTTTTTCTGTTTGCGCAAAGGCATTTTTAGGATAAACCATTGTTTTTTTCCTTTCTCTTCTTCGATAGTATAAGGAAGAGTATAGGAGAAGGAAGCGGTTTAAAAAACAGCGTTATGACTAAAAATTGAAACGGTTTTGTCGAAAGTGAACAATGATGTCCCTCAGTAACACGCTTACAATAACCGTATAAATTAAAGGAGGCAGAACAATGGAGTTGAAAAAAGAAGTAGCGGCAATGATCGATGCATTATCTCAGATTGGGAGTGATCCAACTGGAGGAATGACTAGACTGCTTTATACCGATTCATGGAAAGAAGCGCAATCATTTGTAGAAAAACAATTAAAAGAAACTGGCTTAACGACGTCCTATGATGCAGTCGGCAATCTCTTCGGCAGAATGGAAGGCAGCCAGTATCCAGAAGAAACGATTCTTTCAGGGTCACATATCGATACCGTCGTCAACGGTGGCACATTAGACGGTCAATACGGGGTCGTTGCTGCTGCTTTAGCGATCAAGTATTTAAAAGAGACCTATGGGCAACCTTTACGCTCCTTGGAAGTCATCTCAATGGCAGAAGAAGAAGGCAGTCGTTTTCCAACCGTTTTTTGGGGAAGTAAAAACTTTGTCGGAGAGGCCAAAAAAGCCGATGTTGAAGCGATCGCAGATTTTGAAGGCAATAGCTTCGTGGCAGAGATGCAACGCCAAGGCTTTGATTTTCGCGACCCACAAGAACCGGTTCGATCAGACATTAAAGCCTTCGTGGAAATCCATATCGAACAAGGCAGTGTTTTAGAAAAAGAAAATTTGCAGATCGGTGTCGTCAATAGTATCGCTGGTCAAAAGCGCTACACCTTTGTCTTAAAAGGACAAGCCAATCATGCAGGAACCACACCGATGGGGTATCGCCAAGATGCTGTGTATGGTTTTGCCAAAATGTGTGCCGCAGTGATCGACCGTGGCTTAGAGCTTGGGGATCCATTAGTAGTGACATTCGGTAAAGTTGAGCCAAAACCGAATACGGTCAACGTGGTTCCTGGTGAAGTGTTGTTTACGATGGATTGTCGCCATACTGATGGGCAGCTATTGGATGCCTTTACTGCTGAAGCAGAACAGATCATTCAAACGATCGCCCAAGAGCATGACTTGACAGTGGAGATGGATCTATGGATGGATGAACGCCCTGTGCCGATGGACGATACGATCGTTGCCACGGTGGAACACGCGGTGAAGCAAACTGACAAACGCTACAAAGTCATGCATAGTGGGGCGGGGCATGATTCCCAAATCATTGCACCACATTTTCCAACGGCGATGCTGTTTGTACCAAGTATTGATGGGATTAGCCACAACCCAGCCGAAGCAACGACTATCGAAGATTTAACAGCTGGGGTAGAAGTTTTAGCAGCTTCCCTTTACGAGCTAGCATACAAAGAATAGAAAGCAGGGACACACATGGGATACAAAAATAATAACACGGGCTATTTAGATGGATTGCTGCAATCACGAGCAGTCATTAGAAAAAATAATTTTGCGATCTTGCCGCATGATGGGCTAGTGAATAATGTCATTCCAGGATTCGAAAACTGTGAATGTTCGATACTCGGCACACCAAAATTAGGGGCGTCTTTTGTCGATTACATCATTTCATTCAAAAAAGATGGCGCCAACCAATTGGGCTTCGGCGGTCCAGAGATCGAGAGTTTCTTGTATGTCATCTCGGGCAAACTGGAAGTAAGTGATGGCAAAGAAACCCATACATTGACGGACGGAGGCTATATCTATCTGCCTGCTGGAGAAAAACTGTATATGAAAAATCTCCAAGAAGAAGCGACAGAAGTGTTCTTGTATAAGAAGCGTTACCAACCGTTAGAAAATCACCAATCCTACAAAGTAGTGGGGAATCTTTCAGAGTTGACACCGATCCAATACGAAGGGATGGCAGACGTCTTGCTTTGGGATTTCTTACCGAAAGAGTTGGGCTTTGACATGAATATTCATATCCTTTCCTTTGAACCAGGGGCAAGTCATGGCTACATTGAGACCCACTATCAAGAACACGGGGCGTACTTACTGTCAGGTAAAGGGATGTATAACTTAGACAATGAGTGGTTCCCGGTGGAAAAAGGCGACTACATTTTCATGAGTGCCTATGTACAGCAAGCGGCCTATGGTGTTGGTCGTGACGAACCATTGACCTATATTTATTCCAAAGATTGCAACCGCGATCCGGAAATTTAAAGGAGTTTAGAAGATGGAAGAGACGGTTATTGTACAGTCACAAGAGTTACAGCAATTGATCCAAAAAAAATTAGCGGCTGCTGGTTTGTCTGAAGCGCACGCAGCCATCGTTGCAGAGCATTTGGTCTTTGCCGATGCCAGCGGGATCCACTCTCATGGGGCTGTACGGGTAGACTATTACGCAGAGCGGATCGCTAAAGGTGGAATGAATCGCACTCCACAGATCACGTTTGAAGAGACTGGGCCGAGCAGCGGGATCGTTCACGGTCAAAATGGCGCAGGGCAGGTCGTTGTATTAGAAGCGACAAAGCATGCCATTGAGATGGCCAAACGTTCTGGGATCGCGGCAGTTGGTGTACGGAAAACGAGTCATAGTGGGGCGCTATCCTATTATGTCAAAAAAGCTGCAGAAGCTGACTTGATTGCATTATCTATGTGCCAATCAGATTCAATGGTGGTTCCCTTTGGCGGCAAAGAAAATTATTTTGGTACCAATCCAATCGCATTTGCCGCACCACGAAAGCAGGGGGCACCGGTAGTCTTTGATATGGCAACGACGGTCCAAGCATGGGGCAAAATATTAGACGCTCGCTCCAAAAATAAAGAGATTCCTGCAACATGGGCCGTTGATGCCCATGGCAAGCCAACGACGAATCCGCATCATGTTCATGGGTTATTGCCAATCTCAGGACCAAAAGGCTTTGGGTTGATGATGATGGTGGATATCTTGTCTGGAATGCTTCTTGGGCTGCCTTTTGGCAAGCATGTTTCCTCTATGTACAACGATCTGACGAAAGGCCGCGACTTAGGGCAATTTATTTTGCTGATCGATCCGCAACGTTTTACAGATTTAGACACATTTAAAGAATCGGTGGAAACGATGATCGAAGAGCTGCACGATATACCGGCTGCTGAACAGTTCCAGCAAGTCTATTATCCAGGCGAGATCAATCAACTAACTTATGAAAAATATATGGCAGAAGGTATTCCTATCGAAAAGAACATTTATCGCTATCTCATTAGCGACACGGTTCATTTTGACCAGTATTCTGGGTCAGATGCCTTTGCACAGACAGGAACAGGAGAGTGAGGAGACCCATGTTACACACTATTATTCAAAAAAACAATTACCAAGATTCCATTGTTTTAATGCTTTTGACCAATCGTTTACTGACGATCGAAGGGATCAACAACGCTTCGGTCATGATGGGTACACCTGCCAATAAGGATATCTTCAAGACGGGTGGCCTTTATACTGAGGAGATGAGCAATGCGACATCCAACGATATGGTACTCGTTTTAGACATTGAAGGGGAAGAAATCATCGAAACAGTCCTGTCAGAAATCGATGCCTTCTTATCGGACCAAAGCAATAGCGCAGGGGAAGAAACTCAAAGCGTCAAAACTTGGGAAAAAGCCTTAGATCTTGGAAAAGATGCGAAGGTCGCTGTCTTATCGATTCCTGGTACTATGGCAGCACCAGAAATTGAAACCGCATTAGCAGCGGGCAAACATGTTTTTTGTTTCAGTGATAACGTTTCATTGGAAGAGGAAGTTCGGCTAAAGAAACTGGCTCATGAACAAGGACTTCTTTTAATGGGACCAGATTGTGGCACAGGGATTCTCAATGGGATACCAGTAGCCTTCACGAATGCCGTTCGTAAAGGGAAAATCGGTGTTGTCGGCGCTTCGGGTACGGGCATCCAAGAAGTCACCACCATCATTCATAAATTGGGTGCCGGTGTGACACAAGCCATCGGAACCGGTGGACGAGATCTCAAAGAAGAAGTCGGTGGGATCACCATGAAAGACAGCATTCTTGCCTTGGAACATGATCCTGATACGGAGGTGATCGTGGTGATCTCCAAACCACCTGCACCACGTGTCCGCGATGAAGTATTGGCATTATTAAGAAGAGGAACAAAACCTGCAGTCACGATTTTTCTGGGGGAAGAGCCAACGGATCACGAAGAAAATCTTTACCGAGCTTACACGCTGGAAGAAGCGGCTCAATTAGCCGTGCAGCTGCTACGTCAAGAACAGATTGGATTAGAGCCAGTAAAAGAGGAAACGGCAGCTGCCGCTTTTGGCCCTGAACAGCAAAAAATCAAAGCTTACTATTCTGGCGGAACATTGGCGTACGAAGCGGCGATGCTAGTCAAAGCAGGATTAAATCTAGAACAAGAAGATGCCCATCAGGAAGGGTACATCTTAAAAGCAGCTGGCCATGAGATCATCGATTTAGGTGATGACATCTATACGCAAGGCAAGCCCCATCCGATGATCGACCCAACAAAGCGGATCGAACTGTTGAAACAAGCGGGAGAAGATCCTGAAACGGCAGTGATTTTGTTAGATATCGTTTTAGGGTACGGCTCTCATCAAGATATGGCGAGTGAATTGGCACCGACCATCAAATCGTTGAAGGAAGCAGCACAAGCAGCTGGCCGAGAGTTAGCGGTGATCGCTACGATCGTCGGAACTGATTTAGACCCCCAAGACAGTAACGAGCAAGCAGAGATTTTAACAGCAGCTGGCGTGATTTTGTGTCAAAGCAATGCCCAAGCAGTCAAACAAGCTTTAGCATTACTCGGTCACCCCTTTTCACCAATTAATCGTAAGCTGTTGCCAAAAGCAGTGACAACTGCCGATGCATTGCCAGAGCCATCTGAAAAGAGCCGCGAATTGTTGGCGAATGACGCATTCATCAATGTAGGATTGCGTAGCTTTGCGGAAGCAATCCAGACGCATCACGGTCAAGTCGTTCAATATGACTGGCAGCCAATTGCTGGTGGAAACGTAACGTTACAAAAAGCCTTACGTTTCTTAGCACAAGTGTCACTATCAGAGTAGGAGGAAGTTATCGTGTACGAAACTATTGAAGAAGCAAACCAAGCCGTTATTGCCAAAATCGTTGCGGGTTCGCCTTTTTTGCTGGATGTCGTTCCAGCAGTCAGTGTCATTCCAGAGTTAGGTGAAGGAAAAGTCCTATTGCATGCAGGACCACCGATCCGCTACGATCAGATGATCGATCCGATTCAAGGTGCTTGTGTTGGTGCGGGGCTTTTTGAAGGCTGGGGCGAAACGGAAGAAGAGGTACGCCATTTATTAGCATCTGGGGAAGTTCAACTGATTCCTTGTCACCACGTGCAAGCGGTTGGCCCAATGGGGGGCATCACCTCTGCCAATATGCCAGTGCTCGTGGTAGAAAACAAAACCGATGGCAACCGAGCGTATTGTACGATGAACGAAGGGATTGGGGCAGTTTTACGTTTTGGCGCCTATTCTCAAGAAGTCATTGATCGCTTGCATTGGATGAAAAATACGTTAGCACCAGTTTTAAGTGCTGCACTACAAATAAAACCCGATGGCTTGAACATCAATGTCTTAGTCGCAAAAGCAATCGCCATGGGGGATGAGTTCCATCAACGGAATATCGCTGCTTCGTTGGCGTTCTTAAAAGAAGTAGCACCAGCGATCGTTACTCTGGAAGGATTTGAAAAAGAAAAACCAGAAGTCATTCAGTTTCTAGCAGACACGGATCAGTTTTTCTTGAATATCATGATGGCTTCTTCAAAAGCGGTGCTTGATGGCGCCCGAACGATTGAAGAAGGAACGGTTGTGACAGCAATGTGTCGCAACGGGCATGAATTCGGTATCCGTATTTCTGGCATGGGGGACGAGTGGTTTACTGGTCCTGTCAATACACCAAAAGGGCTCTATTTCTCAGGATTCAGTGAAGAAGATGCCTCTCCAGATATGGGCGACAGTGCCATTACGGAAACCTTTGGTGTCGGGGGAATGGCAATGATTGCTGCCCCAGCTGTGACACGCTTCGTTGGTTCCGGCGGATTTCACGATGCGTTGAAAACCAGCAATGAGATGTTAGAGATCTCCATTGATACCAATCCGAATTTTCCCGTTCCTACATGGGACTTCAAAGGGATCTGTTTAGGGATCGATGCTCGTAAAGTCGTGGAAACAGGGATCTTACCGGTGATCAATACAGGGATCGCCAACAAACAAGCTGGACGGGGACAAATTGGTGCCGGGACAGTGACACCACCAATGGATTGCTTTGAAAAAGCTGTCTTGGCTTATGCGAAAAAATTAGGATTTGAAGAATAAATCAGGAACTGAAAACGTGAAAAAGGAGCAACCTAGCGATGATACAGGCAAAATGGATCGAACAAGCTTTATTTGAACCCGCATTTATCAATGGCAACTGGATCGTTCACAGTGTGTTTCAGCATAGTTTCAATCTACAAGATCCTCGTCAGGATCAGCTGATCTGTGTCTCCAAACAAGCGCCTCGCGTGCCCAAAGGGATGATTTTAGCTGCCGACGATTATGCAGCGTTGGCGACAGGCTTAGTTGCTGGTACCGCTCTTTTGGTTCAGCAACGGGTGATCCATTTTCCGCATCATCGTCTGTCTTTTCAAAAGGCAGCCAAATTTACAACCACCTTTCCAGCTGGCACAGTCCCATTTGATCGAGAACTGTTTTGGTCAACCCTCCAAAGCGTCACGGAAAAGACGGGAATTCAAAAAGCTGTTTCAGAAACCATCCGCAGCAATCATCCGTTTTACGACGCAATCGATCAGCTATGCACGCCTTCATTTAAGGAACAACGGCAAGCAGTCGCTTATTTAGTCGGACGGGGTGTCGGATTGACCCCCACAGGCGATGATATGCTAGTTGGTCATTTACTGGCTCGCCGAGTGATGGGGCAAGAAGATACCCGCTTGGTGGCTTATCTACAAAGAAGGCTGTTGACAGTCAATGATTTAACGACTGACGTCAGTAAACATTATCTTCTGCATGCACTGACAGGCGCATTCAATCAATCGGCATTATCCTTGACCAGGTGTACCGATTCAGCGGCTTTTTCCCAAGTAATCAAAGAGATACTAGCGATCGGTCATACCTCGGGGGCCGACTTTTTGGCAGGGTTTGCTCGCAGTATCGATCAATTTCAAAACAATAGAAATGAGGAATTCATATGGCAAAACGAGTGGTCATCGCTCTAGGGGGCAATGCAATTTTAAAACCGAATCAATCAGCGACCGTTGAGACACAGCTTGCAAATATCCAGTTAAGTGCGGAACAGATCGCTAAAATCGAGAAGCTTGACCATCAAATCGTCGTGACGCACGGCAATGGTCCGCAAGTCGGCAATATTTTACGACAAAATGAAGAAGCCAAAGAAGTCGTGCCGCCTTTTCCACTGGATGTCTGCAATGCAGAGTCACAAGGCTTTATCGGGTATTTAATGGAGCAAAGCATCAAAAATAAAATCGAGCAAGAAGAACTGACCAGCAATGTCGTGACCTTATTGACCCAAGTGGAAGTGGCAGCGGATGATCCCGCGTTTGAAAAGCCAACGAAGCCGATCGGCTTGTTCTACTCAGAAGAAGAAGCAAAAAAGATGGCTGAGGAAAAACATTGGGTGATGGAAGAAGATGCTGGACGTGGGTACCGTCGCGTCGTGCCATCTCCACAACCTGTGACGATCCACGGCGTGGAATCAATGGTTCATTTATTGAATCAAAATACCATCGTGATTGCTGGTGGCGGCGGTGGGATTCCAGTCGTAAAACAAGCGGAAGGCTTGAAAGGGATCGAAGCAGTCATCGATAAAGATCGAACTGGGAAAAAAATGGCAGAACAAGTGGATGCCGATGTATTTATGATGCTGACCGACGTCAACAACGTTTATATCAATTATGGAACACCGAAACAAGAAAAATTAACGGGCTTATCCGTAAGTGAAGCGCAAGCATATTTTGATGCGGGGCATTTTGCAGAAGGTAGTATGGGGCCGAAAATGGAAGCGGCGATTGCGTTTGCCAAACAAGGAAAGACAGCAATCATCTGCTCATTGGAAGAAGCGGACTTAGCATTGTTAGGTGAAGCAGGCACAAGGATCGCTGGGTAAAACCAGCGATCCAACTGCTTGATTCGCCTATTAGTCGCCCTCTTCGGACAGCTCAAGGGCTAAACGCAGATCCAGGCTGATGCTAGGATCATGCACGTTTTTTCCTAGTAGCTTTTGACACTGTTCGATGCGGTATTTGATCGTGTTGCGATGAACGAACAAGGCTTTGGCGGTGCGGGTGATCTCACATTGATAATCCAAGTAAGCCCGTAAGGTTTTGCGCAATTCGATGGTGGCATCTTCTTGCGGAAACGCCAATTCTTTAAGAATCGTACGGCAGAAATAATGGATATCTTCAGGGCTCATTTTTTCAAATAGACTCCGCATTCCCCGTTGATGGTAGAAAGAGACGATGGACGAATCATGTTGGCCTCTTCGTTCTTCATAAGCAGTCTTTGCTTCGATGTAGGAGCTGGCTAAATCATTGATACTTTCACAGACACTCCCTACACCAAAGGCCATTCGAAATGGCAACCGACTGGTCAAAGCATTGGCGGTCTCGATCAAATGGTCTTCTAAGGCATCACACTTGTGCTGCACGAAAATCGCAAAGTGATTGCTGCCCTTTAAGCGAAAGAGACAAACATCTTTGATGCGATAAGGTAGTTGTTCACTAAACCACTGATAGACCAGGTCACTTTCTTCTTTTAGGTATTTGTCTTTGCCTTTGGTTTCTTTGGTTGGTTCACAGGCACCATAGATGACACGATAATGGCGGGCTTTGACTAACCCGTAAGTCTTTCCGAGATCTAACCAATCTTTTTGTTCCTGTTTGGAAGATTGCTGGTATTCGATCATCCGTGTTAAAAAGTCACTTTTTAAATCTTCAAAAGATTCTTGCACTTTTTGGTTCTTGTAGAGCATAAACGACAATACCAATGCTGCTTGTTCCAGCGCAAAATCCGAGACAGGATAAGGAATTGCCTCAGGATTCAAAATGACTAAATAATGGGGGAAATAAGTGGAGGTTTCAATGGCATAATAAGAAATTTGTGACGTTTTTTCATGAAGATCTTTGATAGGGATCGCCCCGCTTTTTTCACCAGTAAAAACCCCTTTCGTTTGTCCTAATTGATGGATGTAGTACTCCGCGGGTTTTGACATGCGGGTGAAATGCTTGGAGTGGGCAATCACTTGTTTGAAAGGATTCAACAAAATGATCGGTGTATTGACCATTTGGCCAAAATCAGCGATAAAGCGAGCGATGCTGACATCCTTCATCAAGGAAGCAGAGAACCGTTTTTGGATGTCTAATGCATAACTCAGCTGCTCGGTTTTGGTGTTCCATAGTAAATTCAAAAGCTGGTGCATCAAACGACCCAGCGGCATCGTGGCAGGTACTTCTACGATGGGGAAACCTAAACTATCGGCGTAGGCGATGACTTCAGGATCGATGACATCCAAAAAACGACCGATCTTGATGCCTAATCCAGCGGCATTTTTGGCTACGAGAGAATCGATCAGTTCTAGAAGCGCTCCTTGATTATCTTTATAAACCATCGCCGTGCTTAAGATAAAGGTATGCTCAGGAATATAGTGGGCGATATCGGGGGTCTCAGTGATTTCGATACTGTCGACGGGAATTTCTGCGGTAATGGGATCTGTCAACAAACGCAAATTGGAAAAGCGTGGTGTAGCAAGCAATTCAGCAACTAACTTCATAGAGAAACTCCTTTTGGAAGTGAACAAAATAAACAAAAACATGTCCTTTTTTAGCTTTATTGTACAACAAACTTGGAAACGTTGACAAGGCGTTGGACAGTGAAATCAAAAAGAGAAATGAGGGAAAAAGATGTATAAAGAGTTAACGATCGCACAACGTACGATCATGACACCTGGGCCTGTAGAAGCCCATCCAGCTGTTCTACAAGCAATGACCAATCGTATTTTGGGGCAGTTTGATCCGAATTTTTTGGCGATCATGGATGAGGTCAAAGAAATGATCAAACAACCGTTTGGAACCAAAAACAAAGAGGCATTTGCCATTGACGGGACTTCCCGAGCTGGTTTAGAAGCGGCGCTGATCGCTTTGATCGAACCAGGAGACAAAGTCTTGATCCCAGCCTATGGGCGCTTTGCTTTCTTACTGGGAGAAATCTGTGAACGTGCTCAAGCACAAGTCAAATATGTAGAAAAAGAGTGGACGGCTCCTTTTGCACCCCTAGAGGTCATCAAAGAAATCGACGCATTTCAACCCAAGATCGTGGCGATGGTCCACGGGGAAACCGCCAACGGGCAAATGCAGCCGTTAGCAGAAATCGGGCAGTATTGTCGCGCAAAAGATATTTTCTTTGTCGTTGACATGGTGGCGACTTATGGTGGCGTGGCCCTGTCAGTCGATGATTGGTGTGTCGATTTGGCAATTGCGGGTACACAGAAGTGTTTAAGCGTGCCGTCTGGTCTTTCATTAGTGACCTACAACGAGCGAGTCGAAGCCGTCCTTAATGCCCGTTACCAAAAAGAATTAGGCTTGAGTAAAACGGATCGAAACAAGCGGCACATTATGAGCAATTACCTGGATTTGAGTCAACTGCAACGCTACTGGAACACAGAGCGAATCAACCATCACACAGAAGCGACGAGTATGATCTATGCGCTTCATGAAGGATTACGGATGTTGCTAAACGAAGGCCTTGATGCAGCCTATCAACGTCATTTGACGAATGAAGGCGCGTTGGTCGCTGGACTGGAGGCGATGGGGCTTTCGATTTATGGCGAAAAAGCAACCAAAATGCCGACAGTTACCCCCATCTTTATTCCAGAAGGGGTTGATGGCGAAGCTGTCCGAGAAGAGATGCTTCACTCCTTTGGTGTAGAGATCGCTAGTTCATTTGGTGATCTAAAAGGAAAAATCTGGCGGATTGGAAATATGGGTTACAGCAGCCGCAAAGAAAATATTTTACATGTCCTAGCCGCGTTAGAAGGGGCACTATTGTACCAGCAAGCACCAATTTCTGCCGGCAAAGCGCTCATCGCTGCGTTAAATTACTACCAAAAAACGACTTAAAATTTTAGCACAAATGCACAACGACTGAAAGCGCTTTGTGAAAAATGACAAATGCAATCGTCGGCAAAAAAACGTACACTAAGACTATCTTAAAGCGCTTTCGTTGGCGTGCTTCACAAACTTTACTTGTGTAACTGATGGAGGGAAAAAAATGGAAATCAATAAAGAACGTGGTGGGCTTGCCTACTGGAAACAAATTATTATCTTAATGTGTTCAGGCTGGGTCACTATCTGGATTTATCGTGCTGCGTTATCACCGGTCTATCCGCAAATCAATGAGTCACTTGGCGGCAATATTTCTGATACAGCATTAGGATCGATCGCCAGCTTTTACTTTTTCGGCTATGTGATCATGCAGATCCCTGCCGGCTTTTTAGTGGATAAGATTGGGAAGAAAACAGTTCTGCTTCCGGGATTTGTGGTATTTGCACTGGCAGCTTTACTGATTTCACAAGCCTCTTCAATCACCATGATCTATACCGGTAGCTTTTTAGCAGGGATCGGCTGTGGGTCTTTTTACGGCTCCGCGTATTCTTTGACCTCACAGAACATTCCGAAAGAAAAGAAGAGCTTCTCAACAGCGATCGTCAATAGTGGTTCTGCCGTTGGTTCAGGGTTTGGGATGATCTTATCAAGCTTTATCGTTATTCAGATGAACATGCCTTGGCAAACAATGATGTATTTATCCGCTTTCTTGATCGTTTGTATGACGATCGCTTTCGCATTGGTGATCCGCAGCAACAAAGAAGACGTAGCTTTCTTGGAGAGTCAAGCAGCAGCTGAAGAAGAAACAACGGATCAGCCGAAAGAAAAAGTTTCCCTTTCGACCTTGTTCTCCCTGCGGATGCTCTTTACCTATGTGTTATATTTTGCGACGTGTTATGCCTACTATATGACGGTTACTTGGCTACCAAACTTCTTAGGAACAGAACGAGGCTTCCAAGGAGTCGCAATCGGCTTCTCTTCTTCATTGGTGGCATTTGCTTCCATTCCCGGGGCCTTGTTCTTTAGCCGCTTGGCAGACAAATACATGCATAAAAAAGTTACCTTTATCGTTATTTTAGAAGTATTGGCGGCGTTGATGTTATTAGTAACGGTGCAAGCGACAAATTCGACCTTCTTAATGATCGCGTTGATCTTGTACGGGTTCCTTGGAAAATTAGCAGTTGAACCAATCATCATTTCTTGGCTAGGGGAAAATGCACCCAAAGTTGGGGTCGGTACGACATTAGGGGTCTTCAACTTTTTCGGCATGATGTCTTCCGTTATCGCACCAACGTTGACTGGATCGATCTCGGATGCAACAGGGTCAAAAGTAATGGGCTTTTATATCGCAATTATTTTGTTGATCGGTGGTACATTCTTATTCTTGACTGTAAACTCTAAGAAAACAGCCAAGTAGAAAAGTGAGGAACAACAGATGAAAAAACGATCCTTAAAAATCAGTTTGACCAACCAAATCATGATTGCAACGGTATTGGGGATTTTTTGGGGCGTTTCCTTTCCCGGTTTAGGTGATCAAATGCAGCTAGTCGGGGACTTCTTCTTGCGACTGATTCAAATGTCTGTGGTCGTGTTGGTCATGGGCTCGGTGATTGAAGCGGTGGGGGGACTTGATCCAAAAGAATTAGGTGGTATCGGCGGGAAAGTCTTCCTCTGGTTTACCGGTTCGACCCTTGTCGCCGCTATTTTCGGTCTCTTATTCGCCTTGATCCTCAAGCCCGGCGCAGGCCTTGATCAGTCCCTGCTGCAAAGTACAGAAACGGCATTAAGTACCAGCAGCATGGAAGAAGTCATCTTAAACTTTGTTCCACTGAACATTATTCAAGCCATGGTGGAGCAGAATATGATCCAAGTGATTATTTTTTCGCTCTTCTTTGGCCTTGCCTTGAGCTTGATCAAGCATGAAAAAAAGAATCAGCTGTTTCTAGATATGATCAGCAGTTTTAATCATATTTTGATAAAAATGGTCAGCATGATCATGAAGTTGGCGCCGATTGGGATTTTCGGCCTTGTTGCTTCCTTAGTAGAAGATACCGGTATTCGTGTTTTGGGAATGTTAGCCAGTTTTTTATTGACGTTAGCAGCAGCATCTTTGCTCTTTTTGTTTCTTTGGTTTCTCTTGACGTCGCTCTATTGCAAAGTTTCCTTGTTTCGTTTGATAAAGAACATGTGGCGCCTCTCGGTGATTTCCTTTACGACCACCTCTTCTGCTGTTTCATTGCCGTTTCAAATCGAAGATGGCAAAGAACGATTTGGGATCAGTGATCGAATCAATAAGCTCGTGATGCCTCTGGGCATGACCTTAAATAGCAATGGGCTCTCCTTATTTTTAGCCCTGGCAATCGTAACCGTTGCTCAGGCGTACCAGATCCAATTAAGCTTGGGGGATCTTTTGCAAGTGGTCTTGTTGTCCTCGTTGGCATGCTTGGGAACGATCGTCGTTCCAGGCGGCGGATTAGTCACACTGGCTACGGTTTTACCTATGTTAGGACTGCCTAATGAAAGCATCGCCTTACTGGCAGGGATCGATTGGTTTTCTGGGATGTTTCGGACCCTTTTGAATGTGGATCCTGACGTCACGGTGGCGTTGATCGTTGCTCATGATGAAGGAGAACTGGATCGTGCAGTCTTCAATGGTGAAAAAGCCCCGGTCAAATTAGCAGAAAAAATCACCGATGGCGTATAAGACCAATCATTCTTGTGATGAAACTTTACTCTTTTTTGAAAACGTGCTACGATTGATTCGTTGATAGACTAAAGAAGCTTCCTGAAATACCGTAAACGGTAAACAGTAGCGACTGATTTTCAGCTCGTCATTCAACAGATAAATACGACAAAAAGAGGAGGAAAAAACATGACAGCATCGATGAAATTGTGGATTGACCTTTTGAATAGCTAATTTAAATCTATTTCAAAAGTCTAGGCAATCGTGATTTCAAGGGATGAGTGTCCTCTTTTTTCCAATTTCTTATTAAAATCAGGGTATAGCGGTAGGCTATGGCCTTTTTTTGTTCTTGCGTTTTCCTAGACGGGAAGGACAGACTGATGGAACAATTAAGTGTAAAAATAAACAATCTAATCAAAAATTATGGGTCCAAAGAAGTACTGAACATTGAAGAACTGAGCGCCTATCAAACAGATCGAATCGGGATCGTGGGCGCAAATGGGCAAGGCAAGTCCAGCTTGCTGAAATTGATTGCGGGAGTGATCGATCCTGATTCAGGAACGATCCAAAGAGAAAATTCGTTTCACTATTTCCCGCAAATCGCTGAGGTGACTGAAAAGACGGAGGCTCTTGACTGGGCGCTGTTTGGTCGTTTTTCGATCCCAACGAATGAATTGGCGACACTAAGTGGCGGGGAGGAGACCAAATACCGGTTGGCACAAATGTTATCTTCCTATCAATTAGGACTTTTGCTCGATGAGCCAACGACCCATTTAGACCAGCAAGGAATTCAAGTCTTGATTGAGGAATTGCAGTATTATTATGGCACCCTGATCGTGGTCAGTCATGATCGGTACCTATTGAATCAGCTGGCAACGAAAATCTGGGAAGTCGATCAAGGCAAAGTCATCGAGTATTCTGGCAATTATGACAGTTACCGACAGCAAAAAGAGCAAGCGACACAGCGTGTTGCCTGGGAGGCGGCACAGTATCAGCAACAAAAGCAGCAGTTGACTCAAGCAATCCAAAAGAAAAAAGAACAAGTGATCAAGAGCAGTCGCATTTCTGAAAAAAAGCGGCAGCAAAACATCCGACCAGACCGTTTGTCGTCATCAAAACAAAAGGACACGGTGCAAAAGTCATTGCAAAAAACAGTCAAAGCCATGGAAAGCCGCTTGGATCAGTTGGAAGAAGTGAAGGGTGTCGCCCAGCAGCAGGTGATTCGTTTTCCAGTAGTCCCTGCAGTGGAACTGCATAATAAACGACCGATTCGTGGGGAGCAAGTAACCATTCAAAGAGGGACGAAATGTTTGATAGACAGCAGCAGTTTCCAGTTTGCTGCCGGGAAGAAAATCGCTATCGTGGGTCCGAACGGTTCGGGGAAGTCGACTTTACTAAAAGAAATCATCGCAGGTGGAGAGGGAATCTATTTATCACCGAAAATCGTCTTTGCGATATACGAGCAAATGGGCTATCGAAAAAACAGCACCACACCACTTTTGACGGAATTGATGGCTCAAACAGACTATCAGGAACCACTGGTCCGCAGTATTTTACACAATCTAGGATTTAGCCAGAATGAAGTGATGAAGCCAGTCAATGTGCTAAGCGGCGGAGAAGCGACACGGGTCGAGCTCGCACGCATCTTTACTCAAGCTGCCAATGTCTTGATTCTTGATGAACCGACGAACTTTATTGATCTGCCGACAATCACCGTCTTGGAACAATTGATTCGCAGCTATCGTAGCATGGTTTTGTTCACTTCTCACGATCAAGCGTTTATTGATGCTGTCGCGGATGACGTGTATCAAATCGATCATGGGAAATTAACATTGGTTTCCAGTAACTAGCAGCATTGTCGCTTTTATACCTGTATAGAGAAAAACAGCGCGGGAAAGGAAATGACCGCCCAACGTTCGATCAAAAAATCGGCCGTTGAGCGGTCACTACAAAACCCGCACTGTTTTTTTGCACTAATCGGTATCGCCTAGCTGTTGCTACATCGCTTAATAAATCTTTTTCGTAAAGTATTTTAAGATCAGTGGAGAGATCAAGGTGCTCAATAAGACAACGATCACCAAAGGGGAATACAATGTGGACGAAATCAATTGGTTTTGTTGACCAATCTGCAAAATGATCAATGCCATTTCACCTCGGGAAATCATTCCAGCTCCCACCATCCAAGCACTGTTGTTCGAGAATTTCGCGATTTTCGCCCCGACATAGCCGCCGACCAGTTTGGTCAAGATCGCGACCACGGTAAAGGCAAGAATAAAGAATAATTGCTCATTTAAGCGGGAAAAATCAACTTCTAAGCCAACGCTGACAAAGAACACCGGAATGAAGACGGCATAACCTAATGCTTCGACACTGTGTTCCACTTCCTCACGAACCTTCGTTTGACTGACAGCGATCCCTGCGAAGAAGGCACCAATGACAGAGCTTAACCCAACAAGGTCAGCAAGATACGCCATTCCTAAGCAGATGATCAGTGACATGATGATCACCGCGGAATTTGCAAATAGCTTTTCTGCAAGTGCCAATAAGAACGGAGCGATCCATTTCACCAATAGAAAAATCAACACAAAATAAATCAGTTCTACCAATAAGGTGACCGGCAGTGGTGTTGCTTGGCTGCTTTCGCCGCCTAAAAAGGAAAGGCTAAGACTCAAAACCAACACGACCAAAATATCATCCACGACGGAAGCACCAAGAATCGTCGAACCTTCTTTCGTGTTCACCACATTCAACTCTTTCAATACTTCGACAGAAATACTGACTGAGGTGGCAGCTAATACGATCCCGAAAAAGAACGCTTCTGTGGGACTGCTTTGAAAACCGACTCCTGTGGCATACCCGAAGAGCATCGGGAACACGATCCCCAAAAGGGCAACGAGCATTCCTGGACGAAAATAGCGTTTCAATAAAGAAATATCACTTTCCAGTCCCGCTAAAAACATCAGCAAAATAACACCAATCTCTGAAAAATCATGAACCAGAATATCTGGATGGACCCAATTGAGTCCTGCGCCTCCTAATAAAACCCCCGCTAGCAACTGCCCGATGACAGCAGGAACGCCCATCCGTCTCGCCAGATGCGAGAAGAGGGTCGTCGTGATTAGGATCAAACACAAAATCCCGACAAAATGCATAAAACCTCATCCTTCTTTCCTATAACATACTCCCTTTTAGTATAGCATTCTCTCTTGAATTGAGCCTGTATCAAGCCTTTTTTTAATAAAAGAGTTTCATTAAACCGCACGTTTTTTGAGATGAGGAGGAAGCGAAGGCAATTAGAATTATTCTGCGCAATCATTAAAATAAAAAAACATTATTTTCACTTTACTTGTAACAAATTATTGTTCGAGCCAATGGGCAAGCTGCTGAAAGACCATTTGGACTTGCGGCTCCTCGACGTTTTTCAAAAAGTCGTGGGGCAAATCATAGACAGGGACAAATTTACTTTTAGGCACTTTCTTCAAGCCTTTGCTGTAACGAAAAGGTACTTCCTCATCGGTACTGCTAGCACTGCTGAAAATTGGAGGAAATTGTGAAAGCAGCTCAGGATCAATGGCATAGTCAGAAAGATCCTCAGCTGTTAGCCCATAGATCGTGGCGAGTTCTTGCTGTTGGACCCAATAAACATAAGGCAAATAGCGCTGAAACTGCGGATCATCCCAAACGATCTCGGTTTGATCCAAAGGAGGGACTTGCTCTTTGCTTAAGAGCGGCTGCTGCAAGACTCGTTTGTTTTCGATAAAAGAAAGATCGGTGTACCCATAAAAGTTGACCAGTTTTTCAGGTAATCTCTGTTGTTCCTTCAGTACTTGCTGGGTCAGCGCCAGCATCAAATACCCACCGGCTGACCGACCGCAGAAACAAAATGGGCGATCTTTAAGCACAGTTGCTTGCAATTCTTGAAAGTTCTGCCAGTTCATTGCTAAAATCTCCGCTAACGAGGAATTAGGTGCCAGCAAATAATCGACTGTGAGGACGCTGTATTGCTGCTCTTGAAATAGTGCGATCAGTGATGCGGGAATGTCTTGGCGGGTTCCATAAACAAAACCGCCACCGTGAAAATAAACCAGGTATTTCTCAGAAGCAGGATAAAGGGTCACCGAAGCGCCGGTGGTCAAATGCCATTCTTTTTTCATTTTGCTTGACTCCTTTTCTGAAGCTCTAATAAATAGGTGCCGATCTCGTAATTGACTAATTGGATCGGACTTGTTAGATCGATCTCTAGTAGCTGTTCAATTTTGCTTAGCCGGTAGCGAATCGTTTTGGCATGAAGAAACAAGGTTTCAGCCGTATTTTTGTAATTGCGATTCGTGATAAAAAAGGTATACAGCGTTTTGAACAGCTCTTCATTTTCTTCCGAGAGTTGATACAGCTTCGGGGGAATGCTTTGCTGCAGCTTTTCCAGTTGGTTCTCCTTGATAAAGGAACTAAAGATACCTAAGTCGCTATAGGCAATGATCGGCGCCAAATAAAACTGCCGATTGAAGCGGATCGCATCCAAACACTCTGGCAGGATCTCTTTGATCTGTTCCTTGCGCAAGACTTCGCTGACCACCAAGCAGCCATGTTCATCGGCTAACAGGGCATCATCAAAATGTGTCTGCAGCATCTGTTTCGTCACCTGATGGGCGATCGATTGGAAATTATAGAGGATCACCAAATAATTGTGGTGTTCAAAAAAGACGTGGGGTGTTTTCAACGCCCGTAGCTTGTGCAAAACGACGGACTTACGCTCCTTATCTTTAAAGCTGTTGGAAGCAAAGGCAATGCCTTGGTAGAAATCGTAGCGATCCAGTTGCGCTTCTTCTAACAAAAGATCCAGCTCAGCCAAATTGCTAGGAGTGTTTTGCAAGATCGCATCGGCAAGATTGTTCATGCGATTGTAGCGCTCTTTCTTCAACAAATACTCCATTTGGAGGCGTTCATAGATGACGTCGATCACATTTTCAATAATCATGACTTTTGCCTCAGGGATCTGCGAATCTTTCTGATAAACGATCAAGGTACATAAATCATTGTAAGGATTGATGATCTCTACTTTGATGGCAGTCACATATTGATTGTTCTCATGAGAAAATAATTCCAAATATTCGTAGTGGTTCTTGGTAAACTCAACGGTTTTCATGGGTTCTTGTTTGGTCACCACGAAATTCTTAAAGGATTGACCGACGGACACATGCACATCTAAATGGGGGATGCGCAACGAACAAGGCTTTTCGATCAATTGATAGAACTCCTGCATGATCTGATCGAAAGAAGAGTGGTTGCGCTCGACTTTCATGAAGCGCTGGCGAACTTCGTAATAGGTACGCAGCAGCTGGGTTTGGTGATTCAGCAATGGTTCGTAAACCGCTAGCATGATGGCTTCATAGCTGACTTCTTGCTGCACTTTGATCAAAGGGATCTGATAAGCAAAGCTAAGCTCGATCACCCAATCTGGAATCATAGGGATCAAGCGATCCACTTTGATCACTAAACCGCTGACGCCGATTTGCTGCATTTTTTCAAAAAAAACACGCAGTTCCTCAGGTGATTGGTCTTTGAAGGCATAAAAAGAAGTCAAAATCAATTGATGGGCTTTGCTCCATTTCTCGATATCCATCGCTTCCAGCACCATAACGGAACCGACGGAATTTGTTAAACCAATGGAGCCAGTCAGGACTTTACTTTTTTCAAAAAGCGGCAGTTCAACCAATTCTTTTAATTTCATAAAATGCTCCTTTTTTCTCTTTTGGATAAAAAGTATAGCATTTTTTTAGAACTTTATCCAATGAAAACGCAAACAAGGCTCGTTAGAATGAGAGTATAAGAAAAGGAGGAGAACAAATGCTGCACACAGTAATCTTAAAGAATAACTACCAAGATTCCATTAACTTAATGCTGCTGACGAATACGATCAATGATCTAGGCGATGTCGAAATGAGTCAAATCATGATGGGGACGGATGCAAACAAAGATATATTAAATAACACTGGCTTGCTTTCTAAAGAGGCAGAAGGTGCTTCGCCCAACGATATGATGATCGTGGTCGATAGCCAAAACGAACAAATCATGGATCAAGTTATGCCAGCGATCGATTCATTTTTAGCTGATCTTTCAGCAAAAGATCAAGGCAAAGAAACGCCAGCGGCGGCTTCATGGCAAGAAGCCTTCAGCGCAATGCCGGATGCCAATGTTGCATTATTTAGTATTCCTGGGGAATATGGCGCAGCCGAGATGGAAAAAGCGCTAAAAAATGACTTGCATGTTTTCTCGTTTACGGACAATGTCGCTATCGAAGATGAAGTGCGTTTGAAAAAGCTGGCTCATGAAAAAGGCTTATTGATGATGGGGCCTGACTGTGGGACTGGTATTATTTCTAGCATTCCGATTGCCTTCACGAATGTCGTGGCACCAGGAAACATCGGCGTCGTTGGTGCCTCTGGTACGGGGATTCAAGAAGTGACGACGATCATTGACCGATTAGGCGGTGGTGTCGTTCATGCCATCGGGACCGGCGGACGTGACTTAAGCGACAAAGTTGGGGCGATCACTGTCAAAGATGCCATCGTTGCTTTAGAAAATCATGAACCGACAGATGTGATTTGCGTGATCTCGAAACCACCTGCAAAAGAAGTGCGGGATGAAGTCGTTCAATTGCTGCAAAGTATCAGCAAACCTGTGGTAGCGATTTTCTTAGGAGAAAAACCAGAAGCCCATGAAGGAAAAGTCTATTTGGCACATACTCTGGAAGAAACAGCGCGCATCGCTGTTGATCTTGCCAATGAAGAACCCGTCAAAGCGAACTATTTTGAACGCGTGAAAACCCCAGATGTGCCCAAACTCGCTGAAGATAAAGTGGTCAAAGGTCTTTATTCTGGCGGTACATTAGCTGCCGAAGCAGGAATGCTGATCTCCGAATCCTTGAATCTAGAAGGCCTTGTAAAACAAGAAGGCTATATCTTGCATTCCCACGGCTATGATGTGATCGACCTTGGTGATGATATCTATACCCAAGGCAAACCGCACCCAATGATCGATCCTGAAGTGCGCATCAAAAAAATCGAAGACTATGCGCAAGATGAGCAAACCGGGGTCATTTTATTTGATGTGGTGTTAGGTTACGGCGCACATGCAGATATGGTAGGTGCACTGTTACCAGCCATCGAAGCTGCACAGCAAACAGCCCAAGCAGCTGATCGCGCGCTGTACTTTGTTGCTACCGTCTGCGGAACTGAAAAAGATCCGCAAAACTATCAAGAAGCAGTCAACCGTTTGAAAGCAGCTGGCGTCTATGTGGCACCAAGCAATGCTCAAGCAGTGCAATTAGCCCTCGCCTTAAAAGGGGCGACTCTTTCTGAAGCAGACAAAGCGGTCAATGACTATGCTGGTAGCAAAGTTGAGGTGCCGACAGTTAGCGAGAAAGTGATGGAGCTGTTGACCACCAAACCACGGATCATCAATGTTGGCTTGCAAAGCTTCAATGAATCGATCCTGCAATATGGCGGGAAAACAGAACAATTCAACTGGCGTCCTCGTGCCAACGGCAACAAGAAAATGATCCGCATTTTAGACGCGTTAGAAGAATTTGACGAAAAAATCACAGCTGAAAACCAAGCAGTGACGGATAAAATCAAAAATGCCCAACCATTCTTGATCGATGTCGTTCCAGCTAAATCAGTGATCGCTGAATTAAACGAAAGCCAGAAAACCTTGCTGCATGCAGGACCACCGATCCAATGGTCGGAAATGACGGGACCGATGCAAGGATCTTGTATCGGCGCTGCCTTGTTTGAACGCTGGGCGAAGGATGAAGACGAAGCCCGCCGCTTACTCGAAAGTGGGGAAGTCCGCTTTATGCCATGTCACCATGTCCAGGCAGTTGGACCAATGGGCGGGATCACTTCTGGGAATATGCCTGTCTTTGTGGTTGAAAACCGCCTTGTCGGCAACAAAGCCTACTGTATTTTGAACGAAGGGATCGGTAAAGTCTTACGATTTGGTGCCTATTCACAAGAAGTCATCGATCGTTTGGATTGGATCAAAGACGTCTTAGGACCAGCCATTGCCAAGGCATTACAATTAACAGAAGAAGGCATCAACTTGAATGTATTAATTGCCCGGTCGATCACAATGGGGGATGAATTCCATCAACGTAATATTGCAGCATCATTGAACTTCTTGAAAGAGATCGCACCGTTGATCATCCAAACAGAGATCGATGAAAAGCAAAAATATGAAGTGATCAAGTTCTTAGCAGATACCGATCAGTTCTTCTTGAATATCATGATGGCAACCGGCAAAGCCATCGTTGACGGTGCCCGTGTCGATGCCAAAGGAACGATCGTGACCACCATGACGAGAAATGGCGTCAATTTTGGAGTTCGTGTCGCCCAAACAGAAGACCAATGGCATACTGCACCAGTCAATACGCCGAAAGGTTTGTACTTTACTGGGTTTACCGAAGCAGATGGCAATCCTGATATTGGGGATAGTGCCATTACTGAAACCGTCGGCGTCGGAGCAATGGCGATGGTAGCTGCACCAGGGGTAACACGCTTTGTCGGCGCTGGTGGCTTTGAAGATGCGCTAGAAACTTCCAATGAAATGGCAAAAATCTGTTTCGGTCATAATCCGACCTTCTCGATCCCAACATGGGACTTCCAAGGGACTTGTTTGGGGATCGACATCCGTAAAGTCGTTGAAACAGGCATCACCCCAATCATCAATACCGGGATCGCCCATAAAGAAGCAGGTGTCGGCCAAGTCGGTGCAGGGACTGTGCGCGCACCGTTAGGCTGTTTTGAAAATGCCTTGACGGCTTATGCGAAGGATCTGGGGATCGATGTTGACTGAGAAAATCAAAATCAGTGATTATCTAGACCCATTGCGACGATTCGGTCGTAACGGACGGGTGCATAGCGTGTTTGATCGTTCATTCAATGTGATGATCGGGCAGCAGCTGGTTAACATCAACAATTATCACAACTATTTGACTGGCTTCGGTATCTTTTTACCAGATGCATTGTTTGAACAAGTCCTGCCTTTGATCGAGGTCGGCAATCGCGTGCAAGTCCGAGAGCATGGTCTGACCTTTTACAGCACAAAAGGAACATTTTCTCTGTCATTAGAGGAAAAAGAATTGGTTTCGCTGCAGGTGAAGGAGCTATCCTTCACCTCTGCGGAATTGCAGCTTTTGAAAGAAATCCTGCATCAACAAAAACTAGAAACCAAGATTGGGTTGTCCGAAGATGAGAAAACCCAAGCAGTGTTTGCGGCATTGCGGCAGCCTGTCTCAGATTGGGAACCAATCATTGCTCACCTGATTGGCCGCGGCAAAGGATTGACACCTAGCGGCGATGATCTTTTAGTTGCCTATCAAGCGATGCTCTATGCCTTGCAGCAGCCGGAAGCTGACGCGTTAGCGCAAGCATTGGCAAAACCGTTGTCTACGACGGATGTCAGCCTTGCTTATATTCAAAGTGCCAGTCAAGGGTATGTCAATTCTCTGATGCTGCAATTATTCAAAGACTTAAAAAAGCAAAACCCACAGGTGATTGAAAAAGATGTGCAGCAGTTGATGTCCGTTGGTCATTCGTCAGGCAAAGATCTTAGTTTTGGGTTGTTGTTAGCGTTGGAGTCATTGTCACTTGAGGAAAAAGAATAGAAATGGGGAGAAATCATGGAAATCAGTAACCAGAAAGATGCGGTCAAAGTAAGCAATTCTTACTGGAAAAAAGTCGTTGCTATTTTCTTTGTCGGCTGGATTTTAATGTACGCCACACGGACGATCTTCAATCCAATCATGGGTGTGATCGGAGAAGAATTTAATTTAAGCAACACACAACTAGGACTTGCCAATAGTATTTTCTTTTTGACATATGCCGTTGCGCAAATTCCTTTTGGCATCATCGGCGACAAAATCGGTCGCAAATTGGTGATCGCCCTAGGTTTTGTTTTATTGGCGGTGACTACGTACTTCAGTGGGCTAGCCACAAGCTTCGTTTTGTTCTTAGTGATTCGTGCCATTGCAGGGATTGGTCAAGGTGCCTATTACGGTCCGCAATACGCATTGTCTACCGAAGCGATTCCCGACAACAAACGGACCGTCGGAAATGCCATTATCAACAGTGGGATGGCGTTTGGAACGTCTGGCGGATACTTGCTTTCTAGTAAATTGGTCTTGGATAATGGGGGCCATTGGAGTCAACCCTTCTTCCTAATGGCGATTCCGACCTTGATTGTAGGTGTCTTGTTCTATTTTGTTTTGAAAGAAAAAGTGATTCGTCCAGAAGATGAAGGACAAGAAATAAAAGAAGAGGGGCCAAAAGAAAAGATTTCCTTGAAGCAGATTTTTTCAAACCGCAATCTCGTGGCAGCCTTTGTTCTATGCTTTACCAGCATTTATGCAAACTTTGTGATCATTACTTGGCTGCCGCAATTCTTGATTGCCGAGCGTGGCTTTGAAGGGGCGAGTGTCGGCTTTATTGCTTCCTTAGTCCCATGGGCATCAATTCCAGGTGCGTTGATTTTTGCTCGATTGAATGATAAAACAGGCGCAACGAAAAAATTAGTCTATTTATTGGTCCCATTGGCGACCCTTTCCGTATTTGCCATTGCCTTTGTAACGGATCGTACCTTATTGATCACTGTTTTGATTTTGTATGGATTGACTGGCAAGTTGGCGCTTGATCCAATCGTCGTGACCTTTGTGACGAAAAACGCACCAAAAGGCGCCTTAGGAACGACCTTGAGTGCCTATAACTTTATCGGGATGTCGGGGTCGATCTTAGCGCCTTATGTTACTGGCTTTTTAGCCGATTCTTTAGGATCGATGCAGGTCGGGTTTTACCTGTCTTGTCTATTACTGCTGATCGGATTAGGTGCTTTTGCCGTATTAGCAAAGGAAAATCAGAAGGAGAGCATAAAATGAGTTTGAATGTGATCGCGTTAGGCGGCAATGCTATTTTAGATAAAGACCCCAGTGATGAAGGACAAAAAGCAGTTGTTGCGCAAGCAGCACGTTATATTGCCGATTTTGTCGAAAAAGGGGAAAAAGTCATTGTTTGTCACGGCAATGGACCACAAGTCGGCAATTTACTGCTGCAGCAAAAAGCCGGGGAAAGTGAAAAAAATCCTCAATTGAAATTAGACAGCTGCGTGGCGATGACTCAAGGAAGTATCGGGTATTGGCTGCAAAATGCCTTGATCAATGAGTTTGCCACACGTCAAGCACATCCTTCAGTGATCTCATTAGTCACCCAAGTTCGTGTCGATCCAGCAGATCCATCCTTTGAGAAACCTTCCAAACCAGTCGGACCATTTTATAGTGAAGAGGAAGCCAATGCTGCGATGGCAGCCAATGGCGGGGTATATCAAGAAGATGCTGGGCGTGGTTTCCGCAAAGTGGTTCCATCCCCGAAACCGCAAGAAATCGTTGAAAAAGAAGCCATTAAAACATTGGTCGATGCTGGTGTGATCACGATTTGCGCCGGTGGTGGTGGCGTACCTGTCGTTCGCAACGATAATGGGTTTACTGGCGTGGAAGCCGTCAACGACAAAGACTTTACCGCCAGTGTCTTAGCAAAAGATGTGCAGGCCGATCGCCTGATTATTTTGACCGGTGTCGACAATATCTACATCAATTACAACCAGCCGAATCAGCAAGCCTTAGGGGAAATCAGTGTGGCACAAGCCAAGGGCTACATCGAGGAAGGCCATTTTGCAGCGGGCAGTATGTTGCCAAAAATAGAAGCTGCGATTGATTTTGTTGAAGAAGATGCAGCCAGAACCGCGATTATTACCTCAATCGAAAAGTTAGCTGAACTAGATCAGCATACAGGAACCATACTTCGAAAATAAAGAGGGGATCAAAGTGAAAGCAAAAAAACTACCGATGGTGACGCAGATCGTTATTGCCGTTCTTCTAGGGATTCTTTGCGGTTTGTTCTTTGGGCAAGCCGCTTCATTCCTAAAAATCTTGGGCGATCTTTTCTTGCGTCTGATGCAAATGGCGATCCCGTTATTGATCGTTGGACAAATCATTCAAGCAGTTGGGGGCATTACCCCGAAAGAACTCACACGTTTGGGTGGAAAAACGATCGCTGTCTTTGGGATTTCCTCCTTATTCGCTGCTGCATGGGGTGTGCTGATGGCGGTCTTCTTTGCTCCGGGCAAAGGGATCGACTTTTCACAAGCTGCCGGTGAACCTCTGCAAGCACAAGAAATTTCTATATCAGAGACAGTGATCAACTTTATTCCCACGAATATTTTCGATGCGTTGAGTAAAGGGTCAATTATTCAAATCATCGTTTTTGGGTTATTTTTTGGTGTTGCCCTCAATCGCTTTATGCAAAAGAAACCTGAGTCAGCTCTTTATAGGATGATCGTGGATCTGAATGAGGTCGTCATTGCCATCATTCGTTACGTGATGATCGTGGCACCAATCGGTATTTTTGCATTGATCGCTTCAACGATCAGCTCCCTGGGCTTGCAGATCATTTTGCCATTAGGCAGCTATTTGCTCATCTACGGTCTAGCCACCGTTACGTTCCTTGGGCTGTGGCTAGTCTTGTTGACCGTGTATTGTCGGATCAATCCGTTACGATTGATCAAAAATATGAAAAATATGTCGGTCATGGCATTGGCGACAACCTCTTCTGCCATCACACTGCCGATCGCTATGGAAGAATCCCAGAACAAATTAGGACTCAGTAGCCGCATCACCAATTTGGTATTGCCATTGGGCATGTCTTTGAACAGCAATGGGTCAGCAATGCATATGGCGATTACCGTCATGACGATCGCCCAAATGTATCAAATCAACTTTGACGGGATCCAAATGGTGACGGTAGCTGTCACTGCGACTTTCGTTTCTTTAGCCAATGCTGTTGTTCCCGGAGCGGGGTTAGTTTCCTTGGCAATCATCGTTCCCCAGCTCGGGTTACCAATCGAAAGCATTGCGCTATTTGCTGGTGTCGAATGGTTTGTTGGCATGCTGCGGACGATTTTGAACGTGAACTCAGACGTCTATTCAGCGCTGCTGATCGCTAAGTCAGCCGATGAACTCGATTATCGCGTGTTTAATCAATAGGAGAAGCCGTTGCCAAGCGTGCTTCTCTTTTTCATAAGGAGGAGAAAAGATGGAAGAAATGAGCAGACGTTCTCTGCTGGAATTAGAAGCATTAATGAAAAAGAAACTCTTGGCTGCTGGTTTGCCAGAAGCCGCTGCCAGTGAAACAGCGGCACATTTGACCTTTGCGGATGCGTGCGGGATCCATTCTCATGGTGCCGTGCGGATGGACTACTATGCCGAGCGTTTAGTAAAAGGCGGCATCACGCTGGAACCAAACATGTCTTTTGAAAAAACAAGCGCCGCTACCGGAATTTTCCACGGAGATAACGGTATGGGGCATTATGTGTGCAATGAAGCGATGGCGATCGCCATTCATCTGGCAAAAGAAGCCGGGATCGCTGCAGTAGGAATCGAGCAGACCAGCCATAGCGGGACGATGGCGTATTACGTCAAACAGGCTGCTGAAGCCGACTTAGTGGCGATCGCCATGTGTCAATCGGATCCGATGGCGGTGCCTTTTGGTGGGACCGAAAACTATTTTGGCACCAATCCAATCGCGTTTGCTGCACCACGAGCCAATCATCCGCCGGTGGTTTTTGATATGGCGACAACGGTTCAAGCGTGGGGCAAAATTTTGGACGCTCGTTCGAAGAAACAGCAGATCCCCGATACTTGGGCCGTAGACGAGCAAGGCTTGCCTACCACCGATCCCTATGCAGTCCAAGGATTATTGCCCATCGCCGGTGCTAAAGGATATGGCTTGATGATGATGGTGGATATTTTAGCTGGCTCAATGCTAGGCTTGGCTTTTGGTAAACAGGTCACCTCCATGTATGCGGACTTGACGGAAAAACGCCGCTTAGGACAATTCCTGCTTGTGATCGATCCATCTCGTTTTACCAACACCGAAACCTTCAAGCAAAGCATCGATCAGATGGTGACTGAGCTGCATGCAATCCCGCCAGTAGAAGGGCAATCACAAGTCTACTATCCTGGAGAGATCAGCCAAATACACTTTGAAAAAGCCCAGAAAGAAGGGGTCATGATCCCCAAAGCGATCATCGATTATCTCGAAAGCGAAACCCTCCATTTTGATCGCTATGGTAGTCAAGATTCCTTTGCTAAATAAAAATCCGCAAAAGGCAGTTGGTTCAGAGGGGGATTGAACCAACTGGTTTTTTGCTGTCTGGAGCAAAGAAAAGTTTTCAGTCAGAAAATCGTACATTGTTGGCAGGATCAGACGAATTCTTTGAGTTGGTTCATTTTGTTCAAAGCATTTCTTAAGCCATTCGACCTTTGATTGCTTGTTTTTTGGAATGTGGTAGAATAGGTCGCATAAGGTAAGATCACTCAAGAAATGAGAGAAAAGCGAGGATGCAACGTGGCAATGAATAAAGTGGTTCTTACTGGGAAAATCGCAGAGATGCCTAGTAAAGAAGCGTTTGATGCGGCGGACGATCAAAGCGTACGTTTTGATCTTGTCATTGTGTCTCAATGGCAAAACAGTGAAGAAGTGCACCATGAATGGTTTGCTTGTGTCGTTCATGGAAAACAGGCAGAGACCTTTTTACGGTATACTCAAAAAGGGGCAAGTATCAAAATCAATGGACACTTGCAAGGCTGTCCTTATGAAACACCAGAAGGTCAGAGACTTTGTGCGGCAGAAGTGGTGGTGGATAGCTTCCAAATCTTAGAGTTGGCAGAAGAACCAGCGGCGCCTTTTCCTAAAAAGCGGCCATCGACACTTGATGAAACGACGCAAACAAAGTCGATCCGTAATGAAAAAGATCCCCTAAAAACACAGATGCTGGAGTTTTTAAAAGACAATCGATTATTTTAATGACGAAACATGCGGAAAGCAACGGCTTCTCGCATGTTTTTTTACATAGAGAAAGCATTGGTAAAATTCAACTATATCTGACTAGCGGTGTTCTTTATTGCTTATCAAAGAGGGGGTTAAATAGAATGGTGATTGTAATAAATGATCGCGAAAGTGAAAATAGTATTTCACAAAAAGTGCGGATTGGTTTAGAATAGTTGAAACATATCTTGAGAAAAAGAGCGGCGCTTGCCTTGTGCAACTGCTAGATGCCGCTTTTTTTCTGAAAAAATCGTTAATCAGGGAGGGATGTCGATGGGCAAACCAATTATAGGGATCGCTGCGAATGAAGTGCAAGATGCTGGCGATGTACTGCATCATTTGCCGATCGCCTACACACCATTAGGGTATGTGCGAGCGATCCAGCAAGCGGGCGGACTGCCATTGCTCGTGCCAATCAGTGAGCCAGCTGCAGCTAAGGACTATGTTTCACAGATCGATAAACTGGTATTAGCTGGTGGACAAGATGTTTCACCCAAGTTTTATGGGCAGGAGGCCCATCAGGCAACTGGAAGCGGCTTGTTGGCACGGGATGAGTTTGAACTAGCGCTGATCGATGAAGCGCTGCTGCAAAAGAAACCGATCTTTGCGGTTTGTCGGGGAATGCAGCTGGTCAACGTGGCATTCGGTGGCACGCTGCAGCAAGACATCAGTACCTTCAGTGAGATCATTCATATGCAGGCACCGATTCCGAAAGAAGTGCCGACTCATGCCATCGCGACGGCTGAAAAAAGCATGTTGGCTCGTGTCTATGGTCAAAAAACAAAGGTCAATTCCTTTCATCATCAAGCGGTGGATCGATTGGCTCGTCCATTGCAAAAGACAGCTTGGAGTCCTGATGGCATCATTGAAGGCATTGAACACGTGGGTCAGCGTTTGTTGGCGGTTCAATGGCATCCTGACTTTGCCTATGATGCACTTATACAAGAACAAGCGGTTTTCAAGTATGTCGTTGACGTGTTGTAAGAAAGAGGATCACGCAAGGAGGAGAAAAATGAAAAAGAAAATGATTGGTATCGCTGCTTTCACATTATTGGTTTTAAGTGCCTGCAGTACCACGAGTTCCACGACGGATTCTGGACAGCAAGAGGAGCAAGGCGCCGTGGCGCAAGAGATTCAAGTGTCAACCGCTGGCGCCTTATCGACCCTTGATAGCGGGCAATACACGGATGTCAATAGTTCCGATATGATCGGACAAGTGGCAGAAGGGTTATACCGTCTGGATCAAGAGGGGGATCCTGAGCTTGCGATGGCAGCTGAAGAGCCTACGGTATCAGAAGATGGTCTGGTTTATACCTTCACCATTCGTGATGCAAAATGGAGCAATGGCGATCCTGTTACAGCGGATGATTTTGTCTACGCCTTTCAATATGTTGCCAATCCAGAGAACGGTTCTAGCAGTAGCAATCAAATGGATGTGTTGAAAAATGGCAGTCAAGTGCGTCAAGGGGACGCTGAGGTGAGTGAGTTAGGTGCCAAAGCATTGGACCAGCAGACGTTAGAGCTGACATTGGCAAGTCCAATCTCGTATCTGGATCAAATTTTGGTCGGGACACCTTTTATGCCAAAAAACCAAGCGTTTGCTGAAGAAAAAGGTGCCGATTATGGGTTATCAGCGGAAAATTTTGTCGGCAACGGCCCATTCTTGATCGAAGGGTGGAATGGAACCAACGAATCATGGACGTTAACGAAAAATCCTGATTATTGGGATGCTGAGAATGTCCAATTGACCAAGATCGACGTGCAAGTAGTGAAGGAAACGGCAACTGGTGTGAGCCTTTTTGAAACAGGGGAACTGGACTACACTACCTTGACAGATACTTACGCACAGCAATACCAAAACTCAGCTCAAGCCAACTATGTGCCAAAGGCGCTGGTGGGGTATTTAAGTGCCAACCAAAAACGAGAAGTCACAGGCAATGTCAAGGTACGTCAGGCGATTTTACAAGCCATCGACAAAGAGGCATTTGCCGAAAATATCTTAGGCGATGGGTCCACTGCATTGAACGGCTTTGTGCCAAGCAACTTTGCCAAGGATCCTGAAACAGACCAAGATTTTCGTGAAGAAAACGGCGATTTACTGCCGTATGATCTAACAGCCGCACAAGACCTTTGGGCGCAAGCCAAAGAAGAGCTAGGACAAGACGAGATCACCTTGGAGTTGCTATCGGCAGATACAGCAGCAGCCAAGAAAACCATCGAATTTGTCCAAGGGCAGTTAGAAACCAATTTGCCGGGATTAACCATCGATGCCAAGTCGATTCCTTTACAAAACCGCTTGGACTTGCAATCCCAAGGTGAATTTGATCTCGTCTTTGGGACTTGGACGCCGGATTATGCGGACCCAATCAACTTCTTAGAATTTTATGATTCGACAGGTGGCTTGAATACCTCTGGGTATGCTAGTGAAAGTTACGACCAAGGGTTAGCAGAAGCACGGACGACTTTAGCAAACGACCCAGCTGCCCGTTGGGACTTATTGAAAGAACTCGAAAAGCAATTGATCGTTGAAGATACAGCCGTTTTGCCGTTATATCAAGGAGCGGTGGCGTATTTGAAAACGGATCGCTTGCAAGGGGTGCAAGTGTTTCCTTTTGGACGAACAGTATCCTATCGCCTAGCATCTGTCACAGAATAAACAGGTAGTAAGAAAACAGAGGAACTTTTTTTCAACCAATTGTGCTGATCAAACAGCGCTTGTTGAAAAGAGGGGCATCTGTTTTTTTATTTTTGCCAAAATCCTTGCAACTCTTGGGATAAAACAGGAATTCGTTTTCAAAAAAAGGTTGTTAAAAAGGACTGTTCTGACATTCGCGTTTTTAGAAAAGTCAATCTTTTTTAAATAAAATTAATAAAAGTTGTTGCATTCTCAGAAACTTATCTGTAAAGTGTTAGGTGTAGTCAGCAAAATAAAAAGAGAAGGAGGGATTACGATGCAAAAAGTATTTGATAAAAAAACAACCAAATTGAATAAAGTGAATCCCTCATTCGGTAACCATTAGTGTACAGATAATGTCTATAATAACGACGTTTATGCTCTGTCCTTTTTCCGAAGGGACAGAGCTTTTTTGTGTACTTTTTTAGAATGTGAGGGATAAAACATGAAGTATGTATTAAAACAATTAACAACGTATTTTAAAGAACATAAGGTGCGCTATACCTTTGTATTCGTCTTTATGGTGATCGCTAGTGCGATGTATGTTGCACCGATCTATATTCTGCGCTTGTTCATCGATGCGTTGATTCAAGATAATTTTGATTACTCCGTACTGATCCAATATGTGAGTCTCTTCGCGGGAGCTATCTTGTTAGGATATTTGGCGGAATTTGTTTGGACGTTTAATTTATTTATTGGTTCCTACGATTTGCAAAAACAATTACGGGAACAATTGATGAGCCACTTTCTCAAAATGGGGGCGCCGTTTTACCATCGTTTCCGAACAGGTGATTTAATGACTCGTTCCAGTGACGATGTCCAAGTGATGGGGATGACCGTTGGGTATGGTCTGATGGTTTTCTTAAATACTAGTTTGTATCTAAGCTTTATCGTAGCGATGATGGCTGGGACGGTTTCTTGGTTATTGACCTTGATTGCCTTGATTCCAATGCCGCTTTTAGCCTATTACATTTTCAAATGGGGCTCGCAAGTCGATAAGGCGTTTACGGAAGCGCAGAATTCTGTTTCTGAGATGAACAGTGAAGTGCTGGAGATCATTGATGGCATTCGGGTCGTCCGAGCTTATGGACTAGAAGGAGCCACCACGGAACAGTTTCAAAAGAAAACACTGGAAACACGAGCAAAAAACAATATCGTTTCTGAGATCGATTCCCGTTTTGGGCCGCTGATTACCATCATCTTAGCGATCAGTTTTGTGATGAGCTTTGGTGTCGGGGCGTTTCTTGTTGCTAACCAAACGATCACCATTGGTGCGATGGTTTCTTTCCAAGTGTACTTGACAATGGTCGTTTGGCCGATGATCTCAGCAGGAGATCTTGTGAATGTGATGCAGCAAGGTGCTGCATCCTGGCGTCGGATCAATGAAGTGCTGCAGACAGGGGATGAATTAGAAACGCCAGGCGAAGCAGACCTGCAAGCCATCAATACGATCCGTTTTGAAGCATACCATTTCCAATACCCACAAGCAGCTCGCTATGTGTTAGAAGGACTGGATTTGACGATCACTCGTGGAGAAGTCTTAGGGATCGTTGGGAAGACCGGCAGCGGAAAAACGACGCTGCTAAGACAATTCGGTCACCGCTATCCATACTCTGATCAAGTACCCTTGATCAATGAGCAGCCCTTGACGGCCTATCAAACAACAGCCGTGCGCAACCACTTTGCAGAAGTACCGCAAGAACATACCTTGTTTTCACGAACGATTCGCGAGAACTTGTTATTCGGACAGCCAGACGCTTCCGAAGAAGTATTGTGGGAAGCCCTGGAAGCTGCTTGCTTTAGCGAAGACATCAAGCGGATGCCAGAAGGGCTCGAAACGATTGTCGGTGAGAAAGGCGTTTCCCTTTCTGGTGGACAAAAACAACGCTTGTCATTAGCACGGGCGTTTTTACGAAACAGTGAAGTCCTCTTACTGGATGATGCCCTTTCGGCAGTTGATGCCAAAACGGAACAAGCCATCATCACGAATTTGAAAACGATGAAGCAGGCACCGACCTCCATTATCGTGACCCATCGATTGTCCGCCATCACCGAAGCGGATCAAATCATCGTCTTGGAAGACGGACGGATCACACAGCGTGGTACCCATCAGATTTTGATCGAAACCCCAGGCTGGTACCAAGAACAGTATTACCATCAACAGTTAAAGGAGGACGATACAAGTGTTCTCAACGATTAAGCGCTTGCTCACGTATTTGAGCTATTATAAAAAACAATTTACCGTGGGCGCGATCTTGCTGTTGCTGGCAGCAGCGCTCGAACTGACTTCACCACTGATTGCCAAACAGCTGATCGACCGAGTGATGACACCGGCGGTTGACAGCAGAAACCTAAATACGATGCTTTTGATCCAATTACTCGCTGGGTATTTGCTGGTCAATTTGATTGGTTCCCTTTTTCGTTATATCAGCTTGCTACAATTGCGAAAAATGTCCAACAGTATTGTCAAAAAAATGCGGGATCAGCTTTTTGACCATATGCACAAATTACCGGTTTCTTACTTTGACCAGATTCCAGCCGGCAAGGTCGTCGCACGGATCACGAATGACACCGAAGTCTTGCGGTCTAATTTCTACGTGATCGTGATCAGTAATTTGTTAAGCAACATTATCCAAATCATTGGTGCGTTTATTGCATTATTTCTTTTGAATCGCACTTTAGGAGCAGCGATGCTGATTTTGATCCCGATTCTGGGCATCTGGCAGCATTTTTATACCAAATATGCCTCTCGTTACAATTTAGCAATGCGGGAATATATCTCACAAATCAGTGGGCAGTTAAATGAATTTGTCCAAGGAATGGCGATCATCCAAGCCTTCCAACGAGAAAAGCAGTTGCAGAAAGAATTTAATGAAACAGTAGAGAAATGGTTCAAAACTGGACGTAAATACCTCTTGCTCGATTCAAGTATCGCTTGGGGATTAGGCAATTTGTTGCGAAATTCAACGATCTTGATTTTGATCACGACCTTGGCCGCCTTTTTCCTTGATGGCCGCTTGGCGATATCAGCAGGTTTGCTGTATGCCTTTATTGATTACATCAACCGCCTGTATGATCCCATCGAGGGGCTTGTCCAAACCATCACCAACGTGCAGCAATCATTAGCTGCTGGACAGCGGGTCTTTGAGTTTGCTGATCAGCCGGTTGAAAAACAACAAAGTGAGCAGCTGACTGTTACGAATGGCGATGTTTCTTTCCAACAGGTGACCTTTGGCTACGACCCTGAGCAAGCGATCTTGCACGATATCAACTTTGACGTTGCCGCAGGAGAGACCATTGCTTTAGTCGGTCATACTGGTTCTGGAAAATCGAGTATTTTGAACCTGTTGTTCCGTTTTTATGATCCACAGCAGGGAAAAATCGTTGTGGATGGACAAGTGATCGCTGATTATGATCGTCATAGTTTAAGAGATTCAATGGCGATCGTCATGCAAGATCCCTATCTATTTACTGGAACGATCGCCAGCAACATCGGGATGAACGATCCAACGATCACCGAAGCGATGATTATCGATGCCTTGAAACAAGTCGGCGCTGACTACCTTTTGAGCCGTTATGAAAAAGGCATCCATCATCCAGTCGTTGAAAAAGGCAATGAGTTTTCTAGTGGAGAACGTCAGCTGATCAGTTTCGCCCGTGCATTGGTCTTTGATCCGAAAATCTTGATTCTGGATGAAGCGACGAGCCATGTGGACACTGAAACAGAGTCCATCATTCAAAAGGCGATGACCGTCTTGCAAAAAGGACGGACGACCTTCATGATCGCTCACCGTTTGTCAACGATCAAACAAGCCGATCAAATCTTGGTCCTAGACCAAGGGAAGATCGTGGAAAGGGGAACCCATGCGATTCTTGTCCAAGGGCAAGGAATCTATCAGCAAATGTATCAAATGCAGGCAGAACAGCTGTAATCAGCGGTGATTGCCGACAACGTTAACCGTAAAAGAAAATCCTTGAGCCTCCTGCATGGGAAGTGGCTCAAGGATTTTTAATATAATGCGAAGGTGCAGCCAATCATCTATGGGGAGTAGGAAGAGGAGGCCTTCGCTTATATATCAGTAGGAAAAGCGGCAAGGTGTTGTCGCAATTTTGCTAAGAATTGCTCGCCGATCACTGATAACGGGCGAGCGTTATTTTTAATGAGGATGATCTCACCCTCGGACGCGTCGATCAAAGGAAGAAAAGCCAAGCCTTGGCGTTCTGGTTGGGCAACGATCCCCGAGCCGGTTCCATAAAGATCCGTCTGCTGTAATAGCCGGACCATTGTGCCTCGATCGCTGACATGCACCACTTGAGGGCTTTGAGCAAAGTCGATCAAATCCTCGGAAAAGAACGAATAGCGTTCATCTTCTTGCAAAAAGCGTACTTGCGGATAAGGGGCGAGATCCTTTAAGGAAAGCTGCTTTTTTTCTGTCAAGGGATGAGTCGCTCGTAAAAAGACATGGGGGCGAAACCGTCCCAATGCCTCGAAGGACAATTGGGCGCCTTGTAACAGTCGTTCCAATCCTGCTTGGTTTTGCTCATTCAAATAAAGAACCCCAAATTCACTTCGATATTGCTGCACGTCCGTGATTACCTTTAAGGTCGTGGTTTCTAATAGGCGAAACTGGCGACAGTCGGGAAATTCCTGCAGCAGCTCACTGAAAATTCCAGCCGTGAAATCATAGTGCTGGCTTGCGATGGCGAAGGTTTGACTCGCTGCTTGCTTGCTGGAAAAACGCGTTTGCAGCTGCGCCACTTGACTCAAGATCGGCTGGGCATGGTCTAGAAATTCCGAGCCTTCAGCAGTCAAGCGGGCGCCTTGATTCGTACGCTCAAAAAGCTGGACCTCCAATTCTGTTTCCAACTCTTTCACGGCTTGGGAAAGACTTGGCTGCGAAAGATACAGCCGTTTGGCTGCTTCACGAAAACTTCCATGGTCAGCAATCGCTTGCACGATCCGCATTTGTTGAATATTCAATTTTTGGCCTCCTTTACAAAGATTCAGATGGAAAAGGGTCTACCAATCAATAGTAGTCAGTTCTTTTACTTCTATAATAATAGAAGCTTCTTTAAAAAATAAGACGACAGTTGCTGCTTATTGCTACTTTTCAAGCGGTCATTGCAATTCCTCAGGAATAAACCAATAACCCGTTTGATTCTCTTCTGCCAGCAGTTCTTTAAAGGCTTCAGAATGATAAGCTGCCACCACTGCCTGTGCCCAATCACTATCTTTATTGGCTTCTTTTACCGTTGCCACCAGTTCATATTCTTGCAAAATGTCTTCACTTAATAGGCTTTCCTCTGCAGCGATTCCAGCACTATAAACGATGCTGCCGGGAATCACCGCATAGTCTAAATCTGCTAAGCTGCGGGGGATTTGGGCAGAATCCATCTCGACGATGTCCAGGTCATAAGGATTGTTAGTAATGTTTCTCAAAGTCGCGGCAATGGGCGCCACTTCGGAGTCAAGCTCGATCCAGCCGGCTTTTTGTAGCAGCAACAGGGCACGGGTACTATTTGACGGATCATTGGGGATCCCGATGGTATCGTTTGCTTCAATCGCTGTTAAACTGTTCTTTCTGCCAGGATACAAGCCGGCTGGAACGGTAGGAATCGGTGTGATACCCACTAAATCGGCATCCGTGTTTTCATTGAAGTTTTCTAAATAGGCGGTGTGCTGATCGACGTTTAAGTCGATCTCGCCATCGTTCAATGCAATGTCCGCTTCCAAGACCCCAGTAAAGCCAATATCCGTCACAGTATAGCCAGCTTCTTCTAAAATCGGTTTGATTCCTTTGAGAAATAGTTCACTGTAAGGCCCTGGTGTCGTCCCCAATCTGATTTCTGTTTGCTGTTCCTCGGCATTTCCCGTTACTTCTTCTTGATTGCCACAACCGGCAAATAAAACTAAGGACAATAAACCAATGCCCACACCCAATCGAATCTTTCGTTTCATAACTTTTCCTCCTTTTTTATAAAAAAAGCCTTCCCAAAGAATAGTCTTTGGGAAGGACGATCATTTCGCGGTACCACCTTCGTTTGTTTTTTGCTGAAACAAAAAACCTCAGTCAGTTCATCAAATAAACTGCATTGCGCTATCGGGCTTTCTCCGTCGGGGATTGTTCGTCCACGAATGCTCAAAGGTCATCTTCGGATCTTCTTCCTTACTCGTTTCCACCAGTTCCGAGTTCTCTTGAAAGAAAGGGGGGGATCGTACTCTTCTTCTCACTGCATGTGTATGAAATTAGTAGTATCTTAGAACAAGATGAGAAAGTTGTCAATTGCTTTCGTGATAGGTGATTCCAATCACTACGCAGGTAGAAGGGGAACAAATGGACAAGGGCAAGAATAGACCTAAAAAGCAGATGAATGGTCGAAATCGCTTGGTTGGGTTAGAATCGAAACACAAAACAAAAAAAGAGGCGAGCAAATGAAATTACTTTTGATTGGACATACCGGCACACTTGGGCAGCTTTTAGCTGAAGGCTTTCAGCAGGTACCAGAGGTGGAGCTGATCACGGCTAGCCGTAGCAATGGCGATCATCAGGTCGAAATTGCGGATGCAGACAGTGTCAGCCAGCTATTTGCAGCTACTGGGAAAGTGGATGCTATTGTTTCCGCTGCGGGAAGCACAGTGTTTAAACCCTTTGAGGAATTGACGCCAGCTGATATTCAACAGTCGGTGGCTTCGAAGCTACAAGGACAAGTCAACCTTGCGTTGATTGGCCAGCATTTTCTCAATGAAGGCGGTAGTATCACACTGACTTCTGGAATTATCAAAGACGAATTTATCCCAATGGGCACGCCTTCAGCACTGGTCAATGGCGGTTTAGAAGCCTTCGTGGCATCGGCAGCTTTTGAGATCGGTCATGGGCTACGAATCAATGCAGTCAGTCCCAATGCGCTTGTGGGTTCTTGGGAAACCTTCGCCGATTCTTTCAAAGGCTTTATTCCCGTTGGTGACGCACCCGTTTTTGCAGCGTATCAAAAAGCAGTTTTTGGGATCATGACTGGCAAAACCTTCACCGTTTATTAAGAAAAGCAGAAGTAGGAAAAACCGCCAAATCACAGCTGACTTGGCGGTTTTTGTTCTGCTGAAAAAGAGGTAGCAAACAGTTAAGAAGAGAGCATTTGGATTTTCAGCTTGGGCATTTCTGCTTTGAGTTGTTGGCGAGCAAAAGCCAAGTCATTGATCCAAGAAGCAATCGCTTCTTTTTCTAAGAACAGAGGCATTCGATCATGGACTGGTTCAACAGAATCGTTCGCGGCAGTCGTTAGAATGATTGATTCAGTTTCGATCTGATCCTCTTTTTGAAGGATGCGATAAAAACCAGCGGCATAAATCACGTGATCTTGCGAAAAGAGGAACTTTTCCTTTTCATGATTCCATTCATAGAAACCAGACATCGGAAAGACACAGCGATGCTCTTGGAAAGGTTTGCGAAAAGTCGGTTTCTCTTCAACGGTCTCAGAACGCGCATTGATCATCAAATGCCCTTTTTTAAAGCCGGTAAAGCCCCATCTTGTCACACCAGCTACAACTTGTTGTTGTTGATTTGCACCGATGGTTACGACGTGATTGGAAGGGAAAACATCATTGACAGCGACAGTCTGTTGACGCTTGCGGGCTTTCGCCGCGGCTTCTTGATAATATTCTGACAATTCGCCAGTTGTTGGGTCAAATAAGTATCGGCCGCACATGGACGGGTCACTCCTTTTTTTGGATTGGCTGCTGCCTTTGTTTCAGTATAAAGACTCAAGGCGTCAAAACCAACTAACTTGCTTCACTTCTCGATTCAACAAGAAAAGGATCATAAACATATGTAAAAAGTCAGGAGTATCGCTTGATTTTCTGGAAATCAGATAACAAAAAAAGGCAGTCACCTACTGAGGTTGACAGCCTTTTTTATTCTAGTTGGTTAGCCAATTTTTTTAACTCTCCCGCCGATTTTATTTGCGAAACGTTCAGCATCTTCTCTGCAAGTATAGGTCAATGCAATTGTTTTGTCCCGTGTTCTTTTTCCTTCGGCGGTTAGATAACCATGAAAGATTTTAATCGCATACAATAGATAAACACCTCCTTATCCTTGGTAATAATAACAAATTTACCGCTTACATTCAAGGGATATAGTAAAAGTTTATTTTTTGTTAGTTATTTTATTAAGAATTTATTCAAAGGTTTTAGAAATGATTAAAGGAGAAAGGGAGGGGGTGGAATAGACCAATGCGCATTTGAAGGAATAAGCTCCAGGGAAAAAGAGGAATGTTTCTGAATTTCCATCAAATAAAGAAACTGGTAACTGCTTGAATTATTCTTTTGCTGCACCAATCGAATAGACCAATCCACGTGAATCAAAATTGCCGAAAGAAAACCTATGATAAAGCATAGCTGCCAAACAGGGAATCCATCGTAAGGGATAGGGGCAAGTACGAAAAGGGAAGAGTGGTCCAAACTAAGCACCTGTTTCTGTATTTTTTGATCAAAGAAAAACACCAGACCTTGTACTTTCACAAGATCTGGTGTTTCATCAATTACGCTGATAAACAAATCGCCCATCAAATATGGTCGCTTCAACGGTCGTTTTAAGCAATTCTTCGGCAGTCAAAGGCAAGATGTTTTGGGACAAAATACAAAGATCGGCTAAACAGCCAACTTCTAATCGCCCGATATCTTGCCGACTCAAGGATTTAGCGGCGCCTGCGGTGTGGGCATAGAGGGCATCGGCGATGGAGATTTTTTCTTGTGGCATCAATCCGCCTGCTGGCTGGCCGTTTTTTTCTTGCCGAGCCACCGCATAATACAGCGAGTCTAAAGGGGTCACGTCGATCACGACTGGCGTATCAGTCCCAAAAGCCAAGGTTGCGCCTTGCTCTAGAAAGGACTGAAAAGGAAACATTTGACTGGCACGCTGAGGTCCTACTTCTTCATCGAGGGTCTCATAACCGACTAATAAATGGCTAGGCTGTACGGAGAGTACCAGTTGTTCTTGGCGAACTAGTGGCAGATCAGCGGCATCCATCACTTCCAAGTGTTCCAAGGTATTGGCTTTGCCTTTAGAAAGCGGGTGAGCAGCAGCACTTTCTTGATAAAAGAGGAGTGCTTGTCGAATCGCTTCATCACCAATGGTATGGATGCGCATCGGCCAGTCTTGCTGGTTGGCTTGTAAAATAAAGCGGCGCATCCGTTGAACATCGATCAACGGCATCCCGACATCACCAGCAAAATACGGTGTTTCATATTCCGCTTTTAAAAAAGCGGTGTGCGTACTCGTCACGCCGTCAAAAAATTGTTTGACGCCGCCCATCTGTACTTTTTCGGAGCGATAAGTACGGTAAGTTTCTTTTAGTTGCGTGATGTCTTCTCGCATGGCTGGATAAAAGACAGCGCGCAAGGTCGCTTCTGCTTCCGTCTGTCGATAAAGAGTGGGATAGACTAGATCGTCCCAGCTTTCTCCTGTCAAGGCAACATCGCCGATCGTCGTGATGCCGTATTGATTGAGCTGTTTCATATAGGTCAGAAAAGCAGCAGGGCTTTGTGCTTGGAACGACTGTAAGACCTTTGCTAAATAATGAATGGCGATCGCTTCTAAAAAGCAGCCGCTTAATTGTCCACTGTTTTCGTCAAGTAGTGCCTCCCCGCTGATCCCTGCTGGTAAGTTCTCAGGTGTGATCCCTAAAGCAGCGATCCCTTGGCTATTCAACCAAATACTGTGGGCATCACCGGAAATCAGCATGACAGGCGTGTTGGCACAATAGTTGTCGATCGAATCTTTCGTCGGGTAGACTTGCTGACCGAAATCACTGCTGAACCAGCCGATGCCGATTTTCCATCCATGGGTGATGGGCAGCGCGGGCACTTGCTGGGCAACGGCTTCTTCTGTCACTCCCGTAAGATGGGTCAGTGCCCCTTGATGGAGTAATGCGGAAAGATAAAAATGAACATGAGCATCAATAAAGCCTGGGATGATCATTTGTTCTTTGAGATCAATGACCTGGGTGTCTTCCGCAAGTGTTGGCAGCGCTGAAAGAGGACCCACAGCCGTGATTTTCTGGTCTTCTATCAGGAGAAAGCCCGCAAAAGTCGTTTTCGTTTTGGTATCAAAGATGTGTTCAGATTTTAGTAATAGTGACAATTATAATCCCAACTTCCATTCAAGGAAAAGGTCGTTGTAAAGCTCAACCGCTTCTTTTCCTAAGTATTCATAATGTTCCATTTGTTCCATCGCACTTGGCTCAGGGTAGAAAGCCTTGTCAGCAGTCAGTTCAGCCGGTAGCATGGCTTTTGCCGTTTCACTCGGCGTGGCATAGCCCACGTATTCGGCATTTTGTGCGGCATTTTCTGGGCGGAGCATAAAGTTGATGAAGGCGTAGGCTCCCTCAAGATTACCAACGGTTTTCGGGATCGCAAAATTGTCTGTCCAAATCGCACCGCCGTCATTGGGAACGATATAGGTGACGGCAGGATTTTCCGCCATCACATAAGCGGCATCGCCCGAATACCCGATTCCTAAAGGGGCATCGTTGTTGATCATCAAGGTTTTGATCTCGTCGGTCAAAACTGCTTTGACATTGGGACGGATACTTTCCAGCTTCTTCAAGGCTTTGGCGACCTTGGTCGGGTCTTTTTCGTTTTGGGAAAGACCGAGCGTCTGTAACGCGATTCCTAAGGTTTCGCGAGCACCATCCACCATCAATACATCATTTTTAAATGCAGGGTCCCATAAATCACTCCAGCCATGGATCGAAGAAACATCGACTTCTTCAGTATTTGCCATGATTCCGATCGTGCCCCAAAAATAGGGGATCGAATAGGTATTGTCCGGATCAAAGGCTTGATCCATCAAAAAAGGCGACAGATCTTCCGTTCCCGTCAATTTCTGATGATCTAAAGGCACTAACAGTCCTTCTTCGATCATTTTCGGAATGATCGATTCGCTAGGGAAAACCAAATCATAGCGTGAGCCGCCTTGTTTGATTTTTGTTTCCATCGCTTCGTTGGAGTCAAATGTATTATAAATCACTGAGTAACCAGTCTCAGTCTCGAATGTTTTGATCAATTCGGGGTCAATATATTCGCCCCAATTGTAAATAATCACTGTATTTTTGTCGGACGACGTTGCTGCCCCCGATTCTTTCGTTAACACCGAAGCACCGAAAAACAGCAATGCGGTGATGCCGATCACACCGCCAAAAAATACCCACAACCTTTTCAACTCATCAATTCCTTCTTTCTCTACAATTTCGTATTTCTTGAGTAGCGTAATTGATTTTTAAAGAAAAGGCAATAAAAAAATGAAGAAAAAATAAACCCGTTTCTTTCAAGGCTTAGCAGGAGGAACGGCCAGGTGGCTGGGGCAGTTTCCAAACATATCATTTGTCAAATTTCTTCCTTTTGCCTAAGCTAGGGAAGTGAGAAATCAAGGGATGGAAAAACAGGAACCTCTCTTTGATGAAGAATGAATGTAAGGAGTGAAGCATCAATGGAAACACGTGCTGTCGTTATTGAAGCCTATGGTGGAAAAGACCAATTAAAAGAAGCAACGGTCCAATTACCTGAATTAAAAGCAAATCAATTATTAGTTAAAGTTGCCGCAACATCCATCAACCCAATCGATTGGAAATTAAGAGAAGGCTATTTGAAACAAATGTTTCCATGGGACTTCCCAATTATTTTAGGCTGGGATGTCGCAGGGGATATCGTAGAAATAGGCGCTGACGTGACAGAATTCAAAGTTGGCGATGCGATCTATGCCCGCCCTGAAACGACTCGTTTTGGGACGTATGCTGATTACGCCATCGTCGATGCTGAGTTAGCAGCGATCAAACCAGAAAACCAAAACTACGCAGAAGCAGCTGCAGTGCCATTAGCTGGTTTGACTGCTTACCAAGCGTTGTTTGAACACGGTCGTTTAAAAGCAGGGGAAAAAGTCTTGATCCATGCCGGAGCAGGCGGAGTTGGTACCTATGCGATCCAACTAGCAAAAGCAGCTGGCGCTTACGTCATCACGACGGCTAGTCCTCGTAACCATGAGTTATTACAAAAACTTGGTGCCGATGAGATCATCGATTACCACACGACAGATTTTGAAGAAGTCTTGCAAGACATCGATTTGGTCTTTGATACGATGGGGGGCGACACCCAGAAGAAAAGTTTCACTGTCTTAAAACCTAAGGGCCGTCTGATCTCGATTTTGAGTATTGAAGACGAAGACTTGGCAAAAGAAAAAGACATCTTCGCCAAAGCAGTTTGGTTACGAACCAACGGCAAACAATTGGCAGAATTGACAGAGCTGATCGAAGCAGAAAAAGTCACCAGTATCATCGGTGCAACCTTCCCATTGACAGCACAAGGAATTTACGATGCCCACGCATTGAGTGAGACACACCATGCAGTAGGTAAGATCGTTATTGAAAATCAAGACAATTTCATCAGCCAAGACGCAGAATAAAGGAGGCTGAACCGATGCGCTTATGGCATGAAGCACTGATACCTGCTTTGCCCCGGCAGCAGCTGTTAGGCCAGCATCGTGAAGCAGCAGCCTTACGAGGGTTAGGCTGGGGCAAGAAGCACGCAACGGTCGATTACGTTTTTACTCATCCACCCTATAAATTGGTTCAATACCATCAGTTAGTGCTGGATGAAATGACCCGTCGAGGCTATCGGCCAGCACCTGAATGGTACGATCCAGCGTATCGTGGCAAAAATCTGCCGCTGGAACCATACGTTCAAGCAGTCCCTTTGACTACGCCGATCTATCCAGAACATGATGAAGCATACTTGGAAGAATGCTTAGTGAATCTCCATAGTAAGGGGATCTATCTTTAAAGACCAAACACTTTCCTGAATTTTTGTTCGGGAAAGTGTTTTTTTCGCTTTAAAATCGTTAACTTACAAAAAGTAAGCATATTGTTCGCAACTTTTTTTGTTCCTTGTTATAGTGAGAACAGAGAATCAGTAATGAGAAATGAGGAAAAGAAAATGACCATCAATCACAGAAATCTTGAATTTGGGTTAGATACTTTTGGCGATCTAGCCTTTGATGATACAACGAAAGAACGGATCAGTTACAGCGAATCGTTGCGCAATATCGTAGCGGAAGGAAAATTAGCCGATGAAGTCGGCATCGATGTCATTGCCTTAGGGGAGCACCATCGGGAAGAATATTCGATCTCAAGTCCTGATACGGTACTAGCGGCTTTAGCAATGGTTACCAAAACCATCAAATTAGGTACCGGTGTAACTGTCTTGAGTTCGGATGATCCCGTGCGGGTCTACGAACGGTTCGCGACTGTTGATGCGTTGTCGAACGGTCGCGCACAAATCATGCTGGGACGAGGCTCTTTTACTGAATCATTCCCTCTATTCGGCTATGACTTGCAAGATTATGAAGAACTATTTGAAGAAAAAACAGCAATGTTCAGTGAATTGAGAAAAGGCAAACCATTAACTTGGGAAGGCAAGTTCACGCAATCCTTAAAAAATGCCGACGTTTTTCCAAAAATCGAGGGGCATCAATTAGATACCTATGTGGGTGTCGGTGGAACCCCTGAATCGATCATTCGTGCCGTCCGTTATGGGTTTCCCGTTATGTTAGCGATCATCGGTGGTGAACCTGCTCGTTTTGCGCCCTATGTTGATCTGTATAAAAAGGCAGCGCAGCAATTGGGACAACCGATTCTGCCAATCGGCATGCACTCCCATGGTGTGATCGCCGACACCGACGAAGAAGCCTATGAAATCGGCTGGAACTACATCAAAAAGAGCATGGACAAAATCGGTCTTGATCGCGGCTGGCCAGCCATGAGCAAAGAGCGCTTTGACTTTGAAGTCGAACATGGTTCTTACTATGTAGGCAGTCCAGAAACCGTGGCGCAAAAAATCGCCCGTATGATGCCGCAAGTCGGTGTAGAACGCTTTGATCTGGTTTACGGTACAGGCGGACAGCTGCAAAAAGACCGTTTCAAAACGATTGAATTGTATGGAACCAAAGTGATTCCACGGGTGAAAGAATTGTTGGCAGCAGGTGATGGCAATGCCTAAAACCATCGGAATTTTAGGCGCAGGTAAGTTAGGCTTAGCGCTCGCAAATCTTGGTGCCAAGGCGGGCTATCGGGTTTTGATCGCCAGTACGAAGCCAGCAGAAAAAATCGCCTTATCCGTTTCTGTGTTGGCTCCGGGAGTAATCGCAAAAAATGCCGCTGAAGTGATGGCGGAAGCCCAAACGATCATTTTGGCAATTCCGTTGAGTAAGTACCAACAGCTGCCGGCAGAAGCTTTGGCTGGTAAGCTAGTGATCGATGCCATGAATTATTGGTGGGAAGTCGATGGCAAAGAAACAGAATACTCATCCATTGAGCAGACTTCTTCGGAACGTGTGCAACGCTATTTTTCCCAAAGTAAAGTAGTCAAAGGATTCAATCATATGGGGTACCATGATATCCAAGAGGAATCCTTGCTGACGAGAACGGCTGCTCAAGGAACTGCCAAAAAAGCCATCGCCATTGCTGGTGATGACCAAACCGCCCTTGATCAGACAGCCGAAATCGTTGCCGCCTTCGGCTTTGATCCCTTTCCTATCGGTGCTTTAGCTAATGGCATCATGTTAGAACCCGGCAGTCCTTTCTTTGGTGCCAATCAAACCAAAGAGGGATTGACGGCATTGATGAAGGAGTTTTGGAGTAGTGAGAAAGGGCAAGCGTTCCTGACGCGTTCTGCCACTGTGAATAATGAGCAGCAGGTTTCTCAGTAAAAGAGCCGCCTCAATGTACGACTGGATACGATAAAAACAACCCTCTTCTCAAAAAAAGAAGAGGGTTTTTCCCATCCAGTCAAATCAGCACGTGGTCGCTAAAAAATACAATGTGATTGTTACGATTGTGATTCGTAAGCAGTGGTTGTTACGTTTACGTCTCTGCCAGACGTTCCATAGTGTACATATCAGCCTGTACCTGCTTTGTGCTCGCCTTTGACACCCACCCATATTGATTAAAGATCGACCAGCCAATTGGTTTGTTGGATTTTTCCATCTAATTCTCGCAGCTGCTTGGCGGTCGCATTCAATTGCTCCGTTAGCGTTTTTGTATCGATCGTGCGCACCAGTCGAATTTCGTTGCGACCCATTCGGGGAGCTGCTTTGGTTTCATCCAGTGCTTGCGTAAGCAGTGCATGCTTGCGGCGCAGCTGTTCTCGCTGTTCTAGTGCTTCCATCAGCAATAACGCACTATCTGCTACAGAGGCAGTCGCATTTTTCCGATTGATGGCTACGACTAATTCTGAATACTGTTGATTGATCTCATCGTATTCCTTGAACAATTCTGTGATACTGCGATCCAAGGTATCGCCTTCTTGGACTAACACACTACTAGAGATTTCGTTGCGCAATTGAAACAGACGATTGTTCAAATCTCGTCTTAAAAGTAACGCTTCTGCTAATTTCATTTTGGCACACTCCTTTTTACAAATGAGAAGGCTTATCTAGTTCTTATCCTAGAGAAGAACGTGACGAAAGGCAAGCAAGACGCAAAACAAGCTCTGATAGAAAAATCATAAAAAACTGAATATTCGCAATTCTTGTTGACTTCCAAAAACACCAATAGTATACTTTATAACAATCATGAAATAGACAAAAAAACGTCATTTACCATTTTTTTAGATAAAAAGAAAGACGATGAAGAGAAGAGTAGCTTTGGAATCTGTTAGAAGAGAACCCGGATGGTGAGAAAGGGCAGCAGAAAAAAAGTGAAGATGAGCTCTGAGTGATCTGATTTGTTCACGCAAATCAGACGGAAAGCAGCCGTTACCGTGCCAAGTATCTTAGCGTACTGTTGAGGTGCCATTTGTGAGAGTGGTGCGAAAAAGGGTGGTAACACGAAAATCTCGTCCCTTTGTTTGTCAAAGTTGATAAGCAAAGGGATGAGGTTTTTTCTTTTTATCGTTGAATGCGTTTTTGGCTGTCATGAAAAACACTTGCGTTGGTTGCGCAATCACATAGGAGGAAGAATGAAAATGATCTGGAAGAAGCGTTTATTGGTTGCAGCAGGAGTGATTGGGTTGACCCTTTCTGGCTGCACGACAACAGGAAATACTGAGGGATCAGAGGCTGAAACTAACGGAGCGCCGAATCAAGCGATCGCGGTGAGTCTACCAGCTGAGCTGACGACTCTCGATACGACCCAAACGACGGATAAAGCAACGTTTACCATCGTCCAACATTTATTCGAAGGGCTTTACCGTTTCGATGAAAACAGCGAACCAGTTCCAGGCTTGGCAGAAGGAGTCGAAATCAGTGAAGATGGCAAAACCTATACCTTTACCTTGCGAGACGATGCCAAGTGGAGCAATGGCGAAGCGATCACTTCAGCTGACTTTGCTTATGCGTGGAAAAAGTTAGTTGATCCAGCAACGATGGGACCAAACGCCTATTTGTTGGATAATGTAGTCAATAGTAAAGACATTCGTGAAGGCAATGCAGACGTAGAAACGATTGGTCTGGAAACCCCAGATGATGCGACCTTTATCGTGCAGTTGGAGCAGCCGCAGCCTTCGTTTTTATCCTTGATTTCCATCGGCTGGTTGGCACCGCAAAATCAAGCCTTTGTTGAAGAAAAAGGCGATACCTATGCCCGTACAAGTGAAGATTTGTTGTATTCTGGTCCCTTTACTTTAACCGATTGGCAACAGACGGGAGATGAGTGGACGCTAGTGAAAAACGACCAATACTACGATGCTGATGTCGTTCAATTGGAGGAAATCAAAGGCTCCACCATCAAAGAAGAAAATACGGGGATCCAATTGTTTGAAAGCGGCGACCTTGATTTGCAAAAAATCAGTGGGATCTATGTTCAACAATATGGAGACAATGAAGAGCTAGTTACGCAAAATGATGTGGCGAACTTTTTCTTAGACTTTAACAAAACCGCCAACGATGCCTTAGCAAATGTTCATGTGCGTAAAGCGATCGCATTGGCGATCGACAAAGAAAGTCTCGTGGATAATGTGTTGAACGATGGAGCGAAAGTTTTAAATGGATTGATCCCTACCGGCTTAGCTGCGAATCCAAATACTGGCGAAGATTTTCGAGCATATAGCGGTGATTATAACCTGTATGATTTAGAGGCTGCCAAGGAAGAGTGGGAAAAAGCCCAAGCGGAAATTGGCGAAAGTACGACGCTGCGTTTGTTAGTGACAGATGATGACAATGGCCAAAAAATCGGGGAGTACTTGCAAAGCCAACTCCAAGAAAACTTGCCAGGCTTGTCGATCTCCATCAACAAACAGCCACGTGCCAGCTTGAATCAATCAAGAGCAAATAGTGATTACGAGCTTTCCGTTTCTGGTTGGATCGCTGGAAGCAGTGACATGGATATGTTCTTTATCTTATACAAAACCGGCGCTTCCTTTAACTACGGCGGCTATGTCAATGAAGAATATACGGCGTTGACGGAAGATGCGCGCACCGTTCATGCCAATGACCCCGATCAATATTTTGAAGATTACAAAGCGGCAGAAGAAATTTTATTGGAACAAGATGCTGCGCAAATCCCTCTTTACCAAAGTGCTTCAAATTATCTGATCAAATCAAAGGTAAAAGACATCCAATTCCCAGCTTATGGCGCGCATTTCTTTTTCCGCACCGCCTATGTTAGTGAATAAGGGGAAAAATAGTTGAATGAAACGTGCATGTTTATTCGATGAACATGCGCGTTTTGCAACAAAAAAAGCAGTTCAGAAAGCTGAACTGCTAAATGCGGAAGATGGGAGTTGAACCCACACGAGATAAACTCACACGCGCCTGAAGCGTGCGCGTCTGCCATTCCGCCACTTCCGCATAAGATAAAGATAATCCTTTCTAGGAAGAAATGCAAGTCCAATCTCACAAAAAGGAGCCCGCCAGCGGGGACTGGCGGGATAGGAGTAAAAATGAAAAAGTGTTAGGGTTGTTTGTTGGTATGTATTTATAATAGCGTGTAAATTTGAAAAAAAATTGACGAATCAAACAGAATTCTGAGAAGAAATCGCCAAGAAAAAGTGAAACCATCTAAAACAGTCAGAAGACAAAAAGGAGCCCGCCAGCGGGGACTGGCGGGAAGGAGTAAAAATGAAAAAGTGTTAGGGTTGTTTGTTGGTATGCATTTATAATAGCGTGAAAATGTGAAAAAAAATTGACGAATCAAACAGAATTCTGGGAAGAAATCGCCAAGAAAAAGTGAAACCATCTAAAACAGTCAGAAGACAAAAAGGAGCCCGCCAGCGGGGACTGGCGGGAAGGAGTAAAAATGAAAAAGTGTTAGGGTTGTTTGTTGGTATACAAGTATCATACCGAGAAAATATGAAGAATTTTCGAGCGAAATTCAGGAATTGCGTGAATCTTTTGACAAATTATGCCTTCTGTTTGAATTTTTTCTTAAAAGAGAATTGACAAAAGGCACAAGCTTTGATAATTTAAATGAAACAAAATGCAAACGCGATGAAAAAGAAAGTAGAATCAAGGAAATTGTCTAGCAGAGAGTTCCGGTAGGTGAGAAGGAACGACAACGAATGATTTGAAAATGACTTTGGAGCGGATTTTCTGACTAATTAGGAAAATACGGTTGCCCCGTTAACAAGCGACAGTCTCCGAGTGTTTTCGGGTACTGAATGAGGTGAAGCCTGTGAAGGTTTTGCAGATTAAGGTGGTACCGCAGGTGATGCCCTTAGCTTTGGCTAAGGGCTTTTTTTGTGTCTGCACGGTCAGCTGTTTCAAGCGCAGGTTTTGTTGAAAAGGAGAAAGGTTGTTGGGAGGAGAGAAAAATGCACAAATTAGTGGTTCAAACCGATTTTGGTTTGCAAGATGGAGCGGTCAATGCGATGTACGGGGTAGCTTATCAAGTGGCACCGGAGCTGGTCATTGCTGATTTGACTCATGAGATCGAGCCATACAACATTCATGATGCCAGCTATCGTCTGCTGCAAAGCGTCACCTATTGGCCAGCGGGAACGGTCTTTGTTTCAGTGGTCGATCCTGGCGTAGGGTCTGATCGACGAAGCGTGGTTGCCAAGTTGGCGACCGGACAGTTGGTTTTGACGCCAGATAATGGCACCCTAACCTATTTAGCGACTTATATCGGAATCGCTGAACTACGGGTGATCAATGAGGCAACTGAGCGGTTGGCCGGATCAGCCGAAAGCCATACGTTTCATGGTCGGGATGTTTATATGTATAACGCCGCGCGGCTCGCCAGCGGCGCCATCAGCTTTGATGAGCTAGGAACACCCGAGCCTAAAGAAGCGATCCAAGTCTTTGCCATTGAAAAGCCAAGCCAAACAGCAGAAACGATTACTGGTACGATCGATATTCTCGATATCCGCTTTGGTTCGTTGTGGACGAATATTCCCCATACGTTCTTTAAGCAATGGCAGGTCCAATACAATGAGCCGCTGCTCGTCAGTATTTATTACCAAGATACGCTGCGTTATCAAGAAGAAGTGCGTTTCGGACGCTCCTTTGCGCAAGTGTCGGAAAATGAACCTGTCTTATATGTCAATTTCCTATTGAATATTGGTTTAGGGCTCAACTTGGCTTCATTTGCTGAAACCTATAAAATCGGGACTGGCACGAATTGGAAAATTACCCTCAAAAAAAGGAGAAATGAAAAATGAATCAATCAAAATTTACAGTAAAACACATTGTTGCAATCGGTATCGGTGCTGCGGTCTTTTTCGTCTTAAAACGTTTCGTCACGATTCCGACAGGTTTCCCAAATACAGATATCGCCACAGCCTATCCTTTCTTGGCGCTATTAGGCGTTGTCTACGGTCCAATCGTTGCTGGTTTAGCAGGCTTTATCGGGCATGCTCTAGGAGATTTGACGACTTATGGTCCATGGTGGTCTTGGATCGCCGCCTCTGGGATCTTAGGGGTGTTCTTTGGACTTTTGACTCGTTGGATTCCAATCCAGCAAGGAACCTTTGGCGCTAAAGAAATTCGGACCTTCTTGATCGGTGAAACGATCGCAAATTTGGTCGTCTGGGTGATCATTGCCCCGATCGGTGATATTTTGATCTATGGCGAACCAGCGAACAAAGTCTTTACGCAAGGAGTCATTGCGGGATTGACCAATGCAGTCGTAACTGGGATAATCGGAGTGATCCTGCTAAAAGCCTATGCCCAAACCAAAACCAAAAAAGGCAGCTTGAGCAAGGAATCCTAACCAAAGAAATGTGTGAAGGCTAAAAAATGAAACAAAAAATCATTCAATTTACGAATTTTTCTTTCCAATATGATGCACAAGCGGAACCCACCTTGAAAAACATCGATCTAACGATCTATGAAGGAGAAAAAGTCCTGATCGTCGGTGCCAGCGGTTCTGGCAAAAGTACATTAGGAAAATGTTTGAACGGTTTGATTCCGCAAAATGACAAAGGCAGTAGTACTGGAGCATTGACGATCGGTACCAATGCCTTTGGGCAAGCTTCCATCTACGAGCTGTCTTTGACCGTCGGCACGGTGCTGCAAGACACCGATAGCCAATTTGTAGGCTTGACCGTGGCAGAAGATATCGTGTTTTCATTGGAAAACGATCAGCGTAGTCAAGCTGTGATGCAGGAGGCGCTGCGGGTTTGGGCTGAAAAGACCGACTTAATGGATCATTTGGCGAAAAAACCGCAGGAATTATCGGGTGGCCAAAAGCAGCGTGTTTCAATGGCAGGTGTTTTGATCGATGAAACACCGATTCTACTGTTTGATGAGCCCCTAGCCAACTTGGATCCTCAAACAGGTGTGGAAGCCATCAAAATGATCGACCAGCTGTATCAAGAGAAGCGTTTTACCACCATCATCATCGAACACCGCTTAGAAGAAGTGTTAGCCGCCGCTGTCGATCGCATCATCGTGATGGAAGAAGGCCGCATCCTTGCCGACAGTACACCGAATGAACTATTAAAAACGGATATGCTGCAGCAAGTCGGCATTCGTGAACCACTGTATTTAGCCGCCTTAAAAAAAGCGGGCGTTCCCGTGACCGATGCTGCTGATTTGGTCGCGGTAGAAGCATTTGCATCATCTGAGATTGCCGAAAAACTGACTCAGTTTCAAGAAAAATTTCCGAAAACGGCACTTCCTAGCCACCAGCCGCCGTTGTTGGAAGCGAAGAATCTATCGTTTTCTTACCAAGTCGGTAAACCCATTTTGCAGGCACTGGATTTTACCATCCATCAAGGAGAAATGATTAGTTTGGTCGGGCATAATGGCGCAGGAAAATCGACCTTGTCCCATTTGATTACCGGCTTTTTGACACCGACTTCTGGCAAGTTGCTTTGGCAAGGAACAGACATGGGCAATGATTCCATCAAAGAACGAGCGCAAAAAATCGGGTATGTTCTGCAAAACAGCAATCAAATGCTGTCAAAAAACTTCCTGTTTGACGAAGTTGCCTTAGGCTTGCGCAACCGAAATGTCCCAGAGGCTGAAATCACAGAAAAAGTTCATCAGACCTTGAAAATTTGTGGTCTTTATCCGTTTCGCTCATGGCCATTGTCGGCACTAAGTCATGGGCAAAAACGCCGAGCCGCCATTGCAGCGATCCTCGTCTTAGATCCTGAACTCATTTTATTGGATGAGCCAACAGCAGGACAAGACTATCGCCATTACACCGAAATGATGCAATTCTTACAGGAGTTGAACCAGCGGGGATTAACGATCGTTATGATCACCCACGATATGCACCTGATGTTGGAGTATACACAGCGGACGATCGTTTTGACGCAAGGAACGATTTTGCTGGACGCACCGCCAGAAGTTGTTTTAGCAGACAAACAAGTGGTGAGTGCCGCGAACCTCAAAGAAACCAGCTTGTACACACTGGCGACCCTTAACCAGCTGACAGATCCCGCCGCTTTTACTGCCGCTTTTATTGCCAGCGAGAAGGAGGGACACGATGGAGAGTAATCTAATCGGCTATCTTGACCGCAAAACGTGGATCCACCAACTAAGCGGTGCCGCAAAACTGATTTGTTTTTTGCTGCTATCCGTCATCGGGATGATCTCTTATGATACGCGTTTTCTCATTGGACTGGCATTGTTTTCGGTCTTTCTATTTGCCAGTGCTGGAATTCGCTACCGAGATATCGCTTTTGTATTGAAATTTATCATCTTCTTTTCGCTTTTGAATTTGGTGGCGGTCTATCTTTTCGCACCAGAATATGGGGTGGAGATCTACGGTACGCGCCACGTGATTTTTGAAGGGATCGGTCGGTATACATTGACCCAAGAGCAAGTGTTTTATGAGTTGAATCTGTTGATCAAATATTTTGTCACGATTCCGCCAGGGTTGATTTTCCTGTTTACCACCAATCCAAGCGAGTTGGCGTCCAGTATCAACCGCATCGGGATCTCCTACAAAATCGCCTATGCAGTCGCACTGGCTTTGCGTTACATCCCTGATATTCAAGAGGATTTTCGGACCATTGCCAAAGCGCAGCAAGCACGGGGCGTGGAGCTTTCTAAAAAAGCACCTTTGCGCAAACGCGTGGCAGGCAATGTCGCGATCGCGATTCCTTTGATTTTTTCCAGCTTGGAACGGATCGACCACATTTCTGCTGCCATGGAGCTAAGAAGGTTTGGTAAGCACAAGCAGCGTACCTGGCTGAAAGCTAAGCCGATCCAAGGCAAAGATCTCTTGGCGATTGCTGTTGTTTGCTTGATCGTGGCGCTCGGATTGTCCTTGATGGTCCTTAATGGCGGACGCTTCTACAATCCGTTTTGTTAACAAATCACCCCATGGAAACTTAAAAAACGGACTCATTGTCAATAATGAAAGTGGGACGGATGAATAAGAATGGATTCATCCGTCCCAGAAATGATCGAGCCAAAAAACGCAGGATAGACAGTCAATTGACTTTAGCGAGTGCTACATTTGCTAAAGTCAGTTGCTGCTAGGTCTGCGTTTTTTTGCCGATAAAAAAAGGAGCCCGCCAGCGGGGACTGGCGGGATAGGAGTAAAAATGAAAAAGTGTTAGGGTTGTTTGTTGGTATGTATTAATAATAGCGGGAAAATGTGAAAAAAATAGGAAGAGAAAGCAATAGAAGTGTGTCAATCTGTTGATGATTTTCGTAAAAAATTCCAGCGGAATCCTTTTAGATCTTTGATTGACGGAAACACGAAATAAGGCTACACTGATGGCATCAAAGCAGTACAAGGAGGGGACAGGATGGATGCCATTACGATCAACGGACTAAGCAAACAATACAACAAGAAGTACGCCATCGAGAACGTATCATTGCAAGTGGCAGAAGGAGAAATTTTTGGCTTTATCGGACCAAATGGTGCGGGAAAATCAACGACCATCAAAGTATTGTTGAATTTTATCAAACCAGATGCAGGACAGGCGGCGATTTTGGACGAGATTGCCAACAAGCAGCCAAAGAGATCAAAACGTTTACTGGGTATGTTTCCAGTGATGTACGGTTTTATTCAAAAAAGACGACAGCAGAACTACTGGCATTTACAGCGGATTTTCATCAAGTCAAACAGCCAAAAAAAGAGATTCAGGAGTTGATGGAGCTTTTTCAAATTGATCCAAACAAATCGATCGCAGAGCTTTCTTTAGGGAACAAGAAAAAAGTCGGGCTTGCGAGCGCCTTGATTGCACAACCGAGAATGTTGATTTTAGATGAACCGACCAATGGCTTAGATCCCTTGATTCAAAAAAGGCTGTTTGAAGAGCTCCTTAGAAGAAACAAACAGGGGATGACGATTTTTCTATCTAGCCATGATTTGCATGAAATTCAGACCTATGCCCATCGGACCGCCTTTATTCGTGAAGGACAGATCATCACCGTGAAAGAACTGAGTGAGGAAGAAAATTTCGGCAAAGTTGTAACGCTCACGAATGAGGGGAGCCTCTCATTAGCCGGCTTGGAAAACGTACAAGTTCTTGCTCAGGAATCACACACCTTGCGTTTTTTCTATCAAGGGGACATGAATCAGCTGGCACATTTTTTAACCAATCCTACCATTAAAGAGTTCACGATCGAACACCCAACCCTTGAACAGCAATTTATGCTGCTCTATGAAGGAGGTTCTCAAAAATGACTTTAATGAAAATCGACCTTAAAAATACCTTCAAAGGCTGGCTGGTCTGGACGATCCTTTTTGCAGCAATCATTTTTGCATTTACGGCTATCTATCCTCAAATGATCACGCCAGAAATGAAAACGTCCTTAGACCAGATGTTGGGCTCTTTCAGCCCAGAATTACTAGGCATCTTTAACATCCAACTGACAGGACCCTCAAGCTTGGTTTCACCGACAGGCTTTTTCGGGTACTACTTTCAATACTTATTTATCGCCGCGTGTATTTATGGGATGCTTTTAGGCTTGAACAGTCTGATCACTGAAGAATCAGAAGGAACGATCGAGTATTTATATGCTCAGCCTATTAGCCGCAGAGAAATCGTTGGGTGGAAGTTCCTCGCCCGATTGTTGCTGCTGACTGGCTTTTGGCTGATTGCCTATGGCAGTAGTCTGGCCTCGTTTGTTCTATTCAAACTACCAGGAGATGACCTGTCCGCTTTTATAGAAGAAATCAGCAAAATCTTCGTTGCCGAGTATGGTGTCTTAGTCTTTTTCCTCTGTCTAGGTTTCTTTTTATCCACGATCTTGCGTTCCAGCAAACAAACTGCCAGCGTCGGCTTAGGCTGCGTGTTCGGTCTGTATTTGCTCGGCATCGTGGGGGAACTCTACGATAAATTGGAATGGCTGGCAGGACTTTCACCTGTGCGGATGGCACTACCCGTCCAACTCATGGATAACGGCGCCACATCAGTCCTATGGGTACTGCTGATCGGTATCATCTGTTTCTTTGGCACCTTTTCCCGTTATGAGCGCAAAGACTTGCAGGTCTGAATATATCAATCAAAAGACAAAAAAAGAGCCTGTCAGCGGGGACTGACAGGCAAAGGAGTAAAAATGAAAAAGTGTTAGGGTTGTTTGTTAGTATGCTTATATAATAGTCTCGAAATGTGAAAAAAGTATGACGAAGCAGGCACGTTTTTGCGAAAAAATCATTGCGAAAGTTAAGAAAGCGTAAAGCGTCCCTTCACCAAAAGGCTTGAAGGGACACCCAGAACCTAAAAACACTCCGAAGCAGCAGGCGGTTCATGCTGTTACGGAGTGTTTTTTTAGTTGAAGCTACTTGCTCAAATCAAGGCTATCGACATTAAAGGTGTCGCCATGTGCTAAGTCACCATAACGATAGCCACGGTTAAACCAGTCCACGCGCTGCTGCGATGTGCCGTGCGTAAAACTATCTGGAACAACATAGCCTTGGTATTCTTTTTGCAGTGTATCATCCCCGATGGCATTGGCAGCCGTGATCGCTTCTTGAATATCGCCAGCTTCTAAAATCGGCTGTCCTTGATAGGTTTCACCTTGTAGATACTTTGCAAAAGTACCAGCTAAGTAGTCAGCTTGCAGTTCCAAACGAACGCTGTACTGATTGTATTCCTTTTCTGAAACTTGCTGGCGGATTTTGTCCAATTGTTGGGTGATCCCCAGCTCATTTTGCACATGATGACCGACTTCATGGGCGATGACATAGGCCATTGCAAAGTCGCCGCTTGCGCCATATTTATCAGAAAGCTCATTGGCAAAACTCAGATCAAGGTACACATTCTCATCTGCTGGGCAATAAAACGGACCAACCTGTGACGTGGCATAGCCGCATGCCGACTGGACACTTCCCGTAAATAATACGAGTGTTGGGTCTTGATAGGTTTCTTGCCGCTCTTGAAAAACGTCTTGCCAATAATCTTCTAAATAGCCGAACACGACTGCGGAAAATTCTTTTTCCTCCGTGTACTCACTGGTGCCCACATTTTCTGTCTGGTAATTGGCTGCTTGACCGCTGCCACCCAAGACATCCGGCAGCGAACTTAAATCACCACCGCTAAACAGGAAAAATAAAACAGCGATGATCACCGTACCGATCCCGCCACCAGCAGCCAACATCCCACCTGAGCCAGATGATCGCCCCGTTCGATCATCGACATTTCTGCTTTGTCTACCCCCACGCCATTTCATGTTATCTCCTCCTATATAAATCCTAGCTTAATTATAAGAGAAAGGCGGCAGATTGTGAAAAAAAGCGCCTTGAAATTGTTATAAAATGCCTTCAGGAGCCTTAAAAATCAAAGTGTACACTCCTTTTAATCATTCTTTAATCTAACAATTAGCCTTCTAATTTGGTACAGTAGCAATAAAATAGATGTAGAGGGTGAGCGTATGAAAATGAATTATTCGGGGACATCGGAACGAAGGATTTTGATTTTTAAACGGTTGATTGCTGGCGATCATCTCAGCTATCAGCAGTTAGCAGAGGATTATTTCGTTTCCCGCAGCAGTATTGCCAAAGATATTTCTTATTTAAAAGAGCTGTTTCAAAAAGAAAGCTTACGTCTGAGATTTGATAATTCAGGTACATTTTTTGAAGCAAGTGAATCCCAGATCCATCGGGTGCTCAAACGCTTTTGCTTAATGATGCTGGATCAACCAGCGGCGTTTTCCTTGTTGGTGGAACCTGCGAAATACCAGGAAGTAAATCAGGCCTTTCGTCGAGCGTTAGTGGAAAAACAAGTGGAAATGCCCGACAGCTATATTCAAAGTATCGTCCTTTCCATCGTGCTGCTGATCGAGCGGGCGAGTCATGCGGAAAACTTAGTGATTGAAGAAAACCGCCAAGTGGGGAAGCTGTTTTTGGAGTTCGACAAATATCCGTTAGTCTATGAGCTACTGAAAGAAATCGAAGAACAACACATTTATCAATTTTCACCAAAAGAAGTGCAATATCTAACCTACCTGATCGTCGGTAGCGGCTTGAAATTTTTTATGAAAAGTGAAAAAGTTCCTTTCGTCTTTCGGGGAAAAGTGCGTAACTTGATTCAAAAAATCAGCGAAGGCTTAGGTACCGACTTGACCCAAGACAATCGTTTGGAAGAAGATGTGACGATCCATCTGTATCAACTACTGCTGCGGATCGAAGCGCAAACCACAGTCATCAACCCTTTGTTGGAAGAAATCAAACAAAACTATCCTGCTTTGTATGGCGTGGTCTGGTTCTCGCTTCATGATTTCTTGAAAGCGTATCAAGTGGGGATCTCTGATGATGAGATTGGATTTGTCACGATCCATTTTCAAGCAGCAATCGAGCGAATGCGCCGCATGAACAAAATCATTTTTGTCTGTCCCAATGGCGTCGGCACTAGCTCATTTGTCTCTGCGAAAATTCGCCGCATTCTGCCAGAGATCGACAGTATCGAAACCGTTTCAGTAGAAAAATTAAAGCAGATGGACATTTCGGAGATCGATTTTATTATTTCAACCATCGATCTCGTAGGGATTCAAAAACCTGTGGTGCGGATCTCGCCTATGGTGACCAATCGCGACATGAAGCGGATCATGAATCACTACATCGATTTAGTCATCGATAATGAGGCGGTGGTCGATCAAAATGGTTTACTTCTTCAAGCCCAATCGATGATCCAGCCAACCGTCTTTTTCGAGCGATTTGCCAGCAAAACAGAAGCCATCAATTTTTTGATCGAACAAATCCCTTTTAGTGATGAAAAACGAAAAGCGCAGTTTCGGCAATCCGTCATTGAAAGAGAGCAGCTACAATCAACCTATTTAGATAATGGCTTTGCCATCCCTCATGGCAATCCGAATTATGTCGAAAAAACAGCGATCTCGATTTTGCTTTTGGATCAGCCAGTAGAATGGGGCAACCAAAAAGCCGACATCATTATTTTATTGATGATCCGAGAGGATGAGACGCAAAAGGTGGAACCAATGATGAAATTGATCATGCAAGGAATCGAAAACAAAGAATGGTTCCTATCAAAAATGTTGGAGGTTAAATCAGAATGAAAGTGAAGGATTATTTGCCTGAAAAGCATATACAAACGGATGAGACAGTGGCAGATTGGCGCTTAGCCGTAAAATTAGCTAGCCAGCCCTTGCTGGATGAAGCGCTGATCACGTCAGAATACATCGAAGCGATGATTCAAAGCGTGGAAGAAAATGGTCCTTACATGGTGTTGGCGGATTACTTTGCGCTGATGCATGCCCGTCCTGGAGAAGGGGTTTTGGAGCAAAGTATGAGCCTTTTAGTAACGAAACAGCCCATCGATCTTGAGGGGAAACCGGTGCGGATATTTCTTGTCTTAGCCGCCGCAGATAGTGAAAGCCATCTAGAAAGCTTGAAAGAGATCATGGCGATCTTTATGGATGAAGAAAAATACAACGTGATATTAAACGGCGATCGGGAACAAATTTGTCAATTATTCCAATAGGAGGAAAAGGATATGAAAATTTTAGCAGTATGTGGATTTGGTGTAGGAAGCTCAATGGTATTGAAGATGACGATCGATAAGGTGATCAAAGAGTTAGGGTTGACGGCAACTGCCGAGAATACTGATTTATCAACAGCAAAAGCGACACCAGCAGATGTTTATTTTACGAGTAATGAATTATTGAATGAGTTAAAAGCATCCGTTAAAGCACCCGTTTATCCAATCAAAAAGTATATGGATAAAGAAGAAGTCAAACAGCAAATGGAAAAATTTTTAGCTGAAAGAGAGGGATAAGCATGAATTTTGTTACGGATTATATTTTAAAAAATCCGCCAGTCCTACTGGGGATCATTGCCATGATTGGGTTATTGGTACAAAGAAAACTTTTTGCAGAAGTCGTCAAAGGAACCTTAACAGCTTCCTTCGGGATGGTGGCATTGACGGCTGGGGTAAATATGTTGGTGGGAACGATCGCACCGATCAATGCTGCGGTTCAAACCCAATTAGGAGTTGCTGTGTCAGATGGACTCTCTGACATCACCTTTACGGCAGAATACGGCGGAACAGTTGGCTTAGCGATGTTTTTCGGACTTGTCATTCATTTATTGATTGCTCGCTTTACACCTGTGAAGACGATTTTCCTCACCGGCCACATGTTGTGGTGGTTCCCATTCGTCATCGTCGCTGGGGGCGTTGAAGGCGGACTTACCGGAATCCCACTGTTGATCTTAGGGGCGGTTCTATCTGCTTGTTACTGGTCATTCATGCCATGGATCATGCGGAAATATGTTTGGGATGCCACTGGGGATGATTCATTTTTGATCGGTCATCCAACGGGGATCTTGTCATTGGTTTCAGGATTTGTTGCAAAACGGGTCGGAAACAAAGAAAAATCGACGGAAGATTTGAAAGTGCCTGAAAATCTCTCGTTTTTCCGTGAAATATCGATTACTGGCGCATTAGTGATGTTTTTGATGAATATCGTTATCGGTCTGATTGCGCCCGTATTAGTTCCTGAAGGGGGCAACTTGGTGATGTTTGCGGTTGATGCTGGCTTGAACTTCGGTGCAGGACTATTGATCATGTTGTATGGGGTACGTCTATTGATCAACCAAATCATTCCAGCCTTTCAAGGGATCGCAGAAAAAGTCGTTCCAGGAGCAAAACCAGCTTTTGATGTGCCAATCTTGTTCAACTACCGTCCAAATGCTGTAATCATCGGCTTTATCGTGGCGATGATCACCTCAACGATTTTAGTGGTCATTGCCAATACGACCAACGTCTTTGGCATTTTGATCGTTCCTTTAGTCATCACCAGCTTCTTTGAATGTGGCGGTGCTGCGGTGATTGGTGAAGGACAAGGGGGCTTGCGAGGTGCCATTATTGGCACGATCACAGCTTCTGTCGTTATGGTAGCACTCGTTGGGATCTCTGCAGCGTTATTCTCAACGACGATTCAAAACTGGATCTTGATTTTCGGTGGGAACGATTTATCTCTATGGGGCATCCTTGGTGAATTGATCGGCAAGCTGTTTGGAGGGTTTTAAATGTTTCAATACTTTGAAAAAGCAAAAGAACTATTGTCTATTGTAGAAGAAAAAGAAGCACCAGCGATTGAGCAATCCATTGAATTACTGACGCAAGCCAACTTGACCAAAAAAGCCATCTACATTTTTGGCGCAAGTCACGCTGGGATCTTAGCCGAAGAGATGTATTATCGAGCAGGGGGCATGATGACCATCAACGCGATCTTTGGAAGAGAACTGATGCTTGATCGCAGCCCAATCACCTTCACTAGTAAAATGGAGCGCTTAGAAGGCTACGGTAGGGCCTTGGCGGCGACCCAGCCCTTTACAGCAGGCGATGTGCTGATCTTGCATTCGGTGTCTGGGCGAAACCCAGTTATCATCGATATGGCGCTTCATGCCAAAGAAAAAGGGGTCAAGATCATCGCATTAACTAACCTTACCTATTCGAAAACAGTCAGCAGCCGTCATACATCAGGCTTGCGATTATTTGAAACGGCGGATATCGTCATCGACAATCATGGGGAGATTGGCGATGCTGCTTGTACGATTCCAGACGTAGAACAAAAAGTCGGACCTACATCCACCGTAGTCGGCGCAACGATTTTAAATGCAATCATCGTTGAAGTTTGCCAAAAACTAAAAGAAGCTGGCGTCGACTATCCGCCGATTTTTTACTCAGCGAATCTAGACGGCGGGGATGAATTGAACCAGTCCCTGTTTGAAAAGTACCAAGAAGCGATCCATTATCAGCTGTAAGTAGGGAAGCAAATTCGTTTATTATTGATATTAAAACATCATCTGTTGCTCCGTTGATCAAGGAGCAGCAGATGATGTTTTTTAGGTATCATTGTTTATTCAAACTCTTCATACTCATTTGGGTCTTGACCATCAATACGGCCGTCTTCCTTGTTTAACTGATTGATTTGATTGATTTCATCTTCAGTCAGTTCAAAGTCGAAGATTGCAATATTTTCTCGTTGATGGGCGAGGTTTCTTGATTTTGGAAGGGGCAAAATGCCACGTTCCACATGCCAGCGCAAGATGATTTGACCAGCTGATTTTTGGTATTTCTCAGCTAGTTCAGTGATCAGTGGTTCTTTCAGGGCATCGCTGCCACGACCTAGTGGGCTCCAAGCTTCTGTTACGATGCCGCGTTTTTTGTTCTCTGCAACCATTCGTTCTTGGACCCAGTAAGGATGGATCTCAATTTGATTTAGCGCAGGGGTCACACCAGTTGCTTCAATGATGGTATCCAAATGTTCTGGTTCAAAATTGGAAACGCCGATGGAACGGATCAAGCCTAATTTTTGGGCGGTCACTAAGGCTTGCCAAGCTTCGACATATTTGCCGCGTTTTGGTAATGGCCAGTGGATCAAAAAGGCATCGAAGTAGTCGAGTCCCATGCGAGCAAGGGATTCTTGAATGCTGGTTAGGGCATCATTGTAGCCATGGTATTTTCCCGGTAATTTTGAGGTGATATAAAATTCTGAACGTGGGATACCAGAGCGACGGATCGCTTTGCCGACAATGCCTTCATTGTCATAATTGGTTGAAGAATCGATCAATCGATACCCGTCAGCGATCGCTGCTTGCAGCTGGCTCAACCCTTCGCCACCGCGGATCTGATAGGTACCGATGCCCACTGCGGGGCGTAAATTGCCGTCGTTTAATGTCAGTAAAGGTGCTTTCATAAAATGATTCCTCCTTTTCTTTACATTCTACTCTAACGCTTTTTTGCCAGGAACGTAACCAACTTGCTCAAACAAAGAAAAAAGAGCAACGGTTTCTGTTTCAGAAACAATTGCTCTTTTTGATTAAATTATTTTTCAGGCGGTGTGCCGTACATTTTTGGTGTGACTTGATCGAGTTTTGGCGCTTTTCCTTCGACTTTTGGTTCGTCTAACCATTGGTATTCGCCTTCACCGTCAAGGGCTTTGCCTTTCGCCCAAGAGCCTTCTTTACTTTGGTCGCCTTCTGAGAAGTTATAGAAATCATAAGCGATATCTAAGCGTTCGTTTTTGCGGTCAAAGGTAGACGGCACTAAAATCGAACCTTCGTTTTCTTCCAATTCTTTCACGGCAGCTGCCCAGAGATTTTGGTGGTAGCTATCACGCGCTAATAAGACCGAAAGTAAGTCTTTGACCCCACGGTCATCAATCATTTCATAGATGCGTGCTACTTGCAGACGACCTTGTGATTCCGCATTTAAGTTGGCACGAAAATCAGCAAGTAAGTTGCCACTAGCAATGATATACGCACCTGACCATGGATTGCCGACACTATCAGCAGGACGTGGTCCTAAGCCGGCAACGATGGCATGTTGCGGATTCATTCCAGAAATGATCGCACCGATCGTTGGGTCTTTTTTCATAGCCGCTTCTTGATCTTCCACAGGTGCACCTTCCAGTAGACGTGCAACCATCGTTGCTAACATTTCAACGTGTCCAAGCTCTTCAGTAGCGATATCCATCAACATATCTTTGTATTTTTCTTCCCCACGGCAGCTCCATCCTTGGAATAAGTATTGCATGGCAACACTCATCTCTCCATATTGTCCACCGATTAATTCTTGAAGGTATTTCGCAACTAACGGATTTGGTTTTTCTGGTTTAGCTTCAAACTGTAGTTCTTTTTGATGACGAAACATACTATTCCTCCTAAAATTTTTTATTGGGCCCATAAAAAGTTTCTCATGAATCGAAAGGTTCGTCTAATAAAATGCACTTAGTTCAAAATGAAAAAACCTCCAAAAAGAAAAGCCATTTACTTTGACAAAAAGCGAGAAGCGTTAGATAGTTAAATTAAGAGAGAATTAGAAAAGGAGCGAGTCACCATGTTTCAGTATTACAAAATGGACGACCGAAAAATAAGGGAATCCTCGGAGGAAGATTACAATTGGCTGGTGGTTTCTGGGACAGATCCAGAGGAACAACGCCACTTGTTAGATAAGTATCAACTGCCCGAAGATATTTTTATTGGCGCCAATGAACCAGAAGAAGTCTCACGTTTGGAATACTTACGTAATACTAAGTTAAATCATCCGATTCTTTATACCTTGATCGATTTGTCAGAAGTGACACAAGACCGCATCGAAGATCGTTTAGAACCGGTGACTTTTATTTATACCAAAGATCTTTTAATCACTTATGTCTCTCATCAATCTACATTGATTAAACGCCTGATTGAAAAGCATGAGCAAGATATTCAACGGTATGAAGATATTGTTGCTTACTCGACGTTGATGATCTACACCCATTACATCAAAGGTCTGCAGGGAATGAAGAAGCAAATCGATGATTTGGATCAAGCAGCCCGTAAAACGACGGAAAACAAGGAATTGTTCAATTTAGCCGATACCGAGCGAGACATGGTCTATCTTGATCACACCTTGCGGGACCAAAACCATACCGTCGATCGTTTGATGGATCGCAAAGAATTTTTGGATCGTTTGGATAATGAAGCGCTCGTTTATGACATTAAGCTACGACAGAAGTTTGCCATGAAAATGGTCACCATCTATCGCGACTTGTTAGAAACTATCGGTGGCTTGTTCTCCGATATGATGGACAACAATCTAAACCATCTGATGAAATACTTAGATTCTGCGGCATTAGTGGTGGCTGTGCCATCCTTGATTGCGGGGCTATGGGGGATCAACACCGGGGGACTGCCAGGAAAAGACAATGCGATCGGTACGATCGTCGTCTTCGGCTTGGCTATTTTAGTCGGTATTTTAACCGCCGTCTACTTGTCACGAAAAGACTTTTCAAATTAAAAAGCGCCGCTGCTCTGTAGCACCGTTCATCCATAAAAGGAGAAAGGTGCGACGAAGCAGTCGGCACTTTTTTATTTTAGCCCGCTATCTAAATTGCTGTCGAGAATCCAGCGCTGAAAGGCGAGGAAGACCAGCAGCAAAGGCAAAATGGAAATTACTGAGGCAGCGATCAAAATCGTCCAATTGATATTTTCCGCGCCCACCAAGCTGCGGATCGCCACTTGCAAGGTATATTTTTTCGGATCATTCAAGACGATCAAGGGCCAGATATAATCATTCCACCGCCACTGGAACGAAAAGATCCCCAGTGTCATAATGATTGGTCGGGCAATCGGCAGCATGATTTTCAAAAAGATCATCCCATCCGAGGCGCCATCGATGCGGGCTGATTCAATCAAATCGTCAGGAACGGAGACGAAAAAGGTCCGAAACATAAAGATACCGGTTGCTGTATTGATGGAAGGAATGATGATCCCCAGCAAGTTATCATATAAGCCTAGCGAACGAATGACGGAAAACGTCGGATTCATGATAACTTCCGTCGGCAGCATGGTGGTGGCGATGATACATATGAAGAAAAAACGCAGCCATTTGGCATCGTATTTTGCAAAGGCATAGCCACAGGCGGCGCTGACTAGGATCGTCAATAAAGTGGTGACGACCGCTGAAATCAACGTATTATTGAAGTAACGAAAGAAATCCAATGTCGTCCAAGCATCAATAAAGTTTTGAATGGTTGGATTTTCAGGAATGATTTTCAAGGGATAAGCAAATAGTTCAGTCCCTGGTTTGAAGGCACTCAATAAGAACCAAAGCAGTGGAAAAAGGTACAGTAGGGAAGTGATGATCAATGCCAGCGTTAAAAAAAACATCGCTGACTTTCTTGTGACAGGTCGTTTGGTTTTGATGGTCTTAGATGTCATTCTTGCCGCCTCCAATCTTCATTTGTGCTAAGCCTAACAGTAAAAGAATCACGAAAAGAACCATGGAGGCAGCACTGGCATAGCCGACCCGCATTTTGTCAAACCCAGTCGTATAGATATATTGCACGATCAACATGTTGTCGGTTCCTGGACCACCATTAGTCAGCGATTGCACGAGGGCGAACTCTTTCATAGCGCCGATCGAAGCCAATAAGATGACCATAAAGGAAGTTGGCCGCAGCATAGGCAATGTGATGTAGCGCAATTTGTGCCCAAAGCTAGCGCCGTCGATCTCGGCAGCTTCATACAACGAGCGGGGGATATTTTTCAAAGCTGCAGTAAATTGCAGCATGTTAAAGGCAGTGCCGCCCCAGATGGCAGCCAAAATAATGACAGAAAAGGCAGCATTCGAGTCGGTAAACCACGGGACAGTTTGTTGTCCCGCTTGCTCTAGAATAAAGTTGATAAAGCCAAAGTTTTCACCAAACAGCCATTTCCAGATAACCCCAGCGATGATCCCAGAGATGGTCCATGGTAAGAAAAAAATGATCTTTGCGAAAAATTTGCCTTTCGCCAACTGACTATTCAACATCAAAGCGACGGCGAGAGAAACGACATAGATACTTGGGACCAGAATGATCACATAACGAAATGTGCGGAATAGTGCTTTATAAAAGCTGGCGTCTTGAAACAATTCTTGGTAGTTTGCCAAGCCGATAAAATTGGCTGTCGCAAAGCCTTTATAGTCCGTCAACGAGTAATAAAGTCCTAAGAGTGCTGGAATCAAAAAGAAGATAATGAACAAAATGATGCTTGCGCCAGTGAAAAACAACGGCCATTTGTTTTTTTGTAAAGTGCTCACAGAAAATTCCTCCTCCGACGATCGTATCAGCAACAAAGAACCCGCAGTCTGCAAAAAGCCAGACTATGGGTTCTTTGTGGTTGAACGTCTGTTTATTTCTTCAAAAACCCATCATTGTAATCCTTGATCGTCTTGTCGATTGCCTCATCTAATGTAATTTCATCATTTAATACTTGCACGATGGCATCACGGTAAGCCCCTGTCAATCCAGTGTAGCCTTTCATACTCATCGTCACTTGATCGGTGGTTTGCTTGCTGCTGATTGGTTGAGCAGCGGCTGCGATCTCTTGGTTGTAGATTTCATAAGCATCCTGACCTTGTTCATAATCGACCGTCAAATCTTCCACCGCAGGTAAGTAGCCAGCATAGGTACAAAGCTGTTTGTAATTTTCTTCTTCGTACAACCATTTGATGAATTTTTCGCCTTCTTCACTGTTTTTACTATTGTTGAAGCCAGTGATGAAGTTGCCGCCCATATTTACCGCGCGGGTCTCTTCATAAGGAGAATAGGTGGATTGCCAGTTAAAGTTGCTGATGTTGGTAGAAAAATCAACGATCTGCCAGCTGCCAGAAAAGTAAGCTGGAACACGGCCGCTCTTGAACATAGCAGAAGCATCTTCTCCAGAGGTCCAAACCGATTTTGGCATCACTTCGTCATTGTTCAAATCCACAAATTTTTGCAAAGCCGCTTTCGTAGCATCATCGGTCGTATAAGAATCACCGCTGTCATCTAAAAAGAAATCTTGTCCCCCGTATTGATAGGTGAAAGCCCGTAAACGGTGATCCGACGCGTCCATGACCATGCCGTATTTGGCATCGGTTTTTTCAACGACTTCATTGATCGCAGTTAAAAATTCATCCCAAGTCCAAATGTCTTCTTCCGAAGTGGGGTAGGTCACACCAGCTTCGTCAAACAAATCCGTATTGATAAACAACCCAGTGGCAGTGACATCGGAAGGGAGTGCTTTGACGACATCTGCTTCATCTTTGATCGTCATCGATTCCAATGTTTTTGCCTCACTGGCGATGTCTGATAGATCCATCAGATAGTCATTCCAGTCAGGTTGAACGGTAGAAACCCGCACGACCTCTGGCGCATCATCTGCTTGAACAGCTTTGGTGATCTTTGTCAGCAAGTCCGCATAAGGCACATCGGTGACTTCGACAGTCACACCAGTTTCTTCCTTGTATTTTTCCGCCATTTTCGAATAAGCGCCGCCTTCACTGGTATCTCCAGAAACGAACATACGGATCTGTTTGCTGTCGCTGGCACTGTCACCACTGCCGCATCCAGCGACCCCCAACATCACTGCCGCTAAAGACAAAATTGAATACCCTATTTTTTTGTTCATTTTGTTCCTCTCCTTTATTGAATGATTTTTGTTCAAAAAAACGTTTCCAATCGAAAACGATCGAAACGTCCCCCAATGAAAAATAGCTGAAGTACTGAAAAGATAGCCGCCCAAAAAGAACTGAGGAGTGAAAAGTGCCAATTATCTGACAAAATAAGAGTAGTTCTCCCTCAGTTTAGCGGATAAGATGCAAAATACAAAATAAAACGATTTCAAAAAATGCACCAATACTAAAAAAAACGAATTAAAGCTCTTACAACGATAATTAAGAAGTGCTGATAAACGTTAATATAACAAGGTTTGAAAATTTTTTTTGCAAATTGAGTGCAAATCTTTTGTCTAAAACGGGGATTAAGCGTAACATAATATGTGTAATAACTACTTAAAAGAAAGAAGGAGAAAAATATGCATTGGTTATGGGTATTAATCGTAGGAGCTATTATCGGTTTGATCGCCGGAGCTATCACAAATAAAGGTGGATCAATGGGTTGGATCGCCAACATCGTTGCAGGTTTAGTAGGTTCAGCTATTGGACAAGCGATCTTAGGTTCTTGGGGTCCATCACTTGCTGGAATGGCAATCGTCCCATCAATTATTGGTGCGGTTATTGTCGTTGCTGTTGTTTCATTCTTCTTAGGACGTTCGAACGGCTAGTCCATTCAGCAATTGTTTCCATTTATTTATTTCGGGTAGCAATTACCTCGAATAGACAGGCAAATCCAGAGTTTCTGGGTTTGCCTTTTTTGGTTTCAAGAAACAAGTACAAGCAATCCTTTTGTCATATCGGGAAATTGTCGTTACACTTGAAGTAGGTCAAAAAAGAAAGGAAGAGGTTCAATGAAAAAGCAATATGAAACAGCGATGATCAATCGAGGCGGTCGTGTCGGAGAGGTCGAAGCACCAAATGGCAGTTTTCACCTGAAAATTGACAAACCGGGTCTTCATAGTGAAGGGACTAACCCAGAACAATTATTTGCCGCAGGCTATGCTTCATGCTTCAACGGTGCCGTACAGCATATGCTGAAAGAGCATAACATCGAATCCGAATCCGAAGTTAAAGCAAGAGTGTCTTTGTATCAGCATGAGGACGGTAGTTACCAAATCGGCGTGATTTTAGAAGTATCGTTACCAGGCGTTGAAAAAGCCGAGGCAGAGAAAATCGCAGAAGAAGCGCACGATTTTTGTCCGTATTCTCGGGCCACTCGCGGCAACATTGATGTCGAAGTTCAAGTAGTCTAAGCATTATTGCGAATAGACAAACAATAAGCGGCTGATAAATCAACCGACAAGAGGGAATTCATCAAGGAGGCCAATCAATGAGACAAACAGAGAGCTTGCTGCTTTTGGGCGTGTTTGTGGTTGGCCTTTTTGTGGTGTACTGGCTGAAAAAGCACCGACAGGCGCGCCACAACCAAGCACTGGCAGCCCAGCTGAAGCGTTATCCCAGCGTGCGGCAAGCGTGGCTAGCAGCCGGGGCAAAGAGGGAAGCAGTCCTTTTGGTTCCCGGTTTAAAAGAAGCCACTGCGGCAGTGGCAACGACGGCAACGGCGAAAGCAGAAACGAGGCTACACAAGCATGCAGATCAATGTCAGGCAATGACCCCACAAGGGTTGGCCGTTTCAGAGGACTATTTGTTCATCTCAGCGTATTGTTCGCAGCAGGAACATCACTCACAGCTTTATATAATAGAAAGAACGAGCGGGCGGCATCTGAAAACGGTGGTTCTGCCAAAACGACCTCATGTCGGTGGACTAGTCTTTGATCGAGCAACGCAAATGCTGTGGCTAACCATTACAGGGAAAGGAATGGGGCGCGTGGCGTGTGTTTCTCTGCAGAGACTGCTGGAAGATGATTCCTTGGCAACCAATCAGCCTATCGCGTATCAGCAAGTCATCGAATTGGCAGGCATCACTCACAGCTCCTATTTGGCAGCCGATAGCGGTGAACTTGTCTCAGGGACCTTTGCCTTGAAACAAGGAGGCGTGGTGGCGAATTATCCGCTGTCTGTTCTTTCAGCCAGCGGTCGCAAAGCGCCTCCTCGCATCAAACCGCGTAAGAGAAGGGTCACCACCACGAAAGTCCAAAGTATCGCCTTTACCACTGAATACTTGTTGCTGGCACGTTCTTTTGGACCAGGGGCGGCGGAGTTATGGGTCTTTCCAAAGGATGCAACGGTGCTGACCCGCAAACATGCATTGCGGCGCATCAAGTTTCCCCATTACCTTGAACAGATCGTGGTAGAAAAAGGGCAGCTGTACTGCTTGTTTGAAAGTGGGGCATGGGCGTATCGGCAAAAAGGCGGCAGCATCGATGAAGTCGTGGTATTGGACCTTGCGACTTTGCTCCAGTAAAAGCACTGCTTAAAAAGAAAAAAGACCAGCCTCTTAAGAAGCTGGTCGTAAGTGCAGTGATTATTCCACGATTGCTCGTTGAATATCTAAGACGGTGCCGGTATGAGCATCTGCCAAAAATTCATAGGTGACAAGCTGTCCGTCTTCGGTGCGGGTGATGCCGCCAGTATATCCCTGGGAAGTGATCGCAAATTTGCGCAAAGGTTGTTTTTCGAAATTGATCCAAGAACCTTCGATCGGTCCTTCTTTGATAAACGCCGCTTTTATATTGTCTAAGACATCATCGGCATTCATGGCTTGCCTTTTCTTCAACCAGATCGTTGAAAAAATCCCTCCTGCAAAGCCAAGACCTAAACCGATGGTCAGTCCATTTTTAAAATAATGCAATGGATGCTCATTCTCCATCTAATGTCCCTCCTAAAGTAAGTTTTCCCGAATGTTTTGATCTCGGTGAAAGCACAGGTTCTCTTAACAATAGTTTACCATAGTTTAGAAATATTCTATAAGAAAAATAACCAACAATAGAAATTTGCGCTATAATAAAGAATATCAGTAGGAATAAGGAGGAAGAGAGCACATCCGTTGTTACACCCAAAAATCGCTGGAAAACACAGCCACAGCAAGCGTTGCTTTTTCAAAAAAAGCAGCTTTGTTTCTTTGGGGCAGCAAACAACAGATACGTGTTTCTCGAATGATCATGGAAGAAAAAACATTTCAACGTATCAAAGAACTAACGGAGTTACAAGGAACCAGCGGGTTTGAACACGACGTGCGAACGTATATGCGTGAAGCGATGACTCCATTGGTAGATGAAATCCAACAAGATGGCTTAGGCGGCATCTTCGGTTTGCGTCACCACCAAGAAGCAGATGCACCACGAGTGATGGTAGCTGCTCACATGGACGAAGTTGGTTTCTTATTGACGACGATCACCGATCGCGGCTTATTCAAAGTCACTCCTTTAGGTGGATGGAACCCTTATGTGGTATCTGCTCAACGGTTTACATTGAAAACAGCGAAGGGCGATTACCCATGCGTTTCTTCTTCAGTACCGCCACATTTGTTGCGAGGAAGCAGCGGTCAAAAAAATGTCGAAGTGACAGATATTTTGTTTGATGCTGGGTTTGAATCAAAAGAAGAAGCAGAAAGCTTTGGTGTACGTCCTGGCGATACGATCGTCCCACAAGTGGAAACCATCAAAACAGCCAATGGGAAAAACATCATCTCGAAAGCTTGGGACAACCGTTACGGCTGTGCAGTCGTATTAGAAGCACTTGAAGCCTTGAAAGAGGAAACGTTAGGCCATACGCTGATTGCTGGTGCCAACGTTCAAGAAGAAGTCGGCTTACGGGGTTCTCGTCCGTCTGTGACGAAATTCAAACCAGACTTGTTCTTTGCGGTCGATTGCTCGCCAGCAGATGACACAGTCACGAAAAATGGCACCTTTGGTCATCTAGGAGCCGGGACTTTGATGCGAATCTATGATCCAGGCATGATCATGTTGCCGCGGATGAAAGAATTCTTGTTGGATACAGCAGAAAGCAACAACATTCCTTACCAATACTTTGTTTCAAAAGGTGGTACCGACGCTGGTGCGGCACACATGGCAAATGAAGGGATCCCAAGTTCAGTTATCGGTGTTCCTGGACGATACATCCATACCCACCAAACCCTATTCAGTATCGCTGATTATGAAGCGGCACGGGAAATGGTGATTCAAGTCTTGAAAGGTTTGGATCGTTCAACCGTTGATACGATTTTGGCAGGACAATAAGCGAGAACGAACGAAAGCAAAGAGACAGCAACCCGTTGTCTCTTTTTTTCTGCAGGGGTTCTAAGATCAGCATGTCAGTTGGTAGTCCCTGAAAGAAAGGTGTATACTTAAAGAAAAGAAAGTGGTGAGAATTTGATTATTCCAAAAGATTTAGCAGAGTTAGCAACATATGTGGAGAAAGGCAAAAATGTCTTCTTTTTCACCGCCGATTGGTGTGGGGATTGCCGCTACATCAAACCGCAATTGCCTGAGATCGAAGCGGACTTTCCAGATCTTCAATTTATCGAAGTCGACCGTGATGAATACATGGATGTAGCGGTTGAATGGAACATTTTTGGTATTCCTAGCCTCGTCGTCATCGAAGACGGCAAGGAGCTGGGACGGTTAGTCAACAAGGATCGCAAAACCAAAGAAGAGATCGAAGCCTTTTTAACCAGCGTACAATCAGCATAGGAGGGGAAAAAGATGGAAGCACAAAGATATCAAAACATTTTAGTAGGGATCGATGGGTCAGATCAAGCGATGTCTGCCTTCAAAAAAGCAGTGGAAGTCGCTCGTCGAAATCAAGGGAAGGTCTATGCCGCAACGATCATCGATCAGCAAGTACCGACCATGATGGGCTATGCACCTTTGGATAGTTCCATCTTGGAACAAGAAAAAGATACGGCGAAAAATCTGATCGACGACTGTAAAGCCTACGCAAAATCAGTGGATTTTGATCTAGTAGAAGGCATCGTCGCTTACGGCTCCATCAAAGACGCTCTTGCCACTCAATTACCAGATCAATACGACATCGATTTGATCATGATGGGGCAATCCGGGCTAAACGCCGTGGAACGCTTCATGATGGGGAGTGTCGCCAGCTTCGTTATCCGTGAAGCCCGGTGCGACGTGCTGATCGTATCCCCTGAAGAAACCAAAGCGTAAGGTCATTTTTTTGAAAAAATAAGCTTGTCGTTGCCGTGTTCTTTTCCTTAGTTCGCATGGTAGTAACAAGTGACAAAAGGAAGTTCCTGAGAATCAGCGGTTTTGCTCGCTAGTGAAGCATTGTCTTTAGCAAATGAGCAGTAGCTGGTTTTCAGGCTTTTTTGTCTTTGAAAATAACTAGAATTTCAAGGAAAACAAAGAAATTCCATGACGGATGCCGAAAAATTTGTTAAGATTATGGGCGGAATGAGTAAGTACCTAAGGAGGAAAAAACGTGATTTTTGCTTATAACAAAGAATATGTCAGTGATACACTGATTGCCATCACAGCAGATGATAAAGGATTAGAACAAACCGTCGAACGCAAAGGCAATGTTGCCCAAATCAAAAATGAAGAAGGCACGATCGTCGGCTGGAATTTTTTTGCGATCTCAGAAGTAATGACGATCGAAGGCCGTGGTCAAGTAACGTTGACGAAAGAACAAATCCAACAATTGAACACCATGATCAAAGAAGCAGGATTCAGCGAAGAACTGCCAGCAGATACGGAACCAAAAATCGTTGTTGGCTATGTGAAATCTTGTGTGGAACATCCAGACAGCGACCATCTGTCTATCACGGAAACAGAAGTTGGAGATGGGGAAGTCTTGCAAATCGTCTGTGGCGCTGCCAATATCCGTAAAGGCTTGAAAGTCGTTGTCGCAAAACCTGGCGCAATGATGCCAGATGGCTTGATGATTTGGCCGGGGACGCTTCGTGGCGTAGAAAGCTTCGGAATGATCTGCTCTGCTAAAGAACTACATTTAGAAGGTGCACCAATGAAAAAAGGCATCCTTGAGCTGCCTCAAGATGCCGTTGTAGGTGAAGCTTTTCCGGTCGGTAAAGCCTAAAAAAATGAACTGTCGCTTCCTGTTTTTGCGGCAGTTCATTTTTTGATTGTTTTGATTGGTTTTGGTGATTGGCTGCTTAGTTGCTGCTGTCTGTTGATTGTTCGTTGATCGATGTATCAACGGAAAGTTTTACTTCTGCTGTTTTTTCTTCATCGCCACGATAGAAGGTTACAGTGATTGTGTCACCGACTTTGTGTTTGTACAACGCAGATTGCAGATCAGTTGTGGTGCTGACTTCTGTATCATCGATCTTCGTGATAACGTCATATTGTTGCAATCCTGCTTGTTCTGCTGGAGTTGCATTGTTGACTGAGTAGATCACAACGCCTGAAGTTACGGATGAAGGAACTTTCAAGATTTGTTCTTGTTGTTGTGATGTGATGGAACCTAAATCGATCGTTTGGATCCCTAGTGCAGGGCGGACCACTTTGCCGTCTGCTTCTAGTTGATTGATGATTTCAACGACATCGTTACTTGGGATCGCAAAGCCCATTCCTTCGACACTAACGCCTGAAGCAGAACCAGAGGTGCTGGCGATTTTACTTGAGTTGATCCCAATCACTTGACCATCAACGTTGATCAGTGGACCACCTGAGTTTCCTGGGTTGATCGCAGCATCCGTTTGGATCGCATTGATACTAATCGTACCACCAGATTCGTTTTGGCTCGTTACTTGACGATTCAAGGAAGAAACGATCCCTTGTGTCACAGAGTTTGCGTAATCAGAGCCTAGAGGTGAACCGATCGCGATGGCTGGTTCGCCGACTTTCAAGGCACTTGAATCACCAAATGTTGCGGCAGTTGTAACTTTTTCAGAAGAGATTTTTAAGACGGCTAAGTCTGTGTAAGAATCGGTACCAACCAATTCAGCTTTGACTTTCGTACCATCTGCTAAGACAACTTCCAAACCGTCTTGACCTTCAACTACGTGGTTGTTGGTTACGACATAGGCATCGTCGCCATCGATTTTGTAGATGACCCCACTACCTTCAGAAGAAGCTTCTAAAGCACTGTCGTCGTCGCTTTGGCTATCGCCTTCACTTTGTCCACCTTGCTGACCAAAGAGGCTGTTCCAATCGTTGCTTTGACTTTGTTGTAGATTAATGATGGAAACGACAGAATCTTGTACTTTTTCAACTGCTTTCGTGACATCGCTAGTCACGTCTAGTTTTACATTGGATACCTGTGTTTGTCCGTTAGAATCTTGGACCCCGCTGTTGGTCGTAGTTTCTGGTGTTGAAGTCAAAGATGAACCCATTGCCAAATACAGACCGCCGAAGGTCAATAAACCGCCGACCATACCGCCTAAAATCCCAATACCTAATCGTTTTAATAAACCAGGAGAAGTTTTCTTGCCTGGTGTGACATATTTTCTTGCCATTACTATTTCCCCCTTAATGAATAATTCGTTATAATCAGTATATTCCTTCTATCTGAGATTAGTCTACTAAGAGATTTTGAAAAAAATATGAAGAAGTTGCGTAAGAATCTGTTTCAAACGATGAAATTTTCTTCGCAAAACCGGTTCATTTTTGAATAAAAATAGCAGAGAAATCTGGGGAGAATCAAAGGTTTTTTTATCCACAGTGTGTGGACAATCTTGATGGGGTTGGTTGGGTGGATGGAGGAATCGTTGAATTGTCACAGTTTTATAGATAAGATAGAAGAATTTCAAAGAAAGTCAAAGTGTGTAAAAGGTTGTGGATAGCATTGTCCACATTTTCATAAAATAAGGGGGTAACGAGGAGGAACCTATGAAAATCAAAATCGTCACAGTAGGAAAACTAAAAGAAAAGTACCTCGTTCAAGGAATCAACGAGTACGCCAAACGATTGGGGGCATACGCAAAGCTTGAGTTTGTTGAAGTACCAGATGAAAAAGCACCAGAAACCTTGAGTGAAGCTCAAATGCTGCAAATCAAAGAAAAAGAAGGCCAGCGCATTTTAGCCAAAATCAAAGACACCGAATATGTCTTTGCCTTAGCAATCGAAGGCACCAATCCCACCAGCGAAGCCTTCGCCAAACAAATCGATCAACTCGGCATCCAAGGAAAAAGCCAACTGACCTTCGTCATCGGCGGTTCCCTAGGCTTAAGCCAAGAAGTCATGACTCGCAGTGATGACAAAATCTCCTTTGGCAAAATGACCTACCCGCACCAACTCATGAAACTGATCTTATTGGAGCAAATCTATCGTGCGTATCGAATCAATACGGGGGCGCCGTATCATAAGTAAATATCTCAAGCAATAGAATAGAAAAAAACTATCCACCGATAGTATCGGTAAAAAGGAGCAACAACCATGCGAAATATCAAATTAACGATTGAATATGACGGCAAGCGCTACTTAGGGTGGCAACGACTAGGAGATTCTGAAAAAACGATCCAAGAAAAAGTTGAAGGGGTCATCAAATTATTGACGGGAGAAGAAATTGAGATTGTGGGTTCTGGTAGAACCGATGCGGGCACGCATGCTCGAGGACAAGTGGCGAATTTCAAGACGACCCATCAAATGAGTTTGCCAGAGATGCAGCAGTTCTTTAACCGCTATTTGCCGCAAGACATCGTCGTCAACAAGATTGAAGAAGTGCCTGAGCGCTTCCATGCACGCTATCACGCCAAAGGCAAGCAATACAGCTATTATGTTTGGAACAACGCGATCCCATCGGTCTTTGCTCGCAATACTAGTTTTCATTGCCCGCAGCCCCTTGATTTGGAAAAAATGCAGCAAGCGGCTGAGAAGTTGATCGGCACCCATGATTTTATCGGCTTTTCTGCATTGAAAAAATCAAAAAAATCAACGGTGCGCACGATCGATGAAATCACCATCACACCAGAAGGCGACCTATTGCGGTTTACCTTCAAAGGCAACGGCTTTTTGCATAAAATGGTCCGAATCTTGACAGGCACACTGATTGCCATTGGCGATGGCACACTGCCACCAGAAGTGATCGATCAAGTGTTAGCCGATAAAGTACGACAAGCAGCTGGTGAAACAGTGACTTCTCATGGCTTATTTCTAGATGAGGTGTATTATTAAAAGAAACAGGGTAATGGCTATTTAAGGAAAGGAGATCATCTATTGATCACATTAAAATCCCCACGAGAGATCGAACAAATGAAAACTTCTGGTCGTATCTTGGCAAGTATTCACGAACAGCTACGGGAAAAAATCGTTCCCGGTATCACTACGAACCAAATCAACGCCTTTGTCCATCAACAGATAGAAGCTGCAGGGGCAACAGCCGCGCAAATCGGGTTTGAAGGCTATGAATTTGCGACGTGTATCAGTGTCAATGAAGAGATTTGTCATGGTTTCCCTTCAGAATATGTTTTAAAATCAGGCGATGTCGTCAAAGTCGATTTTTGTGTCGATTACAAAGGGGCAATCTCTGACAGCTGTTGGACGTATGCGGTAGGAGAGATTTCGCCAGAACATCGAGCGCTGATGGAAGTCACGAAAGAAGCCTTGATGAGAGGCATCGAGCAAGCACAGGTCGGTAACCGAGTTGGCGATATTGGTTATGCGATCCAAAGCTTCGCTGAAGAAAAAGGGTATGGTGTCGTGCGGGACTTTATTGCTCACGGCATTGGCCCAACCATTCATGAAGAACCATTCTTTCCTCATTTCGGGTTACCTGGCAAAGGAATTCGGTTGAAAGAAGGCATGACGATCACTATCGAACCGATGATCACGACCGGCACTTGGCGCATGAAGATGGACCCGAACGGCTGGACAGCACGCACGATCGACGGCAGTTATTGTGCCCAATATGAACATTCGATCGCCATCACCAAAGAAGGTCCAGTCATCATGACCTTGCAAAAGGAAGAAACGTCATCATCACTTAATGTCTTTGAAAAAAAACTGTGTGTAATTTCCGTAACATGAATACTTTCTACTCCCCCTGTGTAGGGTGTAGTGTATATGATTTATCTATCGTTGGTTGTCGCACCAATTATTGTTGGTATAGTCATCGAACTATTTTCTCACTGGTTGGATGAGAAAGACAAAGACGACAACTAAGCAAGTTGCTATCCAACTCACATGCTAGCAGTCGCAACTAGCATAAACAAGGCGCTCCCTTTCGTCGCGGTTAGGGAGCGCCTTTGTGCTGCAGTGCTATAAACTTTCTATCGTTTCGCAAGGTTATTATATCACAGGGAAAATAAAAAACTACCCGTGATATCCACTCGAATAAATAAAGAAAACCTAATAAATTTGAAATTTAATTACCTCTACTTCTATTTTCCGAAATATGGATGGTAATCCCCACTTGAGGTATTACCGTGAAAAAAATAGTCTATAGTGGGAGTTATTGTTTTCTCATTTTTTTTAATTAGAGAAAAATTTAAATTAGGTGTACATGTAAGTGATAAATTCGGATAAAGTAAACGACCCAGAATTTTCTGATAAAGCCATGGGTGACGGTTTTGCAGGTATTCCAATTGAAGAAATTATTGGCTTCCTGATTAGTGGGAAAGTTAACTATTTTTTCGAACTAGCTATGCTATCGAATATAGAACACATGAGGGAATAAGTAGGGGAGGGACAGCAATCCCTGTTGTTTACTACTTACTTGCATCTAAATATTGTTAATACCTAAAGAGCGTATCAACGTGGTTATAATCAAATCGTTTATGTCAGTCATTGTCCTGCAATTTGACATTTCGGCATACTACAAATTTTTATTAGCACAGCAGAGTCCACTTTTGAGAACGATTCTTTTTAATGGAATTTAGGTGAATCGACCAAAAAGGATAATTATGTATATACTCCGTCGTGATATATGTTATACTATGTATATACAGAAAGAGGTGTTGCTCATGGAAATGTTACCTATAAAAAAATGGGGCAATAGTAACGGTCTTAGATTGCCAAAGTACATTATGGAGTATCTTGGCATTCATACTGATGACAAAGTGAAGATAATACAAGAAGAAGTAAACGGACATAAACGGCTAATCATCGAAGCAGCAAATTTAGAAAACGAGTTAACGATTGAAGAGTTATTTGAAAATTACACTGCTGAGAGAAATCATGTGGAAATTCAACATTTAGGTGAAGCAGTAGGGAATGAAAAATGGTAAGAAAACCTAGACAAGGGGATATTTTGTTATTGGATACAGCTCCTCGTTCTGGACATGAACAAACGGGAAAAAGACCCTATATTGTTTTAAGTCATGACATGATTGCAGATTATAGTAACGTTGCCACCGTTGCTCCGATTTCTAGTACAAGTAGAAACTATCCGTTATATGTAAGTATTGATCCAGACTATGGAATGAAGACAACAGGAAAAGTATTGTTGGATCAATTAACGACAATTGATTATGAAGCCAGAGCGTGTGTTTTTTTGGAAAAAGCGCATGAGCACTTGGTTGATGAGTTATTGATGAAAGTTAGAACAGTATTTCAAAAAGTAAGTAAATAAAAACAGCATGCTCATCTAATCGATGTTAACCATGCTGTTTTCTTTTATTCTATAAACGCTTTGTCTCGTAACATTATACACCGTACAATCTTTGAGATACTAGCTCTATTCCCGTGATCCTGAACGATGCTTTTATAAACAAGGCAACGGGGGGCGCTTTTGTGTTTGCACTAGCAGTCTTAATACTTTATGCTTGGCGATGGTTGAATTCGGCACGCTACTGCTGGGCATCATTGCAAAAATTTCGACAATTGAGTCTTCGATAAATTTATCAAGGAATCTAATGGCTGTAGGACTAGCCCACAGCGGCTAACATCAAACATCCCCATGATTGAGTTTGTCAGCCACAAAGGTTTCTACACTATACCTGCCCCACTTTGAGAGACTCTCTATAAATAAAGGGAAGGTTACAACTGTAAAATGACTGACCAAGAGATAACAAGCTTGACCTGAAACTTTATGAAAGACCTCAATTTCTTTGTATTGATTCACGAAGGCTTCAAAAGCTGTATAGCGATTTGAATCCATAAAAAACCGGATGTATTGCGTACTTGGGTAGTTTACTACAATACTAAATCGTTGAATGATTCCCTCATCTTGCAATTTCAAGATCCGATTGCCCACGGCTTGTCCCGTCAGGTGGACCATTTCGCCGATTTCTTTGTTCGATAATTTGCTGTTGTGTTTCAGGATAGCTAGGATTTGTTCATCGATGATGTCCATAAGGGTTCCTCCTTTCATAATGAAAGTAAATTGACTTTATCTTTTTCAAGAGACGCTTTGTTGTAGGGTCATATGTATTTATACTGGATTATAACAAATAAGAAAAGAAATGGTGATTCTATGAAAAAAGCTTTAGTAATTATTGATGTCCAAAATGACTATTTTAAAGAAGGAAGAATGGCCCTTCATTCCCCTGAACAGGCGCTTGCAAACATAAATAAACTAGAAGCGTCTTTTATCGAAAAGCAACTCCCGATCATCTATATCCAACACATCAACGATCAAGAAGCAGCTGATTTTTTTGAACGAGGGACCAAAGGTGTGCTGCTGCATGAACAGTTAAAAACAACGCATTCTTCTATTATTATCGAAAAGCACTTTCCTAACTCCTTCATTGAAACAAATTTAAAAGAGACGTTAGACTCTTTAGGTGTTCAACAAGTTATCATCACTGGGATGATGACGCATATGTGCATCGATTCAACCACAAGAGCTAGTAAAGAACTCGGTTATCAGCCCATACTGATTTCTGATGCCACGGCAACGAAAGCATTAACATTTGAAGCACACGAAATTCCTGCGGAAGCTGTTCAACGAGCGTTTTTATCGGCGTTGGAAACCTTCTCTACGGTGATGAAAACCGCTGACTATTTAAACGGATTGTAGAAAAATTGCGTATTTACTAACAAAGGCAAAGGTTCATTTGCATTGAGTGGTTCTTGATCACTCTTTGAAATTGGCGATCCTATCTCATTCCGCTTCAATGTTTCTAAAAAAAATGAATGCCCAGTTGCGTACCCACCAATGATACTGAGCTGGTTCCTCAAAGGATGCATGCGAACCAATTACGCACCAACCCATACAAAAGCCAAAAACGTTCGAGGATTTCTCTCGAACGTTTTTTGGGCATCAAATTGGGCGAATCGGCGAAACTATGGTACAGTGCAACCAAACAAGGAGCGAGAGCCGCTCCTTCATGAGGCAAAGGGGCAATGGTGATGAAGCAAACAACGATGGCGTGGCTGTCAGAAATCTATAATTTGATCTTGCATCCTGGCACGAGACAGTGGGAACGAGAACAACTGGTGCAAGCAAAAAATACACTGGAAACCCAGCTGGCGACCAAACAAAAAGCAGGCAAACACGAAAAAGAATCGTCAAATAGCCTTGAAGACCAACAGATCAAGCGGGTTTTGGAAAAACTAGAAGCGTCGTTGCGTCCTTTGGCACTGAGAAACAATCTGACCCCGAATGTCGCAGAGTTCTATCAAACAATCAGCCAGTCAGCACCGAAAAAGGCAATGAATGAAGATACAGGCAAAGTCCAACCAGCAGAAGTTTCCGTGGAGCCGAACGAAACAGGTGAAAAAGCACAAGAAGTGGCTATTTTTGCTGGCGGCTGCTTTTGGTGTATGGTAGAGCCTTTTGAAGACCAGCCGGGCATTCTTTCCGTCTTGTCGGGGTATACCGGGGGAACAGTCCCGAATCCGACGTATGATCAAGTACTAAGCGGAACAACAGGGCATGTCGAAGCGGTAGAGATCATTTTTGATCCCAAAATCATCACCTATCAGGACTTGTTGCAGTTGTACTGGCAAGTGACTGACCCGACAGATGCTTTCGGACAATTTCAAGATCGCGGCAATTTTTATCGCCCAATCATTTTCTATACGACTGCTGAACAGGAAGTGCTTGCGCAAGAAGCCAAAAAGGAGCTAGCCCAATCTGGTTATTATCAGCAACCCATCGTGACCGAGATCCGCAAGGCCACGCAGTTTTGGCCAGCGGAAAACTACCATCAAGCATTTTACAAGAAGCAGCCAAAGCGCTACCAGCGGATCAAGCGAGCGCGCAAACAACTGATGCTTTTTTATCGGCTGAAACGCTGGACAAACCGAGGAAAAAAACGATCATAAACAGAAGATCACTAAAAAAAGCGAGGCTCCGAGAAAAGGGCAAAAGGATCAAATGAAGGCTCTTTTCTTCACAAGCCGCGTTTTTTTCTGCACTTTTAGCCAATTGGATAAAAAACGTAGATTTATTTTAGAATAATGACCAAAGAAAGCGTTAACAATAAGAATTATAATAGAGAAAGAAAAAGTGGCGAAAAAGGTCGAAAAAGCAGGTGTCTTTTGCTTTATTCCTTTCTTCGAGGAAAGAAGGTGGGAAACACCAGAGAAAAATCAGCGGAAAAATCAATCGGCAACACCCCATAGCAACACAACATTTATTATATGAAGGTTCATATAAGTTAGGAGAAATGTGATGAAAAAAAAAGGAACGTTCGTCTCACTGTTTATGGCTCTCATTCTTTTTATCTTTTCAGAAAGAACAGTGTTTGCGGCAGAAGCGATCAATGAGATCGTCGCACCAACAGGAGTCAAAGCATTTCTAGTACTGATTCCATTAGTGTTAGTGCTGGTTTTGCTCTTTAAAAAAGTAGATATGATCATTGCTGGCTTGATTGCTGGGATCTTGGCGATGATTATTGGCGGGATCAGTTTAGCTGAAGCCAATTCGCAACTGTTGGAAGCTATTCCGGCGATGTTGAGTATTACGGTGCCAATCATCAATTCCGCTGTAGCGATGGCGGTCTTCAAAGCGGGCAGTTATACGGCGGCCTTAACCTTAGCCAAAAGAGGGACCAAAGGAAAAGTGGAATATGTGGCTGGTTTTATTGTCATCTTATTGGCAGCAGCGACTTATATGTCTGGGATCGGCGGCGGGAGTGCGATGGTGATCGCACCGTTAGCATTTGCGGCAGTTGGGGTGGTACCCGAATTGATCGCAGCGATGTCGTTAGCGGCAGCGGTCTCCTTTACGACGTCTCCTGCCTCTTTGGAATCTAGTATCGTGTCTGAACTAGGCGGTTTTAGTGTCGCTTCTTATGTCGATCAAATGCGCCCATTTTGGTTGCTATTCGTTGGTTTGGCGATTTTATTGGCATTCTTCGGAACCAAGCGTCGTCATTTGGGCTTCAAAGAATCTGCCAACCAAGAGTATGAAAACAAAAGCAATGGTGAATTGTTCAAAACGACACTGCCTGCGATCTTCTTGCTTTTTGCGGTCATCTTTGGTCCGTTGATCAATGACCTGATCGGCTTTGTCCTCTTTACACCGCTAGTTTATATGGTGGTCACGTTGGCGTTGATTTTTGTTTGTACCGACTTTTCGATGAATCAATCGGTGGAAGCGATGGTGGACGGATCCACGTATATTTTGACCCGCTTGTTCCAAGTGGGGATCTTTTTAGCCTTCATCAACGTAATCGCTGAAACGGGGACGTTTGCTGTAATTGCCGGTGCGGCACAAAATGCCCCCGCAGCGATCGTCGTTCCCGTGGCGATCTTGACGGGTGTCTTGATTGGGATTCCCGCAGGTGCCTATGTCGGCTCCGTTTTAACACTCGTGCTACCAGTTGCCATTTCATTAGGCTTCCCAGTCTTAGCTCTTGGCTTTGTAACGATGGGGGTTGGCCTCGGCAGTCAAATGAGTTTCGTCAACATTACGATGCAAGCTTTATCTTCTGGTTTCCAAATTCCGATTCTGGATGTAGTCAAAGGAAACGTGAAGTGGTTGAGTTTAGCAGCCGTATTATTATTAGTCATCGGCTTAGTGTTTGGCTGATGGATAGGAGGAAAACATGGATTTATTGATCAAGCAAGCACGTCTTGAAGACGATGCAGAATTAGTAGACATTGCAATTTCAGAAGGAAAAATCACCGCAGTTGCACCCAACATTGAAGAATCAGCAGCAACAACGATTGAGGCGAAAGGCAAAGTGGTGATCCCTGGATTGATCGAAAGCCATATCCACTTAGACAAAGCCTTGATCGCCGATCGTGAGCCCAATAATTCAGGTACGTTGCAAGAAGCGATCCAAGTTACGGTAAAGCTGAAACCGACCTTTACCGAAGAAGACATTTATGATCGGGCGAAACGCGCATTAGAAATGCTGATCGTACATGGCACGACTGCTGTGCGCACCCATGCCGAATTTGATCCAGCACAAGGCTTCACTGGATTTGACACCATCATGCGCTTAAAAGAAGAATACCGCGACTTGATCGATATTCAGGTCGTTGCCTTTCCGCAAGAAGGGATTTTTAAAGCCCCAGGGACGGATAAAATGATGATCGAAGCGATGGAAAAAGGCGCCGATGTCGTTGGCGGCATTCCTTACAATGATGCGCCAGCCAATGAACACATCGACTTGATCTTTGAGATCGCCAAACGATTTGACAAAGACATTGACTTGCATCAAGATTTTGCTGACGAAGCAGACGATACATCGATCGTCTACCTGTGTGAAAAAACCATCGCAGAAGGCTACCAAGGCCGGGTATCAGTAGGACATTTGACTGCGCTGCACGCCATGGAACCGGATCAGCTGGCAGAAGTCATCGATTTGATGGTCAAAGCCCAAATCAATGTGATGCCGTTGCCTGCGACCGACTTGCACTTAGGTGCTAGAAACGATGCCTACAACGTTCGCCGTGCCGTGACGCCGATTCGCAAATTACGTGATGCTGGTGTGAATATCTGCTTAGGCAGCAACAATATCCGAAACGCCTTTACGCCCTATGGCAATGGGGATTTGATCCAAATCGCTATGTTGGCTGTACCAGTGGCACACTTAGGCGGCGCCGATGACTTGCCGACGGTCTTGCCAATGATTACGACCAATACCGCCAAAGCATTAAATATCAAAGACTATGGAATCGCTGTTGGCAACCGCGCAGATTTGATTCTTTTAGATACTCAGAGAAAAGCCGATGTGCTGATCGATATACCTGAACGTTTGATGGTCATCAAAAATGGCCGCATCACTGTGGAAGTCAAAAAAGAGGTGACGATCCACCGCTAAGCGATTTTTCGCCCCTATGGTGGTTGTCACAAAAAAAGTGAATCACTGAAAGAACACGTCCGTCAAAGGCAGTCTGACTGCTTTTGACGGTTGTTTTTTTGTATAGGAGCAACGAGGTCGAAGGGTATGCGCTTTGATTTTCTGAAACCGACAGTGGGACGTTTTCGCTTCAATGAACCTTCCTGATCTAGAAATAGGGAATGCCGCCCATGCAAGGATTTCCTTGACTGATGAATATCCTGATTTTTGCTCTGCGGAGCTGTCCCTTATACTTAAAGAGACAATCGTGGATTATGACTTATTTTCAGCAATTATAAATAAGGAAGCGCTGGTTTTTTCTTTTAAAACCAAATGTTCGAAGCGACGCCAATGCGTAGTTTCTTTGACGCTTTACCTAAGAAACACACTGTTTTGCTGCTTTATGCGCTTCGTTGGTGTGTTGTCTTGTTAGTTTGAACGAATCTCTGACGCACCAGCTAAACACAACAAACAGAATCAAAGGCGTAAGCCATTAAACCATAGAAAATGAAAGAAAGGAGGGGAGCAGCGTAATGAAAAAGAAGCCGCTAAAATTGCTGCTCCTGGTGATCGGGCTAGTGAGTATTCCGTTGCGTTTTCCCTTCTTGCGAGATGCTTTTATTGCGCCCTTGTATGCGCTGCAAGCAGAAGACGAGCACTCATTAACGGAAGAAATGGCTGATTTGAAAGACGCTGATTTTCAATTTTTAACAAGCGGTAAGCAAGGCTATTTAGGGGAGGAAATCCCTATCGAAATCGTGGCGCAGCAGCCAGTAACTGAAGCGGCTGTGGTTTTGCCCCCAGAAGCAGCGATCGAGCCCTCCTTGTTTCCCGAAGGAAGGACGGTTGAACAGGTGGAAGCTGACCAGTGGCGTCTGCTTAGCGAACCCCCTCAAAGCAATTGGCTCTTGCTGTTAACTTTTGCAGAAGGAAGCCACGAAGTCATGGTAGGAGAAGAACGGCTGGCACTAGAGAGCCAAGGTTCACCAGAGGAAAGTGGGGAAGAAACCGAAGAAAGCAAGGGAGAGGGAGTAGAACGCGAGAATGAAGAGCAAAAAGGAAACGCGCATCAAACAGAGCCAGGAGGAGCATTTCCCTATGATGCCGATGATCCAGGCAATCTCTACCTGTTAGAAGTCACGGAGGAGTCAAGCCGAGAGGTCACTAATTGGCAAGAGCTTCTCTTAGCTATCCAAACCCGAACGGTTAATTATATCGCTTTGACCGAGAGCTTTGACTCTCCTGATCGCCCTGCAGAAGGATTGAGTAACGTTGAAATGATTGATTGGTTTGGGGATCAAAACCCCAATGGAGAAGCTTCTTACCTTTATCTCAATTCAGCCGAGATTTCGCGCCCTTTAATTATCGACGGACGAGGACATACAATCGATTTTCGGTCAGTATCGGTTGGTTTTAATGACATGACAGTCAATCCAGATACCCCTTGGGACATTACCCTCCAGAATATTGAGCTGTATAGTGGAAATGACTTTGGACCTATACAATATAACGACTTAGAAACGGACAATCAGGCGGCGGCAACGATACGGTACCATAATGTCAATCATGTCGGCAATCAATTGTTTCATGGGTTTCAATCGACAGCTATTTTATCAGGAAGTGTTTCTTCTATTCAAAAGGATTCTTATGATGCAGCTCTTGGGCGTGGTGAATGGCTCATTAATGCTACCGATCAAGCGAATTTTGAAGTCGGTTATTTGGACGTTCTTGAGGGGGCTAAAGTTCACCTTTCAACAATCGATTCAGGAAATATTTGGTTTCCTCATAGTTCAAATCCAACATTTACGATTGGAGACGATGCGGAGGTTACGATCATTGCAAATGGTACAGGACAAGGTGAAGCGTGGGGAGCAAATATATTCTTTAGATATAGTCCTATCTTAACCGTAGGTAAAGGTGCGACCCTTGATTTGGCACCTAAAAGCAATTCTCCTGCTATTTCAACTAGTGGTTTGCTGCCAGCTCAGACTACTCAGATCAATCTATTGGAGGAAAGCACATTAAAAATCTTCAATTCTGGACGTACTAGTAATAGTAACAATGATTGGACCAATATTATTTCTATGCCACCTGGTCCTGGCAGTAGTATTCATCTCAGAAAAGGGAGTACGCTTGCTATCGAAGCAGTCAATCAACTTCATTCTGCTAGCCATATTATTTATTTTCCTGTATCTGGACATATTACTATTGATGAAGATGCTACCTTTGATATTCGTTCCGATAGCAGGACACTGGCGCATAGTTTGATCTCATTCGGGCACTTTAATTCAACTATCACTATTAATGATGCTGCAAGAGTGAATTTAGAGAAAATTGGTCCTGATACAGGGAATTCTTCCTTGATCCGTAATGCAGCAATAACTGTAAATAATCAGTCGATTAAGCGGTGGAATCTTAGAACCCGAATAGAAGAACCTGATTTTGAATGGGATAATATTGTGCCGTTGTTTGCTCGTGTTAATGAAGCAGGAGTACCGAATAGAGGCGATATCTCGGTTAGCGTATTAGATCCCACTATAGAAGCAGAGGCCTTAGATAGATTTTCGGCAAGAGTGCAACGGCTCTTATTAGAAAAGATTTCTCCTATCGAAGTAACGCTGGATCCTCTATCTAATAATCGCTCTCAACGAAATTCCTATACGATCACAGGAGAAACTGATCCTGGTGCTTACGTACGTTTTAGCAGAGACTTCAGCATGCCAGAACCAGTGATCGGCCCCATTGAAACGGGAGGCGGCGATACAGAATGGTTCCATGTCAATGCCAGAGTAGATGGCACGTTTGAATTTGATCTCTCCCAATTTGACGACTTTGACTATTTCCGTGGGCAAGAAGTTGTAACGGCAAAGGTATTTTTAAATGGACGACGCGATGAGACCTCCATTATCGTTGAAGGCATCAATCCTCGAGACCCTCTGAATCCTGATGTAGATGTTGATCCAGAAAATCGCCCGACGCTTCCTGAAAACCAAGGGTTGATCGGTATCGACTTTATCTCGCAATTTGATTTCGGGCACGTGCCGATTCGTTCGAGTCAAGCCTATTATCCAGCACTGCCGCAAAAACTGCGGAATGCAGAGGATGATTTGGCTGGTGGAGAACGCCCAAATTACGTTCAAATCTCGGATCGGCGTGAGGAGCCCACCGGCTGGACACTGAGCGCGCGGATGGATGAAGCGGGGTTTGTCAGTGAGGAAGGCCATCAGCTGCGGGGAGTCCAGCTCCTACTCAATAATATTCGTATGGCAACGACAGGTTCGAATACCTCCCGTGCGCCCACCTACTGGGAAAGCCGTGAATTAAATACGGGCAGACAAATCTTGGCAAAAGCAGATGAGGGACAAGGCAGCGGAACATGGGTCCAACGCTTTGGGGATCGAGAAACAATGGATCAAAGCGTGATGCTGGAAGTTCCTGTCAACGCTGCGCCGCAAGCAACAAGCTATACGGGCATCATTCATTGGGAATTAAGCTTTGTCCCAGAGCTGGACTGAGTATTCTAAATAAGGAAACCTTATATTGACTTCAAGTATTGAGCAGGCTGTGCGTTCTAGTTGCTTTGCAGGCATACTTGATTGCTGTACAAGCCAAACGCAATTAATAGAATCAAAGGCATAAGCCATGAATCCATAGAAAATGGAAGAAAGGAGGAGATCAACAAAATGAAAAAGAAGCCGCTAAAATTGCTGCTCCTAGTGATTGGGCTAGTGAGTATTCCGTTGAGTTTTCCCTTCTTACGAGATACTTTTATTGCGCCATTGTATGCGCTGCAGGAGCAAGAACGAGAAGAGGATGAGCTTTCTTCATCGGAAGAAATGGCTGATTTAAAAAATGTTGATTTTCAATTTTTAACAAGCAACAAGCAAGGCTATTTAGGGGAGGAAATCCCCATCGAAATCGTGGCACATCAGCCAGTAACCGAAGTGGCGGTGGTTCTGCCGCCAGAGGCAGTGATCGAGCCCTCCTTGTTTCCCGAAGGAATGACGATTGAACAGATGGAAGCCGACCAGTGACAGCTGCTTAGCGAAACACCTCAGAGCAATTGGCTTTTGCCGATAATCTTTGAAGAAGAAGGAACTTACGAAGTACTGGTAGGAGAAGAACGGTTGGCAGTAGAAATCCAAGGTTCACCAGCAGAAGGTGAGGAAGGTCAGGAAGAAGCGCAAGAAAGCGATCGAGAGGAAGCAGAACCCGAGAACGAAGAGCAGAAAGATACAACCGATCCTGACCAAACAGAGCCAAAAGAGGGAGCACTTCCCAATGATGACGATGATTCGGAGAATCCTAAGCGATATGTCGCTAATTGGCAAGAGTTTATCTTAGCAATCCAAACCCGAACGGTTAAGTATATAACTTTGACCGAGAACTTTGACTCTCCTGATCGCCCTGCAGAAGGATTGAGTAACGTTACAATGACTGACTGGTTTGGAAATCAAAATCCCTCTGGAATAGCTACCTACCTCTATCTCAATTCACCAAGGATTTCTCGAACATTAATCATCGAAGGACAAGGACACACAATCGATTTTCGGTCAGTGTCGGTTTGTTTTAATAATATTACAGCACATCCAGAGACGCCTTGGGACATTACCCTCCAGAATATTGAGATGTATAGTGGAAATTACTATGGACCTATACAATATAACGACTTACAAGCTGATAATCAAAGAGCAGCGACGATACGGTACCATAATGTCAATCATGTCGGCAATCAAGTATTCCATGGGTATCAATCGACAGCTGTTTTATCGGGGAATGTTTCTTCTGTACAAAGGAATCCTTATGATGCAGGATTAGGACGTGGTAATTGGAATATTAATGCGACCAACCAAGCGAATTTTGAAGTCGGTTATTTGGAAGTTTTAGAGGGGGCTAAAGTTCACCTTTCGACAATCAATGCAGGAAATGTTTGGTTTCGCTATAGTCCCAATCCAACGTTTACGATTGGAGACGATGCGGAGGTTACAATCATTGCAAATGGTACAGGACAAGGTGAAGCATGGGGGGCAAATATATTCTTTAGATATAGTCCTGTCTTAACCGTAGGTAAAGGTGCGACCCTTGATTTGACGCCTAAAAGCAATTTTCCTGCTATTTCAACTAATGGTTGGGTTCCGGCTCAGACTACTCATATCAATCTACTAGAGGAAAGCACATTAAAAATTTCCAATTCTGGACGTAATACTGCTGCTAACAATGATACGACCAATATCATTTCTATGCCACCTGGTCATGGTAGTAGTATTAATCTCAGAAAAGGGAGTACGCTTGATATCGAAGCAGTCAACCAAAATAATTCTGCTAGCCATGCTATTTTTTTTCACGCATCTGGACAAATTAATATTGATGAAGATGCTACCCTAGATATTAAGTCAGACAGTCTCTCAGCAAGTCAAAGCTTAATTATGTTTTCGACCAATAATAATACGAATAACTCAACGATCAATATAGATGATGCTGCAAGGGTAAATTTACAAAAGACTAGATCAATCACCTCAAGTACGGCACACGTGATTCGAAATGCAATACTAAATGTAAGTAATCAGTCGATTAAGCAATGGATCCCTGGAAATACAAACGAGAATCCTAATTTTGATTGGGAGAATATCTTGAGGTTGAACGCGAATATTAACGGAGCAGGAATACCGGCTAATACGGTTAGCGCATTAGATCCCAATATAGCAGAACATGCTAGAGCGAACTTTACGCCAAGAGCGCAACGTCTCTTGTTTGAGAATATTCCTCCTGTCGAGATCGTGCTTGATCCTCTGACCAATGATCGCTCTCAACGCAATTCCTATACGATCACGGGAGAAACCAGTCCCGGCGCTTACGTTCGTTTCAGTAGGGATCTGAGTTTACCAGAACCAACCTTAGATACTGTTGTAAATGCTGAGGGCGAAACGGAATGGTTCCATGTCATTGCCGAAGAAGATGGCTCCTTTGAATTTGATCTCTCCCAATTTGATGACTTTGATTATTTCCGCGGGCAAGAAGTTGTAACGGCAACGGCATTTTTAAATGGACGACGCGATGAGACCTCCGTCATCGTAGACGGTGTCGATCCTCGAGATCCTCTGAATCCTGATGTAGATGTTGATCCAGATAATCGTCCGACGCTTCCTGAAAACCAAGGGTTGATCAGTATCGACTTTATCTCGCAATTTGATTTCGGACACGTGCCGATTCGTTCGAGTCAAGCCTATTATCCAGCACTGCCACAAAAACTGCGGAATGCAGAGGATGATCCTGCTGGTGGAGAACGTCCAAATTATGTTCAAATCTCGGATCGGCGTGAGGAGTCCACCGGCTGGACACTGAGCGCACGGCTAGATGAAGCAGGGTTTGTCAGTGAGGAAGGCCATCAGCTGCGGGGAGTACAACTCTTACTCAACAACATCCGCATGGCAACGACAAGTTCGAATACATCCAGCACCCCAACCTACTGGGAAAGCCGTGAATTAAATACAGGCAGACAAATCTTGGCAAAAGCAGAAGAGGGACAAGGCAGCGGGACATGGATCCAACGCTTTGGTGATGGAGAAACAATGGATCAAAGTGTGATGCTGGAAGTTCCTGTCAACGCTACGCCGCAAGCAACAAGCTATACGGGCATTATCCACTGGGAATTAAGCTTTGTCCCAGAGATGGACTGAGCCGCCCCAATGTTTCTCAGTAATCGGAAAAAGGAAGAAAATAGAGACAGCAGCTGCAGAGAAAATCTGCAGCTGTTTTTTTATCTGCAAGCAGCCATCGACGATGAAGCGACCGATAGCGCCCTTTGTGCTTTGGCGGATCTTCTTTGCTTAGAGAAATGAGGGGATCATTCATTTCGTATACTAGAGCAGATGCTGCTTTTTATTCCTTCACGTTGAAGGGCAAGAAGTAGTTTGGAAACATTCTGTCACAAAAGACGTAGTCGTTCGCCAAATGTTTCCTTAAAAATGAGAAGATCATTTTCTAGTCATTTGTTCTTTTTTCATCTATGATAGAAAGAAAACCGCTATCACGGAGAGTTTGTTTAAGAAAATCCTGTCAAAACTGTTTGACAATGCTTTAATATCAATGGATTTGAGCAGAAATCACAGCAGGTCTGCGTTAAGGTAGGAGAAGGAGGCCAAGATGACGATTGGGGAAGCACTAAAGAACCATCGAGTCACACAGCAAATGAGCCAAGAAGAAGTAGCAACAAAAATTTTAGTGACCCGCACATCGATCTCAAATTGGGAAACCGGCAAGACGGTCCCAGACAGTTTGAATTTATTAAAACTGAGTACCCTTTATGGGTGCAGTGTCGATGAGCTATTAAAAAAGGAGCGAGCAGGAATGAAAAAGAACTTTCGTACGATGACCTATGGTGCTGGATTGAAAGATGGAACGATGCGTTTGAAAATCGAGACCGATGCCAGCAAGTTTTTCCCAAAAGGGGTTGAAGTCAAAGCATCCGTCGATTTAGAAACAGGAGAAGTGACCTTTTTTGTCGAGCAAGAGGAGTTGAAAAAACTGAAAGCAGCCACTGACGAAAAATAAATTTTTTATGCAGTATTTTGCTGAATTTTGCTTGAACAAGAGAAAAAAAGTGATGGATAAAAAAACACGAGCCTAGCTGCGTCGTGTTTTTTTATGTGGGATGAAAGAGGGCTGAGACAATCGATGAAAGCTGATTCTACTTTTTCTTTTCTGCTATTTTCAAGGTTTGTAACGTTTGAGGAAAAGCGAAAAGACGCTAACGACTATATACAATATATAGTGAATATAACGGTTTTTGTCTAAATGAAGCACAATATATAGTATTTACTTTTTTGAGAGATTGTGTAAAATAGCAGGTGTAGTGAAGAAGGAGCTGTTGTTTTTGAGAGTAACTGTATGTTGCGGCACCCGTTTAGAAAATGAGAAAAAGTTGGCAAAGACCGCTCGTGCCATCGGCAATGCCTTGGCAAAAAATCACATCGAGTTGGTTTATTGCGGCCCTTTGGCTGGCTTGATGAGGGAGATCGTGAAAGGGGTCTTTGAGAAAGAAGGCGCAGTGACAGGGATCTATCCATCAGGTTCCTTTGCAGAAGATTTGCCGCCAATCGTCACTGGATCAAGCACCTATACTGAGTTCTATACGGATACGAGGGAGGAACAAACGCAACAATTGCTGGAAATGAGCGATGCCTACCTTGTATTACCTGGTGGATTTGGTACACTAGAGGAGTTGTCATCAGTATGCTCTTTTACGACTCTTGGGCCATTGTCAGGCAAGCCGATCGGTGTGTTGATGACCGAAGGCTTAACTGATGGACTAAAGCCGCTGCTAAAAATGGTTGAAGCTTCCAGCTTTGCTTGGGCTGAACTGTCTGAAACGCTCTTTTTCCTATCTGACGTTGAGTCGTTGATCCAACGATTGGCTGCGAAGGGGTCAGGAAAGGAGTGCTTGGCAGGATGAAGCATGTCTATTTAGCGGGACCGTTTTTTTCAAACGAACAAGTCGCCCGACTCAAACAGGTAGAACGCAGTTTAGCTGAAAACCCGCAGCCCTTGGCGGTCTATTCGCTGCGCTTGTACCAAGAAGGTTCATCTGAACCCAATACACCAGAACGGGCAAGAGAAATTTTCGAAAAAGACATGCTGGAATTGACACGAGCCGATGTCGTCGTTGCCGTTTTGGATGACCATGAAGGGATCACCGATCCGGGAACAGCCTTTGAAATCGGCGCAGCAAACCTACGAAATAAACCAGTGATCACTTTTCAGGAAAAAGCCGCGGCGGTCAATCTGATGTTGACGGAGTCGGTGCAAGCGTATTTGACTGATCTGGCGGCACGAACAGCGTATGATTTTGAAGAGATGGCGCACCGAGCATTTGTCGGTGACTATATTTAATAAAGGATGATGAATGTGTTATTAATCGCAGGAACGATCGGGGCAGGAAAAAGCAGTTTGACTGATTTTTTATCGAAGGAAATGGCGTCGAAGCCTTTCTATGAAAACGTGGAGGACAACGATGTTCTGCCATTGTTTTATTCCAATCCAGAGCGATACGCCTTTTTATTGCAGATTTTTTTCTTAAACAAAAGCTTTTTAGGGATGCGGGAAGCTTTGTCCAATGATGACAATGTCATTGACCGCTCCATCTATGAGGATAGTTTGATGTTTCATCTAAATGCGGATCTAGGTCGAATCGCACCGATGGAAGTCGAACAATACGATAACCTGTTGAACACGATGTTGCGGGAATTGGAAGAATCAGCGCCGTTGAAGTACCCAGATCTAATGGTTCATATCAAGGTTTCCTTGGATACAATGATTGAACGGATCAACAAACGTGGTCGTTCCTATGAACAAATTACCAACGATCCGACATTGTACGACTATTACAAAGAGTTGAATCAGCGGTACGATGAATGGTATGAAAACTTTGACGTTTGTCCGAAAATGCAAATTGATGGGGATCAATTGGACTTTGTTGCCAATGAAGACAACCTCATGGTGATCCTCGAGATGATCCAAGAAAAATTGGCGGAAGTCCGTGAGACCCATGGCAAAGGACACTATTGTACGGACAAAGCCATCGCAAAAGGTGACTTTTCCAAGAAAAACGCAGCATCTGTGACAAGCTGACCCAGCAGTTGAGGACAGCTTACGAAAAAAACAAGTGTCTTATCGACAATGGGAGGGAGCAAGGCGATGAATGTTGAACGATTTATTGAGGCGAGGAAACAGGCGGGCTTCTCGCAGCAAGAACTTTCGGAAGGAATCTGTACGCAAGCCACTTTGAGTAAATTTGAAAACAACGGGCAGGCACCGTCCCTCAAAATTTTGATCAAATTGTGTAATCGGATCGGCTTGCCATTGGTCGACTTGTTTTCTTCCATGAATGTCGCAACGACCAAAATCAAGGAAGAATTGGCAAAAGCCGAATTCTACTTGATCACGAGCGAGTATGAACAGTTGGCTGCATTGCTAAGTCAAATCGAAGTGAAGCTGATCGATGAACCAGCATTAAAAGCGCAATATGATTATTTAAAAGGCTTTGAAATGATTTTTAATGAAGCGGCGATTACCGATGTCTTGTTTCAATTCGATCAGTTATTGATGAATGAAACGGCGGAGGAATTGTTTGATCTCTTAGCGTATACTGGGATCGGTTTGGTGTATGCCAGAGAAGAGGAATGGGCAAAGGCCGAGTTTTATGTGACGAAGGTCTTTGAGAAAATTTATACCTATCCGATCAAAACGATCGAAGACACGTGGCGGGTGTTGAACATCGTCTTTCATTGCGGCGTCTTTTATGCGAAAGTCGATGATTTGGAAACTAGTGATACCTTGTTGAATTATGTGTTGGCGATTTGTTCCGACAATCATTTGACCTACTACTTGGCTCGCGCGGCAGCCCAACTGACCGAAAATGCCATTCGTGAACAACAGCCGAAAGAAACGATTTTGGAAATGTTACACGATGCACGAGCGTATGCCAAAATCAATAAAAATGTAAAATTACTGGCGCATTTAAAAGCGGTCGAAGAAACGATCGAATAAAAATATATTTTCGACAAAAAAGATTTGTTGCGCAAATGCTTGATAACTAGCAGTCCTTTTGACGAAGGGACTGCTTTTTTTGATTTTCTTTATATAAAAAAATATATAATTGTGTTGACAAAAAAATATATCGGGAGTATTCTTTAATTGTGAAAAAACTAACATAATTTGAGATACATCGTTTTGAGGAGAAGGGATTTTATGAAGGCAGCAGTGAGAGAAGCCGCTCGCACGATTCAGCGGATGGGCACGTCCATTGAGTTAAAAGTCGCTCATACAAAACCAGAAAGTGTACTGGACGAGCTGGAGAACCAGCTGAAAGGATACGACCATCGCTTTAGTGCCAATGATCCGCGATCGGAATTGAATCAGCTGAATCAGTTGGCAGGACAAAAGGGGCTTGTGCTTGATCCAGAATTGTACCAGCTGATCGAAATCGGCAAACATCATAGCTGTGCTCCCCACAGTCAGCTGAATATTGCCATCGGTCCACTGGTCCAAGCATGGCGCATCGGGTTTGAAGATGCCCGCATCGTATCAAAGACGCAGGTCAAAGAATTGCTTGCGCTAACAGACCCGCAACAGATCCAATTGGCAGCAGGCAAGGTTTTTTTGAAAAAAGCTGGAATGAGGATCGACCTCGGAGCATTAGCAAAAGGCTACATCGCTGATAAGTTACGCACCCATTGCCAAGCCCGTGGAGCAGCGTATGGATTGATCAACTTAGGCGGAAATATTGTCTGTTTCGGCGCTGCACCAAATCATTCGGACGGGCATTGGCGGATCGGGATCCGAGATCCCAAAGGCGGTCGGGCAGACACCTTGGGCATTTTGCCAATTAAGGACCAAACCGTCGTCACTTCGGGGATCTATGAGCGGGTCTTGACCACCGCTGAAGGAACGTATCATCATTTGATTGATCCTCAGAGTGGCTTTCCCATCGAATGTGGGTATTTGAGCATCACGATCGTTGCAGCGACATCGTTACTGGGGGAAATCTGGACTTCGCGCTTGTTTGGCAAGCCCATTCCAGTTGTTTTACAAGAGATTCAGCAGCAGCCAGAAATCGAAGGAATCATCGTAACCAAAGAAAATGAAGTCATTGCCTCTAAAGGCATTCAGGCAAGACTTTTAAGATAGCCCAACCAGAAAGGAAGAGACAGGATGAAATTTATCGGATTCGTGGGAACCAATGCCACTCGTTCCACCAATCGCACGTTGTTGCAGTTTATGAAAAAAATGTTTGCCAATGAGGCAGAGATCGAACTAGTCGAGATCAAAGATCTTCCAATGTTCAACAAACCAAAATCAAAAGAGTTGCCCGCACAAGTAACCCAGCTTGCCGAAAAAATCGCGGCAGCAGACGGTGTGATCATCAGCACACCAGAATACGATCATGCCGTACCCGCAGCGTTGATCAATGCTCTGAACTGGTTGTCCTATGGAATTTTCCCGTTTGTTGACAAGCCAGTGATGATCACTGGTGCTTCTTATGGGACGTTAGGTTCTTCTCGTGCGCAAGCCCATCTAAGACAGATTTTGGATTCTCCAGAGTTAAAAGCACGGATCATGCCTAGCTCTGAATTTCTATTAGGTCATTCGCTGCAAGCGTTTGACGAGCAAGGCAACTTGATCGATGAAGAGCAGACCCAAAAACTGCAAGGACTGTTCAACGATTTTCTTTTATTTGTAAAAATTACCAGCCAGTTGCAGCACGCCCATGCCGCCAATCAAAAAGAAGCTGCTGAATTTTCATGGGAAACCATCTAACCGCAAAAGATAGGAGCGTAAAGACAATGAAATTGATCGGAATCGTCGGATCAGCCGCTGAAGTCTCCACCAATCGTCAGCTGCTGAACTTTATCAAAAAGCAATACAAAAAGGAATTCACGTTAGAACTTGTAGAGATCAAAGACTTTCCTCTCTTTAATCAAGAGGAAGATCAAACCCAAAGCCCAGCCATCCAGCGTTTGAATCGGCAATTATTGATGGCAGACGGTGTGATCATTGCTACACCTGAGCACAACCATACCGTGACGGCAGGACTGAAAAGCTTGCTAGAATGGCTTTCATTCAAGATCCATCCTCTGGAAAACAAACCAGTGATGATCGTGGGTGCCTCATACTATGATCAAGGAACTTCAAGGGCCCAGCTGCATCTGCGCCAGATTTTGGACGCACCGGGAGTCAATGCTTTAGTGATGCCAGGAAATGAGTTTTTGTTGGGCAAAGCCAAAGAAGCTTTCGATGAAGCCGGTGATTTGATCGATGCCCGAACGGTTGCTTTTTTAGATGCGACGATCAACAGCTTCTTGCAATTTATCAAAGTCGTTTCTGCTTTAGCGGGTCCCAAACAATTGCCGCCCGAAGACCTCTACGCCACAGGGAAAATCGCAACCACCGTGGAAGGAGTGGATATGTATGATGATCAATGGCTGGAAAAAGCCGCTGAAGCAGTCGGTGCCGTTTCTGGCAATACCTACGTCAAACTAAATCGCGGCTTGCTGACAGTCGATCAGATCAATTACTTCTTAGATTCGATGCCGATGGAATTGACATTTGCCGATAGCAACAACCAATTCTTGTATTACAATCTGCGGGAAGAAGCCCAAAATATGCTGGCAGCACGTGTGCCAGGACAAGTCGGTAATCCATTAGCAAAATGCCATCCTGAAAAATCCTTCAAAAATGTTGAGTGGGTGATCCAACAGCTGCGCAGTGGGGCGACCGACGCGGTTCGGGTCCATGTGCCGAAACAGGTGCCAGAAAAATACATCGTCCACAATTATCAAGCGATGCACGATGAAAACGGTGAATATGCGGGGATCAACGAATACATCCTTGATTTCAAGCCAATCATCGAATGGTATTTGCAACAAACCGGTCAAAAACTTGTCGGCAATGAAGACGCCATTTCCAGTGCTTCTGTGCACCAAGAACCGACCGATGCGGTCACTAGTGCCAGTACTCATGACGCACCTGCAGCAGATGCGGTCACCAGCGCTTCAGTGAAATAAGGGTTGTCTAAAGGGAGAGAAGGAATCGCTAGAAGCATTCGCTTGCAATCAGTTGCCAAGCGAATACTTCTCTTTTTGCTGCTTTTTTATGAATGAACGGTTTTCTATGAGCGATTGAGTTGATCAAGGACATCGTTGCGAGAATTTCACAAAGTTTCTGAAAAAAATTTGCATATTCATCTTTTGCTTCGTATACTAGTTTAGGACGTTGCTTATAAAACGGCTGTATCATCGTACATATTTTTTGATAGGAGGAATTGCATGAAAGACAAACGAAAAGTCTTGCGTCCGTTAGGATCAGGGTTTGCGATGGCGGTTCCTTTGTTTATAGGGATCCTCGTTCAGGACCCTTTGATAAGTTCTGTGGGGGCGATGGGGGCTTTTTCCTACTTGGCTTTTCAACATCGGTCCCTTTTTTATAATCTACGCGCCATTTTGACCCAAGGCGCTGCGTTGCTGTTGGCATTTATTTTAGGCGCTGGGACAGCACTGATTCCTTGGAGCGCGCCTTTTATCATCGGTGCGTTGTCGTTTTCGGCGTTTTTGTTGTCAAAAGTGATGCGGATCCCCAAGCCCGACTATTTCTTCGTGTTGATGCTTTATGCCACCGGCTTTAATTTTCACGCAGCGCACCTTGGAGAGATCTTGCACCACAGTTCCTATTTGCTTTATGGCATCGCAGGCTCGCTGCTTGCTGGACTGGTGATTTCGTTGGCTGAACAGCTGCCGTTGAAAGAAGAAAAAACGGCCTTTCAACAACTGAGCTTGCACGAGAAATATTCGCTAGCATTATCTCAGCAACCAGAAATGGTCATCAAGGCGCTGCACTTTTCTTTGATATTGTTCATTGCGACCTACATTGCCTATCTGTTGCGGGACAGCAACGGCTATTGGATCTTGATTTCTGCTGCTGCCGTCTTGGCAGGAGAACATATGGAAAAAATCAAAAATCGCACGATCGGCAGGGTACTGGGAGGAATCGTGGGGCTGCTGCTGGGTTTCTTATTGATGTCCTTGCATATGCCCCTTGAAGCGATCGCAGTGGTATTGATCATTCTAAACATATTGACGGAGTTTTTTATGCCAGTCAATTATACCGTTGCTAATTTTTTTACCAACCCGCAAGTCCTGCTGTTAATGACCATCGGTACTAGTTTTACGCCGCTGAAATTGATCCCATTGCGTTTTTCAGGGGCATTGATCGGCAGCGTGCTGGCAATGCTGTTGATCTTTCTAATGGATTGGGCAGTAAAGCAAATGGAGCAAGCACTGGGAAACAAACCAGAAGACACGACGGATCAAACACAATAGAATAATGCACCATCATCGATAAGCAAGAGCTGTAGCTCTTGCTTTTTTTGCCTTTGATTCTCTATCTAAACGTTATCTCCATCGGATAGGAAAAATAAGGGAAATATGAAATAATCGAGCAAAGGTTCCTATTTTGAAATAGAAGCGTTTACATTTTTGCAAACTAAAGTGGCAGAAACATCTACTTTTTTTGTTGTAAGCGAAATCATATACTCAAATCAGAGAAGGAGAGAAAGTTGTGAAAAAACGAATCGTAGATGTTTTGCATCGCCTGTTAGTGACTGATTATCCACTATCCATCGAGCAACTGGCAGAAGAGACTGCAGCCAGTGGGCGGACGATCCGCAATGATTTGAATGAGATCAACACGTTTCTTGCTGACTTACACATCGGACCGATCCAAACTCTTCGAGGAAAGGGCATCCTTTTGAAACTGACCTCGAAACAGCAAGCCATCGTTTGGCAGGCATTACACGCACAACAGTCGGAATATATGACCCGTGAAGAGCGTCGTTTTGATCTGCTGCTGCATCTGACATTTTCAAAAGAGATCCTGGTGTTGAATAAAAAAGAAGAAGCGTACCAGATATCGAAAAGTAGCATGGATGAAGACATGCGCCGTTTGCGGGCGGACATCAATAAATATGGCATTGAGATCATCAGCCTAGGAAAAAAAGGACTGCGGTTGAATGGATCGGAACGAGCGATTCGGACGATGATTTTTGACATCATCAATCAGCGGATCGGTAGGTTGCCACTTGATAAACAGACCCCAGATTTAGTCTTTACGAAATTGCTTTATCGCTATTTGCCGCAAAAAGAAATCAAACAGATCCAACTAGTGATGCAAGCAGTGTTGCCGCCAAATCAAAATGAGTTGTATAGCAGCCAAATCTTATTGTTTACCGCCATTTGGCTGATGCGTATCAGAATGAAGGAATTTATCACTCGCATGAACTGGTCTACTTCTAGCAATCAGCTCCAAGGATCAGCCTATATCCAGGCGATCGCTGAAACCTTTTCGATCGAGCCACCAGAAATCGAAGTCAACTATCTTTCTTTCATCATCGAGTCACTGAACTTTAAAGATTTGTCCAATTCCATCGAATGGGCACATGCGCAACTTTTGTCGCTGCAGCTGATCCAATTTGTCGAATGCCAAACCAAGATCCCTTTTAGTAAAAAGGAAGAAGAGCTGTTAGAGGGATTGTATAAACATATGGCAGCGCTGATCGTTCGAGCCAAGAGCGGCATTCAAGTACCCAATCCGATCAAAGAGACTGTTCGCAAAAATTATGGACAAATCTACCAAGCCGTCAAGGGCTTCGCCCCCACGATCGAAGAGATCGTCGGTCATCCACTATCAGAAGATGAACTGACATTTCTCGTGATCCATTTTTCTACAGCCCTAAGTTCATTGAACCACGAGCTCATTACGAGCTATAAGGCGGTCGTCGTCTGTAACCATGGAATGGCAACCGGCAATCTGCTGGCAGCCAGCCTCAAGGAGAAGTTTCCAGAAGTAGAAGTTGCGGCAGTCTTGAATTCACAAGAAGTCAATTTGATTACGAAATTCGATGTGGATCTGGTTTTTTCAACCTATGAGATCGATTATCGAGAAAAGCCGGTATTACTGATCCCACCGATCATCAATGAAGAAAATCACCAAGTGATCCGCCGTTTCTTAAACAACAATGAACAATTCAAGCGGATCGCCTTTGACCAAAAAAATGCCACGCTGTTCTTCAATCAGTTGCTTACAGTGATTGAAGAAAGCGGCGGGACAGTCGATGCTGCCGCCTATCGCAAATTGACACACTTGTTTGAACAAAATCAATTAGCCATTAATGCAAGGGAGATTCAGCCAATGTTAAAAGATGTTTTATCCGCTAATCATATTCAATTAAACGTTCCTGTTCAAAATTGGGAAGAAGCCATTGAACGCTCTGCGCAGCCGCTAGTAAAAGAACAGATCATCGAAAAACGCTATATCGAGGCAATGGTTGCGGCGGTGGAGGAATACGGGCCTTATATCGTCATTGGCAAACATTTGGCGTTGGCGCATGCACGACCAGAAGATGGCGCCCAGCAGTTGGGCGTGAGTGTCCTCACCTTGGCGCCGCCAGTCGCATTTGGGAACCCAGAAATGGACCCCGTCAAAATCATTTTTTGCTTGGCTGCGGTGGACTCCTACTCTCATCTTGCCATCATGAAGGAATTGATCGAACTGATCAATGATGAAGAAAAAGTCACGCAGTTGCTGGCTTGCTCTACGATTGAAGCGTTTCAATCATTGCTATTTTCATAAAAAACAAGAAAAGGGGAAAAAATCATGAACAAATTATCGATCTTATTCGTATGCGGTGCAGGTCTTGGCAGCAGCTTTGCGGCTCAGATGTCAACAGAAGATGTCTTAACGAAATTAGGAGTGGAGGCGAAATTGGATCATGTCGATATCTCATCAGCGGTATCAATGAAACCAGACATCATCATTACGGCAGAGAATTTCCGAACGCAATTTGAAAAGTTTGCCTTGGACCCGACAACCGCAATCATTTATTTACGCAACATCGTTTCAAAACCAGAAATCGAAGAAAAAATCACCCCAGTATTAAAGGAAAAAGGTGCACTGTAAGGAAGAGGCATGACGAAGGGAGTTTGAAAAAATGGGCATCATCAATTTTATCATTGATAATATTTTAACGCAGGCATCGATCACGATCGCTTTGATCGCGATGTTAGGGCTGCTGCTTCAGAAAAAGTCAGCAGGTCAAGTCATTTCAGGAAGTTTGAAGACGCTATTGGGCTTCCAGGTTTTAAGCGCTGGTTCTAGCATCATCGTCGGTAGTTTGACCTATTTCGGCGAGATTTTCACAGAAGGATTCGACATGCAAGGCATAATTCCTTCCATCGAAGCCATCAACGGGCAAGCGATGAATGAGTTGGGCTTGGGTCGGGACATAGCGCTGACATTTTTAGCCATCTTTGTTTTTAATATTTTATTGGCACGCTTTACAAAATGGAAATATATCTTCTTAACGGGTCAAGCCATTTTATGGATGGCGACCATGACGACGGTCTTTGGCTATTTCGCTGGTTTACGCGGCGTTGTCTTGATTCTTGTCGGTGGGTTGATTGGGGCGATCTTTGCCGTAGCGATGCCAGCGATGGCTCAGCCCATCATCCGCAAAGTCACTGGGTCAGACGACATTGCACTCGGACATTTCTGTACGATCGGCTACCTCTTTGAAGCAGGCGTTGCCTATCTGTTTGGAGAAAGAGGCGAGAAGAAAAAATCGATCGAAGACATCAAACTGCCACGTTCTTTTGAATTTTTACAAGATACCTATCTTTCTGTCATGGTCGTGATGGTTCCACTGTATATCGTGACGGTCTTGTTTGCTGGAGAAACCTTTGCTTCTACGCTCTCTGGTGATCAAAATTACATCATGTATGCCTTCTTACAAGCCATTCAATTCGTGGTTGGGGTCTATGTTTTGTTAGCAGGCGTTCGGTTGCTCTTAGGCGAGATCGTCCCTGCGTTTCGTGGGATCGCCATGAAATTGGTGCCTGATGCAAAACCAGCACTCGATTGCCCAGTGTTCTTCCCATATAGCCCAAATGCAGTTATTTTAGGCTTCATTACTACAACGATTGGGACAGTCATCGCCATGTTCGTTTTACCAGTCTTTGGCTTGGCGATGATCTTGCCAGGGATGCTGACGAACTTCTTTGCAGGCGGTACCGCTGGGATCTTCGGCAATGCGGTCGGTGGACGTCGAGGGGCGATCATCGGAGGGATCTTTCACGGCTTCTTCATTACGTTACTGCCAGCCCTACTTGTAACGATCTTCAATCAAATGGGCTTTGTTAACGCTACGGCAACTGATGTGGATACCGTTACGGCAGCCTTGCTATATGCTTGGATCATCAGTCCCTTATTGAAAAACTTTTAATCGCTAGGAGGAAGACCTATGTTCTCTTTTTTCAAAAAAGAAAAAAAGCCCACAGAAACACCAGCGGTTCCTTTGACCGCTGAAGAAAGCCAAGAGGCAGAAGCGCTTATTGCAAATCTAGAAAGTCAGTTGCAAGCAGAAACTGACATCGACGAACAAGCAAAATTGTATGAAGCGTTAGGCTTGGCGCAGGCAAAACTTTCCCGCACAGAAGAAGCGATCGACGCATTGGAAAAAAGCTTGCAGGCGAAAAAATCGATCGGGGACGGCTACAAAAAACTGATGTCCCTTTACAATGCTCAGCGTGCCGCCGCCGCACGAAACGGCGACGATGCAAAGATCGACTATTACATGGACAAAATGGAAGAAATGCGGCAAATCGCCAAACAACTTACGATCAGCGGCAATTAAACTAGACGAGGTGGAATCAAGGATGTATACAACATTAAAAGAAGTAACGAAAACAGCAGAAGCATTGAATTTTACAGTGGGGGCTTTTAATACCCATAATTTAGAAATGCTGCCAAGTATGCTGCGGGCAGCCAAAGAGATGGGGGCACCCATCATCATTCAAACAAGTATCGATACGGCGAAATACATCGGCTATGATGTCTTGGTCAATGTCGTCAAAACGATTGCCGATCACGAGCTAGTAGATGCTGTCTTGCATTTGGATCATGCCAGAGATTTCGATGAGATCAAAGCGGCGATTGATAGCGGCTATAGCTCGGTGATGTATGATGGCTCGCATTTGCCCTTCAAAGAAAACATTTTGAAAACGCGCGCAGTCGTAGAATACGCTCATGCCCATGGGGTGTCCGTCGAAGGAGAACTAGGAACGATCGGCGGCACAGAAGAAGGCATTCATGTGGAAGAAGACGATAAAGTCTTCACACGCCCAGAAGATGCGGTAGAGTTTGTCGCTGCTACTGGCGTCGATGCGCTAGCCATCGCTATCGGAACCAATCACGGTCAATTCCGCTCCAAAACCGAAGTGAATGTTGAGTTATTGAAGGAGATCCATGCAGTCGTCGACGTGCCGCTAGTCATTCATGGAGGAACTGGCGTCAAAGAAGAAGATTATCCTGAATTGATCAATAACGGCATTCGCAAGTTTAATGTAGGTACTGAATTGTTGGTCAATTGGACGAAGATTGCGAAAGAAAATTTTGGGGCAACGGAAGTCAACAAATCTTTGCGCCACAACGTGATCCCATCCAATGAAGCCATCAAAGAAATCGTCAAGCACAAGATCGGCCTTTTCATGAATACGAAAGCGCCGACTGCGATCGGCAAATAGATGGTACGCAAAAAGATGCTTGTTTTATTAGCAGGCAGCCCTGGAACTGGAAAAAGTTATTTACTGAATCTGTTGAAGAAACGTTTTCCTGATCTTTTCGCTCTTACGCCAGATGAAATCAAAGAGTGCTATGCCGAATCCCTCGGCTTTGATTCATTGGCAGAAAAAGCCCAGATCGAAAAGCAGTATGTTTGGCCTTTTTACTATCAGGCATTGGGCTTGTACATGTCTTTAGGAAAACGCTTGGTGGTCTCGGAATACCCTTTTAGTGAAAAACAGAAGCCATTGCTGACTTTTCTCGCCCAAAGCTATGGCTATGACTGCTTGACCATACGTTTGACAGCTTCTTTTGAAACCTTATGGGAAAGACGTTACTTACGTGATCGAGCGGATGACCGCCATTTGAGTTTTATCATGGAACGGTACCATTACGGGGATGTACTGGAAGATAGACAAGCTGCAACCAACCATATAACCAAAGAAGCGTTTCGGCAAATCATCACTGATCGCCGTTACGATGACTTTCAGTTAGGAGCGCTTATCGAAGTCAATGTGGAAGATTACGAGCAAGTGGATTATCGCCCGTTGATCGAGAGAATCGCTGAACAACTCAATGACTCAAATTGAAGAAAAACAGGCGCTACACCTGAAAAGGGCAGCGCCTGTTTTTTTAGTCTAAGCCCAAAAATTTCGAAGTTCCTTGGTTTTGGACTTGGAGGATTTCGGCTAATACTTTGGCATCAAATTGCCCCTCTTTATTGGCAGAATAGACATTGACCTTGAGCTGGTAGTCGGGCAAAGCATAGTTTTCAAGACTTGCTTCAAGCTGCGCGACCGCTTGTTTCGAGAGTGGTTCACCGACGAGTTTTAATTCAAGGGATTGTTTCTGCTCATTAAGTGTTTGCTCCAGCAAATAATGTTCCCCCAGTTTGGCTTCTACAAAACGCTTGGCATGGTATTCCACGATGGTCGTTTGGATCGTCGTATAAACGAAGAAACTGCCAATGACCGTGATCGGTAAGGCAACCACGGCAAACTTCCACCATTTTTGGTGACGGAAATCCCCATACTGCAACAGCCAGATGGTAATGAACAAGGAAAAACAAATCAAAAAGGAATTGGTGAAGAAGAGTTGAGCAGACTCCCATGAAATCGAATAGTCTTTGATCGACAGCCCATAACCCGTCACACAAAGCGGCAAAATCAGGGACGTCCCGATGGAGACACCGATAATGACATCGTTGTCGCGGCCTCTGACTTTGGCAAAAGCCAGTGCTGAACCACCGATCAATGCGATGCAAATATCCCAAATCGTCGCAGACGTCTGGGTCATGATTTCAGGGGTTGTATCTTTGACTGGCGTGAGTAAGAAAAAGGCAAATGAGATGATAAGTACGATGATGACTTGGATGCTAAAGACCAGCAGCCCTTTTTTGACTAAGCGCAAGTGGGAAAGACCTAAACCAAAGCCGATCCCGTTGATCCCATTTAAAAGTGGCGAAATCAACATCGCCCCGATAATCGAGGTAGTGGAATTGTAATTCAAACCAATCGAAGCAATCAGCGTTGCACAAACTAAAAGTGCATAGACGAGCATCGTTTGGTCCATATCTTTTTGAATTTTTCCAATCAATTGTTCTTTGGAAACTAAATCAGGCGTTAAGTTCACCTTCATCATCCTTTCTGAGAAAAATCGTTCTGCTCTTTTCATTGTCCCTTAAATCGGCTGATTTTACAAAAATCTGCGTTTATCAGGCGATGGCAGCAACGAGAATTCAATGATTGGGTTGCCAATCTTTTGCAAAACCGCCGATTTCCTCTAGAATAAGAAGCATAACAGAGAAATGGAAAAGGCGCGGAATGGATGAAAGATTATTTTGCGCAATACAAACGCCTGTTATCGATCGCTGAAGCAGGTTTATACTATGGCAAAGATGTGTACGATAAGGAACGTTACCAAGAGATCAAAGAGTTGGCATTGCATTTGATGAGTACCGTCGTGGATCAAGACGCAGCTGCGTTGACCCTTTTAACAGAAAAAAATGAGGGCTATCCTACGCCCAAAGTCGATGTACGAGCATTGATCCAAAAAGACGAAAAAATCTTGCTGGTGGAAGACAGTCTGACGAAAGAATGGTCACTGCCAGGAGGCTATGCAGAAATTGGCTTGACGCCACGGGAAAACATCAAAAAAGAAGTGCTGGAAGAAACTGGCTTACTCGTTGAGGTCAAGGAGCTGCGAGCAATTTTTGATACGAATCTAAGACCAGACATTCCGCAAGTGTTTCAATACTATAAGCTGGTCTTTGCCTGTGATGTTTTGGCAGGGGACTTCATCAAAAACAGTGAAACCTCCAACAGCGATTACTTTTTGTTGAAGGAGCTGCCGAAGCTTTCCATCAAGCGCACCACCAAGGAACAACTGGAGCAATTGGTGAATGAGAAGTCGTTACACGTTGATTAAAAACAGCTAAGGGTAAGATGTTGGAAAAAGCGTTTTATTGGTTTTTTTAACTGGATAATATTTACTTGCAGATAAAGTTGGTTTATGATTGATTTCGTCGTTTTCATTATAAAAAATCAAGCAATGGCGACACCTTTGCTTGATTGCTGGAGGAGTAAAAATGAAGAATCAAATCAATTCCTTTTTTGGGCTGGATGCCTTACAAACAACGGTCAAACGAGAAATCTTAGCTGGTTTTACCACCTTTATCTCGATGGCCTATATTTTATTCGTCAATCCAACGGTCCTTGGGGCATCTGGGATGGACGAAGGTGCCGTCTTTACGGCAACGGCGTTAGCCAGCGCATTGGGCTGTATCTTGATGGGGGTTTTAGCAAAATACCCGATCGCTACGGCACCCGCATTAGGGATCAACGCGTTCTTTTCTTATTCAGTCTGTATTGGAATGGGGGTTCCATGGCAAACAGCATTAGCGGGTGTGTTTGTGGCATCACTGATTTTCATCGTGATCACGATCTTTAAATTACGGGAGCTGATCATTGATGCGATCCCTGCTGATTTAAAATATGCCATCTCTGGGGGGATCGGTCTGTTCATCGCCTTTTTGGGATTGAGCGAAGGCGGGATCATCGTTTCCGATGATTCGACCCTTGTGGCACTAGGTTCATTGAGTGTCGGTACGACGTGGCTGACGATTTTTGGGTTAGTGATCACTGCCGTCTTGATGGTTCGCAGAGTTCCTGGTGGAATTTTTATCGGGATGGCCGCAACAACTGTTTTAGGTCTTTTGACTGGCTTGATCCAAGCACCATCCAGTATCGTTTCTGCTGCACCGAGTATTTCGTCCACATTCTTAGTGGCGCTAAACCATGTAGGAGACATCAACTCCCTGCAAATGTGGGTCGTAGTACTGACTTTCTTACTCGTCACTTTCTTTGATACTGCAGGCACCTTGGTGGGACTTGCCAATCAAGCGGGTTTTATGAAAGACAACAAAATGCCGCGGGTCGGCAAAGCACTTGCTTCTGACTCCACCGCCATGCTCGCTGGTTCTTTATTAGGGACCTCACCAGTAGGCGCATATGTCGAATCCTCCGCTGGGATCGCCGTGGGCGGTCGCTCTGGCTTGACTGCCGTGACGACTGGAATTTTCTTCTTGTTCGGCTTGTTCTTTTCACCATTGCTATCCGTTGTTACTTCCCAAGTGACGGCACCAGCACTGATCGTTGTAGGTGTGCTGATGGCACAATCGCTGCGAGAAATCAAATGGCACGAAATGGAAATCGCAATCCCAGCCTTCTTGATTCTACTAGGCATGCCGTTGACCTATAGCATCTCCGATGGGATCGCCTTGGGTTTCATCTTTTACCCAATCACCATGTTAGCAGCCAAACGCGGCAAAGAAGTCTCACCAATCATGTACGGCTTGTTCTTTGTCTTTCTTGGGTTTATGTGGATTTTGAATGTGTGAGAGAGACGTTTTAATGTAAACTTAGGATAGGATTTCAACTAATAAAAAACCAGTTAAGCGTGGCTTAGCTGGTTTTTATTATATGTCGCTTGCTATAAAAATGTTCAGAATTGAATAAGGATTTACTATCCGTGGTTTATATGCCGACGGATCAGGGCGTTGTATTGCTTAAAAAAATACTCAATGATCTGATCGATCTTCGCCATATCTTGTAAAGGGAGGTTTTAGTTTCTCTACCATTCATTGATTGTAAGATTACTTTGAAGTGAAGCTTCATTCCAAAACCGCCTAACCCAACAATTTTCACGCAAAACCTGCGCTTTTCTTTCAGTTATTGTTATAATAAAAGAAAACGCAAAGGTGGGAAATCATGACAACGATCAAGGACATTGCTGAAAAGGCGGGAGTAGCGAAAAGTACGGTTTCCCGCTATCTGAACAATGGCTATATCAGTGAAGAAAAGCGCAAAAAAATTGATCAGATCATTGCTGACACTGGCTATCGCCCCAATACATTTGCTCGTTCGCTGAAAGCCCAAGACACGAAATTGCTGGGCGTGATCATTCCTCGACTGAATTCACCATCGACAAATGATGTGTTGAAAGGGATCGATACGACGGCACGGGAAAACGGCTATCAAATGCTGATCACCAACTCTGATCAAAGCGATGAACGGGAATTAGAAAATATCGAAATGCTGGTCAAACAAAAAGTAGCAGGGATGATCCTGTTTGCGCGCAAAATCACGCCGCAGCTGCAAGCGGTGCTGGCAGAGGTTCCTATGCCTGTTTTATTGTTAGGTCAACAGTTAGCTGGCATTCATTCCATCGTCCATGAAGATTATCAAGCTGGCAAAATCATGGCAGAATATGCAGTCAGCGCTGGCCACCGACGTTATTTATTTGTTGGTGTCAGCGAAAATGATTATGCGGTAGGTGTCTTGCGGAAAAAAGGATTTCTTGATGTCTTGGCACAAACGCCCAACGTCAAAGTCGACTTTATCGAAACGTCCTTTTCAAGAAGAGAAACGTACCAAAAAGCCCTTGTGTTCTTGAAAGATCAATCGGCAACGTACATCGCCTGTGCTACCGACAATATTGCTGTTGCTGTATTGAAAGCCGCCCATGAACTAGGGTATCAAGTGCCGCAAGACTTTTCCTTGAACGGATTTGGTGGCTATGATTCGACGGATTATGTCTATCCGACCATCACAACGACCCAATATCCCTATGTCCAATTAGGCATCGATGCCGTCTTAACGATCCAAAAACTGACACAAGGGGAAGAGGTTCCTGAAGTGATCGAATTACCGAATCGATTAGTGGTCAAACAGTCGACTGCCAAGCTTGACAAGCAGGAGAAATAAAGCAAACATTTTAAGAGAAAACAGAACGTCCAGTTGCGGCGTTCTGTTTTTTTATTTTCTTTGCTTGCAATTGCAAACGGTTTCTGTTAATCTACAAATGTAGAACCGGTTCCACAAATGAACCGACGATCAAAGGAGTGGGAAAAATGAAGGAACAAAAAACGATCGACCAAGTGTTAGAAGCTGTTGGCGGCAAAGAAAATGTCAAAAACTTTGAACACTGTGCCACACGTTTGCGCTTGATTTTGAAAGACGATCAGTTAGTAGATAAAGACAAAGCGGAAGCAGTTGAGGGCAGCAAGGGCTATTTTTTCAACACGGGACAGCATCAGTTCATTTTTGGAACAGGAAAAGTCAATGAAGTTTATCAAGCCTTCGCAGCAGAAATGGGCAATGACGCCTCCGCTGATAAAGCTGGCTTCAAAGATGATGTCTATTCGAATCTGTCACCCGTCCAAAAAGTTGTCCGCACGTTGTCAGATGTCTTGGTGCCATTGATTCCAGCTTTGGTAACGACGGGGCTTTTGATGGGGATTCGGGGATTATTGACCGAGTTGGGGGTCACTTATAGTGCTGACTGGTTAGCTATGTTTGAAATGTTAACGGATACAGCGTTTGCCTTTTTACCTGTTTTGATCGCCTATAGTGCGACGAAAAAATTCGGCGGTAATCCGATCATTGGGATCGTGGTAGGATTGATGATGGTGGCACCGCAATTGCCGAACGCTTGGGCAGTTGCCAGCGGGGATGCAGAGCCATTGCACTTATTCGGTTTATCGATCTCTGGGTATCAAGGGTCGATTTTTCCAGCAATTATTGTCGGGCTCTTAGTTTCTAAGCTAGAAAAATGGTTCCGTAAATTTGTTCCGCAAATGATGGATTTGATCGTGACACCATTCTTAACGATCGTCATTACTTTAGGTTTGATTTTGTTTGCGTTAGGACCAATCTTGCAAGTAGCTGAAAGAGCAGTCATCAACAGTATCGTCTACTTGGTGCAAGCACCATTGGGCATCGGTTATATCATTTACGGAGGGGTTCAGCAAGTGATCGTGATCACTGGATTGCACCATTCGTTAAGTATTATTGAGTTAGGGTTATTGAATACGACAGGCGAAAACGTCCTACAAGTCTTAGGTACAGCAAGTATGGCGGGACAATTTGGGGCTGCGATCGCTGCGGCATTTATTTATAAAAACAAAGTCAAACGCTCAAATGCCATCAGTGCGGCGGTTCCAACCTTATTTGGGATCACGGAACCTTTACTATTTGGGGTCAACTTACGCTCGATGCGCATTTTTGGCGCAGGCATGCTGGGAGGCGCAGTCGGCGGGTTTGCGACGTATGTCTTCCAATTAGCTGCCACTGGGATGGGCATCACTTTTATACCAGGTCTATTGTTGTATACTGGAGATTTCGGTGCCATGCTGAAATACGTTGTCGTGATTTTGATTGCCTTTGGTGTCGGTTTTGCTGGTGTCCAATTGCAGCGCAAACCGCTAGCCAAAGAGTTGAACCAATAAATAATCCCTTGCTGTTCATCGGCAAGAGAAAAGAGGTACCACATTGTTAACGAAGGAATACTGGGCACAGCTTGCCCAAACCCAAAACGATTTAGCAGAAAAAATCAGTGCTGATGCGTGGCGCTTGAACTACCATTTGATGCCAGAAACAGGATGGATGAACGACCCGAATGGTCTTTGCCAATTCAAAGGCGTGGTTCATTTTTACCATCAATATGTACCGCAAACGCCCCATGGCGGGGAACCACCCCACTGGGGACACAAAACGTCGACGGATTATGTCACGTTTCAAGAAGAAGCGCTGTTTCTTTCTCCCGAACACGACTATGACAAAGACGGGGTCTACTCGGGTTCTGCCTTTATCGAGAATGACGCGATCCATTTCTTCTATACTGGGAATGTCAAACATCCTGGTGATCATGACTATACCTTTAGTGGACGAGAACAAAACACGGTCCATGTAATCAGCAAAGACGGCTATACCGTCGAAAAGCAAGAAGTCGTGATTCCTCATGAGGACTACCCTGAAGGATTTACCGATCATATTCGTGACCCAAAGGTTTTTGCCCACGAAGGCACCTACTATATGCTGCTAGGCGCGCGTACGTTGGAAAACGAAGGCAAAATTTTGATTTATGAATCGACGGATTTAAATGAATGGACCTATCGAGGAATCTTTTTCGGTGAGGACTATGCTCTAGGCTACATGTGGGAATGCCCAGACTACTTCCATTTAGATGGCAAAGATGTGTTGGTCTTCTCACCGCAAGGCTTGGCAGCCAAAAAACATGCCTACCAAAATATTCATCAATCAGGGTATCTGATTGGTGAGGTGGATTGGGAAACCCTGACGTTTAAAGAAACTTCTGCGTTTCGTGAACTTGATTATGGGTTTGACTTCTATGCCCCGCAAACCTTTGAAGATGAGCAGAAACGTCGGATCTTGTGGGGCTGGATGGGGCTAGGGGATACCAGTCCTGAATACAGCAATCCTACGATCCCTCGCGGCTGGCAGCATGCCGCAACGCTGCCAAGACAGCTTTCGGTCAAAAATGACCAGTTGTATCAAGAACCTTTGCCAGAATTCCAAAAATTGCGAGACAAGCAAGTCAGCCAAAAAATTGTGCTTTCAGAGAAAACGCAGCACTTGTCTTTCGATGAATTGGCATATGAGTTGCAAGTTACGGCGGAAGTCCCATTGCAGCAGTTCCAGCTTGGACTTTTGCAAGATACGACTTTGGCTTATGAAGCTGGTGTCTTCACGATCCATCATGGCGTTTCTGGCTACGGTCGTAAACAGCGCAGTGTCAAGGTCGATGAACTGACGCAGCTGCAGATTTTTGTCGATACGTCTTCGATTGAGATCTTCCTAAATGGCGGGCAATATTGTTTGACCTCTCGCGTGTATCCCAAACGGACCGAGGCGTTCGCTCTCAGCGGAACCGGCACGGTTTGTGTCAATGCTTGGGCATTGGCGAAAAATTAAAGCAACGATCCGAAAACGACAGCAAACAGTTTGTTTTTCTTGTTGCACCCCCAAGAGTCAGCTTTTTCTCTGGCTTTTAGGGGGGCATCATACCAACTATTTTGCTGTCGTTATTTGCTTGTTACTGCTTTTGTTGGTTTTGGATAAAGGTCTGCAGCGCAGGCGCATCGATCCGATAGCCGTCTGCAGTTTTTGTGACTAGTTTTTGCGTTTTGAAATCTTTTAAGGTATACGTTAAATGGCGATAGCTCACGCCTAAGTATTCTGCGGTCTCCGTTAATTTTTCTTGAAAAAGATCATCGATCGAAGCTTCCAACAGTAGATGAGCAAGGCGCCAAGCTAAGGGATAGGTTTGATTGACGGAAAAATGATCCATACGCAGCAGCAATTTTTCACCGATAGTTTTGCCTAGTGTTTGTACGAAAGCCAGGTCTTGCATGAGCCCGTGAGCTGCTGCTTGCATCGGAATGCCCAGACATGTTGTTTCACCGATCGCAACCACGGTTTTCGGTACTGTTTCGGCGCCAATCAACGTGAGATCGCCAATGCAATCACCAGGATGGAGAAACTGCAGCAAGGCACGTTTGCCGTTTTCTTGCGTTTGAATGATCTTGGATTTGCCAGTCAATAGGACGAAAAAGACCGACATCGGCACCGTTTCTTTTTGGATCGCTTCTCGATGATCAAAGGTCCAGAGGGCACTTTGTTGTAAAATCTCCTCAGGAATCGGCAAAGGGCAGCTTTCTTTGATTGGTACCTGCTTTATTGCCAAGGCATAAGCGGTTTTTTTCACTTTTTTCCTCCGAACTAGGAGAAATCTCCTATTTGTTTTTAGTCAGTATAGCACATACTTAGAAAAGCAAAAAAGAAAGTGTGGGAGAAAAAATGAATAAAAAGCAATGGATAGGATCAGGGATTTTTTATGGGTTGAGTGCATTCGGGATCAGCTTGACCATTAAAGCAAGCGTTGGGGTCAGTAGTTTTAATGCCTTGAATGTTACGCTGGCAACGATGTCAGGAATCAAAGTCGGCACCATCACAACAGCCATCAATTTGAGCTTTTTAGCTGCCTGTTGGCTATTGGATCGGCGGCAGACGTCCCTCAAACAAAAAGGCAGTGAGTACTTGATTATGTTTTTTGCTTTGCTGGCATTCGGCTATTTGATCAATGGCTTTGTTTACTACTTCTTGGCATCGCTGCACTTGACGAATTATTGGAGCCAACTAGCTGCTTTGATCGGTGGGATCTTGATTTCTGGAACGGCGACGGGACAAGTCCTACGGTTGCAGGTCTTGAAATTTCCAATCGAGCACTGGTGTCATTTGCTGGCGCAACGCAGTCGTTGGACATTTAAGCAGTACCGTTATGGCGTTGATGCAGTCTGTATTTCGGGGGCACTCTTGCTAGCGATCAGTTTGGGCTTGCCGCTAGCGGTGAGGGAAGGGACCGTCATTAGTTTCTTTTTGCTCTCAGGTGCCGTTGCTTGGTCGAAGGAACGTGATTTGGCAGGGGCTTTACCCATTTGGCAAAGAAACAGTTAGCCAGCAGTATTCTTGGAATCGGGAAGGCGTCGAGTGTTCTAAAAATGCAGAAAGCGTTTTTTATGCTACTCTTATTAAATAAGCGAGATATTTAGTAGGAGGAGACAGGATGAATCGGTTGATTGAAGGGTTTCAGGAAAATTTTGCACCAAAATTGGTTAGGATCAGTGAAAATCGGTTTTTAGTTGCCGTGCGCAACGGAGTCGCCGTTACGATGCCGCTGACGATAATCGGCAGTCTCTTTTTGATTTTAGCCAATCTGCCTTTTCTTGGCTGGACCGAGTTTGTCGGGGAATTTGGCGTCAAACTAGGCGCCGCCAGCAATTTTACATTTGGAATTTTGGGACTGGCCGCTTGTATCGGGATCGCCTACTATTTGGCGGCTTCGTATGAGATCGATCGGATCGGTTCTGTCGTGTTGGCAGTCTGCGCGTTTTTGCTGCTGCAGGCGGGGGAAGAATGGACGATCGATCCAGCTTCTTTGGGGGCGTCTGGTCTGTTTACAGGAATCGTCACGGCGATTGCGACAGTAGTGATCCATCGCTTTTTTCTCAAGCACCGCTTAGTGATTCGGATGCCAGCAGAAGTGCCGACCGCAGTTGCCAAGAGTTTTTCGGTCTTGCTTCCCGGAGCTGCCATCATCACGGGTGCCTGGGTGATTCGGGTCTTGTTGGAATTTAATGTCAATCAATTTGTGCAAGCCATCTTTTCACCGCTGGCAGTTGGTCTAAACACATTGCCTGGGATGCTGTTGTATACCTTTTTGATTTTGTTGCTTTGGTGTTTAGGGATTCATGGCAGCAATGTGATGGGGAGTATCGGCGATCCGATTTTTCTAGCTTTATTAGCAGCCAATACCGAAGCCTACACTGCAGGCGAACCGTTACCGAACATTTTTGCAGGCGGGTTTTATATCATGTTTTTGTGCTATGGAGGCACTGGTTCAACACTGGGGCTGATCATCAACATGTTAGTTTCAAAGAAAAAAGCCTATCGTTCCCTAGGGAAGATGGCTTTGCCCTCTGCTATTTTTTGTATCAATGAGCCAATCATTTTTGGGTTTCCGATCGTGATGAACCCTATTATGATGATTCCTTTCATCCTGACACCCCTTGTATTATGTGTCGGAACGTATTTCTTGTCGGTCACCAATGTCATTGGGCGAATCATGTTCAATCCACCGTGGACCACACCGCCCTTTATCAATACTTACCTTGCAACCGGCGGCAATATCCCTGCTGTTCTTTGGAGTATCGCTTCCTTACTGATTAGTGTGGCGATCTACTATCCATTCTTTAAAATCAGCGAACGAAGTTTAACAGAAGAAGAAAAAGGCGTTACCGACGCAGTTGCCGCGAAGGGGGAGAACTAAACGCTTATGATTGGCTCGTGGTGCGTTGTTTTGTCTGGCAAAGAAAACAGTGGCTGCTACTCATCAAATTGCACAGTGATCCCAGATTTCGTCAATTGTTCCCATTCACGGATCGTTGGCAAGCGGCCTTGGCAAAATAGCTGATCGTCGACACACACGAGTGGCAGACAGCTGCGGCCATTGCTTGCTAATTGCTGCTTGACGGCTTGATTCGTATGAAAAGGGGCAGAATCTTCTGCAAAAAAATATTCGTCGATCGTTAAAGGTTCGTTATGAAATGTTTGATGAGCCTGGATCCTTTCTTCATTTATTTTTAACTGGTGAGTCAAGTGTGCTTCCCAAGTATCTTCTTTCTGGTCGGCATAAACCGCGATCGTTGGCATTGCATCAAATCCTTTCATGGCAGCTGATTTGTCAAAAGTATACCTGAATTTCTTGCCACGAGCAAAAAAGAGTATCAAAAAGAAGTGAAACAACAAAAAAAGACGCAAATGCGTCTTTTTTGTTGTTTCTTATTTATTGACTTTAGTCAGTTTCGTTCGCGTAGCGTACGAAACAAAAAAACCGCGCGTTTCTACGCGTGGACGAAATAGCTTTAGCGATAAAAAACTCCTTTCGATATACTAATAGTGGCTACCAACCGCATATCAGATCGAAAGGAGTTTTTTTATGTCTAACGACGATAAAAGTTTAGCACATACCAGATGGAATTTTAAGTATCACATAGTCTTCACCCCGAAGTATCGACGAAAAGTGATTTATGGAAAGTTAAGAGTAAGTATTGGTCAGATATTAAGAAAATTGTGTGAGATGAAAGATGTTGAAATCATTGAAGCTCATGCCATGCCTGACCATATTCATATGTTAGTAAGAATACCACCAAAGATTAGTATTTCTAGTTTTATGGGCTACTTAAAAGGACGAAGTGCACCCTTAATCCATGAAAAACATGCGAATTTGAAATATAAGTATGGGAATAAAGGCTTTTGGTCCAAAGGATACTACGTGAGTACGGTTGGGTTAAATCAAAAAACAATTGAAAAATATATTCGAGAACAAGAAGCAGATGATCGAATAAGAGATAGTATAAGTAAACAAGAGTATGTAGATCCATTTAAATAGTGAAAGAGAGATAGGGCTGTGAGCGGTTGGTGGTCATTTAAAAAGCCCCTTTTAAGGGGCTAGCGAGTGGTGAGCCCTTCTAGGGCTGTTAAAAAGCCACCCGTTTCACGGGTGGATATTTACTCGTCAGCGGGTAAAAAATCGAAATTGGTCAACTCGTTGTAAGAATACGCTTGGTCGATTTGACCCTTGTCTTTCGTCCAAGCAATGATTGCGTCGAATTGCTCTTGCGGCACTGCCTGGGCATACGGATAGTCTTCCTGGCTGTCTAAGTAGGTACTCATAGCATCGGGAAATTGATAGTCTGCCAAGATGTCGGCATAGTCTTTTGCTGAATGAGCATTCATGTAATCGATGGCTTCGTTGTAAGCAGTGTAGAATGCTTTTAGGTCTTGCGGGCGATTTTGGATAACTTCGTCCATAAATTGCAGTGTGCCGCCTTTGATGCCAGCATCTTTAGAGCTGCCTAAAACAATCGCCCCTTGGGCAGCCAACATGCTGGCTTGCGGTTCCGTATAAACAGCGCCATCGACTTGGTCATTGAGCAATGCTTCGGAACGGGCAGAAAAAGAAGCGATATCCACGATGTCATAGGTAAAATCATTTTCCTGTGCAAATTGGTCCATGATGTATTCTAAAATGAAATTCGGTACAAGGGTGATTTTTTTATCCGCTAACCCTTTCATCTCAGTGATCCCTGAATTCGGTGAAGCGAGAATCTTGAAGTTTTCCAAAATATCAGAAGTGATCGTCATATCGATGCCGTTTTGCTTAAAGGTCGCTTCTGTCATGACATCGCTGATGGTACCATCCAACTCGCCTGCCTGCACCGCCACATTGCGGTCATTCGGGGAAGTGAAGGATTTGAGTTCCACAGTCAATCCTTGCTTTTCGAAAAAGCCTTCTTCTTTTGCTAGAATGATCGGAATCGCTGATTCAGCTGGTAACACCCCGATCGTCAATGTTTGATCTGTGACCGCAGCTTCTGTACTGCTAGTGCTGGAATTGCTGGTACTTGCTGTTTCGTCAGTGTTGCCGCAGGCGGCAGCGCCAACAGCGAATAGTGCTAGGATACTTGCTAAAATCGTTTTTTTCATTGGTTCATTTCCTCGTTTCTAAATCGTTGTTCAAAAGCAGCCATTGGTAGTGAGAACGGGATGACTGCCCGATGGAGTTCCATTGGCTTGGTTTGTGCCGTGTTGATACCTGGTTTGGTGGTAAATGCTAGAACAAAGCCTTCCTTTTCCAAGGTAGCGATCGTCTGCTGATCATAAAAACCAAAGGGATAGGCAAAAACATCCTTGATGGCCACGTGCTGATTACAGCTTCGTAAGTCTTGCGCAAAAGCTGCTGATGTTTCCCACATTGAACGCCCTTGCTGGTCCTTGCGTTCGTGAAAATGATCGGTATGATTGGCATATTCGAAGACATCGCTCATTTCGGCTAATTCGGCGCTGCTCAATGTCCGCGAAACTTCTGGCTCGTAAGGCTGAGGGGCATCAAAAAGCCAGCCAGTTACGACAAAGGCAGTGGCCTTGAAACCAGCTTCTTTCAACAGTGGGTAGGCATATTCTTTCATCGATTGATAACAGTCGTCAAAGGTCAGCAACACGGATTTTTCTGGTAGCGGCTGCTGCCGGAAATAAAAATCTTTGACTTCTGCAAGGGTCAACGTATGGTAATTTTCTGCTTTCAAAAAGTCGATTTGTTGTTTAAAATGAGAAGTGCTATTGAATAAGGGCAGAGGCAAGGCATCTTGATACCCGTCTGCGACTTTGATCGGGCGAACCTGATCATAAAGTTCTGCTTCGGGACGTATTTCATGAAATACGAGGGTCTGAAACATCATAAACCATCCTTTCTTGTCAATCACGCAAAAAATAGTATAGCATAAAATGTGAAAACCAACACAAATAATTTGAAGAAAGAAGTTTATTCTCTGATGAGTATTCTATTCGATTCCGTTTCCTTTACCTATGGAGATACCGCTATTTTTAAAAACCTTTCGTTTTGTTTTGAACAAGGCGCGACCTATGTGCTGCTGGCAGAATCGGGCATTGGCAAAAGCACGCTTTTATCCTTGATCAAAGGGTTGCAGCGACCGCAATCGGGCAGGATCACTTACCAAGGCTGTTCCCCTGACAACATCGAGGTCGTTTTCCAAGAACTGCATTTGTTTCCTTGGCAAACAGTCTACCAAGCACTGGAAATGCCGCTGATTATCAACCAAACCCCTAGTGAGCGCCGTAAAAAACGGGTCGCCAGCTGTTTGGCTGAGTTGGGATTGACGCAGGTGCAGGACCGCTATCCGCATCAGCTTAGCGGCGGTCAAAAACAGCGGGCTGCCATGGGGCGGGGACTGATCACACAGCCCGATGTTTTATTATTGGATGAGCCGACTGCTTCGCTGGACCAAGAAACCAAAGCAAACGCCCAAGCCATGATCGCTGCCCAACAGCAGCGCAGACAAAACAGCTTGATCGTGGTGACCCACGATCCAGAAGAGGCAGTGTTTTTGGGGCAGACGATTTTGCTGCTAAAAGATCAGGGCGTTACGCCGATCAGTAATCCATTTTACGGCAGCCAGCAGGAACGAGACTCGTTGGCTTTTTATGAAGTCGTCTTGCAGTTGAAAGAACAAATGAGGGAGGCGAGGCAATGAAACCCATCAAATCTTTTGCTTGGGGCTTCTGTTCGTTTGTCCTGGTTTGGTGGGGCGTAAGCTGGGTGACCAACAATCGCTCACTGCCTAATCCTTTAGAAACGGCTGAACGTTTTTGGGCACTGCGAGAAGTCATACTGATCCACGCAGGTGCCAGTTTGCTGCGGGTATTTGCGGCGTTGAGCGGGGCGTTGCTAGTCGGGGTGCCGTTAGGAATCTTGATTGGGCGATCCCAAAGAGTGGATCGGCTGCTTGGTCCACTGCTTTACTTTTTATATCCGATTCCTAAAGTTGCGTTTTTACCCGTCTTTATGATTTTCTTTGGCTTAGGCAATCTCTCAAAAATTCTCTTGATTTTTGCGGTGATCGTCATTCAAGTGATCGTCTCGATTCGTGATGCAGTCACGAAGATCCCACCAGCGTATTTTCAGGTCATGAAAAATTATACCAATCAATGGCGCCATGTCTTGCGCTTCGTTATTTTGCCCGCGCTCATGCCCGCGCTTTTTGCCAGTGTGCGGGTCAGTATCGGGATCGCGTTGGCTTCCCTCTTTTTTGCCGAAAACTATAACACGACGTATGGTGTCGGCTATCTGGTCTTAAGTGCGTGGTCAAAAATGGACTACCCACAAATGCTTTCGGGTATCCTCCTGATTGCTTTGATGGGCTATCTGCTTTTTACCAGTATCGATTGGTTGGAAAAAGTGGTGTGCCGTTACCGACAATCTTAAAAAAAAATGATCGATTGATAAATGTTTGCGGCAGTTCGTGTATTTTTGAACAAAATGATTTATACTAAGGATATCTTATTGAGAATCATTCTCACTGAAAGGAAGACCTTACTATGAAAGAAATCGATCTGTCAAAAACGCTCTATGAACTTGTGGCACAATATCCTGAAATACAAGAAATCATGAGTCAACTAGGGTTTACGGCGATCAATCAACCAGGGATGCTGCAAACTGCTGGACGTTATATGACGATACCCAAAGGTGCTCAGATGAAGAAGATCCCCTTGGAAATGGTTTGTCTCGCTTTCGAAAAACAAGGGTTTCTTGTGAAAGGAGCGACGAAATGAAAACCAACAGTCAAAGACAAGAACGGATCGTCGAAATACTGAGTTTGCTTCACCAAGGCGGTTCCTTTGAAGAAGCTAAACGCTTGTTTAACGAAGAATTTGATGGTGTGGATGTGACGGAGATCACTGCTGCTGAAAAAGCTTTGATCCAAACGGGGTTGGACCCTTCTGAGATTCAGCGTTTGTGCAATATTCATGCTGCTGTTTTTAAAGGATCGATCAATGAGATCCATCACTCCAATGAAGAATATGGGCAACCAGGCCATCCTGTGCATACCCTGAGATTGGAGAACCAAGTCCTGCAATCCCTGTTGACCGATGAGATCGACAGCCTCTTAGCCAAAATCAAAACCGGTGATTGGACGCCTAAAAAGCGTCTACAAGCTGCCTGCAATGATTTAATGCAGATCGACAAACACTATGCGCGAAAAGAAACGTTGATTTTTTCTTACATGGAGAAGTACGGCATCACTGCGCCGCCAAAAGTGATGTGGGGTGTTGATGATGATATTCGGGTTATGATCAAAGCGCTCAATGAGCTTTTGGCATCCGAAAAAGCTGCCTATAATCCAATCGCTGTCCAATGGGAAGCAGTCAAAAACGAGATCGAAGAGATGATTTTCAAAGAAGAAGAAATCATGGTGCCCATGACGCTGGATGTCTTCAGTCTTAAAGATTGGGAACAAATTGCGGCTGACAGTTTTGACATCGGCTTTGCCTTTATCCCAGAACCGCTTCCTTGGAAACCGAGCCAAGAAGCCCTTGAAAAGGAACAGGCGGCAGAACCCGCACGGCAAGCGGCGATCAAACAAGCCCAAGAAACAACCGCTGGCATCGCAGCCGGTTTAGGATTCAATGACTTTCAAGTCACAGAATCGGAAGATTCGCCGCAAATTGCTGAACAGCCGACCGTTTCATTGCCTACTGGTAATCTGCAATTTGAGCAATTGGTGGCCATTTTTCAAACGTTGCCAGTGGACTTGACCTTTGTAGATAGTGAAGAGCGGGTGCGCTTTTATTCAGAAGGCAAGAGTCGCGTCTTTCCACGAACGAATTCGGTTTTAGGTCGTGAAGTCGTCAACTGCCATCCACCGAAAAGCATGCATCTCGTGCAACAGATTTTGGATGATTTTCGAGCGGGTACAAGGGAGACAGCTGAATTTTGGATCGATATGCGGGGCCGTAAAATCTATATTCGCTACTTTGCATTAAAAAATGAAGCAGGCATCTATTTAGGTTGTCTAGAAGTCACGCAAGACATTACGGAGATCCAAAAAATCGAAGGGCAAAGCCGTTTGCTGGATCAGTGAGCAGTTTGGAGAAAGGCTGATCCGTGTCTATTTGAAACGAAGCAAAAAAAGAAAAATCAATAAAACGCTTGCAACGTTTCTGGAAAAATAGTATAGTAAAGGCAATCAAATGGGTAGTTACTGATAATGCAGGCTATACCTTTTTACGTGTGTATGGATCCTACACATGTATTAAGGTATCGCCTTTTTTCATTTTAAGGAGGTGAGAAGCGTCTTGAAGATCAAAAAAATCTTAAACAACAATGCAGTTTTGGTCGGACAAGATGGCAAAGATTTTATCTGGATCGGTACCGGCCTTGGCTTCAAAATGAAACCAGGACAAACCGCCGATGAATCAAAAATTGAAAAAGTGTTTGTGCTTCATAAGAAATCTTCTGATCGTTTGATGGAATTGCTAGAGAACATTCCAATCCAATATGCGTCTCTTGCGGATGATATTATCCGTTATGGAAAGCAAGTCATTTCCTACCAGTTAAGTGATTCCATTTACATCTCTTTGACGGATCACATCTATAATTTGATTCGCTTGAAAGAAGAAGGGATCAGCATTAACAATCGCTTGACCTGGGAAATCAAGCGTTTCTATCCTAACGAGTATGCAGTAGGAGAGCATGCGGTTCGGTTGATTGAAAGCAAAACGCAATTCTCCCTAAATGAGGCAGAGATCAGTAATATCGCCATGCATTTTATTAATGCGCAAATCAATGACGATTCAGAGAAGATGGAAGATATCGAATTTCTGACACAAAAAATCAAAGACATTATTTCACTTATTCGTATTCACAATCGTGTGCACATTGATGAGAATAGTTTAGCTTTCGATCGCTTCGTCACCCATTTGAGATTCTTTTTTAAACGGATTGAAAACAAGGAAATCGTTGAAGGCGTCGGGAATCCTCTGTTAGTCCACGTGATTGATAAATATCCTAAAGCCTATGAAACCACCCGTTTGATTGGCGAATATTTAAATAAAACATTATATGACGATGAACAATTGTATTTAACGCTTCATGTACAAAAATTGATCGATCAATAATTCAAGGTGTTACTGATAAAGCAGGCAAGACTTGACAAGGCTACAAGAAATGTAGTGTTGTTTGGTCTTGCCTTTTTTATTGGTTGTATAGTAGAGAAAGGAATGAATGAGATGCAATACCAAGAATTGAATGAACAAATTTTAAAGAATATCGGCGGAAAAGAAAACATTGCTGGATTGACGCATTGTATTACCCGTCTTCGGTTTAAACTTAAAGATGAATCAAAAGCCCAGACCCAAACGATCAAAAATTTGCCGGGGGTTGTCACCGTCGTCCAAAGTGGGGGACAATATCAAGTAGTTATCGGAAATCACGTAGGAGAAGTTTACAAAGAATTTACGGACATGATCGATATGAATACGGAAGAAACTTCTGGGCAAGAGGAAGAACCAAAAGGGATTTTAAACCGATTTATCGATATTGTCGCTGGTATTTTTACGCCGATCATCAATGTCTTGATGGCAGCAGGGATGATCAAAGGGTTACTTGCTTTATTGACAACATTTGAAGTGCTGGATAAAGCATCAGGGACGTATTTGATTTTAAATGCGACAGGGGATGGATTGTTTTATTTCTTCCCACTCTTTCTAGGGTACACTGCTTCGAAAAAATTTGGGGGTAAACCCTTTATCGGAATGGCGATCGGGGCAGCATTAGTTTATCCGACGATCGTAGCAGCAAATGGCGGAAGCGAAGCGATGTATACCTTATTTGCAGGTTCTGTCTTAGAATCTCCAATCTATATTACTTTTCTTGGAATCCCTGTTATATTGATGAGCTATACTTCAAGCGTGATTCCGATTATTGCAGCTACTTATTTGGCATCAAAACTAGAAGCTTTCTTTTCTTTATTGATTCCACGAGCAGTGCGGAGTTTCTTTGTTTCTTTTCTGACCTTGATCATCACAGTGCCATTAGTCTTTCTAATCGTTGGACCGATTACTACTTGGGCAGGATTATTATTAGGGCAAGCATTGTCAGCTGCTTACGAGTTTAGTCCGATTATCGCGGGTATTGTTATCGGTGGATTTTGGCAAGTCTTCATTATGTTTGGCCTGCATTGGGGCTTTGTGCCGATCGCTTTGAACAACTATGCCACACTAGGGTACGATGTCGTGATGATGGCTGGTCTGGCAACACCTGTGGCGATGGCGGGAGTCACCCTCGCAATCTTTTTGAAAACTAGAAACAAAAAATTAAAAGAAATTGCCTTCCCTGCTTTTCTTTCGGCAATCTTTGGTATCACGGAGCCGGCACTGTATGGGGTAACCTTACCTAGGAAAAAAGCATTTTATACTACCTCCATCGCAGTCGCTGTTGCAGGAGGAATCATGGGATTGTTCAAAACAAGAGTCTACATCAACGGCGGGACAGGTATTTTCGCTTTACCACGATTTATTCACCCAGAAAATGGCATTGATAACAGTTTTATCGGGTTTGCCTTAGCTAGTGCCGTTGCCTTCGCATTAGGATTTTTGATCACATTCTTTTATGCCTATAATCCTAAAAGTGATGACGAACCAGCTAGTGAAGGAGCCAACGAAAAAAACGTGGAGCCATCGACACTGAATCATGAACTTGGACAAACTGTTCTCTATGATTTAGCAACACCAGTTAGAGGAACGATCATCCCACTAAAAGAAGTAAAAGACGAAGCGTTTTCCAGCGGATTGTTAGGGAAAGGATTAGCTGTCATTCCGTCAGAAGGAAAGGTCTACGCACCAGCAGATGGAATCGTTTCAACACTTTTTCCGACAAATCATGCTGTGGGAATCACGACCGCAGATGGTGTTGAAGTTCTGATTCATGTAGGGATGGATACAGTGAATTTGAAAGGACAGTATTTCCAGCCAGCCGTTGCCCAAGGAGACTCAGTAACGAAGGGACAATTACTTTTGAGTTTTGATAAAGACGCATTGGAAAAAGAAGGCTATTCCATCGTGACACCGATTATTATTTCAAACACGGCGGATTACCTAGATATTGTTGAAACAGACAAACAAGATGTTGAAAAACAAGATACCTTATTAACGGTCATCGGTTAGGAGGAAAGACAAGTTGAAAAAAAATATCTTTTTATTCGTAGCAGATCAGATGAGAAATGACGCACTCGCACATATGGGGAATCCCGCATCAATCACCCCTAACTTTGATGAACTGGCAGAAGAAGGGGTCTCATTTGAAAATGCCTACTGCCAAAACCCTGTCTGTGTGCCTTCTAGAAATAGTTTTCTGACAGGTTTTTATCCACATGTCAATGGGCATCGAACGATGCACTATTTGCAAAGAGAAGATGAACCCAATATTTTGAAAGAAATGAAGAATCAAGGTTATGAAGTCATCTGGATCGGCAGAAATGATGTGGTTCCAGGGGATAAACCAAAAACAGACTATTGTGATGAATATTATGACGGTGTAGTAGACGAAAACACTCGGGATGCTCAAAACAGTGAAGTCAATCATTCTGCTGATATGAACGAAGCCAGTAAACAGCTGTACGACCAGATGCTTTCAGGAGATACGTATTATTCATTTTATATGGGAAAATTACCAGACAGTGAGGGCTATGGCAAAACGGACTGGAATTGTGTGAAAAAGGCGTTGGACTATCTTGAATGCCGCAGTCAGGAAAAGACAGACAAACCATTTTTCGTTTATTGTACGATCTCATTCCCACATCCACCCTATGCTTGCGAAGATCCATGGTATTCGAGTATTGATCGTCAGAAACTGCCGAAACGTCGGCCGAATATCAAAGATATTCCTAACAAAGCCTCAATGCTGTATGGCATCAATGAGAAACAGAATTTGAACGGTTGGACAGAAGAGCGCTTTGATGAATTACGAGCTACCTATTTAGCAATGGTTTCGCGTTTTGATCATCAACTGGGCATGATCAAAGAGAAGCTGCGTGAAACAGGCTTTTACGATGAGACAAACCTCATTGTTTTCAGTGACCATGGAGACTATACTGGTGACTACACGATCACTGAAAAAGTCCAAAACTGTTTTGAAGAGCCGATCACGAATGTCCCATTGGTCATCAAACCTGCTAAAACGATTGAAAGTGTGCCGCGAATCACCAAAGTACAAGCGGAACTGCTAGATTTACCAGCAACGATCGCCGAACTGGCTGAGTTCGATCTTTCCTATACACAATTTGGAAAATCCTTGGTTCCTGTGATCAAAGGAGCCGAAGAGCACAAAGATGCTGTTTTTTGCGAAGGCGGACGCATTCATGGCGAGACACAAGCGATGGAGCTAGGGCATGGACCGAAATCTCCGTATTGGCCGCGGCTTGCGACACAGTATAGCGAAGGTCCGGAACATACTAAAGCAGTTATGTGCAAGATGGGGAACTATAAATATGTGATGCGTCTTTATGAGCATGACGAATTATATGATTTGGAAAAAGACCCAATGGAAATCAAAAACTTGGCGCTAGAAAGAGAATACGCCGAAATTGTCGAGAAAATGAAACAACGCGTTACTCTTTTTTATATGGAAACGACTGATTTTGTTCCGATGAAACGGGACAAACGCTAAATAAGTAAAAAAAGAATCGAGGCCTCCACATGAAACACATTTCCGTTTTGATCAAGCCAGCATCCTCTTTTTGCAATCTGCGCTGCACCTATTGCTTTTATGCTAACGTCAGTTCCTTGCGTGAAGTGCGTTCCTTTGGCAAAATGAAAAAGGATGTAATGGAAAAGATGATTGCAAACATTTATACAGACTTAGAAGCTGGCGATCATTTGACGTTGGCATTTCAAGGCGGAGAGCCGACGATGGCGGGGCTGAGTTATTTTAGAAAACTAACGGCTTATGTTGCGGCGCAAAAAAAGCAAGTGACAGTACACTATGCGATCCAGACCAACGGCATGGTGATCAATGACAAGTGGTGTCGTTTTTTGAAAGAGCATCGCTTTTTAGTCGGGCTGTCGATCGATGGGCATCCGCTTGCGCACGATCGTCATCGATTAGACGCCAAAGGGCGGGGAACCTTTGCGCGGGTTTTACAGACCAAGCGGTTATTGGATGCCTATCAGATCGAGTACAATGTCTTGTGCGTGTTGACAAATCCGTTAGCAAAGGAAGCCCAGCGTGTGTTTGATTTTCTCAAAGAAGAGCAGATTGCATTTGTGCAGTTCATTCCTTGTTTGGCTGATTTGGATGCCACATCAACCAACGACTATGCCTTGACACCAAGAGCCTTTGCTGGCTTTTATCAGCAGCTGTTGGCGTTTTGGCTGCAGGAATTGAAGCAAGGGCGCTACCTAAGTATCAAGCTGTTCGATGATTTACTGAATCTATTGGTGCGGCAGCAAGTAACTGCCTGCGGGATTCTAGGCAATTGCCAAGTGCAGTATGTGATCGAAGCCGACGGCAGTGTCTATCCTTGTGACTTCTATGTATTAGATGAGTTTCGCATGGGCTATATCCAAGAGCAAACGTTGCGGGAATTGTTTTCTCAAGATTGTTCGCAGCAGTTTTTGTACCAGAAAAAAGACATGCCTTCGAAGTGTACGCAATGTCCTTTCCAAAAAATGTGCCGAGGAGGCTGTAAACGAATGAAAGATGCAATGTACGTGGATAGTGAGGGTTTTTGCGGCTATCAGGAGCTGTTAAAAGACTTCACACCTAGAATCAATGAGATACTGGGGCTTTTGCAAGGGGTGAGACAATGATCGGACTGATTTATTTTCTCGTGATCGTCTTAGCAAATGCCGTAGGGGCAGTTTCGGGCATGGGGGGCGGCGTGCTGATCAAACCGATTTTCGATTTTATCGGCGCCCATTCTGTTGCTGCGATCTCTTTTTACTCGGCGACAGCGGTCTTCACGATGTCCATCGTTTCGACAGCTAGACAATTATCCAGTGGACGGAAAATCAAGTGGTCGATTGCCTTGTGGGTTTCTGGCGGCGCTGTGTTAGGCGGTGTTTTAGGCAATGTTGCCTTTGAACGGTTATTGCTGGTCTTTCGAGACGACAAGATGGTTCAGCTGATCCAAATCCTTGTGACCGTGCTGACACTATTGTTTGCTTTTTTGTATACAAAATATAACTGGCGCGGGTTTGCGCTGAAAAAAGTCGGCTGGTATGCAGCTTGTGGCTTGATTCTCGGCTTTCTAGCCAGTTTGCTAGGGATCGGCGGCGGACCCATCAATGTTTCTTTATTGATGCTGCTGTTTGCCATGCCGATCAAAGAGGCGACGATTTATTCAATTTGTACGATTTTTTTCTCACAGCTGGCGAAAATTTTGACGATCGCTTTTACGACAGGTTTTGGTGCGTATGATCTGCAAATTTTGTGGTTTGTTATTCCAGCCGCGATCGTGGGAGGACTGTTAGGCGCCAAGGCCAGCAACGTCCTGTCACCGCAACGAGTGACACTGGTATTTCAAACTGTGATCGTGCTGGTGTTACTGATTAATCTGTACAATGGCTATCAATTATTGTAAAAAGGAGGCAAGCAGATGCCAACGATTCCAGCAGGAACTTATCGAATCGGCACGAATACGATGGACGGCTTTGCCGAGGATCTTGAGGGACCGCAAATCAGCCTCGACAGTCCAGCATTTGCCATTGATGCCACGACGGTGACGAACCAAGCTTTCCAAGTTTTTGTGGAAGCAACAGGATATGTCACAGAAGCCGAGCGCTTTGGCTGGTCGTTCGTTTTTCACTATTTTTTAAGTGAGCAAACGAAACACCGCAGTCAAAAGGTACCGAATATGGCTTGGTGGTACGCGGTTAGTGGCGCAGATTGGCGTCATCCTGAAGGATCTGATTCAACGATTGCCCAGCGGATGGATCACCCAGTGGTTCAGGTGTCTCGCAACGATGCGATCGCCTATTGCCAATGGGCAAAAAAACGCCTCCCGACAGAAGCAGAGTGGGAGATCGCTGCAAAAGGCGGGACAAGTTTTGAAAAATATCCTTGGGGAAGGGAATTTTTGGCAGAAAATACCTATCATTGCAATATTTGGCAAGGAGAGTTTCCAAAAAGCAACACGCAAGCAGATGGCTTTGGCAATACAGCGCCAGCGAAATGGTATGAGCCCAACGGCTTTGGTCTCTATCAAGTGATCGGCAACGTCTGGGAATGGTGCGTCAATCCTGCCCGCATCCCGCTGACACAGTTTCAACAACAGACGGGACAAACCTTTTGGGCAAGGAATCAAACACAAGATGATCAACTGTATGCGACTCGCGGCGGTTCGTTTTTGTGCCACGAATCCTATTGCAAACGATACCGAATTGCCGCTAGAAATGGTAATTCTGGGATGTCGGCAGCCAATAATTTAGGGTTTCGGTGTGTCAAAGACTTGGATCAGTAAACCGATAAAAGCAAAAGCGGCACCTATCCACGAAGATAGGTACCGCTTGTTTTATTGCCATTCGGATTGATAATTTCCTTTGAGATCATAAACATAATTGATCTCGGTGCGATTACGAATCCCATTTAAACCAACGGTCCAAGTCCATTCGCCTTGGAAGCCGTTTAAAATGACGATGCTGACGCCAGGAACATAGTGATCCAGCTGAGCTGCTCGTGCCTCAGAATCCTTGATGATCTTGGGAATGACGCCCCAATCGATGGCATCAAAGGCAATGGTATCTTCCATCGAAAGCTCGATCGTATCGTCGTCTTTTTTCCATTTGGTCAACAGATTTTCTGGGTAATACCAATACTCGTCTTGCAGGCCTGTGTTTGGATTGATCACTCGCGCAACTGCATAAATGCCGCTTTTTAGCGGGACATTGCGGATGTGAAAACTATAGCTGACCAGTTGCAGCTCTTTGTCCTTGAGTGAGGATTGATTCGGCAGCGCAGCCATAATTTCTTTGGCACTGGCTTCTTCTCGAAAGAGTTGGCGGTCTACAGGTAAAAAGGTGGAAACTACGCCAATACAAAAGAGAATCACTGGCAGCAAGAGCAATGAGAATAACCAATAGAATGGCGATTTTTTCCGTTTCTTGATGCCGATGACCAAACCAACCAAAAAGACCAGCAGAATCCCTGCCACCCAAAAGTAGGGGAACAAACGAATGATCTGATGCCTGGTTTCAACGACTTGGTATTCATTCAGACCAAACCAGTTTTCCGCGATGGTGAGGTTATTTAAAACAATGATTCCGCCAATAATACTTAGAATAAATAAGAAAATCAATAGCAAAAGTATCCGGCCGAGTATCCGACGTATCAGTGAGGGGCTAGTAGGTGGGGTCATGAGTCACGTCCTTTTTATTTTTTCGAAAATAGTAGGTTAAATACAAGAGTAGTACAACTGGTGTTTTTTTTCAATGATTGTAGACAAAAAAACTGCATCCACAGATGCAACCTCAAAAAGTTAGACCAAAAATCTAACTTTTTAGGGTCAGGACACCGCAGATGCAGGTTTTATTTTCATTTAGTCGAGTGTTTGTTGGCGGGCGATAGCTGGAAAGAATTTCAGGCTATACAAGGCGCTGATCCCAAATAGAATATAAATGACGCGGGCAATGATCGACGTGCTGCCGCCGGTGATCGCTGCGACAAGGTCAAACTCGAAGGCGCCGACCAGCAGCCAATTGATACCGCCGATGATCAATAAGGTCAGTGCGATCCCATCAAATGTTTTTAACATAGGAAACTCCTCTCTAGTTGTCGCCCCATCAACGTTCATCGTCGGTGATGGTGACATCTTTTTCTTTCTCGCCTTCTTGATTGCGCTCATTATAGATATAGACATGGCGAACGATTTTAATCAGCGGGCGAATGGTCAAAAAGACACCGCCGATCAAATAGGCGATCGTTCCGTAAATCGCAGGCAAGCTAGTTAATGAAACGATACTTCCGAAAATATAAAACAAGCCCGTCAAAATATCATTCGTAAGTGAGATCAACATGTAGCGATTTTGAAAGTAGATGCGAAAGCGACTTGCCTTGATGATCACATCTTCTTCTTTTCCCGGATCGAATTGATGTTCACTCCGTTTGATTTTTGGCATAGGTGCCATCACTGCTCCTTTATTTGTACTAAGGTTTCAAGACAACTTTGATGTTCTTGTCTTCTTTTTTGTCAAAAATCTCATACGCTTTGGCAGCATCTGCTAAAGGCATCGTGTGGGTGATGATCTGTGACGGGTCAAACAAACCGTCCGCAATCATGTCATAAATTTTTGGCATCAAATGGATCACAGGTGCTTGCCCGTGTTTGACATCGATGTTACGCATAAAGAATTCTTGTAATGGATAAGAAGAAGCTGGTGTCATGTAAACGCCAGTGATTTGGACGGTACCAAATTTTTTTACTGCTTTGGCGGCCATCTGGATCGGTGAGATCGTTCCACTTTGCAAGCTGACTAGGTTTTTGGCTTTTTCTTTGACGGGTTCTAAACCATCCATCCCAACACAGTCGATGATCACATCAGCGCCACCTTTGGTCAGCTCATACAGTTCATCAGCACTAGTAGCCAAATCATCCAATTGGAATGTTTCGACTTGATTGTAGCTGCTGGCTTTTTCTAAGCGATGAGCAACAGGGTCCACGGCAATCACCCGCTTAGCGCCTGCCATCACGGCAAATTTTTGGGCAAACAACCCAACTGGGCCTGAGCCTAAGACGATCACGGTATCATCCTTTTTGACGCCAGCGTTTTGGACACTCCAATACGCTGTAGGTAAGATGTCAGATAAAAACAATACTTTTTCATCAGGGATCGTTGATTCAGGTACGATAAACGAAGTGAAATCTGCGAAAGGTACGCGCAAGAATTCGGCTTGACCGCCCCAGTGGTTGCCGTTCATTTTTCCGAAACCGAATAAGCCGCCATACAATGTATCTTCTGAAGAATTGTCGCATTGACTTTCCATTTCATTTTGACAAAAGTGGCAATGGCCGCAACCGATATTGAAAGGGATGACGACGCGGTCGCCTTTTTTTAGTTTCTGTACTTGACTGCCAACTTCTTCGACAATACCCATTGGTTCGTGACCAACGACATAGCCTTCTTCCAAAACCGAGCCGCCATGGTGGTAAAGGTGGAGATCAGAGCCGCAGATCGCAGTTGCGGTGATTCGGATGATCGCATCCGTCGGTTCTAAAATCGTTGGATCTTCTACACGACGAACGTCCATTTTTTGATTTCCTTGCCAGGTTACTGCTTGCATCATTTTTCCTCCTTGTTTGTTCAGATAAGTTCGGACAATAACTAATTTTTTCAACAACACGTTTTTACTTTTTAGTAACAGATAATTTAATTCTGCAAGGATTTTAACGATTTGACAACGAAAACGCTCAAAACGGTTGATTTGTTTTTTCTTCATCAATGGTTTAAAAAAAGAAAAACAGATGATTTGCTAAAAAAGTGAAAGCGTGACACTATTAAAGTGAAGCATGCATGCGTTACGAGTATCTAACGGAACCTGCATCAACCAGTGACAAGAAATGAGGAGGGATGATCATGGATCTAACGATTCGAGGAAAAGCTTCCTGCACGAATTGCAATGAAAACTTTGATGGGAAGCTGGTCGTTCATTTACAAGAAGACAGCGAGGGGCAATTAACCATGGTACCACCGTTGGAAACGAATGAATTGGCAGAAGATGAAATCGCTATTCATTATGCTTACGGGGAAGTGAAGGAAGCCATCGAAGGAACCTTCGTATGTCCAAACTGTCAGACTGAAAATGAGGTTCGGATTGAAATTCCGACCGAGCTATTAGATGGCTCAATGAATTAAATGAATAATCAAATTGAAAAAGCTCTCTGTTCCTTGAACAGGGAGCTTTCGTTACCTATTGGTCATTGGTTTGTTTTGTACCATCAATGATTTGGACATTGAAGTCTCGTAAGATGTCGAGTCCTTGTGACTCGTGGTTTTTACCAGCGACTAATGTTTTATTGATAGTAAAATCAGCGTCAGGAAAGGCGCTTTGGATCTCGATGGTATTGGAAAGGACACAGATGTTGGTTTCAACACCGGTGATTTCGATTTTCTTTTCTTCTTCAGGTTCAAATAGATTTTTCTTAATGTCGATCAAGACTTCAGGTGGAATACTGTAATAGTATTTCTTGACGACTTTTTCATTTTCGAGAGGCTTAAGTTCTGGGATCAGCTGCAGGGCATCGGCTTCTTCATCAGGTGTTCCTTTGACTTCGATTGGAATGTCGCGGGTGTGTAAGATGTACTCCCCATCCGCCCGTGCTTGTTCTAGGCGCTTGGCGATTCGTTTGACGAGAGCGGCGCCATCTGGCACATACGCTTCGTTCTCTTCATCGAGAATTTGATTTTGCATATCGACAATGACTAGCATGTGGTTACTCCCTTTCTATAAACATCGTTTGTCAAATGGTCTGACGTGAGGTTGAAAAATAGGTGCTATTTCTATGATGCCCCACTTTTTTTATATTTTCAAAGAAAACGCTCTTCTTGTCGAGAAACGGTAAAAACGTTATTTTTTTATTCGAATCACGATGCTTTTTGTTTGCTGAAAAGAAGAAGTAGTGATAGCTTTTAAATAGTACATTAAAAATAAATGAAAGTAGGTTAGGTTAAATGAGAAAGTTATTTTATATGGGGACTTTGCTTTTTTCAGTTGGTGTACTGGCGGCAGGATGCGGCAACAGTGAAACCGCTGATTCCTCGGGGAATGAGTCAGCAGATGGCAAAACGACGTTGGACTTTTGGTCCTTCTGGGGGTCTGGTGCAAGACAAGAAGTAATTGAAGAAATTATTGATGATTTTAATGCGTCACAAGATAAAATCGAGGTCAAATACAGCTACCAGCCTTGGGGCGATATTTGGACAAAATCACTGTCGTCGATCACTGCTGGCAATCCGCCTGATGTTATTGTACAAGATATCAATTCTGTTGCTCAGCGGGCAGAAGCGCAGCAAGCAACGAATTTAAGTGAGTATATCGAAGAGGGCTTTTCTGATGAATTTTATCCGCAATTATGGGATACAGTGGAATACGAAGGGGATGCCTATGCCGTTCCTTTCAATACAGATACGCAAGTGATTTTCTACAATAAGACACTCTTTAAAGAGGCTGGTATCAGTGAAGAGCAACTGCCACAAACGTGGGAGGAGTTAGAAACAGTTGCTCGGAAATTAGATGTCAAAAACGGTGATGACTTTGAGCGGATCGGCTTTTACCCATTGTGGAATTTAGGCGCTGACGTGTGGGCGTTGAATGCCGACGATGGCGTCAGCTGGTTTGACAAGGATGAGAACGTCAAAATCGATACAGACAACAAAGTGGAAGCGTTGGAATGGATCTTAGACTGGCAAGAGTATTATGGTCAAGATACCATCAATCGCTTAGAAGCTGAATTTGGTTCAGGGGTTGCCGATCCATTCATTTCTGGATTAGTGGCGATGCGTGCGCAAAACATCAACTACTACTCAAGTTTAGCGGAAAATGCACCAGATGACTTTGAATTTGGGGTCATTCAAATTCCTGAAAAAGAAAGTGGCTCTGGTCACTGGTCATGGGGCGGCGGGTTCGTCCTAGAAGTGCCATACGGTGCCAAAGATCCTGAAGCGTCCTATGAGTTTATCAAATACTTGTCGACACCAGAAGTTCAAGAGAAATTTGGTGAGAAGAGCTTTGATATCATGGCGAATCGGACAGCCAACGAAAACTTGGTCAACAACGACAATCTAGATGAAAACGGCCAAATGATCTACCAAATGGCGGATGAAAACTTTGCCAATACGGTGATCACGCCTGTGCCATTGACAGCGCCTGACTTCAGCAGTCTTGTCAATGAACAGATCGACCAAATCATGCTAGGTAGCAAAACACCGGCTGAAGGGTTGGCAGATGCGCAAAAAGCGGTGGAAGATCTTGTTGAGCAAAACAAATAAACCTCAAAACGAGCGTTTTTAAAAAAGAAGGAAAGTCCAGTCGGTTAGCGGACTGGGCTTTGCTTTCTGCTTTGCGAAGCGGACATGTTTTCTTGAACAAACAATGAGTAAAAATAGAATGGAGTGGAAGGAATGCCAAAGAAGCGTTCAAAAAGTAAACGGCAAGAAGCTCTTTGGGGCTACTTCTTCGTAGCACCATTTTTGCTTGGGTTCGTGGTGTTTATGTTAGGGCCCATGCTGTTTTCCTTCGTAGGAAGCTTTACCGATTACAATCTGACTTCGAAAATGAATTTTATCGGCTTTAAGAACTTTACCCGCATGTTTACGCAAGATACCCTGTTTTGGAAATCTCTCTATAACACGGCGTATTTTGTACTCTTCAATGTTCCCTTAACCACGTTGTTCAGTGTCTTTCTAGCCACTTTATTGAATCAAAAAATCCGCGGAATCAGTTTTTTCCGAACCACCTTTTACTTGCCAGCGATCCTTTCAGGGGTTGCCGTCTACGTCTTATGGATGCAATTATTATCTCCTTCCGCAGGATTGATCAATACCTTCTTGAGCTGGTTCAATATCAAAGGTCCAGCATGGCTGTTTGATCCCGAATGGACGAAACCAGCGTTGATTTTGATGAAGATTTGGAGTTCGGGGGGCGCGATGCTCTTGTATCTAGCTACCTTGCAAAATATTTCACCGACGCTGTATGAATCGGCTGAGATCGATGGGGCGGGAGTTTGGGCGAAATTCAAAAATATTACGATCCCTTTGATCACGCCAATCATCTTCTATGATGTGATTACTTCAACGATCGGTTCTTTTCAAATTTTCCAAGAAGCATACGTGATGACCAAAAATGGTACCGGCGGTCCTGCAAATTCGCTGCTCTTCTATAATTTGCATATGTGGAACAAAGCCTTCGTCGCCTTTGATATGGGCTATGCGATGGCCATGTCGATGATCTTGTTCTTGATCGTCTTAGTCTTGACCTTTATCAATCTCAAGCTGGCACCACGCTGGGTTCACTATACCGGAGGTGGCAGCTAATGGAAATGACGACAAAAACACGAAGCAAATCAAGCCAACAGCGAGTCAAAAAAATCATCAGCTATGTGGTGATGTCGATCATCGGGATCGTGCTGCTGATTCCGTTGCTGTGGATGGTCTTTACGTCATTGAAACCGATGGAGGAGATCGTGCGCTACCCGCCGACCTTTTTCCCAGAAGAAATCAATCTTGGCAATTATTTGGAGACTATCAACGCCTTTCCATTTTGGCAGTATGCAAAAAATACGTTATTCATTACCGTCTTAGTGGTCTTCGGGAATGTCTTATCAAATTCCTTCATTGCTTATGGGTTTGCAAAATTGGCCTTTCCAGGAAAAAATCTGATCTTTGCCCTCGTCTTGTCTACGATGATGATTCCTGGCTTTGTGACGATGATCCCGCAATATGTTTTGTTTTCCAAAATCGGCTGGGTCGGCACCTATCTGCCGCTGATCGTTCCAGCGTTTTTCGGCAACGCCTTTAACATTTTCTTGATGCGGCAGTTTTACTTGTCCGTCAACAATGAATTGATCGAAGCCGCTAAGATCGATGGCGCCAATCATCTTTATATTTGGAGCCATCTAATGATCCCATTGACGAAACCCGCGCTGATCACGATTGCCATCAACTCCTTCAATGGGGCGTGGAATGATTTCTTAGGACCATTACTGTATATTCAAAACCAAGAAAAGTACACGCTGCAGATTGGCCTGCAAGTCTTCCAAAACCAATCAACGACCCAGTGGAACTACTTGATGGCAGGAGCAACGCTTGTGCTATTGCCGACGATCTTGCTGTTCTTCCTCGCTCAACGCTACTTTATTGAGGGAATGGATCTGACGGGAGGTTCCAAAGGATGAGAACAAAAGTTACCCCGCAACGCTTAAACCAAGCGCTGTTGACTGGCATCAACTGGCTTCCGCATTTACTGGTTTTACAAGGCATGTGGCTGTTGTATTCCTTGCCTTTGATCACGAGTACCACCGCTAGTCGAGCATTGATCGAGACGTTGACGGAACTGCGTAACGATGGCTTGGAGGCAAGCAGCAAAGCTCGTTTTCAGCAAGCATTTCATCAGCAGTGGGCAACAAGAAAAGGGCAAGACCGTTTGCTCAGTCTATTCTTCCTGCTGCTTTTGGCGGACAGCTTTATCTTTAGCCGTTTGCAGCACCCGCTGTTTCAGATCGCTAGTTACGCGTTAGCGTTCACCTTTGGCTTGTTTTGCTTGGTCTTACTTTATCAAACGAGGCTGCTTCACACCTATCCGCAGCAGCCCAGCTCATTGTTTTATAGTTTTTATCAGTTTGCTCGTTCACCCAAACGAGTACTGGCGCATCTTTTAGCAACAGTGACGCTTGTCTTGACCTTTTTGCTGTTTGGCCCAGTCTACTTATTGGTCTTAGGAATCAGCACCTTGTATTTGGTCAATGTCGTGCTCTGTGACCAAGCGCTCAAATAGAAAACAAACGGGTATCCCGAAACTTCCTTAGTGAAAAGCTAAGGAGTTTCGGTTTTTTTGTGAAAAGAAGGTTGACAGGATCAAAAATTATGCCTATGCTGAATGTAAATTTAGTAAACAGTAAACAGATGAGGTGCAGCTATGGCAAGTATGAGAGATATCGCGAAATTAGCCGGGGTGTCGGTAGCAAGTGTTTCTAGAATCCTTAACAATGATGAAACCTTCAGTATCAATGAACACACGCGTCAACGAGTCATTGAGATCGCCAACCAAATGAATTATTCAAAAGAAAAAAATCAACCCCATTCCCGTGAAGTCGGTGACCAAAACACGATTGCCATCATTACCCGCCACGATCGAGAGTCGGAAAGAAACGATCCGTATTTTATGATGATCCGCAATGGGATCGAAAAGGAAGCGGCGAAGTGGCGCTTAAAAACGATTCGGGCCTTTTCCATGCGGGAGCCTCAAAAAGATTTGGCACAATTGGCGAAGTATGGCGCAGTCATTATTATTGGAGAGATGACCAGCGATGCTTTGGCAGAGATCAGTCAGCAAAATGCCAATATTATCCTGGTGGATAATTATAGTGAAGCACCCAGCTACGATTGCATCCAAACCGATTTTGCCCAAAAGACTCACCAGATCCTCACGTTGTTAAAAGAGAAGGGCCATGAGAATATTGCCTTTGTGGGCGGTGTTGCCAGCCGAGTGACGATTTCTGGCGAAGTCGTTTACGATGAACAAGAGATTCGAGCAGAAAATTATCGCCAATGGATGCTGCTCAATAAATTGGAAAAGTTCACAACCGTGCTGCAGGGGAAATGGTCACCAGAGACTGGTTTGCATTTTGGTCAGCAGATCGCGCAAATGAATCCTCGCCCCACAGCGATCGTCGTTGCCAGCGATCCTATGGCTGTCGGGGTTTACAAGGCACTCGCTGAAGCGGGGCTATCGATTCCTAAAGATGTGTCAGTCGTTAGTTTTGATGATATCGAAATGGCGCAATTTATGACGCCCGCACTGTCTTCCGTCAAGATGAAAGCTGAAGAGATGGGGCAGATGAGTGTCGAATTAGCGAAAAATAAAATCCTTGGGGTGCGGACGATGCCTGTTCGCGTCGTTTGTGGCAGTGAATTGATCATTAGAGAATCGATTGCCGAAAAAGATCAGTGACGTCTGATCTTTTTTTATTTTAGGGGTTGTGTAAACATTAACTAAACAACTATACTGATTGTAGTAAACGTTTACAGTTAAAAATAAAGGAGAAAACGAAATGAAGTTTATTGATAAATTAGCCGAAAAGATGGTGCCTTTTGCTCAGATCATTGCCAACAACAAATACTTGTTAAGTCTTCGTGATGGGTTTATGGTCGCTTTTCCTGCAACAATGTTTGCGTCAATTATGATTATTATTCAAAATCTGCCTGCTACTTTCGGACTCTCGGAAAAACTTCCAGAGGGATTCATCACGTTTCTAAACGACTTTTTTGGTCCTATCGGAAATGCGACCATGAGTATCACCGCTATTTTCGTTGTTTTTGGGATCGGCTATCAGTTGGCTGGCAAGTATGGACAAGCCAAATTATTTGCGGGTGCCATCTCACTGTCTTCGTTTTTGATGCTGCTGCCTTTTGGCTCATCCGAAGAGTTAGGTACAGTGATCCCCTTGTCGAAATTAGGGGCTGAGGGAATGTTTGTCGGAATCATCACGGCCATTATCGCTACGCAGATCTATTGCAAAATCAGTGCGGCTGGGCTGACGATCAAAATGCCAGATTCGGTTCCGCCAATGATAGCAGAATCCTTTGTCGCCATCATTCCTGGGGCGGCACCGTTGTTCCTTTTCAATTTGATCCGCTACTTGTTCACCTTTACTTCATGGGGCAATGCCGTTGACTTCGTTTATGAGATTTTGCAAAAACCATTAATGGGCTTAGGCGGTACGTTGCCAGCAGTACTGATCGCCGTCTTGTTCACCCAATTCTTCTGGTGGTTTGGGATTCACGGAACACTAGTGGTCAATGCGGTGATCGATCCAATCATGAATGCGTTAGCGATCGAAAACTATGAAGCTTACAAAGCAGGGGCGGAACAACTGCCCCATATCATTAACACTACGTTTATGGGCGTGTTCGTCAATCAAGGAATGCAGCTGGGGATCTCGATTACGATGGCCTTCTTTATCGCTCGTTCGATTCGGATGAAAAAATTAATGAAGACGGTGATCGCTCCATCTGTTTTCAACGTATCTGAACCGATGACCTTTGGTTTGCCGATCGTCTTGAACCCGATCGCTTTTGTCCCATGGATCTTAGCGCCATTAGCCAGTACGACGATTTCTTACTTTGCGATCGCCGCAGGCTTGGTGCCACGACCAATTGGAGCAACGGTGGTTTGGACGACCCCTGTTTTCTTATCTGGTTGGTTAGGCACGGGTTCTGTTGCCGGCGCAATCTTACAGTTAGTGACGGTTGCCGTAATGACCTTGATTTGGGTGCCATTCTTGATCGTAATGGATCGCGGGTACTTGAAAGAAGAAAAAGCGGAAGCGGCATTAAATGAACAAGCGACATCTGAAACGATCAATCAAAGGGTAGAAGAAAGATAAGCCCAGAAACGGAAAGGAATGCAATAGCGCACCCTTTAGAAAGGAATTTGTGATGAGAACCGATACATTGTCTTGCAGTTATCAAATGAATACCACACCTACGGACTTTTCCCGTGTGTTATTGGCGGAACAAGAGAAATTCTTTCTAGCCAAACAAGCCCAAGAACCGTTCGGGGAAGGCTGCCGTATTGAAACGATGATCCAAACCAAAACCGCCCCGCGGTTGGTACCTGCCGTCATGACGGTCAAAAAAATTGCCGCGGATGAGCTGTGGCTTCGTACGACCCATGAAGAAGGAGTGATCGATCAACGGTACAGTTTTGCACCAGGACGAAAAGGGAAGCTGCAAGTCACGTATTCGGAACAAAGCCGTTTTGAGCAGCAGAAAACAACCTACAGTTTTATGCTGGCGGCGCTGTTTTACAAATTCTTTTTCAATCGCGGCGTCAAAAAACGCTTGCGTTATCTTGAAGCAGCTTGTCAACGAGCAGGGACAAATGAAAAAAATGGGGAAAATTGAGGATAGCAATGATAGAAATTAGGAATGAACAACTCTTTCACTTATACAATGAAAAAATTAGTTATATCATAAATGTGTTACCAAATCAGCAACTGGGTCATGTCTATTTTGGGCCATCTCTAGGCACACTGGCGCCGTTTGATCAAGCGTACCTTGAGAAAAAAGAGAATAAATCGGCAGGAACCGTCAAATTTTTTAAAGCAGACAATCTTTTTACCTTGGCGGACCGTTTTCAAGAATTGCCAACGTATGGGACTTCTGATTTTCGAGAAGGGGCAGTGTCGGTTTTTGAGGAAGAAACCCCTCTTTATGTTGATTTTAAACTTGTGGCTTTTCACTGTTTTGAGGGCAAAGAACGAAAGCTGGCGCAACCAGCCAGCTTTGCTTCTGCCGATGAAAGCCAAAGCATCGTCTTTGAATTAGTAGATCAAGAGCGACAGCTGGAAATGGCGCTCACCTATACGATCTTCAAAGGATCAGGAACCATCACGCGGCAGCAAACACTGACCAATACGGGGAGCAAGCCGAGAACCATCCAGCGCTTTTTGAGTGGTGTCTTGGAGCTGAAAAATCGCGATTTTGAACTGCTGCATCTTTCAGGCGCATGGCTGAAAGAACGGCACATCAAGACGGTCCCTTTGACCCAAGGGACGATCAGTGTCGGCTCGTTAAAAGGAGCGTCTGGTCATCAGCACAATCCTTTTGTCGCCTTAAAAGAACAGCAAGCCACCAATGACACTGGTCACGTCTATGGTGCCAACCTGATTTATTCGGGCAACTTTTTGGCGCAAGCGGAAATGGATGAATGGGACAACGTTCGATTGATGTTGGGGATACATCCTGAGCATTTCAGCTGGCAGCTTTCACAAGGAGAAACTTTTGAAGCCCCAGAATGCCTCTTCACCTTCACCGCTGCTGGTCTGAATGGCTTGAGTCAAGAATCCGCCCAATTTATCGAAAAGCATGTGATTGCCCCTTATTGGCAAAAGCGGCAGCGGCCGATCGTCTTTAATAATTGGGAAGCGACTTATTTTGATTTTAATGAAGAAAAGCTGTTGACCTTAGCCCAAGAAAGCAAGGCGTTAGGGATGGAGTGCTTTGTGCTTGACGATGGTTGGTTTGGAAAACGCAACGACGACCGCAGTTCATTAGGCGATTGGGTGGCGGACCCTGCCAAATTTCCAAAAGGAATCGGGTCTTTTGCTGAGAAAATTCATGCCATGCAGCTGCAACTGGGGATTTGGTTTGAACCAGAAATGGTTTCGCCAGATAGTCAGTTGTACCAAGAGCATCCTGAGTGGGTAGTCAAGCATCCTTATGAGCGGATCTCTGTGGGGCGCGGACAATACGTGTTGGATTTTGCCAATCCAGCAGTGGTCGAGGCGATTTTCGAAGCGATGCAAAAAGTGATCCTTGAAACCAAGCTAGATTACATCAAATGGGATATGAACCGCAATATCACTGAAGCTTACTCTCCCTATTTAGCGGAACAGGGAATTTCTCAGACGGAGTTTTATCATCGCTACATTTTAGGTCTTTATCGCTTATATGAAAAAATCTTAGCTGCGTTTCCGACCCTTTTGATCGAAGGCTGTGCTGGCGGCGGGGGCAGATACGATTTAGGGATCTTATTTTACAGTCCGCAGATTTGGCCTAGTGATGATAGTGATGCAGTGGAACGTTTAGCCATCCAAAGCGGAACGTTGTTAGGGTATCCTTTGTCCTCCTTCAGCAATCACGTGTCGGCGGCACCAAACCACCAAGTCGGCCGGGCAACGTCTTTAGCCTTTCGGCAAACCGTCGCAATGTTTGGGCCTTTGGGGTATGAACTCGATCTCTTTCACTTGTCTGAAACCGAAAAGCAGGCGATCAAATCCCAAATCGTCTTTTATAAAAAACAGCGGCAATTGCTGACCTTTGGCACTTTTTACCAGCTGCAGCAGTTGGACCATGCCAATGAAACGACTTGGGCAGTGTATGACCCACAAAACGAAGAAGCATTGATTGCTTTCTTTCGCGTGCTGGCACAAGCCAATCCGACGGCGGAAGACTTTTTGCCCGCAGCCTTTCTTAATGCCCAACAGGTGTATCAGGTCAATGGCGAAACTGTCTCTGGTCAGCTGTTAAGGCAATTAGGGTTGCGTAAACCCTATCAGTTTAATGCCGTCAACCATGGAACAGCGCAAGTCACTGGCGATTTTCAATCATTTGTCTACCAGTTACAAGCCAAAAAAGGAGTAGAATGATGAGCAATCAATTGTTTGATCAGCAGTTTATGCATGGCGGGGATTACAACCCCGATCAATGGCTGGCTTATCCAGAAATCTTGCAAAAGGATCTTGCCCACATGCAGCAAGCCCATGTCAACACCGTCACATTAGGGGTGTTTGCTTGGAGTGCCTTAGAGCCGCAAGAAGGCGTTTATCAGTTTGACTGGTTGGATCGAGTGTTTGATCAGATCCATGGCATCGGCGGCAAAGTCATTTTGGCCACTCCTAGCGGTGGGCGGCCTCAATGGCTAAGCCAAAAGTATCCTGAAGTCAATCGGACCAACGCCCAAGGGCAAAAACATACCCATGGGTTTCGCCACAATCACTGTTACTCTTCACCGATCTATCGGGAAAAGGTGACGCAAATCAATCAGCAGTTGGCAAAACGTTACGGCAAGCATCCGGCATTAGCCATGTGGCATATCTCCAATGAGTACTCTGGGGAATGCTTTTGCTCCTATTGTCAGGAAAACTGGCGCAGCTGGCTGCAAAAAAAATATGGTGATTTAGCCACGTTGAATCATGCCTGGTGGACTTCTTTTTGGGGCGGTACTTACTCCGATTGGTCGCAGGTTTTACCGCCTTCACCTTTAGGGGAACACAAAGTGCATGGCATGGATCTTGATTGGAAACGATTTGTCACAGATAGGACGATCGATTTTTATTTGCATGAATGTGCGCCGATCCGTCAGCTGACACCGGACATTCCTGTGACGACGAATTTTATGGCGGAAGGACATGCTACCCAAGATTTTATTCCTTTAGAAGGCATTGACTACAGCAAGTTCGCTCGTCATGTGGACATCGTTAGCTGGGATAGTTACCCTGATTGGAACAACAACTTTGAATCCTTGGCAGCGACAGCGATGAAATCCGCCTATGTACATGATCAATACTGGTCATTGAAGAAACAGCCCTTTTTAGTGATGGAATGCACGCCGAGTTTTGTTAACTGGCATTCCTTTAATAAAGCGAAAAAGCCTGGTGTCCATCAGTTGAGTGCCATGCAGCAGATCGCTCACGGCTCAGATAGTACCTTGTATTTTCAATGGCGCCAATCCCGCGGCAATTCAGAAAAATTCCATGGGGCAGTCGTGGGACATGATGATTCCACGGAGAATCGGGTCTTCAAAGAAGTTGCGGCTTACGGCAAGCGCTTGGAAAAAATCAAAGAGATTCAAGGAACCACAAGAAAAAAAGCAGTGGCGATCCTTTTTGATTGGGAAAGCAACTGGGCATTGAAGCGAGGCGGTGGGTTTGGTCGACCAACCAGACGGTATCCGCAAACGTTGCAGGAGCATTATCGTTATTTCTGGGAACAAGACATCGCTGTCGATATTTTGACGCCAGAGCAAGATTTTTCTGACTATCAGTTGGTGATCGCTCCAATGCTTTACTTGATGACATCAGAGACGATGGCAAAACTTTGCCAGTATACACAAGCCGGTGGTACCTTGATTTCCAGTTACTTTAGCGGCATGGTCAATGAAACCGACTTGTTGTATCTGGGGGGCTTGCCACAGCCGTTGCGAGCATTATTAGGCATCAACGTGCTGGAGCTGGAAACTCTTTTTGACACTGAACACAATCAGTTGGTTTTTCAAGGACAGCCCTTTGAAACACGGGACTATTCTGCAATCATCGAAGCCGAAACAGCGGAGGTACTAGGGGAGTATCAAGCGGATTTTTACCAAGGAACACCTGCGATCACCAAACATACCTTTGGTGCCGGCACCGCCTACTATCTGGCGGCTCGCACCAACTATGACTTTTTCGAACAGTTTTATGCCTCTTTGGTCCGTGAGCTGTCCTTGGCAGAGGAAAGGATCGCGCATGCCAATCCTGCAGTCTCGATCCAAGGCAGGATCAGTCCAGAACGAACGTACTTTTTCATCATGAATTTTTCTGAGAAAGAGCAGACACTACACTTGATCAAAGAAGTCGTTGATTTAGAGACCAATCAAGCAGTCCCTCAAACAGCAACCTTGGCGCCGTATGAAGTGCGAGTGGTTTATTTTAACAATTAGCTGACCATCAAAAAAACGTCCCTTTCGATAAATGCAGAAAGGGACGTTTTTTTGATGAATGGTTTATCAGAAATCATTCTGGATCGGATGCTTGGTGCTTTTTCATCCATTGAGGCAATGCGGCACTGATTTGTGTCGGCAAAACGACATAGTGCTCTTTTGCCAATGCTTCGCCAATCAGGCTATGGAGATAGACAGCCGCTTGGATCGTTTCCTCTGTTTTTTCAAACTGTGCCAAAAAGCTGGTGATCATGCCTGCCAGTGTATCCCCCATGCCGCCGGTCGCCATTGCGGGTGTTCCGAGGGGGTTTTGGGCGATGCTGCTGCCGTAAATTTGTGTGCGATGGCTTTTTAAGACTACCAGACTTCCGAGTTTTTGTTGGGCTTGCTGGTTGTTTTCTTCTGTCTGGTCGGCAATTGCCAGTCCGCTGAGCCGTTGCCATTCCATCTGATGCGGCGTGAAGACGACTTGTTCAGGAAAGGGGATGATCAGCGGATATTTGGCAGCCAAATTGATCGCCGAACCATCGATCACCAACCATTGGTGTTCTTTTTGGGCAGAAACGATCCGCTGCAGCAGATCAAAATTGCTTTTTCCTTCGCCTAATCCAGGACCAATCAGTAGGACGTCTGCCGATTCGGTGACCGTATCGATCAGTTCTGTTTGCTGCCAATCGACAAACATCGCTTCAGGCAAGCGGGCGTGCAGGGCGGTTCGGTTGACGCCATCGGAGATCACGGTGGTCAAACCAGTTCCCCCATACACACAGGCTTGCGCAGCCATTAAGATCGCCCCACCGAATTGGCGGTTGCCCCCTACTAAAACGGCTCGGCCAAAAGTGCCTTTGTGGCTTTTTGTCGGGCGCTGTTGGATCACTTTGGATAAAATTGCAGAATCAAGTTGCTCCATGCAATGACTCCTTTCGTTAATCAAAATCGAGTTATATTTATTATACCTGTTTCCTAGAAATTTCATAGAAAAGACCCATGGAAAAAGGCGCAATTTTTTTTCCTTTTTTGGTTTAAGAGTGTTATCATAAATAGCGAGAACAGAAATGGAGGGAACACTATGACAATCGATTGGAAAAAAGAGGTCGAAGCCCGCAAAGACGATTTGCTGAACGACTTGATTGATCTATTGAAAGTGAAAAGTGAAAGAGAAGATGATAAAGCGACTGCGGACGCGCCATTTGGTCCTGGACCTCGTGATGCGTTGCTACACATGCTAGCTTATGGCGAACGTGATGGCTTCACAGTCAAAAACGTCGATAACTACGCTGGTCATATCGAATTTGGTGAAGGAGACGAAACATTAGGGATCTTCGGCCACATGGATGTTGTTCCTGCAGGTGACGGCTGGTCAACCGATCCTTATGATCCAGTCATCAATGACAACAAAATCTATGCTCGTGGTTCTTCTGATGATAAAGGTCCTTCAATGGCTGCCTATTATGGGATGAAGATCATCAAAGAATTGGGCTTGCCATTATCGAAAAAAATCCGTTTTGTCGTTGGTTCTGATGAAGAAAGCGGCTGGGCAGATATGGATTACTACTTTGAGCATGAAGAAAAGCCTGATTTTGGCTTCTCACCAGATGCCAATTTCCCAATCATTAATGGAGAAAAAGGAAATGTGACATTAGGGATCCATTTCCAAGGCAACAATGAAGGAGACTTCACGCTGCAAAGCTTTACTGCTGGCTTGCGAGAAAATATGGTACCAGGAACGGCAACAGCAAGCTTCATTGTTCCATCAACAGAAGAAGCATTAGCGATCGAAAAAGCCTTTTTCGATTACGTTGAAGCCAATCCAGTGACGGGGACGATTGAAACAGAAAATGAACAAGTGACGATCGAATTAGTCGGTAAAGGTGCTCATGGTGCCAGCCCACAATCAGGAATCAATGCGGGGACTTTCTTAGCAGTCTTCTTAGATAACTATGCCTTTGGCGGCGGCGCAAAACAATTCATCCATGCAGCAGCAGCCTATGTCCATGAAGATTTCTACGGTGAAAAATTAGGTGTGGCGTACGAAGACGAAAAAATGGGTAAATTGACAATGAATGCTGGCTTGTTTGCTTTCAAAGCGAACCAAGCAGGAACACAAGCAGACAACTTTATCGCATTGAACTTCCGTTATCCTAAAGGCGTAACTGCGGAAGGACTTGAAATCGGTGTGGAACGCACCGTCGGTATGGAAGGGGCAACCGTTACCCGCAATGACCGCAACATGGAACCTCACTACGTACCAGCAGATGATCCATTGGTAGAAACTTTATTGGCGGTTTATGAAGAACATACCGGCGAAAAAGGCTTCGAACAAATCATCGGCGGCGGCACATACGGTCGTCTATTGAAACGCGGCGTTGCTTATGGCGCAATGTTCCCTGGCTATGTCGACACCATGCACCAAGCCAATGAATTCATGAGCTTGGATGACCTATTCAACGCAGCGGTGATCTATGCAGATGCTATCTACCGTTTGGCGAAATAAAGAGAGATTAATTGGGTCTTTTCACTCGCTAAATAAATACAATTGAACGTTTCGTGCGGCATTCTCGTATCTTTTTCATGTGAGAGAATGCCGCACTTTTTTAGTATGGAACAGGGGGATGAGGTGTAGAAGCAATTAGTCTTTACATTTTTTCTTTAGGATTGCGTCAGTGAGGATTTCTGAAAAATCTAAATGCATAGTTCGTCCTAGTTTATCCGCCCATTGAGGAATCGCCAGTTTTTTCTCGACGAAGGTTTGATTCTCTAAATATTCTGAAACATCAACAAGGACCATCGATAGAAATGATTTTTCTTTGTCGTAATCGAATTCAAAATCTAAATCGTCTATAAACGGATTATTCGCTTCCAGTGATAAACAATTAATGGGGGTAGAGAGCGGAATCTCCCGATTATTTTCAATACAATCTGCCAAAACGATTCCGAGCCAATCGGATGCCATGAATAAAGCATCGGCGATGTCTAAGCCTTGAGTGCCGACTTGCTCAGGAAAATCAGGAAAAGAAATAAAATACTTCACTTCGCTTTCGTCTGTATCGGTGTAATAAAACAATGCAGGGTAACTTGCTAACATAGTGTACAACTCCTTTTTCGCGATTCTCTACAGATCTGATTGCAATGGTAGCGCTCTTATTTTTCACTAGTACCTAGTAGTCTTAAGCAAGAGTTGTTGCTTTTTTTATTGTACCAGTGTCATAAATACTGAACAATAGGCAATATTTTTTAAGAGGAGAGTATCAATTCAGAAATTCTGATGATTGAAAGAACATCATCTTTTGTGGTAATTTAAAAATCTTTGTGTCTATTATTAATGAAAATGTTATATTTTGTTATTGACATCAAATCATCCGAATGATTTACTTTTTGTAAGGAGTTGAAAAGTGATGCCTGATTTAGTGAAATTCATTTTGGTTATTCTGGCGATTTGGGTGGTTTATCAAGTATTTACGACGATTTTATTTACCCTTTCCCAAAAAGCAGTTGCCAAACGAATCAAAAGCGGGAAGATGTCTGATCAGCAGTTGGCGAATTTGTACCACGCTGTAGCACGAGCAAATCAAGGAAGCAATTTCCAAGCGATTTTCTCTTATGGGCTCTTTTACCGCAGCCATGCAAAGCAAAGTGATGCGGTCTATGAACTGTATCGCGCAGAAATGGCGAAAAGAAATCTGCTGTAACCAACTGTGAAGCAGCTGCTTTCGAGAATATTGCTCGAAGTAAAAAAGCCTAGGTCCTGCACAACAAGTGCAGAACCTAGGCTTTTTTGGTATTTACTGGGCAGCAAGCTGTGACAGATAAACACAGCTCCTTGCTGCAGCTATTTCTTGTCTTTGCTGCTTTTTTGATCCATGCCCGCACCGATCGCTACACCTAGTGCGATGCCTAAACCCATGCCTAATGCTAGATTGTCAAAAAACAGCAGCCCAAACGCAGCACCTAATGCCATTCCGACACCGATCCCCAGTCCCATATTGTTAGAAGCGGCTTCCTTTTCTTCAGACGTTTGCGGCGGTTTTTTCGTCATTGTGAAAAACCCCTTTCTTTTTAGTATAGAGGGGTTTCGTTTGGATGACAAATATTCGAACTGCTGCTCAGTGATATGCATCAGGAGAGTGTAGCCGCTAAGTATAGCAAACGGGTTGAACCATTGGTCTATCTTCCGCCGGGCAAATAGTTACGCTCGGGGTTGTAGCGGCGAATGATCTTATTTTCAGCGAGTACGTGCTCATAATAATAAACAGGCGCATCCTTAGTCTCTAGTCGAAAAACAAAGACGAGCGGAACCTTTAAGACGGAATAGCGCGCGGGGATCGCAATATACGATTTTTGATTGCGCTCCATCGTCAGTGCGAATTCATCAAACAAAAGCGCCACTGGTGTGGGAAAGTTTACCAATTCATAATAGTGTTTTTCAAATGCATAGGTTTCTTGTTTTGCATAAGCGATTTTTGCAGCTGGCATACACATTCACCTCACTTGAATTATACGAACGTTTGTTCTGTTTGTAAAGTGAAAAATTACCAAGCGAGGAAAAAGGAGGCGTTCTCTATGAAAAAGATGTTATGCTAACAAGAAATTTGCTACACTAGAGAAAAGAAGGAATCAAAAGGAGCAGATACCATGGATTACGAACGTTTCGCACGATTACAGGCACGCTTTGCCGATGAAAAACTGCTGACCAAAGAAGGGGTCTATCGGTTGCGTTTGTCAGGGAAGGCGCAGTTCGAACTAGCCTTTATCAAAACCGGACCCTGTGGCGAGTCTGTCTACCAGCCGCTGATCAAGGGCACTTTTGCTGAAAAAGAAGCAATCCCTACCTATTTGCTGGATCTTGCGGCGCAGCCTATGACGCAAATCAGTCAGCGAAGCTCCGAAAATGAAGCAGTGTTAGATAAAGCGTTAGTAGCATTAATGGAAAAATGTGAGCAGGCAGTTGCCGTCAACGAAGCCGCACAAGAAGCCGCACGTTAATTAGCATGACAAAGATACAAGAGCCGCCTGAACCTGATTTTTTACACTAAGCAAAAAACGATCCTGACAAGATTCCTTGCCAAAGATCGTTTTTTATTTTCCCGTGGTAATTAGTGTCCTCATTCGCCGAAGTGGTCTGAGAAGCCTTGTTGTTTCATAAAGGCCGCGACATCTGGACGTCGCGGTTCACGGAAAAATTCCGTCATTTTCGTTTGCCAATTGGTTTGCTGTTGATTGCTGCTGCGCTGTGCATAATAGGCTTCTGTCGTTTGATTGTACTGGGCTGTTTGCTCCTGCGTCAGCGGTTGATACTGATCGACACTTACGATCGCTTCTTGGGGCAAGCGGACTTTCGGCTCATTTCTGTGTTGCGGATAGCCGATCGTTAAACCGAATAACGGAAACGTCAATTTTGGTAAGCCGACAAGTTCTGCGATACGAGGCAAATCATTGCGGATGCCGCCGATGTAACAAATTCCTAAGTCTTGCGCTTCAGCGTAAGCTACCATGTTTTGGGCAGCGATGGTCGTATCAACGACAGACACAATAAATGGTTCCATCGTGGTTAAGTGGGTATCAGGCACCCCTGCTTGGGTCAGCAGCTGCTGGTGTTTATGTAAGTCGGCGACAAAAAGATAGAAGACGCCCGTTCGAGTGATGTAATTTGGGGCACCGGCAATTTCTTCGATGGCAGCCAGTTTTTCAGGATCACTGACCTCAATGATCGAATAGGCTTGAACAAAGTTCGAACTGGAACCGCTCTGGGCAACCGTTACTAATTTTTGCTTGAGTTCCTTTGATAGTGGCCGGGGTTGAAAATCTCGGACAGAGCTATGGCGGGTAAAAGTATCAAAAAGATCCATCGTTTTTCCTCCTGTAACGTACAAATTTCTTTCTTCCTTAGTGTAACAGAAAAAAAGGAATGGGAACAAAAAGAATGTTTTCAAAAAATTTTCAAATTGATGTTTTATAGTTGCCAAGCACAAAAGTTTCCGTTATGATAATGATACATTCTTATTATTATTCCTTAGGGGAGTAACCGGTGGCGCAAGCTGCGATAATATCAACAGTAAGTAAGCTGGCGACAGCTTTCTGGTATTATTTGAAATGGTGAGACCTAAGACAAGCGTATACTTGTCTTAGGTCTCTTTTTTTCTAGCAGAGTGCCTAAGGAAAATAAAATTAAAAGGGGCAAAAAAATTGGCGAAAGAAATGTATCAAAAAGAAATCTCGGAAATTATGGCAGAGGTCCAGAGCAGTCCAGAGGGGTTGACGCAGCAAGAGGCAGCCAAGCGGTTAGAAAATGGCTTGAACCAGCTGAAGGAAGCACCTAAGAAATCTAGCTTTGCCTTATTCTTAGATACCTTCAAAGATGCGATGGTGATCGTCTTGCTGATCGTGGCAATCATCCAAATGGTTATGGGTGCCCACGTTGAGTCGATCGTTATCTTCGCAGTACTCTTGTTGAATTCCGTCGTCAGTGTGATTCAAACGAAAAAAGCCGAAGGGTCGTTAGACGCTTTGAAAAGCCTGTCGGCACCAGATGCTAACGTCATTCGGGATGGCAAAGAACAAAGTGTGCTGGCGAAAGAATTGGTTGTCGGCGATATCGTTATTTTAGAAGCTGGGGACTATGTACCAGCAGATGGTCGATTGATCGAAGAGGGTTCTTTGAAGGTCGATGAAGGAATGCTGACTGGAGAATCAACGCCAGCGGAAAAAGAATTAGGGGTGATCGATCGTACCGCACCGATCGGCGACCGTGACAACATGGTCTTCAGTGGAACGATCGTCACTTATGGACGTGGTCGGTTTATCGTAACTGCGACTGGTAATGTGACGGAAATCGGTCAAGTGGCTGGCTTATTGGAAAGTACAGTTGAACACAAAACACCATTGCAAAGAGGATTAGACAGCTTCAGTAAAAAACTGAGCTTGGCGATCTTAGTCCTTTCATTGATTATTTTAGGGGTTCAAGTCGCACGGTTGTTCTTAGGTGACGGAACAGGTGATATGACACAAGACTTAGTCAACGCCTTTATGTTTGCGGTAGCCGTAGCCGTTGCAGCGATTCCAGAAGCCTTGCAATCGATCGTGACGATCGTTCTTTCGATCGGAACAAAACAAATGGCGAAGCGTCATGCCATCATTCGAAAACTACCAGCGGTTGAAACATTGGGTTCAACGAGTATCGTTTGTACCGATAAGACCGGGACTTTGACCCAAAACAAAATGACCGTTGTTGACTACTATTTACCAAATGGGCAAACGGGCACGTTCTCCGATGAGCCAACCACCTGGACATTGCCTGAAAAACGCTTAGTAGAGATCAGTGTCTTGGCCAATGATGCTGCCATCAGTGAAGATGGGGCGAAGCTAGGAGACCCTACTGAAATTGCTTTTCTGGATTACAGTGAGAAACTAAATCAGCCTTATCGGGCAATTCGTCAACAGTTTCCTCGTTTGCAAGAATTGCCTTTCGATTCTGATCGTAAATTGATGTCTACCTTACATGAGATCGATGGCGAACATTTATTGTTGACCAAAGGTGGGCCAGACATCGTCTTTGGGCGCAGTACCAAAGTCTTGATCGATGATCAAGTCGTGCCTTTAACAGATGAAATCAAGCAGAAATTACAACATCAAAACGAAGAATTCTCAAAACGGGCATTACGGGTCTTGGCGTTTGCTTACCGTCCATTGACCGATGCCCAATCACGAGAATTGACACTTGAAGATGAAAACGAGCTGATTTTGGTTGGTTTGATGGCGATGATCGATCCTCCTCGTAAAGAAGTCAAACAAGCCGTAGCGGATGCTAAATCTGCTGGTATCAAAACAGTAATGATCACAGGGGACCACAAAACGACAGCCGTGGCGATTGCACAAGAGATCGGTATTTCAGCCGAGGGCGACTTAGCCTTGACCGGTACGGAATTGGATGCTCTTTCTGAAACCGAACTAGCGGATCAATTAGACAAAATCACAGTCTATGCTCGTGTTTCGCCAGAAAACAAAATCCGTATCGTGCGGGCTTGGCAAGACAAAGGCAAGATCTCTGCCATGACCGGGGATGGGGTCAATGATGCACCCGCCTTGAAACAAGCGGATATCGGGATCGCAATGGGAACCGGAACGGACGTTGCCAAAGACGCAGCGGCGATGGTCTTGACGGATGACAACTTTGCCTCGATCATTCGTGCCGTAGAAGTTGGCCGAAACGTCTTTGACAACATCAAAAAAGCTATTTCGTATTTGTTTGCTGGAAACTTAGGTGCGATCATTGCGATCGTCTTTGCCTTAGTGATGGGTTGGGACAATCCATTTACTGCCTTGCAGCTGCTCTTTATCAACCTAGTCAACGACTCATTACCAGCGATTGCTCTAGGAATGGAAAAAGCCGAACCAACGATCATGCAGCGCCAGCCAAGAGATCCAAATGCTGGTATCTTCACTGGAAAAACATTGATCTCAGTAACGTATCGTGGTATTTTGATTGCCGCTGTCGTGATTTTGGCACAATGGTTAGGAATGAACCAATCACCTGAATTAGGTGTAGCGATGGCCTTCTCAACACTTATCTGGAGCCGAACATTGCAAACATTACCAGCACGCTCAAACACTGAGACTGCTTGGCAAGCTGGCCTTTTTGCCAATAAAATGGTGTGGTTGGCGATCGTCGTTTGTGGTGGACTATACAGCATTACCTTGATTCCTGGCATCCGTGAAGTCTTTGCGATTCCAGCAACCTTCACTTTAGGACATGTCGGTCTATGTATCGCAATGGCTGCTGTGGCAGTTGTTTTGATGGAAATCACGAAACTGATTATTATTGCCGTTCAAAAACGTCAAGGAAACGCCTAAAGCAAAAAACGTATCGATCGTTTGATCGATACGTTTTTTTGTCGTTTATCCTCACTGCTTAGTTGATTTTTTTCAGCTGACTGATTTGGGCAGCGACTTGCTTCAAGAAGGCTTCTTGACCAGCCGGCTGTTCTTGGCTGTAAAGGTAGGCTTCGTATTGCTGCGTCAAGCGGATAAAATCACCATGGAACAGTGGATAGAATGCTTCGAGTCGTTGGGCATAATCGATCAACGGCTCCGCCTCGTTACGGTACAGAACTTTCGTCGTTTGCCGTAAAAACAAAGGATAGGCAGCAACTAGCGACTGTTTGGTAAAGCGGCAGATCAACCATAAATGAATACGGAAAAACGAATGGCGGAAATAGAAAAGTAGGCCAAGTCCTAGGATAGCTAAGCCTCCAAAGAAGCCATTGCGCAGCGTTTGTTTCAACTCCTCAGTCAACCAAACGTCATCGGAAACCGCGGCTGTTGCAGAACTGCTGGTCGTGGTTTCGCTGCTTTCTGTTTCCCTGCTGCTCGATGGTGTTGTTTCGCTGCTAGCGGTCGGTGTTTCTTCGGATTTAGTAGATTCTTGAGTCAACACGGGACGATCTGGATTTTGGAAACTAGGGGTCGGTTCAAAAGGTACCCAACCGTAGCCGTCAAAGTAGACTTCCACCCATGAGTGGGCATTCAAGTTGCGAACGGTATAGGTAGTAATGCCGTTTTCTGTTGCAGGAGATCCAGGAGAAAAGCCTTTTGCCCAGCGAGCAGGGATCTCTAAACTCCGTAGTAGCACGACCATTGCCGTGGAAAAATTGTCGCAGTAGCCGACTTGTGATTCAAATAAAAATTGATCAACATAATCTTGCTCTTCTGCAGGCACGACGGCATCGGTTTTGGAATAGCGGAATACGAGCGGATCTTTCAAATAGCTTTCAACCGCCGTGACTTGATCAAACAGACTGTTGCTTTCAGCGGTGATCTCAGCTGCGAGATCTCGTACCCGCTGCGGCAAAGAATCGGGTAACTGGATATAATCGATCAGAGAATCCGGATAGATCAAAGGCAGATTTTGGAGATTTTCTGCGGCAAAGTCTGGATGGTCCCAATCGAGGGTCAAGGTGGTGTCTGGGAGTGGATCAATGAGATCGACCCGCTGGATGGCGTCGCTGATCTGAAATCCGCGAGCACCGTTTTCAAGGGACAACGTGCTGCGTCCATAGGGCAATGGGACATAGTCTCCATGGTTTTGAAATTGGACCCGAACGGATTCGTTCTCAAGATAGGCTTGCTGATAGCTTTGATCCGCGATCGTGACGCCCTCTGCTTCTAAGCGAGCCTCTTCGCGGCTCGTACTGATCCAGCCCTTACCAGAATAAAAATCTTTGCTTTCCACCCGCCAGTAATGCGGGGTTTCTTGTTGCGCTTCAAATAAAATCGTCGCATCATCCAGTAGTGGTCCGCCTAATTGACGGTCGCTTTCACTGAATCCAGTGCGAGAGCCGCTGGGCGTGCCATGTTCTTCAATAAATTGATAAAAACCCAGCTGATTCAGATTTGTCCGTATAGGCGTGGAACGGGCTGCCAACTGTTCCCGCAGGCTCGTTTGCGGCAAGTAGACAGCAGTGACGGCTAGTCCACCAATCAATAGCATCACAGCGAACCAGGGAGCGATCGTTTGACTGGATTGAAAGACGCTGCGCTGGATCAGTGAAGAAGCCAAGGCACAAAGAAAAATACCCATCAAATGCCACGTCAGATCAAATTGATTAAAAATCACGACTGTTAGCAAGTAGCCGATCATGGTAGCGTAAATCAAGAAAAAGCGTTGATAAGCGATCGGTAAGATCGCTAAAAACAAAACCCAACTAACAATCAATGTCACCGCCGCCAGTTCGGTGATATAGCCGACTTCACCGCTGAGGATCTCTTGAAAGGCACGGTGCAGGTCTAGCCAAAAACGCAGCAGCCAATCAAAAGAAAAGGCAGTCCCATAAGGAAAGATCCGATACAAGACGATCAGCCAAGCGGCTGCCAGCAAAGGCAAACTGTAACGGACTTTCGGCACCACGGTCAAAATCAAACAGACACTAAAGGCATAAGTTAAAAGGGTGAACTGATTGCCAAGGTCATAAACTGCGATAAACGGCAAGATCACCAGTGATAGACTGAGAAAGGTCAGAAGACCAATCAGCGCTTTCTTAATAAATCTCATCCTACCGCCTCCTCAAGTTTATTCAACTGCCTCATTAAATCAGCGTAGGTAAACACTTGGCAGCTGTTTTTTGCTTCCAACTGACTGAGGTAGTCTTCCAGTTGTGGGGTAAAAACCGGGGTAATGAAGACAAGATGGCTGCCAGTCAAAAGCGGTACCCCTTCAGGAACTTTCTCGAAGGGAAGGATCTGGGCATAGGCAGCGGCATCCGTTTGGTAAGGAGAAGTCAATCCGTCACCAATCAAGAGCGGCTGAAAAAGTCGTTGATTTTGCGAGAAATGGTGGATCGAATAAAACAGTGATAAAGTCTCTTCAAAAGCAGGATGATCTTCTCCCCAAAAGAGCAGAACGATGTCTTGTTCTTCTTCATGTTCTCGTTCGCGATAGATCAATTCCTGTTGTTTGCTGGATAATTTCCAATCGATATTTTTTAAGGAATCCCCTAACTGGTATTGACGGAACTGTCGAATAGAAAAATTGGGTTCCCCGTGGGTTTGGCTGCGGACTTGCTGTTTAAAAAATGGCAGCAGGGTAACGGCTTCTGGCGCCAATTTAGGCAGGATCAAAATCGATTGTTTCGCAACTGCAGCGTAGCTTTTTTCAAAAAAGCCAAAGAGATCATGGCTGTACAATTGAACGGGCAATTCTTCATAGATGCCTCGCTCCTTTGGGGTCCAAGGCAGCTGCAGCCGAATCAGATTGCCTCGATAAAAGGCGCTGTGATGACTTTCCTTGAAACGATCGTCAAATTTTAAGGTGAAATCGACCAGCGGCAGCAGCGTCGGGCGATACTTGAAGACTTGCAGCGGTAAGGTGATCGCTGTGTGTGTTTCAGCTTGGATCGATTCTTCTAAAATGATTTGGACCTTCTTGAGGGAGGGGAGCAAGAATAATGCATCAAGCAACAATAACAAAGTCAGTAAAAACCAAAGGCTCCAGCCAGCATTATTATTGAAGATCACACAATAAGCCAGCAGCAGAAAATAGGCAGCGCTAAACAACAGGAGGCTCAGCAGGCGTTCAAGTTTCTTTTTCTTCATCGCTATCTCCTCGTTGGGACAGGCACTCGTTGGATCATCTGTTTCATCAAGTCTGAAAGGGTCTCCGTGCTGGCATGAACGCCACCTTTCAGTAATAAACGATGACCGAAGACTGCTGGTAAAATTCGCTGCAAGTCTTGCGGCGTGACAAAGGTCCGACCTTCCGTCAACGCTAACGCTTTTGCCCCTTTTAAGAAGGCGATCCCACCACGAGGGCTGATACCAAGGTCAATGGCATTATGCTGACGGCTCGCTTGAACCAGCTGCAATGCGTAACGGGCGACCCGCTCATCGACATACACGTCATCGACCATCGCTTTTAAAGCAGTCACTTCATCAGCATGTAAAATGGTTTGGATCTGATCCAAGCTTTGCTGTCGTTTTCCAGTCAAGAGGGCGAGCTCATCTTGAAAATCTGGGTAACCGATATGCAGGCGGAACAAAAAACGATCCAATTGGGCTTCAGGCAAAGGATACGTTCCTTCATACTCGATTGGATTTTGCGTGGCTAAAACAAAAAAGTGGGGACTCAATGGGTACGTTTGATTGTCGATGGTGACATGATTTTCTGACATGGCTTCTAAGAGTGAGGCTTGCGTCCTTGGTGTGGTTCGGTTGATCTCATCTGCCAAGAGGACGGAGGTGAAGATCGGGCCAGGACGAAACTCGAACTGGTGGCTTTGGGAATTAAAAATCGACACACCTAACACATCGTTAGGTAAAAGGTCTGGGGTAAACTGTACCCGTTTGTAGTCACTTTGAATGGCTTTGGCTAACGATTTGACCAACATCGTTTTCCCAACACCAGGGATATCTTCGAATAAAACGTGTCCGCCAGCAAGCAGCGCAGCCACGGTAAATTGGATCACATCTCGTTTGCCTAAAATCACTTTTTCCACTTCTGCGATCAAGGCATCTATTTTTTGTAATTCAGCGGTCATCTGATAACCTCCCTACGTTCGTTTCTTCCATTGTAACGGTTTTCTAGGACTGTCGCAATTTTCGTGTAACAATTAAAGAAAATTTCAAGAATATTCAAAAAAGAGAAATCCTTTCTGCGGATTTGCGAAAGAAAAACAAAAAACTTCCGAAGCGTTTCCTCGGAAGTTTGCGTTTGATAGAACAGAAGCGACTAGAAGGTGTGGTGCAAGAGGTCAGCGGCGATCTGGTCCGCCTGCCGTAAATTCCAAGCATCGGTTCCTGGCTGAGCAGTGGCAGCCGTCAGCCAGTGGATGCCTTCTGTGGGAATCCCAAAACAATAGAGGGTAGGGTAAGGGCGGTCATCTGGTCCGAGGATCTGATTGGTCTCAGGATCGATGGCGATCGCACCCGTCTCAAAAGGCACCTCATTGGGGATCGCCAACTGGTGCGGGTGAATAATCCGATCGTTTAGCAGTTGCCGCAACAAGGAATTGTTGGTTCGACGAATCGCTGACGATGGAATGCGAGCCTCAATTAGTTGCGTCGCGTGATAGCGTGTGTCGTCAAATCGCTTTGAATACGTACAGTAAGCCTCCTCGATCTCAACAGTCATGTCAGGACCTAGTAAGGTCACCACTCCCGCTTCCATCAATGCCACCAGTTCCTGCAGTCGCTGAACTGGCGGTCCGATCGATAAAAAGCTGTTCAAGGGAACGAAAGACTGCCAAAAGAGTGTTTTCAAGTCTTGTACTGGCATTAGCTGATGATCGAGAACAAACCGAATCGGGTCCCGCAGATCTTTAAAGACTTCCAAGGCACTGCTGATAGGTCCTGTTAGATTGCCTTTTTCGGCATCTTGGATTTGGGTACGTAATAGTGCAATGAAAAAGTCTTGCAACGACTGTTGCTTTTTCTGAGCAAAGGGGTCGGCTAGTTGTTGCCATGACCACCACTCCGTCGTAGGAAGCTGCCATTTTTTCAGCAAGTCTTCAGCTCCTTCAGAGGCAACAAAGGCGGCGGTAAAAGCGGCAAGCTGATCTTTGTCCAGCAGCTGTTTTTCTAAAAGCAGCGTCTGATAATAGACGAGTTCTGCCTCTTTTTTTAAATAGAAGAGTAGGGTCTTGCCAGCAACCGTTTTGGCTGCTTGCCAAGCAGCGAGGCGTTCAGGGGTCAAAAAAACGGGCTTTCGCTGCTGCGTCGGTGTTTTTTGATTGCGGCCACGAGGATGATACGGGACACCCCGACGAGAACCTGCGATGATTTGTGGTTCTTCACCAGAAGGTTGATAGACGAGGGATCCATTGACTTTGACGAAGGTGCCGCCCCGACCGCTGGTCAAGCGGGTGACGTAATCGTAAAAGGCAAGTCCTAGTCCCCGTAAAATCACAGGTTCGCCAGCTTTCACCGCCGTTAGATCCGTATCTGCCGCATTGGCTGGCGGTGCATAAAACCAGCCATTATTTTCTGCGGCCGCCGCCAATCGTTGTTCTGCTGCTGACAGTTGGGCTTGTGAATGGCCTGTAGCTAAGACGACGGCATCAACAAGAAATGTTTGGTGAGCCGTCGTCAACTGGTAGCGATTTTTGGAAAGAGGGGTCAAGGAGCTGACACTGTCTGACAGATGGTTGACGGTAATGGATTCAGGCAGCTCTTTTAATAGCTGCTGATAAAACCACTGCTGATAGAGGCCATATAACGCCCGCGAGCAATGCCCGTTAGGATCAAGTGAATCAAGTGCTGTGCATTCCGTAACGAGCTCAGGAGCATGCGTGGCTGCGAAATGTTTCCCTTCTGTCACTGCCCATTCGTATAAGGTAGGTCCTTTGACCACGGGACCGCCGGTGCTTAATGTGTCATCCGTGAAAAGGGTGACTTGACTGGTTACAGAATTCAATAGCAGATCCGCCGATTGGTCCGTGCGCCAAACTGCCCCAGGAAGAAAGGGATCAAACAGCAGCAAGTCGATGGCTTGTTTGTTTTGTTTGCTATGAGCGATCAGTCGTTCTGAAAGTGAAAGTCCACGAGGACCAGCACCAATGATAGCTATTTTCATATCACACCGCCTCAATTATTCTATGGTCTTTGTGTCATCAACGGGCTAAGTCAAAAGGTGTCTTGCGGAAAATCAGCCAGTGCATGCCTAGCACCATGGCTTCCTCGATGGCATCGATATAATGGAAAGCAGGCTGATTGGGTTGTTGCTGCAGCAATGGATTTTTTTGGATCGCGTCTAAGAGATCGGTTTTTACTGCATCACTGCTGGCTAAAATAATACAGTGGGGGGCAAAAGCTGCATTGTAAAATGGCAGTAAGCTTGTCAGGCGCTGAACCAAAGCCGTGCGGTCTTGCGGTGCCCCTTGATCCAAGTAGCCGGGCAAAAACTTTGCCTCTCCCGCTAGGGCGTCTTTTCCTTCTAAAAGTGCACCATTGACCAGGAGCGTGATACCAGGCATGCTTTTTTCGGGATTGTACATGCCGACGATGGTTTGCTGCAAAGAGATCTGTTGGGCGATGCAATAGCCGATCGTTAAAATATGGGCATCGTTTTGACAGTAGAAGGGCAGTGCAGTGACCTCTGCCACGAGGGCTGCCAGGTGCCAGCCATTGAATTTTTCATACCAGCTGGAAGTCACGGTTCCTCCACTGATTTTTCCTGGTAAAAAGAGGGCGATCTGTTCCACAGAGGGAAATAATGCTAGCTCGTTCGTTACACATTCTTGAAAGCGATGAGGGGCAACATCAGGAAACGGCTGGTCGTGTTTTGCCAAAACCTTCCCCTTGCGGTCGATCAGCATGGACCAAAGAGCCAAGGAACCATCGTGATCAATAAAGCTAAGCAAAAGAGAATGACCTCGGTCTTGGTTGAGCTGATAGGTCACAGCAGGGCGCCCTAGCTCTTTTTGCTCCAGCGGACCTTTAGTGATTTCCCCCTCTGCCAACAATTCTTTTAATAATGAGTTAGTGGTGACCATGCTGATGCCGGTTTTCTTTACTAAATCGGAGGCGAATAATGCCCCGTTTTGAAATAAGGTTTTTAAAACCAGCTGTTTGTTTTGCTGGCGAATGGAATGGGTGGTAGAAGCCATAGGTGTTCTCCTTAATGAAGTGATTTAATTAAGTATACCGACGGGATGGAACGATGTAAAGTTTTTAAAAGACTGACTTGACGGAAAACTTGAAAATAAGTATACTTAATTAACAATGTTAATTAAGTGGTTCGCCATAAAGAGGACACGAGGTAGAGGGGAAGAGAAACGTATGATCAAATTAGTCATCACAGATTTAGACGGTACATTTTTGAACAGCCAAGGCAGTTTTGATCGGCCTTATTATGAACAAGTCAGCCAACAAATGAAAGAAGCGGGTGTTGCTTTTGCTGCGTGTACCGGCAAACAGTGTGAACGAGTGGAAGAACTGTTTGGTGAAGCAGCAGCGGATGTTTGGATTCTTGGGGATAGCGCGACCCGCATCAAACATCAAGGCGAATACATCTTTGAATCACTGCTGCCAAACGAATTAGGGCGGCGGATCATTGCGAAGCTCGCTGCGATTGCGCAAGATCATGTGATCATCGCCTGTACACCGACTGCGGCATACATTGCGGAAACGACCAATGAAGCAGATGCCCAGAAAGTTCGCGGCTCTTATCGGGTGGTCAAAACGGTGACGGATTATCAAACCATCACCGAAGATTTTGTGAAGCTCACTATTTTTGATCCCAAACTACGTTGCTTTAAGCATGTCCAACAGTTAGGTGAGTTTACAAACGACGCCTACATCGTGGCTTCGGAAGCCGCTTGGATCGATATCACCAATCAAGGCGTCCACAAAGGAACGACTGTGGCACACTTGCAAGAATTGCTGCACGTCACACCAGAAGAGACTATGGTCTTCGGCGATGGCTTGAACGATTTGGAGTTGATGGCAGCTGGCACGTTTAGTTTCGCCATGAGCAATGCCTTTGAGGAAGTCAAGGCAGCGGCAGCGTTTGTGACCAAGTCAAACGATGAAAATGGCGTGCTGAAAACCATCGAACGTCTGTTACCGCTACAAATGAACCAATAAAAAAACCGCTCCCTAGCAGGGATAGCACGTACTTTCATTTGACTGAAAGTAGAGTGCTGCCTGTTGCTAAGGCGCGGTTTTTTCGTTATGCATGTGGTTGACTGACGCTATAAGGATAGGCATCGGCTGACCACTCTTTGCTGCGAGGGACGATACCTAGCTGGAAGTTCAATGTACCACCGGCAGTCAATTCTTGGTGGGTGAAAAACAATCGCTCGAAGGGTTCTTCGTTCAATGTGATTTTATCCACGAAGAGCTGTTGCGGCGCATTGGGCGTGCTCTTGATCACTAAGTCTTTGCCTGAAGCAAGATGTAGTGTTGCTTGATCAAATAATGGCATGCCGATGACATATTCCCCCGTCCCTGGTGTGACTGGATAAAAGCCCAAGGAGTTGAAAATGTACCAACCAGCCATGCTACCGTTGTCTTCATCGCCAGGAAAGCCTTTGGGCGAGTAATTGAAGCATTGTGTCAATAGCTGCTTGATCAAGGGCTGTGCCATTTCTGGTTTGCCCAAATAGCTGAATAGATACGGATAGTGGAAGCTTGGTTGATTGGAGATCGCCAGCTGACCAAAATCGAGTGCAGCCATCTCGCTCATTTCATGGATCTCAAAGCCGTAGCCTTCTGTCGTATAGCGAGGTTCTTGATTGCACAAGTCGATCAGTTTTGCTTCAAAGGCCGCTTTGCCGCCGTGTTCGGCGATCAAGCCAGCGAAATCATGGTAAACAGCAAAACTGCTTTGCCACGCACTGCCTTCTGCATAGTCTAAGCCCCAGCGTATGTCACTGAATTCTGGACGAAAGGCACCATCGGGATCTTTTGCCCGCATAAAGCCAGTTTCCTGATCGAAAATGTTGCGGTAGTTTTGCGATTGCTGCTGATAATAGTCTGCTTGCTCGTCACCCAGCTGTTGCGCGACTTGTGAAATACAAAAATCACTGTAACAATAATCAAGGGTGTGATTGACCGATTCATGATGCGTCAATGGCACATACCCATAAGTCAAATAGTCCGTCGTGCCGCGCCGACCATAATTGGGATTTTCACTTTGGACGGTGGCGCCTTTTTTCATCGCTGCTAAAAATTCGGGCATCAAATCAGGACGAATGCCTTTTACTGCGGCATCAGCGATCACGGCATCGATCAGCGTCCCTGGCATCAATCCACGCTCATCTGGCGATAGCCATTTTGGTAAAAAGCCGCTTTCGCGATAACTGTTCAAAAAGCCTTCCAGCATGTCTTCCAATTGTTCGACAGCCAAGAGTGAAAAGAGCGGGTAGACAGTTTTATACGTATCCCAAAAGCCGTTGTTTGTATACAGTGGTCCTGGTTTGATTGCTTTTGCCAAGGTATCCCAATGCATTTTGCAGCCCTCTTGGTCGATTTCGAAGAAGGTTTGAGGAAACAAGAATAAGCGATAAAAATTATGATAAAAAGTAGAAACTTGTGTTTGATCGTGATGCTCAATCTCGATTTTTTGCAAAAAATGATTCCATTGCTGTTGGACAGAAGCCAGATAATCGTCAGGAGCCCATTGCTGTTCCCGTTGCAAGTTCAAACAAGCTTGTTCGCGACTGAGAAACGAGGTCGCAAAACGGATCGTCTGTGTTTGGCAATCATCAAAGCGGAGAACGACGAAGGCTTCTTTGCCTGTCAAGGCACCTTCGATCGCCGTGGTGGGTGTTTCAAAACGATAGACGAAATGGAAGGTGAAGCGTTCATCTTCGCACCCTGAAAATACGATCAGTTGACCAGCCACTGTTTGTTCATCCACCTGTTCTAAGACATAGTCACCCGGCAGTGACAAGCCAAGACCTGGCTGATCCCCGCAGTTTTCAATAGTCAGCACACCGCCATACATACTGGGGATCAAAGTCGTTGTTGTTAAATACCGCTGCGTCTTGATTTTAAGAAAGGCTGGATTAAAGGTGCTTTCTTCGGGACGATACGAGCTTTGCGCATGGAAAAGGGTATTTTCAGAAAGCGTGCCGTTTATCGGCAGCATCGTCAGATGGCTGAAATCCCCCATCCATGGGCTAGGCTGATGGGTGAGGCGAAAGCCCTGAAAGGTTCGATCTTCTGGATGAAACCACCAACTGCCGCGTTGATCGCTGGTTTGCGGGGCAAAGTAGTTCATGCCAAAAGGAACCCCTGTATAAGGCAGGCAGTTGCCGTGGGAAAAACTATATTGGTTGTCTGTTCCGTGTCGTGTGTCGATCATTGATACGTTCACTTGGTTCACTCCTTTAATTGGGTTGATTCTCTTTTGATCAAAGAAACCGCCACTAGATGGGTGGTCGTCTCCGTTGGTACTGGGGTTGCTGCCTTCGCAGCGTTGATTTTCTCAATCACTTGGTTTCCTGCCAAGCGCCCCATCTCGGCAAAATTCTGCCCGATAGTCGTTAGTGCTGGATCAACGAGGGCTGCGGCTTGGATATTATCGAAACCAACTAGGGAAATGTTGGCAGGGACGTGCAAATCTGCTTGGCGCAAAGCACGCATCAATTCAATGGCGATCAAGTCATTTTCACAGACGGCTGCCGTGACCTGATGTTCTTCCAAGTAGGCAAGCGCATTCGCGATGCTGGCAGCCGTGTCGTCGAGCTTGGTGCGAAAGGTTCTTTGGGCTTTTTTCAGCGCATCGATGTAACCTAGATAACGCTGACGGACGGATTGCGGATGATGGGTATCACCAAAAATATAAGCGATCCGTTGATGCCCCAACGCAAGTAAATGCTCCGTGGCTAGCTGTCCGCCTTGAAAGTTATCTGGCATCACCGCTGGAAAATCAAACTCATGCAGCTTTTTATCTAAGGTCACGATAGGAAAGTGCTTTTCAGCACATTCGAACAGCAAGTCATAGTAAGAAAACGTATTGCTGGCGTAATAGATCAGGCCGTCGAATTCTTGCATCAGCTCAGCTGCCGTCGTTTTTTCCAAATAATCCACTGGTGTCATCAAAAGTTCAAAGCCGTGTTCTTGCATCACAGGGTAAATGCCTTCGGTAAAGTTTCCTAAAGAGAGATCATTGGCAAAGGGCAAGACAAACAAAATTCGTCCAGTCGCTTTTTTTTCCTTCAATTCTCGGACAAAGCTGCCGCTGCCTTGCACGCGATAGATCAGCTGATTTTGTTCCAGTTCCGTCAAGGCTCTTTTAGAGGTGATCCGACTGACTTGGTATTGTTCAGATAGTTCTTTTTCAGTAGGGACACGACTGCCAGGCGCTAATCGCCCTTCAACGATGGCTTCGTGAAGCTCCGCGTAAATTTTTTTATATAATGGTTGTTTCATAAGAAAACCCCTTTTGATATATCATATTTGTTAGCATACCATAAACCAATAAAAATGAAAACCCTTTAATTATTTTGAAAAAGCGCTAGACATTCAATTAATTCATGATATACTAGGTTCGTAAATTGATATATCAAATCAGGGAAGGTGATGGAATGGTTTATAAAGAAATACCAACTTCAGTAGCAACATTTATGGAAACGATTACGGATCTATGCGGAGAAACGCATGCCGATTGGGCGAAAAATTTTAACGCAGCCTTTGCCAATACACTATTAACGACGGTCAAGCGTCATGAGGATGGCACGACCTTTTTACTGACGGGGGACATTCCAGCCATGTGGCTGCGAGATTCCACTGCACAAGTTCGTCCGTATTTGGTGATCGCCAAAGAAGATGAAGACTTAGCAAGCATGATCAGCGGGTTAGTTAAAAAGCAATTCTACTATATTACGATCGATCCTTACGCAAATGCCTTTAACGAATCAGCCAATGGCGCTGGCCACCAAACAGACGATACAGAAATGAACGATTGGATCTGGGAACGCAAATATGAGATCGACTCTTTGTGTTATCCGATCCAACTGGCCTATCTGCTATATAAAAACACAGGCAGAACCGATCAGTTCAATGATGATTTTGTAACAGGCATCAAAAAAGCCTTGGAGGTGTTTGTGACAGAACAAAACCATGAGGAGTCTCCATATCGCTTTGAACGGGATACCTGGCGAAAAGAAGATACCTTGACTCATGACGGCAAAGGCGCACCAGTGAAACCCGTCGGCTTGACTTGGTCAGGCTTTCGACCAAGTGATGATGCCTGCAAATACGGCTATTTGATTCCCTCCAATATGTTTGCGGTGGTGGTCTTAGGCTATATCCAAGAAATCTTTACGACGGTTTTAGAAGATGCAGCGATCGTGGCACAAGCGAAAAAATTGCAAGCAGATATCGAAGCAGGGATTAAAGCATATGGGTTGACCACGAACCAAGCTGGCGAAGAAGTCTACGCCTATGAAGTGGATGGATTCGGCAATGGCACCCTGATGGATGACAGCAATGTGCCGAATTTGATCGCCGCCCCTTACTTGGGGTATGGCAGCATGGAAGATCCCCTTTATCTTCAAACCCGTAAAACGTTGTTGAGCAGTGAAAATCCGTATTTCTATGAAGGGAAATACGCCAAAGGCATTGGTAGCTCTCATACGCCAGAAAATTATGTGTGGCCGATCGCCATGGCAATGGAAGGGATGATCACCACTGACAAAGAAGAAAAGAAACGAATTTTGGATCAGTTAGTGGCGACAGATGCGGGTACAAATTTGATGCATGAAGGGTTCGATGTCGATGATCCTTCGCAATACACGAGAGAATGGTTCTCGTGGGCGAACATGATGTTTTGTGAATTGGTTATGGATTATTTCGATATCCGAGTGGAAAAATAAGCAGCACGACCCATCACCATTCGAGTGACACAAAAAGCAGTCCAACGACGCAAACAGCGAGGAGTAAAAATCAATGAAGAAACAAGTTTATATCATCTCACACAGCCACTGGGATCGGGAATGGTACATGCCTTACGAACAGCATCACATGCGGCTAGTGGAATTGATGGATGATCTTTTAGAATTAATTGAAAATGACCCTGAGTTCCACAGCTTCCATCTAGATGGACAGACGATCATCTTGGATGACTATTTAGAAGTGCGGCCTGAAAAACGCGAGGCGGTCAAAGCGGCCATCAAACAAGGGAAATTACAGATCGGTCCGTTTTATATTTTGCAAGATGACTTTTTGATCAGTGCCGAATCAAACACCCGTAATATGCTGATTGGAATGGCAGAAAGCAAAAAGTGGGGCACCCCCGTTATGTTGGGGTATTTCCCAGATACTTTCGGCAATATGGGACAAACTCCGCAAATGATGCTGCAAGCCAATCTTGAAAGTGCTGCATTTGGGCGTGGCGTCAAACCGATCGGCTTTGACAACGAAGTTTTACCCGATGATCAATTTACTTCCCAATATTCTGAAATGCATTGGGAAGGTCCAGATGGCAGTCAAATCTTTGGTCTACTTTTTGCCAACTGGTACTCCAATGGCAATGAGATTCCAGTGGATAAAGCAGAAGCCAAAGCTTTTTGGACACAAAAACTGCACGATGTAGAAAAATTTGGTGCCACCAATCATTACTTAATGATGAATGGGGTCGATCATCAACCCGTCCAAAAAGACATTTCGGCAGCGATTCGTACAGCCAACGAGCTATTCCCAGAGTATGAATTCAAACACGCCAGCTTTACCGAATACCTTGAAGCGGTGCAAGCAGATCTGCCAGATGACCTAGGAACTGTCACAGGTGAATTGACCAGTCAAGAAACCGATGGTTGGTATACTTTAGCCAATACCGCCTCTTCCCGAGTTTATCTAAAACAATGGAATACAAAGGTTTCCCGCCAATTAGAAAATGTTGCGGAGCCATTAGCAACTATGGCTTATGAAGCAAACGGCAGCTATCCTCACGATATGTTGGATCATGCGTGGAAAACCCTGATGCAAAATCATCCTCACGACAGTATCTGCGGCTGTTCAGTGGACGAAGTACACCGAGAAATGATGCCGCGCTTTGAAAAAGCCAATGAAATCGGCAAGTTCGTGGCAGATGAAGCGTTACGCAATTTAGTAGCCGCCATCGACACGAGCCAGTTTCCTGAGGAGAGTCGCCCTTTCGTGGTCTTCAACACCACTGGCAGCACCCGTTCTGGTTTAGTGGAAGTCGTGATCGAACTTGAGCGTAAAACATTCCGTGAAGGATTGCCAAGCAAGCTTTACCACGAATTGTTGGCGAAGCCAAAAGGTTCTTATTCGGTGATCGATGAACAGGGGAACCCTGTTGCTGCGATTATCAGTGAAGAAGAGGTCCTTTTTGACTATGAATTGCCTAAAGATGCTTTTCGGATTCCTTTCATGAAACGCTTTGTCAAGGTCCAAGTTGAAGCAAACCAGTTGCCAGAATTTTCATGGCAGACCTTTGCCCTAGTAGAAAAAGCCGCTACGCCAGTAGAGAGCGCCCCGATCGTTTCAGAAGGAGGGCGCAAACTTGCCAACGCACATTTGGAAGCCGTCATTACTGAAAACGGCAGCTTGACGATTACAGACAAAGCAACCCAAAAAACGTATCGCAATTTACTGGTTTTCGAGGATGTGGGGGATATCGCCAATGAGTACATCTTCAAACAACCAGAAGGGGATCAAGCAATCTTATCGACACAATTTCCGCATCACGTGACGATCGAACAAAACGATCCACTGGTGGGGATCGTGCGACTGACGCAAGAATTGCAGATTCCCGTTTCAGCAGATGACCGTTTGTTAGAAGAACAAAAAGCTGTTGTCGATTTCCGTTTCCGTAAGGCACAGCGGAGTCAAGAATTGGTTGCATTCAAGATCGAGACGGAGATTCGCTTAGAACGAACCAGCAACCGCCTGGCATTTAAAACCACCGTCAACAACCAAAGCAAAGATCACCGACTGCGGGTGTTATTCCCAACAGGGATCATCACGGATTTCCATGAAGCTGACAGCATTTATGAAGTCGTAAAACGGCCGAATCAGGTTTCCAGTCATTGGGAAAACCCAACAAATCCGCAGCATCAGCACGCCTTTGTCAACTTGCATGATGAAACTGGCGGCATGACGGTTTCTAATTTTGGTTTGAACGAATATGAAATCGTGAAGGATCAGATCTGCTTGACCTTGTTGCGCTGTACGGGAGAGCTAGGCGATTGGGGCTACTTCCCAACACCAGAAGCGCAATGCTTAGGCAGCCACACCTTTGAATACGGTGTAGCCTGTCATGGGGCTCCTGAAGAACGTTATGAAACGTATCGCCAAGCACAAGCTGCCCAAGTTCCTTGGACGGCAAGTCAGACCGACAAGCATCAAGGCAAGCTAGCCAGCAGCAACCAATATATGGAAGCTCATGGAACGACGGTAGCTATCACCGCTTTAAAACGCAATCGCCAAGACCAGCAGATCGTTTTGCGGGGCTATAATTTGGCGGATCGAGCCACTGCCTTTCACGTGCAAAAAGAGCAGGCGACGCTCTGTCTGTTGAACCTTTTAGAGGAAGAACAAGCATCGACCGTCAATCAGCAATTACACCCATATGAAATTCGTACCATTGGAGTAAAGGAGTGAGAAATGATGGTTTATGGAGGAATTGAAGCCGGCGGCACAAAAATGATTTGTGCCGTTGCCGATGAACAGTTGACGATCATCGCCCAAGAGTCGATCCCAACGACAACACCGGAGGAAACGTTAGCGGCGATCTTTGCCTTTTTCGATCCCTACGATCTCGTGTCATTAGGGGTCGGTTCCTTTGGTCCGATCGGGATCGATCCAACCCAAGCGACCTATGGCCACATACTAGCGACGCCGAAACAGGGCTGGCAGCAGTTCGATTTTCTCGGTGCATTGAAGAAGCGCTACCCAGAGACAGCATTTGCTTGGACAACAGATGTCAATGCTGCCGCTTATGGGGAATTACGCCAAGGAGCGGCGCAAGGCAAAGACAGCTGTGTCTATTTGACAGTAGGAACCGGCATTGGCGCAGGAGTCGTTCGTGAAGGAAAGATTTTCGAGGGGATCGGTCATCCAGAAATCGGTCATACCTATGTCAAACGTCACAGTGAAGATACGTATGCTGGTACATGCCCGTATCACGGCGACTGTCTGGAAGGATTAGCCGCAGGGCCTTCTTTAGAAGGACGTACGGGGATCAAAGGACAAGACTTGCCGCAAGCGCACGAGATTTGGGGGTTGCAGGCCTTTTATCTAGGGCAAGCGCTGGTCAATATCACGTTGACCTTAGCACCTGAGAAAATCATTTTAGGCGGTGGGGTCATGAATCAGCCGCATCTACTCGCTCAAATCCAACAAGCCTTCCAAAAACAAATGGCAGGCTATATGGAGACACCACCAGTGGAAGACTACATCGTCACTTGGGGCTTGCCGAACAAAAGCGGGATTATCGGCTGTCTCTTGTTAGGCAAAGAGCAGGTGACTGCCCATGACTAACCTGTATTTTCCTAAAGATTTTTGGTGGGGAGCTGCTGCCAGCGGTCCGCAAACTGAAGGACGAACGGCCGATGATGGCAAAGGTGATTCGATTTGGGACTATTGGTACGCAACGGAGCCAGAACGTTTTTATCAAAAACGGGGACCAAAAGATACCGTCCAGCTGCTGCAGCGTTACCCAGAAGATGTGGCGTTGATGAAAGAGATCGGCTTTAATTCTTTTCGAACCTCGATCCAGTGGAGTCGCTTGCTGCCAGAAGGAAGAGGGGCGGTCAATCAACAAGCGGTGGCGTTTTATCGCGAGTACTTCGCCACTTTGATCGAAAATGGCATCGAACCCTTCATCAATTTGTATCATTTTGATATGCCGATGGTACTGCAAAAAGAAGGCGGCTGGCTCAATCGCGAGACTGTCACAGCATTTGCAGATTATGCTGCTTTGTGTTTTGAGTTGTTCGGTGATCAAGTCCGTCATTGGTTCACGCAAAATGAACCAATCGTGCCAGTGGAGATGGGGTATTTGTATCAACAGCATTACCCAACAGAAATCAACTTGGCACATGCGGTGCAAGTCGGCTACCATGAAGCACTCGCCAGCGCCTTAGCGATCCAACGCTTCCGTCAATCTCAGCAATCAGGCGAAATCGGCATCATCTTGAATTTGACACCGACTTATCCGAAAGATCCGAACGATGAAAAAGATGTCCAAGCGGCGCAACTGGCAGATGCCTTTTTTAACCGATCCTTCTTAGATCCAGCGGTCAAAGGCACCTTTCCTGTAGAATTGATCGCTGTCTTAAACGAGTTGGCGATCATGCCAGAAACCAGAGCAGAAGATTTGCAGATCATTAAAGAAAACACGGTCGATCTCTTGGGGGTCAACTATTATCAGCCACGGCGGGTGCAGCAAAAGCGTTCTGCCAAAACAGCGGACACACCAATGCCAGAAGATTATTTCGATGTGTATGATTGGCCAGAAAAGAAAATCAATCCCCATCGAGGCTGGGAGATCTATGAACGAGGCATCTATGATACCTTGATCAACCTACGAGACAACTACGGCAATATCCCCTGTTATATTTCAGAAAACGGCATGGGGGTCGAAGATGAAACACGCTTTATCGATGCCAGCGGTCAGATCCAAGATGAGTACCGTATCACCTTTATCAAAGATCATTTGCGGTATGTTCACCAAGCGATCCAAGAAGGCAGCCAGTGCCGCGGGTATCACATGTGGACCTGCATGGACAATTGGTCTTGGCTGAATGAATTCAAAAATCGTTACGGGTTTATTGCTGTCGATTTGGCTACCCAAAAACGGACCATCAAAAAGTCTGGTGAGTGGTTCCACGAAGTGATTCTACAAAACGGCTTTGTCGACTGATCATTCATAAAAAACAAATCAATGAAGCGTCCTATCTTGCAAAAGGTAGGACGTTTTTCAGGTTTTTAGAGAATAAAAACAAAATATAAACAAAGACCTTTAATTTGTTTCATTTTATCTTTAGTTTGTTCCTTATTTTTTAGGGATGAAAGCGTTATTCTAGTAGCATGAAGGAGATGATGAGATGTGAAGAAAAAGGGGTTTTGGAGGAATGTCTGGCAATACAAAGCATTGATATTGATGGCTTTGCCAGGTGTTGTCTGGTTTATCTTTTTTTTCTATATACCTGTATTCGCAAATGTGGTGGCGTTCAAAGATTTCCACATTTCACCAGACGGCTTTTTTGCCAGTTTGAAACAAAGCCCATGGGTCGGCTTTGATAACTTTAAATTTTTATTTGCATCCAATGATGCTTGGCTGATCACTAGAAATACCCTACTCTACAATATCGTATTTTTAGCATTCAACCTATTCTTTGCGATTGCCTTTGCCATTATTATGAGTGAGCTGCGCAATAAGCGCTTGGTAAAAGTGTATCACACGATGTCCCTGTTGCCGTACTTCCTTTCTTGGGTGGTTATTTCGTACTTTGTCTATGCCTTTTTGAGTCCAGACAAAGGGATCATTAACCAATGGATCACGGGTATGGGCGGTGAAGGAATCAACTGGTATGCTGATCCGAAATGGTGGCCGTTTATTTTCGTCTTTATGAATGTCTGGAAGAGCTTAGGCTACAACAGCATCATCTATTATGCGTCAGTGGTCGGGATCGATCAGACGTATTACGAAGCCGCGATGGTCGATGGCGCCAGCAAATGGCAGCAGATCAAAAATGTGACGTTGCCACAGCTGATTCCAATGATTTCTGTTTTGTTGATTTTGAACATCGGTGGGATCTTCCGTGCCGACTTCGGACTTTTCTATCAAGTCCCACGAAACTCTGGGGCGTTGTACCAAGTCACCTCCGTTTTAGATACGTACATTTATAATGGACTGACTGCCACAGGCGACTTCGGGATGACCGCAGCTGCCGGCCTTTATCAATCAGTGGTTGGGGCATTACTATTACTAACAGCGAATTTGGTTGTTCGTAAACTAGAACCAGATTCAGCATTATTCTAAGGAGGATGGATAAATGAAGAAAAAAGTAACGAAAGTCGAGATCCGCTCCTTTAACCCAACGGTCAACCTGATTTTTAATATCGTGATCGGTCTGTTCGCGATTTCCTGTGTCTTGCCGTTTCTCTTTGTGATCGCGATCTCATTGACCAGTGAAACCTCTTTGGCAGAAAACGGCTATCGCTTTTGGCCACAAGAATTTTCGTTCGCAGCGTATACCTACCTGTTTAGCGGACAAATGAGCAGCAAAATTTTCCAAGCATTTGGCGTATCTATTTTTATCACTGTTTTTGGTACCTTCGTCAATGCAACGATGACTTCGCTATATGCCTATGTCATCTCTCGCTCAAATTTTCCATTCCGTCGTTTCTTTACGATCTTCGCTTTGATCACCATGTTGTTTGCGCCAGGGATGGTTGCCAATTACTTAGTGATGGTCAACTTGATCCAATTGAAAGACACGATTTGGGCGTTGATTTTACCCCTTGCCTTAGGGCCTTTTAATATCCTTGTTATGCGGACCTTCTTTAAAAAGACGGTACCAGATAGTATTATAGAATCTGCGCGCATCGACGGTGCCAGCGAAATGAAGATTTTTCTGTCCATCGTGTTGCCGTTAGCCGTTCCAGGGATCGCAACGATCAGTCTATTTGCCGCTCTTGGCTATTGGAATGACTGGTTCAATGCATTGTTGTATATTCAAAAAGACTCTTTAGTGCCGTTACAAGCACTTTTGATGCGGATTCAAAGCAACTTGGACTATCTAGCCAAAAGCTCTGGTATGGCTGCCCAGATCCAAGGTGGTTTGGCCGCTTTGCCAAGCGAAACTGCTCGCATGGCAATCGTTGTTGTTGCAACCTTACCGATTGCGATCACCTATCCATTCTTCCAACGGTATTTTGTCGGTGGTCTGACAATTGGTGGCGTCAAAGAATAATCAAATAAGTATAGGGAGGAAACAAAAATGAATTTGTGGAAAAAAACAGCTTTTGCTGGGATGGCCGCAGCGGCAACTTTGGGAATGGCTGCCTGTGGGTCGAACGGCGCAACATCCGATTCAGAAAACAATGCAGACGGCGTAACGACTTTATTGATGTATCAAGTCGGGGACAAGCCAGAAAACTTTGATCAATTAATGGAGATCGCCAATAAACGCATTGAAGAAAAAACCAACGCTCGCATCGATCTGCAGTATATCGGCTGGGGTGATTGGGATCAAAAAATGAGTACCATCATTTCATCGGGTGAAAACTACGATATTTCCTTTGCCTCAAACTATGTTGCGAATGCGCAAAAAGGCGCGTATGCAGATTTGACGGAGTTAGCACCAAAATATGCCAAAGAAGCGTATGATCAATTAGACGAATCTTATATCAAAGGCAATACGATCGACGGAAAATTATATGCCTTTCCAGTCAACGGCAATATTTATGCCCAACAAGTCTTGACCTTCAATAAAGAGTATTTAGATAAATATGATTTGGATATTAGCGGGATCGAATCTTATGCAGATGCCGAAGACGTGTTGAAGAAGTTTAAAGAAGAAGAACCAAGCATCGCACCGTTTGCGATCGGACAAACCTTTAATGTTTCTGGAAACTATGATTATGTAATCGGGAAAGATTACCCATTTGCTGTTAAATTGGACGGCGATACAACGAAGATCATCAATCAATACGAAGATGATGAACAAATGGAAAACTTGAAATTGATGCACAAATGGTATAACGAAGGCTTGATCCCAACTGATGCAGCCACTAATACGACTGGTTACCCATTAGAAGGCAACACATGGTTCATGCGTGAAGAAACCCAAGGACCAATGGATTACGGCGATACGATCTTAAGCAATGCCGCAGGTCATGAATTGGTTTCACGTCCAATCACGAAACAATTAAAATCAACAGGCCAAGCGCAAATGGCAAACTTTGTCGTAGCGAATGTTTCGAAAAACAAAGAAAAAGCAGTGGAAGTGTTGGGCTTGTTGAACAGCGATCCTGAATTGTTGAATGGATTGGTTTGGGGTGTCGAAGGCGAAGCATGGGAAAAAATCGAGGGCGAAGATAACAAAATCCGTCTCCTTGATGGCTACTTGCCAAATACCCGGATGGCTGCTTGGAACACTGGGAACAACATGATCCTTTATACACAAGAATCCATCACAGACGATATGATCAAAGAGCGTGATGAAAATATTGCTAACGCTGAAGCATCACCAATCTTAGGGTTCAACTTCAAGACTGATAATGTGAAAACAGAAATCACGAATATCGCCAATGTCATGAACCGTTACAAAGCAAGTTTAGCAACGGGAACGATCGATCCAGAAGAAAATGTTCCGAAACTAAACGAAGAATTAAAAACCGCTGGCTGGGAGAAGGTCCGCGATGAAATGCAAAAACAATTTGATGAGTATCGTGCAAGCCAAGAATAAGCAACAGGCGCCGCTCACCAATCAATAGATCAAGTAAGCCGGAGGCTAAACGCATCAGGACCAATGGTTCCCACGTCTAGCTTCTGGCTGCTTTTTCTTTAAAGTAAGTAGCGAAATCTTTGATGAAAAAATAACGTTACTTTTGTTTTTTAACCTTCAAGCAGCAAGCATAGTGCCTCTAAAACGTACATAGCATTAAAAGATTCTCAGGTAGCTTGAGTAGGAAGCTAAAATCATGCTACATTTTCGATAGGGAACAAATAAGGGAGGAATTTTAAATGGAAGAAACAGCAAATAGTGGGTTGGTCAAGGGCTTTCGCTTGATTTGGGCGATCGTGAAGTTGAATTTGTTTTTCGTCGTATTGACATTGGCAGGTGGCGGAATCTTAGGGATCGGTCCAGCGTTTCATACCATTAGTACCTTGATCCATGAAGACGGACTAAATTATGAGCATCAAAGCTTTCGCAGCGCATGGCGCATTTGGCGCAGCGTCTTTGTCAAAGCCAATAAACAGTTTTATCTTTTCTTCCTACTGTCAGGTTTCTTAGTGTATAACTTGTATTTAGCTACCCAGATCCAAGGCTTGATTTGGCTGATGATCTCTTTTGTTTTAGTTGTCGTCAGCGGATTGAGTATCTTACTGTACTTACTAAGTGTGGTTTTTGACACATCCTATGAGATTTCCCTGTGGAATAACCTGAAATTGTCCTTCGTGTGTCTGTTTCTTCATATGGCGACCTTTCTAAAATTGTTAGTGGGGATTGCCAGTATTTTCGCTTTTACTTGGATGATGAAAGGGCTCTTGCTCTTTGGAACCTTCAGTCTATTGATTTTGTGGTGCCACGTGGCGATCAGTCAGGAAAAAACCGTCATTGATCGGGACTTGGCACATGACTAAGCAGCGCTTTCGTTTGTTTAAACATGACTTTTTGATCAATCAGTTGATGCAGTTGTATAGCGTCCTTTTGGTGATCATCTCGATTATTATCATGCTGGTTCTGACGGCATATACTGGGGCAGACCGCTTCAATAGCAGCGAACGCCTCGTGGAAGCAACCAGTATGCAGCTGGATGCATACGTGCAGGATCAAAACGCGGTTGTCTCAGCGGTATTAGGCGAATTTACCAGTTCGGATACTGCTTTTGAATCGCTGCGCAATTATTTACAGCTTTCATTGCCAGACTATTTTTCCTATAGTAATGATATTTTTCGCCAGACGGGACAAAGTGTGTATTTGCCAAACATCCTCTATCGCTTGATCCGTAATCATCCTAGTATCGAAGAGATCATTATTCAACTAGATGAAAGCAATGAGACACTAGTGGCAACCCCAGATACCCCTTATGGAGAAAAACGCAGCGGCAAGCAGATCGATTTGAAAAATCGTCTGTTTTTTGTTCGTTCGATCGCCCAACCAAGTAATTATGCGCAACCGTTAGGGCAAGTCTACGTGATTTTTCACTCAGACGATGTCTTAGCCAATCGACAAGAAGACAACCAAGCGCATGGTATCAACAGTTTTTTGTATACCTCCAATGGTCAGCGGCTATACAAGGATGCCGCAAACCTTAGCAAGCAGACCTTAGCGAAAATTGATCAGGCGGTGGCTCATGGAACTATTCACGACACTCTGTCGAAAGACTTTTATATCAAAAAACAAACGACCGTCAGCGGAGAGTTGTCACTGATCTTGTTGTCAAAAGGTGTGATCTGGCGGGATATTTTTTCCAGCGCCATTTGGATTTTTAGCTTTGGGATTGGGATTCTCTTATTGGTTCTATGGGTGCTCCATCGGACCTTCAAGCGCTATACCTCGCAAGTACAGCAGATCGTCTATGCGACGAAAGAAGTCAGTCAAGGAAATTTTGATAAGCGGATCGATACCGCCAATGTCCAACAAGAGCTGAAAGAAATCGCAGAAGCCATCAATCAAATGACTTACAGTATCAACGAGTATATCAAAGACATCTACACGTTAGAGATCAAGCAGCGAGACGCCGATATGCGGGCGCTGCAAGCACAGATCAATCCGCATTTTCTGTATAATACGTTAGAATACATTCGAATGTATGCCTTGAGTCGCAACCAAGAAGAGCTGGCGGATGTCGTCTATGCCTTTTCGGCACTGCTACGGAACAATACGACGCAAGAAAAGACGAAGACCTTAAAAGAAGAAATCGATTTTTGTGAAAAATATGTCTACTTGTTTCAGATGCGCTACCCAGATAAGATCGCCTATCATGTAACCATCGATTCGGCATTAGAACAGTTGGAATTGCCGAAGTTCACGCTGCAGCCGCTTGTCGAAAACTATTTTGTTCACGGCATCGATTATCAGCGCAATGATAATGCCATCAGTATCAAGGCTTATAAAGAAGTCGAACAGATCGTGATTGAGGTCAAAGACAACGGCAAAGGCGCAGATGCACAGCAGTTGGCGATGATCCAAGAAGAACTGCAAAATCAGGAGATCGGAGCCCAAACCTCGATCGGGATCAAAAATGTTCACGAACGGTTGCGGGGCATGTTCAACGGCGCCTATCAAATGGACGTTACGTCTCAGGCAGGTGCTGGGTTTACGGTCAAGATCCGCTTAGATGAGAAACGTTTGCAAAGGGGGCATGAGACAGATGTATAAAGCAATGTTCGTTGATGATGAATACATGATCTTGCAGGGGCTGCAAATGATCTTGCCTTGGCAAGAATTGGGCTTTGAAGTGGTGCATACAGCGAAAAGTGCTAGTGAAGCCCTCGAGTACTTGCAAGAGCATTCCGTTGATTTGCTGATCACGGATATTCGGATGCCAGAAATGAACGGCATCGATATGATCCGTCAAGCACAAGCGTTTGGGAATCGATTTTTCTCGATCATTCTGTCAGGCTATCAGGAGTTTGCCTTTGTCAAACAAGGCATGGCGTTAGGTGTGCGTAATTATCTCGTCAAACCTGTTAACAAAGAAGAACTACGCAGCAGTGTACAAGCGATTGCAGCTGAGTTAGAGGAGCAGCAAAAACTGTTGGCAGAAAAAGAACTGTATCAAGAATCAAGCCTGCTGCTTTGGTTGAATGATGAATTGAACGAAAGCGAGTACCTCCATTTGCTGGCGCAACAGCGGGTGCCACTAGCAGCACCCTTTACCGTTTTGCAGTTCAATGGGACTGCTGAGATCTTACAAAAAATCACGACGTTTTTTCAGCAACACGATCAGCCATTGATCTTACCAGGGCGATTAGATGAAAACCAAGTGATCATTACTGCTGCTGGACCAAGGCAGCAAATCAACGCTGATCTAAAAGCACTGGCACAGCAGCTCAATAGTACTGACTGGCAGTTGATTATGAGCGAGACCATCAACGAGTGGGAGAATTTGTATAAAGCCTATGAAAAAATCAAGCAGGTTCAGTCACTGCAAGCCTTCTACCCAGATCTGTTCTTACAAGAACAGACGATCCACGTGGATATTTTAGAGCGAAACGAAGAACTCCCGTTTCTGTCTTTTAACAAAGCACTGACCATTGGGGATGTCAAAACGATCCAACATGAGCTGGATAAAATGTTCGCTATTTTGGAACAAACCCAAGCAGACCCTGAGCATGTTCGCTATGTTTCGTTCTTGTTGTTCAATGATATTTATCGGCAGTTACCAGTACTTTCTCATGAAAACCATGAACAAATTTTGGCGCGGATTCGTGAGTCTAATACACTGGCAGATTTGCGGCAGCTCTTTGATGATGTGCTGGAGTTGGCGAAATCGCAGCCGCCGCAAAAACGCTATTCAGAGATCGTTCAAAAGACGATCCAGTTGATCGAAGAAGGCTATACCCATGATTTGACGGTCAAATCAGCGGCTGAAGAACTGCATGTCAGTGTCGTTTATTTAGGGCAGCTCTTTAAGAAAGAAACGGAAATGAGTTTTAATCAGTACGTCAATCTGGTGCGGATCAAGCAAGCCCAGCAGCTGCTGCTTCATTCGAAAGCCACGATCAGTGAGATCGGCGATCGTATTGGTTACAACAATACCAATTATTTTTCCAAAATGTTTAAGAAATTGAATGGTCTGACCCCCAAAGAGTTTCGCGATACCTATGAACAGCATTATGAATCTCTTGATTGAATTTAGATTTCTTCAAAAAAAATCTGGTTTTTGTGATTAAATGATAGTAATTGTGACGCTTTCACGGTAAACTAAGAGAGGAAAAATAAAGAAGAGAGCGTGATGTTGTGAAAGAAACCAAAAAATTTGCACAAGTTTTGATAGGTACCGGGCTGATTGCGTTGGCCATTTCCTTATTGATCACCGCCCATCAAGGATATGATACGATCAGTACGTTTTTACTAGGAATTTTGAATTTCGTCGATGTCCCTTTTTGGATTGCCAGTTTGTGTTTTAATATTATTGTTTTGTTGATTGTTGCAGTCTTTGATCGTGCCGAATTAGGCATTGGCAGTTTTATCAACGGGATCGGCTTAGGCCTGTTGATCGGGATCTTTGAACCAGTGATGGACAAAGTATCGATTCATTTGCCTTTTTATCCTTGGATCGCTATTTTCGCTGCACCGATCTTATTTGGGATCGGCGCTGGTATCTACGTTTCTTCCAACAAAGGATCAGCGGCGTTAGAAGCCTTGACTGCCTTGATCTACAAACGAAGCAAATTGACGCAAAAAACGATCCGTATCGGCTTGGATGCAGCCATGGTCTTGATCGGTTTTGCGTTAGGCGCCAGTGTTGGGTTAGGTACTCTCTTGTGTATCGTCTTTATTGGCCCAATCTTTGAAGCCACCATGAAAACCATCGCTGCTCGGAAGAAAAACGCCTAGCCTTGAGAATAAGTCGGAAAAAGCTGTCTGTGAGGGCAGCTTTTTTGCTGTTTCTATTTAAGGGAATTATCTGATGGAAGAGAAATTCTGATTTCCTTAAGATTCTCTGGGTAAAAAAAGTGTTTTCTCCATGGTTACTGTCTTATTGGACTTGGTATACTGATAAGACGAGTAAAGGAGAAGTGAAAATGAAAAGTTATCGTTCGACGATTGCGGCTTGCTTTGTAGGGTACATCGTTCAAGCCGTCATCAATAATTTTGCCCCATTATTATTTTTGACCTTTCAAAGCCAATACCAGCTACCGATCAGCCAGATTACTTTGCTGGTTAGTTTTAACTTTTTGACCCAGTTAGCCGTCGATTTTGCAGCAATCTTTTTTGTAGACCGCATCGGCTATCGAGTGTCGATCGTAGCCGCGCATTTTTTTGCAGCGATCGGCTTGATTGGTCTAGCCATTTTTCCCTTATGGTTTCCGACCCCGTTTAGCGGATTGTTAGCAGCGGTTTTGTTGTATGCCATTGGCGGTGGCTTGCTGGAAGTCTTAGTCAGTCCCATCGTTGAAGCCTGTCCAACGGAACATAAGGAAAAAACGATGAGCATGCTGCACTCGTTTTATTGCTGGGGGTACGTGGGGGTCGTTTTGTTCTCAACGGCGTTCTTCATGGTGTTCGGTATTCAACAGTGGCCGATTTTGGCGATCATCTGGGCGCTGATCCCGTTGGTCAATTTGTTTTTCTTTACCAAAGTCCCGTTGGCGCCAATCGTTGCCGAAGGAGAACGAGGGTTGACCACTCGGCAGCTCTTTTCCTTGAAAAGCTTTTGGCTGTTTCTGGTGATGATGGTCTGTGCTGGAGCCAGCGAACAAGCAGTCAGCCAATGGGCATCGACCTTTGCCGAACAGGGCTTAGGCGTTAGTAAGACGCTAGGAGATTTAGCAGGGCCAATGGTTTTTGCCTTGATGATGGGGATCTCCCGCTTGCTTTACGGCAAGTTCGGGGAACGCATCGATTTGAAACGCTTTATGTTTTTGAGTGTTTTGCTTTGCCTACTGGCGTATATGATGATCGGCTCTGCTTCATTGCCATTGATCGGGTTCCTTGGCTGCGGCTTAAGCGGTTTTGCCGTAGGGATCATGTGGCCAGGAGTCTTTAGTCTTTCTGCGCAATACATTCGCAACGGCGGAACGGCGCTATTTGCTTATTTGGCATTAGCAGGAGATTTAGGGTGTTCAATCGGACCCGCTGTGGTCGGCAGTATCGTCGAATGGACGGGACAACAGTTGCAGGTTGGGATTCTAGGGGCGATCGTTTTCCCGATCATCTTGCTGGCAGGAATTTATTTGGTTCAACAAATGCACAAAAAACGACAGCTTCCGTTGCTGGTTTTTCAAGAATCCACAAAAGAATAAAAAAAATTTAGAGCAAATGCCGTCTTTTCATGGTATTTGCTTTTTGTTTTCTGAAATTCCTCTAGTCAAGATAGTTTCTATCCGCTATACTTTGACTTATTCATTTAAAAAGGAAGTGATGTTGTGAAAAGTCAATTGAAAAAAGAAATCAGTTTTTTTGGGGCATTATCGACAGTAATGGGAACGGTGATCGGCGCCGGCGTGTTTTTCAAAGCAGCGGCTGTGGTCCAGCAGACCCAATCCACCGGTTTGACCTTGTTGGTCTGGCTGCTTGCCGGCTTTCTAACGATTTGCGGCGGTTTGACGGTGGCGGAGTTAGCGACGGCGATTCCTGAGACTGGCGGACCCATTCGATATATTGAAAGAATTTATGGGAAATTACCCTCCTTTTTATTAGGCTGGGCACAAAGTATCATTTACTTTCCAGCAAACGTGGCGGCTTTAAGTATTATTTTTGCGACCCAGTGTTTGAACTTATTTCATCTACCCAGCAATTATTTGCTTCCTTTATCGATTTTGACCGGAACGAGTGTGACCTTGATCAATCTTTTGGGAACAAAAGCCGCTGCTCAAGTCCAGTCCGTCACGTTAGCAGTCAAGCTGATTCCGATTGCGGTGATCATCGTGGCGGGCCTGTTGACACCAGGGCAAGTATCGGTCTCATTGGTGGATTTTTCTTCCAATACTAAAGGATCGCTTGCAGCTGGCATCAGTAGTGCCCTCTTAGCAACCCTTTTTGCTTATGACGGTTGGATGGGAGTCGGTAATGTCGCTGGGGAAATGAAGCGACCTGAAAAAGATTTACCAAAAGCCATCATCTTTGGGTTGAGTTTTGTTACCTTGGTGTACGTGTTGATCAATGTTGCCTTTTTAAAAACATTGCCTATCGATCAAATCGCTGGTAATTTGAACAGTGCTTCAGAAACTGCGATGGCCTTGTTTGGCAGCTTTGGCGGAAAACTGGTCACGATCGGTATCCTGATCTCTGTGTATGGCGCATTGAACGGCTATACAATGACTGGCTTGCGGGTCCCGTATGCCATGGCGTTGGAAGATGAGATTCCTTTCAGCAAGACCTTTGCCACCTTAAGTAAAACCACCAATGCACCTTATGCGGCGGCCTTTTTACAGTTGGGGATCGCATGTATCATGATGCTTTTAGGCACCTTTGATCTCTTGACCGATATGCTGGTTTTTGTTATGTGGTTCTTTAGTGTATTATTGTTTGTAGGAGTTTTTCGTTTGCGAAAAACAGAACCGCAGATGAAGCGTCCGTATAAAGTTCCCTTCTATCCAATCATTCCCTTGATTGCGATCTTAGGTGGCTGTTTTATCTTGATTATGACCTTGATCACTGATACGTGGTTAGCAGTCGTGGGAATTGGCGTGACGCTACTAGGAATTCCCGTTTTTTATGGAAAAGCAAAAGGAAAAGCGAGAGGAGCGAAAGAATGAAGATCGTTGTACTTGATGGCTATGCGTTGAATCCAGGAGATTTGTCTTGGCAAGGGTTTGAAGAATTAGGAGAGGTGACGGTGTATGATCGTACCTCGTATACAGATAAACAAGAAATTATTGAGCGAATCGGCGATGCCAAAGCAATTTTGACAAATAAAACACCGATCACCGCAGATGTGCTCAAAGCATGTCCGCGATTGACCTACATTGGGGTCTTGGCAACTGGATACAATGTCGTTGATTTGGCAGCAGCGAAGGAACAGGGAATCACCGTGACCAATATTCCTAGCTACAGTACCAATGCAGTGGCACAAGCGACCTTTGCTTTGCTGCTGGAAGTGACGAATCAAGTGGGACACCATAATCGTTCCGTGCATCAGGGCGACTGGCAAACCAGCAAAGATTTTTCTTATTGGCATACACCATTGATGGAATTGGCAGGCAAAACGATTGGGCTGATTGGATATGGTGCGATTGCTCAAGCAGTTGCCACGATCGCTCATGCGTTTCAGTTGAAGGTGATCTACTTTAATCATCGACCAAAACCAGCACAAGCAGATTGGGCAAAACAAGTTTCGCTGGCGGAATTGTATCAAGAAGCAGATATCATCAGCCTTCATGTTCCGCAGTTTCCTGAGACAGAAAAAATGATCGATCGCACAGCATTGGCACAAATGAAATCTTCTGCGATCCTGATCAATACCGCCCGTGGCGGCTTGATCGATGAAGCGGCAGTTGCTGAAGCGCTGCAAACTGGGCAGATCGCAGCATTGGCGGCAGATGTCGTTTCAAAAGAACCGATTGCAGCTGACAATCCCTTATTACAGGCGCCAAATTGCTATTTGACACCGCATATCGCTTGGGCACCCGTCGAAACGCGGCGTCGTTTGATGGGGATCGCTGTGGCGAACTTAAGCGGTTTTAAAGCAGGTACACCGCAAAATGTCGTATAAGCAAAACGAGCAAGTAAAAGGACTTTGACAAAGCAGGCGACTAACAAAGCAGTTAGTCTCGCCAACACAGTAACCATTTCGACCAGTCATCCAGCCTCACAAGGTGATTGGTCGTAGGACTGGTGGTTTGTCTAAGTCTTTTTTTGCTGAAAATGAAAGGAGACGGTCTTGAAAAAGTATTATTATCTAGCGGCCTTTGTTAGCTTGCTGGTCTTGAGCTGGCTGATCCAAACCCAAAGTAGCCGCTTTTATGCACAGCCGATCATAGAAGTACAAACGGTTCAAGTCACCGCCGACCAGCAGCAGATCCAAGGGATCGTTCGTAACGGAGAAGAAGCTGGAGTACTGCGGACAGTCACTACGCAATACACCCCCAACGGGGCGATTCATCCGTTATATCAGACCGGACAACAGCTGCTTTTGCAAAAAGAAGGGGATGGCTGGCAGGTACAAGCACAAAAACGGGATGGGTATCTCTTTTTCTTCCTTGCCTTATTTTTGATGGCTGTAGTCGCAATTGGTGGCAAAAAGGGCTTGCGGGCTTTATTTAGTATCTTTGTGAATACTGGCTTGCTGCTCCTTTTTCTTTGGTTTCACAAAGGCAACAGCTCCTTTTCATTGGTCTTTTTGATGATCGTTTTTACGATCGTCTCGTTGGTTTTGACGATGGGGATTTCCTATGGCTTTCGTACGATCGACAGCCGCAAAATCATTGCCTCGTTAGCCAGCGTCCTCTTGGCGTTTTTTCTCTGTCGGTTCGCCATGGATCTTTTGCAAGATCATGGGCTGCGCTATGAAGAAATGTCGTTTCTGACCCGTCCGTATCGCAGTGTCTATCTAGGGAGTCTGCTGATTGGCGCGATTGGTGCCAGCATGGACAATATTGTCATGCTGATTGCCAGTCTAGATGAGATCCAGCGCATCAATCCCCAGACTAGCCGCAAGGAACGATTAGCGATTGGTCGGTCCATCGCGCAAGATACGACTTCTTCGATGATCAATGTCTTGTTGTTTGCCTATTTAAGCGGAAGTATGCCAGCGCTATTGTTTTACCTCGCAAATGGCTGGCTGCTGTCGCAAGCATTGCCGATGCATCTTTCTTTAGAAATAGTGCGTACAGTATGCGGCGGCTTTGCGTTGGTTTTATCGGTACCTTTGACGCTCCTTTGTTTTGAAGTGCAAAGGAGGAAAGCAAAATGAATGTTTTGTTTGTGTTGATCTTGCTTTTTCTCTTGCTGACCTTCGCTGTTTTTCGGATCGAAGGGCTGTTTCAAGTCACGGGTTTGTTTATGAATGTGGCTGTCTTTCTAGCGCTGCTGGTCCTGATTGACCGAGGGGCACCGATCTTACCAGCGGCTTGTGTTGCCTTTTTAGCCGTGGCGGCGATCACCTTGTTTTTCGTGAACGGCGTCAATCAGAAAACCAAAATTGCCTTTGTCTGTGTGTTGGTCTTTCTAGGGATTTTTCTACTACTATTTCCGCTTGTGCTCTCTGCAATGAATCTTCATGGGTTTTCGGCAGAGGAACTGGATGAGTTGGCGATGTATTCCTTTGATGTAACCATCGATTTTAAGACATTGATGACTGCGATCATTTTGATGAGTTTTTCGGGGGCGGTGACAGATGGGAGTATGGCGATCAGCACTGCGACCTATGAACTTTTTCAAGCAAACCCGCAAGTCTCGCTCAAGGCATTAAGTAAAAGTAGTATGACCGTGGTATCAGACGTATTGTCTTCGACGATCAATACCTTATTGTTTGCCTTTATGGGAAGTAATCTGGCGTTGATTGCGTGGTTTCAAGATTTGTCGATCTCCTTTGGTGAAATGATCAATTCGAAGGCGTTCGTCTCAGAATTGATCGTTTGTTTGATCACAGGTCTGGCAGCGGTGATTATTTTACCCATCACCGCATGGGCAGCAAGTTGGTATTTTTTGAAAAGAAACCGAATGGAATAGGAAGGAGCGCAACCACCATGGAACCACTAATTGAAACTAAGCGATTAGTGCTGCGAGAAATGAGTCATGACGATCGACCAGCGATTGAAAAGATTTTGCAAGATCCAGAAGTTATGATTGCCTATGAAGGACCCTTCAGTGAGCAAGAAGTCACTGGTTGGATCGACAAACAGCTGCAACGCTATCAAAACGATCACATTGGCTTGTGGCTAGTGATTGAGAAAGCATCCGGGCAAGCGATCGGTCAATGCGGGTTGACATGGCAAGACGTCAAGGGAGAGGCCGTTTTAGAAATTGGGTACTTGTTTCAAAAGAACTTCTGGCATCATGGGTTTGCCACAGAAGCCGCCCAGGCTTGTAAAGACTATGCGTTTGCAACGCTGAATGCCGCCATTGTTTATTCGACCATTCGTGAGACCAATCAAGCCTCCATAAATGTGGCATTGCGCAATGGAATGAAGCTGGTGGATCGCTTTGTCAAACACTATCGGCAAGTGGACATGCCGCATCTTGTGTATGCTGTGGCGAAAGAAATGTGAAAAACGAAAGAATGCTTTTTTCGATTTAGACAATGAAACGCCCTTAGAAAGTTAGCTTTTTCTAACTTTCTATGGGCGTTTTTTATGCTTGCGTAAAGCTTTTTCGTTCGATGAGTTCAGCCCCTAAAAGGACTGTTTTGGTGATCGCTCGAGGATGAACGATCTGATCCACCAATAAATCGATCGCGGTTTTGGCGATTTCCTCCACATCAATGTTAAACGTTGTTAGAGGGGGAGCCACAAATTTTGCGATCTCATTGTCGTTGATACTGATTAATTCCAAGCGATCAGGAATGATGATGGATCGTTCATTTAACGCTTGGAGCACACCAACTGCGATGGTGTCAGAAGCCACAAAGAGCGCCTCTGGCAAATTGTCACCACTAAATAAGAACGCCTCATCGAGCGCATCTCGACGAGCCAGCGTTTGACGGAAGATGACCTCGCGACTATCCATTTCTGCACGTTGGGTATCAGGATTTAGATAAGCACCACCAATAAAGCCGATCTTTCGGTATCCTTTTGTTAAAAATAGATCGATCGCCAGTTGCGTCATTCGATCAGTATCAGGTTTGACCGTATCGAACAGCTCTGGACAGGGGTTGATTTCCAAAAGGACGCCATAGGGGCAAACGGATTTGAACTGCTGCGTTTCTTTCTCAGTGAAAGAGCCAATCCCAATAAATCCGGCGACTTCTTGCAGTGTTTCTAAAACATCATCTTCATGGGTGATCAGTTGAATTTCCAAATTGTTGATTTTCGCATATTTTTCTAAAGAGATACGCAATTGTCGAAAATAGACATCTTGCAGCTCTTCTTGTTCTGTCAGCCAGAAAAGGACGGCGATTTTTTCTAGTGTTGTTTTTATTTTTGAGCGATCATAACCTAGGGATAAAGCGGTATGAATAATTTTTTGACGCGTATCGGCTGCGATCGACAACGATTCGTCGCCTTTCAATAATCGGGAAACAGTCGCTTGTGAAAAGCCTGATTGCTCGGCAATTTTTTTTATTGTAACCAATCTTCTTCACCTCTTTCTTCTAGTATACGCTAACAACTTTACCAAGTAAATGAATTTACTAAATATATTTACTGAATAGTGAAAGTTAATAACAAAGAGGTATTTTGAAAAAAATATTCGTGTGATAAACCTTGATTTTATCCGTTTATTTACTCCGTTTAAGAAATTAATTTAGTAAAACTATTTACATATTAAGTAAAATAATTTATTATAAACGAGAAGATAGCGTTTGCAAAATAAAGAAAAGGTGGAGAAATGATGATGAAAAAAATGTCTCGAGTTCTTTTTTTAAGTGTAGCAGCTTTAGGATTAGGTGCTTGCGGTCCACAAAGTGAAGGGACAGATAGTACTGCAGCAAATAGTGGCAGCGATAAGGACTATGATCTATTGGTCTGGGAAGACCAAGCAAAATCAGCTGGGATTGAAGAGGCAGTCAAACAATTTGAAGAAGAACACGATGTGACGATCAAAGTGGTCGAAAAAGCCTATGGTGGACAGATCGAAGATTTACGATTGGATGGACCCGCTGGTACAGGTGCGGATGTCATCACGATTCCTGGCGATCAAATCGGTACAGCCGTTACCGAAGGTTTGTTGAAAGAATTAACAGTCGATCAAACGCTACAAGAGCTGTATACAGAATCAGCAATGCAATCGCAAATCGTTGACGGCAAAGTCTACGGCTTACCAAAAGCGGTTGAAACACAAATTTTGTATTATAACAAAGAACTAATTTCCGAAGAAGACTTGCCACAGACAACGGATGAGTGGCTGGAGTATTCCAAGTCTGTTTTAGGGCCGGATAGCTATGGTCTATTGGCTCAATGGGATCAAATTTACTATGCCCAAGGTGTTCTTGGTGGTTATGGTGGGTATGTATTTGGTACGAATGCAGACGGTTCTTATAATCCAGAGGACATCGGTCTGGCAAATGAAGGCGCGATCGAAGGAGCTGACTATATCCAAAAATTTTATGATGAAGGTGTCTTTCCTCCAGGAATCGTTGGGGAACAAGGTATTAATGTGATTGATTCACTCTTTACAGAAGGGAAAGCGGCAGCCGTGATTTCTGGTCCTTGGAATTTAGCTCCTTTTCAAGAAGCTGGTATTGATTTTGGAGTTCAGGAATTGCCATTGCTGGCCAATGGAGAACATATGGGCTCCTTTATCGGTGTCAAAAGCTACAACGTAAGTAGCTATTCCCAAAACCCTGAATTAGCTGAAGCGTTCGTCAAATTTATCAGCAATGAGGAAAATTCAAAAGTTCGTTATGAAAAAACACAGGAAGTACCAGCAGTTGCTGCCTTAGCGGAAGATTCTACAGTACAAGAAAGTGAAAGTGCCGCAGCCATTGCCGCTCAATCTCAATATGCAGAGCTAACACCAGGAATTACCGAGATGAACTCGGTATGGGAACCAATTGATGCCGCATTACAAACCATTGCTACTGGAAAGGCTGAACCGAAAACAGCTTTACCACAAGCAGTCGATCAGATCAAATCAGCCATTGCAGCAATTCAAAACTAGAAAGTCGTTACGAGGACAAACGTTTCAGATGGTCATTCATCACTAGGAATCAAGTATGGCCGAACGAAACGTTTGTCAGCGGCTTTTTCTTACAGGGGGCGAAAATGTGAAAAACACGCAGTCGTATGCAAAACGAGCAATGCTATTCTCGATAATTCCAGGATTCGGTCAATTTTATAATCGGCAAAAAATCAAAGGTGCTTTATTTTTCTTCTTTTTTGCTATGTATCTTGTCGTCTTTAAAGATTTATTTAATATGGGACTTTGGGGCATCGTGACATTAGGCGTGGAAGTGCCGAGAGACAATTCCATCTTTTTATTAGCAGAAGGATTAGTTGCCTTGATCGTGATCGGTTTTGGTCTGTTGTTCTATTATTTAAACATCCGTGATGCCTATAAAAACGGAGAATTAAGAGACAATGAGCTACCAGTCAACTCTATTCGTGAAAGCTACCAGGCACTATTAAGAGAAGGCTATCCTTATTTAATGAGTAGCCCAGCATTTTTCTTACTCGCGTTTTCTGTTATTTTTCCGATTCTCTTTAGTATCGCGTTAGCTTTTACGAACTATGATCTGTATCATTCTGCACCCGCCAATTTAGCAGATTGGGTGGGATTAGAGACCTTTAAGAAGATTTTTACTGTCGATATTTGGCGTAGTACCTTCTTCAATGTTCTGGGCTGGACAGTTATCTGGACCTTGATCGCCTCAACGTTACAAGTTTCTATCGGAATATTTTTAGCGGTGCTGGTGCATCAAAAAGAACTACGATTCAAAAAGTTCTTTCGAACGATTTTGATCCTCCCATGGGCAGTTCCGGGATTTGTTACGATCTTGGTGTTTTCAGGAATGTTCAATGATTCCTTTGGTGCGATCAATCATTCGATTTTGAATTTCTTCCAGATTTCACCGATTCCTTGGCTAACGAGTGCGAATTGGACCCGTTTAGCTTTGCTACTGATTCAAGGCTGGCTAGGCTTTCCGTATATTTTTATCGTGACTACAGGGACGCTGCAATCCATTCCGGATGATTTGTATGAGGCGGCGACCATCGATGGTGCTTCAGCTATGCAAAAATTCCGCCGAATCACATTGCCATTACTGCTTTATGCAATGGCACCGATTTTGATTACGCAATATACGTTTAACTTCAACAATTTCAATATCATTTATCTGTTTAATTCTGGTGGACCGGCAGTTCCTGGTTCGACCGCTGGTGGTACCGATATTTTGGTTTCGTGGATCTATAAGCTCACGATGCAAAATAGTCAATATGCATTAGCAGCAGCGTTGACGATTCTCTTATCGATCGTCGTGATTGCGATTGCTTTATGGCAATTCCGCCGAACAAATTCATTCAAGGAGGTCGGTTGATATGAATACTACTAGTATAAAAAAACAAAAAATACTCCGTCTTTCCCTGACGTACTTGCTCTTAACGTTGTCTGTGATCGTAATTATCTACCCATTGCTGTGGGCTGTGGGGGCAAGTTTTAATCCGGGAAACAGTTTAGTAAGTACGAGCTTGATTCCAGCTAACCCAACATTAGGGCATTATCAAAAACTATTTGCAGGAGATAATTCTTTGTATTATGTCCAGTGGTATTGGAACTCATTGAAGATTGGAGTCATGACCATGTTCTTGTCACTGATTTTTGTCTCCATGACGGCGTATTCCTTTTCACGATTTCGTTTTACAGGCCGTAAAAATGGGTTGATGCTGTTCTTACTACTACAAATGATCCCGCAGTTCTCTGCCTTGATCGCAATTTTTGTATTGGCGCAAATGCTCGGCTTGATCAATAGCCATTGGTTGCTGATCTTGATTTACGTTGGGGGGCAGATTCCCATGAACACGTACTTATTGAAAGGGTATTTTGACTCGATCCCGTTAGATTTAGACGAGAGTGCCAAGATAGATGGCGCAAGCAATACGCGAATATTCTGGCAAATTTTGATTCCTTTATCACGACCAATGCTGGCAGTCGTTGCCATGAATGGCTTTACTGGACCACTTGGAGACTTTGCCCTGTCTTCTGTGATTTTACGTAATCCTGAGTACTATACATTACCCATCGGGTTATACAAATTAGTCACGGATAAAATGGGAGCCAGCTATACAACTTTTGCGGCAGGGGCTATTTTGATCAGTATTCCGATCGCGCTCGTCTTTATTGCATTACAAAAACATTTTGTCTCCGGTTTGACCGCTGGTGGCACAAAAGGATAGGAAGAGAAGATGACAAGATATAACTTAGAAGAACGCTTTTTACATGGTGGGGATTATAATCCTGACCAGTGGCTAAATTATCCCGAGATCTTAGCCAAAGATTTAGAACTAATGGAAAAAGCTCATGCTAATACATTTTCCCTTGGTATTTTTGCTTGGAGTGCCTTAGAGCCAGCAGAAGGGGTGTTTCAATTTGAATGGTTAGACAAAATCATGGATGAGCTCGCCGAACGAAACAGCAACGTCATTTTAGCGACGCCAAGCGGCGCGCGTCCTGCCTGGTTGTCTAAAGCATACCCTGAAGTTCTACGGACTAATGAAAAACGGGAAAAAATGTTACACGGCGGGCGTCACAATCACTGCTTTTCTTCACCGATCTATCGTGAGAAAGTGGCGATCATCAATCGGAAATTAGCTGAACGCTACCACGACCACCCAGCACTATTAATGTGGCATATATCCAATGAGTATTCTGGAGATTGTCATTGTTCCATTTGCCAAGAAAACTTTCGTCAATGGGTCAAGCAGAAGTACCAAACATTAGCAGCCTTGAATGAGGCCTGGTGGGGACCTTTCTGGAGCCATACGATCACCGATTGGTCGCAAATCGAATCTCCTTCACCGATCGGCGAAATGCAAGTTCATGGACTAAATCTAGACTGGCATCGTTTTGTGACCGATCAGACCATTGATTTCTATGAACATGAGATCAAAGACATTCGTCGTTTGTCTCCAGATGTGCCGATCACAACGAATTTCATGGCAGATACCCGAGATTTGATTCCCTTTTATAGCCTTGATTATGGAAAATTTGCCCAGCATGTGGATGTCATTAGTTGGGATTGTTATCCTGCTTGGCATAATGATTGGGGAACGACCGCTGATTTGGCAAGTAAGGTTGGGTTTATCAATGATCAGTACCGTAGCTTGAAAAAGCAACCCTTTTTGATCATGGAATCAACCCCTAGTGGTGTGAATTGGCATCCAGTCAATCGCACGAAACGCCCCGGGATGCATCTGTTGTCTTCTATGCAATTTATTGCTCACGGTTCAGATAGTAATCTTTATTTCCAATGGCGAAAATCTCGAGGCTCATCTGAGAAGTTCCATGGGGCCGTCGTGGACCATGACAACGACGAACAGAATCGTGTTTTTCAAGATGTAGCCGAAGTGGGAAAAGCCTTAGAAGAAATCAAAGAAATCAAAGGATTGCACAAAAAAGCCAAAGTGGCGATCATCTATGATTGGGATAACAATTGGGCGCTCAATGATGCGCAAGGTTTTGGTTTGGAGAGCAAACGCTACCCACAAACGTTGCAAGAGCATTATCGCTATTTTTGGGATCATGACATCGCGGTTGATGTCATCACGAAAGACCATGTCTTTGACTCTTACCAATTGATCATCGCTCCGATGCTTTACCTTTTACCAAAAGAAACTATGAAAAAGTTTCAACAGTATACGAAAAATGGCGGGACGCTGGTTTCCACTTATTTGACGGGGATCGTGAATGAAACGGACTTGACCTATTTAGGGGGCTGGCCCCAAGAGTTAGAAGAACTGTTTGGTGTGTCTGTGAAAGAAATCGATACGTTATATCCGAAACAAAAAAATCTGCTTTTAATGAAGGAGCAGCAGTACCAAATTCATGATTATTGTAGTGTTGTTCAAACAAACACTGCCCAAACGTTAGGGGTCTACGGTGCTGATTTTTATCAAGGTCAAGCTGCAGTGACCGTAAATGATTATGGTGAAGGAAGTGCCTACTATCTTGGGGGACGGACGGATCAAGCCTTTTTGGAAGACTTCTATCAAGAAGTAACACAACAGCTTTGCATACAAAATGAGTGGGTCCGTCAAGGTTCAACGAACGTGTCGATCCAAAGTAGAGAAAGTCAGCAAGAGCAGCTCGCTCCGACCACCTATTATTTTGTGATGAATTTTTCCGAAGAAAATCAAGAAGTAGAGGTAGCAACTACAGGAGTCGATTTGCTTACTGGAAAAACGACAAACCAAATGCTTCAGTTGGCGCCTTATGAGGTGCAGATTATCAAAGTGACAGCACCAGAACAATAAAAACTATTGTGTCAATTATATGAAAAAAGAAGTACTTACGTTGATGAAAAAAACGTAAGTACTTCTTTTTTATAGAGAGTGTTTTAGTTTTCTTGCGCAAATTCGGCAGCTTTTGTTCCTGCTTGGCGTCCGAAGATGATGATATCGGCAACGGCATTACCGCCAATTCGGTTTTCACCATGCAACCCACCAGTTACTTCACCGGCTGCAAAAAGACCTGGAATGATCTCGTTATCCGTAGCGATCACTTCTGTGTTGGTGTTGATCTTCACGCCGCCCATCGTGTGGTGGATACCAGGAGCGATGGCAATGGCATAGTAAGGTCCTGTTGACAAATCGTTGTCCATTGCTGTGCTGCGTCCAAAGGCTTCGTCTTCACCAGCAGCTACACTGCTGTTCCACGTAGCGATCGTTTCAGCAAGCGCTGCTTCTGGCATGTCCAATTCTTTTGCTAATTCTTCGATCGTGTCAGCGGATTTGACTAACCCTTGTTGCTCGTAAAAATCAATGGCTGTCACGCGTTCTTTGACACCTGCATCAAAAACTAACGTTGCTGATTTTTCAGGTAGGGCAATGATCGCTTCAGAGACTTTGTCTCGTGTTTCCATTTCATTGAAGAACCGTTCGCCTTCTTGATTGACCAAGATCGCGCCTTCTCCACGGACAGCTTCAGTGATCAACAGTGATTTAGACTGATCCACTGTTGGGTGGATTTGGATTTGCTCTAAATCAACCGTTTGTCCACCTAATGCTTCGATCATTTTGATCCCATCACCAGTCGAACCCTCTTGGTTCGTTGTCACGTAGTCTGCCAATTCTGGTTTGTATTCGGTGATCATGTCGAAATTGGCACCGAAACCGCCTGTTGTAACGACAACTGCTTTGGCATCAATGGTTTGTTCGGTTCCTTCCACTTCAACCGTCACCCCGTTGACTTGGCCATCTTCTTCATTGATTTCTTTGACATCGGCATTCACAAAAATTGGGATTTCCAATTCATGGATGTTGCGCATCAAGCCATCAACTAAGTATTCCCCAACAGCGGAACCATCCGATGGACGGTGCGTTCTTTTTTCACTCATCCCGCCAGTCGTTGTTAAGTTGTCTAAAGTGATACCCATGGAATCTAACCAATCGATCGCTTCTGCTGAATGATCCACAAAGTAGCGCAACAATTCTTCATCATTGGTGTTGTGACCACCAGCTAATGTTTCTTCATAAAATAGATCGTTTGAATCTTCGATGCCTTCTGCTTCTTGGAATTTGGTTTCTGAAGCGTTCATTCCTGCAGAAGATTTCAATGTATTCCCACCAGAAATTGGCATTTTTTCTAAAATAACTGGGTTTGCGCCAGCTTCTTTTGCTTGGATCGCAGCGGCCATTCCAGCGCCACCTGCACCGACGATCACGACATCGTAGCTGTCTGCAAGTTCGCTAGGGTCTGTGTATTCTTGACCAGATGCAGCAGAAGTTGCATCTGTTTCTTCATTAGCAGATGAACCAGTACTTGAGCTGCTGCTTGTTTGTGAATCAGCGCCACAAGCACTCAAAGTTGCTAACGAGGTTAGGACTAATAGTGTTTGGAAAATTTTCTTCATTGTTTTTATTCCTCCTAAAACTTTTTCCAAATCAAAGACTAACATAGTTGTCATGTTATTTTTAGCTTTTGTTCGAAAAATCACATAATAATTAGAAAAGTTTAATTTATAAAGCGTTTTAGTCGAGATGAAAGGGTTTCTTGGTCATCATAAAAGAGAGTGAATTCGTGAATTTATGTAAATAGAAGAATTGTTGATTCTTTGATTTGTTTGGTATTAATCATAAAGGGAGAAAGCGAAGAGACTTTGATTCGCCTCTCTTCTGTTATTGAAAAAACGTACGTCACTGAGGTGCCGAGGAATGATCTCTTTTATTAAGAATAAATCAAATGCTTTGCGCTCAAAAGATAGAAAGAAATTGATGGCATCCGTGTTTGTGGGCACCAACTTTTACTCAATAAATAAAGATAGAATCTTAGTTTTCAAGAGTCATTGCCAAGAAACTGTGGTGTTTCTTAAAAAAATCAAGAGAACTGTCTTGCAAAACCAATCCTTTCTTGTATAATAAAAATAAGTTAGGTCTACCTAAAAAATAAATAAACTATCCTTAACTATGGAAATGGAGTGAAAATAATGATTACTTTTTCAGAAATATCCGCAGCCTATGATGGCGATCATCAAGTGATCTCGGATTTGTCGTTTCAAGTAGAAAAACCGTCGATCGTAGGGATCATTGGTCCAAATGGGGCAGGGAAGTCAACGCTGATCAAAGCGGCGTTGAAATTGATCCCTTCCAGTGGGAACATGAGTGTCGACAAAAAAGCGTTAAAAGACTTTCAAAAGGAAATTGCCTATGTCGAACAAAAGACCGCGGTTGATTATACGTTTCCGATCACAGTCAAAGAAGTCGTATCTTTAGGCTTGTATCCTAAGATGCGCATGTTCCAAAGGATGTCGGCAAACGATTGGCAGAAAGTGACAGCCGCTCTGGCAGCGGTAGAAATGGAATCCTTTGCGGAACGTCAGATTGGGGAATTGTCCGGCGGGCAGTTTCAGCGGGTCTTGATTGCTCGAACGTTGGTGCAAGATGCCAACTATATTTTCCTCGATGAGCCCTTTGTAGGGATCGATGCCACCAGTGAAGCGATCATCGTCGGCCTGTTGCGTAACTTGCGAGATGCTGGCAAGACGATTTTTATCGTTCACCATGATCTGGGGAAAATCACCGAATACTTTGATTACTTGGTTCTGCTCAATCAAACCCTGATCGCTGCGGGACCAGTCAGTGAAGTCTTTACCGAAAGCAATTTGAAGCAAACATTTGGCGATGCGATCATCGTGAAAGGAGGCGTTTAACATGTTGACAAGCTTTTTTACGAGTTTAAGTAACTATCATTTCTTGCAAAATGCCTTGATCACGGCAGTCGCGATCGGGATTGTGGCAGGGGTGATCGGTTGTTTTATTATCTTACGTGGGATGTCCTTGATGGGGGATGCAATCTCTCATGCGGTCTTACCAGGGGTAGCCTTGTCTTATATCTTCGGCGTTCATTTTTTTGTCGGGGCGATCTTCTTTGGGATCTTGGCTTCCATGATCATTACCTATATCGCCAATAACAGCCTGATCAAAAGCGATACGGCGATCGGTATCACCTTTAGTTCGTTTCTAGCTTTAGGGGTTATCTTGATTGGAGTAGCAAATAGTTCGACTGATTTGTTTCACATTTTGTTTGGGAATGTGCTAGCGGTGCAAGACAGCGACAAATGGCTGACGATCGCTATCGCTATCCTTGTGCTGGCAGTGATTATCCTCTTCTTCCGTCCACTGTTGATCACGTCTTTTGATCCGATGATGGCAAAGGCCTTTGGGATGAAAGTGCAAGCCTATCACTATTTATTGATGTTCTTATTGACTTTGGTTTCAGTGACAGCGATGCAAAGCGTCGGAACGATCTTGATCGTGGCTCTGTTAGTCACTCCAGCAGCAACGGCTTATCTTTATACAAAACAATTGAAGCGTATGATGGTCATCGCAGGGGTTTTAGGTGGTTTCGCCTCATTTATCGGCTTGTTTATCGGGTACAGCTTTAATATTGCCGCAGGATCAAGTATCGTTTTGACCGCAGGAGCCTTTTTCGTGATCGGTTTCTTGTTCTCACCAAAACAAAAGACCAGTCCAGTCAAACGCTGGTCAGCGACGGCGGTTTTAGCAACGGCAGCTGTAGCTGGTGGCTTCTTTTTGGCACAGCAAAACGGACAGATGGCCCAAACAGAAGGGAAACTTTCAGTAGTAGCGACCAATTCAATCATTGCTGATATTACGGAAAACATTGCCGGTGATCGAATCGATCTTCACAGTATCGTACCAGTGGGGCGTGATCCCCATGAATATGAACCTTTAGTGGAAGATGTTCGAAAAGCGACCGATGCCGATCTTATCCTTTACAACGGCTTGAATCTAGAAACTGGCGGCAATGGCTGGTTTACCAAATTGATGAACAATGCCAATAAGGTAGAAAATGAAGATTACTTTGCCGTCAGTGATGGCGTGGATGTGCTTTATCTTTCTGATGATGAAGACCACAGCAAAGCCGATCCTCATGCCTGGTTAAATCTAGAAAACGGTATGATCTATGCCCGAAACATTGCTCAACGCTTGAGCGAAAAGGACCCTGACAATCGCTCTTTCTATGAAGAAAACCTTGAACGCTACTTGGCTTCATTAGAAGAACTGGATCAGCAAGCGAAGGAAAACTTCCAATCGATTCCCGAAGAGAAGAAATTGATCGTCACCAGTGAGGGAGCCTTCAAATACTTCTCCAAAGCCTACGGTGTACCGTCTGCCTATATCTGGGAAATCAATACCGAAGAAGAAGGAACCCCTGCGCAAATCAAGAACTTAGTGGATCAGCTGCAAAACTCAGCCGTCGCTTCCTTGTTTGTCGAAAGCAGCGTCAATACTCGTCCGATGCAAAGTGTTTCTCGTGATGCAGGTATTCCGATATTCGGAACCGTCTTTACCGATTCGATTGCAGAACCGGGAGAAGAAGGCGACAGCTACTATAACATGATGAAGTGGAATCTCGATACGATTTATCAGGGCTTGAATCAATAATGCAAAAAACATCCTTAGCTCGTTCTGGCTAAGGATGTTTTTTCGTCGTATTTTTGTGCTGGAGAAAAGCAAAGAGATAAAATCCGCAGCCCATCAAAGCAGCAAGAAAAGCGATGACAGGAAAGTACAACCCCTGATCGTATACATAGGCTGTATAAGCGAAGAAGGCGATCAAAAACCAAAGCGTTCCCGAGATGAGCATTTTTTGGTTCCTCCTAATTGTTGAAAAGTGTTTATTTAGTATATTTTAACACGGTAGGCGCAAAAAGAAAATCAGCGAATCGAACGTTTGCTGAAACGAGTCGCTGATTTTTTCCCAATTGCACCGATGAACAGTTAAGAAACGTTCAATTGCTGTTGCGGTTCTAAATGGTAATAAAGGATCTCAGGTGGGACACCGAGTCGGGCGGGAATCTTGGTCATACCAACCCCGCTGGAAACACTTAATAAGGTCTCATTGCCTAAAAGGTAGAGCCCATCGGTATATTTCAACGCGCCCTTTGTTTTCGCATAATAAAAAGGCAAGCGAATCTGCCCGCCATGGCTATGGCCAGAAAGAATCAAGTCGTAGTTTGGCAGATTGGTGATCCGAGAAACATAATCGGGTTCATGGAGCAAAAGCAACTGCCATTCTGCTAAGGTTGCTTCATAGGTAAAACTGACTTTCGGACTTTCTATATCGATACCGACAATATTCATCGACGTTTTGTCATCAGAACCAAAAACCGACTCATTATCAAGTAAGGTAAACCCTGCATGCTGGTATATTTCCTTAACAAAGTAATGCCCGTCATTCAAATGGTCATGGTTCCCCATAACTGCGATCTTACCCAGAGGCGCTTGCAATTTTTTCAGCTTTTCGATCAGTCGCTTGGTTGAACGATGCGGCCATTTTTTATAATTATCGATCAGATCCCCCGTGATGATGATCAGATCCGGCTTGTTTTGGATCGTTGATCGAATGATGCGATTCATTCGCCGTGGTTTGTACCAACGAGAAAAATGAAGGTCGCTGATATGGGCGATCACGAGATTGCTTTCTGCTTGATAAAGATCGTAAGCCTTTGAAATATCTAAGACGGTGCGCTTGTCTTTTTTTATGAGGTAGTGCCGTTGTTTGAGAAGATGCGGTTCAATAATAAAGGAGTAAACTAGCAAGCCCGTAAGGAGGAATGCAATAAGAATGAGGGTGTACATGGCGTGGCTCCTTTTTTGATTTGCTAGTTTCTAGCATAGTAGATTCTTACAAAAAAAGCAATCATGCGAAAGCAAAAATAACAAAAAATATCCATCGTATTTCGTTTGTTTCTTCCATGAAAAAAAGATACAAAAGGGGCTGTAATAGCCGACTTTTGTATCCTAGATCGTAATTATTTGATTTTCACCAAACGTTTAAAGCGTGCTTTGTGTTTGACGGGGATCAAAGCCATGACACAATCATAAGGGACGGAGATGATCGCCCATGCGAGACTTTTACTTGAAGCAAAGGGATAGTTTTGCTTTAAGACAAAATGGCCACTGATCAAGGCAAAACCGATACTGCCGACCCACAGCCATTGCGGGTCCCAATTCGTAAAGTGTTGGAGGGCTGTGATGACAAAGGGATAGCCGTAAAAGTACAATGCAGTCAAAACGAAAGTGACGTTTTTGGTTAATTGACGCAGGGTCAGTAAGAAAAATAAGCCAGAAAGAACGATACCCAATGGAGGGAACAGACTAACTAAGAAGGAATACACGATGCCCCATACGATCATGCTAGGGCCTTTGACGAGAGCGGCTAAGACAAAGACAAAAAGTAGGAATAAGAGCTGTTGCGTAAAGCTTGCTGCTGTCAAAAGTCCGAAGAAACCAACCAATAACCAGTGAGAAAAAGTCGCTGTTTGATTCTTTTGTGGTGTCTGTTGCTGCAATTTTAGCCAGGTAGCAAAATTCGGGAAATCATGCTGGAAATTTCTCTGAAAATCGCTGTTGAATGCTTGATGGGCATTTTGCTGCCGATAGTAATGATATTGATGTTTTAACGTGCCTTTCGTGGCTGCTTTTTGGCCAGAAAAAAAGCGGCCGGGATCAATTTTTGATCGTTCCATATTTCCACCTCCATACGATTTCGTTACCCTCAGTATAGAGAAAATCAGCTTCGGCGTCCTCCAACTTTGGGCGGATTTTTTTGGCTTGCTGAAAGTTTTCTTAAACTGATGAAAAAAGCGAAGAGGATTCGTTTCTTAAACCGTCAAAATATGCTAGAGTATAGAAGGACTAAGGAGGAGATTTCATGATTTTTGATTCTCATACACATTTGAATGCAGAACAGTTTAACGAAGACATTCCCGAAACGGTCGCCCGCGCGCAAGAACTAGGAGTAACGGAGATGGCGGTCGTCGGTTTCGATCAGCCAACGATTGAAAAATCGTTAGCATTAAGCAAAGAATATCCTGGCATTTACAGTATTATCGGTTGGCATCCAACCGAAGCTGGTTCTTATACCCCACAAGTGGAAACCTATTTGCAAGAGCGCTTGGAACGACCAAAAGTCGTTGCCCTAGGTGAAATCGGTTTAGACTATCACTGGATGGAAGATCCGAAGGAAGTTCAAGAAAAGGTCTTTCGTCGGCAAATGGCGATCGCCCGTGAACATCAGCTGCCCATCAGTATTCATACCCGTGAAGCCTTAGAAGATACCTATGCGATTTTAAAGGATGAAAAAGTCCAAACGATCGGCGGCATCATGCACAGCTTTAGCGGGGACGGCGAATGGGCGAAAAAGTTCTTGGACCTAGGAATGTATATTTCCTTTAGTGGTGTCGTGACCTTCAAAAAGGCGACGGAGGTACAAGAAGCTGCGCAAGTCGTGCCACAAGATCGGCTGCTCGTTGAGACTGACGCGCCGTATTTAGCCCCTGTTCCTTATCGCGGCAAGCGCAATGAACCGGGCTATACTCATTATGTAGTGGATAAAATCGCGGAGCTGCGGCAAGAAGCGGTGGCTGATGTTGCGGCCTACACGACAAAAAATGCCCATCGCTTGTTTAGGATCAATGACTGATAAACCGAAAATCGAAGAAATCATTGTCGTCGAAGGCAAAGACGACACCCGTCGGTTGCAAGAAGTGTTCGATGTAGATACCATCGAGACGATCGGTTCGGCGATCGATGACACGATCCTTGATCAAATCGAGCACGCCCAAGAGACACGAGGGGTTATCGTGTTTACCGATCCCGATTTTTCGGGAGAAAAGATCCGCAAGATCATTATGGAAGTCGTTCCTGATGCCAAGCATGCCTTTTTACCGCGCAGCCAGGCAGCACCGAAAAGCAAGGGCAGTTTAGGCGTGGAACACGCCAGCCATGAAGCGTTGAAAGAAGCCTTGCGAAAAGTCGTAACCCCGATTGCTTCAAATGAAGTCAATGAGGGGACCATTGATCGGCAACAGTTGTTAGCGTATGGCTTGATCGCAGGTGCTGGAGCGAAAGAGAAACGAGAGCGGTTGGGGGATCTTTTACGCATCGGCTATACGAACGGCAAACAATTAGAGAAGCGGCTGGCAATGTTTCGTATCACCGATGCAGAGTTGGCAGAAGCAATGAAAATAGTGGAGGAAGAATTGTGAAGGAAGAACGGGATATAGCAACACCCTCAAGAACCAAAGAGATTTTAGCGAAACATGGCTTTACCTTTAAAAAAAGTTTAGGGCAAAACTTCTTAACAGAACCGAATATTTTACGGAAAATCGTAGAGACTGCAGGCATCGACGAGACGACAAACGTCATTGAGGTTGGTCCTGGAATCGGTGCGCTGACCGAACAGTTGGCAAAACGTGCCAAGCAAGTGTTGGCGTTTGAAATTGATGATCGGTTGATCCCAGTGTTAGCCGACACAATGCTGCCATATCAAAATGTGAAAATCATTCATCAAGATGTCTTGCAAGCAGATCTGGCAACGACCATTCAGTCAGCATTCAGCGATACGGCTGCTTCATTAAAAGTTGTCGCAAATTTGCCCTACTACATCACTACGCCAATTATGATGCACTTTTTAGAGTCTCAGGTAAAAGTAGATGAAATGGTCGTGATGATGCAAAAAGAAGTGGCAGATCGAATCTCAGCAGTTCCCGGGACTAAAGCCTATGGCTCGTTGTCGATCGCTGTGCAATACTACATGGAAGCAAAACTGGCATTCATCGTCCCGAAAACCGTTTTTGTGCCCCAACCGAATGTTGATTCGGCTATTTTGAAATTGACGCGTCGATCACAACCAGCAGTCGCAGTCACCGATGAAAAAGAGTTTTTCAAATTAACGAAAGCAGCCTTTCAGCTGCGTCGTAAAACCCTTTGGAACAATTTGCAAAATAGCTATGGAAAAGATGAAACAACCAAACAGTGGTTGGCAGACAGCTTAGAAGCAAGTGGGATCGATCCGAAACGACGTGGAGAAACGCTGTCGTTAGCGGAATTTGCCAAATTAAGCAATGAAATGCAAGCGCGTAAAGGATAACTTCAATAAAAACGGATGTTGAATAAACATTCGTTTTTTTGTGTCTTGACACCTCGTGGAAATACCAGTAGAATAAGCAAGACAGAACTGTCATGACACATTGAAGGAGAGAGTATAAATGAAAAATCATTCCATTCGCCATTTAACGATCGCTGCATTGTTGATCGGCATGGGGATCGTCATTCCCATGGTAATGCCCAAAATCGTCATCGGACCAGCATCTTTTACCTTAGCTAGCCATGTGCCCGTCTTTGTGGCGATGTTCTTTTCACCTGCGATGGCGATCGCGGTAGCTTTAGGAACGACCTTTGGCTTTTTCTTAACACTGCCACCAATCATTGCTTTACGGGCATTGTCCCATGTTGTTTTTGCCGTCATCGGTGCCTTTTATTTACAGAAGCACCCAGATATTTTACTGAAAAATGGCAAACCCTCTTTATTGAATATCAAATTTCAGAGCTTTAACTTGATTATCGGACTGATCCATTCTGCCGTAGAAATGGCAGTCGTTGCCGCCTTTTACTTCACAGGAAATGTACCAGGGACCGCATTCGATGGTAATTTCTACTATTTCTTGTTCGTTTTGATGGGGATCGGCGGTTTGATCCATAGCTTGATCGATTTCAATTTGGCTTATTTTGTTGCAGGTGCCTTAAGCAAACAATTTGATATTCGTTCGTTTTCAAAAGCAAAAGGACGCTTTATTCAGAAACAGAAGAAAGCGGCATAAGCGCCAGTTTGAATAGACCCGCTGCCTAAACGGGTCTATTTTTTTGTGTTTAGATTAAGAAAATACTCCTTCCTAAAAAGTTTATTATAGTGAAATAATAAACAGAAATAAGTTATAATATACAAGAGGAGGAAGTAGATGAAGAAGAAAAAGTTAAAACGGTTACTTTTAGGTATGTTCGTCTTGATGCTCTTCTTTCTGCTGATTTTTTATGACAGTAAGAACGGGCAGTCCCCCTTTGAAAAGATAGAGGATGAATTGACACTAGCACTTTCGGATGAAGAACAAACACCAGAGCCTGAATACAGTGAGGTTATTCAATTGGATGTTCCGTTAGAAAATCAATTCGATGAAGTGGCGTTAGGGAACGGCTGTGAGGTAACGGCTTTATCGATGCTCTTGAATTTTTACGGATTTGATACCAATAAAAATCAATTGGCGGAAGAATTAGCGTATGTCCCGCTTTATGAGGATTATTATCACCATGGAGATCCACGAGAAGGCTTTGTTGGAAACATCTATGGCGGCGATAGCGCGATGGGGGTTGACGTAGAACCGATCACCGATGTCGCCGAAAGGATTGTAAAAGAGCAATACGAAGTCATTAGTGGACGAGACAAAAGCTTTGATGAGATCGTCAAAGTACTACAATCTGGGAAACCAGTTTGGATGATTGCGACGTTAGAATTACAAGTACCTACCGATGCGGATTTCTTTCAATGGAATACCCAAAATGGCGAAATCCTTGTGACGGCATTGATCCATTCGGTGGTGATCACAGGCATCGATGGTGAGACGATGTATGTCAACGACCCTTATGGACATAAGGATCGTGAAGTCAGCAAAGAAGACTTAGCAGCGATCTATGAGAAAATGGGTCAGCAATACTTATATTTAGAAGAAATCTAAGAAAAACCCCTAACTTGCCGTTGACAGTAAATGAAAAAACAATTATAATTTTTTAAAATTAAACAAAGAAATCGATAACGTTGAAGAGAAGAGTAGCAGATCAGCAAAGGTACAGAGACTCCGGTTGGTGAAAAAGGAGACATGCGGTGATCAGTGAAGATGAGCTCTGAGTTTTTTTGTTGGTTCACGCCAGCAAAACGGCATGCGCCCGTTACAGCGCCAAGTATCATAGTGTACTGTTGAGGTGTTATTTGTGAGAATAGCACGAATTAGGGTGGTAACGCGCATCAAGTCGTCCCTTTTATCCGTAAGGATAAAAGGGCGGCTTTTTTTGTTTTTCACAGCTGAAACTATTCGCCTTCTCTTCAACAAGAAATTTAACTGTAAGGAGTTGAAGCAATGCCGATCATTATTCCCAAAGAACTACCCGCTGCAGCGGTCCTGCAAAAAGAAAATGTCTTTGCCTTACTGCAGCATAAAGCGGCGAAACAAGAGATTCGTCCCTTGAAGATCGCAATCGTCAATTTAATGCCGAAAAAGATCGCCACAGAAAATCAATTGCTGCGCCTGCTTTCCCAAAGTCCGCTGCAAATTGAAGTAACTTTATTGAAAATGAAGTACCACGAAAGTAAAAACACGTCTGTCGATCACATGGAAAAGTTCTATCAAGAATTCTCAGTGATCCAGTCCCAACGATTCGACGGCTTGATCATCACTGGTGCCCCTGTTGAAAAAATGGCCTTTGAAGCCATTGATTATTGGCAAGAACTGCAAGAGATCATGGATTGGAGCCAGACGAATTGCACTTCAGTCCTGCATATTTGTTGGGGGGCACAAGCTGGTCTTTATTACCATTATGGTATCGACAAAGTGTTGTACCCAAGCAAATTGTTCGGTGTCTTCGAACAAGCAGTCACGCATTTTCATCCGCTCGTTCGTGGTTTTGACGACGTCTTTTATACGCCCCATTCGCGCTATACTGGCATCGATGAAGGCCAGCTCGCCCAGGCGCCTTTAGAAATCTTGGCAGCGGGTGTTGAAACAGGGCCTTCCATCTTCGTATCAGAAGATCATAAAAATGCCTTCTTGCTAGGGCATTTTGAATACCACACAACGACCTTGAATGAAGAGTACTTGCGAGACATGGAACGGGGCTTAGCTACCGCATTGCCTAAAAATTACTTTGCCTATGACCGTTTAGGCGGAAAGATTACCAACCGTTGGCGGGGGCATGCCTCTTTGTTTTTCAGCAATTGGATCAATGAAACCTATTTGCGAACGCCGTATGACCTGTCCGTCACGCCGACGAAAGAAGGTTACCGAATTGGCAGTGAGCCAGAAGGTCGGGTGAGTATCAATGACGATTGAGCATTTTCTCTCCCACTATGCTAGACAGCGAAAAGGCACTGATTCTTTAAAATGGGATCTTGTGGATCAACGGTTCCAAGGAGAAAAGCTTTTGCCTTTATGGGTAGCTGATATGGATTTTGCTGCACCAAAGGCAGTGGAAGAAGCCTTGCAGCAACTGGTTGCTCAAGGAACCTTTGGCTATGCGATTCCCCCCTCAGGCTATTTTTTAGCCTATCAAGCTTGGCAAGATCGCCACTGGGGGACGAAATTCGAAGAAAAATGGCTCTCGTTTTCCACAGGGGTCGTCCAATCTTTGGTTGATTTGCTTCATTGTTTCACAGAACCAGACGATGGCATCTTGATCCAGCCGCCCGTCTATTATCCCTTTTTTGACAGCATCAAAGAGACGAAAAGGCGCTTGATAGAAGCACCCTTGCAAAAGGTAGGGAATTTTTATCAAATCAATTTTGCTACTTTTGAAGCCAAAATCATTGAAGAAAAAGTGAAACTATTTATTCTCTGCTCCCCCCACAATCCAGTAGGGCGGGTCTGGCAAGAGAAAGAACTGCATCAATTATTGGCCATTTGCCAAAAACATGAGGTTGTCGTGATCGCCGACGAGATCCATCGTGAGCTGATACTCGGTGAGCAGCAATTTGTTTCAGCCGTGACAGTGGCACAGGGGGTCGGCTTTGAGAAGCTGATCGTTCTGGATTCGCCCTCAAAAACTTTCAACTTAGCAGGATTATTGCTCTCTCATGTTTGGATTCCTGATTTAGAGATGCGCAGAGCCTATCAGGCTTGGTGTCGACAATACAAGCAGACGGAAGTCAATCATTTGGGATTGGTGGCTGCGAAAGCCGCGTATGAATCGGGGGATCAATGGCTAGCGGACCTGCTTTTGGTGATTGCTGCCAATGAACAAATGGTCCGCCAGCAACTGCAAGCAGCATTTCCCAAAATTGAGCTCCTGCCATTAGAAGGAACCTATCTTCTCTGGGTGGATCTGCGGCAAGTCATTGCCAAAGAACGAACCAAGCACGTGATCCAAGATACTGCCGGTCTGGCAGTCGACTATGGGGAATGGTTTTCACAAGACGGTCAGGGCTTGATTCGTCTGAATCTTGCGACAACACCGACGATCATTCAAGAAGCCCTTGATCGCATGATCGAGGCAATCAAAAAGGAGGAACGACATGACGATTGATACAGCAACTTTTCTGGCACAATTAGGCAATCATTCGGATCAGCAAACTGGGGCGATCAGCCCACCGATCTATCTTTCCACGACCTTTGCTCATCCTGCGTTAGGGCAAAGTACAGGCTATGATTATACCCGTACCAAAAACCCGACCCGTGATATCTTAGAAGCAGGTCTTGCTGAATTAGAAAAAGGAGATCGGGCAGTAGTGACCAGCTCTGGCATGAGTGCGATCGCTTTGATTTTTGACTTATTTACCAGCGGGAGTCGCTTTTTGGTTTCTCGTGATTTGTATGGCGGCAGCTTTCGCTATTTTGCGGAATTGGAAAAAAGCCAACGGGCATTCTTCGATACCTTCAGCACTGTAACAGAATTAAGTGAAAAACTAACTGACGAGGTAACGGCTGTCTTTTTAGAGACCCCAACGAATCCTTTGATGACCGTGACGGATATTGCTGAAACCGCCAAGCTTGCTCACGACCATGGGGCGCTACTGATCGTAGACAATACCTTTTTGACGCCGTTACGGCAGTTGCCCTTAGAAGAAGGCGCGGATCTAGTGATCCATTCAGGCACCAAGTTCTTATCAGGTCACAATGATATTTTGGCTGGCGTCGTCATCGCCAAAGATGCGCAAGTAGGGGAGCGCTTGAATTATTTAGCCAATACTTCAGGCCCGACCTTGAGCAGCTTTGATACGTGGTTATTCATCCGAAGTTTAAAGACGCTGCCGTTGCGCTTTGAACGGCAAGAAGCCAACGCCAAGGAAGTTGGCCGCTTTTTACGAGCCCATCCGGCGATCAAAGAGGTGCTGTACCCAAATGCAGGGGCGATGATCAGTATTCGGGTGCTTGATGAAACCAAAATCAGCGGCTTCTTAGCGGCATTAAAGGTCTTTACCTTTGCGGAAAGCCTGGGTGGTGTGGAAAGTCTCATCACGTATCCAACGACACAGACCCACGCAGATATTCCTCAAGAGGTACGAGAATCTTATGGATTGACGCCGGATCTTTTACGGATCTCCATTGGGATCGAAAGCAGTAAAGATTTGATCGATGACTTAGAAAATGCACTGAAGATATTCAAATAACCCAACCACAGATCAGCTAGCGAAAAACTTACTTTTGTAGAGTAATTTTATTGACAGTTTTAGTTGTATAGGATAAAGTTACACTACATATGAATAGTGAGTCCGATGTTTTCGGTTGACGGCAACAGGGATTAACCATTTCTCCTTTGAAAAAGTAGGTTGTTTTGAGAAACAGAGGGGAAATTGGTCTAGTTGGGCCATTCGACAAGGAAATAGGACGATTGATCTGAGGAGGGAACAAAAGGGGAAAAAAGGGATGAAAAGAAATGTAGTAAATGTGTTGACGACAGTAGTGATTGGGCTGCTTGCCTTGTTTAGCTTGGCTGCCTGTGGCACCAACCAAGCGGATGAAGAAACGACCGTCGTCAAATTAGGTGTCGTTGGCGAACAAAATGAAGCCTGGGAACATGTGCAGGAAGAATTGAAGGAAAACGAAAATATCGACTTGCAACTGGTGAAGTTCACCGATTATCGCCAACCAATCGTCGCACTAGAGGATGGGTCAATCGATCTTCACGCAGCATTGACGGAAATTTTTATGGATAATGTCAACGAAGAAAGTGGTTATTCCAACACGACGATTGCGTATACGACATTAAACCCACTTGGTATTTATTCCGATAAAATCACTGATGTCAGCGAATTGGCAGATGGTGCTACGGTGGCTTTACCCAATGATGTGTCAAATGAAAGCCGCGCACTATTACTCTTACAAACGGCCGGTTTGATCACTTTGGATGAATCAAAAGGGTTACTGCCAACAACCAGTGATGTCACTGAGAATCTCAAAGCCTTGAAATTTGAGCTGCTTGATTCCAATCAAACGGCTCGGGCAATGACCGATGTCGACATCTCTTTGATCAACAACGGCATGGCAGTCGATGCTGGCTTGGTTCCTACAGAAGATGCGATTTTCTTAGAACCTGTGGCTGACTCCTCCACGCCCTATTATAATGTCATTGCTGCGCGAGCAGACGAAGCAGAAAATGATGTGTACCAAACGGTCGTAGCGTATTATCAGACCGATGAAGTAAAAGCAATTATTGACGAAGTTACCAAGAAATCAAGTATCCCTGTTTGGGAATAAAAAGCAAAAAATCTACTATAATTATATAGGAATAGGAAGTAGGATGGAAAAATGATCAATTGGAAAAAAGGTTTAGCAAGTGTTGCCGTCGTCGGACTAGGATTCGTTCTAGCAGCTTGCGGTGGATCAAATACAGAGGAAACGGCAACCAGCAGTGCAGCTGGTGCTGGCGATGATGCAACATTCACTTATGCCATCAGCGGGGACCCATCGTCCACCAACCCGATCAACACCAGTGATCGCTGGGGCTTGACAGTGACAAACATGATCTATTCTCCACTCGTTACAGTGGAAGCAGATGGAACAACACAAAATGCGTTAGCAGAATCAGTGGAACCGGCGGAAGACGGCCTTTCATTGACCGTGCATTTGAAACAAGATGTCAAATGGTCAGATGGCGAAGATTTTACTGCCGATGACGTTGTTTTCACGTATGAACAAAAAGTCAAAAAAGAAAACGGCAATGCCGATTCGCTTTGGGTCGACGACCAGCCGATCGCGATCGAAAAAGTGGATGAATACACCGTGAAATTTGTGTTGCCAACACCGAGTGCAGCAGCAATCAGCAATATCGCAACCGAAACATACATCATTCCAGAGCACATCTTTAAAGATGTTAGCGACTTTTCGGTCAGTGAACTGCCTGAAAAACCAGTTGGTACGGGTCCATATCAATTGAAAGAATACAAACGTGGTGAGTACTTTACTTTTGAAGCCAATGAAAACTATTATGGCGGCAAGCCTTCGATTCAAAACGTGACCTTGCGGATCATTGAAAGTACTGATACGGCCAAAGTTGCTTTGCAAAAAGGGGAAGTTGACGCAGCCGTTGTTTTGCCTTCAGATATCGAAGACTTAGATGATACGCAAATTTCTGTTTATCCCTATACAGAAAACCGCATCGGATACTTAGGATTAAATACTCATTCAGATGCATTACAAGATGTGAAGGTCCGTCAAGCAGTCTTGTATGCTTTGAACAAAGATGAATTAAATCAAGCAGCGTATTTAGATGAAGACTATTATGCAACACCGTATTCATTCTTACCACCGAACAATCCATACGTCACCGAAGATGTCGAGAAATATGAAACAAATGCTGAAAAAGCAAAAGAGCTTTTACAAGAAGCAGGTGTCACTGATTTGTCATTGAACTTGGCGTTCAACTCAACTGACCCAGCTCAAACGATCCAAGCTACGTTGATCCAACAACAATTGCAACAAGCAGGCATTACAGTTACCCTTGAAGGGGGCGATGGTACTGCGATCTTCACTGAGTTGAAAAAACCTGATTCAACGAAATACAACCTGTTCCTTGGCGGGTATATCATGGGGAATGACCCTGACTTATACGGCAGTTTATTCGAAACTGGCGGCAGTGCCAACTACTTCCAAAGCAATAGCGAAACCATTGACAATTTGTTTGCGCAAGCAGCAGTTGAATTGGACACAGACAAGCGTGAAGCATTGTACGATGATCTGCAAAAAGCCATTGCTGACGAAGCGATCATTTACCCAATCGTTGACAACAAGAAAATCTTAGCGGTCAATAACCGAATTGGTAATGTAGAAGATGCAGGCTTGATCCCAATCTATACATTCGAAGATATGTCTAAATTGACAATCAAGTAAATCCATTGGCTGTGATAAAGAGGAATCTTTTTTATCACAGCTTTTTTCTATGAAAAAGAAAGAAGGTCAATTATGTTTCGATATATTGCAAAACGAGTATTGCAAGCAATCCCTTTGCTATTTGTGATCTCTTTTATCGTATTTTCACTAATACATATCGCCCCGTATGATGTGATCGATTCCATCACGACACCGAATATGTCACAAGAGCAAATCGATCTGTTGCGGCAGCGCTATGGCTTGGATCAACCCTTTTTGGTTCAATATTTTCTTTGGATCAGAAATGTTCTTACTGGTAATCTTGGCTTTTCGTTGGTTTCTCAAAGCAGCATTTCACAAGAACTTGCGACTCGGATCCCGAATACGATTCGGCTAGTGATCCCTGCATATTTGACGGCTTTATTGCTGGCGATCATTTTGGGTCTGTTAGCCGCTGCCAACAAAGGAAAGATTTGGGATCGGATCATTGACGCTGTGGCATCTCTAGGGATCGCCGTGCCGACCTTCTGGTTTGCGATGATCTTGATTTATGTATTTGGTTACTTATTGAATATGTTCCCAATCATTGGCATGTATACAGTCGGCAAAGAAGGGGATTTTGGCGATTTTCTGCAGCACTTTATTTTGCCTTATATCACATTGACTGTCGCCTTCTTCCCAGATTTGACAAGGTATATTCGGGCATCAGCGACTCAGCAAGTATCAGAAGACTACGTGATGGTGCAACGGGCATTTCATGCCAGCAAATGGCAGATTTTCAGCCGTCACATCAGTCGCAATATTTTGATTCCCGTTGTCACACAAATCGGCTTGGCGTTACCGATGTTAGTTACCGGTGCGATCATCACAGAAACGATCTACGGCTGGCCGGGCGTCGGACCTTACTTGATGAGTGCAACGAAAAGCCTCGATTATCCTGTGATCATGGCGATCATGCTGCTGTCAGCAACACTGGTCATCTTAGGGAATTTGTTAGCGGATGTATTATATTCTGTGGTTGATCCACGTATCCGTAAAGGGGGGAGCAAGTAATGAAACGTTTCAAAAAAATCAGTGAAGTCATGCTTGCTTCGCCCATCTATACTTTTTCTGTCGTTTTCTTGACGTTATTGATCGTGTTATCGCTCGTTGCGCCTTTGATCCCGATCGATCCCAATGCAACGGATGTCAGCAACATGTCACAGCCACCGAGCTGGGCTCATTTGTTTGGGACTGATGAAGTGGGGCGGGATTACTTTATTCGGGTCGTCTACGGCGGTCGGGTGTCCTTGTTTGTAGGTGTGTTGGCAATGATCACTGCGACGTTTATCGGGACCCTTGTCGGTCTTGTTTCTGGCTACTTTGGCGGATGGATCGATAACTTGCTGATGCGGCTCGTCGATGTGTTGTCATCAATTCCTTGGCTGGTGTTAGTGATCGTTTTGAGCGTCTTTTTACGTCCTGGACTAACCACGATCATTATTGTGATCGGCGGGTTTTCATGGATGAACATCGCTCGTTTGATTCGTGGTGAAACGTTAGCAGCGAAAGAACGGGAGTATGTTGCTTACGGGAAATTTATCGGTCGTTCTTCATTCAGTATTATCGTGAAGCATGTTTTCCCAGCAGTACTGCCAACCTTGATCGTTGCGGCATCCGCAAGTATTTCTGGAGCGATCATGACCGAATCAGCGTTGAGCTTCCTCGGATTAGGCATTCAGCAGCCGATGGCTTCGTGGGGCAGTCTGTTGCAAAATGCGCAAAACAGCTTGCAGCGGGCACCATACATGGCGATCCTTCCAGGGCTCTTTGTTATTTTCACCATCTATTCCTTCAACAACATCGGCGACATGATCAAACATGTCTTGCAAAGGGAGGTGTGACCGATGAAGACAGAATTATTAGCGATCGAAGCGTTGAATGTGACGTTTCACAGCAAAACCGGTCCGAAACCGTTAGTCAAAAAGCTGGATCTAGTGATTCCAAAAGGCAAAGTGGTTGGGATCGTCGGCGAATCTGGTAGTGGCAAAAGTATGACCATGAAAAGTGTCATGGATCTTTTGCCTGATAAGGTGACCGATCACTATGCCAGTTATACATTTGAAGGAGCAGCAGTGACCGATCGTCGAACATTACCGATCGCCATGATTTTTCAAGACCCGATGACTTCGTTGAATCCTTTGCGTACGATTGGCTATCATTTGATCGAAGTGATTCGCCGCACACAAAAAGTATCGAAAAAAGCAGCTCAAGAAATCGCCGTCAAAGAGTTAGAAAAAGTCGGCATACCTTTTCCAGCACAACGTATGAAACAATATCCCCACGAGCTATCAGGGGGGATGCGTCAGCGGGTGATGATCGCCATGGCTTTATTGGCGCAACCGAAATTGCTGATCGCAGATGAACCGACGACGGCTTTAGATGTGACGATCCAAGCACAGATTTTGGCCTTGATCAAAAACCTGCAAAGAGAGAACCAGCTTTCCGTTGTCCTTGTGACCCATGACTTTGGGGTCGTTGCAGGAATGTGCGACTTTATTAAAGTGATGTATCAAGGCCGAGTCGTGGAAGAAGGCACCACGGAAGAGATCTTTTATCAACCTGCGCATCCTTATACGAAACAATTATTGCAAGCGGCACATTTAGGCGACAAGCATGCCGAATTAAAAGTCTTTGACTATCATGAGACATTGGCAGATGAGTTGCAAGAAACGCAGTTATCTAAGACCCATCGCGTTTGGTGCAATCAGGAGGTGACAGAATAATGGAAGAACTGATTCGCGTAGAACATGCGACGAAAACCTTTCGCAGCAAAAACTGGCGCGGCACTGTCAGTGAAGTCCGAGCGGTCGAAGATGTCAGTCTAACGATCCATCAGGGCGAGACATTGGGGCTAGTAGGGGAATCTGGGAGTGGGAAAACCACTTTAGGACGCAGTATTTTAAATTTAGAGACCTTAACAAGTGGGGAGATTTTCTTCGAAGGCAAAGAGCTAACAGCATTGACGGAAGAAGATCGCAAAGCAGCGTATCAGCAAATGCAGATCATTTTCCAAGATCCGTATTCATCATTGAATCCCCGCATGACGGCACTTGAACTGGTTATGGAGCCGTTGTATCATGAAACGAAAGATGCTGCCCGAGCGAAAGCCAAAGAAATCTTAGCGATCGTCGGGATCACGGGTGATGATGTCCATAAACTGCCCCGCAGTTTCAGCGGCGGACAAAGGCAACGGATCGGCATCGCTCGTGCGGTGGTCAATCGCCCGGCATTCGTCTTGTGTGATGAACCGACTTCGGCATTAGATGTCTCCATTCAGGCTCAGATCATCCAATTGCTGCTGCGTCTGCAAAAAGAGTTTTCGTTGTCTTATTTGTTCATTTCCCATGACTTGTCCGTGATTCGTCATATCAGTGACCGAACAGCCGTCATGTATCAAGGGAAATTAGTTGAATTGGCACCTACCGACCGTTTGTTTGACAATCCGCTGCATCCTTACACGAAGAAATTATTAGCAGCAGCGCCGATCGCTGATCCTGTGTTAGCAAGAGGTGCGATGGAACAAACGGAGATTCAAAGCACGATTACTTTGACACCATTGTATGAATGGGTCGAAGTTGAACCAGATCATTTTGTGAGGAGAGAAAAACGATGACAGTAGAAACATTGACGATCCATCAAGGAAGCGACAAATTTGAAATGACGACCCCAACTGGCAATTGGGTATTAGCACGGGAAAAAGGCTATTCGCCAGTCCAAATGCTGGTGAGTGCGGTCGCTGCTTGCGGCGGCTATGTATACGCATCCGTCCTAGAGAATTCAAAAATCACAGCAGAAATCGAAAAGATCGAAGTCAGCTATGACCGGGACGACAACAAAAAAGCCCAACCAGTCAGTGCCATCCAAATTCAGTTTTATGCGAAAATCGCTGAAGCCGACCATGACAAAGCGACTCGTTGCCTAAAACTCGTTTCACCAAATTGCCCCGTGATCCAATCATTAGATCCTGCGATCGAAGTGACGGAAACAGTGACGTTTATTTAATCGAAAAAGACTTTGTGTGCCTGAAACCAATAGGCGTACAAAGTCTTTTTTTGATCAATAAATAATATTCTCCCGAATAAAGTCGATATCTGTCACTAATAGTTTGCGATCGACACTTTTTAGGGCGCCAGATTCTCGTAATTTTTGCATCATTCGATTGACACTGCTGGCAGAGGTAATGCCGCAAAAGCGAGCGATCTCCTCATTGGTGACTTCAAAGTCAATCAAGACACCATCTGTTGTCTGGATTCCGAACGTTTCATACAGCTCATTGATTTGGGTACAGACAGCACCAAATTTGCCGTTCATCAGCATTTGCTGCATCTTTTTCATCGTATCCATCAAGTTTCTTCGATAATACTCTTTGACATAATCCTGCAGCAGGCGATCACGATTGACATCTGCCCAAAATTGATCCCGCACGATTTTGTATAATTCAGCTTCTTCTGATTCAACCCGCACATTAAAAGGGGCTTCGACTTCTTGAGAGGATTCGTCTTTAAACAAAGAGACGATCTCAAAATCCGTCAAATAGCGCAAGTTGAATTCGCGCCCTTCATGGGTCACTACGCTAGTTTTGATGATGCCTTTTTTTAAAATATAGACGTAGCGATCCGGGATGCCTTCATATGTCAAGTAACTCTTTTTCTTACGGATAACGACCGGTATTGCTTGTTTTTCTAAATAATCACGTAATATCTGTTTCTCCACCCACGTTACTCCTTCACTTCATGCCAACCCAACATTTTCTGAAAAAAATCTGAAATTTCCTCTATTCATGCTTCATTAAAAGACATTTCTGGTGAAAAAGCAATAACAAATGTTAATGTTTCTTGTTAATGCTCTTTTTTAACAGCAAAAGCGCATTTCAAGCAGAGGAAGTTTCGGTATAGTAAAACGCATCACAGCACAAACAGGAGGAATGGAAGAAACATGTCAGATAGGGAAACCAATCAAGAAGGAGTCGTCAGCTCGTTGCCGTCAACTAAAAATGAAAAACTATGGAACAAAGGGTTTATCACGATTACCTTGATCAATTTTATCGTCTTTCTCGTGTATTATTGTTTTGTCGTCATCACCGCGAAATTTGCCACGCAGGAGTTAGGGGCATCCACTGCACAAGCTGGCTTGGCAGCGGGGATCTACATTATCGGGACCTTGATCGCTCGCTTGTATGTTGGGAAAATTTTAGAATTAGTTGGTCGTAAAGCCGTTTTGCGCTGGGGGATATTGTTTTATGTCATTACCACCGCTGCTTATTTGGTCTCAGTCAACATTTATATTTTAGATGCGGTGCGCTTTTTCAATGGCTTTGCTTATGGTGCCGTCTCGACTGCGGCTAATGCGATCGTCACCGCTTATATCCCAGATTCCAAACATGGCGAAGGGATCAATTACTATGGATTAAGTACTAGTTTAGCAGCGGCGGTCGGACCTTTTATTGGTATGCTATTACTACCGACGGTCGGCTTTGATTTCATTATTTGGTTAGCAACTATTTTATCGATCGCAACAGCCATCGCTTGTTTCTGGTTCCCAGTCAAAAACATCCCATTGACGGAAGAACACAAAGCACAGCTGCAAAAATGGTCCGTCAAAAGTTTTGTCGAACCAAAAGTTTTTTTCATTTCTGGGATTGCCTTTTTGATCGGGTTGGCTTATTCCAGCGTTCTCGGCTTCTTATCGATCTACGCCAGTGACCTTGGGTTGGAAACGGCCGGTGCCTTTTTCTTCATCGTCTATGCACTTTCTGTGACCTTCACACGGCCAATGACTGGCAAACTGTTTGACCGTCATGGCGCAGATGCGGTCATGTATCCTAGCTTTCTATTCTTGACCCTGGGTCTTTTCTTATTGAGTATTACTGGCAACAGCTGGATGTTGTTGCTTGCGGGTTGCTTTGTCGGCTTGGGCTATGGCACCTTCATGTCCAATGGCCAAGCCGTCTGTCTGAAAGAAGTCGATCCTCACCGTGTCGGCGTAGCGCTCTCCACTTATTTCATCGGGCTGGATCTCGGCTTAGGCGTAGGTCCCTATGCACTAGGAAGCTTACACGGTCTGTTTGATTATTCGCAAATCTACATCTTATGCGGACTGATCCCAGTCGTCGTTCTTATTTTATACAAATTGTTTTATAAAACGAAACGCGCAGTTGCCGCCGTTGGTACGATGAAGCAGCCAATCAACGAAGAAGACTAACCTCAACCATTACAAAAAGGAGTGTTTCACCATGGATAACAATCAATTGATTATTGAAGCATTGAACAAATTAGTAACGAATATCAACGAATTGAATGAAGAAATGCATGCCATGAAAGAGGTCACCGCAACAATGACCCATGAACAGCTTGCTATCGATCATCAATTACGCGACATCAAATCGGTATTGATCAATGACAATCTGATTGGGTAAATTGTCATAAGGCTTGAAAGGAAACAAGAAACAGGAATGAGCGCTTTTTTTTGAGAATGTTTCCTGCTCACCTACTGGTGGTAGAAAGATTCACATGAGAAAAGCGTTTTTTTGATGCACAAAAAAAGAAAAGCGAACATTGGCAGATTTTGTACAAGAAAATAAGCAAGAAAAATTGTAGCAGTCCGCGCTTGTATGCTATAGTGTGTCTGGGTAGCAATACCTAAAAAAAATCAGAGTAGGAAATAAAGCGTTAAGTGCTGAAAGGATGGGATGTTGCCTTTCGGACGAAGAACGATCATTCGTTCGCGGTTTTATTTTCGCATTCGCTGCATGAATTTGTAGCAACTCTAAAAGGAGATGCTCGCTATGAAAAGAAAAGTCGATGCACACATGATTGCGGTCATGGGACTTTTGATTGCCTTAATGGTCGTCTTGTCGCAAATCTTGGGGTTTGAAACCTCCTATATCAAAATCACATTTTCCTTTGTACCACAGCTGATCATGGGTATGCTGTTTGGTCCGTTTTGGACAGCAGTTGGCTCCTCATTAGCCGATATCGCAGGAATGGTGATTTTTCCAAAATCAGCCTACTTTTTCGGCTTTACCATCAATGCCTTCGTTGGTGGACTGATTTATGGCTACTTCTTTTATCGGAAAGAAGTTACATTAAAACGAGCGGCGATGGTCGTCTTGTTAAATACACTTTTAATAACCTTGATCTTAACACCGATCTGGTTAGCTATGATGCTGAATATTCCTTTGACAAGCTGGGCGATCTGGTCGGTCCGCTTGCTAAAAGCAGTCATCATGTTCCCGATACAAACTGCGTTGATTTACATCGTAGGGCGTGCGGTACCATACAAACGGCTGATCCGACGGTTCGTTTAACGAGTAAAAAAGAACGATAACATCCATTGAAGTGAATCATCTGCGAATATTTCGTCAGTGGTTCACTTTTTTCTTTCTAAGGATTGGCTTAATCATTCTCAATAACTTGTTTAGAGGGGAAGGGGAACCTATGAATAAAAAAGGACTCGCTATGGGACTGTTTCTTTTCTTGGTCTTAGCAGCAATGGGAGGGATGAAGTGGATGATAGAACAGCAAAAACAGCAAACTGAAGAGCCAGCCATGATCCAGCAAAGCAGCTTGAGGGACGAAACACAGGAAGAAAGCAGGGAAAGTCAGGAAACCACCTCAGTTTCCACGTCAACTTCTGTTTCAACTTCCACGCAAGAACAGCCAGAAGAGGCAATAGCAGAAAAAATCGCCACGATGAGTTTAGAGGAAAAGGTCGGGCAATTGTTTTTTGTGCGTGTGCCAGAAAGCAATCAAATCGAAGAGCTTCAAAAGTATCACTTTGGTGGCTATCTGTTATTCGGCCGTGATACCGAAAATGAAACGGCGGAGCGCTTGAAACAGAAAATTTCAGATTACCAAGCAGCCAGCGCCATTCCGCTGTTGATCGGTATGGATGAAGAAGGGGGCACAGTGACTCGCATCAGCCGCAATCCGAACCTTACGGATCAGCGTTTTCTCTCACCACAACAGCTGTATGCCCAAGGTGGATGGTCAGCGATCGAAGAAGATACAGCAACGAAAGCGGAAATTTTAAAAGCTTATGGCATCAATGCTGGGCTGTTTCCCGTTGCCGATGTTTCCACTGATCCGCAGTCCTTTATCTACGACCGAACCATTGGCATGGATGCGCAGGGCACGAGTGCGTTTGTAGAACGTGTGGTTCATGTTTTACAGAAACACCACGTTGGGTCTACCTTGAAGCATTTTCCTGGCTATGGCAACAATCGTGACTCGCATGTCGAAATCGTCACCGATGACCGCCCGCTATCTGCACTGCGGGAAACGGATTTTCTGCCTTTTGCCGCAGGGATCAAAGCTGGTGCCGATAGTATTTTGGTCGCCCATACGATCGTCAATAGTATCGATAAGACCGTACCCGCCTCTATGTCAAAACCCGTGCATGAGCTGCTGCGAAATGAATTGCATTTTAAAGGGGTCATCATGACGGATGACTTGGATATGGCAGGACTTTCTGAGTTCATTCCGCAAAAAGAAGCCGCATTACAGGCGTTGCAGGCGGGAAATGATCTAGTGATCTCCTCTACCTATCAAGAACAGATTCCTTTTGTGGTACAAGCGGTTGAAGATGGCCGCTATTTAGAAGCTGATTTGAATGCTTCCGTCAAACGGGTCTTGCTCTGGAAAGAAGCATTGCATTTACTTTAAGAAAAAAATAAACCTGCTGTTTCCTCTGTGTAAGAGAGTCGTTCTCTTACTGAGAGGAAGCAGCAGGTTTTTTTAAATACTCTGAGCCAGTGCCTCTAATTCTTTGGCAAAGGCTTCTTGCCCAATAAAACGCAGATAATCCAGTGCTTTTTCAATCGTTGCCATTCCTAGCGCACGATCTCCTTGAAACAAGGCGTAGATGCCTTCGAAATAACGAATCATCAAGCGGATACGATCATTGTCCGGCGGCAGGTGATCGGCTAGATACGTCAGCACATGCGCCAACTCGGCAGGTTTTTTGCGATCGATAAACAAGAAAGCCGCATTCGTCAGCAATTTTGTGTAGATTTGATAATTGATACTTAACGCATTGCTGTAAAAAATTTTTTTATTCAGGTGTTTCATTTGATACAAGATGTACTCGTCAGAAAAGAGGAAGAGCAGATTGGTAAATAAGGAGATTTCAAATTTTCCCCACGTGTCGATGCGTTCCAAGTATTTCTTGATGGTCGCTTCGATGATGCGCCGTTCTTCCTCGTCGGTAACCACGCCTTTTTTCTCTAAAATCAAAAAGAATTGACTATACAGTACATAATAGAAGAAATCCTTCGTGGTTTTATACAGTGCTTGGGCTTTGTTGATCAAAGAGAGGACTTCAGAATACTTGCTTTCATAGTAAGCGGTGGTCAACTGTTTGGATAGCTGCTTTTTCTCGCTGACTTGATTGTCATCCAAGCGATACTCAAATTCCTCCAAAGTGACATTTAAACGGTCCAAATACTGGTGCAAAATATCAAAGGCGATGCGGTGCCCTTTTTGTTCAAAGGTTGCCAGTGTACTGCGTTCTGAAATGTTCTCAACCAATTTTCGCTGTGAGATATTTCGTTCCGTTCGTAACTCTTTTAACAAGTCATTGGCCTTCAAAAAATCCCTCCTAAAAAAAGTGGACGGAAAAATAGTCCAAATATGTTACAGCTTTATTTTGCGGGTAAACTTGAAGAAAGTCAATTAAAGGAGGAGAAATGGATGTTTGATTTTTTTAGTTTTCCCTGGGAAGTTGTAGAACTAATGGCTAACGTTTTTTCTTTCTTCAAATAATCGATCCTTTGTGATTGGTTAGCAATTGATTTTTTAACAGGAAAAAAGTATAAGTGGTTTCACGTAATAAGTTACTGTTCATTCGTGCATTCAAACGCCCTCTCCCCAAACAGCTTACCCTGTCAAGGTGCGTAGGTTTGCCGAATCCCTTTTAAAAAAGGAGCAAACACAACAGCGAGTGATTGCTCTTTTTTTGTTGGTCAAAAAACCTGCATACGGCATCGCAACAGTCAGTTTTGTTTTTTCTTGAACATTGGTTCATTTGGATCAGAATAGTAATCAGGATTGAATTCATCATCGATCGAGACCCCGAAAAGAGAAACGAGACTGGGAAGAAACCCAATCATGCCAAGGACGACGGCAACTGGAAGATAGAATTTTTTGTGCTTGTACCACGGAAGCTGCGATTTCTTTTCCATAGGAACTCCTCCTTTTTAAATAGTGTAGCATGTTCTGAGTTGATTGTGTTAATAATTACCTTCAATATTTAAAAATATACTAAAAAGGTATATTGGTATATCTGATGGGGAAAAGGCTTCCTAGTAAAATTTAGGGAGCGTTCGTTTTTGTCATTGTTGCCAGAATCAAGTTTTATAAAAAGGAACCGAGTAAGAAAGCCATCCTTCTTACTCGGTTCCTTTTATTGTAAGTAATCCTTGGTTTGGTCCATCAAGGTTTGAAAGTCTGATTCGTTTTTTCTTATCGCCTCTGTTAGGGTAAACAAATAACCGTTGGGGTCTTTGATGGTCATTTCAAGGGCATTCCACGGCTTTTCCATCAAAGGTTCCACGATCCACTTTTCGGGAATTTTTTGAGCGATATTCTGAAGATCAATCATCGCTACATTCAAAATTGCCCCATCACCAACAGTGAACGAGTCTGCGGCAATCAGCATCAAATCTTGGTAGTCAGCAAGACGCAGATGGTCCATCGTCACTTGATTTTCTTGATTGCGAAACTGATACAATGACTGGAAACCCAAGATTTCTGCAAACCATTTTGATGATTGTTCAATATCTTTTGTCTTCAATTGATAAAACATTGGCATAACATATACTTTCATTTTGACACCTCCTCTTAATTAGAGGATACCACTTGACGCAGCGTCAAAGTCAATAGACATTTTCGTATTGAAGCAAAGCTTGAAAATGGCGTTTCTTTGGCACTTAAGTCAAGGAAAAATGGGCAATAATTGTTTGACTCACTTCATCAGGTGATAAGTGGGTATTGTTGATTTTCAGCGAAGGAATCGTTGGAAAAAGGGTAGTTAATTCCTGTGGCAGGCTTTCTAAGCGATAGTTTTCAAACGAAGACAAAAGCTCGTTTCTAGAAAAATCCAGCGCTCTTTTTGACGGCTTTGCGGCTAAACGGTCCTCATGGCAATTGCGCTTTAAGCGTTCCTCAATATCAGCCACTAATTCGATAAAATAGACCTTTTGCTGGGCATCGGTAAATAGTTGGGCGATCTCTTGTAAAAAAGCTAAATCTCCCGCTTGATCGAAATCAATCAAGACCGTAAAAATGATTGATTTCTCGTATTATTGGCTTCATTTTGAACAAAGGCTTTGAAGAGTTCGATCCGTGTTTGATTAGACAAAGCGAATGCTGCGGGACTATAGCCAAGAAAGTTCGCAAAAAGATCAATGGTCTGGTGATTGAATAAAAGCTTTGCATCCAATCGTTTTTCCAGTTCTTTGCCCACAGTCATTTTCCCTGCGGCTTGTGCGCCAATCAAGACGATCAATGACATCACAACACATCCTTTTTATCAATCGTAACAAAGGTGAGCTATCGTGTAAATTGGTTCTTAGAAAGAAATGATTGAGAAGCTGGAATTTTTCATAAGTGGAAACCAAAGATGCTCTTTTTTAGGTAAAAAGGAATGAGCGGAACTTCTCCGACAAAGGGAAGAAAACCATGCAGCACAATAGCACGGTCTGGAACAACAAAATGACCAGTAGATTGATCGTTTCAAATCGTGAATAAAGATAGAAGTGGATCAGCCATTCGAAGACATTGACAAAGACTAAATAAAGGTAGTGCGCTTTTTTGACTTTGCAGTTTTTTAACCAATAATAGCTTAAGTAATAATCCAGCAAGATCATCAACAATAGAAAAAGTTTGCTGAAAGCCGTCAGATTGTCATGCTGCGAGGCGAGTTTTTTGAAAAAACAGCAAAAGGGTTGGTGTCGGAATATAAATGATCAATAAGGATAGGAAAAAATAGACAATAAAGGGCATAGTCATTCCTCCAATCTGTTATTAAAAAAACATAGATAAACTAACAGATTTATTGAGAGCCGTCAACTGGTTTTTTATCGGAAAATTCGATAATGATAGGTAGTATTGCTTGGAGGAAAAGGTTCAAAGGATAGTCGTTGGTAGCAAAGGATGATTGCGAGATATCCAAAAGAAAGACTCCCTTTTACGAGAAAAGGGAGCGGAGGAGCTGCTTCATAGGGTATATTTATGCCCATGTCTCATTGAGTTTATCCGCATAAAACAAAAGTGCCTGTCGGTAAGACTGGATGTCTGGATCGTTAGAGGTTTCGGCAAGCAGGGTCAATAATCGTTTAGTGGCTTGCTCATACTCGGCGAGATTAAACAGTGTCATGGCATAGAAGGTTTGCAAAGCATGATTTTTTGGATACTGCTTCATCGCTTCTAAAAACACTTCTTCGGCTTTTTGATAATTGCCGAGGGCACGATAGGTGCTGCCTAGACCTAGGTAGGCATCTGGCAAGTCGTTTTCTGATAACCCTAACGAGATTGCTTGTTCATAATAAGGAATTGCCTGTTGCTCTTCCCCTAAAAGATCATAGCTCCAAGCCGTTTGATAATGCACAAAGGCATCTTGGGGATTTTCGGCAGCTAATTGAATCAATTGTTCATTTGATTGTTGCAGTTTTTTTTCAGTCCGCAGTTGGATCGCAGCAGCTAGTCGTTCATTCATTGGTTGGAAGCTCCTTTTTAAATAGTAGAAAATGACTTAGATAACTTGCAAGCATAGCTAAGGGGAAAGATCTGCCCAGCTTTCACCTGCAAAAGAAAAACCGCATGCTTCATACAGCTTGTAGGCTGGCTGGTTTTCAACCGTCACTACCAGATAAAGGTGAGTGAGGCCCATGGCTTTTGCTCGTTGGATCACTTCCTTCATCATCAGCTTGGATAAGCCGTTGCCTTTAAAGGCTGCGCCCATAACAACAAATAATAGCAGGGGAAGCTCTTGAAACGTGCTGGTTACTACGGCACCGATAGGATGATCATCCTTTTGTAACTGAAAAGAAAGCTCTGGAATCAAGGGACCGTATTTTCCGTCAGCGGTCTCTCTCAGCTCTCTTTGCCAGTCAGCAAGCGATTCCCCTTCGTCATCTGTCGTTTCATGATAGGCGGAATAAAAAAGTTCTGCGACACTTCGAGAATTCGGGAGAAACGGCTCAAAAGAAAGGGCGGATTCTTGTAAAGCTTTGGGGGCATGTTGTAAGTCACAAGCCATAATGATTCGTTTCATAGAAGCACTCCTCTCTGCTCGTTTCATTTATTATAGCAGAGCCAAGCTTTTTCACGCTCGTTTTTTTCTAATAAAAGCCCAGATCCAACGAATTCCTTCGTAGATTGCAGTGAAGACTGCCACCAGAAACAAAAACGACATGTAGTGGATCAAAAAAGCGAGCTGAAACCATAAGCCATAGAACATCGGCAGGACGACGAGCAAACAAAGAACCAATTCGATGTTTCGCTTTCTTCTAATTTGAAACCAACGTTCATCTGACATCCTTTTTCCTCCTGTTCATTCTTTACACACACTTTGTTAAATATCCATCTTTTTATAAAATGATCGATATATTTGCGATATTTTGATTAAAAAACTAGAAAATTGATTTGTTTTTTGGTAATCTTGAAAATAAGATTAGAAATAGCTGTTGTTTTTTATTTTGACTGATTTTCCCACGAAAGACAAGGTGAGCACAATGGAAAGAAAACCGATGTATTTAAAAAATGGGCTTCCTTTAACAATGGAACCGGGTAAAATTTACACATGCCTTTATCGTGGCGGTTATTTCATTTGTGAAGAAAAGGGCCAACCGCTGCCACCGATAAAAAGAGAAGCGAAATAAGCGAACTTCTCACTTAAGATTTGTCAGGGATCGAATGGGTTGTTGGAACTGATATCTCCTTTTGGGTACCAATCAAATGATGTCTAGCATTTTCAAAAAATCTCAACGTTCTTCATTCATACCATTCTAAGTCTTAAATTGATTTTGACCGATTTCAATTTAGTAAGAACAATCCGATCCCTGGCAAATGTTAGGTGGAAAGTTGGGCAGGTAGCAAGTGAATCAGTAATAGGTGAAAAACGGTTTTTTCTCACAAAAGATGATTTCACTTGAATAGAACGCCGTTTTTTGCTATAATAGTTCAGGAATTGAAAAATAAAATAGACAAAGGTTGAGCATTTTTTATGCTTCAAGGATCAGGTTTGCCAAGGGGTGAGGCAAACATTCTTGGAGGAATGCTGGCCTTTTTTCATATCAGCATACTTCTTCGTGAGGTATGCTTTTTTTGTTTATTTTTCAGTTGAGAATACAAATCATTATAGGAGGGGAATCGATGAGAGAAGCTTTGACTCGTTTACGAGAAGCAGAAGAAGCCAATGAACAGCAATTGCGCGCTTTGAAAAAAGAATTGCAGTCGGAAGAAGCGCAGCAGCAACAAGCATTGCAAGAGCGATTAGCCGCTTTGGAAGAGGCGCTTGTTCAAGAACAAGCAACAATCGAAGAGCAGTTGCAACAGTCACTAGCAGCACAAAAGCAGCAGCTGGCAAAAGAGAACCAGCAAGTGTTAGATCGTTACCAAAAAAATATGCAAAGCTTCCAAGAGCAAGCGGTTCAACAGATCGTTGAAGGAGTGATCGGGACTTATGGCAGTAACCAAACTAAATAAACTAACGTTGATCACCCCGAAGCACTACCAAGAAAGGTTATTGACGAAGCTGCAAACGATGCAGTTTGTTGAAATCGAGAACGTATTTGAGCAGGAAGCCAACGAAACTTGGCTGCGGGAATTTTTTGCAGGAGCCACCCCAGAAGGTGCTTCTCATCAACCAATGATTCGTCGACTGCAAGAAGCGATCCGCTTTATTCGTCAAAATGGTGATGCGAAAAAAGGCACGGAATGGCAACGAGATGCCTTGCGGCTGTCGGACTTTGAAACAAGCTTCGATGAAGCCGCAGCATTAACGGAGCTGGTTGAAGTCGAGAATTTGCAGGAGCGCTGGGTAGAGACGATCGAAGCGATCGAAGCAGCGACGCAGTCGGAAGAATGGGCGACACAATGGCAAAATCTTGACGTACCCTTGGAGATCGAAGCGCCTGCACATACAACTTTTTTTGCTGGGAGTGTCGAAGGCCCACGCTGGGAAGATCTAGCTGAAGCCTTGCGTCAATTGGAAGAGGTTCATATCGAAGTGATCTATTCTGAACCCAAAAAAGTCAATTTCAGCTGCCTGTTTTTAACAGCGATCGAAGAGCAAGTGTTCCAATTGTTTCACCGATATGGGGTGAAGAAAGAAACTGGCTTGACATCCGAATCACCAAAAGTGGTTTTGCAAAATGCGAAACAAGCCTTGACCTCCTTGACGCAGCAGCGCAAAGAACTGATTACAGAAATCAGTCAGCACAAACAACGGCTGATCCTGCTGCAGCAAGCGGAAGAACTGTTTTTGACTCGTGAGAATCGGGCAATGATGCAACAGCGCTTAGCAGCTGGTCAGACCTTTGCCCTCTTGCGCGGATGGATTGCAAAAAAGGATCAGCCGTTAGTGGCGGAAATGGTCCAAGAATCCTTTGCCAACGAGATTTACTATTCATTTGAAGAACCCACTGCAGAGGAGATCGCTGCCAATCAAGTGCCAACGAAGCTAAAAAACGCCTCGTTTATTCAACCCTTTGAAATGTTGACGGAAATGTACAGCTTGCCAAAATACGATGAGATCGATCCAACCCCATGGATGACGCCTTTTTACTATGTTTTCTTTGGTATGATGGTGGCTGACTTAGGTTATGGTGCATTAATGGCTGTCGCGACCACGATTGGGCTACACGCCTTGCGTTTGCCCAAAGGGACCAAACGGTTTCTGAAATTGTTCCAGATTTTGTCTGTGCCAACTATGATTTGGGGCGCAATCTACGGCTCCTTCTTTGGTGCTACATTGCCCTTCCAACTTTTATCGCCCTCCGAAGATTTTATGGCGATCTTTGGTCTATCCATGATTTTTGGTGGCATCCAACTGTTTACAGGCCTTTATTTAGCAGCCAAAGAAAATATCCGCAAAAAGGATCTTTTAGGTGCAGTCAACGAAGGCTTTGCGTGGCTAGGACTTTTGAGTGGTCTTTTAGTGGCAGCCGCAGGCAATCTTTTGATCGATGTCCCAGCACTAACAACCGTCGGCTTGATTTTAGCAGGCTTTAGTGCCTTATTGATCATCGTGGTACCGATTCTGAAAGGGAAAACCAAAGTGGGCGGCTTCTTTTTAGGCTTGTATGACTTATACGGTGTGACCAGTTATATCGGCGACTTTGTCAGCTATAGCCGCTTGATGGCATTAGGGATCTCTGGTGGGAGTATCGCAGCAGCCTTCAACTTATTGGTGGGCTATTTGCCGCCAGCCGCTCGTTTTTCTGTGGGCATTCTCTTATTGGTTGTCCTACAAGCTTTAAACATCTTTTTATCGTTACTGAGTGCGTATGTGCATGCCGCTCGTTTACAATATGTAGAGTTTTTCGGAAAATTTTTCACTGGTGGGGGGCGCCAATTTGAAACCTTTAAGCCAAGTGAGAAATACGTTGATTTTGATAAAGAAAATGGAGGAGACAATAAATGATTGATTACTTAATTAATAATAATGGTGGTATGGTGTTTGCAATTATCGGAATGGGGATCGCTACGATCTTTTCTGGGATCGGTTCAGCCAAAGGGGTGGGCCAAACTGGTGAAGCAGCGGCAGCCTTAACGACGAATCAGCCGGAGAAGTTTGGACAAGCCTTGATTTTACAATTGCTTCCCGGAACGCAAGGACTATACGGATTCGTTATTGCGTTTATGATCTATGGTAGCTTAAGTGGTGAAATGTCGACAGTGACTGGTATGGCGTACTTGATGGCATCACTGCCAGTTGCCTTTACTGGCTTGTTCTCAGGAATGGCCCAAGGGAAGGTCGCTGCAGCTGGGATTCAAATTTTAGCGAAGAAACCAGAGCATTTCTTTAAAGGGGTTATGTTCTCAGTAATGGTTGAGATGTATGCCATCTTAGGCTTTGTTATTTCTTTCTTACTTTTAGGAACGATTTAAAGGGGGCGAAGGTATGGATGCAATCGACAAAATGATTGCTGAACTAGACCAAGAAGCGCAGACAAAACGGGAACGTTTGGCTGCCGCTGAACGTGCTAGGATCAGTGAAACGATGGCACGTGACTGGGCGAAAAAAGAGTCGGACTTGCAGCTTCGTGCCCAGCAAGCAAAAAAGCAAGCCGAAAAAAATTATCATCAAGCGCAAAATCGCCAAGCAAGTGCCGCTAAGCAGCAGCAAATGGTGAAACAAAACGAATACCTGACACAACTTTTTGAGCAAGCGTATCAACAAATGGTTGCCTGGACGCCAGAAGAGCTGCAGTCATTTGCTGAAAATGTGCTGCAACAGCTGCCGATCAGCGGGACGGTGACCTTCCACGCTGGTCCTGAGCAAGCAGCCCATCTAGATGCCGCTTGGCTTACGTCTTGTCAATCAAAACTACCGTATGAAATCAAAGCAGGCGCACCATTGACAGAAGCAGGCTTTTTGGTGGATGACAACGGCATTCAATACAATTTTACCTATCAGGTACTGCTTGATGAATACAAGAAAGAAACCCGGGAACGGTGGTTGCAGATCATACAACAAGGAGGTTGATCCATGAGGAACTATCATCAATTGAATCCAATCATTCGGCTGAAAGAGATGACGTTGTTAAAACCGCAAGAAGTCGAACAAATGATTGCGGCAAAAGGGTTTGCTGAAGTCGAAGCTGTCTTGCAGCAGACCCATTATCAACGCTATTTAAAGCCAGATTTTCATGAACGATTCGAAACCTATCTCGATGAAGAATTGTTAAAGACGATCAAAGAATTGGCCGAGCTGGTTCCTGATCAAGAGATCCTCCGACTGTATATGATGCCTTTTACTTTCCATAATCTAAAAGTCTTGACCAAAGAGTCAGTCACTGGAAAAGATTATGATCATCTACTGATCGAAGACGGTTTTTACACGATCGATGAGTGTCGGACCGCCATCAAAACGGGAACCTCAGAGGTATTGCCTGAGAAAATCGTGACTACGATCCAAGAAGTGCGGGAGTACTTAGAAGGCGGCGCCGTGCTGCAAGGCATCGATATCATTTACGATCGCCGGTATTTACATGAACAACGGCGACTGGCAGATGAAATCAAGATCCCTGAGCTACAAGAAGCTGTCATCAAGATGATCGATCTGACCAATATAACGATTGCCGCACGTTGTGTACTTCAAAAACGATCGCGCAGTTTTATGGAAGCAGTCTTAGTGAGTGTCGGCAGTATCCCGAAAGAAGAATTTTTAGCGTTTGCGGATGCGTCCTATAGTGACTTTTTAGCCTTCTTATTAGAAAGTGATTATCAGGAAGTGTTGCGGCCTTTGATTCATGAACAGGTGATCGACTTTGCTGGCTTGGCACTTTTACAAGACAATTTGATCACAGAAAGCTATGGCCAAGCCCAAACGGATGCTTTAGGACCACTGCCTTTACTCGCATTTTTGAATGCTAAGGTTTTGGAACTGCAAAACCTGCGTCTCTTGCTAGTAGGCAAACGCAGTGGCTTTACGGAAGAACAACTCAGAGAAAGGATGCGGCACTATGACTCATAAAATCGGCGTAATCGGCGAGAAAGAATCCGTCATTCCTTTTCAACTATTTGGCTTTCAGGTCTGCTATGCCTCGGAAGAAAAAGAAGTGAAGCAGGCGCTGGCAAAATTAATGAAGAACAGTACGATCATCTACCTGACTGAAAAATGTGCCGAGCTGATTCCCGATGAATTAGCAAAAGTCCAACAAAAAATGACACCTGCAGTCATCTTGATTCCTGATTATGATGGTTCCCGAGGAATCGGCAAGCGAATGATTCAAGAAAATGTCGAAAAAGCAGTTGGACAAAACATACTATAGAGAGGAGCCGATGTTGTGGAAAAAGGAACAATTATTAAAGTATCTGGTCCATTGGTTTTAGCCAAAAATATGGGCCATGCAAGTTTAGAAGATATCTGTTATGTAGGAGATTTAGGCGTGGTCGGTGAGATCATCGAAATGCGCGGCGACGTCGCTTCGATCCAAGTCTATGAAGAAACGTCTGGGATCGGACCTGGTGAACCAGTCGAAACCACCGGTGAACCGCTATCCGTCGAATTGGCGCCTGGGATCATGTCACAAATGTTTGATGGCATCCAACGTCCCTTAGAAACCTTCATGTCTGTCACCCAAAGCAACTTCTTGACGCGTGGGGTGCAATTGCCTGCGTTGGATCATGAGAAAAAGTGGCCCTTTGTACCGACAGTCGAAGTCGGCGAAGTAGTCAGTACGGGGATGGTCATCGGCACCGTGCAAGAAACACCGTTGATCAATCACAAGATCATGGTTCCTCATGGCGTTTCAGGAACAGTCAAGGCTGTTTATGTGGGGGAATTTACCATCGATGAAACGATTTATGTTTTAGATACACCCAAAGGAGAACGGTCTTTCACAATGCTGCAAAAATGGCCCGTTCGTCATAGCCGTCCAGTAAAGCAAAAACTGAATCCAGTCGAACCAATGATTACTGGCCAGCGAGTGATCGACACCTTCTTTCCAATCGCTAAAGGCGGGGCGTCAGCCGTTCCAGGACCTTTTGGTGCAGGGAAGACTGTCGTTCAGCACCAAATCGCCAAATGGGCGGATGTCGACCTGGTCGTCTATGTCGGCTGCGGCGAACGCGGCAATGAAATGACCGATGTAATGAACGAGTTTCCAGAGTTGATCGACCCTCGTAGTGGTGAATCTTTAATGGCGAGAACCGTGTTGATCGCTAACACCTCCAATATGCCGGTAGCCGCTCGGGAAGCGTCGATTTATACTGGGATCACGATTGCGGAATACTTCCGAGACATGGGGTATTCAGTGGCGATCATGGCGGATTCCACCTCACGTTGGGCAGAAGCACTGCGAGAAATGTCTGGTCGTCTGGAAGAAATGCCTGGGGATGAAGGGTATCCAGCTTACTTAGGCAGCCGCTTGGCAGAGTATTATGAGCGTTCTGGAAAAGCGATTTGCTTAGGTTCTGATCAAGAAGGCAGTATCACTGCCATCAGCGCCGTTTCACCATCAGGCGGCGATATTTCAGAACCAGTTACCCAAAATACGTTGCGGGTCGTAAAAGTCTTTTGGGGCTTAGATGCCACCTTAGCGCAAAAGCGTCATTTTCCATCGATCGATTGGTTGAAGAGCTATTCTTTATACGAAAATGAATTGGGTGCCTTTTTGGACCAACAAATGCAAGTGGATTGGTCCAAACAAGTAACAGAAGCCATGCGGATGCTGCAAAAAGAATCTGAGTTGTCAGAGATCGTTCGACTTGTCGGCATCGACGCTTTGTCCGAAAAAGATCAGTTATTGCTGGAAACCACCAAATCATTGCGAGAAGATTTCTTGCAGCAAAACGCTTTTGACGACGTCGATACGTTTACCTCTCGTGAAAAGCAGTTCAAAATGCTGGAAACAATCTTGCTGCTCCACAAAGAAGCGGAAGATGCGTTGACACTAGGTGCGTATCTTTCAGAAATCTATGCAGGAACCGAAGAATTGCGAGACAAAGTGGCACGTATGAAGTACTTGCCTGAAACGGAATTAGCAAAAATTTCTGCTTTGCATCAAGAGATCAAAGCAACGATGAAAGAAATTTTACAGAAAGGAGACCGCACCGATGATCAAGGAATATAAAACGATTGGAGAAGTCGTCGGACCATTGATGGCCGTCGATCGCGTCTCCGGTGTCAAATACGAAGAGTTGATCGAAGTCCGCATGCAAAACGGCGAAACGCGGCAAGGACAAGTACTGGAGATCCAAGAAGACAAAGCGTTGGTCCAAATTTTTGAAGGAACCGGCGGGATCAATTTGCGGGAATCTGCGGTGCGTTTCTTAGGACATCCTTTGGAATTAGGCGTTTCCGAGCAAATGATCGGGCGAGTCTTTGACGGCTTAGGTCGGGTCAAAGATGGCGGAGTAGAGATCGTCCCAGAAAAATTTATGGACATCAACGGCGAAGTGATCAATCCAGCAGCGCGGGATTATCCTGATGAGTTTATTCAAACGGGGATCTCATCAATCGACCACTTGAATACGCTCGTTCGGGGACAAAAGCTGCCGATTTTTTCTGGTTCTGGTCTGCCTCATAAAGAATTGGCTTCGCAAATTGCGCGTCAAGCACAAGTGTTGAACTCGGAAGACGATTTCGCTGTTGTGTTTGCTGGCATCGGGATCACCTTTGAAGAAGCAGAATATTTCATGGAAGATTTTCGTCAAACGGGCGCCATCGACCATTCTGTCGTCTTTATGAATCTAGCCAATGACCCAGCGATCGAGCGGATCGCTACTCCCCGAATGGCACTGACGGCAGCCGAATACTTGGCTTACGAAAAGGGCATGCATGTCTTGGTGATCATGACGGATATGACCAACTACTGTGAAGCTTTGCGGGAGATTTCCTCTGCTCGTCGTGAAGTGCCAGGACGTCGGGGTTATCCTGGGTATCTTTATACCAATCTATCAACGTTATATGAACGTGCGGGACGGATTCGCGGCTTGAAAGGTTCAGTGACCCAGCTGCCGATTTTGACCATGCCAGAAGATGACAAAACCCATCCGATTCCCGATTTGACCGGCTATATCACCGAAGGACAAATCATCTTGTCTCGTGATTTGTATAAAAACGGCATCCAGCCACCCATCGATGTCTTGCCGTCATTGTCACGGTTAAAAGATAAAGGGACCGGTGAAGGAAAAACCCGTAAAGACCATGCCGCAACGATGAACCAGTTGTTTTCTGCCTATGCTCAAGGAAAGCAAGCCAAGGAATTGGCAGTCGTTTTAGGAGAATCGGCATTGTCGGAAGTAGATAAAACCTATGCCAAATTTGCGGAACGCTTCGAAAATGAATACTTGAACCAAGGGTATCGCACCAACCGCTCTATTATCGAAACCTTGGAATTAGGGTGGGAATTATTGGCGATGCTGCCAAAAGTCGAGCTGAAGCGGATCAGCGATGCCCTACTGGCGGAATACTTACCGGGAGAGGAGAACAATGGCGCAAAAAACCGTTAATCCAACCCGCATGGAGCTGTCGCGCCTCAGCAAACAATTGGCGACAGCCAAACGCGGACACAAATTATTAAAAGACAAACAAGACGAACTCATGCGTCAATTTATTGAGTTGATCAAAAAGAATGACCGCTTGCGTAAAGAAGTCGAAGAACAATTGCAGCGTGCCATGAAGGCATTTCGCTTAGCCAATGCCACAATCAATGAAAAATACATTGAAGAAATGTTTATTTTACCAGCAACTGAAGTCTCCCTTGAGTTATCCACGAAAAATATCATGAGTGTGGAAGTGCCAGTGATGCATTTTGATTACGACGATACGGTGATGCAAGCGCCGATCGAGTACGGCTTTTTGAATTCCAATGTTCCGTTAGATAATGCGGTCGCCCGTTTTACCGACGTTATGCCGAAGCTGTTGGAGCTAACGGAAATCGAAAAGACCTGTCAATTGATGGCAGGGGAAATCGAACGGACGCGCCGACGCGTCAATGCCCTAGAATATTTGACGATTCCCGAGCTGGAAGAAGCCATTTATGGAATCAAAATGCGGCTGGAAGAAAATGAACGAGCAAACGTAACAAGAATGATCAAAGTGAAGAATAAATCAAAATAAAATGGTATGATAAGAGAAAAAACAAATGCAATAAACTTGGATTACTAAGACATTGGTTTTTGCAAAAGGTCAAAGGAAATGAAAATGAAAAAAAGAAATCGTTTGAAAAAAAAGCTGGCATCGCAACGCTTTTTGATTCCGCAGATCGTCACTCTGGTCTTCGTTTTGCTGATATTGGCAGGAACTGGCTTGCTGATGCTGCCGGCTGTCACCCAAAGTGGTGAAGGCACCAACTTTTTAGATGCGCTGTTTACTGCCACATCGGCTGTTTGCGTGACGGGTCTTTCGACCTTGACCGTAGCCGATCATTACAACCTGTGGGGCCAAGGGATCTTGCTGATGCTGATTGAGATCGGTGGGATCGGCTTCATGTCGATTCCCGTCTTCTTTTACATCTTGGCGAGAAAAAGAGTCCATCTTAGTACTCGGATGATTTTGAGGGAATCATTGAATCTGGACCGAATGTCTGGAGAGATCCATTTGGCATGGTACCTGATTCGGATCGCCTTTTTGATCCAAGTCAGTGGGATCATCTTGCTGGCTTTTGCTTTCGTGCCCCGTTTTGGTTGGGAGCAAGGCCTTTGGTACAGTGTTTTTCATGCGATCTCGGCCTTTTGTAATGCTGGGTTTGATTTGTTCGGCAACAGCATGGTAGGGTTTCAAAACGATCCATTTGTGCTGGGGGTCATCAGTTTCTTGATCATCGCCGGTGGTCTGGGTTTTCTCGTTTGGTTCGATATCCTGCATACGGCGTCCAAAAAACGGTCCCTGCATAGCCGCTTGGCATGGATCGCTATGATCGTTTTGGTGGTTTTTGGAACGGCAGGGTTCTTTTTGACCGAAGCCAATTCACAGTTGATCACGGGTGATTCGGTCATCGAACGTTTTTTCCAATACCTCTTCTTAGCGGTCACCCCAAGAACCGCGGGATTTTTCAGTATTGATTACGGACAAATGAGTCAAGCAGGCTTGATGCTGACGATGATTTTAATGTATATCGGTGGAACCTCTGGATCAACTGCTGGGGGATTGAAGACAACGACATTTGCGGTCTTGATCATCAAGATCCGCAGCTTATTGAAAGGGCGCAGTCGAGCGGAAGTTTTTGGTCGCACGATCAAAGAATCTGCTGTATCGCGTGCCTTTACGTTGTTCTTCCTTACCTTGACGTTATGCTTCGTAGCGATTTTCTTATTGTCGATCACTGAGAGTATGCCGCAAACCCCAAACTTTGGGTTGCCAACCATTGCCTTTGAAGTTTTTTCCGCTTTTGGAACGGTGGGGTTGACCATGGGGTTGACGCCTTACTTGTCGGTTTTTGGCAAACTTTTGATTATTTTTTTGATGTTCATTGGTCGAGTCGGCATCATGACCGTTGCTTTTTCATTGATGAAAAAAGCCAACAAACAAGAAGCTGGCTACAAATATCCTGATGAAACCGTGATGATCGGGTAACGAAACAGGGAAACGAAGCACGCTTCGTTTCCCTGTTTTTCGTTTATTGAAGTACTTCTAACATCACATCTCGTTGGTCATCGCTGACATTTCCCGCATAGTTCGGTGTGATCAAAGATAGACCACCCTCCTTATTTGTAAATAGGTACAGGTTGTGGCTAAAATCAGGATTTCCATTGGAAGTGATCCCTTTTGCAAAGGTCAATTGAGTGTTCACTTTTACGGTGCGAATCCCATTGTCATTTGCTGAAAAGATGCGAATCTCTTTTGTTGCGATCGTATCGACTTGTGCTTCATAGCTTGCGCTGTCGTCGATCAAAATGATCAATGGGCTCGTATTTTGAATCGTGACAGCATCTGGTACATTGACGCCATGGAAATAAAACGTCAGTGAAGGGCCATATTGGGAAAGATCAACCGCATATGGAAACTCGTTGGTGGATACTGAGCTTGCTGTCGTTTGCGTTGCGTCAGAGTGGTCCGTCGATTGCTGGCTTGTGGTTGAAGTTTCTGAAGTAGAGGTTGACGCTAAGGAGCTGTTTTCAGTCGTTTGCATCGTCGTACTTTTTTTGCTTTCAGTAGACACATGACTTTGGCTTAGCTCGCTGGTTGATTGCGCGGCATCTTTTTCGTTGTTACAGCCTGTCAAAAGCCCCACACTGACCAGCGTCAGTGTCCCAATCAAAGAAATTGTTTTTTTCATCGTTTGTTTCATCCTTTCCTACGAATACTAAAACATCTAAAAAAAACAAATTATTGTGTGAAAATGCACAATTATGTTGATATAGTGTTTAAATATTCTTTGGTGTTAAAGATATTGTAGTCCAGAACACTGAAAAAGAATAGGAAGATTTTGCTGAATTTTTCGTCAATTCTATCATAAAACATTCATGAATGCCCGCAGTAGCTGGCTAATTTTGCATAATAAAGTGTTAGCCTTTTCTGGCGACTTGCGTAACGCAGGGATCTAGATTAAAATACCTTGGTATAGAAGAATGGGTGGTGAAGAGGATGGAAAAAGAACGGATGGGGCAATGGTTAGCCTTTACGAATCAGCATCAAGCGATCGAAGCTCGTTTGGAGCAAGCCCTCAAAGCAGAAAGCAATCTGTCTTTGAATGAGTATTACGTGCTTTATTACTTAGAAAAGACCCCCAATCATAGCATGCGCCTCAATGATTTGATCGCCCATTTTGATCTGAGTCAAAGTGCGATGTCACGTATGATCATGCGCATGGAAGACAAGCTGTGCGGTGTGATCGAACGGCATTCTTGTCAAGATGATAAGCGGGGGATCTATATTGATTTGACCCAATCAGGGGAAAAGAAACTGCAGCGTTCAAAAGTCGTTTTTGAAAAAGTCTTGGAGGAAATGCTGGACTAATGATGTTTTTCACTTGTTTTCTCCTTGATTCTTTTGTAATATAGATGCATGTGCATGTATATTTTGATAAAGGGAAAAAAGATGCACCGATTTGCTTTAAGGATCTCCTTGGGCAACTAAGCCAGTCAGATCCACAAAGCGAAATGAATCCAATGGAAAAGGTGGGAAACCCATGCGAAATGTAACAGACAAAGCAACATTTAAGCGCGGATTGCAGTTGAAAAATCGAATCATTATGGCACCAATGACGACCAAGATGTCCTTCTTTGATGGGGTGATTACGAAAGATGAGTTGGCTTACTATGGCTTACGCTCTGGGGAAGTCGGAGCAGTCATCACAGCTGCAGCCAATGTCCAAGAAGATGGCAAGGGCTGGGAAGGGGAATTAGGCGCTTACGACGATGCCTTTTTACCTGGATTAAGTAAATTGGCCAGCACCATCAAAACCAATGGGACCAAAGCTATTTTACAGATTTTTCATGCCGGTCGGATGACGGATGACTCGGTCCTACGAGGAACACAACCGATTTCTGCTAGCGCAGTTGCTGCCGAACGACCAAATGCCCAGGTTCCCCGAGAAGTCACAGTAGATGAGATTTTAACGATTATTGAAAACTTTAAAAAAGCTACCGAACGGGCGATCAAGGCGGGGTTTGATGGCGTAGAACTCCACGGAGCCAATACGTATTTGATCCAACAATTCTTTTCTCCGCACTCAAATCGTCGGTCCGATGAATGGGGTGGCTCACTAGAGAACCGTTATCGTTTTATTGAGAAGCTCGTCGATGAAGTATTGGAAACAGTGGACCAATCAGGTGTGAAGGAGTTTATCGTCGGTTATCGTTTTTCACCGGAAGAATTCGAAGAACCAGGGATTCGCTTTGAAGATACGTTGTTCTTAGTGGACCAACTGGCAGAAAAAGGATTAGACTATCTGCACATCTCCCTTGCGGATTATACCCGCAAATCGATTTCAAAAGCGTACCAAGAAAAATCGATGTTGGCGTATGTCTATGAAAAAATCGCTCAGCGGGTTCCTTTGATTGGTGTAGGGGATGTCCGAACATCGAAAGATGCTGCGGGATTGCTAGAACATGCAGACTTTGTAGCAGTGGGCCGAGCATTGTTGATCGATCCTCATTGGGGACAAAAAGTCTTAGACGGTCAAGATGCGTTGATCCGCACCACGGTTTCTACTTACGAACGTGAGGAACTCGTATTACAAAACGGCGTTTGGGGTTTTATGGAAAACATGATGCCAGATCGCCTAAATGAAGAAAAATAAGCAGACAACCACCTTTGCCTTGGGCGAAGGTGGTTTTTTATGATCGCTACTCATTTTTGGCACATTGAGAAGAGCTGTTTTTTCTCTAATGTGACCCTTTTAGTTTCAAAATGACGAATCAGAAGAAGACTGGGAGAAACAAGCCTGTGATCGAAAGAAAGAGCGCGAAAAGATTTTTTTAGTTAAAATACACGAATGAGTTTTTAGTTTATTTTAATAAATAGTCAAACAATTCAGAATCATTCATTTTTCTTACAAAAAGATAGCGCAAGTCGAGTTGATTGATAAAAAAACAATCAGTTGTTAGACTTAATTCAGGTTAAAAAACCAAAAAGGGGATGTAATGATGAAAAGAGGATTTAGAAATTATTTAGGTTCAGATGAGCGGGAGGCAGGCTATAATTTGTCTTGGGGGTCTATCTTTGCAGGAGTTGTAACATTTATCGCATTGTTCATGACACTCTCAATGATTGGCTCAGCAATCGGTTTTGGTATGGTGGAACCAACCTCTAATAACCCATTAGATGGTGTTGGGACAGGATTATTGATTTGGACAGTGATTACCTTCGTCTTGGCATTATTCGGTGCTGGTTTTGTTTCTGGTGTTGCTGCTCGACGTGTCGGATTGGTTCATGGTTTCTTAACATGGGCAACAAGTATGATCGTGATGATGGTTATGCTCTCTTACTTAACGATCGGTGCTTTTTCTGTAGTCGGTTCACTTTTAGGAAACGTTGCTTCTGCTGTCGGCAGTGGTGTTGAAACAGTGGCATCTGGTGCTGGCGATGTCGCTTCAAAAGCCTTCGATGAAATAACAGGAAACATGGAAGACGTCAATACAGATGAATTACAGGCGAACGTCAATGATGTTTTACAAGATACCGATGTTCCTGAATTGCAACCAGACTACTTGCAAAATCAATTGTCTGATGCGACGAACGACATCAAAGATGCCGGCAAAGACATTGCAACCAATCCAAATGATGCCGATAAAATCATTGATGATTTAGCAAGCAAATTACAAGATCGTGCTACAACGATTGGTGATTCAGTGGATGAAGAAGCAATTTCAAATGCGGTCGCTCAAAATACTGATTTAAGCCAACAAGAAGCAGAAGAAGCAACCAATAACATTGTCACTGGTTTGCAAGATGCTTCTGATGAAGCGCAAAAACAAATCGAAAATGCGCAACAAAATCTTGAACAAGCCAAACAAGACATTGACCAAGCAGTGGAAGACGCTCGTCAAAAAGCGGAAGAAGCAAGTGATGCAACAGCTAAAGCATCCATTTGGGGCTTTGTGGCAATGGTCTTAGGACTCGTTCTTACGTCAATCGGTGGGTTGGTGGGAGCAAACTTAGTCAAAACTGCTGACCACGAAAATCGTATCTAATTCACCTCTCACAAAGAGAGTTAGTGAGCCATAAACCAGTGAACAGCGTTCTGCCAAAGAATCAAATGGCAGCAGCGCTGTTTTCTGCTTTTAAACAAGCGGTTAAAAATCCCCATTGACGAGTGATTTTTCTCATGCTACACTGGCTCTGAGGATTGTTACCGCTTTAGGCGGGCTATACCTATTTTTTTGTGTGAAGAAATCTAAAGAAGAATAGGGTCGTTAAAATGAACGTAACAAAAGTGATCAATAACAACATTGTGATTTCTGAGAATGAGGAAAAACAAGAATTGGTCGTCATGGGCAAAGGCTTAGGCTTTAAGAAAAAGCCAGGCGATGTGATCGACGATACCAAGATTGAGAAAGTCTATCTCAGTACACAAGAGTGGAATGTCACAAAACTAACCCAATTACTTTCTTCTATCCCTATCGAACATATTCAAGCAGCGAATGAGATCATCAGTTTTGCAAAAGTTTCCCTTGGGAAAAAATTGAGCGAAAAATTATTTCTGACGCTGACCGATCATATCAATTATGCTATCGAGCGCTATCAAAATGGCATGGAAATCAAAAATGCCTTGCTATGGGAAATCAAGCGGTTTTATAACCATGAATACCTCATTGGCAAAGAAGCGTTATCGATCATTAAAAATCGCTTGGCGATCGAGCTGCCAGAAGATGAAGCCGGCTTCATTGCATTGCACATCGTTAATGCGGAGTTGGATATGGCGCAGGTCAGTCAAGTATCGGAAATGGCGAAGATCATTCAGCATATCCTAAACATCGTCAAATATCATTTTTCAATGGAGCTTGATGAGTATTCATTGAACTACGAACGCTTTGTGACCCATTTGAAATTTTTTGTCCAGCGCTTATTCAGCGGAACAAAGCTCGATGATGCAGGAACCGGCAGTTTTATTTTTATGTTGAAAGACCGCTATATGAAGGAATATGCGTGTGCGCTGAAAATCAGCGACTACATCAACAAAGAATTCGGTAGACCGTTAGAAGAAGACGAATTGATCTATTTAACTATACACATCAAACGAATAACAAGTGCTTAGGATTGTTACTGGATTGGCAGGCTATACCTAAATGAACTCCCAAGGGGTTCGTTTAGGTATTTTTTTATGTTTTGACACACGAAAAGCAAACAAAGGACCAAAATAGGAGGAACGACATGAATTACAAAGAGTTAGCAAAAACGATCATCACCAATGTTGGTGGGGAAGAAAATATCCAAAGCTTGACCCATTGTGCGACCCGCTTGCGCTTCAACTTGAAAGATGACAGCAAACCACAAGAAAGTACCTTAAAACATACACCAGGCATCATGGGTGTGGTCAACAAAGGCGGACAGTACCAAGTGATCATCGGCAGTGATGTTGGCAATGTCTACAACGAAATCACTGCCCAAACCAATTTGACTAGTGATCAAGAAACAGAAGAAGACGATCGGGGACGTGTAGCGAAAATTATCGATACGATCACTGGGATCTTCACCCCGATCTTGCCAGCCATCACGGCAGCTGGGATGCTAAAAGCGGTCCTTTCGTTGCTGGTGGTCTTCAATGTCTTGACGGCAGAAAGTCAAAGTTACCAAATCCTAAACTTTATGGCAGATGCTGCGTTCTACTTCTTACCGATTCTACTGGCTGCTTCTTCTGCGCAAAAGTTCAAAGCCAACATGTATCTGGCGATGATGGTGGGTGGAATTTTACTGCATCCCAACTTCATCGGTATGGTGACAGCAGTCAATGAGTCAGGTGGCGGCATCCATTTGTTCGGTTTGCCGATTTCACCAGTGACCTATTCATCATCGGTGATCCCCATCATCTTAAGTGTCTGGTTCATGTCTTACGTTGAACCGATTGCTGATAAGGTCTCACCAAAAGCAATCAAATTCTTTAGCAAACCGTTGCTGACGATCTTCGTCGTAGGGACGGTAGCATTAGTTGCTTTAGGTCCTCTAGGCTATATGATCAGTGAAGCGATTTCCGCAGGGATCCAAGCCTTAGAAACGGTCAGCCCATGGATCGTTCCGTTATTGATCGGTGCCTTCACTCCATTGTTCGTGGCAACGGGTACCCACTATGGATTGGTTCCTATCGGTATCAACAACCGAATGACCACAGGTTATGATACAGTGATCTATCCTGGCATGCTGGCTTCAAACGTCAGTCAGGGAGCTGCCGCTATCGGCGTTGGTTTCAAATCAAAAGATTCTACGATCAAACAATTGGCATTTTCTGCAGGTCTGACAGGTCTATTCGGCATCACTGAACCAGCGTTGTATGGGGTCAACTTACGGTTTAAAACACCTTTGTATGCAGCAATGATCGGTGGCGGATTTGGGGGTCTGTTTATGGGAATCATGCGTGTCCGTAATTTCTCAGGCGGCTCACCAGGCCTATTGACTTTGCCAAGCTATATCGGCGATGACACCTTACGTCATTTGACCAATGCCTGTATCGGTGCGGCAATCAGTATCGTGGTCACATTTATTGCGACATTATTCTTATACAAAGACCCTGTTACAGAAGAAGCACCTGAAGCAACACCAGCAGACAAAGAGCAAGAACCAACCCATCAAATCAGCGGGGCGGAGATCAAAGCACCTCTAAAAGGGGAACTAAAAAGCCTACAAGCAGTCAATGACGGCATGTTTTCAGAAGAAATTCTGGGACAAGGGGTGGCGATCGAGCCAATCGTTGGAGAAGTGCTAGCACCAGTCAACGGGACTGTCACAGCAGTCTTTGATTCCAAACATGCCATTGGCTTGACTAGTGAGGAAGGCATTGAGCTGTTGATTCACGTCGGGATCGATACGGTGCAATTGAATGGCGAAGGCTATGCCTATCAAGCAGAAAAAGGGCAGAAAGTATCAGTTGGCGACCCATTGATTACATTTGATATCGAGTTTATCAAAGAAAAAGGTTATCCAGTGATCACGCCAATCGTTATCACTAACAGTGCAGAAGTGGGCGACATTTTGACAGCAAACAGTGGTCCGATCACATTTGGTGATCAAATCATCAAAGTGATCGGCTAAAAAAGGAGAATAAGACATGGGATTTCCAGAAAACTTTTTATGGGGCGGCGCAACAGCCGCCAATCAATGTGAAGGCGGGTTTGATCAAGGGGGGCGTGGACTTGCCAATGTCGATGTGATTCCGACTGGCAAGGACCGACGAGCAGTCATTACCGGCAAGCGTGAGATGCTTGCCTTTGAAGAAGGGTATTTCTATCCAGCAAAAGAAGCGATCGATATGTACCATCATTTCAAAGAAGATATCGCCTTGTTTGCGGAGATGGGCTTTAAAACCTATCGTTTATCGATTGCTTGGTCAAGAATTTTTCCGAAGGGCGACGAAGAAACCCCTAATGAAGAAGGCTTGCGCTTTTATGAAGAACTGTTTTTAGAATGCCGCAAATACCAAATCGAACCTTTGGTGACGATCACGCATTTTGACTGTCCGATCCATCTGATCAAAGAATATGGCGGTTGGCGCAACCGTAAGATGATTGCCTTTTACGAAAACCTTTGTCGGGCGATCTTCACTCGCTACAAAGGATTGGTGAAGTACTGGCTGACCTTTAATGAAATCAATATGATCTTGCATGCCCCGTTTCTCGGTGCAGGGCTGACCTTTACTGAGGGCGAAAATGAAGAACAAATCAAATACCAAGCTGCTCATCATGAGTTAGTCGCTAGTGCGTTGGCAACAAAAATCGCCCACGAGATCGATCCAGAAAACAAAGTAGGCTGTATGCTGGCAGCGGCTAGTTATTATCCTTACAGCTGCAATCCGAAAGATGTCTGGGAAAGCAAAAAAAGCGATCGCGGCAACTATTTCTTTATCGATGTGCAATCGCGAGGAGAATATCCAAATTATGGTTTGAAGATGCTAGCGGAAAAAGGAATCACTTTGGAACAAACCGCCGAAGATACGGCTTTATTAAAAGCCCATACCGTCGATTTTATTTCCTTTTCTTACTATGCCTCTCGGGTCGCTGCTTCAGAAGATTCCGGTGTTGAGAAAACGGAAGGCAACTTGTTCCCGACCATTAAAAATCTGTATTTAGAAGCGTCGGAATGGGGCTGGCAGATTGATCCGCTTGGCTTACGGATCACGATGAATGATCTTTATGATCGTTACCAAAAACCGCTTTTCATCGTCGAAAATGGTCTAGGAGCGGTGGATACACCAAACGAAGATGGAAAAATCAATGATGTGTATCGCATCGAGTATTTACGTGCGCATATCGCAGCGATGAAAGAAGCGATTGACCAAGACGGTGTGGAACTGTTGGGCTATACTTCATGGGGCTGTATCGATTTGGTTTCTGCAGGAACCGGAGAAATGAAGAAACGCTATGGCTATATCTATGTCGATCGCGACAATGAAGGCAATGGCACATTAGCCCGCAGCAAAAAACAATCTTTTTATTGGTACAAAAAAGTGATTGCCTCGAATGGAGAAGATTTGGCTTAAGCCAGTTAACTAACGATTATTATTAAGGAAAGAAACGCCAACGGAACAGGACTGCTCAAGGAAGCTGTCTGGTTCTGTTGGCGCTTTTCTTTTTTAATGAAAGAAATTATGCTATTTCCTCCCGCTGGATCGGCAGCAGCAAGCGAACGGTGGTTCCTTCGTTGATGCGTGATTTTACAGTCAATCCATATTTCTCCCCATAGAGCAGCTTGATACGCTGATCAATATTGTCCAAGCCAATACCCGAATAGTGTTCAAAATGGTTGGCGGTGCTGGTTGGGTGCTCTTCATTGAACCCGATGCCCGTATCGATGATCTCAATTTTCAGGCCTTCCTTACTGACGCGAGAAAAAATCTGGATCAATCCTGAATCCTCTTCGGGAAAGGCATGCAGGTAGGCATTTTCGATAATCGGTTGCAAAATCATTTTCGGTACAAGAATATCTTCGCAGCCATCTTCTGAAAAAATCGTTGATTGGATGCGATTGCCGTAACGTACGTTCATTAACACGAGGTATTCTTCCACGATCGCTAGCTCATCCTTTAAGGGGACGATCTCTTTGCGGTTAAAGGTGTGCCGCAACAATTGGACAAAGCTTTCAATCGCTTGGGTGGCGGCTTCTTGTTCGTTTTGCCAGATCAAAAACTTGATGGCCGTCAATGTGTTGTAGACAAAATGCGGTTGGATCTGCATTTGCAACGAGCGGATCTCGAACTTGCGTTTTTCGGCTTCTGTAACCATTAAATGATCGACATAAGATTCCAAGTCCTCTAGCATCAAGTTATAGGCACGCCCCAATTCTCGCGTTTCGTACGTCCCGTTGATGGTAACCTTGTCGCTGAAATCGCCTTGTGTGACCGCAGGCAGCTTGGCGATCAGCTGATAAATCGGTTGGGTGATGTTGCGGATGATCCAAAATGCCAGCAGACTAAAGAGTAAAATACTGACGACAGAAATCAACAGAGCTGGCTTGATCAGATTCATATTGCGTACTAGATGCGATTCATCCAAAACATCGTAAAAAGTAAAATGATACGAATAAAGGGGCAGCTGATTGATGCTAGTATCTCTTTTGACCGTGACAAGACGATTTTCAAACGGCTTGCCTAAAAGGCTCGGATCAGAAGTGGAAAGAATTTGATTTTGCTCATTGACGATATAGATCGAGTGGAGACTGGTATCTAAGAGTTGACGATAGATCGAAGAAAAATCGGATTCTTTTAAGAAAATCAGGGCATAGCCGAAAATCGTTTCTTCTTTCATTAATTTGCGCACGTACATCAAGCCGGGGGAGTCGCTGGTGGAGGTGCTCAAGCCTTGATCCAAGAAATAATATTGACTGATGGCGTCATTGTCATTGATCTGCTGGATAAAGGCACTGGCGAGAAAATCATCTACTGATTGATTGCGAACCGCATCGTTTTGAAAGAACGTGCCCCCGTTGACCCCAATCAACACTAAATTCGAGGGGATGTCTTGAAACAAAGAGCGGGTGTCTTTTAATTGCTCGTTTAATTCTAAAATCGTACGGCCTTGATTCGTGTCGCCTTCTAAGTATGTTTCAACGGCTTTGCTTTCATCGACGATGTCAAAAATTCGATGGATATTCTCGTTCAGACGCTCATAATCTTCTTGGATTTTTTCCAGTAGTAGCTGATTGGAACTCTGGTACGAGGCAACATAGGCATCTTTCGAGCGACCATAGATCACGACGACAGTTAGCAGACAAACACTAATGACCCCGACGACAACAAAGAGGAAGATCCGACTGAATAATTCATTTTTCTGAATCCATTGGTTGATTTTCATAATTGATTCAACCGTCGATACTTCGATGGGGTGACTTGGCATTCTTTCTTAAAGATGCGAGAAAAATAGCTGATATCCGAATACCCGACCGCTTCACTGATTTCAGATAGATTCAGATCAGATTGTGTCAGTAGTTCTTTGGCTTTATCCAAGCGGGTTTTCTTTACATACTCAGAAAAGCTCATTTTCAGTTTCGCAGAAAGAAAAGCCGAAAGATAGGTGTAACTAAAATGAAAGGTTTCAGCCAGTTCAGACAAAGACAGACTTTTGGTGTAGTTGTCTTGAATGAAGCGCTGGATCGCAACGAGTAGATCATCTTCATCCAGCGGTGATAAGGTCGTCAGCTGTTGACGAATATCATCAATGGTCGCCAACAACAAATCAGAAAAATCTTCCAAATACTGCACGTGACCGATGGCATGCAAAAATTCGGCTTTTAAGCGGCTAAAGAGTGGAGCATTGGGAAATTCTTCTTCCAAGCGGGACAGTAACGTGTAAAAAATACTGCTGGCCTGCTGTTTTAAGAATGTCGGATCGACATTGGATAAGATCATGTCATTAAAATATTCCTCGATTCTGGTGATTCCTAATAAAAAGTTGTTGTCTAACAAAGCCCGTAAGAACTTCTTCGTATCAAAGCGTTCACTTTCAATGTACAAAAAGAGTTCTTGTTCTGGCACCAACCGTTGTCGTTTATAAAAAAACGATTGTCCTTGGCTTTTGGCTTTAAGCGTCACAAAATGGTCCCGCAACTGTTCAATCTTTTGAAAGGGCACACTGAGAGTAAAGAAGGCGTCTGGCTCGGTAAAACGTAATTGTTCCAACGTTTCTTTCAAAGAGGAATAAACATCCGTTCCTTCTGGATAACTGATCACTAAGCCGGCATCTTTGTTACTGGTTTGAAAAAAGAGCGTCTTTAACTGCGGTTGTGATTGAGTAAATTCCGTTAATGCATGCAGCAGCTGATCATTGGCACGAAAGCCGCTAAAATTGGTGGTCAAAATTTGGGCTTGCTGTTGCGACTGATCTAATGCAAGGTAGTCCGCCAAAGGAGCCAACGGTTCTTCATACCCTGCTAAATAGCGATTCAACGATTCTTGCAGCTGCGTCTCCTCAGTCACGGAGCCTTTCGTATGTGACAGCTTTTGTGAGATGTTGTGCAGCGTCTTCAACAAGAGTGTCGGTGTCAGTGTCGGTTTTAAAAGATAATCTACGGCACCATTTCTAAAAGACTGACTGACGTATTGGAAATCATCGTAGCTGCTCAAGACCAAAAAATGGACTTCTGGATATTGTTGTTGAATGATCGTTGTGAGTTGAAGACCGTCCATTTGTGGCATTTTCAAATCCGTGATCACGATGTCGGGATTCAGTTCATGAATCAGCGCCAATGCTTCTTGCCCGTTCGCTGCATCGCCTAAGAGACGGAACCCTTCTTGCTCCCAACGTATCATATGTTTCAATCCATCTCGGATCGTTGCCTCATCATCAACGACTAAGACCGTGCGTAAAATAGTCATGGTATCCCCCCTATATCTCTTCTTTATTATAAACGCTTTCAAAAAAGAAAGGTATTGTAACTTTTTTCTATTTTTGGACTAATTTAGTAAGCTCTTTCATAATTATTGAATACGGTTACAAAATCGGTGTATAGTTAGCCATGTAAATAAAAGGAAAGAGGGATAAAAATGAAAAAACTATTTGCATCGATGGTAACGGCGGCTGCAGTGCTGACTTTGGCAGCTTGCGGAAACAGCAACACAAGCTCAGGGGATTCTGGTGAGTCCTCAAACAAAGTCACGGTCTGGGCATGGGATGAGACCTTCAACATCAAGGCAGTCAATGAAGCCAAAAAAGTATATGAAAATCAAGATGTCGATGTGGAAGTCGTGACGATGTCACAAGATGATATCGTTCAAAAATTAAATACGAGTCTGGCATCTGGAAATACGGACGGACTACCAAATATCGTTTTGATCGAAGACTACCGCATCCAAGGATACCTTTCTTCTTATCCAGATGCGTTTAGTGATCTAACGGATATTGTGAATGAGGAGGATTTCTCCAGCTATAAATTTGCGGTCAATAAAGTCGACGATGTCATTTATGGGGTGCCATTTGACAGTGGCGTCGCAGGACTATTTTACCGCACAGACTATTTGACCGATGCAGGCTATGAGCAAGCTGATCTCCAAGATATTACTTGGGATGATTTTATCAGCATCGCCAAAGACGTCAAAGAAAAAACGGGTCACGCTATGATGTCGTTAGACCCAAGCGATCTTGGCTTGGCACGAATCATTATGCAATCGGCAGGCGAATGGTATACCGGTGAAGATGGCTCCACTGTGACCATCAAAGACAATGAATCCTTCAAAGCCGGTCTAACTGTCTTAGCAACATTGTTGAATGAAGGCTTAGTTGAACAAGTTTCTGATTGGGATGGTGGGGTCAATGCCGTTCAATCGGGGAATGTCGCCTCTGCGCCAACTGGTGCGTGGTATTCCAGCACGATTCAAGGCGCGGAAGACCAAAGCGGCAAATGGGCGATCGCTCCAATCCCATCTATCGCTGGCAACAGCAATTCAGTCAATGCTTCTAGCATCGGCGGAGCAGGCTGGTACGTGATCAAAGGGGTTGATGGCGAAGAAAATGCCAAAGACTTTTTAGCCAATACCTTTGCTTCAAATAAAGAATTGATGGGTACATTAGCTACCGAGATCGGTTTGGTTTCAACCATGAATGCTGCAGAAGAAACGGAAGAATATACGTCGGGGCTTGATTTCTATGGCGGTCAAAAAGTCTTCCAAGATTTCTCTCAATGGTCACAAGAAATTCCAGCCGTGAACTACGGCAATCACACCTATGCCATTGAATCTGTCTTGACTGAAAGCTTGCAACGAGTGATCAACGGCGAAGACATCGATAAAGTATTAGAAGAAGCACAATCACAAGTGGAAGCACAAATTGCAAACTAATCGAACAACTTTGCAGAAACTCGTGAGCGATCGCGAGTTTCTGTGTTAAGGGGGAATTACAATGAAAAACAAAACAAAAAATTGGTTTGCAAACGGCAATGCCTTTATTACCTTACCCGTCATTTTGATCACGATGCTGGTCTTTATTCCGATGGTCTCGGCATTGTTCACGTCATTCCAATCAGGACCACCGACAGCGATGACCTTTAACGGTCTTGGCAACTATCAGCGGATGTTGAGCGACTCAACCTTTAAAAAAGCCTTTGGCAATACGTTTTTATACTTATTAGTCCAAGTTCCGATCATGCTCTTTTTGGCGCTGATCGTATCGAACATATTGAATGACAAAAAATTGAAATTTAAAGGGCTGTTCCGCACCGCCTTATTTTTACCCTGTATCACATCCTTGGTTTCTTATTCCTTGATCATGAAAAGTCTCTTTTCGGCAAATGGGTTAGTCAATAACTTTTTGACGCAACTACACCTGATCGATGCACCGATCCAATGGTTGACGGATCCCTTCTGGGCAAAAGTACTGATCATTTTTGCCATCACGTGGCGTTGGACTGGCTACAATATGATCTTTTTCATCTCAGGCATGCAAAATATCGATCCAAGTATTTACGAAGCGGCAGAGATCGATGGTGCCACGAAATGGGATCAATTCTTCAAAATCACGATTCCCAACTTGCGTCCAATCATCTTATTTACCACGATCACCTCAACGATCGGTACGCTGCAATTATTCGATGAAGTTCAAAATATCACTGGCGGTGGACCAGCCAATGCCACGACGACCTTGTCCCAATATATCTACAATTTGAGTTACAAATTCACGCCAAACTTTGGGTACGCCGCTGCGGTCTCCTTTGTTATCGTGATTGCGATCGTGATCTTATCGATCATCCAAACGAAAATAGGAGGAAAAGAAAATTGAAAACAATCTCACTCACTTTAAAATACGTCTTTCTGGCGATTTTGGCTTTCATCTCTATTTTTCCATTTGTTTGGATGATTCTAGGGATGACCAATCAAACCTTTGATATCGTTGCTGGAAAAATCATGATTGGCGATCAATTGGTGATCAACTTCCAAAATCTCTTTTCTTCTGATTTGAATTTTACTCGGGCATTAGGCAATTCCGCAGTGATTGCCGTGATTACGACCGTCTTTGCGCTGTTGTTCTCCTCCATGGCAGGGTATGGTTTTGAGATCTATCGAACGAAAACCAAAGACCGCATCTTTAATATTCTCTTGCTGTCGATGATGGTGCCTTTTGCCGCGCTAATGATCCCCCTCTATCGGATGTTCAGCAAACTTAGCGGCACACCGATCGGGATCAATACCTTCGCTGTCGTGATTTTGCCCTCAGTCTGTACCGCCTTTTTGATTTTCTTTTTCCGCCAAAACATCAAGGCATTCCCTAGAGAATTAGTCGAAGCTGCTCGGATCGATGGCTTGAATGAACTGAGTATTTTCTTTAGAGTCTACATGCCTACGGCTAAAAATACCTACGCAGCTGCCGCGATCATTACGTTTATGGGCAGCTGGAACAATTATTTATGGCCATTAGTTGCCCTGCAATCACCAGATAAACGGACCGTTCCACTGGTTCTTTCAGCAATGGGTGCTTCTTATACACCTGACTATGGCATGATGATGTGCGGCATCGTGATCGCCACACTGCCGACGGCCATCATTTTCTTCGTTTTACAAAAACAATTTGTCCAAGGGATGCTGGGATCCGTGAAATAAGCGGGGCATCAGCAAACAAATACAAAGTAGAGGGTACGATATGATTCTTTTTGACAAACAATTAAACGTCTTTCATTTAAGCAACGATCAAATCAGCTATCTCTTACAGATAGAGGAAGGGGGCAATGTGGCGCACCTTTATTTTGGGAAGAAAATCGCCCATTATTCTGGTGGCTATCGCTACCCACGCCTTGATCGCTCCTTTTCACCCAATCCCCCAGACAGTAGCGATCGGCTTTTCTCATTAGACACCTTGATGCTGGAGTTTCCTGGTAATGGCTTCGGGGACTTTCGAGAAGCTGCCTATACGATTCGCCAGTCTGACGGCAGCCGAGTCAGCCATTTTGTCTTTAGTGATTACCAGATTCAACAAGGCAAACCAGCCTTAGCAGGATTGCCTCAGACCCATGGGGCCGACGACGGCATCGAAACACTGATTCTGTCCTTAAAAGATGATGTGGCAGGACTCGAACTGCAGCTGTTTTACACAATTTTTGAGGAGGCGGCAGTGATCGTCCGCTCAAGTAAAATAATCAACCACGGAAACCAGCCTGTTACCATCGAACAGCTGGCGAGTCAATCCCTGGATTTTCCTAACCGTCCCTTTGATTTGATCCACTTGCCAGGGGCGTGGGCGAAGGAACGTCAAGTGACCCGAGAACCCATCCATCGCGGCATCAAGCGTTTAGACAGCAAGCGGGGTTCCAGCAGCCATCAGCAAAATCCCTTTGCCGTCTTGCTGGAACCTAATGCTACGGAGTTTGCTGGGGAATGTTTTGGTTTTAGCTTGCTGTATAGCGGCAACCATGAAACCATCATCGAAAAAGATCCTTATCAACAAACCCGTGTGATCATGGGGATCAACAGCTATCAATTTGCCTGGCAATTGCCGCCAACTGAAAGCTTTCAAGCCCCAGAAGCCGTGATTGCTTATAGTGAGGCTGGCTTGAACCAGCTGTCAGCCACCTATCATGACTTTTATGATGAGCATTTGATTCGGGGCAAATACAAAAAGCAAGAACGGCCGATCCTAATCAATAACTGGGAAGCAACGTACTTTGATTTCAATGAAGAAAAGCTGGATGCCCTCGTTGATGAAGCCAAGGAGCTGGGAATCGAACTGTTTGTTTTGGATGACGGCTGGTTTGGTCAGCGAGAAGATGACCAAACCTCATTAGGCGATTGGTTTGAAAACGAAGGCAAGCTAGCTTCTGGCTTGGCAGGATTTGCCCAAAAAGTCCATGACAAAGGGCTGCAATTCGGGCTTTGGCTGGAACCAGAAATGGTTTCGGGCGACAGTGAACTGAACCGACAACACCCTGATTGGCTGTTACAAGTACCAAATCGCAAGCCGGCGCTAAGCCGCAGTCAGTATGTGTTGGACTTTTCTCGACAAGATGTCAGAGACCATCTCTATCAGCAGTTAACCCAACTGTTTGATACGGTTGCCATCGACTATATCAAATGGGACATGAACCGCAGTTTGTCGGATGTCTATTCCTTGCTCCTCGATCCTGCCCAGCAAGGGGAGGTCGCGCATCGCTATCTGCTGGGCTTGTATGAGTTCCTAGAGAAACTGACCACTGCCTATCCAACGATCCTGTTTGAAGGCTGTTCTGGTGGCGGTGGGCGCTTTGATGCTGGCTTCTTGTATTATATGCCGCAGATTTGGACCAGCGACAACACCGATGCCATCGCCCGCCTGAAGATTCAATACGGAACCAGTCTGGTCTATCCGCCATCCACCATGGGTGCGCATCTCTCGGCGATCCCGAACCATCAGACCCAACGGGCAACGGATTTAGCGATTCGCGGCAATGCTGCAATGTCTGGCTTGTTGGGCTATGAGCTTGATTTGACACAACTGACAGCAGAAGAAAAAGCACAGATCAAAGAACAAATCACTTTTTATAAAAAACATCGGCGCCTGCTGCAGTTGGGCCGCTTTGTTCGACTACTCAGCCCTTATGAAGGCAATGACGCCGCCTGGCTGTATGTTTCTCCAGATAAAAAAGAAGCGATCGTCTTTTACTTCCGAGTCTTAGCCGAAGCCTCTGCACCATTGGTTACTTTAAAGCTGGCTGGTCTTGATCCTGACCTCACCTATCAAAGTGGGGGAGAGAGCTTCGGTGGCGATGAATTGATGCAACTCGGGTTGTATATCGATCCTCATTTAGCCGGGGATTATGCCACGCAGCGGTTTCATTTTGTTGCAAAAGCGCCTCATGAATAAAAAAAGCGTCCTGTCAAAGTAGCAAGTTTTGACGGGGCGCTTTATTGTGTTAACGCAAGCTTTTAATTAATGATCGGCAACTGAGAGGCTATTTTAGAACAAATGATTTATTTTTTTCTCGAGAAGTCGTATGATGAAGGAGGAGGCAGGCAGTTTGCTTCTGACAATCAGTAAGAGGAGGGTGTTCAACATGGACGAACAGCCACTAGCAAATGAAACAGAAGAAGGGTTGATCGCGGCAGGATATCGGAAGTATCGTGGCGAAGCGATCGATATTTATTACAACAAAGAGATCTGCACCCACAGCGGTAATTGTGTGCGGGGCAATCCCGCCATTTTTGAAGTTGGACGGCGTCCCTGGGTGATTCCTGATAATGGGGAAGCAGCCCAAGCGGCACAAGTGATCCACACTTGCCCCAGCGGTGCATTAAAGTATGTGTTAAAGGAGGAACAATCATGGAAATCTTAGAAGAAAATGCTCGATTTGTGTTAAAAGACGGTGACAAAGAAATCGGTGAAATGACCTGGTCGGAAGCGGGTGAAACGCGCTTGATCATTGATCATACCTTTGTCGATCCTGCCTATCGGGGGCAAGGATTGGCAGAAAAATTAGTGGCAAAAGGGGTGGAAAAAGCCCGCAAAGAACAAAAGAAAATCATTCCTTTGTGTCCCTTTGCCAAAAAAGAATTTGAACGCAAACCAGAATATGCCGATGTTTGGAACCAATAAATCAACCAAAACAACCCCCACCAGCTCAAGAGTCTTTCTTTGAGCTGGTGGGGGTTGTTGTATGGATGATCAATGTTGGAATTGAGCATGGTACAGGCGATAGTAATAGCCTTGTTCTGCCAGTAATTCTTCATGGGTTCCTTGCTCCACGATTTGACCGGCATCCATTACAAGGATCTTGTCTGCTGCTCGAATCGTTGATAATCGATGGGCGATCACAAAGCTGGTTTTGCCTTCCATCATTTTCAAGAAAGCATCTTGGATTTTTTTCTCAGTCAGAGTATCAACCGAACTGGTTGCTTCATCCAAAATCAGCATTGGTGGGTTGCTGATCATCGTGCGGGCGATCGTTAATAGCTGCCGTTGCCCGTCAGAGATCTTGATCCCTTGATGACCGATCGGTGTATCTAGTGTTTCTGGTAAGCGCATCACATACTCATACATATAGGCATGCTTTAAGGCATCGTAGATTTCTTCATCTGTGGCAGTGTCATTGCCGTATTGCAGGTTTTCTCGTAAAGAGGCATCAAAGAGCCACGTATCCTGCAAGACCATTCCGAAGCTTTGCCGTAATTCTTCTCGTTTCAACTGACGAATATCGGTGCCATCGATCTTGATTGCCCCTTTATCGACATCATAGAAACGCATCAGTAAATTGACCAACGTCGATTTACCAGCACCAGTTTTTCCGACGATCGCGACGGTTTCTCCAGGTTTTGCGGTAAAAGTGAAATCTTCGATCAATTTTTGACCAGGATCATAAGCAAAAGAAACCTCCTCAAAGGCAATCTCGCCTTTGATCTCACCCAGTGATTGAGATTCTTGGTCATCGGCTGTTTCTGGCTCTTGATCCAATAGCTCAAAGGTTCTTGAAAGTCCAGCTAATGCCGTTTGGATCTGGGTGGTAATTCCCGACAATTCAATGAATGGTTTAGAAAACTGACTGGAGTAGATCGTAAAGCTGGAGATCACCCCAACCGTGACGGCACCTGAACCAGAAAAGTAAAGCAGACCGCCGACAAAGCCGACTGACAGATACGCCAAATGATCGACGAATCGCGAAAGGGGATTGGTCAAAGAAGAAGAAAATTGTGCCTTTTGCCCTCGGACATTCAATTCTTGGTTGATCGTTTCAAAACGGTTTTGGTTGATGGTTTCTCGATCAAAGGCTTTGACGATTTTTTGATTGCCGATCATTTCCGTAACAAAGCCTGAAATTTCGCCGACGATTTCTTGTTGGCGAGCAAAATGCGATTGAGACGTTCGTGCCACGATCCAGTTGACCAAAAAGATGATCGGGGTCGAAACCAATACGACCAACGTTAAGGGCACACTCATTTGCAGCATGACGACTAAGGCAATCAAGACGACCGAAATACCAGAGAACAACTGGTTAAAGACTGCAGCGACGGCAATGGAAATATTATCCATGTCGTTGGTAAAACGACTGACGATGTTGCCGTGGGAGTTTTGGTCATAATAGCGCAACGGCAATGTATTGAGATGAGCAAAGCCTTTTTTACGCAAATCGGCGACGGATAAATACGCCACGCGGTTGCCTAGTCGCTGGATCAACCATTGACTGACCACAGTCACTAAGACCACTCCGGCAAACAAAAGCAAAATACGATAGAGGGCGCTGAATTGCACTTGATCAGCACCTATCAGCTGATCGACGGCTTGACCAATCTGATACGTCATATAGACCGAGGAGACGCCAGCAGCGATCCCGAGGACAACTGCTGCCCAAGTTTCCTTCGCGTAGGCAGTCAAATAAGGGAGGTAGCGACGAAAGGCCGACCAATCGAATGATTTCTTTTTCATGCTTCTTCCTCCTCTGCCTGTGATGCCACGATTTCTTGGTATTCTTTTGAAGATGCCAACAGCTCTTCATGGGTCCCTTTGCCTACCAAATTCCCTTGGTCTAAGACTAAGATCTGCTGCGCATCTTGAATGGAGCGAACCCGTTGAGAGATAATGATGACCGTACCACGAATGCTTTCTTTTAAAGCCATCCGCAAATCAAGATCGGTTTGATAGTCAAGGGCGCTTAGAGAGTCATCCAAAATCAAGATATCTGGTTTAGCGATCAACGCTCTGGCGATCGTTAAGCGTTGTTTTTGTCCCCCAGAAAAGTTCTTGCCACCTTCAAAAATCGGGGTATCCAGTTGCTGCGGCAAGGCTTCAACGAAGTCACGGCTTTGAGCGATTTCGAGTGCACGCCAGCATTCTTCATCGGTAGCATCTTTTTTGCCCCATTGCAAGTTTTCTCGAATCGTTCCCGTAAACAGCACGGCGGTTTGAGGCACCATGGCGATTTTTTGGCGTAATTGCTGTAAAGGCCATTTTCGCACATCGTGCCCGTCAACGATCACTTTGCCATCCGCCACATCGTAGAAGCGGGGGATCAATTGGGTCAAGGCAGATTTCCCACTACCGGTTGGTCCAGTGATACCTAAAATAGACCCCGGTGCGACTTGGAAATCAATGTTTTTCAAAGCTAACCCGTATTCTTTTGAAAAGCGGAAATCCACGTGTTCAAAGCGAATCGCTCCGACGTTGTTTTTTGGCTGATCCATAAAGACTTCTGAAAGTTCATCGCCGATCGACGGCTCAGTGGCTAACACTTCGTTGATCCGTGAACCTGATGCTGCGGCACGGGTAAAGATGATTACTAAGTTGGAAACTACGATCAACGCTAAGAGCATTTGATTCATGTAATTGACCAGTGCCAGCACTTGTCCTTGCTGCAAATTGCCAATATTGACTTTGAATCCACCGATATAAAACAACGCGATAATGCCGACATTCATGATCAAGGTGGTGGCAGGCGTCAATAAAGCGGACAGATTTGTGACCCGTAAATAGACATCACTTAAATCATCAGTTGCTTTATCAAAACGCTTCGTTTCCGTTTTTGTGCGAGCAAAGGCACGAATCACCCGAATCCCGCTTAAATTTTGACTTACTAACTCATTCAACTCATCTAAATGGACTTGAACTTTCTTATATAATGGCACGGTTTTGGCGATGATCCAGAATAAGACGATACAAAAGAGCGGTAAGACGAGTAGGAAAATCAAGCCAGCTTGCCAATCAATGACAAAGGCCATAATCACGGAACCGATACTTAGGAAGGGTGCCCGGACCACCAGCCGAATCAGCATCGCCAAAGCAATCTGCATCTGGTTGATGTCGTTGGTCATTCGGGTGATCAAGGTATCCGTACCGAATAAGTTTAGTTCGCTATGGGAAAGGGTGTTGATTTTTTTCATCAAGCGATTGCGTAATTCTGTCCCGAATCCTTGAGAAGCGACGGAAGCATAATACTGACAGATGACGGCACAGATCATGCCTACCACGGACATCACGATCATCCAGATCGTCATTTCAACGACCTTCGACCAATTGTTTTGCCGTAGACCCTCATCGACTAAAGCGGCCATCTGTAAAGGCAGAACCAATTCAAACACCGCTTCTAAAAATTTGAAAAACGGACCAAGAATAATCTGTTTGCGATAATCCTTGGCATAGCGTAACAAGCTAATCATAAAAAACCTCCTAAATTATTTCGGATGTGCAGGATATTCACTGGCTAAACAGGCAAAAACCAAACTATCGGTCCATTCCCCCTTGTTCCACCAGTCTTGGATAAAATGTGCTTCTTGGCGCAATCCTATACGTTGGCAAAGCTTGGCTGAGGCCTGATTGCGGGCATCTAGCGTCGCTTGGACCCGATGGATCTTCTGACTGGCAAACAACCAGTCCAACAATTTTTTCAATGCTTCTTGAGCAAACCCTTGTCCGCCAAATGACGGATGGAAGGCATAGCCAATTTCAACGGAAGACGGCTGACCAGTAGACCACACCGACAAATCGCCGATGACCGTTTGATCGTGTAGTACCGCCAAAGAAAGACCTGCTTGGTCCGTCAAGGCGTGCTGTTGGCATTTTTTGGCAAAAGCCGCCGCTGCCGTTTCTGTCTGCCAAGGCTCATGAAGTAAGAAACGGCAAACTTCCGCTTGCTGATAAATAGCAAAGGTATCGGCAAAATCACTTTCTTGAAACGGACGGATCGTTAACCGTTCACTTTCCATACATACCATAGACAGCCTCCATTTCTTTAGGGACATCTTACCATAGAACGAAATAGCCGAAAACATTATCAGAAAAATACAACAATATTCTTGTAAAAGCATGTAAATTTCATGAAAATTCTTTCTTTTAAAAATAGAACTTGCCAGTTGCTACCCATTTACCGCGCCTGCCAGCGGGCAAGAAAGGTTTTTTGCCAATCGCCTAAAGGCAAGATCACTCGCTGCATTTGAAAACGGTAGGTTTCCCCTCTATAAATAAAACGAATAGGAACCAGCATGCCCACCACCGGATCTTTGTGCTCTTTTGTTAACTCAGCAAGAGGCACGATTTTTTGCTGCAGGACTTTTGTCGAGAAAAGATTCAACGCCAAAATCGTCAATTGCTGATCATCCAAGATGAGCAAAGTACGGCTGGTGATGGCATTGAAGGACTGCCATTTTGCATAGCCGATTACAGCTCCTTCTGTCATATAGGGGGCTGCTAACGCTTGGAAGGTTTTTTTATTTAAAAGAAACATGGGTAGAAAACTCCTTATTAGTTAGAATCAGTTTCGGTGTAGGCAAGCACTCAGCAACCAATCTAGGAAAGAGGTCAGTCAGTTGCAAATGGCTGCAGCATCTGCCGAACTTTTTCAGTATACGCCTGTTTGAGGGCTAATGGTTCGATTTCTTTGATGGTTGGCCCAAATTGCAAGAGAAAATCAGCCAGAAAACTAAGCTCATTTCCGGCAATGTGTCCTTCTAAGCAAAGCTCACTAGGACGTTCCACCACTGCCATATCAGGATATTTTTCTTGCCACAAGCGTTCCTTTGCCGATAGATCAAAGCGGATGTGATAGCCCAGTGTTTGTGTCAACACTTGTTGCTGCAGCTGTTTTTCAGCTAACTGCTGCAAGGTATAGCCTGTTTTTTCAGCCGGAGTAAGTTCTTGCATTGCATCGCAGCGATAGCGACGAAAGGCCTGTTTTTGATAGTCGTAGGCCAAACAGTACCAGTAACCAGCACGAAAATCTAGCTGATAAGGCTGAACAGTCTTGCTCGTTTTTTGATACCGCTGATAGCTAAAGTGGATGACTTGTTCTTGTACGATCGCTGAAAAAAGCGCTGAGAGGATCGGTGCACTCGTCAATTGAGGCACCCCTTGAAACGAAACCGCCGTCTCCATTTTTTCTAACCACTCGGTGTCTCCTTGGTAAAAAGACTGCAACAGTTTTCGCCGTAATCCTTGATAACTTCGATCAAAAGGAGAATCGGATAATTTTTGCAAGAGCTGTAAAGCAAAGAAAAGGGTATACCTTTCATTTTTGTCAAAGTACAAGGGGGTCAGTTGATTTTTCAAAATCTGATAGCCGCCATATCGACCGACTTCTACTACGAGAGGCAAACCCAGCTCTTCCAACGACTGGACATCACGGACGGCTGTACGTTTTGAGATCGCGAAGGTTTCCATTAAATCGGCTAGATGAAAAGTGGCTTTTCCTTGTAAATACAATAGTTCTTGGGTTAAACGTTCTGATTTTTTCATTTCTTTCTCCAATGGTGCCAAGTTTTGGCAAGATTCACAGTTACACTTATGGTAACAAGAAAAGGAGGAACCAACAAATGATCGAACCAAAAATCGCTTTGTTTTTAACGTTAGACGGCAAAGCCCAAGAAGCCATTCAATTTTATCAAGAAACACTAGACGCAACCCTCTTATTTGCCATCACCAACCAGGAGTATCGTGAGAGACTTGATCCATCGCTGGAGATTTTTGCGGGACAAGAACAGTATCTTTCTCACTCCATCCTACAGATCGGAGATTTCCAGTTGCAGCTGGCAGACAATCCATTAGTTGAAGGAGAGGCGATTCAGCTAGGGAATCACTTATCCTTGAGTTTGACGATAGACGACACCAAAATAGCTCAGAAGCTTTATCAACGACTAATGGAAAATGGCAGTCAGATGATCCAAGCACCTAGTGACAACCCATTTGCGTTTTTTTATGCTAGTGTTCGGGATCCTTTTGGTGTAATTATTCAGCTTACTGTCGAGAAAGAAGTTGATCCGTCCAAAAAAGGCGAATGAGAAAAACTCGTTTTTTAATAAAATATCCATAGAAGTTGACTATTTATCCAACTTTCTTTCATTGTCAGAATTATTTTTTAGGAATGTTTAAAGGACTTCACAGAAAAAGAATAAAACTTCTTAAAAAAATAGGCGGATCGTAAAAATTCTGGTACAATCGGGGAGAGCAATTCAGGAGAAATGAAGGAGGCACTATGGATAGAAAGACGAGATATAAGCAGCAAAGAGCCCACAAAGCACGCAATAAGCGCGTGATTATTGGAGGAATCTTTCTTTTCGCCATTGCAGGCATCGTATTATTTGCCGGCTATACGTATTATGCAGCAAAGAATTCAGTGGATAAAATGTTTAAAGAATCCGCTGTGATCAGTTCCAATAAGAGCAAAGAGGACAACTCATTGAAAGCTTCTGACGTGAATTCAAAGTTTGGGATCTTGTTAATGGGTGTTGATAATGACGCGGAACGTGAAAAGACAGAACATTTGGACAGTGCCCGTACCGACAGTTTGATTTACATGGTGTACGATGGCGAAAATAAGAAAATCGATATGGTCAGTCTCCCAAGAGACATTTGGACCAACATTTATGATGGAACAGGAACTGGGACAATTGCTACTACAGCCAAGATCAATAGTGCATTCACAATTGGCGAAGAAGACGCAACGATTGAAACAGTCCAAAACTACCTGCAATTGCCAATTGATTATTACGTAAACATCAACTTTACGAGTTTTGAGAAAATCATTGATGCGATTGGCGGAATCACTGTTGATGTACCTTATGATATCAATAAGAAATATACTTCAGATAACACCGGGGAAACATTGATTCCAGAAGGTCGTCAATTGTTGAACGGTGAGCAAGCCTTGATTTTTGCCCGCATCCGGAAAATGGATACCGATGTGGACCGAGGGAACCGTCAGCAAGAAGTCATTGAAGCAGCGATCCATCAAGCTTTGAAAATCAATAATGTTACCAAGTACCAAGAAATTCTAGACTCAGTCAGTGAAGACGTCAATACAAACTTCAAGTTTGAAGACTTAGTATCTTTAGCTGGTAATATGTTGTCTGGGTTCGATATTCAAAAACATACCTTTGAATGGTACGATGGGGAATCTTATGATGGACAATCGATCGTATATATTCAAGATTATTCTTACAACGAAATTCGTAACGATATGCTGAAAGCCTTAGGTCAAGCACCAGCAGATTCACAAGTAGATGCCAATACAGAAACACAAACCGGTGTTGGAAACGAAACTGGAACCGAAACAGGTGCAGGAACTGGTGACGGATACGGCTCGGAAGTCGTTGATGACGGAACCGGCTACTAAACAAGAACAAAAAGTCAGGAGCAATCCTGACTTTTTTAATACCCTCAGTCCGTCTAACAATCGATTGAAAACAAGGGCAGTCTCTCAAGTCACTTTCGTTTTCATCTAAGAAGCGCAGTGCTATGCTTGAGAAAAGAGACAGCTTGTTGCAGCGAGTCCGACATCGGAGGAGGAACCATGATGGAAAAACAACAAGAACAAAAAGCCCGAAGAATCGTCTTGTTGACCCATGTCTTAGGCTTGATCATGAAAGCCATTGGGTATTTCCTTAGCGGCAGTGCAGTCTTGATGAACGAAAGTATCCACAGTATGATCGATTGCATCAATCAAGGGCTTCTTGCCATCGGTGAAAACCGAGCACAGCGAGGGCGCAGTGAGCTGCATCAGTTTGGTGAAGGACGAGCGACCTATTTTTTTAGTACCGTGGTTGCCATGACGGTTTTTTTAGGCGGAGGCATCTTAGCCGTTGTCGAAGCTAGCCGTGATTTGCTGGATCCAACCCATGAGGTGGAGCAGATTCAGCTAGTAGCAGCAATCTTATTCGTCAGTTTGTTTATTGAAGTGACTGCGGTTCAAGAAGGCTGGCAAGAAGTCAAAGAACAAAACAAACAAAAACAACCCCTCGTCCGTTTTTTGAAAGAAAGCCGGGATTCTGATTTACTTTTAGGCTTTACGGAAAATCTATTTGCCTTAGGGAGTGTAACGATCGCCATCGCAGGAATCTTATTGACCGCTTTGACGAACAATCCGATATTTGATTCCCTCGGAGGTATTTTAGGTGGACTGTTGTTGATTGCTGCCGCTGTCTTTTTAGCCAAAGAATTTTATAGCCTCTTGATTGGCGAAGGGGCATCCACTTCGGATTTAATGGCGATCAAACAAATTTTAGCCGATCCTGCAATCATTCAAATCAAAGATTTGCGAACCCTTCATCTAAGTCCAGAAGAACTTTTGATCGTCGCCGACCTTAGCTTGAAACTAGCGCCGGATGAAGAACCAAGTTCGTTTATCGATACTATTGAACAGCAGATCAAACAGGCTTTGCCTGAACTAAGGGTCTATTGTTATATCGAAAGCGAAGAAGTTGCTTCTTAAACTAGCAGACTGAAAAGCATTTCGCCGGTTGCTGATTTCTCACCATTTCGAGGAATGTTTTTTAGTATTGCCGACCTCGTGGATGGCTGCCGCAGTTCGATGATCTATTTTTGCTTCAAGCTTTGAGGATAACCAGAATCTAGATCGTCAAACAAAAGGGAGTCTTGTTTTTTCGTTTTTTATAGCAAAAAGAAAGAATTTTATTTAAAAATTTGTTGTTTTTTGTTAAAATTAAGTAAGAATAGTGAGCGCTCATTTTTTGAGTTATTTTTTTGGCATAGTTGTAACAATGTAAATCACAACATAGCTAACGCTCAGTTTCTCAAGAAAATGCCGTAACAAGTGCCTTTTTGCACTGCTGAAATGACCAAAATTCTACAGCAATAGTTGTATTACCCATTTGGTCACGTCTGTTTTTTTTCACCACTTGTGAAGCAAAATCCTTTGCGAACATCTTCATCCATGATAGGTTAGAAGTAGGCCGGATGGTTTTTTCACAAAGTACGTACATAGAAAGATCACTTGCGACGATTAAAAGATGCGATTTCATTGCTCGCAAAACGATCGATGCTCATCACACATACCTTTTCCCTCAGCCAGTCAACCTGCGCTTGCTTTTCTTATTGGTTATCTTCCCTTCATTCAGCAATTGCCTGGACCGATTCAAATCAAGAAAATGACTGTGCAAGGTATCTGTACCGATTTATCCCTTCAGAAACGTGGAAACCTTCGGCAAGAACTTTATAATTAAAAGGAGGAATTTGATGGAAAAATTTTACCAGCAAAAGACTGAAGAGACCTTGAAACATTTTGAAAGTGACCGCAAGCAAGGCCTAAGCGGGAAAGAAGCCGACAAACGCTTAGAAAAATACGGAGAAAACACGATCCAGCAACAAGAATCCCTTTCTGTATGGGAATTGCTGTGGCATAACGTAAACAACTTGATTGTTTATCTCTTGCTAGCAGCTGCGTTACTCTCTTTTGCGATGGGGGAAACGGTTGAAGGAATTGCAGTATTGATTGCCGTGGTGATTGCTGTAATGACAGGCTTCATTACAGAATTACGAGCACAAAAATCAATTGATTCACTTCAAAGCATGATTTACACTACCGCAAAAGTGATTCGTGATGGAGAAGTAATGGAGATTGAGTCGGCAAAAATCGTACCAGGCGATATTCTCGTTTTGGAAGAAGGGGATGCTATTGCCGCAGATGCCCGCTTACTTGAAACGAGCAACTTTGCCTGCATTGAATCAGCGTTGACCGGTGAGTCAGAAGCTGTGGAAAAAGATGCTCGAGAAACCTACGAAGAAGATGTTCCATTAGGCGATCGTCGCAATGTCGTTTTCGCAGGAACTGCGGCAACTCGGGGAAATGCCTATGCCGTAGTGACAGAAACCGGCATGAAGACCGAGGTCGGAAAAATCAGTGACATGCTGACCGGTGACAAAAAACGTCAAACACCATTAGATATCGAATTGGATAAGCTTGGAAAAGCAATCATTATTGCAGCGCTCTTTGCGGCAGTGGCAGTTCTGATCGCTGGGGTACTGACGAATCAGCCATTTGTCGAAATGATCCATATTTCGATTATTTTAGCGGTCGCAGCCATTCCTGAAGCCATGCCAGCCGTTTCGACGATCACATTGTCTCGTGGGATGCGAACGATGGCCGAGCACAAAGCCCTTGTCAAATCGTTATCAGCCGTCGAGACTCTTGGCGCCACCAGTATCATTGCCAGTGACAAAACGGGGACGCTGACAGAAAACCAAATGACGGTCGCCGAGATCATTTTAGGTTCTGGGGAAATGTTCAAAGTGACAGGAAATGGGTATGAACCCAACGGAAAATTCTACAAGGCAGACTCGGAGGATGAAACCGAGATCGATGCAACCAATCATGATGCGCTGCAAGGGATGATCGAAAATGGTGCTTTATGTACCACCGCCACTTTACGTGAAAACGAAGGGCAATACGAGATCCTCGGTGATCCAACAGATGGGGCGTTCGTCGTTTTAGGTCAAAAAATCGGCATTGATCGCCAAAAAGAGCAGGACAGCGGGCTGAAGAAAATCGCAGAAATGCCTTTTGATTCCGACAACAAATACATGGTGACCGTGTATGAAGGAGAGCAACGGACATTGATTATCAAAGGGGCACCAGATGTCTTGATTGATTTAGCCGATGCTGATGCCAAAGAAAAGGAAAAGCTCCATGAATACAATGACACGTTAGCCAGTCATGGGCAGCGGGTGATCGCTGTCGGTTGTATCAAGGATTATCAAGGTGGTACGGACGAAGCAGAGCTGAAAGCAGCACTGCAGCAAATCAAGATCCAAGGCTTTGCGGGCATCGTCGATCCGCCACGAACAGATGTCAAAGAAGCAGTGAAGGTCGCCCAAGAAGCGGGGATCCGAGTGAAAATGATCACTGGGGACCATCCGAAGACAGCCTCCATGATTGCCAAAGAAATTGGCTTAAAAGACCACGAAAAAACTATGACGGGTCGTGAAATCGATGAATTGGCAGGACAGGAAGGCTTTAACGAAAAAATCGAAGAAGTGGCCGTCTTTGCGCGAGTCTCACCGAAAAATAAATTACAGCTTGTGGAAGCCTTGCGTGAAGAAGGCGATATCGTTTCAATGACTGGCGATGGCGTTAACGATGCGCCGGCACTCAACGGCGCTGACATCGGGATCGCCATGGGGATCCGCGGCACAGAAGTAGCCAAAGAATCTTCCGATATGATTTTGACGGATGACCGTTTTGGAACGATCGTCGATGCCATCAAAGAAGGACGCATCATTTTTGACAACATCAAAAAATATGTTTCTTTCTTGTTCTCATGTAATATGGTTGAGATCGTGACGATCTTTTTAAGTGTCATCTTCTTGATGCCAATGCCGATCCAACCGCTGCATATCCTTTTCTTAAATCTAGTTATCGATATTGCTCCAGCCATGGCGTTAGCCTTTGAACCAGCTGAAGACGATATTATGAAGCGTCAGCCACGGTCGAAAGCTGATGGCCTCGTCAACAAGCGTTTCTTAGGACGTATCATTTTAAGTGGTGTTGTAATTGGTTTGGTGGCGTTTGGCTTCTTCAACTTCTTGATGTTGACGGATCACGAGTTGCTTTATGCGCAAACAGCGACCTTTACCTTTATGGCAGTGGCGCAATTGATGCATATTTTCAACGTTCGTAAGAGCAGCGGCTTTGGTTTAGACAAAACCCTCTTGAAAAACAAACAGTTGATGGGGGCCTTGCTCCTTTCCGTCGGCTTGCAGCTTTCAGCGGTCTATGTACCGTTTATGAATGAGCTATTAGACACGATGCCAATTCAAGCCGGCACATGGGGGATCATTTTCGCTGCTGCAGCGATCTCCACATTGATCGTCATGGGCTTGAAGAAACTCTTCCAATTAAAATAAAATAAATTCTCCAGTATTGACTCAATACTGGAGTAACGAAGACCCGCAGCCTCATGGTGCACCTTCATCAAAGGATTTGTGATTCGATCCTTGATGAAGTTCGCCTAACTGCGGGTCTTTTTTTTGCTTACTCTTTACAAGCAAAAGAAAATGACTTATACTTGACTAGTCAACAGTTGACTAGTCAATGATGAAAGGAGCGGTTGATGCAATGAATTTACGTGAGCTAAGCGGATTGCTGTATCGGATGAAAATCGTGAACCAAGAATTAACGGCGATCTTTGAAAAAGAGACCGGCTTTAGTCTGACCCGTTATCAGTTGCTGCAGTTTTTGAATGAGCAAGGACGCTGTACCCAAAATCAAGTACAGAATGAATTGAAGATCGATAGTGCAGCGGTCACGCGGCATTTGAAGATTCTCGAAGAAAAACAATTTGTGACTCGGGAACGAAACAAAGACAATAACCGCGAGATTTTTGTTTCTTTGACACCGAAAGCACAAGCCGATTTGGCTAGTTGTGCTTCAAAGCATGCCAGCTCTGAGGAGTCGTTAGGCATCAATTTGACCGAAGAAGAAGAAGCCCAGCTTCTAACATTACTTATGAAATTAGTTCCATGAAAGAAGGCAAACCCATGACAGAATACAGCAACAACAATTTTTCAGAGATTACCTTTGGCCGAAAATCGGTCCGTGTCTATGATGAAACCTACAAAATCCCCCATGAAGAAATGTTGACCATGATCCAAGAGTCAACGACAGCACCTTCCTCAGTCAATATGCAGCCTTGGCGCTTTGTCGTTGTGGAAAGCGATGAGCAAAAAGCAAAATTGAAACCATTGATTCGTTTCAACGTCCGTCAAAATGATACCTCTTCTGCAATGGTCTTGATTTTTGGCGATATGCTTTGTCATGAACTAGGAGAAGAAATTTATAACAAAGCAGTAGCAGAAGGCAAAATGCCAGCGGAGGTTCGTGACCAACAATTAGCAGCGATCATTCCGCATTACGAAAATCTTACAAAAGAACAAATGAATGATGTGGTGAAGATCGACGCTAGTTTAGCAGCGATGCAATTTATGTTAGTTGCGCGGGCACATGGCTATGAAACCAACCCAATCGGTGGCTTTGAAGCGGATCAATTAGCAGAAGCTTTTGGCTTAGACAAAGAGCGTTATGTTCCTGTCATGATCCTTTCAGTCGGAAAAGCCAAAGAATTAGGCTATGAATCCGTTCGGTTGGACGCAGAACAAATTACGACATTCCTATAAGAGGAGGAAAAACGATGGAAATCATCAATGCAACGTTTTACATCAAAGAAGAAAAGCGAGCAGATTTTTTAGCCGCTGTTACCCCATTATTAGCATCGGCGAGAACTGAGGATGGCTGCCACGGCTATCATCTCTATGAATCATTGGAAGAGAACAATCGGTTTGTCATGGTCGAAAAATGGGCGAATCAAGAAGCGATCACCGCCCACAATCAAAACCCGCTGCTGCAACAATTATTCCAGCAAATGCCTGACTTTGCAGCCAAACCGAGCGAGATCGTTGTCGCTCATCAAGGAGAATAAAGATGACGATTTTATCGACGATTTTGATTCTACTGGTTGCCTTAGAGTTTTTCTATATTCTCTATTTAGAAACATTTGCTACTACGTCCAAATCAACGGCGCGGGTCTTCAACGTGACGAAGACAGAACTTGAGCGACCGATCGTGGTGACCTTGTTCAAAAATCAAGGAGTTTACAATGGACTGATCGGTTTGGGGTTACTGTATAGCATCACCTTTGCTTCAGCGCCTTTGGAAATCAGTCGTTTGCTGTTGATCTACATTATCTTAGTGGCTGCATATGGCAGTCTGACTAGCGACAAGAAAATTATTTTGACCCAAGGCGGTCTAGCGATCCTTGCCTTGCTGTCCACCTTTTTTTAACCAATAATACAAGAAACCCCGAACATAGAAAGCTATTCTATAGAATAGAAGCTTTCTATGTTCGGGGTTCTTTTAATGTTTGGGCAAAGAGTACTCAGAACGTGAAAAAAATGATAGGATAAGAGAAGGGACTAACGATTTTCTGGACGTAAACTGGTTGCCGCAAATAAGGCTTTTACTAGAATTGGGGTTAAGACCGCAGCTGTGATCACCTCAGAGATTCCATTTGTTACAGCGATTCCGCCGAGGGTCACGAACAAAGCCGAAGCATCGACACCATAGGTATTAGCAACTAAGCTAGTATACAAGGTTCCCATTAAGGTTAAGACCAGAACCGTATTGGTGATGGTCCCAAAGATTGCTGCAACAATCGACGCAGCGACGACTTTTTTTGTCTTCTTGTAAATGATCGTAAATAAGAGACCAGCCACTAAGCCAACCAACACACGGGGAATCACCGAGATGATTGGATTGGTGAAAACGGCAATGTCTAAGGGCGTTGTTGGAGAGGTAAAGGCGCGAATCATGGTAAAAATACCCCAGACTAAGCCAATGAACATCCCGTCTTTTGTCCCTAAAACGATGGCAGCGACGATCACCGTGATATGGATGATCGTTAAACTAGTGATACCGATCGGAATAAATCCAAGGAAAGGTACCATCGTCTGTAAAATAATAATAGCAGTCAATATGGCACGAATGACAAGGCGATAGGTTTTGCTTTTTGTATTCATTGTAAAAACTCCTTTTTTTATAATGACACTCGTGTCATTTTTAAGTTAGGTTGATTATACAACAAAATGACACTTGTGTCATTCATAATGTGATGAAAGGAGCCAAAAAAATGGCGAAGAAGCAGCAGAGCGAATTGACTACAGCTGAAAAGAAAAAACAACAAAAGCGTGATTTGATTCTTGAAAGTGCCAAAGTCGTCTTTAGTAAGAAAGGCTTGATCGATGCGACCATGAAGGACATTATCGAAGAGTGCGGCATTAGTCGCGGTGGTATTTATTTGTACTTTCGTTCGGTGGATGAGATTTTTTTGGCAGTGTTAGAGCAGCGTTCTAAACGAAAATTTGATGATGTACGAGAGATGATTATGGAGCAAGTGCCCTTTGAAACGATTTTAAACAAATATTTTTCCGACCATCGCAAGCGTCTACTCCACAGCATTTCTGACGGTATGCTGCGAGCCGTCTACGAGTATTACTATACGCATAAAACTGAAGCCTCCAGTTCACTGCAGCAAGCTCAACTTTCTGAGACGAAACGGACGATCCATGAGATCTTTCAAGTCGGCGTTCAGCAAGGTGTGTTAAAAGATGAAAACTTGGCAGTGATTGCCGAAAACTATATGTTCGTGATTGAAGGATTGGGGATTTTGGCTCTGACTGGTCATATCACTGAACAGACTATTGACGACCAAATCGCCGTGATGCGGCAATTACTGCCATATCGCAACTAGCACAGACAAAAAACGCGCTCTTTTCTAGAAAACACTAGGAAAGGGCTTTTTCTTATGAATAAGATTTCGTAAATCAAGCATATTTTGCAAAAAATTAATGTAATAAAAGTGAAATCTAAAACATGATTTATTTTTTCTTAAGAAAAAGAAGATTTTCTATGAAGTTTTCTTGAAGAGTTGATAGATAGGGATTGATTCAACTTTAACGACTTTTTTTACTAGGGAACAATCAATAAAAAAACATCTGATATTTGTGTAACTAAAATGTAAATCGCTTACGGATTGGGTTTGTAGATGAACTATGTTAAAATGAAAATAGTCAAATAAATGAAAAAAAAGTTTTTAAATTGAATTTGGAGGATCAGATGAAGAAGAAAATCTTTGCAACAGTATGTATGTGTGGCATTGTCTTGTCATCGTTCGGCGGCCCTATGACCGTTTTTGCAACGAATCATGACCAATTGATTGAACAAAAAAATAACGAGATTGATCAGTTGAGACAGCAGCGCCAAAGCGTACAAAGGGAAATTGACGGATTGTCTGAGGAAATTGATTCACTGAATCAAGAAGCAGCGACCATTTTAGCGCAGCAAAGTGATTTGCTGCAAGAGATAGAAGGATTAGACCAAGAAATCAGTCAATTAGAAGAGCGAATCGCCAAACGCTCAGAAAATATTGAAAAACAAGCCAGAGAAACACAAATCAATGGCAAAGACGATCATTTTTTAACAGCGGTGTTAGAAGCGGAGTCTGTCAGTGACCTAGTCGGTCGGGTGCATGCCATGACGACGATCATCCGAGCAAACAATGAAGTGATTGAACAGCAAAAAGCCGACCAAAAAGCCGTTGAAGAAAAGCGCGCAGAATCACAAGAAAAAGTTGCAGAATTGCAAGCAGCACAGAGTCATCTAGAAGCGCAAAAAGGTGTCTTGGAAGCCACTCAAGCAGAATTGAATGTGCTAGTCAGTAACCTAGCCTACGAAGAAGCAACAAAAGAAGAAGAAAAAGAACAGCTGCGTGCGGAAAAAGAAGCTTATGAAGCGGAGCAAGCAAGAATTCGTGAAGAAGCAGCTCGCGTTGCTGCTTTACAAGCCCAAGCGGAACAAGCGGCGCAACAGCAAGCAGAACAAGCGGCTGCGGAAGAAGCAGCCTTGAATGAAGCAGCTGCTCAGGCGGATTCAACGGAACCTGAAATAGGAGCAGAAAGTCAGGAACCAGTGGAAGAGCCAGAAGCGCCAGTAGAAACACAACCAGAGGAAACGCAAGGATCTGAGTCGGTTGAAACACCAGAGGCTCCAGAGGAAACACCAGTAGATACACCAGAAATTCAAGAACCAGAAACACCAACAACACCTGCAGCACCGGAGACGCCAGCGGATAGTGCACCTGTAACTCCTGCACCGACGCCAGTGACACCAGCGCCTGCGCCGAAACCAGCGCCGACACCAATCGTGACGCCACCGACAGCGCCTTCCGCACCAGCTTCAACAAATGGTGCCGCGATCGTTGCCGAAGCCTATAAACATATCGGAAAACCATATGTTTGGGGTGCCAAAGGACCTGACAGCTTTGACTGTTCTGGATTTACTCGCTATGTCTTTTTACAAGTAACAGGTAGAGATATTGGCGGTTGGACGGTACCACAAGAAACAGCCGGTACAGTGATTCCAGTCAGCCAAGCGCAACCAGGAGATCTTTTATTCTGGGGTTCATCAGGAAGTACGTATCACGTAGCCATTGCATTAGGCGGTGGTCAATATATTCACGCACCACGACCAGGACAAAACGTTTCTGTTGGTAGCACTGCTTACTTTACACCTAGTTTTGCAGTGAGAATGTAAGGTTTAACTGGATGTGGTTTTAAGGAGAGACAAATGGAAGAAAGAAAATTGATTCGCAGACGAGCGATGAAACAAAAAAGAGGAGTGTTTTACCGCAAAAGTGCAGCCACAACGGCTGCACTTGTTAGCACGGTGAATATTTTGCCAGTGAGTGTCTTAGCTGATACGCTTGAGTCAACAGAAACGCAAAATGGCGTTCGGGTCGTTGAAACAGCTGACTCATCGCAAGATAACTCAACACAAGATTCGGTGATCGTTGTAGAAGACAACGCAACGAATGCTGTATCAGGAACACAAGACAATTCCGATTCCTCAAACGTTGACGTTGTGGGAGTGCCAGAAAGCGAAGACGTACCTGAAAGGGCACCGGCAGATGACACGGCTTCCGAACAAAAAGAGACAGAAATAGGGAGCGACATCCCGGTTCTTTCAGAAGAAGAGCGGATTGCCATTGAAACGAAAGTGATGCCGAACTACAACAATCCAATGGCACGTTCTACCAATCAACAAGCCTTTATTCAGCAAGTAGGGCCGATGGCACAAGAAGTGGCGGGAGCAAATGATCTGTATGCTTCGGTCATGATTGCCCAAGCAATCTTAGAGTCCGGTTGGGGCCAGTCCACACTGACCACTCTTGCGAATAATATGTTTGGCATCAAGGGATCTTACAATGGACAATTTGTAGAGATGCAAACGATGGAAGATGACGGGAATGGCAATCTTTATCCGATTATTGCTAAGTTTCGTAAATATCCCTCGCTAAAAGAATCCTTTCAAGACAATGCCCACGTTTTGAAAACCACCTCATTTTCGCCAGGTGTTTTCTTCTACCATGGGGCATGGAAGTCTAATACCAGTTCTTATCGTGATGCGACACAGTGGCTGCAAGGACGTTATGCAACCGACACGTCTTATGCAAGTAAGCTGAATAACTTGATCGAAACCTACAATTTGACCCAATACGATACCTCAAGCGGTGGCGGTTCGAATAATAACAACAATAATAACAATTCTGAACAAGCCATCAATAAGCAATTCAGGACAAATGCAGCGCTAAATATCCGTTCAGACGCTTCCACCAGTGCCTCGATCGTTGGTTCACTGGCTGCCAATGCGACGTTCCAAGCAGTTGCCCAAAAAAGCGGCACCAGTGTCAACGGTAATACGACCTGGTATCGGATTCAAGGTCGTGGATGGGTAAGTGCCGCTCATGTGACAGAGATCTCATCAAACACGGGTGGGAATGGAAATAACAATAATGGGAATAACAACAATACCGAACAAAGTATCAATAAAGAATTTCGAACAACGGCGGCTTTAAATATCCGTTCAGATGCATCAACTAGCGCCTCAGTTGTCGGCTCGTTGGCGAATAATACGACCTTTCGAGCTGTCGCTCAAAAGACCGGAACCAGTGTGAATGGCAACAATGTCTGGTATCGGATCCAAGGCCGTGGGTGGGTAAGTGCCGCCTATGTCAGCGAAGTAAGCTCAGGAAGTAACAATACCGAGCAAAGCATCAATAAAGAGTTTCGAACAACGGCGACCTTAAACATCCGTTCAGACGCTTCTACTAGTGCCAACATTGTCGGTTCGTTATCAAACAACGCTTCTTTTCGAGCCGTTGCCCAAAAGACTGGGACGAGTGTCAACGGCAACAATATCTGGTATCGAATTGAAGGTCGTGGGTGGGTAAGTGCCGCCTATGTTCGAGAAAATAACACCTCTTCAAGTAGCACCACTCATACGGTGCGTTCGGGAGATACCTTGTGGGGAATCTCGCAACGGTACGGTGTAACAGTAAATCAGTTGATGCAGTGGAACAATCTTTCTGGTTCATTGATTGTGGTAGGGCAACGACTAGTAGTAAGTAGATAAAAAAGAAAAACATCTGTAATCATTTTTTGCGATTGGACGCAAAAGTGGTTTACAGATGTTTTTTACTTATTCTTCTTTGAAGCTATTCATGATCGCTGTCAGTTCATCTTTTGAGGAGTCATACAAACTTTCCAATGTCCAACCGTATAACTGCACATAATTATTTTCTGTTTCAAGGACATAATAAATATAGTGGATATTTAGCCCTTCAACGGTTGCTGGGAAATCAACGAAATAGGCTTTGGTGTCAGGAATTGGTAAAAAGGTGGCAGTCGTATCAAAGCTCGTTGCCAAATTTTCTTGAACCAACCCGAGATAAGTTTCTAAATCGGCGAAATCTTGCTTTGATTCAACGACAGCAGCTAAGTACTTCGTTTCTAATGCATCTGACAACATAAAATCATTGTCAGGATTCAATGAAGTGAAATCTGGTACTTCTTGCCAATTGCTAGGTAACGCAATCTTGTAGTTTGTACCACTGACCCCTGTGATGGTTTGTTCTGAACTTGGTAAAGCAGATTCGCTAGATGAGGCCGTTGATTCTTGATTCATTTCTGTGGAAGATGTCATGGCCATACTTGAAGTGCTTGCACTTTGCGAACTTTCTCCCGCCGAATTTTCTTTTTTTTGTGTACATCCAGCAAAAAGAAGTGTAAACCCCAACAAACTTAAAACAACACTTTTTTTCATTATTCTCACTTTCCCTTCGTATGTGCTTTCAAATAACCAACATTATTTAGTTAATCGTATAATAGGAAAGAAAATAACGCAATAAAATATTCTCAGTTATTGCATGAATAAGGTGAAATTTATTTTTCTTGATGATGAAAATAATGAAACAAAGTCAAAAATAAAAGATTATAAAGGCTTGTTTTCACTTTTTTCCTAGATGGATGCAAAAGTTGATTATAAATATGAGAGTAGTTTTGATATGCTTAGTATAAGAAAGGAAGCATAAAAAAAATGGCGAAGTTGAAAATTGCATGGAATGCATCTAAAAATTGATCGTATTCTTTTTCTTTATCGATGCAAAATATATGCTTTATGTTTTTATTATAAAAACTACTTTATATGGGGAATTTCAAGCGAAAGCAAAATAAGATTTCCCCGAGAAATCAACGAACAGCGCAGAACGACAGTCATCTCTATTGGGGAAAATTGGTTCAATAATATACTTAGGGGGAATGAAATTGCTATATCCATCAGTTAATGAATACTTAAAAAAAATGCGTGAAGGTCTATCGCCAGCTGATATTCGAGAGGATATGCCAGTTGTTTATTCTTATTGGTTAGAACAAGAAGCAGAACTGAAAAAAATTTTAAAGAATCGAGAAACAACTTTTTGGACAGATATCCAAAGAGTACTTTTGATTGATGCAAAATTGGTCTTGTTGCGTAGTTATATCAATGATTACGATTTCCATGGATTTTCAGAGGAGGAAATCATTGCCAACGTAGAACAAGATCACTTTACTTTCAACAAAGAATTATGTGGGTATAGTTTAAAGGAACAAGTCCATCCATCCATTATTTTTGGGAATCAATAAAAGCATAGGAAACAATAAAATGAGCTGTTCATTGAGAGAACGTCACTTTGAACTGAAAATGAGATAGCTTACTTTGTGGTATGATGAATAGGAAAAGTACCACAATAATACGTCATCATTTTTTGAAAGGAGTAAATATGTATGTTCGAATTTGAACGAATTATTTTATTGTTTTTTTGCTATTCATTTATTGGCTGGTTGTGGGAAACGATTTATTGCTCGATAAAAGCAGGTCATTTTGTTTATCGAGGTTTTCTGGTCGGTCCCATCACACCGATTTATGGCTTTGGTATTTTAGGCGTTGTCTACCTATTACGACCAATTCATCAACATATTGTCTTGCTTTTTTTTGCAGCCGCAATACTAGTAACTATTTTGGAGTATGCCACGAGTTTTCTATTGGAAAAATTGTTTCACGCTTCATGGTGGGACTATAATAATGTCCCTTTGAATATCAATGGGAGAGTAGCACTGCCAATCTCCGTATTTTGGGGAGCGTGCTGCGTGATCATCGTTCGATTTATTCATCCCCAGATGCTAGTTTTTGTTCAAACATTAGTAGAACATACAGGATTTTTATTGCCAGTTTTCTTGTTGATGATCCTTTCATTTGATATGGGGTATACTTTGGCAAATTTGGTTGCCTTTCAGAAAGCTGTGCAACAAGTCAATCAAGCCTTTGAACAACACAAAAAAGAGTTGGCTGAAAACATTGAGCAATATAAAAATGATTGGCAAGGGCGATTTGCAGCATTTCCAGAAGAATGGCGCATCTTAAAACAGAATCTACCGAAGTTGAATTTCCATCAAAGAAGACTCTTAAAAAACTTTCAAAAGTTAGAAATCAATCAGATAAAAAGCAGCCAAGAATTGTCGCGCTTCATCGAGGCTATTCGTAGAAAAAAATAGCATTGTTACGATAGTGTTACAGAAAATAAACCCTTATCAAAGCTGATTCTTCCCACTTCTTTCTGAAATCCAATGGAAAAGACTGTTAAAACTCCCACTTTTACGATAATTTGTAACAAATTGTAAAGGTCTTGCAATAAAATTCTTCTTAAGAATTTGTATAATAGGATGTGTTGGAAACCATAGTGAGAAGTGAGGGAATTTTTTGAAGGCAAAGAAACTACGAACAATCGTTGTCGCTGTCTTTGCGGCAGGAATCGTTTCTCCCATCTTTGCGCAGGCTGAGTCACTTGAATCATTGCAAGAGCAAGAAAGTGCCGTCATGCAGCAAAGTCAGGAAATCAGTACGGAAGTGCAGATTGCATTGACTGATGTGAATGCGAAATACAGCGAAGTAGAAGAGTTAAAAGCTCAAATCGCTGAAAATGAAGAATCATTAGCAACAACCAAAGCAGAAATCAAAACTGCACAAGAAACAATTGAAAAGCGTGAAGCAGTCGTTGCGGAACGTATGAAAGACATCCAAGTCAATGGTGGGGCAACCAGAGATTGGACCGTCCTATTAGAATCATCGAACATCCAAGATTTCATCAATCGTGCCTATGCCATGACGATGCTGCAAAACTTGGAAAAAGAAAAGATCGATTCATTGACGGCTGAGAAAGAAAAGCTTGAAACATTAGAAGAAAAAGCGCAATCTACCCAGCAATCGTTGAAAGAAAATCAAACAGCACTAGAATCAGAAGCCAAAGCGCTAGATTCAAAAATCGCCAATCTTCAAGCGCAGTTGAAAGAAAATGAATCAACCTTGGCTCAAATCGCTTCAAGCAAAGAAGCTGAAACTGCTCGTTTAGCCGCTGAAAAAGCAGCAGAAGAACGTGCAGCCAAAGAAGCAGCAGAACAAGCAGCGAAAGAAAAAGAGGAAAAAGAAGCAGCACAAGCGGCTGAACGTTCAAGTTCTTCTGAATCACAATCGTCTGCATCATCTAGCAGCAACACGACTGAAAGCAGCACGTCATCATCGAATAGCTCTTCAAGCAGTAACAGTAATAGTAGCTCGAATAGCAGCTCAAGCAATACAAGCAACAACAATACTAACAATAGCGATACAAGTAGTGGTCGGACATTAATGATGGAATCAACTGCCTACTCGTATAAAGAAGCTGGTGCGAGCTTCTTTACCGCAAGTGGTACAGATTTACGTAAAAATCCAATGGCAGTTGCCGTTGATCCAAGCGTGATTCCGCTAGGCACTTTAGTCAATGTTGAAGGCTATGGCGTAGCACTAGCACTTGATACTGGTGGCGCGATCAAAGGACACATTATCGATGTTCACTTTGATAATGTAGCACAATGTATCCAATGGGGACGTCGTCAAGTAAAAGTCACGATCTTAGATTAATCAAAAAAAGAAGCAGAGGCCTGCTTCTTTTTTTTGGCTTTTTTTCAATAAAACAGAGTGCCGTAAATACCTGATTTGTGGGGTACTTCTAGCACTCTGTTTGATTATCTTTAGTCAGTCAAAATATCTATGTTAAATAAATCACAATCCCTTAAATTCCCATAGATGATCGTTTCCGGCAAGAACGATCATTATAGAGTCGCCTCAGGCTGCCAAATAATAACAAAGAAAAAAGAAGAAAGACACCAGTAGCAAAATTAACTATTGAAATTCGTGTTTAGTTTCGCTTCTAAAGCTTCCCAGTCATAGTCATCCGGAAAGGTTTTAAGGAGCAGATAATCAATGTTCTGGGCGTACTCAGTGATGTATTCCGTATAGTTCGTTACGATCAAATCGATCTGATTCTTTTCTAAATAGGCTTGCGACAATTCGTTGGAATCCGGGAAATAAAAGGTACGAAAACTGCGCAAATAACGGACAGACTTGCACTTTAGTAATTGGCATAGATAATAAGGACCTTCAAATAAAAAGGCAATATTCTTTTTTTCTTGCCAATACAACGATCTGATGGAGGAGATGTACATTGTTAAACTTGTACTCAAGTGATTCAATGTCTCACTATCCCAAGTATCACGAGCTATAGGTTGCGTGAACAAGTAAGTTTTAAACAATTGAAAATCATCCGGGTAACTATCTTCTACAAATTGGATGGCATCAGAAATCATGTGGTTTAACAAAGGCGACAATAATTGTTTGATTTTTGCTACGGTAAAGAATGATTCGATCAAAAGTTGATCGCGAGCAGGATCTGGTGAATCGGGTAAGCAGTCGTTTACAAATAATGCCGCAAGTTTTTTGAGTTCAGGCCAATGGTTGTATTCTTTGCAAAATGTATGTTCAATGGTCAGGTTGCTGATCGATCGTCGTGTTTTCACTAATAAAAATAAATAGAGCATTTCCTCATAAGGAAGTTCTCTTTGGTATTGCTCCTCGATGGCTTCGTTGATTTCGGAAAATAACTTGAAATCATTGTAGTTTTCGAATATAGCTTTGACTGGCTTTGGTAAGGAGATAGGCTGACCAATGCAATGCCGTTCGAAGGTGATATACAAATAGTAATTAAACTCACCGAAAGAGCAAGTATGTTGATTCAGCTGATAGCACTTTGAAAATGCACTGGCAGTGATGTTTTGAATCGCGATAGGCGGAAAAATCGTATGGCCAGTAATCTCGGATTCATAGTAGAAATCATGAAAAAATTTGCGAATGTTGATTTCTTCCCCAACAAAGCTGACTGGGTTGGTTTGAATTTCCAAACGATAAGAGGAAAAAATGGGTTGGACCTTTCGCAAATACCGCAAAACAGTACTCTCAGATATATGATATTTTTCTGCCCATTCAGAAGAAGTAAGCAAATCGTGATGAAAAATACTTTCAATGATATGGAATAAAATCTCATCGGCAATCAAAGCACGTTTTTTTGTAAGGTAATCAGAAGAATTTTTTATAGAAAAAAAATACCCTTTGTGTGAAGAGTCGATCATAAGGCAGTCACCGAAGTGTTCTTTTAAATTCGTAATATCTGTCATGATCGTACGAGTCGTACTTCCTGATGTCTTTGCTAAGCCGACAGTTGAGCAATGGTGATTTTTTTCGAATGCCATTAAAATTTTCAGCCATCGAATCGTAGCCGTATTAGTAATGAAGTTATTTTGAAAATTTCTCAAGATGCAGCTCCTTTCATGAAGAAAAAGCAAAACTCTTTCTTATACATCTTAAAGAAACTTAGGATGGAAAAACAAATCACATATTTCATCGATTGGTGAAATATATACCTGAGCCTGTGTAAGATTTTTTGCGTTTTCTATAAATCATCTGACGATCAGCATATATATAGGTAGAAACACGTTTTTTTCAGCCTCTCAAAGAAGATAAATGGAAATTAATTAGCAAAAGAGACGTTAAGGAAATAACTTTTTAGCGTAGGAATAAAAATTGAACGATTAATTATGTTTCGAGGAAACTGATAGAAGATGAAAGAAAACGGAATTGAAGAGAAAAGTCACTTTTCGAAAGACAACTTATAATTTTAACAGGAATGATTGACGTAAATAAAGAGCATTCGCAAAGGAAACCCTAAGTGCGCCAAGAAAAGAATTCAGCTTTGACAAGTTAATTTATAATAACAAGAAAAGTGTATGAAAATACTTTCTGAATTTCTTTTCTTTTCTATTTATAATGAAAAGATGTTGAGACAGTGAAGGGATTTAATCTCTCAAGGTTATTTTTCTGTAATGTGACAACCTTCAAAGGCGATGAGAACAACGATTATAACTGAATTATTCATTATTTAAAATGAGGGTTTAAAAAAACTGTCAAGTAGAGTAGACGTTATTTATGATTTTTTAAAATAACTGATGTTTGGCATTATACAAGTCTTTTATTGACGAAAAATATACCGTAATAAATAAAAAACGGGAATTTCCTTTATTTAATGCTACATTTCTCTTATAATAAACTAGAATTGCCTTTATTATGTGAGAGGAAGGCAGAATGCTTAAACAAGCACAATTGAAGTAGGGAGTGTGTTCATGGGAAAGCCGTTAATAAAGACTTTGACTGTTTTAGCCGTTGGTATTGGCGCAGTTGCGATTTGTTTTATTGGTTACCGACAAAATAACCAAAGGCATTATCAGCAGCGAGTCGAATATGCACAGACAGCGATTGCCAGCGAAAAAGATCGCATCAATGAGTTGTCGAAAGAGATTGCTGAATTTTACAGCAACGAGGAACAAATATTTTTACGAAAAGACTTGAAAGAAGAAGACGTTCAAAAAACAGTCGCAAAACTTTCTGCAGTGAAAGTATCTGCAGACGATTATGGGATCGATGATGATGCACTGCCAAGTGAGTCAGTGGAGATCCAACAAGAAAAAAACGCCCTTGATGATCAGCTAAAAGACATCGAGGCCAAATTAAAAGTACAAGCAGATACGGAAGCCTTATTTACTGAAGGCGTTTCAAATTGGCAAAGTGCTGAAAATGATGTCATCATTAGAGCCGATCTGAAAGAAACGGACGTTGGGAATGTCCGTGAAAATCTGAGCTTTTTTGAAGATAGTAAATGGAAAGAGTTAGTTGTTTCCTATTTAGAATATGCGGATACTCAATTGGACCGCATTGCAAAATTACAAGAAACGTTTGATGAAATGCTTGATGGGGATGAGGTGACAAGTGAAGTCACCTTAGAAAAATACCTGAGTGCAATCGACAGTATCAGCAAAGTTCGCAATGAAGAATTGAAAGAGAAATTCACCGAATTAGCAGACAAAGTCGCTACCCAAATGGGGTACACAGGATACAGCACGTATACACCCCCCGCTTCAACGGAAAGTTATTCAGAGGATACATCCGCAGGAGATGGCACCTGGACAGATCAAAGTTCAGACACTGTTTACTAATTTAAAGATGTATCGAAGAAAACAGAGATAACTGGAGGAAAGCAAATGTCAAAAGGAAAAAAAATCTTTTTAATTATCTTTTCAATCGTTGCAATTTTAGTCATCGGAATGATCGGTGTCGCTGCAAAATTATATTTTGATGTATCAAACTCAATTCAAGAAACCTATCAATCAGTCGAACGTGATCGAGAAGATCGTCTACGTGAAAATGATGTCGACCTATCCCAAAAAGATTCCTTCTCGGTTTTACTGATGGGGATCGATACCGGTGATTTAGGAAGAGTCGAACAAGGCCGTTCCGATACCATGATGGTCGCGACCATCAGTCCACAAGACAATCAGACGACGGTAGTGAGTATTCCTCGCGATACCTATGTTGATATCGTAGGACATGGAACAACAGATAAAATCAATCATGCCTATGCCTTTGGAGGGGCAGCCATGTCTATGAACACGGTTGAGAAGTTTTTAGATATTCCCATTGATCATTACGTGTCCCTTAATATGGAAGGCTTGAAAGAGTTAGTTGATGCAGTCGGCGGTATTGAAGTTGATAATGATTTGACTTTTTCAATTGATGAATATAATTTTACAATTGGAAGAACAAAATTAAACGGGGAACAAGCACTCGCTTATTCAAGAATGAGATATGACGATCCCAACGGAGACTATGGGCGACAAGATCGACAACGTAAGATGGTGGAAGCAATCGTAAAAAAAGTTCTCAGTCTAGACGGGGTTAGTCAGTATCAGTCAATCTTGAATGCAGTTGAGAACAATATGAAAACTGATATGAGTTTTGATGATATGCGGACATTGGCAATGAATTATCGAAGTGCGTTTCAAACGATCAAACAAGACCAGCTTCAAGGTGAAGGATTCATGCAAGATGGTATCTCCTACCAACGTGTGAGTGATGAAGAATTAAATCGTGTACAAAGTATCCTTAAAGAACAGCTCGATATCAATAACTAGAAGAAAGTGGAGAAATATGGAAGAGACTATTAGTTTAAAAGAAGTATTTGATATATTACGGAAGCACCTGACATCAATATTAATCTCAATGTTTATCGGCTTGGCGTTAGCAGCGATCGTTACCTTTTTTGTTCTTACGCCCAAGTATCGTTCTCAAGCGCAATTGATCGTAACTTTGCCACAAACTGAAACAACAAATGCAAATGATGTAAATACGAATCTACAAATGATCAACACGTATAAAGAACTAGTTACAGGAGATTTGGTTATCAATCAGGTCAAAGACCGAATAGAATCAGAATATGGCATTGATAAAAGCGTACAAGAATTGAAAGATTCTGTTGAAGTGACACAATCACAAAATTCATTGATGTTTTCTATTAGAGCTACAGATACTAGTTCTGTTTATGCTGCAAACATCGCAAATACAACAGCATTAGTCTTCCAAGAAAACGCAAAAGACGTGTTAAATGTGGATAAAATTTCTATTATTTCTAACGCAGAAGCGAGTTCCTCTCCGGTTTCCCCAAACAATAAATTCAATTTAGCAATTGGATTAGTCATAGGGGTTATAATAGGTATTGGTATTGCTTTCTTATTAGAACTACTAGACCGAACAGTCAAAGATGATAAGTTTGTCACGGAAACATTAGGCTTTACGATTTTAGGAACAGTCCCACAAATGTCTGCAAAAGAGTTAAATGCAACGATTCAAAAAAAACCGTCAGTACAAATTATTAAAAAAAATACTAGTGATAAGACGGCTGAATCACGCCGCAGCCGAACAAGAGTCTAAGGAGGAAAGATGAATGGCGAAGATAAAAGAACAAAAAGGAACACAAACGCATGCGGTTAGCTTAATTACATTGGTTGATCCATCATCACCGATTTCAGAACAATATAGAACGATACGGACTAATATTCAATTTGCATCCTCTGCCGACAAGCATATTAAAACATTGGTGATTACATCTTCTGGTCCCGGAGAAGGAAAGTCTACGACATCTGCGAATTTGGCAGTCGTCTTTGCAAAATCTGGTCAGCGGGTATTGTTAGTTGATGCAGATATGCGTAAGCCAACGGTTTATAAAACTTTCAGTCTAAACAACGCTTCTGGTTTAAGTACGGTGCTAAGCACAACGACAAGCGTCTTAGAAGCATCACAAAAAACGGTCATCGATAATCTGTCCGTGCTAACTAGCGGACCTAAGCCTCCAAATCCATCTGAACTTTTAGGATCTTCTAGAATGAATCAAGTAATCGAAGAAGCAAAGAATTTATATGATGTAGTTATTTTTGATATGCCTCCTGTGGTCGCAGTAACGGATGCGCAGATTATGGCTTCAAAAGCTGATGGTACTTTATTGGTTGTTCGAGAAAATGTTTCTCGTAAAGAGTCATTAACAAAAGCAAAAGAGCTTTTAAATATGGTTCACGCACATATACTAGGTGTTGTATATAATGGTGCTGAACACAGAAAAGACTCCGGATATTATTATTATTACGGTAATTAATTGAAAGGATATGAGGGATATGATTGATTTACATTGCCATATTTTACCAGGAATTGATGATGGGGCCGAAGATTTAGAGGCCAGTATCGCAATGGCCGAGAAAGCCATAAGCCAAGGTATCACACATATTTTGTGTACACCTCATCATAACAATGGTAGGTACTGTAATCCAAAATCAGATGTCATTTCTCTAGTTTCATATCTGCAGTCTGAATTAGATAAACGTCAGTTACCTTTAATTGTTCTTGAAGGTCAAGAAGTTCGAATTACAGGGGATTTAATTGATGATATTGCTCAAGACCTGATTTTATTTACAGACTTGGATGACACTTATATTTTGATAGAATTTCCTTCTATAGATGTACCAATTTATACTAATAAAATCTTTTTTGAACTATTTCAAATGGGAAAAACCCCTGTCATTGTGCATCCAGAACGGAATGCATATTTTCGTGAAGATCCAAATAATTTAATTCCTTTTCTGGATATGGGGTGCTTAGCACAACTCACTGCACCAAGCTACGTCGGGAAATTTGGTAAAGATATACAACGTACAGCAAAACAAATGGTGGCGCATAATTTAGTTCAAATGGTTGCATCTGATGCACACGGGGTGAAAAAACGAACTTTCTATATGGAGGAAGCTTATATTCAGATTGCAAAAGATTTTGGAAAAGATAAAGTAATGAAAATGCAACAAGTGTCTAAAGATCTCATAAATGGTGACGAAATTGATTATCCACAATATATTAAAATTAAAAAGAAAAAGTTTGGTTTTATATAGGAGAATGTGAAATGGGTGAGATTGAAACTTTTGATCTTGAGAAAGAAGAAAAAGTTATTTTGAATAAAAATAAGATCAGATCGAAATTCTTTTATAACTTTGTTAAGAGGTTATTAGATATATTAGGGAGCTTTTTTGGGCTGATTTTATTAGCGCCGTTATTTTTAGTAGTGGCTTATAAAATAAAGAAAGAAGACCCCAGTGGCCCAGTATTTTTTTCTCAAGACAGAGTTGGTAAGGATGAAAAAATATTTAAAATGTATAAGTTTCGATCAATGTGCACAGATGCAGAAGAAAAACTAAAAGATTTACTTGAACACAATGAAGTTGACGGGCCTATGTTCAAGATAAAAGAAGACCCTCGTGTTACTAAAATAGGGAAATTTATTAGAAAAACAAGCATTGATGAATTACCTCAATTATGGAATGTTTTAAAAGGGGAGATGACTTTAGTTGGACCTAGACCGCCACTAATTAGAGAAGTGTATATGTATACAGAATATGATAAGCAAAGGTTAATGGTAAAACCGGGCTGTACAGGAGTTTGGCAGGTAAGTGGGAGAAATGATTTACATTTTGATGAGATGGTTGAACTAGATTTAAAATATATAGAATGTATGAGTTTAAAAAATGACTTAAAGATTATTGTAAAAACAATATGTATAATAATCAATCCTAATAGTGCGTATTAAGAAAAGATGGTGTGAAAATGAAAATAATTTTGCTTTCTGGTGGTTCAGGTAAAAGATTATGGCCTCTATCGAATGATCAAAGATCTAAACAATTTATTAAAGTCTTAAAGAACGATAAGGGCAAATTGGAGTCAATGGTTCAGAGGGTTTGGAGACAATTAAAAAGAAGTGGTTTACAAGATGTGACATACATTGCAACGGGAGAAAGCCAAAAATCAATTTTGAAATCGCAATTGGGAATAGATGATAAAAAAATAATTACGGAACCTTTCAGAAGAGATACTTTCCCCGCTATAGTACTGTCTTCCTTATTTTTGAAAGATAGAGAGAAAGCTTCAGTTGACGAAAATATATTTGTATTACCTGTTGATCCTTATGTGGAAGAAGATTTCTTTACGAAAGTATTTGACTTAGATCAAATGCTAAGAGAAAAAAAGTCAAAATTGGGATTAATTGGGATAAATCCAACATATCCATCAGAAAAATATGGTTATATTGTGCCCAATAAAAGTAAAAAAAATATAGTAAAAACTTTTATAGAGAAACCAAATGAGAAAAAAGCTGAATTACTTCTTTCAAATGGTGCATGCTGGAATGCTGGGGTCTTCGGCTTCAAACTTGGAAATTTAGTGGAATATTTAGAAAGTCAAGGAATGCCTACTAGTTACGAACAATCTGCCGAAAATTATGATCAACTTCCAAAAAATAGTTTTGATTATGAGTATGTGGAAAAGCAACATGATATATGCTTTGTGACATATGAAGGTTTTTGGAAGGATTTAGGTACCTGGAATACACTGATTGAAGAAATGGATACAAAAAGTATTGGTATTTCCAATTCTATTGACTCAGTCAATACTAATATAATTAATGAAACCAATCTTCCTATTGTAACATTAGGAGTTTCAGATTTAATAGTCGTTGCTGGACCAGAAGGTTTTTTGGTATCTTCTATTCCATCTTCTCCAAGGGTAAAGGAAATTGATCCCTCGTATTTCGAAAGTATTAGATTTAAAGAAGAAGATTGGGGAACCACAAAGATACTTAAGAAAGATGAGTTTTCAATAATTGTTGAATATGTAATAAAAAATGGACATAAAGTATCTTTTGATTTGAATGAAAATCAAAAAGTGTATAAATTGCATGGTGAAGGTGACATAGAATATGTTTCTAATGAAGTGATATTATATGGTGAAAATAACTTCTCGATAATTTGTATAACAGAAGAAGGTGTCTAAGTGGAAAAAGAAACTGTCGCTATTTTTTCGTTCAAAGGTCCTGCTACCAATGATATGACAGGCGGCATTGAAGTGTATGAACTGGAATTAGCAAAAGTATTGGAAAAAATGGGCTATAATATTGAAATTTTCTGTGGTAAAGATCATGATGAAAATTCTCCAGACCAAGAGCAAATTTCTGATAATATAAGGGTGAGAAGATATAAAGCAATATTTGGATTTTTACCATTTGCATTAATTTCTATGCATCTATCATTTTTCTTTAAACATAAGAAAAATATTAATTATTTAATTGAAAATCAATCTGTAATCCCGATGTTCACAACCTTGTATAAAAAAAGCAGATTGACCATAATACATCATATTACTGGTAAAGATTATTATAGAAAACAAGGTAAAATAAAAGGAAGCATAGGATATTACTTGGAGAAATTTTTTTTGCCTAAGTTTTATAAGAAACAAAGTATTTTGACTGTCAGTGATCATACAAAATCACAGTTAGTTGAGTTAGGATTCAATAGAGATGCTGTTAAGGTTATACCTCCTGTTGTTAATGTAAAACCCAGTGAGATTGTGTTTCATCCAAGAGAGAATATAATTAGCTACATCGGACGATATACTGGACTCCAAGGAAATAAAAAAATAGATCATATTATCGATGTATTACCTGAAATTATTGATTCGGTACCTGATGCAAAACTTATTATAGCGGGATCGATGAAGAAGGAAGATGAACTTAAAAAAAGAGTTGAAAATTTGAATTTAAACGAAAAAGTCTCATTCTTAGGATTTATATCTGATGAAAAAAAATCAGAAATATTAGCTATGTCTAAAGTATTTGCAAGCCCTTCTTATCAAGAAGGTTTCGGAATTACATATATAGAATCTAATATTAATGGAACTCCAGTAGTTGGGTATAAAATTCCTGATTTAATGACAGTCACTGATAGTAGTGGAATTATGGTTGAAAAAGATGATAAGGATTCTTTAAAAGAAGCCATTATAACTCTTTTATTAGATGATGAACAGTGGAATTTATTAAGTAAAGGTGCATATGAAAATGCTGATAAATATTCATCCTATCGAGTAAAAAAGGCTTTGAAACTTTACTTAAGAAATATCTTAGACAATTAAGGAGTATTTATGAAAATTGCAATTTTTAGTCAGCGCTGGATAACAGGAGGAAAGGAAGCTTTTATTGTCAATATGCTTAAAAATGTTGATTTAATTGACAATGAAGTCATAATAGTTACATCCTATAAAGAAACATCATTCTTTGATGATCAACTAAAAAAACTCAATATTTCAGTTATTAGTTTGATTGATAAGAAGCAAAACGTATTTAAACGCAACATTTTACTTCGAAAACAATTAAAAGTATTTCTGAGCAATAATTATTTTGATAAGATTATATTTAATATCGATAATGGATGGGATTTAAATCTAGTAAATATTGCCAAAAAAAAAGGTGTTAAAAGCGTAATAGCGCATTCTCATAATTCTGATGTTAGTCATGATAAGTTTAGAGTAATAAAACTATTGGCACACAGATTAGGAAAATCTCTTTACTCATCTTCACCCACAGATTATTGGGCTTGTTCTAACAAAGCGGCAAATTTTGTCTTTAATTCTAAAATTATAGATCAAGTATCTATCATAAAAAACGGAATCGATACGAACAAGTTTATTTTCTCTTCATTAAAGAGGAAAGAAATTAGAATGGAATTAGGAGTTTCTGTCGATGAAGTACTTATAGGAACTGTTGGAAGATTAAGTGAACAGAAAAATCCTTCTTTTATATTAGAAATAGCAAAAAATCTTCGTTTAAATAGTCAGTATAAGTTTATTTTTGTTGGTGAGGGAGAGATGAGAACATATTTACAACATAAAGCACTACAATATGGTATCGAAAATAATATAATTTTTTATGGCAATAGTAAAGACGTAGCTTCTATGATGTCTGCAATGGATATATTTTTGCTTCCTTCAAAATTTGAAGGATTACCAATAACTTTGATTGAGGCACAAACTAATGGTTTACCTATCCTTGTTTCTGATAAAGTGACAGATGAAGTTATGATTGCTGACAATGTTAAATTCATATCTTTAGATGATGAATTATTGTGGTGTGAGGAAATAAAAAAAATGAAATTAAATGAACAAAGAACCAAATATATAAATAACATTAGGGATTCTGGATACGATATTCATATGACATCAAAGGAGTATTTCGATTTATTGGTGAAATGAGTTTGATACTCAAGTCGAAACAGAAATGAGAGAAAAAATGAAAATTTTGTTTATTCACAATACATTGACAGCTTATAGATTACCTTTTTTTAATGAACTTTCTAAACTATGTGATTTAACTATAATGTTTTATAATTTAGAAGACAATATCAAAATATACAATGATAAAGATAGAACAAAAGAATTAGATAGTCGTATAAAAGTTTATAAACATTATAACAAAAAAACATTACTTCGAATTATGGAAGAGAAGTTTGATTGTATTATTTTACCACCTCTGGATGATTTAAAATCAATGATTATTGCTAAAACTGTTATCAGGAGAAAAGATACCTTAATAGCTCTTTGGTGGGGGAAATGGGTATACCATAAATCTCCCGTATTCACAATAAAATGGGCTAAAGATTTAGTACATACTTTGGTATTAAAAATGTTAAGTAAATATATTGATTTATTTCTATCATATGGATCAAAATCAAAAGAGTATTTGACTAACGTAAATATTCCAGAAAAGAAAGTTTTTAACTTTATTAATTCAACTGAAGTAAATCAAAAAGGGAGTAATTTGAAGTTGCGTGAAAAATATAATATTATGTCCGACAAAAATATTATACTTTTCATGGGACGAATTGTAGAAAGGAAAGGGGTCGAAATATTAATAAAGGCCTTTTTAAAAATAGATTACGATTCTATGCACCTTTTAATATGCGGAGATGGCCCTAATTTGAACTTTTTAAAAGAAAAATATGGTTCTGATGAGGGTATTACTTTCACTGGTCAAATTAATAAGGAAGATATCTCGAATTTCTATATACAAAGTGACGTATTTGTAATCCCTTCATACTTATTTAAAAATAGTGTTGAACCTTGGGGATTAACTGTAAACGAAGCACAACAATTCAACCTACCAATTATAGCAACAACTGCTGTTGGGTCTGCCTATGACTTGATAAATAGTAAAAACGGAATAATGATTGAGCAAAATAATGTAGAAGAATTAGTGGATGCTTTGAAATATATAGTTGGTGGTAAAATTACCAAAGATATGGTAAAGAAAAATAAACACGAAAATTCACCAAGAAAAATGGCGTTGAATTGTTTGGATGCAATAAATCAGTTTCATAAGGGGAATTAAATTGACTAAGAGAAAAGTTGCTAAGTTATTCATAATATATTTTTTTTCAGTCGTATTTATCTTGTACTTTCTATTTTTTTTCAAAGATTTTACGTATTTAGACCTAAGTATAGGTCTAGGATTTTTGGCAAACTTTTTACTATGTTTTATTTTTCTAGTTTTTGCTAAATTAAATATTTCTACTTATAAGGTATGCTATTATTTTATACTTATTTTCTTAGTTATGGCACCTTATTCTCAAATTATATCGGATTATGCACCTTGGGGGGAATATCTTACTAAAAGTGAAATAATAGAAACTAATTTAATTATTCTAGTTTTTCAAATTACTTTTTTTGTAAGTTATTTGTATAGTCAAAGAAAAATTTTAAGCAATCCCTTCCCCCGTTTAGATAAAACAATAAGAACAAATAATAAATATGTAAGCTATTATATGTTATTTGCGATTATTTGCTTTCCGATAGGTGTATGGTTATTTGGATTTAATAATCTTTTTACCAAAAACAATCTCTGGGACGATGGCGATTCATTTTTGTTTTTAATTGAGTTTCTGGTTAGATCAACACCGGTGATAGTTTTATCAATACTATTGAATACTAGAAAAAGCAAAGTTGCGATTAAGCCTAGACTATTAAATCTTAAAATCATTGTTTTAACAATAATTAGCATTTTACTTAACTTTCCTGTTTCTTTATCAAGATTCTTATCAGGTACAGTTTATTTAGGCTTGATCATATCATTTTTAAAAGATAAGTTTTGGAAAAGAAAGCTTTTTGATGTCATGGTTATTTTTTCTATAACGATCATTTTTCCTTTGTTTACCTTGTTTAAAAGATTTGATTTAATTGAAGGTTTTCAGAATATATCAAACTTTTCATTTGGCAATTTTAACAATGTAGACTTCGATTCTTTTACCATGATTGGACGAACAGTTAGATATGTGAATGAACATACTTTTTCTTATGGTAAACAATTAGTTTCGGCATTGTTGTTTTTTGTACCTAGGTCTGTGATTGACATAAAAGGTAAACCTACCAGTACTTTGATAGCTGAGTCACAAGGTTTTTTCTTTACTAACCTTTCTGAACCTATAATGGGAGAGGGCTTTTTTAACTTTGGAATAATTGGCGTTATTATTTTTGCATTGATATTAGGATACACTTTTTGTAAATTAGATTATATGTATTATTATTCTAAAATAGAAAATACTAATATTAATTATGTAGATATAATATTTCCTTTTTCTTTAGGCTTTGTAGTGTTTTTATTTAGAGGAGCACTGCAGCCTGTTGTTGTAAGGATTATGGGATTCTTCTTACCTTTAATATTAATATTTATATTTAATAATTCGATAAACAATTCAAGAGGAGTGAAAAATAAATAGAATGAAATTTCAAGAAAAGCTAGTTGAGTGGAAATCTTTCAAGGATATTACAGAAGAAGAATTAAACGAATTAAATTTATTAGAAGAAGATGAAGATGAGTTAATTGAAAGATTCCATAAAGATTTAGAATTCGGAACAGGCGGACTAAGAGCTTTAATGGGTATGGGAACTAATCGACTTAATAGATATACAATTCGTAAGATTACTTATGGATATGGTAAATTCTTGATTAACTATTACGGAGATTGTGTAAAAGATAAGGGGATCGTAATTGCTTACGACGTTAGAAATAATTCCAAATTGTTCGCACTTGAAGCAGCTAAAACTTTAGCTTATTTAGGAATTAAATCAATGATTTTCAAAGAAGCTACAACTACTCCTGAATTATCTTTTTCCGTGAGTCATCTTAATGCTATAGGTGGTATTGTAATTACGGCCTCGCATAATCCTCCAGAATATAATGGCTATAAAATATATGATTGTACTGGATGCCAAGTAACGCCTAGTCTTGCAGATATAATTATTGATTATATTAATAGAACAAAAATTAATGAGTTAGGGAATATAGACCAAAATCTTATTAATTATCTGGATGATCTTGTTAAGAATGATTATAAAGATTTTGTAAAACGAAGTCTAATGTCTGACTCAACTGAATCTAATTTCGCCCAATTAAAAGTCTTGTACACACCTTTGCATGGAACAGGTAATAAGCCCATCTTATCTTTATTAAATGACAATAAAAATTATGAAGTTTACTCGGTTGCTAGCCAATTAACTGAAGACCCGTTTTTTTCTACAGTCAAAAGTCCAAATCCTGAGGAAAAAGAGGCTTTTATTTTGGCTTTAGAAGAAGGGAAGAAGCATTCAGTTGATCTAATTATGGCAACTGATCCTGACTGTGATAGAGTTGGAGCATATGTTAAAGTAAATGACGATTTTATTGCTTTAAGCGGAAATCAAATAGGTAGCATTATGGTCTATTATATGTCAATTTCAAATAAAAAATATATTGAAGATTTGAAAAGACCATATATATTGAAAACAATAGTCACATCTAATTTAGGAAGTAAAATTGCCGAAAATAATAATATTAAGTGTATAAATACATTGACAGGTTTTAAATATATAGGTGAAAAAATCAATGAATACTTAGATGATTATGATTTTCTGTTGGGATATGAAGAATCGTATGGTTATCTCACAGGTACACATGCTAGAGATAAGGATGGTATAAGTTCTTCACTTTTAATAGCGGAAATGGTATCTTTCTATAAATATCAAGGAAAAACCCTAATCGATGTATTAAATGAAATTTATTCGCAATTTGGCTATTTTGAAGAAGAATTAATTTCATATACGTTTGAGGGGAGAAATGGATTAAATAAAATAAATGAGATTATGTATAAATTTAGGGAAATAAAACTTCATGATAAAATATTCTATGATGCAAATATAGTTAAAATCAATGACTATTTAAAGTCAATTGATAATTTACCAAAATCCGATGTAATAAAAATAATTTTTGATAATGATTCATGGGTGGCAGCTAGGCCATCAGGAACTGAACCAAAAATTAAGTTTTATATTGGATCAACTGGCTCGTCAAAAGAAGAGGCCCTAAAAAATCTCATAAATATAAAAAAATTTATTGAAAATTTAATCAAGTAAGCTTTATGAGTGTTTTATTAAAGAATTGATAGGTGATTACAATTAAAAAGTATGAAGGTAGTATTATTCCGTTTTCAAGTAAAAGTAATAAATATATAAGTTTAATTAAGAAGATGCTGAAATTATCAAAATTTGAACTTAACGAATGTTCTAAAGTACAGCTCATTTTAAAGAAAACTGATTTTTTAGTTCTAAATTGGGTAGAGAGTCAAATTATAAATGATAGGATCATAGTTTCTATGATTAAATTTGTATCTTTGTATGTCTATATAGTCATATTAAGTTTAAGGACTAATATCATATGGACTATGCACAATAAGCGACCACATGGTAGCAAAGGAATAGAATACTTTCTTTCTAAAAAGATAATGAATCTTTTGGCAGCAAAATCCAAATCGATAATTATACACTCTGAGGAATCAAGGAAGTTTTTGTCACAAAAATCAAGAATTGCTGATAAAGTAATTTATCTCCCTCATCCTAACTATTGCAATTGCTATGGTGATATTTTATCAAATGAAACAAATGATACTACTTTGAATCTTGTATTTTTTGGTGCAATAAATGAATACAAGAATCTTGATATTCTAATTGAAATAGTCAAAGAATTGGATAGTTTCCCAATTGATTTGAAAATCTATGGTAATGGAAATTTTGATATCATTGACAATCTAAAGAAAAAAATTGAGAATTCAAATAATATAACTGGTATTTTTAGATTTATTGAAGACGATGAAATTCCTCTAATTTTCTCTAATGCTCATATTATTGTAACTCCTTATGATTTAAATAGTAGTTTAAATTCAGGGACTAACATTTTGGCATTTTCCTATGCAAAAACTATCTTAGGTCCCTATAATGGTACACTAAAAGATATGGATAAAATTAATGAGTATTTCTTTGCCTATGACTATGAAACTAAAGAAGAACATAAAGAGAAGTTAATGGAAAAAATACTATTTATTTTAAATAAGTATGATAGGAATTTTAATGAGTTAAATAATCTAGGAGAAAAATGCTATGAATATGTCCAAGAGAATAACAATATCACTAAAATAAGTGAAATCTTTAAAGCTAAACTTTTGTCAAAAAACATATGGTAGTAGAGGAGAAATTGATGAAAAGAATTTTATTTACAGGTTACTTTGGAGCGGGAAATTTCGGTGATGATTTAATGTTATCTGTATTTTGTAATAATATTGAAAATGAGAATAAATTATATTTTCTCAAGATTTTTCCTCAAAATATCACTGTCGATATTCCAGATTTTGTAAAAGTTATTGATATTTCCATGTATGGTTCAAAAGTCCAGAAAGTTATTTATGGACTGATTATGACTCGTATGCATATGTTTTTTTGGATAGGTGGCACGATTTTTACTGAGCATGACGGAGATGGTGCCTACTCTTTTGTAAAAATAGCAAAATTGCTAAAAAAAAAATATGGTTATCTTGGTGTAGGTATAGGACAAATACACAGTGAAAAACGTATCTATCGAAGTAATTATGCGATACAAAACGCAAATTTTATAACATTTAGGGATAAAAATTCGTATGAAATAGGTAAAAGACTTAATCATAATGTTTTTTTAACTCAAGATTTAGCATACTTATATTTAGAAAAAAAAAATATTGTAAAGGAAAAAGATCAGGTAATCATTTCTTGGAGAGAATTAGGAAAACAACTCTCATTAAGCGAAGAATTAAATCTTATAAGAATATTGGCAATCAGCATTATTAAGAGTAAATTAGATTTCTTGAAAATAAAAATAATTCCTCTGGATGATAGTAATGATTATGATAAAAACTTAATTTTGTATAAAGAATTAATTGATTTGTCAGATCATGCCGAGAATATTGAAATATTATGTGATTTGAAAGCTGACGAAAAGTTTGATTTAATAGCAAGCAGTAAGATTAATATTATGGGGAGACTTCATGGAGTATTTGTATCAGAAGTTTACAAAAGGAATACCTTGAGTATGAGTTATAGTTTGAAAATGGATGAATTTTTGAAAGATTTAAATAAATCTGAAGACAATATATATATTTCTGATTTAAATATTGAAACTATTGATAAAATTTTACAAACAAATAATCCGATATCTGATTATAAGATAGAACAAAATATAGCATTGGCAAAGGAAAATATATTTCTTTTTAATAGCTTTGTTGAAGGTGTATAAATTATATGGAAAAATACAAAAAATTAATTGGTAATTCTTTAGTTTTTGCAATTGGTAATTTTGGAAGTAAAGCAATCAATATTCTTATGGTACCTTTATATACTTTTTTTATGACACCAGGAGAATACGGGGTAGTAGATTTATTTAATACAACTATAAGTTTGTTTTTACCCATAATTACCATAAGTATTAGTGAGGCGGTCATAAGATTCACACTGGATAAAATTAACGAAGAAAAATCTGTAAATAAAGTCTTATCGAATGCTATCTTTATTAACGTAATATCAATTTTAATATGTACATTATTATACCCAGTCCTATCTTACTTTGAATTGTTCGAGGGATACTTATTTATGTTTATACTACTGTTAAGTTTGAATCAGTTAGAGGCAACCTATACCCAATTCACAAGAGCGATAGGTAAAATTAAACAATTTGCTATAAATGGATTAGTTATGACTTTGTTAACAGCTTGTTTTAATATTATATTTCTTGTTTATATGTCTTTAGGAACCAATGGATTTTTGCTGTCACTTATTTTAAGTAACTCTATATCAATAATATATTTATATTTTGTTACAAATAGTTTTGAGAGAGTGAAGATAAGGTTAATTGATTTTAAGCTTATAAAATATATGATTAAATATTCGATTCCATTAATTCCCAATATGATAATGTGGTGGTTAATCAATAGCTCTACTCGATATTTTATTTTATTTTTTGTGGATGCCACAGCAAACGGTATTTTTGCAGTGGCTAACAAAATTCCAACTATTTTATCAATGTTTACTTCTATATTCCAGCAAGCATGGCAACTTTCCGTTTTTGAAGAGTTCAAAAATAACGATAAAGATAAATTTTATTCACAAGTTTTTAAAATATATTATAAATTATTATTCACGTTATCAGCATTAATTATTCCCTTTCTACATATTATTGTTCCCATTATTATTGATGATAGCTTTATAGAAAGTTGGCAAATTATACCAATATTATTAGTAGCCGTTATCTATCAAAGTTTTTCAAGTTTTGTTGGTACGATATACACGGCTTCAATGAATACAAAAGGAATTTTTATATCCTCAATAATTGGTGGATTAATATCTGTATTATTAAACTTCATTTTAGTGCCCTATTATGGATTAACTGGTGCAGGATTCTCATCAGCGTTGAGTTTTGTATGTATGTTTGTGATAAGATATTATGATACTAAGAAAGATATAAAACTTAATATTGATTTTCGATTTTTTATATTTAACAATATTATGATTCTTCTACAAATAGTATTAATACGAGTAATAGGTGGGGCTACTATTCTATTTGTTGTGAACATCCTTATCTTTTTTATACTTTTGGTGTTTAATTGTTTGAGTGAAAAGAAAGGAATTATAAAGTTAAAAAAAATTATAAGGAAATAAGTTACGAATTATAAAATATTTTAAATGTGTTAGAAGCATTCAAGGTAACATATTTGAAAAAGAAAACATTAGTCCTTAATTCCATTTTCCAAACTCTTAAGAAATCTAAGATTCCTCATATAACCCATCAATTTTAATCTTTTTTCTGCATTTCTAAGACAATTAGGAATTGTTGACTTAACTATCATTTTTTTCGCTTTCCATAGTGATAGGAATAAATTCTGCTATGGATGATTAATTGAGGTAACTCATTAGACTTAAAAATTGGTTTGGAAATTATTGCTACAAGATTTTTTCATTCAGAATTAATATTGAAAAAATCATTCAGAATTCTTACCATTTTCAATAATGAGAGATTGGATCATTAAGTTCATCGAATTTATATAGATTTTCACTGAATTAGTTTTATTATAGAAAATTATTATATATAACTTTCGAAATTAGATAAATAATTAGACCAATTAAAATTAGTTTTATCCTTTTACCTAATTTTTGAAAGGTGAACATAAAAGATTTAAAGTTATAACTCTATTATTCTTGCTCATTGATCATTAAATCTAACTCCAACAAATAAGGTAAGATTATTAATAAAGTTAATAAGAGAAAGGTATTTGGTGAGGTTATTATATTTTGCTGATGCTATGTTAAAGAAAGGTGGATTTATTGATAATGAAAATAGGTGTCATTGGAATGGGATACGTGGGGCTAGCAAATGCACTTTTGCTGGCGCAAAAAAATGATGTTATAGCTTATGACATTTTACCTGATAAAATAAGTTATTTAAAAACAAAGAAATCTCCCATATTTGATAAAGAAATCGATGAATTCTTGATTAGGAAAGATTTGAATGTAGAATTTACTAATGATTTTGAAGATGCAGTAAACTTTGGAGAGTATTTAATTATAGCTACTCCTACAGATTACGATGAAAAAAAGAATTACTTCAATACTTCTACAGTTGAAGATGTTATCGAAAAAGCGTTGGCAATTCGCCCAGATGCAACATTTATTATCAAGTCAACAGTTCCGGTAGGTTATACCTTAGATGTCAAAGCAAAGTTTAACACTGAAAATATAATTTTTTCTCCCGAATTTTTACGTGAAGGTAAAGCATTATATGATAATCTACATCCATCAAGAATTGTTGTTGGTGAGGTTTCAGATCGTGGTCAAAAAATTGCTAATTTATTTAAAGAAAATGCTTGGGACGAGGATGTTACTGTACTGCTAACCAACTCTACTGAAGCTGAAGCTATTAAATTATTTTCCAATACTTATTTAGCTTTACGAGTTGCTTATTTCAATGAATTAGATACGTACGCTGAATCTCGTGGACTAGATAGTCGACAAATTATCGAAGGGGTAGGGTTAGATCCAAGGATAGGTACTCATTACAACAATCCTTCGTTTGGTTACGGTGGTTATTGCTTACCTAAAGATACGAAGCAGTTGCGTGCAAATTATGAAGATGTGCCAAGTAATATTATTGGCGCAATTGTCGATGCCAATACAACTAGAAAAGATTTTATTGCTAATCAAATTCTGGCTAAAAACCCCAAAACTGTAGGGATTTACCGCTTAACAATGAAAGCTAATTCTGATAATTTTAGATATTCATCGATTCAAGGGATTATGAAGCGTATTAAAGCAAAAGGAATCGAGGTGGTGGTGTATGAACCATCCCTTAACGAGGAAACATTCTTTAATTCTAAAGTTATTAAGAATTTTGAAGAATTTAAAGACATTTCGGATATCATTGTAAGTAATCGCTTTGAAAGTATTCTCGAAGATGTAAAAGAAAAGGTATACACAAGAGACATTTTTGGAGATAACTAATATTCTTTTGGAGGGGCAAAAATGAAAAAAGTGCGTAAAGCTGTTATTCCTGCAGCAGGGTTAGGGACCAGATTTTTACCAGCAACAAAAGCAATCGCAAAAGAAATGTTACCAATCGTTGATAAACCAACGATTCAATTCATTGTTGAAGAAGCAATTGCTTCAGGAATTGAAGATATTTTAGTTGTGACAGGAAAAGCGAAACGTCCAATTGAAGATCATTTCGATTCAAACTTTGAATTGGAATCAAACCTATCATCAAAAGGGAAAAAAGAGCTTTTGGCACTTGTTGAAGAAACGACAGGAATCAACTTGCATTTTATTCGTCAAAAACGTCCTTTAGGTTTAGGTCATGCGGTTCTCCAAGCAAAAGCTTTTGTAGGCGATGAACCATTTATCGTCATGCTTGGCGATGATATTACGGAGGATGATGTACCTTTAACGAAACAGTTGATCAACAATTACGAAAAAACAAACGCATCAACTCTTGCGGTTATGAAAGTTCCTCATGAAGACACGTCAAAATACGGTATCATTAATCCTAGTGAAGAAGCGGCGAAAGATTTGTATAGCGTAAGTGAATTCATCGAGAAACCATTACCTGCAGACGCTCCGAGTGATTTAGCGATTATCGGTCGATATCTTTTACGACCGGAAATCTTTGGAATTTTGGAAGAACAAGAACCAGGCGCAGGAAATGAGATTCAACTGACTGATGCGATCGATTCACTGAACAAGATTCAACGGGTATTTGCTCATGAGTTTAAAGGTAAACGTTATGATGTTGGGGACAAACTAGGTATGGTCGAAGCGAATATTGAATATGGTTTAAAACATCCTGAAATTAAAGATGAACTTCGGAGTTATATCAAAGAGCTAGATGAGCGAATATAAAATAAAAAGCAATCAGATGAAACTGATTGCTTTTTATTTATAATAATATTGAAGATTGCTTATAAAAATGTTATCTATTGTAATATGATATTCTGTTTCTGAATGAATATTTCTCAGGTAGCATTGATTATAGAGAAAGACTAACTATATAGAGTCAAGTGAAAATTAGCTAAATCAAAAAAATATTTTATAACAGTTAAGTCCAAAAAATGAGTACAACAAATAGACCTTTCACTATTAGATTTTTTTGATTGTTCAATAGCTAATCGGAAACAATCTTATAAGGTTCATTTTTAGTTAAAATAGCATGAATCACATAACAAAGCTTACGAGAAACAGCACCTAAGGCCGTCAGATGATGCTTTCCCTCAGAAATTTTTTTCTGATAAAACGCGCGAAAAACAGGATCACATCGAGAAGCAACTAGAGCAGCTGAAAACAAGGCTTTTCGTAAGTATGGAGATCCACGCTTGCTCATAACATTATGTGTTGCTTCGTATTGCCCAGATTGGGACACAGACGCGTCTATGCCAGCATAAGCAACCAGTTTTTTCGGATTAGAAAATTTGCGAATGTCTCCAATTTCACCAAGAATTGTCGCGCCATTTATAGGGCCGATTCCAGGGATTGTGAGAATAACAGAGTCTAAATTACTCATTATGCGCTTAATTTCTTTTTCAGTTTCTTTTACTTGGCTTTCGATGAATTTCAATTGTTCAATCATGGAGCGTAATTGAAATGTAAAAGCTTCTTGAGCAAATTTCACTCCAAAGGAGTTAGAAGCTGCTTGCTTCAATTGATCTGCTTTCTCTGGCTTTATTCGGTTCCTGCTTAACTCAGCTAAGTATTGAGCCAACGTTTCTGCCGAAATTTCTTCTAGCTCTATAGGAGAACTAAACTCAAGCAATAACTCTTTAGACGCTTTTCCGAAAATACCTTGTTTAGAAAAAGTTGATGCATATTCAGGAAACACTTGATCTAGTACAGCTATGATTTTTCGTTTGAAGTCGCTTGCGGTACCTACTAAATAGGTTCGGTAACGTGAAAGTTGTTTTAACGAAAAAACATTTTCATCAGACAATACTGTTTCTACAAAGGAACCATAACGCATCAAGTCAGCAATCAAAACAGAATCAATAATATCATTTTTTCGTTTTCTGATTTCTGTTCCTTTGCGCCAGCCATCGGTTTGAAGAGGATTCACAACGTGAATCAAAAAGTCTGATTCGTGGAGGTATGAAAAGATGGAGAGCCAATAATGACCCGTAGCTTCCATTCCGACAATAAAGTCAGCGGGAGTCTCTGAATATTTTGAAAGCCGCTCAATCAGGGAATCAGCTCCTTCAGTAGTGTTAGGGAAAGAAAAACCTTTTAGGATCACTTTACCTTCTTCACTCATTAAAGAAGCCACGTGAGTTCGCTTGCCGATATCAATTCCTAAGAAGTACATACATTTGACCTTTCTAAAAAAATATTTTGGATTGAAACCCGCTCAACTGAAAAGCGTCACTACCTTGTACGAGATACGGAGTAAAGCAAAAACTTTCAACATCTAACTCATACGTAATCCACTTATCAGAGAGAGGTGCCAGTCTTTCGATTACGAGCTTCAAAACTCAAGGAGGCAACGGCATAGCCTCTCAATCCAATAAATATATTATCTCAAAATGAATGAGTTAATACCAAATTAAAATAACGATGGTTCATAGGGTTATCCAATCAAAACCGGAAGGTTAAAACCCTAACTCTAATATACAAGGAGGCTACTAACATGAACGTATTAATCACAGGTGGTGCTGGATTTATTGGGAGTAATTTTATCAGATTTATAATTGAAAAAACGGAAAGTACGATCGTTAATTTAGACTTATTGACATATGCTGCAAATCTGGAATATTTAAAAGAAATTCAACAATTACCTAATTACCATTTTATTCAGGGAAATATTAAAGATAGTACGTTGGTTATGAAGACCATCCAAAAATTTAAAATTGATTGTATAATAAATTTTGCCGCAGAGTCTCATGTTGATAATTCAATAAAAAATGCGGAAGACTTTATTCAAACCAATATAGTTGGAACTGCCAATTTGTTAGAATGTGCTAGATTATCCAAAATTAGATATTTACAGATATCGACGGATGAAGTTTATGGTAGTTTAACAGAAGGTTATGCTGATGAGAAGACATTTTTGAATCCTAGTTCGCCATATTCTGCATCGAAGGCTGCTGCAGATCATCTTGTTATGTCCTATCATAAAACCTACGACTTAAATATCAATATTGTTAGGGCAGCAAATAATTACGGTCCAAATCAATACAAAGAAAAATTGATCCCGTTGATGTTACACCAAATAAGCAATAATAAACCATTGCCGATATATGGCAATGGTTTGAATAAACGTGACTGGCTATATGTTGAAGACTTTTGCAGGGCAATCTTCATCATATTAGAGTGCGGAAAAACGGGTGAAATTTATAATGTTAGCGCCCATGAAGAAATTGATAATCTTACTTTAGTTAAGAAGTTGTGTCATTTATGCTCATATGATGAACGCATGATTGAATTCGTTGAAGATCGATTAGGCCATGATTATCGTTATGCCATGGAAACATCAAAGATAGAATCACTTGGCTGGAAACCAAAAACAAACCTAGAAGAAGGGCTAATTAAAACTGTAAAGTGGTACTCTGAAACCAAACAGTTGGAAAGTTGAAATAGCATATAAGATCATGACTTTCATTGGATAATCCTTCATGATTTACATCTCAAACTTCCGCCAATCAAACAAATTAATCACCCCGATTGCTTTAAACGTCAAATAGATAAAATGACCATAATTATGGCCAATCAGATGTAACGCATCTGCGGAAGCTCCTTTATTCGACCAAAGAGTAAAACCTAATATAATGGCTAAGATCAACAGACCTTTTCCTAATGCAAAGACAATTGTTTTTGCAGGGAGGGGTCTTTTTTTTGTGAGGAAAAAGCCGAATAAAAGGACAAAGTTAACTAGTAACAAAAAGTGTGCAGCAGCTGTCCATAGGGTCATTGTTCCTGTAGGTGTTAAGAAGTCGGTGAAAACGCAAGCGACGACTGCAGTCAAATTTAGCAAGTATAGAGAAAGGCGGAAGGTTGGTTTCTTCTCGTCACTCATTCTTTCTGGTTCGTCTGCTAATTGTTCTGGTTTTAGTAGTGACTCTAAATCGATTTGATAGAGATCACTTAATTTAATCAATGTATCGATGTCTGGGGTACTTCGATTGTTTTCCCAATTGGAGATCGTCTGTCTGGTAACAAATAATTTTTCGGAAACTTCTTGTTGGGTGAGCCCTAATTTCAAGCGACTCTCTTTTATTTTTTCAGCTATAGTCATTTCAATGCTCCTTCTGACATATCCTATCACAAAGCGGTTCAAAGAAACAATTGTAAAGTTCGATTTAACGAAAAAATGCACAAGTCATTTTCTTTGTTCTTATAAGATTAAATTAAGATGAGCTTCATTTAGATATTCCTAAAGAATTTCCTGAAATTGCTCGATTTTTTTCACTGAATCCTTCACCTGTAATAAGTAACAATTGTCATATATGAAGTGATAAATGTTCAAAGATAGCACATATTCAGAGTAGAAGATAGTCTTACTCGAATCATTCAAAAAAAGAAAGCCACAATTAAGTAAAAAATAGTTTCCTTTTTTGAAAAAGGAATCATTGATAAAACAAGGATGCCAAGAAGCTTTGCGCTGATTTGCACGGGATTTGCTTGAAGAAAAGGGTGGTTGGATTATAAAATTCCGAAGAGGTGATGTAGTGCAATGATAAGTGAATAAGATATACATATGCTCAACGGAATTTCATGTGCCCGCATAAAAAACTTTTGTCAGGAGTGGATGATACGTCAAATAAAAAAAAATTTTAAATTAAAAATTAATAAATTATAATGATTTTTAGGCGTAAAAATAGGTTGGGAAAAAAATTTTTTATTTTGAAAAAGAAGGTTAAGGTGAAAGTTTGTGAAAAATAAGTTTAAATATATTCTATCTTTAATAATCTTACTAAGTGCTGCGGTGGTAACGCCAGCATTTCAGGTAATGGCGGAAAACCAAATGTTTTCAGAGTCTCAGCAGGGGGATCAGGAAGAAGTGAATGCTGTGCAATCTGATGATATGAATGCTTCTGCGGATGCTGGACAAGCTACCTCTCAAGTAGAAAATGCTACGCAGACAACAACGACCTCATCGAGTGTGGATGCTAAGAACGAGCAAACACAAGCAAGTAGTGACAGTGAAGAAGCCATTAATGGATCAGAAAATAAAGAAGAATCTGCTGCAAGTACTGTAGATAAGGTCCCTTCATCTGTTAATGCTTCAGCTGCAAGAGCTGTCAATGGGCAACTGACGGTTCAAGTGTTAGATGGTAATTCAAACCAACCGATCCAAGGAGCTTATTTCACATTGACCTCTTCAACATCAGGTGAGGTGACATTGTTAGTCACGGACAGTTCAGGAAAGGTTACAATTCAACTTCCTTCAGGTGGCTATTTTATTAAGCAAGTTGGTACCACGAATCAAAGACTAAACTATGCATTCACATCGGTTGGAAATTCCATCACCTTGCAACCAGGGGAAACGAAAACACTTGAACTTTACGAGCGTTTAATTGCGGGTGAGTATGCTTTTGGAGATAGTCCTGATACGATTCATATTCCTGTAAACAGTACATTTGATTTCTCAACCAAAGCATTAGGAATTGAGGCGTTTAAACTAAATTTTAGCGGCAATATAGAAAAAAGCATTTCTGACTCGCAGATCTATCCTTACTACACCAATGTTGACCCAAGCAAGCCAGGTTCCTATGTATCAATTTTTATGGCTCGACAAGCCTCCTATAGCGTGAATACCACACATGTGGTCAATGTCATTGTCGATCCGGAGCAGATTGGAGAGGTAAATGTCCGATACCTTGATGGTCAAGGGCAAGAAATCCATGAGATACAGACTTTAACCGGTACGATTGGTGAACCATATGATGCCAGCACTGAAGATTATAAGCTAACATTTGATGGCTACACGTTAGATGAAACCAAGTTACCAGAAAACAGTAAAGGTGCCTTTGGAGAAACAGCACAAACAGTCACATATATCTACACAAAGAATCCGATACCCGCAGCGGATGTCACAGTCGAGTACGTGGATACAGAAGGCAAAGAAATTCATCCTTCACAAACGATTAGTGGAAACGTAGGTGATTCATATGATGCTAGTACAGAAAAATATCAACTAGCAATCGAAGACTACACATTGGATGAAAGCCAATTGCCAGAAAATAGTATAGGTGTCTTTAGTGAAACCGCGCAAACAGTCACCTATGTGTATACAAAGAATCCGATACCCGCAGCGGATGTAACGGTCGAGTATGTGGATACAGAAGGCAACGAAATTCACGCTAGCCAAACGATCAGTGGAAACGTAGGCGACTCTTATGATGCTAGTACAGAAAAATATCAACTAAAAATCGAAGGCTACACTTTAGACGAAAGCCAGTTGCCAGAAGATCTTAAAGGTGTCTTTTGTGAAACCGCGCAAACAGTCACCTATGTGTATACAAAGAATCCGATACCAGCAGCGGATGTCAAAGTCGAGTACGTAGATACAGAAGGTAAAGAAATTCACGCTTCACAAACAATTAGTGGAAACGTAGGCGACCCATACGATGCTAGCACAGAACAATATCAATTAAAAATCGAAGGCTACACAATGGATGAAAGCCAATTACCAGAAAACAGTATGGGTGTATTTAACGAAACCGCGCAAACCGTCACCTATATCTACACAAAAAATCCTTTACCAGCAGCTGATATAGTAGTGGAATACGTGGACTTAGAAGGCAACGAAATTCACGCTGCTAATAAAATTAGTGGGAATGTGGGTGATCCATACGATGCCAGTACGGAACAATATCAATTAACGATCAAAGGCTACACTTTAGACGAAAGCCAATTACCAGAAAACCTTAAAGGTGTGTTTAGCGAAACAGCGCAAACAGTCACCTACATCTACACGAAAAATCCGATACCAGCAGCGGATATAACAGTAAAATACGTTGATACAGAGGGCAATGAAATTCATGACTCCCAAACCATTAGCGGAAGTATAGGTGATTCATACGATGCCAGCACACTTCAATATAAAGTAACGATTGAAGGCTATACTCTAGATGAAACCCAATTGCCAGAAAATAGTAAAGGTATTTTTAGCGAAATAGCGCAAACAGTCACCTACATCTACACCAAAAATCCCGTACCAGCAGCGGATGTAACAGTGGAGTATGTAGATACAGAAGGCAAAGAAATCCACTCTTCACAAACGATCAGTGGAAACATAGGTGATTCATATGATGCCAACACAGAACAATATCAATTATCGATCGATGGCTATACACTAGATGAAAGCCAATTACCAGAAAATCTAAAAGGAGTATTTGGCGAAACAGCGCAAACAGTCACCTACATCTACACAAAAAGTCCGGTACCAGCAGCGGATGTAACGGTGGAGTATGTAGACACAGAAGGTAACGAAATTCATGCTTCCCAAATCCTATCAGGAAATGTAGGCGAACCTTACGATGCTAGCACAGAAAAATACCAATTATCAATCAACGGCTACGTCTTAGATCGAAGTCGTTTGCCACAAAATGCGAAAGGAACATTCGGCAAGCTGGGGGCAACTGTGACGTACGTTTATACAAAAGAAAACGCAGCAACAGTTGATAGTTCTGATAATAAAGAAAAAGCTCCTGCTCAAACAGTTGTTTCAAAAAAAAGCGCTTCTGCACAAAGATTGCCGCAAACCGATGAGCAGGGGACGTTGTTCCCATTTGTAGTTGGTTTGTGCTTTATCGCCACGGCAAGCTGGCTTTATTTTAAAAAGCGAAAGTAACAATTGATTAAATCATCGGGGAAAGGCGTTACTGACTAAAAAAAGGACAGCTGCGATTCAGCTGTCCTTTTTGTTGCTTATTTACCTAAAAATGAAATGAATCCCAGGGAATCATAAAGAAAATGGCAGATCCAGCTGACCCATACGCTATTGGATTTTTTCCAAACGTAGTTGAGTGCCAATCTGGCAGGCATCAAGGTGAACAATAATTGGATTGGATGAAAACCATACGCTGGGATGTGCCACAAAGCGAATAGCACACTACAAATGATGGAAGACCAGACAAAAGAGAGCCCTTTTTTCTGTAAAGCCAACAAGAGATTGGTGCTAAGCAATTCTTCCCCCATAAGCATGAAGGGAACTTGTAAAAAGACCATTTGGACGGTGATAGTCTCGCTGATCGAGTTTGTTGTGGGTTGTCCAAAAATAGCGGCATAAATAAAGGAAAAGAACACGCCAGTCAAAATGACGAGAGGGACACCCCATAATAAAACGACGAAACGAAAATGCTTGAATTGTTCCAAAAAGGTCCTTCGTAAGAGGAAGTACCCTGCACCAAATGCCAAAATCACATTCCATACAGTACCAACAATGGATAAAACGGAATCGCTTAGGGGTGTATAGGGAAGCATTTGATAGGTTAAACCGATGACTAATGTGAGTATAAATAAATACATTGCTGACTTGTGTTTCATTTTGAACACATCCTTTAAAGTAATTGCCACACGCTGAATTATAAACAGAAAAAACATCAAAGTACAAAAAGATATCTCTCATTATTTTTAAACGAAAATAAAAAGGAGTGAATACGATATCATGACTGACAGGCTTGATTTTATTAGTATCATAATAAAAGATTTCTAAGAACAATTCTCAAAAATGGTGAACAAAAAGAGAAGTTTATAAGAATCTCTGTAACACTGTTGAAATATTATTACGCTTATGTTACATTTTGTTTACGTTATTATGTTTAGGGAGAATATTTATGAAGAAATCAAGCAATTATTCAAATAATTCACAACATAAAGAAGCGACGTCTGAAAAACAAGCACCTTTTTCAAGGGTCGAATCACATCAAAAGCAAACAACGGGAACGGCAAGACGCACGCAAACCACCAATCGTCAAGTTTCTAAAAAGAAGCCAACCCATCGCAAGTATCTCTTTTCTTTGATGACGCTGCTGACAGTTGTCATTATCGCCACTGGCGGTTATATCGCCTTTACGTTGAAGCAGCAAGAAGCCTTGGCAAGGGAAAAATATGAGGCTGCTGCTGAAAAGTTATTGGCATCGATTCAAGAAGAGCAGGTCAAAGAGGGAATTCCAGCAAAACTTGAAACATTGTCTGATGGAGACAAAAAAGAATTGATTTTCCGACCAAAAGAGGAGAATGCGATCCCTGTCAAGGATGCAAGCAAGAAATTGTCGAACATGGCGAACAAATTATGCAAAAAACACACCGACAAAGAGACAGTCACCATTGCTAGGATTGAAGCACAAGCAGTCGCATCGAAAGTGTCAACCTATTCTTTAAAAGCGGACAGCTATGTTTGGAATCGGGAAACTGGTCGCTTTGAAGATGCGGATAGCGTGGTTGCCGATCCAATTTTTATTTCCGAGAAAACCGGCAATGAATTATCCTTGAAAGACTTGGTTCCAGACGAGGGAAGCTTGCTAGGGATCCAGCAAGTCATTCAGCAAAAGATTTTAGACCAAGCCAAGGAACCAGATAAAGTCATTGATGCGGTCTTGGCGATGGATCGAATCACCTATGAGTCGAAATTTACGTATGATCCTGAAAAAGTAACGATCCAGTTACCCCAAAATCAAACTGGCGTATCTGAGATCACGTTGGCGTACAAAGAGATTGCACCGTTTATTGATCCGGAACTTGTTAATGCGGATCAATTGAAAGAGCAACAATCGACATTGGACGAAAACAAAAAATTTGTTGCATTGACTTTTGATGATGGACCAAACGATACCTCGACATTGGATCTCTTAAAAATCTTGAAAGACAATAATGTGAAGGCAACGTTTTTTGAATTAGGACAAATGGTGGATCGCTATCCTGAAGTATCGAAAAAAGTCCATGAAGAAGGGCATGAAATTGCCAGTCACTCGTATTCACACCCGCAATTAAATACGTTGTCGCCGGAGGATGTCAAAGCGGAAATAACGAAGACCGACAAAGCGATCTATCAGGCAACAGGGGTTTTACCTAAGAATTTGCGTCCACCATATGGAGCGATCGACCAACAAAGCGCCCAAGCAGCAGGAAAAGCGATCATTCAATGGAGTGTCGATACCGAGGATTGGAAGCTAAAAGATCCGAATAAGATTCTAAAGGTCGTACAAAACAATGTCTACGATGGATCGATTATTTTGCTTCATGATATTCATCCGAAATCCGTTCAAGCTGTACCAGGTATTATCCAAACGCTGAAAGCGCAAGGCTATGAATTTGTGACGGCGGATCAGTTGTTAAATAGTAAACAAAAACCAATGTATCAATATTTTGGTGAAACAGATGAACGTAGCGTCAGCTAATAGCTAAAAAAGGAAGTGATGATCGCTATCACTTCCTTTTTTATTAAATGAACACTGCAGTTGCCGCGTTATCACTCGTCTGAGGCAAATAGCTGGAGGTAGTCTTCATCCAGCAGTAAAGCAAAGTCATCGGCAAGGGCTTCTTGATCCAGTTCTCGCATGAGAGCTAGCATCTTTGTGGTTATCGTTTGCCCCGCTTTTTGATCGCCGGTTCTTAAGAGCAACACGCCTTGGAAAAATTTGCAGACGGTTTGGTGAAAAAACTCTTTGTAGTCTGTCGCCAAAAGTTTCAATTGGATAACGAGAACTTCCGTTGCATCGTATTGCTGGTGTTTTAATGTGTATTCAATCAAATTGATCAGTAGCGCGCAATAGATTTCCCGACCTTTTTCCATATCGATGTAGTACTCGAGCATCTTGGATACTTTTTTGAAAAAGAGGAAATTATACTCGTTGTCCAAAAGGTCGATGGTGTTGGCGAATAACTGGATTTCTTGCAACGTCCAGCTTTCAACATCAATGAGATAGGAAATAATCGTTTGACGATCACATTCCAAAACAGCTCTTTTCCGATAGACGCCATGCTCTGCCAAGCATTGCAGCATGCGAATTCGCGAGCGAACCTCTGCAATACGGACATTGTTTAGTCTGCTAGTGGTTTGCTGCAGTTCCTGTAATAGCTTTTGTAAATTTGGCAGATCGTGTTTGTTTGAATACTGATTGTACCGATGATTATAGCTATTTTGCTCATCCAGACGATAGCCATTCGCGATATAGAGAAATTCATCGATATTCATTGAGAGATTTTCTAAGATTTGCAACAGCAGGTTGGCAGCAATCTGATGCTTGCCTTTTTCAAATTCGATGGCATAGGATTTTGAAATAATCGTGCCATAGACTTCTTTTTGGGTGAAGCCTTTTTTCAATCGGATTTGTCTGATCGTTTCGCCATACATAAGAAAGCCTCCGCTCTCGTTGGCAGATCTTACCACCAGTGGTGACGTTGATACGAAAGTACCAGGAGAATACCAAGTCATTTATCGCAATGGTAAAGCTGAGGCGAAAGCGACGATCACTGTGTTAGCTGATCAAACGAGCGTTCAAGCTAAAGACAGTACTTTATATGTCGGTGATGAATGGGAAGCCGCCGACAACTTTGTTTCCGCAACGGACAAGACCGGATCAAACCTACCATTTTCAGGAGTGATGGTTAGTGGTTCAGTCGATACCTCCAAAGCAGGCGAATATCCAGTGGTTTATCAAAACGGAAAAGTAAAAGCAAGGGCGACGATTACGGTTGTTGCCAACCAAGAAACGGTAGTCACCAAAGATAGTACGATTTATGAAGGCGATGACTGGCAAGTCGCCGACAACTTCGTGTCGGCAACAGACAAAGACGGCAACGAAGTAAAACTGGCTGATATCACAACAGTAGGTACAGTTGACAACACCACATCAGGGAAATATGAAGTAATTTATCGCAATGGCAAAGCTGAAGCAACAGCGACAATCACTGTATTGGCAGATCAAACGAGTGTCAAAGCCAAAGACAGTACCTTATATGTTGGGGATGACTGGCATGCGGTTGATAACTTTGTTTCGGCAACGGACAAAACAGGATCGAATGTTCCATTTTCAGGAGTGACGGTTAGTGGCTCAGTTGATACGAGCAAAGAAGGTCAGTACAAAGTTACTTATAGCAATGGTAAAATGGAAGCTATTGCTACGATCACGGTTGTTGCGAACCAAGAAACGGTGGCAGCTAAAGATAGTACGTTGTATGTAGGTGACTCATGGGAAGCCGCGGATAATTTTCTTTCCGCAACAGACAAAGACGGCAAGGCATTGCCGCTAACAGAAGTAACCGTTGATGGCGCAGTTGACACCTCTAAAGCAGGCAGATATGAAGTGATTTATCGCAATGGCAAAGCCGAAGCGACTGCCACGATCACCGTGTTAGCTGATCAAACGAGAGTCAAAGCCAAAGACAGTACTCTGTATGTCGGCGACGATTGGGAAGCTGCCGACAACTTTGTCTCAGCCACGGACAAAACGGGAGCAACGGTTGAATTATCAGGAGTGATCGTTACTGGTACTGTCGATACCAATCAAGAAGGCACATACGAAGTCACTTATACGAATGGAAAAGTCAGCGACATAGCGACAATCACTGTGGTTGCTCACGAAGAAACGGTCGTAGCAAAAGATAGTACGATCTATGAAGGAGAGAAGTGGCAAGCCGTCGATAATTTTGTCTCGGCAACAGATAAAAGCGGACAAGCAGTCGATTATGATCAAGTATTGACTAGCGGTACAGTCAATACTGATGTGCCTGGAAAATACCAAGTAATCTACCGCAACGGCAAAGCCGAAGCAACTGCCACGATCACCGTGTTGGCAGATCAAACCTCTGTGACCGTGAAAGATAGCGTGATTTATGTCGGTGACAACTGGACAGCTGCCGACAATTTTGTCTCCGCTACAGATCGTGACGGTAAGTCACTCGCATTGGAGCAACTGCTGGTGGACGGTTCGGTTGATACGAAGAAAACGGGCACCTATCAAGTCAACTATTCAATCGTAACTGATGAAGCAGCAACTCCTAACTTTTTCGCACGCTTATTTGGTACTGACTCACAAGAAGCAGTCACCGCCACAGCGACGATTAAAGTCATTGAAAAAGCAGAGGATCCAGAGGAGGAAGATCAGCAACCAGAGAAAGATGATTCTAACAAAGGGCAAGAAAAACCAACGGATGCAGGTCAGCCTGGCAAACAAAGCAAAGCGACCGCAAAGGACAAACGGGTGTTACCAAAGACCGGTACAGCCATCACTCAAGGCTATTCGATTGCAGGAGTGAGCCTTGTGGCACTAGCGGGGATCTTCTTCTTTCGTAAAAAACACACGAACAAAAGCAGAAAAACGAAATAAGTCTCAATGACTATAACAGCGGATATCGTTAAGGATATCCGCTGTTTTTAGTTTGTTTTCTAAAAAAAACCTGCAGTATTGCGGTTTTCTTGTCTGATAAGCAGACGTATAAAGAAGATATAAAGACTCTAGCAGAAGATTTACACTATTTTTATTTCTTTTTGCGTATGCTTACGTCATGAAGGAGTGAAGAATATGAATCTTGTTTTAGGAATAATCGGAGTGATCGTAATGATCTATCTCTTTTGGTATTTGTTTGAGGGGGGAGAACAATGAGTAGCTATTTTGTGCAAGGTTTTTTATTTTTACTGATCTTACTAGCAGCAGCGGTTCCTTTGGGCTGGTATATCAAAGAAATCATGCAAGGAAAAACACCGCGGTTTGTCCGCTTTATTCAACCGATTGAACGGTTGACCTATCGAGTGATTGGTTCAGTCAGCAAAAAAGAAATGACCGCCAAAACCTATCTATTCTCAGTCTTGGCCGTCAGTGTCTTTTCCATCATCGGCTTGATCGGATTATTGATGGTCCAGCACTGGTTACCGCAAGGGGCAGCCGTTGAGAATATGTCCTTTGACTTAGCATTGAACACAGCCGTCAGTTTTGTGACGAACACGAACTGGCAAGCTTACGCTGGGGAAGAAGCACTGACCAATCTTTCCCAAGCATTAGGATTAACGGTGCAAAATTTCTTATCTGCGGCAGTCGGACTAGCCGTACTGTGTGCCATGATTCGTGGGCTGCAACAAAAACAAAAACGAACGGTAGGAAATTTTTGGCAAGACATCACCCGTTCTTTGCTCTATATTCTTTTACCACTTTCATTGATGTTAGCGATCTTGCTCCTGTCTCAAGGCGTTGTCCAAACGTTGAGCAGTGGCGTGGGAGTCAATGGATTTGAAGGGGAATCCTTTTGGATGGCGCTCGGACCAGTAGCGAGTCAAATCGCCATCAAGCAATTAGGGACCAACGGCGGCGGTTTTTTTGGTGCCAACGCTGCCCACCCATTTGAAAACCCAACGCTGCTCAGTAATTTTTTAGAAAACTTAGCGATCTTGTTGCTGCCAGCTGCTTTGATTTTTGCCTTTGGCTTTTGGATCAAAGAGTGGAAACAAGGACGTACGATCTTGATCACCGCAACCGTCTTTTTGATCCTGGCTTTTATTGGCGTAGTGATCAGTGAAGCTTATGGACCGCAGTTCAGTCAAGTGCTTGGGAATGCCAATTTAGAAGGCAAAGAAGTACGTTTTGGTATCGGTTGGTCGAGTCTCTGGGCAGTGAGTACCACCGCTGCTTCCAGTGGATCAATCAATGCCATGCTGGATAGTTTCACACCACTCGGGGGTGCAATCCCGATGTTCTTGATGCAGCTGGGGGAAATCATCTTTGGCGGTGTTGGTAGCGGACTTTATGGCATGATCGCTTTTCTATTATTGACGGTCTTTATCGCTGGTTTACTCGTGGGACGAACACCAGAATATATCGGCAAAAAAATCGAAGCCTTTGACATTAAAATGACGAGTATCGTTATTTTGACGCCATTGCTACTGACGCTTTTCGGGGCTATGTTGATGACCTTACATCCTGACATCATGAGCTGGCTAACCAACCAAGGCGCCCATGGCTTTAGCGAACTGTTGTATGCAGCAACTTCCTTCAGCAACAACAACGGGAGTGCCTTTGGCGGCTTGACCGCAGATACTGTTTTCCTAAATAGTTTGGGTAGTATCTTGATGTTCGTTTCACGTTTCGTTCCCATCGCAGCCATTTTGTATCTCGCAGAAAACATGGGGGCCAAAAAGAAAACCGTTCGTAATGAAGGAACCTTGTCAACCACGAGTCCAGTCTTTGTCACGATGCTGATCATTGTGATCATCGTGATCGGTGCACTGAGCTTTTTACCAGCGATGGCTTTAGGACCAATCGCAGACTTTTTTACAACGAAATAGGAGAGAAAAAAAATGAAAAAAATCTATCAATGGGCGATCGGCGAATCCTTTAAGAAATTGGACCCTCGCCAACAAATCAAAAACCCCGTGATGTTTGTGGTCTACTTAGGGGCGATCTTGACAACGATTTTATGTTTTCAAGAACAAACGGTCCCGTTGTGGTTTAGCATCAGTGTGACCGTCTTCTTATGGTTGACTATATTGTTTGCCAATTTTGCCGAAGCAGTGGCAGAAGGGCGCGGCAAAGCACAAGCGGATAGTTTGAAGCAAGCAAAAAAAGACATCATGACCTACAAAGTCATGTCCTTGGAAGATGTCGCCAAAGAGGCTTTTATCGAAGTCCGTTCCTCCGATTTGAAAAAAGGCGACTTGGTTTATGTTCCATCTGGCGAACAAATTCCTGCCGATGGGGATGTCGTGGAAGGTGCTGCTTCGGTGGACGAAAGTGCCATCACAGGAGAATCAGCACCTGTCATTCGTGAGTCTGGTGGCGACCGTAGTGCAGTCACGGGAGGAACCCTAGTCGTTTCTGATTACTTGGTCATCAAAGTGACCGCTGAAAATGGTCATTCTTTTTTAGATAAGATGATTGCGATGGTGGAAGGGACGCAGCGGAAAAAAACACCCAATGAGATTGGCCTGCAGCTGTTCTTAGTGACACTGACCATCATCTTCTTGGCTGTTTCCATCACATTGATTCCCTTTACCGATTTTAGCAGTCAGTTATCTGGTCGGGGAACGGCGATTTCCAGTGTGATCGTGATCGCTTTACTGATTTGTCTTGCACCAACCACGATCGGCGCCTTGATTTCCTCAATTGGGATCGCTGGAATGAGTCGTTTGACTAAAGAAAATGTCATCGCCATGAGTGGCCGCGCAATTGAAGCAGCAGGAGATGTGGATGTTTTGCTGCTGGATAAAACAGGAACCATTACTTTGGGAAATCGCCGTGCCAGCGAGTTCTTGCCGGTACCGGGAGTCACCGCCAAAGAGTTAGCAGATGCAGCGCAGTTGGCATCTTTTGCCGATGAAACGGCGGAAGGCCGCAGTATCGTGATTTTAGCCAAAGAAGCCTTCAATATTCGGGAACGGGAATTTCAGCAAGCCGATGTCCACTGGATCGATTTTAGTGCCAAAACCCGGATGTCTGGGATCGATTATCGTGGCGATGAGATCCGTAAAGGAGCTGCTGATACGATCAAGCAATATGTGACGGCAAAAGGGCAGACCTATCCCACTGCGTGTGACGAGATCGTAGAAAAAGTCGCTAAAGCTGGTGGAACCCCATTGGTCGTAGTAAAAAATGGCCAAGTACTCGGAGTCGTTTATTTAAAAGACATCGTGAAAAACGGCGTCAAAGAAAAATTTGCCGACATGCGCAAGATGGGCATCAAGACGATCATGATCACTGGGGACAACCCCTTGACGGCAGCTGCTATTGCCGCCGAAGCGGGCGTCGATGATTTCTTAGCCGAAGCAACACCAGAAAACAAAATGAACCTGATTCGCGAATATCAGGAAAAAGGGCATTTGGTGGCGATGACGGGGGATGGAACCAACGATGCACCCGCACTCGCCCAAGCCGATGTGGCAATGGCGATGAATACCGGTACGCAAGCAGCCAAAGAAGCGGGCAATATGATCGATCTTGATTCCAGCCCGACCAAATTACTGCAAGTAGTCCAAATTGGTAAACAGCTGCTGATGACCCGTGGGGCTTTGACGACCTTTAGTATCGCAAATGATATCGCCAAATATTTCGCAGTGATTCCTGTTCTGTTTTATGCGATTTATCCAGAACTCGCAGCGCTGAATATCATGAATCTTGGTAGTCCCTTAACGGCGATTTTGTCCGCAGTCATCTACAATGCAGTCGTGATCATCGCCTTGATCCCTTTGGCGTTGAAAGGGGTCAAATACCAAGAAAAACCAGCCAGCCAAATGCTGCGGCACAATCTGGTCGTCTACGGACTAGGCGGCATCATCGCACCATTCATTTGCATCAAGCTAGTAGATTTGCTTTTGTCAGCTGTTCTGCTATAAGAAAAATCCATCAGAGTCAAGGAGTCATTTAGGAGGAAAACATGATGAAGAACACCCTCTTTGCCAGTATCAAATTTTTACTAGTTAGTACCGTGTTATTTGGCGGTCTCTATACATTGTTGGTCACTGGTGTCGGACAAGTCTTTTTTGCCCATCAAGCCAACGGCAGTCAAATCGTGGAAGACGGAGCGGTCAAAGGGTCTGAGCTGCTTGCGCAACCCTTTGACCAAGCAGGTTACTTCCAAGGGCGTGATCAAACCGTTTCACAATTGTCGCCCTATGATACGACCCAAAAAAAGACTGTAGCTGAGCGGACAGCGACGTTGCTGGCAGAAAACCCCACCCAAACCAGTGTGCCGATCGATCTCGTGACCGCTTCGGGTAGTGGGGTCGATCCTGATATCAGTGTCGAAGCGGCACTTTTTCAACTACCGCGGATCGCTGACACAAGAGGCATCGATGAACAAACAATTCATGATATAATAAACAGGAATAAAGTAGCTGATTTGTTCTCCAACAGAGAATACGTCAATATCATGACCTTGAATCAGCAGCTCGATCAATTACCCGAGGAATAGGGGGAAGCATCTATGAGTGAAAACAACCAGCAGACGATTCCAGAAGAGATGCTGCTGCAAGCAGGCTTTGGACCTAAACGTGGCAAACTACGGGTGTTTTTCGGTTTTGCTGCCGGTGTCGGAAAAACCTATACGATGTTAACCGAAGCCCATGAGTGTTTGCTCATGGGCAAAAATGTGGTGATCGGCTATATCGAACCCCACAAACGTCCCGATACCAATCGATTGCTTGAAGGGTTACCACAAGTACCATTAAAGCAATACCAGCACAAGCAATTGACCCTTTATGAGCCAGATATCGATCGACTGATCCAACTAAAACCAGATATCGTCTTGATCGATGAGTTGGCACATACCAATCCCATTGGTGCGCGAAACAAAAAACGTTACCAAGATGTCGATGAATTATTGAATGCAGGAATCACCGTCTACACGACCATCAATGTCCAACATATCGAAAGTCTCAATGATATCGTGGAAAAGGTCACGGAAGTGGAAGTCAGAGAAACAGTCCCCGACACCTTTTTCCAGCACGCCAGCTTGCGGGTAGTGGATGTTGAACCAGACGAACTGATCGATCGATTGGAACAAGGAAAAATCTATGCTGATGAAAATGCCAAACGAGCGCTAAAAAACTTTTTTACACCAGAAAAACTTGATCACCTGCGGGGATTAGCGATCCAAAAAGCTTCCAATCATATCAATCAAATGAACGGCGGTCGAAAACGAGTTCAAAGCAAGCTTTTGACGATCATTGATGATCGCTTGCCGAAAATGGCAGAGAAATGCATTCGTTGGACCGCCCGCTTAGCCCAAGGAGTGGGTGCCGAATGGACGGTTATCCAAGTTCGATCGTTAGATGATACACCTACCGAGGTGCCATTGGCAGAGCGTTTGGGAGCAGAAGTCATCAACATCGAAGCGGATGACAGTTTTGAGACCATCGTAGAGTATGCCAAAATGACGGGTGCCAGTGACATTATCATGGGGAAACAGGTTTCTCAGAAGTGGTTCCAAAAATTGTTTGTCGAGGATTTAGAAGACCGCTTGATTCGGCGCCTTGATGATATTGAGATCCATTTGATTCCTTTTAAAGAAAAAATGCAGCGACCACGGCTGACGTTTTCGCAATTATTTGAAGGCGGTGGTCGAGATTTCACCTTGACCTTTGGGCTGATCATGCTCGCCACCATAGTGACAGAAGGCATGCAGTACTTACATTTCGGCGATCAGAATTTGATGCTGGTTTATATCTTTTTTGTTCTCTTAGTGGCACGTTACACGAGTGGCTATCTATGGAGTGCCATGGCATCGATCATTAGTGTCCTTTCTTACAACTGGTTCTTTGTCGAACCTTTGTATTCCTTGACGGTCTATAAAGCAGGCTATCCAATCACATTAGTGATCATGCTGATCGTTGCCTTGATGATCAGTAACTTGATGGTTCGATTGAAGACCCAAGCAGAAAATGCCAAGGAAAAAGAGCATCAAATGGAGATATTGTATGAACTGAACAAACAATACATGGAAACGCGGAATGAGCAAGAAATCTATGAAAGTACGACCACCTATTTGGCACGCTTACTCCAGCGAGAAGTGGCGTTATATGACAGAGAAGGCCATTTAAGAAGTCTGCATTCTTCAAGAGAAACACTGTCTCAACTGACTGGCAAGGATGAGAAAGCCGTCGCTTTTTGGGTCGTGAAAAATCAAAAAGAAGCCGGTCGCGGCACAGATACTCTAATTGGTGCCAATGGGTTCTACTTGCCGATCGTTTTAAACGGCAAACCACTAGGCGCCCTTGGGGTAGAACGCAACGAGGAGCATCAGTTGGCCAATAGTCAATTGAATTACTTGCGCCTTGTAATCACCCAAATCGCGACCGTGTTGGAGCAAGTCTCATTAGCGAGTGAGAAAGAACAGATCCAATTAGAAAACGAACGGGAAAAAGTCCGCAGCAATCTGTTGCGTGCGGTCTCCCATGACTTGCGGACCCCCTTGACGACAATTTCTGGCATTGCCGAAACATTGAGTGAAACCGAAGGCGTGATCAAAAAGGAAACGAAACAAAAGCTGCTAGGAGACATCCAAAGTGAATCCCAGTGGTTGATCCGCATGGTTGAAAACTTATTGTCGGTGACCCGCATCAACTTGACCAATATGGCGGTCAAGCGCAGTGAAGAACCGATCGAGGAAATTATCGAAGCGGTTTTGACACACCTAAAAAAAGTCTATCCGCAACTAAAAATCATTGTGAAGATGCCTGATCAGCTGATTTTTGTCCAAGTCGATCCCATCTTGATCGAACAAGCCTTGTTTAATTTGATTGAAAATGGGGTTCGCCATGGAACCGCCGATACACCGATTTTCTTGCGAGTTTCTCAAGAGCAGGATGTGGTCATTGAAATCGAAAACCAAGGGGAGATCCCCTTAGGACAATACCAAAAAATCCAAGCGAATTTGACCAATGACACCGAAGTGCCGGTGGATTCAAAAAATGGATTAGGCATCGGACTGAGTATCGTCAAAACCATCATCCATGCCCATGAAGGCAAATTAGCAATCGAAACGAAAGCAGGCAGTACGATCTTTCGTATTTATTTAAAGCAGTAAGGAGGGAGAACATGCAGCGACATTTTTTATTGATTGAAGATGATTCGAATATCGTTGATTTTATGGAAGTCGTCTTGCAAAGAGAGCATTACAATTTTACGTCAGTCGGCACTGGCATGGAGGCATTGATGCTCTTGCAGGAAGAAACCATCGACTTCATCTTGCTGGATCTGGGCTTACCGGACATTGACGGCATGGAGCTGTTGAAAATCATTCGTAAGCGCATGAACACACCGATCATCGTGATCTCTGCTCGCAAAGATGAACAAGACAAAGTGCAAGCATTAGACCTCGGTGCCGATGATTATGTAACGAAGCCCTTCAGTACCAATGAGTTATTTGCCCGCATTCGCACGGCACTACGGCACAAGGAGACAACTGCCTTTAGCAGCAGCCCAATTCTTGTAAACAAGGAGTTAACGATCGATTTTGAGAAAAAAATCCTGTACAAGAATCAAAATGAGATCCATTTGACCAAAAACGAATACCGCATCATGGCAGTTATGTTCAAGAATTTAGGCAAAGTCGTCACTTATGATACGCTCACCAGCGAAGTCTGGGGACCTTTTGCAGCGGATGCACAAACTTTGCGAGTCAATATCTCAAACATTCGCAAAAAAATCGAAACCAATACGCTGCAGCCAGAATATTTGATCACTGAAATCGGTGTCGGGTATCGCTTGCGGGAGTACCCAGCAGAACTCTCTGAATAAATTCGTTTCAACTGTAAATAGCCTCTTCCTAAACTTTAGGAGGAGGCTATTTACTTTCATTGCATCAATTACCATAGTATCCACAGCTTTATACCATAAGACAGTGCTAATCCAAGGTGAGAAGAGACTGCACGAAGGGGAAAATGTCGCTCATTCAAATTTTGTTTATTAGTCCTATGTGTATTGCTGGGAAATAGGTTGTTTGATCAGTCATACTGCTTTTTTATTATACAGTTTCCAAAGAGTTAGTTAACTAACAGGTAGAAAAAATTGAAAAAAAGCAGCATCAACGATGCCACTCCATGGTGTTTTCGATTTCATTGGTATCAGAATCCACTTGTTCAGAAACGATGGTAAAGCCATGTTTGAGATAAAACGCAATAGCAGCTGTATTTTTTTGGTAGACATTCAGAGTCAGCTTCTCGTGTTCTGCTTGTACTTTTTGTAAAAGCTGCTTACCAATGCCGAGGGCACGATAGTCTTTCAAAACGAAAATACCAGCGATATAATCGTCCAACAACCCGATGAAGCCGACGGGCTGATCATCCACCGAATAGGTGTAGATAAGGGCATCGGCAAAGGCTTTTTTCACAAAGTCATAGTTATCTTGCCAATGGGCAGCTGAGATAAAGTCATGGGCATCCAAATTGCTTTGCAGCCAAATCTAGGCGATAGTTTCTAATTCAGAATCGGTAAATTTGGTCACTTGTTGTATCATGAGAACCTCCGTTTTTTTATTCAGTATAGCATAGGTCCACTGCTGATTACTGGAAATCGCGGCATTTTCGTAGGCAATCGGACAGGAGATGAACCAATTGATAAGTAACGAAGGTTAAATGACGAAGAAAAGCAATCTTTTTCGTTGAAATATTCTAACAATTTTGTTTCAGCTAGATGTCAATTTCTTGCAGCCAGATGTTATTTGTGTGAAAACAGCCCCAAGAGTGAAATCTTTCGGTATGCTAAAGAAAGCGATAAGACACATCTAGTTAAGGAGAAAAAATGAAAAAGACACTTTTGGTTGCAAGTTCACTTGTTTTGCTGACGCTGCCTGTCGTGACGGTATCCGCAGACAGCTTTGATCAGAAGATCCAGCAGCAAAATGAAAAAATCAATGACATAAAAAATGAATCCACCTCATTAGAATCACTGAAACGATCTACAGAGGCAGAGATTCAATCGATTGAAGGAGAAATCCAAGCAATCCTACAAAAGAAAACGACGACGGAAGAAGAAGTCAATGCCTTGGCACAAGAAATCCAAGTCATTGAAGAGAAAATCATCAAGCGCACAGAAGTACTGGCGAATCAAGCGCGTGACATTCAAACGTCGGAACCTTCCAATCGTTTGTTCCAAAAAATCGTTGATGCGGAGTCCATCGGAGAAGCTATTCAACGGGCGATCGCTTCAGTAACGATCATGAATGCCAGCAATAGCATTGTCGAACAACAGCAAGAAGATATTGCAACAAGCCAGAAATTGGAAAAAGAGTTGCAGGAACAATTGGTTGCGATCGAAGAGCAGTCAAACGCATTGCAAGGAAAACAAGCGGAATTAGCTGATGTCAAATTGAATCAAGAAGTTGCACTAGCCGACCTTGCCTTGGCGTTGAACACCGAAGAAGAGAAAAAAGACCAATTGGAAGCGGACAAAGCAGAAGCACAACGGCAAAAAGAAGCAGCGTTGAAGCAACTGGCTGAACAAGAAGCACAAGAAGCAAAAGCGCGCAAAGAAGCAGAAGAAGCAGCAAAACGTCAGCAAGCAGCAGAAGCCAAGTCAGCTGAAACCGCTGAAAGTCCTGCCGTTCAACAAGCAGCAGTGGCAGCAGACCAGCCGAAGACGGAAGCCGCAGTGGCGCCAGAAAAATCGGTGTCGTCAGAAAAAACTGCAGCTACGCCTGCACCTGTGCAGCAAGCAGCTGAGCCAAAGGAACAAGCAAGCACAGGTGGATGGCAAATGCCAGTCGATTCGGTTCATATTTCGAGTCGTTTTGGGTATCGAACAGATCCAACAGGTGCATCAGGAAATCAACATAATGGCATCGACTTTACTGGGGGGACAGGAACGCCGATCTATGCGATCCAAGCAGGCGAAGTCGTTGAAGCGGGCTATGGTCCGTCAACTGGTAACTATGTGATCATCAAACATGCCAATGGCGTTTACAGCTACTACATGCACTTTAGTACGCTGCCAGCTGTCTCGGTCGGACAAAGCGTCTCAGCTAGACAATATGTTGGCGGTATGGGAACGACTGGGAATTCAACTGGCGTCCATCTACATTTAGGGATGTCAACAAGCTTATGGTCTGGATTCTTTGATCCGGCGCCAGAATTAGGCTTATAATAGTCAGAAAAACCGCAGAAGCGAACAGGCTTCTGCGGTTTTTTGGGTTGCTCTTCTTTTACGAAGTCTAAATTGGCTCAGCGCCAAAAGCGGGTCATCTCCGCTTTGTCTTTCAGGTTGAAAGCGATCATGTCTTCAATCAATGCTTGATCGATCGGCTCAGTCCACTTGATGCGAAAAATGTTATCCGTATGGCTGTAGCCAGCTTTTTCGATGGCATCGGCAAACTGTTCAAGACACTTGGTTTCAGGGGAGACAGAAAAATGCGGTTTTGAAACGCTGAAACCGATAATAAAGGTCTCATGGGCGGTGAACATCGGCTGATTCCACTTGATGACTGGAACGAGGTCAGGAAATTTCTTGGTAATAGCGGCAAATAAGGCACGCAGTTTTTCTTGCTTTACTGGCTCTTCAATGCTGGTTAAGTAAGTTTCTAATACATCCATTGGGAGGATCTCCTTTCGTTTTAAGGAACGAGTACAGGGAATGTCGATCACTAAAAATAACGCGTGTTCGAAATCAAACATTTTGTTACTTAGAGTGTACTGTAAAGTTAGCAAGTTTACAAACCTGTTGCCTTGTTTGGGGGATAAAGCCTTCAGGAACAAACACTGTTTGCAAAAACGAATGCTAAAAATAACTTTTTTCTACTCGAACAAAAGCCAAGAGTCAGGAAGATTCCCTCGCTATCCTGCAAGGTTCCTTGAGATTCGCTTAACTTTTCAGAAATAACGAATGAAAAAGCAGATTATTTTCAGAGAACACTTTCAAAAAGAAATCGGTTGCATTCAACAAGAATTCTGCTAGAATATAACTTGTTCGAACAAGTTGTTGAGCGAAAGCAAAACGAAAGGAGGAGGACTTGTGACCAAAAGGAAACCGGTAACCCAAGCAGCCAAGAAAGAATATGCAAACAAAAGTATGCGGTTTAATCGTTTTTTACTTTTTCGTTATATGACTGCGATCTTTTTCTTTGTCAATCTTTATTGGACTCTATTGAGTCTGTCTCAATGGACATGGGCTGGTTTGATTCCCATTGCCTTATTGATCGTTGATGGACTTATACTTATTGAACAAACTCAAAAATATTGGCAGCAATCGAATCGTTTACTGGTGACAAAGATCGGTTATTGGCTCCAATTCGGCGTCAATCTCATTGCAATTTTTGGTATTTTGATCGGGCAGCAAGCAACGTTGATTCCTTTTATGAATCAATCGGGTAGAGGGATCTTACTTGCTTTGTTTTCTGTCGGCATGATGGCGTGTTTGTTCATTCAGCGTAAAGCGTGGTTGATCGAGCATGACCGCGACAAATATTTCACGTATTTGACTACATTTGAAACTCAAGGAGGAACAGTCAATGGATTCAGAAAATAACAAAATGTTTGCCTTCTTGGACCGCTACTTAATGGGTCCAATGGGGAAAATCTCACAATTACGGATCGTTCGTGGGGTCATGGCAGCTGGGATGGCGTCGATTCCTTTCACTATCGTAGGATCGATGTTCTTGATCGTCAGTGTTTTGCCACAAAGCTTCCCTGCATTAGAAGGTATTTGGAGTGCGTCATTCGATAAAATTCAAAATCTTTACATGTTAGGTAATACCGCAACAATGGGGATTTTAGCTCTTTACTTCTGTGTCGTGTTTGGTTACGAGTATACAAAAATCCAAGCGCAAGAAGAAAAAATCGTTCTTAGCCCAGTCAATGGTGCATTGCTTTCAATGATGGCGTTCTTTATGTGCTTGCCACAACTAGTTTTTGAAGGCGGTATGGCAACACTAGTCAATGTGATTTCTGATGACCAAAAAATCATCGATGGGTGGGAAATGGCTGGCGGCGTTACTCGTTTAGGAACAACTGGGATCTTTACAGCGATCATCATGGCGATCATTGCCGTAAAAATCTACGCATTCTGTGTGAAACGCAATATTGTCATTAAAATGCCTGACACAGTGCCAACAGGAGTATCTTCCTCTTTCACGGCATTGATTCCAACGGCACTGACTTCATTAGCTGTGATCGTTATCAATGGTGCATTAGTCGCAATGGGCACAGATATTTTTAAAGTCATTGCGATTCCGTTTAGTTTCGTGACGCAATTGACCAGTACCTGGATCGGACTGCTTGTTATCTACTTCTTCATGCATGCACTATGGATCGTCGGTATTCATGGGGCAACGATCGTGACCTCATTCTTGACGCCAATCGTATTGTCAAATATGGTGGAAAACCAAAATGGTGCCAACATTGCCTTTGCGGGTGAGTTTAACAACAGTTTCGTTACGATCGGTGGTTCAGGAGCGACGTTAGGAATGGTGATTTTCATCGCCTTCTTTGCAAAATCAGCGCAGTTAAGTGCTTTAGGAAAAGCAGCGATCGTGCCATCCTTCTTCAATATCAATGAACCGATTTTGTTCGGGATGCCAGTGGTATACAACCCGTACACAGCGATCCCATTCTTCTTAGCACCAATGGCTTCAATGTCCGTTGCTTATTTTGGCATCAACTTAGGCTTTGTTAACCCACCGATTGCTCAAGTAGCGTGGCCGACCCCAATTGGATTATCTGGCTTTATTGGTTCAGGTGGTGACTGGCGTGCCTTTGTCTTAGCAATCATCTGTGCAGTTGTTGCTTTCTTGATTTGGTTCCCATTCATCAAAATGTATGATGGCAAATTATACAAGGACGAACAAGCAAACGCAACGAAGGCATAATCAATCCGTTTTTTTGATAAGCCGGCTATGAAAAATAGCTGGCTTTTTTTACGCCAAAGATGATAATAGTAGTAGAGAATCCGAAGGAAAGGAGTAGGCAAATGACGAAACTCAGCATTGAAGACTTAGCAGCGGAATTGATCAGAAAAATTGAAGCGGGTGATATTGGAAATGAGCAGGGGAAGATGCCTAGTGAACGAGAGCTTTTGGCAATTTATCCAGTTTCTCGTTATACGTTACGTCAAGCCCTCAATAAATTGAGCAAGATGGGCTGGATCTACCAGATGCAAGGCCGCGGCTCGTATATTCGCTTTCAAAACAACCAAAAACCGGCCATTGAACAAGGAGATCTTGGCTTCAATGAAGACTTGACCCGGGGCGAGAAAAACATTCGAACGGTCAAAGCCTCAAAGCGGCTGGTCAAAGTATCAGAGGCGCTGTTTCTTCCAAGTCAAAAACAATTTGCGAAAGATCAACACTTTATCGAAGTCCAACGTTTTCGCACATTAGATGACAAACCCTATTTGATTGAACGTTCCTATTATATACCTGAAATCGTAGGGGAGATCTCCGAAACGATGATGGAAGGGTCAATGTTCCAAGCTTTGGCAGAAGAAAAACAACTGACAGTCGCCTTCATCGACAAGTTTATCCAAAGCAAACCGTTAACGAAGGAACAAGCTGCCTTCTTTCATTTAGAAGAAGGCATGCCAGCATTGATTGTAAGGGATGATAGTTACTTAAAAAATGGCGAACTATTGGCATTTTCGATGATTCATTATGATTATCGGATGGCAACCTTGTATATGCACAAAAAGATAATACTTTAAGTTATTAACAATGCAAATCGACTAAAAACGATGACAAGCATGGTCTTTGTTCCCCTCGTTTTTTCGTGCTAGACTAAAATTATCAGCAGCTTTTAGCAACTGGCAGCTAAACGTTGAGAATTTAGCGTCTAAAACGAGGAAAAGAAAGGACGTGCCGCAATGGCAACAACAGCCAAAGAAACCAAAGTACATGATGTATTTGAATCGATCGCTTCCCGTTATGATCGAATGAACGGTATTATCTCCTTTCAGCTGCACAAACGGTGGCGCAAGGACACCATGAAACGAATGGCAGTACCAATGGGTGCTGAGATATTAGATTTATGTTGCGGTACCGGGGATTGGGCGTTTGCGTTGAATGAAGCGGTCGGTCCGACGGGGCAAGTGACCGGCGTTGATTTTAGCGAAGAAATGTTAACGGTTGCCAAAGAAAAGGCAAAGAAAAAGCAACAAACACAGATCCAGTGGCAGACTGGCAATGCGATGGCATTAAGCTTTCCAGACGAGCACTTTGATTATGTGACGATCGGATTCGGGTTGAGAAATGTCGCGGATCGCCAACAAGTCTTGGCAGAGATCCATCGGGTGCTGCGCCCAGGCGGGAAAATCGTTTGTCTCGAAACATCACAACCCACACTGATCGGCTGGCGGCAACTGTTTACTTTTTATTTTCACCATGTCATGCCGTTATTTGGCAAACTGTTCGCCAAAAGCTATCAAGAATACTCCTGGCTGCAGGAGTCTGCACGGGATTTTCCTGACAAGGAGGCATTGAAACGAGAATTTCAGGCAGCTGGCTTTGATGTGTTGCAAGTCAAAAGCTATGCAGGAGGTGCGGCGGCGATGCATCTAGGGGCCAAATCCTAAGATTGCTTTCCCTTTGTGGGAGAAAAACGAAAAATGAAAGAGACCATCATGCCCTTTATGGCTTGATGGTCTCTTTGCGTTGAGCAATTCAGAGAGTGATTGTTATTTTTTCTTTTGGTTTAAAACAATATTGGTGTATAACCCAATGGTCACCACGTAATAAATGGCGTAGAGGGCGATAAAGATGCCAAAAGGCAGCCATAGGTCATGGTACGGATCGATCATCAAGGTGGTGAACATTTTTAGACCGAACAAGACATGGATCATTCCTAAGATACCAGGAACTAGGAAGAGCACGCCAATCTCTTTGCGGATCGAGCTTTTCAGTAAACGCGTGCGGGTACCGATTTTTTTCAGCATCGTGTAACGTTGAATGTCGCTGTTTGCCCCCGAGAGGATTTTGAACATCAGGCAGCTAGCTAACATCGTCAAGAAGGCGATACCCAGGAAGAAGCCCATAAATTCAAAACCAGAGAAAATCCCGTTATAGCTGTCGTAAGCGAAGACCCGTTGTGAAAAATTCATATCGGCGGTTTCTGAAGAATTTGCGTCTTGATTTGCTTGCGCCAAATCACGCAACGCATCGTAGCTTGCTTGGAAGTCTTTGACTTGTACCATTCGCAAGCTGGTTTCCGATGCATTGACCGCACCAAAAGCGGTTTGATCGACGACTTGGATCTCCTTACCTCGTTGTTCTGGTAAGAGGTAGCTACGCAATTGGTCCTGGGCGGTCACATCAGAAGCTAATTGATCGCCAGTCAGCTTGTTGTAAGTAACATCGACACTCAACTGATCCATACTGGAGCTGAGCAAGTTGTTTTCGTTGAATTGTTCCTTCACGTAATAAATGGTGTCATCTGTTTCTTTCATGCTGTAGGTCACATCAAGGGTCGGGTTTAACGCGTTGACTTTTTCGTCAGAGGCGTTTTGGGCATTGTTCAAATACAAATCATAAGGGGCAACAGTTTTTGCTAGGATAGGGATCTCGTTTTTAAAGCCAAGCCCAACCGTTAAGGCACCTAATGCTAGAGCAAAAAGCATCGCCACCATTGAAAGCATCTGGGTATACTCACGAATCCGAAAGCTTAATTGCGACAAGGTGAAATTGTTTAACTTTTTCAACGCGATCGTATCGTTCTTCTTTAATAGGGATAAAAGAGCGATGATCACCGAACGAAAGACTAGGTATGTGCCAAGAACGATCGTGACAAGGGCGATGCCGATGCCGATCAATTGGAAGGTCATCAAATCGCTCATCATATAATAGCCGATGGCTAAGGAACAAAGACCTAAAATGGTTTGCAAGAAGAGCAAGAATGGCCGTTGTTTGACTTGTGCGGGCGTGCTTGTTTCTCGTAATAATGCTAAAATCGATTTTTTGGCAATTGCCCGTGCATTGAAGATGGCAGCAATCAAAAAGAGAACCGAGAAGAAGACGAGGGTTACGATCAATGCCTCTGGACTAAATGCTGCATAATGGGTGATCTGCAAGTTTAATTGATTGACTAGCAAAGTATTGACACCACTTGCTAAGCCGATCCCTAAGATAGATCCGACGGCGGTGGCAACGATACCTACCATAAAGGTTTCGATAAAAATCATTTGGGCGATCTTTCGTCCTTTGGCTCCTAACATCATAAACATGGCATAGTCCTTTTGGCGCATCGCCATCAAGAAAGAATTGGCATATAAGATGTAGGCAAAGGTAATGATCCCTAAGAGGACCGAACCAAAACGAAAGACGAAGACTACCATACTGATGATCGAGTTGCTTTTTAAAAAGGCTTCATTGCTCGCCATTGATTCGAACATATAAAAGATGGCTGAAGCCATGACTAAACCAGAAAAGAGGACGATATAATCCTTCAACCGAGCTTTGATCCCGGTAAGTGATAGTTTCCAAAGCATGTGTTCTTCCTCCTTATTGTTCCAAGTTTCCTAGAATGACAAGGATCTGGCGGTAAAACGCTTCACGGCTTTGATCCTCACGTTTGACTTCTTGATGGATCTTTCCGTCCTTGATAAATAAAATACGTTGGCAATAGCTGGCAGAAAGGGGATCATGAGTGACCAATAAAATCGATACTTGGTCATTGGTATTCAAGTCGTCCATCATATTCAATAAGTCTTTCGCACTTTTTGAATCCAAGGCACCTGTGGGTTCATCCGCAAAAAGGATCGTTGGTTCCGTGATCAAGGCTCGAGCGGCTGCCACCCGTTGCTTTTGTCCACCAGAGATCGCTGCTGGATATTTGTCGAGAATATGTGTGATGGACAAGCGTTCTGCGACTTGTTTGATCCGTTGTTGGATGATCTTTGGTTTGACTCCTTGTAAAGACAACGGCACAGCGATGTTTTCTGAAGCCGTTAAGTTTTCTAATAGATTGAAGTCTTGGAAAATAAAGCCGATTTCACGGCTGCGGAAATCCGCCAAGGCATCGCCTTTTAGTTTGGTGATATCGCTATTGTTGATGCGAATGGCACCTTTTGTCGGATGATCCAACGTTGAAAGAATGTTTAGTAGGGTGGATTTCCCTGAGCCTGAAGCCCCCATGATCCCAATGAATTCGCCTTTTTCAATATCAAAGCTGATACCTTTTAAGGCTTCGGTTTGTTTTTCGTTGGCTTTTCCGTATACTTTGGTCAGTTCATTTGCTTGAATAATTTTTTCCATCGTTGCGTTCCGCTCCTTTTAATTGGGTTAATGCTTTGGCTGGGATGTCTTTTTCTTTGACCTCTTCATAGCCAGTTACCCCTTTTTTTTCGTTCCAAGTAAGCTTCAAATAGGCTTCTTTACGCAATGGTCGTTCTTGGAAACCGTTGAAATCAAGGGTTTTGTTTTTGCCGTTCTCATCATACCCTGGCAATTCGTAATGGTATTGCGTATAGACATTCCCATTGTCATCCTTAGAAGTCGTCTTTTCACCATCTGTGGTGATTTGGACATAGTAGCTGTCGCCGCCCATGATGACGGTTTGTGCGACTTGCAATGCGCCGAACCCTATGAGGAGGAGCGCTGCAAGTCCAATCAGAAGTTTTTTCATCTATCGGTCACCTCGTTTTTTATTATGATGAAAGTATAACGCTGGTTTTCTGAAAAGTAGTGTGAAAAATCTATCAATAAACTTTCATTTTTGTCACGACAAACGAACAAAAAACGTTTCTAAAGGGTGAAGGTCACCGCTTAGAAACGTTTTTTGCGTAGGGCTTTTCAGTTGTATTTTTTGCGATACAATTCAACGATCAATTGCTCATCCTCGTACATAATGGCGGCTTCGTCGATCATTAATCCTAATAGATAGTAATCTTTTTCTTCATGGATCGTTTGATGACCGCCTAAAAGCTCCACATAATAATTTTCTAACGTGCTATCTCTTGGTGTGTTGAGCATGTCGATAAAATGTTCTAAATCAGAGGGTTGCTCTGGAAATTGACCTTGCACAACTGCTTTAAACCCCTCTGCTTCAAAGGCCATCTCACTTATTATCTTTTGACAGTCATGGGACAAAAAGTAGGTGACCACTTCATCGACGATTCGCCGTGCCCGTTCTTTTTCAATCATTTTCTTCTCCGCCTTCTGATTTGCTGGTATTCATCTAACAATGGTACCATTGCTGCCGCGACAAATCCACTGGAAAAGCCATTATTGTATAAGTTCAATCCTCCATGTAAATAGGTGATATTTGTGACCAAGGCTGCATGGACTACCCCAGCGATTACGCCAGCAATCGGACCATAGTACCCACTGATGGGGGCTAAACTGGTGCCGAAGATCGCTGTCAGCAATAAGCTGAAGGTCGATACGTCAGAGGTCAAACCGACCTTGGTTGCTAAAACTACCCCTATCATGACAGGCAAACTATTTCTCCAGTGATTCCCGAATGCACTGAAGCCTATCACGGTCAATATTGCGCCTAAAAGGGGACCAGATAGTTCCCCTTGTAAGAAGAAGACAAAGAACAGCATCAACATCCCCATCATCGCCATGTTCATCATCGTGACCCCAAGGGAAAAAATCGTGACATAGTCCGTCATTAATTTCCCTGACGTTTGAAAAAGCTCAGGCAAGCCTTTGAGGGATCGCTGATTTAGAAGATATCCGATAAGAAACATAGCAAGACAAAGAATGAGCAAGAACCCAGTCAGGTAATAGTGATACTCCGTCGTCAATTGTTTGTTTGAATAGACTTCTAAGTCGAACAGGCGTAAAAAACTCGTGAAAAACATAGTGATGATGCCAGCAGCAAATCCGATATTATACAAAGAAAAACCTTGGTGGAATTGTAAAAATTGTGCTGCTAGAGGAGGGAGCGCCAAACCGATCAATAGACCGATGCCATAACCAAAAGCGATCCCGACGGGTAAAGGCAACCCTAAACCGAATGCTAAGTAACTGATAACCGGCGAGGCGGCACTGCCAAATAAGGCAACCAGTGAATATTGTGTAGCGGGGCGTTGCTGTATGTAAGAGTATAAATAGACACCAAGTGGAATGGGAATCGAGTTAAAAATGTTTTTTCCAAAAAAAGAAAAGCCAGATATGGTAAAAAAAGCAGCGATCATTGGTCCACTAATAATCGTTCCTTGCTTTTTCGCAAGGAGGATACTGATCAATGTCAATAAGCCACTGTTTAAAAAGGCGCTTCCAAGATTGCCGATCGCAAAATAATCAGAAATCAAATTGCTGGGGGCATTTAAGATTGCCAGCGAGCCTTGCCACAAAGCTTGAGGAGGGGAAGCAACCAAGCCAATGAGGATCAAGACGATGCTATACGCCAAAAGCAAGCGCTGGGTTAAGAGCTGTGAGATAGGTGCAAAGGGTTTCGATTTTGTTTGTAAGAAAACTCGTTTATCTGCCATAGTTTCATTGAACGCTCCTTTTTTCATAGTATCACACCTTTTAGCGACAAAAAAGTATTTTTTGACAGTTTTAAGTAGCGGGAGAACATGAGAAATGAGAACCAAAAAAGGGAGAAAAAGAAAAATTTAAGAAAATACGAATAAAAATAACGGCGATGTATCAAGGAGAATCGCCCTTTTTTCAATAATTTCATCAATCGGTGAAATTATTGACAGAAAGAATTTTACGAAAATTGTTATAATTTAGTTAATCTCGTTCAGATTTTCTAATAAAAAAGCCATTTTAAGATAAAAAAAACTGTTTGCTTGGTTTTTTTATTCGAAGATCAAGTGATCACTGAATCACGAGGAAGGGATTTAAATAAGGAGGAAGAGTATGAAGAAAACGAAGTTTGGCATGATTACTTTATTGGCAGCGCTTGTTTTAGGGGCTTGCGGACAAAGTAACGAAGGTGGAACAGGTTCGACTGATACACAAGAATCATCAACTGAGGCAGCTGGATTTGATATCAATGATTTGCAGCTTGCAGTTGAAAATAACGATGAAGTGATCGATGGGGGCGTCTTAGATGTTGCGGTAGTAACAGATACGCAATTCCAAGGGTTGTTTCAATGGGAGTTTTATCAAGATGCTTATGACCGTGATTTCATGTTACCAAGCCATGAATATTTGTTCCTACAAGATGAAGATTTCCGAATTGTGAATGGTGGACCAGCTGATTTAGAATTAGATGTCGATAACAACAAAGCAACGATCACTTTGCGTGAAGACTTGAAATGGTCTGACGGGGTCGATGTAACGGCTGAAGACGTGATCTTCTCTTATGAAGTCATCGGACATCAAGACTATGATGGCGTTCGTTACAACAATGATTTTACGAATATCGTTGGTATGGAAGAATACCACAGCGGCGAAGCTGATACGATCTCAGGGATCACAGCAGTCAGCGATAAAGTCGTTGAAATCGAGTTTAAAGAAATGCATCCAGGTATGCAGCAATCCGGTGGAGCGATCTGGAACTCTGCACTAGCGAAACATGCCTTTGAAGGCATTGAAGTGGCAGATATGCCTTCAAGTGATCCCGTTCGAACCAATCCAATCGGTTTTGGTCCATACAAAATGAGTAATATCGTACCAGGTGAGACGGTGGAATATGTACCGAATGAACATTACTATGGCGATACACCAAACTTAGAAAAAATCGTGATGCGTAACGTCCCTTCGGCTTCAATCAATGAAGCGTTAAACGCGAAGCAATACGATTTAGTCTTAAAAATGCCAACAGATACCTTTGATACGTATCAAAACATGGATGGCTACCAAATGTTAGGTCGTCCAGAACAGTCTTACACGTATCTTGGCTTTAATTTAGGTTCATGGAATGATGAAACAAACAGTGTTGATTTTGATCCAAATGCAAAAATGGCGAACAAAGCATTGCGTCAAGCAATGGGCTATGCCATTGACAATGATGCGATCGGTGAGCGTTTCTACCACGGCTTGCGTTCAAATGCTTCAACATTGATCCCACCTGTTTATGGTACGTTGCACAATAGCGATGCCGAAGGATACCATTTAGATATGGAGAAAGCAAACCAACTTCTAGATGACGCTGGCTTTATCGACGTGGATGGCGACGGCTTCCGGGAAGATCCAGATGGCAACAAATTGACCATCAACTTTGCGTCAATGTCTGGTGGGGAAGTTGCCCAACCATTGGCGGATTACTATGTTCAACAATGGCAAGAAATCGGTTTAGATGTTCAATATTCAACAGGTCGTTTGATCGATTTCCAAGCCTTCTATGACAAGCTGAAAAACGATGATCCAGATATCGATGTCTTCCAAGCTGCTTGGTCTACTGGTTCAGATCCATCACCAACCAGCTTATGGGGACCAAATTCAGCATTTAACTACACTCGTTTTGAATCAGATGAAAATACTGAATTGTTAGCTGCGATCGATTCAATCGATTCCTTTGATGAAGCAACACGGAAGGCTGCTTTTGATGCATGGCAAGAATATGCGATTGAAGAAGCTTTTGCGATCCCAACGTTGTATCGGAATCAAATCTTACCGGTCTCTGATCGTGTCGCAAACTTTACCTGGGCATTTGACGCCGATCATAATCCATGGGCAACCATCGGTGTGACTTCAGAATCTCGTTAATCGGTTAGTAAATTGCACAAATGAATCGGCAGCAGCATGCTCGTTGCTTTTGCCAAACAAAACCAGTTAGGATTAAAACCTAACTGGTTTTTTCTTGGTCCATGCAGAAGGAAGAAGCAAGTCGAATGTTGAACCCTTCATTTCGAGCGGCTGTTTCGTGGGCGGGTTGGAGTGACATTGACGAAAAAGCTGAGCTCCGTTGGAAGATCAGCTTTTTTTGTTAGATAACATTACATAAATGCCCATTTAATAAGCGGCTAAATCGCACGATTGGTAACAGCAGCAAGCAACTGTTGGAGATCGTCTTTATGGTTCTGGTAACCGGCTTGTTCAATAACGACTAAGGTGTTTTTTAGAATCTCTTTGTTCAACTGAGCGGATTGCAAATACGAGTATATTTCCTGATACAGTACTTGATGGATTTTTAAATAAAAATAGAGGGGTGTATTGGGGAGCGGTTCAGACAAGAGCAGAAACTTGTTAAGCAGATAGGCATCTTTATTTTCACTGGCGAAGGCACAGCCGTTTAAGATCACGACACTTAACAGATTTGCATAAAATGGATCATTGGCGTAGTGAAGGATTTTTTTGATCCCATGATCTAAGTAATAACTGATCGTTTCTTGGTCAAAAATAAATAACAAATTTGAGAATAAATTTAACTCAAAGCGCCCCCAGGTTTCGATATCAAACAAGTATTGCTTTACCAGTTCGACTTCTTGGGTGTAAGCTCCTTGATTCATCAGAAATGATTCACGGTTGAGCAGCAGCAATCCTTGGACATACAAAGAATAATAGAAAAAATTTTGTGTCTCAAAGTAGCGTTTTTCCAGGTTAGTCAAGTAGTCGAGAGTCAGTGTTCGCTCATAGTAACGGGTATAGAAATCTTGCACCAGCTGACGTTTCTGATCCGTGGCTTCGCTGTCGATCAACAGACTGAACTCATGAACCGTAATATTCATTTTGTCTAAGTAGTCAAACAGGGTTTGTGAAGAGAGGTTTGTTTTACGATTTTCGAATGAAGAAAGGGTGGTGCGTGAGGAAATACCTTCGGCAAGCTTGGCTTGCGAGATTTTGCGATCTGTGCGCAGTTTTTTGATTAAAGAGCCTTGCTGTTTCATGGGGGACCTCCTTAATTGTGACGCATTTCTGAACAATGTGATTTTAATAACATGTTATCAAATATAATAAGGTATAGCAAATAATAAAGGAGGTAGTTTTTCATGGAATTTGAACCATTCGGCCCTTGGGAAATCAACCCATTTAAAAACTAGTACTGCCTTTTCTGCGAAACCTTATCGTTGACCTTTCAATGATAAGTCTTGTGACTGTTTTCTTTATGATAGGAACAGCATTTTCCTCGCTCTCTGCGGTTTTTATCGCAGGATCGAGTAACATCTTGAAGAATCGAAAGGTTATTTGATTGCTTCCCCCTCTCAAAGACACCTTTTCGTTTGTGGAAGTCATGAATCGCTAAAAGCGGTCAGTCACATTGAATGTCTGTCATGCACCAGACCTTCCCCAATTCTTTGTGATTGATCGTTTTTTGTAAAGCATCATCCTTCTAGCTATGACCGTAATGTACGAAGATTACGGTTTTTTTGTGTTGTGTGCTGTTGGATAAAAAATGCCCAAGCTGTTACAGAGGATTTATTCAGAAAAACCCCTCACTATCAGTAAGAAAACTACGAGCAAATCAGAGTGAAACGAAGCCAAAAACGAAAAAAGAAAAACGTTTGCAAAAAAAGTGTTGACATTTTTTCTCAGAATGAGTACTATTATCTCAACGGAACATGAGAGTGTTCTCATTACTGGATTCGTTACTGTTCGGCAGGCAAGACCAGAGGAAAAAAGTGCGTTGATTACCCAAAGTTTCTTGGGTTGTACACTTTTTTGCTTTGGTCTTCTTTTTTTGCTCCATTATTTCTATTCGCTAAAAAAGAACCGGTTCCAAGGTAAGATCCAGTCATTGATCAGCAAAGGAGGGGAGAAGTAAAACGCAATGAACTGCCAGCTAGGTTTGACGATAGCCTGCAGCACTGTCTGGAGCAGTCAATCACCTTGTCACTTAACGGCACATCAGAGAAAGAAAAAAATACAAGACCTTCTGCATAGACGTCAAAGGATGCAACGTTTTTTATGGGCTATGCTGATCAAGGAGGATCGTTCGTGAAGATTATCAAGAGGATCAACAACAATGTTGTACTTTCAAAAGAAGATGAAGTTGAAGTGATCCTAATGGGAAAAGGGATCGGCTTTCAAACGAAACCGGGTGACCCGATTCCAGCTGAGCGAATCGAAAAAAAATACTATCCAGAAGATGATTTGACAGTGGAACATATGTCGAAAGTCATGACGAAGGCTGACGAAAAACAAATGGCCGTCATTTATGAAATCGTGCGTCTTTTTCGGGATAGTGTTGGAACCGATTTCAATCCAAATGTTTATTTCACACTGATGGATCATATCTTGTTTGCCATCAGTCGTCAAAAGCAAGAAATTGTTTTGACCAATCCCATGCATTGGGAAATCAAGAAAATCTATGCCAAGGAATATGCGGTCAGTGTCCAAGCGGTCGAGTTGATCCGCAAAGAGCTGTATCCCGATTTTTCACAAGAAGAAGCTGCGTTTATCACTTTGCATTTCGTCAATGCGCAAATTGAAAAAAGCGCCAATCAAAGTGCTTATGAGCACACCGAGTTGACGAACAATATTTTACGAATCGTTAAGTACAGCATGAACATCGAGTTTGATGAGAATTCTTCTTACTTCCAACGGTTCGTGACCCACATTCGCTATTATTTAATTCGACAAAGTCAAGAAAAAGAAGAGCCAGTATTGGCAAATCCAATGATTGCCTTGGCCTTCAGCAGCTATCCAAAAGAAAAAGAAACCGCAGATTCGATCAAAGAATACTTATTTGAACAAAAGGGCTGGCATGTCAACGATATGGAATTGATGTATTTGATTCTGCATATCGGTAACTTAGCCGCTCACTCAAAATTAACCTAAGAATGGAAATGGATTCGTTACAGTTCGGCTGGCAAGACCTGCACTTTCTTACAATACTCGATGAGGAAACCCGTCGCTCTTTTTTTAGGGGGTCTCTCATGCTTGTTTATTGTAGAAATGGCTGGTCTTTTTATTTTTATTAAATGACCAATAAAAGAGGAGCAATCAAAATGGCAAAATATACTGAATTAGCGCAAGACATTTTGGCCCACGTTGGTGGCAAAGAAAATGTCTCATCTGTAAAACACTGTGTGACTCGCTTACGGTTCCACTTAAAAGACGAAAGCAAAGCGGACACTGATTATTTGCAAAAACGTGACGGTGTCGTGACCGTCGTCAAAGCAGGCGGACAATACCAAGTCGTTATTGGCAATCATGTGCCAGATGTTTATGATGAAGTGTTGAAAGTCGGCGGATTAGCCGATGGTGGCAGTCTTGATATCGATGAAGGCGACGGGCAAAAAGGCAGCTTGTTTGACCGCTTTATCGATGTTATCTCAAGCCTGTTCCAACCGTTCTTAGGTCCATTAGCGGCAGCTGGTATCTTAAAAGGGATCACGGCGTTGCTGGCAGCAACTGGGATGGAAGCGACCAATGGTATCTATGTAGTAATGAATACTTTAGGCGATGGTTTGTTCCAATACTTACCAATGATCTTAGCCGTCACTGCAGCGAAGAAATTCAAGATGAACACCTATACAGCATTAGCGATCGCAGGGGCGATGGTCTATCCTGGCTTAGCAGAAAGTGTGGCTGAAGCGAGCAAAGTCTTCGGTCTAACCTTGACCTTACCAGCAGGTGGCTACTTTAACAGCGTACTGCCAATCATTTTAGCGATTTTTGTCGCTTCAAAAATTGAGCAGTTTATGCGCAAAGTCACACCTGACGTAGTCAAAATGTTTGTGGTTCCGTTTGTAACGATTTTGATCACCGTGCCGTTGACCTTCTTTGTGGTAGGTCCAGTCGCAAATACAGCATCTAGCTGGATCGGTGTTGCTTTCCAAGCGGTGTATGATTTCAGCCCAATTATTTACGGCTTTGCTTTAGGGGCATTATGGCAAGTATTAGTTATGTTTGGTCTTCACTGGGGTCTTGTGCCATTGGCGATCATGGATATGGCGCAAAACGGCTCTTCGATTATTTTGACCGCAGCAGTGCTACCATGCTTCACGCAAACGGGTGTGTTAGCAGCGATTTGGTTGAAAACGAAAGAACCAAAAGTCAAACAAGGCGCAATGCCAGCATTGATCTCATCGATCTTCGGTGTGACTGAACCTGCGATCTATGGGTACACGTTGCCAATGAAAACACCATTTATCGTTTCTTGTTTAGTTTCAGGTTTCGTCGGTATCTACTTGTCAATCTTTAACGTCACTGGTTATGCAATGGGTGGTATGGGTATCTTCTTGTATCCTGCATATATTGATCCAGCAACAGGCAGCTTCCATAGTGTGATCCACTTGGCGATCGGTACAGTGATTGCGATCGTAGCGTCATTTATCATCATGATGTTGTTGAAAGTACCAACATTGTATACAACTGTTGATTCACCGGTCGACGGTCAAGCAACACCAGCAGCGCCAGCGCCAGAAGCAAAAACTGTTTCTGCCAGCGTCAAAGATGAAACAGTCAAAAGCCCAGTAACTGGTCAAGTGGTTGCTTTAGCAGATGTGGAAGACAAAGTCTTTTCTTCAGGTGCTATGGGAAAAGGGATTGCCGTTGAACCAGCGATCGGTGAAATCACTGCGCCAGCAGATGCAGAAGTCAAAATCTTGTTTCCAACAAAACATGCCATCGGTTTAGTGACAGAAGATGGAACAGAACTATTGATCCACATCGGCATGAATACGGTAGAACTTGAAGGCAATCACTTTACTGCCTACATCAACCAAGGAGACAAAGTCAAAGCTGGTCAAAAATTGATCTCTTTTGATACAGAGGCTATTCGTGCGGAAGGCTATTCCTTGCTGACACCAGTCATCGTCACGAACTCTAACGACTACAGTGACATCCAAACGACACAGTCAAAAGAAGTAACAGCGCAGGACGATTTGATTGAAGTCGTAAAATAAATGCGTTTAACGGCACGTCGCTGGATCAGTAAGAATGCTTTCTTGCTGATCTGCTGTGTCGATTATTAAAGAAAAAGAAAGTAGGCTAATCATGACAGAAAAACAATTTCCAAAAGGCTTTTTATGGGGCGGCGCCACTGCAGCCAACCAATTTGAAGGAGCATGGAACGAAGGCGGACGTGGTCCAGCGACATCCGATACAGCGATCGCTGTCAAACCAGAAGACCGCAAAAACATGGCAGAATTTGCTGCACCAATGACACGGGAAAAAGTTTTGTTTGCCTTAAATGACAAAGAAGGCTTGTATCCAAAACGTTGGGGGTCAGATTTTTACCATCGCTACAAAGAAGATATCGCCTTGTATGCAGAGATGGGCTTCAAAACCTTCCGTCTGTCCATCGCTTGGTCAAGAATTTTTCCAAATGGTGACGATGCTCAGCCAAATGAAGAGGGCTTACAATTTTATGACAATGTGTTTGATGAGTGTGCGAAATACGGGATCGAACCCTTAGTGACCCTCTCTCACTACGAAACACCTATCGGGATCGCGTTGAACTATGGCGGCTGGAAAAATCGCCAAGTGATCGATTTGTTCGTCAAATACGCAGAGACCGTGTTGACCCGCTACAAAGACAAAGTCAAATACTGGTTGACCTTCAATGAAATCAATATCATGGGGATCTCTGGCTATGTTGGTGGTGCCTTGTTATCCGAAGACGGCACACAAAACCTTTCTGACATGTATCAAGCCGTGCATCATCAATTTGTGGCTTCTAGTTTAGCAACAAAATTTGCCCACGAAATCAATCCTGACATCAAAGTAGGGATGATGTTGGCACGGATGCAAGCTTACCCAGCTACACCAAATCCAGCAGATGTGATGGAAGAAATCAAGCGTGACCACGAGAATCTCTTCTTCTCTGATGTCCAAGTTCGTGGGAAGTATCCCGCATATACGAAGCGCTTCTTTAAAGAAAACGGCATCGAAGTGACCTTCGAAGACGGCGATTTAGACCTTCTTGCGCAATACCCTGTCGACTTCATGTCCTTTTCTTACTACATGAGTTCTATTGCTCGCCACAATCCTGAAGAAGGCGGCGAAGCAACTGCTGGCAACTTTTCTTTAGGTGAATCAAACCCTTACTTGGAAGCCTCTGACTGGGGGTGGCAAATCGATCCAATCGGCTTGCGTGTGACTTTGAATAACTTGTACGACCGCTATCAAGTACCGTTGTTTATCGTTGAAAACGGCTTAGGTGCCTTGGATACGGTGGAAGAGGATGGTTCGATCCATGACAGCTATCGCATCGATTATTTGAAGGCGCATATCGAACAAATGTATGAAGCGATCGAAGATGGTGTGGAATTGATGGGCTATACGCCTTGGGGTTGTACCGACTTAGTATCGGCTTCCACGTCAGAAATGTCGAAACGCTACGGCTTTGTCTATGTAGACGCGGATGATGAAGGAAACGGCAGCTTTGACCGTTCCCGTAAAGATAGTTTCTACTGGTACAAAGAAGTGATTGCCACCAATGGCGGTAGTTTGTTACAGGATTAAAAATAAACCAAAGCGGCTCTCTTTTGTGAGAGCCGCTTTTTTTGCTGGGTTTAGAGAACAAAGAAGAAAAAGGGAATCAGAAGCTGCCATGCCAGAAAAATCAAAGATACAGTCAACGTCCAATTCTTCATTTTTGGCTTAGGCACAACGGATTCAGGCATCAAATACACAAGGGAAAAAACCGTGAGAAAAAATAGCAGGGTCAGTGGTTGGACGACAAAGGTCAGCCAGCTCATAGGAAACGCTCCTTTCAAGAGGTTTGATGATTCTTTGTTATGATGTGGTAATTTACAATTTCATTATATATTTAATTGTTTAGGAAGGCAATGTGTTCTTGGGGATCGCAAGAGTCGCAACGAAAGGAATCAGAGAGAAAGGCTTGGCATGCCGTAATCGGCGAAAAGTGATTTTTTCATCAAAGCAGACTGAATAAGAATGAGTGAGGATGAATAATAAAAAAATCCCCTCGAAAGGGGATCATGAGCCGCAATCCTTACGAAGGGGATGAAAGGAGCTACTTCATAGGTATAGATCGTCTTTGTTGTAGTCAAAAGGCATTAAGAGGGCGTTTTGGCGCGAGCAAGGCGCAGCTGCAGTCAACGTTTTCTACTACGCAAATAAAAAATATACCCAAGCAGACTAGCAGAAATCAAGAAACCCATAAAATAAACGGTTAGTTTCATATCTGGCATGACATAGGAGTATTCTAAGATTTTACAAACAAAGATGATCAAAGAAACAGTGATCGTTAGAGAAACCCATGTGAAACGCGGCAGTCGTTTTGTTAGGAAGACCAAACCTAACGAAAAAAAGATGACTGGTACCCAAAAGATCAAGCGAACAAGTTGGATCTTTTTATCTCTCCTTATTCTTTCTTATTTGAGTAAAAGGATAACGTAAATATTCATTTTTTTAAAATAATATCCATTGGTTGTGAAAAAAATAGTTAATAATCAGAAGGGTATGTGAAGACCCGCTAATGTTTTTAGTACCGCGAATAAACAGCATTTTTTTTAGAAAACGAGCATGCTTTTTATTACTTTAGAAAGTTTCAGCACATATTACAGACACCAAACGCTGGATGATCGACAGCCACCACAGTCATCCCGATGTTTTTCTACAGACCGCAAAGGAGATGGAGGCCTTTCGTCGGGCACTCCTCGAACTGCTAGAAAAGTAGCAAAATCAACCACTGCACACAGAAATTTCACTACGATTTCCCAGCAGAATGATGAGATACCTGTGGGCGTTTTCACTACTGAGTCACACAGCTTTTTCATTTCATTAAGCATCTGTTTTCTTACAGATGCTTTTTTTCTGGTGAGCATTTCGTTTCTCATTCCCTCCATCTTCCTTTACACTTTTAAGTAAGGTCATAACAAACGATGACAAATAAGAAGTAGAAATAATCAAGGAGGAAACGAGCATGTCAGAAAAAATCAACAATCCGTTAACGAAGTATTATGATGGCAAATTTGAAAAACAGGTGCAAGAAGCACCGGCAATTCAAGGAAAGATGCAGCCAGTACCTGATTGCGGGGAAGAAAGCTACTCAGGTTCAGACAAATTAGCTGGACGCAAAGCATTAGTGACCGGTGGTGATTCTGGTATTGGTCGAGCAGCAGCGATCGCTTTTGCCAAAGAAGGCGCCGATGTTGCAATCAACTATCTTCCTTTTGAAGAAGAAGACGCGCAAGAAGTCAAAGCAGTCATTGAAAAAGCTGGACGCAAAGCCGTCTTGATCCCAGGAGACTTGAAAGATGAAACCTTCGCTCGTCAATTGGTTCATGAAGCAGCCAAAGAATTAGGCGGGTTAGATACATTGGTTCTAAATGCTGGGATGCAACAAGCGGTGAAGGACATCAAAGAGTTGACTACGCAACAAATTCAAGACACCTTTACAACGAATATCATCTCGATGTATTGGACAGTCCAAGAAGCATTGGATTACTTACCAGCTGGTGGAAGCATCATCACGACCACTTCGATCCAAAGTGCGGAACCAAGCGCCCATCTTTTAGACTATGCAGCCACGAAAGGTGCCATTACTTCCTTTAGTAAAGGGCTAGCTGCACAATTAAGTGAAAAAGGCATTCGGGTCAATACCGTTGCGCCTGGTCCAATCTGGACGCCACTTCAAATTTCTGGTGGCCAACCACAATCTGCGATCCCAGAATTTGGTCAAAAAGAATTGATGAGACGTGCTGGACAACCAGTCGAATTAGCACCAGTCTACGTTTTCCTAGCCTCTGATGAAGCAAGCTATGTAACTGGTCAAGTGTACAGTGTAACGGGTGGTAGCTTCTTCGCTTAACAACCCTGGATAAACTTGTAGGAAAAAAGCTCGAGCAAAGATGCTCGGGCTTTTTTTGTGGATGGAAATGGAATCGGCAGCTTACTTTCCTTGTTTGGCAAACATCTTGGTCATCATCAATTGATTGATCTTTGCAAAAACGGCTGCCCACTCTTGTTCGGCTTGTAGGTTAGACAGTAAGACTAATTTTTCGGAAAAAATCACTTCTTCATAACTATCGGTAATCAAAAGATCGGCTGCTTCCATCTGGTTAATAAAAGTCACTGAAGCTTTGGAATAAATCGAACGGATCCTTGTCTCGATCATTTGCTTCGTGCGGTATTGGATCGTCGTTTGAATATAGATCGACACGGTCGGGGGCGTATTCATCTGTGTTTCTAAAAACAAGAGATGCGCAAGATAAGGCAACTGTGTCTGTTCAAAATACTTTTTGTCCAAATCAGCAAATGGATACCTTTCAATGTGGGTCAGTAAAAGCTTGCAGATTGCTTCATAGGTTTTGTCTTTCGAAGGAGTGTTTTCGGTCAACAGTTGGTGTTCGAGCTGCCACACTTCCAGAAGATCGATGCCGATAATGATCGATAGATTGAAGACCAGCAGACAGCTGCTTAATAGTTTTTCAAATTCGGCGACTTCTTGACTTGGAGCAAAGGTATCGTGCCAGTCTTTGATCATTGCAGTGAAAAAGCGCACAAGATCGGTATCAGAATGTTTGATTTCTTGGATGATCGCTTGATTCTTCTCTTGGGGAATTACCCCTGGCAAAAAGACATGCAAAAAGAAATTTAAGTAAAGATATTCTGACTGAAGCGTCTTTTCTGTGGCATAATCGGCACTCAAAAAAAGCGATTCGAGGATTTCCTCTGGTAAAAAACAATAAAAATTCATCAATCCCATGTATTTTTCAGGGATCGCTGGCAAATATTTTTTCTGGATCGTTCGGCTGACCACTGCTTGCCAAAATGCAGCGAGTTTATTTTTCGTCAACGGATCAAAGTGAGAAACAGCAAAGAACGCTGTAAACTCTTCGACATTTTTATGGGAAACGCTCGGCAATAGCCACAAATCAGCAGGCGCACTTTGGGTCAAGAAACTGTAGGTGAAAATACGGATATCAAGCTCTTTTCCAGCAAGAACGATGCGATTATTCAGGTCTGTTCGAATTTGGATTTGAAACTTTTCCAATAGTTGATTGATTTTCTTGATCAACCGATACATATGCGATTGGCTGACATGCAAATCCAAACATAATTGCGTCAAGGTCATTTGCGGGCGCCCAATCAAGTAGTGAATCAAGGTGTATTGTGTGGAGTTGAGCAAATAATGGTACATCAATTTTGCATAGAAAGGTTCATCATCATCTGCTCGCTCAACAAAATACTGATTGTAATGATTTTTTGATAGAAGCAGGTGAGGGGAAAGCAACTGCAAATCTTCATTTAAAAAATAAATATATTTTTGCAGACTTTTTTGTGGGATGTTCAAAAATTCTGACAGTTGGACCAATGTCACGCCATTGGAATTACAGACAACTTTGAAAATCTCTAATTTCTTTTCTTCTGCGGGAGAAATGAATTCTCGATACATAAGGGATTCTCCTTTTTGGCGTTTTTTTTACGCTAAATCTGTGAACCGTATGATAACCATGATGGATTATACTTATGATAGATGAGAATAGAATGAAAAAACACCAATTAAATTATTATTTTTTAAAGCTGTTTTTTTCGATTAACCTCGGTTTCTCATTAAAAAAAGTGAAGGAAGAGATGAAAATGAACAAAAAGGCAGTAATGTTAGGTTTGGTCGGAATGGGTTTAGGAATGGCGCCGACTGCGGCAGCTGCAGCAGAAGCGAATCCAACGGCTTCAATGACGAGTCAAGCAACGCTAACGATCGAACAAGGAATCTTGTCACTGGATCAGGTGACTAATTTTAACTTCGGTACAAGCAGTATCCAAGAGATCGCTACCGATGAACAAGTGATTCAAGCAACGTCGAATGAAGTGACATCGATCACAGATTACCGTGGGCCGAATCAAGCTGGCTGGCAGTTGACGGCGCAATTATCGAAAATGACGAATGCGAGCGATAACGAGCTGGCAAATGCCAAAGTCACTTTAAATGGTACAACGGCTTCTGGCGATGCAGCGCTAGTCGCGGGCACCGAATTGATGGTAGGGGCAACAGACCCAACGCTGATTGCTTCTGCTAATGGCACAACTGGCTTAGCAACCAATGACTTTAACTTTTCCAATGCTTCATTAACCGTACCGAAGCAAAATGTGAACAGCGGCACTTATAGCGGCACGATCACTTGGACATTAGCGAACACGTATCAAGCGGAGTAGGAAAGAAAGGGCGACAATGAAAAAACCAATCAAGTGCTTCGTACTCATTAGTTTCTTTATCAGTTTGTGTTGCGTTACGAAAGTCACCGGTCATGCACAGACCACACGGTTCACTGTAACCCCTGAACTTCCCCAAAATCAAGTCAGTGACGTCACTTATTTCGACTTACTGGTAAATCATGAGACCGAACAGAATTTGATCGTTGCCCTTCATAACACGAGTTCGGAAACCCTTACGATACAAGCATCCGCACTGAATAGTTACACAGCTGCTACTGGGATCATCGCTTATCAGGCAGCCGAAACAGCAAAGGATTTTGGCGGTGTGTCTTTCACGACCTTGATAAAGAAACCAAATCAAATGATTCAGCTTGAACCAGGGGAAACACGCCAAGTGGTATTTCCTCTTTCAATGAATGACAAGCGTTTTACAGGTGAAATCATAGGTGCCTTTTCTTTTGAAGAAGAACAAAAGGAGGGGCAAGAGGCGGAGGAAACCAGTCTTACGTCAACCTATAAAATCGTCCAAGGTGTCCGCCTTCGCCAGCAGTTAGATGCGCTACCTGATCCTGAACTTTCCTTGATCAAAAGTGAGGCGGTAGAAAAAGATGGCATCGCATCCCTAAAAAGCCGCATTGAAAATGATCAGCCAGTGGCTTTTGGGAAGATTGCTGTTAAGACTGTGATTCGTGAGCAAGACAGTGACAGCGTTGTGGGGGGATTTACAGCAGAAAGTTTTCAATTTGGCCCAAACTCTACACTGGATCTTTATAGCGCGTTTGATGAAGAAATCGTAGAGCCGGGAACCTACCACATTCAAATCGAGCTGAGTGCCCCACGTGGAACGTGGGTTTTTGAGGATAGCGTCACTGTTTCTCGCCCAGAAGCTGAAACGATCAATCGAAAAACGATCGTGGGATCAGGCTCTCTTCACAGCAACCGTTGGGTATATATTGTTGCAGTGGTCATTCTCCTGCTTATTTCCAGTCTATTGCTCCTGATGTATTTGCGACGAAAAAAATCAAAGGAAACAACAGAGCAGGAATGAGAAGACTTCATTTAAGTACTTGCTCAAACAAAGCGGAGGATGACGATGAAAAAATTTCTTACGACACGTTTTTTACTTTTCTTCTTGTTAGGTATCGCCTTATTTCATACAGGAAACGCATCTGTGGAGGCTACCGTCGTTGAGCCGGATTTTGCGACATTACCGATCGATGAAACCTTGATCACTACGGTGGGTCAAGCTGGTTCTCCGCAAGGATCGGATGGCTATAATTATGTTCAGATCAATGATGGCGTGACATCAAATGTCAGTGGAGGCGTTTGGTTCAACAAAGCGGTTTCTTTTACCCGATCATTTCGTTTAGAAATGGCTTTTTGCATCGAAAATGCAGCTGCTGATAGCGATGGCTTAGCTTTTGTTATGCAAAGCAGTGGCTTAAATGCCCTTGCGCAACAAGCAGGTCCAACGATTGGTGTCTGGTCCAACACCGGTGGAACCAATCCATTGAATACCGGTGCGATTCCGCAAAGCTTTGCCATTGAATTTGATACCTTCTATAATTCTGGTAGTTTGGGTGTTCATGGTGCCATGGATCGTGATGCCCCCAATAGTCATCATATCGCATGGAATTTTCCAGGTTCAAACGACGCCTATACGACAGAAGGTTGGTTGCCGACATACAAGGTCGTCAACCATCTTGATCCTGTCGCTGTCACCAAGATTTCTGATAGCCAGTGGCATACGTTTACCGTTACTTTCGATCAGCCCAATCAAACCTTACATTATTCTGTCCCAGATTTTGGGGTCGATGTCACGGTTCCCGTGGATGATACGTTCAAAACGAACGTGAACTTAGTCAACAATGCGCCAGTTTATTTTGGTTTTACTGGTGCTAATGGTGGAAATGTCCAAGAAAAAGCAGTGGCATTCATTGATGTCGAAGGCTTGGTCGATATGGAATTGCGTACAGGCGTATTTGAACGTGACCCCAACAAGCTGTTGCTAGATACTGAGACAGCTCTGAGTCAACCACCAGTCGTTGATGCGCAAAAAACAATTACTTATGCCACGTATCTTTCTTATAAGGACACCAGTGATTTAACGGAGTTGGAAGCAGGCATCAAGCTGCGTTCGTTTCTTCCAGAAGGCTTTTCTTTAGTCGATGAGACAGTGTATTTCGGTGGTCCTGATTTGATGGTAAATGGTATGCCAGAAGGCGGCACGCCGATTGATTTTAGCGTTGAAGCTGGTGAGTTGGTCGCGACCCTACCTGCATTAGCCAAAGGGAATGACTATCTGATCCACTATTCGATTACCTATACGGGGGCGCCGCTCAATGAGAACTTGAATCAAACGGCGCCTGTGCAGACGACCTTCCAAGGGAATGCCTTTGTATCGAGTCTCGTATCTGGCAGCCCTGAGACGCATTCCTACACGATGACCGGTGTGTTTCCGCCCACGCTGACAACGGGTGTGCCTACCTTAGCAGAAGCGAAAGAAACCCAGCAGATTGTGCGGGAAAATCGTTTGTGCTTTACCCCGATCACCATCGATGACCGCAATTCAACGCAAGCACGCTTGTATGTTACGGATTTTTTTACGGAAGCAGAGACGGTGACGGAGGCAGATTTCTTAGAAACAGCTCAGATAGAGCGTGCCACATTGGCAGATCCCTTTACATACACGTTGGAACGAGATACCGCGAATCTGGAGCCGGGCACCACTTATTATCTTGCTGCTTTTGTGATCGATGCAGAAGGAAATCAATCAGAAACCCATTATTATGGCATTGATTTTCGAGGCAGTGTACAATTTCTCAGTGCGCCGGAGTCGATCAACGGACCGACAATCAATGTAAATAAGCTCGCACGATCGATCCGAAGTGATGGCTTTGCCTATCTTCCTGTTTCGTTTGATCAAACCTCGGCACTGCTGTCTATCAGCAACAGCAGTGAAGGGACTTGGCAGCTTAGTGGGCAAATGACTGATTTCTTGCAAGACCAGCAGCAGTTGGCCAAAGACGTCCAATTCGTGATCTATGATCCGCTCGACGATCACTTGGTGGCAACAGTTACGAAAGAAGAAACGATCCTTTTTCAGCAGCTTCCCGACGGCGAGGCTGATTTGACCCTTGCTTTAAATGAATACAACTGCTATTTACGATTTGTTCCTGATTTTGATTTGATTCAACCGGGGACGTATACTGGTACGGTCAATTGGCAGTTGGAGAGTACGATTGTAGACGAATAAAAAAAACGCCATTACGGCGTTTTTTTTATTAAAGTTCTCAGTCGATCACTGCTAACTTTGTCGACTTTTCGCAATTTTTAAAACTAATGATAGGCCTGCTAAAGCAAAACTGCCGTATTTAACGAATTTTTCCAAGGAATCTAAAGTTTGCTGTTTTTTGCGTTTGCAGTCCGGACAGCTTTTTTCATTGCCAGTTAACTTCTTGCCACATTTACAATGGTTCTTCATCTTTGCTCCACTCCTCGTCTCGTTTATTTTGATGACTTTCTCTACTTTAATTATACATGTTGCTGAAGGTTCTGTCTGAGATTATGCTGTCTCCGTTTTTTGTGAAGGGCAATAAGGGTTGCTGGTTGTTTGTTTCAAATCGATCACGCTAAAGGATGCCATCCTTGGCGGCTGATTTTTCGTATAGAAGAGAGGCAATCTATCTAAAAAAGGAGGGAAATCTGACAAATTTCTCATTTTCAGATGTTGCTGATTCGCTTTGCTTATCAGTTCAGCAAAATTTTGCTATTGTGGAGTAAGATTGAGGAATCAAAAAACGACTTCTCCTTTTTTTCTTGATTCTATCCTTAATCTGAGAACGAAAATCACCGATAGTATGCTATATATAGGAACAGGGAGCCATCCTTGACGATGTCGAATATGGCATTTGAATGAAAGGATTGATGAAATAAGTGATTTCTTCAATAATCTATACGGACACAAAGGCTTATTTGGATAAGGTGGTCGATCAAGCACTGTTGGATTTGTTAAAATCTGATTATCCCAAAGTCTATGATCATGTACAACAATTGATTGCTAACTTTGAAGAAACGATCCAACAAATTGATCACTCAAATTTTTGGCAATTGATGCCAGAGATTTTAGGCTATGATTCACGCTTTGTCTTGTTGAACTCGTTGCAATTGTCAGAAGACAAATTTTTGACGGAAATCGAGGTTATTCAGATGATCGAACGCGATTATCCGAATTTGAATAAAGAGTTTTGTGGCTATTCCTTAAAAGAAAAAGAGCACGAAAGCCTGATCTTCAACATCCAATAAGCGGTTCTTCTTAGGATCACTTGATAGAAAAGAAAGCGACTAGCGCATCTAGTCGCTTTTTTTTTATGGAGAAGAAGGAGAATTAAACGTGTTATTTATCATTAAAGTAAAAATTATTTTGAAATTATGAATAAAATAGATTATTATTGTATATAATCCTTTTAGTGAAAGAAAAAACAATCGTAAAATGAAGAGGATAGATAGCTTATGTCAATAGCTGCGATTGTTTTGATTAGAAAATAAGAACCAGCCTGATTGGCATGGAAAGGAGCAGTTATGGATTACTTGAGTTTTTCAAAAAAAGAGTGGGAAGTCTTAGTTTGTTTTTGGGCTGTGGATGAGCCGCTATGCTGTACCGAATTTAGTGAACGCTTCGGCTTGAATCGCAACACGTCATTGTCAGTGATTCGTAAGTTAGTCAATAAAGGGATACTTGAGATCGCAAGTATCAAGATGAGTGGGTCAGTTTTGGCTCGTCGTTTCCAACCAGCCGTCACCGAATTGGAGATTTTGCAAAGTGGTTTGACGGAGGAACAAATTTTTGAACTGGTAAAAATTGCGATCAAAAAAATTGAAGACCCAGAACAATTAACTCAGTTGCGAAATGTTATTGGCGAATTGAAAACCAAAGCTTCGTAGGTCATCTGGTTTTCTTCGCTGTTTGTTAGTGAAGGTTTAAAAGATAAAAAAATGATCCACTGTGAAAACAGCGGATCATTTTTCTTGTTCCTGAAATTTTTGGACCATTTTGGTCGTCAATTCGTGGAGGACTGACAGTTCTTCCGGTTCAAGAGGCAAGAATTCAGTTACTTTGTAGGGGATCTCTAGTGCTTGTTCATGGAGTCTTTTGCCTGAATCAGTCAATGTGACCCGCAAGGAACGTTCATCGTCTTGATTTCGATTTCTTACTAGGTATCCTTTTGCTTCAAGCTTTTTTAAAACCGGTGTCAGTGTGCCAGAATCTAGACATAATTGCTTCCCCAATTCTTTGACACTGATCGCTTCATCTTCCCATAACACCAACATCACTAAATATTGGGTATAGGTCAAATTCAACGGGTCCAGTAAGTCTTTGTACTGTTTGATAATTTCTTTTGAAGCGGCGTATAGAGGAAAACACAATTGGTTTTCTAACGCTAAGACATTCATGTTTTCACCCCTTTTTCTAACATCCGCCTCTTATCATAGCTGTTTTTTCAACGAAAGTCTACTCGCTAACGGCTTTGACAGTCACTTCAATGTTGCCAGCTGTAGCTTTTGAGTAAGGACATACGGTATGAGCGATTTCAAGCAATTCTTGTGTTTCCTCTGTTGATAAACCTTCGATTTGACCTTCGATCTCAACGCCTAAAACAAAGCTTGATTCACTTTCTGCATATAGGGTCACTTGTGCACTGACAGTCGAAGCACCGTCGATTCCTTTGTTGCTTTTCACTAATTCAAGGGCACTATTGAAACAAGCACTAAACCCAGCCGCAAAAAGTTGTTCTGGATTGGTGGCATTTTCAACACGTTTGCCAGGTGCAGTAATATTTAGTTCAAATGAATGATCGGGACTATGAACTTCTCCTGAACGGCCACCAGTGTTGATCATTTTTGTTGAATACATTTTTTTCATCATTTCTTCACTCCTGATTTTTATATTTTGTACAATTAGATTGTATGCAATTTAATTGGTAAATGCAAGCGATTTGTTTTCAGCTCGTCTTTTTTTCTAAAAAGGAGGGAATTATGAAATGTATACTGTCCTCTTGGGTGAAACGTGCTATTATAGTTAGTAACACTTGTCATAGAATGAACGAATCAATTGAAACGAAAAATAACCTGCACGAAGGCAAAGAGGGTGGAAAATCATCGTAGACTACATGGAACAACGAGCGGTTGGACGTTATTTTCGATCGCTGACGGATCATTATTCAGGCTATATCCGTCTTTATGGCACCTACACAGAATATCGGGTGATTGCAGGGATTCCTGCTGAAAATGTCATGTTAGAGATTATCGGGGTTGAAAACGGTGTCTTATTGACCCGTGTTAACAATACATTATTTGAAAATGGAAGAGGGTTTTTACAATGATCATTATCCAAATTATTTTAGTTATCTTCGTATTAGTGATTCTGATTTGGCTGATCGCAAGCACTGCTGTGATCGTTCGTCAAGGGGAAGTCAAAGTTGTGGAAAGTTTTGGGAAATATGTTCGAACGTTGGAACCAGGTCTTCATTTTCTTGTTCCGATTTTATATACCGTAAGAGAAAGAGTGTCCTTGAAACAGATTCCTCTGGAGATCGAACCGCAAAGTGCAATTACAAAAGACAACGTAATCGTGCAGATCGATGAAGCAATCAAATACCACGTTACAGATGTTCGTGCCTTTGTTTACGAAAATGAAAACTCCGTTATCTCAATGATTCAAGATGCCCAATCAAACTTACGGGGGATCATCGGGAAAATGGATCTGAACGAGGTTCTAAATGGAACTGAAGAAATCAACGTGGCACTATTTACTTCAATCAAAGACATCACTGCTGGCTATGGGTTAGCGATCGACCGGATCAATATCGGGGAAATCAAAGTTTCCCAAGAAATCATTGAATCAATGAATAAATTGATCACAGCCTCCAGAGACAAAGAATCCATGATCACAAGAGCCCAAGGGGAGAAATCTTCTTCAGTCTTAAGTGCCGAAGCCAAAGCTTCTCAAATGACGATCGACGCGCAAGCTCGGGCAGAACAAACCCAAATCGATGCAGAGGCGCGGGCAAAACGTGTACGGATCGATGCTGAGGCAGAAGCGGAACGAATCGCGAAAATCACTGAAGCTGAACGCAAACGGATTTTAGCTATCAATGAAGCAATCAAAGAAAGCCAGCTAGACGAGCGCTCCTTATCTTATCTAGGGATCGAAGCCTTTAAAGACGTGGTTAACAGCAATACCAACACGGTCATTCTGCCATCCAATATGACGGAACTAGGAAATATTCCAGTCGTCAAACAACTTTGGGAAAACGCACCATCTAAATCAGCAGAATAACTTCTAAGCGCAACAATTAAAAAAGCTCAAATGCTCCGAGAATAAACCGGCGCATTTGAGCTTTTTTATTTCGTTTTGTCTGCCGCTTGATTATCGACAATCAACAGGGCAATCATGACATAACCGATCCAACTGTCCCGAGAATATAAGATGTAGCGAGGGGACCAAGAAGCGGCATATTTCTGTTTGTATTCCCGCAATCCTTCAAAGGAATAGAAGCGAGACCCGAAGGTGTAAACGAGATAGGCGATCCGCTCTTGCAAGAAACTACTGCGGAAAGTACCAACATTGGCTAATGGTGCCATACCTAAATCGAATTGTTGGTAGCCTTGTTCTTTAAAATAATCAAACAGCTGAATAAACAAGAAATCCATCGTTCCGTTCGGGGCTTTTTCAGGATCGTGACGCATCAGATCAATGGAAGCTAAGCCTGTCTGATAAGTTGGCATAAAGGAGGCAAACGCGACGATCTCTTGTTGCTGATTACGGACGACTGCAATTGGTGCGGTACTCAGATAGGATTCTGAAAAGAATCCAAGGGAGAACCCTTTTTCTTTCCGTCCATCTAGCCAGTTGTCAGAAATTTCCTTAAGGGTGGCAAAGGTTTCGGCTGAAAAGGGTGGAGTTAGCACATCAAAGGTAAAGCCTTCTTTGGTGATCTTGTTGTTCAATGCCCGCTGTCCCTTCATTTTCTTTCCTGAGAGGGTGAAGCTAGGCAGATCCACATAGGCTTTCTCACCGAATTTGATAAAGTCATACCCGAATTCATGCAGCAGCATCACCATTTCTTCACTACTTTCATAAAAGACTGGCAAGTAATTCCACTGATCCATCTCTGTTAAAAAGGTTTCCAGTGCATGGGGAAAGTCTGCTTGCTTCCCAGAAGGATCACCCATGACTAAGCATTTATTATTAAAGGTCGTAAATTGAAAAAAGACCGTCGGCTCGCCGATTTCTGGATAAACGTACACTTGCTTGTCTTTTAAATAGACAAGATGGCTATCGCTATTGCCGCCATAAGTGTTCAAAATATGCTTCACTTTATCGGTGGCGGCACTGACACCGAGTTGGTGCTTTGGTCCCATCAAGTAGCGTGCAAACAGCAGCATCGCAACGGCGACGAATAAAATCGCAACGAAGCCTTGGAGCCATAATTTTTCAGAAGGGAAAAGCAAAAAATCCATCGAATGGTGATGCGTCGGATGCCGATTGATATGGGGCATATTGTAGACCCCGATAATGACATAGAGGATCGTCAATGAACCAACCAGCAAACCATCGATCGTCAGCCATTCCCAAGCGAAAACCAGTTGCTTTCGGAATAACTCGCTTTTTGAAAAAATCATGATCGCCAGTAATAATAGAAGAAACAGCATGGTCGAAAAGCGGAAACCCGCAAAAATAGCATAGCCGATCGTTGCTGCAATCAACAAAAGCGTCGGCACATACGCGCGACTGACACGGGCAGAGATGCCGCGACCGGCAATCAAAAAGAGATAGCCGAGAAAGATACTCGGGTACTGCATTACAAAATTCAAGCGAATCGGATTGAGGTGGGCTAACCATTTGATTTGATCAAAGGCTTCTGGGATCGTGGCGGAAAGCACCAACATCGTTCCAGTCAAATAAAGCAGCAACACTTCGATCTTGTGGAATACTTCCAACAACAAGCTTTTTGGAATACCAGAAAAGCGCTGGTTGAGGGAGACACCGACATTTTTTGAGAAAAAAAGCAAACCGATCAAAAAGGGAATGATGTAATAAAACAGACGGAACAGCAAGAGCCAGGCAATGACACTTTCACGGGGAATCTGTAGTGAACCCATTCCCATGATCATCATGACATCAAAGGTTCCTAGTTCCCCGGGAATCATCGAGACGATCCCAATCACGGAAGCAGCGATGAAAAGCGGCAACAGTTGAAACACATCGACCGAGAGACCCATCAACAGACCCGTCGTAAAGAAGGCGGCAAAAACACCTAGCCATTCCAATAAGGAAGCGGCGATCAGCTGCAGACGATCACGTCGTTGCAGCCCACCTAAGTAGGCATTTTTTTTGGAAAAACTAAGCGCATAGACGATTGGAAAATAAAGACTGCCGCCTAAAAGCCAGATCCAATACTGTTGGAGATAATCGGTCGTGGGACCGAAGAGGACGAATGCCAGCGCAGCAAGCGATAAAATCGAAAGACCAGACATCAAATAGATAAAAATCTTCGATATTGCTTGGGCAACGTCTTTGCCTTTTTTTCCTTTGCCATAAAATTCCGACCGTAACCCGATACTGATGAAACCGCCAAAGCCGATCAAATTGTTCATGGTATTGATGATCCAGCTGGTTTCTAGTAAATAACGGCGATCTGGTTTGTCCCCTAGCAAGCGATTCAAGACGATATCATATAAGACCATGGGAAAGACACACAGTAAGCCAATGACAGCCATTAAAGCCACTCGCCAAAGGGATAGCTGCGCAAACAATTGTTTTAGTTGATCAATCGAGATCGTCTTGCTTAACGAAAGCAGCTCGCCGAACACGATCACGGCGACTGCAATTAAGAAGAGGGCTTTAAACAGTGAGCGGTGGTCGCGGAGCCAAGTAAAGATTCTCATAGTTATTCACCGACCTTTTCTAAAAAAGATAAAACTTTCGTATTAAATACTTCTGGATTTTTTCGTGCAAAACTATGTCCTTGTCCTTTGACGACGATAAAATTGGACTGAGGAATACTGTTTGCAATATAAAAAGAATGGGAAAGCTTGATCGAATCACGTTTGCCGACCAAAATCAATGTCGGCACACTGAGGTGATTCAAATCGGCTGTAGATAAACCGATTGGACGAAACAACAATCCCAAAATAGGCAGAAAGCCCCGCATGCCTTTGGAGAATGGGGAACAAAGCCAAACGATCAGATATTGCAAGACACTGCCGATTCGAGAAAAGAGCCTCACACCTCGCGGTTCCGTGTTGCCAGAGTTTAAAATCATGCAGCTGACATGCTCTGGGTAGAGATGGCAAAAGACCATCGCCAGATTGGCACCATCGCTAAATCCTAGTAAGGCGATTTTCGTTAGCTTTTCTTGCTGAATAATTGCTAAAAGATCTGTTGCCATTTTAAAAAAATCGATTTTCTTCTGCGTATTAGTGGATTTGCCATGCCCTCGACTATCGATTAAATACAGTTGATGTTTTTGACGCAAGGCGTCGACCTGCTTTGAGAAATAGGCACTGCTGCCGCCATTTCCGTGCAATAAAAAAAGAGGGCGTCCTGAACCGGTTTTCTCGTAATAGAGGACAGACCCGTCCGGTAAGGGCGCGTAACATTTTTCAACTTCCATTTTTTCACCTACTTTCTAAGAGTATACCTTGAAGTCAGGGACGATCACAAATATATCACTAGATAAAATGAGAAAAAATAACAATCTGCTCATCTTTTTTTTACCAGAAGTTCAGGAAAAGGCTTTTTTCTTTACAATGTAAAGAAAAATAATTGGTAAACATAATTAATCTGTTTTCAGAAAATTCTTTACAAATGGACGATCGTTGTCTATAATCGAACTAACTAATTGAGAATGATTTTCATTTACGAAAGAGAGGCTAGCCAATGACCACTATAGCAGATGTTCTGATTATCGGCGGAGGACCCACTGGACTCTATGCGAGTTTTTATGCTGGATTACGTGATCTATCGGTCGTATTGTTTGAAGCACAAGCCGAATTAGGCGGGAAGATCAATTTCTATCCTGAAAAAATGGTCTGGGATGTGGGTGCATTGCCGCCCACCAAGGGAAAGAAAGTCAAAGAACACTTGATTGAACAGGCCAAGTTGTTTGATCCAACGATCTATCTGAAAACGAAAATCATTTCATTGACCAAGGAAGACGACCTTTTTTATGCAGTGGATGACCAAGGGAGGACCCATGTTGGACGCACCGTTTTAGTCTGTATCGGCGGCGGTGTCGTTTCTCCGCAAAAATTGCCATGTTTCATCCATAATAATGTCGACAACTATATCCACTATCAGTTTCCTGACCAGCAAGCGATCCAAGGCAAGCATCTAGTGATCTCTGGCGGCGGTGATGCGGCAGTGGATTATGCGATCGAAGCAGTGTCTTATGGTGCCAAAGTCACCCTGTGTTACCGAGGAGAAAAATTGAAAGCCCATGAAGCACAAGTAAAGAAGATGAAAGCAGAAGGGATTCAAGTGCTGATGAATCACACCATCGATGGGGTGAATCAAGCTGAAACATTCAATATGGTTCTACGACTAAAAAACAGTGCCAACCATGAAACGATCGATTTTTTATGTGATCATCTACTGATCCAACACGGGTATGACCGTGACAGTGGCTTGTTAGATAAAGTCTCCTTTGATCTTGCACGCCATGAAGACTTTTACCTCAATTGCGAGATTCCTACAAAAACTAGCCATCCCGGTGTTTTTGCGGCGGGCGACATTCATTATTTCAAAGGCAAAGTGAATCTTTTGGCGGGAGCCTTTCAAGATGCTGCGCAAGCAGTCAACCAAATCAAGCACTATTTAGAGCCGACCAGTGTCCCACAGGCGATGGTTTCATCCCACAATGAGAAATTCAGTGAAAGAAATCGCCAGTTGTTGGTGAATGAGTAGCCATGCTTCTTTGTGAAAGAAAAAGTAGAAAAAGCAGGAGTCCCTTATGGGTCCTGCTTTTTTGGTGTCCTCAGAACAGAAATTCGTTTCACTAGAAGTGAATGTTTGCCGCTCCTAAAAAATAAAATCTCTCAAATAAATGATGCAAACTGTGAAAATTTCAGCTATTATTTTCAAGTTGACTATTTGGAGGGGATGACATGAATCAAACAAGATACGCAGAATTAAAACAAGCAGAAAGAGGCGCCATCTTAAGTATCGTTGCTTACATTTTGGTTTCGATCGCCAAACTTGCCATCGGTCGTTTGGCAAACTCTGAAGGACTATGGGCAGATGGGTTGAACAATGCGACGGATATCGTAGCGTCGATCGCTGTCTTGATTGGTTTGCGTTTGGCTCAAAAGCCAGCAGATGAAGACCATAAATATGGTCATTGGAAAGCAGAAAACGTGGCGAGTCTCGTAACGTCCTTGATTATGCTGGCAGTCGGTCTGCAGGTCTTATGGTCTTCCATTCAAACGATTCTACTCGGAGAAACGCAAAGTCCCGATATGATCGCGGCAGTCGTCGGTATCATTTCAGCTATTTTGATGTATGGCATGTATTATTATAATAAGCGATTATCCGCTCGCGTAAAAAGCTCCGCTCTGCTAGCAGCTGCTAAAGACAACCGCAGCGATGCGTGGACGAGTATTGGAACTGCGATCGCTATTTTTGCCGCCTCATTTGGTATCGGTTGGTTGGACAGTTTGACTGCGATCGTGGTAGCTCTTTTGATTATCAAAACCGCCGTCGATATTTTTCGTGAGAGTGCCTTTTCACTTTCTGATGGGTTTGATGAATCGTTAGTCGTGGAGTATGAAGCGGCAATCGCTGGTTTTTCTGAAGTGAAATCTGTCAAATCGATTCGAGGAAGAATGTATGGCGCCAATGTTTTTCTCGATGTCGTCGTGACGATGGACAAATCTTTGACGGTTGAAAAGAGTCATAACGTTGCAGATGCTATTGAAGATCTCTTAGCTGATCGTTTTCAGGTGTTTGATACTGACATCCACATCGAGCCTGCTACCGAATAAATTTTCTGGCAAAACCTTGATAGGACAAGGATGTAAACCACCCGTTTCCTGTTTGTAAACTGAAAAGTTCTTACGGAACCTGCTCATTCATGGCAAACTAGAGGTAACAAAGGAAGAAAGTAGGGAGCCCTATGAATAATAAGCAGGTAGTAGAAAATGAATTAGTTATTTCTTTAGATAAAATGGATGAAACAGAAATGATGGCACTTTGCCAACAATATATTGCGGCTATTGATGATAGCCAAGTCCTCTTCGCTTTACTAAAAAAAGTTCAAGCCTCAAAAGCAGCAGTAAGTAAATAAAAAACAAACCGGCATCTTATGCATTGATGTTCCCCTCAGCGAAAGCGAAAGGCGCATTGATCAACAGGAAAAGATGCCGGTTGTTTTTTAATTTGTTTGAGTCTTTTTAAAGACTTTTAAAGGACGTTTAATAGTGCGATTAACCCATAGATGATCAAAGAGGCTATTCCTAGAGGAACAATGCGTCGGAATATATTCTCTTTCAAGCGCTTGCCTGCTTGTCGTTCTTTTTCATAGTTAGGATCATGGGCATGCGCTTTAAATTGCTGAGGAGAACGAGAGAAGATCAAGCCGTTGGTCATCGATAAAACCCAGCCAATCAACGCCATGAAGAACGAAACAAAAATGATTGCCAGTAAAAGTAGTTGCAAGAGCTGCATCGTGTTGCTACCTCCTTTTCGTCACCATTTTTTCACTTCTAGTTTACCATCTTTTGAGACATTTTGGGGTCTTTGTTCCACGTGCCCTTTCTTTTTTTCCTTATCCCTTATAATAGAGATATTTATAAACGAGTTTTTGTTTCGTGCAGCAGAAAGAAGGGGTTCTTATGGCAATCACAAAAAAAATCGTTCAATCACCTGAAGATTTCCAAACGTTGGATCGTTTGATCAAAGAAATCTGGCCAGAAGTGTTTACACCTATCATTCGGTCCGATCAAGTCGCGTATATGCTGGCTCATTACCAATCACCAGCAGCGATTCAGAACGAAGTCCAGCAAGGAGCAGTCTATCTTTTGTTATTAGAAGGAGACCGAGCAGTAGGATATACAGCGTATGAAGAAACACTGCAGCAGATTTATTTAAGTAAATTGTATCTCCATCAATCCACTAGAGGCAAAGGCTATGCCAGCCAAGTCTTTGATTGGTATGAGGAGATCGCCTCAGGAAAAACACTGCATTTAAACGTCAACAAACAAAACCAGCAAGCGATCGCTGTTTATGAGCATCGCGGCTTTACGCGTGTTTCTGAACGCACCGTTACGATTGGTTCGGGATTTGTGATGGATGATTTTATTTATGAGAAGAAGATGGTTTGAAGGCGAAGGTGCGCAGCAAGGAGAAAACTGATGGAACTCACTGCCGAGAATAAGTCATTTAGTAAGAAAGAATGGCAACTATTTCAGTACGTATTAAATCAGCAAGCAGAAGTCTGTTCGATGTCTATTCGTGAGTTGGCGGATGCAACAAAAACTAGCTCAACGACTGTTCTACGGTTTTGTCGAAAATTTGATTGCGAAGGTTTTTCAGAATTTAAAATCAAGCTGAAAAAGACGTTACAGAAACAAGGAAAGACTGATCGATTATTCAAACAAGATAAAAAAGCCCTGCACTATTTTTTTGAACGTATGGATGAATCCTTCTATCGAGAAACATTATTAACGATTGCTAAACGAATAAGCAAAACAAAACTTTTAATCTTAGCCAGTGATAGGGAATCAACACTTGCTTTGACCTATGCCCAACAAAAGTTTGCACGTTTAGATAAGATCGTGAGCGTAGAGGAAGAAGCAGCACCGATTAAATCTGTTTGGCGAACCTTAAGTAGCGAAGCCACGTTGCTGGTTTTTTCTAATAAAGGCGCCGATCCATTCCTTGAATCCTTGATTACTGAATGTACCACCGCTGGAATTTCGACCATTTCACTAACAAATCGTTCAACAACGTCAATTGCCAAACTTTCTGAGCGAAACTTTGCTTATTATTTTTCCGATAATCAAGCAGCTGATTCATTGTCCTCACAAATTCCAGCCATTTATTTGGTGGAACTTTTATTTGATTTAGTTACAGATTATGAAGATCGCTGAATAAATGAAACTACCTGCGCCTATCAGAGAAGTTCTTCTGATAGGCGTATTCTTTTGGCAATTTTTTCAATTAAATAGATTGCTGGTAGTTGAGAAGTCAGTTCAATGGTTTTCTCTTTTTTCTGACTGGCTTTAAAAATAGTCTCTCTTTCGATGTAATAGGGCACCGTTAAGTCGGATAACTGGCTGATGGTTGAATCTTCAGTATTCGTGATGGCAATAATCTGACAATCTTTTTGATTTAACTTTTGTAAGTATCGAATCATTTCTTGTGTTTCCCCAGAAATAGACAAAACAATGATACCGGTTTTGCACAATATGTCTTCTGGAAACCAGTCGATAGGATAATTTGAGGGATCGTCAACTTTTAATGCCGTTTTTCCCAAGTCAGTAAAATAGAGTGCGCCATATTCCGCAATCGTTTCAGATAAGCCTGATCCTATAAATAGCACGAAGCTTTTGTTCTTAAGAATCTCTGTTGCCCGATCGATTCTTTCAGATAAAAAGGGCTGGTTTACTCGCTTCAAGAAATCAATTGTTTGGGATTCATCACTATCGGATATTTTAGATTTTACGAGAGAATCTAAGTAAAAGCGCAAATTGATCTTAAATTCAGTAAACGTATTACATTCAAATTTCTTGCAAAAGCGGCTAATACTAGCAGTACTGGTATGGGTCTCTTTGGCAAGTTCTTTCATCTTCATTTTAGACACTGAAGCCAAGTTTTTTGATACAAATCGGTAAACCTCGTATTCTAGTGCAGTAAGTTCAGGATTGTAGTCAAGAAAAAGCATGATGCACCTCCGTAACAAAGTGTTTTTTTTGTGGAACAAATGACAAGGGATGAATACGTTCTCTATTTTGGATTATAACATTATATTGATTTTACTTCATGCTATACTTTCGTTGTTCAATAATGTAAGCGGATGCTTCGCTTAGTAAAAAAGGAATTGTAGGAGGGCGACATGGCGTATAATTTTTCGAAAGACTTTTTCTGGGGTGCAGCAACAAGTGCGACACAATCAGAAGGAACGATTGCTGGAGACAATAAAGGAGAAAACATTTGGGATTATGCATCAAAAAACTATAACCATCGGTTTTTTGAAGGAGTTACAACAGAACATACATCAAGGTTTTATCAGGAAATGGAAGCGGATTTGGATCGAATGGCGGCACTTTCTTTTAATTCTTTTCGGACTTCGATCTCTTGGTCACGTCTTATTCCCGAAGGTACAGGGGAAGTTAATCCAGAAGCTGTTGACTTTTATACCAGAATGCTTGACGGGTTAAATCAAAGAGGCATCAAACCGTTTATCAATCTTTATCACTTTGACATGCCAATGAAATTACAAGAAATCGGCGGATTTGAAAATCGTGAGGTCATCGAAGCGTATCGGGCGTATGCAAAAATTTGTTTTGATCTATTTCATGAGAAAGTTGCGTACTGGTTTACCTTTAATGAGCCGATGATTCCAGCAGAAGCCGGCTATTTGCATGACCGACACTATCCTTATGTAGTTGATTTTAAACGAGCGGCGCAAGTACTTCACCATATCATCCTTGCTCACTGTGAGGCAGTTAAGGTCTTTCGACAAGGAACATATCAAGGAAAAATCGGTATCATTATGGATGTGATTCCAGTTTACCCAAGAAGCCAGCATCCTGCCGACTTAAAAGCAGCGGAAATGGCAGACCTCTTCTATACTCGCTCGCTTAATGAAGCGATTTTAAAAGGTCGTTACCCGCAGGAGTTAAAGGGTATTTTAACGCGCTACAACCAAATGCCACGAGTGGAAGAACAAGATCTTGCCTTGATTGCTGAAACAACGATTGATCTGTTAGGAATCAATTATTACCGTCCACGGCGAGTGAAAGCCAAAGAATCTTTGCCTAATCCCGAGGGAGTTTTCTCACCAGAATGGTTTTACGATGATTACGAGATGCCTGGCAGAAGAATGAATACTTCAAGGGGGATTGAGATTTATCCTCATGGCTTGTATGATATCGCTAAAAAAATCCAGTTAGAATATGGGAATATTGATTGGTTTGTTTCAGAAAATGGCATCGGAATCCAGGGAGAAGAAACATTTATCGAAGGGGGGCAAGTGCAAGACAACTACCGAATTGCTTTTTTAAAAGAGCATTTAATTGAGCTTCATCAAGCAATGATGGAGGGGAGTAACTGTCTGGGGTATCACATGTGGACATTTGTGGACTGTTGGAGTTGGCAGAATGCGTTCAAAAATCGCTATGGCTTTTATAGTCTGGATTTAGAAACGGGAGAAAAAACGATGAAAAAGTCTGGTCTATGGTTTAAAGAAGTGATTCAAAAAAATGGTTTTTCAAACGAATTTTAGGAGGGTTTTATAATGAAAGTTTTAGACTCGGTTGCAATGAAGTTATTACCGATTGCCAATGCTATTGGACAGCAGCGGCACTTGCAGGCAATTCGAAATTGGTTGATTTCTATTTTGCCGCTCACGATCGTTGGCTCTTTTTTCACCATTATTTTAAATTTGCCGATTCCTGGTTATACCGAATGGGTCGCTCCTTATTTACCGGCACTTGACATTCCTTTTCGATTTACGGTGGGGTTAATGTCTCTCTATGCCTCATTTACGATTGGCTCCAACTTAGGTGCTAGTTACAAACTCGATCGGATAACAAGTGGGTTTTTATCCATGTTAGCGACGATTTTAATGGTCGTTCCGATCAATTTGGCGGAAGGCATCAGCACGACAGGAGATGCCGTACTTGCAGGAAGGTATTTACCCATCGCTTCCCTTGGATCCCAAGGATTATTCGGTGCGATCATTGCGGCGCTAGTTTCAGTAGAGATTTATCATTTTACAAAAGCAAAAAACTTGGAAATCAAGATGCCAGAAGGCGTACCGCCTGTTGTAGGCGAATCCTTTGCGGCACTCCTACCAACCTTGCTGGTTATCTTAGTCTTTTGGATTCCGCGCCACTTTTTCGGCTTTGATTTAAATGGATTGCTGACGATCGCCATCTCTCCTTTAAAAGGTTTCTTAACAGGTAATAATTTGATAGGCGGAATCATCACACAATTTGTTATCTGTGTTTTCTGGGTATTGGGTATTCATGGCCATGCCGTTTTAGGACCCATCATTCGTCCATTTTGGGATCAAGCAATTTTAGAAAATGCGGAATTATTCCAAAACGGTATGTCTGCCTTTGATCTACCAAATCTTTTTACCGAACAATTTTATCAATGGTATGCGCAAATGGGTGGTACTGGATCAACGCTTGCATTGGTTGTTTTGTTTATGTTCTCTCGTTCAAACTATTTAAAACAATTGGGTCGTCTTTCCATTTTACCAGGGATTTTTAATATTAATGAACCGATGATCTTTGGGACGCCAATTGTGATGAATCCACTGTTGGCAATTCCGTTTATTCTTGTGCCAATCGCTAATACTATCTTAGTCTATATCGTTACCGCTTTAGATTGGATGCCTAAGATGATGGTCAAACCACCATTTTCGATTCCCGCACCTCTTGGCGCATTGATTACCTCAAATTGGAATTGGGTTGCTTGTTTGATGGTCTTCGTCTGTTTCTTCGTTTCATTAGCGATTTACTATCCATTCTTTAAAGCATTTGAGAAACTTCAAGTGGCGCAAGAGCTAGAAACAGCTAAAGAAGGTGAGTAGAATGGTTCTAGTAGTGAGTTGTTTGCTCTTGATTTTTCTGACCCATCTTCTTTTAGAAAAAAATAATGCCAAAATCACGCTGGCTTTTTGGAAACTATTACTTGTTTCCTTACTTTTCTTACTCAGTTTGTTTTTCTTGTTGATCCGCACTCCTTTGGCACCAGTTTTCATTTTGTTACTTATTATCAATTGTACCGTCATCCAAAATCGTTTTATGTATCAGTATCGACCGAAAGGACAACGATAGGACGCTTGATGGTTACTGTAGGAAATGTTATTGCGAAAAGATTATTCTATCTACTGTTTAAAAAACTATTTACGAACCCAGATCCTCAGTGCTATTATCCTTGTATAAACATTATAATGTTATAAACTAAGGAGGCGATTATGAAAGGGTTTGTAGAATTTATTGAACAGAAGTTGATGCCGATTGCAAATAAAGTGGGGATGCAACGGCACATGGTAGCGATTCGTAAGGGGATCATCGCTACGTTACCGTTAACGATCGTTGGGTCTTTCTTCACGATCTTGCTGAATTTTCCCATCGAATCAGTCGCTGCGGTGATCGAACCGTATCGGGAAGTTTTGGATATTCCCTTTCGTTATACAGTCGGATTATTGGCATTGTATGCAACGTATGGGATTGCTTCATCGCTAGCCAAAAGCTACAAGCTGGATTCATTGACTGCGGGTATCTTAGCAACGATGTCCTTTCTTGTAACCGCTGCACCACCGTTGCGAGTCTTTGATTCTGTGGAAGGCATCATTGATGCGGGACGTTATATCAATGTGGCAAATTTAGGGTCAGGCTCTTTGTTTGGCGCGATCGTCACGGCAATCTTATCCGTTGAAATCTATCGTTTCTTTATCGTAAAAAACATTACCATCAAAATGCCAGATGGCGTGCCACCAGAAGTGACGAATTCATTCATGGCGTTGATTCCTGGAGGAGCGATCCTGATTTTGTTCTGGGTGATCCGTCATATGTTAGGCTTTGATATCAATGGCTTTTTAAGTAACTTGTTGATGCCGTTAAAAGACGTGCTAGCTGGTAACAGCTTGTTTGGTGGCTTATTGACTGTCTTCTTGATCTGTTTCTTCTGGGTACTGGGGATTCATGGACCAGCCATCATGGGTCCTGTCATTCGTCCATTCTGGGATATTTCCATCGCTGAAAATATGGAAGCGTTCCAAGCATCTGGCAATGCGCATGAATTGCCTAATATTTTTACGGAACAATTTTTACAATGGTTCGTCTGGATCGGTGGAGCCGGTACGACCTTAGCGTTGGTCGTTTTGTTCTTCTTCTCCAAATCAAAATACTTGAAACAATTGGGCCGTTTGTCCATCTTGCCAGGCTTATTCAATATCAATGAACCAGTGATTTTCGGTGCACCGATCGTAATGAACCCGATCTTAGGCATTCCGTTCTTGGTGGCACCATTGATTACGACAACGATTTCTTACTTCGCGACCATTACGGGTGTCGTACCGATGATGGCTGCCAGACTTGGGTTTGCCATTCCAGCACCAATCGCCGCCTGGATGAGTACGGACTGGAGTATCGCAGCAGCGATTTTAGTGATCGTCAACTTCTTTATCACACTCGCAATCTACTACCCATTCTTTAAAGTCTTTGAGAAACAGCAGATTGCCCGCGAACAAGAAGAAGAAACTGCCGCTTAGGCAAGACAAAAAGAGTGAGGTGCAAACATGGGGATTTATGCCATTTGTTTATTTTTTGGTTGTCAAATTTGGTTAACAAAATCAGCACAAGGGAAAAAAATTCAAGAAGTGCCGTTTTGGCGGATGCTTTTGTTCGGGATTCTTGGCGTTGCTGCAGCGATCCTACTGAGCCGTCAGTTTCCGTGGGGACCATTTTTGACGATAACGGCGACGATTGTTTGCAGTTCGCTTTTACTGACACGTTTTACTGCTTTTTATGAAGAAATGAGGATGAGATAAGTTGAAAAGACAACTAGGAGTATCGGTGTATCCCGATCACAGTGATTTTGAAACAGACAAAGCCTATCTGCAATTAGCCCATGATTATGGCTTTAGCCGCATTTTTATGAGTATGCTGGAAGTGAGTGACGGCAAAGAAAATGTGCAGAAAAAATTTAAAGCGTTGATTGATTTTGCCAAAGGATTAGGCTATGAAACGATTTTAGACGTGGCACCAGCCATCTTTTCGGAACTAGGCATCTCCTATGATGACTTGACCTTTTTCCATGAACTAGGTGCCGATGGGATTCGTTTAGATTTAGGCTTTGACGGCAATAAAGAAGCGATGTTGACCTACAATCCCTTTGGCTTAGCTGTTGAATTGAATATGAGCAATGATGTGGCGTATTTAGACAATATTTTGACCTATCAAGCCAACATTCCTTACTTATATGGCTGCCACAATTTCTATCCGCAAGAAGGGACTGCCTTGCCCTATGATTTCTTTGAAAAATGCAGTCGTCGTTTCAAGGAAAAAGGCATTCGAACCGCCGCATTTATCTCTTCTCAAAAGGGAACGATCGGACCTTGGGATATCAATGATGGCTTACCGACCTTAGAAATGCACCGAAGAATGCCTGTAGAAACTGCCGCAAAACATTTGTTTGCCACAGGCTTGATCGACGATGTCATTATCGGAAATGCTTATGCTTCTGAAGCAGAATTGGCAGCGCTAGGAGCGATTGATCGCTATCAGACCGCATTTGCTATTGAATTTGTGCCTGAAATCAATGAAGTTGAACGCCAAATCGCCCTGGACGAGCAGCATTACCGTCGAGGCGACATCACCGATCGGATGATCCGTTCCACAGAAGTTCGTAAAAAGTATAAGAACCATGACAATCCTGTCCATGACCACGAAGGCATCTTTCAACGAGGGGACGTTGTGATCGGCAACGATCGTTTTGGCAAGTACAAAAACGAGCTGCAAGTCGTGCTGGAGCCTCACTCAGATCCACGAAAAAATAAAATCGGTTCGATCGTCGAACAAGAGTTAGTTCTGCTGCCCTTTATCCATCCTTGGTCGAAATTCACTTTCACAGAGAGGAAGGTGTAACGAAATGTTTGATATGATTATTCGTCAAGCTCGCACGATCGATGAAGAAGTATTTGATATTGGGATTCAAGACGGCAAAATCACTGCTCTGGCACCCACATTGCAGGAGCAGGCGAAACAAGAGCTGACCTTAGCAGAAGGGGAGTTCTTGTCAGCTGGTTGGATCGATGACCATGTCCATTGTTTCGAGAAAATGACGCTCTATTATGATTATCCAGACGAGATCGGTGTCAAACAAGGCGTCACGACCGTTATCGATGCGGGGACGACGGGCGCTGAAAATATCCATCGGTTTTATGATTTAGCCAAAGAAGCCAAAACCAATGTCTTTGCTTTAGTCAACATTTCCAAATGGGGGATCGTAGAGCAGGATGAACTTGCGGATCTGTCAAAAGTCAAAAAAGAATTGGTCAAAGAAGCACTGCAGAAGTTTCCTGACTTTATCGTCGGGATCAAAGCCCGAATGAGCAAAACGGTGATCGGCGAAAATGGCATCACGCCGTTGAAATTAGCGAAAACGATCCAAGCTGAAAATCAACCGCTGCCTTTGATGGTCCATATTGGTTCAGCACCACCGAATTTAGCAGAGATTCTCGCTGAATTGGAAACAGGCGATGTGGTAACCCATTGCTTTAACGGCAAAGCCAATGGGATTTTGGATCAGACAAACCAAACCATCAAGCCTTTCGTCTTTGCTGCCTATGAAAAAGGCTTGGTCTTCGATATTGGTCATGGGACAGACAGTTTCAATTTTGACGTGGCGGAGACAGCCTTTGCCAATCAGCTGAAGGCTTCTTCCATTAGTACAGATATCTACATTCGCAATCGTACCAATGGACCAGTCTTTGATTTAGCGACGACTATGGAAAAATTAGCGGTCGTAGGGTATGATTGGCGTGAGATCATCGAGAAGGTGACCAGTGCCCCTGCGAAGCAATTTCATTTACAGAACAAAGGCGAGATCGCATTGGGATATGATGCTGATTTTACGATTTTCCGCTTTGAAGCGGGCGAAAAGGAATTGACGGATTCTAACGGCAATCGCCGAATCACGACACAACAGATCGTGCCGCAAAAAGCGGTGATAGGAGGGGAACTTTTTGACACTGAATATTGAAGAATTAGGCTTGAAAGAAGTCATCAATGCTTCTGGCAAAATGACGATTCTAGGTGTCTCGAAAGTCAGCGAAAGTGTGCTTGCAGCCCAGCGCTACGGCGGGGAGCATTTCTTTGAAATGGCAGATCTAGCAGAAAAAACCGGAGCCTATTTAGCAGAATTGTTGAAAACGGAAGATGCACAGATCGTTTCTTCCGCTTCAGCGGGGATCGCCCAATCAGTGGCGGCACTCATCGGTCAAGGCGACAGCTATCATTTGTATCATCCATATAGTGAGAAAATCAGTAAGCGGGAGATCATCTTGCCCAAAGGCCACAACGTAGATTATGGCACACCAGTGGAAGTGATGGTGACACAAGGTGGTGGGAAGGTAGTGGAAGCAGGCTATGCCAATATGTGTACACCCGAGCACATTGAACAGATGATCACACCCGAAACGGCGGCGATCCTCTACATAAAGAGTCATCACACCGTTCAAAAAAGTATGCTGACGGTAGCAGAAACGGCCCAAGTTGCCAAGGCACACGATCTTCCATTGATCGTTGATGCGGCTGCTGAGGAAGATTTGTTTGCCTATACCCAAGCTGGTGCTGATTTAGTGATATATTCAGGTGCCAAAGCATTTTCAGGACCGAGTGCTGGCTTAGTGATCGGCAAGCAGCCCTATGTCTCTTGGGTGCGCCTGCAATCCAAAGGGATAGGTCGAGCAATGAAAATCGGTAAAGACAATATTCTCGGATTTACCCAAGCCGTGACGGATTATCTAGCGGAGGGAACGGAATCTGGCGCTTCGATGCAAGAGCGTCTGCAACCATTTATTGCGGCAATCAATGAAATCACTGGTTTCGAAGCAAAAATCGTTCAAGACAGCGCGGGCAGAGACATTTATCGGGCGAGTGTTAAAGTGAAAGAACCAAGTGCCAAAGCAGTGATCGACGCGCTAAAAGCAGGAGAACCAGCGATTTATACCCGTGAGTACCAAGCCAATAACGGCATTATTGAATTTGATATCCGAGCAGTCAATGAACAAGAAATGGCAGTGATCACTGATCGCTTACAAGAAATTATGTTAGGAGCAACCCAAAAATGAAAACTTCACCCAATTATTTCGCTGACCGTGTCTGTCTAAATGTGTTAGCAAACTCCATCGACAATGCGAAAGCTTGTTACGAAGCAGCAGAGGGCAACATCGTCCTAGGTGTTTTATCAAAAAACTATGATAGTGACGAGGCGGCTATCGCTGACATGAAGAACTATCAAGTGGCAACAAATAATGCCCTTTCTGTAGGGCTTGGTGCTGGCGACCCCAATCAAAGTGAAATGGTCTCCCGAATTTCCGCTGTTCTTCAACCACAGCATGTTAACCAAGTGTTCACGGGAGCGGGGACCTCACGAGCTTTGCTAGGACAATCTGAAACGATCGTCAATGCCCTTGTTTCACCAACGGGAAAAGTCGGCTATGTCAATATTGCGACTGGTCCATTGAGTTCACAAACTCCAGCTGCAGAAGTCCCAGTTGAAACAGCGATCGCTTTATTAAAAGACATGGGCGCTAGTTCTATCAAGTATTTTCCAATGAAAGGGTTGGCTCATAAAGCAGAATATCAAGCGGTAGCCGAGGCTTGTGCCGCGAATGATTTTTATTTGGAACCGACCGGCGGTATCGATTTAGAAAACTTTGAAGAAATCTTGCAGATCGCTGTTGATGCAGGAGTGAAAAAAATCATTCCACATATTTACAGCTCGATCATCGATGGAGAAACAGGGGACACACGCCCTGGAGATGTACAGACATTAGCAGAAATGACGAAAAAGGTGTTGGCAGCAGCCAAATAGGGGGGATCAATGATGCGGATCGGTGCTTACGGTGAGGTAATGATGCGGTTGACGCCACCAGAATATCGAACGTTGGAACAGACCCACTCTTTGCGGATGGATTTTACGGGAACAGGGGTCAATCTGTTAGGCAATTTGGCGCATTTCGGCTTGACGACGTCGATGCTGACGCAGGTGCCAGCCAACCGATTAGGAGATACGGCAAAAGCCAGCTTGCGTTCCTATGGGATTCAAACGGCATTTGTTGGCAAAAAATATAGTCATATCGGCAGTTATTTCGCCGAGATCGGCTACGGCGCTCGTCCGACTTATGTGACGTATCAAAATCGCCATCATAGTTCCTTTGGCGTTTCAGGTCCAGAAGAATATGCTATCGATGGATTTTTAGAAACGGTCGATCTCATTCATATTTGCGGGATCTCTCTTAGTTTGACTGAGAAAACCTGGCAAACAGCTTTGGCTTTGGCGAAACAGGCCATGCCAAGCAGATTCGCGTCTGCTTTGATTTCAACTTCCGTCCAAGCTTGAATGAAGAATTAAATCGGGAGGTACTGAAACGACGGTATGAAACGATCCTACCCTATTGTGACCTAGTTTTCGGCTCTGTCCGTGACTTGGAGGAGCTATTGGCTTATCCCTTAGAGGAAACAGAAGGCGCAGAGCTTGCGTTGATCCAATCCTTTATTGACCAGTATCAACTAGAATGGTTCTGCGGGACACGGCGTCTAGCCGTGGAAGACAAGCAGTTTATCAGCGGAAGGATCATTACGGCACAAGATACCTATGAAACGGCACCGCAGCTGCTGCAAGTGTTGGATCGGATCGGGGCAGGGGATGCCTATGCTGCTGGCGTATTATTAGGCTATGCCGAAAAATGGTCGCTCCAACGCACCGCTGATTTTGCTATCACCAATGCAGTATTGGCTCATACGATGCTGGGGGATGTCCCCTTAACCACCAAAGAACAAGTTGAGCAAGTCTTGCAGGCACCTGGGAAAGACTTGATTCGCTAGAAAAAACACTTGTGTCCTTCTCTTGATGGATGACTGTGCAAAAGTAGACCAATCGGCTGCTTGTGCGCAATCATTCACCGCTTTTAGGAGAAGGACGCAAGTGTTTTTATTGTTTTAAAAAGGTTTCTACTTTTTTCTCAGGGATCACCCACAACAATAGCACGAGACTATCCAGTGTGATGATAAATAGGGGATGGATCAGCCAGCCGAGGAGCAATGCCAGCACGTTGATAAACAACGTAAAGTAGAGTTTCTTGTATCCGCGAAACAGTTCCACGATGGCTTGATTGTCAGGATTGGCACGAACCAAGGATTTTCCAACTAGGAAATAGCTGAAATCCGTCAATAAAATGACAGCCCCGTATAGCAGCTGTGGGGCAAGAGCGACTGGATAACGACTGACCCATGACGTTACAAAAGGAAAGAGGGTCAGTGCCAGAATCAACAAATGATTCGCCCACAAGGTCCAACCGTCGATTTTAGACACTACTTGAAATAGATGATGGTGATTGTTCCAGTAGATCGCTAACATCACAAAGCTGATCAAATAAATAATAAATTGCTGTTCCACTCCTAAAAAAGAAGCAAAGGTATCGCCTTCGGGCTGGTGCAATTCCAATACTAATAAGGTCATTACGATCGCAATGACCGCATCCGTAAAGGCTTCGATTCGATTTTTTGACATGTACATCCATCCTTTTAAGTTTCTGTTTACTGGATCAGTGTACGCGATTGTCAGAAATTCGTCGAATGATTATTCTCGGGACAAAAGCCAACGTTCCAGCTATTTCGCAATTGGCCCATTGCCTAGTGCACCGAATAAAAACAAATCGATCGCTTCTGGCATCTTGTCTTCTTTTTCTGGTGAGTCCAAATGAGCCGCCATCAGTACTAACAATTGACTGGTGACAAATTCTGGGTCGACATCCGAACGGAGATTGGAATCACTGCGACGAAACAAGTCAAGAAACGGTTCTTTGTAATTTTTCCGCCAAAGCAAGTACAGTTTTTTAGAAGTGTCCTCAGAAACGGTATGCTGAATGTCGTGCATCATCATATAAAAATTGATCCGATGCCGACTTCTTAAAAAAAGAAACATGTTCAAGATTTTTTCAGAGATCGTCAAGGAAGTATCTTCAACGGTCTGATTTAGCTTTCCAGAAACCTCTTGTGCCAAAGAGACCATCACTTCATAATAGATGGCTTCTTTGCCTTTGAAGTGATAATAAAGATTGGGTTGGGTGATGCCGACGGCTTCTGCGATCTGTCTAGTAGAAGTTGCTTGATACCCCTGCTGCATAAACAGGTTCTCTGCCACTCGTAATATTTTTTCTCGCAAGTTCAAAGTCAGCCCTCCCAACGTTCCTGACGAAGCATTTTTTTCGCGGTAAACAAAAGTTGGATTTTCCGTTGTTTCGGTACCGCTGTTTTTTCAGCAAATACTTGATAGTTGTTTTTGCGAATCACAGTCAAGATTTCCCGATAGATCAAAGCAGCTGCTAATAGAGCTTCACGGCAATCTTCATCGATTTGCGGCATCATGACAAAAGATTCTTGATAAAGCGTCTCTGCCAGTTGCGCCTCGTGTTCCCACATCTCGATAAACTGCGGGTTTTGATTGCCAGCTGCTAAAGCCTCTCGCGAAAGGTTGTATTGCGCCAAGACCGTTTGCGGCAAATAGATGCGGCCCATCCGCAGATCCTCGCCAATATCACGTAAAATATTGGTGCGCTGCATCGCTTCACCCAATTTGATGGCAGGCTCTTGAATCGCAGCGGCTGCTTGCGAGAGAATCGGCAAGAGCATCAGACCTACACTGCCAGCTACGTAGTAACTATAGTCAGAAAGCTCTTTTTCAGAGGTGGGCTGCTGGAAGTCAAGGTCTTGTTTTTGCCCCACCAATAGGTCGAAAAAGGGTTGAAATTGCAGATCAAACTGTTGGAAAGAAAGGGTCAATGCCCGCCAAATGGCTTCATCAGGATCTTCTTCCTTGACGGCTTGCGGCAAGTCGATCGTATCGTCTGATACTTGTTTTTGCATTTCTTCCAAGCGTTTTTTCATGGCTTCGATCAACAATGGGTCTTGCTTTTCATCGACGGCATCATCGGCACGTCGGCAAAAGGCGTAGACGGCATAGACGGCGCGGGCTTTGTCTTTTGGCAATTGAGAAAAGGCGGTATGAAAATTTTTCGAATGCTTTTTTATGATGGCCTCACAGTATAAAAAATCGTTGTCGTATTCATCAAAGACGCTTAATGATTTAACGGTCATCTTTTAACAACTCCTCCACAGCTAACTTGGCACTTTGCATCACGATTGGCACACCCGCTCCTGGATGCGTACTGCTGCCGCAGAAGTATAGGCCTTCTGCATAATCAAATTTATTATGGGGACGATAGTAATTGCTTTGGGCTAAGGTCGGTTTCAAGCCAAATGTCGCACCGTTGTAGGCATTGAACCGATCATTGAACGTATCTGGCGTATACATTTTTTCATACACGATGTGTTCATCGATATCCGTAAAGATCGTTTTTTCTTTTAATAATCCAATGATCTGCTGGCGGTAGCTTTGGATCGTTTCATCCGTCCATTGATCAAATTTAGATAATTCAGGTACTGGGACTAAAACATAAAGACCTTCTTGACCATCAGGTGCTAAGGAAGCATCTTTCAGGGTTGGGCGATACAAGTAGAAGGAAGGATCTTCTGGCAGCTTACCAGCCTCGAAAAGATCATCTACATTGCGTTTGAAATCATTGGCAAAATAAATGCTGTGGAGTGCGCTATCCTCATATTTTTTGTCCAGACCTAAATAAAGCAAGAAACAAGAACAAGAATAATCCATCGAAGCGATTTTTTGATTGGTGTATTTGCCGCGTTTTGATTCATCAGGAATCAAGCTTTCCATAGCATAAGGAAAATCAGCCGCACAAATCACGGCATCTGCGGTGATCGTTTCTCCATTGACACGAACGCCTTTGGTTTGCTTGTTTTCGATCAATAATTCATCGATCGGCGTATTGTAATGGATCGTACCGCCTAATTCTTGGAACAAACGTGCCATACCAGTGGCTAACGTATACATGCCACCTTTGATGAAATAGACCCCATACATCAACTCGATCATAGGGATGATCGTATAAAGGGACGGCCCTTGGTAAGGGGAGACACCGATATACAAGGTTTGAAACGCCAATGATTTACGCAGGCGATCATCTTTGACAAATTTAGAAATGGAAGAGTAGGCGTCACTAAACGTTCGCAGCTTTAACCCTGCCCATAATGATTTGGGATTGTAAAAATCTCGCCATGTCCGAAACGACTTGGTGATGAAGGACTCTTTGGCGATCACATAGCGTTTGTAAATATCTGCTAAAAAGGCAAAATAGCCTTGAGCATCTTCTTCTGAGATCGCTTCTAGCGTTTTGGTCAATTCTACTAAGTCATTTGAGAAGGTCAGCGGTTCGTCTTGGGCAAAATACAGCTGCAGCATCGGATCGACTTTCTCCATAGGAATATAGTCATTCGGATCAACGCCAGCAAATTCAAACACTTCACGATAAATTTCAGGCATCATCACGATGGTGGGGCCCACATCAAAGGTAAAGCCGTTTTCCTTGATCTGATTCATTTTGCCCCCAGGTTGACCTTCTTTTTCGTAGAGGGTGACGTCATAGCCAAGTTTTTGCAAACGGACAGCAGCAGCTAATCCTGACACGCCCGCACCGACAACAATAATTTTTTTCATGCTTGCTCCTTCTGCGAATCATCTGATTCGGCTTCTTTTTTCGTGTGTTCTTTTTCTTCTAAAACGCCATCTTTCATGACGAGAACCCGATCACAATAATCTGTTAAACGGGTATCATGGGTCACCATAATGGTGGCTTTTTGTTTTTCTTTGGTTTCTTTTGCTAAGATTTTGACGACTTCGACGGCTTTTTTTGAATCAAGACTCGCCGTTGGTTCATCTGCCAATATGATGGTGGGATCATGATAGAGCGCTCGGGCAATAGCCACACGCTGTCTTTCACCACCAGAAAGTTCATCGGGGTATTTGTTCTGCAGCTTTTCGATCCCAAGTTGTTCAAACAATTCAGTTGCTGATTGCTCTTGGGTTTCTTTGCTGACCTTATCCACTAATTGGAGTTGCTTTTTGACCGTCAAAAAAGGGACAAGGTTGGAAGCTTGTAAAATAAAGCCGATCTTTTTGAAACGAGTTTTTGCCCGTTGCTTTTCTTTTTGTTTACTGAAGGGTTCGTCATTGATAAACACTTCGCCTTCAGAGGGGGCTTGCAGACCACCGGCGATCGTTAGAAAGGTACTTTTCCCAGAGCCAGAAGGACCGATGATGGCGACAAATTCGCCTTTTTCTACCGAAAAGTTGGTTTCTTTCAAGGCTTCAATTGTCGCGTCCCCATCTTTAAATGATTTTTTGACTTGTTTGAATTCAATGGCACTCATGTTTTTTCCTCCTATCCGATTGCTTTCAATGGGTCGATTTTTACAATCGTTCGCACCGAGAAGAAAGCACCTAGCATCGCGATCAGAATCATCATGACACTGATACTAGCAAAGAATAATAGATTGATTTGGAATGGCACTGCCGCAGGTAACACGAGGGCGGTACCGATCGTTGCCAAACCACCGATCAAAACACCCGAGGTTGCCAATAAGAACGTTTGGGCGATCACCGAAAAAGCAATGTAGCGGCTAGAGATCCCTTGAGCTTTCATGACACCAAAAATTTCTGATTTTTGCATCGTTAGCACATAGATAAAAATACCGATAACGATGGCAGCGATCACGATCAAGAACCCGATCATAAAGCCAAAGGTCAGCACTTGTGCGTTGTAACCAGGCAATTCATTAATAAATTTGCTGATATCCGTAGCGACCAGATCATCTGGCACTTCTTTGATTTTGCCACGAGTTACGATCGCGTTGATACGGGCATTTTCAGAATCATCTTCTTTTTCAAACCGAATTTCTTGATAGGCACCGATCGACGTGTAGAGGACCGGAGCGACACTGAAGCGGGCGTTATCTGTAAAACCGACGATTTTTAATTTTTTGTCACTGCCGGCTAATTTGATGGTGTCACCAATGGAAATCCCGTATTCTTCCTCAATACTGCTGTCGGCGACCGCTTCATCATCTGACGCAAACATCTCGCCATCGGTAATATTTGGTGCTAAAAATTGATCTGGATCAATGCCGAAAAAGGTGACATCGACTTTTTCACCGTTGTCTTCTTTGGTCACAACCCCAGCGGTTTGCGCCAAAACTGCTTTTTCTGGTGCATCGACTTCATCATAAAGACTGCGAGGAAGCATCGACATGTTTAAATTATCATTTGCTTCTTCGGTCAACAAAATTTGATCTGCCTCCCATTTGTCGACCGCCATCCGATTATCTTGAGCCAACCCGTAAGCTAACCCAGTTAAAAAAAAGACCAAATAGGCGATTAAAAACATGACCCCTGTGACTAGGGCGTAACGCAATTTGGAATGGCGTATTTCATTGATTGCCAAAAACATAACGATTCCTCCTACTATTTTATCACTTGATAAAATAAAAATACCATTTTTTTTATTTTCAGCAAACTATCTTGCTTACAAAGAGTAAATTCGGTTAAAAAAAGGAGGTTATGTAGAAGGGGCGTCTGTTGATTGAAGAAAACCAGTTGCTGCTCCCTGATTTCACTAGGTGCGAGGGAGCAGTGAAGGAGAGGGGGGACTATAGTGAAAAAAGAACTAGAATAACAGTAAAAGCCCTCTGATTCAGCGCACACACAGAAGCGACGCTAAATCAGAGGGTTTCTATTTTAAAGAAAGTTGTTGGAATGAATTGTTACTTGTCAGTTTCTCCACTTGTAGCGATAACTAACGGCACGATTTTTTCAAAGGAGTGACGGAAGCTTTCAGGTTGTGCTAATTTTTGATAAATGATCGCCAAACCGTCTTGGTTTTTGCGATAATCCAACCAAACCTTCAGCTCACTTTGAGGACCGTATTTCTTTGAAATGTACTGATACGCTTCATGATGCAATTGTTCTAAATCTGTGAGCTGCTTTTTCTCATAAGCAAAAAGCAAGGTTCGCTTGAGGATTCGCTCAAAATCTAAGTCGCGATCGGCTTCGGAAATAATTTTGCCATAAAGCGAGCGAGGCTCATAGGGCAGCGAGGCGCGATGATCTTCTACAGCTTCACCGATCATTGAAATGACTGAAGGAGAGAAAAAGCGTGGCAACACAGCATCTTGTTCAACGATCTTGCGAGAATTGCTTTCGTGGTTTTTGCGGCCATAGAGCAAGCCGATATCATGGTAGGCAGCTACCGTATAGACGATATTCAGGTCAACAGGCAATGTTTCAGCAATCTCAAAACTATTTTGGATCACTTGGTGGACGTGCGCTGGGGCGTGACTGCTATCCAATTGGTTGTATTGCGGGATGATGGAGCTTTCAATATAGTGCTTTAGTTGTGAATCAATCGGTGGATCAATCTTCATGAGTCTGGTTCTCCTGCCTTTCTTGTGTTGGATGAGAGGGAATTGAGCCAGTGCCAAACCGATCACTCGTTTCTAGACCTAGCGGCTGACGACAAATGCCAAAGGGCTGTCCATCAATGGTGATTTGTTGCTTAAGCCACGGAAGATAGCTGATGGTATCTGTTGGATCGCCGGCAGCTGCTTGTTCCATTTTCTGCCATTCATTCGACTTAGGAATCGTTGCAGCACCTTGGAGTAACCCTTGCCATATCACCTGGATTTCCTTGGGACAAAGGTTGCCTGCCATTGATGACAGCCCGTTAAACCCTAGTGCGACCTTTTCCGCTAAGTCCGCTTCACCACCGGCATAAAAGCGAAAATCGACAGCCGTCTTTGTTTTTAGTTGAGGCACTCGCTCCTTACTACCAGCTTCTTTTAAGCCGATCACCCGAGGGTCAGCGATCAAGGTCAAGAGACTTTCTGCAGATAAATCAAAGCCCGTGCGGCGGGGATTGTTGTATAAAATAACTGGTTTTTCGCAAGTATGGATCAATCCCTGAGCGTAGAACACGGCTTCCTTTTGGGTCAGGCAAAGATAAGGGGGAAAGCCTAAAACCACACCATCGATTCGGGGATTTTTGCTGATTGCTTCTGCCAACGCGAGCGTTTCATGAAATACGATGCCAGCTAAACCGAAGAGGACTTCGAAATCGGCTGGCCAGCTGGTTTCTTGCGCTAAGGCATGTAGAAGCTGTTTTTTTTCTGTTAAAGTCAATGAGTGTTGTTCACCGGTGGAGCCGCACACCAAAACCGATTTGATCCCTAGTTTTTGCAGCTGCAAGATATGGGCAATCGTCCTTTTCGTGTCAAGTCTTTCTTCATGATCAAATGCTGTGGGGACGGCAACATGCAGTGAGTGATTCAATGGAGTCATCCGATTCATCCTTTCTTGAGATACGTTTAGCCAGCGATGTTCTTCTTGCTTATAGTGCAAGCCTAGTAAGACAAAACAACTGATTATCCACTAAGTGTAGCAAACTTCTCGTTTCAGCAAAAGGCTTAGCGAAATTTTTTAAAACGGTGGTTGCGTTTTCAAAAAAAGCATGGTATTATGCAAGTAATAAAACAGGCATGTGACTGGTAATGCAGGCAGGAACTATAAAAAACATGGAAGGGATCGTTGGATTCCGTTCAATGTTTTTGTAGGTGCTGCCTGCTTTTTTCTTTGTTTGGCCAACAAAGGAAAACTAATTAAAGGAGAAGAAAATTATGAATGTAAAAGAAACGGCAACTGCCATCGTTGAGTTGATTGGCGGAAAAGAAAATATCGCACATTTGGAACATTGCTCCACCCGCTTGCGCTTTACTTTAAAAGACAATAGCCTCGTACAAAAAGATGCCTTGGAAAAAGTCGCTGGTGTGATTGGTGTGCGACAAAATGTCCAATGCCAAGTCATCATCGGCAATGATGTCGTCGAAGTGTATGATGAGGTGATGAACGTGTTAGGTCATGAGCTAACAGCGGATGGAGGAAGTGAAGCGAAACAAAAACAATCGTGGGGGGCGGTCCTGCTTGATTTTATTATCTCGATTTTTCAACCGTTGATTCCAGCGGTCGCTGGTGGGGGCGTCTTGAAATCCTTACTATTACTTGCTTCTGTCACTGGATTGATGGACAATACGAGCCAGACGTATCAAATTTTGAATCTGATCGGTGGCGCACCATTGTATTTCTTACCGATTTTAGTGGCGATCACCACGGCAAATAAATTAAAGGTCAACCAATTGGTGGCGGTTTCCGCTGTCGGTGCCTTGATTTTGCCTGAACTAACGACACTATTGACAGATGGCGCAGCGTTCATGGGCTTCGGTTTACAAAATATCGCCTATGCGTCACAAGTATTTCCAGCCATTTTAACGGTTTTATTTTACGCTCAAATTGAAAAGCTGTTTACCCGAATCTCACCAAAACCGATCCGTATCTTCTTTGTTCCGATGATGAGCTTGGTTATTACGGTTCCAGTTGCTTTATTGATTTTAGGCCCATTAGGCTTTGAAGTCGGAACGATTTTTTCAGCAGCGATCATTTGGCTGTACGCTCATTTAGGTTGGGTGGCAACAGGGATCTTAGCCGCTGTTTTACCATTAATGGTGGTTACCGGTATGCACAAAGCCATGATTCCCTATGCTGTTTCGTCCATGAGTGAGATGGGGGCAGAGCTGTTATACTTGCCTGCCTCATTGGCACATAACATTGCAGAAGCTGGTGCTTGTTTTGCGGTGAGTGTTCGGACCAAAGACCAAAAACTTCGTTCAACCGCTGTTTCTGCAGGCATCTCCGCCCTTTTTGGCATCACCGAACCTGCTTTGTATGGGGTGACGATCCTGCATAAACGAGTGCTTTACGGCGTGATGGCTTCCAGCCTAGTTGGTGGAGCGGTGGCTGGTTTGTTTGCTATCAAGGCCTTCGCATTAGTTGGCCCTGGTCTAGCAAGTATCACTATGTTCGTGGATGAAGCCAACCCGATGAATCTTGTGTGGGCTTTGGTCACGTTAGGGGTATCCTTTGCTGTTTCCTTTGTCCTTGTCCTTTTCTTATTCAAAGACAAAGTAGTAGAAAATAAGACGACTGTTGCCGATCCGAAAGCCGAAGTATTGAGTAAACCAGTAGAAGGCCAAGTGGTAGCCCTCTCTGAAGTCAACGATGAAGTCTTTTCAAGCGGTATGATCGGAGAAGGGTTCGGGATCATCCCGACGTCTGGCGAATTGATCGCACCAGAAGATGGCGAGATCACGATGTTGTTTGAAACCAACCATGCAATCGGGTTAAAAACCCGTAATGGCGCAGAATTGCTCTTTCATATCGGCTTGGATACCGTTCAATTAGAAGGCAAACACTTTACCCCTTATGTAAAAGCGGGGGATCAAGTGAAACAAGGGCAACCCCTGATCCAATTTGATCTAGAGGCTATCAAAGCAGCTGGTTTTGATCCAATCGTGATCTGTGTGGTCACCAATCAAGAAAACTTTACGGTCAAAACGATCGAATCAAGCGATGAGCGCAACGACCAAGGTGTTCTATCGATCGCACCGGTCGTCTAAACAAATCAGCAATGCAACAAAAACAATGTAAAAAGGAGATTGAACAAATGACTAAAACAACTTTTCCAAAGGACTTCTTATGGGGCGGCGCTATCGCCGCAAATCAAGTAGAAGGAGGTTGGAATCTTGGCGGCAAAGGTTTGTCGGTGGCAGATGTAGCGACTTACAAACCGCATGTCGACGTGAAAAACTATGCAGCACACATGAGTGTGACTGTTGATGCCGTCAAAGAAGCAATGGCGGATCAAACGGATACCATTTATCCAAAGCGCCGAGGGATCGATTTCTATCATCGCTATCCAGAAGATTTGGCTTTGTTTGCGGAAATGGGCTTTAAAGTACTGCGCCTGTCGATTGCGTGGACCCGCTTGTTCCCAACCGGGGAAGAAACGACACCTAATCCAGAAGGGATCGCTTTTTACCGCAATGTCTTCCAAGAAATGCAGCGCTTGGGGATCAAACCGATCGTAACGTTGTCTCACTATGAGATGCCGCTAGCGCTGAGCTTGAAGTACAATGGCTGGGTGGAACGCAAAGTGATCGATGACTTTGTCCGCTTTGCGACCGTCTGTTTTGAAGAATTCGGGGAATACGTGGAGTACTGGTTGACCTTTAACGAAATCGACAGTATCCATCGTCATCCCTTTACGACAGCAGGCCTCATTCCTGAGCAATCAGAAGCTGGCAAGGAAGAGCAAGATGTGTATCAAGCCCTTCATCATCAATTTGTGGCCAGTTCATTAGTGACCAAAATCGCCCATGAGATAAATCCTGACAACAAAGTCGGCTGTATGATCACGAAGTTGATGACCTATCCATTGACTTGTGACCCACTGGATGTTGAATTGACCTTAAAGAAAAACTTAGAAAATGATTTCTATGCAGACGTTCAAGTCAAAGGTGCTTATCCGCGAATGATTGAAAAAGATCTGGAAAAACGCGGTATCAAGATTGAAATGGCACCAGAAGACCGCCAAATCTTAAAAGATCACACCGTTGATTTTCTCTCCTTTAGCTATTATATGTCTATGGCTGAATCAGGTGATCCAAATGCCGAACGGACGCCAGGTAATACAGTTTTAGGAGTAAAAAATCCCAAGCTGCCATCCACTGAATGGGGCTGGCAGATCGATCCTAAAGGCTTGAAAATCTCCTTGCTTTCATTGTATGATCGGTATCAAGTGCCATTGATGATCGTTGAAAATGGCATGGGGGCCATTGATATCCTCGAAGATGGGCACGTGCATGATCCGTATCGGGTCGATTATTTCAAGGCACATTTCAAACAAATGAAGGAAGCCATCGATGAAGGGGTCGATTTGATTGGTTATACTTCATGGGCACCGATCGATCTGGTCAGTGCGGGGACGTCACAAGTGACGAAACGTTATGGCTTCATTTATGTGGATGCCGATGATGAAGGTAATGGCAGTTATGACCATTTGAAAAAAGATTCCTTCGACTGGTACAAAGAAGTGATCGCCACCAATGGCGCAAATTTGGCAGAATAAACAGTGAGGAGCGAGAGTGCATGATTTACATCAAGAAAGTCTTAAATTCAAGTGTCGTACTTGTTGATAAGGAAGGCCAAGAAATGATTGCACTTGGGAAAGGGATCGGCTATGGAAAAAAAGTCGGCGACAGCATAGCTGATACTCAGATCGATCAAGTTTTTCTGCCGATCGATGAAAAAAAATCGGGTCAGTTTGCCGATTTGGTGGATGAGATTCCGTTGTACTATTTTGAAATGACCAAAGAAATCGTTCAGCTAGCGCAAAAAATGCTGCCTTATCCGCTAAATTCAACGATTTACCTCACCTTATCGGATCACTTGCACTTTGCTGTGGAACGTCAGCAAAAAGGCTTGAGTGTGACGAATCGGCTCTATTGGGAAATCAAGAATTACTATACGGAGGAATTTCGAGCCGCCGAACAGGCACTACGCTTGTTGAAAGAGCAGTATCAAATTGATCTACCAGAAGAAGAAGCCTCCAATATCGCGTTTCATTTGATCAATGCCCAGTCGAACACCGAGGAAAATCAAGATGGGCTGAAAAAAGCCAAATTGATCGGGTTGATCGTCAATATGGTGCGCTACTCGATCCAGCAAGACGTCAACACCAATTCGATCCATTACAATCGCTTTATTACCCACGTGCGTTTCTTCGTTGACCGGTTCTTTTTGGATGGTCTGCTGCAAGAAGAAGATGAAGGACTATACCGTCAAATGTGGGCTCTTTATCCAAATGCTATGGAGATCGCGACAAAAGTCAAAGCCTATATCGACAAAGAATATCAAACGAAGATCCCTGTCAATGAAATCGTCTATCTAGGCGTTCATATCAATCGGTTGATGAACCATTCAGCGATCAATTCCTAAGCGTCCTCATTTTTAACAAATACAAACAAGCCGTTTCCCTTTGCTGGAAGAAACGGCTTGTTTGTATTTAGTAGGCTTGCTTGTCAGGAATCACGCCTCGAACGCCGCCTTTTGGTTCCTCCACGTCGCCTTGGTAGCGTGGGATCAAATGACAATGGCAATGAAAGACCGTTTGTCCGGCAGCCTCCCCGCAATTGAAGCCGATGTTGAAGCCGTCTGGTCGATAGGTTTCCAACAAATAGGCTTTGCCTTCCTGCAACAAAGCCTGCAAGTCTTGTAATTCCTCTTGGGTGAGGGCAAAATAATCCCTTCGATGTTCTTTGGGTATCAATAGCAGGTGTCCAGGGGTGACGGGAAACTTATCAAAGATCGCATAAAAGCGTTCGTTTTCAATGATCGCATGTTTTGAGGCAGTACAAAAAATACAAGTCAAAATCTTTCACTCCTTTTTCTCGGCTAGATAGCGTATCAATACTTATCTTTAGTGTACCAAAAGCTGATTTGAAATGAAACGCACGACAAAAAGCATGTCCTTTTGAGTCAATTGACAGTAAAATAAAAAAAGTTTATAGATTCGCTTGACTTAGAGTGCACTTCAACCTGTATGCTTAGTGTAACTTAAAAAACAGGAGGACGTACAAATGGACTATGTAAAATTTGGCAATACAGGACTTGATGTGTCACCTTTGTGTTTAGGGACAATGGGATTTGGCGATCCCAACAGTGGGTTTCATGAGTGGGTCTTAGAAGAAGACGATAGTCGTGAAGTCATCAAAAAAGCCTTGGATCTAGGCATCAACTTTTTTGATACGGCAAATGTCTATTCTTATGGAGCGAGCGAAGAAATCGTCGGTCGAGCATTGAATGATTTTGCGCCCCGGGATGAGATCGTGGTTGCCACAAAACTATATTCTAAAATGAAGCAGCGACCTAACAGTGGAGGCTTATCCCGAAAAGCGATTTTTTATCAAGTCGAGCAAAGCTTAAAACGCCTGCAAATGGACTACATTGATTTGTATATCATCCATCGTTGGGATTACCACACGCCAATTGAAGAAACCATGAAGGCACTACATGATTTGGTGGTTTCTGGAAAAGTACGCTATATTGGTGCATCTGCGATGTACGCTTGGCAATTTGCCAAAGCGCAAGCAGTCGCTGAAAAAAATGGCTGGACCAAATTTGTTTCGATGCAAAATCACTTGAACTTGCTTTATCGAGAAGAAGAGCGAGAAATGATGCCCTTGTGTGCCGATCAAAAAATTGCCGTGACGCCATATAGCCCACTGGCAGCCGGACGTTTAACAAGAGATTGGGGTGCAGAGACCAAGCGGTACTTAACGGATAAAACCGCCAATCAAAAGTACGACAAAACGATGGAACAAGACCGGGAGATCGTGGCACGAGTCGCACAAATTGCTGACAAACACCAAAGCAAGCGGGCGCAAATCGCCTTGGCTTGGTTATTACAAAAAGAACAAGTGGTCGCACCAATTATCGGCGCAACAAAAGAAAGCCACTTATTGGATGCATTACCAGCCCTTGACTTGAAGCTGACAGCCGAAGAGATTGCGTATTTGGAAGAACCTTACTTGCCTCATGCAGTGGTAGGGGCGGTATAACGAGTAACAAAAGGGCTTCTGGCTCGTAGCATACAAAACGATCTAGGAAAAAATGCAAAACAAGGAAGTGAAGCCATGAATATCAAAAAAGTCAGTGAACTGAGCGGTGTCTCGGCTGATACCATCCGTTACTATGAAAAAATTGGGCTGATTCCGCCGGTCAAACGCAATAAAAACGGTGTTCGTGAATTTGATGATGACGACTTAAAGTGGATCACGTTTGCAAGGCAAATGCGCAATGCTGGATTATCGATTGAGGGTCTAAGTCATTACCTGGCTTTATTTGAAGAAGGACGAGAGACGGTTCCTGAACGAAAGCAGCTCCTAGCAGACCAAATAGCGGTACTGAGGGAGAAAATCTCTGATATGACGGAAGCTGTCGAGCGCTTAGAATACAAACTTGAACATTATGATGAGCATGTTTTACCGACAGAAGAACGATTGCGTCAACGAAAAGCCAATTTAGTCACTAAGTCTTAATGACTGGATTTGTTGGAATGGAAACCAGAAGCAATCTGCATAATACAATCGAAAAGAAAGGAAGCTTATGAAACAACTTGCGATTTTAGGTGCTGCTGGGACGATTGGGCAGCTGACACGTAAAAAAATTTTAGAAAGAACCAATTTATCCCTGGTACTTTATGCTCGTCGTGCGAAGGAGCGTTTGCAATCAGCAGATCCAGAACGTGAGACCATCATAGATGGTGACTTTCTGGACTTGGGTCGACTGGTTCGTGCTTTTCAAGGATGTCAGTATGTTTGTCTGACGGATATTCACGATCCGCGGGCAACGCTACGGGTGATCGAAGCAATGAAATTAGCAGGCGTCAAAAAGTTGATCAGTATTGCACCAGAAAGAAACCTGTGTCAGCCAGAGGCATTAAAGCAATTGGCATCCTCATCTGATCTTTCCCTTTCCCCAAAAACGCATCAGCTGCTTTTGCAGCAAAAAAATCGGTTGATGTCCTATCATTTGATTGCGGGATCAGAATTGATTGTTTCCTTTGTCCATTTGCCGTCAGAGAAGAAACGTATGGCGAATAGAAGAGCATGGCGGGAATCTGTTGTAGAAGAAATCCTTTCCGCTTGTGATTGCTGTGCAGCTTAACAGCAATCTTAAAGGAATGAAAAAATAGCAGAATACTTTCTAGAAGGTCAGAATCAATTTTTTCATGTTTTCATGAAAAAATTGGTTCTTTCTTTTAGTGTTTTTTTGATAGAATAAACAGAAGCTTTTCTACATAAAAATAGGTGCCAGATTGAAAGGAGAACGTTGATGGACTCATTAATCAAAAAAAATCTTGCTTTATTGCTTGGGGTGCTGTGGATTTGCATTGCTTTAAATTTTTTTCTGTTACCTCATAGCATTGCTTCTGCCGGCGTTGGTTCGATTGGTTATCTTATTGAAACTGGATGGTCCATTAATCGGCACATCATTGTCTGGGGCATCAATTTATTGATGTTGGCCCTTGCGTTTTTACTTTTGAAACGAGAGGTCTTTGTCAACACGGTTATCGGTAGCTTGGCATTTCCCGTTCTACTGGCGCTTTTACCCGAAATCATGGTACTGCGCTTTTATTCCATCTCATTGATTTTAGGTAGTTTCTTCTTTAGCTTCGGCATCTTTTCGCTCTATAAAATTGGTGCTTCTAACGGTGGCGTAACGATCCCACCGCTGATTTTGGAAAAATACTATGGCATTCGCAGATCTAGTGGGGTTTTCTTAACTAATTTGATCATCATCTTGCTGAACCTTTTGATCTTTTCTTGGCAAGAAGCGCTTATTTCTGCCTTTTCAATTTACTTGATTGCCTTCTTCATGCGGCTCTTCATGCGGCTCGAGCAAAGAATGCAGGCTAAAAAATCTGTTGAAGTCCAAGAGACAGGAAAAGTAGAGTGAAATAGCAGTAACAAAACATCGGTGCAAAAATCTGCACCGATGTTTTTTAATATTTTCTTTTTCTTAGAACAGCTACGGCACCAGTCAAACAAGCGATGATCAAAAAGCAAGTTAACAACAGTGCTGGCAGCAGTTCCCCTAACTTGATTTGGTCGGTTAAGTAGTTAGGAAATTGGCTGGAAAGAGAGTAAGGGTTCCAATTTGTTAATTGACTCCACAGATTGCCTAACATACCCATCAGATAACAGACACCAAGAAACAACAGTCCTTGATAGATACTTTTAGCAAAGCTAGAACCTAGCAGCAGGATGCTGATTGCTAATAAACCGAAGAGCCAATAGCTGACCAAAGCGCTAGGGACTTGAACAGCTCTGTCATCATGGAAATAAATCATCGTATAAAAAGCACTGACACTGGCACTTAGGAGGAAACTCAAAGACCAAAGGATCGATAAATAGCAAGCTTTGGCTAAGACGATCGTGGTTTTCGGTAAGCCTTTCGTGATCAGTTGAATAAAGGTGCCATGACTGATTTCGGCGGAGATCGTATCGGTAAAAAGAATCACAAACACTAGTAACCCGATCGTGCCGATGTTGCTGTAAAACTGAAGCCATGCATCGATCGAAGTCGGATCAGCAATCGTGATCTGAATTGATTCTGGCACCATACTGGCCATCAGATCGGGCATGATTTTCGCTGTAAAGGGAGAAAGCATGCCAATCAGGGCAAACAGGATCAAGCAAATCAACAATTTCTTACTGCGAAGGCCGCCGAGAAATTCTTTCTTTAAGAAAACAAGAAACGTCTTCATTTGATCACCTCCAAATAAATCGCCTCTAACGTTGGTTCGATTCGTTGAAAGGATTCAGGTACTATCTGTTGTTCATTGAGCAATCGCAGCAACTGCTTTCCAACATTCGTGTCAGCAGTTTCGTCGATCAGTAATTGATTGTTCTTTCTTTCTGCCGCAATGCCGTGGAATGCTAACACATTGGCAAATTTCACATGCTCACCTTCGTCGGCAAAGACAATCCCAAAGGCGGTTTTTCGATAACGGTTTTTTAAGGAATCCATCGTTTCAAATGCCCGGATCTGGCCTTTGTGCAAAATCGCAATGTAATCTGACAGCTGCTCGACATCTGCAAGAATATGGGATGAAAAAAGAACCGTTGTTTCTTCTTTGATTTTTGCCAATACATCAAGAAACGCTTTGCGACCTAAAGGGTCTAGTGCGGATGTTGGTTCATCGCAGATCAAGATGGCGGGGCGATTGATCAGAGCTTGGGCTAACCCGAGACGTTGTTTCATACCACGAGAAAAGCCAGCGATTTTTTGTTTCGAAGCTTCTAGACCTACCAATTCTAAGACTTCTGTTACCCGCTGAGGTTGAAAAGGTTCTTGATTGGGCTGGATTTTTCCGCAGAAAGTCAAATATTCTGCAGCTGTCATAAAAGAGTAAAATTGCGGCACGTCTGGCAGATAGCCGATCCAGCGATTGGTCTTTGCTGAGCCAAATTGCACCGGTTCGCCACAAACGGTGATTTCTCCTTCATCAATGGGGAGTAATCCTAAAATCGCCTTCATGGTCGTTGTTTTGCCGGCACCGTTTTCCCCTACAAAACCCACAACGCTGCCCTTTGGAACCGAAAAGGTTAGGTCTTGTAGCACTTGTTTGTGCCCAAAACGCTTGGATAAATGATTGATCTCGATCATCTTCATTGTTGGTCCTCTTTTCCGAAAGCAAAATAAAGGATAGGACCAATCAGGCTAATACAACATGATATTAAAAGCCATAACGTGCGAGAGCCAAATTTAAACTGTTCCTGCTTTAAAATATCCCGAACTGACAGGACGATTAAGACCAGTTGTAAGATAATTAGGGGAATCAGTATGGGCAAATAATCAGCCATATTGTTTGGAATATTTAGTTGAACACTATCCATGGGAATCACTCCTTTGGGAATTAGATGCTTGCTCAGCTAGTTTGCTCAAGCGCTGAAATAGTTCTTTAAATGGGGGTTTTTCTTGATACGGTTCAAACAAGGGTGTCAGCTGTGCTAATTCAATAAATTGTTTTTTGACACTACCTGAGTTACGCGGGATCTGACTGCCTAATTCCAATTCACTAATCCACTCATCGATGCTGTTGAAATAATCATCTCCTTTCAAAACGATTTCTTCAGGTGTTGTTGCTATCGTTTTGACGTACTTTTCTAATGCATCTGCTAGTAAGTCCTCTTTTCCTAAAGCGGCAAAAGAAACCATTCCAGCGGCTAAAAAGTTCAGCACAGAAATAGGATGCAGTTCGGCCAGATGGAAGCTCTCGCTGAGTGCCAGTCCACGTGCATAGGTTTTTTCCAGTTGCTCCTCGTCTTGTGTGAGCATTGCTAAATAATTCGTCAGTAAGCTCATAAAAATAATCAAGTATTGATAAATCGCACTTTGAGTAACGATCTCAGCTTGTTGCAACTGATTGTTTTGCTGGAATGCGGCGGCAATCAACGGTTCGCTAGGTAAAAAAGAGAGAGTTTTCGTGCCAAGGATCGCCAAGACTTCTTCTGGCTTGTTTCTCATCAGCAGACAATAAGCATCGATCTGTTTCGCTTGTTGGGCGAGCTCACTGTCTCCTTGGTCCATGATCCGTTGGTACAGGGTTTCTGCTTCCTTCAAATAGGTGTTTTTCTTCGCTTCCATTAGAGCGTTTTCGTAAGTTTGTCCTTCTGGGATGCTTTCTACAGGGACATCTGGCAGTAGATCCCAATGATTTAAGTAAAAGGACCCCATTTGTAATAAGAACGGATAACAAGAGTAATACCGTTTGGTAAAACTTTGAGCAAGAGCGAGAACTTCCGTCGATGTTTTTGTTTGGAAGGCGTCTTTTAATAGTTGGTAAATCCGTTGAATCTCTTTAGGGGATAGCTGCGAGTCCAAAATCAATAATTCATCGACGCTGCAATCAAAATACGCTGCTAATAAGGGCAGCGAGGTGATATCTGGATAAGACTGTCCCGTTTCCCATTTCGAAACGGATGCTTTGGACACATTCATAAACACTGCTAATTCTTGCTGGGTAATACCTCGTTGTTTTCTTCTCCGAGCGATTTCCTCGCCAATTGGTAAGACCATGGTGCACCTCCGATAGGTTTGTTTGGTATACTTCTATCATAAGAGGAGAAGGGATGACTTACAATGGATTGCTAGTTAATTTTTGGTTGATTTAATTAACTAAAAGTTGATTATAAGACAAAGTATTCCAATCTTTGGGAAAGAGATGATCGTAAATGAGAGGTAGAAAAATGAAAGTTGTAGCAGCAATCGATTCCTTCAAAGGAAGTGCCACTTCCGCAGAATTAAATCAAGCGGTCTTAAGCGGGTTCTCAGACCAGTGGGAAAAACGCAGTATTCCCATCGCTGACGGGGGAGAAGGATCAATGGCAGCAGTCATTGCTGCGCTGGGAGGAAATTACGAAACGGTTTCAGTGACCGCGCCATTGGGCGGTAAGTTGCAATCTCGTATGTTGATCACAAAAATCAAGGAAGAAAAAATAGCCCTGATTGAATCTGCAGAAGTGATTGGGTTGCAACTCGTGGAACCTAGTGACGAGACCACCCGCAATAGCTCTTCTTTTGGGTTAGGCCAAATGGTCTTAGCAGCTTGCAAGCAAGGAGTGAAAAAAATTTACCTGACCCTTGGCGGTAGCGGCACTTCTGATGGGGGCGTAGGCTTTTTACTTGCGTTAGGAGCAAAAATCACAACAAATGGGCAAATGGAAAAAAATCCATTGTTGCAAACAGATGCATTAAAACTCAGCGAGTTGAATCCTCTACTTAAGCAAATTGAATTGTTTGCCTTAGCTGATGTAACAAATCCTTATTCAGGTGAACAAGGATTTGCGCCGGTTTTTGGTCCGCAAAAAGGGGCATCCAAAGAAACGATCCAGCAGTTGGATCAGCAAGCAAAGCGTTTGGCTGAACACATCAAGCAAACCACGGGGACCGATCTGGAAGTCCCTGGTGCTGGTGCGGCAGGGGGGCTTGGTGGTGCTGTTCGTTTGGCAGGTGGTCAATTGGTTCCAGGATTTGCGACGATCGCTTCATTGATTGGATTTGAGGAAAAAATCAAAGGCGCAGATTTGTTGATCACCGGTGAAGGACGCATCGATGGGCAAACCGCTGGGGGAAAAGTGCCCTATGGCGTCGCGTTGCTCGCCCACAAACATCAGGTCCCAGTCGTTGCCATCTGCGGCTCTCGAAGCGACGATCCAGGAAAACTGCCGCAACTCTTATCTGCCGTTTTTTGTATCCAGCAAGGTCCGGTTTCATTGACAGAAGCGATGGAGAAAAAACGAACCTTAACGAATGCACAACAGACTGCTCAAGCGATCGCTGGTTTTGTGGAGCAGTGGCAAAAAAAGATCGAATCAGATGTTTCAGAAGGGACTGAATAAGAAGATAGCACCAAAAAACTTCGTACAAAAGGCTGCAGCCGGTACGAAGTTTTTTTGGTGTTTTTCTCTATGCTTAAGCCATGGTAGCTTGTGCTTCAATCTCTACTTTAAATTCAGGTGCAACCAATCCGGCGACGATGACGAGACTCATAGCTGGTTTGTTTTCTGCCAAAATAGCTGTAAACGCCATACGGATAGCAGATAAGTAAGCGGCATCTGTTAAAAAGACGGTCATTTTGACCACTGATGACCAAGACAGTTGATTGGCTAATAAATGCTCTTCGATTTTCTTCAAAACGATGGCTGCTTGTTCTTGTGGGTCCTCAGGTGTGGCTCCGTCTTGCGACGGCGTTTGACCAGAAATGAAAAGAAATGGTCCTTGAGCGATTTTTGTATCGGTATAGATTGCCATTTATTTGGCTCCTTTCGTCTATCTTGCCTTTGGATGATGGGACAGATAGAAATTGATTGGGTGGGTCCTAGTTTACTTGATTTCACCTGCAAAAACAATCAACGGAGGTTTTCAGTTGGTTGTGTGAAGCCACGCGACCAAGCCGCTCTTCCCCTTTAATAAAAGCACTCATTTTTTTCAGGCTCCGCTGAAATTATCGCCAGAATTTTATGGTTTTAATGTTTTATACTATGTTCAGATCAAATAAATAAACAAGGAGGAAAAAAATATGAATTGGTACAAAAACACAACAGAAGAACTATTACACACGTTGCAAACAACACGGCAGGGCCTTTCCTCCGAAGAACGCAACCAGCGTTTAGCAAAGCAAGGTGAAAATAAAATTACTGAGGCAGCGCAGATCCCTACATGGAAGAAAGTCGGCAAGCATTTTACAGACTTACTGATGTTGGTCTTGATCGTCGCAGCCGTCTTAAAAGGGGTTTCTGGTGATTATATCGAAAGCGGCATTATTATGGCGGTCGTCGTCATTAATGGATTAGTCGGCTACTGGCAAGAGCGTAAAGCCCAAGAGTCACTGGATGGGTTGAAGCAATTCATGGGGCAAGAAGCAACGATTTATGTTCATGGCCGCAAGAAGAAAATTGCTGTTTCTTCCTTAGTAAATGGAGATTTAGTCGTTTTAGGACCAGGAGATGTCGTACCAGCAGATATGCGCTTGATCGAAACCCATGATCTGGTGATTGAGGAGTCGATTTTAACCGGCGAATCTGAGCCAGTTCAAAAAATGACCGAACCCATTACTCAAGAAAGTACGATTGGCGACCAGCGGAACATGGCGTTTTCTGGTACCCATGTAGAGAGCGGAACCGCCAGCGGGATCGTCGTTGAAACAGGCGACGATACGCAAATCGGCGAGATCAATCAAGCAATTCAGTCTGTGAAAGCGCAAGAAACCCCCTTGATCAAAAAAATGAAGCAATTAAATCACCAAATCTTTAAAGGCATTATCGGATTAGTGATTTTCTTGATCTTCTTTACTACCTTCCGCTACGGCTTTGATCTTGATCTCTTGTTCTCATCAGGTATTGCATTAGTTGTAGCAATGATTCCTGAGGGCTTGCCAGCCGTGCTGACCATGATTTTATCGATGGGTGTCAAGGAAATGTCTGAGGAGCAAGCAATCATCAAAACGATGCCATCAGTGGAGACACTAGGTGCCATGACGGTGATTTGTTCAGATAAAACAGGAACCTTGACCAAAAATGAAATGACGGTTGTCGATGTCTTGGTTAAGTCGAACGTGGATAAAGAAATGGTGCTTGATATCATGGCGAATTGTCAAGATTTGAAGCAGGACGAAGAACAAAAGGCTGCGGATCTCGTTGGTAACCCAACCGAAAAAGCCTTGTTGCAATACGCAGAATCAGCGCAGCAACCATTGCGTAAAACAGTCGATAAGATTCCTTTTAGTTCCTCTTACAAGTACATGGCAACCCGTCATCAAAATCAAGAAGAGCCGAATGCCTCGGTAATTTTTGTCAAAGGTGCGCCCGAAGTATTGCTTGAGAAAAGCCAACTGACTTCAGATCAAAAGCAATGGTGGTTAGATGAAAGTGCAAAATTAGCAGCGAAAGGGCAGCGGCTGATCGGCTTTGCGCATCTGACGCTGTCGGCACAGGAGTCCTTGTCCCACGAAGCACTCATCAATTTATCCTTTGTTGGGATCGCTGGCATCATTGATCCTCCGAAAGACAGTGCCATCAAAGCAGTAAAAGAGTGCTTGCAAGCGGGCATCCAAGTTAAAATGATCACAGGAGATCATGGCAAGACCGCTCAAGCCATCGGCAAGCAAATTGGCTTGAAGCACACGAATCACGTGTTGGAAGGGCTGGAAATCGATCTGCTGTCTGAGGAGGAGTTGCAGCAAGCAGTCCAAAAGACAGATATCTTTGCTCGAACGACCCCAGAGCATAAATTACGAATCGTCAGTGCTTTGCAGGCGAATGAAGAGATTGTCGGAATGACCGGCGATGGTGTAAACGATGCACCAGCGCTGAAAAAAGCCGACATTGGGATCGCTATGGGAATCAAAGGCAGTGAAGTAACCAAGCAAGCAGCCGATATGGTTTTGGCAGACGATAATTTTCATACGATCGCCAATGCCGTCCGCGTGGGTCGTCGGATCTACGATAATTTGAAGAAAACCATCAACTTCTTCTTACCAACGGCCGTTGCACAAGGATTGATCGTTATTGCGGCACTCTTGTTGAACCGACCACTGCCACTGACACCTGTACAAATTTTATGGGTAAATATGGTGACAACCATCACGCTTTCATACGCACTCGGTTTTGAAAAAGCAAGTGCGGATGTCATGAATCGACCACCACGGCCAATCAAAGAAGGTATCTTATCTTGGTACAGTCTGTTCCGCATCTTCTATGTCTCGTTGTTAATCATGATTCCTTCCTACGTCTTAGCGATTCAGTTTGAAGGAACGGTCCTTCAGCAAAGCATGCTACTGCAAAGTATCGTCTTCGCCCAAGCGGTCTACTTGTTGAACTGTCGTGAGCTGGTAAAGCCGGCGTTGAATCGCCAACTCTTTGCCAATAAAGCACTCTTAGTCTCCCTAGCACTACTGATCGTATTGCAGGCAGCGATTTTCCTAACACCTATCGGACACCAGCTTTTAGGGATCGGTTCTTTGACGCTGATGCAGCAGTTGAGTATTGCAGCCAACGGGGCACTTCTTTTCACAGTCGTCGAAGGTGAGAAATTTATTACAAATAAGTTGCAAGGACGTCAAAAAGCTGCCCCAGTGAAACAATAAAGGCAGCTTGATAATTCTAGTGATAACTTAAATAATAGGTTTGAATGAGCTCAGTCACTTGATTGAGCTCATTTTTGGTTGGTACCATCGATAAATAAAAGACTGGGACAGGAGCATCATCTAATGGAAAATTTGATAAGACAAAATCAACGTCGATTGCCGATAGCCCTTCTAGTTGACCTGGTTCGATGGCTGATAAAAGGATACGAGCTCCGAGAAAGTCATTCAATTCTTGTAAAAGGTAAGCTTTCCATGCCGGCTCCCCTTGAAAGACAAAGTATCCCTTTGCTCGGATAGGGTTGATTTGTAAAATTGCTTGTTGAATCAACAAGGTGGTGGTAGACCACAAAGGGAAACTCGTCTCCCTTTGTCTGCTTGTCTGCTCCTCTAAAAAGTCATGGATCGTTGCTTCGATCGGTAACGAATAGGGCTGATTCAGGCGCTGGATCTCGTGAAATTCTAACCCAAACCATTCTGAGAGTTTGGCAGACTCTTGCGTTTTGATCAAGAGCAGCAACAGATTCTCAATCAGTTGCGTCCCACTAGCGAGAGGTAGCTGCAGCAAGCGGGCTAATTTTTCGACAAAATAGGTTGTTTTTTTATAAATGGCTTGATACGTTTCAAGGGTTGTTTGAATTGTTTCGGACCATTCATTATTGTAGTTCCAACTTTCTAAAAAGCAATAGAAGCTAAAGAAGTGTTCGCTGCGCTCTAAATAAACACCTTCTTTTTGATAGAGCTGACTTAATGGCTGTTGGAAAAGGCCATAAAGGGGATCATCTTCATTAAATTCGAAGGAATCAATGCGGCAATTGGCTTTGATACGGATTGAATTGATAAAAAACCAGCAGGTGCCGAAGATTTGTTCCACATCAATTTGCAGCTTGGCTTTTGCCAAGCGATCCAAGAAATGATAATAGTGGGACTCATGAATCGTATATTCCTCAAAAAAGTAATTGTTATGGGTGTAAGGCAGTAAAAGACGATGGAAGAAGACGCGAATATTGATCTCACTTCCTTCAAAACGAATCACTCGATTTGTGACGCGAATCCGCAAAGAAAAATCCGTCAGACTTTTGTTTAATTTTGAGATATGCCGCCGCAGGGTTTCATAGGAAGTCCCTGTTTGGCTAAGAATCTCTTGGGTACGGAGTTCGCTAGAAAAAAGCAATGCTTTCATTAAAGAAACTCCGATCGATTGAGGAAAAAATGTTTCCCATAGCTGACTCATCAGCAATGGGCCATCATGGGTCAAAGCAAAGCCACTACTGGCAGCTTCGATCTGCCAACCATCAGGTAATTGTTGACGAATATAGGTTATATCAGAAAAAACCGTTCGTTCCGTCGTATTGATTAGTTCTGCCAAATGTTTGGCAGTGATCATTTTGTGATTGGCTAACTGTTCCAAGAGCAAGATTTGGCGCAACAAATCTTTCTCCGTAATGATTTTTTTCATCATCCCATCCATGACAAAAACTTCCTTTCCGATTCTTGAAGGTCAAAAGCATCCCATTGACTGCTTTGGTGTAAAACAGCTCGTTCGTGTTCTTATTGATTTTATACGAAAAAGCCAAGTTTTGCTATTTACAATTCATCGGAAGAGGTTATTTATCAAAAAAATGGGGATCAGGTGTAGTAACGGTCTGCAAAGAGTGAGCGCTATTTTTTCATGTGTCTCAACTGTTAAAGATCGATCATATGCTCGTATTTCTTCATTCGTAAATATAAAGAATAACTTTCTTTCGATAATTTTATCTTAGAAGAAAACAAACTTTTTTTGCGTGAAGCATAGAGTTTTCGATGGAGAGCAGAGTCAATGATCCACTCAATTTCTACTTGTTCTTCCCTGGATAAAGAAATTTTTTTCTCATTGGATTGAATAAGTGAGTAAGTAAATTCCAAACAACTCATTTTATAAATAAAGTTAGAAAAATAGGATTTATCTATGTACATTTAATCACCCTTTCTCACATCTGGTTCAATCATATGAGATTTCATTTAAAATAACAAAAATATATTTTCACCATGTGATGAAAATATAAAAAAATGCAATAATTTTTTGAAAAAAGAAAACCGTTTTTTAGGTGATAACGTAAATAAAAAAACAAAAAGTAGAAATTTGGAAGGGGATGTTTCGACGTTTTTTTTAATGAGAAGGGAGAATGTATCGTAAGTAAACGCCGACTCATCCATTTATCAGAAGCGTCAAGTTCTGTTGTGCTCATGTTAACAAAGAAGGAATAAAGCAAAAAAAATGATCTTTTCCTGTTGACAGATCAGCAAAAGCCACGTAATATAACTACCAATAACTCATTAAGACCATACAAAAGAGAAGTATGAGGATGTTCGTCTTGCAGAGAGCTGATGGTGGTGTAAATCAGCAGATGGGTGCTTCAGAAATGGACTTTTGTGTCGAAAGGCTGAAATCAGTAGGCTTTTTCCGGGAACTCCCGTTACAGAGAGCGATCGTTGATAGACGATCTAGAAAGAACCAATTGAGGTGGCACCGTGAGTAATCGCCCTCAGGCAGACAAGTTTGTTTGCGTGAGGGCTTTTTTGTTTTTTTCCCCTCGATCAATGAGAAAAATAGCAACAAAATCAAACTAAGAGAAGTACTTGAATATTTTTGGCTACAGAAAGTCGGCGATGATGAGAGTCCGGTACCAAGAAATCAAGGAAATGGCCTTAGCCGATCATTTTTTGAACCCTTTTTTGGCAGTAGGAAAATGCGGGAACTCCCGTTATAGAGGAAGACCGTTGTTAGACGGTTGATAGAGATGAAGTTGTTTATTTGGGCAACTTCAATTGAGGTGGTACCGCGATCATTCGCCCTCAAGCAGACGTTTTTATGGCGTTTGCTTGAGGGCTTTTTGTTTACAAAGAAAGGAGCAGCTTATGTATCGAATGGAACGAATCAACAGCGATTGTTTGACACCTGTCTCAGTGTTTTTACGGATTCAAGGGGCGCATAAATGTTTATTGGAAAGTATTCCCAGAGAAGAAGATACCGGACGCTATTCGATCCTTACCTTTGATCCCGTTCAGAAACTGACCTTTAAGGATGGTGTTTTTCAAGTGGAGGATCTTTTGAAAAAAACGGTCAACAAGTATCCCTGCCAGGACCCTTTAAAAGAAATGGAACGATATGTAGTCAAAAAAGAAATCACCGCTTTACCGGATCTGCCGTTGCAAAGTGGGGCTATCGGGTATGCGGGCTATGATATCGCCGCTTGCTATGAAGACATTGGACAACTGCCCGCAGATGAATTGCAGGTGCCTGATATGGCCTTTTGGCTTTTCGAAACTTTTCTCGTTTTGGACCATCAGACGGAAACTTTAACGATCATTCTTGAAAATTGCTACAGCCAAAGAGGAACCGTCGAGATGGAGCAGGTACTGCAAGCAGTGAAGCAGCAGTTAAGGACACCAGTCGCCGCTGAGACCCGTGTATTGTCAAACGAAAACCTACATTTTACCAGCCATGTCACACAGCAAGCCTATGAAGCGATCGTTCAAGAGGCGAAAGCCCGGATTACGGCGGGAGACATGTTCCAAGTTGTTCCTTCGCAACGTCTGAAAGCGTCATTTAAACAAGAGCCCTTTGACTATTACCGCAAACTGCGAGTGACAAATCCTTCCGCTTACCTCTATTATCTTGATTTCGATCAAGGATTCAAAGTAATCGGTAGCTCACCTGAAAGCCTGATTCGCGTTCAAGGCGACGCAATCACCACAAATCCCATCGCTGGTACCCGCAAACGAGGGGCGACCAAAGCGGAAGACGAAGCTTTAGCAAATGAACTGTTGGCAGATGAAAAAGAGCGTGCGGAGCACCAGATGCTGATCGATCTTGGACGCAATGATTTAGGGCGGATCGCTGAACATGGGACGGTTCATGTTCCTTTATACATGGTGATCGAGAAATACCGCTATGTCATGCACATCGTTTCGGTAGTGGCTGCCAAGCGCAGAGCAGGTGTGACGGCAATGGATGCCTTGAAAGCAACCCTGCCAGCAGGCACGGTCAGCGGGGCACCAAAGATTCGTGCCATGACACGCATCTATCAGTGGGAAGCTGTTCGAAGAGGGGTCTATGCGGGAGCCGTTGGGTATTTTTCTCGTAATGATCAAGCGGATTTTGCCATCGGGATTCGGACAATGGTTTTGAAAGACGAGATCGCTTATGTCCAGGCAGGGGCGGGTGTCGTCTATGATTCTGATCCTTCATCTGAATACCAAGAAACATTACACAAAGCCAAAGCACTATTGGAGGTGTCAGCCAATGATTTTACTCGTCGATAATTATGATTCCTTTACGTATAACTTAGTCCAGCAATGTCCAGCGGATACGATCGTCTTGCGAAATGACGATCCAGAGCTTTTTATTGTTGCTGAAGAAGCAGATGGCATCATTTTTTCCCCGGGACCAGGCCGACCAGAAGAGGCAGGATTCATGATTTCTTTGATCAAAACATACCATGATAGCAAGCCGCTTTTAGGTATCTGCTTAGGGCATCAAGCCATTGGTGAAGCGTTTGGTGCCACAGTGGTCCAAGCACCAGCCATTATGCACGGCAAGCAATCGAGCCTTACGTATCAGAAAAAAGGCGTGTTCGAAACCTATCTAGGAGATATGACGGTCATGCGCTATCACTCGCTGGTCATTGAGCCAGCGACACTCCCAGCGGAGTTTGAGGTATTGGCTGAAACAGAAGGGATCATCATGGCGATTCAGCATCGCGAAAAACCAATCGTAGGACTCCAATTCCATCCAGAATCAATGGGAACAAACGAGGGGGCATTTTTCATAGAACAGTTTCTTGGACTCGTCTCAGATAATACAGCAAAAAACACAAGATGAAAAAAGGAGGAATCGTAAATGCAAGCAATAAAAAAACAGCCGCCGCAACAAATCACTCAGCAATTATTCAATGGCCGTCATTTAAGTTATCAGGAGATGCGCCACTTTGCTCAAGGAATTTTAAGCGGGGTGTTTTCAGAAAGTCAATTGGGGGCAGCATTAGTTGCAATGAAGATCAACGGCATCACAGCTGCCGAATTGACTGCTTTAGCAGAAATTATGTTAGAGCATGCCGTGACCATTCCTTATGAAGGAGGAGACGCCATGGACAATTGCGGCACTGGCGGTGACCACTCTAATAGTTTTAATGTCTCTACTACGGCAGCCTTCGTTTTAGCAGCCGGGGGAATCACGATGGCAAAACACGGCAATCGCAGTATCTCTAGTCGTTCAGGCAGTGCCGATGTCTTAGCCTGCTTGGGGGTATCGATCCAAGCATCGCCAGAAAAAATCGCTGAGCTATTAGCGACAGTTGACATCGCTTTTCTCTTCGCTCCCTCGTTGCATCCGGGGATGAAAGCAGTGATGAAGATACGGCAAGAATTAGCGACACCAACGATTTTTAACTTACTCGGGCCCTTGATCAATCCTGTGCCATTGACCACTCAACTGATCGGTACCTACGCAGGCGAGAGCTTGGCCGACACCGCTCAGGCGTTAGGCAGTCTTGGTCGACAACGAGCAATGGTGATCCATGGATGCAATGGAATGGATGAAGCCAATTTGGCAGGTGAAACGGCGATCAGCTTTTATCACGAAGGAGAGGTAGCCAATTTTTCTTTGGATCCACAAGCGTACGGCTTTACGCCAGCGCCAATCAAGGCGATCGTCGGCGGGGATGCCGCTCAAAACGCCGCAATCTTAACAGCAGTTTTGAAAAATCAACCTTCCGTTTATCTTGAGACAGTGGTCTTAAATGCAGGCTTAGGCTTTTACGCCAACGGCAAAGCCGCCACCCTAGCGGAAGGCTTTGAGATGGCACGAGCGTGTATCGCTTCGGGCGCCGCCTACGACAAACTGCAGATGCTGATTCGTCAGTCAAATAGTCAATAACTACGAAAGTTGTAAGGAGGAGAAACATGGATTTTTTAGAAACGATCATCCAGAAAAAAGTTGAAGAAGTTGCCGCGATGCCGCAAGAAACCGAAAAGGTTGTAGCGAAACGACCATCATTTTATCAGCATGTCAAGGACCGACCACAGAAGATGCACCTTATTGCTGAAATCAAGCGTGCTTCACCCTCCAAAGGAGACATCAACCAAGGGATCGATCCTGTCGCTCAAGCGCAAGCATATGAAGCTGCAGGTGTCAGCGGGATTTCCGTTTTGACCGACCAGCAGTTTTTTAACGGCTCGCTGGCAGATCTTAAAGCAGTCAGTAATGCCGTTTCGGTGCCTATACTATGCAAAGATTTTATTATCGACAAAAAACAATTGATTTGCGCCAAGAATGCAGGTGCCAGTATCGTTTTATTGATCGTGGCTGCGTTGGAGCCAGCCCGTTTCGTTGCGCTGTATCAAGAAGCCGAAGCACTAGGGTTGGAAGTACTCGTTGAGACTCATAATGCGGCAGAATTTCAACAAGCCCAAGCAGTAGGTGCCAAAATCATCGGCGTCAACAATCGCGACCTAAAAACTTTTGACGTTTCCTTGGATGTCAGTGTTTCTCTAGCGCCTCAGCCATCAGAGGCGATTTACATCAGTGAATCTGGTATTCGAACTGCCGCCGATGTGCTGCAGCTTGCACCGTTTTATCATGGAATCCTCGTTGGAGAAACGTTGATGAGAAGCAATCGAATTGCTGAAACAGCGGCAGATTTGCAGGTGAGTCGACCATGACCAAAGTGAAAATTTGCGGACTCACCGAACGCCTCCATGTCGAAGCTGCCATCAATGCTGGAGCAGATTACCTTGGCTTTGTTTTTGCCGAAAGCCGCCGGAGAATCGATCCGACACAAGTCCGCAAGATAACGGAGCAAGTACCCCAAAATATAGGGAAAGTCGGAGTCTTCGTTTCTCCAAGTTTTGAAGAAGTTCAAGAGGCAATTCAAGCCGCCCAGTTGACAGCGATTCAGCTCCATGGAAAGATCCTGCCATCTTTGCAAACAGCCATCCAAAAGGGGGTTTTTGCTCATCAAAAGATCGCAGTGATCCAAGCCTTTGATGGAGAAGCAGATACTTTAGAACAAGATTTCCTAAGCTGCGATGCAGATTTTGGGTTATTGGACGCTCCAGTAAGAGATCACCCTTATGCTGGCGGCAACGGCCAATCCTTTGATTGGCAAAAAGCGGCGAGAAAACCGTTGCCGTTGTCTGAGCGATTTTTTATTGCTGGCGGTTTGCACGCGGAAAATGTAGAAGAGGCGATCCAACTTTTTAGGCCTTATGCTGTCGATGTTTCTTCAGGCGTGGAAACTCAGGGCAAGAAAGACAGTCGGAAAATCGAACAATTTATTCACTTAGTAAAGGAGAAGATAAAATGACCCAATACCCCACAGAAGCAGGTTTTTATGGTTCTTTTGGCGGGCAGTTTGTGCCAGAGACATTGATGTATGCAGTCAAGCAATTAGAAACTGTCTACCGTGAAGCACAAGCGGACGCAAGTTTTCAAGCAGAATTACAGGAATATTTGCAAGAGTATGTAGGAAGAGAAACACCTCTTTATCATGCCCAGCGCTTGTCACAACACTTAGGCGGTGCCAAAATTTATCTGAAGCGAGAAGATTTGAATCATACGGGCGCCCATAAAATCAATAATGCGTTAGGGCAAGTGTTATTAGCAAAACGGATGGGAAAAAAGAAAGTGGTAGCGGAGACCGGTGCTGGACAGCATGGCGTCGCCACCGCGACTGCGGCTGCGTTGTTCGGTATGGAATGTACGATTTTTATGGGCGCAGTAGATGTTCAGCGGCAAGCACTAAACGTCTTTCGAATGGAATTGTTGGGAGCAAAAGTGGTTTCAGTCACTTCAGGCAATCAGACATTGAAAGATGCTGTCAATGAAGCGCTGCGCTACTGGGTTGCAACCGTTGAGGACACTCACTACGTGATGGGTTCGGTACTCGGTCCGCATCCTTTTCCAGAGATCGTTCGAGATTTTCAAAGTGTGATTGGCAGTGAGACACGGCGGCAACTATTAGAAAAAGAAGGGCAACTGCCAACGACAGTCGTTGCGTGTGTTGGCGGCGGCAGCAATGCAATGGGGATGTTTTACCCTTTTATCAACGATCAGACCGTTCGTTTGATTGGCGTTGAAGCAGCTGGAAAAGGCGTGGATACTACCGAGCATGCGGCGACTTTAACGAAAGGCAGTATCGGTATTTTACATGGTACCAAAATGCATCTGCTACAAGACGGTGATGGGCAAGTGATCGAACCCTATTCGATTTCAGCTGGTTTGGATTACCCAGGGGTCGGTCCCGAGCATTCTTATTTGAAGGAAATTGCACGCGCGGAGTATTTCGCGGTCACTGATGAAGAAGCCGTTGACGCCTTTTATCTCTTGTCTCAAATCGAAGGCATTATTCCTGCTTTGGAAAGTGCTCATGCCGTTGCCTATGCCTTAAAGTTAGCACCAACAATGACAGCAGAAGAACGCTTAGTGATCTGTTTGTCTGGGCGAGGGGACAAAGATGTTCAACAAATCAAAGACCGGAAAGGAGCAGCGAAATGACCAGCAAAACATTGACGATGAAACTAAAGGAGCGCCAAAAACAAGGCAAGCCACTGTTTGTCCCTTATATCATGGCGGGGGCCAACGGACTGGAACGCCTGCCAGCAGAAATCGAACTGTTGACGACACATGGCGCCGCCGCCATTGAAATCGGCGTGCCCTTTTCAGACCCGGTCGCAGATGGACCGATCATTCAAGCAGCTGGAATGCAGGCATTAGCCAATGGGACCACTTTAAAAAAGATCATTGCTGCGCTGCAAACCATCCATTCCGAGGTTCCACTGGTATTGATGGGGTATGCCAACTCATTCTTTCATTATGGCATTGAACAGCTAGCAAATGAATTAAAAACGACGGATGTGAAAGGGGTGATTATTCCAGATTTGCCCTTTGAACATCGATCGCTAGTAACGCCTACGTTTGATGCGGCGGATCTCGCGCTGATCACATTGGTTTCCTTGACCAGTCCGCCAGACAGAATTCAGACACTGAACGAAGAAGCGGAAGGATTCGTTTATGCTGTGACAGTGAACGGTGTCACTGGAGAAGATCGCCAATACAACGAACAGCTGGATCAGCATTTGCAAGCCATTTCGGAAAAAAGTCCGATTCCAGTACTAGCTGGTTTCGGGGTCTCGACCCATGCAGACGTGCAGCGCTTTGCCCAAGTGTGCGATGGGGTAGTGATCGGTTCAAAAATTGTAGCAGCCTTACAAAACGAGCCACTGCCTGAAGTCAGTGAGCTGTTAGCAGAACTTGTTGGTAAGCCATAGAAAATCAATGTGAGGAAAGAACCCGATTTGGGTTCTTTTTTTTGAGAAAACTAGTATTCGAGGTACTGATGGGCTGTTATGGAAAAAAGAACGTGATTTGTGAAGAGGAAAAAAGGCTGATGGAAGATCAGCCCAAATTCCCATGATTATGCCAGTGTATCGGTGTCGATGGTGACCGTCTCGCAATAATGCCCTCTGCCCCCAACGTAAACATGTTGGATTTCCTTTTGTGAGTTCGTTGCGAGTTTAACACAAATTTCAGAAGGTTCACCTAAATTGCTGCCTTGCTCAAAACGATACACTTCTTTTTCGAGAGCACACTTTTGATACAAGAAGCAAGCCAAAGCGGCATTGGAAGTGTCTGTGGCAGATTCTTCATTGATGTCAAACAATGGGGCAAAGTTACGGCAAACGATTCGTTCTTTTTCCATTGCATATAAGTGCATGCCAACTACTTGTTGAAGTGCACTTACTTTTTTTATTTCCTCAAAATCAGGTACAACTTGCTGCAACTGCGCCGTTGTTTTGATTGGAACAAGGATATCCTTTAATCCAGTCGAAACGATTTGAATAGGAATTTGATCATTGATAGCATTGGTATCGAAACAGTCAGCTAATTGTTCTAGTGAAAGCACATCTGAAAACAGCGGTTTGTTCTGTTCCATGAAAATAACACCGTCTTTGATGGTGATCGACAAACGTCCGGCGTTGGTGTCGATGCGATACTGTTGCTTGGAAAGTTTGTTTAGATACGATAATAGGGCAAAGGAAGCGATTGTTGCATGTCCGCATAAGTCAACTTCTTCTTTTGGCGTAAAATAGTCAAATCGGAAATCGGCCTGCGGGGCTTTCGATAAAAAAGCTGTTTCTGAAAAGCCTAACTCTTTTGCGACAGCTAACTTTTGGCGTGGTGTAAGGGGCTGTTCCAGCAAAACGACTCCAGCCTTGTTGCCACCCGTTTGGTTTTTACTAAACCCGCTTGCGATATGTACCGTTATCTCCATAGGACACCTGCTTTCTTTATTCTTGTCAAGCATAGCATAATTTTTGTAGGGGGAGGATAAGAAAGGGATTGGGTAAGCGATTAATCATGAAGAGCCGATGAAATGAAAAAACATGGGTGTTCAAAGAGTGCGGTATTTAAGCATACTATAGCAAAAACGTTTCTTTGAGCATTCCAACCTTTCTCGTCAACGATTATCTTATAGGTACCAGTGAATATTTTAGATATAAAAAAAGCAAATTAGAACGCAGCATCTTTGTTGCTTTCTCATTTACTTAAATCGTTTGGTAAAAAGCGTTGAGGTTATGCTAAAATCATTGCTGCATAAAAAAATGATAACCTTACTGCGAGGCGGAAATAGTTTAACTTTGATTGTAAACTTTCAATATTGCTATGGCAAAAAATCTAAATCAATTTGGCACACATTTGGCACAAGAACAAACAAAAACCGCCAAGAACAAGGGTTCTCGACGGTTAAATAACGTTCCAGGAGGGATTCGAACCCCCGACCGTTCGCTTAGAAGGCGAATGCTCTATCCGGCTGAGCTACTGGAACAAATAAATTTCAGCGAATGCTCACTTCGCCTAAGCTGTTGAAATCAATCAGCAACAAATAACATTATAGAAAAAGGGCGCAGCAATGTCAATCGCTTTTCGCCCTTTTCTTATTTTTTCTTTGAAAAAAGGAAGCGCAGCTGCCCTCAACCTTTCTCAGGTTCCTCAAGTATTACGCTATCGGCTTCTTTCGTAATGAGAATCACGCCATCTCCTAAAGGGACGAGGGTGGAGGTCAACTGAGGATGGTTCATCACGGTATCCAAGAAAAGATTCAATTTGCGATGGATCGCTCGCTGGTTGCGCGGGATTTCTTCGATGGGTTGTAGAATCGTTCCAGCTTGAAACACGTCATCCACCATCAACACGCCACCTTTGCGTAACAGGCGTAGACATTCTGGCAAAAATTCAATGTATTTCGATTTGGCACTGTCCATGAAGATAAAATCATAAGGCCCACTCAATGTAGGCAGGACATCTGCCGCTTGTCCTTCTAAAAGCGTGATTTTGTCTTCATTTCCTAAGCGAGCATAGGTTTCTTTGGCTTTGCGGATCATGACGTCAAAGCGATCGATCGTTGTGACATGCCCCTCTTTCACACATTGCGCCATCAAGCTTGAAGAAAAACCGATCGCTGTGCCGATCTCAAGGATTTCTTTTGGCTGAAGCTGTCCCAATAAAAACTGCAAAAAGACCACAGTTTCATGTGGGATGATTGGCACTTCTTTTTCATGAGCGGCTTGCTCGATTTCACCAAGTTCGCCGGGTAATTGTTTTTGTTTTTCACGCATAAACGCCACTAGTTCTGGTTTGACTACTGGACGATGCATCATTTCGTTGCGCATCTTCATCCTCCTCATTTATCGCTGCCCCTTATTATACGAATAACTTACCTTAAGTTCAATCTTTTCGAGTCTTTGGGAACAACAAAAAAACCAGTCATACGACTGGCAGGATAAAGGGGTGAAAAAATATTTTTGGGATATTTCTATCATAACGGTGTTATGTGGAGGTTTGGTTAAAATCCTGTGAAGATCTCGTCAGGTTCTGCTTAATTTTTTATCAAGGAAGAAAAGCAACCCATCATCAGGGTGAAAACGAACTTTTTATCGAAATATTCAGAAAATTCAGGGAAAAGTGTTGACAGAGGAACCTGCTGTTTGGTATCTTCATAACAAGATAAAAAAAGTGATAGGTGACGACGATGGATAAACGATTGAAACAAACAGCAGCATTTTTATTATTATTATCGTAAGGACTCTTTTTCTATGACCCGCCTTTTTAAGGCATCATTTGAAGAGTCCTATTCGCATTGCATGAAGGAAACCCTTTATGGAGTGCTTTTTTTATACCATTTTTTCAATGGTGTTTGAATGATATCGAGCCAATCGTGCACCTACAAAAGCTTAGGAGGAACTAGTGATGAGAAAAATCCAGTTTTTTGATACGACATTGAGAGACGGTGAACAGACCCCAGGCGTCAACTTCAATACGAAAGAAAAGGTTCAATTGGCGTTGCAATTAGAAAAATGGGGGATCGATACGATCGAAGCAGGTTTTCCGATTGCATCAGAAGGAGACTTTCAAGCAGTCCAAGCGATTGCTGGGGCGGTGACGAGGATGACCGTTGCAGGACTTGCCCGCTGTCAGAAAAAAGACATTGATCGTGCCTATGAAGCTCTTCATCAAGCCGTCGATCCCCAGATCCATGTCTTTCTAGCAACGAGTGAGGTACATCGCCAGTACAAGCTGAATATGACGAAAGCAGAAGTACTCGCTTCCATCAAAGAACATGTGGCTTATGCCCGTGAACGCTTTGAAAAAGTTCAATTCTCGCCAGAAGATGCCACCCGCACCGATAAGGCTTTCTTACTTGAGGCGGTTCAAACAGCGATTGATGCCGGAGCGACGATCATCAATGTGCCCGATACAGTAGGGTTTACCAATCCTACAGAATATGGTGCACTTTTTGCCTATTTGATTGCCAATATCAAAAGCGAGCAGCCGATCATTTTTTCTTCCCATTGTCATGATGACTTGGGAATGGCGACAGCCAATGCGCTGGCAGCTATCGAAAATGGTGCTGATCGGGTGGAAGGAACGATCAACGGGATCGGCGAGCGAGCGGGCAATACCGCATTAGAAGAAGTGGCCTTGGCGTTGCATATTCGCAATGATTTCTATCAGGCTACCTCCAACATCAAATTAAATGAAACGAAACGCACCAGCGATTTGGTAGCGCGTTTGTCAGGAATCACGGTACCGAAAAACAAAGCGATCGTCGGCGGCAATGCCTATGCCCATGAATCTGGGATTCATCAAGATGGTGTCTTGAAAAATCCTGAGACCTACGAAATCATTACCCCACAGTTGGTGGGGGTAGAAACCAACTCGTTGCCTTTAGGTAAACTTTCTGGCCGCCATGCCTTTGTCGATAAAATGCAGCAGCTGGGGTACCAGTTTGACCAAGAAGAAACCAACGAGTTGTTTAAACGTTTCAAAGAGTTAGCAGATAAAAAGAAACAAGTGACCGAACAAGATTTGCTGGCTTTGGTGGCTGATCAGGGCCGCAGCCAAGAAGATGGCTGCGAGTTGGACGTCGTTCAGCTGCAATACGTGTCCAATGGTCATCAAGGAGCGGTGGTTTCTATCATCAAAGATGAGGAAAAACAAGTGGCATCAGCTATCGGTGCCGGCAGTATCCAAGCAATCTACAACTCGATCGATCAGATTTTCCAGCAGCAGCCAAAGCTGTTGAATTATGAGATCACTGCCTTGACCAGTGGGGAAGATGCGCAAGCCGAAGTGCACGTGGTCATTGAATGTCAGGATACCAATGAAAAAATCAGCGGGATTGGCTTAGACTTTGATGTCTTGCAGGCATCAGCCAAAGCCTATGTGCAGGCCAGCGCTGCATTGAAGAAACGAGGTGTCCTTGTTTGAAAAAGATCGTTGTTTTAGCAGGAGATGGCATTGGACCAGAAATTATGGACAGTGCCCTTGCGGTATTGAAAGCAGCTTGTCCTGACCATCTCCAACGCTTTCATTTTGACCAGCGGCCATTTGGTGGTGCGGGGCTGGCACTTACTGGAGAGCCATTGCCGCAAGAAACACTACAAGCTTGCCAGCAGGCGGATGCGATCCTCTTAGGAGCCATTGGTGATCCAATTTGGGAAAACGCACCGATAACACCCGAGAAAGGACTTTTGAATTTGCGTCAAGCGTTAGGGCTATACGCCAATATTCGACCCATCAAAGTTGTTGATGCGGTGATTGCCTTGTCTCCCATCAAAGAAGCGATCCTTCGGGGGACAGATTTTGTCATCGTTCGTGAGTTGACTGGCGGTATCTATTTTGGCGAAAAAGCAGAAAAACCTGAAGAAGCCTACGACATCAATCATTATCATCAAGCAGAGATTCGACGGATTTTGCGTAAAGCCTTTGAGATCGCCCGCACGCGGAAGAAGCGGGTTCTCTCTGTCGATAAAGCAAATGTGTTGGCGACTAGCCGACTTTGGCGCCGATTAGCGGAAGAAATAGCACAAGAATTTCCAGATTGTCAGTTGACTCATCAATATGTTGATTCCGCCGCTATGAAAATCATCCAAAATCCTAAAGACTTTGATGTAATCGTGACAGAAAATCTCTTTGGCGACATTTTAAGTGATGAAGCCTCGGTTTTGCCAGGGTCATTAGGAGTGCTGCCTAGCGCAAGTCATGGCGCAGAAGGGGTTTCTTTATATGAACCGATTCATGGCTCGGCACCGGATATTGCTGGGCAAAATTGCGCCAATCCGGTTTCCATGATTTTGTCTGTCGTCATGATGCTAAGAGAGTCCTTTCAAGAGGAAGAGCTGGCGGATACCATCGAAAGTGCTTGTTCCGAGGTAATGGATGCGGGGATCTTGACCCGCGATTTAGGTGGTACGGCAACGACAACTGCCTTTACAGAAGCGGTTATTGCACAGTTAGGAGTGAGCAATTATGGGGAAAACGCTGTTTGATAAACTATGGGATCGGCATGTCATCACAGGAGAAGAAGGGCAGGCTCAGCTGCTTTACGTCGATCTGCATATGATCCATGAGGTGACGACACCGCAAGCCTTTGAAGGGTTGCGGCAAGCGGGACGGACAGTCCGTTGTCCCGAAAAAACCTTCGCAACGATGGATCATAATGTGCCTACCAAAGATATTTTTACTATCACCGATCTGGTTGCAAAAAAGCAAATGGATACGTTACGTAAAAACTGTCATGATTTTGGGATCGAATTGTGTGACAATGGCTCTGCCAACCAAGGAATTGTCCATATGGTTGGCCCAGAAGTAGGCTTGACGCAACCAGGAAAAACGATCGTTTGCGGTGATTCCCATACTGCCACCCATGGCGCTTTCGGCGCGATCGCGTTTGGGATCGGTACGAGTGAAGTGGAGCATGTCTTTGCGACACAGACGATTTGGCAGACAAAACCGAAACGGATGGGCGTTGAGATCACAGGTCACCTGCAGCCGGGGGTGTACGCCAAAGATATTATTTTGGCATTGATCGCGACCCATGGCACTGATTTTGGTGGTGGCTATGCCGTAGAATTCTTTGGCGAAACGATCCGTAGCCTGACGATGGAAGAACGCATGACTATTTGCAATATGTCGATCGAAGGTGGGGCGAAAATGGGCTTGATCGCACCTGATGAAACGACCTTTGCTTATGTGAAGGATCGACGCTTTGCGCCACAAGCGTTTGCCAGTGCGGTGGCTGATTGGCAAACCCTTTATACCGATGAAGATGCCAATTATGATGCCCTGATCACCTTAGACGCAGCAACCTTAGAACCTTACATCACTTGGGGAACCAATCCAGAAATGGGGGTACCGGTCAGCGAAGCGTTTCCTGAAGTGCGGGATCACAATGATCAGCAAGCCTATGAATATATGGCGCTGCAACCTGGACAGACAGCTGCTGATATCCCCATTGAATACATTTTTATTGGATCGTGTACCAATGGTCGTTTGTCTGATCTGCAAGAGGCAGCGGCGATTTTGAAAGGTCAAACCATCAAAGAAGGGGTCACTGGTATTATCGTTCCTGGTTCACGCCCTGTTCGTAAAGCAGCGGAAGCGATCGGTTTAGACAAAGTCTTTATTGAGGCTGGTTTTGAATGGCGGGAGCCTGGCTGTTCCATGTGTCTAGGAATGAATCCTGATAAAGTTCCAGAAGGCGTCCACTGTGCCTCGACGTCAAATCGGAATTTTGTTGGACGGCAAGGGAAAAACGCGCGGACGCACCTCTGTAGTCCAGCGATGGCGGCAGCAGCTGCGATTCATGGTCGCTTTGTCGATGTACGAGAAGTGGTTGGAGGTGTTGGTTAATGGAAGCTTTTACGCAATTTGAAGGTACGACGCTGCCTTTGATGAATGACAATATCGATACCGATCAAATCCTACCGAAAAATTATTTGAAGCGCGTTGAAAAAACGGGGTTTGGCGAATTTTTATTTGACGATTGGCGCTATTTGCCGCAACGCAAGCCTAATCCAGCATTTATCTTGAATGATCCAGCATATCAGACCGCTCAAGTCCTCGTCACTGGTGATAATTTTGGTTCTGGCTCTTCTCGAGAGCATGCGGCATGGGCGCTGTTGGATTACGGCTTTAAAGCCGTGATTGCTGGCAGCTTCGGTGATATTTTCTATATGAATGCCACCAAAAACGGGCTGCTGCCCATCGAGCTGCCTTTGACTGTTCGCCAAAGGATCGCCTCGCTGCCTGCTTCTGAAAAAATCAGCATCGACTTGCCGAGGCAATGTGTGATCGTTGCCGGGGAGGAGCATTTCTTTGCAATCGATGCTACCTGGAAACACAAATTGATCCACGGTCTCGATGAAATCAGTATCACCTTGCAGGAAGAGGCGAAAATCACCGCCTATGAGCAGACGATTCCAGCGTATTGGCAATAGGGCTAGGGGACTGGTCGTTATTCGTCGGCTGTTATTTGTGAGAGAATGTTTCTTAACCCTCGCCAATCAGCTTCGATTTGCGGAGTCAACGTTCGATTGTAAAAGATCGCAGCGGGATGATACATCGGCACGATCAAATATTCTTTTTCCGACCATTGATAGCCATCCTTTGTCGGATTGCTTTCTTGTATTTTGGAACGGATCACTTCGCCATGGTGGTCTTTGATATAATAGGCGTTGCCTAATAATCGCTGCAGTCCGATATTGCCAACAGTTGCAATGACGGGCGGATCTACAACGGACAACTCGTAGTCAAGCAGCGGTGCGTGTAGCAAGACTTCTTTTTTGGTAGGTGTACGATTGGGATGGACGATCTCATGGGCACCGCTGCGCTTGTTGATCCGTTCTTTGACGGAATATGGGCGGCTGCGGACAGCGCTAGTGATGTAGACATCCTCACGGGTCAAACCGGCTAAAGCCAACGATTTCATCAATTCTTTTCCTGCTTGTCCGCTAAAAGGAATAAAATTCTCGATTTCGGTTCGACCAGGGGCTTCACCAACGATCATCAGTTTTGGCTGCAGCGGTCCTTGACCGGGAACAAATCCTTCCAATGGATAATTGCGGGACGCCTGTTGAACGGCAATGGCTAATTCTTTGGGGTATTGCATGAAAACTCCTCCAATTCTGTTTCACTTGTGCTCTTTCTTCTATAGTAATAGAAAATAAAAAATGCACAAAAGGAAATGACTAGTAGCAAAAGAATTCTGTCTTTTCCCTAATTAGTGATTGACTTTAGGAAAACATTTTGATAAAGTTAATCTGTTGTAATTGTGGACTCCACAGCTACAACCGCACAGAACAAGTAGTAAGTACGAAAGTCACTTGGGATGGCGAGTCTAAGTATATTATAAGGAGGTGCTGTAGAGCATGTACGCAATTATCAAAACTGGTGGGAAACAAGTAAAAGTTGAAGTGGGTCAAGCAATCTACGTTGAAAAATTAGACGTTGAAGCTGGACAAAAGGTTACTTTTGATGAAGTTATCTTAGTAGGTGGCGAATCAACAAAAGTAGGTGCCCCAATCGTTGCAGGAGCAACTGTTGAAGGGACTGTTGAAAAACACGGCAAACAAAAGAAAGTCGTAACTTTCAAATACAAACCTAAAAAACATTCACACCGTAAACAAGGTCACCGTCAACCTTACACAAAAGTTGTTATTGACGCGATCAACGCTTAATTCTTACGAAAAGCAGGGTAACGAATATGATCAAAGGGACATTCAAACGAAATGACTCTGGTCGGATTGTTTCTTTTGAACTGGCTGGACACGCACAAGCAGGAGAATACGGCAAAGACATCGTCTGTGCTGCAGCATCCGCTTTAGCGATCAGTGCAGTCAATGGGATCGATGCTTTGGCTGGCGTTGCGCCAAAAGTTGAAGCAGATAACGAAAATGGTGGGTACTTATTAGTCACACTGCCTTCTCGTTTGACCCAAGAGCAGTCGAATATCGCACAAATTCTTTTAGAGAATTTGTTGATCGGCTTGCAATCAGTTCAAGAAGAGTACAACGATTATATCCAAATCAAAACTACTAAAGAAAACTAGGAGGTGCATCTCATGTTGATGAAAATGAATTTGCAATTCTTCGCTCACAAAAAAGGTGGGGGTTCTACTTCTAACGGACGTGACTCTCAATCAAAACGTTTAGGTGCGAAACGTGCTGACGGTCAAACCGTTTCAGGCGGATCAATCCTTTATCGCCAACGCGGTACTAAAATTTACCCAGGGGTAAACGTAGGTATCGGTGGAGATGATACATTGTTTGCAAAAGTTGACGGCGTTGTTCGTTTCGAACGTAAAGGCCGCGACAAAAAACAAGTATCTGTTTATCCAGTAGCGCAAGAAGCATAAGAAAATGACATCCAGATTACGTAAAAGTAACCTGGGTGTTTTTTTATACATCAATGAAACCGTTTTAACAAAATAGTCAATATTAATGACTTTTAAAAGGAGCGAAGCAATGATTCAATTAAAAGAAATCACGAAGGAAAACTATCGTGCGTGTATGAATTTGAAGACAACGAAGGAGCAAGAAGACTTTGTTGCGCCCAATTGGTACTCAATGTTAGAGGCGATCTATGAGGAACCTCGTCAGGCATTTGCCCTATACAATGGTGAGGAAATGGTCGGCTTTATCCTATTTAGTTTTTACGAGGCGGATGAGGATTATCCAAAAGCTTCGTGGTGGATCGAGCGGTTTATGATCGCAGAAAAATTCCAAAATCAAGGGTTAGGCACTCAGGCGTTTCTTGCTGGGTTAGATTGGTTCAAAACCCATATCCAAGCGCAAGAATTAAGGATCTCCGCTGTGGATGGCAACGAGATCGCAACGAAGCTTTACGAACGCAATGGCTTTGTTTTGACGGGTGAAATGATTGAGAACGAGCATGTACTCTTGTTGCAGCTGCCAACGGATCAAGGGTAAATGACTCTTTTTACAGTAAGAGAATGAGGTCAAAAGCAGAGGTTCTTAAGGGAATCCTCTGTTTTTTTTGTGTTGTTTCGTTAAAAAAAGTGTGCGGTCATCTTCTGGTTAGACGTTTCAAGAAATTTTGTGCACTTGGGGTAAGAATTACGAGTATGTCCATGCTTTGTTGTTCACAAAGTTCCTTTTGCTGTTAACAGAATCTTTACACGTTGACAACACAAACCTTATATTCATTTGATACTCTGAGGAAGTAGAACAAATGGAAAGAAACTTTCGAAAAACGTTGATTATTGAGAATGTGCTCACGAATGATCCCGGTCAAAACACGAACATTATCAAAAAAGAAAACGTTCGTAATTCGAAAAAGATTGTTTTTAATTCGGTGGTTTTTTATAATCAAAAAGGAAAGTTCGGAATTCCATGAGTTCGATTTTTTATATGAAAAGGAGAAAAAGTGATGAAAGTTTGGAAGAAAACGGCAATGTTTGGTTTAGGTTTGGTGGCGGCAGTTACGCTGGCGGCATGTGGCTCAGGTGGAGCAAGTACTGACTCGGCGGCTGAGGAAGCAGGATATGTACCAGAAAAGTTGACCGTTCAATTTGTCCCATCACAAGCAGCAGAAACATTAGAAGCAAAAGCAAAACCACTTGAGCAATTGTTAAGTGATGAATTGGGGATTCCAGTCACAGTGAGTGTTTCCACTGACTACAATACAATCGTTGAAGCAATGGCTTCGAAACAAGTAGATGTCGGCTTTTTACCGCCGAATGCCTACGTTTTAGCAAATGAACAAAGCAATGTTAAGGTACTGTTGCAAGCGCAGCGTTATGGCATCAAGCAGCCTGGTGGCGAATCAACAGATGAATTGGTTGATAGCTATCGTTCAATGATCGTCGTAAAAAGCGGCAGTGACATCAAAGAGTTGGAAGATTTAAAAGGCAAAACGATTGCCACGCAAGATGTTACTTCTTCTGCCGGTTATGTTTGGCCAGTAGCAGAAATGAAAAAAGCAGGCATCGACATCAATACAGATGTGACGACTGTTCAAGTCAAAGGCCATGACCAAGCGGTCTTATCTGTCTTGAATGGCGACGTTGACGCGGCCTTCGTTTTTGAAGATGCCCGTAACACGGTCAAAAATGATTACCCTGAAATCATGGATGAGGTAGAGCCAATGTACTTTACCGAACCGATCCCGAACGATACGATCAGTGTTCGCAGCGATATGAGTGAAGAGTGGGACAAAAAAATCCAAGATGCCTTTATCGCGATCGGAAAAGATGAAGAAGGAAAACAAATCATCTCTGATATTTACTCGCATGAAGGATACGTTGTTTCACAAGACAGCAATTTCGACATTGTAAGAGAGTATGCGGAACAAGTCGGACAATAATAGATGAATAGATCGGGAGGGTACCGGTACTTGAGGTACCCTTTTCGAATGGACAGCAATTTTTATCTAATGGAAAGAAAGTAGGAGAATCATGGCTCTAGAGAACGAAACGATTATTTCATTTCAAAATGTGACCAAGCAATACCCAAATGGGGTGTTGGGGTTGAAGGATTTGAACATCGATATCAAAAAAGGAGAATTTGTCATCGTCGTGGGTTTATCCGGTGCAGGCAAATCAACGATGTTGCGCTCCATCAATCGACTGCACGAAATTACAAGCGGCGAGATTTTAATCGATAACAAGTCGATCACAAAAGCAAAAGGAAGAGAGCTACGCTTGATTCGTCGAGACATTGGCATGATTTTCCAAAGCTTCAATTTGGTGAAACGTTCGAGTGTCTTGCGAAACGTCTTAACGGGGCGAGTGGCTTATCATCCCACGATCAAAATGCTGCTTGGTCTCTTTCCGCAAGCGGACAAAGAGTTGGCGTATCAATCACTGCAGCGGGTCAATTTAGCAGAAAAAGTCTATACCCGAGCCGATGAATTGTCTGGCGGTCAGCAGCAGCGGGTTTCGATTGCCCGTGCGTTGACGCAAGAGCCGAAGATTATTTTAGCGGATGAACCGGTTGCTTCATTAGATCCGTTAACCACTGAAAAAGTCATGAATGACTTAAAACGGATCAATCAAGATCTGGGTATCACTATCGTAGTCAATTTACATTCTGTCCAATTGGCAAGAGAATACGGCACACGGATCATCGGGTTACGAGATGGGGGCTTGGTTTTTGATGGCCCTGTCAGTGAAGCGACCGATCAGCGATTGAAACAGATTTATGGTAGCGAGATCATGGAAGAGCAGGAAGGGGCATGACAATGACGACAAATACGTTGCCGAAACGCAGCGGACTATGGAAAAATGTTCTGTGGCTCGTCATTTTTTTAGTGGTATTGTTCGTTAGCGGCTCTATTTCTGGCGTTGATTTGGCACGGTTCTTTAGCAACAGCAGTCAAATGAATGTCATTTTACAAAAGATGGCTCATCCTGATTGGGCATATGCCAAAATCATTGTTGAGCCGATTTTGCAAACGATCCAAATGGCGATCATCGGTACAACCTTTGGTGCACTGGTGGCCTTTCCGTTTTCACTTTTAGCAGCACGAAATATCATGACGAATCATTGGATCAGCGGTTGTTTCCGTCTTGTTTTAAATATCATTCGGACAGTACCTGATTTGATGCTGGCGGCTTTATTTGTTGCCATTGTCGGAATCGGTCCCGTAGCCGGGGTGATCTCCATCTCTGTGTTTTCTTTTGGGATGATCACCAAATTGTTTTATGAGTCGATTGAAACGATTGATGAAGGTCCAATCGAAGCGATCACGGCTTCTGGAGGATCGAAGTTTGATATCATCCGCTATGCAGTCGTACCGCAAGTCATGAGCCATTTTCTCAGTTACTTGCTTTATGCCTTTGAGATCAATGTGCGGGCATCGACGATTCTTGGGTATATCGGCGCAGGCGGAATCGGTGTTTTCTTACAACGATCTTTAAGCCAGTTTCGATATGACCAGACGTCGATTATCGTCTTAGTGATTTTTGCAGTTGTTTTGGTGATTGATACCATCAGTAATAGATTAAGGGAGCGATTGTTATGATGTTGCCAGCAGAACCGAAAAAGAAAAAAATACGGAATTGGCTGATCGCAGTAGTCGTTATCTTCCTTTATATTTGGGCTTTCGCTGGTGTACCTTTTGCCGGCGTCAAAGAAAATGTCGGTCAAATTGTCGGCTCAATCTTTTATGGGCTGATTCATCCCGATTGGGACTATGTTTATACCGGTGATGGCGAAGATTTGATCAGCTTGATGATCGAAACCGTTGCGATCGCCTTTGTCGGGACCTTTTTGTCATCGATTTTAAGTATTCCTTTTGCCTTTTGGGCGGCGCGCAGCAAAAATAGTCCTCGCTGGTTATCGGGATTTGGGAAAATCGTACTGACGGCGATTCGAACGTTTCCAGAAATCGTCTTAGCCATTATGTTTATTAAAACAGTGGGTCCCGGATCCTTTGCCGGAGTGCTGGCGGTCAGTGTCCATTCCATTGGGATGTTGGCGAAACTCTATAGCGAAGCGATCGAGAACATGGATCACGGTCCTTCAGAATCGGTCGTTAGTGCGGGAGGAAGTCGTTGGGATGTATTAGGCTTTGCGACATTGCCGCAACTGATCCCAGAATTTCTATCTTTTACCTTATATCGATTTGAACTGGCTGTCCGTTCGGCTTCGATTTTAGGGATCGTAGGGGCAGGCGGGATCGGTACACCGATGATCTTTGCTATCAATGCACGTTCATGGAGCCGCGTGGGGATCATTTTATTGGGGATCGTTGTGACGGTCACGATCATTGATTTTATTTCTGGGCGCTTGCGTAAACGATTGGTTTAATAAAAGGAAGTGCGTACTCGAAAAAACACAGTCTAAATAGGCTGTGTTTTTTTGCAGCGGAGGAGTGGAGGTTGTTTAAGACAGTTTTTGTGAAACTTGTTATACTGGATTTATAGAAAATGAACCTAAACAAGGAGGCTGTTTTATGAAAGCATTATTGATTGTCAATCCAAGTTCTGGTGGTGAACAAGCGAAAGAATTTGAGAAGATGGCAGCAGACAAGTTGCGGGAAAGCTTTGCGGAAGTCGTAGTCAAACATACCGAAAAAGAAGGCGATGCCACACGCTTTGCCTCTGAGGCAGCAGCAGAATTTGACAGTGTCTTCGCAATGGGCGGTGATGGTACCGTCAATGAAGCGGTCAATGGCTTAGCCCCTCATGACAAACGACCAAAATTTGGTTTCTTTCCGCTGGGTACAGTGAATGATTTAGCTCGAGCATTAGCGATTCCACTAGATCCTAAGGAAGCCATCGAATCATTTGCAGTGGATCACACCCGCAAAATCGATATTGGGCAGGTCAATCAAGCTTATTTTACCAATGTGGTGGCGATCGGTATGATTCCAGCAGCGATCAACAATGTGGAAGCTGAAGAAAAAACCAAGCTGGGAAAAATGGCCTATTTTATTTCTGGTCTACGGGAAGTGCGGAAAAATGAAAGTCATCAGTTTGAAGTGATCGCCGAAAATAATGGTGAAAAAACGACGATCGCTGTGGAAAGTAGTACGATAATCGTTGGGTCATCGAATACGATTGGCGGTTTTGAATCTCTTTTACCTAAAGCGAGTACCGATGACGGAAAATTGCATCTGATCTACTTGAAGGATACGAATCTTTGGGAAACTGTCAAAAGTGTGCCTGAGCTTCTCAAAGGAGTTACGGAATCAAATGATGTTCTTGGTTATCAAACCTTTGCTAAAGCTGCGATTCGTTTGACAGATGGAACAACGATCGAAACGAATGTCGATGGTGATCCAGGACCTGAATTGCCAATCACAGTACAGGTGCTGCCACGACATCTCACCGTGTATTGCGGTGCTGAAAAAGCCCGCTAAATCATCAATTACTAGGAAACGATCCGCTAAAAGCGGATTGTTTTTTTTCTTTAGAAAGAGTATACTGGAAAAAATTTACTGAAAGAAGGGATTCTATGACGATACGTTCTGCCACCATTGCAGATGCCCAAGCCTTGACAGCAATCTATGCTTATTATGTAGATAATACACCGATTACCTTTGAAACGGAGGTGCCCACGGTTCAAGAATTCGCGGAACGCATCGCCAAGACCTTGAAACGCTACCCGTATCTCGTTGCAGAAGAGGCTGGTGAAATCGTCGGTTATGCCTATGCGTCAGCCTATAAAGAACGAGCAGCCTATGATTGGACCGTTGAAGTAACCGTTTATTTAGCCCCAGATGCCAAAGCAAAAGGGCTCGGTACCGCTCTTTACCAAGCGCTTGAGGAAAAATTAAAAGCGCAAAACGTGGTCAATCTGACTGCGTGTATTACAGGAGGCAATCAACAAAGCGAGGCTTTTCATGAGAAACTTGGGTATCGGAAAGTTGCTGATTTTGCGCATGTCGGCTATAAGTTCAATCAATGGCACGATGTGATATGGATGCAAAAAGAACTGCAACGATTTCCAGACCAGGTGCCAGCGTTCATTCCTAATGAAAAAGCCTAACGCATCCTGACTTTTGAATATCTTTTTTTGGCAAAATGCTTTATGCTGAAAGTAACAGGTGAAAATTTTTTCTATTGCTACTAAATGCAAAGCATTTTGTTTTTTCTATGTGGAAAAAAGTTGCTTTTTTATAGAAAAATGAGTAAAGTATTCAAGTGGAAAAACAAGGAGGCGAAGCTGTTGGGCAAGCGAATCGAACGTATCTATCAATATATCCTTGAAAACACGCGGAGCGGCTTAGGGGAGAAAAAGGGGTTGTCTACTTCGGAAGTTGCCGATCACTTAGCCATTCAGCGCAGTAATGCCAGTAAAGATTTAAATCAGCTTGTCAAAGAAGGACGCGTTGAAAAAAGTGATTCACGTCCTGTGCGCTATTGGGCAGCAGGTGTTGACGCAAGCAGTTCTGAAAAGTATGTCCCAAGCTATAAAGAAAATCGTCCCCAAAGGGAAAAAGCTTTCCCTCAGCGAGTACAAGGAAAACCTTCTGACCGGGATATTTTTGCGACAATCATTGGTGCCAATGGCAGTATGAAAAACGCCGTTGAGCAAGCCAAAGCAGCGATTTTGTATCCGCCAAAGGGGCTAAACTGCTTGATTACAGGTCCTACAGGTTCTGGGAAAACCTACTTTGCCCATGCGATGTTTCAGTTTGCCAAAAGCAATCAGGTGATTGCCGAGGATAAAGAATTGATTGTCTTTAACTGTGCGGACTATGCGAATAATCCGGAACTTTTGATGAGTCATTTGTTTGGTTATGTGCGAGGCGCATTTACGGGTGCCGATCAAGAGAAAATCGGTATTATCGATCAAGCAGATGAAAGTATGCTATTTCTCGATGAGATCCATCGCTTACCACCAGAAGGTCAGGAAATGATCTTTTACTTTATGGATCATGGAACCTTCAGTCGTCTAGGAGAGACGGGCAAAAACCATCAAGCGAATGTCCGAATCGTTGGAGCGACTACGGAAGACCCCAACTCAACACTCTTAGATACCTTCACCCGGCGGATTCCCATTAACATTCAATTGCCTTTCTTTGAAAAACGACCGGCGTCAGAAAAAGTCGACCTTGTTCGGGTATTAGTTGGGCAAGAGGCGACCCGCATCCAACGGACGATCACCTTGACAGAGGATGTGGTCAAAGCACTGATCGGCAGTGTTAGTTTTGGGAATATCGGACAATTGAAGTCGAACGTGCAGCTTGTTTGTGCTCGTGGATTTCTAAACCATATGCAGCAGGATGAAATTGAAATCGATTTATTAGATCTTCCAGAAGGGATCCGTTCAGGGTTGATCGTCTTGGGAAATCGTCGCAATGAGCTGGCAGAGCTTTCAAAGATCCTTGAACCGAAAATCAGTGTTCAGCCGAATCAAAACTTAAACAATATCCAATCAGATTCCTATGAATTGCCTTATAATCTTTACGATATTATCGGCGACAAGGCTGCTTTGCTAAAAGCAGATGGGTTAGACCAAGAGGCGATCAATCATTTTATCTCAACAGATATTAATGTTCACTTAAAGTCTTTTTATAAAGATCACGGGTTTTCCTTTAACTCGGTCAATAAACTAAGTGAATTTGTCGACCAGAAAGTGATCAGTGTAACAAATCAAATCTATGAGATGGTTCGACAACGCTTAAATTACGATTTTCAGCAAAACTTCATCTATGCCATGAGCTTACACATCAGCTCATTTTTGAAAAAAATCCATCTAGGAGAAGAACGACAAACCAATGACAATATTCGTCAGATGGTAGCTGACTATCCGCAAGAGTTTGAAGTCGCCAAAGAAGTCCGCGATTTTATTGGTGATAGTTTCCAAGTGGCGATTCCGGAGAGCGAATCTTATTATTTAGCGGTTCTTCTGGTTTCTCTTAGAACCTCTCATTCCTCTGGGAAAATCGGCGTCGTCGTTGCAGCCCACGGCAACAGCACAGCCAGTAGCATGGTACAAGTGGTCAAACAATTGCTGGAAGTCGATCAAGTTACCGCGGTGGACATGCCATTAGATATGCCACCAGCTGTGGCGTTGAAAAAAATCGTGGATAGTGTGCGTGCTGTCAATGACGGTAGCGGAGTGATCCTGTTAGTCGATATGGGGTCTTTAGCAACCTTTAATAATGAGATCCAGCGGGAAACAGGCGTGGCTGTGCGGACAGTCGACATGGTGACCACCTCCATCGTCCTTGAGACGGTCCGTAAAGCATCGGTTATTGGAACGGACCTCGATCAACTGTATGATTCGTTACGGAAGTTCCGTGGATATGGAGCGGTCACTGTGGAAGAACCAGTGACACAAAACCACCACCCTAAAGCGATCTTAGCGGTCTGTGCTTCAGGAAAAGGAACGGCGCAGCGTATCAAAGAATTGATCCAAAGTTCATTGTCAAAACGGCAAAACCAAAATGTTGAAGTGGTGACCTTATCGGTGGCGGATCTAAGAACGGATTTGGAACAGATTCAACAGCGTTATCGATTGATTGCTGCAACGGGGATCATCGATCCCCATATAGATGCGCCATTTATTTCGCTGGAACGTTTTATTGACCAAGATGTCGATCTTTTGTTAGATGATATCCTATTAGAGAACGATTTGAGTTTTGAAGATGAAGTTCAGCTGGATGACCAACAGGCGAAAGCAATCTGCGTCCAGTATCTAGAAGAAAACTTTACGTATATCAATCCGAAAAAAGTGGTCGATCCTTTATGGAAGTTCAGCCAGGAGATCATTCGTGATCTTGAATTAGGGCAAGCGCAGCAAGGCTTTTTGATCAACTTTGTCATGCATAGTGCAGGTATGCTGGAACGAATCATTTTGCGGCAGCCGTTGACAGTTGGGGAGAATGAGTTAGAGGCGATGCGTTCGGACCCACTTTACGCACTGCTTCATGTCCATGTCCAGTCGTTTAGTCGTTTGATGAATATTGAGATTCCTGATGCGGAAGAGTATTACTTGATGGAACTCGTAAAGAACCATCGGGACAAAGAGCAATACCAATAATCATGAAAAATAATACAGATACACTAAAAAAGATACAGTGTTTTTTAGTGTATCTTTTTTAGTGTATTATTCAAATGCTGATTCTTAAGGTTTTTTCAAGAATAGTGTATCGTAAAAACTTGGCACGCTTCTTGCTTCTATATAAGTGGATACAGGAGGTGATAGAAAAAAGAACAGATCCTCAATATGAAAAGCGGATCGATGGATGTAGGAGGCTTGCACAATGGGAATGGATATACGTCTTGCCCGAATCGACGATCGGTTGATTCATGGTCAGGTCGCCACAGCTTGGTCGAAAATGACTGGTATCAATCGAATCATCGTGGTCAGTGATGAGGTCGCAAATGACCAATTACGGAAGTTTCTCTTGAAAGAGGCTGCTCCACCAGGAATCAAATCCAATGTGGTGACAGTAGCAAAAATGCTTGAGGTGGCGCATAACACATTATTTAATACGCAAAAAGTCATGTTATTATTTACCAACCCTCAAGATGTCGTGACTCTGGTCAAAGGAGGCATTGACATTCGTTCCGTCAATATCGGCGGCATGAGCTTTTCAATGGGAAAACGGATGATCACTAATTTCGTGTCAGTCAATGATCAAGATCTTGCTTCATTGCTTTACTTGCAAAACCAAGGCATTGAAGTGGAGATACGCAAAGTTCCAGCTGATCGTAAAATCTTTTTGAAGGATATTTTGGAAAAAGAAGGTAGTCACCCTTAATTTTTTCGATGTTGTTTTTTCTTTCGTATTCGTGTCACATTTTTCAATTTTGATATAGGAGGTAAAAAGATGGTAGGAATTATCCTAGCAAGTCATGGAGAATTTGCTAACGGCATTTTGCAATCTGGTTCAATGATCTTCGGCGAACAAGAAAATGTTAAAGCTGTTACATTGATGCCAAGTGAAGGTCCAGATGACATCAAGGCAAAAATGCAAGAAGCAATTGCTACATTTGACGATCAAGAAGAAGTATTATTCTTAGTTGATCTTTGGGGTGGTACTCCTTTCAACCAAGCGAACAGCTTGTTTGAAGATCACAAAGACAAATGGGCAATCGTTGCTGGTATGAATTTACCAATGGTGATCGAAGCCTATGCTTCACGTTTTTCAATGAATACAGCGCATGAAATCGCTGCGCATATCGTTGAAACAGCTAAAGAAGGGGTCAAGGTCAAACCAGAAGAGCTTGAACCAGAAGAAGCGGCAGCACCAAAAGCAGTGCAAGACGATCAACCTAAAGGATCACTTCCTCCGGGAACTGTTCTAGGCGATGGCAAAATCAAAATCGTACTTGCACGTGTCGATTCACGTTTGTTGCATGGTCAAGTCGCAACAGCTTGGACAAAATCAGTCAATCCATCTCGGATCATCGTTGTTTCTGACGCGGTGGCAAAAGATGACTTGCGTAAAAAACTGATCGAACAAGCAGCTCCTCCAGGAGTAAAAGCGAACGTCATTCCAGTGGATAAAATGATCGAAGTTTCTAAAGACCCTCGTTTCGGGAATACGAAAGCTTTACTATTATTTGAAAACCCACAAGATGTATTACGCGCTGTTGAAGGTGGCGTTGACATCACTGAAGTGAACGTTGGTTCAATGGCTCACTCTGTTGGGAAAGTTGTTGTAAGTAAAGTATTGTCGATGGGTACAGATGATGTGAAGACATTTGAAGATCTAAAAGAACGCGGCATCAAATTCGATGTGCGTAAAGTACCAAATGACTCTCGAGACAACATGGACGAAATCTTACGCAAAGCCAAAAATGAATTGGCAAATAAATAGAAACGTATTCAACTAAATAGGAGGTCTATCATGACTATTATATCTATGGTATTAGTAGTACTCGTTGCCTTTTTAGCTGGTATGGAAGGGATCTTGGATGAATTCCAATTCCATCAACCGCTAATCGCGTGTACTTTGATCGGTTTAGTGACCGGTAATTTGGAAGCATGTATCATTTTGGGCGGATCATTACAAATGATCGCACTTGGATGGGCAAACATCGGTGCCGCTGTTGCACCTGATGCTGCATTGGCGTCTGTTGCATCTGCAATTATTTTAGTTTTAGGTGGACAAGGAACTGCTGGTGTTGATACAGCGATTGCCGTTGCAATCCCTCTAGCTGTTGCTGGTTTGTTCTTGACAATGATCGTTCGTACATTGGCTGTGCCAATCGTTCACTTTATGGATGCGGCTGCTGAAGAAGGCAACATTCGTAAAATTGAAATGTGGCACGTGATCGCTGTATGTATGCAAGGGGTTCGTATTGCGATTCCTGCAGCTGCATTGTTGGCAATCCCTGCTGCAACTGTTCAAAACTTCTTAGAATCAATGCCTGCATGGTTGACTGATGGTATGGCTATCGGTGGTGGTATGGTTGTTGCCGTTGGTTACGCAATGGTTATCAACATGATGGCAACTCGCGAAGTATGGCCATTCTTTATTATCGGTTTCGTTATCGCAGCTATCTCTGAATTGACATTGATCGCTATCGGTGCCTTGGCAGTAGCAATCGCATTGATCTACTTGAACCTAACTAAAATGGGTGGATCATCAAATGGAGGCGGCGGCAGCAACACTGGCGACCCTCTAGGCGATATCTTGAATGACTATTAGAATCGAAGGAGGAGAAAAAAATGGCAGAAAAAATTCAATTAAATAAAAAAGATCGTTTAGCCGTAGCATGGCGCTCTACCTTCATTCAAGGTTCATGGAACTATGAACGTATGCAAAATGGTGGTTGGGCATTCTCAATGATTCCAGCAATCAAAAAATTATACAAAACAAAAGAAGACCGTGCCGCTGCTTTGAAGCGTCACTTAGAATTCTTTAATACTCACCCATATATCGCATCACCAATCTTAGGTGTAACACTAGCGTTAGAAGAAGAACGTGCCAATGGCGCGCCTGTCGATGACGTAGCGATCCAAGGGGTAAAAGTTGGGATGATGGGTCCTTTAGCCGGTGTCGGTGACCCTGTGTTCTGGTTTACTGTCCGTCCGATGTTAGGTGCATTAGGTGCTTCTCTTGCTTTAGGCGGAAACATCTTAGGCCCAATCATCTTCTTCGTTGCTTGGAACATCATCCGTTGGGCATTTATGTGGTACACACAAGAATTCGGCTACCGTGCTGGTTCTAAAATCACTGATGACCTTTCAGGTGGTTTGCTACAAGATGTAACAAAAGGTGCTTCTATTTTAGGGATGTTCGTATTAGGGTCACTTGTTCAACGTTGGGTATCGATTTCCTTTGCACCAGTTGTCTCAAGCGTACCGCTTGATGAAGGTGCCTATGTCGACTGGGCAAACTTGCCTTCCGGTTCAGCTGGTTTGCAACAAGCCTTCCAACAAGTAGCTGAAGGCCGTGCATTGACTGATACAAAAGTAACAACATTGCAAAACAACTTGGATCAATTGATTCCTGGTTTAGCTGCACTATTGCTTACTTTGTTATGTATGTGGTTATTGAAGAAAAAAGTTTCTCCAATCGTCATTATTATCGGTCTATTCTTAGTCGGTATCGGTGGACACTTGATCGGATTGTTATAATCTTTTCAATGATAGGTGCTTGGGGAAACCCAAGCATCTTTTTATTTATTCGCCAAATATGCTGCAAACACGTATAATAGGTAACAATAAGACGATATAGAATGGAGTAAGCGCAAATGGTACAATCCCTTAATACAAAAGTTGATTTGACGATCGATGCTACGTCTTTTTTAGGTATCAATGAATACGGCAAAATCATGATCGGCGATAATGCCTTTGAGTTTTACAATGATCGTGACAAACGCAAGTTTATTCAAATTCCTTGGGAAGACGTCGACTATGTGATCGCTTCGGTCTTGTTCAAAGGACGTTGGATCCCACGTTATGCGATTCGGACCAAAAAGAATGGGACGTATACCTTCTCATCAAAAGAACCAAAAAAAGTTCTGCGGGCAATTCGCGAATACGTTGACCCAGATCATATGGTCCATTCTCTTGGCTTTTTCGATATCTTGAAACGGGCAATTACCCGTAGAAAATAACAAGAGAGCATATGTTTTTCCAATTGATTCTCAATGTGTTACCCTTTTTATAAGAAAGTTTAGGAGGGGTTATTATGCACTTTTTATGGACATTGATCGTGGGAGCGGTCATCGGGTCGATCGGCGGTGCTATCGCAGGAGAAAAACGCGGTTGCATTTTTGATATCGTGGCAGGACTTGTGGGCGCATCAATCGGACAAGGCTTATTCGGCACTTGGGGACCACAAGTGGCAGGAATGGCAATCGTGCCGGCAATCATTGGCGCAGTCATTTTCGTGGCAGTCGTATCGTTCTTTTTGGGACGTAAAAGATAATTATCAAAGAAGCAATCCATCGACTGGGTTGCTTTTTTTGTGCATTGAAGCTATCTAGAAGAGAGTAACGAGAGAGTAAACTAGAGTCTTTTTAAAATACCATTCTTTTCATTCGTATTGTTTGATTTTTTAGAAAACTTTTCGCTTACTTTCCGCTTTTTCTGGAAGTTTGTTATAATACTATCGTATAGAAAAAGAAAGTAGGGAACGATACATGTTAAGAGTCGAAAAATTACGCGAAGCAATGAGAAAAGATTCGATTGATGGGTTCTTGATCACCAGCCCATACAATTTGCGTTACTTGACAAACTTTACTGGTACAACTGGTTTAGCAGTCATTACGTTAGACAAAGCCTTTTTTGTAACAGATTTTCGTTATACAGAACAAGCAGCTGCTCAAGCCCAAGGATTTGAGATCGTAAAAAATAGCGGGCCGATTTTTGAAGAAGTTGCAACCATCTGCCAGAATGAAGAAATCAATGTCTTAGCATTTGAAGAAAGTTTCGTCAGCTTTGCTGAATACTCCATCTTAGAAGACTTGATCGAGGAATCATCACTAGCCCCTGTATCGGGGATGATCGAGGCTTTGCGGGAAGTCAAAGATGAGGAAGAGATCGCATTGATCCAACAAGCCTGCCATATCGCCGATCAAGGATTTGAACATATTTTGAAAATGATCCGCCCAGGAATGACCGAAATCGAAGTGGCGAATCAGTTAGATTTCTTTATGCGTTCATTAGGTGCCACAAGTGTATCTTTTGAAACGATCGTGGCTAGTGGTCTGCGTTCAGCAATGCCCCATGGAGTTGCCAGTGAAAAAGTGATCGAACAAGGTGATCTGATCACGTTAGACTTTGGCTGTTATTATCAAGGCTATGTGTCTGATATGACTAGAACCTTTGCAGTAGGCGATCCTGGCGATAAATTGAAGGAAATCTATCAAATCGTACTTGAAGCACAAGAAAAAGTCTTGGCAGCAGCAAAACCTGGAATGACCGGAATTGAACTAGATGCGATCGCTCGGGATCACATTGCTTCCTTTGGCTACGGAGATGCCTTTGGACATTCAACAGGTCATGGGATTGGTTTAGAGATCCACGAAGGACCAAATGTATCTTTCCGCGCTGATAAAGCATTTGTTGTCGGAAACGTCATTACAGATGAACCAGGAATCTATCTTCCAGGAATTGGCGGCGTTCGTATCGAAGATGATCTTTTGATCACCGAAACGGGCAATAAAGTGTTGACACATTCACCGAAAGAATTGATCATTCTCTGATTCATCGACCTTGTTTTTCAGAAAATTCATTGAGAATAGTGGGTTATTATAGATTCTCAGTGCAGAAAATGATAAACTTAGAGCGAGAAGAAACACTGTGCCATGGATGTTATTGATTGAATCAAGCGTTGGTTTGCTTCAAACGGAAAAACCGAGCGATTTTTTTACAAACCAGACGGTACAGCTGTTTAGAATGGAGGCAAAAACGTATGAATGAAGATAAAAACCTTGTATTAAATGCAAGTCCTGAATTAGGCGAGATCGTCATCGCGCCAGAAGTGATCGAGATCATTATTGGGATCGCTGCTTCTAAAGTTGAAGGTGTCTATGGGATGCGAGGAACACTGGCAAATAGTGTCACTGAATTATTAGGTCGCGCAGCTCATGGCAAAGGGGTCTACTTAACGATCGATGAAACAGGGATCAAAGTGGATATCTACTGCTATATCACTTATGGGATGTCAGTGCCTAAAGTGGCAATGGAGATCCAAGAACGGGTCAAACAGCAAGTCTTATTTATGACAGATGTACAACTGGCTGAAGTAAATGTTCATGTTGTGGCAGTCGTGCCAGAAAAAGTTGATTTACCAGACATCGAAGAATTATTTGGAAACGACGAGGAAGAAAATGAGTAAAGAATTATCACGGCATGAAATACGGAAAATGGCGTTACAAGCTTTATTTCCACTAGACTTTAACAAAGATTTAACGAAACAAGATGCCATCATGCATGCCATCGAGTTGGAACACCATGAATTGATTGATGAAGAACAAGAGCATTTTGTGCCTGTTTATTTAGATCAATTAGTGGCAGGTGTTTGTCATTACAAAGAAGCTTTGGATGAAGTCATTCAAAGTCATTTAAAAGCCGGTTGGAAAATCCAGCGTTTATCAAAAATGGACGTGACGATTTTACGAATTGCTTTGTATGAAATGATCTATGTGGATAATGTGCCGAATCGTGTGGCTTTGAATGAAGCGATCGAATTAGCGAAAACCTTTAGTGACGATCAGTCAAGAAAGTTTGTCAACGGTATTTTATCGACAGTCAATCAAGAGCTAGAAACAAAAAACAACCAAGTAAGTGAGTAATTTTCAGCCCTAACCATATCGATCAAAAAAGCACAGCTTTTTTTCGATCGAGTCAGAAACCGAACGATTTATGAGCAACCGCCTTGTTTTGACGGTCTTGCTTGATCGTTCGGTTTTTTCGCACATACTTTGTCGGTTTACCCTCGTATTTTCCGAAAAAAGGGAGCGTTAGACGGTGTTTTTCTTTTCAGAAAATGCTATGATAGAACACATGAAGAAGCAGATCGACAAACGATTGGTGCGTTTCTTTTTACAAACTAAGTCAGTATAATCAGGTTGGAGGAGTTGTCAGAATGGGTACATTGATCAATGGAAAAGAATTGGCTGAAAAAATGCAAGCAGCGTTTCTTTCAGAGACAGCATCACTAAAAGAGCAAGGTGTGACACCGGGATTAGTTGTTTTGCTTGTTGGAGAAGACAAAGCAAGTCAGACTTATGTGAAAAATAAAGAACTAGCTGCGGCGAAAATCGGCATTAATTCCCGTGTTGCCCGCTATCCTGAATCCATTACCGAGGCAGAATTATTAGCAGAAATCGAACAGTTCAATAACGATGACGCCTTTCATGGCATTTTGGTTCAACTTCCTTTGCCAAAACATATCAATGAAGAAAAAGTACTGTTAGCCATCAAACCAGAAAAAGATGTCGACGGCTTTCATCCAATCAATTTAGGAAAATTATTTGCCGGTGTACCTGACCGAATTCCTTGTACCCCTTATGGCATCATGAAAATGTTTGCTGCGTATGGGATCGAATTGGAAGGGAAAAATGCCTTAGTGATCGGTCGCAGCAACATTGTCGGAAAACCAATGGCGCACTTGCTCTTAGGGGCAAATGCCACTGTGACCATCGCTCATTCAAAAACCAAAAATCTGCCTGAGTTAGCGAAGCAAGCGGACATTTTAGTCGTGGCGATCGGCCGCGGTCATTTTGTCACAAAAGACTTCGTAAAAGAAGGGGCTGTGGTGATCGATGTAGGAATGAATCGGGATGCCAATGGCAAGTTGATCGGTGATGTCAAATTTGATGAAGTTGAACCGATCGCTAGCTATATCACCCCAGTACCTAGAGGTGTAGGACCAATGACGATCACGATGTTGATGGCCCAAACGATCGAGGCAGCAAAGGAGACAATGAAAAACTAAATGGCGCAAGAATATTTAACGGTGACCGCATTAACAAAATATATCAAGCGTAAGTTTGACGTCGATCCGTATCTAGAGCGGGTTTATTTGACGGGGGAGATCTCTAATTTTCGTCGTCGCCCCAATCACCAATACTTTAGTTTGAAAGATGATGGAGCAAAAATTTCGACCGTCATGTTCAAAGGCGCTTTTGACAAGCTGCGCTTTCAACCAGAAGAGGGCATGAAAGTCATGGCGGTCGGACGTATCACTTTGTATGAGGCAAGCGGAAATTACCAGATGGTGATCGATCACATGGAACCAGACGGTGTCGGTGCTCTTTATCAAGCCTATGAACAATTAAAGCAGAAATTGGCAGGGGAAGGATTATTTTCTGCACCGAAGCAGTCATTGCCGAAATACCCGAAACGCATCGCAGTCTTGACCAGTCCTAGTGGGGCGGTGATCAGAGATATCATCACGACGACCCAGCGGCGTTACCCCATTGCTCAGATCGTTTTGTACCCAACCGTGGTACAAGGCAACAAAGCTGCGGATGATGTGGTGAAAAATATCCAACGAGTCGAAGCCGATGGGACCTTTGATACTATGATCATCGGACGTGGGGGTGGATCGATCGAAGACCTCTGGCCTTTCAATGAAGAACGAGTGGCAAGAGCCATTTTTGATGCAAAAACCCCCATTATTTCTTCAGTGGGGCATGAAACCGATACGACGATTGCCGATTTAGTGGCGGATGTGCGGGCGGCAACCCCGACCGCCGCTGCCGAATTAGCGGTGCCAGTGCTGTCGGAGGAGATTTTGCGGATCGAAGAAAGACAAGCCCGATTAGAGCAAGCATTTATGCACCAGATCCAGTACAAACAAGAACGCTATCAGCGAGTGATTGGATCGTATGTTTTTCGTCAACCAGAGCGCTTGTATGAGGCACAGTCGATCAAACTCGATCAGTTGCAGCAGCGGATGCAGCAAGGCTTACAAACTTTGCTTTATGACAAGGATCGCCATGCACAGCAATTGATTTCACGGTTGGCACAACAACAACCAAAAGCGCGATTACAAGCCAGCAACCAAGAGGTCAGTTATCTTTCCCAACGCTTAACCAAAGCCATGAAAGATATCTATGCAGCAAAAGAAAATCAATTTGCAAATGCAGTCCAATCCCTTGATTTGCTAAGCCCACTAAAAATCATGGGTCGGGGCTACAGCTATACCACGAAAAATGAGCAGGTGATCAAATCGATTGATGCGATCGAGCCAGAAGATCAGTTGACGATCCATTACCAAGATGGCCAAGCACTTGTCGAAGTTATTAGTACAGAAGGAGTTAATCATGGCAAATCCAACATTTGAAGAATCATTACAAGAATTAGAACAAATCGTAACCCGTTTGGAACAAGGCGATGTTCCATTGGAAGAAGCGTTAGATGCTTTTCAAAAAGGCATGGTTTTGAGCAAGCAATGCAAGGATACTTTGAGTAAAGCGGAAAAGTCCTTAACAAAAATGATGACTGAATCCAACGAAGAAGTGCCTTTTGAAGAGGAAAACCAATGAGTGCCTTAACCGAATTCACAAAAGCGCACGCCTCTTTGATTGAAGAAGTCATGGAACGCTTTGTCAAAGAACACACCTCTGATCAACGATTGTTTGAAAGCATGCAGTATTCGATCCAAGCCGGCGGCAAACGCATTCGTCCGCTTTTATTGGCTGCAACAGTCGCCGCTTTTCACAAACCTATCAATACCGCGGTGTACCAGTGTGCGGCAGCCTTAGAAATGGTGCATACCTATTCGCTGATCCATGACGATCTGCCTGCTATGGACAACGATGATCTGCGCCGAGGCAAACCCACCAACCATAAGGTTTTTGGTGAAGCTTTAGCGATTTTAGCTGGAGATGGTCTTTTGACAGCTGCGTTTCAATTAGTCGCTATGGCGGAAATCGAAGCCAATCAAAAAGTCTTATTGCTACAGCAGTTAAGCAAAGCGGCGGGAACACAAGGCATGGTCGCCGGCCAAGCAGCTGATATTCAAGGAGAAAACCAAGCCCTTAGTCTTGAGGAACTGATGTTTGTTCACGAACGGAAAACCGGCGAATTGATTCGCTTTGCGGTGATTGCCGGTGGTGTCTTAGCCGACCAGACGGAAGAAGTTCTGCAAGAATTGGATCGCTTTGCCCAGCATATTGGGTTAGCCTTTCAAATTCGCGATGATCTGTTGGATGCTACTAGCACGACCGAAGAGCTAGGAAAAGTTGTCCGTCGAGATGACGAGTTGGCGAAAAGTACCTATCCTGCTTTGCTTGGCTTAGCAGGGGCGCAGCAAGCGTTGACAGAGGAATTATCCAAGGCTAAAGAAATTCTGGCGCAATTAAGTCAATACGGTCAATTTACACCGGATGTTTTATTGGCATTTGTGGAAAGATTTGAGATTCGAGGGAACGCATGAAGAAAGAACGAGTAGATGTTTTAGCTGTCCAGCAAGGCCTGTTTGAGACTCGCGAGCAAGCCAAACGAGGAGTGATGGCTGGATTGGTTTACAAAGAAAAAAATAATGAACGACTTGATAAACCGGGAGAAAAAATTGCTGCAGATACACTGTTACAGATCAAAGGCAAGAAGCTGCCGTATGTTTCTCGTGGTGGTCTCAAGTTAGAAAAAGCGCTCAAAGTCTTTGATTTTGACGTAACCGATAAAATCATGTTAGATATCGGCGCTTCCACCGGCGGCTTTACCGATGCAGCGTTGCAAAATGGTGCCAAAAAAAGCTATGCACTAGATGTCGGTTACAATCAGTTAGCCTGGAAGCTGCGGCAAGATGAGCGAGTGATCGTAATGGAACGGGTCAACTTTCGTTATGCAAAACCCACTGATTTCTTAGACGGTCTTCCTGAAGCCGCTACGATCGATGTTTCTTTTATTTCACTTAAACTGATTTTACCCCCGCTGTATGATATTTTGGTAGCGGGCGGCGAAGTGATGGCGCTGATCAAGCCCCAGTTTGAAGCAGGTAAAGAAGCGGTGGGGAAAAACGGGATCGTACGTGATCCCAAAACCCATGAACGAGTGTTGGAGGAAGTACTCACCTTTGCGCAAGAAACAAAATTTGATGTATTAAATCTAAGTTTTTCACCCATCACTGGCGGCGAAGGGAATATCGAGTTTATCGTACATTTAAAGAAAAGCCTACAAGAAGGTACCGCAGCAGGGATCGATATCCCGAAAGTTGTTGCATCAGCACATGAGACCTTTCATCAACCAAAATAAAGAATGGAAGAGAGTGGACATTTTACTTGTCGGCTCTCTTTCTTTCTTGCGCAAAATAGGATAAAATTAGTAGGAATTCATTCAGGAGGAACAAGAGATGAGAAAAAAAGAACGGCATCGCTTGATTACACGATTGTTAAGTGAACAAGATATTCAGAAACAAGAAGATTTTGTCGAGTTGTTAAAAGATCGCGGCGTCTCAGTCACACAAGCAACCATATCAAGGGATATCAAGGAATTGAAGTTAGTGAAAGTTCCTTCCCAAAAAGGCGGCTATCGCTATAGTATTCCACAAGAGACAACGGAAGACGTGAGTGGTAAACTAGATAAAATCCTAAAAACGGCGTTTGTTTCTGTCGATCGAATGGACAAATTTGTGATCCTGCGCACACTGCCCGGCAATGCCTCGGCTTTGGCGAATTTAATCGATAAACGTTATGCCAAGGAATTATTTGGCACGTTAAACGATGATGACAACGTCTTGATGATCACTAGAACAGAAGCAGATACTGAGAACCTATTCAGGGATTTCCAACGTTACGTTTAGAAGAGGAGGCAAGGGATGCTTTTAGAATTGTCGATCCAAAATTTTGCGATTATTTCCAACTTGCACTTATCTTTCCATGAGGGAATGACGGCACTGACAGGTGAGACAGGTGCCGGGAAATCAATTATTATCGATGCGATGGGTTTGCTAGCAGGCGGTAGAGGTTCCAGCGACTATTTGCGTCAAGGAGCAGAGAAATGTCGTTTAGAAGGGATCTTCGAATGGCCGAATCAGCAGGAGTTCAAAGAGTTGACCGCAGATTTAGGTATTGATGAAGAAGAAGTTTTGATCGTACAACGAGATATCTCTCAATCGGGGAAAAATATTTGTCGTGTCAATGGTCGAACCGTTACCTTGTCGGTTTTGCGTCAAATCGGTTTATTCTTAGTCGATATCCAAGGACAAAATGAGCATCAAGAGCTGCTGCAACCGGAAAAACATTTGGCATTGATGGATGGATTTGGGGATGATAGCTTTAAAGCGGAACTTGCGGATTACCGTCAAGCCTATCAAAGCTATTGCTCCTTAGAAAAACATGTCCGAACCATTCAAGAAAATGAACAGCTCTATGTGCAGCGAATGGACATGCTGCGTTTTCAACAAGAAGAGATCGCCCAAGCCGAATTGATGGAAAACGAAGAAGAACTGCTGATCGACGAACGGGAAAAACTCACGAACTATCAAAAAATCGTGGATGCCTTGGGACAAAGCTATGGTGCTCTATCAGCTGAGGAAGTCAATAGTTTAGATGGGGTCAGTGTGGCATTGTCAGAGATCCAGTCGATCGCCCATCTTGATCCTGCGTATGAAAAAATCAGTGAAGCGATCCAAAGCGCGTATTACTTGTTGCAAGATGCAGCCACCGATATTTCGCGACAAGTCGACAACCTTGAATTAGATGAAGGCCGACTGGAAGAAGTCATTTCACGGCTGGAAACGATTCGTCAATTGAAGCGCAAATATGGGGAGTCGATTCCTGTGATCCTAGCTTATTATGATGAGATCAGTAAAGAAATCAGCGAATCAGCCTATACGGAAGGTCAGTTGGAGCAATTAGAAGAAGAGCTTGCCCAAAAAGCTGAAGCAGTTTGGCAGCTGGCGGAAGCCTTGCACGTCAAACGTCGTGAATTGGCTCATCGTTTAGAAAAAGAAATCGTTCAAGAGTTAAAAGAGCTGTATATGGAACACGCGCAGTTTGAAGTACGGTTCGCACCTGGCTCAAAACAATTGAGTAGCAGCGGCTTTGATACTGTGGAGTTTTATCTGACCACCAACCCCGGTGAAGGCATGAAGCCGTTAGTGCGGGTTGCTTCTGGGGGAGAACTTTCACGGATCTTACTGGCTCTCAAATCAATTTTCTCTCGGAAACAAGGAATCACCAGCATTGTCTTTGATGAAGTGGATACTGGGGTTAGTGGCCGAGTAGCTCAGGCGATCGCCGAAAAAATCGCCAAGATCGCAGCCAATTCGCAAGTTTTGTGTATCACTCACTTGCCGCAAGTAGCTGCTGTAGCGGATAATCAATATTTTATTGAAAAAGCAATTCAAGAAGGACGGACGGAAACCCATGTCCGTAAACTATCTAAAGAAGAACGAGTGGCAGAGATTGCCCGTATGCTCTCAGGTGCAGAAATCACCGATTTAACGATCGAACATGCACGAGAACTATTGGCACTGGCACACCGATAAAAATTGGGAAACATTCGTAAAAAGAGTCAGGAGATGATGGGCCCGTAAGTTTCGTCTGTCATCCTTTCCTGATCTTCTTTTTTGCAGGAGGATATGATGAGAAAAAGAACAAAAGTTTTGATCGGTGTATTGATCACCGTTGTTATTTTAACTATTGCCGGTTGGGTCGGTTGGCAACAACTCCATTACCCCGCAGTGGATGCTGCAGTTACAGCTGCGAAAGAGGCAGATGATGAGGGAAATGTCCTTTATTTTGCTGGAGATGAAGAAAAGCCATTGGTTATTTTCTATCCTGGTGCGCTTGTCGATGCGGAAAGCTATAGTGTATGGGCAGCAGGTTTAGCTGAAAAAGGCTATCCTGTCGCGATCGTTAAAATGCCCTTTAACATGGCTGTTTTAGCAGGCAATCGTGCAGAAGCGGTTTTGAAAGAAATTCCCCATGACTCCTATGTGATAGGTGGTCATTCATTAGGTGGCGTCATGGCAAGCCGTTTTGCAGCGAATCAGTTGGCCGCAAATGACAAGGATTTAAAAGGGGTCTTTTTCTTTGCAAGTTATCCCGATGAAAAAGGTTCGTTAGCTGATCAATCGATTTCTGTGTTGTCACTATCAGGTAGTCAAGATCAAGTAGTAAATCAAGAAAATTGGCAAGCCGCCCGCAGCTTCCTACCAGATTCGACCATCTTCGAAACAATTGAAGGCGGCAATCATGCTGGCTTTGGTACTTATGGGTTACAAAAAGGAGAAGCAGCTGCTGATTTATCAAATGAAGCACAGCAAAAAGCCATCATTGAGCAGATGGCATCATGGTTAAGTGAATTAGAGTAAAAAAGACGGCAGAAGATGCATAGAAATGCTTCTTTCTGCCGTTTCGATTCAACAGACATTTTGGGGAAATGTTGATGAAATCGTGAAAACGCTGAACATAACAACATATTGTACTTGATTGGGGAAGCAAGATTAATAATTATGTTCTTTTAAAATACGTTTCCTCTCACAGTATAGCATAGTACACGTTCATGATGCACGTAATTTAATTAAGAAATCCTGTCATTTTATTTACAAAACAGTTATTTTGTAAAAGAAAAAAAGCGTTTTAAATAAACGGACAATCGTAGTCCCAGAAAAAAAAGCAAATAATAATTTTCATTAAATTCAACTAATGGTAAAATGAAAATAATTGATTTTTACAATCAATGACTTTCGAAAGTACAAGGAGCGTTATGATGAAAAAATTAAAACTTCTAAGTCCTATCATCGGATTGGTTATTTTACTCTCAGGATGTGCAAGCTGGGCAGATCGAGGAGAATCGATCACAGCAGTCGGGTCTTCTGCCTTGCAGCCACTCGTAGAAACAGTTGCGGAAGAATTTCAAAACTCAAATCCGGGACGGTTCATTAATGTCCAGGGGGGCGGAAGCGGAACTGGATTAAGTCAAGTCCAAGCAGGTGCAGTCGATATCGGGAATTCTGATTTGTTTGCAGAAGAAAAGCCGGGAATCGATGCGGATGCCCTCGTTGACCACCGGGTCGCAACGGTGGGTATCACACCGATCGTTAACAAAGGGGTCGGGATCACAGATATCTCTACAGAAGATTTAAAAAATATCTTCCTAGGAAAGATCACCAATTGGAGCGAAGTCGGCGGCAATGATCTACCCATTGTTTTATTGAACCGGGCGACAGGTAGTGGTACGAGAAGTACGTTTGAAAAATGGATCATGGATGGTGAAACAGCAATTCCTTCCCAAGAGCAAGATTCTAGTGGGATGGTTCGCTCGATCGTTTCTGATACACCAGGGGCTATTAGCTACGTTGCATTTTCTTATGTGACCGATGAAGTCAATGTCCTTTCAATAGATGGTGTTGAACCTACGATTGAAAATGTGACGACGAATGATTGGAAAGTTTGGGCGTATGAGCATATGTATACAAAAGGAGAACCAACCGGATTAACTGCTGAGTTTTTAGAATATATGCTTTCTGACGAAGTCCAAGAGCATATCGTTGGCGATCTAGGCTATATTCCAATCTCGATCATGCAGGTGGAAAGAGACTGGGAAGGCAACATTGTCGAATAATCTTTACACAAAATTTACACAAGCTTTAACAGAAATTGATGTTGAACCGATAAACTAATGGTTATGAGTTTAGTTTGATTTTTGAGGAGGAACCCTCGTGGAAAATGTAAAAGAAGTGTTAACAAAAAAATCTAAGCGCGCAAGAATGGAGCAAAGAGGAAAGCTGGTCAGCTTTCTATGTATCGCGTTGATTGTATTGGTTGTGATCTCCATTTTTTATTTCGTTGCTAGCCGAGGATTAGCGACATTCTTTGTAGACAAAGTCAATGTGTTTGACTTTTTGTTTGGTACCCAATGGAATCCAAGTGCTGTTGGTCCTGATGGCCAACCTTTAGTTGGTGCTTTACCGATGATTCTTGGTTCGTTCTTCGTAACGTTCCTATCAGCAATCGTTGCAACACCTTTTGCCATTGGTGCAGCCGTCTTTATGGTAGAAATCTCACCTCGTAATGGAGAGAAGATCTTGCAGCCGGTCATCGAACTTTTAGTCGGTATCCCTTCAGTTGTTTATGGTTTCATCGGTTTGTCTGTCGTTGTACCAGCAGTCCGCTCCGTTTTTGGCGGTACTGGTTTTGGGATCTTGGCGGGGACCTTTGTCCTGTTTATCATGATCTTACCGACAGTGACTACGATGACGGTCGATGCGCTGCGGGCAGTCCCTCGGCATTACCGTGAAGCTTCGTTAGCTTTAGGTGCAACGCGCTGGCAGACGATTTACAAAGTGGTTCTACGAGCAGCTGTTCCTGGTATTTTAACAGCGGTTGTTTTCGGAATGGCTCGCGCATTTGGGGAAGCATTGGCGATCCAAATGGTTATCGGTAATGCGGCATTGATGCCAACTAGCTTAGTGACACCAGCTTCAACATTGACTTCTATCCTAACGATGGGTATCGGAAATACGATCATGGGGACAGTCCAAAATAATGTCTTGTGGTCATTAGCCTTGATCTTGTTATTGATGTCCTTACTGTTTAACATTGTGATTCGCTTTATTGGGAAGAAAGGAGCCTTGAAATAATGAATGCGAAACGTTCAGATAAAATTGCTACCGGCGTCTTGTATGCCGTTGCTGGAATCATTGTATTGATTTTGGCTTCCTTATTACTGTACATTTTGGTTCGGGGGGTTCCCCATATCAATTGGGAGTTTCTGACTTCTTCTTCAAAAGCGTACCAAGAAGGTGGCGGGATCGGCATCCAATTGTTCAATTCCCTTTACTTGCTTTTAGTAACAATGATCATTAGCTTCCCGATTTCTTTAGGAGCAGGGATCTACTTATCCGAATATGCAAAGAAAAACTGGTTGACGGATATCATTCGGACATCAATCGAAATCTTGAGTTCACTGCCTTCTGTGGTTGTCGGTCTCTTTGGTTTCTTAGTCTTTGTTATCCAGTTTGGTTATGGCTTTTCAATCATTTCAGGTGCTTTGGCATTGACTTTCTTTAATTTGCCACTATTGACGAGAAATGTGGAAGAATCTCTACAAGCGATTCATTACACGCAGCGTGAAGCGGGCTTGTCTTTAGGCTTATCACGTTGGGAAACTGTCACACGCATTATTGTTCCAGAAGCAACACCAGGGATTTTGACTGGGGTCATTCTAAGTTCTGGTCGGATTTTTGGTGAAGCGGCAGCGCTGATCTACACTGCAGGACAAAGTGCACCGGCCCTTGATTTTACAAACTGGAATCCATTGAGTGTTTCCAGCCCGATCGGTCTTTTCCGACAAGCGGAGACGCTAGCAGTCCATATTTGGAAAATCAATACAGAAGGTACGATGCCTGATGGCGCTCAAGTTTCAGCCGGGGCTTCGGCGGTATTGATCATTGCCGTCTTGCTATTTAACTTTGGCGCCCGTGCAGCTGGCAAACGGTTGTACAAGAAAATGACGTCAGCATAAGGAGAATGACAGTATGAACGATTACAATTGGGACGATCGAAATATCATTACCTTCGATAAACCAGAAGACGTGGCGCTTTATACCACTGACTTGCATGTATGGTATGGATCAAATGAAGCCATCAAAGGCATTGATCTACAATTTGAAAAAAATAAAATCACCGCATTGATCGGACCTTCCGGTTGCGGAAAATCAACGTATCTGCGTTCTTTGAATCGAATGAATGATGGGATCGCAAACACGAGAGTCACAGGAAACATCATGTATAAAGGAGTCGACGTCAACACAAAAGAAGTCGATGTCTTCGAAATGCGCAAGCGGATCGGCATGGTTTTCCAACGACCAAATCCTTTCAGTAAATCGATCTATGACAATATTGCCTTTGCTTTACGTCGTCATGGAGAAAGAAACAAAAAGAAATTGGATGAAGCAGTCGAAACCAGCTTGAAACAAGCGGCTCTTTGGGACCAAGTAAAAGACAGTTTAGACAAAAGTGCTTTGGCATTATCTGGTGGGCAGCAGCAACGTCTGTGTATCGCTCGAGCAATTGCGATGAAACCAGATATCTTACTTCTAGATGAACCAGCCAGCGCCCTTGACCCCATCTCGACCGGGACAGTGGAAGAAACCCTCATCAACTTGAAAAACGACTATTCAATCATCATCGTGACCCACAACATGCAGCAAGCTGCTCGGATCAGCGATTATACTGCCTTTTTCTACTTAGGAAATGCGATCGAGTACGATGAGACCCGTAAGATATTTACTCGTCCAAAAATTAAAGCAACAGAAGATTACGTATCCGGTCACTTTGGCTGAGCCGATTCGATCAGTAAACGGAGGCAAAACAATGGCAGAAGAAATTATTACATCGAAAGATCTGCATTTATACTACGGAAAAAAAGAAGCATTAAAAGGAATCGACCTTTCCATTAAACAAGGCGAGATCACTGCGATGATCGGTCCTTCAGGTTGTGGGAAATCGACCTACTTGCGTTCTCTTAATCGAATGAATGATTTGATCCCTGGTGTGACAATTACAGGAAGTGTTGTCTATAAAGGGAAAGACATTTATAGTCCGAAGCAAGACATCGTTGATTTGCGTAAAGAAATCGGGATGGTTTTTCAACAACCGAATCCATTTCCCTTTTCAATTTACGAAAATGTGATTTATGGGTTAAAATTAAAAGGAGTCACCGACAAAGCGATTCTTGATAAAACAGTGGAAGAAAGCCTGAAAGCAGCGTCTGTCTGGGAAGATGTCAAAGATAAGCTTCACCAAAGTGCGCTATCTTTATCCGGTGGACAACAGCAGCGGGTATGTATCGCTCGGGTATTGGCTGTCGATCCAGAAATCATTTTGCTGGATGAACCAACCAGTGCGTTAGACCCAATTTCATCTGGGAAAATCGAGAATACCCTTTTGGCACTGAAAGAACGCTATACCATGATCATCGTGACTCACAACATGTCACAAGCTTCAAGAATCTCAGATAAAACCGCGTTCTTTTTGGACGGCAACTTGATCGAGTTCAATGACACGAAAAAAGTGTTCCTAAGTCCAAGCAAAAAAGAAACAGAAGATTATATCTCAGGAAGATTTGGTTAGGAGGAAAAGGGATGTTGCGTACACAGTTTGAAGAAGAATTATTAAATCTACACAATCAATTTTATGAGATGGGTATGCTAGTCAGCAGTGCGATCCACAAATCCGTACGAGCATATGTTAGACATGATAAAGCAATTGCTCAAGAAGTGATCGAAAATGATTTGGCGATCAACAATATGGAAGTTCGTTTGGAGAAAAAGAGCTTTGAAATGATTGCTTTGCAACAACCAGTAACCACCGATCTACGAATGATCATTACTGTAATGAAAGCCAGCTCTGACTTGGAACGAATGGGAGACCATGCAGTATCGATCGCGAAGTCAACGATTCGGGTCAAAGGTGAAACACGGATCGCCGAAATCGAAAAAGAAATTTCTGATATGTCGGATTATGTCAAGAAAATGGTCGATAATGTTTTAGTTGCCTATGTAAAAACCGACCAAGAAGATGCCCGTATGATCGCCCAAATGGATGATCGGGTCAATGAGTATTACAAAGATATCTATTACAAAACGATCGAGAGTATGAAAGAAAATCCGGAAACCGTTGTTAGTGGAACCGACTATTTATCTGTTGCTCAGTACCTAGAACGTATCGGTGACTACGTAACGAATATTTGTGAATGGATCGTGTATCTTGCTACTGGGAAAATCAGTGAATTGAATACCAACCGTACGGAAATGATCTAAGAAACCAGCTTAGATTCTTGATCACTTATCTCTTTTATTAGAGATGGGACGGACCGTCGAAAGAAGTTGACCTTCGGGAAACAACTTCTCTCGGCGGTCTTTTTGATGTGAAGCAAGTGCTACGGATGATTATGATTCATTGAAAAGGATCGTTAGTTTTTTACTAAGAGTTACAGAAGTAAGCATGCTTTTGACCTTCCATGCATTGAAAAGTCGATTATTGATTGAGTAGCGGCCAACAGCGGAAAAAACTGTTGTGAATGACCTCGAAAATCCTTCACAGTAGCAGTTTTATTCCTCAGAGTTGTTACTAGCTGAAACTTTTGTTTCCAATGGTTTTTCGTGGTACTGTTAAGATAAGGAAGATCGTTTTCTGCCTAAAGTAATCAAGAAGAAGTGCCGGTTCTGCTTGCCAATCTGCAGATTGAGAAAAACTTGGTACTTAAGACCTATGACACTTTCGCAAAAACAAGGCATAATAGGTTCGTAAGCTAAACTTGCAATCACACATTTGCTGAAGGAGGCAATTTCCATGAACGAAAGAGAACGTATATTGGATCTAGTAAAAAAAGGTGTGCTTTCTACAGAAGAAGCCTTAGATTTACTAGAAGGTATGGCAAAAGCCAAAGACGAAAAACAAATTAACAAAGCTGCTGCTGAGGTAACCGCGGATAAGAATGCGACAAGCCCATTTGATGATACTGAAAATAACGATGAGATGTTCACGTTTGACGGCGAAGAAAAGCTTCGTCAAAACGAAGCGCAAGACAAAGAAAATCTTGAAAAGATTCTCGATGGCTTAGCAACAGAAGCCAACCAAGCATCTGCTGAGTTGGACGAAATCAATGCTGAAATTCTTGGTGTCAAAGAAGAATTAAAAGAAGCACAAGAAACACTGATGCAATTGAACACCAAAGAAGAATTGGATCAATTGTCAGAAGATGAATTGGCAACACGTCATGAAACAGAAGCGACCATTACTGGCTTAGAAGAAACCTTAGATGGTTTAACCGAAGAAAAAGCAGAATTGGAAGCTAAACTAAAAAATATTCGTAAAGACCAATGGTCTCAAACGAAAGAGAAAATCTCTCAAAAATTAGATATTCCAGAAGATTGGAAAGAACAAGCGACCGATACTATCAATCAAGTAAGTGAAAAAATGGTCGATGCCAGCACACACTTCGGACATTTCTTGAAGAAAACGGTTCGGGCAGTGACAGAGTCAGTCAATGACAACATGGAATGGAAAGACATCAACTTAAAAGTTCCCGGTGTTGCAGCGACAAAATTTGAGCATACATTCAGCTATGACGAAACGGCAGCGACATTGATCGATGTGAAATTAGCAAACGGCAATGTTTCCTTCCAATTATGGGATGAACCAGGTGTCAAAGTAGATGCCAAAATCAAACTATATGGTAAAATGGATGCGGCGGAGCCTTTCGATGCTTTTGAAGCAAGAAGCCAAATCAATGTTGATGATGAACGCATCTCTTTCCAAATTCCCAACAAACGCATTCGTGCCGATCTCGTTTTCTACTTGCCAAAACGTACCTATGATCATGTGGCAGTAAAACTATTGAACGGCAATGTTACATTCAATGAATTAGATGCGAAAGATGTTTATACAAAGTCAACAAACGGCAATATCGATTTCCGCAAAGTAAATGCATCGATGTTAGAGATTGAAGGCGTGAATGGAACGATCACTGTTCAAGATGGTGAGATTTTAGATGCCATCATCGAAACGGTGAACGGCGACGTTACGTTGACAGCAACGCCACAAAACACCGGTATTTCTTTAGTAAACGGAAATATCCGTGTGACCTACAAAGAAGAAACGGTCCAAAAATTAAACGCCAGCTCTGTAAATGGGAATGTCAAAGTAGCATTACCGACAGGAATCGGTTTTGAAGGGATCGCCAAAACAAGTTTAGGTAGCATCAACAATCGTTTAAGCGAGATGGAAGTTGTGCGTGAGAAAAAAGAACGCCTAAACCAACTATTGCAATTCCGTCGGGTTGCCGATAAAGTCGCACAAATCGATCTATCCACAACAACAGGAAATGTCTTTATCAAAGATACAGACAAATAAGAATCGCTGGGTTTACACTCATTAAAGAAAAGAAGGAAGGTGTAGATAAATGAACAAAAAATTAACAAAATCAGCCAATAACGTTGTCATTACAGGTACTCTAGGGGGTCTGGCAGAATACTTGCGAATCGATCCAACCATCGTTCGCGTGATCTATGTCTTTCTATCTTTAGTGACTGCTGGGTTCCCTGGAATCACTTTATATATCATCATGGCGGTCTTGATTCCTTCAGGACGCAAGAGCACCTCAGGATATGGCCACGACAATCACTACTACAAACAAAACAAATACAATGAAGCAAATCGTCCCCGTAAAGAAGCGGAAAAGGTGGAGGATGAGGACTGGAGTGACTTCTAGTGTCTTATTTTCAACGGCTTATCATGAATACACTGACGTTTGTCACATTGGCGGTTCTATTACCAAATATGATCCACGTTCAAAGCATTATGACTGCAGTGATCGCCAGTTTCGTACTGTCGATTCTGAATGCTTTGATTAAACCAATTCTGATCGTCATTTCATTTCCATTGACTTTACTGACGCTTGGTTTCTTCACTTTTGTGATCAATGCGCTCATGCTGAATTTGACTTCGTATTTTGTTGGGTCAGCCAACTTCGGCTTCTCCTCGTTTGGGGCTGCGCTCTTAGTGGCGTTGATCATGTCAGTAATCAATATGATCGTGACCGAACACCATATCGAAAAATATTCACGTTAAAAAGACGTTTCACGTTTTCTCCACTAACTAAGAAGCTAGTGGAGAAACGGAAACGTCTTTTTTTAGTTTAACTGTTCTTCTTTGATGGCTGCCAGGTACGTATCTACTGCCTGTAACGTTTCATCAAGCGCTCCTTTTTCAAAAGGTGAACGCAAATGAGCAAGAGCCAGGATCTCAAGGAATGTTTTCGTGCCGCCGACTTCGCAGATGGCCAAATAATCTTGCCAAGCGGTTTCGTCTTTTGCCACGATGAATCGATACCAAAATTGGAATGCACACACTTGCGCCAATGTATAATCGATATAGTAGAAAGGTGATTCAAAAATATGCCCTTGTCTAAACCAATACAAGCCACGATCAAGGTCTGGATATTCTGAATAATCCCGTTCTGGGCAATATTGGCGTTCTAATTCCCGCCAACGAGCTTTGCGCTGTGCTGGTGACCATTCGGGATGCTCATAAACGTCCTGTTGGAAGTGATCCACTAAAACGCCATAAGGCAGAAATTGCAGGCTACTAGCAAGATGCGCGAATTTGTATTTTTCTGTTTCTTCTTCGAAAAAGGCATCCATCCATGGCCAGGCGATAAATTCCATCGACATTGAATGGATCTCGCAAGACTCATAATTTGGAAACAAAATTTCCGGTTCTTTGATCCAACGAGAGCGAAAGGCTTGAAAGGCATGGCCAGCTTCGTGGGTCAAAACATCGACATCACCAGAAGTACCGTTAAAGTTGGCAAAGATAAATGGCGATTGATAGTCTTGGATAAACGTACAGTAGCCGCCAGATTGTTTGCCTTTTTTGCTTAGTAGATCAAGTAGGTCATGCTCGACCATAAAATCAAAAAATTCGCCAGTTTCAGGGGATAGTTCCTGATACATCACACGGGCTTTTTCTACTAGTTCTTCAGGAGTTCCTTTAGGCTCTGCGTTACCACTAGGATAAACAAGCGGCAGGTCGGTAAAGGTTGCCTGAGTCAATTGGTTACGCTGCGCCTGTCTTTGGTACAGTTTTTGGGTAATTGGGACGACTTTTTCTAAAATTTCCCGACGATAGGTCTCGATCATTGAACGATCATAGTCCCAACGATTCATTTGGGTATCCGCAAAGGCAACATAATTTTCAAAGCCGAGCTTGTGGGCGATCTCGGTACGAACCTTGACCATCTCGTCATAAATTTGATCAAAACGGTCTTCATTTTCCGTGAAGAAAGCCGTTTGTTTTTCAAACGCTTCTTTTCGAACACCGCGATCTTTGTTTTCGGTAAATGGTCGCAGTTGTGCGAGGGTATAGGTTTCTCCTTGGAAGTCGATTTGGGCAGAAGCGACCAATTTGCTGTAATCGGAAGCCAATTGGTTTTCTTTTTGAAACAATTCGATCAAGGCCTCATCAAAAAGCTTCACGCGGCTTTCGGCAAACAAGAAAAGTGTTTCTGGATATTCGGCTTTTAATTCATCTAAGACCGGTGAAGCCAGGAGTGCTTGATAGAATTGAAAATCCAGAGCTTCAAAATGAGGCTGGTATTCATTCCAAAAAGTATCTTCTGCTTCATAAAAGGCATCGTTGGTATCGATCGAATAGCGGATCGAAGCCAAGTTCATTGCAGTATCGATCGTTCCTCTTAGTTCGTTCAAAGCATCAAGTGCTTGCTTCGCCTCCGAGAAGGTATCGGCTGAATGAAGGTTTGCTAAGGCTTTTTTGAATGTTTCTTGATAGACTGGAAAATCAGGGCGTTGATACGTGTATGCTGAAAATTTCATTAAAAATCCCTCCTTAGTAAAATAATAACACAAACGAAAAAGAATGAGGACTTCTATTGGCGAAGGTAGTAACTTTACTGATAGAATGATAAAATAGAACCAGAGTGTCGTTTACAAGAAGCAGCGGCAAGAATCATTGAGAAAAGAGGGAAAACCTATGGCAGAAACCGTCAAAGTCAGCGAGCTGGCGGAGGCTTTAAATTTAGAGATAGTGGAAGGAACTGAAAACAGTTTAGAAAGAGAAATCATTACCGGCGATATTTCCCGACCTGGTTTGGAATTGACGGGTTATTTTAATTACTATTCCCATGATCGTCTGCAATTATTCGGCAGCAAAGAGATCACCTTTGCGGAACGAATGATGCCAGAAGAACGCTTGATGGTGATGCGCAAAATGTGTGCCGATGATACACCTGGATTTATCGTTTCTCGCGGCTTGGAAGTACCAGCGGAAATGATTCAAGCTTGCAAAGAACATGAGATCACGATTCTACGTTCGCCCATCTCAACGTCACGTCTGCAAGGAGAGCTTTCTAGTTTTCTCGATGGGCGTTTAGCAACAAGAACCAGTGTTCATGGGGTATTAGTGGATGTCTATGGCTTAGGCGTTTTGATCCAAGGCGATAGCGGAATTGGGAAAAGCGAAACAGCATTAGAGTTGATCAAACGTGGGCATCGGTTGATTGCTGATGATCGGGTGGATGTGTATAAGCAAGATGAATTGACTTTGGTGGGGGAACCGCCGAAAATCTTGCAACACTTGATCGAGATCCGCGGAATCGGGATCATCGATGTCATGAATCTTTTTGGTGCCAGTGCCGTACGAGGATATATGCAGGTTCAAGTAGCGGTGTATTTAGAAGCTTGGGCGAAAGACAAAAAGTATGATCGACTAGGAACCGATGATACGACGGTTGAAATTGGTGGCGTCGATGTACCACAAATCAAAATCCCGGTAAAAACGGGTCGAAATGTTGCGATTATTATCGAAGTTGCTGCCATGAATTTCCGAGCGAAAACGATGGGCTACGATGCAACGAAGACCTTTGAAAATCGATTGACGCAATTGATCGAAGAAAATTCTGGAAACTAGAGAGGATAAGATAGATGTTAGGTTTAGTAAATCGAGTCGCATTTGAACTATTTGGTTTGCCGATTTATTGGTATGCGATCATTATCGTATCAGGCGTGATCATTGCTATGTGGTTAAGTACGAGAGAAGCGGTTCGTGTCGGGCTCAAGCCAGATGATGTGACTGATTTTATGTTGATTGGATTGCCAGTATCGATCATTGGTGCGCGGCTTTATTATATTCTATTTGACTTGCAATACTACATTGATGACCCAAGTCAAATTTTCAATATTCGCTCTGGTGGGATCGCCATCTACGGCGCTCTGATCGCCGGGGGGATCTGGCTGTACTTTTTCTGCCAACGAAATTTTATTTCTCCCTGGACCTTCTTAGACATCGCCGCACCAAGTGTTTTATTGGCACAAGGAATCGGGCGTTGGGGCAACTTTATGAACCATGAAGCATTTGGAGCTGAAGTCAGCCGCTCCTTCTTAGAAAGTTTGTATATACCGAAATTTATTATCGATAATATGTATATCGATGAAGCGTATCGGCAGCCGACCTTTCTTTATGAATCGGTTTGGAACGTGATTGGATTTATCGTTTTGATCTTCTTGCGTAAGAAAACTGGGTTATTAAAAGAAGGCGAAGTCTTCTTAAGCTACTTGATTTGGTATGGATTCGGACGCTTCTTTATTGAAGGAATGCGCACCGATAGTTTATACTTATTTGGGGATATCCGTGTGTCACAAGCACTTTCCGCATTATTGTTCTTCGGAGCGATCGGACTATTGATCTGGCGCCGGAAAAACCAAACCTTAAAAGACTACAACCGTAGCTTTGGCAAAAACCAAACGATTATCTAAACAGTTATTTTATTGAAATTATGGTAAAATGATAAAGTGCATGAATTTGCGAAAAGGATAGAGGAGGTTTCCATAGTGAAACAGAAAATCGCCGTATTAGGTCCCGGATCATGGGGGACTGCTTTGGCACAAGTCTTGTCCGAAAATGGACATGAAGTGACTATTTGGGGGAACAATTCCGCCCAAATCGATGAAATCAATACGTATCATACCAATCGGCATTATTTGCCTGATTTGAAATTACCTGAAAATATCTTAGGCTGCAAAAATCTAGAAGAGGCGATCCAAGGAGCAGATGCTGTCTTGTTTGTGGTACCAACCAAAGCGATTCGTGCCGTGGCACAAGAGTTCGCTGAAAAGACAACCGGCAAACCAGTTATCATCCATGCCTCAAAAGGATTAGAACAAGGCAGCCATAAACGAATCTCAGAAGTACTTGCTGAAGAGATCCCAGCTGATAAACGCCAAGAAATCGTTGTCCTGTCAGGACCATCACATGCTGAAGAAGTCGCTGTCCATGATATCACCACGATCACGGCAGCTTCAGAAAATGAAACGGCTGCTAAATATGTACAAGAGCTGTTTATGAATGATTACTTTAGAATCTATACCAATAACGATGTGATCGGTGTCGAAACTGGTGCCGCTTTGAAAAACATCATCGCTATTGGTGCCGGTGCGATTGCTGGACTGGGCTTTGGGGATGATGCGAAGGCTGCGATCATGACCCGTGGGTTAGCAGAAATCAGTCGTCTTGGTGTGGCAATGGGTGCCAATCCTTTAACCTTTATCGGATTGAGTGGGGTTGGCGATTTGATCGTTACGTGTACCAGTGTCCACTCGCGGAATTGGCGTGCCGGAAATCTATTAGGAAAAGGCCATAGCTTAGATGAAGTGTTAGACAATATGGGGATGATCGTTGAAGGAGTTTCAACCACTAAAGCTGCCCGCGAATTAGCAGAAGCTTTGTCGGTGGAAATGCCAATCACAGAAACGATTTATTCGGTCTTGTATGAAGGCAAAGACATCAAGCAAGCAGCGAAAGATATTATGCTGCGAGACGGCAAAGAAGAAAACGAATTTACGGTAGATCAATCATTATGATTAAAGGAGCGAGTCACATGAATGTCAAAAAAGCAGTTATCCCAGCAGCCGGTCTAGGTACCCGATTTTTACCAGCTACAAAGGCAATGGCAAAGGAAATGTTGCCGATCGTTGACAAACCAACGATCCAGTTTATCGTGGAAGAAGCTTTACAATCAGGAATCGAAGATATTTTGATCGTAACAGGGAAAGCAAAGCGTCCGATCGAAGACCATTTCGATGCCAATTTAGAATTAGAGATGAATCTAAAAGAAAAAGGCAAGACAGAGCTTTTAAAATTAGTGGAAGAAACAACGGACGTAAATCTTCATTTCATTCGTCAGTCCCATCCGAAAGGACTAGGTCATGCGGTTTTACAAGCCCGTGCGTTTGTTGGCAACGAACCATTTGTGGTCATGCTAGGTGATGACTTGATGGAAGATCAAGTACCATTGACCAAACAGCTGATCGATAATTATGAAAAAACGCATGCCTCAACGATCGCTGTTATGGATGTTCCTCATGAAGATACATCAAAATACGGAATCATTGATCCTGGTATGGAAGTTGAAAAAGGCTTGTTCAATGTCAAAAACTTTGTTGAAAAACCAGCGCCAGAAAATGCGCCAAGTGATTTAGCGATTATTGGCCGCTACTTGCTGACCCCTGAAATTTTTGATATTTTAGCCAATCAAGAACCAGGTGCTGGCGGCGAGATCCAATTGACGGATGCCATCGACACATTAAACAAAACCCAACGCGTCTTTGCCCATCAATTTACCGGCAAACGTTACGATGTAGGAGACAAATTCGGTTTCTTAAAAACAAGTATTGAATATGGTTTAGTGCACCCTGAAGTCAAAGACAACTTGAAAGAGTATTTGATTGAGTTAGGAAAAGAACTAGCTCCAGCTCAAAAAGAAGTCAAAGAAGCACCGAAAGCGTCAAAAAAATAACACAAACTCCTAAACAAGGCAATTTCTGATGAAATTGCTTTGTTTTTTTATTATTTCCTGTTGAAAGCGGATAATTTTCTTAAAAATGCAGTCTTTTATTTGTAGAAAGTGCAGTGAAATGCTATTCTTAATATAAGTAAATGGGGAAAGGAGCCATTCTATGTCAGGAGGAGAACTAGCTGCATTAATTGCTGCGATCGCATTTGTCGTACTGGTTATTTTCGTCGTTCGTTTGTTGATGCAAGTCAGCAAGACAATGACCAAAGTCGACAAAACGGTTGAAGAGGCAAACACAACCATCCGTGTCATTACCAAAGATGTTGATATTCTTTCAAAAGAGGTTGAAGGTCTATTGGTAAAAACGAATGAGCTTTTACAAGATGTGAACGGAAAAGTCGCAACCATCGATCCTTTGTTCACAGCAGTCGCAGATCTAAGTACCAGTGTTTCAGAATTAAATGTTTCTGGAAAAAATTTAATTACGCGTGTGGGTAGTCTTGGCCGGACGACTGCCAAAGCAACGGTAGCTGGAAAAGTCGGTCAAACAGCCATGAAATTTTTCAAAGACAAAAATAACCAAAAATAAAAGGAGGACTTTCAATGAGTAAAAAAGGCGGATTTTTATTAGGAGCAATCATCGGAGGAACAGCGGCAGCAGCAGCAGCACTTTTGTTGGCGCCAGAATCTGGTAAAACATTAAGAAATAAATTAGCAAAACAAGCAGACGATTTATTAGATAAAGCATCTGATTATGGTGATTTAGCCAAAGAAAGAAGTACGGATCTTGTTGATATCGCTAAAGATAAAGCAGCAAAATTAAGCGAGCAAGCATCTGATTTTACCGGTTCTTTAACAGCGAAAGTTGATGACTTAAAAGAAACAGCAGCTGGTTCTTCAGAAGAAACTATTGAAGAGTTAAAGAAACAAGCAGGGGATCTATCAGAACGCTTCAAAAAATCAGCGAGCGATGTAAAAGAAACATCCAAAGATGCCAAAGAAGATGCAGATGATACAGTCCAAGATATCATCATTGATGCAAAATCTTCAGCAGCAGATATGAAAAAAACTGTCAAAGAAGGGGTAGAAGAAGCGAAACCTGTTGTCGAAGAAGCAAAAAAAGATGGTCAAGCAGCCGCAGCTGATTTGAAAAAAGAAGCTGGAAAAGCAGCAGATGATGCCAAAAAAACAGCGAAAGCAGAAACAAAAGCAGCCAAAGCTGACTTGGAAGATGCGAAAGAAGAATTAAAAGACACATTAGAAAAAAACAACCCAGAAGCATAAGTAAGGATAAAACTTGATTGCTTTAAAAGATAAAAACGTTCGCCAGTTAAATCGGCGAACGTTTTTTTGTGATTTCAGTAGTTATTCGTTTGATGCTTGGGCGATTTCCCAATCGCAAAGTTGGTAGATCCAATCCTGCAGTTGACTGAATGAAAAACCAATTTCCTCAGCGAGCGCCACATTGATCGAATAAGCAGGTGTACCATTGTAAGGGCCTTGATCGCCTGTTTCTGAAAAGAGTGGGGAAAGACCGGTTTTTTTCGATACGTATTGCAGCACTTCTTCTAAAGAGATCGTACCTTTTGACGCACCATTGATGGGTCCGGTGAATGAGCTAGTACCTAGAAACGCTAAAAATTTACCAGCTTCTTGGGCATCCACAAAGCCCATTTGATGCGTTAAATTATCGACAGCCATTGGCTTTTGCTTTATCAGATGGTCAATGTAAAAGGTAAAACGTTTTGTGTAATCATCTGCACCAATCACATAAGGAAAGCGGACAAAAACGGAGGGGATCTGACTGTATTTTTGGGTCAGGATTTCTTCCACGGTTCGTTTGCCTTCAGCATAATTGACTTCCTCAGAGCTGACCAATCTGAAGGGTTCTTCAGCTGGGTCAAAATCCGTTTCTTTCAAATCCAAGTGTAATTCATGGTACGCAGACATTGAGCTAGTAACGATGTAGCGCTTCGGTGTGACATGACGCAGTAGGATCTCAATGTCGTTGGAAGTATAAGCAATATTGTCGTAAATCACATCATAGGTTTCTTGTGTCAACGTCGTTTTGATACTTTGCTCATCTGTGCGATCAAAGATAAGTCTGTTGACTTGATCACCAAAATTATCTGTCGTCTTTCCTCTGGTAGCAATCGTGACATCACAGCCTTGATCCACTAAAGATTGGACCAAATATTTACCGAAAAAACGCGTACCGCCTAAAACCAACACTTTTTTACTCATAAGAACACTCCTTTTCATGTAATTCCAACATGTTGCGCCGTTTCATTAGAAAATCAAGATAAAACCAGCAATTCTTTTGCTGTTTTTGTAAAAGGTACACAGCCATCTGCAGTGACATACACACAGTCTTCAATACGGACACCGACCTGATCTGGTAAATAAATGCCCGGTTCGATAGAGAAGCACATGCCTTCTTCGATCACTAAATCATTGCCAGTGATCAAAGATGGGAATTCATGAACCGTGGTCCCGATGCCGTGACCTAGACGATGGTTGAAGTAGTCGCCATAGCCATAACCAGTAATCACATCACGAGCAATCTTGTCTAATTCTCCAGCGGTAATCCCAGGTTTGACCGCTGCTTGCGCTGCTAGTTCTGCTTCAAGAACGATGTCATAAATTTTTCTTTGTAATGCAGTCGGTTCTTTATAGGCAATCGTTCTGGTTGCATCACTGCAATATCCTTTCCAAACGACCCCTAGGTCAAACAAGACGAGTTCATTAGCAGTCACTTTGCGGTCACCAGGTACGCCATGAGGACTTGCTGCATTGGCACCAGCTAATACGGTCGTATCGAAGGACATATGGGAGACCCCACGCTTTTTCAGCTCGTACTCAATTTCTGCCACGATTGCCATTTCGCTGACGCCTTCTTTGATGGCAGCAAACCCAATCTCAAAAGCAACATCTGCCCAGTTGCCAGCTTCTAGTAAGGTGTCAATTTCAGCCGCCGTTTTGGTTAACTGCATTTTTTGAATAATCGGTGTCACATCTAAAGAAAATTCGGTCTGTGGCAAAAAGCGTTTCAATGCTTCATAACGCTCGACGGAAAGATCATTCTTTTCTAACGCCAAGGAAGAGACTTGGTAACGAGAGGTCAATTCCTGACAGATTTTCGCCCAAGGGTCTTCACTATCGAGATAGCCGATAATGTCAAAGGGCCAACCGCTATTTTTTGCTTCTTCTACTTCCAGAGCTGGTGTAAAAAGAAAGGGATCTTTTCCAGGAGCGACAAACAGAGCAAGGACCCTCTCATGAGGCTCACTTTTAAAACCGGAAAAATAAGCGATGGTTGCTGGATTAGAAATATAAGCAACATCGGCGCCATTGGTTTTCAACCAGCCATTTAACTCATTGATTTTTTTATCATTCATTTGAAAAAACCTTCTTTCAAGTATTCTTTTTCTATTTTATCATGCTTTGGAAGAGAATAGGGGCGGGGAAAGTAGGAAATTGCTAAGTTTTCATGAAAACAAAATTAAAACGGTTGCAAATCCGGAAAAAATTTGCTATTCTAACAAAGAAATGTAAATAAGATTTTCTGAAAATAGAATAAGGGAGATATATCATGGAAAAACAAACAATTACGATTTATGATGTTGCACGGGAAGCGAATGTATCGATGGCAACTGTTTCACGGGTAGTCAACGGAAATCCAAATGTAAAACCAGCAACTCGTAAGAAAGTGCTGGAAGTGATCGACCGCTTGGATTATCGGCCAAACGCAGTTGCTCGAGGGTTAGCAAGTAAAAAGACCACAACTGTAGGTGTCATCATTCCTGATGTCAGCAATATGTTCTTTTCATCACTTGCTCGTGGGATCGATGATGTAGCGACCATGTATAAATACAATATCATCTTAGCCAACTCTGATGGCGATACAATGAAAGAAGTCAACGTATTGAACAACTTGTTAGCGAAACAAGTGGACGGCGTTATCTTCATGGGTCATCGCATCACGGATGAAATTCGTGGGGAATTCTCTCGCTCAAAAACACCAGTCGTTTTAGCTGGTTCGATCGATCCTGATGAACAAGTAGGAAGTGTCAATATCGATTACACAGCAGCTGCCAAAGATGCTGTTTCATTATTGGCGAAAAACAATCAAAAAATCGCTTTTGTTAGCGGTGCTTTGATCGATCCAATCAATGGCCAAAACCGCTTGAAAGGCTACAAAGAAGCCTTGAAAGAAAACAACCTTGACTATTCTGAAGGGTTGATCTTTGAATCACCATACAGCTTTAAAGAAGGCTTAGCATTAGTTGATCGCATCATCAACAGTGGTGCAACAGCAGCTTATGTTACAGATGATGAGCTAGCGATCGGTGTCTTAGATGGTTTGTTAGACAAAGGTGTTAAAGTTCCTGAAGATTTCGAGATCATCACCAGCAACAATTCATTATTGGCTGAAGCCGCTCGTCCACGCTTATCAAGTGTTACCCAACCATTGTATGATATGGGTGCCGTTGCGATGCGTCTATTGACAAAAATGATGAACAAAGAAGATGTAGAACAAAAAACGATCGTCTTGCCTTACGGTATCTCAGAAAAAAGCTCTACGAAATAAGCAGCGATTCACGGAACCTTTACAAGTGGAACAACACTACGTTGTTCCGCTTTTTACTTTTACGATCGTTCGTGTGGGTAGAAAATCTACGGATTTTTTACCCACACTTTTTTTGCATAAAAAAACTGATCAGCACAAGGCTGATCAGTCATCATTATTCGTTGTATTTGCTTGGTCATTGTCTTGTTCATCGTCATCATCATCATTTGCTGTAGGCGTGGCATTGTTTGAAGTATTATTAGACGATGTATTTGAAGAGCGATTGGTTGAACGGCTAGACGATGCTTTTTTCCAATAGTCAGCGTAATTAGCGTCCGAACCGCCGATCCCAAACTTAAAGTCGACCGTATCCGGTCCGCCAGTGGCCCAATATGAGTTGACGGTATCGCTTGGATTCGTGTAGGTTCGATTATCGACCCGCACGGTGCCTCCTGGTTGGGTCCCTGTAAATTTGGAAACTTTGACTTTTTTCACGTCATTTGAAAGCTCAAACTTCTGATCCACACCAAAAACTTCTTGATTTGTTTGATAGATCCGATTGATTAAGTAAGCCATGTAATTGGCTGTCCGAGTTCCTGCAGCACTATCAGTAGCTTTGTTGTCATCCCGTCCTGACCAGCTGCTGATAGTGATCGATGGGGTGGAAACGACTAGCCAAGAGTCTGACCAGTTATTGGTGGAACCAGTTTTACCGACCCAATCGGCATTCCCGAGATTCCAATCTAATCCACTGATAACTGTTTTGAAGGTACTGGTTTTTTGCTCATCGATGACACTGCGCATCATGTCGGTCATGATAGAAGCCGTCGCTTCAGAAAAGACCTGTACTGGTTTGGCTTCATGCTGATAAAGCACTTCGCCTTCATTGTCTTTGATGGATTCGATGATGTAGCCTTGCTGATAGACACCATTATTAGCAAATGTTTGGAAGCCATTCGTTTGATTCAACACTGTGACATCCGTAACCCCTAATGGCGCTGATTCATATGCCCAGCTATTATCTTCCGGATAGCCCATTTTGCTTAAATAATTTGTGTAGGCGTAAAAATGATCGCCTTCTTTTTCCCAAAGATCTTGGAAAATATTTGTCGCTGCGATATTACTGGAAACTTCTAGTGATTCGCGAATCGACATGAAGGTATTGGTTCCGCGGTTTGTGGCATTGACGATTGACTCACCAGCATTTTCTCCCGTCCGCCATTTTGCGGCATAGTCAGAAACCATCGATTCTGAGCCCATCAAACCACTTTCGATGGCCGGACCATAAACCAGCATTGGTTTGATACTTGATCCTGCTTGACGTTTGGCATCAAAGGCATGATTGAATTGATTTTCAGCATAGTTACGACCACCAATAAAGCCTAATACTTTCCCAGTGGCATTATCCATCATAACATTGCCGACTTCGATGGTGGCGTCGCCCCAATTGTCTAACATAGAGCCGTATTTATCAACGGCATCTTGCATCGCATTATAAATGTCTTTATCGATCGTTGATGTGACGGTATAGCCACCATTAACGAGTTTTTGTTGCGCCAATTCGAAGTATTTTTGATAGGTTTCGTCTTTGGCATATTCTTCATCACTGACATCATCTTCAACTGCCAGTTGTTTGGCAATAATATCTTTTGCTTCATTTAAAACAGTATAATAGAGGAAGCTTTGATCCGTTTGTTCGATAGCTTCTTGCTTTTTGAAGTCTTGTTTTAAGTCATAGTTAAGTGCTTCTTCGTATTCTTCTTTCGTAATATCGTGGTTGCGATACATACTGAAGAGGACAAAGTCTTTCCGTTCTAAGCCCGCAGTCAGGTTCTCCTTGATCTCACCCGTATTTGTATAAGGGCTGTAGACGATCGGACTTTGTGGCAGTCCTGCAATGAAGGCTGCTTGTGGTAAAGTTAGGTCAGCGGCATTAACGCCGAAAATTCCTTGCGCCGCTTCTTGCACACCTGCGATATTTTGCCCTTTATTGTTCCGACCAAAAGGAGAGATGTTTAGATACATAGTGACGATCTCGTCTTTATCAAAAAACTTCTCTACTTCCATAGCTAATAAGATCTCGTTGGCTTTGCGTTTGAAGGTTGTTTCACTGGAAAGGATTTGTTGTTTTACCAGCTGTTGGGTCAAAGTGGAACCCCCGCTGCCGCCAAAACCTGTCGCTTCAGATAATAATGCTCGCACGACCGCTTTTGGTACGACGCCATTGTGAATATTAAAATATTCGTCTTCGGTTGCGATGATTGCTTTTTTCAAGTAGTCTGAAATTTGATCGGAATTAACCGACGTTCGCATCAGGTCTGAGCGAATCGTTGCGATTTTACTGCCATCTGAGTACGCGAGTTGAGAAGTCTCTGTGATGTCGGTCAGTTCTTTCTGCAACTCTTCTTTAGAAGGAGCTGCGGTATCTTCCACAAGAAAAGCAAAGTAGCCGGCACCGATCCCTAAGGCTAAAGAGCCGCCAAGCACCAGCAAAGAAATAGCGACTAAGAATAAGGCATGTAAAACCCTTAGACTGATGTTGAAATAGAACCAGCCTCTATTTTTGTTTTCTGTATTCTTTTGTTTTTTCGTTTTCTGGGACAAAAAGAGTCACCTCAATAAATTAGAATAGATTCCGTGTAATTATAGCAAAAAACAAGACGCTTGGGTAGCACCCTATCCGTTATCTCAAGAAGAGGATCAGGAAAATTCTTTTCACGGTTGGATCTGATCAGTGAAAACAAAGGAAAACGAAAGGATTTGCCTAAAAGTTTCTTTTTTGGTAAAGGACTTTGAGAGAAAGACTTTTCATTGCCCTCTTTTTCAGTTAAGATGAACAATGAAGCAATTATTAGGAGGAGAAAGAATGAGTACAGACTTTTTTGAAGAACTAAAGCAACGCGGATTAGTTCATCAGACCACAGACGAAGCAGCCTTGACCAAACAATTAAATGAAGAGTCTGTGAAACTATATATCGGCTTTGATCCTACCGCAGATAGCCTGCATATTGGTCATTTATTGCCTATTTTGATGTTGCGCCGTTTCCAACAAAACGGACATGTGCCGATCGCATTAGTTGGTGGCGGTACAGGAATGATCGGTGACCCATCCTTTAAAGATCAAGAACGTCAATTAAACACATTAGATACCGTTTTGGAATGGTCACAAAGTATCAAGAGCCAATTATCTCGCTTTATTGATTTTGATGACCAAGAAAATCCTGCCATCATTGCCAATAACTATGAATGGTTAGGGGAATTGAAACTGATCGATTTCTTACGGGACACTGGGAAAAACTTTACTATCAACTACATGATGAGCAAAGAAAGTGTCAAACGTCGGATCGAAACAGGAATTTCCTACACCGAATTTGCATACCAGCTTTTACAAGCCTATGACTTTTTGAACCTTTACGACAACCACGGTTGCTTGTTGCAATTAGGCGGTAGCGATCAATGGGGGAATATCACCTCTGGAATCGAATTATTGCGTCGTGAACGGGAAGTCCAAGGGTTTGGGTTGACTATGCCATTGATCACAAAAGCAGACGGAACGAAATTTGGGAAAACAGAAGGCAATGCCGTTTGGCTGGATGCCAAGAAAACGACGCCTTACGAGTTCTACCAATTCTGGATCAATACGGATGATCGTGATGCAGTTAAATTCTTGAAATATTTCACCTTCTTATCATTAGAAGAGATCGCTGCGATCGAAGCAGAATTTAATGCTGCACCAGAATCTCGAGCAGCGCAAAAAGCTTTGGCAAAAGAAGTCACTACATTGGTTCATGGGGCAGAGGCATATGAACAAGCTGTACGCATCTCAGCAAGTTTATTCAATGGCAACATCAAAGAGTTGAACGCTGAAGAGATCGAACAAGGCTTTAAAGGGGTTCCTAGCCACCAGGTAACAACTGATGATTCTTTGAACATCATTGAAGTATTGACAACTGCTAAAATCGAACCATCAAAACGTCAAGCAAGAGAAGACGTACAAAATGGGGCGATCTACATCAATGGGGAACGCGTCCAAGACCTAACGTACGAGATCCAAGCAAGTGATCGGATCGGTGGGAAATACGTCGTGATTCGTCGTGGCAAGAAAAAATATTTTTTACTAACATTTTAATCGCAAAAAGCGAACCGCCCTGTTGGTTCGCTTTTTTCAAATTTTTGTAGAGGAAGGGTTTTTGTTGGAATGGGAAACATAGTGTTGAATGCCGCCGGCTTATTTGCCATGATTTTCTTAGGATATTTTCTTAAGCAATTGAAAGTCCTTTCGAAAGCCGATGGCTCGATCTTATCCAAAATTATTTTGAATGTAACGTTACCGGCGGCAATCATTTTGAATTTAGCTGCAATGCAAGTACAAGTCAGTGCCCTTAGTTTGATTGTGATCGCGTTGATCATTACGATCGTCCAAATCCTCTTCGCATTTTTCTTGACCAAAAACGAATCAAGTACCTTGCAGCAGTTTGCGATGTACTGCGGGTCAGGCTTTAATATCGGCAATTTTGCGATTCCTTTTGCCCAAAGCTTTTATCCTTTAGGGATTCCGCTGATTTCGCTGTTTGATATGGGAAACAGTATCATGTTGGCAGGGGGAACGACGATTTTCATCGAATTCTTGATTGGAAAGCGGACGACATTTGAACCAGGGAAAATCTTTTTGAATCTCCTGCGCTCGCCAACATTTACCATTTATCTAGTGATGCTGATTATCCGCAGTGCGGATTGGAGGATCCCTGAGGCGGCATTAGCGCTTGTCCAACCAATCGGGATCGCAAATACGTTTTTGTCCATGTTTATGATTGGCTTATTTTTGGATTTCCGCTTACCGAAGCACACTACGCCAACGGTAATCAAAATTTTAAGCTTGCGCTACGGACTGGCCTTCGTGCTGTTTGCGGCTTTCTATGTTTTACCAATCCCAGTTTTATTAAAGCCAGTTCTTTGTTTGTTAGTGTTTGCTCCGATTCCCTTGTTCGGTGTCATTAATTCCGTGATTGCTGGGATGGAGGAAGAAGCAGTAGGGTTCGTTTCTTCCATTAGCTTTTTGATAAGTATGCCGCTAATGACGGGTGTCCTAATGTTATTTGGACTCGCTTGATAAAAAAATACGGCAATGAGCAAAATAATCGCTTTACAAGGCGCTTTTATCGATAATAGAGAAGACTAGATTTAGGAGGAAAAGAAAAATGTTGATTGGTTCACACGTTTCAATGAGCGGCAAAAAAATGCTTTTAGGAGCAGCAGAAGAGGCGGCTAGCTATCAAGCTACTACGTTTATGATTTATACCGGAGCTCCGCAAAACACGCGGCGCAAACCGATCGAAGAGATGCAGATCGCAGCCGGACAAGATTTTATGACGGAAAAAGGAATTTCGAATATCGTCGTGCATGCTCCTTACATTATTAATTTAGGCAATACCATCAAGCCTGAAAACTTTGGCTTTGCCGTTTCATTTTTACAAGAGGAAATCCAAAGAGCGCAAGCTTTAGGTGCGACTCAAATCACGTTGCATCCCGGTGCCCATGTCGGTGCAGGACCCGAAGCTGGGATCAAACAGATCATTAAAGGCTTGAACGAGGTCCTTGAAAAAAATCAAACTGCCCAGATCGCATTAGAAACAATGGCAGGTAAAGGCACCGAGATTGGTCGCAGCTTTGAAGAACTGGCAGCAATTATCGATGGTGTTACTTTAAATGAAAAACTATCCGTTACACTAGATACTTGTCACACGAATGATGCCGGCTATAATGTCAAAGAAGACTTTGACGGCGTCTTAAACGAGTTTGACAAAATTATCGGTTTGGATCGTTTGAAAGTCATCCATGTCAACGATTCTAAAAATCCGCAAGGCAGTCATAAAGACCGACATGCCAATATTGGTTTTGGGACGATCGGTTTTGAAGCGTTGAATAAAATCGTTCATCATGAGCAATTAACAGCGTTGCCGAAAATATTGGAAACACCGTATGTCGGGGAAGACAAAAAGAACAAAAAAGCCCCTTATGGTTATGAAATTGCGATGCTGCGGGAAAAGAACTTTGATCCTGAGCTCTTGACGAAAATCATGGCCGGTGCTTAAACGGTTCATTTAATATGAACTATCTTGTTGTGGGAGGAAGAAAATGGACTTTCAGTTGCTGATCAATGCCGCGAAACAAAAACTGGGATTCAGACAGCTCTCTCAATTTGCAGAAGCAGGGAGTGTCGCAGCAGCACTAGCTACTGCAGATGGACAGATCTATACGGGGATCTGTATCGATACCAGCTGTTCCATGGGCTTTTGCGCCGAACAGGCTGCGGCTGCGCAAATGATCACCGATGGGCAGCAGCGGGTGTTACAGATGGTTGCAATCAATTCGGCAGGTGAGCCGATCCCACCTTGTGGTCGTTGCCGTGAATTCATCAGCCAGCTGGATCCTGCCAACCATAACACGCAGGTCATGATTGCAGCAGGAAAAATCATGACGCTAGAAGAGCTGTTGCCTTTTGATTGGAAAGCATCAAAATAAAAAGAGACTTAGCCCCTTAGACCGCTGTGTTTGAAGGGGCATCTTTGTATTATCAATCCAATAAACGAGCTACGTTTTTGGATAAAAAAACTCCTCAACCAGCAATAGCGCTTTGTTGAGGAGTTGATCAATAGCAATGATTAGAATTTTTTCGCAGCAGCTGCTACGCGTTCTAAACCTTCAGCAATGATTTCTGCTGTTTTAGAAGGATCTGCATTGTGGCCTTCAATGATTACTTCTTCTGTGATGTTCATGCCGAACATACCACCGAAAACTTTTTCCATAAAGGTTACAGCGTTTTCCATTGCGCTCATTTCGCCTGAGTAAACACCACCACGGGCATTCAATAGAACGATTTCTTTGTCTTTCAATAATTGGTTCATTGAACCATCTTCGTTATAAGAGAAAGTAAAGCCAGCTTGGAAGATGTAGTCGATAAAGGTGTGCAAGGCAGCTGGGATCGTTAAGTTCCACATTGGGAAAGCGAAAACGATGGTATCTGCTGCTGCGAATTTGTTCATCACGTCTTGACGGACAGTCATCAATTCTTGTTCTTCTTGGTTTAATTCTTGTTCTTGTGAAAGTTTGCCAAATGCTTCAAATAACGTTTGACCGATATAAGGCATTGGTTGTGCGTACACATCAAAGGTTACAACGTCCACATTGTTGGTATCAAGATTTTCAACGAAGGTATCAAACATTTTTGCAGATACTCCATCAGGACGGTTATTGGCTTTAACAACTAAAATATTTTTCATTTTTTTCCACCTTTACTTTAAGTAAGTTTTAATCACAAAGTGTAGTATACTATAAAATATTTTTGCTTACAATAAATAAGTGTATTTTTTTAAAAAAAGCTGGGATATTGCAGTATTTTTCACGAGGTTTTGGTAAACTTTAGAGAAACAGGAGGGATTCTATGAAAATATTTGTGGTCGAGGATGACAAATCATTAGTCAAAATGATGGAAAATCAATTATCCCGCTATGCCTATCAAACCTTTGTTCCAGAAAATTTCGCTGCTGTTTTAGATGAATTCTTGTCGATTCAACCAGATTTGGTTTTATTAGATGTCAATCTGCCTTATTATGACGGGTTCTATTGGTGTCAAAAAATCAGAGAACGTTCGCTGGTTCCGATTCTGTTTATCTCGGCGCGCGATGGCAACATGGATCAAGTGATGGCTTTAGAATACGGGGCCGATGATTATCTGGTCAAGCCTTTTTCTTATGACTTGCTGCTAGCTAAAGTGAAGAGCCATATTCGCAGAGTTTATGGGGATTATGCGCAGTCGGATCGTGCGCGAAGCTTGAAAGCTGGCGAATTGACCTATTATCCGGAAGCGTTGAAGATGGTCTATCGTGAAGCCAGTGAATGGCTGACTGTTCGAGAAGGAGAATTATTGACTCTTTTAATGTCAGCACACCCAGAGATGGTCAAACGAGAACGAATCTTAAATCTATTATGGGATGATGAGCGTTTCGTTGATGACAATACACTTTCTGTCAATGTTGGCCGTTTGCGAAAAAAATTGGCGGCAATGGGCATCAATGATCCAATCCAAACGATTCGCGGCAAGGGTTACGCCTTATCGGTAGTAGGTACCGAACAATGAGAGAATACGTTAAGCTTCATATAGCGAGAATTTTGATCACCGTTCTCGCTATTTCACTGTTCGTCTTAGTGATTTGGCTCGATGGGTATCGAAATTATTTAGTCATTGGGTATGGTCTGTTACTATTTTGCTTGTTGCTTTTGTTTGTTTCTTTGGCGGAATATCTATCCAATGCCGCTTTTTATCACTATCTCAAGAGTGGAAAAGCTGTTCGTGGCAGCAATGGCTCTCTTTCCAAGAAATGGCGTAAACAGTTCGATGCAAGAGAACAGCAAATGCAAGAGAAACTCACCGAATTGAATCAGCATCATCAAAACCACATCCGTTTTATGAATATCTGGGTTCACCAAATGAAAACACCTGTCTCGGTCTTGGCGCTAATGGCTGAAAGTGAGGAAGTCGACAGCTACGATCTTTTGGCTGAGACAGATCGCTTGAAGAGCGGCTTGGCGACCGCCTTGAACTTTGTGCGTTTGGAAGATTTCACGGAGGACTTTGTTATTGAGTCCGTCTCCCTGCTGGAAGTGGTCAAGCACGGGATTGGTGAACAGAAGCGGAATTTTATTCGCAGCGAAGTCTATCCAAAACTGTTGAGTGATGCGGATATCACGGTCACAACAGACAAAAAATGGCTAGGGATCTTGCTGTTTCAACTCATCAGCAACGCCATTAAGTACTCAAAGCCAGAGAGCAAAGTCTGTTTTGAAATTGATCCGTTTTCTAGAAGTTTGACGATCTCCGATGAAGGATGTGGGATTGCGGAAGCGGATCTGCCAAGGGTTTTTCGCCCCTTTTATACAGGTCAGAATGGTCGGCAAACAGGCGAGGCAACTGGAATCGGACTTTACTTAGTCGAAACGATCAGCAAGCAATTGGATATCGATATCGCTTTGGTCTCTAAGGAGAATCTAGGCACGACGGTTACATTAACGTTTCGGACGTAAAGGCGTTCTTACAATTTTGTAAGCTTTCTATCACGAAATCGATAACTGATTGCGCTGCCACCTGCTAAACTGGTAGCAAAGGAGTGAAAATGATGGCTTTACTAGAATTGAAAAATATAACAAAAACCTATGCGGGAGAAGTTTCTGTTGAGGTGTTGCAACAAATCGATCTCAAAGTGCCAGAAGGAGAATTTATCAGCATAATGGGTCCTTCTGGCAGTGGAAAGACTACTATGTTGAATTTGGTAGCAACATTGGATAAACCGACTGCAGGTTCAGTGATCATCAAAGGAGAGCAGCCGCTGGAATTATCTAAGCAAAAACTCGCAGAGTTTCGTCGTCGGCAACTGGGCTTTGTTTTTCAAAACTACAATTTACTTTCACCATTGAGTGTGCTTGAGAATGTTATTTTACCACTGACATTGGATCGGGTGCCGGTTCCTGAGATGAAAGAACGTTCGGAACAGCTATTACGTGAACTTGGGATCTATGAGAAAAAAGACAAACGCATCTATCAGCTTTCCGGTGGGGAGCAGCAGCGGGTTGCGATCGCTAGAGCTTTGATCCATCAGCCGGAATTGCTTTTAGCAGATGAACCGACGGGTAATCTTGATTCCAAGGCAGCACGAGATGTCATGGAAATACTAAGTCAGATGAACAAGCAGCGCAAGGTGACCACCATGATGGTCACCCATGATCCTTATTCCGCCAGCTTTTCTGATCGGGTCGTTTTTATCAAAGACGGAAAGCTGTATAACGAAGTCTATCGCGGGGCTGATCAACAGCAATTTTATCAAAAAATTCTTGAAGTCCTAGCACATTTAGGAGGTCGCCGTCATGAATTTCAGACAGTTGATCATTCGTAATCTGCGGGGGAATTTTCGAACCTATGCGGCCTACTTCGTCAGTAGCGCCTTTGCGGCGATGGTGTTTTATATCTTTAGTCTTTTGCTCTTTCATCCGCAATTGGAAGAAAACTTATCTAATAGCGATACACTTTCAAGCTTAGCTAAGGTTGGTCTATCCGTCGCACTCGTGGTGATCGCCTTACTGTCGCTGTTGTTTTTATGGTATACATTTGTGGTCTTTTTGAAACGACGCAAACGTGATCTGGCAATCTACTTGATTTTGGGGATCGAAGAAAAAGATCTGCGAAAGATTTTATTTGTCGAAAATGCCTTCTTAGGGACCGGCGCCACAGTGACCGGTATTGGCTTAGGGATTTTATTGACGAAATTGTTGTTGCTGATTGCGCAAAATGTCATGTATCTAACAGAAGGACTGAAATTTATGGTTCCTATGGAAGGTTTAGGATTGACCTTTGGGATCTATGTCTTTATTTTTCTCTTGATCTCCTTTTTCAGTACCCGCGCCTTGCAAGGAGAACAGATCATCTCATTGATCAAGGAAAATGAAAAGCCACGTCCTGAACCAAAAAGCCATTGGGCATTGGCATTTTCAGGAATTATATTATTGGTGGCGGGCTATGGATCGGTCTTTTATTTTAGCTACCAAACGTACTCGATGCTGCCGCTTATGCTAGGAGTCTTGTTGACTGTTGCGGGCACGATTTTGTCATTCCATCAGTTCAGCGTATTTCTATTGAAACGATTAAAGAAACGCCCGACCTTCTTACGAGGGACTCGGATGCTGACTATCAGCGAATGGATTTTTCGCATGCGAGACAATGCGGCGATGTATAGTCTGATTGCTATTAGTACCTCCGTGGCATTCGTTGGGATTTCCGTGATGCTGGCGATTGGCAGTTCTTCTTTTTCTTCGATCCAAGGAATTAGTGTAGCCTATGTATTTCCGTGGTCTGGGCCAGAAGACCTCGATCATTCTGAGAGAAAAGTGAATGAAATTAAAACTGCCATAGAAGAAAAAGGGTATGCACCTGTAACGGATAGTGTTTCCTTACTATGGGCCTATGCGAATCTTGATGAATCTGCAGTTATGAATGATTCATTTTATACGACGAATGGCTTTTCAATTATGCGAGAAAGCGACTATCAGAAAATGATGAAACAAATCGGTGAGGAAGCTGATTCCGTTGCAGATAATCAAATAATGACACTTAGTGCTAATTATTCACGTCGAAAACAGCTCCTAGAAGTCCCTGAGAACGAACGCACAAGTATCTACCCACTTGAATTGGGTTCAGAAACCGGTATAAAAAAGGATGTTACGATTGTCCACAGCCCCTCAATGCTTTCTCTGGATTACTTTGGATTGTCAGTTGTGACAGATAAGACCTTTGAGGAATGGCAAGATCTCTTACAAGAGTCTAACGATGATATGGAATCTGGTTTTATTTGGTTAGACTATCCAGAATGGGCTGAGACACCTGAATTGGTATCTGATTTCAATGGGAATTTAGATAAAGAAAATGCCTTGATCGATCAGCAATACGAAGAGCTCAGTCAGGAGTTTGAAGCCAAAGGAGACTATACGGATGAAGAGTGGTCAGAAGCGGCAAAAGACATTCCGATGCGTACGTCTTATACCTCGAAATACCAAGTTTTCCAAGAAAATCGTCAGGGAAATGGCATCATTTTAATGATCACGGTATTACTGGGTTCGGTTTTCTTTATTTTCTCCGCTTCAATTATCTATTTCCGTTTATTTGCAGATTTAGATAAAGATGGGGCGTATCATCGTTCCTTGCATATCTTAGGTGTGTCTCCGAAGGAGCGGCACAACGTTCTGAGACGCCAGCTCCAAGTGATGTACTTCTTGCCAACAGTCGTGGCAATGATCCATTTTGCGGTAGCGATGACCGCTTTGCGTATCTTAGTAGAATTGCCTGTTTGGCAATACTACGGTGTGATCGCTAGTCTCTTTTTGATTTTTCAAATCGTTTTTTACTTGATTTGTCAATATCGATACTTCCAGCAAATTGATAGGATCGCCGATCCTACAGAGTAGTTTGATTTTTAAGTCAAATCCCTTTCAGTCAACACGGATTGGGATTTGGCTTTTTATTTGCTGCAATGTTATTTTCCTTTGGCAATGAAGCGTTTTAATTGTGTAAATCACTAATATGCAGATAAAATTAGTTAACACTTATTCTATCAAGCAGTCGCCGATTCGCTGCTAGAATGTGGCAACTGGAAGTCTATTTTCTCAACGTGAAACGAAAAGACACTTGTTAAGTACAATATTCATGTCGAGCACAGTGACTGCTGTGATCGGTAGGTTTAGCTAAGCGCTCACTTAAGGAGGAAACCAATGATCAAACGACTAGGAAAAGCATTTGCTGTCTTGCTACTGTTAGTTCCTGTTTTTGCCGGTATGCGGATTGTTTATGGAGAAACCGATGTGGGAGCCAAGCTGATCACAAATGTGTCGATCGTCAATAGCCACAATGAAGTCATTACAAGTATCGAAAAAGATGACTCGTTTAAAATAGATATGAGGTGGAGTTTAGAAAATTTGGGTGACTTAAAAGCAGGTGACAAAGCAACAGTCACCTTGCCAGTTGAGATTGAAGGCGTCAATAATACGTATGCTTTATACGATGAAAATAACAACTTAGTGGTCAATGTTACCCAAGTTGGCAATCAGCTGACCTTTGTTTTCACGGAATTTGTCGAAAAAAATACCAATGTACATGGGGACTTTTATTTTTGGACAAAGTTCAGCGATGAAGTGACAGAGAACCAAATCAACAACATTAACTTCGAAACAGTAAATGGAACGCAATCGGTACCTATTTTTATTCAAGCAGTGGATGATACAGGGGAGGGTGCCTTACTCACCAAACAAGGACTGTATTTAGGTACGCAAGAACCCAAACGGATTATTGATTGGCGTGTGTACATCAACTCGTTTGATACAAACCAAGTGACGATCAAAGATGGAACGTTTATTGATATTTTAGGTCCCCATCAGACACTCGTCAGTACGACTGCTCGAGTGGTCTATGGACCCAGCGTTTCCAACCCAACATATGTTGATGAAGTACCGATCGTTTTAAATAGTGATGGCTCCTTTGAAATTCCTTTGCGGGATACGGAGGAACGGATCTACATTACCTACAAAACAGAAACGGATGGTTCATTGGAACAATATACCAATCGGGGCATCCTCGATGCCGTAGTCAATGATGTGCCAAGAACAAGCAGTATTACTGGCTATACACCACGCTATGGTGGCGGTGGTGGTGGAACCGGTGAACTAGGGGAGTCCAGCAGCACGGAACCAAGTAGCGAAAGCAGCACCAGTAGTAGCACGGAACCAAGTAGCGAAAGCAGCACTAGTAGCAGCACGGAACCAAGTAGCGAAAACAGCACTAGTAGCAGCACGGAACCAAGTAGTGAAAGTAGCACCAGCAGTAGCACGGAACCAAGTAGCAGCACGGAACCAAATAGTGAAAGTAGCACCAGCAGTAGCACAGAACCAAGTAGTGAAAGCAGTACAAGTAGTAGCACGGAACCAAGTAGTGAAAGTAGTATGATTAGTAGTTCAGAATCAAATAACGGGAGTAGTTCTAGTAATAATGGAGCGATTACACATCAAAGTTCAACCCCTGGGAACATGCAGGTATCCCAATCAAATAATTTGCATAATCAATCAGAAAAACAGCAGTTTCCTCAAACGAATGAATCGTCTAATCATTTATGGATTGCAATAGGAATGGTTTTAGCAGGATGCGCATTGAAGTTAAGTTGGAGTAAATTTATCAGGTAGATAGAAACTGAAATTTTGGAGGCAGTTTTTTTACTTGGAAGAATAATTAATAAAGACTTATTTAAAGGGAAGATGCCATTTTATTGGGTCTTTCCTTTTTTTTCGGCGCATGTTTTCTCTGAGAATTTATTATAATTTCCTTATCAAGTTATCTTGAAATATTCATTTAGGAAGTGAGGAAATGAGAAAACTGGTTGGAATTGTGTTGATTTTGCTGTTAGCGGGATTATTGCTGCTGGTGTTTGGTTTCGATCATACTTCAGCAAAAGAACGAGCCGGAGGGAATTTATCGTTTTCTGTTCAAACGAATCGAGTGATCTATGATGAAGCCTTGAAAGTCATTACGATCCCGGTACGGCCGAACAAAACGCTGACTTCACAAAACGTTTGTATCCGTTTAACTTATGGTTGGGATGGCAATGGACACAGTGAAAAGGTGATTGGTGAAACGTATCTAACAAATGTCGATTGGTTTTCAGGTGTTGAAAACTACTTAAGGATCTATGCTGAGATGGCCATCGATGAGATCAAAAGTGTGGATAAAGTAGATTTAGTTGTGATTTATGACGGTGAAACAACGATTACTGAAAACTTGAAGCCTAGTCAATGGCAGGTAATCACACCCCCGAGCTCTAGTGAGACCACGAACTCTGAGATAAGCGCAAGCTCTAAGGTGACTGAAGAAACGGGCTCTTCCTTTAGTAGTATCGAACCGAAATTTAGCGACTCTCAATCCACGGATCCAAGGACTTCTACTACGGAAAACACAAGTCAGGATTCTCAAAGGATCGAAAGTAGTCACAATTCAAGTGAGTCAGAAAACTTCAACACCCAACCAGTTAGTGAGAGTGAATCGAGTCAGACAATTAGGAGTCAAGAAACCACCGCAACAACAGGAACAATGACCGTTAGTGAAGCGGCATCTGAGAATCTTTCAGATTCAGAAACGAAACCAAACAAATTAGCGCCTAACCAAAGTCAGTCAAGCAAGCGAAGTGTTTCCTCCAATGATCCCGTAGGCAAACAACTCGCTAAAGCATCGTCTTCAGTGAAAATGGAACAGGAACAACGTACGGAGACAAGCAGTGCTAAGGAGGTCAATGGAGCCTTACTACCGAAAACCGGCAGCAAAAATACGAGTATTCGTTATTTACTCTTTGGTCTAGGCGTGGTTATCCTTACTGTCTTCCTTTACTGGCTGAATCGAAAGTTATTTTCTGATGAGAGAGAGTAAAGAAAAATGCCGAGGATAATGAGAGAATTGATAACCCACGATTGGAATTTTCTTCCCCAGAAAGCACAATCACGTTTTTGTTTTACCGTTTTTAACAAAAAGTCTGACGATCGTTTTGAGGCGTCAGACTTTTTTTATGAAAATATACAGATAACGAAAGGAAAATTTGTTAAAAGTGATTTGACAGAAAAGAGCGCACGGTGGTACGATCACCAAACACTGCTAGCTTACAATTTTGTAAGATGACAAATTTAGGATAAAAACAGCGTTTGCTGATTATACAAGCGAGGGAAATTTCATGTTACAGGCACTTTTGGATACGACAGAAAAACAAATTTATGCGTTTCTAAGTTATTGTTACGAAACGAACAAGAAAGACTATACAATTAAAGAGCTCTCAGGTGTTTTCGATAGGAAAACCAACAAAATGCAGTCGATCGTTCAGCAAGTAGAGGTGTTTCGTGCACGCTATCCTCAGTTTACTTTGACCTATGATCGGCTGGAAAAAGAAGTGTCGATTACTTTTTCTCCACGATTTCTATTGAGCCAAGCCTATAGTGTATTGTTGCAGGGAACCGTTGGGTTTATCTTGCTGGATGCACTCTTTCAGGGGGATTATCATTCCCTTGAACAACTCAGTCACAAAACCTTTAGCAGTCCCCGCACGATTCAACGAAAATTGCAGGAGTTAAATCATGTTTTGGCGAATTATCATTTGTCCTATAGTTTAAAAAAAGGTGATCCTTTGGCAGGTGCCGAATATGCGATCCGCTATTTTTATCATCTTACCTATTGGCAAATTTTTGATGAGAAGGACTCACAAGTCTTGGCATCGATCAAGGAGAAAGAGCAGGCTGAAGCGTTGTTTGAAACCCATGCTTCTTATATGAGAAAAATCGATATCGATAAATTTCTTCATCTATTCGCTATCACCGTGCAAAGAATCCATCAAAAGCATCCGCTTTCGTTTTTACCCAACGAAGTACTGACGTTTGAGCACCCATTAATTGAAAAAAATCAGTTTGATCAGGTCTTTTTGAACCCATTGTTTCACAGGAATCATCTGCCGTTTTCTGAAATTTCGGAGGTTGAACGCAGCTTCTTGTATTATATGTTTGGGGTAATGAACACCTATCTTGAGGAGGATCTCGATGCTGCTAATATCTCGTGGCTGACTCAGCCAAAGTACCAGCAAGAAGCGCAGCTTGTTGAAAAACTTGCCGTGTATTTTCGGTTGACGTTTACAGAAGCCGAAAAAAACTATTTACTGGTTAATCTGGTCATGATCCATTCCGCCTCTGGCTGTTTTGGTACGCGACAAAAAAGCGATAGTTTTGGCAAAACAACCGACGAACAAGAGCTGCAAGCCGCTTTTCCAGTGCTTTATCCAACCATGAAACGGTTTTTTTTGGAAGCGACTGTTTCTTTACCAGCGTTGCGTAGATTACTGCAAATGAATGATCGCTTGATTTTCCAATACTGTATGTTACTGAGAGTTATTTTTATCAAATATGAACAGCCGGTCACGTTCTCGATCCATTCGAAATACGGTAAAACGCAAGAGCTTTGGATCAAGAACCGCTTGATGAATGCCACGCATCGAGCGATGGCCCATTATTCGCTGTCTCAAAAACCAGATTTGGTGATCAGCGATTATCCGATCCATCAGGAATTTTCCGAGGAAGAACAGCCTTACCTCTTTTATTGGAATGGTCACCCAAGCGCAAAGGAGTGGAAACAGCTCAAGCAAGTGATCAAACAGATCAGAAGTGCCAAGAACAAGGCAGCGTTCGCCCAACTGGCATTCACCCAAACGGAGTGAGCCCGCTATAAGATCGAGCAAATAGAACTTATAATTTTGCCAAGCGTTTGACCAGCAGCAATTGGGCAAACGTGAAAAGCAACAGTGATACAGGAAGTTGTCAAGAAGCAAAAACAGGAGCATCGATGTTCCTTTTTCGCTTCTTGACTTTTTTTTACAGAGATGGCATGGTATACATATTATCATAACGTTTTTTGTTTAAAATCGTTGCAGAAATGGTGTTAGGAAGAAGGGGTAACTTTGACAGAAGTATTAGCACTGCAAAATGTTTCCAAATTGATTGGAACCAAACGAATCATTG